>NZ_FOLQ01000040.1 GCF_900112365.1 Spirosoma endophyticum | reverse complement strand
TGAGTAAGGGCGAAGACATCCTGTCGAAGGCGGAAGAGTTGCTCAAACAGGTTGGCGCCAATGAAGCCGCTGGCCCCGAAAACCACAATGGGACCGTTGAGTCGTGTAATATCAGAAGGTAGCAAATTGAATGCGGACTGATTTATTCAGGCCGCAATATTACGGGAAAAGGACGGATATGCCCTACCGACAGCCAGTTTTATAGCCAACGGTAATAGACAAACGTCTATACCTGAGCCTCATAAGGCTGCAAATAACGTTCGTTGACATCGGCACGAGCCTGTTCATACTGGTCGGGTGCCATAGGCAGATAGTGCCATTCGAGCCGGTTTTCCATATATGAAACGCCCTTTCCTTTCACCGTATGGGCAATGATCACTTTAGGTTTACCCGAGCCGGAGGTTGTTAGTTGATCGATGATGTTCAGTAGGTCATCAATATTATGGCCATCTACTTCAACCGTCTCAAAGCCAATGGCTTTCCAGGTATTCACGTCGGCCGTATCGCCCAATACGTTAGCGGTTGTGTTGAAACCCTGTAGCCCGTTTTTGTCAATCAAAACGATCAAATTATCCAGGCCATTCTGGATGGCGTAATGAGCTGCTTCCCAGGTTGTTCCTTCGTTGGTTTCGCCGTCGGACATAAGCACAAACACACGGGAGTCGTCACCCAGTAATTTGCCCGCCTGCGCAATGCCCGTACCGATAGGCAGGCCGTGCCCCAGCGATCCCGTAGCGAACGGAATACCTTTATGATGATTTGGCGCGGGGTGAGCGGGGAGGGTCGTGCCGTTGTGGTAGTACGTTGCCAGTTCTTCGTCCGGAATGTCGCCGAGGTGGTTCAGGCAAACGTAGAGCGCGGCAGCCGCATGGCCTTTTGAGAGCAAAAATGTATCCTGTTCGCGTTTGCGTGAAATAAGAGCCGCAATCATCAAATCCATGCAACTCAGCGAACAACCAATGTGCCCGGCATGAGCGTTATTGTACAAACTCAGGAGTTTGAGCCGTAGTGTACCCTGAAGAGTTTTCAGATCGGTGGTGTCGATGGTTGATGTCATGGTGTTGGTGGGTGTTAATCGCCGTAGCGATAGGTATTGCCTTTAAAATCAAAAATAGTAATTTTTTTGTCCGAATTTCCTTTCACCAGCACAATCCGGTCAGGCTCGTTCGGGTCGACGCGCTGGATGTATTGGGCATCCTTGGGCAAATAAACGTTGACTAGCTGAGCATCCAACAGTGTTACGTCGGAATAGGTTTTGTCAATTTTCTCCGAGTAAATAATTCGTTTTTTATTCGGATACAGAATTGTGTCGCCGGGCGCATAAAGCTGCTTAAGCTGCTGAGCGGCAGACCAATATGGATTGGCGATGCGTGGTTTTTCGAAATACGTGTATTTGGGTGCTTTATCGGCGTAAATGGCTCCCAGAAGTTGAATAATGTGCCAGGTCTGAAGTAAAAGCACAGCCGCAATGGGTAAGCTGAACCATTTACGCAGGCTTGGCAGTTGAAGCAAACCCATAGCAACCAGAATGCAGACGTATGGAAACGAAAACGCTGAATAGCGCTGAGTGATCCCAAACGTATGCCCCGAGCGTAACGCCATGAACAATAGAAATAACGTCGGCAGAATGGCCAGGAGCAACAGGATGACAACAACCCGTTTCTGATCGGCATTGGTGCGGTCCACTACGTATCGGTAAATGAGATAAATGAATGGTATGGCGATTGACAGGACCAGCAACCGCAAGGGCGTTACACTATAAATTGGTAAGCCTACCAACAGAATCAGCGGAACGGCCGCATAGACCCAGGTGGGAGGCTTTGCTACGTTTAGATAGCGATGTATGACAAACGTAGCTATGATACCCAACCCCAGGGCCGGGACCGAATTTCGAATCCCAGTCAATGCAGCGCCCAGACCATTGGTAATCAGGAATAAATCGGCAAAGATGGGTACACCCCGCACGGCAATGTTCGGCACCGTTGCGGGCAGAATAATGCCAAACGGACTGCCCATCGGGTTTGTCAGGGCAATGTTCCGGTAAAAATTCTTCTGATGTTCAAGGGTGAAAAACGTGTAGGAGCCACCCCCAAAAAAGAACCATAACGAAACCAGCCCTAAACTAATCGCCCCTGTTATTGCCAGCGTGACCCAGGCCCGGCTGTTACGTAGGTAGAGGAGGGCATACAGCCCATGACACATATAGACCGTAATAGCCAGATAGTGAGATAAGACCGCTACCACAAAGACGGCTCCGTACGCGACGTAGAGAATTGGCAGTGAAACTGAACCTGCTGACATTGACCCAACTAAGGACGAACGCGAACGAACCCGTTCCAGAATCAATAAAAACAAGTGCGTGGCCAGTAACGTCAGAAAGATCGTCATGGAATAGTTTCGCGCAATGTGGCTGTAGGCCACAAAAATTGGCTCGATGGTGGCAATGGCGGCACTTGTCAGGGCCAGGGCATCTACGGAAGAATCGGTGAGCGTAGACGATAGGGTCGAACGCGATCCCGATCGAAAATGCCGTCGAACAAAAACGAACAACATCCAGACAATCAGGACACTAAAAATGACCGACGGCATCCGAAGGGACGTATCACTCAGGCCAAATACCTTTAGCCAAAGCCACAGAACAGCGTAATAGGAGGGACTGTTACCGATGTCGCCCCGAATGTCGGCCTGAATGAAATCTTCGATGGTTTTGGGCTTCCAGAATTCAGCGGGCGTGAAGTACTTCTTGTCGAACACATCTCGCTGGTTGAATCCTTCCAGACAAACACTCTGGCTGACTAAAAGCGTCGATTTTTCGTCGAAATAAATGGCATAAGTGCCAACACGATACAGGCGAAGGCCGAGGGCAAGCACCAGTAAGGCACTCAGCAAAAACAGCGTATTACGGGATAAAGGGGCAGACATCGGGTCAAAACTACGCGCAAAATCCGGGTTCTCATAGTTTTAGGATCGTGAATTCGACCCGCCGGTTTAGTTTACGCTTCTCTTCGGTTTCGTTACTGGCAACGGGTTTGCTAGGTCCCCACGCCTTGGTTTGGATACGTTTTTCGTCAATTCCTTTGCCGATCAGGTAAGACTTTACCACCCGAACACGGTCTTCGGCGAGTTTCATATTTGGTTCCCAATCGCCCTGATTGTCGGTGTGGCCTTCAACCAGTAAGTCCATTGACGGGTATTTTTCCAGCATCCCAACGACCCGGTCCAGTTCCTCGTTGGCGCTCGGTTGCAGGGCAAACTGGCTTTGCTGGAACAGCACTTCCCGCATCGTAATTTTCTGGCCACTCTCGATCTTTACCAGGTACAGATTCCGCCGAATGTCCCGGAAGCGTTTGTCCTTGCTGAGGTCGAGCGTCTCTGTTGTAGGAAAATAACCCTCCTTACTGGCCGTCATTGTGTAGACCTTCTGCGTAGGCAAAATCAGTTTATATTCTCCCATTTCGGGGCTATAATCAACACTCGTTACGTCCTTGGTATCGCCAAAGATCTTCGATACCACCATAGCAGAAACCGGTTTCTGCGTTTTGGAATCAAGCACCTGCCCGGCCACAATAGCCACCGGATCGGGTTTGATGGCAGGGAACAATTTCAGTCGGAAAATATCGTCTTCACCCAATGAACCGGCTCGGGAACTTAAGTACGCGTACTCGCCGGAGGCCGGAATAGTGAAATAACCATCCCATTCATTCGTATTGATGGAAGGCCCCAGATTTTCGGGTTCGCTCCAGTTATTCCAGGAGTCGTCGAGCCGCCGACTGACAAAAATATCCCCATTGCCATAGCCCGGATGGCCGGCTGATGTAAAGTAGAGTGTACGGCTATCGGCCGCCAGAAACGGTGAACTCTCAAAGTCAGCCGTATTGATGACATTGCCTAATGATACCGGTTCCGACCACGTATTATCAGGCTTTTGCTGCGATACGTACAGGTCGCGGTTGCCGCGTGAGTCTTTGCGTTGCACCGCCAGAATGATGGACCGCCCGTCGGGCGACACGCAGAACTCCAACTGATTTTTTTCGTGCAGGTTATAGTTGTTGGCGATCTTGCATTCTACCGGTTGCGACCAGCCCGTTTTGGTTCGGATGGATTTAGAAATACCGAAAGACAGCCCGCCATCGGGTCGATATACATTGATGAGATAAGCCGTTCGACCATCGGTAGCCATGCTGCTAATGGCATTATCGCCCGCGTTGTTGATGGGTGAGCCTATGTTAACCGCTTCATTCCAACCAGGTGTAGTGCCCCCAGCACTGGGTCCAAGTGTTGAATACCATACGTCCTGCCGATCGGCAGCACCCATGTTCGCTTTGTTAAAATTACGGGTAAAGAAGAGCGTCTTCCCATCGGGCGCAATGACCGGTGCCACTTCCTGGCCCGGCGAGTTGACCGTTTTGCCAAGATTTTCTTTCTGGATGTCTTTGGGCGTATCCTTCGATACGTTGATGCCTACCGAAACAGGGTTTGCATCTTCTGATATCCCAATTGCATCAATCTGGTTAATGCCCTTTATAGCAGCCCCGTTTATAATAACCTTGAGTTGCTGGCATAGAAAATCGGCCTCTTTGGGGAAAACTCTCAGTAAGGGATCGACCCGGTCCTGGATGCCAGGCGTTTGAAAAACCGGATGCTCCGCGCCCTTTTCGTCAATGGCAATGATACGTACCACGGCGCCCGGATTTACGTTTTCGGCCACTACAATCTGTCGGGCATGCATGGGTTTGGCAAAGCCAACCTGAATCCATTCGTCGGCAGCACCATCCGGGGATTGGGGTGCCCAGGCGCAGGGGCTCTCGCCCAGTTCGGGCACTTTGCTGGGACGCCCTAACGCCTGAGCCGCTTTATATTGCTCTCCGTAGGTGTCTCCCTTTTTCTCCGATGATGCACCAACGACACGACTGGCCCACTGTATGGTTTGCGCCTGAGCAGTTGGAAAACTGACCATTACAACCAATATGCCTGCCAAGATTCTCCAAACTCGCATAAACGATGAAACGGGGAGCGGTTTATGGGATTAACAGTTTATATAAGAACCGTCATCTATTCTTACGTGCAAATGAGTTGTTCAGTTTTTTAGAACGTATGCAACGTACTATATAGCCGTCTTTTGTGTCAGGTAATTTAAGGAAAAAATTAATTCGTCAGCACGCGATACTCCCAGGGTTTGAGCGTTACGGTCATTGCTGACTTTAATTCCATCGATTGGTGGCTAAACACATCGGTATACGTACCGACAAAGCCGTTCCCTTCCAGACGAATCGTTTGAGGTTCGCCACTCAGGTTTACCATGACGGCGACTCGATCGCTATCGCGTTGCCGATAAAAGGCATATACTTTATCGTCGTGGTCGGTCGGTATTTTCAAAACTTTACCGCCCGCCAGTCCATTCCAGAGTGCACGGTTGCGGTGTTTGAGCGTTAGCAAAGCTTCGAAAAAATCACTTTTGGCGTAATTGCCCCAGGAGATGGTATCTTTCTCGAAAAACGCCAGCCGTTTGTTCAGGTTCGACTCCATGCCATTATAGACTAGTGGCATACCTTCCAGCGTACTGCTCAGCACCACAAAAGCATCGGCTCCCGGTCCGAAGGATTCAGCCAACGTACCGTTGTTGGTGTTTTCATCATGATTCTGGGTAAACATCATTTGATAGTACCAGGCTGGGAAACGCTTCTGATTAGCCTCGCGCAGTGAGTCGATCTTATCGGCCGTTCGGGCACCTTTCGCTATCGCTTTCAGCATAGTGTGCATACTCCAGCCATAGTTCATGTTAAAGCAGCTTTTAAAGTGGTCGGGTTCATCTTCCCATTCGGCCAGCATAAAAACCATCTTGATCTTATCCAATTGAGGACGCAACTCGGCCCAGAAATCGTTCGGAACGAACCCCGCCACATCGCAGCGATATCCGTCAATGTCATACTCTTTCAGCCAATACTGCATTGCCTCAATCATACCCTGACGCATGTCCGGATTGTTGTAATTGAGATCAACAACGTCGGTCCAGTCGGTGGGCTTACCAGTCGTAGGATCGACGGGCGTGGTCATGTGCCCCTTAATTTTCGTGTACCAGTCAGGGTGTTCTTTCACCCACACATGATCCCAGCCGGTGTGGTTGGGCACCCAGTCCAGAATCACGCGCAGCCCCAGCGCGTGGGCTCGGGTAACCAGCGTCTTGAATTCGGCAGGTGTGCCATAAGCAGGGTTTACGGCTTTGTAATCGGCAACAGCGTAGGGGCTTCCCAATTCGCCTTTTTTGTTTTTCTGACTGATGGGGTAGATGGGCATCAGCCAGACAATGTCAACCCCCATTTCTTTTAAGCGGGGTAACTGTGCTTCAACTGCCTTGAACGTACCCTGAGCGGAAAACTGACGGGTATTTACTTCGTAAATAGTGGCAAACCTGGCCCAGTCGGGAGCTGGAATGGCACCCGCTACAGTAGTATCACTATCGGTAGGAGCCGAGGTTTCACTCTGATTTTGGGAGGTATTACGACAGGCTTTCAGTAGCACAAGTGCGCCAAGTAGCACAAGGGCGCTGAATAAAACAGCCAGATATGATTTCTTCATGAATTGATTCCTACTAATTCAATTTGACAAGCTACGAATTGCACTAGGCTACCATCGGCTGGTGGCTATTTTTCAACTGACGAATGGCTTCCAGTGGGTCCTGCGCCCCAAAAACTGAACTGCCTGCCACCAGGATATCGGCACCGGCACTGAGTAGCGCCGACGCATTTTTTATACTAATTCCCCCATCAATTTCAATCAGAGTAGACGCGCGATTATCCGTCAGTAATTGTTTTAATTTCGCCACTTTTCGGAAGGTATGAGGAATGAACGATTGCCCGCCAAACCCAGGATTGACCGACATGATCAGCACAACGTCCAGCTGCTCCAGCACGTCTTCAAGCCCATCAACGGGTGTATGTGGGTTGAGCGCTACACCCGCCCGGCAGCCCATTTTCCGAATGTGGGTGAGCGTTCGATGAAGGTGCGTACAGGCTTCATAATGAACATGAATCGTGGTGGCTCCTCCTTCGGCAAAAGCGTCGATATAGCGGTCTGGATCAGTGATCATCAGATGGACATCCAGCGGCTTTTTGCTATGTTTTCGGGCGACCTCCAGAACAGGAAATCCGAAGGAAATATTTGGAACAAAAACGCCATCCATCACGTCAAAATGAAGGTAATCGGCCTCACTGTCGTTGATCATCTCCAGATCATGTTGCAGGTTGGCAAAGTTGGCTGCAAGTAGAGAAGGAGCGATAAGCGGTCGAATCATGACGGAGTTGAATTGTTGAACAAGTAATCAGTTGAAAAAGAAAGGCTTGTCCGTTAGTTGGCGTTAATTACTTACTTTTTTATCCTGTAAAACTAACATTTTTTTGCTTGATCGAGGAAACAAACCCAATATTGACCGTTAACCAATAGGCTGATTTTTATTTTAAGTACCTGGTATTATTGTTAGATATGATACCTTTTGTATGTGTTTTTGTTAACTGCCTGCTGAAACTTACCTATGACACCCCAGGAACGTATTGCCGAACTGACCCAGCGACTGAATTATTATACACATCAATATTACCAGAACAGCATTTCGGAGGTAGATGACTTCACATTTGACCAGCTACTCGCCGAACTTGCCGATCTTGAAAAACAGTATCCGGAATTTCGATTACCCGATACCCCGACGGCGCGCGTTGGTGGGACTATCAGCAAAGAATTTTCGACCGTCTACCACCGGTTTCCCATGCTATCGCTGGGAAATACGTATTCAGAGGAAGACCTGGTTGAATTTGATAATCGCGTCCGGAAAGGGTTGCGCGAAGAACCTTACGAATACATCTGCGAACTTAAATTCGATGGGGTGGCCCTCAGCATGACCTACGAAAATGGCGTGTTGGTGCAGGGAGCCACCCGTGGCGATGGCGTTCGCGGGGATGATATCACGAATAACATTCGCACCATTCGCACAGTGCCGCTACGTATTTCGAGCGTGGAGCGTGGGGCAAGGAGTGAGGAGCAAGGGGTGGGGCAAACATCTATTGACTTCGGAAATCCCTCCGTACTCCCTGCCCCAAGCTCCTTACCCCACTCTCCACGCCCCACGCTCCCTGCCCTTTTCGAAGTTCGGGGGGAAGGTTTTTTGCCGTTGGCTGAGTTCGAACGTATCAACAAAGAGCGTGAGGACATTGGCGAACCGCTGCTGGCGAATCCCCGGAATGCGGCTTCCGGTACGTTCAAACAACAGGATTCGGGCGCAGTAGCCAAACGACGGCTTGATTGTTATCTCTACTCGTTCCTGTCGGAACCCGACGTATTCCAGACGCACGAAGAAAGTTTGGTAGCCATGAAAAACTGGGGCTTTAACGTATCGCAGACTTGGCGCAAGTGTGCCGACATTCGGGATGTAATGATGTACATCAGCGAGTGGGAAACCAAACGGTTCGACTTGCCGCTGGGCACCGATGGCATTGTTATTAAAGTCAATCGGTATGATCAGCAGCGGGAGTTGGGCTATACGGCCAAGAGTCCGCGTTGGGCGATTTCGTTTAAATACAAAGCGCAGGCGGCCAGCACCACGCTCAATGGAATCAGGTACCAGGTTGGCCGGACGGGGGCCGTAACACCTGTTGCCTTACTGACGCCCGTGTTGCTGGCCGGAACCATTGTGAAGCGGGCATCGCTCCATAACGCCAACGAGATCGAGCGGCTGGGCGTCATGATGCACGATACGGTGTTCGTTGAAAAAGGGGGTGAAATTATTCCGAAAATCACGGGTGTAGACCTGACCCGACGCACGGAAAAAAGCCAGCCAATTAGTTATCCAACGGTCTGCCCGGCCTGCGGAACGCCACTGATTCGCAAGGAGGGAGAAGCCAATTTCTATTGTCCGAATGAACAGGGCTGTCCCCCGCAGCGGCAGGCACGGTTCGAACATTTTATTCAACGCCGGGCCATGAACATCGAAAGTCTGGGCGAAGGCAAAATCGAACTGCTCATTGATCGGGGTCTGGTTCAAACCCCCGCCGATCTTTATAAGCTTACATCGAGTGATTTATTGGGTATCGAGAAAATATTTCTTGATGAGGAATCTGGCAAAAAACGTATCGTCAGCTTTCGGGAAAAAACGGTCGAAAATATTCTGACCGCTATAGAACGCTCGAAGGCACAGCCATTTGCCAACGTATTGTTCGCATTAGGCATTCGCTACGTTGGGAATACGACTGCCGAAAAACTCGTCGATTATTTTGGATCAATGGATGCCATCATGAACGCCAGCCTGGAAGCCTTGCTGGCTGTGCCCGACACCGGACCCCGTATTGCCGAAAGTGTAATTGGCTGGTTTGCCGATCCGGCGAACCGAGATTTTGTTGAGCAACTTCGGGCGGCTGGTTTGCAGTTAGTAGGCGAGAAAAAAGTGGTGGAGCGGGAAGGCGACTCGCTGGCCGAGAAGACATTTTTATATACCGGTACGTTCGCCAACTTTAGCCGCGAAGAACTTGAGAACCGAATTGCTGCGCACGGCGGACGGGTGCTCAGCGGAATTTCCAAGAAACTGAATTACCTGATTGTGGGCGAAAATGCGGGACCGTCAAAAGTCGATAAAGCCAAAAAACTGAACGTACCGATGATTGGTGAAGACGAGTTTCTGGCGATGTTGGGGGTGTAGGGCTTATTTCGGATGAATGGTTTGCAGAATACCCAGTACTTCCTGTTGAAGATCAGCATCATATTGAACTGACATACTTAAAGCAAACTTGCCATTTCGGAGTAAGTATAACTGGCCCTGAGTTTTTGGTTGAGCGGAATAATAAAAGAAGCCCTGTGTGTGTCCGCTCCGTCGAAACGTAACAAGTCGGTTTAAAACCCAACTTGGGTAGGTAAGACTGTCTGGCCTGGGTGTAGCCAGGGGCGGGGCACTTGCCGTGAAGAATGACGAGCCGAGAAAATAAGCTCTTTGGTCTTCTTTTTGCAGGCTAAACTCTGGTCCTTCAATCGATGGCCCAATGCCGCCTTTGTAATTACTGGGGAACTGGATTACATATTCATTATCGAGTGGCGTTGCTTGCCAGCTTGACTGAGTTTGTACGTCAATAAGCGTACTGTTAGCATCGGGCAAAATGGCTTGATTCCCGTTGCAGGCAAATAAACTGATTAGAAGAAGCGTACAAATAAGTCGCATAGCTATCAACGTTTTTCGCTAAGATTCACAATGTTAAGGCCTGGTTGGAATGGTTCGGACGTTTTGCATAAAATTCCCGTAACTTTGCGTTAATAAATTCCTGTTTCCGCTAATGGATACTAAATTCCACGGTGTAGGGGTCGCCATTGTGACGCCCTTCAACGCCGATCATTCTATTGATTTCGACGGCTTCGGCCGCATCGTCCAGCATATCTCCGACGGAGGAGTGCGCTACATCGTCCTGCAGGGCACAACCGGCGAATCGCCAACCGTGACTAAACAGGAAAAAGCCCAGTTGCTGCAATACCTCAAGGAAAATAATCCGAAGAATCTGCCAATCGTTTTTGGTGTCGGTGGCAACGTAACGGCCGATGTCGTTTCGGGGATGAAGTCCATTGATTTTGAGGGTGTCGATGCTATCCTGTCGGTTTGCCCCTACTATAATAAACCTGGAAAACGGGGTGTCATTGAGCACTTTACACGTGTGGCCGATGCTAGTCCGGTTCCGGTTATTCTCTATAACATTCCGTTTCGAACGGGCATCAACATGTCTGCCGAAACGATCTGCGAATTAGCGCAACACCCAAACATCATTGGGGTTAAGGAAGCTTCCTGCGTGATTGAGCAATGCATGGAAATTGCCCGCGACAAACCGGACGATTTTCTGCTGATCTCCGGCGATGATGTGCAGGGCGTCCCCATTATCAGCATCGGTGGCGTTGGTGTTATGTCGGTGATTGCCAATGCGTTCCCCGCTAAATTCACTGGGCTTATCGACGCTGCCTTAAAAGGTGATTTCGCCTTCGCCCGTACCGAACTTGGCCACTTCCTACGTATCGATCCATTATTATATGAAGAAGGAAATCCAGTTGGTGTAAAAAGTATTCTGGAAATTCTCGGCCTGATTTCGTCCGAAGTCCGGTTGCCGCTCATGAAAGCCTCCGATGATTTGGTCGAACGCCAACGGGCTGTTCTTCAGCGCGACGGCCTGCTGGAACTAGTCGCCTGAGCAGTGATTTAAATTTGTAGTGAAGGCTCCTCGACGTAGTGATACGCTGAGGAGCCTTCATTTTTAGAATGTATAGCCCAAAATAAAATTTCCGGTTGGCGATACCGTGTTCTTATAATATTGAGCTACACCAATCCCCAATTCCAGGTTCACGTAAAAGTGCCTGGTAGCCGTGTGTTGAACGCCCCAAAGCACATTAAACCCTGCCCCCTGAAGATCTACATTAACGTTTTTGAGGAGTGGAGCAAATACATAGCCTGCTTTTGCCGCAACATAACTACCTGAATTATACCGGATAGATTTGCTGGCTTCTTTTCGCTTGGCTAAGTTGTAAAAACGACGTACGGCTACGGACACTTCCGGATTTATACTGAATTCGACCACTTTTTTTGCAGCATATGCATAATCGTAACTTTCGATGCGGAAGGAGCCTACAAGCCGAAATTGAGAAACCAACGTTGTTTGCTTCCCTAGCCGATGTTCGTTGAGGTAGCCCGGCCCCAGAAAGTCAATACGCCAGATGTCTTTTCTCAGGTAATTTTTAGGAACGCTACGATGCTGGCTAATACTATCAGTCGCACTGATTGTTACGTTTTGAGTAGTCCTGGTTGTCAGGGAATCCTGGGCCTGACTCCAGAGGGGTACTAAAAAGAGGAGCAAGTAAAATTTATTCATCAAGTACGGTACGTAGGTATAGCAAACAAAAGTAGGGGTTTATAGGCCAGAATTAAAAAGTCATTAACCTTTCGTAAGGCATAAAAAAAGTCGACCTCTGGCGAGAGATCGACTTCGTAATGTTACCCTAATCTATGTATCAGGAGTTTCTGCTACCGCCCCCACCAAACAGTTTTGAGACAACCCAGATGATGATGCCAATGACCACAATGACGCCAATAATACCCGTGTAGGCACCTGCTTTAAAAATATCACCAATTGCTGCACAACTGGTCATGAACAGCGTTAAAAACAAAGCCACAAAGGCTGTTGGGAAAAAACGGAACAGAGGTTTCATAGACGTTGACTGGTTTTAGTGTAGTCATTGAGCCGCCCTGCGTTGAGCGGATTTCACAATTAACAGACACAAACACAGTTTGTTTAAACGCGATGGCTCAGAGATTCCACCAATACGTCCATTTCAGGACCAGCGCTCGGTTTTTAACCGAAAAGAAGCCTGGTACGTCCTGCCCAATCTGCGCCGAATTGGGTAAATAATTGTCAGTATATACCAGAAAAAAGTCTGATGCGGGCTTGTAGCGCCATTGGATGCGCGCATTGACGTTCATGTTTTTTTGCTGTTCGTTGTATTGCACAAACGTAGTCAGATACAGCTTATTCGTAAGTGTCAGGTCGAAGCGCGGACCCACGAGCCAAAACGTGGTCTGACCCCAGGGTTGGGGCAGTCGAATGTCGTTGTAGCTGGCGCTGGCGGCCAGACTAACGTAGGGTTGAAACCGGAAACCCAGATCGGCCGTCAGGTTCAGGCGCGTTCCGTTGGCGTAATAGCCACCATAGCGCGACGAGAAACCATAGGTGAATATACTCTGCGGTTTGGAGTCGAAGTCGGTTCCCCAGGCCGTCCAGTTGTGTTCTGTACCCGTCGCCAGTGTCTCGCGGCCCGTATTGGTCGGGTCGAAAGGTTGCAGGAGACGAACGTAATCGGTGGCGACCCAGGCCGTAAAGACGCTTCGGCTGCGGAACGTAACGGCATAGGTTAATACACTTTCGTTATCGCTTTGCCGCCAGGCCGGGTCGAAAAAGTATGTGGACGTTACGGTTGGTCCATGATTTAAGACACTGCTCCCTGTCGGTAAAAATGTGTACCCAATGGAGGCCGTTCCGCGCTCATACCCCCGGCGCGGAACGTAGCCCGCTTCGGCTGTGTAATTTTTGCCTACGGACTCAACTTGCCCGCTGATCAGCCACTTACGGCTGAAATACTGCAAATTGGCGGCATAAACCGCATCGTCTCCCGGCTGGTCCGGGCTGAATGATTTCACATACAGGGCCTTTCCTGACCAGAGATTATTCGCCGAAGCCAGATTATATTCCAGCCCCAGATTGCGGTTGTAGCGTGAATACAGCATTTTATCGGCGACAGATTCGTAGGAAAGCGATTCTTTATTGACAAACATAAAGCCAATATTCGAGCGGGCCGACACGCGCCGTTGCAAGGCCATAACGGCAAAATTTTGAGCTGGAAGTCCCGTAGCGTCAACGCGCCCGGTTTGCATATCCATGACACCTATCCGCCAGTCTTTGTTGAGTTTACCACTCAGTCGCGCGCCAAATCGGATGGGTACGCCCCCGAGGCCAATCCGCCGACTGAAAAAGGGCCGAATCGTAGCGTAACCAAAGTTGGTAAACTGGTCGCCGTTCTCCAGAAAAAACTGCCGCTTTTCTGGGAAGAACAGCTCGTAGCGATCGAGGTTGGTAACCTGCTGATCAACGTCGACCTGCGAAAAATCGGGATTGACTGTCAAATCAAGATTTAGGGATGATGTAACAGCCACTTTCGCATCGAGTCCGGCATTAAAACGGTCCTGGGTTGGTACGTTGTTCTGGTAGTCGCGGGTCAATCCAGTCAGTGCGTAGGGAATGAGTGAGATGTTTGGACCGGGCTGTGGCGGTGGCTGATCCCAAACCAACACACCCGTTAAGGCTAGCGACGCCGTCGGGAACTGCCGCTGAATGGGTGTCCAGGATGATTTTTCGGTGGTTTTCAGGTCTTGTCGACTGAAGTTGATTCCCCAGCGAGTGATACCTCGCTTATACCGTATCGTTTTAAACGGAATCGCCAGTTCGAGCACGTAGCGATCGGGATAATTGCGCACTGACGACGTCCATTTATTGTCCCAACTCAGGTTGGCTTTGCCACCTTCGTAGAGCAACCCATCCCACTGTGCCCCGGCCGCGTTGGTGCCAAAGGTAAAGCCGTTGGTCTGGTCGTCGAAGGTATCCATGAAAAAAATGAAATTGTCATTTTTGCCAAACGCCCAGTCGCGACGTAGCGATTCGACAATATAAGGCCCCGCTACGTTGCCATGATAGCAAACGGCGCTCAGGTAAACGTTATGGTCATCATACGCCATCCGGACTTCGGTGCGGACGTGGGCGCGACTGGTATCCATTGGTAACACCATCCAGAAGTCCGACGCTATTTCCGCGGCCTGCCAGGCGGGTTCGTCAACGGCTCCGTCGATCACGATCGGGGACGTAGCATGGCTGATATGAAGCTGATAGGATTCATTTTTCTTCTGGGCCAGCAGGGAAGAACTGCTCACGAATAGCAAGCCGATAAGAAGAATCGGTAATAAGCGCACCGAATAAATACGTTTAGAGATGATTATAAAGAAAGGGAATCAGACCGCTGATTTACCCCGCCAAGACACAAAAAAGCCGCAACGAATACCCATTGCGGCTTTTTTGTTTTTGTCATTTTAACGCCAAAAGGAATAACAAAGGTTAATTCCCAACCATAAATACGGCATTACCAAACAGCAGCTTGCCATTGTACCAGAAACCCCGGAAGAGCGGGTCATCGGCCAGGTAAACAATGCTTCCCCGCCCTAACGTTTGCACGCCCATCAATAGCGTATTTTTTAATTTTTCCTTGGCATTCCTTCCCGAAAAACCAGCTACATAATTGTCCGTTTTCAGGTAGCCAACATTCCAGCCATCCTTCAGGAAATCGAAATTATAGGCGTTTTGCACCAGTGAATAATAGCCATTCGTGAGACCAAAACCCAGCGGGTGCGACGTATCCATATTGACGCGGTAAATGCTGCCCGGTATATCATCCGAAATGGCTGTCCGCTCACGATCGACATATAGTTTGAGTGAATCGGCTAAATTGCCTTTTCCTTTGTCTTTCGGCTTGACTTCTTTTTCCTTCAAGTCAAAGCCATCTTTTCCTGCCAGAAAGGACGTAGCGCGTTCCATGGCAATGAGTTTTCCCCCCGCCCGAATCCATTCTTTGATACCCGTCAATATTTTTTCGTTCAGGAAACGACCGTAATTGTAGTTTGTCGGCAGAATCAACACGTCGAATTTACTCCAGTCGACATTCGTCAGTGAATTAATGTCGAGCAACGTAGCAGGGTAGTTCAGTTCCTGGTCGAAAAAATGCCAGACCTCGCCCGCCGATGGGGGAGGGGTGCCGTCACCAATAACCACGCCTACACGGGGCGCTTTTAGGCCCGATACAAAATCGGAACCAAAATCAGAGCCTTTAGTCACGAATCCCGTTTGCACCGGCGTTACGTCGGCACCGGTTCGATTCGCTTCTGCCAATACAACTGCACCAAGCCGATCACCGAAGCGCTCATTACCGGTTCGAGCCACGATAAGCGTGCCCGATGGATACGTTTTCCCTTCCAGTTCAAACGGTTTTTCGGCGGCTCGTACTCTAACTTTTTGCTTTAACAGTCCCGCCAGTGTTTGCACGGCTGGCATCGACTGCCAGCGGATAAGGTAAGCATAGGCTTTAGACGAATTCGCCGTCGTTGATTTGGGCGTCGTTGTCATAGCCGTGCTGGACGGGTTAATCCGTGATGTCAACCCATAGGTTTGCAGGCCAAAGGCGTAGGGCAATGACCAGGCCGTGATGTCGTACGTAGCCGAATCTTCCAGCGCTGAATTCTGCTCGAACAAGATTTTTAACAGCGTTGATTTTGGCTGGTAAGCACTGATCACGATATCGTCCGCATCAATGGCTACACTCTTATCGTTCTTCTGGCTGGTGTAGTTAAAGGCCGGTGCTGACATGGATTTGCCTGCATAGCCAAACGTAATTTTGTTACGTTCCAGCAACTGCTGCAACGCTTTCAGCCGGCCAGCATCGCCATTCGATTTAATGACGTAGCTTTTGTAGATGCCAATAGGTGTGTTTCTAGACTTGTCGAAAAACTGACCAAATTCTTTGACAACTTCGGCGGGCCGATCAGCTACCGATTCGAGTGTCGCGATGCTGGCCGTGTAGTGGTGATCAATCCGTTGATGGAGTGTGAGGGTATCCCCGTCATTTTTTTCGATAGCCAGCCCAGCCCGTCCGCTGCCGCCCTGCTCATAGGTCATGCCGATCGCTCCGTTGTACGTAGGATACGTATCGCCATAACTGGGATAGAATAAATCGAAGCGTTCCCGTGTGTAGTAGAGCCAGCCATTGCGGTCGAAGTAGCGGCTACAATACTCGCCGATCGTTTGCTGAAATTTCCGCTGGAAAGGCGTGATATCTTCGTGATATGGTTTGGCCGAGGGGGCAAAATAATACGGACTTTCGACACCCATTTCGTGAAAGTCGCCATGCAGTTGTGGCATCCATTGCTGATAGAGTGCCATACGCTGCTGCGTAACTTCCTGCGTTTGCCAGGCCCAGTCGCGGTTCGGATCGAAGAGGTAATGCGTATAGCGACCGCCCGGCCAGGGTTCGTTGTGCTCCCGGGCAGAAGGCGTGGGATTGGCCGCGCGGCCCAGCATTTGATTGTACCAGTTTACGTAGCGGTCGTGGCCGTCGGGGTTCAGGCCGGGATCGAGAATCACCACGGTCGAATTCATGATTTTCTGAGACACGGCATCCGTGGTGTTCAATAGCCGATACAATACCTCCATAAAGGCTTCGGAGCTAACGGCCTCATTCCCGTGTATGTTGTAGCTAAGCCAGGCAATGGGCGGCTGGGGGGCAGCCGTTGGTGTTCCGTCCAGCAAGCCAATACGTTTCAAATTATTGGTTCGAATTTCTTCCAGCCGGGTCATATTGGCTTCCGAGCCGACGGCCACCACCATCAATTGGCGACCTTCATACGTAGTGCCATAGGGGAGGAGCTTAACACGATTGGGAAGTTGGCGGGCTACCTGTTCAACATAGGCCAGCACGCGGTAGTGAGGAGTAAAGCGTTCACCGATCTTATAGCCCAGAAATTGATCTGGCGATTGGGCGGTGCCTGATGCAGGAGTAGGTGTTTGCGCATGAACTGACAATGACGCGACCAGTAGGCCCGCCAGCAGCAAGAGGTGTTTCATGAATGTGATGAAAAAAATGGAAATGCTAACTTCCTCAAAAATAGCAGTAAATCGCTCAGGAACCCTTTTTTTGGAAAAATTTTGACGGTCAGTGTTGCATTATTAAAACATAGCCTTACCTTTGCACCACGTTTCGCCAACACAGCGGCAATAAGCCAAAAGGTTGGGTCTTTTTAACAAGACGGCCGATTCGTCTAGCGGTTAGGACATCGCCCTTTCACGGCGGTAACACGGGTTCGATTCCCGTATCGGTCACTTCCTAACAAAAACGCCCTAATCAATCTGATAGCCAATGCGCTGTCCATGAGCTGATTAGGGCGTTTTTCTTTGTTACAGCAGGCCGAGTCCTATTCAGTCTGCTGTAACAAAGAAAACTCCTCCATTTTAAGAGTAGCCAATTAATCCGTAAGGATAACTTTCCGAGTTAGGCGCTTGGAACTCTGGGTTAGTACCAATACATACGTTCCCCGGCCCAATTGATCCACCATTACCTTAATAATATTTTCGCCGGGGATAACCTGATGAATCGTTTGGTGTACCGGCTGCGCTGCCGTATTGATCAACTGTAGCGTGGCCTCTCCGGCAGCCGCTGCGTTGTAGCGAACCCATATACTTTCCCTGGCTGGTACAGGATAGGCCTGCAGGTGCGACACTTCAATGCTCTGCTCTTCGGTAGCGGCTACTCGTGCGCTGGCCAGGGATATTGTTGTTGGATATAATCGCTCCTTAGGAATAATAGTCAGCGATTGACCAGGATAAGCCCATCCCAGCCGGGCAGTAGCTCCACCTGTATATTCGAAATAGTCCATCTGAATATCATACCGCTGCCCCGCAACCAGGTCTATTGCCGTACCGTTATTCAGTACCGACGGGTGGCCATTCCAGTCATTGATAAGAAGCTTTCTGTTTACCCAAAGGCGAACCCCATCATCGGTGTCAGTACTGAAAATGTACGTACCGGTTACAGGGGCTTCCACCTGGCCCGTCCACCGGGCAGAAAAATTATCGGTATTGATAACCCCAGTGGCTGGCGTGCCGTCGCCCCAGAAAAAATCTACCGTAGCGTCCGTGCGGGTTAGTGTGTAGGGAGCTGTCAGCGTATTGTTATTGAAATAGTCCGCCCGTAACCCTGTTCCACTATTGGATGCAGTGGAAGGGGGCGTTGGTGCTGGGGGGGCTGGGGTTGGCTGGCTGGTAGCCACTCGCCAAAACGCCGAAGCGGGAATAGCCTGTTTTGACAGGCCAGGGCCGCTGTAATTTACCGTCAACGCCTGACCGCCACCCCCATTGAAGTAGACGATTGTCAGCGCATGTAATCCTGCTTTCAAGCCAATCGTACCTGACCGTTCCTGCTCACCGTGAACCCCATCATTATTGACAACTTCGGTCGTGCCAATCAGTAGCTTGGTGCCATCATCGGAAGAGGTGTAGAAGGTGTATACCCCATCCGCCGGTACACTAACATATCCTTTGAAGCGAAGGCCATAGCTATCATCCCGGCTTCGTACCGCAATGGTCGGGGTGCTGCTGACGCCCGTCTTAACCGGCGTCAACGTAGTGAAATCAGGCAGGCTGGTCCAGTAACTTTCGTAGTAGCCATAATCCAGTCCGGCTACGGCGTTGGCCGGATTGTCAGCATCCCGTAGCGTCACGGCGGGTGGTTGAGGAGCTGGATTGATGGCCACGCGCCACAGGGATGACGCCGGAATCTCCTGCTTGTTTATACCCGGACCACTGTAACTCACTCTCAACGCCTGACCGCCATCAATTTGCAAGTAAAGTACGCTCAGGGCATGCAGACCAGCTTTTAGCCCGATTGTTCCCGACCGTTCCTGATCGCCATGCCCGCCGTCGTTGTTAACTACCTCGGTAGAGCCAATCAGGAGCTTAGTACCGTCATCCGAGCTACTGTAGAAAGTGTATACCCCATCGGTAGGAACACTGACGTAGCCGACGAAGCGAATCCCGTAGTTATTGTCACGGTTACGTAGCCCCAGCGCGGGTGTACTACTAATCCCTGTTTTAATAGAGGTTAGCGTATTGAAGTCAGGCAGATTGCTCCAGTTACCTTCATAATAGCCATAATCCAGTCCGGCTACGGCGTTGGCTGGATTGTCAGCGTTACGTAGCGTTACGGCGGGTGGTTGAGGAGCTGGATTGGCGGCCACGTGCCAGAGGGCTGAAGCAGGAATAACCTGTTTAGACAAACCCGGACCGCTGTAACTTACGGATAATGTCTGGTCGCCACCGCCCTCAAAATAAAGTACAGTCAGAGCATGCAACCCCGCTTTCAAGCCAATCGTACCCGACCGTTCCTGCGTAGCATGGCCCCCGTCATTGTTCACAACTTCGGTCGTACCGATCAGGAGTTTGCTACCGTCGTCGGAGTTCGTGTAGAACGTGTACGTGCCATCCGTTGGCACACTGACATAGCCGATAAAGCGAAGACCAAAACTATCGTCACGGTTACGGACGGCAATGGTCGGAGTGCTGCTGACGCCCGTCTTAACCGGTGTCAACGTAGTGAAATCAGGCAGGCTGGTCCAGTAGCTTTCGTAGTAGCCATAATCCAGGCCAGCTACGGCATTAGCCGGATTGTCGGCGGTACGTAGCGGTGTCGAGGCTACAACATCTTTGAACAGGATGAGCGATGAAAAGGCAGGAACGGTTACCTGACCGGTTACTACGTTGTTACGGGCATCCCGATACGTACCATCCAGTGAAATCTGAATCGCGTTTGCCGTTTGATTAGCCGTGAATTTAAGGTAATCATCCGGGTTGCCAGACGAATAGGTAACGGGACTAGTGCGTGTTGAGGGATCTTTCCCATACCGGTTTTGCCAGTCCGATAGCGAAATATCCGCGCCTGTCGTGCTATTGTAAACCGCTCTGATTGTGTAGACATCTTCAAAAGGGCGTGCATACACATTGTTGTCAAACTGACCAAAGCCGGCTAAATCATTCTGGCTCGACTCATATTTGACATTGAACTGGGTTGCCAGACGGCTCACAAAAATATTACTCTGAACCAGGTTATTACGTGGCTGGCAACCGCCGGCACTGGTGATTGCAAACTGCCCTTCGCCATTGTTGTACGACGTATTTCCAGTCATCTTAATGTTGGACGAGCCATGCAGGAAGAAACCCAGCCCCCGACAGTTATAAACCGAATTACCCGTAACCTCGATGTTCGTGGTGCAATCGTCGAGGTAAATGCCGTTGGCCCCGGAATAAGCGCCACCCAGCGTTCCCTCCGGAGCGCCTATGCCATTATATACTACGTTTGACAGCAGCCGAATGTCCGACATAGCCTGTTGATTACCATTCCAGATATACAAACCGCTTCCATCACTTTTGGTCAGACAGAAGTTACTGATCTGATTCCGCTGAACGGTTGTGCTATTCGAGAAGTTGAGCGCATTGTACCCAATATTATCGAGCACATTGTTTTCGATCAGGGTGTTGGCGGTAGTGGCCGACTGAAACCCTACATACGTTCCGTCACCACTTTTACCACGACCTGCAAAAAGACCAATGCGCCGGATGGTATTCCCTCTGAACGTAACGTTCTGATAAGGTGAAATGTCAACGCCGTTGTTGTTGATGTCTTCAATAAGGTTATTTTCCAACAGCACCTGACTACCACTTCCTTTCAGCAGGATACCGTCCTCGCCCGATTGCGTGATGTCATTATTGGTGATAACCAGATTAGACCCGTTCGTAATCAGCAGGTCGCACGCTACTGCCTGCGTAATCTGTACATTACGGATGGTCACGTTCGACACATTCGATAAATTCACCGCTTCACTGAAAACGGTGGCCGTAATTGTATGGCCGTTCGGGCTCGACTGGGTGTCATACACCTGGATCTTTTTGGTGGCCGGGCTGTAATACCATTCCCCTGCCTGATCGAGGGTAGCCGGGTGGTTCTGGATAAAATACCCCCAGTTGTCACTGATATCATAGGTGCCTGAACCGTCTAACGACAGGGTATTTCCGTTCTGGCCCGTAATGGCAGCGCGGTTCAGTATCCATTGAACTGGTCGGAATACGGCTTCCCCACCCGTCCAGTTGGTCGACAGCGATTGCTGGCTGGTGAGCTGGGATTTGCCCGCGTGCGATTGCACGGTGAGATACCCTTTATTAGATGCATCAGCATTCGGATACCGACCCAGGGGCAGGGCCGAATTGTCCCGGTACAGACCCGTTACCCGATCCCCACAGGAAGGGCAGTCGGCCTGCCAGACATTATTGCCCAGGTTTTTCCAGTTGCTGACTGGCACGGACCCCGCCAGAACCGGTTTGTTGCCGGAACCGTACGCATCAATCACGATGGGGTTATTTGGTGAGCCCGACTGTCGGAGCTGCAGATTGCCTCTGAATGTATCACTCCGCCGGAACAATACCTGATCACCGGGCTGTAATGACAGACTATTAATTTTCGCTATTGATTGAAAGGGAGCACTCGTTGAGCGGCCATCATTACTGTCATTGCCCGCGTTGGCAACGTAGTACGTTGTTTGCCCAAAGCTGGTTGACAGGTTGGAAAGGATTAATAAAAAAACAGGTGGGACATACCAAATTCGCTTTACCGCTGCTAGATAAATAGATTTCATTAGGCTACGTACAATGGATGAGTTATAAGAGAGCTACGTCGATGATCAAGCATAATCCGATAGACTATACAATGATCGAAGCGTAATATAAATCCTTATTAACGAATTTCCATTTATGTATCGCTAAACATGCATAATTTCAATAAAAATAATAATAATTATACAATTGTAAATCAATATTGTTACATAAAATAACAAGCACATATCAAAATTAATTTATTAAAAGGTATGTATCTTGTTTTTAGTAAGTATAAGTACTGGTCATTTATTGAGTATAAGTATTTTCAGGTAACGTCCAGTTTAAAATGGGCGAGCTACTTCCGACAAGACGTGAAAATCAGCCAGGCCGTCAATCCAACAGCGAGTTAGAAAATTGGCCGTGTGTACACTCCGCAATGGCTTCGTTTTATAAGCTCAGTGCCTGTAAGTCTATTTCAGGGGATCTTTTTCTGCCCGGACCACTGGCAGGGCAGGCAGTCGCGTTGGCTGTTCAAACGCGTCGCTATTGGTATTTAGGAGATAGCGGCAGAAGGGTTGATTACCAACCCTACCCACAAATTGATCGATAAGAATTCCTTTGTTGTACTTATTCAGGGTCTTGATTTGATCATACAAAAATGTGCGATCTTTTATCTTGCCTTTAACCGACGCTGGAACGAGTGGATTATCACTAAGGTTGAAGTAGCTGTTGAGGCTATACACCACGTGGCTACTCGTAAAGAATAGCGACCGGGCCATTTCCAACGCAGGCGTAACACTGCCAATTAACAGAAAGACGGCTATGGGTAACTTGCTGGCTAAGCTGTACGTGTTATCGAACAGAAACCTGATCGTGAGTGCCATCAGAATAAACAACGCGGGGATGGAAGCCCGCATCGAGAAGTCACTGTTGAGGCCTATTTTAACGAATGGAACGACGAGAAGCACACAAATACTCAGTAACAAAAGATTACTACGTTGCCGCGTATAAAGCCATAGACCCAGCATACCCGCTTCCAGCAGGAAAAAAGTGGCGTAGTTAAGCGGATCATACGTGACAATACTCCTGAGCGAACCGGCCTGGTTCATAGTGAAATACAAACCTGTGATCCCAACAACCACCAGCGCACCTACCGTATTGGGAATACTTAAATACTCGTTTAGCAGGGATTTAAAACCAACTTCATATAGTCGGCGGATCAATTGGAACAATACAAAAGGCACCAATCCAATGGTTCCGAGTGGGGCTTGAAATAGAGAAAGGGCGATAACGAAGAACATCGCTTTTTTACCGGTGTTGTTGATCAACAGCAAGATCGTTAACCAGATCGGAATGGTCTGATTGAACACCCAGTAAAGAAGGGTCGTGTTGGACGAAAACTGGGCGGGTACATTAATTGAATTTGCCCATCGTTCGATATGGGCAATAACGCCCAGCTCCGGCACCGAATTACCCGCATAAAGGGCAATCAGTGAGCCAACGATGTCAAGCCCGCTCCAGAAAACAAGCAGCAGCGCAATTTTGTAGGAGACTTTTTTGACATACTGGCATAGCAGCGCGAACGTCAGCAGCAAGCCAAGAAACGACCAGAGATACAGAAAGATATTCCCAACTGTCCAGCCCAGCAGCTTGCCAATAAGGGCGGCAGGTAACCAGTAGCCAAAGTAATAGACAAGCAAAAGGTGCTCATTGGCCATGTGGTGGGTTGATGGGTAAATATCCGCGTTGTACACAACGGGCCATTGCTGCTGAATCAAATCCCGAAAAATGGCATTCCGCACTTCAAAGTCGGAATTCTGATAAGAAAAACCACCAATGCCGGAAAACACCAGCCAAACGGCTAGAATGGCGGCACTTATCCAGAGTTGTTTTTTCTGGATAGCCTGTAACTCAATCCGGAGCGACGAACGTGTAAAACGCTGAAACGAGACAACCAGGCAGTAGCTTAAAATAGCGCCCAGTAGTAGTGAGTAGGGTAATCTGAGCCAAAACAGCGTAAATAAAAGAAACGGCAACAGCAGGTATAGTAACGCTGCTGAATAAATAAGTTTTGATACTGAGCCCGTATTTAGCTGTTTCATGACGTGAGATAGCCCAGGTTAACCGAGCCCGTTTACTGAAGCATTTCAACTAGAAGTGCTCTGATAATCATCTATTTAGTGATCACTTATTGGCAAGAAAAGCTTTGCCTGATGGCGTCTGCCGAGTAAGTATCGTCAGTTGCCGGGCAATATTGGCTGGATCGAGGCCTGACAATTGCTGGTGGTATTTCTGATCACCGTACAGACCATTAGGATAACCCTGAGCCGATAAACTCACAAATTGGCTTGGTATGGCGCCTTCTGACAGCATTTGTACGGATAGTTGCTGCGCCAACCCACCAACCGATACGTGCTCTTCGACCACCAGCAACGGCTTGCCCGCCCAGCGGTGAGCCAGATCAGATGATAAATCGAGCGGCAGGTTGGTGACCGTGTAGACATCGAACTGGCCAGCTAAAGATTCGTCTTCCAGAGCCTTCAGTACGTTGGCCACAACGGGGCCAAGGGCCACGACGGTGCCCCACGAAAGCGGACTGCTAACAATTTGCTTGAACGTACCACTGGTCGTTGCGCCATCGGGCGTTTTTGCCCCCGCCCCCAACCGCAGGTAGGCCGGACGACTTTCGGTTATGATCTGATCGAGCATCGGGTCCACCTCGTCGGCGAAAGCCGGGATGTAGGTATTTACGTTCTGAAGGCTGCTCAGGCAGGCCAGATCTTCGATGGCATGGTGCGTACTGCCCATGATGCCGTACCCATAGCCTCCGCCGTTGCCGACCAGAAAAACCGGCATTTTATGCAGACAAACGTCGTTGCGAAACTGCTCTAAACACCGGTAAACAGCAAAGGGCGCAATGCTGTAACAGAACACTTTGTAGCCACGATAGGCCAAACCAGCCGCCATACCCACCATGTTCTGTTCGGCAACCCCAGCATTGATAAAACGTGGTCCCAGGGCATCTACTACGTTCTCTAAGGCGTTATAGCCCAGATCACCGGTAAGGAACACGACCTTTTCATCCTGTCGCCCAATTCGCTCAATCGCGCTTGAAAATTCTTTTCGCATAGCCTGTTACCGGTTATAAAATTCATAGGGTGTTGAGCCCATCTGCTTTATTTTGATTTTCGCTGCTCGATCAGTACATTGATCTCAGCAGCAGTACGATACGTACGTTCTCCCTTTTGAACCTTCGTACGAATGAACTTTGGACGTTTTTTGGTTTCCTCAAATATCTTGCTGATGTACTCGCCCAGAAAGGAGATGCCCAGCAGGTTGATGCCCCCA
>NZ_FOLQ01000039.1:23415-31284 GCF_900112365.1 Spirosoma endophyticum | reverse complement strand
AAGTTTTCATTTGGCTAACCGCTATCATTCGTTTTGGGGAATTAACGGCTAGACTACTAAATAAGTCAGTCGTAAACAACCAAGTAAGCTGAAAATCAACGAATCAACGTCTAATGGAGCCGTTTGAATTACATTTTTAGGATAGAAACGAACGCTTCTTGACAAAAGCATCCAGTTAAACTGGGGTTAAGCTCTACTAAATGAGCCTTTCGTGAGATGAACAATACATAAGTAATTTCATGCCTTGGCTAACATGAACTGTATCAAACTAGAATTGAATCAGTGATTGTTAAAGGCAACCACAGTCACAAGCAATCTTAGCAACACCTGGTCGCAGTTGGTAAGTAGTTATTATCGAGTTCGTCGAATAGCTGATTGTCAATGTGCTTCCATCGCTCGACAATTCACCGTTCACTGTAATTGGAATACTAGCGAAGCCAGCACCTGTGAATGTGAACAAATCTGCTTTGACTGAAAACTGCCTGTTTTTGTTGAGTTCAAGCTGGGGTAGAGTCAGGTAGAGTCAGATAGGCACAACACATTCCACTCAAACGATAGCCTTGGGAATCGGGTGCTAACTGAGCACACCCTTGAGACCACGTGTTAGTGGGCAGCGGGTCTTTAGGATTACAACTCAGTAAAATTAACCACATTACAAAAAGTAGTATCAAAGTTGATTTGTTGACCATAGTCTGTCGGATTTAGGGTGGGCCATCAAGCCCATTTTTAATTAGACCTCAACAGTCCTACTTAGGTTGGAATGTAGATTCAATCTCGAAGGCCAACGAGATACGGGTTGTTATATAATCAATGTTATGGTAGTCGATATTCTGACATAACAAATGAAACAATTATACCCCTTGACTAAGAATAAGTCAATTATTCCCTTTTGCGGATCGAGAGAATGTTGATTCGATTCGGCTCTATATAGCACGTATCCAGTTTCTCTCGCTCATAGCGTATCCAAACGGGTAAAGGTGCAGTAGAAAAACCTTCATATTCCGTTGGCACTGAGTTGATGGCTAGGTAAGAGTCTCCGTCAATGAGCGTCACTAAGCCACCACGTGAACAATAGTTGCCGAAGTTGTCAATAAAAAGGTAACCCTTTGTCATAGCAGCAACTTCTCCTGGTTCAATGCCTGTGCCTTTACATCCCAAGAGCAAGCTAATTAGTAGAACGGCGGTAACTTTAGAGTTCATAGCAGAAAGGCTTTCTGATAAGACCTTAAATTTCTCTTATTGGTTGGAATCCTACGTTTTGCCCTATTGTGTAAGTGAATATTATGAAAACCTGAATCCGTATGTTAAGCGAAGAAAGAACCGCCACGGCTAAGTTATTCTACTTTATCTTATTCATGGCGGTTAACGGGTTGAGTTGCGTGATTATTCCCTTTTTCCTAGACTACGCTCATACTTATCTAAATGGGAGTCTTATTCCCAACAGTTTACATTGGGACGACAACAACCGCCTAAGGACGAACCAGGTAGGCTGGTTTACGGCTCAAGTGCTGATTGTGTTAGTTGAGTTCATCGGCTTACTCTGGCTGCTCTACCGCTTTAGTCAACGCAATACTCCCATTTGGTTGGTTGATGAGCCGATACAGATTACTCGGTGGGTAAGCTGGCTCGTAGCCGCTGTAGTAACGGTAGTGAGTTTGTTTGGAAGAGGGGGTTTTCTAATATGGCTAGTAAAGCAGTATGTCAAAGCTGTTGTATGTTAAACTCAGCGAGACCGTCCCCGGTCCCGCTGGTCTTCAAAACCGTGCGTGCGTGTTTCCACGCACACGGCTCCTCAGCGAGTTGGTAGTTGTCACCTACATCCGATTCGACACCCTAAGTTCAGAGTATTTCGCCAGACTTTGACTATGTGTGTTTGCCGCTCAAAGAACCGAAGTTCTTACAGTCCATCATCAGGGTTGCCCCTGTGATTTTAGCCATATCCACGGGTACTGGCTCCTAGTCATTCCAACCCACCGTGCCTACGTCAGCTTATCCCAATCATTACATTGGGCATTTGCTTCTTAGGCAATCCCACCCTAAACTGGCTTGCGGTTGGCACCTACTTGGTCGCTTTTGACGACCCAGAGCCGGTAAAGGGTTACTCCGTTCCAAATATTCGTACTGGAGACTTTAGGATGATGCTATCTGCCGGGTTTATCGGGAATGCATACTGGTTGCGCACTTATCGCCAGCCCCTTATCCTTGCCTTTTGGCCACAGCCCATGAACCCACGTTGGCTGTTCCATATTAACGACAGTTACTGTTTACACATCTTCGCTTTCGCTATCCATAGTCTCTTGCTCGGCGGGGATTCCAGGTTGGGTTCCTAGTTACCGCCTTTTCGCCCCGCTTTACGGATTGAGGACCAGTCGCTACCGTAGGGGCGATGCTGTTACTCCTGCACCGGGAGAGAGGGACTCATACCCTCACGAATACCTAGTTGTCAAAGGGGTTTCCCCACTTTGCCACCCGTCCCTGATTTCACAATCATTTAGGATGAACGGATCACACAAGTGCTTTTATGTTAGCTAGGACTGAAAGCGTTAGCGGTTATCGCTGACGTACAGACTTGATTGTGATCCAGCCCCGCTCTTCAAAATTTGGCCTTTCATCAGGCTGATAGCGTAGCCAGATCGGATTATTTGCCTTAGCATAAGGCGTAGGTATGTCCGCTCGGTAGAGGGTAGAATCAACCCGCACAAACCAGCCCCCACACAAGCCACACATTTGAGGATCAATGCCGATTACGGTCGCTGCGATTTCAGAGGGCTGTACTTCATGACAGCTCATCAGACTACCCAGTAAAACCAGTATTGTTAGAGCCTTTTTCATAATGGTAGTTTTTAGAAAATAGACCTTCTAAGCTGGTAATTGGTTGGAAAATCCTGTTCTATAATCAACGTTATAATAAGTACTACACAATGTAATACAAATTTCGTTTTCTGTCTTACCGCTGTAAGACAACTTACGGCTCAAGGTTTTTGTAATAAACCAGGTGAGTAGTGCCACAAAAAAGGCCCCAATAAAGATGCAGATTCATGAGCTACCTTTCGTCTCATACATGAGCGTTAAATGGGACAAAATGGGCTGACCTCCAAAGAGTACTTTTTCAAGAAGGACATGCCTGTTGAGACTAACCAAATTATAATCTTACTAATGTACCCCCTTCGCCAAGGCAGCGAATGTGTTCATTCTTCAGAAAAAATTAAAACTATGTTTTGACACCCAAGTTTATTTAGCCGTAAGCTGACGCCCTATGCATCTGTTGGGGTCAACAAGCAGCTTGTTGTCACCCCCTACAACCACTCAACCGGTATGAAAAAACCAATTAGCCGTCAGCAGCACGGCTTCACCGATTACTCGTACGTGCCCCTGGTTGCGGCAGCGCCCGCCCTGGTGGGCTTTGACGACCAACCAGCGGCCGTTGCCCTGAGCCGCGTCTTGAGCGGTAGCATCCTGGCAACTAGCCTCTTGACCCGCGCCGAGTGGGGATTAGCTAAAGTCATTCCCTTCAAGGGGCATCTGATGGCCGACACCGCCGTGGGGCTATTCGCCCTGAGCGCTCCCTGGTTGTTGGGCTTTTCAGGTCATGCCAAAGCACGCAATACCTTTCTGGTCGCGGGCGTTTTTGGCATCATGGCTGGCCTGCTCTCGAAGCCAGAGGAAGTGCCCTCTGCCAGCTAACTCATTTCCTAACCCTTAGGGCTGCGGCTGGTTCACGCGGTGGAACGCCTACGGCTACTGGCTCCAGCCCTTATCCTAGCAACTCAATTTATGACAACCAACCAACTCAATTATGTCCCCTATTCGGACGCGGTTGAAGTGAAACAACCCAATGAAGATGAACAAACCCGCCAAGTCGTTGACTCGATGGCCCGCGTCAACCGGCTCATGTTCGAGAAGCACCGGCACGCGATTCGCGACGCCCACGCCAAAAGCCATGGTATTTTGCGGGGTGAGTTACAGATTTATGATAACCTTCCCCAACTACTAGCCCAGGGCTTGTTCAAAACGCCTGCCACGTATCCAGTTATCATTCGGCTATCGACCGCACCGGGGGCTATCATGCCCGACGGACAGCCCACGTTTCGGGGCATGGCCATCAAGGTGATCGGCGTAGAGGGCCCCAAGTTTTTGCCTGACCAAGCGGATGCCCTCACCCAGGACTTTCTGCTGGTCAACCATCCCATCATTCCGACCGGTACGGTGGAGACCTATCTCCAGCAGCAGCTAAAACTGGAAAAGCAAGCTGGCCTACCCGAAGAACTGCAAGAGGTTCAGTCAAAGCTGATCACGGGCGTTCACAAACTGCTGGATGTGGTGGGGCTGGAGCCGGAACCCAATGACCTGGGCATTGGGAAGGCCAACACGCACATTCTAGGGGAAACCTTTTTCAGCATGGCCGCCTTACGCTACGGTGAGTATATCGCCAAACTATCGGCCGTACCCCTATCTGAGGCGTTGCAACCCCTGCGGGGCCAAGAGATTGATGCCCGTAACGATTCGGCGCTGCGCGACTTAGTGGTTTCTTTTTTCGTGAACCAAGGGGCCGAGTATGAACTACGCGCTCAGCTGTGCACCGATCTAATTAGTATGCCGGTGGAAGACGGGTCGGTGGAGTGGCCTCAGGATGAAAGTCCCTACCAGCCCATTGGCAAACTGGTCATTCCAGCCCAGAATGCCTACAGCCCGGCCCGGCGGGTATACGCCGATGATGTGTTGACGTTCAATCCCTTTCACTGCCTGCCCGACCACCGGCCGCTGGGCAGCATCATGCGGGCTCGTCAACTGGCGTATGAGACTTCGAGTCAGTATCGCCACCAGATGAATGCTCAGCCCAGGGTCGAGCCCCGCAGTATCGACGAACTACCGGACTGAGGGCCGCTACCGAGGGTATCCCGTTCCCACCGGTTCGGTTTAGGGAACGGGATACCCAAACTAAACAATCTGTTAAGAAAATTTTGCCGTTACTTGTAAATCATCTGCCACTTTATACACTCTACTGATAAATGGGGTCTCTGTACGCTTCTCCATCTCAAGAGGGAGCGTTTTATGGAGACGATTATTTATAATCCCTTTTGTTTAGGTTGTAGCAGAGGTTATGGGTTGACGCAGCCATATCAATGCTCCTAATAAGATCAAGCAGACTAGGGCTGGTATGCCACCAGCGAGACCTCCTGGAATCTTCGTAGCATGCATAAAGACCGCTCCAAGCATAATGATCAGCAAGCCCATTGCGGCAAACCGGGTCAGGCGTGGCACCAGCAGAGCAATGCCGCCCAGCAATTCGCCTCCGCCCACAATATAGGCTAGTACGCTAGGTAGTCCTAGGGTACCAAACATAGCTACCGTGGACGATAGGTCGCGTAGCTTATTGAAGCCGGCGAAAATGAAAAATAAGCCTAGTACTAGTTGTAGAATCCAAGCAATCGTGTGGCGAACAGAAGCAGACATAGCTAAAGCGGTTTTAAATGATCATGGTTGTTTTATTGAAAGATACGCCAATAAGGCGGGTAAACCAACTATTGAAACATCCTGCACGTATGCTATGAACCGCGTTGGACAGATAGTATAAGAGGGCGTCAAATTAAACGCCCTTTTCATAGATTCCTAGACGCTTCCTCGTCTCATTAGGAAGCATTTTTTGAGAATACCACTAGCTAGAGCGGGGCCTAGTACTCAGGGGTGAAAAGAGCGCCGTCTTACTTGCCCAATGACACTTCCGCTAAAAGGTTGTAGCTAATCAAGTGACAGCCTAGCTCTTACATGTTAATGCCATCACCTAAAGCGTTGATTGGCTGACCGCCGACTTGAACCCCTCTACCTGACAAGTTCCCAGCCTTTGGACTGACCAGCGGCTGGCTAGCCCCCAAGTATTCCCCCCATGATGGGAATCAACACCAGCAACCCATTGCCTAATCCATGCACTAAATAAGACGCCCAGCCACTACCCGTTTTCTGAGCTGCGTAACTCACAGTGAGCGCCGTGGGCAGCAGGTACACCGCGTACCAGGGATAAATCGGCAGATGAAACAGCGTCCACAATAGCCCATGCACCAGCCAGCTCCACTGGCCGTACACCAGCTGTTGACGGGGCAACAAGTACCCCCGAAACCAGACCTCTTCGCCTAACAAATTAAAAACTAACAGAAACAGCGCATACACGGCTAGCAGCCACCATTGGCCCCCTAAGGGCACGCCCATGAACTGGGTCAGGGAAGCGGTTTTAGGCCTGAGCGGGTTGAGCACATCGGGCAGAAAGTCGGGTGGGCTAAAGAGGGGCATGCGGGCGATGGCCTGGGCGCTGGGAATCAGCAGGCCCGTTAGCAAAAAGCCGACCAGGAATAACCCCATCGCCCAGCCCCAGGCCCTGCTCGTTAAGGGCACAAAGCGGAGTCGGTCTCGAAAGGTCATCCAGTTAAGGGCGTAGCCATCCTGGCGCAGGGCCACCAGAGTAGCCCCCATCAGGGCCGTTAGGGCCAGGGAGTAGCTGCTGATAAAAGCCCCAAACGGGCTGACGCCCCTGTGCAGCAAGAAGGGCATGAGCCCATACACGCAGGCGCGAAACAGCAGGGCTGAGCCGCCGAAGTAAAGTAAAGCCAAGGACAGCGGCAGGGGTTTGATCAGAGGCGTCTTGGCGGTAGCTAGGGAAGGGGCCATTGGTGCTGTTCGGTATTAGTCTTGAAAGTTGGGGGCCAGCCGGTTGGATCGCTAACGAATTGAGATGAACCGGGTTGAGCGGGGTTCCAATGCCTGATTTAATGGTGTCAATTGGATCGGGCGCGGAGCCAGATCATGTCCTATAAGATCCAGTAAGACCCGTATATAATTTACAGAGGGTATTTTGAGAATGTACTAATTTATGATAGTCGTCCAAAATTTAAGTAGCATACCTACACGGCACGTGTCGATTTGGCCCCGTTAATGGTACCTGCTATTATCCCGTTGATATGGATATGAAGCCAGGGGCCTATACCATCTCACGACGCACAACCGGGGGCAAACTTGAAACGGCAACCCTCCAGGTGGGTCTCAAAGAATGCTTGCAGGAGGATCTGAACAACTTCCCTAAGCCCGAATTCGTCAACGTATCTCCTTTAAATCAAAAACGGGCCGCCAATGAAGCGGCCCTGGTCAATCCCCTCATTAGTTTCAACACGAAGGAACGGCCAGCCGTCTTCGACCTACCGGTAGGCAAACCGGCTCAAAACCTGCCCAAAGGAGAAGGAAACTTCGGCGCTTGCCGGACGTTGAATGGTCAGCCCCGTGACCGCCATACCGGCCAGGACTACCCGGTGGGCTTGGGCAAACCCGTTTTAAGTGTGGGCAACGGGCGAGTGTTACTGGCCGCCAATCAATTTTATAGTGGCAACTCGGTTTACATTGACCATGGCAACGGCTTAATCTCGGAGTATTTTCATTTAAAGAGTTTTTCGGTAAAGGCCAATCAAACAGTAACCAAAGGCGAGTCGATTGGCCTGGTGGGCGAAACAGGACGGGTCACGGGACCTCATTTGCATCTAGGGGTGCGCTGGCACGGGGCCTGCATAAATCCGGGCTATTTACTGATTGATCCATCCGACATGCCGGCGGTTAACTAACTAGCAGTATAGCAGCTTTAACCCTGGGTCGTTATTCATGTATATCGGCAACCAAAAGTGGCCAGATGCGGACGGTCCGAGGCAGCGGTGGGCAGTTTTGCCGTTTCGTGCGGCAACGGCCGGTCGTAAAATACGTCACTTACTCAAGCAGAGCACAGAATCGTCTCAAGTGGGAGGGTATTTTGAGAATGTACTAATTTATGATAGTCGTCCAAAATTTAAGTAGCATACCTACACGGCACGCCCAGACCTGTACCAACTGGTCATT
>NZ_FOLQ01000039.1:0-23405 GCF_900112365.1 Spirosoma endophyticum | reverse complement strand
AATTCCTCACACATACCCATCTTTTCGCTTGGTCGGATCGGGTAGCGTCAACCGGACGCCGTAGGCTGTGAATACCCAGGCGTCAATATCGTCGAAGTGATAAACTATTTGTTCAAAAAATAAGCTAAGTTCATTTGCCAGGGTTATCTTTAAAAACAAGCAAGAATATGGAAAAGCAAATAAAAGGGTATAACGCCATTAAGGCCGATGATCCTACAGAGTTAAGTTCGTTAATTCAGGCTGCTATCAATGAGGGATGGCAGCCATTTGGTAGTATTGCGATCGGGGTTCTTCCCAGCCGTATTTACTACGTGCAGGCGCTGGTAAAATATGAGGGCTAATTTACTTCCGCCCGACTTACTTGTTGAAGTACTCAATCCGCTCGGCGTCGGCGTTGTTCGTTAGCTTAACTTCCCCCACTCCACTGCCTTCCACCACGACACTGATATTGAGGTTGCCTTTGGTGTTGCCCGGAGTGAGCTGCCCGCTTAGACCCACCGAGAGTTTACCACTGGTGCCGGTGGTCTGGGTGGTTGTTAATACGTAGGCCGTGGCATTACTAACCCCGTCAAATTGCCATAGACCATTCTGCACTGGGCGGTTGCCTAGACTGGTAGCCGACGGATCAAAGGTTAGGGTCAATAGGGGATCTTTAGTGACATAGACCTTGATAGGGCCACTGGTAGGGACTACATTAAGCTCAAATACATTAACGACCAGGCTGACCGGGCTGGTACCGTTAACGCTGGAAGGCTGGGCGTACAGGATTGTCGCCAGATCAGGGCCCGTGTATTCAATTCGGTAAAGTGACGCGGAGCTCTTACTCAGATAATACAGGTACCCATCCGTACCCAACGTTAACCCTAAACTATTACCAGGCAAGCCCGTAGCAAAGGTAGACCGAACAGCGACTGAGCCGGATAAATCCAGTACGTTTATCCAGTTGTTACAATAATCCTGATAGAAGTATTTTCCGGTAAAGGAAGCGGGATAGCGGGACAGCGTCGGGTTATAAAAAGCGCCCCCGGTGATGGCACAGCCAAAACCATCGCCACTGCCATGGTGATAGGCATAAACAGGGTTGGTGTAGCCCGCATTACTACTTGTCCCTTCGGCACTGGGCCAGCCAAAATTTAGCCCTCCCGTCGTGGCATCGTTGATTTCTTCCCAGGTATTCTCGCCCACATCATTCACAAACAGACGGCCAGTAGTTGGCTGAAATGTCAGCGTATACGGATTGCGTAAACCATAACTCCAGACTCGTTTTTTAGCTTCTGAATCCGCCGTTGGAAAGGGATTGTCGGATGGGGCGCTCCCATCCGGATTAATGCGCAGTACTTTACCTAAATACGTATCTAAATTTTGTGAATTAGCTGAATTGGCATTCTCTCCCACGCCAACATACAGTTTCTGGTCGGGCCCAAATACAATAGTTCCCCCATTGTGATTGGTTGCGGAACTGAGCGGGTTCAACTCCAAAATAATGGTTTCGCTACCGGCTACCGCCACATCCCCATTGGCCGTGAAGCGACTGATCCGGTTATGCACCGTGATCGTTCCGCTCGTGGGGACCGTATAATACAAATATATGTACTGGTTGGTGGCGAAGGCCGGATCGAAAGCGATGCCCAGCAAACCTCGCTCACCTGATGAATTCACGTTGAGCTGTACAAAGGGCGTAGGCAGCAACGTGCCGTTTTTGACAACACGTAAGCTTCCACTTTGTAGGGCCACAAAGATTCGACCGTCTGGGGCAGCCATAGCGACAGTTGGTGCCGTTAGACCGGTGGCAACCGCTACCTGCGTAAAGTTAGTTGGGAACGTCTGGGCAAAGACGGTCTGACCATCAAAGAATACCAGACAACACACGCACAAACTAACTAAGACACTCCCTAAACGATTGGACAGTAGACACTGTGAGCGGGTAAAGCGATTCATACCGGTAGTCGTGTTGGTTTATGATAGCCTATACGTTAGATCACTTATACCCAAGGGATCGTAAATTGTTTAGATAATTTACAATCCTGTTAACTTACTAACTACGAAAACATTGATTACCGTTGAAATCACGCTAATTAGTGGCAGAAATGCTTGATTTAGTGTATAGGGCGTATCGATAATCAATAGCGTAGTTAGGCCATCGCTAACGGTCTATAGATGTAATTTGCCGTACTTTCTAGGCCAGTTGCTCTCAGGTAAATACTCGCTCAGAATGGCTAAAAACGAGCCAGTAGCAATCAATACGCATTGCACCTTATTTCCGTGACTTAGCTCCCCATCTTTTTTGCCCCTCACCAGTGGATTAGGGTGTATGGCTGGTAAGGATAACCCAACGGTGAGCTAAGCTTTTTTCTATTTTCGATTCACTATTTCTCTTATCATCTGCTCGAACTGAATCTGTTTCTGCTTGATGGATTGTAATTCCTGGCTTTGTTGTTGACTGGTCTTTTCTAGTTGAATACTGTACAGCGTTAGCTCTTTAATCTTCTCTAGCAGCATAGCGTTTAGTTTAGCCAGATCCATTCTCTTCTGAGCAACCTCCTCCGCAGAAGGAATACCCGGCAAATGGCCATGCTGGCCAACATAAGAAGCTACTGACGAAAGAGGGCGTAACGCGTATGCCGGACTGAATACCTTGCTCCATTCATTTACATTATTGATCCTGAGCTGATAGCGGGTTGCAAGAACTCCTGCGCGACAAAGTGAGCAGCCTCAACCGGGCCATCAACGCGTATTAGAATAATTTGGAAGCCGCCCACGCTCAGCTCAACTTTCATAACAGCCAGGGGGGCCTCACGAGTGATCGACGGCCTCATGATCATAAATACGCAGGAAAGATTGCGGCTGGGCAACATTCAACTGGTGACGCTACGGGACGTATTATATGGAATTTCTGACTTGGAAGTTCAGCATGATCGAGCCCAACCGGCGCATCCGCAAAGCCGAGCAGATTGCGCCCTCCACCTACCGCACCTACCCCAAGCGCTGGGTATTGATTCAGCAGTTTCTTATTTTTCAAAAGGAGCTCAAAATTCCGGTGCAGAACATTTCCTTTCGAACGGCCACCGAGCTCAAAGAATGGCTCTTAAAGAAAAGCTTCGCCCGCGCCCACGTCCGGTGGGCCTCTGCTACGCCAGTGCGGCTTACTTTTCCAAGCAGCTCAAGTGCATTGCTAGGATATCGGATCTTCGGGACGAGAATGGAACTGTCATTCCCCTTGCCTTTGGGCAGGGGCGGGATACAGGATTAACCCGAAGATCGGTGCAGGGCGCTAACAACATGGCCATTACCAAGCTGGGTGGTTGGGCCTCCCCCACGCCACCAATCGCTACGTTAAGGACGCGGTAGGCATCGTGGGCGGCTTTGTGCCAGGGATTCGGGAGGGGGAGCCGGATTAAGGCCGTGTCTAGGCGTCAGCGTTTGCGCGTAGTCGCTTAATCGGAGTGGATTCGGGCGAGGTAGCATTTTCGGCCGAGTCGTTTAATCATACACGACGGTTGAATTAAGTGTAAACACTTGTTAAGAGTGAGAAAAAGGCCCGGTTCACATGGTTGGATCGGGCCTTATATATTTTAAGTTCGTCACGTAAGTGCTAAGTAGAGGCCATCAATTGGGAGGTGAAATGCCCCTTTAAGATACCAATGGGTTGTGTATGAGTGTTGGGTGTACCATTTTTAAAGTGTCTTCAATGGAGCGCTAGCCTTAAAGACCTGACCTTAGAACATAGCCTGGTCTGAACGGGTTGTTATCTGTATACTGATACACCCCAGGACCAACCTATGGAAGCAATACGCATAATAACTCTATTGGCAGTCTACTTCAGCTTGCCGGTAACACAAGCGCAAACCAAAAAAACACCATCACTTATACCATCCCAATCGGTCAGTGTGGCTCAGGGCCAGGTAGCTCGATGGGCAGGCAACTGCCTGCGCTGTAGTTTAGAGAAACGAGCCTGGGCCCCCGTTAATGGTACCTGCTATTATCCCGTTGATATGGATATGAAGCCAGGGGCCTATACCATCTCCCGGCGCACAACGGGAGGTAAGCTCGAAACGGCTACGCTCCAGGTAGGTTTCAAAGAATGCGTTCAGGAAGACCTGAAAAATTTCCCCAAACAGGAGTACGTTAACGTGTCAGCCCAAAACCAGGCCCGTGCGACCAAAGAAGCCTCACTAGTCAACCCGCTTATCAGCTTTCAATCGAAGGAGCGCCCAGCCGTCTTCGATCTACCGGTAGGCAAGCCTGCTCATAACCTGCCCAAGGGAGAAGGTAACTTTGGCGCTTGCCGGACGTTGAACGGTCAGCCCCGCGACCGCCATACGGGCCAAGACTACCCGGTTGGCATGGGCAAGCCGGTCTTAAGTATCGGGAACGGTCGGGTGTTGCTGGTGGCCAATCACTTTTATAGTGGCAACTCGGTCTATATTGACCATGGTAACGGCTTAATCTCGGAGTATTTTCATTTAAAGAGTTTTTCGGTGAAGGCCAATCAGACCGTTACGAAAGGTCAGTCCATTGGCTCAGTGGGGGAAACAGGCCGGGTAACGGGTCCGCATTTGCATGTTGGGGTTCGCTGGCATGGAGCTTGCATCAATCCCGGCTACTTACTAATTGACCCCTCCGATATGCCGGCCGTCAACTGAACGACATTCTAACCAGGTATTTTTCCCTGGCTAAACTACCTGCTGCGGCAATGCGGCCCTGTAGTAAAGGTTTTAATCAGGTTTTAAGTAATGTTATCCCCTTTATGGAGGCTGCCCCACTGACCCTACTTGATATTCACGAATTAGCGCGCGCTGTCACGGCCCCGTATGCAAATTTCTCGCTAGCCTCCGTCAATGACCATGTGGTAAAAGTCAGCATCATGACTCAACCCTATGAGTGGCATTACCATCCCAATTCGGATGAGACCTTTATCACGATGGATGGGGTCTTAATCATAGAGATGGAATCCGAAACGATCGAGTTACTGCCCGGTCAGCTATTTACCATTCCTAGAAATATCCTTCACCGGACCCGTCCCAAAGGGGAGCGATCGGTGAACCTAACCATCGAACATAGTCAAATACAAACGGTAAATAGGCACCGTTTAAGTTAGCTCCCTTGATTCGCACGATTCTGTATAAACTTTACTAGATACTTAGAGTCGTTCATTTAGGAACAGCAAGTTTTGCGGACCCATTATGATGTGTACTGCCAGCGCAAAGCGTCATCTATATAGTTTGTGCACGAAATGTAGGCCCATCAACCATCTTTTTATTTTTCTTCCCGTTTGTCCATTTCCAGAAACGACTACCAAACCTCCTTTTTAGCCGAATTTGGGAGAAAATAATGAAAGTAATAGATGCCTGAATTCCCGCATTTTCCTTTTATAGGGTAGCAGGCGGAGTGCATTGAGTACATCGAGTCAGTACATTCAAGCAGGCCAAAACGAGAATTTCTCCTTTTTGTAAATTTTTATCCACAGGGTTGGGGGGATGGTTGTGGATAAGGTCAAAAAGGGGTGCATAGGGGCCCTTTTCTGCGTATGGATAAAACGTAGGTCATTACGGGTAGAATGTCCTTTTATGGGGTATTTTAAGTACGCTTAGTATGCTCTGTAGTCTGCTAAACATACCCTTTTGTAGGTTCTGTAGGGTAGCCGTATTAACGTTTCAGTAGTAAATGGGTTTGATTAGCATCTACCAATAGTGCTAAGTTTGTAGTACTGTAAGGCGCAGTCCTGCTAGCTACTCAGAACTGGTTAAATAGGCTCAATTATTACTACTCCCTGCTAAATGGACACTGTCATTAAGCTACTTTATATCCCCCTTGCCCTGCTGGTCATGTATGCCTTCCTATGTTTCTGCCTACATTTTCTGGACTTTGGATGGAAATGTCTTAGTGGTAAATGGTTTCATGAAGGCCTGCCGCTTATTAAAAAAATAAGATCGGGTATCTTTCCTCGGCTTCTGATTGGCTTTGTGCTGACGATTCTACTGTATGGAGGTTTGCGGGATTTATTAGGGTTTGTTCCCCCATCCTGGGGGCGTACAGATGAAGAAGGCGTGCTTCATCCCTACAATCGGCAGATTGCGAGTGTTTTGGCGGTTATCCTGTCGGGCATTACGATGTATAGCTTTAACAAGGCTGACCTTTTTTTTCAAGACCAAGAGCGGAAGGAAAAAAGCAGGGATAGTTAGTATCTACCTAAATCAAGGTGATCTTGCGGCTACAACTACCAGTGCGTCGGGATTATGCTTACGACTCTGGTTGCTCCGAACTACCGACCAGTCGAGGAGAGAGAACTGCTCTTGCTGGCTTTGCTAGTACGCTTCATTTTTCGGCCACTGCTTTTTAATCCACCCTGACTCATGCTAGTTGAGCCTGCTTTAGCACCCGAAACCGTAGCCCCTGTTGAGCCATTTTGTGCCGGTGTTACGCCTGATGTTGGGGTGTCGGTGTCACTACTTCCGGAAGCAGTAGATTGTGCCTGAGCCGTAAAGCTGGTTATAGCCAGCAGTAAAGCGCCTAATAAGAGTCTCTTTTTCATAGCCTTGAGATGGTTTTAAAACCACTACTTATGCTAACCTAATTGATCAGGACATTAATTGACCTGAGGGCCATAACTGAGCAAATGGCTTTAGTATTCGTAAGCAATGGTTTTCATCGGCCCCAAACAAAATGATTCATAAAGACATAAGTCACAACTACCTGTTCGGGCAGGGGCATGAATCAAGTGTGCATTTACTTTTGGACACCAGTAGTTGAATGAATGAGAATATGTCTATCTATAAACTTCAGTTGTTCACACCCTAAATCCGGTTGTTCACATCTTTTCTCCCCACAATCCCTACAGATTCACTAGCTTTCATACCTGATAGTCAATAAATCACTATCAAAATGGTTAGTTAAGTAGAAACCTTTTTACCCTTAAATATGACTAGTCCTTTACCCTCTGTTAATCTAGCTTACTTAAAAAGTCTATGTTTACTCCTCCTGATGCTATCGATTAGCGCTCAGGCGCAGACCGTCACGCTCCAGCAGGAAACATTTGATACAGACGGCGAGCCTAGCCGCTATACATCCAACACGTTTGACCTACGGCCCAAAGGGTCTGCTGATCCCGAGGTTGGCAACGGACTGATCCAGTACTTTGTGCGGGGTACAACCAATCCTTTCTTAAATCCCTACTCGACCGGGACGAGTGACTATTATTCATTCGGGGCTAGCGTAAACATAATCACTTTAAAGAATTTGCAGGGTACCGGCTTCTGGGCCTCGGAATCCGTACGCGGTACATCGGGACTGCCTTCGGGTGATAGGCGCCCGGCAGGTTTTGTGCGTCTCAACTCAATCAATACGACTAACTACAATAGCTTAAAGGTTATAGTAGCATTAGCCTCTCCCCGTGGAGTCCCTAACGCAGGAGCGGGTGCAAGAGGCATTCGAAAGACGGATGCGATACGAATCGATTATTCGTTCAACAACGCGGCCAGTTGGACCACTATTGGCCAATTTCTGGGTGATGAGCTTATTGGGCCTAATGAAAACGGCGAATGGCGGCTAGACGCCAACCTGAATGGGTCGGCCAGCGATGACCGGACGGCGGCTACACCGTCCCCCGCCCTGACTCAGACTTTTCAGGATTTTACCTTTGCTATTCCGGTGTCGGGTAGCTCCCTACTGGTGCGGGTAGTGGTTGATGCCCGGGGCGGCTCGTCAACCGAATTAGCCTTCGACAACATCCGGGTAACGGGTATACTCAGCAACGTACCCCCACCAACCCTGACGGGTATCGAATCAACGACGCTTTCCTATGCCGAAGGAGGAGCCGCTATTCAGCTGACTAATACCCTCACTGCTGGTAACCCGTCTGGCTCTACCCTGACGGGGGCCAAAGTAGCGATTAGCAGTGGCTTTGTCTCCGGTCAGGATGTGCTGGCCTTCACCTCTGCTAATGGTATTACCGGAACGTACACCACCAGCACAGGGGTACTGAGTCTAACTGGAACAGCTTCTCCAGCCGCTTATGCAACCGCTCTGCGCAGTGTGACATACCGCAATAGCAATACGATAAATGCTACGGCGGGCAGTCGCTCCATCGACTTTACCGTGCTCGATGGGCTTAACGGCAGTCCGGCCCAAACGCGCATCCTCGCGGTGAGTTCGGCGCTTAACCTGCCCGCCAGTCTGCCTTACTCCGACGATCTTACCACCGATGGCGAAGGGACCCGCTACAGCAGCAACACTTTTATAGGAGGCAACGGAGCGGCTTTCTTCCGCACTAACATTGCCAGTAATCCTAACGGTCAGTGGAACTCGAACGGCGAAACCCCGACGACCTATACCAACATTAGTAACAATTACTACTGGTACGGGGGTGGTTCAACCAATTCTACGAACCCCGCTCCAGTCCGCCTGGGATTGTTTACTACCCAGCAGGTGAACGGAGCTAACTATGCTAATCTACGTTTCAAGATTCTGTTGGGCGCATCGAGAAACGCCTGGGAAACGCCGGACTACGCCAAAATCTACTACCGCATCAACGGGGGGATCTGGGTGGTGCTAGCCTCCTTCCGCAGCACCGACCAGAACACCCCTACCGGTGTGAGTACCACGGGTAATCTGCGTCAGGATGCCAACCCGGCTAATCCAACCGGCGTGCCCACGGGTCCTCAGTTGACACCCACTTTGACGCTGTTTGATTTTCCTCTACCGGTAGCAGCCAATGGTCAGCTAGTGGATTTTATGATTGAGGACGCCAGCGGCTCGGCCGACGGGGCTGGAGAATCCATTGCTTTCGATTTGATTCAGGTAACGGGCACGCCTAGCAACCCGCCGGTCATCGCCAACCAGACCCGATCCATTGCTGAAAACTCGGGTAATGGGACGGTCGTTGGCGCGGTCATTGCGGCCAGCGACCCCGATGCGGGACAGACGTTAAGTTATGCCATCACGGCAGGCAATACCAACAACACCTTCGCCATCAATGCCGCTACAGGTCAACTCACGGTGGCTAATTCAGCAGTTCTCAATTACGAGGTCACGCCTAGTTATTCGCTGATCGTCCAGGTAAGCGACAATGGCACACCTGTCCTCAGTACTACGGCTACTGTCACCGTGAACGTGATCAATGTCAATGAGCTGGCTCTTAGCATTACTTCTCAGACCAATGTCAGCTGTAACGGGGGAGCTAACGGAACGGCCACCGTCACCGCTACAGGCGAATCCGCCCCCTTCACCTACGTCTGGCGCAACACCACTACCAGCACAATGCTGGCCCAAACTGGCTCTGCGGTGACAGGCCTGACGGCGGGGGCCTATTCGCTCACCGTGACGGCTACCGCTTCAGGGTTTACAGCCAGCACCAGTTTTAGTCTCACTCAGCCCTTGGCGCTCAGCCTGACTCTCTCCTCAACCCGGGTTAGTGCGGCGGACGGCAGCAATGGGACGGCCTCCGTGAGTGTCACCGGCGGAACGCCCGGTTATAGCTACGACTGGACGCCGGGCACTCCCACTGGCGACGGGACGAATGCCATCATCAGCCTGAGCGCGGGGAGTTACAACGTAACGGTCACCGACAGTAAGGAGTGCACGGCGGCTCGCTCGCTCACGGTGACCACAGCGCCGGATCTAACGGTGCTGCTCTACACGACGCCTTCGACTCAGTACGGCACCACGACCATGAGTGTGGTGGTGGAGGTATTTGAATTGAACAGAACGGCCAGCAACGGGGTGGTAACGGTGTTGATTAGCAAAGATCCCAGCGTGGTTTTAAGCTTTAACGGGACCGCAGCGCTGGTGGGCGGCAAAGGGGTGCAAAACGGGAGCTGGACCTTCGATGGAACGTCCAATCCAGACGCGTATGTATTAGCCACGACTCAGGCCTTGGGAGCTGGCAGCAAGCTCTCGGTGGGATTAACGGGCACGCAGACGCCGGTCACCACGCAAGGCAGTTTCACGATGAGTGCCACCATTAGTGGCCTCGCAGGCGATGAGTTAAAGATGATTAATAATATGGATTCAGATAAAGTCGAGTATTTTAAGAAGTAAGAGTGGATACAATTCATACATACAGCCTCGGCACTTGTCGGGGCTGTTTTATTGTGAGCCTTTTTGTAGATTGGATATATGGCATAAACTGGGTTGCCTATGGCCGGTAATGCTAGTGCCAACTGCACCAATCGGCGATACCAGTGGACTGGCTGTAGGAAAGCGAATACGTAGCGTGGGTAATCAGGTAAGTGTTAGGACTGGATTCTGAGGCTCTGGCTCCGTCGGGATTGCCTGGGGCCATATTATCGTCTTGGGTGGGTGTGGTATTGGCCTGAACCGGGACAGATGGTTGCTTACACTGATCGAGTGAGAGAATTAGTAAAAGACCGGTAAGGAGCCGGGAATAATGCTTCATGCTATAGGACATTCTTCGCGGAAAGATCTAAATCGTGTAGAAAGTGAAGGCTAAAACAAATAATTTTTTTTGTTCTCAATCCCTGCGATTAGTAAAAGGCGAACTAGCTACTAAGTTGGAATGCAACCCGCCGTGCAAATCTACATGCTATCATTATGAAAAAAGCCACCTACATATTATTGTAAGTGGCTCATTGCGAAGGGCCTACTCTTGAGCGGGAAATGGGGTTCGAACCCACGGCCTGCAGCTTGGGAAGCTCAGAATGGATGTATTAGGTGGTAATTGATGGTCTTTATATTTGCGTTTAATGTATTGAAAATCAATGTGAATGCTTCGGATAGTATTGGTTAGTTTCGGTTAATATTATATATTTGTTGTACCTAGTGTTGTACCTAAACAGCCTGGGTACAACAGTATGGCGAGGACCACCACCCATAAAGAAGGAAAAGCTACTGTAACGATTATCTACCGCACGGCCAAGACGCTCGCTGATGGGTCGCATCCTTTCTGGGTACGCATTACAAAGGATCGTAAAAGTAAGTTTGTTGCCACTGGACTTAGTTTGCATCCCCAGTACTGGAATGCGGAAAAAGAAAAGATTCGTAGTAGCTACCCAACCGAACGGCGCAAATCCCTGGAAGCTGCCCTAAGAAATTGGGAAGAGAAATACAGCGATGCTGCTGAAATGCTTTCTGAGGCTGATCAAATCCATGACGCTAGCAGCGTAGCCGCTAAAGTCAGTGATGAGCGAAAAACCAGCCGTCAATTTAAACTACTTGCTTACTTCGATGAGCTGATTAGCCAGTTCGAGAAATCCGGCAACGTGGGCAACCGAAAGGTATACCGGGATGTGCAGAATAACCTGAGTCGCTACGTCGGGGAGGGCAAGGACGTTTCTTTCGATCAGGTCACAGTCAAATTCTGCAACGGCTGGGAGACCAAGATGCGATCCGAGGGACTTACTGAGATCACACTATCGGTAAAGTTTCGAACCCTTAGAGCCGTCCTTAACAAAGCTATTGGCAACGGCTATGCGAAGCCTGATAGTTATCCCTTCGCTCGTAATGCGGCTGAAAAGCTAAAGTTTCATGTTGGCAAGTTTGATACTAGAACGACTAAGCGGGCTATAAGTAAAGCTGACATCCGAAAGATTGAAGCTTACGAGCCGACTCAGGACGTTGAAAAATATGCTACCCTCCGCAACACACAGGAGCGGTTGCTGCTGGCTAAGAATCTGTTTTTGTTCTCCTACTACTGCGGGGGTATCAATTTTGTAGACATGGCTGCCCTGCGCTGGTCAAATATTGGTTCGGACCTGGATGGTAAGCCTCGCCTGAGCTACACCCGTCAGAAGACCGGTGGTAAATTCTCAATCAGGCTCGTAGCGCAGACATTGACCATTCTCGATTTCTACCGGCCCCGCCAGCTTAATACCAATGGCTATGTATTTCCAATTTTGAATACAGCCTTACATACTACGCCGACCCAGCGCCATAACCGCTCCAGCAAGATCATGAGCCAGGTTAACCAGGATCTTAAAATAATTGGTGCGGCCGTAGGCATTACTACCCCGCTTACTACCTACGTAGCGCGTCACAGCTTTGCTACGGCCTTAAAACGTTCTGGTGTGACTACCGCTATCATTAGTGAAGCGATGGGTCACAGCGACGAGAGAACGACGCAGATATACCTGTCTGAGTTTGATACCGATTTGATGGATGCCGCTTTTGAAAATTTGTAATTCTGATGGAAGAATATATAAGATACGGTTTGCGTTCATCGGTTGAGGAGTATTTTAAAGACTCTGTAAGTGAAGATTATGATGCCTGTGTATATTCAATTTATGAATTAGCCAGAGATCATAAAGCATTTGCGGATTTAAGGTTGCCCTTGCAAATGTTTGAAGATGCTACAGAAATTTTCGGACTTCGTAGGCACTTTAATACTCCCCACAAGGGAATTGTAGAAATCCTCAGATTAATGGAAGAGGATAAGTATGATATTTTTCAAAGGGCATTCGTGTTTGATTGCCTAATTGGCTACTATAAATTCATCACCAATTTTAACACAAAGCCTATTGTAGATGCATTGGAAACTCAATCAAAAAAGTATGCAGAACTGTGTAAAGCGGAACAGGCAAAAACAGAGAAACTAAGTGATTTGATTGGTATTTTGAGGGGCTTATTCAAACTTTCAATTCACTATTCTAGTCTAGTGCGTTTAGCTTTAAAAACTCCAAAGCCAGCATTTGGTATATTTGGCCCTGATTACCGCAGCATTTATATTTTCTTTGACGAACACCATCCTGATAGTATATATTTTGAGAAGGAAGCTAAAATTAGTTACGGCTTTAAAGATCTATCAGACAAGTTTTTTAGGCAACTAAAGTATCATCTTGAGAGCCTTGAGACAGATCAGGCTAATCGTATATCATTCTTAAAAAAACTATTCAAGAATATACATGTAAGCCCTGATGAGTCTAAAAAGTTGTACACTTTTGGTGAGTATACTCAGTCAGATGATTTTGTAAAAATGCAATCAGAGATAGATATAGATACATGGAAAGAGATTTATGAAATAGGTCTAGTCTGCTTTCAAAGTGCTATAAATGGCTCTTTCATTGGCAATAAAATTGAAGAGGAATTAGCCGCAGATAATTTGTGGATAGAAGGTGGATGGCTAGATCTCAAAAAGAAAGCATTAGATGAGCATAAATCGGCAAGTAATCATATTAATTTAGAAAGTAATTTGAATATTACAGATCAATTGTCGGGCATTCCGCAAGTAAAAGCTCAAACTAGCTCAGCGATAACCCTCTCGTTTGTTGATGCTTTTTTTGATGAAGCCAGAGCATCAGACATAGTAGAAAAACTAAAAAGACTCTATGTAGGTGGAAATTACGATCAATACGCTTATATGTTATATGCTTTATACGATTTAGGATTAATAGCTGATCCTGCCACTGTAAATAAAACAAAGCTGTTTCATCAACTTACGGCTACTTTCGGTGAGATTGGGACTCGACAAAATCTAACTGCTCACATAAACAGGCTAAACGCACCAAATCAGCAGGAAAGCATTGATATCCAAACACATAAGAAGAATATACAAAGGGCAAAATAAGCGGTTTACTTGCAATCTACTTGCAATAAACTTGCTGCAATTAGTGCAAGTGGACCACATATGAATTTTGTGCCGTACTAAAAATACGGCCATGATAGATAATCCATTTGCAGTAATTGATCGCCGGATCAACCGGTTAGAGTCGCTCCTTTTAGAAATTAAGGAGATTATCCACAGTCCCGCATCTGTTGTTAATGACGCCGACATTTATGGAGACTTCCTTTGGCTGCGCAACACATGCCCAGGCATTCCCGCTAGTACCCTACGTATTAAGTCAGCCGCCGGCGAAATCCCTGGTGTTGTTAAATTCGGCAAACGCGTCTTATATGAAAAGGCGCTTGTCCTAAATTGGCTTCGTAGTCAGACAAAACAACCGAGTAATGCTGCCCTGATCGATCAGCAAGCCGAAGAACAGTTCAATCGTCAGCTAGGTAAAAGAGGAGGTGCACGCGTATGAGACAACACCTGATCACCTACCCCAAGGAACGGATACCCAAAGCTGAATCAATAGCCCTCAAACAGCTTGTAGCACTCAAGGAAGTGTACTTATCGCACCGCTACCCGAACGTCCCCGCCAACTTCCGACCAAAGCCCAAATACGAGGACCGTACGGCGAATGGGCTTACGCGCTGTATTCTGGATTTTGTCAAGTTCTCCGGAGGTTTTGCCACCCGTGTTCAATCGCAAGGCCAGTACCGACCAGGCGTCGGTGGTAGAAAAGGAACGTACACCTATGGAACGACTCGCAAAGGCACAGCGGACATTCATGCTGTCATTAACGGCTTGCATCTTTCCTTAGAAGTCAAGGTTGGCCGGGACAAAATGAGTGATGTCCAACGGCAGATGGAAGCCGATATCCAGAAAGCGGGAGGTCATTACTACGTAGCTCGAGATTTCGAGTCCTTCTACAACTGGTTTAACGCCCAGTTTTCCGCTTCACCACTCGCTTAATCACAAAACAAAACCGCCAACGGGGGCATCCGAAGGCGGCTAAAAACTTGACAACATGACGACAATTGCACAAGGCAAAAATACGAGTTTTCGAGCTCGTATGCAATCTGACATCGCCAGCCTGGGCCAGCAGCTAAGACACCAAGCTTATGTTGGACAGCCGCACGAATTACTGATCACCAGTCTACTTGATCAGGTCCAAAAGATTGACTTTCGGGAGCGGGCTGGATTTGACGTCGACGATGAAGATGCCAAACTCAAGAAAGAGCATTATCTGGTGATTATCGTTGAAGAGTTACTGGATTTGGCTAAACGCAACAAATGGCAGCTCTGCCAGCGCGACGGTTCCTTTTATCTGTTCAATGGGGCCTTCTGGAAGCTCATTGATAACGATGAGGTTAAAAACCTGTTGCAGAAAGCGGCTGAACGAATGGGTGCTGATAAGTTCAAAGCTCGTCATTATGAGTTTGCCGATCAACTCTTCAAACAGTTCATTGTGTCGGCGCATCTCTCCGCGCCGAAAGTGAACCGGGACCAGGTTCGGATCAATTTGACAAACGGCACCTTACTAATCGAAGCGGACAAGATCAGTCTTCACCCGCCAGATCCGGATCACTTTATGACCTATCAATTGCCCTTTGCGTACGATCCGGAAGGGCAGGCTCCCACTTGGCTCCGGTACTTAATGAGAGTACTTCCAGAGGCTGAGTTACAAAACGTACTGGCCGAAGGGTTTGGGTATATTTTCATTCCATCCCGCAAGCTCAAACTGGAAAAGATGCTCCTACTGTCGGGGGATGGGTCGAATGGTAAAAGCGTTGCCTTCGAAATATTATCCGCCCTATTAGGACCTGAGAATCTAAGTAGTTACTCGCTTGAAAAACTTACCACCGAAGAAACACACCGGGCCAAGATCAAAGATAAACTAGTCAATTACTGCTCCGAGATCAGTATCAACTTGGAAGCTTCCATGTTTAAGGCGCTGGTGAGTGGTGAGTCCGTTCCTGCCCGTGAACTCTACGGCAAGCCTTTTCATATCGAGAATTACGCTAAGCTGATTGCCAATGCTAATAAATTACCCACCGTTGCCGAACATACGCACGCCTGGTTCCGTAGGTTTTTAATTATTCCCTTCAATGTGACGATCCCCGATCATGAACAGGATACTCAATTAGCCAACAAAATTATTGCCTCGGAACTGCCTGGCGTCCTAAACTGGGTATTGGCCGGATTGCGTCGACTATTGAAACAGGAACACTTTACCAATAGTGAAGCCGTACGAGCCCAGACGGAACTCTACAAGCGTCAGAGCGATACAGTTCGGTTGTTTCTGGATGAATATGGGTACGAGTCGGCTGTGAATCAAGTAATGCCCTTGCAGGACCTTTACCGAGAATACCAGGGCTTTTGTCGAGACGATGGTCACCGTAACCCGGTCAACAAACTCAACTTCCGAAAGCGCATTGAGGGCTTCAATATCCTGACTGGCAATCGCAATATCGGCCGGGTGGTCTTCATTGTCCGTAAGCTTTCCGATACACCGGACTAAAAAAAATACTTTTCTACGCGCTCACTTTTATCACTTTCACCACTTTGGGTCTATTGCTGAGGAAACAGCTAAGAACTCTTCAACCTGGGCTTCGGTGGTGAAAGTGATAAAAGTTAAGGCCCAAACAAATACTTTTTTTTACTCATGGTCAACACACATCTTACTTTCTACCAGCTCTGTTCCTGTGGCTCCTGTGCGATTCCACACAAGCTTGACATTATCCTGCCGGGTACGCCGGATCTCTCGCCTTATCTGGAGATTAACGGTAATGCCTTTACGCTTTACGCAAGCTATACGCATTCCGACGGAACCGTTGAAAACGTCTATCATTCCCTCTTCTCAACTCATGCAAGCAGCCACTAAATCATTTCGCTATCAACTTCCCGCCAAGGCGATCAAGGGCGACTGTCCCGAGTGTGGACCCCGTCACCGCCGAACACTAAGTCGTTACGTTGACGCCCAAACAAGCGAGCCCTTGCCGGAACTATACGGTCGCTGTGACCGGGAAAGCAACTGCGGTTATCACCTAAGCCCGTACCACAAAGGCGCTTCTGGTCTTTCGTATCATGACGAGTTAAAAGCAATGGAGGGCATTGGTCCCATTCCCAAGACCTGGTTTCGCATGGCGGGCAACCTCAAGCGCAAAGGCCACGTACCTCGCTCGGGCGTAATTGATCAACTCGTTCAGATGGAAGGGGCCACACCCGAACAGGCCGAGAAGGTAGCTGCCTTTATCTTCGACAAGCCCGTAGCTCAACAATCCCGGACAAAACCAGAACAACTCGTTTACTGCATTCCCGAGGAAGTATTTCAGCAATCGCTGGGCTTCTACGAGCGCAATCAGTTAGCCCTATTGCTCAAGACCCATCTAGGAGAAGAAACCGCCACAGCGCTTCTCCAACGCTTTCAGGTGGGCACTTCCAGCCGCTGGCCCGGTGCGTGCGTATTCTGGTACATTGACGAGCAGAACCGCAAGCGGGGCGGCCAGATCAAACTGTTTGGCGATGATTTTCACACGGTCAAGTACAAAGACGCACAGGGCGAAACCCGCAGCAAAACCAGCTGGGTCCATTCCGCCCTACTACGTCGCTATACGGAGAAACAAGAGCCCGTTCCTGAATGGCTGAGTGAGTACGAGGAAAAAGCCGAACGTTCCCCCTGCCTGTTTGGCTTGCCCCAGATTCAGCATGCGCCCATCGATCAACCGGTAGCCATTGTGGAAGCCCCCAAGACCGCTATTCTGTGTACTCATTGTTTCCCTGATTTTATCTGGATGGCGGCCGGAGGTAAGTCGTATCTAAACGCTGAACGCTTGGCTCCGCTGAAAGGCCGTAAGATTGTTCTCTTTCCTGATTTAAACGCCTATCAGGATCTAGTGAATGAAAAGGGCCAAGTCAACAAAGGGTGGCTTACCAAAGGGCAGGAACTACAAGCCGAGGGCTTTGATATTTCTGTTAATGATTATCTGGAGAAACTGGCCACCGATGAGGACCGTACGAAAGGACTGGATCTGGCCGATTTCCTGCTAGGCTCCTCGTCCGACAACCGAGCACGGCTGACCTATGCCGATGGAGAAGCTATCTATGGAGAAGTGCTGGAAGTTGACCCCTATGACTCTTACCCCGCGGCTTGGGACGTTTCCACAACTTGTGAATGCATACCCCAGCTTTGGTTTGAAAAGCAAATGCCCACCGCCCGTATCGCTCACCCCCGAGCGCCCCTGGCCTTTGATGCCGCCGAACAATTGCAACGTATACGGTGGTGCGTTATCCCTCTTGGTATTGATGAAGCAGACTACAACCCTGTGCTTGTCCCGAGTCAGAATCGGAGCGAATACGCTAAAATCTTAGGCATCGACTCCGATCAATTACCCCTGTATCAACTCAGTTCTCAATCAACACAACCATGATCAAGATCCATTACGACGACAAATACGAATACTATCTATCTTACTTCGAAGGCATCCCCGTCAAGATTCTTCGGGACCGCAAGACCGGAGAGATTCTCTTCGATGCCGGTAGCGTGGCCGAATGCCTGGGCTACGAATCTACGCAGGCCATGATGAGCGATGATCAGGTACTAGACACGATTAATCAGCACACTCAGGAGACCGGAACCACTCCGTTGCGACGAATCTAACACCTTACAACTATGCTTATCGATTTAGATCAGACCGATGATAGCCCCGATCCAGAACGCATTACCGATCCCATGATACGACGCTATGCCTACCGGTTACACCTACTGACAATGGAGTTATGCGCAGAGACTGAATACTACGAATTGAATCGGGAACAGATCGACCAGTTCATTAACTCGCTCAAGACTATGTTTTATCAACTGGGCTTTGCTGAGGACCTGCAACGGTTAGATGCTGTGCTACGGCTAAGCTTTCCCGGTGACTATTACGGCGAAAACGAAAGTGTAATCTCTATGCTTACTAACTACCCGCTTACGACCAGCAACTAGGACCCAGGGAGGGGTACAGATAGAATCCAGCATCTTGCAGACCATGAATCGCTGTTCCCTTTAATCTGTCTGCGTGCAAAAGTCGGCAGGGGGTTTCTAAACCTTCATATGTTCTGAATCCAGCCAGAACAGACCTCAGGGAGGGGTACCCAAAATCTCTGAACAGGACCCTTGCCACGAATCGCTGCCTAGTCAAAAAAAATCGGTGTCATTTCACAACTAAAAATCATCATCATGCCCAATCTAAAAAAAACCCAGGAAGAGAAGGAATTGACCGGAACAGCCCGAAAAGACCGCGTAGGGGCCGATTCTGTCCAGATTAACCCATTAGAGACTCTACCCGAACCACCTGCCTACCTTAACAAAACGGGACGAAAAGCCTGGAAAAAGTACACAAAAGTGCTCCAAACTGAGCAGTTATTGGTTGAAACGGACCTGGATTCGCTGGGATTGTATTGCATGCACCTGCAAATCGCGGAGGAAGCGGCCGAGGAGTTAAAGAAAGGCGTTGTGCGGGAATGTCGGGATGAAGACGGACGAATTTACTACGCTGAAACCCCGCCACTACTAAAGATTTATAACGAAGCCAGCACCCAGGCTATGAAGTGGGCCAGTCAGTTTGGCTTTACCCCCGTGTCGAGAAAGAACATTCCTGCCGTCAAGAAAAAGCCGACCGAAAGCAAGTTACAGCAGCTCATGGGAAAACGGGGGGACGGTTCAGGAACGGTGTTTAAGATCGCCTGATACCGGAGCAGTCTGGGGATAAGTTCTGCCCTTCTAAGCTGATTATCAAGCGCAGAACCCCCTGCCGACTTTTGACAACACGCCCACAAAACTAGCTAGCGATTCGCGTCAGGTAGACCATTTCGGCAACTTATAAAACAAGTTGTTAACATATGAAAACCATGTGCATCCCCCTCCCTAATTTTGACGGCGCGTATGAAAGACTAAGACAGCGATTCGCGGGCCTTACCTCTCCAGAGATTTTACCCACCCCTCCCTCTTGAAGAATTAGTCCGTCGGCTTACTTCCACCTAGTCACTGGTTGGGCCTTGCTCTTGGGTATTTTATAAATCTTAAGCTGGCCTAAGTCGGCATAATAGGCGGATTCCTCGTCAACGCCGAGTCCAATAATGTTCTCGTAAACGCCTTCTGTGGGCTTGGCCGTCACCCGGCTAATAGTCAATAGAAAGGCGCTCAGTGAGAGTAATACCAGCGAAATCGAAAGGGCAACGACAAGGATACGTTTGCTGATTGGATCAAGTGTTTTCATGGTCGTAGGGGTTTAGGATGTGAAAAGCAACAAGCTCATTCTTAGAATATTAACTATAAATAAAGTCGATTGATATGTGCGTTTATATCAATAATATCTATATCTTTAATAAGCCAATCGATTCTATTTATGCCTACTATCAAAAAGACTATTCGCCCCTGGATGGTGAATCCGCAAAAGCCTACTTCCCGTTGGGCTAATGAAGCCCAGGGCGGGGTGCCGAATCAGTTTTACCGCAATGCGCCGTGGCGACACCTGCGTAAACGCCAACTCGAAAAGCAACCCCTGTGTGAACATTGCTTGCAAAAGAAGATCCTAACCGTGGCTACCGTAGGCGATCACATTAAGCCTATACGCTTTGGTGGAGAACCGCTGGATGAGAATAACGTGATGAGTTTGTGCAAATCCTGCCACGCCCGAAAATCGGCCAAAGAGCGGCATCAGTAAACGACAATCTTTTAAGTAAACAGTAACCAATATATCACATGACAACAGAAGCATTATCAGGAGAAGTAAGTAAGGTGGGCAAGGCGGGCCGCAATTACGTGTTTGGCTTTGGCTGGAGCTGCCGCTACAACCTGGAACAAATCTACGGGCCTGGCCTTAAGGGTATCTTCGAAGATCCCGACCAGGCCAGCGTTATCGCCAATACCCTACTGGCAGCCCTTCAGGCGCGGGCCGCCAATCAGATTCCCGACGGATTTAGCAAAAAGGAAATGTACGCGCTACTCGATGACATAGGCGAGGCGGGCGTTGCTGAGGTCTGGAATGCAGCCAAACAATCAATGGGGTTTATGACCCGGTCACTGGGCCTCAGCGAAGAGGACGTAACCGAACTAGCCGCGGCCGCAACAAAACACCTAAACGAGCCCCAAAACCAACCGACTGGAGCCGACTTATCGCAGTAGCAACCGGGCAAATGGGTATGAGCCTAGCTGAGTTTTGGAATATGCCTCCCCACGCGTTTCAGCTAAAGGTGGAAGGCTTTTTCGAACGGGAGAACCGGACGGGGCTTTACTTCCGGGAAACCTACGCGCTCTTATACAATATCAACCGGGGCGAAAAAACCCAGCCGATTGATGGAAAAGACGTAATCCTTTTAGCCGGTGAGAAAAAATCAAGGGAGCCACGGCATAAAAAAGGCACGTTCGCCAGTATGACGCCCGAGCAACTACAGGCGTGGACGGATCGGGTTAATCAGCAGGAGAAAAAAGAACGGGAAGCGGTTGCGGCGGCCGTTCAGCAACTTATGGAGGTTGGCATTGATCAGGTACCTACGCAAAAGGCTGGCGAAAGCAACCCTGATTATGCGAATCGATTAATCCACCTCAAAGAGAGTACCCCCGTGGCCTGGCCTCAGGTACTTATTGAGACGATTAAAGCCGCTGGCCTGACCGTGCCGGCTTGTAATCCCGGCGAGTCGTGGGCGGCCTATGATGAACGGCTCAAGCAATACTATGAGTCGCTTAAGCCAATAACCCCTAACGAATAAAAATATGGCAGGATCAGCCGTAAATATAGCGTTCGGTGTGACCATTACTGACTTTCTCGCAGGCATTCGAACCATGCGCTCAGAGATAGGTCAATTCACGTCGCAACTTAACACAAACCTAGCCGCGGGCTTTGCCGCTGCCGACCGACAACAACGAATTTTTGACCGGGGCTTAGGCCGTACCGCGGGCAATATGCAGACCTTTGGCCGTAGCGCGTCGGTAGCCTCAGCCGGGTTGGCTTTGCTGGGTGCCACTGCGTTTAAATCCTACGCCGAAATCGACGGAATCCAGCGGGCGCTAACCGTTACAACGGGATCAGTTGAGGAAGCCGGTAAACAGTTCAAAGAATTTAGGGAGCTGGCCAAATTGCCGGGGCTGGGACTTGAGGAGGTAACGCAAGCGGGGCTCCAGTTTGAAACGCTGGGCTATGAGGCCAAAACCGCACAAAAGTACGTCAGTGAGGTTGGTAACGCCATTGCGCTGGGGGGTAAGGGTAAAGCGGAGTTTGGCTCAGTGATCACCCAGTTTACCCAAATGTCAGGCAAAGCGAAGGTGTTAAGTGAAGACTTAAAACCCATCCTGACTGCTTCGCCCGTAATTTCGAAAGCTATTACGGATATGTTCGGCACGGTCGATCCGGAAAAAATATCCGGTATTCTGCAAGCCGCCGGGCGTGGTCCGAAAGAATTTATTGACGACCTGGTTAAAAAGTTATCCCAACTGGAGCGCGTCTCGGGTGGTCCTAAAAATGCCATTGAAAACCTATCCGATTCATTCACCATTGCGGGCTATGAAGCGGGTAAGGCAGCCGATAAAGCGTTTGGATTAACGGCCAAAATTGAGGGGCTGGGTAACTTTGTGAGCACGACGGCTACCCGGTTCGGGGAACTACCCCCGAGTCTTCAGGCGGTTGCGTTTGGGCTCGTTGGTACAGCGGCCGCTATTGGTCCGTTAGCCTTAGGTTTAGGCTCACTGCTTAGCCTGGGGCCTCAGTTTGTGCGGGGCTTCAGTGGTATTGGTTCGGCCCTTACGGCGCTGGTTTCGCCGGTCGGTGTGGTAACGATTGCCATAGGGGCGGCCCTGGGGGCATTCCTGGTGCTGGGTTCGGCTATTTCCAACTATGATGCCAACCTGGAAACCTCAGCCGATAAGGCCAAATTGTTTGCCACTACACACGATTTAATTGCGGCTTCCATTGGTAGCGAAACATCTAAGCTTTCGGCGCTGCTGGGTGTGGCCAGGGATGAGACAATCTCAAAAAAGGCTCGCCAGCGGGCTATCCAAGACCTCAACGCGTTATCCCCTCAATACCTGGGCAATCTCTCCTTAGAGACAATTAACACCGCTCAGGCGACCAGGGCAATCAACCAGTACACTACGGCGCTGCGGTTAAAAGCTAAAATTCAGGTACTCGGGCAACAGGCGGCCGAAACGGATCTTGCTTTAGATAGGGCGCGGGCCAAATCCGCAAAAGACTACGTAGATAACAGCCGCTTTAGTCAGGATCAAATAGCTATCAACATCAAAACCACGGCCTCGTTTAGTCCTCAGGCTGACCGGGCGGCCTTGTTTGATCAGTTGGGTAAGGACCGCAAAAACGCGGAGGTTAGCCGGTTGGCGGATGCGTCAAAACTGATCAATGATGAGATAAAAAAAGCGTATGCCGATGCCGTTAAACAGAACATTACGGTTGAGCCGCCGAAAGTAAAGATTACCGATTATAGCCCATATTTCAACGGCACGGCCAGCGGCATAAAAAACGCTAAGGATGCGCTGAAAGATTTGGCAGAGGAGATTGCCAGCGTGGACTTGCAATAGTATACTGGAGATATTTTTCAGGCAGCCATCTGAGAGGTGTAAAAATAAGATTCCTGTTGAGCGGGAGTTTGGTAATTCAAGCTTGAATGTCTCCGCCGACGATTATACCAGCCCTCAATATACTCGAAGGTGGCTAACCGGGCAGCGGCCCGCGTTGGAAAGTCAGTATGGTTCACTAATTCGCTTTTGAATGTTTTGAAAAAGCTCTCAGCTACTGCATTGTCCCAGCAATTGCCTTTACGACTCATACTTTGCACGACAGGCAGGCCTCTCAACTGATCCCGAAATTCAGTGCAGGCATACTGGACACCACGATCTGAATGAAATAGAAGTTTA
>NZ_FOLQ01000031.1 GCF_900112365.1 Spirosoma endophyticum | reverse complement strand
GTCGGCGGATTGCCTGTTATAGGCGGCTTCGAACTCCGAAATATGCGTATCACTCCGGCCAGAAATCCGATCAAATACGTGTACGCCCTCGTGAATCAAAACGGCCGCCCGTGAATTTTCTCCAATGAACGGTCCAAAATTAGAATTGACATTGGTAAAGGCAGGCCCAAAGGTAATTGGGCCATTGATGGGGGCTTCGGCTGCCGTGAAGATGCCGTTGATCGGCGCACCCGTGCGAAAACGAGTCTCGCTGGCCGCATACAAGCGGATCAATTGAGTGTAACGCTCAATAATCGTTTCTAGATCAGTCGTCGTAAATGGCCGGGAGACACCAATCGTCGAGGTGGTTTGGGTAAGCCTGAAATGGGTTCTCAAGGCATCAATTGTGAGGTTATTCACTGGATTTACACGTTGAGGGCTTGCCCGTAATACCGTCAATGCGTTGAGCGCTGCCGTGACTTTTCGGGTGGCCAGCGCTACATCTGTCTGCGCCAGATCTTTTCCCAATAGCCCCCCTTGTAGCAGGATATCAAGTACACCGAGCGACTGTCGAGCGGCTATCCCTTCATCACGATCCAGATTGAAACGCGTCTCGATGGCACGAACGGCTCTGGCGGTTTCCTGTCCATATCCTCCATCAACCGTGATATTGGCTATACCCGTGTTCACGATGGCTGTTTGGAGGAGAAATACGGCTGTACGATCAGGTTCCAGTACTCGCATAGGCTTCCTATTTTCGGCGGCCTGTTGTAAGCGAACATTTGCCTTCCAGAGGGGCGATTGTAAAGCCATTTACTTGCCTGTTTAGCCGTTTATACACTGCATACGGAATCTGCCTTTTCAAGTCATTCCCATTACGTTGTAGCTTTCGTCATGGCCTGATTCTGAAGCAGCCGGTAGCTACACCTGCCGTTTTACGTACTGAAGATAAGTGAAGAAAAAAGGCGGAGAGGAAGCAACTTAGTATTCGGTCGTTATTTGGTGTAACCGGTCTTGAGCTCTGTCATACACTGTGTGGTTGACTACCAGGCAACCATTTCTCTTTATCCTGAAAGTGTCTTGTCTTAAAATCAACCGGAGGTTTTCGTGAACGATTTTTTTTGTATGCTTAAATACTGTTCAAGTACCTAGTTCACAGTAAATTAGGTAGGTCAGAAAATAAAAATGGTTGGCATTTAATTGTACGATTTCAAGATAAGTCATTTTTTAAAGTGTTATGGGAATAGACTAAGAAATAAGTATACCTAGCTTGTAAAGATAAAATCATATAAAATATATAAAAGCCTTATGATTAAGATTTTAGCAGTTATAGCCTGATGATGCGTACCCGGGATCTCGTGCTGTTCGTAGAAAACCGCTCGTACCCAAATTAGACAACAGGTAGTCCAAAAGCAAATCTACGACTGGATAAACCCAACTCATTCCCGAAGCTAGAAAGGCTGATCTGAGCGTAAAAAGAGTAGCTTTGTTAAGTACTTTCTTTGAAACTAACTACTCAACAAACAGGCGTTGCTTAGCTGTTTACATCCAGTCTGAAGGGGTGGAATACATGGTGCAGAACACGCTGGGCAAACTCTGGCTACGCAACAAACCCGGCTCTGGCCTGAAAGCCCTGATGCCGTATTACCTCGAAAGTCCGTCTGAAACCACCGATACGTACCTGAAACTAACCAGCCCGCAGGAATTGACCCTGCTTGATCCGGCAGCGGGTAGCGGCCACATTCTGGTGTATGCGTTTGAGTTGCTGGCCCATATTTACGAAGAAGAAGGCTACAGCCGCACTGATATTCCGAGCCTGATTCTGCAACACAACCTGATGGGCTTCGACATCGACGAGCGGGCGGCCCAGTTAGCCAGCTTTACACTAACCATGAAAGCCCGGCAGTACGACCGCCGTTTCTTCCGACGGAATGTACAACCGCGTGTAGTAGCCCTGCACAAACTCGAACACACCACCCCCGCCGACTGGCAACCCGTACTGGCCGATGCGGACGTAGCACTAACCGACACCCTCCGCGCCGACCTGACGCTGATGACTCAGGCCGATAACCTCGGTGCACTCATCCGGCCTGAAACGGGTGACGCTACATTGCAGCAAGCCGCCGATACGCTCAACACCTACGCCAGACAGAGCAGCGACCTTTTCCGCAAACCGCTTGCCGAAGATTTATCGAAAGCCCTAGAACACCTCATGCTACTGGCGTACAAGCGTACGTGCGTAGTAGCAAACCCGCCGTATATGGGCGGAGGAGCCATGAATGCTACCTTATCGACGTTTGTGAAAAAGTATTATCCTGATTCTAAAGCCGACCTGATGGCTTGTTTTATGGAAAGAGGGTTGTCCTTGTGCCAACCAAGCGGCTACCTCAGCATGATTAATCAGCATAGCTGGATGTTCTTGGGCAGTTATGAAGACCTGCGGAAAAAGCTTATTGATACCATACTGATTGATACGTTATTACACCTCGGCCCGCGCACGTTTCCCGAAATTGGGGGCGAAGTGGTGCAAAACGCGGCTTTTACATTCCAAAACCAAACATATGCTGAACCACCCGCCGGACACTATGTTCGTTTAGTTGATTTGAAAAATACTACCGAAAAAGCCGCCAACGTTACGAACGCAGCGTTGACCTACCATGCCCGACAAGATAATTTTGAGAAGATTCCTGGAGAGGTGATTGGTTATTGGTTGAGTGACAGAGTACTAAATATATTTATTGATGAGGATTCCTTGAAAGAGCATTTACAGAGTTCGGTAGGAATGCAAACAGGTAATAATAACGAATTTTTGAGATCATGGAATGAAGTTAGTTATTCAAAAATAAATACCTCTGCCGCATCAGGTCATGATTTTAAAGTAAAAAAGTGGGCTCCATGTCATAAGGTGGAGAAGCTAAAAAATGGTATGGAAATTACGACTTTGTTATAAACTGGGAAAATAACGGCGAGCAAATAAAGAATGCCCAAGGATCAGTTATTAGAAATTCAAGCGCATACTTTAAGCCTGTCGCTATTTGGTCGCGAATAAATAGTGGCCTTTTCTCAATAAGATATTCAGAAGTAAAAGCTGTACATAATGATGCCTGTTGTTTCATTGCTAATCCTGACTCCTTGTTACTAAAATATTGCACTGGTTTTTTAAATTCATCTGTCAGAGTTAAATTTTTGGAGGAGTTATCTCCAACATTAAATTACTTGCCTAATACTGTTAATGAAATACCATTTAAGATTGGTAAAAAAGAGAAGGTATTATTTTTAGTAGATTCCTGCATCAACATTTCCCGCGAAGATTGGGATGCCCGCGAAACGTCGTGGGATTTTCAAACGAATGAGTTGCTCTGTCACCGCACGGGCGAATCCACGCCGGATAATTTGCTTGCCAACGCCGTAACGGCCTACGAAACGTACTGGCAGGAAAAATTCAGTCAGCTTCACCAGAACGAAGAAGAACTCAACCGCATTTTCATTGATCTCTACGGCCTTCAGGACGAGCTAACACCCGATGTAGCGCCGGATGATATTACCATTCTGGGGCAGGAAGCCAAACCTCACCCCCGGCCCCTCTCCTTAAAACAAGGAGAGGGGGTGGTTGATCTCCAGTTTGATCGGCGCGAGATTATGGCGCAGTTTGTGTCGTATGCCGTCGGCTGCATGTTTGGTCGCTACAGCCTCAGCAAGCCGGGTTTAGTACTCGCCAGTCAGGGCCAAACCCTGGCCGATTACCAAAGCGAAATAGAGGCAAACGGAATCTTGGCAGACGAAAACGCATTTCAACCAGATGCTGACAACATTATTCCTATCCTGGATGAAGATTGGTTCGCCGATGATATCGTGTCCCGGTTTAGGGCATTTTTGCGGGCCTCATTCGGGGATGCCGAAGCGTCGGACCGGTCATTTAACCAGAACCTGATGTTCGTAGAAGAATGTCTGGGCATGGATCTGCGTAAATACTTCGTCCGCTATTTCTACGACGACCACATTCGGCGTTACCGGCGTCGGCCCATCTACTGGCTGTTCCGGTCGCCCAAAGGCTCGTTCAGCGCACTCATCTACCTGCACCGCTATACCCCAGACACCGTAGCGCGGCTGCTCAACGGCTACCTGCGCGAGTATCAGGATAAGCTACGCAACCGGCGTGAGCAGCAGCAAACCCTTAGCCAGAGCGCCCTGGCCACTGCCGGTGAGAAAACCCGCGCCCAAAAGGAAATCGATCGACTGGATAAAGTATTGGGCGAACTTGCCCAATACGAACGCGAGGTAATTTATCCCCTCGCTACCAACCCTATTGCTATGGATCTGGACGACGGCGTACTGGTCAATTATAATCGTTTCGGCTCGGCTCTGGCCCCTGTAAAAGGATTAACAGAAAAAGCGGGGAGCGGGGAGGAAGAGTGAAAATCAAAGTAGCAAAGCTAATATAGTTTTGCTACTTTGATTTATTTACTATTTCTCGCACTCTGGCTGCTGCTACTTTAATGCGATCTTCCCGATCCTTAATTACTCCTTCTGTTGGTGAGCCAAATTTCGTGAAGTACGTATTAAGCAAAAATGTCTCCATAGCATCTATACGCCGAAGAACATTACTAGTTTCTTTAAGCATTTGGACATCTCCATCTATTTTTAAAATTTCTTTATCTAGACTGAAACATTCTTTGTTTTCAATTTTTGAGAGCATTTCATTAAATAGATTCGTATAATCCTGAATAATATCAGGGTCAAAGACCATTAAAAGACTTCGACCACCCACACGAAGCGGTTTTGCGAAGAATGAAACAGCAAAATCTGGATACACACCAAAATCATTTCGATTTAATCCGAACTGTGTTCCATCATTGGCAATAAAATCTTCTTCGTAACATATGTATGTTCTAAACCCCTGAATTATTTGGCTAAATAATACTCCATAATTTGCTTTTGATTCTTCAGGATCTTTTCCTGTAAAATACTCAGGGCTACGGTTTATGAGAAATATTCGTGTCACCTGTACCCCTTGTTTTATCATGTCTATATTCCAGCGCAAGTATTCTTCACCACGTTTCTGCCAGAACTTAATATCTCCGGAACTAACGGCCTTGAATTCCTTCAATATGTTTCTGCCGCTTGGTACGTATTCAAATATCTCATCAATTAATCCTCCTGATGCGGATAAAATTCGATTTTCGGATACGGCGAATTCTTCTATTCGTTGACGATAATAATGGGCTTTAGCATGCATAACGCGCCAGAAAAACTGACGTTGTTCTTCACGAATTGTAGCTTTCGCTATTTCATCAGTAGATTGATTAGTAGATTCGCTTGGCTTAAGTAGATTATCTTCTCTATATATTAATTCCAATCGGTTAAACCAATTTTCGAATTGGTTTAAGCTAAATGTCATTCGCTCAATTTCATTGTAGAATGGTTCACTTAATTCATTAATATTTTGATAAAAATTGCGCCGATTCTCAAACGAGTTAAAGACTACAGTTGCCATTAATACAATTCCCATTACCAATAAAGGATAATAGAATATGTATGCACCAGTACGTATTATATTAAGCATTCGCACACTAATAATAAGCCTAGTATGTTCTGTGCTAAGCTTAATTATTGGATAGGCAATTAGTGAAGAAATAAAAATGAAAATTAGGATAGTAGGTACCAAGCTTAACAGCTTTCTGGAAACTGAAACTGGATTAACTCCTACATTAAAAGTGCCATTTGTCTGCCTGAGAGCATTCTGGTTGGCCTTCTGAATTCGATAATTTATTTCATATATTAAGTAAAGGATAGCTAATATCCAGATAAAAGCAAATGAGAGACTAGTAATATATGAAACGAGTGTAACCGCAATTGGTTGATCAATTCCTACTCGATTCAGGGGTTCATCAGCTTTTTCTGACGGTCCATACATGTATACATGATACTTGTTAGCAGAGCGATACTCAAACAGCAGCGATTCTGTTGTGGGTTTGTATACGTAACCGGCCAGCAGCACCAGACCTGCAGCCATTAATAGTACACCGAGCACCACCGAATACATTCTGCGATCTTTGATTAAATGCCGTCGTTCGCCATAAATGAACAGAATCAGCATACTACTTATCAATAGTGAAGTAAGGCTGATAGCACGTAAAGCCGATTCGGATACTGTACTTGGCTTATCAATCAAGCCAAAATATTCATAGAAGATAGGAATGCCCCCAACAATAGTGAAAAGCAGGCCAAGCTGATCTTGAAGAAATTGTTTTACAGAGGAGTTTTCAGCATTACGCTGAACATCAATGCGAGATTGAGTAGACGCCATTATTTAGTTAATCAGAAGAGTGGATAGATATATTTTATATATGCAACCTAAAATATCTGGTTTACAGCTATTTACTCATTGGCTTAGGGATGAAATTATTAAACGGTTGCAATGGGATGATACTAGCGAGTATGTGAATTTTTAGATAACGTAACTTTCTCAGCCTTCGAAAACAAAATGAGGTTTTAAGCCAATACAAGAGACAATTAGAAACGCTGCAGCATAGCCCACTGCCTTCGTCTCCGGGAAGGGTTTGACTGGAAAGCAGGTGAGCATGCAGAAGATGAGTAAAACCAGTAGTATGCTTTCTTTATGAGTGGCTTACCGTTCACTAAATTCACTCATAACTAAATTATTTTAAACAATTTGGCATTATATTTGTCTAAAATTTAGCTGTAAGTGAATTTTGAGCTTATTAAAAATGATAGCCTTTCTGGTCAGAAAGCCGTTATTTACTCGGTACGTATCGAAGACGAAATTGAAACGTTGCTGGAAAAGTTTGTAGCGGAGAACGTAGCTGATTATCGTGATCAGGTTCGCGAGTTGCTTTTGCGGCTACAGCAGATCGGGCACAATACGGGAGCCAGAGAAACGTTTTTCAAACCCAACGAAGGCAAGCCTGGCGATGGCGTTGAAGCTTTATACGACGCAGAGAATAAGAAATTGCGGCTATACTGCATCCGAAATGGTCGGGTGGCCGTAATTGTAGGGGGCGGTGGCCCTAAAACAACACGTACCTGGCAGGAAGATCCTAAATTGAAGGTAGCCAATGAACTACTGCAGCTTATATCGAAAACGATTATTCAGGCACTCAGCGCAGGCGATCTGCGTTGGTCGGCCGACGGTCTAACCCTGGAGGGTGAATTGACCCTCGACACTGACAATTACTGAGCACTACTTACCAGAACCAGCCAACATCCATTATCTATGAATCTAATTGACACTCTGCTAGCTGAGGCAACGCCCCAGGAGCAACAACGCGTACACGACCGCATGATGATGGCCGCCCGCATTGCCGACGCGCTGGCGGCTAAGGGTTGGACGCAGAAGCAACTGGCAAAAAAAATGGGCAAGCAGCCCTCCGAAATTAGCAAATGGTTAAGTGGTACGCACAACTTCACAACCGATACCCTTAGCGACCTTTCGCAGGTGCTGGATGTGAAATTATTGTGCGTAAAAGAAGAAGAGCCGAAGATTGTAACCCATACTGTAATTCGCTACCAGCCGGTTATGGTGTTCACAGACCGGTATAAACATACGGGGCAACCTGTCATGTGGGGTAGTTTTCAGGCAAGTATCGGGCAATCCCAACCAAATGGATAATATGGCAGACGAAAGCGCTGTAACAATAGGGTTTCAAATTAAAGAAATTCGGGTCAGCTCATTTACCATTAACGAAAGCCTGATGAACGAAGATGCCGAGATAGGATTTGGCATTTTGTTGCAGCATCTATTTGATTCAGAACATAACGAGCAGATTGTCCAGGTTGAAATAGAAGCTGGGACATCGCCTGAACAGGCTCCTATGGTTGTGCTTCATTCCGCCTGTCACTACCATCTAACCGGCTACCAGGACTGGCTACAAAGTCAGCCGGAAGAGCACCGTATACCTGGAATATTGCCATCAGGCCTGGCCACGGCCTTGAATTCAATTTCTATCTCCACAACGCGGGGCGTATTGTTCGAGCGTTTACGCGGAACCAGCCTTCAAAACGTTGTATTGCCCATTGTTGATCCGTCAGCTTTTCAGCCAGCCGGTTAATTCTGCTGATAATCGATTCTCAAAAGCCTCTGACTACTATCAGGGGCTTTTTGCGTAAAAAACAGCTAGAAGACAGCGTAAATACGGGAAATTTCCCGGTGCAGAGTGCTAGGGGGAGGATGTAGCTTTGAATGGTCAAAGTTCATACCTCAGAATCTACTAATATATATGGCACGCGCAAAAGGAATTGGTTTTCACAAAGTGTTCAAACTGGGCAAAGCCCGTGCCCGAAAGGATCCCCGGACACTACAGTTCAGCAAGTTGATGAAAGCCCCATTTGATCTGGTGATACCGGATGCCTACGATTTTGACGTCAAACATTCTGGCATTCCGACTCCTATGTACGCAAATGACAAACTAGGTGATTGCGTCATAGCAGGGCGTGCACATCATACACTACGTTTTGAAGTAATCGAGCAGAATCAAATCATTTCAATCAGCGATCAGGATGTAATTAGTGAGTATTTTCTGGAAACAGGCGGAATGGATAATGGTGTAGTTGTGCTTGATTCATTAAATCGGTGGCGCAATACGGGTTGGCTGGCAGCTGATCAGCAACTCACTATCAGTGCATTTGCCCAGATTAATCCAGCAAATCCCGATGAAGTAAAGAACGCCATTTTCATGGATGTGGGTGTGGGTATCGGGTTACTATTACCCAAATCAGCCAAAGGACAAATTGATGGTGGCCAACCGTGGGAAGTTGTTGATGGCTCAACTGGATCGCCCAACTCATGGGGTGGTCATTATGTATATGTTTCGGGATATACGGCACAGGGCCCCGTTTGTGTCACCTGGGGGCGCAAGCAACAAATGACCTGGAATTTCCTTCGTACCTACTGTGATGAGGCATATGCAGTATTCGACGCGCTTAATACAAAAAAGTTGAAGGAAGGATTAAGAGTAAACTTACTGACTGATTTTTTGAGAGTAAATCCACCTACTTCGATCGCTGCACCTATTTCGTACTAAGACGCCGTACAATCCCACAAACACTAATCAATCATGAATACGTATAGTCTCTTTTTTGCTATCACCGTTATCGGTACTATGCAGCTCAGTCATCACATACAGGCTCAGCCGATAAAAGACAGTGAGTTACGCATCACTCAGAATCTAGCCACTGGTGAGCTAAAATATGAGCGAAAAAAAAAGGATGGGAGTTTTCTGGAGTCATCTTACCTCCATGTCCGGCGTGATGGCAAAATTGTCATTACTAGCACCGGCAATCCGTTTCGCTTTGCTTTCAAGCCGACTAAAGTAGAGGTAACCATAAACAAATCCTTTGGAGATAGTCTGACGGGACCATTTTCCATAAAAGGGTTACCTGGTTTATCACTACCCGATGGAACTCAAAAGGCCAAAGCTTTAAACGAGTCTACATCTAGTATAACTAAGAAATTAACAAGCCAGGAAGTCAAAGCGGATCAGGCTAGAAATAATGAGGTTGGTATACTACTGAATACGCTGCTCGATTTCAAGAAACGGAGTGACGGGAAAGCCACCCAATATGCAACAGCCCTTAGCAGCTATAAACAGGCATATCTCAACTTATATACTGGGTTAATTGAGCGCAAAAAGCTAATAGATGAAAAAAAGTTTTTTATTGACGATGCTGGCAGACTTACCACCACAACTAAGGAAATTTTTGACGGCTTTTTTGCGCCGTTTGGCAATACACCAAGCGTAAGTCTCAATGCGCTTATTACCGATTATGCCCAACAAAAAGTTGCCGATTTAAAAAAATCTGTAGATGATGACGCTACAGGACTTAAGAAACAAACCTCTGATTTGCGCGAGCTGTTAAGTACGATCAAAGTGCTGGGTAATCGAATACTTGATGAATACGGTGATAAGCTCAAAGACAGCGAGAAGCAGCAGGTAAAGGATGTTGTTACAGCGGCCCAACAAGCAACTGCTGATCTTGATAAAGCCAATTCGGATGTTGTCAAAAGGCATGAGATTGTTACCAGCACTGACTGGGTCCTAGAATTCACCCGATTCTGGCAAACCAAAGAAGAAATACTTAGTGCTAATTTCACTCATGTCTTTACAACTTCTGCTAAAGGCGACAAAATGGATATTCGCCAAAGCTACAAGATAATGAAGTTTCAGGATGGTAAGCTTACCGCTAGTCCACCTGAATTAGACACGACGTTCGTCGTACAGGTAAAAGGAACCATGCACATTAACATAAGTGCTGGGGTCGGCTTGCCGTTTCTTACGGAGAATAGCTATAGCATCAAACCCGATAAACCGACATCCGCTACAGCAGGAACGCTGGTTCAGGATAAAGTCGGTCTTGGTTCACCTTATTTGGTAACGATGTTCGATGTGTCTTGGGGCAACTATTCTCAAATTAATCCAGTGATTAGCGCGGGATTAGGTTATCCGTTGTCAGGCGGCTCGTTAGCTGTTTTCGGCGGGGGCGGTGTCGCCTTTGAAGTACTGGGCCGTCGTATGTTGTTTCATGGCGGCATTGCTTATGTGAAATCCAACGTTCTTTCTGGAGGTTATGTACCAGATGATTCGGTTCCAGTGTCGTTTGAGATACCCACCGAAAACGGTTATCGGATCAAGCCCTTTTTCGCCTTCACATACAATCTTGCGCAGGTAAAGTAGTGTTTTTGTCTTGTTCCTCTTTTATTTCCTCGTCACCATGTTCACGTTCTTATTCTGCCTTTTATTATGGATACCCGGCCCGACGCAGCCGATCCCAGGTACAGCCACCAACGGCACGTCAGCCACAGCGACGAAGACAGCAAGTACTAGCCCAGCCTCCAGCACAACGCAGGCCACAGCGAGTAAAGCAGCTGCTCAAACGACACTCAGTCCAGCAGCGGGAGCAGTGGAAAAACAAACTACAACCGAACCGCTCGACGTTTGGACAATGCTGTTAATCATTGTGGCCTGTGGGCTGCTAGGTGGAACCTGGAACTACTTACGAACGTATGATACGGTTAAAGTCGACGCAATCAACACTGGAGCAGATTCAGTTGAGCGGTTGAATCGCCATGTACAAATCTGTTTGTTAGGGGGAGTTGTGGCTGGTGGTATCGTTCCTTTTGTGCTGATGAGTGCTTCCAGCGACTTGCTGGATAAACCCTCAACCTACCATTATTTTGTGTTTGGCGCTTATTGTCTGGCAGCCGCTGTAAGCTCGGCTGCGTTCATTGAAGCGGCCGCTGGTTCATTACTTGATCGGCTAAATAAGACCGAAAAAGCATTAGTTGCCAAAACGACACAAAATGAACATCTACAGTCTCAAGTAAGTACCCTGAAAACGCTTACCAACAAAGCCATACAGGTAGCTGCATCATCGGAAACGGCAGGTACGCCCGAACACACGCAGCAATTAAAAGCCCTTAATCAACAGCTCGAGAGCATAAACTAATTAGGCTAGTTAAACTTTCCAGATTATTCAACCAATTTTGAGGAATCGAATGACGCCATCTGGCACCCTTATTTACGATTCCTTTGGATAAACTAACAGCATCACTGCTCAACTTATTTGCAAAATATCGAGTCATTTTTTGGTACGATGATAGTGGGGAGATGATCGAACAGGTAACCCAGCTCGACCTGCCCAATATTGAAACAATTACAGTAAATAACAATGAGTTCGGTATTAAGTATCGGCTGTTTTATGAACAGCCAGATACATCCTTTCTATTGTATTTTCCTTACGGCCAACCAGTTTATGAGCAAAACTGGCTACTGGATGTCCAACTGGCGGGTTACGTTTTTCGGACCGATTTACAGGCTCAGTTTATGCAAGATCTGAATCTGGATTATCACTACCATACCTTTGTCAGTACGCATATTGAATTTTTTAAAAGTAACCGACGGCGTGAGAAACTAGCCAAGCTCGGTATCCCTACGGGCGAATCTGAAGCTGGTCTACGAAATCGGATGCTGGCGGTTGTCTTTGGGCAGGAGAGCCTGAGCCTAAGTGAAATGCTATTGGCTTACGCGCATACTATCACAACCAGTTCTGATGACCGGTTTGGGTAGGAATTAATTCGGTTTGGGCTCACTGAAACATTCTGGCAACTAGTGACAAGCCGTTTTGGCTATGCCTCAAACACCCCCTCAATTTACGAGTTTGTGCTGGCTCTCTTCCAGACAAATACTCCCTTTTTGCCTACACTTCTGAAGCCCGATGCACGCGTATTGATGAATCGATGGCGGGTTAACCTTCGCTATCAGGATAGCTTCCGGCAACTTTCCAAACGTGCTGGTAATGATCTGAATCTGCCAACTCTTTTACCTAGGACTACTCTCGAAGCTCTACTGGACGATAATTTATTTGAGCCTGTCGAACAGCGTATTATTGACGAATTAGCTCGAACGGTTGTGAGCGGAACGGCGACACCTGAGCGGATTGAAACTATCCAAAAACAACGCCAAAACAAATACTGGTATCTAACCTATCAGTCTTATTATGATGTATTGATTCATGCTGTCTGGATTCGGTCGTTAGTCGAAGCTTGGGCCGACGAACCGTTTGAAGCACTTTCAGAAGGCCCCGAACGATATACAGAACGACTCTATCGGGTAGACAATCATTATCGCAAATTAGTATACGCTTACCGACAGACAAAACAGGCAGAAGGTCAGTCAGATCTGCTGGAAACTGTTGTTCAGGCAATTGACGCAGTCTATACCAACCAATGGTTACTGCCCCTTAGTAATCACTGGCAAAGAATAGTAGATCAGACAATCGAATGGGCCTTTGGCCCGTTGCAAACCCAACGGTATTTTTTTCGCTACCAAATAGAACCCCAGTTAAATAAAGGGCGGACGTTTGTCATTATTTCAGATGGACTTCGCTATGAGTGGGGGCGGGAGTTAGCCGAACGCATGCAGACTGAAAACCGGTACGTAGCCGATTTGTCGTATATGGTAACTGGCCTTCCTTCTTACACACAGTTAGGCATGGCGGCATTGCTCCCCCAAACACAGCTTGCCATTCAGCCTGGCACTGATGCAGTTCTGGCCGATAGCTTGCCAACACAAGGAACAGGTAACCGCTCGGCCATTTTGCAGAAACACAAAGGGATCGCTATTAGCTCAACTGACTTTCTGGCCCTTAATGCCAATAGAGAAGGCAGAGAGTGGGTAAAGCCTTACTCAGTTATTTATATTTATCACAATAGTATTGACCGAATTGGGGATACATTAGCTACGGAGCAGCAGGTGGTTGATGAATCAGATCGAGTTTTGGATACCATCCAAACAATCATTCGCAAAGTGGTGAATATGAATGGTGTCCATATTTGGATAACAGCCGATCATGGATTTCTGTACCAGCAGCAACCCGTCGATGATACCGATTTTTTAGCGACTTCTATAACTGGTCAGGTTTGGAAACAGGGCCGACGGTATATAATCGGGCAGAATTTAAAGGCAAGTGAAGGGTTCAAACGTTTCGAGAGTAACTAGGTAGGTTTAGTAGGCGATACCACTATTTTACTGCCTAAATCGGCGCAACGTCTTCGATTGAGTGGATCAGGAAGTCGTTATGTGCATGGTGGTGCTTCTTTGCAGGAAGTCGTTGTACCCTTATTGAAGATCGTTAAGAAAAAAGTAGATACTCTTCGATTGGTCGATATTGATCTAATCAAGACATTTGACCGCATCACAACCAATATTGTTGCTGTATCATTCTGGCAGCAGGAAGCCATTGGCGACCGAGTTCAGCCACGTCAAATTAGGGCTGCCTTTTTTGCCGAAGATAGTACGTTGCTATCCGATCAATTTTTGTATTTATTCGACTCTACAGAAACGGCCGAGCGGCTACGCGAAACGAAGCATCGGTTTCAATTAACTCAAAAGGCTGGCATTTTTTACAATAATCAGTCCATTATTTTGCGACTGGAGGAACCGATAGATGGTACAAGTCAATGGAAAACCTACAGGACTTTTAATTTTCTATTGACGATTGCTTTCACTAATGATTTTGACAACTTCTAAGTCGCGCCATCCATACATCCTTTCCAATGAATGAACTGAATCAGAAACTAAACCAATATTTTGCAGGTAAGATTGTCCGTAAAGATCTCACAAAGCTGATAAAAGGTAATGCCATTGTACCGACCTATGTTTTGGAGTATCTCCTGGGACAGTACTGCGCTACGGATGATGAAGATACAATAGTCAGTGGTGTACAAACCGTTCGGGATATCATTGCCCGTCATTTTGTACATCGTGATGAGGCACAATATATTAAATCACTAATTCGGGAGCGAGGCAGTCACCGGATCATTGATAAAGTGGCCGTTCGTTTAAATGACAAGCGAGATCTATACGAAGCACAGTTTATAAACTTGGGCCTAAACCGAGTACCTATTGCTGATGAGGTTATCCGTCAGCATAAAAAACTGTTGTCGAGTGGGGTTTGGTGTATTGTCACTATGGCTTATATCGCCAATACCGATGATGCGAGTGCAACGCCTTGGGTGATCGAGAATCTGAAGCCCATTCAGATGGCTAACGCCGACCTAGATAATTACAAAGAGGCCCGAAGCGCGTTCACGAAAGATGAATGGGTTGATGTGCTCATGCAATCCTTAGGACTCAATCCTGATGAATTCTCGTTTCGATCAAAACTTATTCAATTAGCTCGACTAATTCCCTTCGCTGAGAATAATTACAATCTCATTGAGCTGGGGCCGAAAGGTACTGGTAAGTCGCACATTTATTCAGAAATGTCACCCCATGGCATTCTGATTTCAGGCGGAGAAGTCAGTAAGGCAAAACTGTTTGTCAACAATAGTACGGGCGATATCGGGCTGGTAGGCTACTGGGATGTGGTTTCATACGATGAGTTCGCAGGGCGGGATAAACGGACGGATAAAGGGCTGGTGGATATTCTGAAAAATTACATGGCTAACAAATCGTTCTCGCGGGGAACTGATGTTTATGGAGCTGCCGCATCGATGGTTTTTGTTGGCAATACCGATCACTCAGTGCCCTATATGTTGAAACACAGTAATCTATTTGAAGCCCTTCCTCGTGATTATTATGACCCGGCGTTTCTGGACCGTATTCATGCTTATTTACCTGGTTGGGAGGTAAATAAGTTACGAAATGAAATGTTCACTTCTGATTACGGCTTTAATGTTGACTATTTAGCCGAGATTCTGAAAGAACTTCGTAAAGAAGACTTTACCCACGCCTACAAATCTTTTTTTGACCTATCGAACAGCATTACAACTCGTGATAAAGACGGTATAGGCAAGACGTTTTCCGGGTTGATGAAAGTCATTTATCCAGACGGGAACTGTACTGAACCAGAGGCTAAAGAATTAATAGAGTTTGCCATTGAGTGTCGTAAACGGGTAAAAGAGCAATTAGTCAAAATTGACGAAACCTTTGAAACAGTTGACTTTTCTTACAAGCTACGCTCATCCGGTCAGTCTGTAATGATTGAAACCTTGGAAACTCTTCAACAGCCTACAAATGCTGGAGAGAACCCAAGTTCAGTCAGTAGTTCAGTCGTGCCACAGGATATAAGTGTAGTTTCTGACGTACCACTTGAAGCTGGCTAATTTGTGATACGGGACAATCAAATAGGGGTATCATTCGATATGCTGTTCGGCAAATATTTACGGGGAGCCACTGAAATTATTTTATGTGATCCGTTTATACGGCACCCGCACCAATTTCGTAATCTCCTAGAGTTTGTCACAACAGTAGTTCGATGCAAAGAAGCTGATACAGAGCTAACCTTTTATTTAGTAACCAACAATACAAGTGATTATATCGAAGATTCACGAAAATCATTAACCGAATTAGCAGAATCGGTTTTAGCCTCATCCATCAATTTTCAGTTTGAATTTAATGCGGCACTTCATGACCGTTCAATTACCTTAAATAATGGTTGGAAAATTGTGCTGGGAAGGGGGTTAGATATTTATCAAAAAACGAATGGTCGATATGACATTGCTGAGTTCATATCCGAAAAGCGTTTATGTAGAGCATGTGAAATAACCTATTTGAAAATAATGTAGTTTGTGCTTGGCCACTATTGATTAAATAAAAAACGCATTGAGGCAGAGGATATCCAATCTTCGGATATATTCAAATGTCTGCTACATATCATCTGAAGCAGCGCGTCTGCTGTCTTTTGCATCAATAATAGCAATATGTATATTGACTATAGTCGTCTCATATAGTCTATTCACGCCACGAACGGTCAATTTATCTCACGCATGAATACAAATATCGTTAAAGGAGAATCCCTCCGGAAACCTATTCCTCCAGCCCGTCGTCTCAACAGCCGAAGTTATACTTGGTACAAATGTCGAGTTCAGAAAGGTTATTCTTGGATAGCATAGTGAAGGTAACGGATAAGCCATACAATTTTTTTTATTCATATGTCTTTTCACCCAGTAAAAATTATCTCATCAGCCAAGTCTTAGAATGATTTCAGAAAAGAATTGTTATAAGCAAAGAAGTATTGAAATAGAACCTTGCAATGGAGAGCGAAAAAATCCAACCCTTATCCCGTCGAAAAATCACTATACAAGCCAATATATGGCAACATATTAAATCAATAGAATTAGGGAGTTATCATCAAAGCTTGGAAAGTTATTTAGAAGGAATTTGTACTTCATTTACAATCTATAGAGGTAATGACGCTGCTTTATGGTTAAAGTCTTACCTGAGTTCTTTTGAAGGTTGGGATGCTATTCGCTATAAAGAGAATAATGTTTTTCCGAATGGCAGTGCCTTCTTTAAAAAGTATCAAGAGTTTGGGCAACGACTTTGGAGCGATAAGAAAGCTCAAAAAATCCTATTAGACTTTTTAGAAAGCGGAGAGGCTGAATATATAGATGCAATCAATAGCCTAATTGGTAGGCTAAATACTTTGCCTAATTGGTATGAGATTTGGGGAGAAAAGTCCTATGAAGATGTCCAGAATACGGTAGTCAATCAGTCAATAGATCAACCAAACATTGAATTGACCCATCTCAAAACCGAAGAACTTTATTTAGATGAGATGGATAACGGTAGGCTTTCTCACGCCCAGATAGCAATCTTATCCCACCTGGAAGGTTGGTTAATAACTAAGAATAATTCAGATGCAATAGCTCGTAAATATGGGCAAACAAGTGGGAAGAAATTAGAAAGTTATTATAAAGATTATACCTCTAAACTGGTTCGAACTGGTTACGGGAAAAATACTGTTCGTAATTACCAAAGAATTAAATCTTATATTTCTGAAAAAGCTATTTCTCTATATAATAGCGAGTTAGAGATGGCTATAGCAAATAATAATAAAAGCTAACTAGTTCGTACCAGTTCCACCACTGACATCTCGTGAATATTGCTGAGGCAAAACACCTATAGCAATGACAAATCCTTTTGAGGTAATCGACCGCCGTTTATCGGCAATTGAAGAAGTTTTACAACAATTGCGTCAGCAACAGGCTTACCGGCCTTCTTCAAATTTCTCTGATACGACACCTATTATTTCCGCTGCCGAAGTAAAAAAAATGACTGGCTGGCCACCGGGTACTTTCTACGCAAAAGTGGCATCAATGCCTGCTGGCATAGTCATCCGTAATCGTTCAAAACGGTTGCTTTTTAATCGCGCCCAATTACTTGAATGGCTACAGCCATCCGATTAGAAAGCTATATCAATCGATCTGCCTAGGTTGCTGGTTTATACTTTAGAAATAAAGTTTTAGTAGCCTCTCTTATTGTACGAGTAGCATATTAGCTATTTATACCTATTCTCCAAAGCATTTATTAATAAAATAGCCTTGAAACTGCGCCAACAGTTTCAAGGCTGAAAATCGTATTCAAAGAGTGAAATTTGAACAACACAAAGATAAGGCTAATGGCCTTGCTAAGATCAATTTGCCCCGTCAATTTACAACGTTTACTAACGGAGACAACAATTTGGATGAATTCCCAAATAGTTATAAGTCAGTTGAAAGTAAATTGGATCTAGCACAACTACGCGCGAAAAACGGTTTTGTCATCGATGAGATGAATAGAGTCCCTGATCCGCTACTGCATAATACCAGTAACCAATCGGATGCTCCTGCAAAACCTTTATTGAGTTCTCTACTGGCACTCGAGCAAGAGTTGACAGAACTGGCTACTAAGCCGATCGTGTTTTCCCCTCCGTTAATAAGTCGCGATGGCACTCCTATTGTTGGACGAAGTACAGTTAATATTATTCAGGGAACTTTTGGGTCGCACAAATCCCGGTTAGCCGAGTTGTTCGGTGGCTTGATGCTGTCACCTAACCTTAAACCTCCTCAGGCATTAGGTTATGAGCGAACGTCCCTAGAACGGTATTGTCTCTGTTACATAGACAGTGAGCGAAATCGGCGAGAGGAATTACCCTTTGCCATTCAAAGCATGAAACGAAATGCAGGCTTAGGCATTGAAGACAAACCCGACAACTTTCGGTTTACCAGTATCAAAGGTGTAGGCCGCGCTAGACGACAACAGGCACTTGAAGCATTTATTGCTCATGTGCGTGATAACAGTTTGTTACATTTATTCTGCATTATTGATGTCGTTACCGACTGCGTAGGTGATTTTAATAGAAGTGAAGAAGCGCTATTACTGTTTGATTTTCTTGGAAATCTATGTGACAATTACGACTCTACCTTCTTACTTGTCATTCACCAAAATCCAGGCACTGAAAAAGCTCGTGGGCATGTTGGCACAGAGGCAGCTAACAAATCAGCCACCGTCATGCAAATTGGCTTCGAAAAGGACGCAAAGGGTAATGATACAAGCCTTATTCGGCTGCGTTATATCAAAACCCGTCGGTGCCAACGCCCAGAGCCACTTTATCTGGCCTACAACGAGACTACCTATAGTCTTATAGTAGCTGATGCCTCGACAATGGAAGCAGCTACCAGTCAACGAAAATTAAAAGCAGATGTGGATGACATCGCCGATCGGTTAACTACCCTGTTGGCCGAAGGACCTATTCCAAAGCATGAAGTTGTAGGAATACTCGAAAAAGAGTTTTCGGCTAAAAATTCGACAATTCGTGAACGCCTGAAAGTTATTCAGGATGAGCCCCAGGAAATGTATAACAGCGAGGGGCGCTTAGTACAGTTATCTGACCGTAAAGCAGGGCGTAATCACTACTACTTACTTGAAGAGGTCGAATGAATACTGTTACTGCCAAGGGCCATATATAGGGCTTTGGCAGTAACAGTATTCATTCGAAGCTGCTAAAGTTATTCTGGCACTATCATTTGACAATAACAGCATGAAGCTAACCACTCTCTGCGATCATCTGGAAATTGAATTCGGGACTCACATATTGGAATCTGTCACAGGGGTAGAATTACGTCAAGGTGGGCAGCCTATTCGTTTGTTCGATACCACGAAGCATAGTGCTGAAGTGTTTTATCGTAATGACCAGCGAGGCAAGCCATATATTCAAAACTTTCAAACTGGCAGCCGAATTTACCCAGTAACCGCTTATGCCCAAGTACATAGACTCACTATGACTGATGCTATTTATGAACTGGCGCGTACTTATGGTCTTGAGGATGGCTATTATACTTCACGGCAGCCATTTCCACAAAGAAATGCCCCATTAACTAAGCCGGATTACATTCCAAACGAACGTTACGAACCTTGCCGCCAAGGATTCCAGCGGAATGGTTTATTTATTTGGCTGTCTACTATTTTTGGTGTATCTGAAACTTACAAAGCTTTCGAACTATATCGGCTTGGAACATCAAAACACTGGGTGTTTGAAAATATGTTTGCCACTACCTTGCCTCAATATGATCAAGTTAACAATCTATGCCAAATCAAGGTAATTCCATTTAGTCCTAAAACTGGACGACGGGCTAAACCAGAACAGCTCCCTCCAAGGCTTAACCGAAAAAACGAATCAATATGAACCCGACCCTGGTGTTTGGTTCGCAGGGAAGTACCTATTAAGGGAAAAAAAGATTCGTCTGGAGCAGTGCTATTTTGGTTTGCATCTTGTAGCCCTGTATCCTGAAAAGAAAGTTGCTTTTGTTGAAGGTGAATCAACAGCCATTACTGCTAGCATTGTCTATCCAGAATTCAACTGGTTGGCTTCAGGAGGATCGACCGGAAGCTCCTGGAATAATTCAGATAAATTCAAAGCATTAGCAGGTCGTGATATAATTCTCTGGCCTGATTCTGGGAAATTCGAAGAATGGAGTCTAAAAGCCATTCCTTTACAGGGTTTGGTTACTAAGTTAGCCGTTAGCGACTATGTTGAGAAGCACGCTTACAAATTTAACTTAGATTTACGTGATCTACTTTGTCTACCACAATGGAATATAGAGGGTCGTACTATTTATGGAGAGCCATTAGCTCTAGAAATTTTGCAAGACTATCCGCCGGATTGGGTTTGTTAGCCAAATAATCCTGATTTACCCGAACGTTATTTTTCTACTACTCTTAGGCCTAAGAATAGTCAAACAAAGAATGTTTCAACCAACGTTTCAACCAAGATAAAAAAGCACTTAACAGATATTGTTAAGTGCTTGATTTTCAATGGTGGGAGTTGACGGGTTCGAACCGCCGACCCTCTGCTTGTAAGGCAGCAGATTATTGTATCAATATGAATCCATGTGGCTTCAAAATGGCTGAATATCAGCTTATTATAAGTTGTATAGGATCGTAAAGACACTAATAAATACAGCTTTTCTGTGCAAATCCTGTGCAAATTATTTCGTATCTTTGGTATATGAATACGAACGTAGTGATTTCACTCGATACGCGCCGTCAGAAAAAGGATGGCACCTATCCTCTCATCATGCGCTTAGGTCATCATGAGAACACAACTTCTATCCCCCTGGGGATAAGCATTGGCGAAAAGGATTGGGATGAGCAAAAACGTCGCGTTAAGAAAACTTACACGGGCGTCAGTTCAATAACCAGACTGAATAATCAGATTCAAAAAGTGAAATCTGATGCCATGGATGTTATTTTCAAACTCCATGAATCGGGCGTTCTTCAAACGTTATCCATTACCTCGCTGAAAGACAGGATTACACAGAAGGATGCCAGGGACTCCTTCTTTCAGTTCGCCACTCAGTGTGAGGAGGAACTTATCAAAGCGCATCGGATTGGTACAGCCCGGTCTTACAAGGGCCTGATCAGTGTCCTGAAAGACTACCGAAACGGTAAAGACCTGTTGTTCAAGGAAATTACGTATGATTTTCTCTCCAAATTCGAGATTCACCACAAAAGCAAGGGAAACGGGCTCAATGGTTTATCGGTCTATATGCGGGCAATCCGTGCCATCTACAACAAAGCCATCAAGTCTGGATTGGTGGATAGAGAGCAGTATCCGTTCGATGACTACAAGATCAAGAGCGCCCCGACGGAGAAACGGGCTCTGGATGGAGACTTGCTGAAAAAGATCATTGAACTGAAACTATCAGACAGTGATCTATGCTTTGATACCCGCAATTACTTTCTGGCCAGTTACATGATGTACGGTATGAACTTTGCGGATATGGCTTATCTGGAAAAGACCAGCATCGAGAATGGCCGTGTCAGGTATCGCCGGAGAAAAACGGGAAAGTTATACGACATCAAGATTGCTCCGCAGCTTGAAACGATACTGGTGCATTACGTACAGCAAAATACAGACTCCAAATTTGTATTCCCAATCTTGAAACGCGACTCCCCTGCTCTTCGCGAAAAGGACATTCAATGGGCTCGGAAGCGATACAATAAAAAGTTGAAAATGCTCGCGTCTTTGTGTGGGATAGGATCAAATCTGACAAGCTATGTGAGCAGGCATTCATTCGCGACCCAGGCTATGCTCCATGATATTCCGCTAACGGCTATCAGTACGATGCTTGGTCACTCAAGTTTAAAAACTACTGAGATTTACCTGAAAGGGCTACCGGTCAATATTCTGGATAATTACAACGAAAGAATTCTGGATGCATGAATTGTAAACCGATAATGATACACTATTAAGGCCAATTGGTCACAAAGATGCTGATGAAGAGTTAGATGCAGTTATTGACATTTAGGCTTTAGATAAAAATTAATATTTTAAGATAATTAGCTGTACATTAGTCAATTAGATATTTAAAGATATAGTACGGACGTGATGCACATGAGAAAATCAGTCCTCATTCAACTTAAATCTCAATTGGTGTATATCATATGTCTGAATAAGATTAGTACATTTAAGACAGAGTCTTAAAATAAAAGTGAAGACCTTTGTTGACAAATGCTTTGTTAGTAGTAATAACCATGCAAAAGCATTTCAGTGATCTGGAAATAGTTCAAAATTTGCAAGAAGGCAAGCTGATAGAAGAGACGACTAAGTTTCTTTATTACTCTGCCTATGGGTATGTACGGCATAGAGTACGCCAAAGAGGTATGGATGTTGAGGATGCAAAAGACCTTTTTCAAGATGCTTTGATAGTATTCATCGAGAATGTAGTCAAAGGTAAGTATGATGTTGAAAGAGTTAAAGTGACTACTTACATTTATTCAATCGCTGAAAATTTGAGGATCAAAACTTTAATTCGCAATAAAAAGCGGACTTCGTGGGAAGGGGAATATGTTGATAAATTTTCAATTATTGATCTATCCAACGAAAATTTTGAAGATGATTTTTTAGCTATTAAGCAAGCATTTCAAAAATTAGGAGATAAGTGTCAGGCCATATTACGAGCGTTTTACATGGAAGATCAATCGCTTGAAGAAATTGCTCAGGAGCTAGGGTATACTTATCTGTCTGCAAAACAAACCAAATTTAGGTGTTTGGAAAAATTAAAACAACTGTCAAATTTAAGTTAGATGCTAACAGAAATTGGAAATTTTAACCCTGTAGGTGGCACAGTTGATATTGAGTCTGATACTGACATATTGATTGAGCCTAAGCTAATGCTAGAATCTAGTTTTGAAACGGTACTTAGATGTATGTTTCAATTGGAGGCTCTTTTTGAACAGGATACAATGTTTCAAGAAGACGAATCTAAAATTTAGACTTCTAATTAATTTTTTTAATTGAGCACAAACAAAACACGATTTAACTGTGAACAAAATGGAAATTGCAGAATACAGTACGGAATTTCAAACAGCTTTATCCCTCGAATATGTTGAGATAAAGAACAAATTTAGTGCTATCGCTAGCCAATTATTAGAGAAAAAATCTCAACAGAAACAGACACATATATCAACACTAGATGAGTATAAAACTTTTTTTGAAAAATTTTTAACTTTGATAGTCAATCCTGTAATAGAAGCATCAAACTTGGGCCTATCATCTTCTGGCTCTAAATTTGATACTTTTACTTATGAAGGGGAATCTGTATCATTTTTCTGCACATATGTTGTCTTTCATGAAAATGAAAGCTCAATCAATTTGCTAGCTGATCCTTACCTTATTATTGAAGGATACCCTGATACAAATGAGATTAGAATTGCTGAGGCTAAATCTGCAAGTAGAGGGCGTACTTTGCAAATTAGTGATTTAAATGACTCAGCTATAATTGAATATAGAAGAATTATTAGTTCTGATCTAATGAAAATTGCTAAACATGTTATAGAATACGAGCTAGTTTAATTTGATGGCTTTTAGAATACTGAGCATTGATGGTGGAGGAGCTAGAGGGGTAATTCCTCTAGCGATTCTCTCAGAACTGGAAGCGCAGACAGGAGTGCGTACAGCAGATCGATTTGATTTGATCGCAGGAACCTCTACCGGTGGACTCATTGCATGTGGATTAACCTTAAAAAAAAATAAGAATTTTCGAACACCTAAATATTCTGCTGAAGAACTTCTTAAGCTATATAAAAAGCATATCCCAGCTATATTTAAGAATAAATATCCTACCCGTTGGCTAAGTGACAAAATCTCTAATTTGCAAACTTCTTATGATACTACGGGTTTAGATAATGCCCTCAATGAGATCTTGGGTACTTCTAGATTGGAAGACTGTAGAACTCCTATTTTTGTCTCTTCCTATGATATGAGAAACCGATTTCCCATACATTTTACGAGCCGAGAAGCAGTAATTAAATCACAGGGTCAACACGCAAGTAAAAATTTTCTTTTAAAAGACATTTGTCGCGCAACTTCTGCTGCACCAACTTATTTTCCACCATTTAAGCTTGACTATCCTAATCCGCTCGGTAACAATCTAATGGCAACAGATTGTATTGATGGTGGCATTTTTGTAAATAATCCATCTCTAGCTGCCTATCTAGAAGTACTTCAACATAGATCTCCTTTAATCTATCAAAAGGCGATTAAAGGTCCAATAAAGATACTTTCATTAGGAACCGGATCGATTAGTCCGAATCTCCGACCAGAAAAAAACATGGTTGGTAGTGGCAGATTGTTTTGGGCTAAGCTTATAATAGAGCTTATGATGCAAGCTAATTCTCAAATTGTTGATGCACAGGTAAAATATTTGCTACCTCAATCGGACTTTTTTCGTGTAGAGCCTCCCCTTAAAGAGTTCCCTGATTTAGACGATTCTTCAAAAAAGGCGATTAAGTTTTGGATTGAAAACGTAGCCTATGGAGAAGTAATTAATGATTCATCCTTTTGGAATAAGATAAGGAATTTTTGATTTAGAAATTCAGTACAAATTTCTATTCAACTCTTAGTAGTTTACAGTCACACAGTGATCAGAATGTCTTATTATTATAAACTATTTTAAATTCACAAAATTTTTTACTAAGGCAATCAGTGGGACTGATTGTCAATCGATTAAGATAACAATCCTTGTGAAAGTTCGATTCCCATACAAATTGACTAGGAAATTTTGTAGTTACAGCCAAAATCTGTGACTATTTTTTTTACTAAAGAATACAAATTACTATAATTTAATATGGTACGTCGTCAAGAGAAAGTGGACTCACATCGATCACGACAACAATTGGCGATCAAGGATGTTTATCTTTCATTCTTAAGGATACGAATAAGGCATAAGTTACTGTTATTGAGTGAAATGGCTAAGCTTATCCCCAAGCCTCCACTAGATAAAGCAGTAAATTATCTATTGCTTTTATTGATCTCAAGATACCGTTCAAGCCTTGCATAAGTCACTATTTCTACTGGCGAAAAAAGTCTTTTAGAAGCTTGCTCTGAAAAGTACTGTCGTATTAATGGATTTATTTGATTATACATTTTATCATCATAATTTATATGCTTAGGCACTAAAGTATCGTAGTCCCCCTCTATTGGATCTAAAAAAAGTAGGCCTGCTTTTATATTCTGTTCTACATTATGAAATTGACCAAGCATTATTTCTGGTTTCCCTGGTCCACAATAAACCAAGATATGTAGATCTTTTCTTTTATCTGGTATCGATCTTAATTCCATAAGAAGATAAAACTCATCTTTACCATAGGTTCGATATTTACCTTCATAACCTTGACTTGAGATGTTAAATTTCAATCTTACTTCTCCATAAGATTTAAATTCTAGTATTCCTTGAGTAAGTCTTGGCTGCAATTTCACATCATGGCCAGCATAATAAATTGACCAACATTCACCCTCAAACGATATCTGTTTCTCCGTTAAATAACGTGGTTCAATCGAGCTGTAAGGGCTATTAGTCTTAAAATCTATTTGTAAATAATTTAACAAGCTACGTAGTTGATCTTTAGTAAAAATCATTGGCATTCCATCTTTAACCGCTATTCTCATGTCATCCAAGAGACGCGGATGCTTGTTCTGCCCGGGCTTGTTACCTTCGGATAATTTATTTGCTGAAAATTTTTCTGAATAGTTTCTTGTGCAATCTCCTAAGAAAATTTCCAGTTGATCAGGTTGAGGGGTTCGCTTATCAACATTGATACATTGATTAATTTTAATGGTAATCGGACTTATAGGCTCCTTTTCTAAGTCAAATTTGAGCTTCACACGACAAAGCAATTCTGCTATTTCGAAAGCAGATAACAAGTACTGAGCTTCCATAAGAATATAGATAGTTTTAGGCACGCTTATGCATGCATGAGCGTGCCTAATGTATGCTCAGGCATACTATGATAAAATATTGTGCCCTGTTTAAACTCTAGTGACCTTTGGTATATAAAATCAAGGCCAGATATCGCTAGGCGATGGCGTTGAATTGATACTATCTAGAAATGCTCGGCGTCCATTACAGAATTCCCGAAGTTGGACTTTAAACTCTTCGAGAGTTTGTGGTTCATCAGGCTGAAGTATCATCATCTCTAAAGCATTAGTCAAATGTTGAGTTGCATCCAAATATGCGAAAAATTGATTAGAACGTGGATATCCACTAACTGCAAAGTCTACCCAATTTTTATCAGTTGGAAGACCACCTTCATAATATTGATCAGCTTGAGGTGCGGCTGAATGAGGTAGGTCGATTTGGGGAGGCATTTTCTTCTCCTAATTGAAAATCCTAAGTTAGGATAAGACATAAATATGAGTTGTCAATCTTTAAATCAGTTAACGATCGTAATGATATGGAAACAGAAATAAGGCTTTTCAATGGAGGTAGAGTTTGGGGACAAGTTGTTGAGTGGGGCCCTGAACAGCTCGATAATGAGGAAATCTGGGGCTGGGGCAAAAAGCGGTTGCCTTTTCTTGTCCTCGTGTACGGACAGCTGTATCAAAGGGGTGCTGACGGTTACTATTTTCTTACTCAATACAGCCAGTGAGAAAGCCCTACTGCATCTATCTGGAAACAAGGATGATGTTACGGATGAATAATGCGGCCCAATACATACCCGAATGAGAACGGAACCGCTTTTAGAGCAGCGGATCAGGATTACAACACGGCATTTCAAAAGGACAATTGTGTCCTGTAATGATATTCAAGCGGACGCGCTAGGGTCGGGGCGTTAGGACTCGTTATATCCTGACAATTAGATAATTACTATCATGTCAAACACAAGCGAACAGCTGGATGAAAAGCTGCGTCAGGAAGGTTATACCCCTTCCAGTAATCCGAACCGGTATGACAAGGTCGATGAGCGGGGAATCGTTACCCCTGTCTGGACAAGCGGTGATCATTATCAGGAACAGGGGTCTTCGACCTGGACGAAGAAAGATTGACGGAGTCGATTGAACATCGAGCAGACAAACGGGCTGGCCACCCGTTTGCTTCTGCAAGCGTAACATTCCTCATATTCATTTTATCGCTTTTATAATCATGGATGAATTTGATTTAGACACCCCCCTAATCGAGATGTCTTCCGCAATGGGGCAAGACCAATGGACAATCCGTCATGCAGTTTCAGGAGTCGCGGTATTTGGTGGAACTTCAAGTGGGAAATCAACCGGAAGTGGTAAGTTGTTGGCAATCAACTATTTATCGGCTGGCATGGGTGGTTTGATACTAACTGTCAAACCCACTGAAGTGGATTTATGGCGTTCTTACTGTGCGATGACGGGCCGAACAAAAGACCTGATCGTCATAGAACCGAAAGCGCTCAACAGATTTAACATCATCGATCATATCTCATGCCTTGAATCAGGTGAGCTGGCGGCAACGGATAACATCGTCGAGATCATGACCGAGGTCATTCAGGCAGGTCAGACACAACATTCGGGTACAGGGGACTCTGGCTTCTGGCTTGAACAAACCCAGCTCCTGCTCACAAATTCCATAGATCTTTGCAAACTCGCTTACCAACGCGTTTCGATTCAGTCCATCTACGCTATTATACAGACAATTCCTAAAGGAGAGGATACTGCTCAAGACCCGGATAATCGGAAGAAAGCGTTTCACAAGGCGTTTGAAGCAGCCCGCGTTAGCGTCAGCAGACAGATCGATGAATGGGCTGCTACCCTGACGCAGATTGAAACAGAGCAGCTGCAGGATGATGAAGCATATGAAAGCGCTTTGCTGGACGCCATCCCGGACGCCCGGTTGTTGAAGTTTGTCGATGGTTATTTCATCGATGAGTTCATCCCACTTAGCGAGAAAACGCGCAGTATCGTACAGATTAGCGTGAGTGGGCTGATGTTCAGATTGTTGCGCGAACCCTTCTATTCACTCTTTTGCCGTTATCCCTCAACGGTTACGCCGGAAGATTGTTATGAAGGAAAGATTGTCGTCATCAACCTACCGCTTAAACGGTATCATAAGGCAGGCAGGGACATCCAGATGATAGCCAAGACACTGTTTTTCCGGGCTTGGGAAAAACGGGACGTAACGCTTCATCCTCGGCCGTGTTTTATGTGGGTTGATGAAGCACAACTGCTCTTGGTAGAAAGCGACGCGGAATTTTTGACGACCGCACGCAGTAGCCGGATTGCGACCGTATTCCTCACTCAGTCGCTTTCGAATTTCTATGCAGCGATGGGCGGTCAGAAGGCAGAATATCGCGTTCGCAGTCTGTGCGGAAATTTCGGCACTAAAATCTTCCATGCCAATACTGACGAAGCAACGAACGAGTACAGCAGCAAGCTAATCGGAGATGCCTTTTTCGAGGACCAAAGCGAGTCAGTTACTGTCGCCCAGAACTTCTCACAGACGCGTGGACGCTCGCTCAAACTAGAGCGGGTCGTTCGTCCCGAGCAGTTCGTCCGGTTGCAGACCGGAGGGCCAAAAAATAACATGCGTGTCGAAGGCTACATGCACCGGCAAGGAGAATGTTTTGCTAACGGGCATAACCATATCAAAATGAGTTTCAATCAAAATTACCAACCCCAATAATTCATTAATCAAATCTCTTTACGACAATGAAAAAGTCCGCGTATTACCGAACCATGTACCGACGTCGCAACGTCATTAAGGAAGCCTTGTTAAACTTCTTTCTGGGTCTGAGTTCCTGGCCGAGAATGATCATCGAGGTGCTCATCCGGCGCAATCAAGGTGAACGGTACTTCAGTGCTTCAGGGGCTGTAACACTGGCCATATTGCTAACGATCGGGCCAATATTCCTGATCGGGCCGATACGCTATGAGACGGGTGGTTCCGAAATGAGTATCCTTTTCGGGAAATTCTTGACCTGGTATCTCTATTTAATAGCCTTTATGTACGCTGCTTCCCAACGGCATGAGGAAGTAAAACGACTACCCAATGTGTTTGATTTCGCCCGATTTAGTCTGTCCACCGGCGAAGTCCATCCGGCTTTTCGAAATATTGAAATCTCGGGCAAGCCTGCTGATATCCGCACAATTGAGACTATCATAGAGCCGGGTTTCTTTTTTATTATAGGCTTTATTTTGTGGATGGTCGGTCAGCCTATCGGTTGCGTACTCTTCATCAGCAGTCTCTTTTATTCGTTCAGTTATGCCGCAGCGTATCATGCCGGAGACAATTTTTTGATGGATCAAATCGATGTCAATATTTGTAACGAGCAACTGGTTAAGACGTTTATTGAGGATTGTGACCCCGCCCATTCGAAAGGGTTCAACTTCTATGGTCGCCGTCCAGCTGACCCTGACGCACGGCGTCGTATGGCTGAAATGTTCATGGCGGATGACGAAACCGTAGAGGCTTTTTAACCCCTGTGCAGTGCAGAGGGCAGATGCCTGATGGTAAATGATTAACCGTTCATGTATCCTGCCCCTGCACTGCTTATCGGTGACGTATAGCCACTAACGAACGAAGAAACCGGCGCTCTATTCGGCCATTCAGATATACACTCTGAACCATGATACGAATGATTCAATCCAACTCTGCTGGTCATGCCAAAGCGTATTTCGCTGAGGCTTTGAACAAGGAAGATTACTATTTGGACGATCAGGAATTGCGGGGCCGGATGCAGGGGAGACTCGCTGAGCGGTTAGGAATTGACGGGCCGGTCAACAAGGAGGTGTTTCACCATTTATGCGATAACATCAATCCGGTGACCGGCCAGTCCCTGACGCCCAATACCAGAGAGAACCGGATTACCGGTTATGATATTTCGTTTAGCTGTCCCAAGTCCGTCTCGATCCTGCATGGTCTGTCGAATGACGACCATATATTGACAGCCTTTCAGGAGAGTGTTCGACAGACCATGCAGGACATCGAGCGCGACAGTAAAACGCGGGTGCGGAAGAACGGCGTCTATAACGACCGGGATACGGGCGAATTGATCTGGTCAGAATTCGTTCACCAGACCGCCCGCCCTCTCGATGGATCGCTGCCCGATCCGCAGTTGCACGCGCATTGTTTCGTGCACAATGCGACCTGGGATGAGGCCGAGCAGAAGATTAAAGCGGCTCGTTTTACGGATACCAAGCGAGACATGCCCTACTACCAGGAGATGTTTTTCAAGCGGCTTTCTGACAAGCTAATGGACGGCGGTTATCAGGTACGCCGGACGGATAAGAGTTTTGAAATTGACGGTGTGCCGCAACGGGTAATCGATTTGTTTTCCAAACGCAGCGAGGAGATTAACCGGGTTGCTAAGGAGAAAGGGATTTCTGACCCTGATGAGTTAAGCGAATTGGGAGCCAGAACCCGCGCCCGAAAACAGAAAGGTCACTCTATGGCCGAACTGAAAGCGAACTGGCGACAACAGATTGACGCGTTAGGGCCGGATGACAGTGGTGAAGGTAAGCGTATCGTCCGTCATGCATTCGTTCTGGATAAGGGAGCACTCACGCCACAAATCTGTGTCGATCATGCGATTGGGCACGGCTTTGAACGGGCCTCGGTGCAATCTGAACGCCGGTTGCTGGCCTCGGCCTACCGGCACAGCATCGGGCATCAATCCGTCTCGCTGGAACAGGTCACGACAGCATTTCAGGCCGATAACCGCCTTGTCCATGTGGAAGAAAAAGGGCGAATAGTCTGCACGACCAAACAGGTTTTGTCTGAAGAACAAGGCATGGTTAATCTCGCCCGGCAGGGTCAGGGCAAACTCAAACCCCTATACGACAAAGCGCCGGATGTGAAACTGGACGGTCAACAGGCAGACGCGGTCCGTCATGTCCTCACCACCCCGCACCGCGTGTCGATCATTCGGGGAGCAGCTGGAAGTGGCAAAACAACCCTGATGAAGGAAGCGGTCGATCTGATCGAGAAATCAGGCAAGACGGTGACGGTGGTGGCCCCCACCGCCCAGGCGTCGCGGGGTGTCTTACGCGAAGAGGGATTTAGCGAAGCACAGACCGTCGCCCAACTCTTGGCCGATCCGAAAATGCAGCAGGGTTTGCAGGGTCAGGTGTTGTGGTGTGACGAAGCCGGATTGCTGGGAACAAAGGATATGACCGCCCTGCTGGAGATCACGACCAGACAGAATGCCCGGCTGATACTGGGTGGCGATACGCGTCAGCATTCGGGGGTAGTGCGGGGCGACGCCCTGCGTATATTGAATACGGTAGCTGGTATCAAAACAGCAGAAGTCAGCCGTATCTACCGGCAAAGGGGCGAGGATTATCGTTCGGCAGTTGAAGATCTGTCAAAGGGCGATGTGGCCAAAGGCTTTGAAACGCTGGACAGAATGGGTGCGATTGAGACCATCGATCCATTGCGGCCAAACGATCAATTGGTGAACGATTACGTGGATACGATCCGCAAAGGAAAATCTGCGCTGATTGTTTCACCGACACACAAACAAGCCGATAGCGTGACAGACGCTGTGCGCCAGAAAATGCAGGAACGTGGCCTGCTCTCCAAAAAAGAAGTATCAGCCACTCGGTTGAACAACCTCAACCTGACCGAGGCTGAACGCAGTGACTGGCGCAATTTTCAAGCGGGGCAGGTCATTCTGTTCAACCAGAACCTGCCCGGCATCAAACGCGGAAGCCGATGGACAGTGGAACGCAGCACCGAGCAGGGTGTCACCATGCAAAACGAGCAAGGCCAATCAGCTCCCCTGCCAACCGTCAAAAGCAGTCATTACGATGTGTATCACAAAAGCGACATCAGTCTGGCTAAAGGCGATAGTGTCCGGATCACGCGCAACGGCTTCGATCAGGACAAAACACGGCTCGACAATGGCCAGACTATGGACGTGGTGAAAGTGAGCAAGCAGGGTGATGTGCTGTTACGCAACGCTCTCAGCAAGGTTGAATACCGGCTGGATAAGGAGTTTGGTCATATCGCCCATAATTATTGCGTAACCTCCCATGCGTCACAGGGCAAAACGACAGATGAGGTTTTTATTTCATTACCTGCCTCAACCTTTGCGGCCACCAATGCCAAACAGTTTTACGTCTCGGTCTCTCGTGGCCGTGATCGCGTTCGTATCTATACCGACGATAAGGAACAATTGCTGGTCAATGCATCAGAGATGGGAGACCGGCAATCTGCCATAGAACTGGTGAGCCGAAAATACAAGAGTACTGATCTGGTTCAGCAGCGTATCCGCGATGATCTGAACCGGTCGCCAGCTGTTAAAGAGAAGCCAAAAGAGGTATCGAAAAAACCACGCCTGAAAGATCGTAACTATGAACCAGGGCTTTAAACTGCGCTATGACCAGCTTCGGGAAAACGATCCGACCAGCTCAGAGAATGAACTGAACTTACAGGAGGCCGAACTTTATACGGGACCTGACCATAGTCGAAACGTTTGTCTGGTCTGGCCCGATGGCAGGAGGGCCTTTTTTAATTATGCCTATCTGGTCGCTGTGGAGTTTGAGCCGAACACCGAGAAAAATCTGATCAAACTAAGCTTTTCATCTCACCATGTTGCGTTACAAGGGTACAGTCTCCAGGCGCTATTCATGACATTGCTGGATCACTTACCCCGTATCATAACGGCTACAGATTCGCGTTACGTCTTAGATACAGATAGGAATAAGCCCATTGTCATTGAGATGCTGATTGAGAAAAAAGAAATATAGAATTATATACTACAGCTATGACGTTCTTTTACCAGTTATCCCCCATATCAACTGATCATAAGGATCTGGATTTTTCTTCCTAAAATCAACCCAAGTCATTCCTTCAAGAAAAATAGGTACTTGGGGAGTTGATGTACATGATTTAAGAATGACAGGTATTACTGGGCAGTTTCGTTTTACAAATTGACGAATAAAGGCGTTGAGTTCCATATCTTGCCAAGGCCCCATTCCATTACTACCCAAACAAATTGCAACTGAATTTATATCAATTATCTGTTCTTCAAGAACTTTTTGCCAAGCTATGCCTGGCCTCAATGCCCATTCATCAACCCAAGGTAAAATTCCTTTATTCCGTAATTGAATCGCAATCCGTTTAACTTCAGATTTATCTATAGAATTATGGCAAAGGAAAACGTCATAATGTTCACGTTTCATTTTTTCACCGATAAGAGCAGTAGCAGCTGCGTGGCCAATAATTTTTGCATCATTAATTGACAAACTTGCTAAGGCATGGTGCTTATACAACCAAATTAATACTTCGGCTTGTTCCGAAGGAAGTTCAATTAAAATTTTAGTACTACCACTTGATATGCGAACTAAGCGAATGTCTTTTGACTCTAATAGATATCCTAATTCATTAAATATACTCGTCAAGTCAAATTCAGAAAAGGAAAAGATATCACGTTCAATCTTCATTTCTATACTAAGAGTATTAGTTTTTTTAAAGGGCTTTTTTAATAAGTCTACTATAGAAAAGATTCCAGCGTGAAAATTTATTGTAGATTTTATATCATAATACTTTACATCACGTAACCAAGTTGGCGAAACTTCCATCCAATCTCCACTAGACAGAACAGGTATAATTTGTTTTTCAGCAAAAAGAATTGAAATTAAAGCATAGTTATATCTAGCAAAATAAGCAGGCGAACAAACAACAATGATATAATCCTCTGACTTAATCGGAGATGTGATGAAATCAGTAAAACCTATATTGGACCTAAACGTATAAAACAACCTTTCAAATGAGTAAGTACCTCTAATATTGGCATTATTAAGTTGAATTATAATCTTATTTACTAAATAAGCATCTGACGGGTCAAACGAAAGGAAAATATTTCTAGAGTTTTGATTTTCTGACATCAAAAAAAAGTTTAGGGCTTATTAGCAATACAAATAAGGAGAATTAGTTGATTTAATCAGAAAGGCCAAAATAATACTTTCAAACTTTAGAAGCCTTTACAGAAGCCAATATAAGGAAATGTCGCTTTAAAATAAGACATTTTAGTGTTATCACGGACAGATGGTTTAAGCCGATGTCCTCTTTCAACGCACATAAAAAAGGGTCAGATGATGTTGCAGCCGAACGGCCAGTGATCCAACTCATTGAATCATTGTCTAACATTTTTTAGACCAATTGCAGCGTATGAATGTACTCGACGGCTTTCTGAGCGTGGGATGCGGCTGAAAAAATCAGGCGTTTGTCATCGTTCAATGCTTTCAGCCAGGATTGAATGTAAGCCGCATGTTTAGCTTCCGGCATCGGCTCAAAGCCCAGATCAGCAGCCAGAAAACAGGCCCCGAGTTCAGCCACCAGTTCTTCTTTAGCGTAGCCTTCGTCACCATAGTGTTTGCGACCCAGATCCCGATCCAGCCGCTGTGGATGGCGTGTCCAATGGGTGATTTCATGAGCTAATACGGCGTAATAGCTTTCAGGCGTTTCAAAGCTTTCAAAAGGCGGCATCTGTACGCGGTCGGTTGTGATGGAATAGGAAGCTTCGCGCCCGGTATAAATATCGGCTTTGGTTTGCGCAAAAAATGCTTCTAACTCATCATTGCGTGACTGAACATTGTCCGTTACGGGCTCCGGTTGTTTGTAAAAGGCATTAGAGAGACCATCGATCTGAGACGCGTTGAAGACGGTATAGGGTTTCAGGAAAGGAATTTGATTGGTGACTGTTTCACCCTTTGTGTTTTGCTCTTCGACGACAAACTTGTCGGCATATACGATTTGTGTACCCTTCTCGCCTTTGCGCACGTTGGCTTTCAGTTCGATAGCCTGTTTGAAGGTCATCCAGTAGGGCGAGGAGTAACCCTGCTCGGCAGCTGTGCCCCAAAGCATCAGCGTGTTGATGCCCGTATAGGGTATGTCATTCCAGCGAAGCGGACGCATCACCTGACCGGCCAGATGATCGGAATGCCAGGGCTTGCGCCACGTCAAATTGCCGTTTTCGAGATCGGTTATGATCTTGCCAGTGACACGGGCGTAAATGTCGGTTTGTGCCGGCGTATCGGATAGTGAGGTAACTTTATAAACATTGTGATTGGTTTTGCGGGTGGTTGTCATTGTCTGTTCTCCATAGGATCAGGGTTACGTGGACGGCTAAACCCGGCTTTAAGCGACATGAACCAGCATGAATTTTGGTCGGGCGGGGAAAGCCGCAGGCTGGCGAAAATTATTGTTGGTGGAATGAGCGGGCCGGGTACAGTCCAGTCCTCAAGCCTGCTCCGTGGCAGAACGGCTGTGCTGACTGCCCTAAAACACAAAGTTGTTCCGTACTCGCTCGTCCCTTACAGCTTTAAATCGAGCGTATGCATGTGCCACGCATTCACGTCCTTATGCGGGGCGTAAATACGGTTCATGCGCTTGTGAACAAGGTCTTGCTGTGTCTTGAAAAACTCGGCTAATGACATAGTGGCTTTCTCACCGGCTTTGTCGTTATCAAGCCAGGTGTACGCGATGCGGTAACCGTAATTCTGGATGTATGGCGTGATCTGTTTGAGGCAGGACAGAGAATTGAGAATGATCACATCTCCCGTGAAGCTCTTACCCTTAAGCTGGCTTACAGCAGACAGATAATCCATAAACCCCTCGAAAAGATGAATGGCAACGGGTTTCGGTTCTGTGCCTCGAACAAATGAGATGGCTTTTGTACCCAGACATCCTTTAAAGAACGGGTTGCGCAGTTCATGGCCGCCCTCTTCATTGGGGAAACCGAGAGCCAAAAAGCTTTTCTTTGTGCGCTGGTTACGGACGTGAATTTCCTTAAGGTGTCGGCGGGCGATGTCTAACGGAATACCGCGTTTTTCCAGATAATGAATAAGGCCAAGATGCTGGATAGGTTTACTGGTTTTGAGAACCAGGCTGGTTTCAGCTTCTGTCGATTGACTGACAGGGACTGGCGTGAATTCATAAACTGTACCGCCCATATTCTTGATCCAGCGCAAGGCATCGGAAATCCTGTGTTCTTCGCGTGTGAATTTGAGATAAGCCTGTACCAGATCGACCAGATCGCCCCCGCTGCCGTCCCCGAAATCATGCCAGCGATTGGTTTTGGTATAGACCCAGAAACTGGGTGTTTTTTCCTGACGGATGGGTGACAGATAAAGTAGTTTGTCAGGATTGCTTTTCCGAGGCTGAATATTGAGTTTGCTTAAAATTTCGGCAATCGGTATCGCTTTCGCCTGATCAATGTCCATGACGATCTCCAATAAGATAATGTGGGATTAAGAAGCTGTCGGCTTGTCGTTTAACGCCAGAGACGCTGTTCGATAAATTTATCAAGATCGGAGCGTCGATACCTGACGGCGCGGCCAACTTTGATCGGCTTGAGATCGTAGCGTTTTGTACAATCCCAAACGGCTAAGGTGCCAGGCGACACGCTGAGATATTTGGCGGCTGTTTTGCGGTCGAGTAGAGGTTCGTGGCTTTCATTCATCTGCTAACCCTCCCTGATTAAAAGAGATGCTTTGCGGCATACGATGGTATGCTAGGAATATATTCAGTATATGGGAGGATTATAGAATATACAATGGGAAAGTTGTCCTAATAACAACTGATACAGTTGAATATGGACAGTTAAAGCCTATTGGAAAACAGGGTGTGTTTTTTGATTTGAGAGCGAACCATAAAAAAATATTTAGACAGATAATGAGCGATAATTAACCATTGCAGTAGCACTAGGGTAGCACTGATATTAATTGAGTTTGATGACTAACCAATTAAGTGGTTGAAAAAGTGGTGGGCGTAACAGGGATTGAACCTGTGACCTCTCCCATGTCAAATAATGTCGCTGAGTTTTTGCATATAAATACTATTATTCCCCTTGCATCCTGGCTATCTGCTAAACCTCACTAGGCCCTTAATTAAAGACTCGTCATAAAAATGCCGACAGGGCTTGTCATGAGCCTAGTATTAGCGACTGGCAAAAACAAAAAGTTCTAAGCTATAGAACGGCCCATCCTAAAAACTGACAGCATCATTTATAATACCTTGTCGATATAATCGGCATAGCCCTGCATCATTTTTGTACGTTGCGGCAAAAATAGTGCGCGGTCATACGCTCGGTCAACACTACTCTTAGGAACGTGCGCGAGTTGCCGATCCGCAATTTCATGCGAGTAATTCAATTTTTCTTTTACAATTCCCAGAGCTAGGGATCGAAAGCCATGACCAGTCATTTTGCCGCTATAGCCCATCCGTTTAATGGCAACCAACATTGTGTTTTTGCACATATGTGTTCTTGGGTTATAATAACCGGGAAAGATAAATTCCCGGTTTGCATTCAATGTGTTTAGCTCTCGAAAGATCGCCAGCGACTGGTGTGACAACGGAACGATATGAGGAAGGTTCATCTTCATCCGTTCCGCAGGAATAACCCACATCGCTTTGTCAAAATTTATTTCTTCCCATCTGGCTTCTACCAGCTCACAGGTACGCACGAATGTAAGAAGCAATAATTTGAGGGCTAGGAAAGTTTGACGATGAACATGACGCTCATAATCTGTGAGGCAGGCGAGAAATTCAGGGAATTCATCGACAGAAATGGATGCGTAATGCCCTCTTTTAAATTTCTTCATGGCAGCCTCTAACCCATACGTGGGATCACTTTCTGCCCTGCCGGTTGCTATGGCATATTTAAAGACATGGCTACATGCGGCTTTCATACGACGAGAAAGATCAGGGGCCGTTCTTTCAATCTTTTGAAGGCAGTTTAGCATCATCACTGGTTTTATATCCGCAAGCGCAAAGCCACCCAAAAACGGAAATACGTATTTCTCAAATCGGTGTTTAACGATGTCGGCATGTTTAGGCTTCCATAAAGGCATTTGTTTCCCATACCATTCCATGACCATCGATTTAAAATTCAGTTGTTGGGTCAACGCATGCGTCTGAGCCGCTTGTAACCGCTTTAAGACGGGATCAATACCAACCTTTATTTCACGTTTAATCGCTTCTTTGGCCTTACGGGCATCAGCTATCGAAACTGCTGGGTATGCGCCAATTGAAATTCGTTTTTCTTTACCGTGAAGTCGATACTTAAGGCGCCAGAATTTTGTCCCGTTCGGGGTAACTTCAAGGTACAACCCTTCACCGTCTGCCATTTTATAGGGCTTGACTTTAGGTTTTGCTGTCTGACAGGTCATATTTGACAAAGCCATTCCTACTACCCCTGATGCTCAACACTAAAAATCGCAATACAAGTCGGCAATTTCATGCCCCCATCTATGCCCCCATTTTTGGTTATTGTGGGTATATGATAGGAATATATTGCTAAAGAGATGATAGCCTTAACGTGCTGCGAAATTTGAAAAATTCGCGTTCTGATAAGGATTGATAATGTCAGTAAAAAAAAGAGTGGTGCCGGATGTCGCATCGCCATTTTCTCCTTAAGTGCTTGAATTCATTCGTATTAAAACGGATTATTCGTCTGAGTGCCCCCAATTATGCCCCCAGTTACGATTAATGTCCATATAACCTATAGTATCATCTGGCTATTCTTTATGCAACTAAAACTTGTAAGGAGCTGTACCAGCATGCCATCAATTATTATGGGGCACCGCGTTGCTGTCTGACGAAACGCGCTGCTTACCGAATATGGCGGAGTTCCTGCATTATACGGCCAGAGAAATAGCCGTGACATCTGTGGAAATCGGGTAGCGTTCTTGGCCGGGATAAACCACAAACCGTCTGGTCGCGCTAGTATCTTTGTAGCCCGGATAAACGTGTCATCATCCTTGCAATTCTAACACGACATATTAGATTTACAAGGACAATTGGGTTCAATGAAGAACCGCCTATATGATCCGCTCGGCCTTTTAAGCTTATACGATATTCAGTTTATGCTGGCAGGCTATGACAGCATAAGCCTATTTTATTGTTCATCCTCCTCTTTCGGCATATATCTGGCGAACCATTGAAAATCACGTTCAATAGTCATTTTATTATCATAGATGTCGTGGAACTCTACTTTCAAGATAATCGGACTTAACTCGTTTCGGGCATGGTTCATTTCAGCTTCACCCTCACTGTCTTCAAAAATTGTTTCAAAAACGGCCAGGTACGCGTTGGGAAGCACAACCCGCTTCACCGAATCGCTGATCAAAACACGCATATAGGACTTTGGATCAAGGTTAAGGCAATCGTCAATGGTACAGTATTGTTGACCTTCTTTTACAAACAGCAGCCGATCAATGATGAGCGGCCCTAAACCATTATTGCGTATGTAAACAGCAAGCTGCTTTTTATAATCAGGCAGATCAATCTGACCTAATGGTTTGATTGACTTTTCGTTATGGCATCGTTGCAGGTACAATTGATAAAACGTGGCTAGCAATGCCAAGATTGAAATAATGATTGCCAAGATAAGCCACCTCCGCTTGAGTGATGATACCGCAACAGTCTATAGCCATTATTGCCGGATTAAAATTCGTTTTTCATGTCGTGAATTCGTTTTTCGTGTCAAGAGCAGTCATAACTCAAGATTCCAAGCCACCAAAGCCAGCCGTTCTTTAATCCGCTGCAAGGTTTGAAATACCGCTTCATCAGCCGGTAACTTGCCAAACACCAGATTTTTGAATGAGCCGTTGTAAGTACCACGCAGTTCCGGCCAAACACGGTCTAACTCGGCGAACAACAAAGCCTGTAAAGGATGCCGATACAACCAGTCCTTATTGTTGCGAAAGCTGACTTCGTCATCCCTGCCTACTTTATGCAACATGACCACAAACGCATCGGAGTTGAAAAAGGCTGCAAGATCATCCTGTTTTAGAAGTTGGTGTAAATCATAGACGTGACGAATTTTATTGCGTAAATCCACTAAAGGCTTCTCGGTATACGAAAAACGAACCAGACTCATGATCTTTTCACAGAGGGTACGCGTGGGTGCCAGTAGGACTACCTCAAACGGCATTAGATCATATTGAATAGCTAATTCGTCTTGTTTCCTTGCTTGCATCATCTGATAGATAAAAGAACTGACCTGTCCCTTTATCACCGGTTCTGACGAACCTAGCCAACTGGACTCCAGAATGATCAAGTCCCGCACCTGCCCAAAGTCACCTGCAAACACTCTCGAATAGGAATGGGCCGTTTTACGGATCATGCCCTTTTTATTGGTCATGCCGATTACGTCTATTTCAGGCAGGAATTCAGCGACAACGTTGCTGATCCGTTTCAGGCGTTCCTTCAATTGGTTGGCTGAAAGATGAGGCTCTTTTAACAGCACCAGATCAATATCTTCGGAAAAGCGATGGATAAAGGAAAAACATTTGGCTAACGCTGTACCCCCTTTGAAAATGGCAAACTCGGCTAACGGACTCATAAAAATACGCTGCAAAGCCAGCGTCACCCAATAATCCTTCTCGACATAAATTTCGGGTAAATTCATATGTTGAGCGGTAATGGTGACCGCATCGGCGAAGAGTTCGCGATTTTCGTGCAGGTTCATTGAATATTCCAATCGGATACATTCGGCAACAGGCTATCGTCAATCCCTAGATCGAATGTCGTTAACGGATTAAGGCTATCACGCAGTTTACGGATGCCTTTCGTCAGATTCAAATCCGTTAAGACAACCCCCAGCAACGCCCTGACGCGTGGCGGATACGCCAACGCATAGTCGATCATCATCTGACGTTGCGCTTCGTTGAGTGGCCTGATCCGGCTTTTAAAAACAGCAAGGGCATTCACCACATCGACATCCGGGATTTGTTTGAAGTCTTTGATAGCGTCCAGAAAGCCTAACATCTGATAATTATTATCGGTGACATCAACATAGCTTTTGACAGCCGTGGCTTTGAGCGAGCCCGTATTGATAAATATTCGCCGGTTCCGGCTGGCAATTTTTATGACCGCCGGAACCTGAGTGGTCAGCCCCAGTTGATTATAGAGGTAGTCACCGGTGATATAAGCCGTCCGCTGGCCATTTTGATAGAGATACGGCTTAAGAAGCTGTTGCTCATCCGGTTTTTTCTCGCCAAAAACGGTTTTCTTGGGCTTATAGAAAATGCCCTTGGAAAGTTTTTTGATCACGCCCTTCTTTTGCAGACGTTCCAACGCTTTAGCAGCCGTCTGATAATCCTGTTTGGCTAGGGCAAGCTGACCATACCCGAAGCTGATATCTTCTGGTAGACCCTGAATTTGTTGTGTTACCTTGTCTGAAACGCTCGTCATTTCACAAGTATAACGCAAATCTGTAGTCATGTCAAGTTTATTGATCAATAAACTTGACATGACTCAAACTCTACTTGAGAATAAAATCACTACAAAGGCACCTGACCCAATGCTTACAGGTAAAAGCTTCAGCGATCAAAGTCATTGTCTTGTATGTATCGGGAAAACCAGTGAAAATCGCGTTCCAGTTTGATTTGGTTATCGTAAATATCCCGACCCGCTACTTTGAGGGTTATGGGTGCCAGTTGCTTTCGGGCATGATCGATTTCCACCTCGCTTTCATGGTCTTCAAACTGGGTTTCAAAAACCACCAAATGGGCATTCGGCAGCACAACCCGTTTTACCACATCATTGATTGACACACGCATATACGACCTCGGATCAAGATCAAGGCAATCCTCGATGGTCGTATACAACTGGCCGTCCTTGACAAACGTCAGTCGGTCAATGATGAGTGGGCCTAGGCCATTGTTACGAATATGAACGGCGACCTTCTTTTTATGATCAGGCAAATCAATCTGACCCAACGGTTTCATCGACTTTTCGTTATGAACCCGTTGCAGATGCAATTGATAAAAGGTGGCCAGTAACGCCAATAGTGAAATGATGATAGAAACAGTGACCGACAAGACAACCCTACCTTTGCTCAAAAAGAATAAACGAGGTTATATCATCGTATGATCTTGCAGCAATTTCAATCGTTCTCTGGCTTGCAACTCATAAATCAACGGGATAAACTGATGATACAGGCTGCATTGCGCGTCCTTCCCGTTCACCCGATAGACTGGACAGCCACTGGTACAAACCGACTTGTAGCGGCATGACTGACAATCCTTGGACTTCATATCTTCATAGTGGCTACCCTGCTCGATCATATCCACCAAGTCCAAATTATCATCGAAAATAGTATGCGCGAATTGCGTCTGATCACCAAAATGAACGTGACAGTAATTAACGGCTCCATCGACATAAATCGCCCCGCCGGAGAATCCCGATGCACAGGTTTGAAAGCCTAACTCATTAGGCTTAAGATCACAAAACTGATGGCGACGGGAGAAACGCCAGCCGCCTTGAACCGCATCCTGCATGATCGAATAGGATTCCAACAGATAGGTTTCCAGCATGTCAGCATCAATCGTTTCACCTTTGACAATCGAATAGCGAAAAGGAACGTCCAGATCGATCAGATAACGGGTTAAGCGGGGGAGCCCGGCCAGATTGGCATTGGTTACCACCGTATTAGTCGATAGGGGAATGTGATGGGCTATTAAGGTTTTAAGGTTCCGACCAATGAGATGGAAACTTCCTGTGCCAGACCGAAATTGCCGGGTCGTATCGTGATCCACGTCCAATCCGTCCAGCGAAATCCCATAGCTGATGTTATACTCTTTGGAAAATTCCAGAATCTCATCGGTTAGAATAGTCAGGTTGGTAATGAACGCGCATTCCAATTCACATCCTATAGCCCGTAAAGCTTTTTTGGCTTCGGGAATAAACACCTTCCAGGACTTGAATTGAGTTAGGGGTTCTCCTCCGGCCAGCCTGAGTTTTATTGTATTGATTTTTCGTTTCTGGACTGTTTCAACCAATTTACGGAGCAATTGCTGTTTGGTCGCATCGGACATACCCGATGTGGTATTGAGCGTTGAGATATAGCAATAGCCACAGGTCAGATTACACCGGTTGGTAGTATGAATCCAGAAATTCAGCGATTTCGGGCTAACGGGTTTCTGCGGGTTGCTAAATTGATTGTCAAACCGGATGATCTCGGTTTGGGCCAGCAAACCGAAAAACTCTTCTAAAACCTCAACCGAAATAGCAAGTTTATCGCCAAGGGCCGATATAGAGGTTTGGTTATCAATCGCAGCAATGATCTCATATTGCGCCCGATTGAGAATCCGTAGTGAATTCGGATAAGCACAGTTGACGATATAGAAATGCTGATCGTCAATGGACTTGATCAGAAGCTGGGGTGATTTGATGGGTATCAACGTCTGCATCGTCTGGTGCTGAGTAGCCTATGCAATCACAATTGGCATTGGCAGATGGAATAGTCAATTCATATTGTCCGAATCGTTGCTTAATCATTGAATAATCATCGAAAAGGATGTCCTTTTCATTCGATGAAGTTATAACGGATTGTGTTTTCATTGTTTTGGGTTGTTTTAGTTTCAATCGATTTCGTAACGCGCAAACCGTACTGGGGTGCCATTGGCTATCACCCCGAAACGTCGGGATACGTTGCTTATTGAGTTCCTTGGCAATCGCCCTCACCGTGATAATTCCTAGATTGCTAAGTTTCCTGAGCATGGGCGAAAGCTGATGCGCAAACTCATCAGCCGCTTTTTTATTGCGCCTAGCCTGCGTCTTGCCATGTTTACCAAGGACAACCCCTCGTTTTCGGGCCGCTTCCAAAGCCGCTTTGGTGGTGTCACTAATACGCTGCCGTTGCTCTTCGGCGACTGCCGCCAGAATATGGATGGTGAACCGATTGGCATGCGGATTATCGATCACCACGATTTCTACATCAGATTTGACCAGTCGTGCAATTTTTTCAACATCCCGACCTAACCTGTCCAGTCGGGCTACCATCAGAATTGCTTTGCTCAATCGGCATCGCTCCAAAGCCTCAAACAAGCCATTCTGTTGTTTACGGGTGGACTTTACTTCAACCACCTCATCCACAAGATTATAGCTATTCAGTCGACAATAACTGGCCACCGTCACTCGCTGCGCTTCTAGCCCTAATCCACTTCGTCCCTGTCGATGGGTGGAAACGCGATAGTAGGCAATCGCCTGTTTCATAGTGGGTTAACCTTGATCTTGTTCAGATGTAAACGATGGATTACTTTTGAACAGATTTCGCTTAAAACTTGGTTAATCCCTATGTGAAAGGCCTTGTTCCACAGTGATTTATAGATGAAGAGAGATTGAAAAAGGGAAATTGGTGTACAGGGGTTAATGATCGTTTACTTCCGTACAAATTTTTGGCTAAAAAATTGGCGCAGACTCTTCTCTCATCCATCTGCAATGAAGAAAACTGGCTAACAGGAGAGAGTTTCCTGTGTTAGTCGGTTTTGGGATTCGTTTGTATAAAACGGAGCAGTTCTACCACATCGTTCGTTGCAGTAGAACTTCCGTATTTATATTAAAATCAACCGTGAGAAGTTTATAGGAGAGGAACAAACAAACAATACAATACTGTTTATTTGCCTATGTACGCAGATTTATACGCACAATTCTATCAAGATGTCATCGAATCGTTCAATGACTACATGGCAGTAAAAGATCAAACTCCAATTGGAAAGAAGGACGATATTCGTAAAGGTATGGATGCTGCTAGGTCACTATACCACTTTGGCGAGTTCTACGCGGATTATTTTAACAGAGACTTTGCATTAGATGTAAAGAAATATCTTATTAGCAAATGCGCAGATTATTTAACTTTAGAAGCGGTTGCTAATGCTAGTAAACACTCCAAACTTACTAGAGGAAAGCCACAACTTTCATCTTCTAAAAAAATTTCCGAAATAATTGCCACAGTAATTTTTGAAGATGAGCAAGGAAAATATAATCATAATGAAAAAATAGTGCAACTAACTTTAGAGGATGGCTCCAAACGCGATCTTGATGATATACTTACCAATGTAATAAACATGTGGTATGAAGTATTGTATAACGATAAAATTCTACCAAGACAGCTATATTATAGCTCTAACAAGAACAAAAAAGTATCAAGGAAAGAAGCCAAAAAAGTTAATGTAGAAATTACTGTTCAAGGAGATTATTCTTTCGGATTCGAGTTTCGAAAATATGATGATGAGACTGGAAATGTAGTCAAACTTGTCGGCGAAAAAATTGTAAACTTTGATATTCCACACCCTGAAACGAGTGAAGTATTAAAAGCGACAATTACCTTTAGCAATTACGAACATCATCACATGTTACAACTAAAAACACATGCGGAGAAAGAGTTGTATTACAATGAAGTCATTCGCAAAAAGGGTTTTGTCGCAACCGGAAGCGGTATAAGATATAAGTTTCCACCTCGTTAAAAATATACTCTCCATTTAATACTTTGGCTTTAAATCTGCGTCGAGCAACGCTAATCAAGTGGAATTTTCGGCAATTCTCGCCAGTCAGTTGTAAATGAGGGGCTACGCTGTTCAAATTTAGGTTGCCAGTCATGATTTGTTTTCTGGGCGGCAAATATGACAGTATCACGGCCAAACTTGCCGTTTAGAACGTCCATTACTTCTGACAGGTCTTTCAGCTTGGGGCAGTCGGTCGTGTCGAACATATCCGGCTGCACCTTATCTGCCGGCACAATGCCGGTGACGATCAGGCCGGCCTTTTTGTTTTGGTATGCCTCTAAGAACATCTGTTTTTAAGGCATATAGTGTGTATTTAATCAGTTATGCGCTGCTGTTTTGCTGCCAGTTGAAAGATTGACCGTATTTCTGCGATTGTATTGGGCCTGATTGGGCCGGAAACGGTTGATTTCAACAAACACCGTCAGGACATTGGTACAGGCGTCCTGTTTGCGTAGCTTCTGTCCGAATTGTTGGCAAAGGTGCTGGCTGCGGCCGCTAGAGCGTCCTACTCGGTCTTTAGGTGGGTGGCCGAATGATCGACTGTTACAGATGTTCCTAGAAATGGCGCGAGGATGTGATTCGAAATGCCTTAATAAATATATGATAATAAGATGTATTTTAAAACGCGCTATAACACTTACCCCGTTTGTTACCCTTTCTCTTACTAAATATCTTTAGACGTTACTGGTTCAAACATTCACTTTACTCAAGGTAGGTTGACTCATACCTGTCACCCGTTGAATCTCTTGCAAGGAAGTGCGCTATAGCAGGAATTTTTCTATCGGCTCACTGCACCCGTCTGAAGCTGAGTCACCACACTTATAACACCATAAAAATGGCAGTATTTTCAAAAATAGCGGGGTGGTCTTCAGTTGAAGACCATTCTTGCACAGGTTAAGGCTACTGCATCGGGCGCACGTATTATGCTTGACGTCACTATCATTTAGATAAGATAAACATCAGCGGCTATTTTGCCACTATCAACGAGAGTTTACGTGTTTCTTCGCTTAAGTTGTATTTTTAAACAATCATATTCTGCATAGGCAAGAAAAGTCATTTTATGCTTGCACACATGAACATCAAAATAATTGTTCAAACAAACGTTTCAATCATAAATTCGACTAACATAATTCAAACGATCATTTTATGAATAAGCTTATTTTTATAGTCAGACAATTATTTAAATTATTTTCAGCGTTAGTTGGCGTTTCAATGTTAATAATTTATCTTTTCGTATTTCCGTATGTAATAGCATCAAAAACCTTACCAGGATATTTTTTCTTAATTGTTGGCTTTTTTATTTATATAGGAATAATATTATTAACTCTTGAAACGATTGTTGCTACATTCAGTGAACTTTACAATCTTAAGCGAAAAACTATACTATTTTCTACTAAATTTAAAGATGGTACACCCAAACCACCATCTGAAAAACCAACTGCTGGATTAAGTTTTTTTATAATTTTACTTTCATATTTCTTTATAGTTCACGTTTATGCAATAACATATTTGTTCTTAGCTAACTATGTCCCCAATTCGTTTGATAAGGTTACCGTGTCATTCATTGATGCTTTCTACTTAAGTTTTACTTCTATATCTGTTGGCCCAGCAGGTATTCAGCCCAACAGTAGTCTCACTAAAATTATAACAATGACTGAAATTTTTTGGGGCCTAATATATACAATTCTTGTGTTCTCATTATCTGCATCACTATTCAGTAAGGCAGATAATAGGGAACAACAGTAGTTACTTGCGCCAGTCTATCCAACCTAATTCGTAAGAGATTTTTTTCATTGACAGATTATCAATCTTATCAATCTTATAAATATAGTTTTTTCGCGTCATACGCTCTCGCAAAAATAAATAGTTTTGAGTAGCACCTATGTAAACAATATTCGTATCTGTTTGTATCTGCTTTCCATCATATTTGAACACTACATCATATTCTGCCAATCCTTTCTTTATATTAGTTGTTGTGACACTATTTATTATTATAACAAATAATATCGGTGAAATTAAATATAGTGTGTATCTCAACAATAATCTAAACTTATCATTTGGGATTTTAAAAACGAAGATGTTTAAATACTCAAGGACAACCAAAATCGCAGTAGCGCAAAAAGCTGCTTGAACACCCGCTCCATCAAAAAATTCTTTGCTATGATTTTGGCTATATAATACCTTATCATCATCAAATATTTTATATATAAAAAATAAACAAGCTACAAGAAAAAGCAAAAGCATAGTTTTATAAGCACTCTCTATAATTATAATAATTGTTTTTTCGATAGCTTGAAAAAAATTTATAATTGTTCGAAAAATATTAATTCCTTTAAGTGAACTTATAGAATAAAGACTTTTATTGACCTGTGAGTAGGCTTGTAAAGATTGACTCTTTGGTTCTGTATGGCAGCGTACAAACCATCTGACTACGAACTTTTACGTCGGCGATGTGCCGAATTGAAAGAACAAGGCTGGAAGCAGTCTAAAATTGCTCAAGCACTGGGACTGACCCAGGGCTGGGTCAGTCGAACTTTGAAAAAATATCGCCAAGAGGGCCAGGCTAGTTTAACTTGGCGAAAGCCCAGTGGACCCGACTGCCGCTTAACCAATGAACAAATCGTCCAACTGCTTGCTGAACTCAACAAAGGGGCTGAGCATCATGGGTTTTCGGGAGCGGT
>NZ_FOLQ01000065.1 GCF_900112365.1 Spirosoma endophyticum | reverse complement strand
TGGTTAGCCATATTACTCTGGCACAGGTGCAGCCGTTTCCGCGTCAGCTTGATCAGATCCTGATTGGGTTGAGATACTAACCGGGCAGTTTTTTTACCAGTGCCTGCCCTGATGGTGAAGCGCCTGCATGGCTGCCTGAAAGGGCATGCCATCAAAGATATGGAGTGGTAATTCGGTGGTTTTGTGACCCTTCTGGCCCCACACGTTTAGCAACGTTTTCCCCTTGGCCACCAACTGACTAACGAAGTCCAGCCCGGTCTTTAGGTCATTGAGCGGGATACTAAACTCGCGGACTTGCCCTTATTAGTCCAACATGGTTAAGCAACACAGCATAATTTCTCAACGGGTTAGTTCAGTCTAAGCGTGTTCATTAAAGGGCCCCTTTGTCCCTTCAGACAAGTATTAGTATAATGCGTTACACTACCTTGTGTTTTTCCTTTACCCGTTACACTTCGTCCCAAAGCACGTCATTCACCAGTCATTCCCCACAAATGGCTGCAGTGGAGCACATCTCCTATACTTACCGAGGCCGTAAATCTAGGAAGCTTGCCTTTAGCAACAGGTTCAATGATCGACTTTTGAGGCGAATACCCTGCGTTTTTCTGTTTATTAATAATCAGGCGCAGTAAGTCCATTAGTACAAGGGCTTGGTAAGTACCCTTCGGTAAACTCCTGAATCGTTTAAAAGTCTGTTATTGGGTGACAAAGCCTGATTGGTGAGGAGATAACCTGAGCAAGCAGGCCTGGTATAGGTAATATTAGCGGCCTGAAAAGAGAGCCCTTTAACCGAGACGGGCCGCAGTTGGTTATAGCTTATTCTATGTATAACGTCATTATGAAGCGGATTGAAACGAGTGTCCAGGCCAATCTTAGAAATGCCAAAGTACTCATTATTGAGGATAATGAGGATCAGTGGCTACTTATGAGCCAAGCCATGCAGCAATGCTTACCGGAGGTAACGCCCGTGCGCATGGCCACCCCCCAGCAGGCTATGCGCCTACTCGAGGTATGGTGCTACCAAGAATGGGAAATTCCTAAACTCATTTTACTGGATCTGTATTTACCTAGTAGTGAGGAGGGCTGGCAGTTACTAAAGTGGATAAAAGCCATGCCAGCCTCAATCAATCTGATTCCGATCGTTATGTTTAGTGGGTCTGCTGACCCGGTTGATATTGAGCAATCATACAGGGCTGGCACAGCCGCCTATGTAGTCAAACCTACTCAGTTTGCCGCTTGGCTACCCCTCTTCCAGGAGTTACGTTCTTTTTGGTGGGAGACAGTAACCTTACCTCCTTTATCACTTGGCCTGTAAAGTCCCTATCTTCGTTTTAAGGCACAATTTTACTGAAACGTTATCTATTGCTAGTAAATAAGTCGAAGCGCTTGAGTGAGTTTTTAGCTATATGGTGGCCGCCTAGCTATTAACTGCCGATACCTGGCTTCTCTGTTGTTTTGTAGGAAAGGTGGAATGCTAGCGAAAAGGCTTTATAAAATTATAAATAAATATTTATAAAAGAGGCTTCATTTTTGGTTATAAAAGACCCTATGGAGGAGGGAAACTTTATAGCAAAAGGAGAAATTGCCGATAGCGGTATTTTCTTGATTTATGGTAATAGTATCGAAAAGCTACAATGCTCTATAGACTAAAAAATAAAAAACTATTATAGTCACCTCTGCCACCCTGACCCACTAAAAGTAATAATACGTATAGAAGATATTGAAGAGGAAATTACTTATGAAGTCTATATACCCCCGTTTGTGTTTCCGGATGATTATTGGGAAAAGTAGAGAACCAAAATGAGGAACAAAAAAGAGTAGATAATATTGAAAATTATGTCTCGGCAATGTTAGCAATGTGTGGAAGAAAATGAGGCGCTGAGCAAAAATAAATATTAATGCAAGAACGGTGACACGGCAATCAGCCTTTTTTGTTGCAGTTACCAGTTGATTAGAGAGTGTAGTGTTTAGGCCTTCTGTTGGGGCTATTTCTTTTACCATTCACCCCGGATTCCTGTCGATTCACCTAGCCTTTCATGCAGTTCACCCAATTGGCAAAAAATCAATACCGAGATTTTTTATTCTTCGCCCAATAACGTTTCAAATCAATTAGCTATGAGTACCAATGTTGGGACCCTTGACGTTGGGCTTACTTATCCAGAGTGGCACTACGTGACACCCTACCACTACGCCCAGTTGTGCGGGCTGACTAGACAGGCCATCTATAACCGGATCATTAAAGGTACCCTGCCGGTGGTCCGTCTGAAAGGGCCAAGGGGAGAACCGATTGGTTATATTGATACAGAAGCCTTTCCACCGGGCCGAAAGCCTTGGGGTGGTGGTAGACCCCGGAAAGCGTGAGCCTCATGTTTATGTAAATTTCTATGGAACTGCAAAACCGCCTATAGATTTTAGTAGACTCCACCTCCTTGTTTTATTTCTCTTTTTGAACGAGGGGGTCGCATGCCTGACAGGGAGCATTTGTTTTTGGCTGTACTATACCTTTGTGATAGTATACAACTATCGTACAATCCTCTTATTTTTGCCGCTTCATTAAACCTACTCCTGGATCGGTTTGTCAAAAGCCAATAAGTGCCCAGTCCATAACAACTTTCCTATGAACCACCCCCCTTCTCCCTGTGTCTTTATCGCCGATGATGATGAAGATGATTGTTATTTGCTGGCCAGAGCCTTTAGTGAGCACAGTCCCGAATGCCGCCTGCAATTTGCATCTAACGGGGAGGTCCTGCTCGAAACGTTGGCCCAAAGTAAGGCTATGCCCAGTCTGATTCTGCTGGATTTGAATATGCCTCGCTTGGATGGCTTTGAGGCCCTACAGTGGTTACGGAAAAACCCGCTTTATCAAGCCACGCCCGTTGTTATCTTAACGACTTCCGAGGCCCAAGAGGATCAGCAACGAGCGCGTGAGTTAGGGGCCAATGAGTTTATCACCAAGCCGCTGGATGCGCGGGCCCTTGGCGAAACGGTGACCCAATTACGGCGAACCTGGCTACTGGATAGATGCTGTTAACTAACGTCAGGATGTGATGCGTATAAAAAACTTAACCATCTAAGCAATTGGGTGTAACGATCGTAGCGTTGAGTACATCAGTCAGCTATAAACTGACCTCGGGTAGGCATATTTACGAGTTTGGCCAAAGACATCTTTATCAAGGATACTATCTTCTTTCTGCCAGACTTCAGGCAGACGCTAGTTGCCCTACCGGATAAATAATAAAGGGTCGGGTAATTTGTGGGCGTCAAGGAGGACCGCTCAAAACCGATTGAGGCAGTAGCACCAACTGGAACCAATGCCGACAAAACGTTTCAGCGTCCTGTAAGGCGTCCTGTTTCAAGAGTAGGGAATTCGCCCCCGCCTGGTAATAGCGCCTCACCTCCTGCTCGGAGATGGCCCCCGTCCAAATGACAACCGGTATATGGCGCCAAGGGTCCGAATCCATGATCCAGTTGAGCAACTCATATCCATTCATGCGGGGCATCTGGGCGTCCACCAGAATCAGATGTGGCTGGAACCCCTCCTGAAGCTGTCGCTTCGCCGCCTCCCCCGACGACGCGTGGGTTAAGGTAACATCAAGCTGACACCGCTTTATTTTAGCCGCTAGTAGTACAAAATCATCTTCGTCATCGTCGACGACTAATATGGAATAGTTCATGTTGCCTTATGTACAAAAAGAGAGCTTGCCCAAAAAGTTAAGCGTCTACAAATTACCCCATATCCTACCTAGTTTATGAACAGTTTTAAAGAGGCTTAGTTTTAATTTTATTTAATCTGAACTTGCTACATTTGACTGGAGACAGTTTTTAGGCACATTTGGGAACAAACCCAAAAGTACCCATGAAGAAAAGACGTGTGTTCGACGAGGCATTTAAACGGATGGCCATCGAGTTGTCCTACGCGAAAGGCTCTGTACAAGAAGTCGCTCGTGAACTCGGCATTGATTCGAGTCGGATCACCAAATGGCGGCAAAGCCATAAAAGCCTTGGTCAAGTTGCAACTGCGGCCACCGAGCTGAGCGAAGAACAGAAACTGATCAAACGGCTACAGAAAGAACTCAAAGACGCTCAGCTTGAACGCGATATACTAAAAAAGGCAGTCGGCATCTTCTCCAGGGGAGACGGGAA
>NZ_FOLQ01000045.1 GCF_900112365.1 Spirosoma endophyticum | reverse complement strand
CCTGCATTACCAGACCCCGGCGCAACAAGAGTCCTATTTTTACACCGCTCCAATGGCTGCCTAAAAAAATCTCCAGTGTACTGTTGCAAGTCCAGACCTTGTTTTTCTAGCACTAACTTGCTACCAACAAAACAACATACGATTATGAAAAGGCTTTTACTATTAACAGGTTTCTTAGTGCCCTTTTTAGGGTTTTCTCAGTCGCCAAGTGATCAAAAACAGAGTGAATTATTAGACCAAGGTCATCTAAACGCAGGTATCAATATCGGTGGCGCTTTTGGGCCTATTTCTAGTGGAGACACTAAGTATTTAGCTCCTCATATCCAATATTTTCTCAAAGATGGCTGGTCAATTGCTATAGAGGGCCGTCATAATGTAAATGGCAATTTTTCTCGGTATACTGGCATTGGTCTATCTAGCCGCTACTATTTCGTTCGAGACAGGCGGCTGGCTTTGTTTGGTCAGCTAGGAGCAAGCTTGGGGCAAAGTAAATTCTCTGGTCAGGCACTTACGGACGCCATGCAGTATTTGCCAATAAGCTCTTACTCTTACGAGCGATATAAGGCTTGGCAAAAATCAGCTGGATTGGGTATCCACTTCCGAATAGCTAAGCGTTGGGCTTTAGAAGGGCTTGGGGAACGAGCTTGGACGGATCTTAACAGAAATATATCCTATCGAAGATGGCAGGGGAGTATTGGTATCAATTTTCTATTAAAATAGAGCTATTCCCCTTTTAGTGATAAGACTAATATCGCTACGATACGTGAATATTTTCATAACATAATCGTAGTTATAAAACCGCCCTTCAATAAGTACAAAATGCGATGAATGCGAAGGTTATCGTCATTTTGCACTTTATCTTAACCATACCCTTTTGAAAACAGTAGTTGTCGCTCTAAAAGCAGTGGGCATTGCTCTGCTCTGCTTGATTAGTATACCCTTTCTCTTTTTCTTCTTCCTTCAATCAACCGACGGGCCAGAGATTGATAGCCAAGAGCTCGTTAATAGCCAACCGTTCCAACATCTCCACCAGCTCGTCCATCAGCTCGATAATACGAGGGATATTGTGGTTCTACCCCGCAACGAGTATATAGTCATTGATAAGCTAGCCGTTAACTTGGCTAATCGAACGTTCGGTAGGGGCCAAGTACGAGTACAAGGTATCGACGAATCGTATAAGCTAGCAAATTGGCATAAGTTTTCATCCCTGGACTCGTTGTTGGCCCCTCAGCACCTGGATAGTACAACGGTTTATCAAATCACAAAGGCGATGAAGACGACTAACGTAGAGTCCATAGAAATTACGTATAAAGTAATAGCCTACCGTTGGAAGCCAACCTCCTGGCGGTACAGCGAAGAAGGCATACTGTATGTGGAAGATGATATGGTAAATCGCTCACAGTATAAACTATTTGAAGCGCTAGGGCCCAACTTTTATCACTATGCTCGCTTGCCTGACTAGATCGAACTAAAATCTACTGACTATTCCTATTGGCTAAGGGCCAAATATTGAACTTTCTGTAGGGTAGTTGTATAACTAATGTGGCTGTTGCAAAAGTAGATCAGTATATAATAAAACTGATCAGGTAGTGGTAGGGCGATGACCATTCCGCCTTATTCGACGGGCGTAAAGCGCAGGTACTTCTTCAAGTTGTACGCTATGGCCGCCATGTACATTACTTTAGCGGCCGATTCCCGACGCCGGGTATTGATTTGGCGCAGCCCATAATAGTTGATCAAACTCCCCAAAACCGGCTCGACCGTCGCCGATCTTATACGCATCATGCGCTTGCCAAATCGACTCGATAACCGCTTTTCCATGCGCTCATATTGGGCTTTATAGTAGCTATGGTGCAACCGCTTCGCACTGGCTTTCTTGCCTTTACATTGCTCACCGATGGGACAGTTCTTGCAATCAGAGGCTTTAGCCGCATAGCGCTTTTTGGCATTGTCCTGCTTGTCGACTACTAGTCGATCAAACCCCAAGCGTTTCCCCTGACTACAGGTATAACTATCACTCGGTATATCGTAGTGAAAACCAGACCGCTCGTCCTTGTATTTGCCATGGGGTGGAATGAAGCCATCTAGTCCTCGGGCTTCCAATTGCTCATAGTTCTCGCCTGAGCAGTAGCCTGCATCGGCCACCACATTACTCATCACCACACCAAAATGATTCAAGCGTCCCTGAGTCGAGTCGACAATGGGCAGCAGGTTGCGACTATCGCGCCGGTCAGCAGAACCTGCCTGTATATGAGTAATAACATGCTGAGATGGGTCCACACTCACACTAGTCATATAGGCTAATTGGCGTGATTTGCCCGTTTTGAAGGCAATGCGGGCATCGGGATCAGTGGGGCTATAGTGAGTGAGATTGCTCAGGAGTTGGCCGGATTTGTTCGGAGTGGCCTTCTTGATATTAGCCTGAAAGCGGTGAATGTGCTGCAAGCGATCCACAGAGGCTGTTAGTCGGGGGGCAGTTCGTTTGCCTAATGTGGGTATTGTCTCCGAAGACCAGATCGAGGGTTTGGGCTTCAGCCGACTCATCGACGCATTGGCTTTAATGTAGGCTGAATCAATGACTTGAGTGTGTCCGCTAACGAGTCCTTTTTGGATGCATAAACCCACGACTTGAGTAAAGCAGGCTTCAAAAACAGAAACTGGAATGCGTTGGCGAGTGCGCGTGAGGCTACTATGCCAAGGTAATGGGTGCTCAAGCCCATACCCCAAAAAGGAACGGATACCCAGATGCAGGTTGGCTAATTCGAGTAGTTTTCGGTCGGAGGTAATGTTTTCAAAATGCTTCACTAAGAGCAGTTTAATAAACACCAGCGGATCAATCGATGGTCGCCCGATCGTGCTATAAAAAGGTTCAAAGAAGGGTCTGATAAAGCTAAAGTCAACGGCCTCCAGCAGTTGCTGGTAGAAGTGCTGCGTCGGCACCAGTTTGATCAGCGAGGTGTTGGAGGGATGATAGCCTAACATAAGCTGTTAAACTACCAAACTCTCAATGAGTTACTTTTGCAACAGCCACTAATTTTATGTTATGTGAAATAGGGAATAATACTGTAGTGAGCTTTTACTTTGGGCAAATTAGAAAAGTTACATCAATGATGAAAATTATAGTGGTTACTGGTTTGTTCTTAGCTGTAAGTTGTTCTGACGGTTGCCAAAATGGAGCAGCCTTTTATAAACCACAACAATGCTCAATAATTGTTGAGCAGCAAAAGTCAAACGGTCGATATCTAACCCTTAAAGGAAAAAATAGCTACACAGGTAAAGAAGACAACTATAGTGACCAAGGTGGAGGGTGGAACATCCAATATGATAAATATATCGAAGTGGGTGGTATAGTCACCAAACGGAAGGATGAGTTGATAATTTATGTTCATAAGAAGGATACTACGTTAGCCTTTCCCTACGATTGTCAAGGCAAAATTTACCAGTAAAACAGCCTTCTTTTTTGTTGTATAAGTGCAATTATGTTAATTAAGCGCCCTGCAATAATTGATCAATGGTCTGTTGATCGATGGTAAAAGGAGCTGCCAAATCCAAGATAACGGCCTTTTGTACATCTTCTGTCAAGGTACTCCAATTATCAATATGAGACAGGTGGGTTCTTAGACCTGCTAGGTAGTGGGGGACCGCCTCGATACGACCGAATTGGGGTTGATAGTCTGAACGAATACCCTTGTAATAGTCATTCAGTTCAGTAGTAACCCGTTTGAGCAAATCACCAGAGTAAGGTGATACCGCCAAATAGCGAGCTTCGTAGTCTTCACTTTGAAATTTAATAAAGCTTAAGGCTTTTTGTAAAAAGATCAACTCGGCAGTCTTGTCTACAATAAAGGCCATTTCTCTGTTGTATAATATATTAAGCTAGGTCAACCAATCGGCAAAGGGCCCCAATTGCAGTAAATTGATTAATTACCTCAGTAGCTTTTTCAAGACTTTCAACCGGAAGTACAAACGATTGCTCGTCCAAAAGGATATGTGTTCTATCATGAGCATCCTTTAGCCCCATTCCAAAATGCTCTGCGAATAGCTTGGTTGAGGATATTTTGCGGTAACCATATTGCCAACCATAAAACTCTATATATCGCATTTTTCAGTTGTATAATTTGCTTTATGATAACTTGGAAATTATATCAGTGAACTAATTTATTGTTATATGTTCAACTAATGCTTATTGAATGTATAAGAAAAGGATAAATGATAGGCTCTGGTCAAAGCCCTTGCTCCTTCAGGTACAGTTGAAGCGTAAGTATTTGTAAGGCCAATATCATTTTGAAAAGCCATAGATAACACATGCGAGCGAACAATTTTCCTTGACACAGCAACACCCAGAATAACTCCGCTATTCCAGTTTACAAATGTGTCAATTGGGCGACTTTGTCCCGACTGGTTAGACTGAATATTGTGATAGAATAAGATTGGTTCTAGTATACGCCCTACAAATAGTCCCCCTTTAACCGAAACGACTAGTCTTGTTGGGTCCCGGCTTAGAAAGTATTCAGCGCTGCTATTTAGCTGTAAGCCTCTTAAACGTTCCGTTTCTTCTAGATCGGTTACTTTATTTCCAGCACCTAGACTCAAATAATCCAGACTACCATTTAATGCCCATTGTTGGGCTAAAAACCATCTACTATGAACCCCAATACTCGGCAATAATACCGCGTTTTTGAGGTTTACGGTGGAGTGGGTTGAAAACTTAGAAATTCCAATACTGGCATGAATACCGAAGCCGGAAAAACAATCTTCAAGTACCCTATCAGCTGCTTGATTTGCATCCTGAGCTAAATTTATGTTTACCACAAGCGATACGAGTTGGAAAGAAAAAACGGCTCGAAGAAATAAAACTTTCATAGCAAACAGCAAAATAAGGACTATAACATATCTGACGGTACGATAACTTAGAAGCTGTTTTAAGGGGTACTTTACTCGTAGTTGGCAGTCTCAATCTAGGGATATTCCATTAACATAATACTACGCTTTCACCTTCCCTTTCCAACGTACAATTCGGCCTGTTTTTGCTGCTCGTATAGAGGGGCCAATCTTGGAATAGTTTCTTAACATAACGTACCTTATGCAACTTGACTAAGAAAAGTACCATTTCTAAAGCATCCAATTTGTTGAAAGGATGTGCATAGAACCGCCCCTTCATAGCTATACTATGACAAATGAGTTAATCTTTTCAGGAAATAGTTGGTCAGCTAGTAAAATTTCGAATTCTCAGACAACGCTCCTTCCTGAGACAACTCAATCTTCATATATCTGCTCCAGGAAATGGGTATTATTTGAGACATTCCTTCAAATGAAAGTAGCCGCCCCTAATCGATAGCTATCGTCAGGGGGCTACTTTTCATCGTTTACTCATTGATGGCTTGCGCTAAGTCTCATCGTGGGCTAAGCAGATTGACAACGCTTTATACGTGTCAATCTGCTGCTGGAGCGTTGCGATCACCTATTCAGCGGTGGCCACTGCATCAGCACCTGCCAGGAAACGTAAGGGGGTCTTTTCTTCAGCCGCAATGGTAACCAAGGCCTTTGTCAATTTGGACGGGCCCCCTGACTGCTGACCGTTCGCACCTTTCCCAAATGGTATGAGTTGTTCTCTTTTTCTGGTGTAATATGCTCTCGAACCAGACAGATCGTATCCTAACCCTAATTTCATTCGTGTTTGCTAGCGGATCCAATCAAGCGCGGTGAACAAGAGTTAGTAAGTCTTTTAAGCAACCAGTTGGCAGGCAATAAGGCTAGCAGCAGGCTGCGCGTTATCCTGCCATAAGTTAGTGGCAGTGTTCATCAGGGAACCTTTCGGGTAAACTAGTTATGAACTTAATTTCCTCGCTCATGCAGCCTTTTTTGCCAATTAATGGTCAATACTAATGAACCCGGATGGTATTGATTAAAAGCCAGGGAACACTGACCATGCAAAGACGATTCTGGTTTGTCATGTTAACGGGGCTCTTATTCGGCTGTAACCGGGTTGCTGACCTAAGTCCACAATCCGATAGCCTGCCTAAAGAGGCTATTCAAGTGGTTAAAACGAAATATCCCGAAGCCGCTACCCTCGTTTTCAAGACGTTGACTGACCAAAAAATTTGGCAAGTTAATTTTACCAATAAGGCTGACGCTCATCAATCGGTCGTTAGTAAAGTAAGCTTCCTGTCAAACGCCAGGATGGTTAATGGCGACATTCCGGACTCGCTTCTACAGGTTATCAATCAGCTTTCGATTAAGGGGGGAGCTTTTCGTAATTTTAGAGTCGTTGATCCGACGCCGATCGACAGCAATTCTCAACTCATGGCCGACTATCAGTGGCATGGGGAAGACTATACCGTAAAGTGGGTTCGGCAACGCCGGAATATGGCCTATACGGTATTTATGTATTCCCGATCGAGCGTGGAGTATGTCGTTGATGACACGTCTGTTCTACCCGATAAACTCATCAAATTTTACCAAAGCACGGCTGTTTATAAGAAAGTAGGCCGGGTAAAAGTGTATGTGGACGGGACCGGTAAAAAGATGTACCGGGACGTCGGGTCAGACGCCCCCTATTCGACCGTCGCTCTCTTCAACGAATCGGGCGATCCACTTTTTTCCCTCTACTCCGATATGGCAATGGCCAACTATACAATGAACCCTGATCTGGCCGCTTATCCGGTGGCTATGCAGCAGTATATTAAAAACAAGATTGAATCAGTTGGCATAACTGATTACTTCATTCAGCATTTTAGTCAAAACGGAGCAAGCTGCTATTACGTAATGGATTCCACGGACTGGATCGGCTATGAAACACCCAATTTTTTTAGCAATAGGGCCCTCTTTTATGATGAGAACCAGCCCGTGTTTGTCAGTAGTATCGTGCCCGTTAAAGAGGTGAACGGCTTTGTTTTCGATGCCAGTGGTACGTTTATGTACCGCATTTTCGGGGCCCAGGTTTATCAATGAAGTATACCGGATGGCTACCCGACGACTCTCCCTGGTGACCCAATCGGTGTAACCGCCTACTCTTGTCAACCCCACTTTGTGCCGAAAACATCACCGTTGGAATAGCCTTATTTATGTTTTTCAAAAAAAGAAAATATGACAATCTAACGGACCTGGTAGCGTCTTGTCAACAGCAGGACCGCGCTGCGCAACATATTTTTTATGAGCGCTATAAACGAAAGATGTTAGGCATCTGCCAACGCTACACGCGAACCGTTTCCGAAGCCGAAGACATTTTTCAGGAAGCGTTTATCAAAATATTTAAGCACATCGATGAATTACGGGAGCCAGAACTAGCCGACCAATGGGTGAAGAAAACCATCATTCGAACGGCCCTTACGTATTACTCGCTGACCACTAAAAAAGAGCAGGTCTATACAGTCATTACGGAAGAGGAATTAAACCTGGAAACAACCGACGGCCCCGACATCATCAGCCGGATGGACCTGGAGGTGCTGTTAACGATTATTCGCGAGCTACCGGATGGGTACCGAACAATCATCAATTTGTATTTGATTGACGGGTATACGCATGCCGAAATTTCACAGATGCTGTCGATCACCGAATCGACCTCTAAATCACAGCTAAGTCGCGGGAAAGACTTATTAATCAAACGAATACAACAACACGGAGGGGTAGAATATGAACGGTCCAGAAAAAGATCCTGATGACCCAATGCGGAAAGCGCTCGGGGAGCGCTTTGACGCTTTCGAGTCGGAGGTGCCCCAATCACTGACCGACCGCATCTTTAGTGCGTTACCGTCCAGAAGGGCAATTATTGATTGGTCTATCTCGACGGTCTTACTAATTTTGATGGGTTTCTTCCTGGAGCTACGGACGAATCATCAGGTTGACACCGCCTCCGGGGCACCATCGCAGGAAAGACGGTTCATTAAATCAACGCTAAAGAGCCAAGGGATAGACGAAGCCGTTACGGCTCCCCTGCCAAAGGAATCGTCCGGGTTGACGGTCGAAAATGCGGATGGTAGCCGGTATGTCAACCGAGTGGTAGACTCTTCGTCAGTTAGCCGCAAAACGTCATTTAGTCGGAAAGCGACGGCTCTTCCCCGGCAAAGCGAACGCCCCCTAACCGGCCGAATCTTACCGGCCGGCGTTAGCCAACCGCGGACAAGTCAGTCTACCTATTGGCTTAAACCAGCACCGCCACTCGAACGGATTGAGCAAACAACAAACAACAGTAGCGATGCGCTTACCGCCTTCGAGTCGGTGGCGACTACGGCTGTACCCGTCATCGCATCGGTGAACCCACTTCCCTTTCGACTACTGGACGTATCCTCCCTCACGTTGACGGTGCCTGTCAGTAGCCCGTTATCGGTAAAGTCGTCAGGCCAGCCACGAAGGTCAATCTGGTTCTTCTCCGTGACGCCCCTGCAAACGTTTCAACTCGTTACCCTTCGGTCTACACCGGATTATACGATTTCGGATGTTCGCTTCGGGTCGGCCTTTTCCTGGCAGTCAAAAGGCGTCAAAGTGAGTGCAGGCTTTGAAAGAAACAACGTTCAATTCCTGCTAAACTACACTCTTTCGTCAACCACCCTGTCGTACCGGCGGGCACTGGACGAGTTTACCTTACCCACGGTGGCCCATGATCCCTTCGAGGTTACCCAGTCGACCACGCCACTTACCCTAAAAGATAACCTCCAGTGGCTTAGTGTGGGCATTCGTAAGAAAAAGACCTTTCGGCTCGATCACGCCCTCTATACGGGGGGCGTAGGCCTGGAGTATGGATGGGCACTGCCCACGGGCAAATCCATGGCGCTGACCACACTAAGTTTAACAAAAGACGTAATGCTTCTGGATAAGACTAGATTGTCAATTGGCCCGTACGCCGAATTCGACTTAACCAAGCGCACCCTTCTGCCCGAGGTATGGCAATCCAGATCGTACCGCGTAGGCGTCACCATCGGCATCCATTACGCGGGGAAATAAGCAAGCCTGCCGCTACCAAGAGATAGACTACTAACTGGATTATGAACAAGCCCATAGGGATTATTTTACTGGCTCTTCTGGGGTACGCTTGTGAGCGCCCCGATCAGACAACGCCCGAAACCGCTTCGGCAACGGAAACACTCATCTTAGTGCAGGCCAACGACTTTACCATCAATGCACTACACGGCCAAACGGGACAACTGACCTGGAGCTTGCCGTTACGGTACGATTTAACCTACAGCTCGGCTCCATCCCAGCTTGGCCGGTACACAATAGCGGACAAAAAGATTTTCTATTATGCCAAACCGGACCTGATCGGCCTTAAAAACTGGGGCGACACAACCGCTTTATTTGCCAGTCAACCAGCGGTCAATCAATTAGGGTCAATTAATGCGGTCACGGGCCAGGCAATGCCAGCAACGGCGTTGAAAATTAGTCCAGGGTTTCAGCTTCCCTGTGCTAATAACGACTACTCATGCACCTATGCCCGGTATTATTATTGGTTGGGCGTTAACCAGGGTGTGGCCATCCTGGAATCCGTTCAGACAAGTGGTCTGCCATTGCATTTTGACAGAAAACTACTGGCCATCAACACCGAATCCGGGACCGTTTTATGGACCTTCAAGGTGGACAGCGATAACCCGACAGCAACGATTGACAACGGCAGGGTCTACATTGGGGATACCCATAAATCGTACGTGATTGACCTGAAAAGTGGGTCTAAGATCCAGGAATACGCGATAGGCGGTATTATTCCACCGTTTACGGCCAATCTTTTCTTTAAGCCTCTGGACGCCTGGGAAGTCGTGGTTGCCGATGCCCAGACGGGCGCCGTAAAATGGCGTACGCAACTGGGTAATCCGCTCAAAGATCTGGCCATCGGTAACGGACTGGTGCTCACAAAAGTTGAGGACAGGAATCTGATTCAAGCCCGGGACGCGACCACGGGCACGGTAAAATGGTCATTTAGTGACAATACCAGCGGAGGCTTTATTTCGTTGCAACTCGTCAACAATACGTTGTATACGATGAGCCAGACGCGCCGTGTCTACGCGATCGATCTGGACACCGGTGCGCTAAAGTGGAAAACGGTACAATACGGAGCTCCTGATATTCAGGCCAAGTCGACTATGATTTATATGATGCAGACCGGGCACCAGTTGCTGGGGCTCAACCCCGCCACGGGCGAGCAGGTATGGGAACGTTTTTTTATGCGGGACTCGCCCGCGAAAACGATCCAGAATTTTGCTGTATTTAATCATAGCGAGCTGGATTTTTAGGTGCCATCGTAGGCAACTGATGGCATTGGACAGATAGTAAAATTAAGTGTACCATAAAACGCTTATATACGAGACGGCAGCCCCGTCAAGTATCTGCTCGTTAATTGGACGGCTTATTTTAATAACCGGCAACGACTATACGTAACTTACGGAGAAGCTTTTTTTAACTGTACCTGCTTACCCAGACTACCTTGACCGATGCGTTTAAGATCCATAGATAAGCCGCCTTAACTCGAGGAGCCTACCCCCATCCGATGCTTTTAACTAGTTAGATCGGTTGCGTAGGCAACATAGGAAGCCGAATGCTGTGTGTATCAACACCTATCCTGAAAGCCGCTCATTTCAGGTAAACCAAATACAGGATGCCAGCACGCACACATAATCGGTCTGACTTTTCTTCTAAGGACATTTCCAGCGCTTTTCAGTAGACATGAGAAAAGCCAAAACTTTGGTATTTTATATAAATAAGTGACAAAAACATGATAAAATCATTCATCGCCTTCCTGCTTACGGGTCTGGTAATGGCCTGCGCCTCGTCTGATCGTGACGATGCCGTAATCCCGGCCAAACCAATCGATTACACCGTCGGCCTGGTGGGTAAATACCCGGTAACCTTTTTGCGAGATGCTGGCCGTTCGATGGACCTGCCCCAAGGGGAAACAACCGGCGAATTTGAGGTTAGTAAGGTTGATTCGGTTACCATTTTTATCCGGACTACCGTCGAATTTAAGGCGTCACATTACAGTTATCGATTATCGGGTAAGTATGGGTTAAAGCCGAGCCCAGCCGATCCTAAGCAGTTTACCCTTCTTGTTATTACCTCTAGCCTATCCAGCCCCAGCCAAGCCACGGGCACCATCAGTCCTACCGAAATAGAGCAGCAATTCGTTGGATCCTACGAGGGGGATATTACCCAGTTCAAAGGGAAACGTGGTTGACGTAAGCTTGGTCTGCCGTTTGATAAGCTCCCTAAGTTTCAATGCAAATCAGCAACCAATCGAGTTGCCGCCGTCGACGGGCAACGACGCTAATGTGAGGTAGAAAACCGTAGCCGAGCGGCTAAAAAATGGGTCGGTTTAGACGTTTGTAACCGCTCGGTGGTGATGCGCGGTTCCCTCACTACGCCGTAGCGGCTGGGACATACCAACCGCAGTCATATAGATTAGGCAACAAAAGAACCTGTTTTTCGTGTCATGTACTGGACAACTAATTCGTCTATATTCTCCTTACCTAACGCTGATCCCCATGCTTATCAATCGTACCGCTTTCCGCTTTGTCCTCATAGCCGCCATCAGCCTGGTGGCTGGTGCCTGTTCCGAACGGATAACGCTGACCCCACCCGACCAGCCCATCCAGAACGCCACCGTTTTTGTGGGGGATCAGGATCGTAAATTCTATGCGCTCAACGCCTTGACCGGAAGCCCGCAATGGCAAGCCACAACCCCCGAGATAATTACCTCCTCCCCCGCCGTTAATCAGGGCATGGTGTATGCCCTGAGTGATCACCAGCTATATGCCTTTGACCGCCAGACGGGACAGAAAAAGTGGACCTTTACCACCGAAGACACCGGGGCCAATGCGCCCTCAACGCTGATTAGTCGTGGGGGCCAGGTGTACTTTGTGGGCAATTTCGGCCGTAAATTATACGCGCTGGATGCCCTAACCGGGGCCAAAAAATGGGCCGTAGCGGCACCCGGGGTCGACATTAATGGCAATCCCATTGGGTACGGGGTACCGACAGCTACCGACCAGAAGGTGTATATCGGTAGTGGCGATAAGGTGTACGTACTGGATGCCCAAACGGGGGGTACTCAACAAACATTGACCTTTGGGGGCGGCATCTATGGGGCGCCCCTGGTGGCCGAAGGGACTCTGTTTGTGGGCGGCTATGATGGGAAGCTCTACGCCCGGGATGCATTGAGTGGCCAGCCCAAGTGGGAATCTACCTTGGGAGGCTGGTTGGTCTACGTTAACTTAGTAGGCCGAACGCTGTACGTAAACAGTTGGCAAGAAGTTTTCGCCCTGGATGTCAGTACGGGCGCTCAACAATGGCGCTTTAAGCCCGCCATCAGTGGCAACACCGGCGCACGCACCCTTACCAATGGGATTGTATATGGGGCCTATTCCCTATTGGACTCCCCGGAGGCTCAGCTTTACGCCTTAGATGCGACAACCGGCCAGAAGAAAGGGGATAGCTGGGCCTGGCCTGGTGGGTTTAACAGTCGGGCTACCCGGGCCATCGCCGTCGATGGCTTAGTGTATGCGGCTGGGCGGGATCATACGTTTTATGCCCTGGATGGGACTAGTGGCCAGATTAAGTGGTCTTTCCCGACCAGTGGCGATATAACTACATCCCCTTGTGTGGTCACCCAGCAAGGCGTTTTTTTCTGAGGAGCGAGGCTCGTTTCTTGAAATCGACTGAACCAGTAATACGTCGAATACCGTGCGTTAGCGCCAGTAGTTAGGGAAGCACTCGTCAATCGAGCGATTTCAAGGCAACACGCTTTATGGCTGGATCGTTTTTATGTTCTTGCTGTAAGCTAAGCGACTAAGTTGTTTTAAAGCTAAGTTCCGCATACGTTAACGATACTGTTGCGTTTATCTGGCAGCTTACTTACTAACGTATTATTGATAAATTTGCTTGATCACTTAATAGGAGTTATCAGTCTTCACCTGACCGTAACATAGTGCGTTGACAATCCGATCAGGTTGGCGCATTAGCAAACTACCATTGATTAGTAAATTTTTATGAAGTATTTCTGGCGTATTTGTAGTACAGCCTTTTTAGTACTGATTTCCTTCTGGTCAACGGCTCAAATTCAAGTTACCTTTCCCAGCAGTAGAGCCGTATTTCAGCGGAGTAATGCCAATCAAGCTACAGTACGCGTCTCGGGTTACTATACCACCTCGATCACCCGAATCGAAGGCCGCCTGGTAGCGCGTGACGGTTTGGGAACCACCACGGATTGGCTTACCCTACAAGATAATCCAGCCGGTGGGGTATATACGGGTGATATAACCGGTACCGGCGGCTGGTATAATCTGGAAGTGCGAGCGCTCAATGGAAGCCAGCCCGTTGGGAATACCACGACGGTTGAACGGGTGGGTATTGGTGAGGTATTTATTGTGGCCGGCCAATCCAATGCCCGGGGCGTTCACCAGATTGCCCCCAATCCACGCAACGACTTGGTAAATTGCGTCAATAGCAACTATACCGAAGGTTTTCCTAACGACCCGCCAAAGCCCGTTTTTACCCAACTCGATAACTCGGCCGGATTCACCATGGCGCCGCGCGGAGTCGGTAGCTGGTGCTGGGGTCAGTTAGGCGATATGCTGGTCAAACGACTCAGGGTACCCATTATGTTCTTCAATGCCGCTTTTGAGGGCACGGCCGTTCGAAACTGGCGGGAGAGTGCGCCGGAAGGCGGCACCGCCTATAGCGTGTATATAGGCGTGCCGTACGCCCCGCGACAACCCTACATTAATCTGAAAGTGGCCCTGCAATTTTACGCGAATATGCTGGGCGTTCGAGCCGTTCTATGGCACCAGGGCGAGGCTGATAATTTTACCAACACACCCACGCAGGACTACGTGAATGACCTGCAATTTACGATCCGACAGGCCCGTCAGGACTTTAATCGGAACATGTCCTGGGTGGTTGCCAGAGCTACGTACTCGGATTATTATGGTGGTCCTGATGCGGCCGTTATTTCGGCTCAAAACCAAGTAATCAGCGCCACGCCTAACGTGTTTACGGGCCCCAATACGGATGGGATTCAGATCCCCCGAAATCGTCCTCCCCTGAGTGATCAACTACTAGATGGCGTACACTTTGACTTTAATGGGCTGGTTGAGGTCGCCAACGCTTGGAGTACTAGTTTAGATGAATCATTTTTCCAAAGCTCAACGCCAATCGGGCCTGCTTTGCCACCAACGGTTTCTGTGGCGTGTGCCGCCAACAACACGCTACGCTTGACGGTCAATGGTAATTTCCCAACGGTACAGTGGGCGTCGGGTGAATCAGGCAGTACGATCACCAAAGGAGCCGGTACCTACAGCGCCAAAATTAAAGATGCCCTCGGGAACACATTTTTCTCCCCCCAGATTCGGGTTTCTGAGGCACCCGTCGCGGCCGTAGTTGGCAATGGACCGCCCTCTATTTGCTTTGGCAGCAACCTCTCGTTAACCACTAATTACGATAACGTTACCTGGATCAATCAGCAGACCAATTCAACCGTCTCCAGCTCCCGTTCCTTTGCGACTGGCACTGAAGGGGCTTATTTTGTTCGATACCGGGATGTAAGCGGCTGTGAGTTTACGTCCAATACGCTGACTGCCACCCTGAAGCCATTGCCCGCAACGCCCGCCATTGTCAACGACAAGCCTACCACATTTTGCCAGGGCGATAACACCGTTTTGCGCACCAGTACTGACATCGACCGATATACCTGGAGTGATGGTCAGCAGAATAAAGTGGTAACGGTTGGTGCCTCAGGCGCTTATTTTCTGACCGTTACGGATCAGTTTGGCTGTACATCGGCCCCATCGAATACCATTGCGGTAACAGCCAACCCGGTGCCGGTTAAACCGGTTATTGCGACCAGTGGCCCCACTACCTTCTGTGCCGATCGAAACATTACCCTGACCGCTCCCCAAAACGAAGCCTACCAATGGACCAGCGGCCAAACGACGCAGCGTATTACCCTGACTGAATCGGGTAATTTTGCGGTCCGAACGCGTAACCAGTTTGGCTGTTCCTCAGCGCAATCAGATCCAGTAGCCATCCAGGTGAATCCTTTGCCCCAATCGCCTGCTGTTTCGGCCGGTGGATCAACAACGTTTTGCGATGGCAATCGGGTTACCTTAAGGGCAAGCAGTCCGCTCGATATCCTTTGGACCAGTGGCCAAACCACGAAAGACATCGTGGTTACCTCATCCGGTAATTACGCCGCCCAGGCCCGCGACCAGATTGGCTGTTTATCCCCTATTTCAACCCTTTTCGCCGTCAAGGTCAATCCATTGCCGGCAACGCCTACCATACTGGCCAGTCCTGACCGCATTATTTGCCAAGATGATAAGGTTACTTTACGCGTTGATGGCCCTTATAGTGTCTTCTGGAGCACCGGCGACTCAACCCAACGCATTACGACGGGTACGGCTGGTACGTATTCAGCTAGGGTACGGGACGTGAACGGGTGTATATCCCCCCAGGCGGGTAACACAACGGTTGAATTAAGGCCATTGCCTGCTCCGCCAACGATTAACATGATTGGTACGTATACGCTCGAAGCCATTAGTACCGCCAATGGGACTCAGTTTCGGTGGTATCGGGGAACGGATTCCCTGGCGGCACAATCGGCCATTATCAAAGCCAATCAAACGGGACTTTATACCGCCCGCTCGTCCACGATTTATTCGCCCATACTAACCTGCTACTCGCCTCCGTCGGCCCCGTTTTCGTATACGATCGACTTAAGTACTAAAGGGCTCAGCATCTATCCCAATCCGAATCCGGACAGAACGGTTACGCTCGAAACGCAGGAAAATTTAGTTAACGCTAGGGTAACAATTTTCACCGTCACTGGTCAACAGGTTTTCTCGACTACCGTTCCTTTATTCGACGAGCGCAAACAGATCGTGTTAACGGGCTTGTCTTCTGGATCTTACCTCGTCCGTGTACAAGCGGCCAATTTTGACGTTTCAAAGCGAATTCTTGTTGGGTTATGAATGTAGTTTACACTGAAATAGCTTAACACTAGCTGCATAATATAGGCTATAAGTTTTGAGTATTTGACTTTCATAAAACATTGACTTTCAATTACAAAAAATTGTAGCTGTTTAATAAATTATGAAAATAAACAAAATAATGGTTTTGTGCTTAGTTGCCCTTACAAGCATGGCAATGGGTTTAGGCTGTCATAAAGACTCATTACCACCCTGTGAAGGTGGAAACTGCTGCTGGCAGGGTGGAGGGCCTGAGTTTGTCAAACGGGTGGATGGTGCAAGGGCAGAGTATGGAGGATCGGGGTTTTCCTTAATGGAGCCAATCAGCGTAACTAATGGCTATGAATCACATTCGGTTTTACTTTGTCCAGTGCTAGAGGACATGGTGCGTAAAAAGAAATTATTCAATAATTATACAGCAGTAGGTAATCAGGTACGATTAATCGATTCAACGCGCCTCTATCGTTACAGGGTCTGGGGCATTATTTATAAAATGAATAACATAATAGGGATCATTCCTAGACCTACTTATGCAATAAGCATTGATCGTATAGAAGACTTTCAATAAACGCACATAAGCCTACCGTATGCTACTAATTTAGTTTGACAGTTATTAAAATATCTGACTCGTATTCAAAAAGGTAAATTCTCACAAAAGGCTCCTGCATGAGACGAAAGGTTTCGCATGTATCGGCTACGTAATTGGGGCGCTTTACGAGATAGCTTTTAGGGAGGTAAAACGATAGGCATAAGCCTAAAAAGCAGGTGAATTTCCGACTTGCCAAAAGAAAGACCGACAACAGGTCCAAAGACCCGCTGTTACTTACATGAAAAGGTAAGTAACAGTCTACTACGCACAGGCACCGAAAAGTTACCCATTTCTTGTTCGGGATTGGACAAAAGCTGTCCGATTGTGGACAAGGGTTATAAAGAAAAGGGCCAGTAAGCATCCAGTACGGCATTCTTTGCATTGGTACAATAATTGTCCACCTAGTTGAAAAAGAGCGATTGCCTGAGACTCATGTTCCTAAACTATTTTAAATTCGCTTGGCGGAATCTGCTGCGGCACCGCCATTTTACCCTATTAAATGTGCTGGGCCTGAGCGTGGGCGTTGCCGCTGCGCTACTACTATTCATGGCCGTGCGCTATGAGTTTAGTTTCGACAACTTTCATACGAATGGCGACCGCATCTATCGAGTGGTCCGTAAAACGGTCTTTCGCAACGGTAACGAAGCCTTCACGCCCGGTTATCCGTTGCCAATGGCGGCGGCGCTCAGAACCGACATTCCCCAGTTCGAGACGATCGTCCCCGTCTTTGCCACGCTCCGTCCCCAAGTGACAGTACTGGGCCGCACACCCAACGCGACCAGGACGGCTACTAAGTTTCTGGAAGAGCGGGAAGGTTTTCTGGCCGGGCCGGAGTTCTTCCAGCTATTCCACTTCCCCTTCCGCATTGGAACGCCCGCTGCGCTGGCTCGCCCCAACGTGGTGGTGCTAACCGAAAGCTACGCCCGCAAGTATTTCGGCCGAATAGAACAAGCCGTGGGGCAATATCTGCTCATCAACAACAAATTCCCCATGCAGGTGGTGGGGGTGCTGGCCGATCCGCCCAAGAATACCAGCTTCCCGCTGAATCTGGTCATCTCCTACGAAACCAAACGGCGGGATTTCTCGGGCTCGTTTGGCGTGACGTCGTTCGACGATTGGGGGGCTTCCAGCAGCAACGACCAGCTTTTTGTGCGGCTGCCGCTCAATTTTCCCGTGACTCAGGCCGATGGGCTGCTAGCCACATTCTCCCGCCGACACTTCGATGAGGGCACCAATAACGACAAAAAAACGCACTTCCTTAGCCCACTGGCCGATCTGCACCATGACGACCGATTTAACGGTTTCTCGCCCAAAATTAGTCCCGTGCCGCGTCAACGGCTGTGGAACATGGTGGCGGTCGGGGCGCTGATTCTGCTGATGGCCTGCATCAATTTCGTCAATATTGCGTTGGCCCTGGCCACCAAACGGACCAAGGAGGTCGGCGTGCGGAAAGTGCTGGGTAGTCAAAAAAGCCAGTTGGTGACCCAGTTTCTGATCGAGACCGTGCTGATGGTCGTGGCTTCCATTGGCATTGGGGCGGGGCTGGTCTACTCAGCCCTGCCCTTGCTCGGGACGCTGTTCGGCCTACCGACCGACCCAGCCCTTTATTTCAGCCCCGATCTGGGTTTGGGTCTGCTATCCCTGCTGGTGGGGCTCACGGCACTGGCGGGCTTGTATCCGGCGTTAGTCCTGTCGTCCTTTTCGCCGTTAGTGGCCTTCCGTAACCGGGTAGCTTCGGAAGGGGGGCTGTCGCTAAGGCAGGGGCTGATCGTGGCCCAGTTTACCGCAGCGCTCGTGTTGCTGATCAGCACGGCCGTCAACTTGCAACAGATGGATTTTCTGAGCCGGATGGACCTCGGCTTTGCCAAAGAGGGCATTTTTTATTTCGGCATGGACCGAGAATACAGCCCTCGCAACGCAACGCTAAGAAACGAACTGCTACGGATTCCAGGGGTGAGCAGCGTTTCGTTCTTCTCCGATCTGCCTTCGTCGGGCACCAAGTTTCAGAGCAATTTTGCGTTTACCGACATGGCCAGGGACGAGGATTTTCCCGTCTCGATGAAAATGGCTGATGGCGACTACTGCAAAACGTATGGCATTCGCTTAGTGGCTGGTGCTTCCTACGCGACCAACGATACGGTTCCCAAGTTTCTGGTCAACGAAACGCTACTCAAAAAACTGAACATCCAAAACCCGGCTACGGTCATTGGGCGCAAACTGCGGTTAGGCGGCTCACCGCCTGCCGAGATTGTGGGGGTGGTGAACGATTTTCAGACCAATTCGGCCCGTGATGGCGGTGTGCAGCCGATGGTGATCCTACCAGATACTCATTTCTTTAATGGGGGCAGCGTCCAATTACGCTCTACCAACTTAGCCCGGACTGCCGAGCAGATTAAGGCCATTTACGCTCGTGTGTATCCCGAAGTGGCTTTTTCGGGCAAATTTTACGACGAAGAACTCAATACCTACTATGCGGCTGACCAACAATTGGGCCTTCTCTACCGCGTCTTTGCCGGACTCACCCTTTTCATTGCTTGTCTGGGTCTGTTCGGGCTGGCCACCTTCACGGCCGAGCAGCGCACGAAAGAAATCGGCGTACGCAAAGTGCTCGGGGCCAGCATTAGCAGCATCGTGGCGCTGCTGTCTAAAGACTTTTTGAAGTTGGTGCTCATCGCTATTGTCATAGCCTCACCCATTGCGTATTATGCTATGAATCGCTGGCTCCAGGACTTTGCACACCGAATCGACATCTCGGGGTGGGTGTTTGCGCTGTCGGGTTTGCTGGCGGTGGGCATTGCCCTGCTGACGGTGAGTTACCAAAGTATTAAAGCGGCTTTAATGAATCCAGCGAAGTCATTACGAAGCGAATAGGCTCACGAACCCGTCATTCGAAGAGTCTGAGAGTAAGGAGACTCGAGTTTACTTATTCTCAAATAAGGCTCCTACTTAAAGCGATAGAATCTTCATGTGTCTGTGTCTGCTTCATAAATGGGGACTAAGTGAGAGCACCATGATGTTAAAGACGTAGTTGAT
>NZ_FOLQ01000037.1 GCF_900112365.1 Spirosoma endophyticum | reverse complement strand
TGATTCATCGCTCGACGGTGGTTGTGTTGGACAATGCCCGGATTCACACAGCGGGCTACATCCAAATGATGCGGCCGATTTGGGAAGCCAGAGGGCTATATTTGTTTTTCCTGCCTGTCTACTGTCCCCATCTCAACCTTGCCGAAACCTTATGGCGACATCTGAAAGGGGGGTGGTTGAGGCCCGAGGATTATTTGACTAATGATGATTTAGCCTATGCCCTGAATCGCTGTTTGACGAATGTGGGTGGAAAGTTAAGCATCAACTTCAGTGCTTTTAATGCAAACCAATAAGCGAGGATTACTTAGCCACAAATAAAGGAGCTTATTACTATAAAGGTTATATAAGTGCCTTAGTTGAGTATTTTACATTTTACCAATTATATTTACTTATTATTACTGTTATATTATTTAAGTAACAACATGACTTTTACCCATGTCCGTAGCAGCTAGAAATAATGTGCAATTACTCGGCAATCTTTTGTCGGATAAGACAATTATATGTGCGCATGGGTTTGGTACCGACCAGCGTGCCTGGCTAGAAGTTGTGGCGGCCTTTACGGACGAGTATAAAGTGGTTTTGTTCGATTATGTAGGAGCCAATGATAAAACCGTTCCTTTCTTTACACGTTGGAAATACAAGCACCTGCATGCCTATGCAAGTGATATATTGGACATCATTGAAGAACTCGGGTTACAGAATATTACGTTCATTGGGCACTCCGCGGGCGGCATGAGTGGAGCGCTGGCGGCCATTGCAGAGCCAGACTGGTTTTCGCGGCTTGTTTTACTGAATGCGTCTCCTTGTTATCTCAATCAGGATGGGTACGTTGGCGGATTTAGCACGACTGTATTAGACGAACTCTTTGCCCAAATGGAAACTAATTTCCACGCCTGGGCTAGTGGCTTTGCCCCAATGGTGATGGCCAATCCAGATCGGCCACATCTGGCGAATGCCTTTTCCAGTACGCTTTCGGCAATGCGGCCAGATGTGGCATTAGCTATCGCCAAAGTTATTTTTTATTCCGATCACCGGTTAGATATAGGGCAGCTGTCTCATCCAACACTATTGATTCAGGCCCAGGAAGATGTTGCGGTTCCTCACGAAGTCGGCTATTTTCTGGAGAAGCATATCCCCCATTCGACCCTGATATTTTTGGATACTCAAGGGCACTTGCCCCACATCAGTGATGCCAGCCAGGTGATTCGCGCCATAAAACCATTTCTTAAATAAACATAGGCCAGTCTCTATTGGCAGAACAAGGCTTTTGACGCTAACCACTTTTTGTTAATCTAAAACCAACCAAGTAGCTGTTATCGATTTCTACCTTGTAACTCCCCTAACATGATTGACTTTAACGGTCTTGAGAAACGATTCCGGGCTATCGAAGAGACCGAAATTGGTCCGAAGTTATTGGAGGCTTATGCATCCGAGCTACTTCTCTTTCTGGGTCCTGAGGTTTGCTATGTTATACAGGAACGTGAAGAATGGACAGCCACTGTATTGTACGCTACCCGTCCCGATCGGGGGTCGGCCCATGTCAATCCAGCTCAATTCAACGATTTAACCGGCACCAATTCATTTTTTTTTGAGTTGAATTTTGTCCCTCGCCGGTCACTGAAAGCATTACTAGGGGATTATCTGTCCGTCGCTGGCCTTCGCATCAGCAATTATACATTTAAAGGTTGGATCGTAGTAGGGTGGCCCAAGCTGCCTATCTTTTCTAGAGAGGAGATTGAGAATGTCCTCTATAGATTTGGGGATAAAGTGTTGATCTGCACCCTGTCATTTCAGCAAATTGCGTTAGACCAACAATACCGGTTCCTGTTTGGCGTGGTTCCCCAGGCGGTTGTTCTGCTGAATGAGGCCGAAGACATAAATTGGATCAACCAGTCGGCTCTTGATCTATTGAACCTGGAAGCAGGTAACCTCCGCCCCTCATCGGCCAGTTTAGCGGCCGGGATGCTCCAGCTCCGAAATCGGGCGCTCAACCAGGACGCCATTAACCAAACCGCTTCGGAGCTGATCAATAATCCAGCTTTTGTCACCAAAGAGTGGATTTGGACATTTTCAGAAAAAGTGTTGTCCGTGTTTACGAAACCTATTTTTTCCCCTTATTTCAAGGGTCGAATCTGGCTCTTCAACGACGTAACAGAACTCTATCGTAAACATCAGCAGCTTTCGGATGCCAACCAGGAAATTGAAAATCTTATCAGTGTAATTGCCCATGATTTAAAGTCTCCTTTGTCCACCATCAGTTTCGTTTTTAGCTTCCTGCCTATGATTGGCTTGCTGAATGATGAGCAAAATGAAAGTATCGAACATGGTCAGAAAACGATTAAACGGGGCCTTCATCTGATTGATAGTATCGTTGGTTTCAATAGCCTGGCTACTCAAACTTTAGTTATGGAGGATATCGAGCTAGATTTCCTAATTGACACCGTTGTCGATAGCTTTTCGGCGCAGGCTTATCAGAAAGAAATCTCACTTCATATCGAGCGAACTCATCCGCCCCTTATCCTCCACTCAGATCCAAAATCACTGGTTCGTATTCTTGATAATTTAATCAGCAATGCCCTAAAGTTTTCGCCGTTTGGCCAGCGCGTGCATATCCACACCGAGTTAATTAACCATCAACTGAGGCTGGCCATTAAAGACGAGGGCCCTGGGATATCGCCCGACGACCAGGCCAAACTTTTCAAGCGTTTCCAGCGATTATCGGCTCAGCCTACTAACAACGAAGGTTCGTCGGGTCTGGGACTCTCAATCGTGAAATCACTAACTGAAAAACTGGGCGCTTCGATCGAAGTAGAAAGTAGTATGCACGTAGGGACGACGTTTCGGGTGGTTTTTCCTGCTGAGTTTGTTCGCCTGGGCCATCAAAACAAGGTTGAACAAGAGTTTCCGTAGGCTATGAATAGAAGTTGACCTTATTGAAAGAGGTCGTCCAGTTAAACGCCCGTTTTAGCCAGACTCGTGTTTTGCCCACACTGACAAAGTCAGGTTAAACTAATTCCATTCTCAAATTGCCATTCGCACCGACGACCCGGTCACCTATCAATGCGGCAGCCGCGCTGTATTATTTTGGCAGTAGGAGTTGAGTTTGTGCCCAAGGTGGGGCCGCCCCGGCACGGTCCGCCGTTGCGGTACCGGCCACTGCGAAGCCGTCGCTGACATTTATTGAATACGATTTTAATCTCCTAGGCGACCTATTTGTGAAATACACATAGTCTAATCTAATGGGCAAGTTGCACCATTTAAATTCTATTTATCTTTTTAGCTCAGCGCGATTTTAACTATTGAATCCTATAAGAAATGTACTATTTAGTCCATTTCAATTTTTGAAACGACGTTGCTAGCTGAGTCATTAATACGTGCAATTTTAGATTTATATGATTTAACTCCCAAAAACCCTTAGCCAATTGGACGTTACTTGCTGCTCAGTGATGTGCCCTTTTCGATTACTCTCTGAAATCGTTTACGAAAAGGTAGCTTTTTTGAACGGTCATTATGAAGAGTACAAAACTTAGAAAAGGGGAGGGGATAGTAGCATCATTTATAATTTAGCGGTAAAATACCATTTTTAGGGCAGACTTATATGGGCCATCAGCACCTAGTTAGCCACTCTGTTCACCAATTGACGGATGATAGTAAGTGAATGGATTGATGATGGACTACCTCCTCTGTTACGCTTAGAACGATCAACGATCTCATCGGCAGAAGCAGACCGTCAGCTTCTGCCGATGAAACATTACTTACCGGGGTTGACCAGGGCCGAAATATAGTCCTGCAAGGTAATAGTGCCCCGGATGGGCGCATCAGGTAGCTCATAGGTCTGAGCCAACGTGATGGCCGTCATGGCCGCCATCGACTCGGCAGCTGGCTGGGAAAAGCCGGTTTGCTGTAAACGGCTCACCCAGTCCTGGCGCGGGGTTTCGACTGCTTTAACCGCTTTCCCTAATGCTTTCCCGAAGGCGGCCGCCACCGCTGCTGATGAGTAGCGGGCTGGCCCTTCCACATAGTGCAGGCCGGTTTGGTCGATCGGCTCCTGCAACAGACGAGCGCCGACCACGCCTAAATCCTGGGGGGCCACCCTGGGCAAGGTGAAATCAGGTGGATAGAGTGTAGGCACCTGACTGGTCTGCTGAGCCGTCGCCAGGGCCATATCCCAATTACTCATATAGTAGGCCGCCCGAATAATGCTGGTAGGAATGCCCGTTTTAATCAACCCCTGTTCTAGTTCGTACAGCACACCCAGATCGCCGATCCGATCGCCGGGCTGGGCGGCATAGACCGATTCGGCCACGATCTTTTCGATCCCTGAATTCCTTAGGGCGGCTAGAATCGATTGGACACTTCGGCGCTCTTGTCCAGCCGTGTCGGTGGTAATGGGAGCGGGCGGGTTGAGCACGAACAGCCGTTTGCCCTGCTGGAAAACGGCCCGCAACGGGTCGGTGTCGTACACGTCTGTCAGGGCGACAGTCGCCCCTTTCTGCTGCCACTCCGCTTTTTTCTTAGCATCGTGGGTAATGATGGTAACTGACTCACCTTGGTCTAACAAGGATTGAGCTACCGCCGATCCGATATGGCCAGTAGCCCCCAGAATGATGTACATAGCGTTTTTCGTTTAACGGTTTGCCACAAGGCAGCGCGACTAGCCGCTGCCTTGTGGCAAAGCTAGATTAGCCTTGCGACAAGGGTATGTCAGGGGTAGCTAACGTTATTCACGTAGCGTTTCGAAATACTGTTTCAAGGTGAGCGGATGGGGAGCAAATGGCTCGGCCAGCACGGTAAGCTGCTCAATGCGATCGAGCCGAAAGATGCGATAGGCACTCCGCAGCCTACACCAACCCACCAGCAACCAATTTTCCCCGGTACTCATCAGCAGGGCGAATGGCTCAATGGTTCGCTGGGTCAACGCTCCCGAAGCGGACCGGTAGTCGATGCGCACCCGCAGAAAGGCCGTCAAAGCGTGTTGTAGCGTGGCTAGATAGCGGCTTTTAGGCTGCCCGTTGGCATACACCCTCAGGCGAGACGCTAAGAAATTCGCCATCTCTTGGGTAGGGCTGCGTAGAACGGCCTTTAGTTTGGTCATCGCCTGATTGTATTCCTGTATTAATGACGTGTCTGGATGGGTCTGAATGAGGTGCTCGACCGTAATTAAGGCGTTAGCTTCGGCTTGGCTAAATGAAACGGGTGGTAGTTTGTAGCCCTCAACCAGGGCGTAACCTCTTCCCTCCTCGGTTAGAATGGGAACACCGGCGTTTTCCAGGGTCTTTATGTCGCGGTAAATGGTGCGCACGCTCACCAAAAACCGCCTGGCCAGTTCAGGCGCGGTAGTAAGTTGCTTGGTTTGTAAAAGGGTCTGAATCGCCACTAGCCGGGAAAGTCGATTTACATCAGCCATTGTTGGGTAAGGTGAGCTTACTGCCTTTCACTGAACACAACGACAAGAACGTTTCATGTGGTATCCCGTAAAAGAGAGTAAATTCAACGCTAAGAGGCCGCTTGGCACTGACACCGAGCTTCCTCTTTAGTGGACAAATGTTACTCGGAGCTAATCGTTACAGCGGGCAAGCCACCGTGTCCGGTCTGGATCGTTCGCAAAAAGGCCCCTTTATATAACCGGCCCAGCGGAAGAATTCCGGTCACCAGCGTAACCTGATCAGCGTTGTAACTGATGAGTTTGTCCCAGGCAATAATAAACGATTTGTGCACCCGGATAAACTTATCATCTGGCAGTTTGGCTTCCATAAACCCTAATTTTTCGGACGCTACGTAGGTCTTTTCGGTTGTATGTATCTTGATATAGTCCGCCAACCCCTCCAAAAAAATGATGTCCTTTAAGAAAATTTTGGTTTGATCCCTCCCAACCTTAAAAAACATATAACTCTCCTCATAGCGGCTGGCAAGCGGGGAAGGCAGTTCAGGGCGGTTTTGAGACTGCAGGTACTTAGAAATGGCTCGCATGAATCGCTCCTGAGTGATGGGTTTCACTAAGTAATCCAATACATCCAGGTCAAAAGCCGTGGCTGCGTACTCCCGGTAGGCCGTCGTTAGAATGAACTTGGGGCGGGTCTTTAATGATCGGATCAACGCAAGACCGGACAGTTTGGGCATCTGAATATCCAGGAAGACCACGTCAACCGGGTTGGTCTGCAAAAACGTGAACGCATCGATCGCATTGTCCAGGGAGGCTACGACGGTAAACCCGTTTAGGGTTGACAGATGCTGACTGAGAAGCGTCCGAGCCGGCGCTTCATCATCCACGAGTAGGCAAGAAGTCATGATTCAAGGGTTTAATGGTCAAACGAATCAGGTACGAATGCGGCTCGTCAATAATGCTTAGCTCATGCGCGTCCGGATAAAGTAAGGCCAATCTTTTTTTTACGTTCGATAGGCCAATCCCCCCGGTAGCCGCAACTGGGATTGGGCCTTGTTCGTCCTTACTGTTGGCAATCTTAACCGAAAACTGGCCGGGCCCTCTGGCAATATCGATCCGAATCCAGCTGAATCCGCTCGAGCTGGCCACGCCATGTTTAAAGCTGTTCTCCACCAGGGGCAATAAGAGCAGCGGAGCGATCTGAAGATCGTCAATGGGGGTAAACCGATTAATGGCTACGTCCAGTTTGGACCCATACCGGTTTTTTTGCAGTTCGATATAATGGTCAATATAGGCCATCTCCGTTTCCAGGGGCACCATCGCCTGCGTGGACTCGTATAAATTATACGCCAGAAAACCCGACAGATGTGCAATCAGCGAGGCCGTCTCGGGACTGCTTGTTAAGGCCGTCGCATACATATTATTTAACGTATTGAACACAAAATGGGGCTGTACCTGGGCTTTCAGCCCGTCTAGTTCGGCCGTTGTTTTCTGCTGCACCAATTGCTGTACGCGCAGGCGCTGCTCATACCAGGATCGGATAAAATAATACAAAGTATATAAGCCGGTTATGGTGTAGAGGTTAACAAGCTCGACCAGCATTTTGCCGAACGAAAGCAGCGGCATACGCAGGGCCTGCGGAAAGTACGTCGGATAAATAAGGTAATAATTGATGTAGCGCCTGAGGACGAGCAACAAAAGGGAGCCCAGAATCAGATACACCCAACCGGTTACCTGATTGGTTTCCACCAACCGCTTCTTAATCAGGACATGAACAGCCAGCCCCGAAAACAGGAAGGCGACGGGCAGGGCCATGCAGGCGTTGATCAAGTAACCCTGATAATCGCCATACAGCGAGGCCAGACCCAGCCACTGATAGAGGAAATACAGCCCCCAAAAAACTGCATTAAACAGTACTTCTCTCGTGATTTTCATGATCCGGCCATTCTGGACTAAGGTAAGCGTTTTGACTCTCGGTGCGTTAGGGCGGTACCCGATTTTCGATCAACGTCCCTATTTTTCGGTAAACGGTGTATACCGAAGAATTGGGTTGTGTACAGACAAAAAGCTGGCCCGTACTGACTGGTGGCTACTTTTGAGCTTCCATCAAGTAGCCCCAGAACACCATGAACCTACTGGTACGAATTGGCCGGGCCTTCTATGCGGCCGCTCTTGTTGTGTATGGTTGTCAACAAATTTATTTCGGAACCTTCCGGGATGTCTTTTTTTCGGTTTATCAGCAGCACCTTCCGTTCCTGAATGTATTCGCTTGGCTCTTCGGGCTTTATCTGATCATTACCGGCGCTTTACTGGTTGTACCCAGTGCCGGCAAAAAAGCGGCTTTACTGATGGGGGCTGTCTGGCTGTCGCTGTTCCTGGGTACCCATATGACCTACGAGCTCATCTCCGAACCCAATAAACTCTATCACTTAGGCTTGTGGACGACGCCCCTGAAGGAACTGGCTCTGGCTGGAGGAGCCTTTGTGGTTGCCTACTCATTTGAGACGCCACGAACCGGTACCTTGGCGGTGTTAGAAAACATCATGCCCTATGGTAATTTGTTTTTCCTCTACACCATGACCAGCTATGGGATCTCCCACCTTATTTATGCGGCGTTCCTGGAGGGTACCGTTCCCAGCTGGATGGCAAACCACCTCTTTTGGGTCAATCTGACGGGAGTCGCCTTAACCGCTTCCGGCATCGCCCTAATCCTGGGGATACGCATCCGGATTATCGCTCTATTACTCTCGCTGATGATCTTTCTGTGGTTTTGGCTGGTGCATGTCCCCGGCGCTCTGTGGGACCCAGTAGGAAATCGAGGAAATCTACTGGCTAGTGCGTTCGACGCGCTGGCGTACAGTGGGGTGGCCCTGCTGATCGGCCTCACCATGAAGCAGCAGAAATGGGTAGCCGATATCGAAGGTTGGCGATGAATCTTACCAGCGAATTGATCAGAGAAATATCAAGCAGCATGAAACGAAACAACAGCATTGATGTGATGCGCGGTCTGGTGATGATTATTATGGCCCTGGACCACGTTCGGGATCTTTTACATACCACTTCCTTAACGCAGTCCCCGACGGACCTGACCACCACGACACCGGCGTTATTTTTTACCCGCTGGGTCACGTATTTATGTGCCCCGACGTTCGTATTTCTTTCAGGCGTCTCCGCTTTTCTGTCCATGAACATTAGAAATGATCTGGCCGCTACCCGGCGCTTCCTGCTGACAAGGGGTATCTGGCTGATTGTGTTGGAGTTCAGCGTGGTCAATTTCGGTATGTGGTTCGACCCCCATTTTGATTTCCTAATCGCTGAGGTGATTGCCGCCATTGGGGTTGGCTTCCTCATCCTCAGTATTTTATTGACATTACCTCCCCGGACGATCGGGCTAATCGGCGGGATGATCGTCGTGCTTCACGGGTTAATCGCTTTAATTCCGGTTCCAGAAAACGGACTAGTAAAAGGTCTGATAGCCCTTTTCGCCCCCATGGCGTTTCCGTATGCGACCGGGAAACTATTTCTGGTCGCCTATCCGCCGGTTCCCTGGCTCGGTATTATGCTTCTCGGTTACGGGGCGGGCCATTATTTTGCTTCGGCCGAAAAGCAACAACGACCGATCTTTCTGAAGATAGGTTTACTCTCGCTAGGGGTATTTACTTTTTTAAGAGCCGCTAACCTATATGGTGATCCGGTTAATTGGTCTGCCCAAAAGAACCTGCTCTACACGTGTCTCTCGTTCGTCAATGTGACGAAATATCCCCCCTCGTTGCAGTTCTGTCTACTTTTTCTGGGGATCATGTTTCTGATTCTTTCAGGAGTACAAGGGCTGAAAAATAACTGGACGGCTATTGTGAGTGTGTATGGAAAAACGCCCTTGTTCTATTTTCTGGTGCACTGGTATTTGATACACCCGCTTGTTTTTGTCATGGTCTTCCGCCAGGGGTTCAAAAGCTCTGATCTGGTGTTCGGCTCGAACTTCGGCCGACCCAAGACGGGCAGTGGCGTGGAATTATGGGCTATTTATGCCATTTGGGTCTTCATCGTCCTGTTGATGTACCCGCTTTGTCGATGGTATGGAACCTATAAGGAGCGGCATAAAGAGCAAACCTGGCTACGCTATATCTAATCGACAACTCGTTGCCGTAGCCCATACAGATGTAAGCCGAAAAGTAACTTACTAAATCATCAGCTATGAGATCGTTAATTGCCATTGAGTACGTATCGGTAGATGGGGTTATGGAAAATCCAGTTTGGACGAGCCCCTATTTTAATGAAGAAGTGGGCGCGTTTCAACGCGATCAACTCTTCGCCAGCGATGGCTTATTATTGGGTCGCGTGACATATCAGGGCATGGCCGCGGCCTGGCCCACCGTGCGGGATACGGATGGATTTGCCGAGCGGATCAACGGCTTACCCAAGTATGTGGCGTCTCGCAGCTTGCAACCGACCGAGTGGAATACCCGTTTGCTGAGAGGTGATCTCGTGGAGGCCGTTGGTGAGCTTAAACAGCAGGCTGGTCAAAACGTATTGATTTACGGCAGTGGTGAGGTGGTCAATACGCTCATGGCCCACCAGCTCATTGATGAATATCATCTGCTGGTTCATCCGCTCGTGCTCGGTCGTGGCAAACAGCTCTTTACGGGTGGAAATCAAGTGGCGCTTAGCCTGGTGGCATCCCAGATAACCCAAACGGGTGTAGTGCTGCTTACCTACCGGCCCCAGTAAGGATACCATACTGTGTAAGAAGAAGGGGCTGATCCGGACGAGCGAACGTTTCAGGAACTCCATTTGGTGCCCTTTGGCAGCTATGGCCAATTCACCGATAAATTCGGCGTTGGCTGGGTTTTCAAAGCAGATAAGGCCGACGAATAGGAAAAAACGCCATGAATCAAGAACAAGCCAACTAATTGGCCGATGACTGGAATCGTGCGTTTAATGCCCAAAATCTGGCCGCTATTTTGGACCATTATGATGACGAGCTGACCTTTTATTCGCCGTTCATTCCGCTGCTAAAGTTCAGTGAGTCCGGTTGTATTACAAGCAAGCGCGATCTGGGACGCTATTTTGGGCTTGGCCTGGCGACCTATCCCAACCTGCACTTTACCTTGCACACCGTTTTTGTGGGTATCGACACACTAGCGATTTATTATATCTCCGTGAAGGACCGACTGGCTTGCGAAGTCTTTCAACTAGATAAGCAGGGAAAAGCAGTGACCGTATTTTGTCATTACGCGGTGGTTAAATCTTTTCCGGATAAAGCTTAACGGGTTTAAACATCCGGTCTCGAAAACGTCTTTTACCCATATTCGTTTGACCCGATTCGGAATCAACGTTTTCTATTCATCCAGCAGCATCACTCACAAAAGGGGTTATTAACGGGAACAAACTATGTCCAAATTAGTAGTAGTCATGTCCTTGTCGCTGGACGGCTACGTCGCCGACAGGCAGGATGCCGTAGCCGAAGTGTTTGATTGGTATTTCTCGGGCGAGGTGGAAATAGCGGCTGGCTGAGCAGATGCCATGACCTTTTACTTATCTTCTCCCAGTGCCCAACATTATAAACGTCTAGTTCATGAACTGGGCGCTGTTCTAACTGGTAGACGTACCTTCGATGTTGACCATGGGGGGATCATGGGTGGGGCCCAGCCTTCGTACTGACGCACGTGATTCCTGATGGCTGGCCACAGCCACCTCGACTGTACACTTCGTTACGGATGGTCTGGAATCGGCCGTCAGGCAGGCCAAAGCTGTGGCCGTAGGAAAGGCCGTTGGGGTTCATGGTGCGGATACCATTCAACAATGCCTAAACAAGGGTCAACTCGATGAACTACAGATTGACCTGGCTGCCGTACTGCTGGGTTCTGGCATTCGACTCTTCGACCAACTGGCCAATACCCCATTTAGGCTTGTCAACCCGACAGTCATCTCGGGGATTGTCGTTACTCACCTGCGTTATCCTGTATTAATCAGGAATCCTGTATAAAGTGGTTGAGTGAGCTAATTGCCTTGTTCTTGAAGCATATACATGAAAGTTCCTTTGTCTCACGTAGGAGCGAATTGTGAGACAGTGATTTTTTACTATCTGTCCAGTTGTTTCGCTCCTTTGGTGGTGCAACATGCCGACCGGCCACCCGGGCTCGATCAGTCAAAACGTTACAGTTGTTTGATGATAATCTGTTCAACTTCGTTTGCCAATGTGGACGGATAGCCACTAGCGGTGTAAACAATTACGCCTTGCTTATTGATGACAAATAAAGCAGGTGATCCGTAAACCTTGTAAAGGGCGGCCCGGCAGTTATACTAGATACCCATCATAGGGGTATTGCCGGAAAACTGTCTTTGATTCTTTAATAGTTGATCGAACGACAGAGCTGTACCCCAAGCTTATAACCAAGCATTGAAAAGCAAAAGGGGTGAAAAGTGTGTTTCACCCCTTTGCAGCAGCAAGTGTTCTATCTATTTAAGGGATCAAATGCTCCAATCTAAGTTGTTCAAATAAATTAAAGAAAGAGTCTCTTGTATCCTGATAAACAGTGAAACCAAGTTTACGGCTTTTGGACATATCCGTCATTACCTCCATTGGCCGTCCAAGGTCAAGATCCGTGTGCCAGGCGGAAGCCAGTCGGTTTATATCCGATTCTTTCAGGCTGTATTTGGCCGCTATTTCTTTCCATGCCGGAGCGTCGCCTGCCATTTCTTCTTCAAGCGAATGAATAGCCCCATCAAAACCGGTAGGCTCAATGGTAAACCATTCCGCTATTTGTTTCCATAGCCATTTCCATCGAAATACATCGCCATTGGCAACATTGAACGCCTCATTATGAGCGGCTTCGGTGGTAGCGGCCCAAATCATGTGTTCAGCCAAAATCGTTGCGTCTGTCACGTCCGATAGTTCATTCCATTGTTCAGCCGAGCCCGGAAAATGAAAGGGCCTTCCTGTTTCTTTACAAATGACCGCATAAATGGCTAACGTAGTCCCTATGTTCATGATGTTACCAACCGCTTTGCCAATTACGGAATGTGGCCTGTGAATACTCCAGCTAAAACCGTCCCGTTCAGCCGCCGCATAAACTTCGTCTTCCTGGGCATAATAAAAGTTTGCCAGATCCAACCTTGGGTGTTCTTCGCGAACAGGGGTTTCAGGTAAAGTACCCGCTTTGGCATATGCCTCAAACGATCCCAAATAATGTTTCAGTCCGGTTACCAAGGCAACATGCTGCACCGATTTCTTTGCGGATAGGCTATTGAGTAAATTTCTGACCATTGCGCTGTTAACACGAATGTTTTCAGCCTCTGTGTCATTGCGCATCCAGCTTGTAAAGAAAACATGGGTGGGGGCAACATCTACAAGTTTTGCCGCCAGCTCATCCGGGTTAAGCAGGTCAGCTGAAATGGTCTTTAAACCTGGTATGTCGGTATTCGGGTTACGGGATAGACCATACGTTATCCATCCTTTTGCTAGTAGTTTTTCGGCGAGGTTACTTCCGGTAATGCCGGTTGCCCCAACTACTAATGCGATATTTTCCATAAATTCTATTTCTGAATCCTTACTTTGTACTGTTGCAAAGCTAACAGGCGCAAAAGGTATGGAGATTGACCTGGGTCAAGTAATGCCGTTGATCTGCATCAAGCGTTTCTACCTTTATCGACATTAATCGATTAAGCTATGATTGACGTGCTTTTTCAACACATTCAAGAGAAGGTTTCCCTGACCGGTGAGGATAGAGAATCAATAAAGACCTTTTTTATTCCCAAAAAGTTAAGAAAGCGGCAGTATCTGTTGCAAGAAGGTGATGTGTGCAAGCATCTGACCTTTATAGCCAAAGGACTACTTCGTACGTATAATGTGGATGACAAAGGCGAGGAGCACATGAGTGTAATTGGTTGGGAAGGGTGGTGGTTATCCGATTTCAATAGTTTTCTAACGGGTGATCCGGCCGTATTCAATATTGATGCGATTGAAGATTCAGAATTGTTGATGATATCGCGGGCAGATTATGAAGCCTTACCGATTGCCGTACCAATCATGGACCGTTATTTCCGTATACTTTATCAAAATAGTATTGTTACCAAAGAACGTCGGTTGATGAGTTCGATCACCCACACCGCCGAAGAAAAGTACGTCCAGTTGGCTGAATCAAATCCAAAGATGATAGAACGCGTGCCTCAAAACCTCATTGCCTCTTACCTTGGTATCGCGCCGGAGACATTGAGCCGGATTAAAAAGAACCTGGCTTTACGAAGATAACTTACCTGTACAGATTCTGTTGGGGTAGATCGAATTCTGGAATTCTTACTTTTACCTCCATGGGTAGTGGCTTAACTGGAAATTCTAGGGGGGGTTAACCAACGGTCCGCCATGGCGCGGTCAATTTGCTACGAAATCGGCCGCTCCGGCGGGTACGCCGGAGCGGGGCCGCTGGTCAAGAGCACTGAAATCTCCACCATGACTATTGATTGCACCACATTTACTATTCGGTCTTGGCAAGAAAGTGACGCCCTGAACTTAGCTGATTATGCCAACGACAAAGAAATCTGGTTGAACCTTCGGGATCGCTTTCCCTATCCCTATACGGCAACTGATGCGGCCGATTGGGTAACCTTTGCGATAGGGGTTCAACCTGAAACCAACTTTGCTATCGCCATCAATGGGAAAGCAGTAGGGGGTATTGGTTTGATCTTGGGCGAGGATATTCAGCGCTGCTCGGCCGAAGTAGGCTATTGGCTGGGAAGAGCCTATTGGGGAAAGGGAATCATTAGTGAGGCATTAATTGCTTTTACAGCTTATGCCTTTAGACGCTTCGAGCTCACGCGTTTATACGCGGTTCCCTACCTGCGAAACCCTGCTTCGATGCGGGTTTTGGAAAAGGCAGGATACCAGTATGAAGGCACCATGCGTCAGAGTGCCATTAAAGATAAAGAGGTGTTAGATCCGGCTCTCTACGCCTTTGTGCCTGCCCTTGGTTCGTTCCATTAAACGCCCTTTTAAAGCGACGGCTAACACTAGCTTATAAAAAAATATTACCAAAAATACCCTGGTACTTAGGCTAAGGCCGCCGTTGGTAAACGTGGATCAATTGGGTAAGGCTGAATCGATAGAACGTGGCACTCGCTACGCTGAGCCCGTAAGGGATCTAACAATACATTGCGGGAAGGTGACAGAGGAACGACAGCTGAAGGCAAGGCCAAACATAAGCACTTATAGCGCTCGAACTGCTGGTCAGCAAAAAGCGGTAAGCCTACTGGGGTAGCATAGGGATCATCCCAGCCAAGAGGCAGTTCTTCCAAGCTTACAAAGCTTATGGAGTGGTCGGGTACGGCAATTTCACATAAAATCAACGGAGGCAGGTCCGCTAAAGGCGTACCATCCAGATGCACCATGTACTCCAGAAAACATAGCTCAGGGGTAGTTGCCGTGTAGACCATAGGCCGTCCTTTAGCATTCCAGCGCCCACCCCGTAGCTTAGCGCCTATGCCCTCCAGGATGCTGTCACGATGCGCGTCGGTTTGGATACGATACAGAGTGATGGCCATTAGCTGAAGACGCCATAGTCAATCCGCCCCAAGATGTCTTCGATTAACTGGACACCAGTGGGACTATCCAGCAGATCTAAGGGAGACCGATCCCCCAACAGCCGTAAGGGTCGACGCAACCAGCGGTTAAACTTGCCTTGGTCCTGGAAAACGGTTGCTCCATAGCCAGCCAATCGACCCAGTAGCAGCAGCTTTTCGGAGGTGGAGGCATCGAGTCGCCCAGCCTTAGCCTGTCTATGGAAAGTAGCCACAGACTGATTGAGTAACCCAGCCATCTCCTTATCGGTAACTCCTAGTAACCCGGCAATGCGTCCGGCCTCAGTGCCCATTAGTCCCTGGCGAGAGCGGTCAATGAGTTGAAGAGCCGTTAGGGGCTGAGGGAAGGGGTTTTGTTCGCTACTGTAAGCAGGAGCTTGCGTTGCCATGATGCGCTACCAACGAGGGCATGTAGTCTCATTTGATAGTGCTGTAACTATCTTTTGATACTTATGGTTCGTGGATGAACTGAAAGGGTGAAGAAAGTTAGGTGAAAGATGTCTCATTTTGAGGAGCGTTTAGTGAGAACAAGTTGAATGGTTATTCTAAATAACAGATGTTCGGTAGAAGTCGGCCGTCTGGTTCAGTGCCAGTTTAGCTAGCTCACTTGCCTAGCTGAAAATTTCTTGGGTTTGGTGCCCATGTGCTGCTCAAATACCCGGCAAAAGTGGCTCAGGTTTGTAAACCCTAACTGGTAGCCTACCTCTGAGACCGTCAACCCGCTTTCTCTCAGTAACTGAGCCGCTTTTTGCATCCGCATAGACTGATAGTATTCGAACACGCCTTTCCCAAACGTTTGCTTGAAAAGCTTACGCAGCTTGGGTTCGCTCATGTGCGCTTGGCTAGCTAAAAGAGCAATGGCCGGTGCTTCATGTAGATAGGCTTGTAGCTGATGCTTAACGGCGTAAAGGGCTTTGATGTCGTCAATGTGCACTCGACTCATTGGCAGCGCTTCCCGCTCCATCAACAAGGCCATGGTATAACACAGCAGTTCTTCGCATTTCAGTTTGTAGTAGTGGCGTTCCAGACTCTCGGGAACGGGTTGTTCTACTATGCCGCTGGCCGCATGGATAATGGAGGAGGATATGCCGGTTTCTAAAATAAAGTTGTCCCCGGCTTCCAGGACAGTTTTCACGATGGGATGGTCGATAGGACTAAAAAGTTGACGCAGATACGTTTGGGAAACGCTAATCGTCACACTGCCAAAGCTGGTATTTGAGGGCATTGACACCAGCGATGAAACAGCCTGCCGGGCGATTAAAATAGACGGCTGCTCGGATGGTACGGGCTGGCTATGAGTCACCAGGGAGGGAAAAATACCACTCAGCCGAAAAACGATGTGCTCCTGGGTGTGCATCAGTTCGTTGGTCCAATCGATCTCCACCGCTTCTCTCAAGTAGTAGTGACGAATCATCATCCGCAGCTCATTACCCCACTGAAAGCCTGTAATATAGCCCGCCCCCAGGTGTGGAGGGATATCGACAAATCGACCGCGGAGGCGAGCCCCGGTAGCCTCCGTGAAGGCCGCCATAAAACCGGGACCTACTACCTTAATTTTCATTTGCGACTATTTTTTGATCGAAACAAGCTATTTTACCCCTAAACATACGCCTAATTTTGCTTCCATGAAATCGATAGTAATTACCAATAAACAAGTGGCCATCGTTGGGGGTGGTCCTGGTGGGCTAACACTCGCCCGTCTCCTTCAAGCCAAAGGGATTGCCGTTACCGTCTATGAGCGAGATGTAAACAGCGCGATCCGGGTGCAGGGGGCTACGCTCGACCTGCATGTTGAATCTGGTCTGAAAGCCATTGAAGCCGCCGGTTTAATGAAGCGGTTCGAAGAAACCTACCGGCCTGGGGCTGATAAAGGACGGGTGGTCGATCAGCAGGGGAACATTATTTACGACGAACATGACCAGGCCGGGGAAAAAGCGTTCGGCGATGCTCTGTTTCGACCCGAAATTGACCGGGCGGATCTACGCAGTCTTTTAGTAGCTTCCCTACAAGCGGATACCGTTGTTTGGGACAGGCAGTTGGTAGATCTCTCGCCAGTGGGTGATGGCTGGCAATTGTCCTTTAAGAATGGCATCACCGCCTTCGCTGATCTGATTATCGGAGCCGATGGGGCCAACTCCAAAGTTCGGTCAGTGATTACACCCATTACCCCTTTTTACGCTGGTACGACCATTCTTCAGGGTAACGTGGAGAATGCCTCCGTCAGGGCGCCGACCATGTATGAGTTGCTGAAAGGCGGAAAAATCTATGCCCATGTCGAGGAGAAATATGTGCACGTATCGGCTAAAGGCGATGGGAGTATCGATTTTTACGTGAGCCTTATACGGCCGGAAAACTGGGCTAAAGCTAGTGGGATCGATTTTTCAGACCCAACCCAACGGTCGGCCTGGTTCGAAGACGAATTTTCGGGTTGGGGCCAAGTCTGGTTTGAGTTGTTCGACCAGACGGGGGTACCGTTCCTGGTGCGTCCCCAATACTGTGTGCCTTTTGATCAACACTGGGAGGCGCAGTCAAGTATTACGGTACTAGGTGATGCCGCTCATATCGCGCCCCCCACGGGGGAAGGGGTAAACTTAGCTATGCTGGATGCTTTGGAGTTAAGTGAATGCCTGACCAGTCCTAGTTTTTTAAACACGCAATCGGCTATTGCAACTTACGAAAAACAAATGTTGGCCCGGGGTTCAGACGAGGCCCAAGTCGCCATGGACACGGTGGCCTGGATGCACAGCCAGAATGCCTCCATGCAGTTAGTGCAGTTATTGACGGGATCATCCGGGGAGTGAATTACTAAACAAGGGACTGCAACGCTGAGTAACGTTGACGCATCCTAGCCCCAATCCGCTAGTGGATAGTAAACTATAAGCTTGGTACTTCCAAAGAAATACTCTCAGTAAACCCTCCCCAAAATGAGATGAAGATGTTTTTAGGAATCTACTTTTGGAAAGAGACGTTAAAAAAACGAGGAAAGTTTACCTGTCAATAGAACCAAGGGTGAATAGCCCCTTCACTGGAATGAGCGTCTGAATTCCAACGGCGACTGATTCGTTTTCGCTTTAAAGAACTTATTAAACGATTGAGAATGTTCGAAGCCCAACCCATACGACACTTCACTGACCGATAACGTGGTGGTCGACAGTTTTTCTTTGGCCTGCTCAATCAACTTCTTATGTATATACTGTTGGGTGCTTTGTCCGATCAACACGTTCAGTAGGTTACTTAGATATTTTGGCGACACGTTTAACTGGTCGGCAATATAGTGAACGGTTGGCAAGCCTTTGGAAACCAAATCATCCGTAGTCAGGTAGCTCGTCAAGAGGTTGTCCAACTGGGCTAATAGCTGATGATTCGATAGTTCCCGGGTGATGAATTGACGATGGTAAAACCGCTTCGAGTAACTAAGCAGACTCTCAATCTGGTCGATAATTATCTGTTTGCTGAAAGCATCAATCGGGGTGGTATACTCCTGTTTAATATTGTCAATAATGCGATTGATGGTTGCTTCTTCTTTAGTCGACAGCCATAAGGCTTCGTTCACCGAATACCCAAAAAAATCGTATTGTTTAATCGTCTTTGCCAGAGAGGTATGCCAAAAGAAATCGGGGTGAATCAGTAAGATCCAGCCTGAACGATCGGCTGTTGAAAGGCTGTTGGGTTGGATGTTGAGGACTTGATTAGGAGCCGCGAAAAACATAACGCCTTCCTCAAAATCGTAGGCCTGCTGGCCGTACTTGAGTGTAGCGTTCATGCCTCGTTTCACCGAAATCTGGTAGAAATCAAACATCAGATTCACATCGCCAATATCAACTGGTCGTTTCACTTCTGCATAATCCACCACGCTGAGCAGCGGATGCTCGGGTTGGGCTAGCCCTCTCAGCCGATGAAATTCGCTGATCGTTTTGATATGTTGTATCGGCCGTTGTTCCATAGGACAAAGTCAAGACCTATTTTTCGTGTTGTTCCCGGATTAACTAGTCATTTCGTAGATACACGGGTTAAGCGTTCCCAATTGGCGAATGAAAATTTTTCCTTGTCTTCGGGGCTTAAGTTAGTTGCTTCGACAAAGGTACGGGCCTCCCGGCCTGGCCGGTATTGGTAAGGATAGTCAGTCGAAAAAAGGATACGATCAGTTCCGATAATGTCAACGGATCGTTGCAAGTAAGACTGGCTGAACATGCCGCTGGCCGTTACATACAAATTCTGGCGAATGTAATCAATAAAGGGTTTGTCAAGCTTGGTGACTCGGTTCAAGGCCGCCAACCGTTCGGTGTAGAACAAAATCACTTCACCCCAGTGGCCGAGGATGATTTGCAGCTTGGGAAATCGGTCAAATACCCTGGCTAATACTAACCGAACAAATTGGATACCCGCTTCGTAGTGCCACCCCAGCCCAAATGTTGAAAAGGCTAGGTCCGTCAGCTCGTCAAATCCTGAGTAGTAAACATCCCTGACGGCTTTCTGGGGAATTTGGGGATGGATGAACAAGGGAACACCGAGCGTTTGAGCGCAGTCAAAGAGTTCCCAATAATCGGGATGGTCCAGATTTTTCTCCCGAGTTCGTCCGCATACCATCGCACCTTTTAAGCCAAGCTGGGTCACGGAACGGGTTAATTCGTTGGCGGCTTGGTTGGGCACCGCCATGGGCAAGGCGGCCAACCCTTGAAATCGTTCGGGTGTCTTTCTGACAATTTCCGCCACGTAATCATTCGTTACTCTGGCCAGGGGTACACTATTAGGGCCTAGATTGTGTAAACTCGGACTGGTGAGCGAAAGTACCTGCACGTCAACGCCGGTTTCGTTCATCAATCGAAGACGCGTGTCGCCGATTTCATGTAATCGATTGCCGATCTCGCCGACATGTAATTTGTGGGTTGGGTCGTCGGAATCGGCCACGTTTTTCCACTCATCCTCGACGGCTTTAGTCAGAAAGTGTTCTTCGATGGCGATTAGCTTCATATTACTGGGTCTTTTTGGGGAGCACAAAATTCACCTCCATTTACAAAACAACTGTAGCCAAACGTCAGATTATTGTAGTCGAAAAGGAAATGTGTGCTCCGAATCGAGCCACAGTATCCGGTACCACACGACTTGCCGAATTGTACCACTGGACAGCGAACAGACGATTAAGCAGCCATTGTAAAATGAGTATTCTCAAATAAGGTTCCCCAAAATGAGACGAATGAGCGTTCATGCATTTGCTCATTAAATGGGGAGATTTATAGTATACTAAAAGCACTGCCTATTGACGATTTATCGGCTAGCTAAACTCTATTTTTGCTAGCTTGCTACTCTGAATGGGCCATCGAATACAACCTATAAAGTAGCCCCTTACTCACCCGAAATGAGTTTATACGTTTTATCCCTGGTACTCACGGCTGCGGTTTTACACGCTTCCTGGAATCTACTTTCCAAAAAAACGCAAGGTAAAACGCCTTATATCTGGCTCATGTATATCGCCAGTAATGCGGTGTATTTACCGCTGCTCCTCTTTCAAATGAACCAGGGCGTTGCCATTAATTCACCACCACTCCTGTGGTTTTCGTTGAGCAGCGCCATCCTGCATCTCGGTTACTATATTGTCTTACAAAAGGGATATCGAAGGGCTGATCTTTCCGTGGTCTACCCCCTGGCCCGCGGATCAGGACCGCTGTTTTCATCCATCGTGGCGATTGTATTCTTACACGAACCCCTGAGAATAACGGCCACGCTTGGCTTGTTTCTTATTATCGCAGGCGTGCTGCTGATCACCGGCCTGAGCTTTAAGAAAGAAGACAACCAGAAACTACTACCCGGTATCACCTACGGCGTGCTCACGGGTTTGTTCATTGCTTTATACACATTGAATGATACCATTGCTGTCAAAACCTATAGTCTATCGCCATTACCACTCACCTTGGGCACCAATCTGTTTGGCGCTGTTCTGCTTTTTCCCTTCATAGTTTCTAAACAAGACGAGCTAAAACGAGAAATAAAGCTCCATAAGTGGCTCATTCTAGCCATCGCTATCTTGAGCCCTGCCGCTTACATACTGGTCTTGGAAGCACTCAAATATGCGCCCTTAACCGTCGTGGCACCCGCCCGGGAAACCAGTATTTTAGTAGGCGTTTTTATGGGGTCAAGAGTATTCGATGAGGAAGATGGACGAAGGAGGCTCATGGCAAGTGGATTAATTTTAGGTGGCATAATTGCCTTAAGTTTAAGCTGACAACAACTAGTTATTCAGAGGTAACTTAATAAACGTCTACGGTTAAGTCTATTCGCTACCTACACGTACATCGGCTCACTAAGTGCCCATCGTTATTGGGCAATACTAAGTCAACAGGCCATCTGGATAATTCGACTTCAATTAATCCAACCTAAGCGTTAAACTAGCCACAAACCAATGGCCCATTGAAACGCCCAAGTGGCCTCCAATGAGCTATAAGGCGAAACAAATCAAGCATTACTTTTAAGCTTAAACTAAATCAAATGGAAGAGTACTTTGATGTGTACAAGCCTACTAGTGAGGCTTCAGGCCTAATAAAGCCAAAAAGTGAGGTCCATAAAAATGGTTACTGGCACAAATCGTTTCATTGCTGGATAATCTATACCGACTCCAAGGGCGAAGACTATATTTTGCTTCAACAAAGAGATCCTTTCGTCAAAAGCTGGCCCGGCAAATTCGATACGTCTGCCGCCGGGCATTACATGGCAGGGGAAGGGATTGAAGGTGGGCTTCGTGAACTCAAGGAAGAGTTAGGGATTATGGTGACCGAAGCGGACCTCATTCCATTAGGGTTACGCGTGTGCGTGAATGAATTTGATCCAGCATCGTTAAATTATGAATTCCAAGATGTCTACTTTTTAGTCGATAGGCGAAGTTTACTGGATTATAGCATGGCATTGGGAGAAGTAGCGGGCCTGGTAGCTGTACCTGTTCAGGAAGGCATTGCGCTGTTTACAGACGAACTTGAGAAGATCTCAGCCCCAGGATTGAGATTGAATCCAAATGGGGCAGTCGAACCAACGATTTTCGACATTATAAAAACTGACTTTGTCCCCTCGCTGGACAACTTTTATCTGAAGATCATGATTTTAGCGGAACGCGCCCTGCGAGGCGAAAAGCATTTATACATATAACTGAATCGGTAGCACTAATGCCCCTGTTTTCATAAATCCTGTTTGGCGGTGGATATCCTGTTATTTCTCAGCAAACGCTCCCTCTTGAGACGAAGAAGGTTACATGTATCGTCTCAGATAACCGGGCATTTTTAGAGATGGATTGTCTTAATAACTGTCAAGTGGTACGCCACCGCGGTACTAGCCGTAGCATACGCCAGAACAAGACAGTGATCCTTTTGTCACGTTGATATAACGTTCAAAAAACATCACCCACAACTGTCCACTTTTAGTTGATGACCTACCTGGTTAGGTTAAGTCCTGCTATTGTCTTTCTGTCAAAAAGACGTCCATCCCTTTCTAAATCGCAGTTTCTTCTTTATAAAACAGTACCCCGTTTTATTGGACACACCATTGACCAATATGGATACAGGGATCAAGCGGTAGCCGTGGACCTTTGCATGGAACTCTACAAACGAATTATGCAAACCATCTTCATTACCGGAGCCTCATCCGGACTGGGAAAAGCAGCCGCTAACTTATTTCAGGCCAAGGGTTGGCACGTCATCGCCACGATGCGCCATCCAGAAAAGGAAACCGAGCTTACTCAATTGGATCGGGTGACCCTCTTACCGTTAGATGTAACCCAGGCCGACCAGGTGAGCCAAACTATTCAGAAAGCCCTAGAAATGGGGGTCGATGTAGTCCTCAATAATGCCGGCTTCGGACTCGTGGGCGGATTTGAAGCCTACACGCTGGATCAAATCAAGCGCCAACTGGATACCAACTTACTGGGCGTATTTCGGGTGTCCCAGCCTTTTATTACCTATTTTAGAGAGCACCACAAGAAGGGGCTATTTCTGACCATTACATCGGCTGCTGGCATAGCGGCCAATCCACTGGCCTCCATTTATAGCGCCACAAAATTTGCCCTGGAAGGCTGGAGCGAGGCCATGAACTACGAAACTGATCAATTTGGCATTCGCTTTAAAACCATTGCTCCCGGAGCGATGAATACGGATTACGTGGGGCGTTCGCTGACGTATGTCGCGCATGAGGCTTACACGCCCCTTTGGAACAAGATGATTGCCGGCTTTGACGATGGCAGTACAAATGTCATCTTTTCCGATCCCGCAGCCATGGCCGAAATCATCTATGAAGCGGCCACCGATAACAAATTACAACTCCGGTATCTGGCTGGCCCGGATGCGGTAGCGGCTGATGAAACTCGTCGACAAATCGGTCTGCAGGCGCATAGTGAACAAATCAGTGCACTTTACAAAATCAACTACGTATGAAAACTATAAATTTAGGAGGTAAAGTGGCCGTTATTACCGGAGCAAGCAGCGGCATCGGCAAGGCCATCGCAACGTATCTGGCCAGTCAGGGGGTTATTGTTAGTCTGGGCGCACGCCGGATGGATAAATTAGACGAGCTGCAAAGTCAGATTACCTTTCAGGGGGGAAACGCAAGTGTATGGCTCACCGACGTTACACAAAAAGAATCGGTTAATGGGCTCATCCAGCATACATTGGATACCTTTGGCCAGGTGGATGTGATGATCAATAATGCCGGGGTGATGTTGTTATCCAAACTGGAAGAACTGCGCTTTGAGGAGTGGGATGCCATGATCGATACCAACCTGAAGGGCATACTTTATGGAATAGGCGCTGCACTGCCTTATTTCAAAGCCCGCAAAGAAGGTCATTTTATTAATGTTTCCTCCTTGTCTGGCCACCGGGTAGATCCGACCAGTGCGGTGTATTCAGCCACTAAGTTTGCCGTCCGGGCGCTTTCGGAAGGATTACGCCAGGAGGTCAAACCCTACAACATCCGAACAACCATCATCTCGCCGGGTGTCATTCAGTCTGAACTCACCCAGGCGATCACGGATCCTTACGCAAAAGAAATGGTAAAGGGGATGGAAGGTATGGCCATTTCAGCGGATGCAATTGCCCATGCCGTGGCGTATGCCATGAGTCAGCCGCAGGATATTGACATTAGTGAACTGATTATTCGGCCAACGGCTCAACCCTATTAACCCCAAAAACATGTCAGCGACAAAACAACCCGGTGGTTTAGAGATGACCACCTTTACATTGGCAAAGGGAAAAACATACCAGGACTTTATGGCTGCTAATGCGGAGGTGGATGTCTGGCTAAAAAAGCAACCGGGTTTTCAATCCAGGCATATTGCCGGGCAACCGGACGGCACAATTATCGATGCCCTGATCTGGAACTCACAGGCCGATGGAACCAATGCCCTGCATAAGCTGCTGAATGAACTTGCCGATTCTCCTGTGCATGATTTAATCGATCAGGGAACAGTTTCCTGGACTATATATCCTATTTACCACCAGCTAAAAAGCGCTCACTCATGAAAAAGGAGCACTCTCCGCACCTCATTCAAAGCATATCCGAACTGCTCCGGTTTTTGCAGCTTCCCAAACCTATGCATCCGCTGGTAGCGCTGGTTGATTATCAAGATATACGGGCAGACACCGAGCATCTTGGCAAAGGTTATGTACTGAATTTTTACAAAATATCCTTCAAAAAACATTTTGCCGGGCAAATCCGGTACGGGCAAGGATACTATGATTTTGAAGAAGGTGGCCTTTCGTTTACGGCCCCGAACCAGGTGATAGCGGCTGCCGAAGAAGAAAAAGATTACAGCGGTTATACATTGTTGTTCCATCCGGATTTCATCCGCAACTATCCACTTGGAAAACACATCGGCAAATATGGTTTTTTCGCTTATTCCGTTGCCGAAGCATTGTATTTATCCGACAAGGAAAAGAAGCTTATTTTTCCGGTATTTGATGCAATAGCGATAGAGCTGGATACGAACATCGATCATTTCAGCCAGGATGTTCTGGTGACGCAAATAGAACTGCTGCTGAATTATAGTAATCGTTTTTACAATCGCCAGTTCATCACCCGCAAAGTAGTCCATAATGATTTGATCGTCGAAATGGAATCGTATCTGGCTGATTTTTTTGAAGCAGAAAAATCGCTGTTCGAAGGACCGCCAACGGTGCAGCAACTAGCCGATCACCTCAACGTTTCACCCCGTTACCTGAGCGATATGCTTCGTTCGCTTACGGGACAAACGACCCAGCAACATATTCATAATAAACTGATTGATAGGGCAAAGGATATTTTGAGCACCACCAATGCGACGATTGCTGAAATTGCCTATCAACTCGGTTTTGAGTATCCCCAATCTTTCAACAAACTTTTCAAAAGCAAAACTAAAATTTCCCCACTTGAGTACCGGCAATCGGTAAACAATTAAGCGTGTTTCCGGGAAATTCGGCATGGATCGACCATTCAAAATCCTCAACATGTTGATAATTCCTTTATGACAACTATAAGTAACACCACGCAAGGCAAACTACTGATTTACGGAGCAACCGGATTCACCGGCAGTTTGGTTGTCCATGAAGCAGCCCGACGCGGTCTCGACTTCGACATTGCAGGCAGAAACAAAGATAAGTTAGCCGCGCTATCAGCTGAATTGACTGTTCCCTATCATGTATTTTCTGTTGATGATATTGACGGATGGGAGAAAGGTTTAGAAGGTAAAACAGCCTTGCTAAATATTGCAGGTCCGTTCAGCCAAACGGCAAATCAGGCGATGGATGCCTGCATTACATTTAAAGTGCATTACGTCGATATTACTGCGGAAGTGGATATTTATCGTCTGGCCGAACGTAAAGATGCTGCCGCCACTGCAGCAGGTATCATGGTAATGTCCGGATCAGGCTTATTTACGACGTATGATCCATTGGTTGTCCATACGGCTCAACGGGTAAAAAATCCGGTTGCCCTTCGGGTAGCGTTTACCTATTCGGGCGGGTTTACACCGGGTTCGGTGGCCAGCAGTGCTAATATTATTGGCGCAGGGCTATTGGTCAGGAAAAATGGGGAGCTAATAAAATTAAGTGAAGCTCAATCGGCTTCATTTGATGTTGGCAACGGCCCGGAGGAGTTTTCTTTACTGCCATTGGGTGGCGTCGTGCTCAGTTTCAAATCAACGGGTATTCCTGATATTGAGGAATATTTTAAACTGGCGCTCCCGGCAAACTCGGCCAAGGAAGGTGTTTTGACAGAAGGACATTCCCCGGCAGATTTAACAACTGAACGAAGTACGATTCTGATAGAAGTTACCGGTGAAGACGGAACTATAGTCAGGTCGATGGCCGATATGCCGGCCGGTTATATGCCGACGGCTTCATCCGCCGTCGAGATTGTAAGCCGCGTCCTGAACGGATCAGTAAAAACTGGGTTTCAATCGCCGGCTTCGGCCTATGGTGCAGCGTTATTGACCTCACTACCCGTTGTGAACGTTACTGACTTTTAAGACTGCTCTTACCCTCTTGCCCATTTGGTAATACGGTCGTAGATCATTGGCATAAAATAGCACATTGCCATGTAAATAAAAGCCCCCAGTTTGTTAGCGTATTACCGCTAACAAACTGGGGGCTTTTGGCGACTGGTACGATTTTGATTTATTAAATCGCTCAAAGAAGCGTCGATCCACCATCAATAATATGATCTGAACCGGTAATGAATGAGGCTTCATCACTGGACAGGAAGGCAACGAGTTGACCTATTTCCTTAGGCTTTCCGATACGGCCCAAAGGCGTCAAGCTAATCAGGTAGTCAGTCAGGCCATTTAAGGCCTCATCAGCCATGCCCATTTTGCTAAATAATTCGGTATCAATGGCGCCCGGACTAATCGAATTCACCCTTATCTTTCTGGATGCCAGTTCCAAGGCCGCTGTTTTGACGATCGAATTAACCGCCGCTTTGCTGGCGCTGTAAACACTCAAACCTGGGCTTACCGTAGAAGCCAGGACAGAGGATAAAACGACAACGGAAGCGCCATCGTTAAGATAGGGAATGAATTTGCTCAACGTGAAGAAAACGCCCTTATAATTAATGTTGTTGATCGTGTCGAAGTTTTCGGGTGTTTCCCGTTCAATTGACGATGTACCGGATACGCCCGCATTGATATAGAGGATGTCAACCTTCCCAAATTTTTCTGTCACCTCGCTGACCAGCCTATCGATATCCTCCAGCTTTGCCTGATCGGATAAAATGGCGATAACACCCAGTTCTTGGGCGGCTTGATCAATAGCCTCTTGTCTCCTTCCGGTAATAATAACGGTAGCACCCATTTCCTTCAGAACCTTAGCGGTTCCATACCCCATGCCACTATTTCCACCGGTAATGACGGCTATCTTATTGTCAAATTTTTTCATCCTTGTCGTTAATTCATCAAATGTAGGTTATACTTGCTATACATTTGTAAGCGGTATAACCGAGTATAGCACGTATTAAGTATGGTACGCGACATTGATCAATCGACAAAAGCTAAAGAATTTGACGCGTTGCTGGATACGCTTTACGTCATTGGCGGTAAATGGAAAATACCCATTATCCATGCGATCTGTTCGGCCAATCGTCAACGTTTTCGAGAAATAGAACGCAGTGTGACCGGCATTACATCTAGGATGCTTGCCCGTGAACTGAAAGAGATGGAAATGAATCGATTAATCACCCGAACCGTCTATGCCGAAACACCTGTGCGTATCGAATACGAAGTCACGGACTATTGTAAAACCCTTGTTCCGATGATTCAGTCGATGATTGACTGGGGTATGTTGCATCGACAGAAAATTAAGGAAAGCTAGTGTCTAAGCAGGCTTGCGCGTATAAATCTGGTCTTGGACCTGCTCCATTTAACTGGACGCAGTACCTGAGAGGTCAAGGTAAACATGATCTTCCTCGTGTGTTAACAGCTCAGCCGAAGACAATAGGTTCGCCTACGTAGCGTAAGAGGCATTCGTAGGCTACAGATTGATATGTAGAAACTTTGCATCCTATCCGCCTACCCGATCCCCTTCAATTAAACTCCGAATCATTTTGCGGAAAATATAGTATGTTCGGCGTTGTGTCTTAATGGCTTCAACCCGTTCGGTTTGCTGACAACGCGGGCATGTGTGATGGCTAGCGTATGCGACTGATGGCGTTGGACAAATATTAAAAAATCACTGTCTCACAATTCGCTGCCACATGAGACGACGAGTATCCCTGTAAAGGCCCATTCAGGCTTTTCATTAAACGGCTGGTTTTACTAATTGTCAAGTGGTACGCCACCGCGGTACTAGCCGTAGCATACGCTTCGCTATTACCACTAGGACTAAACATACCTTCACCGACATCCAGTAAAACTCAGTCTATTCACCTCAAGATCTACGCTAGTTACTACTGTACGCTACTTTCTTGAAGGGCTTTGGCAGCAACGAACCTGATCACGGATCGTTCAGCAACTGTCTTCACCATTTTCCAACCGACAGTTGGACCTGTATTCAGAGCTTATAGTGAGGGGTTGATTTTAGACTAATCGCTTCACATGGATTGTGTAACAGGAACAGTACGCGTAGTTTACGAGTCGGCTGACATGACGTAGCGTTCAACAGATGAGTAATGAGTCAAGGCCCCTTGACGGCTATACAAGGGCTCAATCCGCATATGACATACATAAGACGTACCCCCTTTGTGGTAATTTAGTAACTCCACTTCCACCGGTTGAACCCGTCTCAGCTGGTCCCGAATATAGCCCAAAACTGCCTCATCGGTAGCTGGTCCCTGGAGCATCTGGGGACTCTGGCCCACCACCTCGCTCGGCCGATGACCAGTTAAGCTCAAAAAGCTTTGGCTCGTCCATAAAATTAGTTTTTGTGCATCCGTGATGATGAGGGTATCGCTCTGGCTTAAGGCCTGGTGATAGGACTGCCGTTGTTGAGTGGTGAGCGACCAGCTAAAGAGCGCCTGGAGTTGATTGAACAGGGCGATATCCGTCGATTGCTCACGCTGTTGATTGATCCACTGCTCCAGGTCAGTCACTTCCTTTCGTTGGCGCAGTAAGATGGCCGCTCGTCGGGTTTTGTGAAGAAAAAGGCGCTCCGCTTGTTGAGCTGAGTACCGGGCAATCGCTTTAGTCCACCCAATAGGCTGGAGAAAAAGACTAATTTGGGCCATCTCGCGTTGATGCCGTTCATTCAAACGGGACTTCGCTTGCTTTTCGGCGGTCTCGTTGTCTTTTACTTCCTGAAGTTGATTGGTTTGCAAAGCTAATCGCAAAAGAACCCATCCTTCCTGGGTTGATTTCTCATTCATAGACTAACTCGGCAGTAGATATAGAACCAGAACTCAACTATCAACATCCTGGGCGCCAGGCCACCGGTTGGAATACCCAGCGACCGGGCGACTTCCAGCCCCAGTTGGTCGATGCCCGTCTGGCCCCCGGAGATGATACGTTCAGGTTGATGGGTGCTCATAACGCTTGCAATAAAACTGGGAAGTAGCTACATGTACCGTCTCAATCACTAAAATATAATGCTAAATAAGCCTTACTCTGTTTCAGAGTACACAATAAAAGGGCCAAAACAGCGTTTATAATTCAGTAAGCGTCTCAAGCCCCGATGGTCCACCCAGCGGGGCTTTTTTTGTTAAGCTGACCGTAGCCTGGATTCGATTACTTCATTGCAAAAACCAACCCTATCATGATTCAGACGATTGATCTTAAGGATGAGCGGATAGTAGGCTATCGCATCGATGGCGATATATCGATATACGATATACGATATACGATATACGGCCGCTGATTGATGAGGTAAAACGGAAAGTAGCCCAGTATCCGACCAACTTACGAGCCTATGCGGAGTACATCAGTGTAGGTTCGATTTCACCGAAAGCTTTTTGGGAAGACCTCAACGCCGATGCTACGTATCTGAGTGCCTTTGAGAAAGCAGCCGTCGTCACCGATAAAGAGTGGGTAGGCTCACTGGCCAAACTGGGAAATCTGTTTCCAGGCTTGACTATACAGGTGTTTCTCTTTTCCGAACGGGAGCAGGCTATTGACTGGATAAGCCAGTAAGCAAACGTAGCCAAGCTGGGGACTGGCCAACTACCGCATTTGATAAGAAAATGATACCCTGTATCAGCATACCGAAAAGGCGCTAGGAACGTTAGCTGGGAACCAATTTTTAGTTTTACCTCCATGCCGACCAATACGTTCCGTTATCAGCTACCCAAAAAGGCCATTAAATCCGATTGCCCGAGTTGCGGCCCTAAACACCGTAAAACATTAAGTCGCTATATCGACACCCAAACAGGCGAACTCTTGCCCGACATGTACGGCCGCTGCGACCGGGAAAGCAATTGTGGCTATCACCTCAACCCGTACCACAAAGGCGCGTCCGGTCTGTCTTACTACGAGCAGATGAAGGCCCAGACTAGTGTGGGTCCCATCCCCAAAAACTGGTTTACCATAGCAGCCCGCCAGAAGCACGCGGGCCTATTGAAACAGAATATCATTACCCAGCTTATGCAGCGGGAAGGAGCCAGTCTTGAGCAGGCCGAACATGTTGCGAACTTCCTGTTCGACAAATCATCCCCATCGAACCGCCCAGTTGGACCCGTACATTTCATCCCAACCCAACCAGCCAGTCCGCTTTGCACCATTCCTGAGGAGGTGTTTACTCAATCGCTGGGCCATTATGAACGCAATCAGTTTGCCAGGTTGCTACGTCGTCGTTTTGGGGATACCGTTGCCAACGATCTGTTAAACCGGTTCAACATTGGTACCTCTGGCCGCTGGCCGGGGGCTTGTGTGTTCTGGTTTATCGATGAGTGGCAACGCATACGGGGCGGGCAGATCAAGTTGTTTGATGATACGTTTCACACCGTCAACTACGTGATCAAAGCGGGTGAGAAGCGAAGCCGAACCACCTGGGTCCATTCCTCCTATGCCCGCCGGTGTGATGAACTGAACCAGCCTTACCCGGCCTGGCTGATGGCCTATCTGGACGAGCGAAACGAGGTGCAGAAATCGCCTTGTTTATTCGGGTTGCCGCAACTCCTAACCGCCGACACCGATCAGCCAATTGCCATTGTAGAAGCGCCTAAAACGGCGGTTATCAGTACGCCTTATTTTCCCGGCTTTATCTGGATGGCCGTGGGGGCGTTGTCGTATTTGAATGCTGAACGGCTGGCCCCGTTGCGCGGCCGACGCATTGAGTTATTTCCTGACTTGTCGAAAGATGGAAGTGCCTTTGACCGCTGGAACCGGGTCGCCGGTGAACTGCTGGCGCAAGGATTTCAGATTACCGTGTCAACCTATCTGGAAGATAATGCAACGGACGACGAACGAGCTGCCGGGGCTGATTTGGCGGATTTCTTACTCGAACAATGGCATGATTATTCATCCCAGTGGGACGAGTAAATGGGAGGTTTACTTGAGCGGATAATGTATAGTGCCTGCTCAACGCAATTTGTAGCATACCCGATCACCAGTAAGCACTAATAAACCCATATGACCTGTTGCCCAGTCGAGCGAACGAATTTGTTGCTTCAGAGCGGGAGGGTAGGCAGAAACAGCATTCGATAAAAGTAGATTCAAGTCAGTACTTGGTTTGAAGACTAGTGCCCCCTTGTGCACATACGGTGTGACGGACCCAGAGCCGTTATGATCCACGTCCCTTACTCACCAAATGATCATGAAATCCCTCTTTGCTAGTCTACTCCTGCTACTCCTTGGGGTGCATTCTGTTCAGGCTCAGGCACCCCAAAACCAAAAGCTTAACCTCATTCGCACGCTCATCGTCGACGGCCAGAACAATCACGAGCAATGGCCCAAAATCACCTTTATGATCAAGCGCTACCTGGAAGAGACGGGTAAGTTTTCGGTCGATGTACAGCGCTCGTACTATACCTGGAATGGCGATGAGTTGATGGAAAAATATAGAATTCCCGGTGTCCGGGCGACTAAAGCCTTATCCAAACCCCGAGCCGATTCCAGCTTCCATCCTGACTTCGCCAGCTATGACCTGGTGGTCTGCAATTTTGGCTGGGAGGCCGCCCCCTGGTCCGATGAGACCCAGCGTGATTTTGACACGTTTATCAAAAAGGGGGGCGGTCTGGTCGTCATCCATGCGGCCGATAACTCGTTTCCCCGCTGGCCCGCCTACAACAAAATGATCGGCCTGGGCGGGTGGGGGGATCGCACCGAGAAAGACGGTCCTTATGTGTACTACACCAACGAAGGGGCCCTGATGCGAGACCCCCAACCCGGACAGGCCGGATCGCACGGGGCGCAGCAGGAGATTCAGATAAAGATTCGGCAAGCCAGCCATCCCATCACCCAAGGCATGCCCCTGACCTGGATGCACACCAAAGATGAGCTGTACGACCGCCTGCGGGGACCTGCCGAGCACCTGCAGGTGCTGGCCACGGCCTACTCGTCAAAACAAAATAAAGGCACCGATCGTCACGAACCGATGCTGATGACGATCAATTACGGGCAAGGCCGGATTTTCCACACCCCCCTGGGTCATATGGATTATTCGGTGGAATGTGTTGGGTTCATCACCTGCCTGCAACGAGGTGCCCAGTGGGCTGCCACCGGCAAAGTCGACATCCCCATCCCCTCGGACTTTCCTACCCCCACCGCTACCCGTCACCGGCGCTTTGTCGAGTAATGGCCATGGTCAGGGGGCAGTTAGTCAATGAGCTGCCGGTATTGGGATTGAAGTTTATTCAGGGAAACGGACTAATTGTCGTGTGTTTTGGGCTTAAAAGTCAGATGTCTTGTCCGGAAATGATTCGGACGTTTAATTGAACGGTTTTGGTAGCTGATTACGACAAGTTCAGTTAATGATGATCATTGACCTTTTTATGAACGATCACAAATGAACTAATCTATGCAAATTAGGCAAAATAGGTTACATTTTAATTCTGATTGATAAGTGACTATTGCCACAACAAACTGTCTAATGGATTTACTCTAGTTTACTGGACACTAGATCAAGATTAATTTGAGTCGTGTCCAGTAAAATAAAGTAAATTCAGTAAGATTTTGGACTAGTTGCCTACACATAACCACCTGAAGCTAGTAAACAGTTTTTGTTCTGAAGTAAGCGGTAGGTGAGCGGGTAAGAACAGCTTAACCGTAGATCGTATTGATAAACTGCTTGACACTCGTCGGTTTTCTGCCTAAAAAAGTCGCTAACGTAGTATCTTCTACATTTAAGGCGTCCTGTGCTTGTGCCACAGCCCACATCATAAACATCCCTATATACAAATCGGGCACACCTGCTTTTTTTAGAATGGATTCAAATTCATCGACCGGTGGAGATATATACTGGATATCTTTCCCTAAGGTAGCCGACAAATCGGTGGCTATTTTGTCAAAAGAAACCGATTCTGTATTCGTCAGTGGATAGATCTTCTGTTCATGGCCTTTGGTCGTCAACACATGAGCAGTAGCTTCGGCCAATTCGTCTCGAAGCACCCAACTAGCTTTACCTGACTGGGCAGGAAACAGGATAACCCCTGTTTGGGCTACGTTGCCGCCAACAAAAACTGGAATCATCTCCAAATAAATGCCGTTTTGCAATATAGTATAGGCAAGGCCACTATTTTTTAGAAACTGTTCTGACTCAACATGAGCGTGTTGAAAAGAGGCTATGGCCGTTTCGGCAAACGTTGGTTTTCTGACAAAAGAGGTGTAAACGATATGCTTAATGTTGGCTTGTTGGGCGGCTTTGATTACATTAATGTGGTGAGCCGTTCGGTTTTCAACGGCCTCTCTGTCGTTGCTGGACACCAATAACAGCTTATCAACACCCGTAAACGCGTTCACTAACGAATCGTAATCCGTGTAATCACCCACTCGTACCTGAATTCCTTTTTCGGTTAAGCGTTGTGCTTTTGCGGCATCTCTAACGAATGCCGCTATGTCAGCAGCCTTAACGCCTTTGGTCAATAAATGGTCAATGGCTTTAGCACCCAATTGTCCTGTTGCCCCTGTAACAAGAATCATAGTTTGTGTTTGGTTGAATGTGATGCAAAACTAAATTCGGTATGGGTGCTAACCGATATACTTTAGTATAGTAATTCAATAATCGACTGATTATGAGTAGTTTTAGAGAGTTAATAGAACAGGCAGAGGTAAATCAGTGTCCCCGACAATTCACCCTTGCCTTAACAGACACGATGAATGTTGTCAGCGGCAAATGGAAACTGCCCATTATTGCCGCCCTGTTTTACAAAAAAAACAGGTTTAAAGATTTGTTGGACAGCCTAGAAGGGATAACACCCAGGATGTTATCAAAGGAGCTGAAAGAACTGGAGATCAATGGTATGATAGAACGTAAGGTAACCAATCACCCCCCTGTTTTAGTGGCGTATACCTTAACAGAATCTGGCCAAAATATTATTACGGTTATTGATGCCATGATTGACTGGGGCTTACTGCATAGAAAGGGGGAAATGAAAAGGATCTAGTTCACTAATCATAGTTAAGAATCAGTCAACTGAACAAAATCTTATGACATGGTACCTACTGTACAGGGTTCTAAGCAGGTTGGAATTATTATGCTAATTGTCTTGTCCGGAATCATCGGGAGGTTTTCGTGAACGATTTCAAAAATTGCTCCTCTTATAGTAATGTGTTTTCATTTATAGTGCAATACGAGTTCAATAAATAGTTTTAGCTTGCCTTTTATTGAACGAAATCTGTCTTGACCCGTCCTGGATTTTGTTGACCGTTGTCTGGTTATAACCCCGATTGACCTCAAGGGGAGTGATTTTACGTTAGAGTCGACTATAGAAAGTACAGGCGATAATCCGCCAAGCGCAGGCAGTATGGTTGGCGGAGAGGTTGATCAGTACTACGTCTTCCAGATAAATAACTTCTCTCAGTTTATTGTTCAGTACGTACAGGATAAAAAGCCAATAAATCCTGAAGATTTTGTATTTAATCAGTTTATTGACAAGAATATTAATAAACTTAAGATTACAAAAAATGGAGGCCTCATTGACTTTTACATCAATGAGGAGAAAATTCAAACTCGCCGAGTACACCCCTTATCCAGTCAGCAGATTGGTTTGATTGGAGCAGGCCACAACGCTACGTGTAAACATGTGCTGCTGAATGGCTTGTCAAAATAATCCAGTTCCTTATTTCAGGACTGGTCATTGACATAGCATGAAGCCCCCTGGTGGGTGGCGATTGGACGGAAACCGCCAGTCTCTACTCCCGTGGAGCGGATACCGATTGATGATAAAGCATCATCGGGAGTATTCCTACTGGTGCACTGGATTACTGGGCTGGAGGTTACGGCACGTTTTTTACAAACCACGTGACCCCTGGCCAAGTCCAAAACGCGGATTGGGGTCACGCTTAAGATCAATATGGGCCGCAAAGCCTGCATAAGAACTCGGATTGTGCAGGGATAAGTCGGCGGATTGCCTGTTATAGGCGGCTTCGAACTCCGAAATATGCGTATCACTCCGGCCAGAAATCCGATCAAATACGTGTACGCCTTCGTGAATCAAAACGGCCGCCCGTGAATTTTCTCCAATGAACGGTCCAAAATTAGAATTGACATTGGTAAAGGCAGGTCCAAAGGTAATTGGGCCATTGATGGGGGCTTCGGCTGCCGTGAAGATGCCGTTGATCGGCGCACCCGTGCGAAAACGAGTCTCGCTGGCCGCATACAAGCGGATCAATTGAGTGTAACGCTCAATAATCGTTT
>NZ_FOLQ01000032.1 GCF_900112365.1 Spirosoma endophyticum | reverse complement strand
ACAGGACTAGCCTGCGTCTATGGGTACTGTCGGAGCTTGTTGGAAAGGGACAAGGGCACCAGCACAACCAGCCTGTTCAAGATCACCGGAGAGTGTCTCAGCGGCCGACCCGAGGTACTGGCAACCCATGTCAGGTCTTACTCAAAAATTGCACTTTTTCGGACAACCTCCAATCAAAACAAAGATATGAGCGGCCGACCGTAAAATCCGTCACTTGGCAATTGGTCAGCAAGAAGGATATTATTTTCCGAAACGGATTAGGTCGTGCTGCGGTGGCCGTTGGACAGCTCATTCGCCATTTGGGAGAAAAATTAGTCTCTCAAGCTCAACTATAATGTGAGATTTTGAATTTGATTAATGAGACGGCCATTTGAGATTCTAGGATATAGAAAGGTGCGACCGTTGGTGAAGCTGTTCCGATGTCTTGGAAAAACGGGGGTTTAAAGAAACTGTAGCATAAGGCTATGTATCCGTGAACAGGGGATAAACCTAAAAAGGTGATGGCGGTAGCCGACCGTCATATTACTAGTTGGCCACCGCCATCACACGGATAGTCTAAAAGTCGACAAGATGTGCCGGGCCGCCGGGCGGTCGTATGTGGGTACTAAAAAACAGCCCCGCTGGGTGTGACGGTCGGCCGCTGCCGTGGGTGGAAGATGCAGTGACGGGAGAGATCATTGCCTTCGTTTTCGGACGACGTACTCACCAAACGTTTCGCCACCTACTTAGCCTGCTTAAGCAGGCTAAAATTGTAGTAATTAGGTGGATAACAGACTCTTGGTGCCAAGCCGCCGTCGCGGGCCTATTTTGATTGCTTAGATCAACGCTTAAGCTTAGTTCGTAAAGCGGCACTACAAGGCCTTGAACGTAAACACTTAACCCTTCGAACGCGCTTAAAACGGTTAACCCGCCGAACCATTTGCTTCTCAAAGTCAGTCGTGGTTCACGACACAGCAATCGGTCTGTTTATCAATCGGTTCTTCTTCGCCGATCAACGCAATTAAGCCACTGCCAAAAAATTTATTCCAATTACTCAACCCCATTTCAGTAAGTAAAGAAGTATACTAATCATATGGAACAGTACTTTTGCTCTTGACGGCAACTCGCACCATGTTTAGTCGGTTAAGCTTGTCGTGATCCAAAAAGCTGGAAGGCACATTAGCTCGGTATGATTTGTGGTAATGCATTGTAGGATTAGAAGTACCCTAAAAATAATAACTTAAGTTTAGTGAGTATACTCGGTTATACCATTTATCTTGTTTATTAAAAGTAGATATTCCAGTCTGAGGATTAACAGATATAAAATCAGACAAAATTGGTTTCATACCATGATAATAACGTGTATCAATTACAAAATGTCTCCCAAATCTATAGCCAAGACCTCCTGTAACACCAACATCCAGTTTGTTGACATTTTCAAATGATTTCCCCTGGTTGAACGGATCAGTAACCAAGATATAATCATTCACTAACAGGCCTAATTGACCACCTAATTGTATAAAAATCCGTTCACTTTTAGGCCTAAACCTGGCCATAATAGCCAAATTAACATAATCAAACGTTATATATTGATGACCGATTACCGGACCGGTACCGCCGTATTTTAGATTTACAGTCTCTCCTTGACGGGAATAGTTGATTTGATAAACCAAACCTAGGGCCGGTGAAAAACGCTGTTCTATCGCCAGCCCTAGATTATAGCGCCATCTTATATTTTGAATTCCTGTGCTATTCTGAATCAGAGCAGCATTTACTCCTCCAATGAGACCCAATTTATAGTCAATAGGATGTTGACCGTAAATGGGGAAAAGATTCGTTAATAACAGTCCAATCAAAATATACAGACTTTTACACATGGCATGCACCAATAATTATTGTAAAACAACGCGAGTCGATTCAGATTTTTGGGCATTATTTATTGACTGTAAATAATAAGTACCCCTTGGTAATGAATGTACATCCATTTCTACCTGTAATCCATTTTTTACCTCTTCATTAGGATACTCACCCCGTATTTTAATCTCTTTAACTATTCCATTCTTCTCACTTGAAAGCCGAAGTGACTCTGGTATGAACTGGTCATCTAAAATAGGATCAAATAAGGCAGTCACTTTTGTCGAGCTTGGATTATTAGCCACTCGGAATCCTCCGCAACTACTTATAAAAAACGTTCGGGAACTTCCTCCACTCGAACTGCAACCACTTTGTGTAACATTCATTTGTAGTAAAAATCCACCGGCAGCACCTGCTGTGATAGTAGCATTTGGGCCATAAGAATAAAAGTAAGAAACGTTACTGCTGCCGGAGGGTATGCTCCAGCTATAGCTGTAGCGAGATAAAGGAAGGTTTGGATTAGCCTGGTAACTTCGAGTATTACCTATACAAAATGAAGACCCATTGTCACCCCCTCCAGTCGCATTAAACGTTATATCGCTACTACCAGGAGTACCTACATAAGCCAGATCTTGAGCACCCGCTACATTCCCGCAACCGGGTATTTCACCGTGGGCGTATATAGTGCCGAAGGAAGTCGCTTGAACTGTAACGTTACTAATGGTTACTCCTGAATCGGTAAAGGAGCTTGCCCCATTTACTGTTACTCCACCGGTGGTATACCATTTAATATTTAGTGGATTTGTGCTATTGAATGGGTAATTTACCGAAAGGGTATAGGTAGCGGTTGAAGAGGGAGAGCAGATACTAGGTGTAGCTGTAAAGGTAGCAGCGCCTGGTTTTTGAACAATATGAACGCGGCAAATGGCAGGGTCCCCAGCATAAGCTACATCAATATAGCCATCATAATGATTTGTATAATCTAGTACAATTTCTTCTGTATTCGTATTGACATTAAAGTGAGAGAAATTAGATGAGGTTGAAACAAAGATACTTTTATAGGCAGTACAGGACGCATCCGTACAAGCTGGATCAATAACTGCTAAAACAGGCGATGTAGTACATTTAATATATGCCGTTTGTTCATGTGTGTACCAATTGCCATCTATATAAACTCTTGGAGGCTGGGCAACAGCTGAACTTAGACCTATAGATACTAAGACAGCAATGAGCATTAGTAAGTTTTTCATGATGATTTGTAAAGTTTTGGTTCATAAACGATTTAGTATTTTGAGTAACAACTAGGTTACGTAGCTACAGTTTAAATTATTGCATTAAAATATTATTAAATTGTATTTTAGTGCATTTGGCAACTTTCATGTTGGTGTACAATCGTTAAGTTATTTAGTTATACTTACCGTTGTATCTACAATGAAATAGTTTATATGGATTACTGATCTACAGTTTTAAAACATGGTTCCTGTGGCAAGCCAGTAAGAGTACGCTTTACCGTTTTAGATGAGCTATGCTTATGTGTTAGATTACTACTCCATCCTACTTTTAAAGGAATCTAGGAATTAGTCACTAGGTTACTCTATTATCAGCAACAAAATATTAGTGCTTGGTGGACGTAGGGGTGAAGACAAGCTTAGGTACTGAATATAGTCCCCTTGCGCTGGCCTGAACCAGACTATTTCAGTATAGGTAACAGAATAAAATCAGCGATTAATTATTCAGTGAAACTGTTTTTACAATGAAAATCTGGCTGATATTCAAGATATTAATATTTCACTTCTATGTTCTAAATATAGGTTTGGGAAATATTGTAAAAGCATTACACATGTCAATCCTGAAGGCAGAATTTTCCTCTAATAACAAACTGAGGCATAGTGATCATGTGTTAATAAGCGTTCATAATGAACTCGGATCACTCCCAAATACCGGTAACTCTGCTAGCAAAATCAGTTCATTTTTTTTAGCTGATAGTATTTTTTTACAATCTCCTGATACCTATTGCCGAGGTGGTAACCCATACCTTACCGTTTCGGGAAGAAATGTCAAATGGTACGCAGATGGGGCAAAAACACAATTGCTTTATCAAGGGAATACGTACGCTGCGCCCTCCCTGGATAAAACTATAACCTTTTATCTAACTCAAACTATTAATGGTATTGAGTCCTCCGTTATTCCTATAACTATAGAAATTGTTGAACCCTATCTAGTTAACGTAATTACTACACCTGCCAGCTGTGGAAAAAGCGATGGTACGCTCTCCATAACCGCCACCGGAGCTACCGCTCGCAATCCACTCAAGTACAGTATTAATAATGGGCCTCTGCAGTTTTCACCAGTTTTCACAGGTCTAGCGGCCGGAACCTATACGGTTATGATCCGGATCGCTAACTGTTATGGCACCTCAACTTTCAAAGTTTCTTCGCCCTCATCACCAACTATAACTTCGGTTACTCCAGTTGACCCACAATGCGGTCGGCAAGATGGCTCAATAGCTATATCAGCTACTGGTGGCACTGGCTCGTTAAGTTTTTCCCTAAACGGAACTGACTTTCAATCTGCCAGCCAATTTGCTAACCTTTCAGGAGGAAATTACACACTTACTGTGAAAGACCAGGACCAATGTAAAGTGACTCAGTCAGTATCCCTAAAAAAGACGATCAATCTTGATGTGAATCAAATTCATGTTACAGCTACTACTTGTGGAAAACCGAATGGGCGTATAAGCGTAAACAATGTTGCTGGTAACGGACGTATAACCTACTCGATCGATAGCATACAGTATCAACCTACTAACACATTTGACAATTTAAAAGCAGGAACGTATACCATATCCATTCAGGATGAAACCGGTTGTCGTGTCTCTAAAATAAGTGAAGTAGGTACCAGTGAAAAACTTGACATATCTAATATCACCACTAAGCCAGCTACTTGCGGAATGACTGATGGTCAGATAAGTATTGCGGTTGTAAGTCACAATAAGGTGAATTATCGCCTTAATAACCTGAATTTTCAAAGCGATTCTTCATTTTTTCAACTTTCAAGAGGTAGTTATAACGTATCTGTTTCTGATGATCTGGGTTGCATAATTGAGCAGATCGTCAAAGTTGCCGAACAATGTGAAAATGTTATTTACCTTCCTGACTCTTTTACCCCAAATCATGATGGCATTAATGAAGGTTGGTGCATTTTCTTTCCATTTACTAGCTTACAACTTGAAAGCTTGACCATATTCAACCGATGGGGTGAAATTGTCTTTGAAGATGAGTTTCACACCATTAAAAATGGAGATTCACTTTGGAACGGAAAATACAATGGGGAGCCACTAAGTGGCATTTTTACGTATACTTTAAAGGTTTTATTTGCTAGCAACCAAAGCTACATCTATCGTGGAAAGATTGTAATTATCCGATAAGGGTTAATTAAAAAGATTCGCAAATTGATCATTACAATGCTGCTGCTTGCACTAGATGGGGAGCGCTTTTGGAATTGCGTCAGACAGGCTTTATCGACCGTTGAGGTTTGTTGCGTTCTTCATCCTCAATACTGAACTGATTAATCATCAATACTATATATAGGCCGTCGTTTCCCGTACAATCTGCAAGCTCAGGATCGTCAGGCAAACTTGCTTTTTTCGAACCACGGAATATCAATTGTCTCTTTAGTAATATGAACAAGTGTCGGTTGCTTTTACTACTGTTCGGATTGAGCTTCAGTGGGTGTAAACACATCGAACCCAGTGTGGAAGAGCCAACCGTAGTCATTACTGGCTCGCTCTCCCAACCGGTCAAATCCGATGTTGTGCTGCCCCCGGCGGCCTACCAACCCGGCTTACTGGGTCTGCATCGGCCCGACGATACCACGACAACCCGACTGGTAGCCTGGGGTGGCTCCCTGATGGCCGGGTATCGGGATGGGGGCCTGTACCGGGAGGGCCAACTCACCTGCATCCCGGCGCTGATTGCCCACCAGATGAGACTGGCTTCCTTTGTGTCCCCCTTGTTTGACCCGGCCGTTGGCAATGGTACGGGCTATCTGGTCTATGACCAGACCGACCCACTACCTTCCTGGAAACGGGTATCCAATCAGACGGGTGTTATCTCTACTAACCCGCTAGTGCTTAGCAAATATAATGGCCCGATGCCAGATAACCTGGCTCTACCCTACGGCGTTGGGGCGAAACCCGCGGACTCGGCCAGAGTTGACTACACTTATCCCGCTCAGCGGAACTATTATGCCTACCTGAACCGGCTTTTCCCGACTAATCAGCCGGAGCGCTACGACCTCATCACCCGGTTGATGGATGCCCGCCAAATCCATCTGCTGCTTTACGAGCCTGATTTTGACATTTATGTGGGCGTAGCTATCAATCCCGAATTGGTGAGTGATCGGCTAAGCCGTTATACGGGAAGTGGCACTATTTTTTACGCGTTTCAAAAAGACGTTCTAGACAGCCAAAATCTGGGACGAAAAGTGGTTATGTACAACCGGCCCGACCTCATGGATTTTCCTTACTTCCATTTATATGATGCCAAAAAACTGCAAGCGATGAATATCACCAGCGGGGTGGTTCTAGCAGACAGTGCCCTGCTAATTCCGAATGACAAAATCAAGCAGGCTTTTGCTCAGAAAGGTGCTTTGCCCATTGTGCTGGAAGACAAGGACGTGCTTTCCAAACAGGAGGTCAAACTGTTTCAGCTAAACGCCTTCATGAATTATGATTACAGTCTGCCGTATTTATCGAAAGTGACTGGCAACACGCCAATAGTGGATTTGTACAGTTTATACAAACGAGTAATCAATCGGCAGTACACTACCGAGGATGGGTTGTTCATTGATCCCTCGTTTCCCAACGGCAATTTCTTTTCCCAGGATGGGCTCTACCCATCGGCCATCGGCAGTGCCGTCATTGCCAATGAAACGATTAAGGTGATCAATCAGGCTTACAAAACCAGCATTCCTCTGATTAATGTTCGAGAGTATGCATCCCTCCTCCCCTAAATTCTCTTAAAGGCCGTTTTGCAAAACTTCCCAACACTAGATAATACAGGAATCAGTTGCAGGGCTACACGTGACTTCGAAATCTAACTCAACGTAAAAATTATGCCGCATACAATTGTCAAAGATCGACTTGAGAATGCATTGTGCGGGTTTTGATGATCGTATGCGGCATAATCTTCCGTTCGGCATTAGGGATGTTATGCCGATTTCGGCATAATGTTCATACCACGTGGTAACTCAGAAGCGTATAATCGGATAAAGTGTAAGAGTGGTACAATACTTTCACTTTATCCGAATAGTGGGCAAAAGTGGTTGCCAAACTGCCCAAACAGATTGTCTCATAAAACCCTCCAGAAAATGACACATTGAATCGTGTTCGTAAAGTCAAGTGACGGATTTTGTACGAAACGGCAAACGCACCTATAATTGATGAATCGTCAGCATAAAAAAAAGCAGCACGAAACTCGTGCTGCCTGGTGCTATAAGAAATCGTATATTTTAGGATAATTGAGCCAGATAATCATTCAGGATACCAAGTTCTAAAGCTTCCTGCAGCGTTAATGAAGCGACGCCATTTTCGTCAGTGATTTGTTTATCCTGCCGCAATATTTGCCAATCTTCAATAACCTGTTCGTCTTGCAGAAGACGAGCACTTATTTTTATTACCAGATCTGCCGGCTGTGCATTCAGGAAAGCTTTACGTAGCCTCTCCAAATGGTCATTCGTTTCTGATGACTTCTCTCCTACCGTCGTATTTGAATCAACTGAAGTCTCATCCAATTCTCCCCCGGAAAAGTCAACGATTTTCAACTCATTGACTTCTTCTGTTGGCTTCTCTGAGGGTAGCCAGGTAGCACCAGGTACCTTATTCTTTTCACGAGGTTGACCCATGGCGGCCGCTGTTAAGCTGGCCTGATCGGTCAGAAACTCCTCGGCGGCTTCCTTCTCCCCGCGTGGTTTCTGATCTTTGGGCGGTTTACTGTTACGTGGGACACCGGTTATGGCCTCAGCCTTCTCACTTATTTTTTTCGCTGTAATTGCCTTCCCGGTACGCTCCTCGTCCTTTTTAACCTCGTCCCAAACCCGCTTCCGTTGTTCTTTAGGTACATCAGCCAGTGCGCTGGCGTGCGATTCTTTTTTAGGCATGACAATGGCCACATTCGTGTCATCATCAGTGTTTTGCACCTCTGCCATTAACGCATTGACAACCTGTGCCGCTTCCATCAGTTGGTAGGCCCGTTGCCGGCCTATTTCGAAGCGTTCAGCCAGGTACGCTTTTAAGGAAAGGTGAGTGCTCCTGTATAATTTTGCGTCTCGAATCTGGTACAGCGCAGTGCCGACGGTAAGATACGTATCTAACCCCTCCTGGATGATGGCCTCTAATTCCTGCCTGGTCGTCTGTTCGTGTTCCTCAAGCGGTGAAAGCTCCGGCACCGAATCCTCCAGCTCCGATCGAAGTGAAAGTACCTGCGTGCCCGGTTCTAACGTTTCGACCTCAGTCGTATCCTCTTCATGCAGATTAGTGATGAAGTTGGCGAAATTTTTCTTTCTGTCTTTTTTGGCTTCCATGGTCGACTACCGTTTACAGAGGTTTGACAGCAGTACCTTCCTGCTGCAGTTGAGTGGCCTGAATCAATTCGTTGACTAATGCGCTGAAATCAGCGGCACCGTTCGACTTAGGCGCGTAATCGAATATACTTTTGTGAACAACGGTACATTCCATCAGGCCAACGAACTGACGTATCGCCGTTTTAAAAACGGGCACGTTCTGATTAGCCAGCGCTTCCTCGATCTGGCGGGCGAAGGTGGTCGTCAAATTAAATTTATTTTTGACAATACCAGCCAGTTTGATATCGAGCCGCATATTGCGCTTCAGCTTGGTTACATACTTCAGCATTTCATCTAGGCCGATATACGCAAAATTCTCACCCTGCATAGGCACCAAGTAGTAATCGGCCGCCGCCAGAGCGTTGGTTGTAAAAGCAGCCAGGCTAGGCGGACAGTCGATCAATACGTAATCGTAGTCTTTTCCCTCCAGATGAGAACGGAGCTCCAGCATGGCACCACTCGCGTTGAGGGCTGATTCATGAGAAACCATTGTCCGGGCGGCCGGTAATAAATCTAACTGCGGCCAGCTTTCGGCCTCATCCGTAGACTCTACCTTTCCCTTGAGGATAACTTCATCCCATTCCATCTCATCGATCAACAACTGACCCACGTGACGTTTGAGGTTTTTAAAACCCACCGCGCTCGTCAAGTTAGCCTGGGCATCCAGATCAACCATCAATACCTTATTCCCCAGTCGTTGTAGACCAGCTGCCAGGTTAAGCGTTATTGTTGTCTTTCCCGTGCCACCTTTGTTGTTGGCTACCGCAACCACGATTTGCTTTTTCATCTCTTAAACCGTTTGTACCTTAAAAGTAAAAATTCCCAACTGGATTGTCCTAATTGAATGCCCTAAGGTTATTTAAATCAATAAGTCCGAGCCTCTATTTTCGTAAATTTAATATTAAATAAAATATTTTGAAAAAAAGCGTTTTTTGAGCCCTACAAGCGGGCACTGGTACGATGCCCTTCTCGGAGTCCCCTATCAGTAGCGGACCGGTCCTTATAAAACGTCTGACTCGTCGCCGGGAAGTACAGGCCGGTGTGTCGGAACAAATGTTTCAACTTCGGGCAGAACCAACGTGCGTATGTAATGCGCTGTCGCTTTGTCGGTTTTTGGAGAAGGTTTGGAGCCCCGTGTCGGCTGATTTTCTGCTGTCCACTTCAAATCGGCAAATTCCTGCTGGGTGAAGGCTACAGTAACTTTGTGGATAAGCCGCTGCTCAACGGGTTTTTCAGGGCGACCGGCGTTTTTTTTCTTCGAAGATTCTGTCATAACACAACGGATTAATCCATTCAGACTGTAGCCCGGAGTTTGGTAACTTGTCCACTTGCCGTTTCACCTTGGCCTGTAAGTGCGGATTCACTGCGCTGCTGAGTGCGGTTCTCAGCTGGAACAGGCGCCAGCGCCGCTCGATCGAAACTAAAACTGGCCCGTAACGTATCCGGGATTCTTACTTGCTGACGACTGCGGGTTAAGGCTACATATAGCATGTTTATTTCTTCGTGCAACGCCTGCAGATTAGCCGGATTCTGTTTATCCGCCAGTTTTTCGGACACTCCCTTCTTTTCAATAAAGTCATCGCACAACGTCACTCCGTCGTACTCCATCCCTTTGCATCGGTGAACGGTCGAAAAAATCTGGTCGGCCACGTGTCGCATTGAATCGTCGACATGGGCCTGCCGGATCTGCTCAATATATTCAGGTAAGGCGTCCTGGTACGTCTCAACAATTTCGAGCGCCAGGCGCATAGAGGCCTCGCCGGTTTGATCAACGTAATGCTTCAGTTCACCAACATGGCCCATGGTTTTAATTAATGGACTGCGGACCCGATCCAGTCTATCCTGATACAGGTAATAGATATCCATAAGCGATCCGCCACTGTCCATGTAGGTGTAGGTTTCGAACCGCCCTTCGAAGTATAAGGACCCAATCTGCTCTTCAATACATAGCATATCAATGGCCTTGGCCAGAACCGCTACGTTCGTACGGCCGATCGTCGCGTGTATGGGCGCAACTGGTGGCTGATGCTTTCCTACTCCTTTAATCGTAGTGAGCTGGCCCGTATCGAAACTGCTTTTCCAGCCCAGTACGTAGTTCGCCAGTTGAGCAACCTCGTCTCCAAAACGAAAACTCTGACTCAGGTACAGCGTTGGCGCATCGAACTTGTCCAGGGAGTTTACAGCATGTCGAAACCCGTAGATTTGCTGGTGAGGATCGCCGACAATCAGTTTCGTTGCCGGTTGCTTCATAAACACTTCCAGCATCGTTTCCGAAGCATCCTGCCCCTCATCAAAGAGGATATAGTCGTAGGGCAAAGGAGGAGCTACAAACTGAAACTTCTTCAGGTAAAAGTCATGCGTACAAGGCAGTTTGTTGGTATCCATCTGCGTGTAGAGCTGCTGCGCATACCGGTAGATCTTTTCCTTGTTTTGCCGGGCAAACCGGCGACTTTTCGCATCGGCCGGGTCAATAATAGCCAGGTAGTCCAGCTGCTCGACGGTTACTGCTTTTGAGTTGCAGAAGTAACTGAACAGCTTTTTGACGTGGCTGGCCATCATACAGCCAGCCAGCATAGTTCGTTGCGTGAAGCCAAGCTGAGCTGCAATGTCCTGAATCGAGTAGTCGCCCCCGGCACTCAGCACATACCTCTGCCGGACGATCACATAGCTATAGGCCAATGAGTGAGCCGTATGTACTGTAACGTTTGTTAGACCACGCCGGGCGAAACGAGTTTGTGCTTCCAGGCGTACGGTACGGTTAAAAGCCAGGTAGAGGATTCGGGGTGAACGACCCGAACTCAGCACAGGCCTGGAGGCGGCGTACTCGATGAGGGTGGTAGTTTTGCCCGAGCCGGCAACCGCCACTAATTTAAAATCACCCGCCTGCCGGGTTGCTTCGAGCTGCTCATGGGTGATACTGGTAGCTTTCATGTCCGATGTTGCTTAATTACACATGTTGATGGCTCAAGGCAGCTACTTTCTGATGTTTTATGTACAGCAATTGCCCGAAAAACGCTTTTGCGTTCATCCCTGTTTGTGACACTAATATACTAATAATTTTCGCAAGTTAAAAATTAAAATCATATATAAGAAAACAGCTTCTTCCCATTCATCTTTTTTTGTCCACCAAAAATTCATCTGGGTGGACTGGGTATGTTTGTAGCCTGATTTGAGTGGGACCGCCTTGGTTTTTGTCAAGTCAAGCCGCTAAACAGGGCTTCTGACTGCTCCGTTTGATAAGTGTTTTGTCAGAGGTTATAGTAACTAAAGCATATGGATATCAATTTTAGGGCTGTTGTACATTCAACTGGAAAAATGCATCATGAAATCGTACCGACTTTTTCTTTTCCTGACTCTGATTGCAGTTAACTTAAGTTGTAAAAAAGGGGGAGGGGAGGATCCCGTAACCTCGGAGACTGTATTAGTCAATTCATCCGATCCTAAAGTTTATTTGTCTGGTGAATTTCCGGCTGTTTACATTAAATGGGCAGGTAATCATGTACCAACCATTGAGGGCCAGGATTATGCATTCACGCCCGACCCCAAAGCAATTACGGGTAATTATAAACTCCTTATTGAGCCAAGCGGTACTGATTCGCTTAAATTATACATTGATGGGAGTGGTACCGGACCTACGTTTCAGAAGACTCCTTTAGGAAGTTTCTCATACGCCAATTTTTCGGGTAACAGCAACAATGCGGCTGGGTATATCTATGGTGTCTGGTACCTTCAGGACAAATTTTCGGCTCCTGGCAACGTACGTGTGATGGTTGAACGGTTGGCGTATCCAACGAAAACGGATTTTCGGTTTCGAATTAATATTGGTTACGTGTATGGAACGGCTTCACCCTACGCTGATCGATACATACCGTATATCAACGATGTTTCGGGAATTACGGTTAATGATATACGGCAGATCGGTCAATTCATTTTTGCCCGTGAATCTCCTGGCATACTGAAGTAGTGAAGTCTAGTGTCTAAGTAGTATTCGTATAGTGATCCAGATCCATTCAGTCTTTAGTAGAAGCTGAATGGATTTTCACTTAAACGGTAGTCGTTCGCTGTTCGACCCAATTGATAATCGTGTCAGCCCTTTTTAAGCCCGCCTGCGCTACATCTGCGTCTAAATGACCATCGTACCCTAACGCTAAATGAAGCGTATCATAAGCCAGTACAAAAATATCTAACAGCCGTTTATCCAGTTTAGCCAACTGCGATTTATACCACGTCACCGCCCGGCACGGTACGCCGCTGCGGGCCCGGATCTTTACGGCCTTTTTTCTTTTCTTCTAAAAGGCTATCCAGTGCGACAAGAATACCATTGTAAGCCGTGTTACCCGCCATACGGACGTATTTACGATCGTGATATTGACCATTTTGTTTCCCGGCTTTCTCCCGTAAGAGTTCGCGGGCATTGTCCATATAGCGCCTGGATTCCTGTACCGAGTTCATAATACAATCAAAAATAAGAATTAACGGGTAAAATCCGGTCCAACTTGCAAGCCAAAACTCTGGATAAATTCGATAGCCTGTTTAGGCAACTCAAATACCCCGTCGTAATCATCAAGATTATCGTTGGGCCACCAGATACCGATGTGTTCAATGCGGGGCTGCTGTGAATCGTCCGTGAAGGTCCACTCGATCTGACCATAGCCCGTAGATGGGATAGTACCCTCTTTCGTAAAAAACTCGAACGTTGATGCTGTGTCCTGGCTGATCGTCGCTACTGCGCCTGAACTGTGTTCCCAGTTAACAGGGCTGTTAAATCGAAAGGTTTTTCCTGTTGTTTGCATGACACTTTTTGAATGGGTTTAGCTACTTTTTAGGTGACCCCTAACCATAGAGGTTAGGGGCTATTTTTAATCAATTTTATTTCGTTTCAGGAAAGCATCCCACCAATCAAGATTTTCCTGTAAACTGGTAGCCATGCGGTCTTCTGCATCACGTTCTAGGCGTGCACTTTCCGGAAAAGATAAGAACGCAACGTTGGGTTCAAACATTTTTGCTCCTAACCAATCGATCTGAGTTTCATACAACTCAATCGGATTTTTTGGGCTAACCGTTTCGCCGGAGCGGTCAGTACCAACCACCAGGGCTTTCGAGTATATTTCCCAGGTACCAAACCGGAACGCTTCATGCTCACCATCTGACACATTATCATCGACGAACAGCACATCACCATTCGTTTGTCCTGCCGCACTGCTAATCAGGTTGCAACCGAGCAAATTATAAATGCTTGGTAGCGAAAAGTCCGTTTCGACTGGTGAAATGGTACGGGTTGCGGGATCAATTAAGTAGGCGTTCATAAATTTGCTAACTGTTTGATTATTAGCTAATTTACGACGATCATATAACCATTGCAAGCGATTTTAGGGGTTAAATAAACCTTCTGAAACACCCTTTTCCCCTTAATCCCTTGTGTTTAGTATACGTTTAGTGGTGTGTAGTGAATAAATCTCGCTCCTTACCTGGCTGACGAATCCACTTGGCTGGTGTCAAAAATTTTTGACACCAGCCAAGGTTTAGTTACTGGAAAGTTGACGTCTGAGTAAATACATAGCTATTAAAAATACGTGATTATTCACCTGGCTAATTACCGGAATTATCGATTTAACACGATTAGCAATATGGGTTGGACTGTGTCCCATCCGGATTAACTGATCAATAAATGCAACCAAACCAGGCTGATTTTGTAGGTATAGGTCGTAAATCATTTTTTCGCAGGCAACCTGTATAGGCTCCATGCTGGGGTCTGGTTGGTCTGTATCTGAATTCATAAAGTAGTATGAATTACACACTAGTTTTTGAGAAGCGCTTAAGAATATCCAGACAGCGTTTACAGGTTGGTACTTGTTTAATGCCGTCAGCGTCTAGGCGGTGGCTGTCTTTGCCCAGTGAATCACTCCAATTGGCTCCTGAACGGCTTTTAACAGGACTACACAAAAATTCGCCTTTTGGCCGGTACAAACGACCTAATCTTACTTCTTCCTGGGTATAGATGTGATAAACTGTATTGCGTTTCTGGCCATCGCCCCAACTGCTGGCACTTAATCCGCTCAAGGCCTCTTTTATTTTGATCGAGAAAGCGAACGGAATAGGATGCCTACGATAAAACTCGTCCGAAGCTTCCTGACGGGCCTGCGCCTTTTGGATTCGGAGCTGTGTCTGCTGTTGCTCTTTCAACCGATTCTGCTCCTTTTGCCAGACTTGAAACTCTTGGAGGTCTTTCTTTAAATACAACTCAGCATGAAACCGACTTGGCCAGATTGTACCCTCTTCACCAACGGGCAGCGGATTATCTGAGGTAAACACGGAACCCTGGATCACAAGTTTATTACTTTCGCTTATTAGAACAGCTAAGCCTCCCTTAAGCGAGTTCAATACATGAGGATCTAGATAATACGGATAACGTAGCAAAAGTGGTATTGGGTAGTCCATATGACTTAATCATTTTTATGTTTTCGATACTTGGTAATCTAGACTATGTGGTACATGATGATGTTTTTTAGTATAATTAATCAATGACTGGTTTTCAAAAATTCTGGTAATACTCAAAATCACGGTGTCAAAAATTTTTGACACCGTGATTCCTTTACAATCTTGTTCTATTAACGGTCACACTTTGGACGATTTCTGATTGAGGGCAGGTAGTTTAACGTATTGCGTTTCTAGGTTAGCCGCATACCCTCTGGTTTTATAGCGGGGCATCCTCCAATAGTACCCGTTTGCGATAGTTTTAATAAGCCTGGCGCTGATTCGCTGGTTTGGCGTTAAATATATCTCTACAAGGCGTTTATCGACAAGCAACTTGTCAGCTTGGGCCTGAGTCAACAAGCAAAAACCTTCTTCCTGTATGGCATTCAAATGGACGTTGAACCGTTCAATCTTATGCTCGGCATCCCGGTACTTCTGGCTGTTATAGACCAGTGTGTCAAGTCCAGAACCCTCCATACCAAGTAGTTTAGCCGCTTCTGCAACGTGGTAATTATAGGCAATGCCCATTTTTTTATTCAATTCCTCAACGATTTCAACTATACGCGGTTCATAACTTACCCAATCCGTCTCACCCTTCAGAAAAGAAGTCAGGGCTTCAGGTGTTGGAAGTGGTTTAAACGTTTCTACTATCTTCAATTCCAGCCCAATCTGGGCCATTGCATACAGGTCAGAGTTAATCATTAGATTAGCGCTTCGGCGTTTTAACTTGTATAAAGATACAAACAAATAGGCCAACTCGCCAAGGCAAATTACTATACATCAGATAGTTATGAAAATCCACGCCCCCTTAATCCTGATTAAAATACGTTGTAAATAAGTGTAGTGAAAAATGGGGGTTATGGCACATTAATGCTGTAATAGCTGATTTTTATTATGCTTTGTTTAAAAAAAAGGATTCTCCTAACGGTAGTCTATATACGCTAAACGCATTTAGTGAGAAGCTAAGTAAATAGACTGTATGGTGACTTGATCTACCTCCGCTTCAAGTAGGGTTTGAATGTTCAAAGGAACGTTGGTTAACAGATCCAAGCCTGTTCGATTCTCAATTTCATCCACACTGACCCGGTACTGACTCCAGGGTTGTTTTCTAGCCTCATTTGTGTTGGGCATGGCAGCGGCCAACCGTCCAAACCGCAACAATTCTTGTTTGTGCAGTAATCCGCTGTCGATCATCTCTACCCACTGGTAGGATTAATACCACTTTCCACACAGTAGCATTCATTGCCTTTGGATAGTTGATCATGCGTATAGCCTTCCAATTTGTGTAGACAGGGCATAGCTTATTAAAGAATCTAAAACATAACTAGTATCAGTTAGCTATTTCGTCGGTCTCAATTATTAAAGAAAACTCGCCAACAGTATCATTTGATTTCATACCTAAAACTTCGGTAATGCTCCGACCCGTCATTTTACGCCAACTACTACTAAGCTCCCGTAACTGACGATCTAAGTCCTCCTGACTGATTGTAGTTGATTTTTTTTTGGTCCTCACTGTTTCTTGCGCGTTAATGTTGGTCTAATTAATATTTGCTTCTTTCTAAAGTCAGATGAATTTCTTCCAGGTAAGATTCTAGGGGGATTGTACTGCGAAACGCGCGGCAGGCTGTAATATGATTCAGATCCTGACTATATCGAATTTAGACGAAAAAAGTCTCAATAGCGTATAAACACAGGTAGGATAGGCCGGCCCGTCTTGTCATTAAAAAAGAACCGTCATCCCATGCACAAGCTAGCTGGTTGTCAAACGAAAGTGCATTGAATTCGTAAAGAGTCATAGCCACTATTTTATTTCCAATTTACATAAAAACGCCTTCATATTAGGAAATATAATACAACTAACATATAATAGCCCTATTATTATTAGTTAGTTGTATTAGCAGCCTATGAAAACAAGGGTACGAACCCGTTTTACAATTAGAAAAGCTGGCATAAAAAGTCGGTTAAAGGTACCGTTGTTTCTTTCACGAGTCCACTGTGGGTTCCCGTCCCCGGCTACCGATTTTCTGGAAAACGTTTTGGATTTGAATGAGTTGTGTATCGTTCATCCCGACGATACGTATTTTGTTCGAGTCGAAGGAAACAGTATGGTCAATCCGAGTGCGCGACTCAATTCCCGAATTGATGACGGCGATATTCTGGTGGTTGACTGCCTGGTGGAGCCCGTCGATGGCCAGGTTATTGTGGCCTTTGTCAATGATGGATACGTTGTGCGGCGCATGAAGCGGGTAGGGGAGATGTTGCTTTTGAAGGCGGACAATCCTCACTACGAGCCAATCTATATGCATCCAGGTGACCCTGGCGAAGATTCCTTTGTGTTTGGAGCGGTTACCTGGGTGTTTTTCAAACCGACTGTATTGCCATGACCTGTCCAATCACGTTTTCAACCATGCAGGAGCATTTTGACGCCTTGTCGTTTTACGCCAGTTGTCACATTTCGTTTCAGCACGCGCTTAGAAAACAGCCTGTTATTGTGTTATCGAATAACGACGGAAATGTTGTTGCCCAGAACGATAAAGCCAAAAAGTTAGGCATTACCCGTGGTACCCCTTACTTTAGAATTAAGGAGCAAGTCCGCCAGCAGGGTATTCACGTCTTTTCGAGCACGTACCCACTTTACGGGGATATGTCCCGAAGAATATTTGCTATCATTGGCCGTTTCATCGAACGGGTGGAGGTGTATTCAATTGATGAGGGCTTTTTTGATCTGACAGGTTATGAGGCCATTTATCCAGATTTACGGCAGTTGGCGCAAAGGATTCAGGAAACGACGTTACGCAGTAGCCGTATACCTATAAACATAGGAATAGCACCCACGAAAACGTTATGCAAGGTAGCTACCTGGTTTGCTAAAAAACACACCGAGCATCGGGGTATATGCGTACTGGATACTCCAGCTAAAATCAAAGAAGCATTGCATGAGTTCGCGGTAGGGGACTTATGGGGCATTGGGGATCGCTATGAACAACTGCTTTTACAGCAGGGTATCCAGACGGCCGCTCAGCTGCGCGATGCGCCGGATGACTGGGTTCGACAGTTTATGACGGTGACGGGGCTTCGGCTGGTATATGAGCTAAGGGAGCAGCCTTGTAAAGCCCTGGAAATCGAACCCGCCAGGAAGAAATCAATTTGCACGGCTCCCAGCTTTGGCACGCCGGTGAGCGCCTTGGAACCCCTTCGTGAGGCTGTTACCACGTATCTCTCCAGGGCGGCCGTTAAACTACGCAACCAGGCCTCGGCTGCCAGCTATATTACCGTGCTTTTACACACGAATTATTTCCGTACCAACGACCGACAATACTCAAACAGCCGCACTGTAAAGTTACCTCATCCCAGTTGTAGCGATGGAGAGCTGATCCGGTACGGGCTAGCGGCTTTAGAGTCGATCTACCGGGAGGGATACAATTTCCAGAAAGTGGGGATCCTCCTGACCGATCTGGTGGACTGGGATCATCGGCAATATACCATCTTCGAGGAGGAACCCGATGAGCGCTGGAAGCGGGTTTATTCGGCTGTTGATCAGATTAATCACCGCTTCGGCCGGGGTAGGGTGCGGCTGGCCAGTAAGGGTTATGAGGAATCAGCTTGGCTAATGAAGCAAAACTTCCGCTCCCCCTGTTACACAACCCAATGGAGCGACTTACTGAGGGTTCACTAATTATTAGTATTCTGTTATGCCGCCGATCCCGGCACCATTCATAACAACCCCACTTCCATGAATGGCCGACAACAAATAAAATAGGATAACGAGGCTGATCAGGGCGCATAAACCTGTCCATATATCTACTATACCCAGATCATGAAGGAAATTTTTCACTGTTTTTATCATGACTACTCCCTTTGAAAACGTTAACGGTAAGTTAATTGTCAGAAATATGCTCTATTCGTTTAGGTAGGTCTCCATTTATGTTTGTCAACGTTAATTAGTTTTCGTTGGTGATTTAGCGGGACTGACTTGGTTTGCCTTATCCTACTAAATTCATGCTTACTAGTTTATTTTTTTAAAGAATTTAATAGAGTTGGGAAAGTGCCTGAATTGATAGCCATTCTTTCCGTAGAAATTTGTCAATGCCTTTTCGGCTTCCTCCGGGCTTTTATAAAGCTCATAGTTACCAAACTCTCCACTGATGTAATCCATACCGTTATCCTTGGCAAAGGATTCAACCTCTTTTAATAATTTGGTGCCTAAGCGTGAATCGGACTGACGATCGGCCTCGCTTTTTATCAGAATAAACTCCAAATAAAAAAAAGTCTCTCCGCCATTGTTTGTGAGCATACCACCTGCAAATCCCTTTTCTACATTGTGTTGATCAGCTAACACAAATCGATGTTGATAATTACTCGTATTGTGTGCATCCAAATAAACGGTATACTCCATTTCGTGCGGGAAATTACATTTGTTCTGATCAACGAAAATAGTTTACGAATTGATAATTACCATTTCAACCCGTCGATTTCCAGGACGTCCTCCCGGCGGAGGGAAATCCCGTTTTGAAGGCTGGTAATAATTCAGCTGAGGAAGTACTGAATTAAAATTGTTCAACCGGATTCCTGCACTTTCTTATAAGACGAAGGGATGAAGATTTAGCGACCCGTGTAAACCTAGTTTGATTTTTTGGCTTGCTCGATACGCACACAATTGACGTATACCCCAACCCGATCCAATAGATTGTAGATCGCCGTTGGATAAACGGTATTGTTGGATAAGTTACCCTCGTAGAGTACCCCTGCATGGAGTTTGTTTTCGACTAATAGCCCGGCAATATGCCAGTTGACGGCTTGTTGATTGAAAACGTCGAGTTGGTAAAAACTCACTAGTAGGTTCCCCTTAGGTGTCCCCGTAAGGCGGAATTGAACTACGTTCTTAGCATTAAGTTGGTTATCCATCCTTAGGAAAATTTCAGAATACTTTATAGTGAAAATACAACGTGGATCAACACCCTGATGCTTTAACTGATGTGTTAATCAGATAAAATTAAGAACTCAACCCGTCGATTTTCAGGACATCCAGTAGGCGGGGGGCAGTCGCGCTTAAGTGGTCTTTTATCACCATACCCTTTTAGCTCGATGCGTCGACTTTCAACACCTTTGCTTGTCATGTATTGCTGAATAGTTCCTACTCGTTCCTCGGACAGCTGCTGATTCAGACGAGCCTCACCAATGATATCCGTATGCCCTTCGAGCCGTATCCGGAGCGTGGGCCGTAAATGCATCTGTTTGACTAAGCTATCTAATTCCGCGTAGGAATTCGGAAGCAGTTCCGCGGAGGAGGCTTTGAAATAGACGTTATTCAACCGGATAACTTGTCCTTTGTTATAGGACGGAGGGGCAGGAGATTTAGTAACAACTGGTGAAGAGGGGAGGGGAGGGGATGTTTCTGCGACTGGTACCGATCGGCGTCGATGTGAAAACCGGGCGACGGGTAGCATTAATCGAACAGTACCATATACACCACCCAATCGATACCCAATCGTATTGATCGCTGTAACCTGGTTGTTTTGATAAAAGGTATGTTGTTCAGTAAACGTTTGTTGGAGTGGAACGCTAGCGGATATCGACGCTTCGATGTTATCGTAATGAATACCTACTTCAGGGATGATAAACCAGCTTTGGGGCATACTGCTCCGGCGCTGAATAACACTACCGGTACCAGTATCAAGGTAATTGAAGGTGAATGGCTCGTTGACGGATACAGCTGGTTCAATGTAGGTAACGCCGAAGGCCTGGCTGGTTCCCAGCCGAAGAAATAAACCATCACTTCCAGAACGGGAAAGCAGTTTACTCCAATAATAGGTTAGGGCCGCATTGACCTGAAAATACTTTACATAGGCGTTCCACGAGACAATAGAATACCCCTTAAAATAGTAGCTGTTGTCATAACTGGACGAAAAAAGCTGCTGCGAGTAATCCGCTCCAAGTAGGATCGACCAGGCCCGGTCGGTATGGTAGTTGACCCGCTTCAGACCAATGTCTATCCCGGCGCGAATGGGTAGTGGATGAACGGTTTTTTCGTTTCCATTCTGGTAAATCAGAGATGTAGGCGGTGCTCCTTTGTACAGAGAGAAACCACTAGTTCCCTGTTCACGCGTGTAGTCCGGAGAAAATTGCAGCACATTGTAACCGCCCTTGGGCGATACAACCAGTTGAAGTTCTTTTTTGTCATATTGGGCCAGTGATGAGGTCACGACAGTGGCAACTAAACTTAAGCTCAGGCTAACCCGCTTCCATTTGTTAATTTGAAAAGGTAGGTCCATATTTCTCAGGCAATTGAGTTCGTTAAAAGACCCGATAAAAATGCATTGAGATTATGGAATACGGGAATAGATTTATCAATTGGTTCAGTTAGGGGTATTCACCTAACCTGGCCTTGCTACCATTTACCGGACAGTAACTTTAGCCTGATCTTACTGTCCGTTAAATGGTAGCAAGACCAGTTTGTGTCAAAGGCGAACCGCAAGATTACTGCCAGCGCAAGGTTGGTGAAGGCAAAAACAAAATGCTCGTCTTTAATGCCGTTCGCAATGAGCTCATTCATCGGGTTTGTGCGGTGGTGCGTCGGGGTGAAACATATGATAAAAATTATACGCCCACGCTTGCATAACCCATGGAAATCCGTGCGATTACTTTACGCAACTAATGATAATATCTTCACACTGTGTTGGTGGTATTCATGACTTAATGAATGTACGTCGTCAACCAAAAATGAATAGATGCGGCCGGGGCGGTGAAAAGGGAAGAGAGCCTTTTAGCCACTTTGTACTCACCAGGAAACATGCCGTGGCGGCCGACCGCTTTCTCCGTCGTTAAAACAAGGTTAACTCCAGGGCGCCGACGTCGGGCGCTGCCGTGCGACTTAGTTTTTTGCCGGTCTGCCAAGGTCTAGTCTTGGCGTCCCAATACGCATCTGCTGGCCGTACGTTTCCCAGTGATCGCTAAAGCGACCCGGTCATGGTTGCGTTACGGGGCCGCCCGCGTGGTTATAGAAGTCTACCCATTCAACCAGAGGCATGCTCGGTTCTTCCTGACTGTAGTAGTGCGCTAGTAAGGGGAGGTTTTTTATGGATCGGTGCCGCGACGGCGGACCAAACGTAGCACGACTACATGGGCGATACTAGTTTTACTTTCTTGGCCAGCCGCTTCATAAAATGCCTGACGAGTCACACTTAACAGATCACAAAGCTGCTCCAGGCTGGCTTTGCAATCAACACGCAACTACGGAAAAGTAGGTTAGAACCTTTATTGTAGACTTAAATCTAAAAATAAAGACGTAATCGTTAGAAGTTCGTATTGAAAGTGTATTGTATTAACTACGTTTAATAAATATATCAATTTTAAGATGAAAAGAAAAGCTAAAGTGCTGATAGTAATTATCTTGCATAAATTTTTATAAGCCTATACATATGGTCAAAATACATTTACAAACAATACTCTTACTGCTTTTATCATTAATCTCATTTCAGCAATGCCAAAACATCCCTCCAGACGCGTCGAAATTTGTTTATATAAGCGCTAACCGAAATGAATCGGTCCAACGCCTATCAACCGATTGTGCTTTTCGGTACAGTGTTGTCAATACCTACAAACGAATTGATGATGAATCTCAACGAGATGCCATTCGAGCGGGTTTTGACATATGGCAGAAAGCCTGCCCAACGATTGGCTTTTTAGAGTTACCTGCAAGGCCCAGGTTGCTGGTTCAATTTGTCGATCCCTCTGAAATTTCTACACAAACGGCCACAGTGCCCGTAGGCATAGTGCAGGGAACTGCGACTGTTGCAGCCGGGCTCCGAAAGGAAAGTAGCGGTGTTTATACCATTTTGTTGAGCAATGCATACGATTGGAACAAAAATTCTCTGACCAAAGCCATTGCTTATCATGCGGGTCTTTTTCTTGGCATGGCTACTTCTTCTGACAAAGGTTCACTCATGTCGCCGCTTTATGATGGCCAACCACTCGCCATTTCGAAATCCGATTCCACGACAATCAACAAACTGTACTCGAATACCTGTAAAGATCTCACTGTGAATTATTTACCATTTACTCTTCAAGTAGCTGGGCCTCTAACTAAAACCGTCAAATTCGATAAACAGGGAACAATTTTAGTTAGAGCATCAGGGCTCATAACCGTCGGTGTATTTGTGGGCATTACGGGGCCAGAAGGAAAAGACGGCTTATTTGGCTTTCCGATTCCTCAGTATAGTATTGTTCAGGAATTTCTTCATGCCGCCTTGATGTACAAACTTAACAATGAGTCAAAATGGCATTATTGTGGTAAAGAGTGCAACTTCCCAACGGGAGGAGCCCAGTATGTCGATTTGACCTTTGGCGTCAATGATCTCAATTTAACCGACAATACGGGTGCATATACCGTTGTAGTCGATTATAAATGATCTATTTGATCTTCCTCATCTCTAGCCTTTTTCTTTCTTGTGAATCGTCGTTCTGTTTGCTGGCTATTAATCTTATGCCTAGAAATACCCAGCTTAACTTGGGCACAGGCCGCATTGTCCGATAAATACCGACAACGGGCAGAATTACTCTACACAAAGGCTAAGTACGAAGAGGCAATAGGCTGGTATAAAAAAGCCTATGAACTGGTGCGCCGGACTGACTTTGTGCGAGCGGCCAACCTCTGCGTCGATCTCAGCAGTATGGATTATATGAAAAACCATACCCGGGCGGCGGCTGACCGGTGCATGCTGGGACTCCGTTACCTCTATTTATCCAAAACGTCCTCCGACTCAGTGCGCTTTAAGTTATTCTCGAGTTTGGGCACGTTTTACATTGCTCTTTACCGGGCTGATTCTGCGCTTTATTATTTCCGTAAAGCGGATGCACTGCTTGACCAAAATCCACGTATCGAATACCAAATTCCGCTTTATGTACTTTATCATTTTAATAATCAGGGCAACTGGTTTTTCAAAACGGGTAACTATAAAAGGAGTTTAGTTTGTCTAACCAAAGCCCAGGAAATGGCTAAAAAATATGATTTTCCCAGTGAGATGACGTATGTGGAAAGTAACCTGGCAGGCTGTTATGATGCAATGGGAAATTATAAAGAATCATTGATTCATATTTTCCGGGCCGAAAAATCTTACTCGAAGAACGATATACAGAAGTGGCGGTTTACATCAGGTATTGGATGGACACTCTTTAACCTTAAGCATTATAGGGAAGCATTGATTTATTTATCCCGAGCCGAACGACTGATGGTCGCTTTACGGCGGGGAAAAAAAACAACGGACTATTTAGCGGATCAAATTCATCTTTGGCGTATGTTGAGTAGCTGTTACCGAGCTATCAATCGATTAGCAGTTTCCGATCGTTACATCAGTCAGGCTATTCGAGGGTACCGCCAGGATATCGGTGATCATGGCCCTTTGCTAGCGCAGGTATTGGTAGAAAAGGGACTCCTTCACGAATCTCGTAATGAACCCGATCAAGCCTTAGCGTCCTATCAGGGGGCTATTCGGGTCGTATCCCGGGATACGACCCGACTGGCAGATATTGGGCAAAATCCATCATTTGAATCTGCTTATGATAACGCGGCTCTTCTATTGGCCGCTAGCCAAAAGGCGGCTCTCCTGAAAAAAATGTATGATGTCAGGCACCAAAATGCCTATCTGAACGCGTCGGTAGCTACGTATCGGTTTTGCGTTGGACTTCAGCAGCGCATCCGGCATGGAATCGATACGGACCAGTCTCAGGTAATTTTTTCAGATCGTCAACACGCCCTGGTACCCGATGCAATAGCCGTAGCGTTTGAAGCTTACCAGCACCAACAAAGCGCACCACTTCGTGAAACCCTGTTTCAACTCTTCGAGCAGTCACAGGCTGGTAGCCTGCGTGAAGCCTTTCGTTTGAATGATATAAAACCCCGTACTATTCCTGATTCACTGCTCGAACGGGAGCAGAAACTGAAAATCCGAATCAGCGTGTTGAAAAAAAGGTCCATCGGCAATAACAAAGCCAGTGCAGAACTCACGGCGTGCCAGCTCGAATGGCATGAACTCATGGAAACGTATCGACAGGATTATTCTGCCTACTATACGTTCAACTACCAGGATATGACAATGAGTTACCGAACCTTGCAGCAGCAACTGGGCAAACAGGCGGCCTATGTAGCCTACGTTCGGCGCGGGGCTTCACTTTTCATATTAGTTGCGACTAATCAGACACTGGATGTCATACGGCAACCCATTGACCCGGTTCGATTCGACCAGAACCTGCTGAAGTTAAGTCAGGAACTCTATCGGGATCCGGTACTGGGTCAGTATAATGGAACCTCCTATGCGGCTGAGTTGTATGCTGCCTGCATCGAGCCGATTCGAAACTTTTTAGCCGGTAGATCAAGGCTGGTAATCAGTCGCGACTGGGGATTTAATTTTTTGCCTTTTGAAGTGCTCGAAACTGGTAAGCAATCCCGGGATTTTCTAACCAATCACGTAGCGATTGCCTATGCCTTTTCGGCTCAGTCGTTTTTCAATCCATCCCAGCGCCCTGTTAGCGCCGGTCCTGTGCTGGTGGTAGCTCCCTTTACGCGGACAGGATCGGTTGAACAGACTGCCAAACGCCAGAACACGGCAAAAACACTGGCATCAAGTGAAGCAAAGGCCCGTAGCATTGGGGGTGAGGTGTTATTAGGAGCACAGGCTAGCAGGTCGAATTTCCTAAAAACGAGTCTCGACCGACCGATCATTTATTTTGCTACGCATGCCAATACCGACGACGCCGATCCAGCCAATTCATACATCGCCTTTTACCCCGGGGAAACGGATAAACTTTATACCGATGACATTTACAATTTGCCGTTGTCATTGACGGGCTTAGCCGTCCTGGGAGCCTGTGAAACAGGATCGGGACAAACTATGAAGGGAGAAGGTATTTTGTCGCTGGCACGAGCATTTGCCTATGCCGGATGTCCGTCGGTAGTGACCACGCTTTGGAAAGCCAATGACGAAACCACCTCCTTTCTGACCATCCGGCTTCACCATTACCTCTCGCTGGGGATGGCAACTGACCAGGCATTGCAGCAGGCCCGGCTCGATTTTTTCGAATCACCGTTATTTCCCAAATTCGACCATCCTTACTATTGGGCGAATTATATCTTGCTGGGAAACTATAGCCCTGTTTTGCCGGCTGACCACTCGTCAGTGGTGTATGGGTGGCTCCTGTTTATGGTCGTTTTTGGCCTGGTGGTGTTTTGGCAACGCCAACGGTTGCGGCACATAACGCAGCAAAAAGAAGGAGCATCCTGATGATGTCCGAATCTTGCCCTATCAGAACCAATAAAAAAATGAGCCCTTATAAGGGCTCATTGTAGGGAGACATCAATTTCCTCCGGGCCAGCCCGTTTTGGGAGGCTGATCATCATCACCATCGGCCAGGGTAGGATGAATGATTTTTTTCGCCGTAGGGGTGCGAGAGTCGATTGACTCAGGCTGGCAGGATACCAATGTGAGGGCGGTAGCCAGAGTAAACAGGGTTACGAGACATTTAAGGTTAGTACGCATAAGGACTTTTTTTGAAGTTTGGCAAGCCGAATTGGCCTGATCTACCGCTTCACGTCCTGGGGTTTCACTTTTCCTGATGCGCGCTAAAATTTTTTTTATTTCGTCTATGATGTTACCTCACCTGCCCTGAGAGGCATAAAGACACAAAGCAGCCCAGAGCCTTCCTCATGCAGAAAACCTTTACAGACCAGCAGATTTTTGACGGTTTACTAACGAAGACTGCGCCCCTGGTCGATGCCATTGTGCGTTATTTATATGATCAATGTCAGCTACGGGTTAGGCGGATGGTAACCCGTAACAACGGTTCTGACGCCGACGCGGACGATTTGTTTCAGGAGGTAATTGTGGCATTTCTGCAGAACATCTGGGATGGCAAATTCCAGCTTCGCTCAACTACCCGGGTGACAACCTATATTTATGAAATTGCCCATCTGATGTGGCTGAAGGAACTGCGCAAACGGGCCTCACAGGATAAACGTAACGAGCGCTATAGCCTCCATCAGAGCCAGGAACAGCCAGTTGCCCCAAACCCAGAACAGGAACTGATGAGCGAGGAGGAAATAAATTCAGCTAAAACAAAATTCGAGCGGCTGAACCTTAAATGCCAGCAAGTATTGAAGGCATTTTATTTTGATAAAAAGTCGATGAAGCAGATTGCCGATGAGCTTGGATTGGGAACGGAAGACAACGCCAAAACGACCAAGTACCGATGTATTGTGGCGTTGAAGAAACTGATGCTATCATGAAAAGACCCATTGATAAACAGCAGGAGCACGAGTGGATAGAACAGTATCTGAGCGGTGAAATGACTCGTGACGAGAGAAAGGAAGTGGAAATGGTCATGCAGGCTGACGCCGACTTTGAAAAAGAAGTACAACTGCTTAAACGTACACACGAACTCATGAAGGAAGCTTTTCTGGAACAACGGGCCGTCGCAACGCTGAGACAACTTCAACGGCAGAGCCGTCAGCGAACGCAGCGCATTCGGTTAGTGCGTCGATCACTGATCGGATCAGTCACTGCGGGGTTTATGCTGATTGTATACCTGTCGGTGGCTCCTGTGGTATTTCCTGACTCAGAAAACGATACCAGTATAACCCACAGCCTGGCCGACGAAAGCGATACGATGGCTGTAGCACAAAAACAGGTATTCAATCAGTTTTTTGAAGGTCAGGTCCACCTGATCGAAGGCCAATACGTACTGGCAGTTAAAAACTTCGAAACAGTAGTGAGGACAACCGATATCCGACCCTATTTCCGCGAAGCGGCCCAGTGGCATCTGACCGTTGCTTATCTGAAAAGTGGTGAACCCCATAAAGCAGAACGGGTATACGACCAGTTTTCGCAATGCACCGACTGCGAGTATCCCATTAGGGCGGTCGATCGCTGGAAAATCTGGTGGCAGATCAAGTGGGCTCAATGGCTTAAGTAGGGCAGTTTTTTGACGTCTATTGGTGAACATGTCCACATTTTCTTTTTTCTCGAATCGTAAGAAAGACATCGTCCGGCTGATCGAGCAGAGCCGATTGCCAGTCGATGATGCCTCTACACTGCATTTTGCCCAGCAGGTTAGCCATGTCTTCGATCCGCTGATCGTGAGTCGGCTTACAAAAGCCGAATATGTTGACGAACCGTTGCAGCAAACGATCCTGTCTGAACTTTGCGGCGTACTGGAAACCCAGCCCCTCATTGATTCATATTTTGCCGATCACTATAAAACTGTGCTGGACGAACTGATCGAAGCCTGTCGCTGGAAAAAACGGATCGAAGACATTCCGTATATTGAAATGGCTCAGATCAGCGTACAACGGCAGACAGATATCCAGTTGTGGATGACTCAGATTCGTGAACGGCCAGAAGCTGATCATCTCAGACGCCTGACACGAATGCTGACAGAGTACGACCAGCAGGCCGTGGCTTATCGGACATTACGCGTCTTTTTAGCTGGTTTACATAAGCAGAAACAGGGTATATTATCAAGCCGCTTATTTTGGTTACGGGATGGCCGTATCGAACTGCGTTTTTCTCTTGTTCGGCAATGTTTGTTTGAGCAAATTGCTTTGAGAGTCTATTTTTTTTACACGACGACCGAGGCTGCTTTTATTGAGGAAAGTCTTATAAAAGTAAAGCATTGGGTAGTGGATGAAGTAAGAAAACGAGTGGGGAGAATTGGGCCAGAACTTGAAGAAGGGATCAACGACATAGTTAGTCAGGTAAAAATAGACTTCATCAACAAATGCCAGCGCAAAAAGGCTGAGCCGGAAACGTTTTATCTGGATGCTCAATTAGCTACCTATCTTTTCGCCTTTGTCAAACGAAGTTTTGCCATTGACAAACTTTTGGGAAACCAACGAGAGGAGGCTGAAGAAGAAGGAATTCTTAACGATGAGGGTGATTTATCCCAGGTTATTGATTGGCAAGAGGGCGTTGTGGATGCAATGGAAAGAGAGTATGTAGAGGAACAGAAACAAAAAGTCCGCCACTGTTTAAGGATGTTGGGGGAGAAATGTCACGAAATCATTACGCGCCATTTTAATGATGATTTTAGCGAGCCGGTACCTTTCCAAACGCTGGCTTTTGCGTTTGGTGAGTCAGCAAAAACGCTTGAAAGCAGGTTTTACAGTTGCATGGAAAAACTAAAGAAAATGATACATGAAACTTTGTAATAGAAGATCTTAATATAATATATCGGATGACTCCTTCTCAACGCCGGCTCCTTATCGAAAAACGCCAGCAAGGCACACTGACTGAAGAAGAAAATCAGCAGTATCTGGAATTGATGCGAACCGATTCCTCGTTTTATGACGATGTCGAAATGCATGCTGTATTGACAGAGGTGGTTAGGGAGGACACCGATCAGTCGATGTGGGAGGCGGTGGGTAAGGCACGTGATAAAGCCCGCCGACGCTCCCCGGTTCTGGTTTCGGTATGGCGCCATCCGTATGCCTATGCTATGGCTGCCTGCCTGGCAGTACTGCTCGTAGGCGCCTGGGTAAGCGGTTTTTTCAACTCGTCCCCTTCAACTCCACAACTTGTTAAAGTGGAAGCCGACTATTTGTTCCGTGCCGATGCTGGTAGGCCGTCCGATTCAAGCAAAGGCTATGCAGGTGGCGATATGCCCATAGGCAAACTGCCCCTGAAGTGGATTAGAGATGAGCAAACTACCGCAACAGCCGCTTACCGGTATTGCCAAGATACACTGACCATTTTTATTCGAAATGATCGCGATACACTTTACCTTCAGGACGCTCGATTACGCTATGATCCTGTTACAGGTTCCTTGTCGGTTGAGCGACCAAATCAAATTTTGACTATCTTCCGTAAGTGTACGTCGAATCCACAGCCATTTTGAAACTAATTTATGAGGTTACTGGTCCAAGTAGTACTGCTGTCTATACTATTAGCTCATCAAACTAAGGGGCAGTCGGGGAAACCGCAACGGCCTACGGGCGTTGATGAGTCATACAAGATCCCCTGCGACTGCGATGCACTTACGAGTGTCGAAAGAAAGTATATACCCTCCGAAAAAGAGGCTGGTGTTATCGTTGCTAATTTTCTAAAAATTGTTCGTCAGCACAGTTCCTTGAAATATAGCAATACCATTATCGTTAAAGCGGCTGGTTGTGGGGCACCCGAAGCTCGTAATTGCCCAACTACGCTACCCAACAATCGGACTATTGATATTCCATTAATACTTTACAACAATGTATTTCTGGAGGGGATCAATAAAAAAATGGATTCCATTACCCGAATCGACAAGCATATTCTGGCCCATGAAATTGGCCATCATGTGTTTGGACACCTAAAAAATACTGAAAATGAAGCCGTATTTAGTGAACTACAAGGTACCGATGCTGTCAATAGCGAGCGCATTGCCAGGCGTTTTAAAGTCTCCAATCGACATGCCGAAGAAATTCAGGCAGACTTTTTCGGGCTTTGGTTATTATCCCTTACTGAAAAATCGTTGGATTTCGAGGCGTTTATCGCTGAATTTAACCTGGATTATATTCGAAAGTATATCGAGGTAGATGCGCGATTTAGCGCCAGCCATCCGCTTTTTAAAGATCGCATTAAAGCAATGCGCCGATTTTGGGATCAATTGCAAATTCGGCAACTTCAGAGAAAGGGGATTAGTCAGGGCTACTTTTCCAATTCTGCCAGTACCGCTTACATAGAACTCCATCCTGATCGTACGTTCTGGGATCTGGGCTTGGTAGCTGGGTTGACTGTGGTCGCGAAACCCATGTTCACGGCTGGTGGTCAGCCGGTCGATGCATTTCTATACTCTGTTCCCGATGCATACAATCTGTATACAGGTTTAAACGTCAGCCGTTATCGGTGGAATAATCCGTGGCGATATGAAGGTGAGATAGCCTATTCAAAACAGACATTTGGCACAACAATTGGCCAGGGTAATGACAAACGCTTAGTCGAAACACTCGAATTACGTTATTTGACCGTCTTTCCCAAGATCAGCTGGAACTCGGTTGGCGTCAAGAATACCAACTTTGCTTCCAATCGTTTTGGTTTTTTTGTCAGTGCAGGCCCGATCATGCGGATGCCGCTTGGACTCGACTATCAAAATCGAGCCGTCACCGTAGCACCGACCAGTATGCCAACGCTTCGACTATCGATCAATCCCCGCATTTCGTTAGGCGTTGAACTGCTTCAAAAAACCTTTTTGCCGCGAGGCTATAAAGTTGCCCTTACGTATGAGTGGAGTTCCATAAAACTGACTACTGATCCGCGGCCTGAAACAGGATCACATAATTTCGACCTTACCCTTCAATATAATTTCGCCCGCTGGTAGATGCCTGCCCAGTTAATGGCTCCGGCAATAGATCTCCCTGTCCAGCCGGTCAAATCACACGATTAATACCGATTGAGTCTGTCACCCAACTAGTCTGGGCGAGCCTAACTAGTTGGGTGACAGACTCTCTTTTTGTATGTATCTGCGTCGGTGATGGGCTGCTTCGTACTTACCTAAAAATAGTTCGACTAAAGCGTGTTACCTCGGGGCCACTGGTTGGTATACAGTGTCAAATCACCAATGACATACCAGCTAACTCAGCTGTTGACCCCGAATCCATTTCCAAACAAAGATAATAGCATATGGTAGGACAAATTCATAACGACCAACTGGCACACTAGTTTCATGCAGGGTGGTCAGTTCTCTCTCGCTTAGAAAACGCCTCAAATCGGCCTCGAACAGTGGGACTAAAAAAGATTGCCCCGCGCGGCTCCTGCCATCGTTTGAGCACTTTTTGTCAGTAGCGTCTAAACTCACGGCACTAGTCGGTCAATGGGAAACAAGGCCTGGGAAAAAGTGGCTGTTAAAAACCATTCTGGAAGCTGCCCAGGTACATCCCAGAATCACCCTGGCCCAACAAATGAAGGGATCGAAGTGCCGGGTAAAAAGCTAACCGATAACAATGATGACTTAAGCGAGTAAAACCAGTTTAAAAACCAATTGAATTTCCGTTTTGAAGTGCTTTCCGTTTTTATCACACCACGTAAAAGGTACCAGTTACAGTCGTTGTTCAAATCAAAATTTTAGAAATAAGCCGATAGGATAGTTATGAAAAAATCGATTTACTTTTTAGTCGGTATGCTACTTGGGATTGATTCGATCCTCTATGCACAGGAAGTTTTAAACAATCAAAGCATTATAACGCTGGTCAGGGCTAAAGTTGCCCGCGATCTAATTCTGGATAAGATCAAGGCCAGCGCCTCGCAATTCAATATGTCAACCAATGGCCTGGTCGAACTCAAGCAAGCTACCGTACCTGATCCCATTCTTGATGCCATGATGCTGGCTTCTTCCCCCTTGCCTACCCTACGGAACCAGGACGTCATTGATTTGTACACAGGTAAAGTGTCTCGGGAAATCATTACCAAAAAGATTCAGTATAGCGAGACGAGCTTCAACCTCTCAACCGACGATATTGTCGCGCTTAAAGCCGCCAAAGTACCCGATCAGCTTGTGAAGGTAATGATGGTACCCAAAAGAGCGCAGCAACAGAGTACTAACCCTAACCTGATTGCCGGTGTGCTGGCTCCGCATCCTGAAACGCTCCCCACCGCCGTACGCAGCCGATTCGCCGAACCTGGTATTTATTACGAGGAATACAAAACGCCTAAACCTCAGTATTTACAAGTAGAGCCAACCACCACCAATCAAACAAAGACAGGAAGCGTAGGGGAAGCGGTTATCAACCAATATACCGGGGGAATACCCGGTACCACCCAGCGCGTAGGGCTAGCCAACAAATCGGCCAACATGGTGGTCGAAGACAATCGGCCGGTGTTTTACCTGGTCTTCAGTGGGGTTAACCGGAAAACGATGAACGATGTAGCTGAGTCGATCTTCGATGGGGTTGCCAGCCCAAACGATTTTGTGCTGATCCGGGCCAAAGTGAGCGGACGCGGACGAGAAGTGATAATTGGTCGGCAATCGGCGTATACCAGCGAATCGGGCTTCAGCACGGGAGCGGTGCCATTCCGGTTCAAAAAAATCAGCAATACGCTCTATAAAGTCTACTTCGAGCAGGACGTCGCCGCCGGTGAATATGCTTTCCTCTATAATAAAGGCAGCGAGTTCAGTTCATCACTGAAAATCTATGATTTCTCATTGCGGAACAATACCAAGTAACGCTTCACGGTGGATTAGCTGTTCCCATACTTTACTAACTAAAACCAATCGAACCCATGAAAAAAAGATTACTTCTAACCACCTCATTAATCTGTATTGGCCTGTCGGCCCAGGCCCAACTTCGTTTCGGCGTAATGGGTGGTTTTCAATCGTCACAACTGCATGCCAGTGCATCGGGTGTCCGTTTAAGCACTAGTGGTCTACTGGGCATTCATATTGGTGGAGTTGTCGAGTATGCTGTCAATGAAAAACTGTATATCCAGCCTGGTTTGATGCTCAGCTTCAAGGGGGGAAATTATAGGGATGGTTTCGACGCCTATAAGACGAGCCTGACCTACCTGGAAGTCCCGGTTCAGGCCATATACAAACATGAGATTGGTTCCGGTAAGCTCGTAGGGGGCATTGGTCCCTACTTCGGATTTTTGATGGGGGGTACAGATGACGATGAGCCAATTGCAGTGGGAAAGGAAGTGAAAGGCTTTGATGCAGGCTTAAAATTGTCGGGAGGCTATGAACTGACTGAAAAGAAATTGTTGCTCAATCTGTTTTACAATGCGGGTTTAGCCAATATTAATCCTAGTTCATTGATCAAGCTGAAGAATAGTACGGTTGGCCTGTCAATCACTTATTTTTTTGGTGGGCAGTAACCGACGAATCATCGCCCTACCGTAAACTATACCCTTTAGTTTCAGGCAATGCCTGGTCAATCCGACTCGGATTGACCAGGGAGCCGCTTCTCTCTCTGGCTAAATCTACTCTACCTGTATGATGCGCTCAGCCATAATGTTACTTTTTAGCTTCACGCTGCCTTTTAATACCCTGGGTCAGGATCATATACTGACGACCGATAGTGTATCGATTAGCTGCCGCATCGAATCGGCAACGAGTCGACTCGTTCATTTTACCAACCTGAATACAAACCACCAGGATTCATTACCCACCTTACGTCTTCGTGAACTGCATTACGCAGATTCACTGCGGGTATTGATAAAGCCGGTTTCACAACGCGGACAGCTTAAAACGATTGCCTATGCCGATTTTGACAAAGCCTTTCGGCAAGGTGCATATGCCAATTTACTGCATGCTAAAACCAGTCGGTACGACCTGACATTTCAACGTGGTCAGGTAACGCTCACGACTGAGGGGCGTCGACAGTCTTTTTTATTGATCACGCTACTGAAAAGCAGGGCCAACGTTCAGCTAAAGCTAACCATTCATACCGACACGATAGGCAAAGCCGTTGCAAATAAGGCCTTGACTGATCGGCGTGCTACGGCCCTATTAAACTTCTTTTTAGCCAATGGCATAAACAGCCGGCAACTTACTGTCGAAGGGCGGGGCGAGTCAGAAGTAATTTCTCATTCCCAGGCACTGAATACACGTGTCGAGTTGCAGGTTACAGCCATCGATGGCCTAAAAGAACTATATGGAGAAACGTATATACCCTATAGTCAGGCCAAGCCACCAACGATGCCGGCCTCGAGCGGGGAAGCCCGGGGAGCCGTGTCTGCTAAGCAGCCAAATAAACTCCTAAGGCCGGGTAAGCAGAAAAGTGATTACCGTTTTGTATCCATCAGTGTAGGAGCTACCAGCGCAAAAATGCTAATAAAACCTATTTGGATCGATCCAAAAGTGGGTTATGGTTTTTCGTTCAGCAGCGGAGGATTTGTCTCAGTAGATCTTTCCCTCAGTTCTCGACTGTCAGTAGGGGTGCAGGGCGCTTTTCATCAGTGGTCATCACATATCAACTACCTCGACGCCACCAGTGGTTCATCCGAATTTAAACTTGGTTCGACCCTACAATTGATTCCGCTCCAACTGGTGCCTCGTTTGTACGTACTAAAATCATTGTATGTGGCGCCCCAGTTGGGTATTTCTCATATGCTACTAACGGTGGACAATGAAGAAACAGCCTATCAAATTGACCAATGGCACTTCAGCTACGGCATCGAAGTGGGATTTACCTTCAATCGTACGGGGCGTATTCCGATAACGCTGAGTTCATTTTACCAAACAGCGGCTATCCGTGGTCACTGGGCATACTGGTATGGCGTCAGTCAGGCCAGCTACGCAGGGGTCCGATTAGGACTAGCCTATAAACTGAATTAATCACCAAGTCTCGATGAAGTGATGAAAAAAAATAGCACTAAAATAACCGGTTACGTCCTGTGCCTCTGGTTGGTCCTGTTGCATAGTTGTACCTTCGAGCACGAAGTTTCAATTCCTTTCGAGCAGCGGACGGACAATATCACCCCCGACCTGGAAGAGTGGATGGACGCGCTGCCAACGGAGACCATGAAGTTGGATAAGATCCTACTTCCAAACGGACAAACGGTGAAGGAGTTCATGGAAAAGAACGATCCCTCGGTCTTACCCAAGGGTGGACGCATGGGCACTGAAACAGATCGGGCCCGGGTATTGACCGATGCGGGGCCTCAGAACCGTAAAAATTTACTTATCGGGTACATGTTGGCAGAGGGGGCGATAATAACCAACAAACAAACCAAATTTACGGATGTATCCATACAGCGAACGAACGGTGTAACGCGCGAACAACTGGGCATATGGTACAAAATGGGTGGAAGTGATCCGACGGATACTAAAAAGCCACTTCGCCAAAGTAAAAGCTCTATTTGTCATCTGGAGAGCAATTTTCATGGACTGGACTGTTCGGGTTTAATGATCTGGGTTGCTAAAAAAGCGATGTTAAACCTGCCCCGTCTTACGGCATCTGGTTTAGCGAATATAAAAGTGTGGCAGGCCGCTTTAAAGGCTGCTGGTGATAAATACGATAAAGTGGATGTCAAAGCGTATGAATATGGCAAACTGAGTTACGATGATCTCCAGACGGGCGATCTCGTCTTTTTCAAGAACAAAGCATCGGGTCAGATTCATCATGCCGGTATTGCCTATGGCAATGTGGGCGAAAAAGCCACGGCTATACTGAATTCATTCGGACGGGATGATAAACACTGCGAGCGCAATGAAAGCAGCCAGGGCGGACCGGTGGCCATGCGAATGGATTGTTCGAAGGAATCGAAGGGCACGGACGTTGACTGCATAAAAAAACAGTACCCAGCCAGTAACGAGGGAATTGTAGTATTACGATTTATTACAAAGGTAGCTGACAACTGGGAATTGAGTATGGCTTGTCAGGGACGCACCAGTGAACCGGCTCGCTTAACGGTTAAGATCGATATACCGGAAACGGCTGACCAAAATGATCAGCCATTCGAAACGAGTGGTGATGGAATGGACTACGAGGGAGGTGGCGGCCCCTTTACCGCCACGCTGAAAGGTAAATATTATTCCAAAGACAACCGGTTAGCGGGGGAAATCGTCGTGTTATTTACCAACAGTGGTACCGTGCGAATCGATTCCTTCGATGCCCAGCAACTGCAGGACGATTCGGGCTGGTTGCCTACCAAAAAGATACAGAATAACGGGGGATGCTCCCTGCTGGTATCGTTGAAACGGCAGCGCTGATAACAGTATAGCCTAGTACTTAACAAAAGTGCATACGAGCAAGCGTGTCGACCTAAATCCTTGACACGGCTGACGTTACTGGTTGAAACGCCTAAACTATTACCCTAGAACTCCCCCTTTATGCGTGTGATTTTAACGTGTTGGTTTGTAAGTATAACGCTTTCGCAAACGTGGGGTCAGGATCCTCAATTCTCCCAATATTATTCCGCCCCGCTCTATCTCAATCCCGCCTACGCGGGCTATACGGAAGGTACGCGGGCCAATGTCAGTTATCGCAATCAGTGGCGGGATGCGGGATCGTTCAATACGTTTTCCGCTTCGGCCGATGCGTCTTATGAGTGCGGTAAAATAAGGATGGGAAGCGGGATAATTCTTATGAACGACCAGCAAAGCTCAGAGGTAAAAACACTTACGGGCGGAGTCGTTCTGGTACCGCCAGTTATCAAAGCCGAAACGTATTCGGTGCGGATTGGGGCCTACATAGGGGGGGGGCAACGGAGCTATCAACTAGGGAGAGGTGTTTTTGTCGATCAGTTAACGCCGACTGGCGTCTCCCCACAATCGAACGACCCATTAACGACCGCTTCCCTCTCTACAGTTTACTTTGATGCTGGGCTGGGTGGATTGATTGATTTTGACTATTCGGGCCTGGGTAAGAATAAAGACTGGATCGGCGTATCGGTCTATCACCTGAATCAGCCAACTATTAATGTTGGGTCTACCCAATCCTACCGGCTACCAATGCGCATCAATATACACGTGGGCTCGCAATTGAAAATGAACGGTTGGGAGCTGACTCCGGTCGCAAATTTTCGCATGCAAAGTAGCTTGCGTCAGCTAGACCTTGGGACGTACCTTACTTATTACTCGCCTAAAACTACCACGGCCGATTCGTCCCCCACGTATTCACTCGTACTGGGGCTATTTTACCGGGGTATTCCATTGTCAAAATCGCTAAATCAAGTCACCCAGGATGCACTTATTGGCTTGATTGGCCTGCAGAACAATAATCTCTCCTTTAATTTCAGTTACGACGTAACCACCTCTAAACTAGCTGGATATACTGGTAATACGTTTGAGATTACACTGAGCTACATCAATCTGGGCTGGGTGGCTGGCTGTGTCGATCTGGGTAATCGACAAAAGCGAAAAAGTGCTAAAAGTCAGATGCGATGCCCACGTTAATCCTGGTAATAGCCAATAATTAGCCACCTGATTGATTCAATTTGGGTCAACTTCAACCTAACTTCTGTACCTATGAACGTACTGACGCGTCGGGCCATCTGGGTAACTTCGCTGTTTTTTTTAGCCATCACTCTTCATGCGCAAAACGTGACCGTGTCGGCCTGTTCGGGTGGCCTCGAGCGGTGTATAACCGAAGCCGATTCCCTATATGAAATGTGTTTCGAAATTAAACCAGGTCCCTGCGCCTTTACCAGTTTCGAGTTCGATTGGGACGATGGAACCGTTGAAAAAATCAACAAACCGGGACCGCTGTTAATTAAGCACGTTTACGACCTGCGCACATTTACTAAGCGATGTGAGGCAGGGGGCATCAAACGGTTCCGATTTGGTATTACAACGAACTGCCCGAACAACGATAATAATGGAGGGTATTTAATATTTAAGATAAAACCCCGCCCTCAATTTTTAGCCGACGTCTGCGAAGGCCGCCCCGCGACGCTCCAGAATAACACCTGTCCGAGTACCACCGACGTGACCTGGTTATGGGATTTTGGCGATGGGTCTACTGCCACGGTGGCCAGCCCCAGCAAAACATTTTCAGCAACGGCGACTTCCTACAATGTCAAACTGACGGCGACTAACAGTTGTGGTTCTGTAACCACTGAACAGCGCGTCCCAGTAAAGAAAATCCCCGGGGCCAAGTATCAATTCAGTGGCTACTCCGTCAATCCGGTCAACGTAACAGATACCGTGGTGTGCCTCTCAAACGGTGGCACGTTAACGATGGATGCAACCATTTCGCTCGATGCGACGAGCTATTCCTGGCAGGTTAGCCCATCCACCTATCGCTTTATCAATGGTACAAGCGCCACTTCACCCAAACCGCAGATTCAGTTTAGCCGTTCAGGCACGTACATCGTTACCCTTACGGCACGCAATACCTGTGGCACTTCACAGCCCATGGTTTGCACCCATAAAGTTGTTGATCTTCCCAGCCCGCAGTTGACGTCTCAACCGGATACTTGCCAGGCCTTCAACTATGTGGTCAAGGCACCGATTGCCGGAGCGGTGTATACGTTGAATGGGAGTGTTTTTTCCCCTAATTTGCCGCAGCCCCTTGCGGTATCATCAGCCCCTTATATCGTGGCCGTTACATTGAATAACACGTGTGGTAACCAAACAGTACGCGATACATTCTTGGTAGCTCCTGCCGCGCCCGTGCGAATTACCAGTCCTGCCCGCCCGACGATTCTGTGTGTTAACGGCAGCCCTTTATTACTCACTGCCGATGGGGCGGGCGGCACCTGGTCAGGCACAAACAACGCGGAGATTAACCGGCAGGGTGGCCGGGATTTTTTCAATCCCCGAGCGCCCGGACGCTTCAAACTTATGTATCAGCGAGGAACCGGCGCCTGCGCGGTAATGGATACCGTAACGGTCGAAGTACAGGGTATTCAGCCAACCGTTCAGAGTGTAAATGTCTGTTCGGGACAAGCTACTGTTACACTGGAAGGAAGTCCCGCCGGCGGTCAGTGGACTACCACCGACTGCGTCAATTGCCTTGCAGGCAACATTCTTACCCTGACCGGGCTTAGGGCTACCCAACTACGGGTCAACTACACCGTTGCGACTAGCGGCGGCTGTAGCGCGAGCGCGACGGCCACCGTCCTAATTGGCCAGCCCAACGCCAGCTTCAGCGTCTCCAGTGGCTGCAGCAGTACAGCTATAAAAATGGTCAATACCTCGATCGGATCGACATCCTTCCAGTGGCTGGTCAATAATAATCCGGTGTCGACTGACCGCGAGCCGTCGCTTCAACTGCCGGCAGGCTTAGTCCGGATAACCCTAATCAGTTCGGCTGGCAGTTGCTCCAGTACGGTCACGCAGGAAGTGACTATTACCGCTCCACCCGTTAACGGTAGCTTTACCACCAGCGTATCGAGCGGCTGCTCACCGCTATCCGTCTCCTTTTCGATGAGTGGCAATGCCCAACCGGGCGTGACGTATAACTGGGACTTCGGCAATTCGATCACCAGTACGGCTTTTCAGCCTGGTCAACAAACGTATGTAAACCAGGGCCGCCAGCCCCAATCATTTACCGTTACATTTGGCGGAAGCAACGCGTGCGGAAGTATTCCAAAAACGACGCAGATTATCACCGTACTCCCGCGGGCCAGAGCCGAACTTGGCGTCGATTCGACAATCGTTCGCTGTCCGCCTACGACTATAACGTTTACGAACCGATCCAGCGGCTATACAGGAAACGTAACATGGGATTTTGGCGACAATTCTCCGCCGGTCAGCAGTACAGCGGCCGTGATGCGTCATACCTATCTATCGCCCCCAACAAAGCAAGTCTACACCGTCCGGCTAACCGTGGCCAGTGACTGCGGCCCCGACAGTGACTCCACGCAAATAACCGTTTTCCCCAGCGAAATTACGCCGGGTTTCACCATTAGCAAGAACCCGATCTGCCCCGGTGATAAAGTAACCTTCACGGATGCCTCGACGCCGGTAGCCAGCCTTGTCAAATGGGAAATCGATGGTCACCTGCTGGAAGGCAAAACGGTTAGCTACGATCAGTTTAACCGATCCGAAACTAGCTATAAAATTAAAATGACGGCCTATCCGGAATGTGGCGGTTTTGCAAGCCGGGAACAATTCATTACTACCGGCCCTATACCAACCGGTGATTTTAAGGTTCCGGTGCTTAACTGCGTCAGTCAGCCGGTCGCGTTGACCAATACATCAGATACGCGTTTACGCTTTCAGTGGAATTTTGGTGATGGGACTTCGATTGATTCAACGTTCTATTCGCCAATGCATACGTATACGACGAATGGACAGACCTATCTCATTAAGATGACGATTGTTGGGTTTCCAATCGCCTGTACTAACGTTGTTACGCATCCGATCGAGATCAGAGTCGGTAGTCAATCCGCTTTTTCAGTAGCCAATAACGGTGTTGTTTGTTCCGATACGCTGGTTTGGTTACAGGATCAATCACAACATGCATCGGAGTGGAAATGGTATGCGAATGACAAACTCATCTCAACATCCCAAAATCCGCAAATAAAACTTACTCAGGGCCACTATGACATAAAACTATGGACGAGCAATAACGGCACCTGTGCCGACTCCCTTATCAAACAGAATGCCTTATTGGTAGATACATGTACCGTGTATGTGGCCAATGTATTCACGCCCAATGCGGACAATGTCAGTGACCGCTTCAATATGTATGGTCACAACCTAATCAAAATTCATGAAATGCATATATATGACCGATGGGGCGTACTGGTTTACGAGGCCGCTAATTTACAGCCCAACCTACAGACCGAAGGTTGGGACGGATCATATAATGGTCAGCGATTACCAGCAGATAATTACGTCTATGAGGCGCAAGTTGAATTTATCGGAGGCTCCATCCGTCACCAGCGTGGTATTTTTACATTACTTCGCTAATAGAAGATGGTATTAAGCTGGATCAATAGATAGTTCATCCTTTTGATCACAACTAAAGATCAGGTTGTTGCTAATTTATAGGTACGCTTGGCTTCTTAATCAAAAAAACCTGCCATCAGCTGGAAACAGGCTTTCTAATCAGGAGGCCATAGGGTAGGGGAAAACCCTTTTCATTCCAGAGGCATCGTTTTATAATTTTGGATAAGGGATCTATTACATTAGCTATCCATGAGGTATAAAGGTAGGTTCAACACATAAATCTATACCAGTACGTAAATTTTAGTTTTGCTTTTCTGTGTCTCTATTCTCTTTAACAGTTGTAAAAAGAATTCTACAGACACAAGCGTTATCCCGGGCATCAATCCACCAACAGCGTATTTTATTCAGGTGACAGTTGATGGCGTTGTTTATAATTTTGACGCTACCAATTCTCGGGCTATCAATTCTGGTGTAGCAGCGTCTCAGCCATTTTTTTCTTTCGGAGGCAGTGGGGAGAATAGTTCTACAATTACCGTTACTACCAGAGGAAGAGCAAGTGGAAAGCCTGAGACGTTACTGGTAAATGGGGACAATTCTGGAAAAACAGATTTGATCAATATAATGGCAGTTCTTTTAGCGGCTCTATTGGCAGTAGGATAATAACCAAAATAGTCAGCAAGCAAGTTAAGGGAACATTTAATATGGATGTGACTAGTGGCAATCAAACGCTAAGCTTAGCAAAGGGCAGTTTTAGGGTTTGATTTCTATAATTTGGAGACGTTAATACATTACAGGTATACCGGCCAGATTATAAGATTCCCCAAAAAATCGGTTGGCTCTGCTGTAGTAGTAATCGGGATAATACGACCAAAGAATACAAGCTCATACTCATTTTAAGCACCTTCTTACTCCTGGAATCAATACACTACTGACAAACTGGGTTGTTATTGGAATGATTTTACCAAAGCGGACCACTAGGTACAAGCTATCATCAAAAACGTAAAATAAAGCCGGTTAATCAATTCATTTTTGAAGCTTCTCATTAATTCATAAGTTGAATGATCATCGTTAAACAATTTTACATACTCTTTACTCATGGAACAGCCATACACGAAGATTAGTATTAGGATGAATCGAAGTTACTCAGCCTTCGGAGAAGAGCAACGTAATGAATTTTTAGAAGATCTTGCACAATTAACAGGTTCTAATGTTGATGATTTTAGGGATGTTAAATTCTTTAAAGGTTGCGTTATTAGTGAGCTTAGTCTTCCAGCCGAAGTTGTAAGAAGGCTTTTAGAAGCTTATGCTACGAGAAACGAGAAAAAAAAGGAAATAGACGAGCTTGCTTTAGAAGTTAGGGCCTTCGTCAAAAAACATAATGTAGAAAGGCTGACTGATGATTTTGAAGTGCGACTTCAGATTCTGCACAGATTAACGCCTAATCCCGATTTAAAGCCAAAACTTCTGTTTGTACACGGATGGCGGGGAGGTGATTCCTCTTTTGGTGTACGTCGTCAAGTAAAAGTGGACAAAAGGGTTGGGAATGGGAAGAGACAATTCAGTAAATTGTTTCACTCAAACCTCCTTGATTATGTCCAATTCAACCAAAACTTCCAAAGGCAAACGTGCAGCTTCTCCAACCCCCACATCTGCCGAGCGTAAACCTGCTTTATCCATTATCAAAGACATCCAGCGACAAACCAGACGACAGTACACCGCGGAAGAAAAAATTCGCATTGTCCTGGAAGGCTTACAAGGCGAACAGTCAGTAGCCGAGATCTGTCGGCGAGAAGGGCTCAATACTAACATTTATTACCGTTGGAGTAAGGAGTTCCTGGAAGCG
>NZ_FOLQ01000057.1 GCF_900112365.1 Spirosoma endophyticum | reverse complement strand
AAAACGCGCGTGAGTCAACATGCACGTTTACGGCTAAAATCACTCTTTCACTTAGGGGCTATGTCAGCGATCCGAATGAAAGGCGAGTTACAGGTTTACTACCAACGCAAGGTCACTGAAGGCAAAAACAAGATGCTCGTTCTGAATGCAGTTCGCAACAAACTCATTCACCGCGTTTGCTCCGTAGTTCACCGGGGCCAAACATATGACAAAAATTATACGCCCGCGCTTGCATAAACCATGGAAATCCGTGCGGTCTCAAAGGATACTCTGGCGGTAGCAATTCCTACCAACTCAGACACCTGGAAGGTAACTAGCTTTGCCAACTCGCCGGATGGTATCCGCCGGCTGAGGAATGTTTTGCCGGCAGAGGCCCACGTCGTCGTTGAAGCGACTGCCGGGCCGATTTCTATGGTTCAAACAAGGGTGAGCGTATAATTTTTGTTATATTTTTTACCCCGCTTGACCACCGCATAGACCCGATGGATGAGTTTATTTCTTAACGCATTGATGACCAGCATCTTATTTTTACCTTGAGCTACCTTTCGCTGATAATACTCCTGTAATTCACCGGATACCTGAAGAGCCGACATAGCCGCCATATGAAGTAATGTTTTAAGTGATTTTCGGGCATGGTGATTCACGCGGGTTTTGCCCCGCACACTACTGCCCGAAGAGTGTTCAAAAGGAGCTACACCAGCATGGCAAGCTAGTTTTTTGGGATTATTAATGGCTTTGAACTCATCACTGGCCAGGATTAATTCAGTGGCCACGACTTGACCAACACCGGGGATAGACGTCACTAACTCAAAGAGTGCTTTCAAAGTAGGATCGTCAGTAATAAGCTGTTTGATCGCCTTTTCAACCCCTTTTAGATCACTCAGTAACGCCTTCAGTGAGCTGCTGCAATGCTGACCTAGTTGGGTTGTCAGAGCTTTGTCGCCAAATCGTTTTTGCTCATTCAGGGGCACTTTCAACTGGCTGACTATAGCTTGCAGACGCTGACGAAGTCGAGTAAATTCAGCCAGCTTTTTCATGACTGGTCGAGCTGGCTTCCAGAGCCGAGTCCGGTCTTGAAAGCGATAAGCATACTCAGCAATACGCTGAGCATCAATACTATCTGACTTACCTCGTTGCAGGCCACCAGCTTGTTTAATATGTAGGGAAGCTTCTAGCCAGATCGGTAACTGAGCCTGAAAAAACACCTCCAAGGCGTGTGCATTGTAAAGACCCGTATGCTCCATGCACACCACGCAGTTTGAGCGATCAAAATCAGGGAGTGCCTGGAGTTGTTTGATCACCGCTCGGATAGCCGTTGGTGAGTTTTCAGATTGGGTCTGCCAGACGATACCTTTAGCAGCATAAACAGCCCAATCCAGCCGGTCCGCCGGTGCGGTGTTCTTCGAAACATCAATCCCAATGCAGTGGCGAATGTCCATTAGAGTACTTAATTTTAGGGTTAGACAATCAGACTGCTTACTCATCACTCGCTACCTTGCTAATGGGACTGCTATCCCTAATTTCTATTCGAGTCGGACCGCCGAAGCGGTTAAGTAAGAAAGACCGAGCGGGTCCTGAATCGGCCCATAGGGCGCAAACCTAGCCGGAGACGTTAGGGAAGCCCGCTCGGTTGTCTATCTGGCAAGCTACCCAAATCTTGGTTTCTTACCAGCCCTCAAACCTAAAGGCCGGAGCGGTCGGCGATTCAGTACAATAAGCAGTGTCGAGAGTTTTATCAGCGATTGAAAGCGGCTGGAAAATCATCTAAATTGGCGTTGATAGCTGTGGTGAATAAACTACTTCGCCAGGCTTTCGCGGTGGTGAAGTTCGACGAGGATTTTAATCCCAATTATCAGCCAATTTTACGTTCCATCCCTTGACTTTTAACACAGTTCATAACATTCCATATGCAACTTGACTAAGAAAAGTACCATTTTTAAAGCATTCAATTTGTCTAAAGTAGGTGCGGCAAATCGCCCCTCCATGGCTTTACTATAACAAATAAGTTAATCTTTTCAGGAACTAGTTGGTAAGCTAGGAATATTTCGAATTCTCAGATAAAGCTCAATTAATTGACGCCAGTAAGCAGCTATTGGATATTCCTGCGTATCCGGCTCAGAGACGACTGGGTAATGCCAAGATAAGAGGCTAGGTACGATAAAGGAACTCTATTCGCCAAATTCGGGAAATCGGACAGCAACTTAAGATATCGCTCTGTTGCATCTTCAGACAGCATTACGCTGATCCGATTAACCTTGTCGGCCATGCCTTTGGCTGTTACTTTGGCAATAATTGCATCCCAGCCAATTATCGTCATTGACAACTCCTCCATGGCACGCTTTGACAGAACAACATACGCACAGTCCGTAACAGCCTGCGCGTACTCGGTGGATGGAATACCCGTGTTTAAGCTGTAAACATCCGCCATAAAATGGTTCTCGTCTATAAAATATTTAGTTATTTCAACGCCACTATTGTTATAGTAACAGATGCGCATGATTCCTTCAGTGAGAAAAATTACTTCACGTTGAATCTGACCTGCTTCGTGATAAAAAACCTCTTTTTTTGTAGTCTTGACAGTAGCTTTGCTTTTGATCAGCTCAATCTGCGTTGGGTTTAGATTGCCGAACTGTAAAAGATAATTGATCATTTGCTCCATGGTCCATCTATTTCATTTGCGACATCAACATGTTATCAAACAACTTGTCGGATAACAGCCATTTTAAAAATAACATGGGCTTTACCATTGCCCCACCCATGTAGCGTGTTTTTGGTTTTTTTTGTTCAATGCCCTTTTGGATGAGTTTAGCGATCTCCACCGGCTCAACTGAATTCTTTTCCATTGTTTCATACATTTTACCCAGTGTGGCTGCCAGTTTACTGTAAACGGTATTTCCTGAAACACGCATCAGATCTTGACCACCGATTTCGATCATTTCCGATTTTGTGCCGCCTGGTTCAATCACGATGACATCGATGCCAAATTGCCTCACCTCATTACGCAGGGCATCGCTCAAGCCCTCTACGGCAAATTTACTGGCATGGTACCAGCTGCCCATTGGCAAACCGACCTTGCCTCCGACGGAGGAAATGTTGACGATTTTACCATAGCCATTTTTACGCATACCCGGTAATACTAGCTGAATTAATCTTGATACGGCGAACACATTAATCTCCATCTGATTTCTGGCCTCTGCCATTGGTACATCTTCCAATGCCCCGTAGGATCCAAGGCCCGCCGAATTAATCAGAATATCAATGTTCCCTGTTTGGCGGATAATTTCAGTCACCCCGTTTACTATACTTTCGTCATTGATAACATCCATGGGAATGGCTTGAACTCCGTAACTCGCTAAATCCTGTAATCTATCCTCTCGGCGTGCTGCGCCATAAACGGTATACCCCTTTTGAGCTAAGTAAATAGCGGTTGCCTTACCGATGCTTGATGAAGCCCCTGTTACTAAAACTGTCTTTGCCATTTCGTTCATTTTTAAGGTTAAACAACACAGCAAAGGTCCCTTTAAACTCAACGACAGTATTTGTCATTTGGCAAAAAGTGAAGGATAAGTGATACAAATACTTAATGTCTTACCAATATCATTAAACGCTGGTTTTATTAATTGGCCACCATTTGATCAAGCTAGCAGTTCACCCATGCCAAACAGCGTTAACCCTTTTCTGAACTCTTCGGCGACGGCCTGATTTGCCGCTTCAATGTATACTCCAGTTATTGGGTCAACAACCGTCCGCAACGGTCTTTTGCTTTTTTCCAGACCAATAAGTTTGACAATTGCATCAGCAACAGCCTGCGGATTAGGGGTTTTTGTTTGCATCAGCCCCCCAATCGCATTGATCATTTTGTTTGGAATATCAGCGATTGCGCCATAACCTTCAAAAACTGATTGTTCTGAGGCTGGTTGGGCTTTTTGACCCATTTCAGTCGGAAAAGCACCCGGTTCTACGATGGCTACATCTATGCCTAACCGTTTAACTTCGTAATGCAGGCCTTCACTTATTCCTTCCAAACCGAACTTAGATCCGCCATACACCGTCGCAAACGGGAAGGATACCCGTCCAAATCCGCTGGTCACGTTAATGATTAAGCCTTCTGCCTGTTTACGCATGGCAGGTAATACCTGCTTGATGAACCTCCAGGGAGCAAAGACGTTCACGTCAAATATAGCCTGCACATCAGCGGTAGTAAAACTCTCGGCCACCCCATTCATCGAAAAACCGGCATTGTTGACCAACACATCGATTGTGCCTTCTTCTGCAATAATGTTTTCAACCGCCAGCTTAACGCTTTCATCGTCTGTCAGGATAACATCCAGAACAGTTATATTTTCTACCCCTGCCAGGGCTTTTGCTTTATCGGCATTTTTACCGGTGGTATCTCTCATGGTAGCATAAACTTTGTGTCCCAAAGCTGCTACACTATGGGCTGTTAGCCACCCAAATCCACTGTTTGTTCCCGTAATTAATACTACTTTTTTGTTCATGTTTCAACTGGTTAACTTGATGAAACAAAGGTTCGTAGTTAAAATAGGAAACCATTTACCAATTGGTAAAAAGCGCTTTTACCGGATATTTCTTCTTATCCTGCTTAACGACTGTTGGGTGATTCCCAGATATGAAGCGATATAAGCCAGTGGAACGCGATTGGCAAGGGATGGGAATTTTTCAATAAAGGACAAGTAACGAGTGGTAGCATCTTCTGAAACCAATGGGCTTCTCCGATCTATTGCTTCCAGCAGACACTTTTGATAAATTTTAGCGACAATCTTATCCCAGTCTACGATGGTGTTAAAAAGCCCTTCCCAATTCTTTCTACTAAAAACCAGCAATTTACAGTCTGTAACGGCCTGTATATAGTCTGAGGACGCTACATTTGATTCAAATTTTGGGTAGTCTACAACAAAGCTGTTCTCTTCCACAAAGTTGTTTGTTATTTCTTCGCCCCTATTGTTGTAGTAACAAAAGCGGAAGACGCCCTGTAAAACAAACCCGGTATATCTGGGTACTTTCCCCGCCTCAGAAAAATAGTCGTCTTTACGAAGTTCTAATTCCGTTGCTTTGCTGGCAATGAGGTCAATTTGTTGTTTGTTCAAATTGCCAAACTGCAGAATGTAATTAAACAATTCCTCCATTGGTTAAAGATAAGGGGCGTGGCGGACGGTTCATTTATCATTTGGTAAAAAATGAGTTTTCCAGGATTCACTCTTTAATAGTATTGACAGTGTGGACTTGCTATCTTTTACTGGACAGAAAAGCTAAGCAACATTGTTTTGAAAGAGCTGATACGGTCAGAGAATGCCCCATATCATAGGTGTATGTAATAATCTCTCAATACGCTACCAAAATGCGACGGCTATTTATTATAGCTGTGCCAAATGACCGAACTGCACATGATTGAGTCGAATTGTTCCCTTTCCATCTTCAAAAGTTTACCTATTTTAGCTATCCCTCAAACTGTAAGCTAGACAATCCCGTTAGTTCGTAGGTTAACCCTGCATTCTTCTTTTCATGACAGGTGATTCCAATTCACTAAACAGGAAGTCGTTAACTGAACGACTCGATATTGATTTTGCCCTCCGATCGGCTGGACTTGGAGTCTGGGAAATAGATCCAAAGACGAATCAAGTCCTATGGGACAAGCGCTGCCAGGCGTTGGTCGGGCTGGAAAACGATAACCCTATCCCGTTCGAAGAAGCCATTCAGTACATTCATCCGGATGATCTGACCCGGGTACTAGCCGCGATCCAATGGGCTATGACAGCCCAATCCGGTGGCCACTTCGATGAGACTTACCGAACACAGGGAGCCGATCAGGGTGCTTTGCGTTGGGTACGATTTTGGGGGCAGGCCCACTTTAGTCCCGCCGGTGATGTGCACCGTTTCTCGGGCATTGCTCAAGAAATTACGCAGCATGTGGTGGCTCAGCAAGCGTTGATCGAGAGCGAACAACTCCTTAAGAACCTGGTATTGGGGGCACCCATTGGGATCAGTATTCTGAATGCCGCTGATTTAGTGATTGAAACGGTCAATGACGCGTTCATGGAAGTAGCCGGCAAGTCCTATGAACAGTTGATGGGTCAGCCTTATTGGGTGCCCTTCGCTGAAGCCGCCCCCTACTTTGCTGATGCTTTAGACCGCGTCGCCCGGGAAGGAGTCCCGTTTTCGATCAATGAGACCCCATTGGTGCTGATCCGGCATGGTAAAGAAGAGCTGATTTATGTCACCTTTGTCTACATGCCCCTAAGTGATTCGGCTGGCCAGGTCAAAAAAATAGCCGTCTGGGTGCTGGAAAACACGCATCAGGTAACTGAGCGGAGAAAAGTTGAGGAGCTGGTGCAGCAACGAACCGAGGAGTTAGCCGCTACCAACGAAGAATTAAGCGCCACCAATGAAGAACTGGAGGCCCACAATGAAGAATATGCGGTTCTAAACGAGGAACTGGAGGAAGCCAACAGCTTGCTGATTCGCTCGAATGAGAACTTGCAGCAATTCGCTTACGTGGCCTCTCATGACTTGCAGGAGCCCCTGCGCAAGATTCAACAGTTTGGCGATCTGTTGAGGACACGGTACACCGACTCGGTTGGTGACGAATTGGACTACATCCAGCGGATGCAGGTAGCGGCCAGTCGGATGTCTACTCTAATTAAAGATTTACTGGACTTTTCGCGCATCTCCACCCGGCGGGAAGCCAATGGGTTGGTGTCGCTGGACAAGGTGATCAGGCAGGTCTTATCCACCTTGGAATTAACCATTGCCGAAACGGGGGCTCAGGTCAGCCTTGAGCCTTTACCAACGGTGATGGGCGATGCGTCTCAGTTGAATCAACTCTTTCAGAACCTGTTGTCTAACGCCCTCAAGTTTCGTCGTCCCGGGATAAGTGCCCACATTTCCGTAAAGGCCAGCTGGCTGGCTGCTGAGCACTTACCCGAGGGCCTTAAGTACCAGCGGAGGGCCATTGCTTATCATCAAATCGATGTCCAGGATAATGGCATTGGCTTTGATGAGAAGTATTTAGACCGCATTTTTCAGGTCTTCCAGCGGCTACATGGTAAAAGTGAGTATGCGGGCACGGGGATTGGTCTGGCCATCTGTGAGAAGGTGGTCGCTAATCACGGGGGAGCTATTACGGCCACTAGCCAACCCGGTCAGGGGGCCACCTTTACCATTTACCTACCCGCCTAGCTCAAGACGTTGGTACTTAATAGCCCATCTTCAAGGATTGCTCCCCCATGGGACGTAAGGGATTTTCCAGTCTACAACTGGGGCCTATATCGAAACACAGCGTCTATAGAATGCTTAAAAAAACGTCCACGTATTGAGCTCACAGGCTGACGTACCGCGGTAAGACAGCGTTTGTTTTTGGCTTATATTTTGTCGTACTTACCTATAAAAGAGTATAAACTCCATTCACGTATGCTTCGTGGAGATAGGTTCTACATGGCAGCTATTGGCGTATCAGCTGGAGGGATGGAACCGCTACACGAGTTCTTTGCCCACATACCACTTGACTCTGGGATCGCCTTTATTGTTGTCCCTCACCTAAATCGGGACTATGTCAGTATAGCCGACAAGCTCTTAGCCCAGCACACAACTATGCCTGTTTGGTGGGCCAGGCAGGGCCAGGAAGTAAAACCTGACCACATCTATATGTTACCCATCAATAAGATGATGACCATTGAGAAGGGGTATTTACAGTTACAGGATAGACAAGTCCAGGATCGTAGTAATTGGGCGGTCGATATTTTCTTTACCTCCTTAGCCAAAGCGCAACAAGCGTATGCGATCGGTATTGTTCTTTCGGGAGCTGGCTCAGACGGTACCTTAGGCGCGATTGCCATTCATCATGAACAGGGCATGGTCATGGTGCAAGACCCGCAGACAGCTGAATTTACCAGTATGCCCCGATCCGCAATTTTGAAGGACCATCCAATGCAAATTTTATCGCCGGAACGATTAGCTCAAGCTTTACTCACTTTCGTAGCGGAGTTACCCTAACGGCCGTGGCTATTACAAGCGTGCACCAGCGAATTGGCTGCCCCTTGGCAAGGACTATTTTCGACTGCCTTCAGAAGCAAAGAGTACGCTCTTCAGAACCTTCATTGATTCAACCAGTAGGCCATCGACTTTTGCAACAGCCACTAGAGGTATGGAAAGCGATTAAGTAAAGATTAGCTTTAGACGCTAAACTGGGTTTTATGCGTATAATTAAGTAGGTTCGTCCTTTCAATTAGTGGGCGCTTACGCCCGCCTACATGACACTTCAGCAAACAATCACGGTGCTCATTATTGACGATGATGAGGACGATCGGTTTTTCATGGAACAGGCCTTCAAGACCGATTCGGCCTCTACCCAAGTGCACTCGGCCGCTGGTGGCCAGCAGGCATTCGAACTCCTTGGTTCAGCCCCCTTGTTGCCTGATGTCATCCTGCTGGATCTGAACATGCCGGGGATGACTGGTTTTGAGGTACTGGCGCATCTCAAGCAGTCACCCCCCTATCAATCCATACCGGTTGTTATCCTGACCACCTCCGATGCGGCCACCGATCAAGACCAAGCTCGCCAGTTAGGCGCCGCTGAGTTTATTACCAAACCCACTACCTCGGTAGGCTTAAGTGCCATTGCCCAACGGATTCGATTTGGCTTACTGGAATAAATTATAAAGAGGATTCGTTAGTCGGTTTAACCTTGAGTCGAGGCCAGAAAATGCGCTAGTCGTAGGCAAGGGGTAAAGTAGGACAGAAATGAAGAATCAGTGTCTCATAAAATCCTCCTACTTGATACGACAGGGATGATATATGTCTGCTTCGAGAAACGGGCGTTTTGTGAGGCAATTGGCGAGTCAGTAGCCATTTTATGATGCCCCTCTAAGCCGACAATTCCAACTGATTTTCTCATAATCTGAAAAATTTGCGAAGCCGAATGGTTGCACGTATATTTGCAACCATTCGGCTTCGCAAAGTAAAAGTTAAATAAGATGAGACGAGATATTTTTCAGGCAATAGCCGACCCCACAAGGCGGGCAATCATCACCCTGATTGCCCTGCAGGCAATGACACCCAACGCCATTGCTGAGAACTTCAACACGACCCGACAAGCCGTTTCCAAACACCTTCGCATACTCACAGAATGCGAGCTGGTGAAACCGCAACAGCAAGGCCGGGAGATCTACTACTCCCTGGAAGTTGAAAAAATAAAAGAAGTTGATCAGTGGGTAAACCAATTCAGGAAAATTTGGGAAACGCGTTTTAATCAACTTGACGACGTATTATCAACCCTCAAAAAACAACAAAAATGAACGATTTCACCGTTGACAAAACAACAAAAACAGTAACCTTCTCCCGAGAGTTTGATGCCAACCTTTCGTTGGTATGGGATGCTTACACGAAGCCGGAAATTCTTGATCAATGGTGGGCACCCAAACCTTGGACGTCAAAAACAAAATTTATGGATTTTGAAGTGGGCGGTCGACGGTTTTATGCGATGGTAAGCCCTGAAGGAGAAGAGCATTGGTCAATTCAAAAATACACCTCCATTAGTCCGAAGACCAATTTCAACTTGTGGAATGCTTTTGCCGACAAAGATGAAAACCCAGAATTGCCCGGTTCTGAGTGGGATTTAACGTTCAGCGAGCAAAACGGAAAAACAACCGTACGAATCAGTATTTATAATGAATCGCTTGTCCGGTTAGAGAAGATGCTTGAAATGGGCTTCAAGGAAGGAACGGCGATGACACTGAAAAACCTGGACGAGTTATTGGCAACTTTATCGCAACAAAAGTAAAGGCATAGTTGCCGTTATCATGGGCTTGGAGAAGAGGGACCGTATGCGACGGCACAGTCCGCCATCGCATACGGTCTCACTGGACAGGTAGTCAAAAATCACTGTCTTATAAATAGGCTCCCTCTTGAGACGAAGAAGGCTTCATATATTGTCTCAGATAACTGGGCGTTTCTTGTTGTTCATAAAATAAGGCTCAGGTCTGAACGGATATTTACGCTGGCTTTATAGACGAAAATGGGTTCTAGCTCGTTTTGGTCT
>NZ_FOLQ01000035.1 GCF_900112365.1 Spirosoma endophyticum | reverse complement strand
CCCTACCACTTTTTTTGGAGAGCTTCCTTCGTAATCTCGTGTTGCAAACTCAACTCAGCGTACATCTTCTTCAAGCGCCTATTTTCTTCCTCAAGATCCTTGAGCCGCTTCACTTCCGAGACCTGCATGCCGCCGTACTTAGCTTTCCAGTTATAAAAAGTAGCTTCGCTCACGCCATGTTCCCGCGTGATTTGGGCGACCGTTTGGCCGCTGTCCTGTTGCTTAAGAATCGCCACGATCTGCGATTCACTAAATCGTCCTGCTTTCATTCCCTTTCCAATTACCAGTGAAATTTAAGTTTTTTACTCTATTTTTCACTGGCTCACATTTAGGGGATCAGGACAATATGACCCCAACAGGTTCCGAATCGAACTAAGTTTGCAACGAATCAGTCTGATATAGACTCTACTAGGGCATCAACTTGATAGCTATTTTATGAAATCGTCAATGGTTGTAGTACTGCTTTTCACTTTTACGGCTTTTCACTGTGGAAAGGCTAATGAGGTAAATGTAGCCTGCGTCAAGGGGAAGTATCTAGGTATATCTTGTGAAGGGGTAATCATTCAGCTTTTGGATAAGGCTCCAATAGGCAAATCTTGGAAGGGATCTACCAAAGATTATCAAAATTGTGTATTAGCTAGTCTTGATTCAACGGTCTTTAAGGGCACCTTACCCACTGTACTCGCTCGGTTTAAGGGTACTGATTCTTCGCTTTATTTTACCTATAAAGACGGGGGGTATCCTCAAAAAGAGTACATACTTTGTAACCAAGGGGCCTTTATTACGATTACCGGTATCTCAGAAACGGCTTGCCCTTAAAAGCCGAATCAGGGTTGCAAATGCCCAAGCGGGCCACCTATTAAATAGGAATATAAAACGTTGATAGACAAGCACAAACGTTCATTTTGATTTGCCTTGTAATCTAATGAAAACGCATGGTTTCAGTTGGTCAATAAGGCCATTCTAACGCAGATTTACACCTTTTCGGTTGACTTAAAGCGGGCTATTTGACATGTAGCCCACTTTGGTAGTTGCAATTAAGTATATCAGCGGAGGTACTCATACATCCTTCATAGATCAAAAATCTGGTATCACTGGAAACGTTACGGCTATACCCTATGAATTGGCATTAACCTTTTTCCTCTTTACTTAGAAATCGAGGCTTTACTATTGGTTATACAACTTCAAGCGTATACGTTCCAACCCTATGCTTAATTAAGGCGTCTAATTACCAAATAGTAATGGTATGAAATGGCTTGTGCTGATACTGCTAGTTGCTTCTTGTCATCAAGCAGAATTTATCCCGAATAATTGTGGGGTAAATAATCCCTTACAAGACTTAACTTGGTTGAAGAAATTAAACCGAGATGATGGCACGGGCTCCAGTATCGTACAGGGTACGCATCAGGGACAAACCGTCTACGCAGTTTATAGGTGCGCTCGTTACATCAATGGTTCCAATCTGGCCCTTTATCACTGTGATGGATCGATTTTCTGTAATGGTTTGGCTTTAGATCAATCTACAAGTAGTTGTAGCCAGATTGTTGACAATCTGAGCGACCGACGAACTTTAGTGGAATACAAACCCTAATTAGACACTTTTCACAGAGTCGTTTTATAACACATATGGCTATGGCAAAAGTCTAAATTGAAACAAAGGTGCCTAGTTAGGTAGCTAATTTCTGGAGGCAAAATGGCTAAAAATGGTTAGCTCTAGGAGTTATCAGACTCGGGTATCGGCTCTTGAAACAACCACTCCACGTATACAACACATTTCCAACGGTTAAACCCTTTTCTGGTCTTCAGGCGATGAAAACGATAAAAGCAGTGAGGTATAGCCTTCTAGTGGCCTTACTCACCGGTTGTTTAAGCTGTGGCTTTACGGCTGTTGATAAAGAAACGTCCGTAACAGGAACGGTTCTGCTCAACACGGGAGAACCCGTCCAGGATTACCCCCTAACGATTGTCGCCAAAAAAGGGACAGGCTTTGGCGTTTCCAATCAAGTATCTCGTCAAGATATTTACACGGATCAGAACGGGGCTTTTTCCTACCAAGGCTTATTCAAATCCGGGGGACTAGGTGGTTTAGGCTATGAACTGCAATGGGCCTTCAGCTATAAAATCCAGGGGCAGTACTATTCCGTCGATACGGTCCAAGCAGCCATTCCAGAGGCGATGATCAACTTTCCACCCGGTTACCACTATGATGGCCATCTATTTCCCGGTAAGCAGCACACGATTAAAATCATCGTAAAGAAAAACTAAGGTGATTTTCTCTTCAGATTATCATAATGGTAGTGGCTGTTAAAAAAGTCTGAACTAGTCTACTTTTAAGCTTATTGAGATCGATTTTCCACCGCAAATAATTTGAAAATGTTGTCTATTACTCGGCTCACTTGCAAATCTTGAATTAATCAATTTGTTATAATTTTAAAATTCCAAAAATAATCTCCTTTTAACTCACATTCGCTTTTCGATGCACATGACTACTCACCTCTTCACCTTAACCAGGCTCCGCCTATTACTCATTTCTGGTTGTCTATCAGGCCTAGCCGCCTGTACACCTAACGCGGCCGTAACGCCCGATGAGCCAGCTTACCTCCTAACTAAAGTAGCCACTACCTACTACTTTGAACCAGCCAATGTCTACCTTCCCAATCCAACCATCACCTATCAGAATACCTTGTTTAAACAAGCAGGCCGTAGTGAGGACCTCTTCCGCTACGACGATCAAAAACGACTGATTAACCGCAAGGCAATCAATCCGGATCGTCCTGACGACACCTACTCCTACAACGGCGAATGGGAGTATGCCTATACCAACAATCAGCTACTAAAGACTTACCTGAATCTATCTCCCAGAACTCCATCCATATATCCCCTGAATCAGCAAGGCTATCTGGCCAGTGGTACCTATGACTCGGATGGCCGACTCTTGAGCCAAGGACGGACCATTGTTGATGGTAATATCGTCAAAGAAGTGTTGGGTGGTGGTCAGAATGGTACGACCACAACGACTTACGAATATGACTTGACCAAGCCAAGCTTACCCAATCCTTACGTTGTTGAAGAGGGTCGTCCCAGCCGGAACCTGGTTACCAAATTAACCCGGGTTGAACAATCAGCCTTCAATATGCCAGCGGTCATGCCCGACAAGAGCGTAATTGTCTACAGCTACGAATTTGATGCCCAGGGCCAAGTGGTTAAACAGATTGCTTACGAAGAGAAAACAACGTCCAGTAAGGTGAATGCCCTCGAGCGTGAGTTGCGGATCAATACGTTTAGCTTTACAAAGTGAACAAGCAGCTTCTAGCTGGTTAGCCAAGGTTAAAGTCAAACCAAGAGGGCTAGTAAAAGGACAAGAGGTTAATTAATTCAAGCATTGTCCTTTTACTAGCCCTGTGTTGCCCGTATGCTACGGAAAGTAGCTGACTCTTACTGAGACAAGCTGTCCAATTAAATGCTCATTTAAGAAGTGGTCCTGCTACATTTGACTGGAGACCTGCTGTTTAATTAAGAAATTCTACTTCTAAGCGTTGGGAGGTGAATCGAAAAATTCGAACCACTTTTTAACTTTTTCAACCGCAGCGGCGGGCCGTAGCCACAGCACTTATACACCAATTCAATTCCAACGCTTTGTGGGTGAAAACGGTCTTCATGTTATGAAGGTGTTACCACATTTATGAAGTGAATATGAGAAAAGTTGCGTGGATACTTCTATTGATCATGGCAGGTTGCCATGACAAACAAAGCTTGTCAGTTGAGCCGAATCAGTTAATCGGCACCTGGAATGCTCCATCTTCAAGTGGAAAGACTTATAGTCGCTGGACTTTTGAAAAGGAGTATATGAATAGAGTTGAAGACAGTTTAAAAGTGTGTCAGCTAGCGCAAAGTCAACCTTATCGATATTGGATCGAGAAGGATATTCTTGTCATTCGCTATGCTGGTATCACAAATGGTCTGATACCCATTCAAGATGAGCGTTTTCCTATTGTCTCGATTAGCCAAACAAATTTCACAATCGCAATGCCAGACAGCCAACATAGAGAGTTTGAGAAATGTCCGTAGCAATAGAATCATTTCAAGTATGCTTCCGACGGACTTAACGCTTCTTGTCTCACTTCAGTCCCTTAATATAAAATCAGTGCCTGTGGCAAGAGTCTGTTGACATTTTTTGAATCTATCTGGTGGGAACCTTTTGGCCTTGTTTTGGCAAAAGCTAATGGGATTATACACTAACCATGGTTTAGACGTTATGGCAATAAACATGCTGTAAGTGAAAACAACGCTACTTCGTTTGCTACTTCTTACGGGTTTGACTGGCTGTAAGGAAGAATTAAATCCCCTAACGCTACCGGACCATTCTATACCAACCAGTGGCTGCCAACCACCTGCTATTGACCAAAATATCGTCGGCACATGGCATTTTGAGTCTACTCTGGCTACCGGTGGGATCGGCAGGGGCGGCCAAAAAGGCACGGTAACCTTCGATCGCAAAGGCAATATCGTTGACCCCGATACTTTATTTGCCAACGAGTTGAGTAGTGGTTCGATTCGAAGCAAAACGTACAAGCCACTCGTAAATAGCCCTTTTTCGGATTATACCCAGCCCTTATTTGTGGTGTACCGAACGTTCAAAGATGGTACGAATGCCAGCTCTAGCGCCGAGTACTATTATGTAGTTAGCAATGCATGTGATCGCATTCATATTAGCGTAGTGCATACCAATAATGAAATCGGCTTTGTTCTAACGAAATGACTTGTCCCTTCAATTAAGCACTTTGGCGGTTATAAAAGTTATCACTGGTCTATTAAACGGGGGATAATACCTAGTGACGGTTGGTAGAGCGCTGGGTTGTTTTACTGTTTTCAAAGATCCTTCTACTCATCACAACATGCCTAGTCTGAAATTGGCGCTGACTCTACTGCTGGTAAGCTTAAGTACGCATCTCACATTGGCTCAGAAAGAAGCCAATACCTGGTACTTCGGTGATTATGCCGGACTTGAGTTTAGCACTGATTGCCAGCCGGTAGCCCTCGATAACAGTCAGATGACCCTGAGCTATGTCTCGCCAGCCGTAATGTCCGAGCCTCTCACCGGACAGTTACTGTTTTATACCAACAGCTATCAGGTCTGGGATAAAAACCACCGGGTAATGCCCAATGGAGCGTTTGCGGCCAAATTTGAAGGGGAGGACACCTCCCCACAAATCGCGTTGATCGTGCCCGTCCCTGGACAACCATTCCGCTATTATTTATTCCGGCTTTCGGGCAATGATTCCCTGGACGCTGGCTACGCCAATCATTCCCGATTAAACTACTCTATCATTGACATGCGTCTTCAGGAAGGCGACGGGGATGTGGTAACCAGTCAGAAAAATTGCCAAGAGGGCTTTGCCAATCGGCTAACCGCCATTCGCCATCAGAACGGCCGCGATTACTGGCTGCTAACGCATCTAGCCGAAAGTGATGCGTTTTTGGTTTATCCCATCACCTCAGCCGGTATTGGCCGGGCCGATACCAGCCACATTGGCTCGGTGATTCAAAAAAATGAAGTGGGTCAGATCAAGGCTTCCCCTGATGGACAGAAGCTAGCGTGTACAACATTGAGTAGTCAGGCCCATCCGTTTGAGTTGTTTGACTTTGACGCCACGACGGGTCAACTGACGAACGATGTGAACTTAGGGGATCTTCGCCTGCAATACGGTCTGTCCTTCTCCCCTGATAACTCGAAGCTCTATGTCACGACCCGAACCAGGGCGGTGGTCACTGAGGACAAGCCTGAACTAGTTCGGCAGTATGATCTACGAGCGGGCTCAGTGGATGCCATCAAAGCGTCAGGGAAGAGTGTGTTGTACCAAAATCCGTACTCCAATTTTTCCTCGGCCAGCGCACAAACCCAAGGCGATTTTGTGGCCGCACAGCTACAAATCGGTCCTGATGGTCGAATTTATGCGACCGCTAATGCCAATGCCAGTTCATCAAGCCTCACTTCGGGTCGCCATTTTTTAATTATCAACCAGCCTAATGAACCAGGTTTTGGCTGTGATGTTCAGTTACAGGTAGCCGAATTGGGTAGGGGAATGGTAGGTAATTTCGGTACCTTACCTAACTTCATGCAGCACTATTTCGATGGATTAGCGCCCCAAACCTGTTCGTTTGATCAGAACGACGAATGTACGGGGGCTAATATTGAGGTCTATCCAAATCCAGTTAAAGATGTATTCGAATTGCGAATAACGGATCTGTGCTTTAGCCCTTATGAGTTACGCATCACCAACGAATCAGGTCAGCAAGTAGCCAACCAGACCGTTAAGGCCCCCGGTTCGTTTAAGGTTAGCTTAACCGGATTAGCGGCTGGCATTTATTTTGTCGAACTTCAGTTTGCCAACCACAGGACCGTCAAGCGGTTGGTTAAATACTAACTATCTGGGATAGCCCAGTATATCAACGCGGACAGTTAGTAGCAGGGGGTGGTTTTCTAAAGTCAGTAGCTTTTGTCCCAGTACCGCATGAGTAGATTGTGCTAATGACGTTGTAAAAGTTAACACAGCTGTAAACCAGCTTATTAAATCAGCGTTTGAAGAGACGCTACTACATGAGTGCGTGTCAAATCTCTACTGACATACCGTTGTCAGTCAACCAACTTTACTTTGTGAGACTCAGAACAAACTCACATACACCATGAATTTTGCTTCCGTTCGGATTATTACCGCTGATATCAAACCCCTGATTCGATTCTATCAGCAGGTCACTGGCCTACCAGTGACCCAGTATACCGATGATTTCGCCGAATTACATACGCCTTCAGCAACCTTAGCCTTCGGCAGCACACGCACCTTGCAATTGTTCGGAGGAGACCATATCGCCAAGGCCGCCAGTAACCACTCCGCCATAATCGAGTTCCGAGTGGAGGATGTTGATCGTGAGTATCAAAAGCTAGCCGACATGCTAGGTGACAAGATCATTCAGAAGCCGACTACGATGCCTTGGGGTAATCGTTCACTACTCTTCCGAGATCCAGATGGCAATCTGGTGAACTTCTTTACGCCGGTTACACCAGAAGCCCTTAAGAAGTTTGATGGCTAGTGTCCCAACTCCTGTTAAACCCATTATATGAATGCTCAGTTATGGACAGCCAAATCAGCTTCGTCTCAGATAGGAGCGTTTTCACGAGACACTAAATTATAAGACCTGTCAAACTTCATCAGTCGCATACGGTTGAGTAGACTCCTTGCCGGCTTTCCAACATTGGAGTCAATGCCATTTGATGGAACGATCATAGACCTTGCTTATAATGAGTTGCGGGTAATTAGGCGGAATGGATTTTCCAAATGTCGACATTCGTTCGTCCGGATTAGATTGGCGGCTGTACGGCCCATGCGGTCAAAGTCGGTAGACATCACCGTAATGCCATCCAGGAGAACCTCTTTCAGGGGCGTCTCATTGTAGGAAAGAATGCCAATATCCTTGCCGACTTGGTAGTTTGTCGCTTTTGTCTTTTTGACGACCGTGACTAAATCCTCCTCCATTAAATTAATATAAGCGTGCCCCGGTTGAATCGTAAGTTGTTCAACGTCATAAATAACATTGGCTTTAAAGCTATACTCATAACAAAACTGATAGAAACCCTTTAGGATCGCTTTCGGCTGGTAGGTATGTTTGGGGAACAACATATTCAGGGTGGTATACTTGCTCAGTAAAGGCAGCGCTTCTGTGAGTGCCTGTATGAGGTCCTTTTCGAAATTCTGAACCACTGAACCGTAATTGCCGGTAACGCCCTCAACTAGCTTATCCAATAGGATCAATTTGTCTTTCGGTAACTGATTCAGTAAGAGAGCGGCCTTCTCCTGATTATCATAAAAATGAGGGACCACAACATAGTGTGAGTAGCTTTGTAAGTGATTCAACAGTAAGTTTTTAAAGGTTTCGTAGTTGTTATTATAAATGTAGAAATCCACCGCGATTGGATTCCCTTTTGAGTCTGTTCCCAACTGATCTACGAACCCATCGTAAACCATTTTTTTGTGTTCGCTGAGTTTATTGAAGAGTAAAAAAATCTTCTGGCTTCGACCCAACTTCGAGTGATTGATGTAATAGCCTTTGCCATGGACACTTTCAATAATAGCCTGCTCTTTTAGCTGGTCATAGGCCCGCTCGACGGTTCGTTTACTCACATCAAGCTGATTGCATAATTCATAAATGGAAGGCAGCTTCTCTCCCGGACCAATCGAGTTGTATTCAATTCCTTTAATGATTGAATTGATGATTTGCCGGTATTTTGGCAACGGAGATAGATTGTTAATAGCAATGGGACCTAGCATAATCGTGTGCGATTGTAACCGGGGTAGAGATGAGCTTCGATAAAATATTCCGTTGCTAATTGGCAAGAGTAGAACGGACAAAACCCTATTCTGTGATTTTTACATAATAAAGATATGGAAAATATCTATTTAGTAAAATTTACATAATTATTTTTTAGCTATATAGACACGTAGTGAATTTGAAAAACCTTGTTTTGAGCGAACGGAGGGGTTTTTAGAGAAAAATTATTTTTAAACAAGGCAAAATTCTATTTATGAAGTGCATGACTTGGGGGACAGTTGGGGACAGTTGCCGCGAAGTGAATACTAAACTTTGAGGATAAAATGACATTATTCCCAGTCTTACCTATTTGTACGATCCTATGCAAACAAGTTACTTTTTTAGACCGGCTACCTGTATGTTGGGGCTAGTCTTACTGTTTTTGTCGAACAGTTATGCGGCATTCGCTCAGGGCGTGATCCGGGGCAAAGTGAGTGATGCCAAAGGAGAGTCCATCGTCGGGGCTTCCGTAGTACTAAAAGGCACTGTCAAAGGTACTTCCACCAACGCCGATGGCATCTTTACCCTAGAGAATATGAGCAACGGCAATTACACCGTTGTTATTTCGGCCATTGGCTTCACGACCCGTGAGGTAAGGACAAGTGTTCCAGGTAGTGAAAACTTAACCGTACGGCTGGAAGAAACGGCTTCTAACCTCAATGAGGTCGTCGTAACGGGTGTGTTTGATAAGCGGGAGCGGATGGATGCATCCATTGCTATTTCTACCCTATCGGCCCGGGAGATAGCCCAGCAAGTTCCGGTAAGTGCTTCTGATTTGCTCAAAAACGTGCCGGGGGTGTTCGTTAACGCGGCAAGGGGTGAAGTCAATAATCAGGTGTATTCACGCGGAGTATCGGCTGGGGGCACCAATTCCGGTGGCTACTACTATGTCTCCATGCAGGAGGATGGCTTGCCGGTAACCAACGTCCAGTTTAACGGCGGCTTCTTCGGTCCTGATTTCTTTCTGCGGGCCGATGCCACGCTGGGGAGGCTGGAGGCCGTTCGCGGTGGCTCGGCAGCCATCACGGGGCCTAACGCGCCGGGGGGCATTTTCAACTACGTGTCGAAGGTTGGCAGCCCAGACTTTTCGGGTGAAGTGCGGACCAAGTTTGGGCTGGAAGGCAACGGGCAGCCTTTTTACCGGGCCGATGTGAACCTGGGCGGTAAGCTTACCGAAAAAGGGGATTTAACCTATAACGTGGGCGGCTTTTACCGGTATGCCAACGGCGCTCGCTACGTCGGTTACCCGTTGAATAAGGGTGGCCAGGGAAAATTTAACATCGTCAAAACGTACGCCAAGGGGTCCCTCAAAGTATACGCCAAGTACCTTGATGACCGCAACGGCGTCTTTGAGCAGTTGCCAGCCACTAATTTTAACAACCCCCAGGTCGCCCCGGGCCTCAAGAACACGGATTCGTTTTCAACCAACAAATCGCTGGTGTTTGATTATCCGGTTAACTCCCCCACTACCCTCGATCGCTATAATCCCGCCAACCTGTACCGCTCGGTGGACCGAGCCATTGGGCTGGACTGGAACCATGCGCTGGGCAGGGGCTGGTCGTTTCAGAATAATGTGAAGTACAGCAGTAAGCGTCAGGAAAGCGACGGCATCGCCTTTACCTCACCGGTAGCCCTCACCTCACTGTATCCCTATGTACTGCTGGGAGGCCTAGGTACGTTTGGCTCGTATACGTTCAAAGACCACCTGACGGGGCGGACGCTGGCTACGGTAACCCAGGCCCCTAACATCGTGGGCGGACAATTTGCGGGCTTTAATTTCATTCCAGGTTCCACCGCTGACCTTCCCGGCCAAAATGTACAGGCCAATTCGGTGCTCCTTTCGCTGTTATCGAAAGGCACGATCAACGTGCGGGAAGTGATTGACCAGGCCAGCCTAACCAAGAAGTTCAATGACAAGCTCAGCGCAACAGTCGGCACCTACATTGGGGTTTCCCATATTGAAAGTTTGGGTGGTACGGCCGGGGCTACCTTAAGCACGATTGAAAACGGTCCCCATCAATTGGATGTTTCAGCCGTGGGCTTCGACGGGAAAAGCTACCAGTTTACGAACCCGCAGGGGGTGGCATCGCTGGGCGGTACTGGGGGAGGGTTCAATACGAGTGATTTCCGGCAAAAACAACTCTCGGGCTTCGCATCCCTAACCTGGAAGGTCATTCCCAAGCTAGTCTTTGATGGTGGCCTTCGCTACGATAATGTGAATATCAACGGCACCACGCTGGTCAGCGTGACCAACCCGGCGCGGGCGACGCCGGGCTATGGTGGAGCCGATGGCAACCCACTTACGGTGTATGACAATATTTTTGGTGTGGCAGGCGCAGCCCCACTAGCCGTTGCTAAAACGATCGAAACCGTTTCGTACTCCGGGGCGCTCAATTACCGGTGGGCCCAGGACCTGTCCCTGTACATCCGCTATTCGGATGGCCGTAAAGCCCCTGACCTGGGTAGCTTCATTGGCCTGAATACGGATGCGGCACTGGCCAGCGTTAACGTAAGCCCACAGCGCGTGCAGCAGCTCGAAGCGGGCATTAAGGTGCAGCGGGCCAAGTACAACGTGTTTGCGACGCCCTTTTACAGCCTGCTCAGTAACATCCGAGTCACTACCCCTGGAATTAACCCCGATAATACGACGTACAACACACCCGCCCTGTTGAATTCGGTGGAAACGTATGGGCTGGAGCTGGAAAGCAACTACAGCCTCACGGATCACCTGTCTTTTCGAGCCGCCATCACGGCCCAGAAGTCAACGACCAAAAAATGGGCTTTTTGGAATACGGGAGCACCCGGCCCCCAGGACGATGTGGCCGTAGATGTTTCGGGTAACCGGGCCGAATTCGTGCCCAACCTGATGATAAATTTTGGCCCTACCTACACCATCGACAAGTTTTCGCTCTTTGGAAACTATCGTTACATGGGGAGCCGTGCCGCGAATGTCGTCAATGCATTCGAGCTACCAGCCTATAGCCAATTCGATGCTGGTTTTACCTATAACCTCACCAAAGCCCTATCCCTGCAAGGCAATGTGAACAATGTGTTTAATAGTATCGGCGTGATGGGTTGGTCCCCGCCGGGCGGCTTTCCTTCGGCTATTGACCCACAAGGGTTCACGCCAGCGAAGCGGGAGGCTGATCCCAACGCGGCCTACTCCATCCTGTCGGTGCAGCCTCGTAGTTACTACTTAACGGCCGTCTTTAAATTCTGATCGGTCCGGCGTACGGGCTTCCCACTACCTAGTAGTCAAGTAGTGGGAAGCCGTATTTTTTTCGATCCAGGCGAGCGAAAAGGGTGGCCTGAAAATGACCCGTTCACGATTAGTACGTTTGAACGATCCCCTGCTCTAGGGCAGCCTCATAGGTTTCTTTTTCAAACTGATAAAGAAAGGGAGATCGATGGGCACCGATCGAGCGTTTTTCCGCTAATCGTTTTATGATTCCCAGATTCACGAGCTTTTTGGCAAAATTCCATTGATCGAGCTTTTTGCCTAGGATCGTTTCGTAAAGCGCGTGAATCTCAGGGAGAGTAAATTTTTCGGCCAACAGATTATACCCAATGGGCTCGTGAAAAAGCTGGCGTCGAAGGGTGGCTAAGGCCTTCTCCACGACTTCATTCTGGTCAAATAACAGCGGAGGTATCTCCCGGATATCACACCATTGATAACCTTCGGTAAAGAAGTCCGTAGTGACGATGACCTTTGAGTAATCCACTAAGGCAACGTAGCTAATCGACAAGGTTCGCTCAAATAGCCAGCTATCCTGGATTTGATGGCCCAGTTTCTCCGATAACTCGCGGGCACTTTGATCCTCAAGCCGATACGGTGAATCGCCAAAGGTGTGGAACTGTTGCAGAAAGACATCGTCTAAGCCCGTTCGCTCCTTCAGGATGCGGTTAGCGGCCTGACTCAGGGGTTCTCTCCGCTGGATAAAGCCGCCGGGTAGTCCCCAGCCGTTATGGCCAATCCATTCAAGCAACAAAATCTTCAGCTGCTGATCGTGGTAACCAAAAATAACGGGGTCAATACTGAGGTGAGGTAAGTACTGCTGATGGCCGTTTTTAACAAAATCGTCTAGTTCTTCTCGTGAGTTCATACACCAAAAGTAAAAAAATAATTCAGTAAATTTTACTAATTGAAAAAACCTTCTTACCTTTATTCAGTAAATTTTACAAATTGATATTATTGGTAGTTCAATGTGTTGATAATCATCAGTTTTCAATGTATTTCACGGTTTAAACAATTAAAATAATGAAAAAAGTAAGCCTATTCCTGTTCGTCTTTATGGTAGCCCTTTGTGTGAAAGGGTATTCACAAACCACGACACCGCCTACAGACTTTTTTGCTGGTAAGTGGGAAATCACCGTCGTGGGCTTGCCCGATGGCGACACCAAGTTTGTTACCGACCTGGTTCGAAAGGACGGTAAGCTAACCGGCGAGTTGAAAGACCCAACGGGTAAAAAAACGGAGGCCACCCCCATTAGCAAGATCGAAGAAGAACCCGGCAAAAAACTCACCCTCTATATGGATACGACGCAGGCCGGAGAGGTTCCCATTGAACTAGCCAAGACCGATGACGACCATCTGAAAGGGCAGTTGATGAACATGTTCGATGCCACCGCCGTGCGCATTAAGAAGTGAACCGTAACCATTTCAGAATAAATCACCGTTACGACTCCCAGCAAAATAACTTACCTGGGAGTCGTAACGGTTCAGCTGAATAGTCATCAGCGCTACTTACATGCCTGATAAGGGCATACCCCCACCCCTTCTTTTCATTCATCATGCAAATCACAACGAAAACGTTTGTCGTAACGGGGGCGGGTAGCGGAATCGGCCGGGAATTGACGCTGCATTTACTACAGAAAGGAGCGTTTGTTGCTGGCGTTGATATTAACGCCGATGCCCTGCTTGAAACGCAGGAATTGGCTGGCGTTGGCGAAGACCGTTTTAAAGGATTTACCCTTGATATTACCAATAAAGAGCAGGTTGCTCAGCTGCCCGATACGGTGATTGGCCATTTCGGGGTGGTCGATGGACTCATCAATAATGCGGGGATCATTCAGCCATTTAAGCCTGTTAACGACCTTTCCATGGACGAGATAAATCGGGTTTTTGCGGTCAATTTTTACGGCACACTCTACCTGACTAAATCCTTCCTGCCCCACTTTTTACTTCGTCCAGAAGCGCATATTGCCAATGTATCGAGTATGGGTGGGTTTATCCCCTTCCCCGGTCAAGCCCTTTATGGAGCAGCAAAGGCGGCTGTCAAGCTGTTTACCGAAGGCTTATACGCCGAACTACGGGATACGACCGTCCACGTCACGGTGGTCTTCCCCGGGGCCATTGCGACCAACATTACCGAGAATTCAGGTCTGGGCAAACCGAAAGCAAGCGGTGATTCAGCCGGTAGGACTCTCTCTGCCGGGAAAGCGGCTGAACAGATACTGGCTGGCATGGAACGGAATCAATTCCGGGTGATTGTGGGGAAAGATGCCAAATTCCTCGACTGGCTCTACCGGCTCAACCCCAGATATGCCACTCACTTTATTCAGAAAAAAATGAAATCGCGCCGATCTGCCTGATCGGGTAACCAACAATGCTTGGCATTGTCGGCATTCCTGCCTAAGACCATGAATAAAAATTATATACAGTTGCTGGCTTATCTGTTCCTGTTTATAGGAAGCAGTGGGCGGACAATTGGCCAATCGGTTGCCAAACCTGATACGCTATTTAACAAGCCATACGTGGACATGGAGGAGTGGCGGGATAAACCAGTACGCCACTATTACGTACACGGTGGTTTTAAAGGCACTGACACCCGTTTCTCGTTTTACTATCCGATCAAAGAAGCCTATCAGGGCCGGTTCTTTCAATACATAACACCGGTACCGGACAACGAAAATTTATCCCAGGGCGCTACCGGAGAAGGAGATAAGATTGGTTTTTCCATGGCCAGCGGTGCTTATTTTGTCGAAACCAACGGGGGTGGTAAAGCGGCTATGCCCGGTTTTGGGGCGGACGCCAGTATTGGGGCGTACCGGGCCAATGCGGCCGCAGCGAACTACTCCCGGGTGATAGCCGCTAAGCAGTACGGAGGAGGCAGGCCCTATGGCTACGCCTTTGGTGGCAGTGGTGGTGCCTATCGCACCATTGGCTCGATTGAAAACACCCAGGGTGTTTGGGATGGGGTAGTGCCCTATGTGATTGGCTCCCCGATGGCATTGCCCAACGTATTTACCGTCCGCATGCATGCGATGCGGGTATTGCAAGACAAGTTTCCCCAGATTGTCGATGCATTAGAGCCAGGGGGCAATGGGGATACGTATGCGGGTCTTACTGCCGAAGAGCAACAGGCGCTTCGTGAAGTAACTAAACTAGGGTTTCCACCCAAAGCGTGGTTTACTTATAAAACCATGGGCATTCACGCGTTTACGGCCATCTACCCAGGTATGCTCATCGTCGATAAAAAATATTTTAGTGATTTCTGGAGCGTTCCTGGCTATTTAGGCGCGAATCCACCGGCCTCGCTGCTAAAGGGGCGTATCCAGCAGGTGAGCAAGATAAAGTTGGCTATCCCGGAAAAGGAGGCCATCAAGCTTGGGCTCATGCAGGGGCCTCTACCGGGTGAAGCCCATGGTTCAGCCGATGCCGCCTGGAAAGACCTGGGTGAAAAAGACGGAATGATGCCGGTAGCGTTTCAACTGGAGAATGCATTGCCTACGGTTCAGTTTCTGGGCGGTGATTTACTGATCAAAAGTGGAGCGGCTGCGGGAAAATCATTACTCTTAACCCAGGTAGCAGGCGATAAGGTGATGCTGGGCAGTAATGACCTGAAGGTGCTAGCCCTGGTTAAGCCGGGCGATACCGTGCAGGTGGATAATTCCAACTTTCTAGCCGCTCAAACCTACCACCGTCACCAGGTACCCGGAAAAGACTACCCGGTTTGGGACCAGTTCCGGGACGCGGAAGGCAAACCGCTTTATCCGCAACGTCCGATGATACTAGGTCCGCTGTTCACCCAGGGCGCTACGGGTTCCCTGCCAAAGGGCAAGTTTACGGGCAAAATGATTGTACTGGAATCGCTCTGGGACAGCGAAGCGTATCCCTGGCAGGCCGATTGGTACCGCTCAAAAGTGAAACAGGCCCTGGGAGACAGCACAGACAATCACTTTCGACTCTGGTTTACCGACCACGCCAATCATGCTGATTTTGTCCGTCCCGGCGACCCAACGCACCTGGTTAGTTACCTGGGGGTATTGCAGCAGGCCCTGCGTGATTTGAGTCTGTGGGTTGAAAAAGGCGTAGCCCCACCCGCTACGACAAATTACAACGTAGTCGACGGCCAGGTAGCCGTTCCGGCAAATGCATCAGCGCGGAAAGGAATTCAGCCGGTAATCGCTCTGACCGTCAATGGGGAGAAACGCATAGAAGTTGCCGTCGGCAAACCGGTCAACTTCACGGCAGTTATTGAGGTGCCAGGTAACACCGGGAAAGTGGTGTCGGCAGACTGGGACTTTGACGGGGCGGGTACGTTTCCCATGGTTGGTAAGATCGTCACGGCAGGCAAGGGGAGCGCTTCCGTAACGGTGAAAACCACGCATACTTTCAGCAAACCCGGCACCTATTTTACCACCTTGCGCGCCGTATCCCAACGGCAGGGGGACGCCAGCACCCCCTTTGCCCGTATACAGAATCTTGACCGGGTTCGGGTAGTGGTTAAGTAACGTACGAGCTAATTCTTCTCTCAATCTTGTTTATGCAAAGTCCTTATAAGTTACTGGGTCATTTTATTGGGCTCATTCTATGGTGCCTGCTTTTCTCCTCAGGTACATTTGCCCAGGATTCCCGCGCTGTGTCATTCGATGCGGATTGGCTCTTTAAAAAAGAGAATCTTACGGGAGCGGATAAGACAACGTATAGGGATGAGAGTTGGCGAACGCTTCATCTGCCCCACGATTGGAGTATTGAAGATTTACCGGTTCAAACTCCAGACAGTATCGTTGGCCCATTTTCGAAGGGAGCCATAGCCGGACGGGATGGGGGCTTTTTGGTTGGGGGTACGGGCTGGTACCGGAAGCATTTTGTGCTGGATAAGCGCTCCGCTGGAAAGCAAACGTATATCACCTTTGACGGGGTGTACATGAATGCGGATGTATGGCTCAACGGGAACCTCCTGGGTAATCATCCGAGTGGGTACACTTCCTTTTCCTATGATTTGACGCCTTATCTACTACCGCCGGGAAAGGCCAACGTTATTGCCGTTCGGGTAAAAAATGAAGGGGTAAACAGTCGCTGGTATTCAGGTTCAGGGATTTACCGCCATGTCTGGCTAACTACGCTCAACCCGCTTCACATTGACCTGATGGGCACCTATGTCACTACGCCAGAAGTTTCTGAGCAGCAGGCAACAGTGTCGATTGCGACCACGCTACGAAATAAGCCGGGCAAAGCTCCCGTTACCGTACTGACCCGGGTCTACAGTCCTGCTGGTAAACTGGCTGGAACGGACAAAACAGTCATTACTGCGGACAGTCTTACCTCCCTGACGCAACGCCTTACGGTGGCCAATCCGGTGCTTTGGTCGGTGGATAAGCCTGCCTTATACCGGGTAACGGTGCAGATCATCCAGGGTAGTCAACGGGTTGATGAGAAGACGACGACCTTTGGTATTCGTACCATCCGTTTTGATGCCCAAAATGGGTTTAGCCTGAATGGCAAATCCATCAAGCTGAAAGGAGGGTGTATTCACCATGACAATGGGCCATTGGGTGCAGCCGCCATCGACCGGGCGGAGGAACGTAAAATCGAACTGCTCAAACAGCAAGGGTACAATGCCGTTCGCATGAGCCATAATCCGCCTTCACCCGGATTGCTGGATGCCTGTGACCAGCTGGGTATGCTGGTGATTGATGAAGCGTTCGATATGTGGGTAAAGCCCAAAACGCCCCAGGATTATCACCTGTATTTTAAAGACTGGTGGCAACGTGATCTGGAATCCATGGTCCAGCGCGACCGTAATCATCCGTCCATCATTATGTGGAGCATTGGCAACGAAATCACCGAGTCGGCCGATTCAACGGGCTATGCCATCGGCAAACAGCTTTCCGATGCGGTACGTCGCCTGGATGCTACCCGGCCCGTTACCATGGCCATACCGCTGTTTATCACGTATTTTAACAAGGGTAAAAAGTGGGAAGATACAGCACCCTCCTTTGCCAATGTGGACGTAGGGGGCTACAACTATGCCGATTCCAAATACGAATCTGATCACGAGAAGTATCCTAGCCGGGTGATGTATGCCTCGGAGTATTTCCCCCCGAAGGGCCTGGAGAATTGGCTAAAGGTTGAAACCCTACCCTACGTTATTGGGACCTTTAGCTGGACGGCCATGGATTACTTGGGAGAAGCCGGTCTTGGCGCACCGAGATTAGTCAAACAGAACGGTCAGAAAAACACGGGGGGAAGTATGTTAGGCGGAGGAGGCTCCAGTCTGTTTCTAAATCCTGCCTGGCCGATTTTTAATGCCTATACGGGCGAGTTGGATCTGATTGGCAATAAGAAAGTAAACAGCTATTATTTAGATGTGGTCTGGAAGCGTAGTGCCGTGGAAGTACTCGTGCATACACCCGTTCCGAACGGTTACAAGGAAGAAAACTTTTTTTACAACTTTCCCGATCAATTAAAGAGTTGGAGCTTTCCGGGTGCGGAAGGAAAAAAAATGCCGGTATACGTGTATTCAAGGGCTCAGAAAGTAACTCTCGAACTGAACGGAAAGGTCGTGGGAGAGCAAACGCTATCCCCCAAATCCATCACCGCCAGTTTCGAGGTTCCTTACCAACCCGGAACCTTGATTGCCCGAAGTTATACCGAAGGTAAGGAAACCGGTGCCGATACGCTCAAAACTGTAGGTAAACCCGTAGGTATTCGATTAAAGGCGGACCGGCAAACTCTCCAAGCCAATCGCAATGATTTGTCCTACATTAGTGTCGACGTCATCGATGCAAAAGGGAATGTGGTGCCCTATGTAGACGATTTGACAATCAACTTTCACGTTACAGGAAAGGGAATGATTGCTGGAGTAGGTAATGGCAATCCAGCCGATGTGTCCAGTTTTCAAAAACCCCAAAAGAAGGTGTTTCATGGTCGGGGCCTGGTGATTGTTCAACCGACCGGTGGTGCCGGAACGATTACCCTGAAGGCTGAAGCCAATGGATTGAAAGCCGCCCAAATCGATTTGACAACCCGGTCTAATTAGCCGCTTATTAGCGACCTCTAAGCCTGGCCTTACCCGTTTTATTCGTTTATCAGTAGCCGCTTGATCAGTCAGGAAAAATAAGGAGCTTTTGGCTGAATCATAGGGCAGGGCATCAATATGAAATGAAAACCATGACTAAACTCGTTTTTACTTTGCTAGGCCTGCTATATACCACGCTCAGTAGCGCGCAGGTTTGGGTGCCGGATCAGGGAGACGGTACGTTTAAAAATCCCATTATTTATGCTGACTATTCGGACCCGGATGTCATTCGGGTAGGTACTGATTACTACATGGTGGCCAGTAGTTTCACCTGTCAGCCGGGTATTCCGGTATTGCATTCAAAAGACCTGGTGAATTGGACCTTAATCAATCATGTTTACCAGGCCCTGCCGCTGGAGCGTTACAAGGAACCTCAACACGGTCAGGGGGCCTGGGCACCGTCCATTCGGTTTCACAACGGCACCTACTATGTGTATTTCTGTACCCCGGAGGATGGTCTTTTCATGGCTTCGACCAAAGACCCCAGAAAGAAATGGGAGGTAACGTTCGTCAAGCCGGTAAAAGGCTGGGAAGACCCCTGTCCGTTTTGGGATGAGGATGGACAGGCGTATCTATTACGGGGAAAGGTAGGTGCTGGCCCTGCTATTCTACACAAGATGTCCACTGACGGTAAAACCCTGCTGGACGAAGGAACAACAATTTACGAAGACAAAGCGAAGCAACCATCCTTGGAAGGCTTTAAATTTCTTGACAAAAGAGAGGGCTACTATTATTTCTCAGCACCAGCCGGTGGCGTTCCTACCGGCTGGCAAGCGGTTTTTCGCGCCAAGACTATTTATGGTCCCTACGAAGAGAGAATCGTGTTGCGTCAGGGGAAAACGCCGATCAACGGCCCACACCAAGGTGGGCTCGTTTCGACGCAGACCGGAGAATGGTGGTTTATTCATTTTCAGGATAAGGGTTCCTACGGCCGCATTGTGCATTTGCAGCCAGCTTCCTGGAAAGATGGCTGGCCCGTCATGGGCGTCGATGTAGATGGGGATGGCACCGGTGAGCCCGTGTTGACGTATAAAAAACCGAACGTCGGTAAAACCTATCCCATTGCCGTACCACAAACGTCGGATGAGTTTTCGAGCACTACCTTAGGGTTACAATGGCAATGGCAGGCGGCTCCTAACAAAGCCTGGTATACCTTAACGGGTAAAAAAGGAGCCATTCGGTTGACAGCGGTGTCCGTTCCAACCGATAGTGGCAGTTTTGCCGTTGCCGGGAATTTACTCCTGCAAAAATTTATGGCCCCAACTTTTTCCGCCACGACGAAACTGGAGTTGCATGCTGACGAAGCAGGCGAACGGGCGGGGTTGGCGGTAGTCAATGGTTCGTTTATCTGCTTGGAAAAGGGGAAAGCCAACAATCGAATCGTCATTTATCAGCAGCGACGAAAAGGCTGGGATAAACTCTACCCGCCTGTCGAAGCTGCTAGCCTGAAGACCGATGCCCAAGTCGTATGGTTTCGGGTTCGGGTCAACGAGAACGGGACGTGTGTCTACACCTATAGTCTGGATGGGGATCGCTACCAGGAGCTAGGATCGAACTACAAAGCTGAACGGGGAACCTGGATTGGATCGAAGGTGGGCATTTTTTGTATTAATCCCACCAGCCGGGCCAGCAAGGGGTTTGCTGACTTCGACTATTTCCGAGTTGATAAATAAGTGTAGCCACTGTATAGAGGCGGGGCCAAGAGCAGTCCCCAAAAAGTAATCCGTGATAGCCTGATCGTTTCAGTGAACAACCAACCCTTGACGTTGCCCTTCCTATGAAAGCCATCCTAGCCAGTATTTGTTTGTCTTTAGCCAGCCTGTTGGTGGGGGCTCAAAACAAACCCGCTCCGCCAAAGACCTCGGCCTGGTTCCCACGGTACGACTTTAATCCGGGCCTGTTTCAAAAGCCAGCGCCCTCATTTGGGCCTATGGCCCGCTGGTGGTGGCCCGGTAACTACGTCACCAAAGACGAATTAAAACGGGAAATTAACCTGTTTGCCGATCATGGGTTTGCCGGGGTGGAAGTTCAGCCGCTGGCTATTTCTCTTCCCCCGCTACCTGAAGCCGAAAAAGCGAAAGTAACGAGTTGGGACACCCCGGATTACTATGCGAATCTGAGAACGGTGTTGGAAGAGGCCCGCAGGCGTAACCTGATTGTCGACGTGACCAACGGGAGTGGGTGGCCACCGAGTGCCCCCATTTTACAACCTGAAGATGGCTTTCTGTCGCTGGAGTTTAGTGATACGACGGTGACGGGTGGCAACGCGTTGTCGTTTCCGCTGCCGCAGCTTGTCTCCAGTAAAAATAGAACCAGGTCGGTCCCCCAACTACAAGCCGTGATTATCGCTAAAACGGGGCCGAAAACAACGGGTGGCGAGGGGACCATTGCGTTGGAGTCAGCCTCCACCAAGGTGATCACTTCGTCAAGTCGAAATGGTATACTAACCTATTCATTTCCTGAAGGTGCCTGGCGAGTTATCGCCTTTTGGGCCGTTCCTAGTGGGGAACAACCCAGCCTGGCGGCTACACCTAAATCAGGACCGGTAGTTGACCATCTAAACACGCAAAAGGTCCTTAAACTTTATAATCATCTTTTTGGGGAGCGAACTGGGCTGGCTCCCTACTTTGGCAACCCCATGCGGGCGGTTTTCAGTGATAGCTACGAGTTTAAAGCCAACCGGCATTACTCGCTTGACTTACTGGAGTGGTTCAAAACCAAGCGGGGTTATGACCTCACCCCGTATCTGCCGGCCAACATGCAGAAAGGATACAATTATGTGGCGTTCATGCGGCCGAATGCTAAGCCGGATTTCTCATTCTCGGACCAGGACTGGCGGTTACGCTACGATTATGATATTACTGTGGGCGAGCTAGTAGGCGAACACTTTTTCAACACCAGCCGGACCTGGGCGGAACAAAGGGGCCTGCTGTTTCGCACGCAGGGATACGGGTTACACATGGACATGATAGCCATGGCGGGACTGGCCTCCATCCCGGAAACCGAAAGCATGCTGGGGCCGGAAGCCGATTTGAAAATTATGACCTCGGGAGCTCTGCTATACAACCGGCCTATCGTCACGGCCGAGTCGGCTGTCTTTAACGGACGGGCATATACGACTACCCCGCAAAAGATAAAATTAGCCGTCGACAAGCTGTTTGCTGTCGGTGTTAACCAAATTATTTACCACGGTGTGCCCTACCGCTACAAGCCGGAGACCCTCGGCCCGGAAGGCTGGTATCCCTTCGCATCCCCCTTCCTGGGTAGCATTAATTTTTCAGCCAACCTGGGCGAGGGAAATGTTTTCTGGAAAGACCAAAAAGCGATTAACGAGTACGTGAGCCGGATTCAATATGCCCTGCGGTCGGGAAAACCACGGGCCGATGTGCTGCTATATTTCCCTTTCCTCGATGTGGAAGGCATGCCGGATAATCCGGAAGAGATCCTTACGAAAGGGCATCTGAAGGAGGTGGATGGGCCCTTGCCAAAGACGAAGGACGACACCAGCCCGGCAAAGGCTGCCTGGGCCAAGGGGGTGTATCCGCTCATCAACCAATTAGAAGCGGGGGGCATTAGCTGGGCCTGGGTGAATGATGCGTCCCTACAGGAAGCCAGTCTCACCAAAGAGGGTCGTATTAGCATTCGGGGCAATACCTTTCAAGCCCTGATCGTTGCCAATGATTCGATCATTGGGCTAAAAACGGCTGAGAAAATAAACGACCTAGCTAAAAAAGGCATGCGTATGCTGGCCTCGGGGGTTTTACCGACTAAGCAACCATCATTCCTCAATTGGCAGGAAAACGATAAAAAAACCGCGCAAAGTTTTGCTGTTGCCTTGAAAGCCAAAAACAGCCGGTTTATTCAACATGAAGGTGAGTTGGCAAGTTGGATCAATGGCCTCGCTCAACCTGTGCGGTTTCAGAGTCAGTTTTCGTTTACCCGCAAAGCAGAACGAGAAATGGTGGATGGTAGCCGGCTTGAGTTTATCTGGAACAAGAGTAATGAGTGGCAAACCATTTCCATGATACTGGCTACTAATTATGTGGGTAGCTACTGGCTGAATCCCGAAACAGGCGCTATAATCCCGAATACCAATTCTACCATCACGTATCGCCTGGCACCCTATGGCTCGGTTATCCTGTACGCAACCACCAAAAAGACGGTTCCTGCTGCTGTGCTGGCTGCCCCACCCCTACTAGCCGCTGGAGCTAGGGAAGTAAGCCAGCTAGATGATTGGGATATTCAAACCGACAGCGTATCGATCAAATCGAGTTCGTTGTTTGACTGGCGAACCCGTGATGCCTTCCAGTTTTTATCCGGTGATGGTGTTTATAAGACTTCGTTCACCTTAGAAAATAAAAAGTCAACCACTCACTATTTTCTGGATTTAGGAAAGGTGTATTTCACAGCAGAGGTAAAGGTAAATGGAGAGGCTGCTGGTAAACGGATTTATGCTCCCTACCAGTTGGATATTACACCCTATTTGCAGGCTGGCACCAATCAAATCGAGGTGCGGGTTACCCCAACTCAGTTGAATGGCTTTATTGGCAAGGCTAAACAGGGTGATAAACGGTATAGCGAGTTTAAGAACAAGACTGATCAGCTAATGGCAGCTGGACTCGTCGGACCCGTTCGGATTTTAGAAAAATAGCCACCATGCGATACGATCTTCTCTTTCTCTTTCTATTTTGCCGATTTTCGGCGCAGGCCCAGCCCATCGAACCCGTTATACTGAGTAAACCCTGGCGAGCCTACTGGATAACGGTGCCCGACGAGTCCGCGACGGGTTACGGGGTTTATCTGTTTCGGAAAGTGATCGAGTTGCCGACCAAGCCTGCTACGTTCGTGGTCCACGTTTCGGCCGATAACCGCTATAAGTTACTGGTCAACTCAACCCTTGTATCGCTGGGGCCGTCCCGGGGTGATTTGACCCATTGGAAGTTTGAAACGGTTGACCTGGCCCCTTATTTACAAGCTGGAAAAAATACCATTGCAACCCAGGTATGGAACGAGGGTGAGATGCGACCCGAAGCCCAGATTTCGCTACGCACCGGATTCATTCTCCAGGGTAATGCGGATGCGGAGCAGCTCCTAAATACCAACAGTAGCTGGCGCTGCATTCGTGACAGTAGCTATAGGCCGCTGCCAACGCGCATCCCTCCCATGGCGTATTACGTGGCAGGACCGGGTGAACTGATGGCACGGAAAGCCAACCTGAACGGCTGGGAAACGGCTACCTATTCTGATTTAGGCTGGAAAACGGCCCGACCCCTGTTTTCGGGCACGCCTAAAAATGGGGTTGGGGGCACTGGCGTGCCCAATGGCTGGATGCTGATTCCCTCGGGGCTTCCACCCATGGAGCTTTCCCCACAACGATTCGTACAGCTACGAAAAGCGGAGGGGATCACCGTACCGGCTTCCTTCCCGGCAACGAAGACAGCCCTAACCATTCCGGCTAATACGGTGGCTACGTTGCTACTGGACCAAACAGTTCTGACCAATGCCTATCCGACACTTCGGTTTAGCAGGGGTAAAGACGGTACTATTTCCCTGGGATATGCTGAAGCGCTCTTTACCAAGTTCCCCAGCAAAGGAAACCGGAACGAAGTTGAGGGCAAAACATTTATTGGTCGCAAAGACAGCCTGATTTCGAACGGCAGTGAGGGGCAGGTGTTTACCCCACTCAACTTTCGTACCTATCGCTACATGCAACTGCGGGTAACGACCAAGACCGAGCCCCTGGTTATTGATGACCTGTACAGTACGTTTACCGGCTACCCCTTTCAACGGATGGCGAAGCTGGAGACGGATAATTCGGAGATGAAGAATGTGCTCGACATTGGCTGGCGAACGGCCCGTTTGTGTGCCGTCGAAACGTACATGGATTGCCCTTACTACGAGCAGTTGCAGTACATCGGTGATGCCCGAATACAGGCGCTGGTTTCACTCTATACTAGTGGTGACGACCGGCTGCTTCGCAATGCGCTGAATCAGATGGATGAATCGCGGCAACCCGAAGGTATTACCCTAAGCCGCCATCCCTCCTACTCGCCCCAGTACATCCCCATGTTCTCATTATGGTACATTGGTATGCTACATGACTACTGGATGTACGGAAAAGACAGCCAGTTTATTAAAAATAAGCTGCCCGGCACACGTCAGATCCTGAATTACTTTCGAGTCTATCAGCAGGCCGATGGTTCCTTAAAAGATACGCCAAACTGGTTGTTTACGGACTGGGTCACGGCGAAAGGCTGGAGTTTAGGAATAGCCCCCAGGGGAGCCGATGGTTCATCGGCGGTGTTGGATTTACAACTCTTGTGGGCCTATCAGATGGCCGCTGACCTGGAAAGCAAAATCGGCATGAAAGAGTATGCTATAATTTATACGCAATACGCGGACCAACTTAAAAACACGCTCCAGACTAAATATTGGTCGGCCAGTCGGAAGCTGTTTGCGGACCGTCCGGAAAAGGACGTTTTCTCGCAGCACGCTAATGCGCTGGCCATCCTGACTGGTGTATCGACCGGCAATGAAGCGGCTACAATGGGTAAACAGCTGCTTGCTGATAGCAGCTTAGCCCCGGCCTCCATTTATTTTAAATACTACCTGCATCAGGCCTTGGTCAAAGCGGGACTAGGCAATGACTACCAAAATTGGTTGGGAAAGTGGCGCGAAAACGTGGCCCTTGGCCTGACGACCTGGGCTGAAACCTCCGACGTCAATACGTCCCGCTCTGACTGCCATGCCTGGGGGTCAAGCCCGAATATCGAGTTCTTTCGCACTGTACTGGGCATTGACAGTGATGCGCCGGGCTTCGCCAAAGTGAAAATTACCCCTCATTTGGGCTCGATCAACAACATCATTGGCGAGATACCCCATCCGAACGGTATGTTGTCAGTCAACTACAAACAAGACCAGCATAAGCTTCAGACGGAAATCAATCTCCCCCCGAAAACAACCGGTATCTTCATCTGGAAAGGGAAAACGTACCCGTTGAAAGCGGGAATAAATAAGCTTAAGATATAGACGTTTGTTTTCTTTTATTAGGCCCAGAATAACTGTTATGAAAGCATCTCTTCAAACGCCCATTTTGTGGTACAGATTCACATGCTTATATCGTTCTAACAAAGACACATACTATTATACTCCATCAGCTTACCCTATTAGGCTAAACACAGAGACGACATCAAACAGAATGAGGAACTTGATGGAGTGAACTTTTGTAGTTATCTTAATCGAAAACTTCATTGCCATGGCCCTTGCATTGCCGATTATAGCCTCCAACCCATCCTTACTGCCCCGGCTCTTGACCGAGCAGGAGATCATTGCCCGTAGTCGACAAGGTGTGCTCCGCGCCGAGGCCGACCGCGTGGCCGGTTTGGTCGGCTTAACCGATAAGGAAGTGGCGGCGGCCCTGGGCTTATCGGCTTCTTATCTGCACCGGCTGAAGATTGATCAGCGCATTAGTCAGGATGCCTCCGAGCGGCTGCTGCTGCTGGAGAACCTGCTCCTGCACGCTTTGGATACCTTCGAGGAACGTAGCAAAACCGTCCTTGGCTGGCTACGCTCACCCTTACGGGAGTTGGACTACCAAACCCCCTTACAAGCCCTGGATACCGTCACTGGCTATACGTTAGTCGACCGTGTGTTGGGCCGCATCGACCATGGTATCTTTGGATAAGTTATGGCCATTGTTTATCGCGTAGTGCGGCAGAAGTATGCCGACCGTCCCTTGGATGTAACTGGTACGTGGCTCAATGGGGGTCGTTGGAATCCACCGGGTGTTGGCATCCTCTATACGGCTGAGCATCCCGCTTTAGCTTTAGTAGAGATCCTGGTACACATGCCCCAAGTACCCTACGATGAGCTCCCCGCTTACCGGTTGTTCAGTCTGGAGTTACCCCCGGATAGCCAGCGAGTCGTGGACGCGGTTGCCCTACCGCCTTACTGGCAGGAGAACACCTACCACCGGAGTCAGCATCTTCTCGCCGATTGGCTCGCCAAGCCGGATGTGTTGGCTTTGGGTGTGCCCTCCTCGGTGATGCCATCAGGAATTAACTACTTACTGCATCCGGCCCATAATGGCTATGGCTCCATACGGGTAATTGACGAGAAGCCTTTGGTGATTGATCCCCGCCTGTGGTGATTGATCCCCGCCTGTGGTCGAAGTAAGCCAAGGCAACAGCAATTCCCTTTGTCTCAGACGGGAACGGGAGCGTCTTTGCAAAACACGCACTGGATAACGATTTACAGAGTTTTTAACAATTGTATAGCTAACCTGAAACAATAACTAAATAGGTAGTTTCAAGTCGTAGGCATCTTCTAATATCACAGAAAGCCACTATGAAGACCAGCTATTACTGTGTATTCTTCCTGCTGATCGGTGCTGGATGCGCCAGACAGCCTAGACTCTCCGCTAACAGCCAATTCAATGTGACCAGTAAACTCAACGATTCTACGTGGTACGGTACCGGGGAACTCTTATGTTTCAAGGGATCATCACAACGGCCCGACGATGGCCGACAGTTGAACCTGCTGGTCTATACCGATATTGATTATCCAGGCATGGGCAGTGAGCCAAATCCTAACACGACTACGGGCTGCGTTAACGGGGAGTGTACCCGGACCCAGATCTTAATGATTTATAACATTCCCTTCAAAAAAGGGCGCACTACTCTTGCCCAGCTAACTAAACGTAGCCCTATCAAAAATGAACAAGCAAACCTCTCGTATGTGGGTAATTCCGGTGGCTTAGCGAAACGCTATATCGACAAAGGAGCAAAGCCTAATTGGATCAGGGTTACCAAGATCGATCAGGCAACCGGTGTAGTAGAAGGGCGCTTTAATCTTTCCTTTAGAGAAGATATGACTGTCTATAATCGGCTAGAGAATGGTATGCCAGAGACGGCTCAGTTCAGGGGTGGCCTGTTCCGCATTAAAGTCAAAGAAGTAATCTTGAAATAGTGAAGATGCTTTTGCTTTTCAAGGCATAATCTGTACCTTTTTGCGAACGCAATCGATAATTGGCAATACCTAGGTTTTGGCCAACGCTTATAATCCTTCTAGTTGAGCACCCTATTTAAACGAAATCTGCTTCGTCTCAGGTAGGAGCGTATTGATCCACTACAAGCTTTTGAATTTTACATTTATCAAAGCTGCGGCTTGTTGACCAGCAGGGATATAACCATACGTATAGGTAAGAATACCCTGCTCACTGCAATTCGACCTTAACTCTTCAAGCTGACCGGATGATGCCAGCTTAACGAAAGGACTCACGCACCCTGTTTTTACACTAGTCTGGGCAACATTCAGCACAACATTCGCCCTTTCATGCCGTATACTATCCACCAGCTGATTGTTGAGAAAAGCCTGCATTTTGATATCGACTAGCTCCGCCGTTACCCGCTTAACAGTCAGGGTGATCCTATCCCCTTTCAGTGTCAGGAGCGCACCAGGATCAATGGCCTCATAATTACCAACAACCAATTCAGCAGGTTCAGGTAAGTTTAGCTTATCCGCCGAGCACCCCAGCGTTGTGAATAGAGCGAGTATATAGCAGATAATAGGCTTTATATGAATACTCATTGGTATAAGGAGCTTAATCAAGACCAAAACGAGCTAGAACCCATTTTCGTCTATAAAGCCAGCGTAAATATCCGTTCAGACCTGAGCCTTATTTTATGAACAACAAGAAACGCCCGTTTTTCTAAGACAGCCTTCCAAGGCGAGTAATGATGTTCACAGAAAATGGCTACTTTCTCAAATTGCCATCTCACTAATCAAACGCAAATTCTCATCCATTTGCTGAGTTTATAAGACATATCATACCCCTTAGAATTTGACTATTATCGGTAAATCAAGTGTTGGATTTAAACCAATTAAATACAAGTCAGAATTTCGCCTTATTTGTTTGGTTAGACCCTATATTCTTATGGCCTATTACAAACGTCCGTTGAAATAGTGTCATCTGGCAACCAATAGATAAATAACCGCAAGAAAGTGCTAAATAAAGCCTTTCCTATTTCAGATTATACAATAAAACAAGCCAATCCACGTTTTAGATCTGTTATGCGTCTTCAGCCTCACTAGCTTAAAACTAGGGAGGCTTTTTTGTCTTAGCCCCCTATTAACTAGACAAATTTTCTGAAAAGGTTGTGTCGTAAACTACCTGTGCTTCTTCCCATTTTTGATGGGGTGTTACGAAGCCAATCGAACGGCGTAACCGATGCTGGTTGTAATGGGAAAATAGCGGCCTAGCATTGCTTTGGCTTCGTAATAGCTGGCAAACTCATTTCGCTCGATGACATCATGTTCCAGAATACTGTGAAATGCTTCAATATACGAGTTCTCTTCAGGAGTGGCTACGTGTGTGAATTCCTGCTTGATTTCGGTGCTCTTCAAAAAGCTACGCACTGAATGAGCGATGAATTGACTGCCATTGTCATTGCGCAAAATGACCCCTTTCAGTTCGTGGCTCCGGTTTATTCGTCGAAAAAGATTGATTAAGTCGATTTGACGAATACTGCTTTGAAACAGCCAGTCCAGAATTTTACGGCTATACACATCAATGACACTCAACAGATAGTAATTTCGCCATTTTGATATCCCATCGCAACGGCGCACCGTCACAGGTATTCCAAAGGCTTGGTCGCTTCAATCCGTCGGAATTTAACAAATTCCCGCTTGCCTGTTGGCCGGATCACTTTGCCTAGAAGTAAATTATGCTCCTTCATGAGTCGATACACCTTTTTCTTATTGATGAAGTACTCTTTTTTCAACTCGTAGGAGATGTATTCGTAGCCAAGGGCATTGAACTCAACATCCAGCAATTGCCGAATACTGCTCACTACCAGTTGATTGTCAACCCATGATCCATCCAGTTTCATAGTCATCTGGCTGGGCCGTGCTCCAGGCCTACCTGATTGAGGTTGATAATAGGACACGCTCCGTGGCACGCTGAGCCACTGGCATAACAGGGTACGACTTACTTGATTTTCAAACTGCTTCATGAGTGCTAGCTTCTCCTGGCGTGAATAGGAGTTTTTTTTAGTAGCTCACTCTTGATCTCCAGTTCCAAAGCCTGTTTTGCCACAATCCGCTTCAGGCGTTCATTTTCTTCTTCGAGTGCTCGCAATTGGGGATCGACACGTGAGTAGGAGTCCTTCAGGCCTTCTTTGCCTTTGCTCAAATACTTCAATCGCCACTTACGCAGCAACGAAGGCGACAGGTTGTACTTGCGAGAAATCTCGGCATGGCCGTCCCGGATGGCTTCCTGGACGATGGAATAGCGGTCTTCGGGAGTAACACTCCGCCTTGCTTTGCTCATGGTATCTGAATGTAAAAGGACTAAACTGTTTTTGCAATTTTGTCCAGTCATTCAGGGGGTTAAGACATACGGAACGTTAGAAACGGATACTTCTTGGTGAGCAATAATAGCCGTGTCTCCGCTTCTACCAAGCTCAGTTGCTCGGCTGAATCAGCTACGGGCAACAGGGCTCCGGTTGATTCATCAAACTCCTTTACCAAGATCCACTCCCCTAGTACCGGTGTCAGAAACTGAACATCGTAATAGACCATACCTTGCTTGCTTTACGCGCTCAAACATACTACATTCTTGGTATACAGTAAAGGCTTAAACACCGCTCACAATGGGGGTAATCGTGTCATTAATTCGTCGGCTCAACGGGTGCCCACAGCCGAAAATAGAGTATACCGTTTGACGAAAAAGTTAGCCGATTTTTAACTCAATTGTCATTTGGCTTTGCTAAACCCCCTAAAATAATGTTCAGCAAAAAGACTGATTGTGAGATATATAGAAAGATCAACGGCAAACAATTAACTAATTAACAAGTAAATAAATTTACTTGTTAATTAGTTAATTGTTTGCCGTTGGCTTTGCCAGGCGTAAATGGGCTTATTTATCCAATCACGGGCGTCAATTTCACCTTCATTAACCGGTTATGCTACGTTCTAAAATGAATCGTTGCACGTACCTGACTAGTTCCCTACCGACACAGATCGTACCTAAAGCCCCAGCTTACCCGAGGCATTGTGCTTGCGGATATTACGCCGTCGGTCATAGCGCTGGATCATGGTGGTGGTACGGTGTTTAGTTTGATTCATTACTTCTAAATCATCCGCTCCATTGGCCTTGGCAATGGTGACAAAACTGGCCCTCAGGGAGTGGGCCGTATAGGGCTCCCCTAATTGCCGCTGGACTAATAGATTAACCCACTCGTCCGACAGGCGCTCCCCCGTGACTCGTTCCCCTTTCCGAATTCGGACAAATAAAGGACCTTCCTCTCGACCGACAACGGCCAGCCAGTCAGCAATGGCTCCGATGGGGCAATACTCCGCTTCGCTAGCATACGAAACCGCCTTTTCCTCGACTTCTCCAAATTGATTGGTTTTGGAGCGGTCCAACCGGATGACCATACCGGTTTCATCAATCAAGATATGATTCACATTCAATTGGGCTAATTCACTACGCCGGAAGGCCCCCGTAAAGCCCAGCAGCAGAATGGCCCGGTTTCGTAAACCAGTTGGGGTATGGGGCAGCGCATCCAGCGCCTGACGAAACTGCTTAAGGGAAAAGTCAGGGGCCTGTTTCTGGCGCACGGTCTTTTTGAGTTTAAAGCCTTTCATGAAGACCTTGAACTGCTCGTCGGTGGTGGGCGAGTCGACCTTGTTCTGTCGGTGAAGCTTGGCCAGGCTGGCTAGGTGGCGCTGAATGGTGAAAAAGGACCGCGTGCGTCCTAGGAAGGTTACATATTCGACCAGGGCAACCGGCGACAAGGGTGTTGGTTCATACCCATTCTGCTGACACCAGGCAGAGTACTGCTTGAGGTCCGCCACAAACGCTCGGTGCGAGTTGGCGGAGCCTTGCAGCCCTGCCCGCAGATATTCCCTAGCTTCCTGGTGGATCTGTTCATCGACCCGCAGCGACAGGCCTTGCGCCTGGGCCGGTACAATCGACAAGTCCTGGAGATTCGTATCGAGTTGAGGCATGAGTTGAAAAAACTGAGGACCTACCACTTCGGGAAAATTCGCTCCAGAAGTGCATGTTTTGACAAAAATAGCATTACTCGTGATAATTGAATCTTATCACGAGTAACTAATTATATAGTTATTAAAAGCACCTTTTTATAAGGGACTACGAATTGACTAGCAGGCACCGATCGTGGAACATGTTCCACGATCGGTGCCTGCTAGTCAATTCGATTTAAATCAAGTTTCTTTGGCTCGAACAACCTCTTTAGGATGCCAAGCCCGTTTAATCCAATCTGAAAAGCATAATGAGTAATAAAGTCCCTAGTACACCCAATGCGCGCTCACCCAAACTCAAGGTAACATTGACTTACTAGCCCAAGCTATTCTATACAATTGATTGTATTTTTCTACGAACGTGCAGTTAATTACAAAAAATCTTTTCTACATCAAAAATATCATTATTTCAAGATCAGCTCTTGGATCGTCGATCGCTTTTGCCGACCGGGTAATGCCTGAATGGCCCGAATCCAATCAGGACATTCTGTGTATATTCGGGCCTGACTTTTCATCAAGCCCGGCCTCGCCCATGACGCACAAACAAGCCCAACGGCTACTCAAAAAAATAGTCGACATCAAACGAGTCTTGGCCGCCGAAAAACGAAAATTTGGCGGCTATGATGACTCCCGAGGGGTGCGTTATTTACCCACCCGCTATTATCTCCAGTTACAGGATTACAAAGGAGGATTAGCGTATACCCGCTGGTTTGCCAAAACGTTTCCGGATGACATGGGCTTTCCAGACTTTCTATTTGAATGGGCGGTGCTGCTCTACAAAGGGGGCAAACTAGACTTGGCCAAAGCGAAAATCTGGCAGACCTTCTGTGCCAATACGTATGTACTGGATAAATTCTTTGGCCATCCCATTCAACCCCTACCCAAATATGAATGGTCAAATCTGGCTTAAGCTGGTTTCACCGAGTATTTCATTTACTCCCATCAGCAAGTCGAGTTAATCGATTTCAGTCAATGGCTGGAGGAATTTATGACCAGCGAGCCCTTTTCAGGCCATAAAACCCGGTATCTAAGCATTCAACAACGCCTACTAGACGAAGAGGATGACGAAATCAGAGACTATCTACGTCAGGAGCGGATCAGCTAGAAAACCAGATTACATTCTAATTTAAGATAGGTACAAAGTGGCAAAAGTTTGTCTTACAGGCTGTAAGACAGACGTCCATTTTGTCTTACAAATTGTATTACTTTACATATTGTAGATTATACAACATAAATCAACCCTGATTAGAAGCATTTTAGCCATTAACCAAACCTCTAGCTCTAAAGCTAGACTGCTGTGAAAGAATTGTCGATTGGCTTCGTTCCATAAATAGGTTTTCACTTAAACACTCAATCAAATGCGCTCTTCATTCCTTTTCTTTCTGTTGGTAATGGTAACTGTAATAGCCGTTTCAGGTTCTTGTTTAGCTCAAACCGCTAATTATGACGTAACAATAATAGCGGATGGCAAGGCCTTAGATCTTAGTCAAGGTATTCCTGCAAGTACCAAAACAATCGAATTGACAGGCCAACGTACTCAAAAAGACCTACAACAAGATTCTCAACTAAAACCTGACGTATTGATTCAAAAAGCTACTCTTACTCTGGCACGAGATACTAAAAAAATCTGCGCTATTAATTGGCCAGGCAAGGCTTCAATAGCTAATTTGTTCAAAGAGGCTAAGGTAGGTGACCGATTAATGATTCAGTTTGAGGATGTAGAGCTACAAACAAAACAAGGGCAAACCCAAAAAATAGACGATTCGAAACTTGTTCAGCTTACCATCAAAGAGTAGGAATTACATGACAAGTATGGTTTAGCTTAACATAACGCCATTTGTGCGATTCGTTCACCCTAAATGATTGCGAGATCAGGGACGGGTGGCAAAGCGGGGAAACCCCTTTGACAACTGAGTATTCGTGAGGGTGTGAGTCCCTCTCTCTAGATGCAGGAGTAACAGCATCGCCCCTACGGTAGCGACTGGTCATCAATCCGTAAAGCGGGGTGAAAAGGCGGTAACTAGGAACCCAATCTGGAATCCCCGTCGAGCATGAGACTATGGATAGGGAAAGCGAAGATGTGTGTAAAACTGTCGTTATTATGGAACAGCCAACGTGGGTTCATGGGCTGTGGCCAAAAGGCAAGGATAAGGGGCTGGCGATAAGTGCGCGACCAGTATGCATTCCCGATAAACCCGGCAGATAGCATCATCCTAAGGTCTCCAGTACGAATACTTGGAACGGAGTAACCCTTTACCGGCTCTGGGTCGCTATAAACGGCCAAGTAGGTGCCAACCGCAAGCCAGTTCAGGGTGGGATTGCCTAAGAAGCAAAGGCCCACTGTAATGGGTGGGATAGGCTGACGTAGGCACGGTGAGTTGGAGTGACTAGGCGTTAGTAGCAGTGTATATGGCTAAAATCACAGGGGCAACCCTGATGATGGACTGTAAGAACGAAGGTTCTTTGAGCGGCAAACGCACATAGTCAAAGTCTGGCGAAATACCCTGAACTTAGGGGTACCCAACCGGATGTAGGTGACAACTACCACCTCACTGAGGAGCCGTGTGCGTGAAAACAGTGCGCCATGTCACGCACTTAAGAATTTCCACCAAAGGTGGAGGACGTTCAAAGCAACTGACGTCCAGACCAATGCCTTACCTGAGTCCGAAAGGAGGAGGGGACAACAGCATGGCAGTAAAGCAAGGAACTCGTGAAGACGTGTAAAGGGTGGTCTTGCAAGGTCTGATCGATAAGGTTAAACCTGGATTGGTTGAAATCGAATTGTCAGGGATGGTCCGCACATCTATCGGTAGCACGTCTGTACACCGATACTCGTAGTAGGCAAGATATCGGCTTTTTATCTTGTTACGCTTTGACTACGAGCCGATGCTTAATGAAAGCATTGAAGACAATGAGTCGATGACCTACTTCGATCTAGAACGTTCTTAGGTGACGGAACATGGGATGGCCTACGGAGGGCGACCTCTAAGGCCACGGAGTTCCCGTAGTAGTCGTGAGGGTAACGGCTCACCAGGGCGGATGTAACCCATCTACAGGGCAAAGGGGAACAGGTAGACCGATGGATTAATATAGGAGGTACGCACGATGCGAAAAGCCACAATACTATTAAACATCATACGTGAGCGCGGAAAGCGAGGCTTACCGGTAGAGGCTGTCTATCGGACTCTGTATCAACCTGAACTATATTTACTAGCGTATTCCAAACTTTATCGAAATGACGGTGCGATGACGCAAGGTGTAACAACCGAAACGGTAGATGGACTGTCAATAGAGAAAATTCATAACCTGATCGAATCCCTTCGATACGAACGGTTTAGATGGACTCCCGTTCGACGAACCTACATTCCCAAAAAGAATGGCCAGATGCGCCCATTAGGTTTGCCCGTCTTTAGTGACAAGTTGTTACAGGAAGTGATCCGATTAATTCTGGAAGCGTACTATGAACCCCGCTTTAGCGAAGCCTCTCATGGGTTCCGACCCGGCCGGGGATGTCACACGGCACTTCGAGCCATCACCCAAAAAGGGCATGGCACTAAATGGTTTATAGAAGGGGATATCAAAGGCTGTTTTGATCGCATTGATCATACAACCCTGTTAACTATCCTAGAAAAGGACTTTCAGGACAACCGGTTCATTGCCCTAATTAAACGACTGCTTCAGGCAGGCTATCTAGAAAAATGGACCTACCATCGAACGCATAGTGGCGTTCCCCAAGGATCGATTGTCGGGCCAATATTAAGTAACTTGGTCTTGGATAAACTGGATAAATTTATCGAACAAACCGTCATTCCTTCGTTTCATAAAGGAACCCGACGAACGGTAAATCCAGTCTATGCCAAACTCACCCGGCAAGCTTGGAAAGCCAAAACAGAAGGGCAATTAGCCAGGGCAAAATGGTACAACCGTCAAGCCCAGCAAATTCCTTCGCGGCTTCCTAACGACCCTACCTTTAAACGGGTATGGTATGTTCGTTACGCTGATGATTGGTTAGTCGGCGTGATTGGCAACAAAGTAGATGCGCTGGCCATCAAGACCAAGATTGCTACGTATCTACAAGACGAACTGCACTTAGTCTTAAGTGCAGAGAAGACGCTCATCACGCATGCCCGAACCGAAAAAGCCAACTTTCTTGGCTATGAAGTTCATGGCTTACACTACGACACCAAACATACCGATGGTCAGCGAAGCATTAACGGCAGCATCGGCTTGCGCGTGCCCGAAAAGGTAGTCAAATCAGGTAGCGCTCGGTATATGAAGACAGGCAAACCAATCCACCGTGTTGAACGGGTCCATGATGAACCTTACAGTATTATCAGCCAATATCAACTGGAATACAAAGGGTTGGTTCAGTACTATCGCATGGCCTATAACCTTCATACCCTGAGCGCCCTAAAATACACGATGGAAGTATCCTTAGTTAAAACGTTAGCTAAAAAATACAAAACCACGTGTAGCCGGATTTACCGAAAATATAGTACGACACTAACGCTAGCTGAAGGGCGCTACAAAGTGCTACAAGTCGTCGTTCAACGTGCTGGGAAGAAACCACTTGAAACTCACTTTGGGGCCGTCCCCTTGGTGTGGAATAAGTGGGCTCAACTAGATGAAAATCGAGAGGTTAGAATATGGAGTAAACGAAGTGAGGTTGTCGAACGTCTACTTGCCAATCACTGTGAACTGTGTGGTCATGATGGCCCAGTTGAAATGCATCATGTGCGTAAACTGTCCGACATGCAAATCAAAGGGGGTCGTGAAGTACCCGCATGGAAACGGGAAATGGCGATGAGAAAACGGAAAAGTCTAGCTGTCTGTCAAGATTGTCATCATAAAATCCATCAAGGCGAATATGATGGTCGATCCTTGCGAAAGTCTACTGGAGAGCCTTGTGACATCGAAAGAGTCATGCAGGGTTCGGAGAGGGGTGGTTGGAAAAGTGTCTGATTCAAATTGGCAAATCAAATAACTCGCTGGCCACCCACTCTACCGCACGCACGGTTTTGAAGACCAGCGGGACCGGGGACGGTCTCGCTGAGTTTAACATACAACAAAAAATGAACTATGAAAAAGACACTCATAGGACTAATTCCAGTCGTCTTGCTTCTAGCTTGCAATCGTGGTCAAGACGATCCTCAAGCCAATCCAATTGTAACAGCCGTTTTAGCCACCATTCCTCAGAAATTATCGACTAATGATCCATCTTTAGTTGACAGACCACAATTCGGAGACGTTAATACTATTCGTCAAGCACCTTATGGGCTTTCGCCTAAGCGCACTGGTCAGCTTCGCTTACAAAGCATTTTGTTTAATGGGCGATTGAGTACTGAGTACCTTTATGATGCTCAAGATCGATTAATTGAAAAGAAAACATACTATAATGACGGACACATTTATGAGTCTACTCGATTTAGCTACCAACCAACCGGCACAATTCGAATGGAATATTGGCCTAATAAAAACGCCATTAGCGGTGAAGGTTATCCCTCCAATAATGATGTAGTGTTGAATGCTTCCACCACGTTTACTACTACAAGCTCGGGCGCTGAACTAGTTAAGACAACGCAAAGAGGCCCTAATAATAATAATACTAACTACCCTCAGGAATACCGCTTCGGTTTCAATTCATCAGGCCAACTTGTCTGGATTGAACAACCAAACCCACACGGTTTAAGTGGCGACTATACACTGTATGTTCGTGACCAGCAAGGGAATGCTATTAAAACCAAATACGTGCGGCTAGTTCAAACGGATCAGAATTCCACGACCATCTACCACTTTGATCAACGAAAAAATCCTTATTATACTACTGGCGATCCGACGGATGACCGAGCAACTAATACTAATAACATAGTACTGGAGGAATCGAGTTTTGGCAGTGGTCTAAAAACCTCATATAATTATGAATACAGGCCAGACGGATACCCAAGTAAAGTAAATTATACTACTGCGTCACAAGGCCCAATTATACAAGAGTTTATTTATAACAAATAAGTTATACTTAACAAATTTGGCTCGAAATAATCGAGTATAGAATTGTGTTTTTCCAACTTACAAAAATCATCTTCAATATAGTGTCAGATGGTTTTTTCACATAACATAATCGTTGTTATGCAACAACCTGTATTCCTCTGAAATAGCTTGACACCAACCGTGTAAAGTTATGACCGAGAACAAATTGGCTCCAAGCCAGCAAAAGTACAAAACCGCCGTATTTCGACGGCGAATCATTGAGCGCCTACGCTTACAGATGGTCACTGAACAGCAGGTCTTGACCGAACTTGGGATTTCTCGTACCTTACTCAATCAATGGAATCGAACCTACCAACGCTACCAACTTGTGTGGTGGTTTAAGCCCGCCCGCTTTCCCCGTTTTGTCATGAAAAAGCCCATCACGGATGAAGTCCAAGCGCTCAAACAAAAACTAGCTGATACCGAAGCAGCTTTGAAACAAGAACGGTTA
>NZ_FOLQ01000014.1 GCF_900112365.1 Spirosoma endophyticum | reverse complement strand
GGTCCCATTGTGGTTTTCGGGGCCAGCGGCTTCATTGGCGCCAACCTGTTTGAGCAACTCTTCCGCCTTCGACAGGATGTCTTCGCCCTTACTCACGACGCCACCAAAGCCTGGCGACTCAAACTCCTCGACGTACCCCCCGAGAATATTGTCCATTGCGACATACTCTCCCCCACCTCCGTCCAGGATGTGTTCGCCAAAATCAAGCCAAAGACCATCTTCAACCTGGCCGCTTATGGAGCCTACAGCAAACAAAAAAACGTCAGCCTCACCTACGAGACCAACGTCCTGGGCACGGTCAACATCCTGGAAAACTGCACCCCCCACATGGTCTACATCCATGCCGGTAGCAGCTCCGAGTACGGATTCAACTGCACCGCCCCCAAAGAGACCGACCCCGTAGAACCCAACAGCCACTACGCCGTCTCCAAAGTGTCGGGGGCCTATACGCTGGAATACTACGCCAGGGTTCACCAGCTCAACACCCTCAACCTGCGGCTCTACTCCATCTATGGGGGCTGGGAAGAACCCGACCGGCTCATTCCCCGCCTGGTGGAAGAGACTCGAAAAGGTCAACTGCCGCCACTCGTTTCGCCCGACATCAGCCGCGACTTTGTCTATGTCGATGATTGTGTCGACGCGTTTGTGCAGGCGGCATTACGGGTCAACGCCACCATTCGGGGACGCTCCTACAATATTGCCACGGGCCAGAAAACCACCATGCGCGAACTGGTGGAGGTGGCCCGCCAAACCTTCGGCCTGACCCAAGAGCCCGTCTGGGGCAGCATGTCCAACCGCAACTGGGACCTCTCCGACTGGTACGGGGATGCCACTGCCGCCCAGGCCGATCTGGGCTGGAAAGCCACTACCTCCCTGGGGGATGGGCTGCGCCAAACCGCTGACTGGCAACAGGCGCATGGCTATGAGGAACGGGTCATCCCCGCCTTCCAGACGCCCACCCTCAATCCGGTCATCTCCCCCATCATCGCCTGCTACAAGGACGCTCAGGCCATCCCCTACATGTATGAGCGACTGGTGAAAACCTTCAACGAGATGAAGGTGCGCTACGAGATCATCTTTGTCAATGACAACTCGCCCGACAACACCGAAGCCGTGCTGAATGAGATCTGTGCCAAAGACCCCAACGTGATAGCTATCAAGCATTCGCGCAACTTCGGCTCCCAGGCGGCTTTTCTGAGTGGGATGGAAATTGCCACGGGCGATGCGGTGGTGCTCATGGATGGGGATCTGCAGGACCCCCCCGAAGTGATTCCGAACTTCTACGCCCAGTGGCAGCAGGGTTTCGACGTGGTGTATGGGGTGCGGGTGCAGCGGGAGATGGCCCCCCACGTGCACTTCTTCTACAAGCAGTTCTATCGGCTCTTTAAACGGACAGCCTACATCAACATTCCGGTCGATGCGGGGGATTTTTCGCTGATCGACCGCAAGGTGGTGCGGGAGTTGGTGAACCTGCCCGAGACGGAGCAGTTTCTGCGGGGGCTGCGGGCCTGGGTGGGTTTCAACCAGACGGGGGTGGACTACGTGCGGCCCGAGCGGATGTTCGGGGTGTCGACCAACAACTGGACCAAGAACATCTGGTGGGCCAAGAAGGCGATTTTCTCGTTCAGTTTTGCGCCCCTGGAGCTGATGACGTATGCGGGTTTTGTGTTGACGGGGTTGTCGATGCTGGGCATCGTCTGGCAGATTGTCTCGCGGCTGTTGAATTTCGACCCGAATACGCCGTATGGGTTGTCGACGGTGATCATTCTGGTGATGTTTTTTGGGGGCATCAACCTGCTGGGCATCTCCTTTCTGGGCGAGTACATCAGCAAGATATTTGAGGAAACCAAAAAACGTCCAAAGTTCATTCGTACGATGGTCCGCAAAGGTCAGCGGGTTTATAAAACAGCCGCCGAAATCAATACATTGATCGAGCAGCGACGGAGTAAGTAAACTAATGTGGACTAAGGTCCATTTCATCAGCAAAAGACGGACGGTAGTCTGTATACGCTATGCGCAAAGAATTTTCAGCCGCTATCGAGAAAATCGCGCGGGAAGACGATAAAATAGTTTTCATTACGGGTGACCTGGGTTATGCTGCCCTCGAAAACGTAATGGAAGTGATGGGGCCACGTTTCATTAACGCGGGTGTTGCCGAACAGAACATGGTTGGTTTGGCGGCTGGTCTGGCCTACAAAGGCTACAAGGTGTTTTGTTATAGCATTGCGCCTTTTGTGGTGTATCGGTGTTTAGAGCAATTCCGTAATGATGTCTGCCTGCATAAAATGCCGGTTTTTCTGGTTGGTAACGGGGGAGGCTATGGCTACGGCATCATGGGAAGTACGCATCATGCCATCGAAGACCTGGCCTGCCTGAGCAGCCTTCAGAACGTAAATACCTACATTCCGGCTTTCGCCGACGAGGTAGCTCCTATGCTGGAACAAATTGTAGCGGAAGGGCGGCCAACGTACCTGCGACTGGGCGCGGGTCCCAACACGCCCGACGGTGCCGAAACGCAAGGTTCGTTCAAGCATATTGTGCGCAGCCCAGCCCCAATCGGTACGGTTGTCGCCCTTGGTCCTGTTGCCGCCAACGTACTAACGGCCCTCCAGGATGAACTGCTGATGAATCAGTTCGACGTTTTCACCGCAACGAATTTGCCGCTCGATTTACCATCCGATCTGGCTCACCGTTGGGCGGGGAAACCGTTGCTGGTGGTCGAAGAGCACGTATCGGTCGGTGGATTGGCACAACAGTTATCGGTTAAACTTCTTACGGATGGGGCCGCGCCGAGCCATTTCGTAAGTCTGACGGCCCAGGGTTATCCGAACGGTCTGTACGGTGATCAGAAATACCACCAGCAATTGTCGGGCCTCGATCCAGCCAATATTGCCCGGCAACTAGCCTCGTTTACAAACTAGTTTTTTTGTCCATTGCCAGTTTTATACGACACAAAACCAACTCGCCAGACTCGCCACGGGCTAGTCGGTCTTTCAATAGCAGGCATCCTGTTACTGATTCCAATCATCGTGTTCTGGTCGGTCTGGTCAACCTACGCGGTGGACGTACCAAAGTGGGACGATCAGGCGCTCAAAGCGTTTTTGTTTTATCTCGATTCCGAAACCTCAATTTCTGGTAAATTATACCAGTTTTTCAAGCAGCACAACGAACACCGTATCGTTTACGACCGCTTGATAACGTGGCTGGATTTCAGCTTGTTTGGCAAACTTAACTACCGCCATCTGATGATTGTGGGCAATCTGAGTTTAGTGGGTTTACTCGCTATTTTCGGGTTGGTATTCGGCCGTACCTTGTCGGCCCAGACCAAAAGTTTATCGAACAAATCTTCGTTCAGTCTCACCGATTGCCTGATTTATTTGCCACCCGTGGCGTTCCTGCTGCTGAATCTGTCGCAGTGGGAAAATATGTTTTGGGGGATGGCCGCGCTACAGAATTTCACGGTTGTGCTGTGGATCATTGGGGCCATTTATGCGCTCTGCTTTACGCAAAACCTCCCTCTTGCGCTGCTGCTGGCCATGGCTGCTACGTTGACCAGTGGGAATGGCATCCTCATCTGGCCCATTGGTTTTGCCATTCTGTTTCATCAACGTATACTGAACATCCGCGCTGGCTGGATTTCGTTAATAATCTGGGGCATAGCTGCTGTTGGCATAATTACATTGTATTTTGTTGGGTACGAAAAACCGGCCGGGAACCCGCCTGTTCGAGGGACTGTCTTTGATCTGCTGAAAGGGTGGTTTGCCTTCAATGGAGCAGCGGCCGAGGCATTTCCAATTGGGCCTGTCTTTGTTAGGTGTGTGCTGGTTGGCGGCATAGGCACACTGCTTATCCTGGGCATCTGGGGCTTTGTTTTGAAGAAATGGTTGAGCCATAACAAGCTTTCGCCATTCGATTATTTTTTTGTCGGTGTAACGGCGTTTCTGCTGGGTACGGCAGCCATTGTAGCCTGGTCGCGGGTGGGATTCGGCCTCAATACGCTTATTACCAGCCGTTATAAAGCGTATTCGCTCGTCCTGCTGGCTATTTTCTACAGTGCAGCTATTGTTTATACACAAGCCTCGTTCCGAAAGTGGGTACTACGTCTTGGCCTGTTGTTCAGCGTTGTTCTGATGGCCAGTTCCTATCGAGCTTATCAGGACGAAACGATCTGGTGGCGGCAATATTTACTGACAAAACAATTCAGTTGGTCCTATGGAACAAATAAGCCGATTCTGACTCTTGATTCCATTACCACTCATTACATCACGAACTCTCCGGCTTTTTATGACCGGGTATTACCTGATCTATACCGGTTGCCAACTGGACCACTTAAGCCACTTTCGTCGATAGAAAACACTAACCATAGGTTCACGTTGATCGACACAACAGCCTTTAATCCCGTTGGTCCCGACGCTGGTAATTATATCCTGTTACGTTCAGCCAGGCGTCTGTATTTATACCAGACCTCGCCGTATGTCAATCCTTCTCTGAAGGCCAGTCTGGGTCTTGCTGACTTGTTTATCAAAGGGTTTTCATGCCCCATTTCCGAAGTGGAGCTAGAGCCGGGAACGTATCAGATTGAGCGATTATTCGTAAAACCTGGCGGAGGAATTGAACGTTACCCGACAGGCCAAACACTCACAGCAACTCCACAAGCAAGTCAGGATATTGAGAAAAACTGGTAACTTTCGCTATGGCTTTGTCTGCACCATCTGCCCTTTACCACCCGAAACGAATAGCTACGTGGGATCGTTTTCTTCCGCTATTACTTATTGCATTACCAATTGTTTTGGTTGGTTGGGCCGTGTTGATGTATGCCCTGAATTTGCCTTTCTGGGATGATTTTCAAGTACAGGATCATTTACTGCTCTTAAAAAACAGTCCAGGTAGCCAAAAGTTGATCCATTTGTTCGACCAGCATTGGGAACACCGTATCGTATGGATGCGCCTGGTTTTTGCTTTTTATGCCCTGGTCAATGGCACATTGAACTACTACTGGCTGTCAGTCATTGGTATTATTGGCTTGTTGGTAGCGCTTGGTATTCTCTTTGCTATATTCCGGCAACTGTCGCTTCCGCTACTCTATTTTGTTCCGGTTCCGTTTTTACTGTTTACGCTGCAGTCGTACGAGAGCATGATCTGGGCAATGGCCTCTGTTCAGAATTTCTGGTTTCTGGCCTTTGCGTTGCTTGTATTTTACTGGCTGGCTCAGAACACTACCCGCACGCGAATGCTGGCATTAGGCATGGGCGCACTAGTCACGTTTTCGGGCGGGAATGGCCCAATAGTTATGGTTGCAGGTTTGCTGGTGCTGGCCTATCAGCGTCAGTGGCGTTTTGTTGGTTACTGGACTCTCGCAGCGGCAGTTTGTGTCACGGGATATTTTTACTCGTATCAGCGTATATCATTTTTCCCCTCACCATTCAAATACCCAGTTACTGACTGGATCAAAGCTTTCTTTGTTTTTCTGGGCTCTTTGGCGAATCCATGGCCTAATGCGGGTGCAGGCTTACTGAGTTATGAAAGTACCTTGTGGCTCACAACGGCAATGGGCGTATTAGTGACCATAGTGAGTGGGCGTTTTGTCTTTTCATTATTTCGACTTTTTAAGAAAGAGCAAGTTGATATACCCAGTAGTTTCTTCCTAGGCTGTATCCTGTTCATCGGGGCAACCGTTGCCATTACCGTCTATTCTCGTGTCGGTTTTGGTGGACCAGGTTATTTATTACATGGCCGCTACAAAGTCTACTCAGCACTGGCTTTATGCGTTGTTTATTTGATCAGTGTGTATACCTGGCAAAATAGGAAATCTCTACCTCGATACGTAGTAAGCATTATTATACTGTGTATCAGTCTGAGTTTACTCTCCGATTACCTTTGTCTCGAAGGCATGATCAACCAGCGTCGGCGGGTTGTTGCTGAGTACGTTAGCTATCTGGCAAACACACCGGCAGATCGCCAACAGGCCGCCAGGGAGGTTTTTGTTCCAACCAAGCCAAATTTTCTCAGCAACCAGATCAGTCAGCTAACCGACAAGTCCTGGTGGACAGCCCCTACAACGACCAGTATCGACAAAATCGATGATCAGCCGTTCATGTATACTATCGTTAAATCTGACGCAGTTAATCCCACCCTTCAGCAGCCAGATGATGGATCTTACATTTTCTTTAAAAGCGTAACGCACAGCTACTTGTTTGCAGCCCAACCATTACGGCCCACATCACCAATACTGACCGGATTCTCTGATTATTTTATGGCTAATGGATTCCAGGCGCAGGCTTTAAAGGAAAAATTAGAACCCGGGCGCTATCGAATTGGCATACTTACTCATCAGAATAACCGGATTGACCTTGCCATGACTAATCGATACGTTACTTTTACATCTTTATAAGTAGATTATATTCTTTGCCTTATCAGGATTTTCGTCAGAGGCCGTGGCATCCTTTCGCTTGTTGTTAGGAGCTTAGGTACTTTCCAAAAAAATCCGATAATTTGTTCTGACTACCTGTTAGTCGTAGGAATCCCATAAGCGTCGCATGCAACCAGTTCCGAAAGAAACCATACGAGAAATCCAGAAAGATAAAAATCACATCATCCAGTTGGATGGGGTCCGATTCCTTGCCGTCGCTTTAGTTTTATTTGATCACTGGACAGTTACCCACATCGAATTGCCGGTGGGCGCATTGGGTGCGTTAGGTGTTACCATCTTCTTCGTGCTAAGCGGTTTTCTGATCACACGTATTCTTCTTTCCAGCAAGGACAAACTCAGTAATCAACCCAACGGTGGCCTGTCGAAGTATTTAAAGACGTTCTACATTCGTCGAACCATCCGGATTTTTCCGGTTTACTATCTGACCCTGTTCATCCTGGCGCTTGTCAACGAACCGCCCGTTCGGCAAAAGTTCGCCTGGCTGGCGCTGTATGGCACGAACATCTACATTGCCATTTACCACACCTGGATGGGCACGGTGGACCATCTATGGTCCCTGGCCGTTGAAGAACAGGTCTATCTTATTCTGCCGCTTTTGTTCTTTTTCGTACCCCGCCGGTATGTGCCTCTAACCGGTCTCTGTATGATTATTGGCAGCGTCGGCCTCCGGTACGTATTATATCATGCCCACATGCCCTGGTTTACCGGGTATGTCTCAACACCTACCTGCCTGGATGCATTCGGGCTGGGCACGCTAATGGCGTATGGCTGGTTATACCAGCGCGACCTCTTTGTGCGGGTTTTTAAATCGTCAATCTGGGTTTGGTTCTTTTTACTGGCGTTTATCCTCCTGGGTATCCTAAACAACTGGATTGCGCTCGACTCGCCCCGGGGCTATCATAATATCGTCTCGGATGTATGGGAACGGCTGGCAGCTTCTGTGTTTGGCTTTTTTCTGATCGGCCGGGCGGTGCTGGGTTTTGGCGGTGTCATGAAATGGATACTCGAAAATCCCGTTAGCCAGTATCTGGGCCGTATTAGCTACGGTCTATATTTATACCATAACTTCGTGTTTAATGTATATCACACCCAGCAAACGCATTTCACCGTGCGGGCCTGGCGTCGGATTTCGGACGTTGTACCTTTTCTCAATAGCTCTTACTTTTTTCAATTTTCGTTCTATCTTTCCCTGACCATCCTGGTAGCCACAGTTTCCTGGTTTTTAATTGAAAAGCCAATTAATTCGCTGAAAGACCGCTATTCATACTGATCGAGCCACAGCTTATAGTCTCTGCTACAAATGAAATCTGGCATTCCGCTTAATAATGTCCTATTCAGCGGGGACGGTTAGCCACTAACAATTTCCTATATTTGTGGTATTAATAAGAACCAACATTCGGATTGGCTCTATTATATAGTCCAACTTAATTTAACCTGTTGACTGACGAATAACTGACGTACCGTTAACATCCTAAAGTACACTGAATGAGCCTCCTGCTGTCAATTGTAATGCCGGCTTACAACGAAGAAGAAGTAATTGAGACTGTTGTTAAGCAATGGACCGATTTGTTGACCCGTCAGTTTCCCGCCGGAAATACCCGCCTGATTGTCGTAAACGATGGTTCTCGCGACAAAACTGGTGATATACTAGATCAAATTAAAGACCGCTATCCCAAATTAATGGTGGTGCATCAGCCCAACGGTGGGCATGGTAACGCCGTTGTGAATGGCTACCGGCAAGCGGTCGCGCTGGACTCTGAATATGTATTCCAGACCGATAGCGACGACCAGTTCATTTCTGATGATTTTGGGAAACTCTGGGCCAAACGAAACGAATCGCCGTTTATCCTGGGTTACCGCGAAGAACGGTACGATGCCCCGGCCCGGTTGGTTATTACTCGGATTTTGCGACTGAGCATTGCATTCATTTACGGAACGTATATCATGGATAGCAATATCCCGTTCCGGCTCATTCGTGGTACCTTCCTTCGAAAACTACTGGCGCAATTGCCGACACCGACACCGTTTGCGCCCAATATTTTCCTGGCGGTCATGTCGAAAAAAGCGGGATTCAATACGTTCGATATTCCTATTACGCACAAAGAACGGGTTACGGGTACGGTCTCAATCCTGAAATGGAAACTGCTGAAAGTATGCATCCAGAGCTTTAAAGAGCTGGCGCAGTTCCGTTTCGAGCTTAGCGACAAAGTCAAAGCGCTCAAAAAGCCAGATCCCGTGATCGCCTAGATTGGTAATGGTGCAGAATATACTACGTATGATATATCGTTTCTCACCAGCTACATCAGAGATTAACTAGTCTACACCATATAGCTAATTCAACTCAACTCATGAATTATAAATATGTCATTATTGGCTCCGGGCCAACGGGGCTTGGCGCAGCTTATCGCCTGAAGGAGTTAGGGATTACTGACTTCATTGTTTTAGAGAAAGAAAATCGGATTGGGGGCTTATCCAAAAGCTTTGTCGATGAGAAAGGATTTACCTGGGACGTAGGTGGTCACGTGCAGTTTTCTCACTACAAATACTTCGATGAGCTGATGCTCAAAGCGTTGGGCGCTGATGGCTGGCTCACACATCAGCGCGAATCGTGGGTTTGGATCGAAAACCGCTTTGTGCCCTATCCGTTTCAGAACAACATTAAATACCTGACGCCAGAAACGATGTGGAAATGCCTCGAAGGTATCATCCACAATTACAAATTCCCCATCAACCAAAAGCCCGCTAACTTCCGCGAGTGGATTCTGGCGACCTTTGGTCCGGGTCTGGCCGAAACGTTCATGTTCCCCTACAACTTCAAAGTGTGGGCCTACCCACCAGAAGACATGAACGCCGTTTGGGTTGGCGAACGCGTAGCGGTCACTGATTTACAGCGGGTTACAAAAAACATAATTTTCGATCAGGACGATTTTTCCTGGGGGCCTAACAGTACGTTCCAGTTTCCTAAGAAAGGAGGTACGGGCGGTATCTGGGAATCGGTTGGTGATCTGGTCGGTCGTGAAAAGGTGAAACTTAACGCAACCGTTGAAAAAGTAATTGGTCCGGAGAAGAAGATCATTCTGGCTGACGGTGAAGAAATTCACTATGAATACCTGATGAATACCATGCCACTCGATTTGTTTACGCAACGCGTGGAAGGGCTGGATTCAGAAACCGTCCAATTGGCGCAGGGTCTAAAACACTCATCCACCAACGTAGTGGGGGTTGGGTTGAAAGGCAAACCCAAAGAAAGCCTGGAAACGATGTGCTGGATGTATTTTCCCGAATACAACAGTCCCTATTATCGCGTGACGGTGTTCTCGAACTACAGCCCAAACAACGTACCGGATATCAGTCAGAACTGGTCGCTTATGACCGAGACGAGCGAGTCGCTGGCCAAGCCAGTTAATCGCGAAACGCTGATTGATGATACTATTCGTGCTCTGATCGAAGATAAACTAATTGAATCGGCCGACGATGTGATCTCAACCTTTCATATGGCGTTCGATTATGGGTATCCCACCCCATCGGTTGAACGCGATGGCATTCTGAAAGCTGTACTGCCCAAACTGGAACCCTTTGGTATCTATTCGCGGGGTCGGTTTGGCGCCTGGAAATACGAGGTCAGTAATCAGGACCACTCGCTGATGCAAGGGGTTGAATGGGCTAACCGCGTAGCGGCCAATATTCCCGAAGTAACGATGCCTTTCCCAGAAACCGCTAATGCGATGTGGGGAAAATAAGTATGCCAGTTAATAGTCGATAGTCATCAGTCGATAGTCGTCAGTGAAATACTAATGACTATCGACTGATGACTATCGACTATTAACTATTTTTAAACTATGAACAAGCGTCTCTGGATTGGTGTCGGTGCTGTAATGCTGCTGATTGGTGGATGGTTCGGCTATCGACAAGTGTTTCCCGCCGTTCGTACTGTCGGGTCACTCATACCACCAGGTGCCTTATTAGTCTTGGCAAGCGACCGGCTTCAGGACACAGTTTCGGCACGCGCACTACGTAATGAAATGTCGTTGCGACAGATTCCGGTCTTCGACGAAGCCCGCCAGCGCGTCGATCGATTCCTCTACGCAACAGCCGATTCGGCTACGGTTCTAAAATTCGTTGAAGGACGTAATATCCGGTACTCGCTCCACTCCATTTCCAAAACAACGCTTGATTTCATCTTTTACATCCCGATCAACGACTCAGATCAACCGTTTCTGAATTTAGTAACCAAGCCCGATCCTCGCCAGTATCGAGTATTAAACCACATGTTTTCGGGCGAAAAAATTCTGGATCTGGTCACGCGCGCGAATGATCCCGTCGGCTCATTTATCCTGACTGACGGCTTTCTGATTGGCAGCGTATCGGGTATTCTCATTGAGAATGTTGCCAAACGGATGCACCAGTCACTGAAACTGGCTCAGACAGAACCCACTTTTCGGGTCAATTCGGATAATCTGGCGGCTGTTTCGGTTCGACCCGACGTTTTTCAATCATTATTCAGCAACGTAGGGTCACTGGTTCGGCTTTTCTTGCCCGAGGAGCTAAACCTGCAATTCCGGCAATCAGCTTCTCCTTCTCATATCATTGGCTATGCAGTCGACCAGATTGGTGGTCGACGCGACGTAGCAGCCTTATTTGCCGGACAAGCCCCCCGGCGGATTCAACATGCCTACCTGATTCCGCAAACGACGGCGACTCTCTACCACATCGGCGTCAGCGATGCCCGACGTTTTGGCCGCTCGCTCAGTCAATTACTGGGATCAGCCTCCAGTGATTTCCTGCGTGACCGTTTTGACCAGATTAAGCCTGTAGCAAGGGCTCTCTATCAGTCATTAGGCACCGACCTTATGCTTTGCCGCATGGAATCGCCCACTGGTGATCTGCGGCAAGTAATGATTATTACGGCCCAAAACGGCAAGCAGCTCGCCAATCTCTACCAGCAGGTGGCCTATAAAGCAGGCGCCAAAGCTTCGGCTGCTCCAAAGTCATTTCTGGGTCATAAATTGCTGCTACTGAACGTATCAGAATTACCCGCGTCGCTATTTAGTAGTCTCTTTTCGGGCTTTTCGCAAAGTTGGATCACGCAGCATGGCACGTCGTTACTCGTAGCAAACAGTGAAGAAACCATGCAGGATTACCTGCAACAAATACAACGAGGAGCCATTTGGACCGCCGATCAACGGCAAGCCGAATTACTAAACATAACCTTACGGCCCGCTAATTTCACGGCCTTCGTTCGCCTGAATCGGGCCCATACCGCCGTTCCTACCACCTGGCCGCTTGCCTGGCAAAACCTACTGGATAAGGCCGATCCAACTACCGGCAGCGCAGCCCTGGCGAACTTAGAAAATATGGCATATCAGGCCAGCTACGGCAATGAGAATATCCAGTCAACGGTCGTCCTGGGACGTACTACCCGTCGGGCCAGCCGGGCAGTACTCAACAAATTACTGTTGCAAAAGAGAACGGTTTTCAATGCTCCACTGATCTCAGCACCTATCGTAACCGGAAGCCTTAGCGATAGCTTATCCCAGTTTTATGCGCAGAGTAATGCGGGTGAGTTTGTATTGGTGACACCTGAAGGCGATAAAATCGTCCAAAGCAGAACGGATGGGCCGATTCGCAGCAATGCGTTGGGGGTTGATTTTCTCAATAATGGTCGGTTGCAATACCTGTTTATGACCGACCGGACGCTGTACATTGCAGATCCGGCACGTAGCAGAAAGACCGTTAGCCTCCAATCGATCCCGTTACCGAAAGGGATTGATGTAACGTATCTGGCTCGCCCACACGGCAGCCAGCAACGGAATCTGATAGCCTTGTTCGCTCACGAGGACGGACACATTTATGCGCTGGATCGTCAACGACGAACGTTTGTTCAGTTAATAATGGCTCCCCGAAAAGGGCCTTTGCAATTGCCCTTTCAGGTTATAACGACGCCAACGGGCATGGACGTCCTGGCCATACAGGCGGATGGCACATTGAATCACTGGCACGAAAACGGCAGGCAATACCCGCATTTCCCCGCCCGAATCGAACGTACCAATGAAGAAGAACCCGAGGTTCATTTCACCGGTACAGCCTTACTGCCACCCGGTCAGACAATGATTCAAACCATCACCGAGGAAGGCCAGTTGATAGCCTTGAACAGTAACGGATTAATCGCCAAACGGACGCAATTATATCGACCCGTTCGCAGGGCTTCGTTTCGGTTGTTTCCCGATGAAGACCAGACAAATTGGCTGATTCTTCGCGCTAGCGACACAGAATTAACTGTACTAGACCAGCAGGGACAACGCCGTTTTGACGTACGGGCGCTGCAATCGGGACGTAATAACATTCGCTATCATCGGCTCGGTGCGGGTGTTGAGCTAATCAGTGTGAAATCGGGCGGCTACACTACGTTATATGATATGAACGGACGGATTATTGGTGACCGGCCCATTCCAGGCGAGTTTCCGGTAGCCCTGCAATTCGACGAGCGTTCAAACGAGGTTTATATTCTCAGTGGAGCCAAACAAGCTGTACAATTATTTAGCATCCGATTAAGATAGCCCGGAGCGTGGGGCATGGAGCAATCTCTTATCCCCATGCCACATGCCACATGCGTATATTTCGTTACCTACTTTTATTGTTTGCCCTAGTGCTCTGGGGCGCTGGTTTGTCCAGCACCGTATCCCACTGGCTCTATAAAACTGGTTTGATCGTCGATGACTACCGGTTTGGTGATTTATATCGGCTTTCGGCATTACCTCAGTTTAAGCAGAAGCAACCCATTTGTCCGCCCTCCAATCGGTCGAGTGACACCGCATCAACCCACCTCTATCTTATTGGCGACAGTTTCTCGGAACCGCAACGCCTGAGCGAATCTGACTTTCGGGTGAGTCATTTTCAGCGCGTGGCCTGGGAACATCCGCAACGGATACAGCTTGATCCTAACAAACGAAACGTATTGCTGATTGAGTCCGTGGAGCGGCATTTTCGGGAACATTTCGCGATTCCAGTCAATGAATTAATCGTTGAGAATGATACCAGCCAGACGCCCAATCAACAATCATCGCTGAGTCAGCAATGGAACAGAGAATTTCATCGTAAAGATGTTGAGGAGCGGCTTGAATCAGCGCTGTTCAGTCACGACTGGGCTTTCTGGATCAAAGAGTTCAAAGCTGCGTTGACGCTAAACTGGTTCGACCGGGCCTACACGAGCGTTAGCCTTTCGAAGGACAAAAAAAATGTGTTTCTGCATTCTGATACTGATACGAGTAAAGTCCTAAACTCGTCGTTCTCAATATTAACTGACCGCGAGGTGAATGCGCTGGTCGACAGTGTCAATACAACCGCTGAGCGATACCAAAAGCTGGGGTTCGATGAGGTGTATTTATCTCTTATTCCAAATAAAGCCAGCATTCTGGAACGGAATCGGGGCGACTACAACCACCTGATCGAGCGAATCCAGAACAGCCCCCGGCTGAAGGTTCCAGCCGTCAATACGTATGATTCATTCCAGAAAAACGCTACGTTAGTGTATCTAAAAAGCGATACGCACTGGAGTTGCAACGGGCGAGCCATGTGGCTCACTCTGGTACGAGAGAAATTAGGGATTTAGCGAATCAATAAGCCGTAATCAAACTTTCGGCAGGGATATTCAAAATTGAATGAAGCTTGCGAATCATCTCCAAACTAAGCTTTCTTTTACCGCTTAATATTTCGGATTGGCGACTACGCGTTCCCAGAATCTTGGCTAATTCACTCTTGTCTTTTCCCAACTGCTCCAACCTAAAAGTAATAGCATCTATCGGACTTGGTGGTGCTATCAGATAATGTTTATTCTCATAATCTTCTATAAATAAAGCAAGAGCCTCCAGTTCGTCCGACTCGGGAGAGTTATCAACCAAGTCTATCTGCATGAGATTAAAAACCCGCTCTAAAGCGGCTTCGTACTCCTCTTCGGTTTTAATTACTTTTAACATACATGACAGTCTTTACATTTATCTTATTATATTCAGCATGGGTCCCAATCCAGACAATAAAAACAAGCTTTTTCTTGAATTCTACATCAGCAACCAGTCTGAATGAATTCCCCTTTATATTAAAAACAAACCGTTTGCCCGTTATTACATCTGCACTCGGATAAGCAGCGATAACATCGCTAGGCTTTTCCCAATCAGCAACTTCGGCTTCTTTTGAAAATGCTTCTAAGCTTCCTTTTGCGGCAGAATGAACTTTATAATAATTGACAATCGTCTTTTTCGCGATTAATCTCATTGGAACGTAGCATCTTTAACTTTTTTAAAGTTATTCATGTCCATTTTTGATGAGAGAAAAAGAGAAATGCCAAACGCCGTCGCTCCCAATACGGGAACAAATATACAAACCTAAAGTTCAGTAAGGGAGATACTTCTCGAATTACAATCTGTAAAATTTAACGACAATTACGTAAAACGCTACGTTAGTGTATCTAAAAAGCGATACGCACTGGAGTTGCGACGGGCGAGCGATGTGGCTCACTCTTGTATGAGAGAAATTGGGTATTTAGTGTGAAATACCTTTGCAACTAAAATCAGGAACTTAGTTCTAAACTGACAGATAAGGCAGGTAAGGTTCTAATTTGCCCGTGTCCCGGAAAGCTGACACCTGGTTAAGTTGGCTGTTGTAGGCGTTGTATTTGAGTTCGACGTAGAAATCGCGAAGGTTATACAGCAGAAAAATGTTTTCGTCTTCGTATCGATTAGCGAGGATATCGCCCGCGAAGTAAAGGGTGTCGAGTTGCTGGTCGGCGGGGAGCTGAGTAAAATCGGCGGGCTGCATAGACATTTGGGGTTGACAGGCGAAATAAGCGAAAGTCGGGCGACTCACCAAATGAGTCGCCCGACTTTATATACTACACTAAAACACTAATAGAATACAACTAAAACAGTACAGAGCTAAATCATTATAGTACAACTCATTTCTACAAGCTAATTTTATTTAATTGATCGCAGTATTTTCCTGATTAACTTCATTATGTAGGCTATCCAACACGCAGACCAGGCAAATTCACATAACTCAGTTATTGAAGCATAGATTTCACTAAAATATACCATGCAATAGAAGTACAATACGTTTATTAGCAGTATCCGTTATAATTGCATTTCACTGCCTCTTAAGAACATACATGAACTACGACCGTATTTACCAGTATCGCTTTCAGCAAGTTTCCCATGAGAAAAAGAAAGTTATATGGTCCATTATTGCCCATTATTTCTATGGCCTACTTGGTAAGCCTAAGCGGATTCTTGACTCAGCCGGAGGTATGTGTGAGTTTATTAATGCAGTGCCCAGTGAAGAACGTTGGACAGTTGATATAGTTGATGCCATCAGAAAATTTGCCGCACCCGAAGTTAACCTTATTATTGGCGATGTATTGACAGTGGATTTACCTAAAAACTACTTCGATGCTGTGTTCATTTCTAATTTTCTTGAACATCTCCGTAGCCAGGAAGAAGTTGCCTTCTTTCTTGAGCGAATGTATGGTTGCTTAAAGCCAGGCGGGAAAATCGGCATTATTGGCCCCAATTTTAAATATTGTTACCGCGAATATTTTGATTTTGCGGACCATACCGTTGTTTTATCTGAACTGGGTGTCGCCGAACATCTGTATGGCGCTGGCTTTACCATTGAAAAGTCTTATTCTCGTTTTTTGCCCTTATCATTCCGGGGAGGTTTACCCATTCACCCAACGCTGGTGAAGTTATACATGCACATGCCGTTTGTCTGGAAAATTTTAGGCAAGCAATTTCTATTCATTGCCCAGAAGTCGCCATCGAAGCCGTAGAGGCCTAGTTATTCATGGTAATTCTCTTAGTTCATGGGCACGGTTTGTGGACTAAATCCCTAACACCAGAAGTTTAATCCACAAATCGTACACCATTTTCACTTGCAACCATCAAGCCTGGCTCTATAGCTAAATTGCTCGATCAGCCTTTCATCACAAACTTTTTAACTAATCTTCACTTCCTTACCCGATTTGGCTGCGGCATAAATAGCCTCTACAATTTTGATGTCGCGCAGGCCTTCTTCACCCGGTGCCATCATTGGCTTTTTGTTCATGATGGCCAACGCATCGTCGTCCATTTGCATGGTCTGCTGCATAGGTACTTCATACGGATGCTCTATTTTCCCTCCGCCACTCCAGATTCCTTTTTGACCGTTGTAAGCTGAGTACGGCTCCAAACGCAAGCTCCCTTTCGAGCCTGTTACGTCCAGGAAATTCATATTCATACCGTAGCTGGTCTGAACAGATGCCCGTGCACCACTCGGAAAGATGAGCTGCGCCATGGACGTTTCATCGAGGCCGTTTTTATAGACATCGGGACGGCTTGTATATTGCTGGGCGGTAACGGCAATCGGTTCCTCACCCGTTGCCAGCCGCGCTCCCTGCAATACGTAGACACCCATATCGTACATGACGCCCCCGCCCATTTCTTTCTTTTGTTTCCAGTGATTGGTACGCGCGTCATAATAACCAGCCGCGCAACTCACCATCAGGATTTTACCAATTTTTCCATCACGTAATCCCTTCACATATTCCTGCGTATTGGGCTCATGATGAAGTCGGTAGCCAACCGCCAGCGACACCTTGTTTTTAGCGCAGGCATCAATCATATTCTGGCATTCCTTCGCCGTAACGGCCATTGGTTTTTCAACCCAAACGTGCTTACCCATTTTAGCCGCCCGCACTACGTATTCTTCATGCATGGAAGGGGGCAGTACTACGTATATGACGTCGATATCGGGGTTATTGGCAATCTGATCAAACGTCTGATAGGAATAAATATTCTTGTCGGGAATATTGTACTGCTTTTTCCACTTCTCCGCCTTTTCGGGCGTTCCCGTTACAATACCGGCGAGGTAGCAATTCTTCGTTTTTTGCAGCGCGGGAGCCAGCAGGTCGGTGCTGTAATAACCCAGACCAACAAGGGCAACCCCGAGTTTGTCCTTGGCAGGCCGGGTGGCAGACCAGAGGGTGCCGGGCGAGATCGTTGTAGCTAACCCAGCGAGCGCAGTCGTATGCAGGAAGGTTCTGCGGGATGTCATGATTTAGGATTTAAGGTTTCAGGTACTCAAACTACGAACTTCAAACGGTAACTCAAAAACTTCTCTATCGAACCGGCTTATTAAGCTTTTTTGTTAGCAATAGGCGTTCTAACCATGGAACGCCCTATTTTTGCCCCATGTCTAAGAACGTCAACATCGGTTTAATCCAGATGAGTTGCTCGGCGGATGTCGAAGTCAATATTCAGAAAGCCATCAGCGGCATTCGTGAAGCGGCCCAAAAAGGGGCTCAGATTGTCTGTTTGCAGGAATTATTCACATCGCTGTACTTCTGCGACATAGAAGATCATCATAATTTCAGCTTGGCGGAAGCGATACCTGGCCCAACAACCAACCGCTTAGGCGAACTGGCGGGTGAGCTGGGCGTCGTTATTGTAGCGTCGCTGTTCGAGAAACGGGCTCAGGGCCTGTATCATAACACAACGGCGGTCCTGGACGCCGACGGAACGTATCTGGGAAAGTATCGGAAGATGCACATTCCCGACGATCCGGGCTATTACGAGAAGTTTTACTTTACACCCGGCGACCTGGGCTACAAGGTTTTCGATACAAAATTTGCCCGCATCGGGGTGCTCATCTGCTGGGATCAGTGGTATCCTGAAGCAGCCCGCATTACGTCGCTCATGGGTGCCGAAATTCTATTTTACCCAACGGCCATCGGCTGGGATACCAACGAACCCGATCCAAAGCAGAATGAGGAACAATACAATGCCTGGCAAACGATCCAGCGGAGTCATGCCATTGCCAATGGGGTGCACGTAGTGGCCGTGAACCGGGTTGGACGCGAAGCCGATCAGCAATTCTGGGGTGGCTCGTTCATCAGCAATCCGTTCGGATCGCTGCTTTACCTGGCCCCGCATGATCAGGAACTGGTTCACGTCCAACAGGTTGACCTTGCTGCATCAGAAAAGTACCGGACTACATGGCCCTATCTCCGCGACCGGCGAATTGATTCCTATCAGCCAATCACAAAGCGGTATATCGACGAATAACAGGCCGTTACCGCAGCAGTTACCACCCATTTCCTCTTTTTATCTGTGAAGCTATTTATGAAACTAATTGCCGTGCTTCTGGTAGGTAGCCTGGCAGGTGCAGGCTATTGGTTTTTATACGCTACCCTTCCCGATCCCGTAGGTGTAGAACTTGAAGGCCCACTTCCTGCCCAAACGCAACTGTCGGCCACTCCGCGCACGAAGTTTACGCCCAACACCCGAAAAGGGTACTACAACATCGACGTAGTAGGAGACTTCTCGGTGCCCGAAACCAAAAAGATTATCTTCAATGGGGCTGGGCGGAACCTACATGTCAAAGAAGATCGGGCAAAAATTTTCCGACGGGGTTTTACCGCCGTTGATCGGGGGCGGATGGTGCCCGATGTTGAATTCTGGTCGGGCGATTATCCTCCGGCAGGCTGGAAAAGCCAACTGAAAATCAGCCAGCGGTCAACCATTCTTTACCAGAATTACTTCAGGGATTCGTTTGGCATAGGCTGGGCCGCCGACAACAGTAAAGCCGCCGAGGTTATCTATCAATACCCGCCAAATGCTCAGGACACGCAAAAAAGTTTGTATCAGGCAGCGTCAGACCTAAAAGGTGGTTGCGTTGGTTTTGGCGATTGTCCGCAGACGGGCTGGAAAAGTACGTACGGAACCATTGTGCTCGATATAGAAAACAATTACAACATCCGAAACGAGCAGGAGCAGGCGAATCTGTACACCTTCATGGCGAAAACCATCAAGGAAAACAGTAGCCCCCAGACAGACCTTGGCTCTATCGACCCGACGCCACACAATAGCTACGGTTACGCCAAAGCTCAGGATTATACAGCCAAACCCGATTTATACTGGACGTTGCCCGCCAAACACACAGCGACAAGCAAACAGCGTGGCATGCCCGACGATATTGTGGGGAAGACCTACGCCGACTACGCTGATTTTCAAATGCCGGGAACGTATTACCTATACCCCGAACTTGACTATTCATCGAGCCATAACAGTAATGGCGACCGCCACTGGCTCGCGGCTCTGCTGGGTGAGCAGGAAGTCAATATGAAACTATCGCCCAAGAAACGTATCGCCTGGCAATGGCTCTTCAATACGCAGAACGGCGAATTCCCCAAAAGCGCCAAAGCCGAACACCCTGCTCCACCCGCCATTGCAGAAGGTATGGCTATCTTTTACTGGTTTACAGGCGCTTACGGCGTGTTGTTCTGGGACGATCACCAGGACCTGATGCCGGATCAACCCACGCCTACAGACTATAACCAGCAGGGCACGGGCAACGACCGGAATTATGCCTGCTATGAACATTACATTCATGGACTCTGGCGCCTTTTCGGACACCACAGCGACCTGTTCAACGGCAAAGAAAAGTACCTGAACGAAGCAACCGAGTGTTCGTATGATGGCGGAAAAACCTGGTACGGTTACAATGCGAATCAGCTCAAAACGAAAGACTTACCTTTCGTAAGGGCCATAGTCAATGGCAATCAGATTTTGGTAGCTGCAACGAAAGCCTATGCCCAACCGGGTCAAATGGCCCAGGTAATGGTGCGCTACGTGCAAAACGGCTACAAATTTTATACGACGATTCAACTTAAGGGCGATGAAATTTACCTTGGCCGAGCGACTATGAAGCAATAGAGAAGTACCCGTCAGTAACGCAGTATGCGATCCACTTTCTTAATCCAGCATGTACTTCCTCTTATTAATTGTTTCATTTACAGCCACAACGCTTTGTCTGTTTTCACTATATGAAGCACGAAATGGACCTTATACAGCCATCCGGCTCTCATTTCTAATAAGTTTGATACTCCATGCCGTAGTTATTTTTCTCTACAATGAGATCTTTTCTTATTTCAACCTGATTACCCCGCTGACGGCCCGTATATATTGGCTTGTCATGGCTCTGGCAACGGGCGGCTGGCTCTTCTACACCCTGCGAGGCAACATTAGCGTACGCCACCTGTACAGGCAGGTTGAAGGAATACTACGACTCACTCACATTGATGGACGTTCACGCTTTTTAGTTTATACCGGACTGGTATTGGTGATTTTACCGTTGCTGGCACTCGCCCTGTATGCTCCGCCGAATAATTACGATTCGCACCACTACCACCTCAGCCGGGTACTTTATTGGCTGGCCGACCAAAACCTGGACCATTTTCCCACCATGCACGTCCAGCAGTTGTACCACAACGTATTTGCCGAATACCTGATTCTTCATTCGTTTCTGCTCGTCGGCTCCGATCAACTGGCGAATTTATTTCAGTTTGGCGCTATGTTGGGCTCCGTAGTGGCCGTTAGTCTGTTGGGGAAATGCCTGGGGTTAACGTATCGGGGGCAGTTACTGGCCGGTATTCTGATGGCGTGTCTGCCAATCGGCCTGTTTGAAAGTACCACCACCCAGAACGATTACGTAGCCTGTTTCTTTTTCATCAGCTTCGTGTTCTTTGGTTACTGGTTTCTCGACCGTCCCACTCGCCTGACGCTGGCCTGGTGTCTACTTTCCTTAGTATTTGGCGGTTTTACGAAATATACGATCCTCTTTTTTGCTCTTCCTTTCGTTCTTTATTTCGCCTGGATGATCATCAAAAAACAGGGATTTCTGTTTGGACTGGGAACCCTGACAGGAGCTGTACTGCTTTTCGGATTGATCTTTGCCCCCTTTTTCAGCAGAAATTACGAGGCTTTCGGCTCCATCATGAGCCCGAAGGAAGATGCTCGACTGGTGTCGGAAAAAATTCCGGTTGACAAGTTTTCGGTTCCGTATTCTATTTCAAACGTCATCAAAAATGCCGGGCTGCACATTGGATTGCCCTATCAGCCCTATAATCGCCGGGCCGAATCGGTCGTAGCGGGCATCCATCGCTTGTTGGGGGTACCTTTATCAGAGCCAGCCATTAGCAAAGACGTTTTCACAGTCAAGTTCTCGATGCAGGAAGATATGGCGCCCAATACGTTCCATTTTTTTTTGCTACTGATAACGGCTCTGATCTTGTTCTTCCATCGGGGGCACTGGTCCGCTAAATTAATGTTCGGGCTGGGGCTACTGGGGTTCGTGTTCTTCAGCAGCACGTTTAAATTTCAGCAATTCAGTTCGCGGACACACATGCCTTTCTTTGCCATTGGCTGTGTCATTTCAGCATATACGTTTCAAGCCGTTCTGAAGCGAACCGGCTTTTATCTGGTGCTGATACTTTACGTTTTGTCTCTGACGGTGGTGTTGGGAAATCCAGGAAAAATGGTCGTACCCATGCGGTATCTGGGAAAGCGGCTCGTAGCCTACATACCCAGCTCCATTTGTTCGGAAAATGCGAATCAGCGGCAACTATTTCAGCAAGTGCTTGGTCCTTACTATGTTCATACGGCTACTTCTTACGCCCAATGTTATTCAGTACGCCGGGCTTATACCTATAATGAGCGCAAAACGATCTTTCATAAGCTCGACTCTATCGATTACTACAAACACGATAAAGAAGAAAGTATTTTATTTGAAAGCCGTGCGCAGGCTTACTTTGCCAATCACATCAGCGAGTACGACGACTACGCACCACTCCTGCCCTACGTCGGCCCCGATGTCCAGAATATAGCCATGATGTTCAATAACGATTCTGGCTTCTATCACTACTGGAGTGCACTTAGCCTGCAAGTCGATCACCCGATTCGCATGGCCTACAATCGCTACTTTAGTGAATACGCTGATTTACCCAATGCCAAACGACCGTTCTGTTATAACTATATACTGACCAATGACATCACACTGGTTCATGAGCTAATTAAACCAGATGCCATCGCGGACATGCATTCGTCGGGTAAATTAATCCTGATTCACCTCAAACAACCTTCCTGTCAGACGTACCAGTTCTGACCGTTAATTAACTTTGGCGTGTCAACTAGCGTTTGATTTCGATATATTTGGCAATTATACCAAAGCCTATGTACCCCATTTATACATCGGTCATCATTCCCTGCTATAACGAGCAACAGGTTATTGAGGAATCTTATCTGCGATTAACGAAGGTGATGCAGGCTAATTTCCAACGTTATGAGCTGATCTTTATCAATGATGGCAGTAAGGATAATACATTACCTATTCTCAGCGGGTTAGCGAAGAAGGATGCCAATCTGAAAATACTGTCGTTTTCCCGTAACTTCGGTCACCAGCCAGCCGTTTCCGCTGGCCTCGCGCAATGCTCGGGCGAATTAGCCATTATTATTGATGCCGATTTACAAGATCCACCTGAACTGATTCCGGCCATGGTGGCCCTCCAGATAAAAGAAGCCTGTAATGTTGTATACGCCGTTCGCCAGAGCCGACAGGGCGAAACGGTGTTTAAAAAAATAACGGCCAAGCTATTTTATCGGACGATAAATTACCTATCAGAAGTACCCCTACCCCTCGATACGGGCGATTTTCGTCTGATTGATCGCAAAGTGATCGACGCATTCAACCGACTGCCCGAACGCAATAAATACATTCGGGGACTGATTACCTGGGTGGGCTTCAAGCAGGTACCTATTTCCTACGAACGTAGCGAACGGTTTGCCGGTGAAACCAAGTATTCGCTCGGAAAAATGCTACGTTTTGCCCGGACGAGTCTGCTTTATTTTAGTAACAAACCACTACGTATCGCTTCTTCCCTGGGTGTCGTAGCGGTTTTGATTGGTCTGATTCTGACACTGTGGGTTTTCTATGTCAAGATTTTCAAACCCAACGAGCTTGTGCATGGCTGGTCGTCTATACTGATTATCGTCATCTTTTTCGGAGGGGTACAAATGCTGACGATTGGTATCCTGGGCGAATACCTGAGCAGTATTTTTAACGAGATTAAAGGGCGACCTGAGTTCATTATTGATGATGTTGTCAATCTCACACCCGACTCATCTACGAAGTTGGATAAGCTAGAGTCACCAACCGCTCTTGTCTCTCCCAAGGCTATTCCGTCATCGCTACTCTCCAATTCATGAACCTTGGTATTGAAATTGGCGGAACGAAATTGCAATTGGTAACGGACGATATGACCGGCCGTATTACCCAACGATTCCGATACGCCATTGACCCGTCAAAAGGTGCCGATGGGATTTTAGCCCAGATAGCGGCCACCATTCAGCAACTTCCAGAACCTCCGCAGGCTATCGGTGTAGGATTTGGTGGTCCATTAGACTGGAAAACCGGCCGTATTGCTACGTCTCATCAGATTGGTGGATGGGCTGGTTTTGAACTTGCCGACTGGCTCCGGGAGCAAATTCCGGGGGCGTTGGTGCGGGTAGAAAATGACGCTAATGTAGCCGCCCTTGGCGAAGCTACGCAAGGTGTGGCTACGGGCTTCCAGCAGGTGTTTTATATGACGCTGGGTAGTGGCGTTGGTGGTGGAATCGTTATAGACCGGAAGCTTTATCATGGCGTATCGCCGGGCGAGGCCGAAATTGGTCATGTATGGCTGGTGCCGCCCGGTGATTCCAGCAAGGGGCAAACGCTTGAGCAAACCATATCAGGCTGGGCAGTCGATCAGCAAATTCGGGATCTGATTCCGCAACTACCCGACGAATCGGCCTTGAAAATTGCGGTGCAAACAGCACATGCAGCTGGATTGGTCGGGAAGGAAGCCCAATTTCTGCATCCGGCCTACGAAGCAGGTGACCAAGTCGCCAAAATGCTGATCGAACAAATTGGGTCAGTGCTGGCCCTGGGACTTTCGCACGTTGTCCATTTATTTCACCCGGAAGCTATCGTACTGGGCGGAGGCCTGTCGCTCATCGGCGAACCGTTGCGGGCGGCTGTCCGGCAGGCGTTACCCCGTTTTGTGATCACGGCCTTTCATCCAACACCCATCGTCTTACTGGCCAAACTTGGCGAAGACGCCGTACCCATTGGCGCATTAGAATTAGTCAAGAACGGGTAACGCGATCTGTTTCAAACCAGGCAATATTCTTTATTAGCCATTAATAGCTTACTAAACCCCTATGAATCAGGCTTACTTCAAAACTTACCTCGACCGGCAGAAAGCCGCTTACGACGCCATTCCCATCGCCCAGGTTGAGCACGTTATCAATCTCATCAAAAAATGTTGGGAAGAGGATCGTCAACTGTTTGCTTTCGGAAACGGGGGCAGTGCATCGAACGTATCGCACTTCATCACCGATCTAGGTAAAAGTGCCTCCGATAAAATGGGAAAGCGTTTCCGGTGCCTGTCGCTGAACGAGAATTTATCGTGGATCACTGCCATTGGCAATGATTACGCCTACGAAGACGTATACCTTCGGCAGCTTCAGAACTACGCCCGCCCTGGTGATCTGGTTTTGACATTAAGTGTTAGCGGTAACTCCCCCAACGTAGTAAAAGCCGTGCAGTGGGCAAAAGACAATGGGCTCACAACCATTGCCCTCGTAGGCGGAAAACGTGGTCAGTTAGCCGATCTCGCCCACGAATCCATTGTTATTCAGGACGAACATTATGGCCGCGTTGAAGACGCTCAAATGACCATTTGTCATCTGCTGTGTTATGGGTTTATTGAAAGTTAGTTAATAGTCAATAGTCGTTAGTCAATAGACGTGAGGTACGAATATAGTATCACTGGCTACTATTGACTAACGACTAGCGACTTATGAATACCGATCGTTTCGCCAGGGATAGGCAGTATTGGAATAACCGCGTTCTTCCCAGAAACCGAGTTGATTCTCCGTCAAAAACTCAATGCGTTTGATCCATTTTGACCCTTTCCAGGCATACAACTGGGGCGTAATCATACGTAGTGGTCCACCATGTTCCAGAGAAAGTGGCTGTCCATCGGCAGTATGCACAAGCAGGACATCGGGTTTGAGGGCTTCTTCGAGCGAAACATTGGTCGAATAGCCATCGTAGCCATAGCACATGATGTGGGTGGCGGTCTCTTTGGGATCAACCAAAGCCGCAAGGTCCATAAAGCGAACACCAACCCAGGGAATATTCAAGCGTGACCAGGTCGTTACACAGTGAAAATCACTGGTATCTTCCACCTGAGGCAATGCCATCAGATCATCCCATTTGAGCCGGATCGGGTGATTCACAGCCCCGTCAATATTCAGTTGCCACTTGTCGAGTGGAATGTTGGGCTGGTAGCCTAAATCCAGAACCGGCCACTTCGCCGTAACAGTTTGCCCGATAGGAACCGTTGGCATGCCATGACGATTTACGGGCCCGGAACCCCGCGGATTATCGTCAAGCATGGAAGGGGTCTGCGTCATTTTTTCCTCAAACCGACGCTTGAGTTTCATGCGGGCATCGATAATTCGATCCGTCTTTTCGTTCGATTCCATATCTGCATTCTCCATTCCATCAACTCTAAATAATGTTTTGTAGTTTTGGACGCTACAAGATAATCTATATGTATAAATTCTTACTGGGGATTCTCATTTCTCTAACTGTCAGCCTGACAACTCATGCCCAGACGAAAAAACAGGAAGATATTCGTCAACTTATGGACTTGATGGGAACAACTTCCCTAATGAAACAAACAATGAGCCTTTCTATAGAACAGCAAAAAAAGGTAAATACAAACCTACCTGAAGAGTTTTGGAAAATACTCGACAAAGAAGCTGACTATGAAGATTTGTTTAATCAGTTAATTCCCGTTTACGACAAGCACTATACTCACGACGAAATCAAAGAGTTGCTCGCCTTTTATAAATCTCCTCTGGGTCAAAAGACAATTAAAGAGCTACCCACTATTATGCAGGAGTCATCAGCGGTAGGCCGGGTTTGGGGTGAACAACTTGGCCGACGAGCAGCAGAAAAGATGAAACAAACACAATCGGCCCCAAAGAATTAAGGCACATTAACTTACCCGAACGTAGCTTCCCAATAATTTTACTTCAGCAGAGTGGTGATTCAGTATTTCGTGTAAATCAGGATCATTAGCGTGGCCTTCGCATTCGAGCAGAAACCAGTAGCGGAACGTAGCACCTTCCCTCAGAGGTCGGCTTTCGATCTTGGTCAGATTGATGTTCCGGGTATTAAACTCCTGCAGGAATTCCGCCAGTACCCCAGGTGATTGGGTGTTGGGTAGTCGCGCAATCAGTGTGGTTTTGTCGTGTCCGCTGGGCTGATTCACAAAATCTTTCGCCAGGATCAGGAAACGCGTGCGGTTCAGATCGCTGTCTTCAATATTATCGAACAACACTGGCACATCGAACAGTTTGGCTGCAATATGCGAGCAGACAGCCGCAGCGTACGGCTGTTGGGCCGCCAGTTTAGCCGCTTTGGAAGTCGACTCCACGGGTACCAGTTCAGCCTTTAGCTCATCGAAATAATCATTCAAGAATCGACTACATTGGCGAAATGCAATGTCCTTCGAATAAATATGAGTGATCTCTGCTAAACTTTCAGCTTTTGTCGCAAATGTAAAATGCACCGGAATCTGAACTTCAGCCGCAATACGCAGGTCTTTTTCGAGCAATAAATCAATAGCTTCTTCAACAACGCCCTCCTGATTATTCTCAATAGGCACCACACCGAAACGCACTCGTCCTGTTTCAACACTCTCAAATACAGACCGAATCGTCGGTAAGGCCATGTAATTGCTCATGGCACCAAACCGGCTCTCAGCTGCCTGATGGGTAAAACTGCCTTCTGGACCAAGATACGCGACTCGTTCGGGCAGTTCGAGATTGCGTGATACTGCAAAAATTTCCAGGAAAATGGCCTCAATGGCCGACCGATTCAATAAACCCGCGTTTTGCGCGGTGAGCCGATCCAGAATCTGCATTTCACGTTCGGGTCGGTAAATAACCGTATTGGTCGATCGTTTCAGCTCGCCCACCTGGCGGACTAGCTCCATCCGCTTATTTAACAGAATCAGGAGTTGGTCATCGAGCGAATCAATGTCGTTACGAAGGGATTCAAGGGTCATAAAAAAGTCGTAAGTCGCAAGTTGTAGCAGTCATAAGTAGTTGTTCACTACCCACGACTGGCAAACTTACGACTTACGACTTATGACTACTACGACTTGTCTCTAAAAGTTACACCAGAGCCGCTTCTTCCACATCTTTTTCGATGCGCAGGTTATCGATAATGAATCGCTGGCGATCGGGCGTATTCTTGCCCATGTAGTAGCTGAGCAATTTAGAAACCGAGGTTTCTTTTTCCATAATCACGGGTTCCAGGCGCATATTTTCACCAATGAATAGACCAAATTCGTCCGGCGAAATCTCACCCAATCCCTTGAACCGAGTGATTTCGACCTTTTTCCCGCCTTTCATCAAGCCATTAATGGCTGCCTGCTTTTCCTCATCGGAATAGCAATAGGTCGTTTCCTTATGGTTTTTTGGATTACGCACCCGGAACAAAGGCGTTTCGAGAATATACAAATGGCCGTTACGTACCAGATCCGGGAAAAATTGCAGAAAGAACGTTAGCATCAGCAATCGAATGTGCATCCCATCAACATCCGCATCGGTCGCAATAACGATCCGGTTGTAACGCAGCCCGTCCAGCCCGTCTTCAATATCTAAGGCGTGCTGAAGCAGGTTGAACTCTTCGTTTTCATAAACCACTTTTTTGGTCAGCCCGAAACAATTGAGGGGCTTACCGCGCAGGCTAAACACAGCCTGTAACTGCACGTTACGCGATTTGGTGATAGAGCCGCTGGCTGAATCTCCCTCGGTAATGAACAGGGTGGACTGATAGCGATCTTCAGTCTTCAAATCGGACAGATGATTGCGGCAATCGCGCAATTTCTTATTGTGCAGACTCGCTTTTTTGGCCCGGTCGTTGGCTAGTTTCTTGATACCCGCCAGTTCTTTCCGCTCGCGCTCCGACTGCTCGATCCGTTTCTTAAGGGCATCGCGTACGGAAGGATTAATGTGTAAAAAGTCATCAAGTCGCTCTTTCACAAAATCGAGCACAAACGAGCGCACCGACTGACTCTCGGAATCGGGAGCCATGTTGATCGACCCTAATTTCGTTTTCGTCTGCGATTCGAACACGGGTTCCTGCACCCGAATACTAATGGCTGCAATGATCGAGCCCCGAATGTCGGACGGATCATAGTCTTTCCCAAAGTGTTCACGTACGGTTTTGACGACGGCTTCGCGAAAGGCCGCCAGGTGTGTTCCACCCTGCGTCGTATATTGCCCGTTCACGAACGAATAATATTCTTCGCCATATTGATTACCATGCGTGAGCGCAATTTCAATATCGTTTCCTTTCAAATGAATGATTGGGTAACGTAGTGAATCTTCGTCTTTTTTGGTTTTATCCCGTAGCAAATCGAGTAGCCCGTTTTGCGAAAGGTATTTCTGCTTGTTAAATGAAATGGTAAGGCCTGCATTCAGGTAGCAGTAATTCCAGATCATGTTTTCCAGAAACTGCGGAATGAAATGGTAATTCTTAAATATGGTATCGTCGGGCTCGAAGCTAATTAACGTACCATTCCGTTCGTTGGTGACATTTTCGCCCTGCTGTTTGAGAACACCACGTTCAAATTCGGCCCAAACGGTTCGACCCTCCCGAAACGACTGAACCTTAAAATACGTGGAAAGAGCATTTACCGCTTTAGTCCCGACACCGTTCAACCCAACCGATTTCTGGAAAGCCCCGGAGTCATACTTGCCACCCGTGTTAATCTTGGAAACGACTTCAACGACCTTACCAAGTGGAATGCCCCGCCCAAAGTCACGAACCTCGACCCGATGCTCACTCACGCGTACATCAATGGACTTTCCAAAGCCCATTACGTACTCGTCGATACAGTTATCAATGGTTTCTTTGATCAGGACATAGATACCATCATCGGCAGCCGATCCGTCGCCAAGTTTGCCGATATACATCCCCGGTCTCAGGCGAATGTGCTCGCGCCAATCAAGCGAGCGGATACTATCTTCGTTATATTGAACAGGCTGATTTGGCAATTCTACCATATATATTTGTAAACAAGTAAACTGAATTTGGCTGTAACCTAGCACAACCACATCGAACAAACATTAGAAAAGTTATACCCTGCACTATCGAAGGAGAAAAATACCGTTGGTACAGAAAATATTTAATATCCAGCAAAAGTTCACTTACTTTGCCGACTGAACTGTACTGTGTACTATACAGCCCGGTAGATCGTTAGATACAGAACTTAATCTTTATGCATTCTCGATTCGTTCGACATCTTAAAAATATGCAAAATCTGCGAAATATTCACATCCTGCCATTAAAAACTTTTCTTTTTATCATATCTTTTTTTCAACGCCGGCTTAGTATACGTATTGCGCTTATCCTGCTATCAGCAGGGGGACTAACCGCCCAGGCCCAAATTGTTCCATCTGCAGGCAGTAGTTCCCCGGCAGCACCCAGCAGTTCGCCCGCAACAGCACCTGGCGCGACACCTGGCCGTGGTAACGCCTTACCCGCCGGTGTAAACACGAATAACTTACCCGCCAATGTTCAGCAGCAGATTAACAATAGAGCCGGACAAACGGGAAACACGAACAGAGCTGGAACAACGGGAACATCTGGAGCTGGCCGGGGTGCGTCAGCCAATGGAACCTCGACGACAAACAATCCAAATAATCCAAACCAGGTCATTCGGGATCAGGCAGCTACTGACCAAGCGGATAACAACAATCAGGACGTTGTTGATAATAGTATTAAAAGTTCGCAACAGCGCGAACAGGAAGAAAACCGGCAAAAACTATTTGGGTATTCGCTTTTCAACGATCCAGCGATGGCCACTACGTTTCAGCCAAACCTTAACATTGCCACGCCCCGTAACTACATTGTTGGACCTGGTGACGAACTGAACATCCGGCTTTACGGATTTTCTGAAGGCGATTATACCCAAAAAGTATCACCAGAAGGATTCGTTTATATAGCAGGCGCTACGGGCATTGGCCCCATTCAGGTATCGGGACTCTCTATCGAACAGGCCAAAGCGCGTTTGGAAAGCCGTATGGCGGCCAAATTTGCAGGTCTTCGTAATTCATCATACGGACCAAAGAATACGTATCTGGAACTTTCGCTGGGTGAAATTCGCAGTATTCGCGTAACCGTAACGGGCGATGCCATGCGCCCCGGTACGTATACGATGTCGTCGTTGTCAACGGCTATGAACGCTATCTATCAGGCTGGTGGCCCCAATGACATTGGCTCATTTCGTAAAGTGCTTCTCATCCGCAATAACCGTGTCGTGGCCACCCTCGACCTGTATGATTATCTGCTGAATGGCATTCAGAGTAACGATCTGCGTTTGCAGGATAATGACAACATTCGCTTCACGACCTTTATCGAACGGGTTGAAATTGGTGGCACGGTGAAGCGGAACAACATTTTCGAAATGCTGCCCGGCGAAACGCTCGACCGACTCCTGTTTTACGCGGGTAACTTTTCGGCTAATGCGTATAAAAGCCGGTTGAAAGTCAGACGCCTGACCAACCTTGAAATGAAAGTTATCGACGTAACGCTGCCCGAATTCAAGACGTTTGTGATGCAGGATGGTGACCTTGTTACGGCCGAACGCGTCCTTGATCGTTTCGAAAACAAGATTACGATTGAAGGCGCTATTTACCGTCCCGGCGAATACTCGCTTGATAACAACAAGACACTCAAACAGCTTATTACCAACGCCGAGGGTTTGAAAGGGGATGCCTTTACCGGGCGTATCAACATTGTTCGGACCCGGGAAGATCTGGCCATTGAAAATATACCCATTAATCTGGCGGCTATTTTGGCCGGTACCGAACCTGATTTACCACTTCAGCGTGAAGACCAGATTATTATTACATCACGTTTCGAGCTAGCTGAAGTTTCTACGGTTTCCGTACGAGGGGAAGTCAATCATCCCATTGAGGAAATGCCATTTATGGCCAACATGACGCTGAACGATGCCTTATTGAAAACAGGCGGGTTGAGAGAAGCAGCGGCTGTTTCACAGGTAGAAGTCGTACGCCGGAAAAAAGATGCTGACCCAACGTCGAAAAACGCCGTAACAGCGGAAGTTTTCCATTTTAGCGTTAACCGTGACTTATCCCTCAATGCGGACGACAATAAGTTCTTGCTAGCCCCTTACGATCAGGTCGTCGTACGGCGATCACCAAATTATCTTATTCAAACGTTTGCGGGTGTAGAGGGTGAAGTTATTACTCCCGGCCTCTACCCGATTCGAAGTAAAGACCAGAAAATATCTGACTTATTGGCTGCGGCTGGCGGGCTTTCACCACAGGCGTATGTAGAAGGCGCTACGTTGCTTCGGGCGGTAAAATTAAGCGATGATGAATTGGAGCGTAAGCAAAGAATAATTGCCGAAGTAGGAAACAATTCGAGTAAATCGTTAGTCGATACAGCCGCCATTGCGCCAAATAAACTAGAGCCAATTGACATTAACTTGAAGAAGATTCTGGCCAATCCTGGTTCATCGGAAGATATTTTAGTGTTGGAAAACGATATCCTTCGGATTCCCAAGCTACTTGAAACGGTGCGCATCCAGGGTGAAGTTCAATTGCCCAAAACAGTCAAGTTCCGTTCGAACAATAACTTCCAGGACTATATTAGCGAAACGGGTGGATTCACGTCCAAGTCACAACGCAGGCGTTCCTTTATCGTCTATGCCAACGGCTCCGTTGATCGCACCCGGAAGTTTATGTTCTTTAACATTTATCCTCGTGTAGAGCCAGGAGCGGAGATTATCATTCCGAGACGAACCGCTAATCCATTAACGGCCCAGCAAATACTGGGATCGACCGTTGGTATTGCGGGTTCGTTATTAACTCTGGTTACAACCATTCTATTAATTAGCCGCGTTCAATAATAGTCATTTATCCTAGTATGGCTTCTCAAAACTTGACTGATATAAATAACCCCACGCCTTTGGTAACGGCTCAGCCATTGCCGCCCGACCAGATTTCTCCTAAATCTGTAGTGCTACGTATTTTTGAGTTAAAGTACGTAGCCAAACGCAACTGGAAACTGCTGGTCGTACTGACACTCATTGGGGGAGCTATTGGCTTCACTTATGATTTGACGCATAAAAAGCCACCTATCTACAACGCGTCTATTCTGTTTAACCTCGGCGGAGGCAGTTCTGCAGGTGGTGGATTAGGCGATTTGGGGGCTCTGGCGGGAGCCTTTGGCTTAGGTGGTGGAGCTCCGGATGCCAATATTTTTACCGGCGATAACTTTATCATTTATGCTACGTCGCGGCCAGTGGTTGAAAAAACCCTCATGCAAACAGATAGCATCAACGGTAAAGACACCCTGTTGGTAAATTATTATATACGGCACAGTGGCATACGGGATAAAGAATGGAAGGATAACGACGTCATGCGTTCCTTCTATTTTCAACGGGCCAAAGTTCCATCGGAATACAACGAACTGGAACAAAATGCCATGGCGGCAATCTATACGCGTATTTATACGGAAATAGCGATTAAACAGCCGGAACGCAAATCCTCATTTATTGAAATGAGTAGTTTCATGGAGGATGAGAAGCTTGCTGCTACGTTCATTACCAAGCACTTGCAAACCATTGAGCAGGATTACCAGAAGAAACAGACTAAGAAGACCCGCGAGATGTATGATATGGTTACCGATAGAGCCGATTCGCTCGCCCGCATCGTGTCGGGTAATGAGAATCAGTTGGCGCAATATATGGACCAGAACCAGCAACTTGTGGTAGCTCAGGCTCGTATTAAGGAAAGCAAACTGTCGCGTAATTCGAGCTTTTTGACCGGCTTATATTATCAGGCGATGCAGAGCGCCGACAATATGCGCCTGTCGCTTATCCGGGAAACACCCCTGTTTACGATCATTAAACCGATCTATTATCCGCTGTATAGAGAAGTAAAAGCGACAGTAGGTATGCAGGCCGGTATTGCGATCGGTCTTATTCTGTCGGTCATCCTTATTTTTCTTCGTGAAACCTTCCGGTCTATTATGAAGGAAAACTAGAAAAAACAGGCAATCCATTCGTAACTATCAATCCGTTGAGAAGTTAAGGCGTTCGACAAACGTTCGTTAACTCCCCAACGGATTAACTCCTTGAACGGACGATCCCGTACTTAACTGATCGTATTGATTTTGAAGACACACGAAGTAATTATCCAGCCTGGTCGCTCAGAACGACACTACTGGCGAGACCTATGGCGTAATCGTGAACTGATGTACATCCTGTCGATGCGGGATGTGTCGGTTCGCTACAAGCAAACGGCGCTCGGCACCGCCTGGGGGCTTATTCGACCGCTGACAACCATGATGATTATGGTATTTGTGTTCAGTAAGATTGCCAAACTCCCCGCCGATCCGGGGATTCCTTACCCATTGATGGTTCTGGGTGGCATAACGGTCTGGACGTTTTTTTCAACGGCTTTCACCCAGATTAGTAACAGTGTGACAATGAATTCCAATCTTGTCACCAAGGTGTATTTCCCCCGGCTGATTATGCCCATCAGTTCGATAGCGGTTAGTTTTATTGACTTTCTGGTGTCATTGGGGCTATTCATTGTGCTGGCAATCTGGTACCGGTTTGTGCCGGACTGGCACCTGTTATTATTACCCGTTTTCATTATCCTGGCTCTGCTGGCCTCATTCGCTTTCGGGCTTTTCTTTGCCGCTGTCAACGTGCGATTTCGCGATATTGGTCAGCTTATTCCATTCATTGTACAGGTTGGTTTTTACGTTTGCCCGATTGCGTATAGTAGTCGGCTCGTTGCCGAGAAAGGTGATGTTTGGTGGGCTCCCTTTTACTGGCTGAATCCCATGGTCGGTATTATTGACGGCTTCCGCTGGTCGTTACTCGGCGAAAAAGCGTTTTTCAATCCACAGAGTTTGTTGCTATCCGTGAGTATTGTGGGCGTCAGTTTAGCCTTGTCACTTTACTTTTTCCGCAAACGCGAGAATACGTTTGTAGATGATATATAAAAGAGTGGTAAGTTGTACGTAAAAAAGCGATATCTATCTCACCAATAGGTAACACCACCACATGGGCGGGCTTATTACAATTTGCCCATTTACTACGTTTGTTATGTCTGTTATTACGGTCGAAAATATAAGTAAGCAATACATTATTGACCACCAAAAAGGCAAAGGAGGGACTACATTACGTGATGTCATCGCGGAAAATGTCCGGTCAATTTTTGGCGGCAAAAAAGAACAAGATAGGGTTACCCATGAAGAGTTCTGGGCCCTGCGCGATGTGAGCTTTTCCATCGAGCAAGGCGATCGGGTAGGTATCGTTGGCCACAACGGTGCGGGAAAATCGACGATGCTCAAAATTTTGAGCAAAATTATTGAACCCACCACCGGAACAGTACGTATCCGTGGACGAGTCGCCAGCTTGCTGGAAGTGGGTACTGGGTTCCACCCCGAACTAACCGGCCGCGAAAACATCTTCCTGAATGGGTCGCTGCTGGGCATGACCCGTAGCGAAATCCGTAAACAGTTCGACGAAATTGTGGCTTTTGCCGGTGTTGAAAAGTTTCTGGATACACCCGTCAAGCGGTATTCATCAGGCATGTACGTCCGGTTGGGATTTGCTATTTCAGCTCACCTTGATCCGGAAATCATGATTGTGGATGAGGTACTGGCTGTAGGAGATGCTGAATTTCAGAAAAAGAGTCTGGGCAAAATGCGGGATAATTCGGCCAGTGGTCGGACAGTTATCTTCGTCAGTCATAACCTGACAGCTGTGCAGGCGCTCTGCAACAAGACCTTATATTTCGAAAAAGGCCAGCTTATTGAACAGGGAGAAACCAATCAGGTCATTGCGTCGTATCTGAGCAAAGTCTCGAAAACCCGCCTGAGCCGTGAATGGGATACGCCCGAAGAAGCGCCCGGTAATGATCTGGTACGTGTTCGCCGGTTTGAGTTAACCCCGGAATATCAGGATGACCTGACCCACATTGATGTACGAACTCCCATGAAGCTTCGGTTCGAGTTCTGGAATATGATGGAACGGGCGAACCTGAACCTGAGTCTTCACCTTAACTCACTGACTGGCGAGTGTATTTTCAACATTGGCACCAAGTCGCAGTCGTACGGGAAGGGACTCATTGCCGGTGAATGCACCATTCCGGGTTATTTCCTGAATGATGGTTCCTATACAATCTCCATCATGATTGTGAAGGATACCGTTACCCCCCTCTATGTTATGGAGGAAGGCATTACCTTTGATGTAGAAGACTACCGCGAAGGTATTGCCTGGTATGGCAAATGGCCGGGCTTTGTACGACCACAGTTTCCCTTCACGACGGAAGTGCTGGAGGAGGACGTACCTGTCAAGTAAATAGTCTATGCCGGACCGCCCAAGCGGTTTGTAGTTTATAGTTTTACTCAACGTCTATTAAACGACAAGCCATAGACGACAAACCTAATTATGATTAACGTTACTAAATCATATTTACCCGACCTCGAAGAATATACAGCCTATCTGAAAGGCATTTGGGATCGCGTTTATTTGACCAACGATGGTCCATTGCTACGTGAGCTGGAAAGCCAGTTAAAGGAAGTTCTGGGGGTAAAACACCTGAAATTCTGCACCAATGGCACCATTGTGCTTCAAATGGCGCTCAAGGCACTGGACATTACGAAAGAAGTCATAACAACACCTTTTTCTTACGTAGCCACTACGAACGCCTTGCTATGGGAAGGTTGTACGCCCATCTTTGCTGACATCCGGCCCGACGATTATAACATCGACCCCAACAAAATCGAAGCGCTCATCACCGAAAACACGCAGGCCATTATGGCTACGCACGTATACGGAAATGCCTGCCAGATTGAGCAAATTCAGGCCATTGCTGAAAAATATAAGCTGAAAGTTATTTACGACGCAGCCCACACGTTTGGCGCTACCTACAAAGGTCAATCCATTCTGAGCTATGGTGATTTGAGCACCTGTAGTTTCCACGCTACCAAGGTTTTCCACACCGTTGAGGGAGGTTGCATTGTAACCGATAACGACGAACTAGCGCAGAAACTTCACTTCTATCGTTCCTTTGGTCACCGCAACGATGACTATTTCAGCATTGGCATCAATGCCAAGAACTCAGAGTTGCACGCGGCAATGGGGTTATGTGTATTACCAAAAGTGCCGGAACTGATTGCTGACCGTAAAAAAGTATTCGGTTACTATAATGACCGGCTCGACTTTAGTCGAATTACGCGACCAAGCCTCACGCCCGGCGTCGAATACAATTACGCCTATTACCCGGTTGTGTTCGATTCGGAGGAAACGTTGCTACGTGTCGTCGATTCGCTCAAGGCACAGGAGATTACGCCCCGACGGTATTTCTACCCTTCTCTTAATACGTTGCCCTTCACCATTACCGCTGGGGCTGGCGAATTGCAATCCTGTCCTATCTCAGAAGACGTATCCCTTCGGGTGTTGTGTCTACCGCTCTACCCAAGTTTAGCGGAAGAGGATGTCGACCGGATTGCCACGATTGTCAATGAAACTGTTGCCGTCGTAAACGAAAATGTATAACCTGCCGTCCGGGGAACTACGAATGAAGATTAAGTCATTCGTAGTTCCCCGGACGGTTATTTTTCATTCGGGCTACTCCCGCGCGGTGAATTGTTTAGTATGACCATTTTAGATCTTCTTGCTCTTTTTCTGTTCCTCATTTACGTCGGACGGCTTTCGACGCACATCTGCCGCCCGTCGCTGACTGAGTGGTGGCTAACTGCGTTTCTGTTAGGTGCCGGGAGCGTTATTCTAACGGGTTTCATTTTGTCGGCGCTCTACCAGACAGCCAACACGCCCGTATGGGCTGGTTCGGTGTTCGTTACAGCGACAGTACTTAGCCTAATTCTCAAACGCCTGATTCCCAACCGCGAGCCGTTTGGGCTGTGGCCGCTCATTCAGCAACGAATACAAACGTTTCGGGCTTGGTTTAGGCAACTGTCTGGTTATTCGCGTTTTCTTTTCTCAATCCTCTTCGGAACACTGGCTGTTATTGCCGTCACGAACGTATTGCTGGTGCTATTTACCGTCCCCAATGAGTGGGATAGTATGACCGGGCACCTGAATCGGGTAATGCAATACGTGCAGCGGGGGACCATGCGCCATTTTGGTGGTACGAACTGGAATATTGATACGTATCCGAAGAGTGTCTGCACGCTCCAGATCTATGCATTCCTGATGACGGGTCACTTCGAAAATGGCTTCAAATTTATTCATCACCTGAGTTACTGGACAGCGATTGTCGCTGTATTTGGGATTGTCCAGCGTATCGGTCAGAATAAATTATCCGCCAGTTTTTTCTGTGCGCTGGCCTATGCCCTGCTCCCCGATTTCCTGATGCAGGCGATTACGACCGAAACCGACATTGTGCTGACGGCCTACCTAAGCGTGCTGCTCTACATGTTATTTACCTATCAAACGACTAACCCTCGCGATAGCCGTTATCTGTATTTGGCAGGCATGGCTTTTGGAATCGCGTTCGGGCATAAAATTACGTTTGCGCTGTTGCTGCCATCGGTATTTGTCATCATGATGTATACCGTTTTCCTGTCGCCGTCCTGGACTATTACGTTTGGGCGCACCTGGCGACTGGCAGGAGCAATTGCTATAGGCGTATGCCTTTGGACATTGCCAACGGGCTATTTAAAAAATATCGAAGTATTTGGCCACCCGATTGGGCCCCCAACGGCGCTTAAACACCAGTCTGTTGAGCGGGCCGGTTCGCTCCATAATCTGCTCGAACAGGGAAGCCGTAATGTTGTGCGCTATGGCTATGACCACGTTAATTTAGATGGCCTTCGCAACCTCGAAATTGGTGCTGAGCTGAATCATGCCATACGGCAACCACTGGTGGTGCTGGAAGATAAACTGCACATGCGGTTAGACGAAGAAACTGACTTCTCCATACAGCCGTTCGCCTTCGACCGAAAGTTTGTCTTCTACAATGCCAATCCTTATTGGGGTATTTTCGGCTTCGGCCTGATTTTTCCCCTGCTGTTTCTGGTCTTGATCGGCTACGTTCGCTCAACACCCCATCTATTTCTAGGATTAGCGCTGGGTCTTCACTTTTTAGCCCTCTCCTACTCCGCACCTTACGATCCGTTCAAAGGTCGTTACTTCATCGAAACAGGGCTCTTTGGGGTTACATTTCTTGCCCTTTTATTCCTGCATCCACGCACAACCGTAGACGTACCAAAACGAACGATCTGGAAAGGATATATAGGGCTGGTGACCGTATTGGGGTGCCTATCAGCCTTACTAAGCGTGTTCCTGAATACGCGGGTGCTGCCCTTTTCCTGGACGGCGCTGGATGGCAAATCATACCCATCGGCGTTTGAATCTGATCGAATTAAGCAAATGACCCTCGGCCGACCAGATGTGTATGTTCCCTACAAACGCTTCGACGAACTGGTACCAGCCAATGCAACGGTTGCTCTGGCCACGATCAACGACGATTACGAATATCCACTTTATGGACCACACTTGTCACGTCGGCTCATCGTCATCAATCCTTTTGAACAAGGGCTGAAGCCTATTCCGAAGAGCGCGAATTTCTTATTTTTCGATAAAAGTGTAATGTCACCCCAACCCGGCGATATACGCTTAGGTACCGACACAACCATGCGCAAAACTGTGATTGTGCCGGGAGAAGATTATTATTTACGAAAACTGAAATAAATAGTCGCTAGTCATGAGTAATAACTGATGACTAGCGACTGATTACTGACGACTAACCACGCCTATGACGCTTGCTATCATGCAGCCCTATTTCCTGCCTTACATTGGCTACATGCAGCTGATGAGTGCGGTTGATACGTTCGTGTTATACGACGATGTGGCGTTTATTAACCGGGGCTGGATTAATCGTAACCGAGTGTTGATCAACGGACAGGAGTATCTCTTCACAGTGCCGCTCAAAGATGCCAGTCAGAATAAGCGAATTAATGAAGTGCATCTGGCCGATGATCCGAAGTGGCGAAGTAAGTTATTGAAAACGATTGAACAGGGCTATCGGAAGGCCCCATATTATGCAACGGTTATGCCCCTGACCGAAAAAATCGTCAATTTTACGACCGATTCCATTGCCGATCTGGTGTATTTCAGCCTCGTTGAATTGAATCAGTATCTCGGTCTGACCACGCGATTAGTACAGTCCTCATCGGTTTATGCAAACGTAGAGTTAAAAGCTCAGGAACGAATTCTGGATATTTGTCGGCAGGAGAACGCAACGCGCTATATAAATCCCATCGGCGGCACAGAACTGTACGACAAGCCAACGTTTGAAAAAGCGGGCATCGAATTGAATTTTATTAAAGCAACCCGGGTCGAGTACCCGCAATTTAAGAACGACTTTATACCCTGGCTATCCATCATCGACGCGCTGATGTTCAATGACGTAGCTGCCGTGAAAGTATTACTAGGAGAGTATGAATTGGTGTAAACGCTGAATAATGACGGGGTCGCCCCGTCATTATTCATCATTCAAAGAAGTATGGCAAAGGTTATTATTTTCGGGGTGATGGATACGGCCGAACTGGCGCACTTCTACCTCACACACGATTCTGAGCACGACGTAGCAGCTTTCACCGTTAATCGTGAGTACATCAGCGGAAACGAATTTCAGGGGTTGCCATTGGTAGCGTTTGAGGATGTCGAAACGCTGTTTCCTCCGCAGGAATACAAGTTTTTCGCTCCTATGACGGGCAAAAACATGAACCGCAACCGCGAGCGGATCTACCTCGAAGCCAAAGCAAAAGGGTATGAATTCATTTCGTACATCAGTTCCAAAGCGACCCTGTTCGGTAATCAGATTGGCGAAAATTGCTTCATTCTGGAAGACAACACCATTCAGCCTTTTACCACGATCGGCAACAACGTAGTGCTTTGGAGCGGTAACCATATTGGTCACCACGGCCAGATCAAAGACCACGTTTTCTTTACGTCACACGTAGTCATGTCGGGGCATTGTGTCATTGAACCCTACTGCTTTTTCGGCGTCAACAGCACCATCCGCGATTACATGCATATCGCTACGGGTACCTTCGTCGCTATGGCTTCCGCCATTTACAAAGACACGGAAGAATGGGGGTTATACCTCGGCAATCCTGCCAAAAAGCTTCCCAAACCAAGTTACGAAGCGTATTAGGGTTTTCGGTTTTCAGTACTCAGTTTTCGGTTATTTACTACGTAGCCAAAGCTGTATGCTAGGACCAAAATCCGTAAACCGTTCACTGAAAGCTGAAAACGATACTATTAATAGGCCACGACGCCAACCGCGCCGGCGCGCAACTCGTTCTGCTCAACCTGATGCGTTTGCTGAAGGCTGAAGGCGGCATTCAGATGCGCCTGCTTTTAGGCGATGGCGGCCAACTGCTGGATGAGTATCGAGCCATCTGCCCCGTTGTGGTCTGGCCCGCGCCCAACCGCTACGTAGTGGATGCGTTGACGGACAAAGTGCTCTGGAAACTAGGCGTATGGCAACAGCTTCATGACCGACAGACAAAAGCGCATCAACAAAAAGTGCGGGCGCAGTTGAGGCTGGATTCCGTCGATCTTGTCTTAGTCAATACAGTAACGAGCAGCCGCTGGTTTGGTCAGTTGGACATTCCCGACAGAATACCGGTCATTACGTTCGTCCATGAACTCGACATGTCCGTTCGGATGTATACCCAACCCGACCAGTTGAAATACCTCCTCAACAGGACTACCCAATTACTATCTGTCTCCAAAGCCACTGCCCGCTATTACGAGCAACAACACGGCTTCGATCCGGCGCGCATAACCCTGTATACACTCATTGATACGCCGTCGCTGGAGCGAAACGTGCAGCAGGCGCGTCAGCAGCCCAGTATGTATGAATCCCTGGGGTTGCCGGCCAATGCCCGGATTGTAGGCGGATGTGGGAACGCGGAATGGCGCAAGGGTAATGATCTCTTTGTAACATTAGCTCGGCAGGTAATTGGTCGGGCCACGGCTCAGGACCCACCCGTTCATTTTGTGTGGGTAGGCGTACCACCCGGATCACTACGGGACGATTTGCTACTGGACATTCGAAAAGCGGGGCTGGCCGATCGGGTTCACCTGATTCCACCAACGCCCGATGTGCTACGGTACATGAGCCGCTTCGACGTATTTGTGCTTTGTTCCCGCGAAGACCCCTATCCGCTGGTGGTGTTTGAAGCGGGTTTGTCCGGTGTGCCCGTAGTCTGTTTTGCCGACGCTGGTGGTTCTCCCGAACTTGTTGAAACCGATGGTGGTTTCATAGTGCCCTATCTTGATCTCGATACTATGAGTGATCGCGTCCTCGAACTACTTCGCCAGCCGGGGTTACGCAGGCAACTGGGGGAACGGCTCGGGCAAAAAATTCTCGAACGTCATCCGGCCCACCAAAGCGTCGCAACTCTTGTAACTTTGTTCAATAAACTGATGGCCTGAAAACTGGGCTTTACCGGCGACGGGATCTACTTAACCACCTTGTAGATGGCCGCTACACTGACTCTATGACGCTTGCCTTTACCATCTGTTCCATCAATTATCTAGCGCAGGCCCGAACGCTGGGTGATTCGCTTCGGCAAACGAATCCGGCGTATCAGTACGTCATCGGGCTGGTTGATAAGTTAAGTACGGCCAATCTACCTGCTGAACTTGTGCCGGATTATCCCATGATTGAAGTCGATCAGATTGGGATACCTGATTTTGCGGCTATGTGCGACCGCTACGACATTACGGAGCTGAACACGGCGGTTAAGCCGTTTTTCATCGACTATTTTTATAAAACATCGCCCGATGCGACCGAGGTTATTTATTTTGACCCCGATATTATTGTTTTTCAGCCGCTGACAGCACTGAACGAGGCTCTGACGAACTATAGCCTGGTGCTGACGCCACATACCTGCTCCCCCACCCCCGATTGGGAACGGCCAAACGAGCAGCACCACCTGAATACGGGTATTTTTAACCTCGGCTTCATTGGTTTACGTAACGACATAACCGCTCGGCAGTTCGTTAACTGGTGGAAAGATCGGCTCGTCTACGAATGCCGGATTGATTTGTGTGCCGGCCTTTTTGTCGATCAGCAGTGGGTTAATTTCGCACCAGTCTATCACGACAACGTATTGATTGATCATCACGTAGGGTACAATGCGGCCTACTGGAACCTGCACGAACGTTATTTTTCGCAGAACGACGCGGGCGAGTGGATCATAAAAAATCAAAAAACTCTGGATACGGATTCAGGCAGTCGTCCAACGTCAACAGAATCGGCGCAGCCATTATTATTTTTCCATTTCAGTGGGTATAATCCTGATCGCCCGGATGAGATTTCCAAGTACCAGACGCGCTACGGGTTCGCGAATCAGGACGTAGCAAAAGCGGGTAAATCAGGGCGATACGTTGATCGGCCTGAACAGCAACGGCCCGACGTCCGGCCATTGTTTGATTTGTATCGGGAGCGGTTGCTGGCCAATTACAACGAGCAATACCGTCCATATCCCTGCGTGTATATCAAGCCCCCCGTAGTTCGGCGGTATCAACGAGTACGTAAATTGCTGAAAACTCCATTTAATCGAGTTATTTCGCTGTTAGAATCCCGTTAACTATGACTGGTATCAACATAAATGGCTCTCCCAAAGAACCTGATAAGGGGCCTACGTTTCGGGAAGTATGGAGCTATCGTTACGATAAAATCAACCACATTCTTGAGCGGTATCGTTCATTTGCAGCCAAATACCGGCAACTAAAACGGATCAAAAAAAGCATCGGCAACCGGCCCCTGGTGGCGATTATTTTGTCGGAGCAGATGGGAGACATTATTGCCTGTGAACCAGTCGCCCGCGAAGTTCGTCAGCGGCATCCCGATGGCTACATCATCTGGGTTGTACGCGAGGCTTTTGTCGACCTGGTAAAATATAACCCCAATCTGGATGGGTATCTGATCGAAAAATGCCCCGGCGAACGGGTTCAGTTGCTTCAATCAGGGATTTATGATAAGGTATACAACCTGCACATCTCACACCGAAAGTGTAAGTATTGCCCTGATGATCCGATCAATCCAACGGCTGACCAAATTGGTCTGACCTTCGATAATTACTACCATCGGGGCGATTTGCTGTACATATTCTCGCAGGCAGCTGGCCTTCCCGCGCTGACCGCCGATCCGAAAATGTATATTCCGGACAGCGTTCGGGAGCGCGTTCAATCGCTGGCTATACCCAGTGGCCCGATCGTTATTCACTGCCAGTCCAGCCACGTGCTTCGCGACTGGCCCGCCGATAACTGGAATCGACTTGTAAAGTGGCTGATTGCTACGTATCCGTATCCGATTATTGAAGTGGGACTGACGCCAACCGTCGCCGAACAGCATCCGCAATTTCGCAGTTTATGCGGCCAGTTGAGCTTGCTGGAAACGGCCGACGTCATTCGGCAGGCCCGGCTGTTCATCGGTATTGACAGCGGTCCCGCCCATATGGCCAACGCGATGAATACTGATGCCATTCTTTTGTTGGGCAAGTTGTATGACTTCGTGGACTATCTGCCCTATTCCGGTCGTTACAAACGGGGGGAAGGCATCACCATCCTGAACGATTTCGGTCACCCATGCGCCGAGTTGCCCTACGAATGGGTGCAGGAAGCGGTACAAAAGCAATTAGGCGCGTCCAAACTTGTATGAATCAGTCTGTAAGCGTAAACGTAGTACTTCCGGTTTATAAGCCACAACTGACCGAGTATGAGCGCATTTCACTGACGCAATGCGTTCGGGTGCTGGGCAACTATCCGCTCCTGCTGGCCGCTCCGCATTCGCTCGATAGTACTGCCTACCGCGAAATCGCGCCAACAATTCAGGTTCGGACGTTCGATGACAGTTATTTCACCGATGTTCAGGGCTACAATCGCCTGATGATGTCGGAAGACTTTTATGAGGCTTTTGATGATCAGGAATATGTCTTGATTTATCAACTGGATGCCTTTGTTTTTCAGGATGATCTGCCGTACTGGTGTCAGCAGCAGTACGACTACATCGGGGCACCCTGGCTGCGCGACCGCGATTTTACGAGCTGGAGCGACGAGTTTATTTTCGGTATCAAACGACGCCTTGCCACCTGGCTTAACTTGAAAAAGCCGGATGGCATAATGCCCCGCGAGATTATTACCCTGAATGCCGTTGGCAACGGCGGCCTTACCCTCCGGCGTATTCCGTCCATGCTACGTTGGTTGAAGGTGTTTAAACGAGAGATTGCGGAATACGAACGAATTCCTATGTACCAGTATCACGAAGACGTTTTCTGGAGCATCGAAGTCAATCGTTACTGGCCCCGGTTACGGATTCCCGACTTCCGCAAAGCCATGCATTTTTCGATTGAATTCTATCCGCAGCGGGCCATCGAGGATTATAACAAAGGGAAATTACCGTTCGGCTGCCATGCCTGGAACATCCACGGAACCGACTACTGGCGCCCAATTTTCGCCCGATACGGCTACCAAATCTGACCGCCTGTATGACTGCCTCAGCACGACCCAAGATCTCAATTGCGCTTTGCACCTACAACGGCGTGGCCTTCTTGCCTGCGCAATGGCAAAGTTTGCTCGATCAGGAACAGCAGCCCGATGAATTAGTTATTTCCGACGATCTGTCTACTGACGGGACGCTTGAGTTGATACGTCAGTTAGCTGCTGAAGCGCCGTTTCCGGTCCGTATTCTGGAGAATTCGGTGCGATTGGGTTCTAACAAAAATTTTGAGCGCGCTTTAGCGGCCTGTACGGGCGACCTGATTTTCATTTGCGATCAGGACGACTTCTGGTTACCCGAGAAAATCCGTACCATGACGGACTACATGGTTCAGCATCCGGAAACCCAGATTTCTTTCTGCGACGCCTGGGTGACAGACGAGCACCTGGAAGGCCGTCAGGGACGGTTTTGGGAGGTTGTCCGGTTTGACAAACGCGCGCAGGACCGCTGGCGATCAGGCGAAGCAATGGAAGTCTTACTCGACGGAAACCGGGTGATGGGCTGTGCCATGGCAATCCGACGACCGTTTCTTTCGCTGGCACTGCCCGTTCCAACTGACATACCGGACTATATTTATGATGGCTGGATGGCGCTGGTTGCAGCAACACGTAACGCGATTCAGTTTATTGATCAACCCTTGCAGCTTTACCGAACCCACGTTCAGCAGCAGATTGGCGTTCGCGAGCAGGAAGCGGGCGAACTCGTCGAGCTGAAAGATCGCTTTGCGCGCCGACGAGCGGGAAAACTGGCGCCACTACGTGCCAAACAGGCGAAGTTAACTACCATCAGCCAGTTACTAAGCGAACGCATTCCCGCCGATGCACCCGGTTTCCCACAGCTCCGTCGGCGGTTAGCGCACTTCACGATGCGGGGTAATTTGCCGCAGGAAAGACTATCCCGCGTGCTTCCTGTGCTGACCAGTTTGAGCAAAGGCAACTACAATCGCTACGCCGATGCATCGGCCAATTGGTACGCTCCTTATCTAGCGGTTTTGGGCGATATACTCGAATGACGTAGTTTTGCGCCCTGTGTTAGTAACTATCTGTACAATTCGTCAACTGCCCCAGGCCCTCGCGCTGGGTGACAGTTTTTGTCAATCTGCTGCCAATGGCACGTCAGCGTCTGTTGTAATCGGCTTAGCCGACGACCCAGTGCACTTGCCTGCGGGCTTTGTTTCCCCCTATCCGCTGGTGCCCATTGGTGAGTTGTTATCGACTGAGCAGCTTACTACGTTATCGTCCGTTTATACACCTACAGAATTTGCGACTGCCTGCAAGCCATTGTTTATCAAGGAGATATTTCGGCGGTATCCGCAGTCAGACAGGTTACTTTATGCCGATCCAAACATCCAGTTTGTCGGGCCGTTAACACCTGTTTGGGAGCGGTTGGCCACGGCCAATACATTGCTGACACCTTTTATCACCCGCCATCCCGGCCAGGCTGGAGCCATAGACACGCAATGGCCCGACGAAAAATTTTTTCAAAATGTGGGCCTGTACAGCGCCGATTTTCTGGCGTTCCGGCGATCAGCTGAAACCGATCGGCTGCTAACCTGGTGGGATGATCGGGTGCGGGAACGGGCGTATATCGATTTTTGTGCGGGCCTTTGCCTCGATCAATTGTGGCTCATGCATGTACCGGTATTTTTCCTGGACGTAGTCGTCGTTCGTAATCCGGGTTGGCACGTAGCCCTCTGGAATTTACCTGAGCGCACGCTTCGCCAGCAAGGAACGAATTGGGTCGCCGATGGCCCCGCCGGACAAAACCAGCCGGTGCCGTTTGTCAATTTTAAGGGATTGCTAAATCCCGACGAAGGCTTTTTCCCATACCAGAATCGAGTTCGTATATCGGAGCGCCCTGATGCCGCAACGCTGTTAACTACGTATCGTCAGGCTCTTTCCAGGTATAAATCGTTGCTGGTTGAGCTAATCGAACCGGCTTATGGACAGAAACCCGAACCGGTCGTGCTGCGTGGCTGGCGACATACGACGGTCAAATCACTACGGTCTATTACGCGCTTTTTTGATCAGGTAAAACTGTAATAAGCCTTTTAGTCGATTACGAGGCCAATACCGACACCACCCCAGGGCATTATGCGGTCGGCGATGAGCGGCATAGCCTGGATTTTCAGGAATCCCGTGGCCCGCTCATTGTACATAAAATAACGACGCAGCCCAATAACCGGCCCGCCCACATAATTGATCTTCGACGTATTTTCAATTAAATAAGCTCCCCCTGCGCCAATTTCCAGAAAAAGCGCTTTCTCTGGTACGCTCAATGGGCAGCCTCTTTCTTTCCCATTCAATAAAACAGCCCACGTTATGGCGTGCGGAATAGCCGCCTTGCTATACCGTTCCGACAGGTATCCAATACCCGCCCGAAGCACGACAAAGCTCTTTTTAAATTGAACGGGAGAATATTCAGCATTGAGTGAATAGCCAGGACTGACGCTGCCTACCTCGGCCGTTGCCGCCCATTTCCAGGACGAACTGTAGGGCTTATAGCGCTGGGCATACAATGAAATCGGCAAGAGGAAAAACAACACGCAAGGAAGCCTAACGGTACGCATTAATAAATCAGACTGAGTGGTAATCTGGGGTTCTGCCTTTGAGAGCAGATAAACCCATTCGGAAACGAGATGAACCTGTATCGTCAAATTAAGCTTTCGCTCATATAACCGACTACGCAGCGCTTCTGATCGAACGGGCAAATTTATACGAAAAACTACCTGAACAGGTGATTAAACTCCAGATATTATCCTGTTCTTTCCCCACTATACGCTCGAAACAGATCGTTGGGAAAACTAAACTGCCGTGCGGTCCGAAGCCTCATCAATGATTGGGCAAAGCTACATCCATAACATTTAGTAATTGCTGCCGGTTAATCAAGTGTGCATCTTAACCAATCACGCCCAAGATCCAATGAGCAGTAATTCCGAAAACCTGAAAGTTATTTTTTATGAGCCCGAAGCCGAGAATAAAGCAGCCTCCATTGTGGCTGACGGCTATTTTAGCTTCGTACCAACGTTTGCTGAAGGCGACGAGATCAATATTACGCTCTCGCGCAAAGAGGCAACGAACGCAACCGTTCATGATCCTATCGGCCACAAAACGCACCGAGTTATCAAGACCGATTGGGTAATCATGATTAATGAGCGCGATAAAGAAGCCCTGGCAACGCTGGTTGTATCGGTCTCAAAAATTGGCGCTGTCAATACGGCTGAAGAATTCCCGTCCCTTGTTGCTACGCACTAGCAATCAGACACTACGTTGTATAGAATTGCCCGTCCCGTTTTTGGCCGGGCTTTTTTATGCCGGTCGATACGGCCTCGACTGCTACGAGATGATGGGCATATCAGTCCTATTTCTACAGATTATGAAAAGCGCATGATGCACCCTTTAGCGAAAATATTTCTTAGCAGGCGATTGGTAGTGAGCGGCTTACTCGGTTTACTTAGTATAGCTGGCTATAGTCAGAACCGGGTACTGGATCACAATGCCATTGGCTGGTATGTTTATAACGGCGATCATAAACTAAGCAAACGCTGGGCGTTGCACACCGAATACCAGTGGCGACGTATCGACCTGATCCGTAGCTGGCAGCAGTCATTAGCACGCCTTGGGCTGATCCGTAAAGTAAGTGACCGCGTTAGCGTTAGCGCGGGTTATACGTATTTCACTACGTATCCTTACGGCCGTTACCCGCAGGCCGACGCGGGCGTACCTTACCCTGAACATCGACTGTATGAAGATCTGAAACTCAACGACACTTTAGGTCGGCTGAAATTGACGCACCGGTTCCGGCTGGAGCAGCGGTGGCTGGGCACGCTCGCCGATCAAAATCCGCGGGAGGTAGCCCAGTGGGATTTCCAGCATCGAATTCGCTACCAGATTTCCGGCGAATTTCCATTGCAGGGAAACGCGGTCGATGATGGTGAGTTTTACGTAAATTTTTTCGATGAACTGTTTATTGGTTTCGGCCGCAAGGTAGAGCAGAACATCTTTAACCAAAATCGGCTGTCGGGCGGAATCGGCTATCAGATCAGCGATAATGTCAAGCTCGAACTAAATTTCCTAAATCAGGTGGTGCAACATGCGGAGGCTGATCCAGTTACGGGTAACCCAATTTTTGAAATTAATAATGGTTTCCGCCTGAACCTGAATTATAACCTCGATTTTAGTAAAGGCCGATAGCCGTTTAGACGTATTATCTCAATTACTACTACGTTATGCTGACTTTTCCATCCGGAATTGAGCGTTATGGAGTAGCGGGCGTCAGGTTCAAAAAACGTGCTGTATTGGTCTGGGCGATCTGATAAAAAGCAGTCTCGCCCAGCTCGGCCCGAAGATCAGTCCAGAGTACTTTTTCGGTTTTTTTCTGGCGCACCACGAAGAAGTCGGTACCAAACAGAATTTTGTCGGAAATTTCCGGTGTTTGCATGATCTGTTTCAACAGATTCATGATCCGTTCATCGTAGAGAATAAAACTCAGGTCGGCGTAGACATTCGGGTATTTCAGCAGCATATTGTAGACAATGGAAAACCAGGAAACCGATTCCCAATAGGGCTCCATTTTTCCTTTGTCCAGCGTATAGGTTTTTAGTGGATCATGCAGAGCTATTTCAAAGTCGCCCTTATCCCGATCTAAAAATCGCTCCCATTCATCTTCACCGCCAAAGTGAGCCAGACAGAGGTTGAGCTCAGTCAGGGTATTGGCCGGTACCGCGTTCGGATTGCTGGCGTCGAAGTCGTAGAGCTGATTGAGGGCGGGGTCGTTATGATACCGTAATACGTCTGCTAACAAAGCCGGGTCCAATAGACATTCGTAATTGAGCGGGTGGGTGAAATTATAACTGAATTCACGGTTCTTGTAGCTACGTAGCGCGATAGGCTTCCCTTTGTTATCTTTAAATATCGGGTGGAAATCCCAGTCGCGTTGTTTGAGGCCCCGGTAATAGATGATTCCCCGAATGCAGTGGGTCGTTACCGGAACGCCATTTTTACAAGCCCAAAGCAGTGTTTCGAGCAGATGCTTGTCGAAGGGGAAATAGCCCATTGGCGGGTAAAGCTTTATACCACAGAAACCATCCTGATCGATAAGCTGCGTAATAAACTGGTGAGTGAACTGATTGGCAGGATCGGCAATCCGTCGCGGGTCGACCGCCACAAAGGGCAGGGCGTATTTCTTAAAAAACGAGTTTTGCGATTTGAGCATTCCCCTCAGATCAGCCAGCTGATGCGCGTAATCTTCTCTGGGTTTACCGGCTGCCATATAATCCATATCCATCGGAAGCACCACAAAGCGGGTGTTATCCGGATAGAGATTCGTCAGATTCCTGAATACATCGCCTTGATTGAATTTATCCGCGTAGTAAGCCATGGCAACGTAGCGCTTGACTAACGCTATTGTTTGAGGCCCCGTCAGGCTTTTCAGAAAACCGAAGATATTTCGAAGAACCCACCAAAACATTCGCCGGACGGGGGCAAACAGCAAGGCAGAGAAAACAACGAACAGAATCCGTCCTAAAATAGAGACGCCCAGTATTTGGTCGATGACTGAATCAAAAAAGCCCCACTTCTTTTGCCAGCCTCCATAATAGATCGGAAACGAGATGACGAAAAGTATATTCAGCAGCCTGATTCCAATATCCAGCACCGACACCAGCAAGCGGGTTATCAGCTTGTGCTGGGTGTAGCGGTTAATAAGAAATCGCAACTCTGTGAACCCGTCACGTATCTGAAAGGGAAGCTTGTCGCCCTGCTTATGGGTAAAATAATGGACGAGCCGAATCAGCAGCGGAATATTGAGGAGGAAATAAAACGGAAAGATAACCAGCGTTTTTGCGATGTACGGCGGCACATTTTTATGGGTGAAGATGTGCGTATGCGCGTTAATGAACGGCCGGGGCTTTGATTTTTCGGGCATAACAGATAGACGTAGCGAAAGAGGTAAACAGATGAGGTAAGGGCGTGCTATCACAAAAATCTTCAGTTCAGCAGCTAGTAAACTGACCCCAGCTCCAAATTATTCCGGTAAGTTGGTGATGAAAACCACGCGCTGCTCTTATTGGCTTCATCTTTCGAAGTTATCAAATTCAACCTGTCATATCTGCAATTTACGGCAATAGGCATCCTTCTTCCTGGCGGCCTGGTAACAAAATAGCGGGATCAGCCAGCCTTACAGTTGAGCCCGTCAGCCTGACAGTTGAAACCCTTATCCACTCAATTCATCCGGCTATACCTTGAAGAATGGCCAGCCCGTCCGCACTTTTGACTGTCAGTGAGTGTGACTTGACGCAGGTAACTCATTCACTACGTTAGATTTCAGCAATTTAGTACGAACTGGCCATGCGCTTAGTTTTTAGGCTTTATGTATTGTTCATAGGCCTCCTGACCTTACCGGAGGCTCGGGCTCAATCAACCTCAACTGTCCTTACCCTGCCTTTAGATGAGGCATTACCCGATGAATTCTGGCGGTTTCAGGTGGGTCACAACCCAGCCTGGGCCAGCCCAGCGTATAATGATAAACAATGGATTAACAGCACACCGACGCAGCTATTGGCCCAGCAGAACCAAACGCTGGAACAACAGGTGCAACAACGCACGGCGGCCCTCGAAGAGTCGCTGGATGAGTTGCATCGGACGCAGGACCAGCTGATCCAACGGGAAAAATTAGCCAGCTTGGGCGAACTGACGGCGGGCATTGCGCCTGAGATCCAGAACCCATTAAATTTTGTCAATAACTTCTCTCAGGTATCGGTTGAGTTGCTGGAGGAGCTACGCCAGGAAGCTACAAAAGCCAGTCGCGATAGGGACCTGGTGGATGAGCTATTGGGCGATCTAGCGCAGAATCTGCACGAATCAGCCAGCACGGAGGTCGGGCTTCGGCCATTGTCAGTGGCATGCTGGAGCACTCCCGAATTAGCACTGGTGAACGCCATCCCACTGACCTGAACGCACGCTGCGAAGAGTCACTACACCTGGCCTACCACGGTCTGCAGATCAACGATAAAAGTTTTCAATGCGAGCTACTAACCAACTTTGCCCCGCATATAGGTAAGGTGCCGGTGGTAGCTCCCGAACTAGGACGTGTCTTTTTAAATCTGTTTAATAATGCTTTCTATGCCGCTCGTCAAAAGTGGCTAAGTCAGGCCCATCCCGGCTATCAACCTAAAGTTCAAGTCATTACCAATCAGGAAGCAGACTTCATTACCATTCAGATTTGTGACAATGGCATGGGCATGCCGGAGTCGATATAGCAAAAGGTCTTCCAGCCCTTCTTTACCACCAAGCCCGCTGGACAGGGCACAGGGTTAGGACTTTCTTTAAGCTATGACATTGTCACCAAAGGGCATGGCGGCCATTTGTCGGTTAGTAGCCAGGAAGGAGAAGGGACTATCATGGCCGTTCGCCTACCGCTAGGTGGGTGAGAGCCAGTAGTTTTGCCTTCGATAAGTTACCAGCGAACCTATCAATTCTGGTTATCGCCAGGCAGTCTGTCACCTACGCATTAAACGTCGACAGCCGTTAATTCTCCTTCGTTTATAAACTTCTTCTTTTGTCCGCAAGTGAACAGGCTTTGTCCAGTTGCGGACAATATACGTGAATGTCATAGAGCACAACGTATTGATAATCAACAATAATTGCAATTAGCACGGGCTTTGGATTAGGTATAGCAACTCAGTAAACAACGAACCATTAAACACTATACGATCATGTTACCACTAATGAGCAAAGTCGCGGCCTCCCTTTTTTTGAGTGCATCTACCCTGATCAATCCCACCAATCCCAAGGCCCTTTCCTTTGATGCCAGCGCCTATGTTACCCTCAACAACCAAATCCGGCTGGCCGTCCAGAAAAACGCCGAAGTACCCGTCGTGGTACTGCTACGTAACAAAAACAACGAAGTGCTTTATCGGCAGAACATCAGCAAGAAGGAGGCCAAGTATGCGGTGAAACTGGATGTGAGTGAACTGGCCGATGGGCAATATGAACTGGAAATCAAATCCGAGGAAGGCAGCATCCGCAAGCAATTAACCCTGGCCAATCAGCCCCTTCAGCCCACCACCCGGACCATCGCCATGCAGTAAGAACAGGTAGGTAAAATTAGAAAAACAGCCCAGACCAACATCCGGGCTGTTTTTTTGGGTCTCTATGTCCCTACTACAGGAGCCTTTTCCCGTTTCTCACGAATTGCTAACCAACCGGTTGTGATTAAAGCTCTTCAGCCTGAAAAAAAGGCAACGGGTAAGTAAATAAGGAGCCCTGCTTTTGTTAAAACAGCCAGCAATCAAGAGACTACTGGCTGAGTGCATTACTTGACATAAGACAGAAAAATCTGCCCCATTTCTTAACAGGAAATAAAGGATCATGATTTATTAGGAGACGATTAAATTATGATACGTCCGCCAATCAGTATATGAACAAAATCATCACCATCGGCTTTACCGGCAAACGGCGTTGCTACCTCAATACAACAAGAGATGAGGCTATTGCCCGCTATATACAAAGTGAAGCCCTATTTCAGGCTGACTTCGATGCCATGCTCACGAGTGGGTATGCGGATGTTAAGGAGATTGAGTTTGTCGATGAGTTTGGAGCCTACGAGGTATATGAGATTTAAAACACCGATACGACAGTGGCATGCAATAAATCATCGTATCTCATCGCTGCCGAGCACGGGGTAAGCCAAAGAATTTATACAGCCCTATGCTGCAAGCAGACTTTACTCAACTAAACAATCGGGCCTACTCGTTGTGTTGTACTACTACATCCAGACAAACTATCCATGGAAGATCAACCCGCTAAATCCCAATCATTTGACGAGCAAGCCCCTGAGTTTAGTTCAGAAATTCAGGAAAGTGATCGCACACCAGACGAAGGCGTTGTGAAGAATATTGACGAACTGAAAGAGTTGATTGACGAGAATCACCCGGATGTGAAACCCGAAGATCTACTTTGATCGACGGCAATGATATTACTAATGTTCCGGTTAAGCTTTACTCGTTCAATGGCATACGTCAAGACCTGACCTACCGGATACTTCCTGTTTCTTAGATCAGGTCTTGACGTATACGGTTCATCTCTTATGAATCTCTGTCAGCTCCAGCATACCTGGCAACGCGCTTAGGGTTTCGCCCTTGAAACAGTTTGCCCGCGCTTTCCCACTGATAAAAACCGTGTCGTTTTCAGCCGCTTTGCCCTCAATAAAACCAGGGTTGCAAGCCAACAAATAAGAGCCATCTACATTTAGCGTAGTGGCTCGCAACGTACTGATAGTCCCCTTTTTGTAGATAGCGGCTTTATCCGTTAGCACCTCGTAAGTTGGTCCGTCGCAGCCGCAATCGGGTGTGGCATCCTTGTTTTGACAAGCCGTCAATAGGGATAATGAAAGAAAAATGTGCGATGTGGTCTTCACATAGATCAGCTTTGAGAATCGGCTGTAACCTATAGAAACGGACGCACAAGAGATTTGAAAGCAGCGAGACGTTTCACCTATTGAACAGACACAAAATCTCCTTTTACTTGTTGCAAGCGTTACGACCGTCCAGGTCTGCTAATCCTGCCTGTAGTGCATGGGGCAATGTATAGTTTCAGTTGATTTTTATTTTTGAACAGCCAGCCCCGGCTTCTACTACGTTTACCAATTACCCTTCAAAACGGGTCGCTCACCTAGAAAGGACTACCATTCACCCAGGCGTAATGGTATGTGAATCAGCTAATTCAGAAATTTATCTGATTCCTTACCACACCTCCTTAATTCAATGGATGTCTCCTCCAGGTATTACAACATTTTAAAGATCAGAGATCGTAATCTCCTCAAGTACCTTTGGGGATTTTTACTGTCTATTTATCGAGTCGGCAAGCTACGGGAACTAAGTTCATTTTGCTACTGGGAAGTGAACCACCGATTTAAGTTGTACCGTCCATCACGCTATATTCTATTTCAAAAACAAGCCTGCTTATTATTAAATCACCAGGGGGAGTTGAGCGATCAGGCCAGTCTGGTAAATGACCAGATTGCGCTTGAAGCGGTTGGATTTGAACGCCTGATGACTGACTGGAAATACTGTATTGAAGCTGCTGACTACACATTGTGGGGATGCCGGTTTTCTAATCCTACTGCGCTATATCATTCTGAAAATCAGCTTTCAACCCCTGTCTTAGTCCATAGTTTCACAGGGGCTATATCGTCGATGTTCATTAGCCGGAACAGTACGCTGTTCGTTTGTTGCGATGGCCTTATTTACAGGAGCATGAATCGTGGAATCTCCTTCGAGGCTGTTCTACATTTATCCAGTTCAGTTAGCTATTTCCTATATAATAATGGCATGACCGAACTGCCAAATCAAGTGCTTTTACTTGGCGAATATGGGTCTATATGGAATAAGAATAGCTGGCAGAATTTAGCCTTTCTATATTATTCAACTGACGGGGGGCAAACATGGAACAGAACGGATTTCTTACAGAGAAGTGGCGTCAACAAGCACATTCATGTGGTTCGTTATTCCCCTCATCTAAAAGCGATTGTATTAACGGATGGCGATAACAGGAAACAGTTGTGGCTTAATTCAACGCTCACTCATTTTAGTGAACAAGTCTCAAAAAAACAACCGGGCTGGCGATTAGTGAACCGGTTTCACCACCAAATGGGCGGCTACCTCTCAATGGCTGAAACCGGTACCAGTATCTTGTTAGGAAGTGATTATCTGGGAGGAACCAACTTTTTAATCCAAACGCAGGATGGCAGACGTTTCGAAAAGAAAGTAATGTCCGATCCTTATCGACGTAGCCCTGTTGTAAACATGGTTACCAGAGAAACACCTACCGGTAATGAGATTTGGGCCATAACCTACAGTTGTTTAAGCAGCCACAACAGATGCCTGCTCATGTACACAAAAGACAGTGGAAAAACCTGGGTCAAGGTGATAGATTTCGATGGCACGCAAAATGAGGTAAGACTGGTAACGTCATCCGTAAACCCTTCCAGTCTTTTGTTTATATCCATCACGTATTATGGCAAAGCGGGAAGTCAACTGCACACGCATCAGTTGTATTCGCTGAAGTAGCCCTATAAGAGAATTCTATCCATCTGGCACCATTAAATCAACGCTATTGTCATGGAACAACCGGTACGGATTGCCTACTTGATTTTCGCCCACAAAAATCCAGATCAATTGGGACGGTTGCTGGGAAAGTTATACTACCCAGGTTGCCTATTTTATATACACGTCGATGCAAAGTCAAACGTAAAACCTTTCGCGTTAGCCGCTTCCCAGGTGCCATCAGCGAGTGTAATATGGCTGACCAAACGAACCCCTGTTTCATGGGGTGATTTTTCGTTATCAGCCGCTTACCTAAACGGATTTCAGACAATCTTACAAAAACGCCCAGAACCCGACTTTATCATTACGCTTAGTGGGCAGGATTATCCAATTGTAACAAACCAGGCCCTACACAATTGGCTGGCCAATCATATAGACCAGACGATCCTGGATTATGATGTCGTCACGGAGGACAGCCTTCACTTGATCGAGCGCGTAGATCGATATTATTTATCCATTAAACCGCACCGCACGATTGTTTATCCATACCCTAATCCTCAGGATTTCAAGAAAAGGCTATTCAATGTAACACTACGTCTAAGTGGTCTATTTAGTTTGCCCCGACAGTTTCCGATGGGTCACCAAATGTATTTCGGCACGAACTGGTTTCAGGTAAAACCCGTCATAGCCCGCTACCTGGTAGAATTTGCCCGGTCAAACCCATCCTATATAAAGTTCGCGCACACTACGTTTGTACCCGAAGAATTTTTCTTTCAGACTATTCTCCTGAATGCGCCTGACGCAATCCGGAACACCCTTTACAATCATCGCATGACCTTCATGCAATGGGACCGGCCGGACGGCAGCTACACAAAACCGATTTCGGTTGGTGAGCTACCCGATATGTTAAACTCGGGCAAGTTTTTCGCCCGGAAATTCGACGAAACGGTAGATAGTGAAGTGCTCGACCGCCTGGATCAATATCTAACAGGTGTCACTCCATTTTAATGACTCTATAAGTAATCATCACAATCTGGCCGGTACGCAAGTAAAATCTCCTTTCTCTTGATGACACTTGCTATTGCGTATGCTCATCTGTTTAACATGCCTGCTGAACATACTGGCAATACGTTCTATCATCATTACTTTCTCACCGTTTGTGTTGTTTATTTAGCCATTGCCAGCCTGCTTGCTGTGGTTGTTCTATACAGCGTAGCAGATGAGGATTTTCATATAGCCTCCAGACAGCGTGAGTTGCGACTCTTCCATTTTTCATTACCTATGTAATCTTAATAAGAGCAGCAAATTTACCGAATATACAATTTGTACTTTATTTCGCGTCAATCTGGTCAATATAAAGTATTTTTGGTTACTTATTCATATATCCACATTCAACTTTAACTTGTATGATTCATCCTTTACGTCAGGCCTTTTTGCCTTCATATTCCTATGCTCTGCGGCTTAATCTTTTCAGCAGTTTATTAGTTATTTTTTGTTTTGCCTGCCTATCGCCAACTCTGGCTCAGACAACTACTTTAACTACTAATACGTTACCTGTCACCTCCATTTGCCCAGGTTCAGATTTCGAGGTAAGCGGGACGTATCAAAACGTAACAGGCACTTTCGCCGTAGAATTTTCTTCCAATGGTAGTAGCTACTCTGAGATACCATCGGTAGTAGTTAGCAACTCCACCCAAAATCGCATAATTACGCTCAGGGCCACCATTCCAGCTAGCACACCCGCAGGAAACACCTACCGAGTCAGGCTAGTAACCAAAAATCCAGTGTTTGTCGGCACGCCCAGCTCATCTATTTTAACAGTAAAGGCAAAGCCTGCCCCCCTAACCCTTGACGCACTTATCCTAACGTGTCAACGACGAATAGCCAATGATCTTTCCACGTCTATTTATGTAACTATTCAAGCGGGTGCTTCAGCAAAGTTATATAATGCTGACCTCACTCCTAATTCAAGCCAATTAGTAAAAACGGGCGATCCTACCCGTATGTATTTCGAACTGCTTAAGCCATTTCCTGAAAGTAGTGATAGCGGATATAAATATCCTGTTAGTGAGCAGACCCTTTATGCCACGCAGGTTGTCGATGGATGCGAAAGTGATCGAGCGCCCACATTGGTAAGAACCTTGTATACACCCGTATATGGCCCAACGCCGAATGGTTTAGGCATAGTAAACCTTTGTCAGGGAGATAATGCTTCTCCAATAAGCCAGTTTCATGGTCCACCACCAACTAATTACAGTGTCGAATACGGCTTTAACAGCACAACCACCCGAACGCCACCAGTACCCAATACGAGCGTGCCTAATAACACGGTTTACACGATGCGTTCAGTGCCCAATGATGCTACGAAGGGGTGCCCAAACGTAAACGCGACGTTGACCTTTCTTTCCGTAAAAGTTAATTACCGGCCTAGTAAACCTACTGTTCCAGCCAGCACCATCACCTATTGCCAGTTTCAACAAGCCAGTTCACTAACTGCTTCCACTACAATCGATGGTGCGTCGTTAGTATGGTATGGCACTGATGCAACCGGGGGTATTAGATCAACCGTTGCACCGCAACCTTCAACGAATACGGCAGGGACATTTAAGTATTATGTAGGGCAGCAACTGGGTAATTGTGATAGCGAACGGGCTGAAATTACCGTGGAAGTAAAAGCAGCAGCACCTGCTCCTACGGTGTCGGCAGTTAACTACTGTCAGGGTTTACCCGCTAATCCACTTACGGCGATTGCTGCCAGTGGTGGTTCTTTAAACTGGTATACCGCAGCCACAGGGGGTACCAGCTCACCCAATGGCCCAACACCTTCAACAACAACCATTGGGACTATCAATTACTACGTTAGTCAAACCATTAGCGGTAGTTGTGAAAGCCAGCGAATTGCTCTGCCCGTGACAGTAAACGGCATTCCTTCGGCCCCAATTGTACAGAATGCCAATGTGACGCTTTGTCAAAGCACACAAGCCCAACCACTCACGGCTTCGGGGTCAAACTTGAAATGGTATGATGTCCCATCGGGAGGTACAGCCAGTGCTTCAATAACACCAGTCACAAATGCTGTTGGGACGAAAAGTTACTACGTCAGTCAATCCGTTGGTAACTGCGAAGGCCCCCGGACAGCCATCAACGTAACTGTAACTGCCAAGCCTGTTTCACCTAGCCTTGAATCATTAATCCTGACTTGCCAGCGTAGAATAGCCAATGATTTTTCTACGCCAGTTTATGTGAAAATACAAGCAGGTGCTATGCCAAAGCTATACAATAGTGACTTGACGCCTAGTCCGGGGATACTCGTTATCACGAGTGATCCAACAAACGTACATTTTGACCTTCCTAAGTCATATGAACCCTCGGATGCAGGGTATAAATATCCAATCAGTGAGCAAACTTATTATGCATCTCAGATTGTAAATGGATGTGAAAGTGATAAATCGCCAACCTTAGTAAGGACATTATATAGACCACTCTACGGACCAACACCAGTCAATCCCAGTAGCCCCTTCTTGGGTAAAATAGGCTATTGTCAAGGCGACAAGGCGCTACCGCTTAACGAAAAGGGACATAGCGCCCCACCCGAGAATTTTTATGTAGATTACTCCTTTGGCAGTACAACTACAAAAACTCCACCCATACCAGATACCAATGTACCAGGTACGCTTTCTTATACAATGCGTTCTGTGCCCAATGATCCTACCAAGGGATGTGCGACTAACAATGCTGGCGTTACTTATCTGAATGTTGAGGTCAGTGCCCGACCCACTAAACCCATCGTTCCGACCAGCACAGCTACGTTTTGCCAGTTCCAGACCGGTATACCACTTAGTGCTTCGACTACCATAGGAGGAGCTTCCTTAGTATGGTACGGCACTAACGCGACAGGTGGTTCACCCGAATTTTCCGCTACAAAGCCATCAACAGATACACCCGGCACATTCAAGTATTACGTTGCCCAGAAAGTAAACGACTGTGAAAGCGAGCGGGCAGAAATCACCGTCACCGTTACACCAGGCCCGGCGGCCCCGAGTGTCACGAGTGCCTTCAGCTATTGCCAAAAGATATCGGCTTCTGCATTAACAGCATCTGGAAATGGGCTTAGATGGTATGATGAGTCTGGCAAAAACATTGGTTCGGCCCCCATCCCCTCAACCGACTCGCCGGGTACGACGAGTTATTTTGTCACCCAAACAGCAGGGGGCTGCGAAAGTGCCAGAGCTGAAATCAAAGTCACGACTAATCCAATCCCTGGTGCGCCAGGTACGTCTGCTATTTCCGTTTGCCAGAATGATCCAGCGCCTAAGCTGGAGGCTAATGGCACAAATCTACTTTGGTATTCGACTGAAACTGGTGTAGGTGGATCAAGCATGACTCCGACCCTGAATACCTCGCAGCCGGGCCAGACAATCTACTACGTGAGTCAGAGCCAGGAAAGTTGCGAAGGGCCACGTGCCAGTTTAGTCGCAACAGTCAAGGGGCTACCACAAGCACCAGGCGTCACGCAACGGAATCTCTGCCAATTTGCCCCCTCGGAACCAGTTGTTGCTACCAGTACCGGTCCGTTAACCTGGTACAATTTAGATGGCAGTAAGTTTGATTCGACTCCCATCATTAATACGGATAAGGGTGCATCCTTCTCCTTTCAGGTGACCCAGACTGTTGATGGCTGTGCAAGCCCTAAAGCCACGCTATCGGTAGATGTCCTCACCACGCCCGTCCCAACGGTGAACAAAACGACGGTTGAATTGTGTCTGGGATCGCCCCCAGTATCCCTTGAAGCGAGTGCTTCGACGGGATCTGTTCTGAAGTGGACTGATCCTTATGGCAATGTAACAACCACCGCCCCTACACCGCCAACCCTGAACGCTACCATCAAGCCCGAAGGCGATATTTATTACGTGAGCCAAACGGGAACCAATACCTGTGAAAGTTCCAAAGTGCCCATCAAAGTCTTCGTTCAAACACCACCGACAATGTCTATTTTGGGAACGACTACTGTGAATCTAGGTATGGAAGTGCCGCTCAAATTGTCGTTCACCGGCGTTGGTCCGTATCGCTATAAAATCACCAACCTATCCAATTTAACCAGCATCAAAGACACGACGATTCTGGTCATGCCGGAGCGCACAACAACGTATCAGGTGGAAGAAATCGCCAACAAGTGCGGAGTGGGATTACCCGGCAATGGCGCTGTAGCAACGATTACGGTGACGATACCCGCCATTCAAACGCAAGCATTCACCAGCACCACACTTTGCGCAGGCAGCAATTTAACTACGCCGTTTTCGACAACCGGCAACTTTAATCCAGGTAGTGCTTTTAAATTGCAACTGGCAAAAGCGGAAGGCGATCCCACTCAGGCTACGTTCGTGGATGCCGTAAACAGCCAGGAAAGTAATGGGCAGATAACGGGGACGATTTCGAGCAGTACTGTGGCTGGTTCGTATTGGGTGCGTGTGATAGCAACCAATCCTAAAATTCCCATCAATGGTAGTCGGAGTCCTTCCTTACTGACGATTCAGGCCAAGGCCACCGCGAGCATGCCGAGTAGTCAGACGATCTATGAAGGTCAACCCGCCCAACTCTCGGTAAGCTTTACGGGAGATGGCCCTTGGAGTTTTGTTTATCGGGACAGCACCGCGACAGGTTTGGGTAACCCAGAAACTGTATCGACCAGTATGAACCCTACTAAGCTTGACCTCAGACCGACCAAAACCACCGCTTATTTGTTGACCAGTGTGAGTAATGGCTGTGGTGCTGGGACAATGTCAAATCGGAAAGCTACAATAACCGTATTCCCTCTTCTGGCGGTTGACGATCCGTCTTTAGCAGATGCAGTAGAGATATATCCAGTCCCAAGCTCAAACACGGTGACAGTTCATATTCAAGGCCTGTTATCTAGTCAGACGGCCATTTTAGAATTGACCGATCTAACTGGTCAACGAGTGGTACGGCAAGAAACACGGCTGGCAACCTCAACGCTTTTGCTACATCAACATCCATCGGGTACCTACGTCTTACAGATCCGGGTTGGGGATCGAACCGCATCCAAACGAATTGTAAAGCTTTAATGTCAGCTTAAAATGAAAACGGTTCTGTCATGATGACAGAACCGTTTTCATTTTAAATCAGAGTTGATCATGAGCCGCAAGCCTCACACTCCACTCTATTACGTTGGGCTTCGATACTACAAGCGGCCCGACTCTGGTTAATGTTCTCATCTATAACCTGCTCGAACAAGGCTGCATTTTCAATCCGCTACCCTTGCTTCAACCCGAAGCGTTCCATAATGGAACTGTACACCATTGCTGGCCCACCTGGCCCCCATATTACTAACTGTTGCTCTTCCATTGCTCTATAAGTTTTTCAATTCCAAGGTAAGTAATTTTCTTCCTCGGTCCCCACTAATCAAAAGGCCTGGAAAATATAAAGGGGATGATGAAGCGTAGCATCCTTTGCGTCCACTAAACAAAACACCCCGACCGCCAAGCAGCCAGGGTATCCTGCCTTGACAGGAAGGTCTACTAAAATCCCTAGACGCTTCGGCCTTGAATCAACCGAAAAATAATGGCGATGACAGCAATCACTAAGAGAATATGGATGAGTCCGCTAGCGGCTATGCCAGCGCCCAAAACACCCAGGAAGCCTAGTAGCCAGATGATAATCAATACCACAGCGATGGTATAGAGAAGATTGCCCATGATGGTAAAAGTTTATAAGTGAAATTAGGTGTAATCGAGATACTAACTAGGGGGTTGTCAAAATGTTATTACATTCGATTATCGGCCAATCCATTGCTGTATCTAACCGAATCAGGGTAAATAGGTGGGGGAGCTAGTAGGCCTTTTCAGTCGAATGGCTTATTCATGTCAGGCAGTGAGGCTCCTTTGTCACCTTGAAGAACAACTGTAACTCCGACGATTAACGGAACTGGTCTATTGAGGTGGCCCGTAGGCTCACTGGTGTGATAGCATAGGCGATTAGGTTTCTGTTTAAATACAGAATGGAAAACCTAGTCGAAACGGCATTCCAGTAAGCGGTGGCCGGCAATTGAAATGGGAAGTTCACGAATGATATGTACCTGGCCGTTGGCTAAAAAGTGTTCAATCTGATAATGACTGGTTTCATCAATGACGTAAAAATGGGGCATGCTCACCTTATTGAAACCCTGTCGGGTGATCACATTGTAGACCTTGTACTTTTCGCGCAAAGCCGTCAGGATATTAAATTCAACGGTAGCACTTAAGATATTATCCCTGACCGAGGCCGTTTCCCAATCGAGCAGATAGCGGGGATGAGTCACCTGGTGGTGGAACCAGATCGGCAGAAAATAATCAGCCGACTCGATGAGGACCGGATAGCGCTGATCGAGTTGGTGTAAGTGACTCAACACCCTACTGGGAAAAATAACAACCTTTCGATTTTGGTAAAACACAAACAGCGCCAGTAACACGACGTAGACCGGCAACAATCGGGCTAGCCAGGTGACCCTACGCTCCCCTGTCAATTGATAAAAGGCATACACCAGTTGATAGATTACCAGTAGATGACTGGGCCACAGATAGCGGCTAATGAAAACGGAGGTATGCACAAAACTTACCGTTAGGGAAATGGCTATCGTCGTAAAATAAATAAAGCCTGCCAGTAAAAAGAAGCCAAAGGCTTTATCCTGAATCATTGCCTTAAATCCATCTTTTAACCGGGGAAGGGACAGATAAAGAAACAGAGCCAAAATGAACAGAAAGCGTAAAACAGCCAGGAACTCAAATCCCGGACTGCGTTCCAGGGTTGATGATAAATTGGGCGCTAACTCACCCACAGTCCGAAAAAACGATAGAAATGTTGGCAATGGAATCCAGGAATGGGGCTTTCCGGCCAATGTCTGAACGCTGAAACTGGGGTACCAGATCGCAAACCACAGCAGCCCGATGAGGCTATACGTACTCAGCACCCACAGGTAGGAGCGTTCCCTTGACCAGAGCCATAACAAACCAAAAAAGGCACCTGAAGCGGCCAAATAAAACAGCCCAAAATTGTGCGTAAACACCAGCAGGGTTCCTACCAGGATATGGAGTCCTAACAGCTTCAGGCGGCTGGGTGAAGTGATGAGCCGGTGGATGATGATGAAGTAAACCAGACCGATCAGCAAAAACAGCGCATAGGTACGAATCTGGGTCGACAGCGTCAAGTTTAGGTAAGTTAACCCAGTAAACAGGCTAATGAGCACAAAATTTGTCCTGGGCGTACCCAGGAGTCGGGTAACAAAAACGAAAAAATAGGCGATCGTCCCTGCAAATAGGACAACTGATACGGCTCGTAAAAACTGGGGGTTCAGGCTAATGAGATGGCTGATCAACCAATACAGGTTAGGAAAGACGGGCGGATTGGCATCCATGCCGCTCACTAAGGCTGCCTTAAGGTGACTATCCGAAGCATCAGAAATCAACACATAACTCAATACTTCATCCATCCACAACCATTTCTCTTTAAAAAATAACGAGGCAATTAAGCTACTGGCCAAGAGGATCAGTAGAATGGCACTCAATAACCACGTTGCTTTTAGGGAGTTGTGCTTCATCCGGTTGATTGAATATAGAGTTAATTAATATTTGTTACTTGTTTAAAAGATTATCCATACAATAAGCAATCTTTCTTATTAATAATTAATTAAAAAAGAAGTTAACAGGATGATACGTGGTTAACTGCCTGAACTTGGCCTGTTTTAGACGGCTTGCTGTTTCAGTTTGTAAGCCCGCCAGGCCTAGCTGCTGATAAATGAGCCATTGTTATAACCTGCTTTCCCTTATCTATATGATCATTAGTAGGCTTTCTGCTTTTTTATAACTTTCAGAGAGCGTCACTACTGTTAAGATAGTCACTAAAAAGTGAGGGTATAAATGAAGCAGAAGTATCTCTGTAAGTGATACACCACCCGCTGGGAAGATATATTGACAGCTAAATAATAACTGAGGCAGCTAGATTATGAACCGAGTCATTGCGCCGGGGGATCGGGTGATCGTCACACCCGTCAAAAATGGCATTACGCGCAAATCATACAAGGCAACCGTGATTGCCTGGATGTCATCGGGCAAACTCAAAGTCCAACCCGATGGAGATAAACGTCAGATGTCGGAACTAGTCAATAGTGATGATGTGAAGAAGCTGGCCGATAAGCCAGCATAATATCTTCTTTTGATGTACGGGTTAGACTATTGCGGGTTGCATGCATTGACCAAGCCGCACAACAAATCTGTTGAATGATTGATGATAGTCAAGTCCGAACCAACTTACGATTAAGATAATACGCAGGCGTTAACGATGCTTCGATTGACCTATGGAGCAGCGAAGAGTCGATTGGGTGCTTCGTCGTAAGTTCAGCTTACCACTTACCCTGAATTCTTGTCGATTCAGTGCTTTTTCACGCCCGCTTAATAAATCAGCCAGCTTACATCTATTGCAAATCAGTAACTAGTTGTCTTACTGTCACTTTATCGGTTATGAAAAGCCTTACCCTATATACTTTCATAGGCATTTCTGCTTGTGCCTACTTGTCGTATAAGTTCATAGAGCAGCCAAGCATTCGATTCGGCAGGAAGTTATCCCAAAAGTTAACGATAGTGGACCCTATCCCTTTGCAAGCAGGTCTATAATCTGATACTTGCTTACCCTAGTTTCTATCCACACCTTTTTCAATTTATTCATGTTTTCAGAACGCATTAATGTTGTTATCCCTCTATTCAACGATTGGGAGGCAGTCAGTCTTCTCATTGAACGTATCAAACTGGTTTTAGACGCGTCTCTACAAAGACGATTACATTTTTTACTCGTAGATGATTGTTCTACTATCAATTACGCTAGTTTGCCAACGAATGTAGGAGAATCATTATCAATACTACGGCTGTACCGAAATGTCGGACATCAAAAAGCCATTGTATTAGGCCTGGCTTATCTAGCCAGTAAAACGGAGACTTTTCCAACAATCGTCATGGATTCCGACGGTGAGGATCTTCCGGAAGATATCGTCAAGCTTATACACGTGGGAACCGACAATCCTGGCTCCATTATTTTTGCCCACCGCTCCAAACGCCATGAAAGCTTAACCTTCCGCCTATTCTACATATTTTACAAAACGGCCTTTAGACTATTGACTGGCAAAGTCATCACTTTTGGAAATTTTAGTTTTATTCCGGCCTCACAGTTAAAAAAGCTGACGCATGTTTCAGAAACCTGGAATAACTATCCAGGCGGAGTGATTCGGTCAAAGTTACCCTATGCCGATGTACCAATAGAAAGAGGCCGTCGACTGGCAGGCGAGTCGAAAATGAAATTTGTCTCACTTATTCTTCACGGGTTGAGTGCGGTGTCCGTGTTGATGGACACCGCTGCCGTACGATTAGTCTTATTTTGTGTCGTAATGATATCTGCCTCTGCGGTGGGGATTGCCGTTATCGCTTTCTTTCGACTCTTTACCAGTACAGCCGTGCCCGGCTGGGCAATCTATTTAGCTACGTTACTGTTTATCATCATTTTACAAGCGCTGCTTATTTCATTATTACTCGTCTTTATTGTGCTCTCAACGCGCACACAGGCTCAATTCATCCCGGCCAAACAATTTCAGGATTTTATTGAGCGGGTAGAGAAGATCAAGTAATTAACATAGCGTAAAGAAGCCTCAGACTTATTCACGAATGAAACTCGCTTACTTCGATCCTTGCCCCGCCGATAGCCGGTACGCACCTTGGCTTTCTGATCGGGTTGTGATTATTTTCTTCGGCCTACTTACATTGTTATACGGCCTTTTTTTTGTCCGTAATTTCAGTGGACCACTAGCCGAGATAAACGCCGGTGATACCGATCAATGGGACTACATGGGGTACTATGTAGCCAAAAATTTATCGTTTACTCCGCTACCTCATATTAATTGGGTTAATGATCAAACGTTTTATCCCTATGGGACTAACCATGTTTTTCAGGGATGGGCATTTGAGCAAAACTTCTGGTATGCCATCTGCTACCGTTTTTTGGGAAACGGTCCCTGGTTAAACATGTATTACCTGCTTAGCTTATTTTGGCTTAGTTCGGGGACTTATTTATTGCTACAAAAAAACTATGGGCCATTACGGGCAATGCTGGCTGGCTTCCTGATCTGTTTTTTCAATTTTTATGCGCTTAACAAATATCCGGGTCACTACGCCTATGCTATAATTCACTGGACTGTACTAAGCATGCTAACCGACTTTCTGCTGACCAGGCAAGTCGTGTTACGTGAACGGATTAGCCTCCGTTTTTTGTTAGTAAAAGGTTTATTGCTAACTCTTTGTCTAGGACATGATGTAGGGTACATATTGGGCTATGCACTAAGTTCATTCACCCTGAATGCACTATTTGTTGCTGCGGTAATAGGTTGGCGCTTATTTCGCTCACCCGGTAAGCCAGCGCAACAAATTAGCCAGATGATTATTAGATGGCAACAAGAATTTAAAAGCCATGCTCGCTTGTGTATTGCTTTGATAGCCGCAATGGTTGTCTTAGCCTTATTGTATGTGCCCCTACTGATTGAGGTCGCTACGCAGGCAAATTCGTTTGTCTTTACCGATCGCTTTGCGGGCGGGCATGGCTGGGTTCATCCACTCCGGCTGCTGATGCCTTACTTACCAGGGTTCAATCCGGCTAATAATCAACTTGGGGCCTATCTGCACGATATGTCCGAAGGCAATGGAGCGGGCAGTGCCGGTTGGTTCCTGCTTATTCTGGGGATTCTAGGCTTCTGGGATACCCGCAAACCGATTCGCTGGGCCTATGTACCCTTTCTGATCTTTGGCGTAATGCATGCCTTATATCATCCCATCCAGGCGCCAATACTGCAAATTTTTCCCTGGGACCGCTTCAATCGAATCCCCTCCCGCGTAACCATTGCCTATCCTGTTATTCTAATACTATTTGCGCTTCATTGGAACGGGCGTTTACGACCGATCTTTATGGCGGGCTTAGTGATGATCGGCCTGATAGAAGCCTTTTCCGTCTATAGTTTTCGATACCAGTTGAAGCCCTACTACTTTCTGGAGTCGTTTGAGCCCTACATGAACCAGGTCAAACAACAACCGGGTGAAGCTGTACTGGATTGGCCATTTTGCGTTACAGGCGGGAATGGGATCGGTGCTATGGATGGCTTGTGTCCCTTATATAATCGTACGAATACTCTTTACGCCTTGCAGCGTTTTCATGGTAAGAAGACTGTAGGTCAGTATTTCGGCCGATTACACAAAACGCAGGTTGAGCCATTTCTAAAGGCAGGCTGGCCGTCCTTACTGAATCATGCTGACAGGGAAGAATTTCTAATAGCCAATCAACTAACCACCTGCCTGACAGACCAGCAGTGGCGCTTCTTTGAGCAATTCTATCAATACAATGACTTTGCCGGTATCAATCTATGCATTGACTTGCTGCCAAAATCGTGCGTTGAGGATTTTTATAAACACTTTGGGCGACCTGTAGCTGCTACTGAAGTACCAGGGGCGGGGCGTATTGTATTCATTCCCAAGTCCGCAGGCATTCGTAAAAGCCTAAGCCCTTCCTTGGGCCAATCAATTCAGTTTTCGTGCAACTGCTCATACAAACTTTGATGTCATACTCATTTTAGTGGTGGGTACGCCGTCAAATGAGATTGAACAAAAGCTGGAACGCCGTTATGAAAAAGGTGATTCGGCGGTTTCACTAATTACTTGAACGAATCAATAAAAGGCCAGAAAGAGCCAGGAATAATACCGTGTACTGTATGACATGCTTAAAATAGTGGCGAAAATGGTAAAAGTGGGAGCCTAGACAAATGTTTTTTTACATCCATTATATGGGCATCCACGCTTGGTTGCAATTTGGCTAATGAATAAAGCGATTGCACAAAATCGCAAACCGTCGTGCAAACCGGAAATAGTAAAACATAAAAAAGCCAGTTAATCTTTCGACTAACTGGCTGATTATTTGGGACTTTAAATGTCGGGGTGGCAGGATTCGAACCTACGACCTCCTGCTCCCAAAGCAGGCGCGATACCGGGCTACGCTACACCCCGAAGGTTTACTCTTACTCAGCGGAGAGAGAGGGATTCGAACCCTCGGTACCGTTACCAGTACGACAGTTTAGCAAACTGTTCCTTTCGGCCACTCAGGCATCTCTCCGAAGCCAACCATTCCCTTCCTGAACGATTGGGATACAAAGGTAGGGAAAAACCGTGTTTTCGCAAATCGCACACCAAAAAATCTTTTTACAATCGCTAATTTCGGCCCTTCTACTGTAACCCATTCGCTGGCTGAACCGGGTCAGCATCAGGTGGATAATCGTCTTTAATGAACTGGTTATATTCTTTTTCCAGAACCGAAATTATTTTTATCGGGCTGTTTATTATTCTCTATACGCTCTATATCTGGCGCACATTTCGGTTGGCTCGCCAGTTGAATACGTCAGCATGGGGCGTAGTGCCCAAGTTTTTTCTACGGGGCAGTTACCTTACATTATTGATCATTGCGCTGCTCGGACCATCATTCGGCGAAGCGGAGGGCGAGTTGATCACCACAGGCCACGATACGTTCCTGATTGTCGATATATCGCGCTCGATGGACGCGGGCGACGTAGTACCCACTCGCCTGGAACGGGTAAAGTATGACATTCAGCAATTGTGCGATACGTTGCCCGCCGAGCGGTTCGGCCTTATTCTGGCAGCTTCGGAGTCGTTCGTCCTATCTCCGCTTACCGATGATCAGAATGCACTTAAACAGTTTATGCGCGAAGTACATACGAGTGTTTCGCCAACGGGTGGCACCGACTTATGTCGGGCGATTGAGCTGGCCCGACAGAAATTCATAACCGACTCCTCAACTTATCGAAGCGTTAAAGCCATTGTGTTATTCAGCGATGGTGAGAATTTCGGTTCCTGCGAACGTAGTGAACTGGCTCGGCTGCGCCTGGCGGGTTTGCCACTTATTACAGTCGGTGTTGGCACGGAAGCCGGGTCGTCAATTCGGGAAGGACGCGATTTTGTACGTGACACCGATCGGCAAATTGTTCGGAGTAGCCTGAACCGGACTTTTTTGCAGGAACTGGCCCGCGACGGACGCGGTCAATACGTAGAAGCCGATGCAAATGGTCGTTATGTAAATGAGTTAGCGGGCATTTTGCGGTCCTTAAAGGGTCGGGTAATTGACCAGCATCGCGTGGCAGTTTCGACAAATAAATACTATTACTTTCTGCTGGCGGCCCTCGGATTGCTGGTTCTTGATCTGATTATAACCATCCGAACGTTCCGACTGTGAGTGCATCTCACGGTTTCGTCTTATTTTTGGCTCGCCGTTCGTTTTGTCACCATGATTTACCTCATCATTACTGCCTGGCTCTGGTGGAACAATCTGTTTTCGATGAACCAGGTTTCACGTAACAACCAGGCGCGTCAGGAAGCTCAGGCGGCTTATGAGGCAGGCCAGTATACCCGTGCGTTACAGTTGTATAGCTATCTAAGTCGCACGACAACAACCATCGATCCAGCCGTACGATTAAATTTAGGCCATACGTATTTCCAACTGAAGCAATACCGTAAAGCGAGACCGCAATATGAGACACTGCTCCGGTCCGATCGCCCCGATCTACGGACAGCAGCTGCCACGCAGTTGGGTGTTATTACCTGTCTCGAAGGCGATAGTGCCACGGCGCTGACATTATTTCAGCAGGCCCTGCTCGAAAACGCCGATAATGAACCAGCCCGGTATAATTTTGAGTTAGTCAAAACGTACTATTCAGGCAAAAAGCCCGCCAACAAGCGGCAACAAAATCCGGCCAGCCGTAAACCACAATTGGTTAACAGGCCCCGTCCGTCGGGTGGGCAACAAGTTGAGCAATCGGCCCGACAGGATGAGTTGCTACGTCGGTTTCAACGCCTGAATCTAAGTGAAGAGCAGGCGCTGCAACTACTGGATGCCATGCAGGGCGACGATCTGCCGTATGCCTTAACGCGCTCAGCCCGACGGTCAGCAACGAAGCCGACCGCCGATGCAAAACGCTGGTAATACGACCAGATAAAGAGTTATAAACAACAAAACCACATGAACGAAGTCGTAATTATTTCTGCTGTCCGAACACCCATTGGTGGTTTTGGTGGCGTTCTATCAACTCTATCCGCAACGGATTTAGGCGCTGCGGCCATTCGGGGAGCGCTGAGTCGCGCCAATGTACAGCCCGATCAGGTGCAGGAAATATACATGGGGAACGTAGTGTCGGCGAATGTTGGACAAGCGCCAGCTAAACAGGCAGCCCTGAAAGCGGGTCTGCCTGCTAATATTCCTTGTACGACCATCAATAAAGTGTGCGCTTCAGGCACCAAAGCAATTATGTTAGCTGCTCAGTCGATTCAGCTGGGGCTGGCCGATGTGATAGTAGCCGGAGGTATGGAAAGTATGTCAAATACACCTTACTACGTCCCTAAAGCTCGTTTTGGCTATAAGTACGGCAATGCAGAACTAGTCGATGGCCTGGCCCGCGATGGCCTGGTAGATGCCTACGACCAGTGTGCGATGGGTGTTTTTGCCGATCAAACGGCCCGGACATATGACATTAGCCGCGAGGCTCAGGATGCCTACACCGTGCAATCCTATCGACGCGCCGAAGCCAGTACACAAAGTGGCCGGTTTGGCGCTGAAATTGTGCCTGTTGAGGTGGCAGGCCGCAAAGGAAGTGTTACAGTGAGCGAAGATGAAGAATATAAAAACGTTATTTACGACAAAATTCCGACACTGAAAGCCGCGTTTACGCCCGATGGCACCGTTACGCCTGCCAGTTCGTCGCCCATCAGTGATGGTGCTTCGGCCTTGGTTCTCATGAGCCGCCGGAAAGCGGATGAGTTGGGACTGAAACCGATGGCCCGTATTTTAGCCTATGCCGACGCTGAGCAGGAACCCCAGTGGTTCACAACGGCTCCTACCAAGGCGGTACCGCTAGCGCTCGAACGTGCGGGGTTGAAAGCCAGCGATATTGATTTTTTTGAAGTGAACGAGGCCTTTTCTGTTGTGCCGCTGGTCTTTAGCAAAATGCTGGATGTACCACAGGAAAAACTGAACGTATTTGGTGGCGCGGTTTCTATTGGCCATCCATTGGGCGCGTCGGGCGCCCGGATTGTCACGACGCTTACCAACGTATTGGCCCAAAACGGTGGTCGGTATGGAGCCGTGGGCATTTGCAATGGGGGCGGTGGTGCCTCTGCTCTTGTTATTGAAAAACTGTAAGCTGGGTTGTTGTATTCGGTTTTCAGTTTGTGATTACGGTGGGCTGACGCCCTATTTACTTTCGATAGGAACCGCCGAAAACCGTAAACTGAAAACCCTAAACCTTGAACCGAAAATTTAAATAAATGAACGCCATTCAGGAAACCAATTTTCAATTTCCCGGCCAAACGGGATTTTACCGCGGCAAAGTACGGGATGTGTATGCATTCCCGGACAAACTTGTTATGATTGCCTCCGATCGGATTTCGGCTTTCGACGTAGTGTTGCCCCGCCCTATTCCGTTCAAAGGGCAGGTATTGAACCAAACGGCGGCTTACTTTCTGGAAGCTACCGTCGATATTGTACCAAACTGGCTGCTCGAAGTACCCGACCCAAATGTGAGCATTGGCCTGAAGTGCGAACCCTACGCTGTTGAGATGGTGGTACGGGGGTATCTGGCAGGACATGCCTGGCGTCAATACCGCGATGGACATCGAACACTTTGTGGGGTTGCCTTACCGGATGGTCTGCGTGAAAACGACCGACTACCGACGCCCATTATTACACCTTCGACCAAAGCCCATGAAGGGCACGACGAAGATATTAGCCGCGCTGAAATACTTGAACGGGGTATTGTTCAGGAGAGTGGTTATGTACAGTTGGAACGCTACGCGCTGGCTCTGTTTGAACGGGGTACGGCTATGGCCGCCGAACAAGGGCTAATCCTTGTCGATACTAAATATGAGTTTGGCAACCTGAATGGCAAGGTTTATTTGATAGACGAAGTACACACGCCAGACTCGTCGCGCTATTTTTATGCCGATACGTATGCCGAAAACCAACAAGCCGGTCGAACCCAAAAACAATTGTCGAAAGAATTCGTTAGAGAATGGCTTATCGAAAACGGTTTTCAGGGTAAGAGCGGCCAAACCATACCGGTGATGTCGGATGAATGGGTGAAGCAGATCACAACTCGTTACATCGAACTATTCGAGACTGTTACGGGTCAACGTTTTCAGGCTAATGACGCTACCGATCCTCTTTCGCGTATTGAAACCAATATCTTACGCGCCATTCGTGAGTAAACTCTATTAATGATTGGTCTATCAAAAACCCTGGTTTATTTTGCCTTATCTGTCACCCATTGCCTGATGCTATGAATTATACCATTGAGAAAAACGAACAATACTCCCTGATCCGGTTAGCGGAAAAAGAGTTTGGGGGCGAAGTAGCTACTGATTTTGAGACATTAAGCCGTGGTTTATTCCGGGAAGGATACAGCAACATTATTGTCGATATGGCCCCGGTACTGTCGGTCGATTCGGCCGGAGTGACTACACTCCGTAAAGTGAACCGGCAATGTACCAATGAAGTCGGCCTGTTGATAGTCGTTACTAAAGACGACGACCTGATCGAGTCGTTAGATAAAGCAAACCTCAGCGACCTCACTATTCTGCCAACGGTGGAAGAAGCGATCGATGCCGTGTTCATGAACGAATTAGAGAACGATTTTCGCAGCGAAGAAGATGACGAGTACGACGTCGGAGGCAGTGTTGGTCGTGACGAAGCCTGAATCGGCCGTAACACCGGTGGTGGATGATTCTGACCACTTTTCTGACGAAATGACTGAAACACAAACGCTCCGACCCGTTCCTTTTCCTTTTGCGCTCACAATTCTGGGGGCAGGCTCCGCTACGCCTTCGTTGCGACTCCACCAAACAGCGCAGTTATTGAGCATTGGTAATGACTATGTGCTGATTGATTGTGGCGAAGGCACACAACTCAGGCTTATCGAGCAACGTATCAGGCCGGGACGACTACGGTATATTTTCATTAGCCATCTTCATGGCGATCATTATTTTGGGCTGGCCCCGCTCCTATCATCGCTGAATCTGGCTGGGCGTACCGAAGACTTGTTTTTATTTGGTCCACGTGGCCTGGATGAAGTGCTGACAACTATTTTTCGGGTGTCAGACTCTCGGCTGGGCTACAGACTTCATTTTCAAGTTGTTGATCCAAGTGAGCCCGCGCTCCTGCTTGATCATCCACAAATGACCGTGCAGTCGATCCCACTTCAGCACCGTATTGACTGCACCGGTTACCTATTTCGGGAAAAGCCTCATAAGCCCCATCTGTTACGGGATAAGTTACCCGACGACGTACCGGTAGCTTACCTGAAACAGCTCAAAAATGGAGAGAACATTCTGGACGCAGATGGCAAATTACTTTACGCAGCCAGCGAGTATACCGAATCGGCGCCAGCCCCCCGCTCCTACGCGTTCTGTTCAGACACGCGCTACGTTGAAGAATTGATTCCGCAACTACACGGCGTCGATTTGCTCTATCACGAAGCAACGTTTATGGAGGACAATGCGCAACGGGCCGCCGAGGTATATCATTCAACGGCTAAACAAGCCGCTATGATTGCCGCCAAAGCCGAAGTTGGTCGGCTTTTGATCGGGCATTTTTCCTCCCGGTACAAGCAATTTGACTTGTTTTTAGACGAAGCCCGGGCAGTTTTCCCGGAAACGTATCTGGCTATCGAAGGCGAGACTACTCATGTGTGACGCATTCTGAAGATAAAAAAAGGGCCAGGTATCAGGATTGCATTAACTCATAATATGAAGCGTGTCGGCAGGATTCTGTTTATCTTTAGCCCCGAAACTTTATTGATTTATTCATGCTGGCTTATCGCCTGGGATTTTTAGACATTGGTTGGCTCGACCTGCTTGACATTGGGTTAGTAGCGTTACTGATTTATCAGATTTACAACCTCGTTCGGGGAAGCGTCGCCAGCCGGGTATTTGTCGGGTATTTGCTGGTATATCTGGCATATCTTCTGGTGAAGGCACTTGGCCTGAACCTGATGACCACCATTCTGGAATACTTCATCAGCGTTGGGGCACTGGCCTTAATTATCATTTTCCAGCACGAAATCCGGCGTTTTTTGTTGCTTATCGGCAAATCAACCAATCTGACCAATAGCCGGCGAATTCGGCGCTGGCTGCTGCGCGACTCCGATACCGTGGATTCCTATACACCCTTGAAACCAATTCTGGATACTTGTAAAACACTGGGGGCTGAGTTCTCGGGTGGCCTGTTGGTGCTTCAGCGGAATGATGACCTGGAAAAATTCGCCCAGTCGGGTGAAGTAATTGACGCCGACGTATCGAAACCTTTGTTGCTGGCTATTTTCAGCCAGTATAGCCCACTTCACGACGGAGCGGTTATCATTAGTGAGGGGCGCATTCGGGCGGCCCGCTGCATTCTACCCGTATCGGAGGATGATGAATTGCCGCCTTCGCTGGGTTTCCGTCACCGGGCTGCCCTGGGCATGAGTGAAGCTACGGACGCAGCGGTGATCGCCGTTTCGGAAGAGAGCGGGCGGTTAGCGCTGGCGATAAACGGCGAGCTATTTACCAGCCTAAGCCAGCCTGAGCTGGAGAGTCGATTAGAACGTTACTTGCACGAGCCCGTTCGGTAGCTTTTTTTATTGATTACTACGTTTCTTACAATCAGAAAGCCAGTGCGAAACACACTGGCTTTCTGATTGTAACTGGTTCCTCACTTTTTCTAATACTCCAGCATTCGGGGCAGCGCTTTCGCCTGCTCGACAAAATCAGCGACCTGTTCAACCGACGGTGGACGTTGGGTGAATTGCCGAACTTTATTTATTTCAATCAATTTAGCGTGCAAATTGGCGGGTACACGTGTAGCCAGTTCTTTTACCGTATCCACGCCAGCTTCTTCCATAAGATCGCTATAAACCCGACCAATGCCTTTTATGCGGGCCAGGTCGGCACGATTTGCCAGTTCTAGAATAATAGCCCCATCGACGCTGGTTGCCGAAGCCAGGCTTTTGCGGTCCGATGGGGTTTTGGTAGCGTCAAGTAGCGAATCACTGTCACTGATACCCTGTGCTTTCAAGGCGTTCAGAACGCTATTTGTAATACCGCGTAATTCTCCTAATGTAAGGCTCATATAGAAAAATAGAGGTTAATAGGTGGAAAGTCGCCTGATTTTCAGACCATTTGATACACATTTAACGAACAAGGTACTTTCTTCGAGTGTCGTTTAGAAGAAATTTCTTCTGAGCGGTAAAACTCTCTGGATGCATCTGCATGAATTCGCGCTGCCATTCAGCATATTGAACGGGTTGAGCTTGCTGAAACTGGTCGACGTTAATTTTTTTCTGAGTTAAATACTCTTCAAATGTCATACGTTCTTTTCTACCTTGTTAGACATTATATCCGACAAATGTAAATAGCCTGATCACAAGGACAGATAAGAAACTTAGTAAATGTACTTAATTCGCTCACTAAGTAGTTGGATATTAACCCAAAGCTTATTGTAAATGTAGTAAAAAGTTAGTCTATAAAGATGCTTATAGTGAATCCAAAAAATTCAAACAAACTGGCAAACGCAACCATTGACAGTAAAATGCCTGTTCAGGCAGTTTAGTAGGATTCGGAAGTTTCAATGGCTGTAAATGAAAGAACGAATGAGCAAACGCGTGAAAAATAGCTAGTTGTTTTCACGCTTTCGCTCATTCGTTCTTTCACTCATTCTTTTGGTAGAATAAGTGGGTGAAACCGCAGGCCGTTTACCCGATTAAACTCCAGCGACGGAGCAGGGATCTTGAAAAACTGGGCCGTACCAATAAAGCGTTGTAGTGAAGGCGAAAACGCATTGATGCGGGATAAATCAGCGTCGGGGGAAATAAAGAATTGACGATATCGCTCAAATTTTACCTCTTTGCCATGTTGATCAAATACAGGTGGATTTTCGTGTCCACCAATCATACCACTGCCACTATACCCCAGATCCAGATTGAGCCAGCGCGGAAATGAGGGGCCCACCGGCAGCACCGACGCCAGATTAACCGACAGCCAGTACTGCTGCGCATTATAATCTTTAAGCATCTGCACGCCGGTCGTTTTCCCCAATACGTTGGGGCGATAAGGCGGAAAAATCGTTTTTCGGAAACCGTATTTCAGGCTCACTACCTGCTGTCCAGGGCCAAATTGCTGTCCTACAAACAGGGCGGTTCCAGCAACGTTAGCGAACATATCGCCTTTAGAAAACCCCCAGCCTTCGGAATGTCCGTCATACACTTCCAGTGTAGTCTGGAACAGCAAGGCTAACAGGCCACCCGTTAGTATACTGGCTCGTTCGTCAACCCCGCTCCAGCGCATTAGTTCATAGCCGCCACGGCTCATACAATAGGCCGTAGCGGCATGACCGACTTTATCCATCTGGAGCCACTCGGCATTGTCGTTGAATGAGTGAAAAGGGACCTTTTTTTTATACCATTGCTTACGTAGCATGAGCAACGTAATGGTATAAAAAGCAGCCGTACCCAGCACTACACCAATAAATCGTCCCTGATTAATGCCCGCCGGATCGGGAGCAGCGGGCATTATCGGCGTAGTTTGCGCCTGAATGGACTGGCTAAGCAGGAGAATGCATAAAATAAGTAAGCCTACCGTCCGAATGCGGTCTATCATGCGCTAAAATTATCAAAATTCGGTGGTTCGATCGCGTTCATGCTGCATCTGTGTAAGTAGATGTTATCTAGCTATCGAGGTTACGTTCTATGATTTTTGCAATCATTCGTGAATATCTAGCAAGTAATTCAGCCGCATTAGTTTACAAGTGAGGTAGCGCATACGTTGGCTAACAAAACTTAGGAAAAAGCTTGGTTTCAGAACATCCTTGGCCCCAACTTTGTACATATATACGAATACACACGGCCTACTTACATCATGGCGAAAAGCAAGAAATCTACCCAAAAAGGTCCCGACGTAGTATTGATCGGGGCAGGGATCATGAGTGCGACTCTTGGCGTATTGCTCAAAGAGTTGCAACCCGACATAACGATTGATATCTATGAGCGGCTCGATAGTGCAGCCGCTGAGAGTTCTGACGCCTGGAATAACGCAGGTACTGGCCACTCGGCCTTCTGTGAACTAAACTATACCCCCGAACAGGCCGACGGTACAATTGATCCGTCGAAAGCCATCAAGATTGCCGAATCGTTTGAGCAATCGAAGCAGTTCTGGGCCTACCTTGTTCAACAGGGCTTCCTCAGCGACGCGCCTAATTTTATTCGCTCCATTCCACACATGAGCTTTGTGTGGGGCGACGACAACGTAGCATACCTACATAAGCGTTACGATGCCCTTCAGCAAAATTACCTTTTCCACGGCATGCAGTATTCCGAAGACCCATCGCAACTGGCAGACTGGATGCCGCTTGTTATGGACGATCGGGACCCTGCCCAGGCTGTAGCCGCAACCCGCATGGACATTGGAACAGACGTGAATTTCGGTGCACTGACGCGGGCTATGTTCCGCCGTCTGTACGATATGCCAGGGGTTCACTTGTACTTTGCTCATGATGTACGTGATTTATGGCGTTCCAAGTCGTTGGGTGGCTGGAAAATACGGGTGGAGAACGTAACAACGAATCACGTTCGCGACGTACAGACTCAGTTTCTGTTCATTGGAGCGGGCGGTGGTTCGTTACGGTTGCTCGAAAAATCAGACATTCCAGAAAGCAGAGGATTTGGCGGTTTCCCCGTAAGTGGGCAATGGCTCAAATGCGTTAACCGTGACGTAGTAGAGCGGCATCAGGCAAAAGTGTACGGAAAAGCTTCAGTTGGTGCGCCACCAATGTCGGTACCCCACTTGGATACCCGTATGATTGATGGAAAGCGGGAACTTCTATTTGGGCCGTACGCTGGCTTTTCGACTAAATTCCTGAAGAGCGGCTCCTACATGGACCTTCCCAAGTCGATTCAATTGAGTAATATGGCCCCTATGCTCATGGCAGGCCTTCATAATGTTGGCCTGACGAAATACCTCATCCAGCAGGTTATGCAATCGCCGGATGATCGGCTGAACGCGTTGCGGGAGTATTATCCCAACGCCCAAATGGACGATTGGGAACTCGAGATTGCCGGGCAGCGGGTGCAGGTCATTAAGAAAGACGAACACGAAGGGGGTGTACTCGAATTTGGCACTGAAGTGGTCAGTGCGGCAGACGGGAGTATCGCGGCTCTGCTGGGGGCTTCACCGGGCGCATCGACAGCGGTTTCGATTATGCTCGACCTGCTCAAACGGTGTTTCCCTGAGCAACTTGCCACTGACGCCTGGCAGCAGAAATTAAAAGAAATGATTCCTTCCTTCGGGCAAATTTTGGCGAACAACCCTGCGCTTGGTCAGGAGCTTCGGAAGCACACAAGCGAAGTGCTGGGATTAACTACGGTTGATTCCATACCCGAAGTAACACGGTAATTTCCCTGATGATAAAATGCAAAAAACGGAAGACAGTCTTCCGTTTTTTGCATTTTAGCGTAGTTGGTTTTATACCCTAACTTATCAATTCCAACGGGTGCCAGACAGAATTAAGATCAGGAAGAACAGGCCAAATAACAAACCTGGTATGGCTAATAAGCCCGCCAAAATTTTTGCCCACATAAAATTCTGATGTGACTGTAAATAGATACTTCCCAACAGCACAGCCGATAAGCCCGCCAGCATCATAAACCACAAGCCACCGTTGAATGAAGAAACGGTGCCATCAGACAACCCTTCAAAAAAGAAATAAAGAACAACAAGCCCAACAATGGCATCGATACCCCACAATATCCAAAAGAAATACATGAGAAAGGCTTAGTAAATTTAACCTGAACAGCTGTGGATAAAGCGTACACCTCTCGTTCATGACGATGTGCCTTGATGCAAATGTATATGGGCTGTGAAAGCTGACCTACTCCCGGTTAACAACGGGTAGTGCTGAGACAATACTGAGTAGCTTTAAAGGAATACCTGGAGATTCTATAAATACAAAAAGCCCTTTAGATTCACTAAAGGGCTTTTCAAAGATGAAATAGTTGCTTATAAATAGTCAACAATACGTCGGCGTCTGGCAATGTTTTGCTGGAATTCCCGGCGCATTACGGCCTTTCGGAGACGTGGGTGAGTCGAAACGTAGATGATTCGCATTTTAAGCGCAAAACTCAAAAACATATATAAACCGAACAAACAACCCAGAATCACCAGCGACAACGTATTGGATATGTTTCGGTGTAATAAAAAGAACATAATCGTGTTGAGCAGCGAAGCGCCACACAGCACGGCGGTTGCCCGCGCATGCGACAATCCGTTATCGAGTAAAATATGGTGCATGTGATTCCGGTCGGCCGAGAACGGTGACCGTCCGGCCAGAATCCGAACCAGAAATACCCGTAACGTATCAAAAATAGGAACGATCAGAATGACAATGGCGATGATGGGGGCATTGAAAAAAGCCGTTGGTTCATACCGATAGGAAGCATTGAGGCTAACAAACCGAATGGCGAAAAAAGCCAGCATAAAGCCAATAATCAGGGAACCCGTATTGCCCATGAAAATTTTGCTGGTTTTAGAGAAATTGAACCGAAGGAAACCGATGAGCGCCCCGGTTAAAGTAAACGCCAGGCAGGCCATCGTAAAATGGTTGGTCAACAGAAACCACCCACCAAACGTACCACTGGCAATGGTAGCAATGCCTCCCGCCAATCCATCAATGCCGTCAATTAAATTAATAGCGTTCGTTAGGGCAATGAAAATAAAACAGGTCAATAAAATACTAACAGCCGTTTCGATGTGGTGAAAACCCATAATTCCATACAGGTAATCGACACGTAAATCGCCAAAGAAAATCAGGATCATGGCGGCAAGTACCTGAAACAGAATCTTTTTGGTCGGGTCAATACCAACAAGATCATCTTTGATCCCGATGAAGAACAGGATGGTCATACCCGCAACCGAAAGGTTAGTCCGGTAGATATCCGTCTGATCAATACTTGGCCACAGGAAATAAGCAATCAGAATCGCTGCGAAGATGGCAATTCCCCCAAACGTTGGCGTTGGTGTAGAATGGGATCTACGTTCGCCGGGTTTTTCCATCAGCGATTTCAGCTCGGAAATCTTGATAACTACAGGAATGGCTACGACTGAAACGAAACAGGCAACCAATAAGGAAAGAATACACTGATAGAGCCCGAGCGTAAATAAGTCGTCATTCCATTTATGTTGTATATAAGCTATAAATAAGTCAATGTTCATGAGAAGGGCTTTTAGATACGAATATCGAGCACTAAAGATCTGTGTGGATACGTAAAAATCAATTGTTTATTTAACTCGGCAAACTTAATTTGATTTAACGGCCTGCCAATTATACATCTGGCCTTGCGGGTGGCTTGCTAACATATTGCTTGAGTTTACGCAAGGGTTTCAGCCAAAACGTAAAAAAATAAGGTTTCAGACCATTCAGTTGCCAGGCCAATCGGTCTTCCCGATTGGCTCGCAGTCGATTTCCAACGCTGCTATTACTAATTCCACCCGCCCGCATCACAATGGTTACTTCGTCCATATAGGCCAGTTTAACCTTATTCTTGTGGATGAAACGTAGCATCAGTTCATAATCGGCTGCGCTTTTCATATCAAGGCGAAACAAACCATACTGCTCATAAAGTGACCGTTTCGCAAAGAACGACAGGTGCCCTGGCATCCAGCCCCAAAGAAACGCATTTTCGCTGTACCAGCCTGATCGCCAGTAGCGTTTTAATTTTTTTGTGTCGTCCCGGTCAACGTACAGCATATCCCCGTAAACCGCGTCGGCCCCCGTTCGCTGGAACGTAGCGACCATGTTTTCAATGACGCGATTATGCCGATAAAAATCATCCGCATTGAGCAATCCAATTACGTCGCCAGTTGCCAATCGGATGCCTTTGTTCATCGCATCGTACAAGCCTTTGTCGGGTTCAGATATAAACCGGGAAACTTTCTTGCCATACGATTGTACAATGTCTACGGTGCCATCGGTCGATTTTCCATCCACGATAATATATTCAATATCGGGATAGGTCTGATTAATAATCGACTCGATGCAGTTACGAACAAATTCGGCCCCGTTATAGACAACCGTTATGATAGATACTTTCACGCCTTAATTTCTCTTTTTCGGACCCAAACGGCCGGATTACCCTGATAAATACCATAGGCGTCCATCGAACGCGTTGCCACCGAATTAACCGCCAGAACAGCATGCGATTCGCAACGAACGCCCGCGCAGACCACCGCCCTGGCACCGATCCAGACACCATCGGCCAACGTAATTGGCTGAGTTGTCAAGTCAAATGTTGACAGACGGTAATCATGGTTGCCTGTCAGCAGCATGGCGCCTTGTGATAAACAGACATTGCTACCGATGACAACCTGGCTGAGATTATCAATCCAGACCTTTTCACCAATCCAGACGTGATCTCCTAGTTGAAGTAACCAGGGATATTTAATATTTACGGCTGGTTTTATAACTACTCCTTCCCCTAATTTGGCCCCGAACAGCATTAAAACAGCTCTTTTGATGGCCATTGGGATGGGAAAATAATTATTCAAAAAAATCGAATTAACCAAAAACCACAACAGGATCTTCCAGCGCGGTCCGGGATTGTACCAACTGTTATTAAAGCGGGCCAGATCCGTTCGACCGTTGGGCTGGCTACCTGACGCCTGCGGAGATACCATCGCTTCAGGCTCGGCTAACCTGTTGAGGTCGGATTGCCCGAAGGTCTTTGCCATATTCGGTTTGGAAATAGTCCATTATTGCTTCCTTGTCCTGACCAACCCGAAGGTCGACTTCCATCAGCTTGGCATCGACCAGGAAGCGATACCAAAGAGCTTGCAAGAAACACCAGACAAACCCCGCACGCCCATCGAGAAAACCCATTCGGATAAAATACCGGTACACAAAATAGATTATCGGTCGCGTGAACAAGGGTAACGATGCGTATTTTTCCTTTAAATAACGCATCCGCTGATCCTGCGTTCCGAAGAGCCGGGGTTGTACTTTTTCTGCCTCATCGAACTTGTACCGGTAATTAAGCAGATTGATCATTTCCAGAATCGTATAATGATTGTGTTTCTGCGTCCACCAGGTCAGGTTATTCAGGTTATGATCGACAATATCATGATCGAATTGAATTGGCTGCCCTTTCGTCAGTTTAATGTGTTCGTCGTGCCATACCTGCTCGCAAAAGCCATCCCCCCGGCGCCATAAACGAAGCAGCCAGATCGGATAAAAGCCGCCATGCTTCATCCAGCGATTCAGGAAAAACACCCGACGCTTTACGTATACGCCACCTACGTCGGCAGGTAAGCCCGTCAGCCGCTGATTTATTTCATTGGCCAACTCAGGCATTACGTACTCATCGGCATCCATGCGCATCAGCCAGCCTGTCTTAAAAGGAACATGCTCAATGCCGAAATTAAATTGTGTAGCATAGTTAACCCAGGCATTTTGAACAACCACAGCCCCCATTGAACGGGCAATCTCAACCGTCCGATCTGTAGAGAACGAATCGACAATAAATATTTTGTCCGTAAATGGCAGTAAACTCTGTAAACATCGAGTAATGTGTTTTTCCTCGTTGTGTGTCAGAATAATGACTGATACGTCGGTCATACTTCTATATAACTATTTTCATACTAAACAGCTTATTGTGTTCCTTTTCCAAGCAAAAAGGGCGCCTAGTACTCAAGATCAGCTGTTCGATAAATCATACAATATTATAACTTTTTTTATACGGGACAAAGTCCTTGATAAGAGTTCATACGGTATGCGTATTGTTTTTGTACTATTTTCGATCCCTTGTTTAAGTAATACTTGATTAATTGACTCATCATCTGCAATTTTATCCACCTGATGTAAATACAGCTACGTTGGTAATGATCAATCGATAGCTTCTGTATGGAAAGTAGTCTGTTTATAATATAGTCTCCTCCTTTACGTCAGAATAAGTAATTTTGTGATCATAACACTATCCATTTTCTATGCGCCTTGTGATTCTTACGCAGGATGACCCGTTTTATCTCGCCCGCAATATTGATTATCTTCTGAAAAAGCTACCATCTTACGCCGAAGTTGTTGCTACAGTGGTATTCGACGTATCACCTTTCGGCAAACGGGAGAGTTTCGGAGAAAAGATGAAGAAAACATACGACATCTTTGGCCTTCCTTTTTTTGTACGCTACGGGTTTAAATTCGTAGCCTCGAAATTAGACAGCCGAAACAATGTCAGGAAAGTGCTGGCCGACCGGAATATTCCACTGATTCATATTGAAGGAGGTATCAATAAAGAAGAAAACCTGGAAAAGCTCCGAGCCTATAAACCCGATTTATTTGTCTCGATTGCCGGTAATCAGATTTTCAAACAGAAACTTCTGGACGCTGCTACGTATGGTTGCATTAACCTTCACACGGCGCTGCTCCCCAAATACCGGGGCCTGATGCCTTCATTCTGGGTGTTGAAAAATGGCGAGACGCACACCGGCGTATCCGTGTTTTTCGTAGACGAAGGTATCGATAGTGGCCCAATTCTGGTTCAGAACAAGCTCGCCATTGGAAATATGAGCCAGGCTGAACTAATTGATGTGACGAAGAAAATGGGCATGGATGCCATCCTGGAATCAATCGACAAAATCCATACCGGTAACTACAAACTCATTGAGAACGACGCAACCCAAATGACCTATTTCACGTTTCCCACCCGCACCGACGTGGAAGAATTTCTGGCCGCTGGCAAGCGGTTTTATTAATATTAGCGGATAGTCGTTAGTCAATAGTATATCCATAAACTAATGACTGTTGACTTCCTGCTATCGACTTTTTATGAACATCCTGACATTTGATATTGAGGAATGGTTTCACATTCTGGATAATGCATCGACCCGTACCGAATCCGATTGGAGCCGCTACGAAACCCGCATTCACAGGAATATGGACCGTATTTTCCAGATTCTGGACGAAACCAATACGAGGGCTACTTTTTTTTGTCTCGGTTGGGTAGCGGATAAGCACCCTGATATTATTCGACGGATTGATGCTGCCGGTTATGAAATTGGCACGCACTCCTACGCGCATCAACTCGCTTATGAACAAACCCCTGTCCAATTTCAGGATGATTTGGAACGATCCATTAAGCATTTGCAGGAGTTGACAGGTAAAAAAGTTCGATCGTACCGGGCACCGGGTTTTTCGATCAAGGAGTTCAACCATTGGGTGTTCCCAATTCTGGTTGAACAGGGAATTGAAGTCGACTGTTCCGTATTTTCGGCCAGACGGGCGCATGGGGGCGATACCTCACTGGGCATGTTCGAGCCGGGTTATCTGAACGTTAACGGTACGTTGCTGAAAGAATTTCCGATCAACACGGCTCCGGTGCTGGGTCAGGATTTGATTTTCTCGGGTGGCGGCTATTTCCGACTGTTGCCCTATAGCGCCATTCGCGTTTTGATGCGCCGGTCCAACTACGTTATGACGTATTTTCATCCGCGCGATTTCGATGCCGACCAACCTATGATTCCGGGCCTGAGCCGAACGAGACAATTCAAATCCTACTACGGTCTCCGGAACTGCTGGCCTAAGCTAAAACAATTGCTAACTGACTTCCCATTCGTTGATCTGGCAGAAGCAGAACAACAGGTTGACTGGACGAAAGTTAGCCATCGTGATACAAATACAATTGCTATAAATAGCTGATTTATAGACAAGTATCGTTACTACTTTATCTAGTATTCCTATCTGGATTTCAGCTGTACTATATAGCTAGCAGTCTATGAAACTACCGCAACTTACATTTACCCGGTTTCTGGCCGCGCTGCTTATCGTTCTGTTCCACATCCCCTCGAGAACACTACGTAGCCTGCCGCTGCTGGGACCATTGCTGGACAAAGCTCAGGTTGCCGTAAGTTATTTTTTTCTGCTGTCGGGTTTTATTCTGGTCATGGCCAATGCATCCGGAACAATTCTTCCAAAGAGTATAACCAAGAGACAGTTCTGGATTAATCGATTTGCCCGTATTTATCCGCTGTATTTGGTTGCCCTGCTAGCCACCTGGCTACTCGTGCAACTGACAATGAACGTTAGCTACCGTGATCTGTCCTATTTAGGCATGGTAGCGACTGAAATGACGCTTTTACAAGCCTGGGTGCAAACTTGGGTTCCAACCTTAAATTATCCGGGCTGGTCTTTATCCGTAGAAGCTTTTTTCTATCTGATTTTTCCGTTTCTGTATCAATGGCTGGTGACTTGCAAATCCAGACAGATCGTTGGTATTGGCGTTTTAATCTGGCTGGCGAATCAACTCATTTATAAATTCTTAACAGACAATACCTCACTCGAAACCTTCAGGCTATATTTCCCCGTATTGCATTTGGGTACGTTCGTTGTTGGGGTCTGTACCGGGATTTTAACATTGCGGCATTGGCAAGTTCTGCTACGTAGTAAATCAATCATAACAGCTGTGCTGGTTGGTATTACGCTGCTCTTTGCGTATTTGATAGGCAGCGATTCGACTATTATGTACTATTATCACAATGGTCTTTTTGCCCCCCTGTTCGTCGTATTTATTTTGTTTTTAAGCGTTCAGCAAGGAGCGCTGGCCCGATGGCTGAGCCATCCTAAACTGGTTTATCTGGGGGAAATCAGCTATGGAATTTACCTGTTGCAAGTGCCGGTTGGCATGGCGGCTTTCTATCTAAATCAACGCTACGTGCACCTTAGCCCAAGTCTGTACGGAATCGGCTACGTTGCTTTGCTCTTTCTGATTGCCGCCCTATGTTTTGAGAAAATAGAAAAACCTGGCAGGCGTTTACTACGCAAATGGTTAAGCCCTGCCTCTATTACTACTGCACAGTCAGAATCGCCCTCGCAGCAGCTTACTAATTAACTCACGTCGCTCTCGTACGGCTTATGCAGCGCTTTTTAGGCTAATTGCCCGTTCATACTCTATCAAAAGCCGTCGGGCCAGTACGTCAATATCGCATTCATTCGCAATCATTCGCTGCGCATTATGAGCCAACTGGGCAGCTTTGTCTGGATTATCGAGTAAATAATTCAGGCCGTCGTAGACCGACTGCTCAGTAGGTTCACACAGATGAGCGGCCTGGTAAGAACGAAGGTAATCCCCAAAACCAACGTGCTCTGTAAGCAACGATGGAGTTCCTGTCGCCAGGGCTTCCAAAGCTGCAATGGCGAAGCTCTCCGAATAAGTTGGTAAGGTGAAAATATCGGCATCAGCAAAAACGGCCAGTTTTTGTTCCTTAATCAACATACCCGGTAATAGTACCCGATCTTCCAGATGATGTTGCCGGATAAACTGCTGAATAGTTGATAAGTAGCCGTCATCCGGGCCAGCTAACACAAGTTGAACGTCAGGTCGCTCAGTACTTATGCGTCGGAAAGCGGGAAGCAGTACATCAAGTCCTTTTTTCAGATTCAACCGACTCAGGAAAAGGATAATTTTTTGATCCGGACGAATGCCAAACTCCTGCCGGAACTGTCCACGTGGAGGAAGCTGGCTAAATTCGGCAGGGCGAAGACCATTTGGAATAATGGCTACGTGCGGATGCGGATGGCCTAAATAGCGTCGAACGTCATCAACTTCCGACTGATTATTTACGTGAATAACCGGCGTATTGGCCGTCCATTTTCGTTGGCCCGCCCACGATATGAGCTGCTTTTTCCAGTAACTGTGCCGGATTGTCCAGCGATCCAGCAAACCGTGAGTCGTTAATAATTTGGACGGCTTCAAATTCAATAAGTAGGGCGCAACACTTCCGAAATGCCATAATCCGTGGACGTGGATCAGGTCAAAATCGTTACCATGTTCTCGCAGGTAATCCCACAAACCAATGGAGAATTCGGGAAAAAATCGACTAAACCAATGGCGTGGTACGGGCACCACAACCACGCCAGGGGCTGTCTCATAAATCACATCATCTGCCGAAACGGGCGTAAGAATCGTAACCTGGTGGCCTTCGGCGGCATGGACGCGCGTATGATCAAAAATCATTTTGGCGGGTCCGCCGATGGCCCAGGTGTAAGCGCAAATATGTAAAATCTTCATTTTGTGAGAATGTATTTATAGCCATTCAGCATTTCCTGCGCAACGACATCAGGCGCATAAGGTGCAATAAGTTTTTGCGCCCAGAAGCTCATTTCGGCTACGTCGACGTCGCCATCAATAAATCGTAGCATGAGTTGAGTAAGCTGATCTGGCTGATCGTAAGTAAAAACAAACCCATTTTTACCCTCGTGTACCAGGTCGGGCGCGCATCCACAACGGTCGGATACGATGACGGGTAACCCGCAGGCCATAGCTTCATTAACGACTAAGCCCCAGGGTTCCGAGCTGCTTGGCAAAACCAATACGTTGCTCATAGCCAGCACATCGGGCACCTCAAACCACGGCCTTCCTGGCAGAATATGCACCGAATCCGTTAGCGCCAGCGTATTAATCTGTTCGATGAGTGAGTTCTTCTCAACCCCGTCGCCTAATAGAATGATGCCCCACTCATCTGCCAGGGGCGATTGCTTTTGGGCCTCAGCAAAGGCCGACAGCAGGAGAGGTAAGTTTTTATAGCCAATTAATCGGCCAACAAAAACGAAGTTATTGGGACGTAGTGCCAGTACCTGTTGCTCCTTTATCCTGCTAGATAACGCCCGTTCATAGGCAACCCGGAGTGCGTTGTTATCTACCGCACTTTTGCGAAGCAAAATCTTGTCAGGTTGAACCCCTAATTGGATCAGATAATCTGCAGATTGGCTTCCGAAGCAGAAAAACCCACTGCACTGGCTGAAAATCCACTGCTTGATACGTTCTTTCCAACCGCCACGCTGGTGATCGGTTGCCGTACTTTCATTTTGAAGAATGACCCGAATACCTTTTGTTCTAGCCCATAGTAACAGGAAAATCTGGGCAGGATCATAATAGCCAGTCAGTGTAATCACATCTGGCTTGAAGGCACTCGCCCGCCGAAGCAACGCATTAGTACGTTCGCGCAAGCTGACATCTTCCAGAAAACGGTCGAAAAGTAATTCGTAGTTGTATGAATAAGTCGGAACTGAAGGATCGTTGATCGTCTCTAACGAAGCCCTCGACCGTTCGTTTCGGGCAATCTGCAGGACGTTTACCATCACGTTCGGCTGCTGATCGGCCAGTTGCTGAATGGCCTGAAAAACACTGGATTTATAATGCGCCCAGAGTATATTATGAACAATCAGAATGCGCATCTATAAAAATAAAATTGGGTTAGCCATTCGTTAGTTTCAGGCTAATTGACTTAGAAATAAGATTTAATTTTTTCACCAGAGGAGCTTCAAAACGGGTATGCAGGTAAATGCAAACAACGGTTATGACCGTAGTAAACAAAAGAGCCGCTATATTCTGAACGATCATATTATGCTCAAATGGAGTTACTAACTTCCCATAAAAAGGCATAAATGAAAAATGAAGCATGTAAATTAAAAAGGAAGCATCCCCTACTTTCATCAATTGGCGGGTTATCAACGAAGGTTTGAACCAGCCATCGAGTTCCAATCCAGTAAATGATACTAGTATCAGAAAAGAGCTAACTCCATAAAGAACCGTTCGCTTGCCGGCATCGCTAACTAAAGGACCATCATTAACCAGTAGCCAAACTAAGGCAGTACCTAACAGCAAAAAACAACGGGACGATGCGACTTTGTACCGTTGAATTAGCCACCAGGCGAGTACACCGGCGGCAAATTCAAGATTATAAGGACTAAAAAAAAAGAAGAACAGGCGGTGACTGCCAGCAAACAAGGTTGGACTGATAATAACCAATCCCGACAGTGTCAGTACAATAGCCACAACTGGCCAAAGCTTTCGGGACACTATCAATAAGCCAAACACCAAATAATAGTATAATTCGAAGCTTAGGCTCCAGGTAACGCCATTGATATTGGGGTGATAAGGAAGCAGTAATAATGAACTCAGAATCAACGACCAGGACGTTGGAAGATACGCAATTGGGGTTTTTGTAATAAACTCAAGCAAGAGTATACCCCCCATAATAAACGCGAGTGTAACCCAATAGATTGGGTATATACGGATGGCCCGTTTGCGTAAGAAGGTGCCGAAATACGTTGGTTTGCTGAAATATCGGTGTGACGTATGCATGATCACGAATCCACTGATAACAAAAAACAGGTCTACGCCCGCAAATCCGTGTTGAAAAAGACCGCCCATAATCAACTCCTGTCCACGCTTTTCATAGCCAAGTGATAAGTGATAAACTACGACAAGTATAGCGGCTAGCCCCCTTAGAATTTGAATCGTGTTGAATACCAATCCTGGTGAAGAAGAAGACGAAGTCAACATAATCAGATCGAGTAGAGTAGAAGCCTGCTGCTAGGCTCAAAAAGTGAATACAAATCTCTATAAAATCTGTAGAGACTACGTTTGTCTAAGTACTCCACTTAAACAGTCCCATTCTGGACCACTACGTAAGTAGAAGACTTATCATTTTTTGCCACCGAGTGATCCATCAGATAAGCCGGAAATAGGTGTTCAACTCCCATGAAGCGAATCATGAGTGCCAATGGAAACCAGAACGTAATTTCATAGGGACGGCCTCCAGAGAAGATCTGAACAAATACAAGCATGTAAAAATAAGCCAGGAATATGTTCATCGGGTTTGAGTTTTCGCGCATCGTACGTAACGAATGGCGCAAAGACATGGCATTGATAGTACCAAATAGCGCTAGTCCCAAAACTCCCTGACTGGTGAGGGCTTCAAGCATCGGAACGTCTAAATAGGAAAATTTATAGCCGTACCCAGGAATGAGCATATAGGCCTGACTAACAAGGACTTTAGTTAAAAAACCGAAATTAACGGCCCGGTTAGCCACCGAATCATCGAGCGTAGCTTTGTAGTCGACTCCCTGCGATTGTAGGCCCAGAAAAGCGTAAATATTGTCCAGATTTCGCTCCATAAAGCCCATTGCATACCCATATAGAACGGCATAGATGTCGCCATAGCGTTGAAAAAAAACGATGACCCCAACTATACCAAGAACGGCAACAATAATGGGGACAGGCGTAAACAGGCTACGAACCGTTGCGCGAATTTGAGCTGGCCGAACATTGAAATAGAAAAACAACGCAACAACAAGAATTAAGGCGAGAATCGACGAACGGGTTTGGGTCAGCAATAGAATAACAACACTGACAACCCCAGAAAAAAAAGCCAGCAAACGAAACAGGACGTTCGTCTGCGGACGTACCAGCCACATGACACAGGCAATGATCCCCATGAAGGCATTACGGGCAAAAACGTGCGGATTACCCGATCCGTCGTCGCTATTATTCAATACTATGGTTGCCCGCTGACCAATTGCCCAGGTTGGATTCGTTATTAATGAATAAATAAGTCCCAGATTAGAAACCAGCGTAAACAGGACAACTATCGGAACGACAACTGGAATAATATCATTGGGTATGTTAATGAGCAGAAACAGAAAAATCAGGATGTAAGCATAGTAAATCATCTCCCTGGTGTAGTCTAAAGGCTCAGGAGACGGATAAACGTACATGTATAAAATACTGGTCAGGATAAACGCCATCCCAATCCAGAACATGGTGATATTGGGCCGATACAACCGACGTAGCACGGTAAACGGGACCATCAGAATGAGCCCCCCGGCAAAACCGGCCGCCGTGAATGCCGAACTTCCAGGCGCCAGTTTCAGCGTATCCCTAAAAAAGAAGATAAGCGGATACCCATCAACAAGAATACAGATGCCGACTACCATGCGCATGTAGTCGAGTGTCTGTAGTAAACGAAGGAACTTTGCCATAAGCGATGTATAATTACTGTTTGCGGCTCATTATCTGGACCGATTCAGTTGAAACCGATGAAGGATGTACCCAAACTCTCCTTTAAGTACGAATGCCAGCAATTTACGTACCCGACAGTATCGTTGCCAGAAGGATGGCCCAAAGGATGATACCAGCATCGGGCGGTACTTTTCTTTAGTCAGCTGATGTTCAGACAAACCTACCGACGTTATGGTAGACGATTTTGCGTTGGGCTGTACCCGAAATCCGCCCCAAAAACCCGAAACGTGTTGAAATTTAATACCGGGTTGAACCCCCAGACGCGCAACAATTTCATAGTCAATAACAAACTGTAAGCTTTCGTCAAGTAAGCCAATCTGCTCCAGCCGTTCACGGCGGATAAACAATGACTGGTTAAAAACCTGCATTCCTTCATAAATCTGGCACTCAACACAGAAATCTGGTGCCCGCATTTCTTCCAGAATAACGTCGGCCTCGTCGGTTATATACATATCTCCGAAGAAAACGTCGGTATCGGGTGCCTTTCGCCAGGCATCGGCCACCTTGGCAAAGGCGTCAGGCGCAAATACATCGTCGGAATTCTGAAATGCTACGTAGTCACCCGTTGCCCGACGAAACCCCTTGTTGATTGCGTCGGTCTGTCCACGGTCTTTTTCGCTCACCCATCCGGCCAGATACGGCTCATATTTTTTTATCAGTTCAACGCTACCATCCGTAGATCCTCCATCCATGATGAAATATTCCAGGTTTGGGTAATTCTGGTTTAGCACGCTCAAAATCGTGCGTTCTAAATACTGAACCTGATTATAAGAAGGCGTTACAATGGTCAGTTTCGGATAGATTTTCTCATTTGCACCATCGACTACTTTAGGAACATAGTGTTTCGATACGAATGAGTGAAGCGATTCACGCATAAAATTTTTGCTGTGGTTATTCAGCAATTAATAACTGTCCAGTATTTGTCTACCTGCATCAAACATAATGACGTTGCAATAAGCTTTTTTAGCACAGATCATAGACAAGCATGTTCTCTCAGAAAGGTATACAACCCTTGTAGTTGTATTTTTCTGAGAAAACCTACCGGCAAAAATAGGGCTATTTGCGGATAAAACCGTGAGAGATCTTATTTTTCGGACGAGCTACCCGGCCGCATCAATACGTAGCAGTTCACTGATAACATGCTAGAAACTGATGCAGGCTATTTCTTTAAGTCAGCAGCCGCTTTTTCATCGACGAGCCATACCAATTCTCCGTCTATGGGTTTGATCTCCTGGGAAGGATATTTGTCGGGATTGTATTCACCTTCCAGCACTTCTTTCAGCGGTTGGGCTTTCTTCGGTCCAGCAACCAAAAACAGCACGCAGGATGCCCGATTCGCTATGGGGGCCGTCAGCGTCAGGCGATACATATTTTGCTGCGTCAGAAAATACGCCTTTGTCCAGGCAGTTTGTTCATGAACAACCTCAGTACCCGGAAAAAGCGAGAGCGTATGGCCATCGTCGCCCATGCCAAGCAACACCAGGTCGAAGGTTGGGCCGGACTCGCCAAAATACGCGTGCAGAATCCGGTCGTAATCGGCAGCCGCGGCTTCGGGTTCAAGATCGGTACGCCAGACGTGAATCTGGTCTTCGGGTGTGTAAACATGCCCAAGTAACGTATCGTAAGCCATGCCCGCATTGCTCTGCTCATCGTCAATAGGGACGTAGCGTTCATCACCCCAGAACACATGCAGTTGAAGCCACGGAATCTGATCGACATAGGGCGACTTGGCCAGTAGTTCGTGCAGGGCTTTGGGTGTGCTGCCACCCGACAGCGCAATCGTGAACCGATCTTGTTTTTTCAGTACGTCCTTAATGCGTTTGGCAATGAAATCAGCCGCAGCCTTAGCCAATTCAGCCGGGTTCTTTGTAATGATGAGCTGCATATGTTTGTTGTGCTGGAACGCCAGCCCGAAAAGAAATCATACAAAATCCTCACGCATGGGCGTGAACACATCTACCAGTTCGCCAGCTTCGAGGCAAACCGCCCCATGCCACACATTCGGTGGAATATAGAAAGCATCGCCCTTTCTTATAGTTTGGGTTTCGTCACCAATCATAATGGAAAACACCCCACTGGCCACGTAGCTCATCTGCGTATGCATGTGGCTGTGGGGCGCACCAACACCACCCGTTTCAAAGGCGACCTTCACCATCATTACGTTGGCGTCGTAGGACATGATTTTACGCTTCACACCCTCCCCCACCGATTCCCACGGCAGGTTCTGGTCATCCACGAAAAGAGCAGCAAGTTGGGTTGGCATAGGGTGTAGTAAGTCAAAAGTCTCTAGTCGTTGGTCAATAGTGGCTGACGCAAAATCTATGAATAGTCGTCAGTCACTTTTGACCAGCGACTGACGACTATCGACTACATTAATTTTATTTCGTCATCCACTGGAATCCGTCTTTTTCAACCAATTGCATGGCGGCCTCGGGTCCCCATGAACCAAGTGGATAGTTCGGAAAATCGGGCGTTTCACTTTCCCACGCGTCCAGGATTGGCGTTACTACTTTCCAGGCGGCTTCGACCTGATCGGCCCGCATAAACAACGTAGCATCGCCCGTCATTACATCCAGCAACAACGTTTCGTAAGCTTCTGGCTCCTGCCCTTCATAGGCATCTTTGTAACTGAAAACCATATCGACCGGATCAATAGCCAGGGTTTGCCCAGGCCGTTTGGCCTGGAATCGTAACCGGATGTCCATCGCCGGCTGAATGCCAATGGTGAGCCGGTTGGCATCCCAACCGTTTGTCGCTTCTTCAGGAAACGCGTAAAAGGGCGCGGGTTTAAACTGGATGGTAATGATCGTTGCCTTTTCGGGAAGTCCCTTACCCGTACGTAGATAGAAAGGTACGTCTTCCCAGCGCCAGTTATCGACGAATAATTTTACAGCCGCAAACGTTTCGGTTTTCGAATCGGGCTTGACCCCTTCTTCTTCCCGATAGCCTGGAATTGTCTTTCCATCTTTTTCGCCCGGACCATACTGTCCCCGAACAGCGATGTCTTTCACCTGCTCCGGTTTTATCCGGCGAATGGCGTTCAGTACGTCTACTTTCTTGTTCCGTATTTCATTCGCTTCGAACGAGATAGGTGCTTCCGTAGCCACCATACATAGCACCTGAAGCAGGTGATTCTGGATCATGTCGCGCAACGCACCGGAGCCTTCATAGTAGCCTCCACGTCCTTCGAGCCCTACCGTTTCAGAGGCCGTAATCTGCACATATTCAACGTATCGCCGATTCCAGATTGGCTCAAACAGGGAGTTGGCAAACCGGAGCGCCAGAATATTCTGTACCGTTTCCTTTCCCAAATAGTGATCAATCCGGTAAATCTGCTCTTCGGCAAAAAGTCCGCCCAGCAGTGCATTGAGTTCACGCGCTGTTTTCAGATCATGGCCGAAGGGTTTTTCAACCACAATCCTGACATGCGACGTATCGTCGCAAAGCTCTAGCTTGCCGAGGTTTGTCGCAATGCCGGGCACGAGTTGTGGCGCTACTGCCAGGTAAAACACTACGTTAATCTCCTCGCCCCATTCGCTTTTTTTAGTGCCAACAAAATCAGACAGCGTTGTATAGGCTGCGGCATCACCGGCATCCATTTGCAGGTACGATACGGAAGGTGAAAATGACTTCCAGGCATCTTCCGGTCCATTTTTACGGCGGGAGAACGACTGAACGCCTTCCAGCAGACGCTCCCGAAATGATTCGTCGGTGTACGGACTACGACCTAACCCAACAACGGCGAAGCGTTCGGGCAGGTACTTGTCAATGAACAGGTTATAGAGGGCTGGTGTAAGTTTACGAAGATTGAGATCTCCGCTGCCTCCAAATATAAATACTATAGTCGCGGGTGGTCGCTGGTTCGTTGCTGGAATCATAAGTCTCTTAGCATGACAGGGCTGCAAATTACCCCGAGTCTGTTTTCCGAACAAGTTTACGCGATTAAGGTTTCATGTTAGCCAGCTATTCTGCTACTTTTGACCCTTGTTTATATCCTATTTATTGTACCATGAAAATCGCCATTGGCTCCGATCACGCTGGTTTCCACTACAAAGAAGCCATCAAACAATTCCTTATTAACCTCGGCCATGAGGTAATTGACAAAGGCACCTATGCCGAAACCCCATCGGTAGATTACCCGCTTTTTATCCGGCCTGTTGCTGAAGCCGTTGCGGCTGGCGAAGTGGAGCGGGGCGTTGTGCTGGGTGGATCAGGCAATGGCGAAGCCATTGCGGCCAACCGCGTGCGGGGTGTTCGGTGCGGCCTGTGCTGGAATGAAGAGTCGGCCCGTTTGTGTCGGCAACACAACGACGCCAACGTAATATCGCTGGGCGAACGAATGATGAGTGAAGAAACCGCCCTTAAACTGGTCCAAATCTGGCTCGATACGCCTTTTGAAGGTGGCCGTCACCTGGCGCGGATTCAGGAATTGGATACGTATTAATGCATGGGGTTGGGGCGTGGAGCACGGGGTTGCATTCACACCCCAAAATTGCCTTTTACTTGATAACCCCATGCTCCACGCCCCAACCTCCATGCTTTTATGCAAATTCTCTGGAAATACCTGAAACCTTATCGCTGGCTGGCCGTACTGGCGCTGGCCCTGGCGGGTGTTGCCCAGGTTCTGGCATTGGTCGATCCCATTATTTTCGGGAAACTGATCGACGAATACGCGACAAACCCCGGTCAGAAAACAGATTCAGAGAAAATCAATGGTGTCTTACGATTGCTGGGATTGGCGGTCGGCGTAGCGGTTTTGTCGAACGTAGTAAAAGCATTTCAGGAGTACGTTACACGCCTGGTTGTTCAGAAATTCGGTACCGATATTTTCAACGATGGCCTCAAACAGACGCTGCGGCTATCGTATCAGGAATTCGGCGATCAAAGCAGTGGCGCTACGTTATCCATCCTTCAAAAAGTCCGCACCGACACCGAGAAGTTCATCAACTCATTTGTCAACGTCCTGTTTTCGTCCATTGTGGGTATGGGTTTTCTGATCTTTTACGCAGTCACGAAACACTGGGCGCTGGTTCCGGTATTTCTGATCGGCGTATTAGTACTGGGCAGTCTAACGGGCTTGCTCAGCAAGCAGATCAAAACAACCCAGCGATCCATCAATCGAGAAACGGCGTTGTTGTCGGGCGTCATCACCGAATCGCTCCGCAACATTGAGTTGATAAAAAGTCTGGGCCTTACCTTTCCTGAAATTCGACGATTGAAAACACAAACCGGTCGGATTTTTGAGCTGGAAATGTTCAAAGTTCGGCGGGTGCGACTGCTGTCGTTCTGGCAAAGTACCACGCTCAATGTATTGAAGCAGTCGGTCTTGTTTACACTCTTATGGCTCATTTTCCGTAATGTGTTGAGCACTGGCGAGTTAATTTCGATGCAATTTATCTCGGTCGCCATCTTCAACCCATTGCAGGAACTAGGCAATATTATTCTGGCCTATCGCGAAGCCGAAGCCGGGTTGAACAGCTTCGACCAGTTGATGCAGAAACCCATCGAACGCAATCCGGAATCACCGGTAGAAGTGGGCCCAATTGAAAACCTGCGCTTCGCCGACGTAGTGTTTCGGCACAAAGGTGCTAATCAGAATGCAATTGACGGGGTTTCGTTTGAAGCCAAACTTGGTGATACCATTGCGTTTGTTGGCCCTTCAGGTTCAGGGAAATCGACCATGGTAAAGCTCCTGGTGGGCCTTTATCGACCCGTTGATGGCGAAATTTATTACAATGACATCTCCACCAAGGACATTCGGTTTAACCCGATGCGTCGGCAGATTGGTTTTGTCACGCAGGACACGCACCTCTTTGCCGGAACCATCCGCGAAAATCTCTTATTTGTCAAGCCCGACGCGACCGAAGCTGAGATGCTGGACGCCCTCGACAAAGCCGCCTGCGATCACCTGCTGGCCCGTTCTGAAAAGGGACTCGATACGCAAATTGGTGAAGGAGGGCTCAAAATGTCGGGGGGTGAAAAACAACGATTGTCCATTGCTCGGGCGCTGGTCCGTCATCCAAGATTACTGATTTTCGATGAAGCAACTTCGGCGCTTGATTCACTCACCGAAGAAGAAATTACCGACACGGTACGTAGTGTTTCGGCCCTGAATGAGCAGATTACCATTCTGATTGCCCACCGACTGTCGACCATCCTGCACGCCAATACGATTTTTGTGCTTGAAAAAGGCATAATTGTCGAAACCGGCAGTCATGAAACTTTGGTCGCGCAGAAAGGGCTATATTACGCCATGTGGCGTCAGCAAATCGGCGAGCGCCGAACCGATCTGTTATCTGTTGGAGCCTAATTTTATCCCTATGCTCCATGCCCTCTGCCCATGAACAAACGTGTCCGGCAAGTCAGTTACTTTCTGTTTAGTCAGTATTTTTCTGACGGCCTCCGGATCACGCTGTCGGTTTTGTTGCCCTCATTGGTGATGGCCCAGTTTGGCCAGCTTCCAACGGGCATGGCCATGTCGCTTGGTGCCTTAAATGTTAGTGTATGCGATTCGCCCGGCCCGGTCATGCACCGCCGGAATAGTATGCTGGTCGCCGTAGGGCTCGGTTTCCTGGTTACGTTGATCACGGGTTTTGCCCGTATGAATCCTTACACGCTGGGGCTGGAGGTGCTGCTGTTTAGTTTTCTGTTCTCCATGTTTTCCATCTATGGCAACCGCGCGGGTCTGGTTGGATCGGGAGCTTTGCTCGTTATGATTCTGATTCTCGACCGTCCGCTCGATGCCGCTGGTGTTATTCGGGAGAGTTTACTGGTCCTGACGGGGAGCCTGTGGTATACGGTTATCAGCCTGCTATCATCGCAGCTTCAGCCTTACCGACTGGCGCAACAGGCGCTGGGTCAGTGTATTCACGAAATGGCCAAACTCATGGCGCTCAAAGCCGATTTCTATACGATGTCGATTCCGCTGGAGGATAGCTACCGTCGGCTAATTGCCCAGCAGATAGCCGTAAGCGAAAAGCAGGACGTCGTTCGGGAGGTGCTGTTCAAAAGCAGACGTATTGTAGCCGAATCGACCCGAACGGGCCGCCTGTTGCTATTAACGTTTATGGATACGGTGGACCTCTATGAACAGATCATCGCCATGTACTACGATTATTCCGATATACGGGAACGTTTCGGAAAAACGGATGTGCTTACGATAATTTCCCGACTGATTCGGGAGCTGTCCACCGAACTCGACCATGTTGGCTTGGCCGTTCAGTCACCCCTGTATACCAGTGATCCAGTTACTATGCCTCCCTTGCTGGATGAATTGAAACGTAACATTGATGCACTCGGCGATCAGGAAGGAAGCACGCTGGTCCTGAAAAAAGTACTCGTTAATTTACGGACAGTGAGCCAGCGACTACGCACCATTCAGAACAACCTCGCCTTGCCAAATCCTGACCTTGTGCGAAAAGAAGACCCGGAATATGGCCGCTTTGTATCGCATCAGGAAATTGACGTTGAATCATTACAGGAGAATTTAACCCTCGACTCGTCTGCATTCCGGTTTTCGATACGTGTAGCGCTGGCTATGCTGCTGGGGTTTGCCCTGACCCAGTTTCTCGATTACGGTCACCACAGCTACTGGGTTCTATTAACGATCTCGGTTATTCTGAAACCAGCCTTCAGCCTGTCCAAAAAACGGAACATCGAGCGCATGATTGGCACGCTGGTGGGTGGATTGATTGGCGTATTCATCCTGACGTTTGTACCCAATAAAACAGTTCAGTTTGGTCTTATGGTGCTGTTTATGATCGGTACGTACAGCACGCAACGCACATACTACATTGCGATGGTCATCTGCGTAACTCCGTTCATCCTGATCCTATTTAATTTCCTGGGAGTCAGCTACCTCGGCGTCGCAGAAGAACGCGTCCTGGATACGTTGCTGGGTGGCTTTATCGCCTTTGTGACCGGTTATCTACTCTTTCCGCAGTGGGAATCCGAGCAATTAATGAAACCTATGCAGGACGTATTGAACGCGAATGTACGTTATGTTCAGTTACTGCTCGACAGCCTGTCGGGCCAGCGCATTGGCTCCGTTGATTACAAACTAGCGCGGAAGGACGTCTATGTTACGTCAGCCAACCTGTCGGCCGCCTTCGAGCGGATGGTGTCGGAACCGAAGCACAAACAACGTAACGAAAAGCTCATTTATGAATTTGTTGTACTGAATCACATTTTATCGGCCAACATTGCCACAATTATCTCTGCCCGACTGACTAGTGAGGCAGTAGTTTACCCGGCAAGCCTGCTACGTCCGATCAAACGCGCGCTGTTCACGCTCACGGAAAGTCAGCGTCGGTTAGGCAAAACAGCCGATAAACCGTTTGTGGAAACCGCTTCGACTGAGCCAAACGTATCGAGTTCGACACCTGACGATCCGCAACTAAGCGAGCAGCTAAATTTCATTCACCAGATCAGCAGCGACATTGGCAAATTGGCGGAGCGATTGAGTAAGTGAGTAAGTAAAAAAGCCAGTGTTGCGTTATATAAAGATTCCCTATACTTCTTTCGACTTATCTTAATTGATAATGAGGGATTTGAATCCATTTCCTTTCAATCCCACAGAAAGTTTTATAGTTTACGTACTCACTTGTTACGGTGTGTTTAACTCATTCACTTTCCTTATGAAACCAATTTACATCCTCTTTTGGCTAGCCTGCTTCATGAATGCCAATGGCGCGCTGGCTCAGGCGCCTACGATCGATCAGTCTATCGCGATGAAAAGCGTATCGAACCCACAGCTTTCGCCCGATGGCAAATGGGTCGCGTACACCGTTACGAAAACGAACTGGGATGAGAACACCTTCGATACCGACATCTGGCTGGCTAACGTAACCACCGGCGACAAATTTCAACTTACCAATTCAAAAAAATCAAACAGCAGCCCAGCCTGGTCGCCCGATGGCAAATGGCTGGCGTTTTTGTCGACCCGCGACGAAAAATCACAACTGTATATGATTAGTCCATCAGGAGGTGAAGCCCGACCATTAACCAAGTTTGAAACAGGGGTAACGGCCTTCGAATGGTCGCCAACGGGTAAACAGCTTATTTTTTCGGCAACGGTGCCCGATGGAAAAATCGACAAAGACCGTAAGGAGAAATACAGCGATTATGAAGTTGTACGCGACGATTACAAGATGGTTCACCTGTATTTATTAGACAGTCTGACGAATGAAAAACCCGCCAAACCCAAGCCCTTAACCAAAGGAAGCGACTTTTCGGTCGGTAGTTTTGCCGTTTCGCCGGACGGTTTGACGATTGCATTCGACGCAGCGAAAAATCCCGATCTGGTGAATGGCAATACGGCTGATTTATACGTACTGACGCTTAAGGATACTACCACCAAAAAAATTGTGTCGCTCAAAGGACCCGATCAAAACCCGGTCTGGTCGCCCGACGGTCAGCAAATCGCCTTCACGACGACAAATGAGAGCGACTATTACTTCTACGCCAATCGCCAGATCGCCAGCGTACCAGCCAGTGGTGGTACGCCCAAAGTACTAACGACAATCTTCGACGAGAATGCCAATCTGCTGGAATGGACCGCCGACGGGATTTTGTTTAGTGGCTACCAGAAAACCACAGCACACTTATTCCGTCTGAATCCAGGATCATTAAAAACCGACCGGCTCACCAAACCCGATAACCTGATTGCCAACCAGTTTTCGTTCAGTAGAGATGGCCGGCAGATGGCCTTTGTGGCCGCGATGCGCAATCAATACGCCGAAATCCAGACATCATCTGTGCAAACGTTCGTCCCGAAAACATTGACAGACATGGGGACGCAGCTCGCTCCATTCAAGACAGCGACCCGCGAGGTTGTCAGTTGGAAATCGAGTGATGGGAATGTTATTGAAGGGATTTTGATCAAACCGGCCAATTTCGATCCAGCCCGGAAATATCCGCTGCTGGTCGTTATTCACGGTGGTCCAACGGGTATTGACCTTCCATCGGTCATTGCTGACCGGTACTACCCGGTTGAACAATTTACAAGCAAGGGGGCCCTCGTACTGCGCCCCAATTACCGGGGTTCAGCAGGCTACGGCAGCAAGTTCCGGGCATTGAACGTCAAGAATTTAGGCCTGGGCGATTACGATGATGTGATTTCCGGCGTCGATTACCTGATTGGCAGGGGACTGGTTGACAAAGACAAAGTGGGCGCTATGGGCTGGAGTCAGGGCGGGTATATTTCGGCGTTCATCACTACGTATAGTACCCGCTTCAAAGCAACCTCTGTTGGTGCCGGTATCTCGAACTGGGCAACGTATTACCAGAACACTGATATTACTCCTTTTACCCGGCAGTACCTTCAGGGCACCCCCTGGGATAACGCCGAAATTTATCAGAAAACATCGCCGATCAGTTACATAAATCGCGCCAAAACGCCTACCCTTATTCAGCATGGTGAGTTGGACAAACGCGTACCCATTGCCAACGCCTACGAGCTTCGGCTGGCACTGGAAGACAAAGGTGTGCCGGTAAAAATGGTTGTGTACAAAGGCTTTGGCCACGGCATCACCAAGCCCAAGTCAATGCGGCAGGTCATGGAAGAAAATTACCGATGGTTTAGTAAATATATTTGGGGTGAAAGCCTTTGATCCCTACCCTTTATCAGACAGATTTAACACCTTTGCCTTCCACTGAAACGACCCGGCAAAGAGTCTTTGCCGGGTCGTTTCAGTGGAATAATCCTGCTAATCGGTTCGAGCCTATACCGTGTAGTATATATCTGGAAAATTAGTAAATAGTTTTTCAATTTTTTATTTTAAAACGAATTTGTTACCAATACTAAAATTTAACAAACTCTCTCTAAATGCCCTTTTTAGTACTTGACCTGGAAATGACCGGTCCCGAACCGGATTACAATGAAATCATTCAGATTGGTGCCGTTCTCTTCGACGATCATTGGGTCGAGAAAGGCCAGTACCTCACCAACGTCTACCCGGAAAATAAAGAAGCGTTTTCGTCATCGTCCGAGAAAATCCATAACCTCTCATTGGCCGACCTGGAAGATGCGCCGATGGTTTATGACGTATTGCCTGAGCTGGAAGAGTGGATCTGCAACCAGCTCGGCATGCGGGTTCCGAAGGGACAACTGGATCGTACGCCCTACTTACGCGACGTGATTATTTGCGGACAAAGTGTCATCAATGACATTAATTTTCTGAAGGAAGCGTATCGCTACGAGAAAATGAAGTGGCCTTACTCCCGTGTGTTGCTTGATTTGCATACCCTAGCCTACTTCACATTCCGGGTGCTAAAAGCCAACGGACGCAAAACCCCTGATCGGCTGAGTCTTACTGCCATTGCGAGCTATTTCGGGTTTGCCCGCGAAGATGGTTTTCACAACGCGCTGGAAGACTCAATTCTGACAGCAAAGTGCATGAAGGAGGTCTTTAAGCTGGCTGAGGTAATGAAACTGCCTGTGTGATCCGGCTTTTTCTGAACTCATACCAAACAATTACAGCAGCCGCCATAAGTAGCACTGCCAGGAAACTGCCCCACCAAGCCAGGTGTAGATCAGGGAGCGGTTCGGCGTCACCGACTATGATTAGCCCCGCCCAGTAATTAGGTAGCCGGTTAGCACCGCCGGCTGTTTCGATCCATTCTTTTTTGGCCAGTTGTAGGGCAATATCTTTGGGAAGACCTTCGTCTAAATGTTTGTAAAAGAGGTTCGTCAGTTGATACGTAGCGTCGTTCTGCACACTCCACAAAGTAGTCAGTACGCTGGGTACGCCCAGAGCGGCAAAGCCTCTCGCCAGACTAAATACACCTTCCCCTCGCTGATTGGCGCCAATGCCCGTTTTGCAGGCCGCCAGCACGACTAACTGCGTGTTGGGTAGGGTGCGGTCGCTAAGTTCGGTTAGTGCCAGCACGGAGTCCGCGAAATAGAGTTTGGGCTCATGCTGGTCGCTGCTATCGGCGGTAGCATGGGTGAATAAGTGGATAACGCGGGCGTCTACAGCCTGTGTCAGAAACGCCTGACGCGTAGCATATCCGTGCGTAAGCAGTTTTGACGATTTAAAACGCCGGGCAATAGCTGCCAGAGCTGTATCGGAGCCGGGTAGCATCACCTGCTTCAGCGACGGGGCAAAATCCACGGGGGCGACACCTAAGAAATCGAGTTGAGTGAAGCTATGTCTTGGGGGATTGCTGCCGTTTTTTTTCAACCACAACCGAGCGGAGTAGTTGTAGCTGAACGCATAGTTATCCACTAAATAATCGGGGGTAGTGGCTTTTCGACTAAGCGTCTCGAAGGGCACAAATGACCCATCGGGCGAGACAATGACGCGTCCGGCTGGTAAGTTTAGGGGGGCTAGCAGGCGCTGGTATAACCCATAACCCGACTTCAGGAATTTACCAAAATTCGCCTTGCGGTTCATGGCCTCGGGTTTCCACAGAAGCGTCATAAACTCGTTCATTGCTTGTTGGTAGCCGCTCACTGGCCGACGTAGCAGCCGCGTTCCATCGGCCGTTATCCCCAGCACGTAGAGGGCGCTATCGCCCACAAAATACGTTACGAACGAAGCTTTCCGGGTGTTCAGGCGAGAACGCAGATCGGCCAGTGCGGTGATGGTGGTGTCGTATTTATACCGATAGTAGTCAGGATTCGAGATTTCCAGTTGCTTCAAAAACGCATCTAATTTCTCCTGCTTAGCAAACAACTCCATCCGGGCTGACTTGTAGCTGTCACGATCCGGCGACATGTCCGAAAGTTTGGCCTGCTGGTCATTCACTGCCCTCCTCAATTCGTTCTCTTTATTAACCTGCTTTTGAGTGAGTTTCTGGCGTGCGCTAAGTTCGTTGAGTTTATCGGCCAGCATAACGGCCCGGCTTTTCTCAAAGAACCGGAATGCCTGCACTGTATCATTAAGCCGGTAACAGGTTTCAATGGCGCGTTCATACAAACCCCGTGTTTTTTCCCGCCAGTAAAGCTTTGACAAATTCCCCGTATGCTCCCAGCGCATATAGTCGATCATCTGATCGGCTACTTTATATGTAGCAAGCGCATACTGAAAGCGTTGCCGATTATTAGTCGCTTTCGCATAATCAAGCCAGGTATCGGCTTTGTCCTGAATGAGTGAAAAGACAAATTCTTTCTGTGATGAAATTCGAACAAGTTTAGCATCCGGTAAATCAATAATAGGATGTTTGCTAAACCGAGGATCTATACTAGCCAACGCCATTTGATAATAGCTGTGCGCAGTGATATACTGTTTTTTCTGCCAGTATACCATGCCTATATTATCTAATAAGCGTAGTTTAGTGTACGGGTCAAATGCCATTATTAGAGCGCTTTGATAGTTTTTCAAAGCTTCATCGTATTTTTTTCTATTATAAAATAGAAAGCCTATATCATTGTAATTATCAACTACAACTTTATTATTATCTTTCGAAATATTAATTTTCAATGCTTCTCTATAATGAATTAAAGCATTTTTTATATCTAGATTATATTCTTCAACTTTAGCTTTACGTACTAAAAAAATAGTTAACTCATAACTAGCATCTGGATTATTTTGAGCAATAGTTATAGCGTGAGATAATTCTTTATCTGCTTCTTTATTCCTACCAAGCGCGATTAACACTTTAATTTTTTCTCCATAATTTTCAAGATAGGCAATCTCATTATTTGCCCGCCTAGCTTGGTACATACCTCTTTCTGCATATTCTACAGCTTTCTGGTACTCACCAGCTGAATAATGAGCATAAGCCAAGGTACTATAGGCAAAAGAAATCCATTTACTAGCGGGTAAATGTTCACCCAGTTTTACTGCTTGCTCAGATGCTGCTATAGCTTTCTCAAATTCATTGAGTTCTTTCCAATAAAATCCCAAGCGATAACACGCTTTTACCTGATCTTCAGCTTTTAGGTATGAATGAGGCTTAGCGTAAAGACGTAACGTTTGTTCAATTTCCTGTATAGCTGTTTTGAAATCTCTAGTAAGTGAGCGGGCTTTGGCACGTTCTAACATCAGATTCACGTACGACGAATCTTCTAGATAGTGGCAGCGATTCCAATTTGACAAAACTGAAGAAATAATAGTTGTCTGGATTGCAGGTGGTTGAAAAAAGGAAGAGTTAGCTAACGCCAAAAGCTCAGTACGGTTATCGCACTGAGCCTGACACCAAAACGAGACCAAAACGAATAAAAGCGTTAGCCGTCTATTCCGTAATGTAACAACCTCCGTCGCGAATTTCATTGGCCAGATCATCTTCTTCATGAAATCCTGATAGCTGATGCAATATCCTTCGTTTGCCGGCATAGCCCGTTAAACTATTCAGCACATTGGCAACTCTGGCGACTACAACTGGCGTAGCAAAGGATGACCCTTCGTAACTATCGATAAAACCAGGTATAATAAACGTACCAGGATCTAAAGGCGGTTGTGTATTTGGCAATACACCCGTATCCACGAATTGGGGAGAATAATTTTCGAAGGCTACGAATTTATTACTCTTGTGAATCACGGTCGTCACCGTAATCACATTACATTGAATGCCGCTGTAACAGGCGGGGTAGATCTTGGGTGCGTCATCTCGGGCAATTTCTCCGTCGGCTTCCTTCACGTACTGGCTTCTGTTGCCAGCAGCCGCAACAACCATAACGCCTGATTCGTCCAGATCCCGTATGACGCCTAATAACAAGGGAAAGTCGGTTTCTACCGTGTTATTCTCACTTCCAGTAAACGACCAACTGGCATTAACCAGTTTAGCACCATGCGTCCGGGCATATTCTAACCCACAGAGGACGTCATACAGATCAAGAACACCATTCATATTCGCTACCTTAACGGGAAGAATCTCAGCATTTCGGGCATATCGCTTGATGATCGTGCTAATTTTGGTACCGTGCCAGCCGGGGTGATCATCCTTCGTGAATGGATTATTATCGACAAAATTCCAGCCAAACTGGTTTGGATCACTACAGGTTACGGACTGATCACCGCTAGCTGGCCCGGAAATAATACCCGAATCCAGAATAGCTACTATAACCTTTTCTGACGTAGCGAGTGAATCAGATCGGTCAGGTTTACCGGAATTAGTTAGTTCGGACTGGGCGTTAGCCAACGGCTTTACTAACTGAGCCGCACCGAAGCAGTTAGACTGCCCCCCGGAATGCCCTTGGCCCCCAGAGTTAGATCCACCACCATGAATAGTACCCACACTGTTCCCCTGGGCATTGACAATATCGATGGTGTTCCCTTCCAGTTGGTTAATCCATTCCTTTTTGTTTACCGTCTGGAGCAATACGTAGCGCTTTCCGTTCGGCGAGCATCGGCGGGATTTTATGACTTCGACCTGATAGCCTACTTTTTTACTGACCAACGAAAACTGGTTACCCACTTTCCAGGTGGCTGCTTCGGCGCTGGCACTTACTTTGGGGTCGTTTTTTAACGCAACAATAAATTGCTGGGGGTTAATGATACGTCCCCTGGAAATGATGGCTTCCACTGGAAACAGCCGTTGTGTCGGGTCTTTCACCCGTCGGTCATTCTTTAACAGTTCTCTATTCGATAATTGACCCGGTACTATCCTATATGGTTTATTGTCGTCATCGCCCCCGTAAGGCCGTTCTTCGCGCTCATTGTATCCGCTTTTAATCATAATGGTATGGCAGGAACCGTATTTAGTAAATAATTACAATTCGTTAAGGATTCTCCAGCTTCACCTTTTTTGTTCAAGTTATTAATAACCAACCCACTAAGTGACCCCTGACTGTTGTCTTTTATCTAACGGTCAACCACGGGTCAAATAGGCAGCATTGACCGCCCATGCAGAGGTCAGCTAACGGAGTGGTACGTTTGCCTGACTGTAAAAACAATGTAATGGTTAGTCGTGCTTGACTGAGTAGATGGAAACAAAGCCCGCCTAAAACAGGTGGGTCATTTTTGTTAGACCAGCGTAGCAGTTTACATCAAGATGGAGTTTTAACGATTGGCTTTGGGAAAGCTATTTTAACGTTTCAATTAAAGTAGTTGCTTCTTTCTTCCCATCCAGGCGCTTCTCAACCACTTTCTTAAGTAGTCTTTCGGCTTGTCCTTTATCCGCTGGCTGGCCGCGCTTTAGTAAGGCAAGGGCTTCGTAGAACGTACCGGGATTAGACACCAGGTCGGTGCGCTGGCTCAGGCGATGAAACAACGTAATGGCCTGGTCATAATTTCCCCGGCGAAGGGACGTAATACCTGCATACGTTAACGCACTTTCCAGATCGGGTTGACGTTTTAGTACGTCCTGAAAGACGACGTCGGCTTCGACCAGCATCCCTTTGTTGTACAGGTTGATTCCCTGTTTAAGACTGTCGAGTGCCTTCGAACCGGAAGAACCACCGTCCATGTCGGTCGACAGGTTGGTAAAGTGCTGCGCTACGTAGGCATCCGTCAATTGCGCGACGGCGAGTTCCGAATTAGCCGGGCCATTAGCGGACTGGAAGAAATACCAGCCTAACCCCAATAAAAGCACAAGGCTGGCAGCAGCAACCCAACGCATGGGCGCACTCCAGAACGGTGGCGCCGGTACCGTTTGCCGACGTAGCACATCGAGTTCGGCCTTACGTACGGCGTGGGCTTCTTCCCGTGCTACGTGTTTCGACAGCATGTAAAAGGTCAGGGCATCGGCCAGTGCCGGATCAGTGCGGAGAGCAGCTTCGAACCGCGCCCGCTCATCAGCATTGAGTTGGCCGTTTACGTAGTTTTCAATGGTTTCCAGATCGGTGTTCATAGCATTTCGCGAAAACGTTCACGTAGTTTTTCCAGGCAGCGCAGACGGCTGGTTTTGGCCACAGCGGGCGAATTGTAGCCCATTGCCTGCGCAATTTCATCGTCTGAATACCCTTCGCCCCACGACAGGATCATGGTACGGCATTTCTCACCCAGTTCACGCAGATACCGGTGCAAGTTTTCTACATCGCTCTGACCAACAAGTTGTTGCACGATCGAACGAGACTCATCCGGAAGCTGCATCAACGTATCATCCAGCGAAAAGGCATCATGGACACTACTTCGATTAGTCGTCTTTTTCCGGATTTCGTCAACACATTTGTTGTTAAATATTTTATATAGATACGTTTTGAGTCCCGAACGACCCTCAAATTGACCCGTGCTGATGTGGTCAAACAAGACTAGAATCGTATCAGAATAAACGCTGGCGCATTCATCTTCGCTCAGACGATGCTTGTGGGTGCCATCCGCAATAAAATATTGGTATTTCTCGTATAACTTATTTTCGTAGAGCCGACGCTGCGTACCGCCCGCCTTTATACCTACCATCAGGTCAGCGTCGGAGAGCTGTCGGGAAAAAGGTCGCATACCATAATGTGTTGATTATACGACGGTAAGGTAAGGAAATTTAAGGAAATCGGCTTCCTGGATTTACGAAACCAGAAAGGGTTTGAAGCTAAAACAAAGGACGAATATAAGTAGAGCCAGCCAGCCCAATATCTGCCGTTTCAGATCCAGGGGCTCATCCAATTCAGTCTCTGGATGATAAATACCCAGGAAGCGGCCAAGTATGAACAGAAATACCAATGAGCTTTGATACCCTTCCCAATCGGGCCGAAGCCACGATACCGCCAGTTGGGCGATCACCACAACCAGTGTTACGAGCAGTGAGGTCATTCGATTCTCACTGATACGCGAAAAAGCCAGGTATAGAAACCCAATATATAACCCAAAATATAATAATTGACTAAAAAACGCGTCGTCGGTTGGTACGGCAAAGTCAGTTGGTTTGAACGAGCCTAAACCCGCATAAAAGGCAAACCCAATAAACAACGTCGGGGCTACCCACTGAAACTGTTTGCGGCCAATAAGTCCGTAAAGAATATGGCCACCGTCTAACTGCCCGATCGGAATCAAATTGAGCGACGTAAAAAATAAGGCCAGATAACCCGCCAGTACGTAGGGATAGTGGATCATTTCGTAGGGATGAGGCAAGCGGGTCGGGTCTGCTACGTATGTTTTAAAAAAGTTAAACAGCAGATTATCACCCAATCCTACCGCGCCACCTTCTGGCAGGTGCTCATAGGCATATTTTCCATAATCAAGCCCCCATTTCTGGTATTCGGGGTGAATGGTAAATATGAATTCGGGGGGGGGCAAGTGGGTGAATGCGTACCAGAGTACGATGAGAGCCAGTACGAATCCGGCCAACGGCCCGGCAATACCTATATCAAAGTATTTCCGACGGCTATTAATATAATCCTGAATACGAATAAACGCCCCCAACGTACCGATGCTTTGTCCAATGCCCAGCCAAAGTGGAATATAGTACGGCAACGAAACGCGCACCTTGTTAGCCTTAGCCGTGAAGTAATGACCAAATTCATGAACAGTCAGAATGGCCAGGAATGGCACTGAAAACTGAAACCCGGCCACAAACTCCGCCCAGCCGAGTGTTTTCATTCCCTCAATCGGAATGAACAGTCGACCAAACATCCATTCGGCACCCGCCATGGTGGTGGTAATGAGCGTAATCAAAAAAAGACCTCCATGAAGGAGGTACGTTTTAAGGCGTTGGTTCATTTATGATGTATGATGCAGGATATATAGTGTATGATGTAGTATGTATATTGGAAAAACGTATATCATACACCATACATCATATATCCTTTAAGTAATCTAAAATCGTCATGGGTGGCTGCACATGTACGGCCTGAATACCCAACTCGGCAGCCGTCCGGATGTTTGCGGCATTGTCGTCAAAAAAAGCCGTTTCCTGAGCAACCAGGCCAGCTTCGGTCAACACATGCTGATAAATCTCGGGCGATGGTTTAGCCAGTCGTACCTCATACGAATAAAATACGTGCTCGAAAAGTTCTTCCAGCGTCGGCTGATTCATGTTCGCCAATACCTGATTAACCCGTCGGATATGAATGGGACTGGTATTACTAAGCAAAAACAAGCGGTAGTCCGTTCTCAATTCCTTGATACGTTCGATACGTTCAATGGGTAGATCAAGCAGAACAGTGTTCCAGGTGGTGTCGATCACTTCATCGGCCCAATCTGCATTGTTGAGCAATCGCCGGACATGGCCCCGGAATGCCTCATCGTCGATCAACCCGGTTTCGTACTGATCAAACAGGTCGTGCTGTTTCCAGATGGCCCGAACCTCTTCTTCAGGCAGGTTTGCCAGCATAGCGAAGTTTCGAACGGGGGCACTGAGGTCAATGGGGATGATCACATCACCCAGATCAAAAATGAGGTTTTTCAGCGTTGATTTATCGAGAGTAGACTCCATGCGTAGCGTTTGGTTCGGGCCTTACGTGAACCGGAACCCAAAGATAAGGTTAGATTTGCAGACAACGAACGAAAAGAAGATGGCAAAATTTACCCAAACAACCCGTACCGGATAATGCAATAGATGGCCCTGACGCCGTCTTTCCAGTTTATTTTTTTTCCTTCTTCATAGGTTCTTCCGTAATAGGAAATACCTACTTCATAAATACGAATGCCCGGAATCCTTGAAATCTTTGCGGTGATTTCCGGCTCAAAGCCAAATCGTTTTTCTTTCAGATCAATACCTTTGATGATGTCTGTCCGAAAAAGTTTGTAGCATGTTTCCATATCCGTCAGGTTCAGATTGGTAAACATATTGCTCATAAATGTCAGAAATTTGTTGCCAATCGTATGCCAAAAAAACAGAATACGGTGGGCATTGCCGCCCACGAACCTGGAGCCATATACTACGTCGGCAAATCCGTCGAGTACGGGCTTCAATAAAATATTAAACTCCTCTGGATCGTATTCAAGATCGGCATCCTGAACAATTAAATAATCGCCGGTGGCTTTTTGAATTCCCGTATGTAAAGCGGCTCCTTTTCCCTGATTAACCGCATGAGCAACGTATTGAATTTCGACAGACGGATTTAACCGAATAAAATTAGTAACTACGCTTTCTGTATTATCTTTTGAGCAATCGTTGACCACTATTATTTCCCGATCAACGGAAGAAGCTAATTGTATTTCGGTCAGTTTTTTCAGTATCCTTTCAATCGTTTTTCCTTCGTTGTAAGCAGGGACTAGTATGGATAGTTTCATGGAGCAAATGGAATTAAATCAAAGCGATCCGTATAGCTGATACAGAACAGAAAATGCGACAAAAAAACAGCTTGTAATCAGCACGAGGCTTTCCTGCTGATCCTCGTTTTTTGTCATACCACACCAGGCCAGACAAGGAGCGATGGTAGCAAATATGGAAATCCGCTCGTAAAGGTAAGGAAGGGTAACTAATAATACGGCGGCACCCAGTAACCCGAAAAATAGTGAATAATGATCTCTGTGCACGCGTAACCAGCCTAATCCGATCAATACGTACAGGGCAATCCAACCTATCTGGTAATTTTCCTTTAAAAGCACCTGGCTTCCCTCCCTGGCAATGGCCACAATATCAGCGATATAATACAGCACAAGGCCTGCCAGAAGCGTGAAACCAATGACCAGCCAGGAATAGTCCCTGTATTTTTTCATCCCGGCAACCGTTCTGTTCCCCGTTAGCCACAAGGTCGATCCAGCCAGCATGAACACCGTAAATAAATAACCAAACGACGGTTTTCCATTTACGTGATTTTGCTGAAAGAAGTAATGATTTACAAACTTGACAGGATATACACCGCCCCAGGTAAACCAGGTAATCAGTACGCCAGAAATAGCCACTACCCCTAAAATGATAACGCGGACAATATCTTTTTTCTGGAGGGGAAATTTAGGCGTAAATAGGCCAATCGCACCGCCAATAAACACCTGAAAATTAACGGCAAATAATAAAAAAAAGAGTCCAACTTTTTTGTCCCTGAGCGTCAGTCTCCAGAAAATGTAGAAAAGTAAAATACCGGGTAATAAGGGATGCGCACGACTGGCATAAATCAATACGTACGGATTAAACAGAATGGCCAGTGCTTTATATCGTCCGGAAGCTACATGCAAATAGACCAAGGCTAACCAACAGATCAAGGAGAAAAGGCGGCCAATGGGTAATATAAAATCGCCTAAAATACCCAGGCTGGCAATAGCATATTGGAGGCTGCCAATGACCCATAAATAGAAAGATGAAATGGCCCAGTAAGGGCTCATATCCAGCGCGGGCCAGACCCCATAAGCCTGTTGAAACGTGGGTAAATACGCCCCCCCTTCATCTCCTCTGGCTTGAAGCGTAATTGAAAAATAGAGAAGTAAAAAAAAAGTAACTGCAATTAATCCATAACGAATCAGTGGCAGGGATTTTTCAACCATAAAAGAATAAAAATACGTTTGAACCGCGTTGAACGCCCGGCAACTATAATTACCGGTGTAGACTATTCTACCACGACGCCCATCGAGCAGAATTTATCAATTCGCTGATTAATACGTTCCTGTGGGTCCAGAGCGCTGAGTTCAGCCAGGGATTCAAGAATAACTTCTTTCAGGTGGTTGGCCATTTCCTGATGATCATTATGTGCCCCACCAAGTGGCTCCTCCACAATGCCATCGACCAGTTTATTCAACTGCATATCTCTGGCCGTCAGCTTCATAGCTTCTGCCGCCTGTTCCTTAAAATTCCAGCTACGCCAAAGAATCGTTGAGCAGTTCTCGGGCGAAATAACGGAGTACCAAGTATTTTCCAGCATCAGCACCCGATCGCCAATGGCAATGCCCAAGGCGCCACCCGATGCGCCTTCGCCAATAACGATGCAAATGACCGGTACGGTTAGCATAAACATCTCTTTCAGGTTGCGGGCAATGGCTTCACCCTGTCCCCGCTCTTCAGCTTCCAGGCCCGGAAAGGCACCCGGCGTATCGATCAATGTAATAATGGGCTTATTAAACTTCTCGGCTAACTTCATCAGGCGTAGCGCTTTACGATAGCCCTCGGGGTTTGGCATCCCAAAATTCCGATATTGACGTTGCTTGGTGTTTCGCCCTTTTTGCTGTCCGATAATCATAACAGTCTGGTCGCCCAGTTGACAAAATCCACCCACCATGGCCGGATCATCGCGAACAGTACGATCACCGTGCAGTTCAATGAACTGGTCGCACATGAGCGAAATATAGTCGAGGGTATAAGGACGGTCAGGGTGACGCGATAGCTGGACACGCTGCCAGCGTGTCAGATTCCGAAAAATCTCCTGGCGAAGTTTGTCAATGCTCTGTTCCAGCACGTCTACGGCTGTGCTCACATCAACATTACTGGTCTGCGCTAGTTTTTTGGTTTCCTCCAGCCGCGCTTCAAGATCGGCAATTGGTTTCTCAAAATCGAGGTATGTTCTCATAAAAGAAGTCATTAGTCGAAAGTCATCAGTCAATAGCCAACAGGTAAACTGACGACTATTGACTGATGACTTTCGACTTATAATTCAAAGCTTTCGCCTTTTTTCGGAATAATCACCTGCGGAAAACCTTCTTCGGCCAGGGTGGCTTTGAACGATTCCATACTTTCGTATTCGCCATGAACCAGGAAAATACGTTTGAGGGTTTCGGGCGACTGCATTTCAACAAAATTAATCAGGTCATTACGGTCGCCGTGGCCGCTGAACACGTCAATTTTTTCAATGTTGGCCAGCACCTGGTGGTCGTTACCCTTAATACTGAGCGTTTGTTGTCCATTCAATAAGCGCCAGCCAAGTGTCCCTTCTGCACAGTACCCAATGATCAAAATCGTTGCGTACGGATTGCTGATGTTCTCGGCAACGTGGTATTCGACCCGACCACCCTGCACCATGCCCGACGACGAAATGATAATGCAAGGCTCACCGTAGTTCGATACGGCTTTACTGGCTTTCGATGATTCCAGAAACTGGAAATTCTGAAAATCGAACAAGGTTTCGTTCTCCTTGTAAAATTCTTTGGCTTCGCTATTCAGCATTTTGACGTGCTGCATATACACCTTAGTACTTTCGTAGCCCATTGGGCTATCCGAAAAAACTTTGATTGGCGGAAAATTTCGCTCGGTGTAGAGCCGATTAAGGGTATAGAGCAGTGCCTGTGTTCGGCCAACGCTGAACGATGGGATGATCAGCCGCCCCGGAATATCAATGCACGTCCGCTGAATAATATCAGCCAGCGCATCTTCAGGCGACATCAGATTCTCATGAAGCCGGTTGCCGTAGGTGCTTTCGCAGATAAGGTAATCTACGGCTGGAACGGGGGCTGGATCGACTAAAAGCGGGTAGTTTTTACGGCCAATATCGCCCGAAAAACAGATGCTCTTGCGCTCTCCGTTTTCGGTTACGTTAATGACAATATGAGCAGCACCCAGTAAATGCCCCGCCGGAATGAACGTAACATCTACGCCGTCGGCTACCTTAAACTTTCGATTGAAGGCAATGGGCACTACGTTTTCCATAGCCTCACGGACTTGTCTGTCCAGGAACAGATCCTTCTGCATCTGGCTCTGCCGCTCTTTCACCCGTTGCTTTTTGCTCGTATTCAGCTCATTGATGCGCTTCTGGTTGAGTGAAGCAGCATCTTTGAGCAATACGTTGGTCAGGGCGAAAGTCGGTTCCGTGCATAGAATCTGCCCTTCGTAGCCTTCGCGAAACAGGTTAGGTAAGTTGCCCGAGTGATCCACGTGTGCATGGGTCAGCAGCACTAAATTTATACTTGAAGCCTCAAACGGAAAAAATCCCGGATGAGTAACGGCGGGGGCTGTCTGCCCGTTGGAACTGGCCTCTCGTGGCGCGGACCGTTCCATATCGGACCCACAGTCAATCAGGATGCGGTAATCATCCTCCAGTTCCAGCAGGTACATACTACCTGTTACCTGCCGGGCCGCCCCCAGAAATGATAATTTCATGCGTACAACTTTAACGATTCAGTGGCGTTTACTCGATGTCTTGAGAAGGGTGGTTCTAAAACAAGTTGGGTGGCGCGTATTTTGTAAGTTTGCAAAAGTACGAAATACCGCCCGAATCGCCTAACTGTTCCCAAATGCGCTTTACCCCTCACTTTTCGACTTACTTATCGGTATTCTTATTTGGTCTTTTGTGTACCTACTGTGCACCGTCGAATACGTTTTCTCAGGACCAACAACCCGCCGATTCACTGGCTACGCAGCATCTAATCAGGCAGATAGATGCATTTCAGGCTAGTCCAGCGGTCCGTTTCGGAACGGTCGCTCTGTCTGTTCGGCGCGTACGCGATGGCGAAGAAATTGTTAATATTAACGCCCGCCAAAGTCTACCATCGGCTTCAACGCTTAAACTTATTACGACGGCAACGGCGCTGAGTGTGCTGGGGGCCAATTACACTTTTACTACGTTACTCGAATACGACGGTACCATTAAGGATAGTGTGTTGACCGGTAATCTATACATTCGCGGTACCGGTGATCCTTCACTGGGTAGCTGGCGATTTCCCAATTACTATGATTTGCCAGCGTTGCTTAAAAGTTGGTCGCTGGCCGTTAAAACCGCTGGCATCCGCCGAATTCAGGGCAGTGTCGTTGGCGACGCCAGCCTGTACAGTGACCTGACGACCCCCGATACGTGGCCATTTGGCGATTTGGGAAACTACTACGGTGCCAGCCTGAGTGCGCTGAATATCAATGAGAATTTATATCGCGTGTTTTTCAGACCAGGCAAGTCGGTTGGTGCACCAGCCAGTATACTACGTACGGACCCACTTCTCTCCTACATGACCTTTCGTAATTCCGTCACAACCGATGCGGCCAACACCGGCGATCAGGTGACCATTTACGGTGCTCCTTTCTTGAATCAGCATTGGCTTGTCGGCAAGGTGCCGATGGGCGAACCAGCGAATGAGTTCAGCGTGAAAGGCGCCTTGCCCGATCCGGCTTATTTCTCCGCGTATGCTCTTTATAACCAACTAATTCAGGACAATGTAACAGTTTACAGTCCACCCGTCTCAATCGGCGGAGGAATACCGGCAACCATCGAGATGTTGGGGAAACGTACCGTTCTCAACCAACATACATCGCCAACGCTGTCAGACCTGGTGCTCCAGACAAATTTCCAGAGCCTTAATCTCTACGCCGAAGCCATGCTACGTACAACCGCGCTGGCCCTGGACAAAACCGTTCGATCGAACGATACAGCGATTGAAGCGTTGGTCAAATTCTGGAAAAACAAAGGCGTATCGTTAGACGGTTTTCGCATTCGGGATGGCAGCGGTCTATCGACCACGGGCGCCCTCACTCCCGACAATATGACTAGCATCCTGAGCGCAATGGGCCGCGAAAAAGCGTTTCAGACGTTTTATGAAACCATTCCGGTTATGGGGCAGACAGGCACCGTCCGTTGGCTGGCCCGTGGCACAGCAGCCGCTGGTAACATTCGGGCGAAGAGCGGATCTATTGAAGGCGTCCGGGCCTATGCGGGCTATTTCACGGCTCCCGACGGCGAACGGATGAGTTTCTGCCTGTTGGTGAACAAATTTACACCCGGCCAAAGCCGCACCGTAACCCGTGAACTGGAAAAGATTTTCGTAGCACTGGTAGGGGTACGTGGAGCGTAAAATGGTTTACGGTATTCGGTCTAGGGAGCGCCTACACATCACTATGCACATACCGCACCGGCCAGCTCACCGTAGCGACGGACCGTCATAAACCGAATACCGTAAACCATTTTTATTCCTCATCAGCGTGTTCGCAGATGGTTACTACGTTAAACCAGTACTGGCCAATTGCTTTCGTGACTTCGCTAAGCCGCTGGAAGGTTGGCGGTTTGGTAATGAAGCTGTTAGCTCCATTGAAGTACGAGGTTTCAATGTCTTCTTTCGCATCCGACGTAGTCAGCACAACAATTGGGATGTGGCGAAATTGTTCATTAGCTTTAATCTCACGTAAGACTTCACGACCATCCTTGCGGGGCATATTCAGGTCCAGCAGAATTAGCTCCGGCAGCGGATGGGGTGCGCCACTATAGGGCCCCTCATACTTTAAAAAATTCAGCAAATCTTCTCCATCTTCCGCAAATGAAATACGGCTGGATGGATAGTGTTGATGAAAAGCCTCTCGTGTTAAGTAACGGTCGTCTTCGTCGTCATCAACCAGCAGGATATGAATAGGCTTCGGTTGAAGTTGGTCTGTCATGATGTTGTATTGATTGACTTTCTGGCAAAACAACCACAAAAGTAGCTCCTTCATTGGGTCTACTACGCGCTGTTATGTAGCCATGATGATACACGACAACCCGCTTGCAGATAGCCAGCCCAATACCAGTACCTTCAAAGGCGCTTTTGCCGTGTAATCGTTGAAAAACTTTAAAAATATGTTCCAGGTATTTTTCCTCGAATCCGATCCCGTTATCCTCAATGATAATTTCAACGTATTGGCGACCCGGAATCAGGCCGTCATACTTATCGCCGTCTACGGCTTGTGCCTGAATGCGTAGCATTGGCCGAACATCGGGCCGTATGAACTTGAGTGCATTCGAAATCAGGTTATTGAACAGATGGTCCATCTGACTGGCGACTGCTGAAATGGCGGGTAAGCTACCCACCTCAACCTGAACATCCAGTCCCTTGATTCGCAACTCCTGATCGTCCAGAATGCGCTGCACAATATCGCTAAGCTGCACCGTTTTGAACGTATCCTGATGATTTGAAATCCGCGAAAAATTCAGCAGGTCTTTAATAAGTTTGGACATTCGCTCAGCGGAGTGCGAAATTTTGCCCATAAACAGCAGGCTGTCCGAATCGAACAAATTACCATATCGATCGGTAATCAGATTGGCGAATGACTGAATCTTACGCAACGGCTCCTGCAAATCGTGGCTGGCGACAAAAGCAAAGCGCTCCAATTCTTCGTTTGAGGATTCCAGTTGTCGGATTTGTCCTTTCAATTGATCTTCGTATTCGTGTAATTGATCTTCGTTTTTCTGTCGTCGCGCCAGTTCCTCTTCAAGCATTCGATAAGAAAGCGCCAGGACAAGAAACGTTAGCATCGACAGTCCGAAAATAAGTATGAGCGTATTGCGAAACGAACGTTCGGCCTGTCTGTATCGAACGCCCATCAGGGTCTGCTCAGTATCAACCATCAACGCAACATGACGTCGCAGAACGTCCATACTACGCTTACTTTTCGCACTTATTGCCTGATTCTTTATATTGGATACTTTAACACCTAATCGAACCTGGGTTACGGCCAGTTTGTCCTCAATAAGTTTCTCAAGCAAAACCCGACGCTGAATCTGTACTTTATTATCAACAATGAGCGCCCGCAATTGGCGTATTTGTCCCGGCAATAAACGTAGTGCCGTTCGATAGGGCTCCAGATACGTAGTGTCATTGGTAATAACGTAGCCACGCGAACCAGTCTCCACATCTTTAATGAGTGAAAGGGTATTTTCAAGAGCACCCGTCACCTGATACGTGCGCCGAATCAACTCCATATCTTCGCCATACCGATTGTAGCTGTAAAACGATATGGCAAAACCTGATGCAATCAGCACCATAGCGATAACGAAACTCAACGCAATGCGTCGGCTCATCAGTCTGGGAGCAAATCGATTGGAAATTCGCATAACGTTAGACAACTTACTCTATCACAAAGATAGAAAAAGAACAGGTAAATGACGGAAATGCTACGACCTACCAAAATCGGGGTCAGTTACTTTATAACGTTTCGACGACCAGATTATGGTTCGTATAGATACATACATCAGCCGCAATATGCAGGCTTTCACGTACCATTTCTTCAGCCGAAAGACTAGACGCGTGTTTCTTTAAAGCCAATGCCGCCGACTGGGCATACATTCCCCCCGAGCCGATGGCGGCCACATCCGCATCCGGTTCGATCACATCACCAGTACCGGACACCAGCAATAAATCTTCTTTAGACGCGACAATCAGCATCGCTTCGAGTTTGCGTAGATATCGATCCGTGCGCCAGTCTTTGGCCAGTTCAATGGCCGCTCGTTTGAGGTTACCACCGTAGGCGTTGAGTTTTTCTTCGAAGCGTTCGATCAGCGTAAAGGCGTCGGCTGTAGAACCAGCGAAGCCCGCCAGTACTTTACCGCCCATCAGAACGCGAACTTTACGAACATTACTTTTAGCGACTGTATTACCCATTGTAGCCTGGCCATCGGCACCGAGTGCTACGTGGCCATTGTGCCGAATACCAACTACTGTAGTTGCGTGAATTTTAGGTTGCATGAACTTGTGTTTATTGGGAGATATAACGTAGCGAAAGCCCTTTAGGGTTCAAAAGCCAGGAGCCTTGTGCCAGGAGCATGGCAATCCGAGTAAACTTTTTACACCACGCTCCGTCCTCCATGCCCTATGCGCCTTGCCCTTCCGCAAAAGGAATCGGACGGTTCACGCTTTCCTCAAGGGATATAAACGTTTCAGTACGTTGAATACCACCTACTTTCTGAATTTTATCGTGTAATACTTCGCGCAGATGCTGGGTATCGCGGCAAACGATCTTAGCAAAAATGCTATAAATACCGGTCGTATAATGAACATTGACGACCTCAGGAATTTTCTCCAATTGTCTGGAAACGTCTTCGTAAAGAGAGCTTTTATCTAGATAGATACCCAGGAATGCGCTGATATCCCAGCCGAGCTTGGCGTGATCGATAACCAGTTGAGAGCCCCGAACAATGCCCATCTGCTTCATTTTATTCATCCGGACGTGAACCGTACCACCCGACACAAATATGCGCTTGCCAATTTCGGTGTAGGCCATATTCGCATCCTGCATCAGCAAACTCAGGATTTTCAGATCTGTATTATCAATTTCTAAATTTTTTTCGGTCATTTTAGTTCTATTTTTGATGAGTGTCAACAAAAGTAGGCGTATTTTGAATGAGTTGTAAATTTCAGGAAATTTTTATGTGAAATTTGCAACGAATTTTCCGTTGTGTTACCTTTGTAAAGTCAAGTTGATCGAGCGGGGTCACACGCCGGTCTTCTTGATATTTGTTTCCTCACACTGTAGGATGTCGAAATTGGCAGACGTGCCCTCCTGTCTCGGGGGTGGTGATAAAGGATAAACGCAGCATAATGCCGCCCTCGTGGCGACTGGGGTTGACCACCAGAGTTGTACTGTAGCTAACTGCACCGTGGGCGGTTCGAGTCCCCCTCCTACAGCTTTATATCGCGTTGGCGATCTGATTTTTAGTTTGTTGATGAAGTGTAATTGAACACGCCGGCTCGCTGAGTCCGGCGTTTGTTTTTTTCAGCCCACCCCGTATCTAACTCAAGGGCGGACTTTTTTACGTATTTTTGTAGCTTAGTTCAAAAGACATCCCCGTCGTAACGACGATACGATATTCCAACGTGAAACACATTCGTAATTTTTGCATTATTGCCCACATTGATCACGGCAAAAGTACGTTAGCCGACCGACTTCTAGAATTTACCAAAACGGTAGGGGCCCGCGACATGCAGGCGCAGTTGCTGGACGACATGGACCTGGAGCGTGAGCGCGGGATCACGATCAAGAGCCACGCGATCCAGATGACGTTTCCCTATAAAGGAGAACTTTATACGCTCAATCTGATCGACACACCCGGCCACGTCGATTTTTCCTATGAAGTATCCCGTTCTATTGCCGCCTGCGAAGGCGCTTTGCTACTCGTGGATGCATCGCAGGGCATTGAAGCTCAGACTATCTCGAACCTGTATCTGGCTATGAATAATGACCTGGTCATTATTCCGGTGCTCAATAAAATAGACTTACCAGGGGCGATGCCAGAGGAAGTCAAGGACGAAATGGTCGACCTTATTGGTTGCGAACGCGACGACATTATTCCGGCCAGCGGTAAGGAAGGTATCGGCGTACCCGAAATTCTGGCGGCTATTGTTGATCGGATTCCGGCCCCACAAGGCGAACCCGATGGCGCATTGCAGGCCCTCATTTTCGACTCACATTTCAATTCTTATCGGGGCATCGAGGTTATTTTCCGGGTTAAGAATGGCCGTATCCGCAAGGGTGACAAGGTAAAATTCATGAACACCGGCAAGGAATATAATGCCGATGAAGTGGGAACCCTGGGCCTGGTGCAGGTACCGCGTGACGTCATCGAGTGTGGTGACGTAGGGTATTTGATTTCGGGCATTAAAGTGGCCAAAGAAGTTAAGGTTGGTGATACGATCACGCAGTTTGACCGCCCGGCCAAAGAAGCCATTCAAGGATTTTCGGAGGTAAAACCCATGGTATTTGCCGGTATTTACCCCGTCGAAACCAGCGAGTTTGAAGATTTGCGCGAAGCTATGGAAAAACTTCAGCTCAATGATGCAGCTCTTGTTTGGGAACCCGAAACATCGGCGGCTCTAGGATTCGGATTCCGGTGCGGATTCCTAGGCATGCTGCACATGGAAATTGTCCAGGAACGCCTGGAACGGGAATTCGACATGACAGTGATCACAACGGTTCCATCGGTGCGGTTCGAAGTAATGACGACCAAAGGCGTAAACCTGCAGGTATCGGCGCCCGCCGAAATGCCAGACCCCAACTTGATCGACTGGATTGAAGAGCCGTTTATTAAGGCGCAGATCATTACCAAAGCCGATTATGTTGGTGCCATCATTGGCCTGTGCATGGACAAACGAAGTCTGCTCAAGAATCAGATATACCTGACCCAGGATCGGGTTGAATTGCAGTTCGAGATGCCACTAGCCGAAGTCGTGTTCGACTTTTTCGATAAGCTCAAAACCATTTCGCGCGGGTATGCTTCGCTCGATTATGAATTCACTGATAACCGCGAGTCCAACATGGTGAAGTTAGATGTATTACTCAACGGCGAACCCGTAGATGCTCTTTCCGCCATTGTTCACCGCGACAAAGCGTATGAGTGGGGCAAAAAACTTTGTGAAAAGCTTCGTGAGTTAATACCCCGGCAACAGTTCGAAATCGCAATTCAGGCAGCCATCGGCCAGAAAATTATTGCCAGAGAAACCCTGAGTGCCCTCCGAAAAGACGTATTGGCCAAGTGTTATGGCGGAGATATTTCCCGTAAGCGCAAACTGCTCGAAAAACAGAAGAAAGGGAAGAAACGAATGCGCCAGGTCGGCAACGTCGAAATCCCGCAGGCGGCCTTTATGGCGGTGCTGAAGATTAATTAATAGAGAAGCCAATCTGGAAACGGATTGGCTTTTTTGCTTTTAGGTTTGTTAGATAAGCGCGGGGCGTAATTTGTTCGTAGAATAAATTTTAATGAATAAATAGTACTTTAACTGCTTTTATACTACTTTTCGGTGATCTGGTTCAGTAGTTCATAATGATTATAACAGGCAATGCGCTTGTATAATCAGTGAACCCGACCAGGCGAGTTTCCTTTCTTAATCACAAAACTGGTATAAGTAGGGAGAAATTAGTGAAGAAAATCTTTTTTTAACTAAAAACAAGGTGAGTTTATGAATTTGTACGATCGGGTGTTTAGTAATAATAAAGAATGGGTGCAGAAACAACTGCAACTCGATCCCACCTATTTCTCGGGCATGGCTAAAGGCCAGACTCCGGAGTTTCTTTACATTGGCTGTTCGGACAGCCGGGTAGCGCCAGACGCTTTTATGGGTGTTAAACCAGGAGACGTGTTCATCCATCGCAATATCGCCAACCTGGTACCCAATAACGATATTAGTTCACTGGCCGTTTTGCAGTACGCTGTGGAGAGTTTGCAGGTTAAGCACATTATCGTTTGTGGACATTACGGATGCGGGGGCGTTAAAGCAGCCACCACCCATGATGATTTTGGCTATATGAACACCTGGCTGCGTAACATACAGGATGTGTATCGCATGTATCGCGATGAACTTGATGCTCTCGAAGACCCTGAAGCCCGGCATCGGCGGTTAGTTGAGTTGAACGTACGGGAACAGTGTATGAATGTAATGAAGCTGTCATTTGTCCAAAAGCGTTTATTTGATAGTAAGGACATTAAGGTGCATGGCTGGGTATACGATCTTGCCAATGGAGAACTCAAAGACATGGAAGTTACGGTTGACGACCTGAAGCCAAACCTGGATATTTATCGATTTAAAAACGTTAATGCCCCGCAGTAGGCATACGCGATTAGCTTTCTCCCTACTAGCAGTAAGCTATTTGGATTCTTTTATTTTCACCTGGCGATTTGAGGCAATCGACTTAATAGGTACTTAAGAAAGAATGCTTCACCTAATGGCAAGCCCTACAGGGACTTACCGGTCTTTGTAGGGCTAATAACCATAATTCCCGATAGACTAATAGATAACTACTTGATAACCATTTTTTTACATTTTTCTTGGAATTCCAAAATCAACTATTCACCTTTGCCTATTAATTAACAAGATTAATCGGGACCTCACCCGCCAAGACCAACATGAATGCTTCTCAACATCCAGCTTTTCCAGTTTTAGACCCTGACAAATTTCTTTCTGGAGAGATTGTCATGCGCGATGCAACAGTCGCCTTCGGTTGTTGCTGTTAGCAGTTCTCCGCTCAGCTTTTCAGGCATTATACCCCTAACCCATTTTCATTCTTAACTCCGTAACCTAAGTAGAGATTTACTAAATACTCATTTATCCTACTTATTCTACAGATTAAAAGAATATTACACTTCACTCATCAATTCGCAAAACTGAAATCATAATGAACACTTCAAACACGGCTGCCCATGCTGATTTCAATGAGCTGATAGCCTATGTGACGTATCAAATCGCGGGTTTCGACCGGGTGAATTTTGTTAGTGACATTGCGAATACAATACCACAGGATGGCAATTATACGATCCGGGCGCTCTCTTTTGAAGCCGACGGCCTGCAAGCTAATGGCCTCCTGACGGTTCAAATGCGGGAAGATCAACGGCTGACGAGTAGACTCGTTCAGCGGTTACAGTCGGTGCGGGGAATCGTGAGTGTGCGAGAAATCCAGTAAGAAAATATATCAATCAACGACCTCTGGATCAGCGGCAACTGATTTGGAGATCAATAAAAAAGCCGAAACGGCGGCAACCGTTCCGGCTGGCTAACACAAGGCTCTAGCAACCGAAGCGTCGGACCGGCCTTATTTTTCACATAACCAAGACAAAGTAATGCAAAAACTTTTATTTGCGGGAGTAGTCTGGCTACTCTCTTGCGGAGGATTGCTGGCACAATCAACCGGAACACGACTATCGGGCACCGTTCGGACCGATAATGGCGAACCACTGCCCGGCGCAAACGTGGTATTAAAAAATCAAACCAAAGGGGCATCGACCGATGCAAACGGGCAATTTACTATCGACGCACGTACCGGCGACGAGCTGGTCATCTCGGCCATTGGCTACCAAACTACTCAGGTAAAAGTCGGGGCAAAAACTACACTGGATATTTTCCTAGGCGAGTCGGCCTCGCAATTGAATGAGGTTGTCGTGGTTGGCTACGGCACACAGGATCGAAAAAATCTGGTCGGTTCGGTGAGCCAGGTCAATGCCGACGAAATCAAGAATCGTCCCGTAGCCAGCTTCGATCAGCAGCTGCAGGGCCGGGCGGTTGGTGTGCAGGTAGCCGCTAACACGGGGGTACCAGGCGACGGTATTTTCTTCCGCATCCGGGGCACTACGTCCATCAACGCCAGCAATGACCCTTTATACGTAGTAGATGGCGTGTTCGTCAATAACCAGTCGCTACAAAAAATCACGACGCAGGGGCAATCCAACAACCCGCTGGCCGATATCAACCCCGCTGACATTGAGTCCATTTCGATTCTGAAAGATGCCGAAGCTACGGCCATCTATGGAGCCCGAGCTGCGAATGGCGTGGTCCTGATCACGACCAAACGCGGGTCGTATAACAGCAAAACAAAGGTTCAACTCAACACATCCGTCGGGCAGGCATGGGCGCCTAAACTCTGGGATTTGGTAACCGGTGCCGAACACGCGACGATCATCAACGAAGCCTGGATAAACGACGGCAAACCGGCTGCAACGAGACCTTTCCGGCCCGTTTCGGAGGGCGGTCGCGGTTTGCCGGAGGAACAGCAGACCTACGACCGGCTGAACGATATTTTCCGTACCGGTACGCTGCAAAACTACGATCTGTCGGTATCGGGCGGCACGAAGCAGACCCGCTTCTATCTTGGCGGTGGCTACACGAGCCAACAGGCTACGCTACGTACCAATGACTTCTCGCGGGCCAGTTTTAAACTCAATCTGGATCAGGACATTACCGATAAAATCCGGATTGGCACGAGCAACATTTTCTCGCAATCGAATCGCACCAACGCCCGCGTCGGCGACGGGCCGCAGGGAGGAATTTTGCAGGCAGCGCTGCATACGCCAACCTATCTGCCCAAATTCAATACCGACGGTACGTATGCAAAATGGGCCGGGTTCGATAACCTTGATGTGCTGATCAACAACACCGATATGCACTCGACCAGCACGCGCTACATCGGCAATATTTACGGCGAGTACGACATTACGAGTGGTCTCAAATTCCGCAGTAGCTGGAGCATAGATTATAATGACTACAACGAATATGAATACTGGAACACGCTGACCAACCGGGGCAGCGCCAGCAAAGGGCTAGCTACATCCAGCATCAGCAAAAACACGATCTGGATCAACGAGCAAACCTTGTCGTACCGAAAAACCTTTGGCAACCGACACAATTTTGGCGCTCTAGTGGGTAATACGTTCCAAGGTAACGTAGCGACGCAGACACTCGCGCAGGGTACCAACTTCCCATCGGATGCGTTCAAGCAGATCGCGTCGGCGTCGGTCACTACGTCCTCGTCGACCAGTAACCGCTACAATCTGGTCTCCTTTTTCGGGCGTGTCGATTACAACTTCGACAAGAAATACTTCTTCGAGACCAGCCTGCGGGCGGATGCGTCGTCGAAATTTGCCGTTGGTCACCGCTGGGGGTATTTCCCATCGGCGGGTGTGGCCTGGCAGCTCAAGCAGGAGAATTTCCTGCGCGATGTCAGCTTCCTGAGTGACTTAAAAGTGCGGGCCAGCGTGGGTTGGACGGGCAACCAGAACGGCATCGACAACTACGCATCGCGCGGCTTATGGGGCGGTGGATACAATTATCAGGACAATCCGGGTACGGTACCGGTGCAGTTGGCAAATCCTGAACTAAAATGGGAAACGACTCGCCAAACAAACGTAGGGTTGAATGTAGGTTTATTCAACAACCGCATTGGGCTGGAAGTCAACGCCTATTCAAAATACACCTACGATCTGCTGCTTCAGGTACCGCTGGCTCAAAGTTCCGGCTTTGCCAGTATTTACCAGAATAACGGCGAAATCAGCAATCGGGGACTTGAGTTTGCCATCAACTCGCAGAACATAAACAAAGCTGGTTTTCAATGGAATACAAGTTTCAACATTGCCGGCAACGTTAACCGGGTTGAAAAATTATCAATTCCCGTCGATGCCAGTTATGCAACCGAACGCATGGCTCAGGGGTATGCCTTCCACTCGTTCTACGTCTACAAACAGCTCTATGTCGATCCAAAAACGGGCAATGCCGTATATGAAGACGTTAACAAAGATGGCCAGATCACGGTAGCCGACAAGCAATTCTACGGGAGTGCGTTGCCCAAATTCTTCGGTGGGCTGAACAACACGTTCTCCTACAAAGGCTTCGATCTGTCGGTGTTCTTTAATTTCAGTTCGGGCAGCAAGGTCTTTAACAACAACCGGTTCTTCCTGGAGTCGGGTGGCACGCGTGATGATCGGCGGGCTATCAACAAAAATCAGTTGAACCGCTGGCAGAAAGAAGGCGACATTACGGATGTGCCCCGCGTCACGACGATCGGGAATAACTACAACCTGAGTCCAACGAGTCGCTTTGTGGAGGATGGCTCGTTCCTGCGCCTGAACTCACTCGTGTTCGGCTATAGCATTCCCAAATCAGCCCTTCGCAAACTGGGTATCGCATCGGCGCGGGTGTACTATAGCGGCTCGAATCTGTGGTTATTGAACAATTATCAGGGACCCGATCCCGAAGTAAACGTAACGGGCAATCCCACTACACAAGGCTACGATCTGGGCACGCCCCCGCAACCCCGAACCGCTCAGTTTGGCCTGAACCTGACTTTCTGATTTACTCTTCACTACGGGTTATTGAATACATCGGACCGCTACTTAGCATCCATTATGAAAAAGAATTTAAGATTACTTCCTTTTATACTGTTGCTCACGGGTTGCCAGAGTTTTCTGGACGTGCAGCCGGAATTGCAGGTCGATGAATCGCAGGCCATTACGAACGGCAGCACAGCCGAAGCCGCCGTGAATGGCTTATACAATCGCCTGGGCAGCGATAGCTATTACGGTTCCAATTTCCCAGCTATATCCTACCTGTCAGGTGGGGATATTCAGTGGACAGGTTCGCAGTCGGACCCGCAACAAATTACCGCCCGGAAATTAACGGCTGACAATGGGTACGTTGGTTCGGCCTGGAGTGCCATCTATAAGACGATTCTGCAAGCCAATTATCTGCTGGAAACCGTACCAACGTTATCGGACCCACAACTGACGGCCGATCGGAAAAACCAGATTCAGGGGGAAGCCTATGCCCTTCGCGCCCTGTCGTATTTTGATCTGGCACGCGGCTGGGGTGGGGTGCAGCTAATTCTGAAAGCAACCCATACACCGTCCGATAATACCGGCATTACACGTAGCAGTCTGGATGATACGTATGCCCAGGTGCTGAAAGACCTGACTGCGGCCGAACCCCTGCTTGGCAATACCACAAACCGGAACAAAGTCACCCGGAAGACCGTCTGGGCCTTGCGGGCGCGCTACCATTTGTATCGGAAGGAATGGGAACAAGCCGAAACCTATGCCAGCAAACTCATCGACGATGCGGCCAGCTACAAACTGACGAAGCCCTACAACGCCTTCTTCGCTAACAATGCAGTAGCCACAACGGAATCGGTATTTGAGATTGCGTATACCAATTCCTTCAAAAATGGGCATTATAACTGGTGGTTACCGCCAGCGCTCAGCGGACGTCGTGAGTGGGCGCCCAACGATAAGCTCGTTACGCTACTGAACGACCCGACGGTGGGCGGCAATCGCTCAGAGTTGATTGCGAAGACGGTGCCACCGGGCAATCTATGGTACGGAAAACTGTACTACCGGACACCACTCGGCACCGATCCAGCCTATGTGATACGTATCGCCGAACTGTATTTGATTCGGGCGGAGGCTCGCGCTCAGCTCGGGAAAACAACAACGGCGCTTGCCGATCTAAACGCTGTTCGTGATCGGGCTGGCGTAGCGCTTTCGCAGGCCTCTACCAAAGAGACCCTGTTGCTGGCTATTGAAAACGAACGCCAGGTAGAGTTCCCGTTTGAAACCGACCGCTGGTTTAATCTAATTCGCACGGGTCGGGTTGCCGCTGTACTAGGCATTACGGATGTCAACAAATACGTACTACCCATTCCGAACAGCGAAATTTTAGCCGACAAAGCGTTGACACAAAATCCAGGCTATTGACCTAACTTAGTACCAGTCAGGCAACAACCGCCCGATGGCACTAAAATCAAACTACTGAAATGAAAAAGCAATTCGTTCTCTCCATCCTCTTTTTATTACTGGTCACCGGCCTAACAAATGCCCAAACGCCTAAGACCGTTGGTCCCGAAAAAGGCGCCCTGGTTATTGTTGGCGGTGGCGCTATGGGGCCAGAACTCTGGAACCGTTTTATTGAACTGGCTGGTGGTGCAGCTAATGCAAACATCGTTGTGATTCCGACAGCGGGCGAAGATTCGTCAGTCAGTCGGCCTTCGCGTGAACAAGTTCAGCTTCAGGGATTTGGCATTAAAAACATTACGGTCCTGCACACCCGCGATCCTAAAGTCGCCAATCAGGAATCGTTTGTAGCGCCGATCCGTAAAGCCACAGGCATCTGGTTCGTGGGGGGTCGGCACTGGCGTCTGGCTGATTCGTACCTGAATACATTGGCGCAAAAAGAATTCAGTGCCGTATTAAGTCGGGGTGGCGTCATTGGCGGGACATCGGCGGGGGCTACGATTCAGGGTTCCTTCATGGTACGGGGCGATACCAAAGGCAACTCGATCATGGTTGGTGACCATACGCAGGGGCTTGATTTCATCCACAACGTAACGATCGACCAGCATTTTCTGCGCAGAAATCGCCAGTTTGACCTTATTGACGTCATAAAAGCCCGGCCCGAATTGCTCGGCATTGCCATTGACGAAAGCACCGCGATTGTGGTGCAACAAAATACGTTCGAGGTAATCGGTAATTCATACGTAGCGATTTACGAAGCTGGACAGATCGCCAACAGCACAAAATATCCATCCGGCCAGAACAGCACGGGTGGCCCGTTCTATTTCCTTGGCAAAGGACAAAAATTTGATTTACAGGCGCGTAAAGTTATTCTAACGCAGACACCGAGAACAACCGAACTCGCTAAGTAATCGGACTTTTACCATGATTCATCCGTGCCACGGTTATAACCGTGGCACGGATCTCGAAGATTACTGATGATGCATTTCCCACAAAAATAGCATCTTTTAAACTTTATTAATCTATAAAATCTATGGACTTTATTGATATTAAACCTTTTAAAACCAGATCACAAAACGAAACGATTCGCTCGTTGCCGGCGTGGACGAGTGTAGAGAAAATAGCCTTTCGCTTTTTCTTTATCTATTTCCTTATTCAGGCCGTTCCGCTCGACTGGCACTTCTACCGCGATCTATTCACAATCAATTGGGGACCGCTCTATTACCGCGATTTGTTCAATCTGGCACGGTATGCGCCCCACTTTTTCGGCCCGGACGATACGTTTGTCAACTGGGTAATCGTCGCGCTGATTGCGTTGGTTGGTACGGTTGTCTGGACCATTCGCGACCAAAAGCAGACTGAGTACACGGCGCTACACTACTGGCTGCGGGTCGTGCTACGGTATCGGCTGGCTATCGGTGTCATTGCCTATGGGTTCATCAAATTGTTTCCAATACAGGCTCCGCTCCCATCGATCAGCAACCTCAACACAGCCTACGGCGATTTCACGGCCTGGAAACTGTTTTCACTCAGTTTAGGCATTGTTCCTTCCTACGAATCCTTCCTCGGGCTGATCGAGATTCTCGGCGGATTGTTGCTGCTCAACCGTCGAACGACGACCATCGGCACGTTGATTATCATCCCGTTTTTGGGCAACATTTTCGTGTCTAATCTGGCCTACGAGGGCGGAGAGCACATTTACAGTTTGCTGCTTACTACGTTCGCTTTGTTTTTATTTGCCTTCGATGCCATTCGCTTATTTCGGCTGGTTTCGCTTGAAAAACCCACCGTTCCCAATCGATTCCGGCTCGTGTTGACCGAACCCTGGCAGCGATACGGTCGGCTGGCCCTCAAGAGTGCCTTTATCGTTTTTGCGATTCTCCTCTATGGGTATAAAACTTACGCAGCTTACCAGACTGGCGGGTATCAATTTCCGCAAAATCAACCAATTCTAAACGGTGCTGCCGGCTTATACGATATACAGGCGTTTTCGTTGGCGGGTGAGACGATCCCCTACTCGAAAACCGATTCTAAACGCTGGCAGGACGTAGTGTTCGAGAACTGGAATACGATCAGCATTAAATCGAATCGCCCGGCACGGTTAGAAACCACGAATATCGAGCAGATCAACGCGGATGATGCCAACCGACGGTATGAATTATCGGGTTCGGCAGGCCGACATTATTACAGCTATCAGCTTGATTCGGTTCGGCACGTACTGACGCTTAAAAACCGTAACCCTAATGAGCAGGAAACGCTGACGTTACACTACGACCGCCCGAACAACCACCGGATCATCCTCTCAGGACTGAACGAAACCCGCGATTCAGTCTACGTAGTACTGCAAAAACTGGACAAAAAATACCTGCTGAACGAAGCGGCTAAAGCTGGTCGTCGGGGTACGCTCAAACTCTAATCACGCTGAACGATGACACTCCCGAACATCAACCCCGAACGTCTGGATTTAGGCCTGGTTTCGCCCGAAGAACTGATCGAGAATCAAATTACAAGCAACCAATCGTTGAGAACTTCAACACGATCTGCGGAGACACAGACCAACGGAGAAACGCCAACCAATGAGCCCAAATCCTGGACTGACTTCCAGAAAGTTGCCTTCCGGATTGCGTTTATCTTCTTCATTGCCATGTCGATACCAACCAGTGCGGGTTGGTATAAAAATCTGTTCTCGCTCGACTGGTTGCACTTGCACTACCGCGACTTGTACGACATCGCCCGCTTTCAACCAAGCATCCTGGGCCGTGGCGTTAGCTGGTGGCCAACCTGGATGGGCTACGGCGAATGGCTCTTCCTGTTGCTCCTGTCTACCATCGGCGGATTGATCTGGACAGGCGTTGTGCGCTGGCGTAAATCAGCGCCTAAAAACTATAACCTGCTGTATTACTGGCTACGGGTCATTGTTCGGTACCGGGCGGGCATTGGCATCATTGGCTTTGGCTTTACCAAATTGCTACCAACACAGCTACCCTATCCATCGCTGGGCTTGTTGAACACCAACTTCGGCGATTTAACCGCCCAGAAAATCTATTGGCTTTCGGTCGGGATTGTACCCTGGTACGAAGTTTTCGCCGGTGTCGTTGAGGTGCTGGCGGGTGCACTCCTATTTTTCCGGGCTACTACGTTCTGGGGATCGGTTCTGCTGTTTGGGGCGCTGGCCGATATTGTTTATGTCAATTTCGCCTATGATGGCGGTGTCCACGGCTACAGTTCCTACTTCGTATTGCTCGCGGGTTTTCTGCTCATTTACTATGTCCGCGACCTCTACAATCTGCTGATTCGGGAGCAATTCACGATTCCGACCTATTACTATCCATCGTTTTCTAAAACGTGGCAGAAAGCAGGCCGAATCGTGCTGAAAACGGCTACCATCGGTATTTTCCTGGTGCTCCTGTTCTGGATTCAATACGTCAATTTCCGCTACGATCCGTATAAACAGCCTGCACAGAAAGGCATTCGCGAACTACGAGGCAACTACAACGTAACAGAGTTCAAGCTGAATAATAAATCAATCTCTTACTCACCTGTTGATTCGGTTCGGTGGCAGGAAGCTACGTTCGAAAACTGGTCGACCTTAACGTTTAAAGTGAACCGTGCCGTGCCGCTGGATCTCTCGAACGGGGGCGGCTCACCCATGCGTGACATCAACCGAACGTTCGAGCTGACGGGCGTAGGCGGTGGTCAGCGGGTGTTTTATTACGATGCCGACACGGTGAACAATGTCCTGTATTTACAGGATAAGTACAAGCCATTTTCGGAGCGCGGAGAACGCGTATCGGCCGATTTAGTCCTTGATGGTGCCAGTAAAAAGTCGAAACATGGTGGCAAAAATCGAAAACCCGATGCCTCAATAGCCAACTGGATTCCAGCCGCGGCCTTGGCCAACATCGGTCCCGAATATCCAAAAATTGAGCCCATTGCTCTGACAACCCGACGTCTTAAAGGCATCAAATCGGAAATAAAACAGGAAGACGGGAAGCGTAACCATATGATCCTGAACTACCAAACGACCGATGGCTCTCACGTGATTCTCACCGGCATCAACGAAAATAAAGATTCCATTTACGTCGTACTGGACCGCGTAAACCGTCCTTACGCCCTCTCGAAAAGCACACTCAATGCCGGAACGTATTAGCAAATTCACACCACGGCAGTGGCCAACCGTCGCAACCCCGCCCCTGAAAACATGGGAGGAGCTACTAGCACTGCCTGGCTAATATCTGCAAGTCACCCCTCCCCTGTTTTTCAGGGGAGGGGCCGGGGGTGGGGTAAGCTCAAAAAAAAACAAAACCATCAATTTACATACAACCACCTACACAAAGATGAATACAACCTCTATGAAAATTCCGGTACATAACGTACTGAAAACCCTGCTGTTACTGGCATTTATTACATCGCAGGCGTTCGCACAGAGCCGGGTAATAACCGGAACCATTACCGGCAAAGATGATGGCCAATCTATTCCCGGTGTCAATATTGTCGTACCGGGAACGAATCAGGGAGCCCAGACGGACGCCAATGGGAAGTTCTCGATTCAGGTGCCACCAAGTGCAAAAAAACTGGCGATCTCCGCCATTGGGTTTGTGACGCAGGAAATCAGCATCGACAATCGGACAACCCTCGACGTAGCACTCAGTTCCGATACCCGGCAACTTAGCGAAGTCATGGTGGTTGGCTATGGCACGCAAACGAAGGCCGAGTTTACGGGTTCGGCGGTACGGGTCAACGGCGATGCGATCAAGGAACAGCCGGTTCAGAGTTTCGATCAGGCGTTGCAGGGCCGGGCTGCGGGCGTTAGTATCGCGCAACCCAACGGCGTATTGAACAACCCGCCCGTCATCCGAATTCGGGGTGTAAACTCGATCTCCCTGAGTTCCTACCCGCTGGTCGTAGTCGATGGTATTCCGATCAATACCGGCAACGTATCAGCCAGTACGGCCGTCCCGAACAACCCGCTCGGCGACATCAACCCCGCAGATATTGAGTCGATTGACGTACTGAAAGATGCCGCTTCCACATCCATTTACGGTTCCCGTGCAGCTGCGGGCGTACTGCTCATTACCACCAAACGAGGCAAAGCAGGCAAACCACGTATCGCCTACGAAACCTGGGTGGGTGCCTCGGAAGTAGTTCGTCTACCGAAACTATTGAATGCCGAACAGTTCATTTCGATCAAGAATGAAGCGGTTTTAAATGCGAAAATCCTGGGAGGGAACGCCACTAATGACAACGTAGCCTCGGCGTTGTTTTTCCCCAATACCAATGCCGATGGGTCAGCCATAAACACAAGATGGTCCGATTATATCTACCGCACGGGCGTTTCCCAAAGCCACAACATCAGCGTATCGGGAGGCACTCAATCGACAACGTACTATTTTTCAGCCAACTACACCGACCAGAAAGGCTTCCTGGTGGCGAATGAATTTAAACGAAAAGCCGCACGCTTTAACATCGATCAGGAGGTAACGACCTGGCTGAAACTGCGGGGAAGTGTTTCCTACAACACAAGCGACAACCAGTCTCCGTATGCGGGTTCACTGCCCGGCTCAAACTTTTTTCTGGTCGGTGCGGCCCGGCTGTCTATAGCACTTCCGCCTAACGTACCAGCCTATAACGCCGACGGCAGCTACAACATCAGCAAGACGAACCCGAATACCATTGGCATGGGCAATAACCTGGTCGTTAGCAACTTCGGCAATCCGGTAGCTTTGTTAGATCAAAACCGATTTACATCGGGTAACGACCGTATCATTGCCAGTTTCGGAGCTACGGCAAAGCTGCTGAAGAATCTGGATTTTGCGACGACCTACGCCATCGACCGGCTGCGTACCGACAATGTTAGCTTCAATAGTGCCATCCAGGGCGACGGCTACTCGACCAAGGGGTCTGTAACCAATGTTTCGGCCATTCGGGACAACTGGAACTGGACCAATACACTTTCCTACAAAGAGACATTTGCAACCAAACATGCAGTGTCGGTACTGGCGGGCTATGATGTCCAAAAATTCAATAACTCGGCTTGGGGCGCTACTCGCACGCAAACCGCCGATCCATTTTTTGACAATTATCAGGGTAACTGGGGTGCCATCACGGCCTCAGGCAATGACCTGAGTGAGCGGGCTTACCTGTCATTCTTCTCCCGGCTGAACTACGACTTGAATAAGAAATACTTCGTAACGGTCAATTTCCGACGGGATGGTAATTCAGCACTCGGAACGGGTAAAAAATACGGCAATTTCGGTGGTGTATCGGGCGGCTGGGCGCTGGGCGAAGAACCTTTTTACAAGAACTCCCGGCTTGCTTCGACTCTCACCAACATTAAACTCCGGGCGAGTTGGGGCCGCGTTGGGAACGGTAACCTGAGCGATTCATACAGCTCGCTGGAGTTGTACAGCGGTTCGCTGTATGGCAACGCGCCAACCTGGGCGATTTCGCAGGCGGGCAATCAGAATCTGGGTTGGGAAACCAGTGAGCAAACCAACATCGGGGCCGATCTGGGCTTCCTGAACGACCGGATTCAGGTGGACGTAACGTATTTCAACAACAATGTAAACGGCCTGATTCTCAGCGCCCCGCAAGCTGTATCGAAAGGCATTCCCGGCAATTCAATTCTGGGCAACGTTGGGTCGATGTACAATCGGGGTATTGAACTGGGTATCAATGCAACAATTCTGCGCAAAGGTGATTTTTCATGGAATGCGGCCTTCAACTACACCAATCTGAACAACAAAGTAACGGCACTGGCCGACGGCAATACCGACATTGTGGGTACGACTCACGTATCGTACGAAACCACAAACGTTACCCGCGTCGGCTATTCGGTGGGTAGTCTGTATGGCGCTAAAACAGCGGGTGTCAACCCCGACAATGGCCGCCGGATTTTCATTAATGGCAAAGATGAGAAAGTGCAGTATAGCCAGGTAGTAGCACCCGGTGAAAGTCAGTGGACGTATCTGGATGGTAAAACAGCCGCTGCCATTACCGGTGCCGATTATTATCTGATTGGTAACGCCCTCCCCAGGTGGTACGGTGGTCTGGTCAATAATGTCAGGTACAAAAACTTTGATCTGAGTGTTAATCTGACCTATTCGGGCGGCAACCTGGTCATGAACGGTACCCGCGCGACGCTGCTCGACCAACGGGCCTACAACAACTCGACCGAAGTATTGACCCGCTGGCAAAAACCGGGCGACATCACTGACGTACCGCGACTGATTTACAACGACCAGCTATCGACCGGATCGTCGTTTCCGGTATCGACCAACGCCGAAAAAGCCGATTTCCTACGGCTGCAAAACGCATCGATTGGCTACCGGCTGCCTACTACGTTGTTCAGCAAAATCGGACTCAGTTCGGTTCGGGTGTATGCGCAGGGGTCCAATCTCTTTTTGATCACGCCCTACTCCGGCACCGATCCTGAGTCGTCGGTAAACGGCAACTCAAATACGACGCCCGGCATTGAAAAGAACTCCGTAGGCCAGGCCCGCACCATTACGTTCGGTCTTAACGTGGGCTTTTAATCAGTATGTCGCATTCGCAAAGCCCATCCAACGATTCTAGAAATCATAAAAAAATTACAGCATGAAACCATCTAATTCGTCTATATCAGTACGTCGGTTTGGCCATTTTCTCGGTCTGAGCCTGTTTCTGTCGCTATCCGCCTGCAACGATACCGAATTGCTCAACCCAACGCCCGAAACATCCGTGAGTGGCACGAATGCATTCGAGACGCCCGACCGGATTCTGGGTCTGGTCAATGGCGTTTATAAAGCGGTCAAGAACGCCAATTTTTACGGAGGCAACTACTACACGTATTCGGAAGCGCGCGGGGAAGAGTTCATCAACCGGACGAGCAATACGTTCACGGCCTACGAAGCCTGGAACCAGACACTGAACTCCGGCTCGAACTTTGTGGCTGGTTTCTGGGCCGCCGGCTATGCCGCTATTAACAACGCGAACATCCTGATTAAAGGGCTGGCCGACAATCCGGGGAAGGTCGATGCTACGTTGGCCAGGCAGTATACGGCCGAAGCGAAATTCCTGCGGGCGCTCAGCTATTACAGCCTTGTAACGCTCTACGCCCGGCCTTACAACGAGAACAAAGGGGCTTCGCCGGGTTTGCCACTACGTTTGCAGGCCGAAACCACAACGGCAAATAACGACCTGAAACGGAGCACCGTCGACGAAGTGTACACCCAGATTTTGAAAGATCTGAATGAAGCTGAGGCCGACCTTCCGCTTGCGTATTCAAGTGCGCTACTCAACACAACGCGGGCGCACCGAAACACGGCGATTGCCCTAAAAACTCGTGTGTATTTAAACAGCGGTAACTGGGCAAAAGTAATTGAGGAAGCAAAGAAAATTGTTTCGGCAAGCGCTCCCTATTCGGCGGCTACGGGTGTGAATCACAAGTTGCAGAATATCGTCGAGATTTTCACGACCAACTACACCAGCACCGAGTCAGTTCTGTCGGTGCCGATGACCGAGCTGGACAACGTTGGTGGGCAGTCGTCTTTCCCGTACGTGTTCAACGCCAATTCGGAATACAATCTGAATCCAACGGGCATTTGGGGCGATCCGGAATGGAAATCGACCGATTTGAGACGGACGTTTGCGCGCACGGCATCAGGGGTGCAATTCCTGACGAAATACAATAAGCCATCGCCATTTCTGGATTACCTGCCCATTCTCCGTTATTCGGAAGTGTTGTTGAATTATGCCGAAGCCGCAGCCCAAACGGGTGACTTGCCAACCGCCATCAACCTGCTGAAAGCCGTTCGAAATCGGTCGGATGCCAGTTATGCGTTCCCGGCAACCGCGACCGGCACACAGGCCGCCCTGATCAATACCATTCTGAATGAGCGACGCATCGAATTGCTTGGCGAAGGCTTCCGATCCAATGATCTGCTACGTAATCTGCTGCCGCTGCCGGCCAAATCGAGCAGTTCCAACAGTGCACCCGCTGTGTTGCCGTCGCAGGCCAACTACATTTTCCCGCTGCCGAATACGGAGATCACAACCAATAAATTACTGCTGAGCTAGTTCCGATTTGATTCTGTGGATTCTATGAAACTTCACCTTTTAGTATTCTGTCTGCTCGCCTGTAGTGCCCTGGGGCAGCGCGTTCGGCAAGCGGAGCATCAGCACGAAGCGCACGATGGCGAAAGTCATGATCATTTGAACCATATCCAGGATTACCGAAAGGAAACGGTTTTTGTGCATAACCTGCCCGCACCCGAATTGATCCCCGGAATCGGTACGTCCGAGCTACAAATAAAGACGGCATCACCGCAAACGCAGCGTTTTTTTAGCCAGGGAGTATCCCTATTGCACTGCTTTTGGGATTTTGAAGCGTATCGTGCGTTCAAAGAAGCCATCCGTCACGACTCAACGGCAATCATGCCGTATTGGGGGTTATGCAGTGCTATTGGGTCTATTGAGGGCACCGATTTTGAGGCTGACAAAAAACTGGCGATCAGGAAGTTGAAGGCCCTGAAAAACGTAGCGTCTGACCACGAAAAACTCTACGCCGAAGGCATTTTAGTACGTGATGCCGATAGCGAAAACGGAAAATCGGGCTACCAGAAGAAACTCGAACTAATCATTCACAAATACCCCGAAGATGTTGATGCAAAGCTGTTTCTGGCCCTGAGTAAAATGGGCGGTTACGATGCCGCGATGAACCCGCGCGAAGGTCAGCTTTACTCCGAGTATTTGCTACGTGATTTGCTAAAGACCCATCCCAATAATGCCGCCGTGCATCATTACTGGATTCATTTGATGGAAAACTGCTGTCCGGAACGGGCGCTAAAAAGTTCGGAACTCCTACCGAAGCTGGCCCCTGCTTCGGGGCACATGGTTCACATGCCTGGTCATATTTATTACAAAGTGGGCGATTACAAAAAAGCCTATGACGCCTTTACGGCCTCGCTGGCGGTGGATTCGGCCTACATGAAAAAGCAACACATTCCAGAGGTAGATGCCTGGAACTACATCCACAACATCAATTACTTGCTCTCCAATTGTGCCGAAGATGGTCGGTACGCGACGGCTTTATACTACGCCGAGAAGTTAAAAAACATGCCTGCCACCAAAGAGCGGAAGCAGAAATACGAAGGCCGTTTTTTCTATCAGGGTGTCATTGCGCCCGTCAAAATGGAATTGTGCTTCGGGTTTTACGACAAAGCGGCCACTCGACTGGCGGCCATTCAACTGGACAAGGACAGCCTGTACTCGACCAAAGCAATGGCCTACAAAGATGGACTTTTCTATTTCGCTTCGGGCATGGATGCCGTCCGAAAAAATAAGCTGGGCGAGGCTAAAAAACAGGCCGATGCCCTCGACGCGTCGCTTTGGCGGAACAGTAACCAGCTATCGTTGGACGAGGTGATTTCGACCCGGCGAATCAGCGATTTAAACGTAGCGTCGCTGGAATTGCAGGGCGTTATCAAAAGCGCCGAGAATAGATACGCCGAAGCGATTGCCCTGCTGGAAAAAGCGAAGAAAAAGGAGGATGAACTCGGCTATAGCGAACCGCCAACCTATGCCCGTCCGGTGCTGATTAGCCTGGCCGAAGCCCATCTGAAAGCGGGAAAGTATGACAAAGCGATTGCGGCCTACACAGCCCTGCTGGAACGACACCCTAATTCGGCCAATGCCTACTGGGGACTGTATACGGTCTACAAACAAAAAGGCGATCTGACGAAAGCCAATGACTACGCAACCCGCGTCAAGGCGATCACTCAACACGGAGATAAATACTTGTTTCCTCTGTAGTAAAAAATTTATTAAACACAGAGGCACAAAGAACACAGAGTTTCAAATAGCTGATTAGTAATCATTTAAACCTCTGTGTTCTTTGTGCCTCTGTGTTCAAAAACTTTTAGTGACAAATAAAATCGTTTCAACTAGTTAAACATAAGCTCATGAAAACGCAATCAACCTACTGGTTCTTCCTCCTTTTGCTCAGTTCCATCCTGGCGTTCAGACCAGATAACGGGTACGAAGAAGAAATCAAAAGCTGGCATGAAAAACGAGTAGAAGCCTTGAAGCAAGAAGATGGCTGGCTAAATCTGGCTGGTCTGTTCTGGCTGAACGAAGGGGCCAATACGTTCGGAGGCAGTGACAAGAACACCATCGTGTTTCCATCCGATCACAGCGATGCCCAATTAGGAAAATTCATCCTCAATAAGGGCAGAGTCACCCTTGAAACCAGTGCCGGAGCGCAGGTTTATGAAGGCGACAAACCCGTAACGAAGCTGAATATTTTCCCCTATACCGGAAAACCGCTCGTTCTCAAGCATAAATCGCTGCGCTGGTTTGTCATTCAGCGGGGTGATAAATACGCCGTTCGTCTGCGCGATCTGGAAAGCCCCTATTTGAAAGAGTTCAAGGGAATTGATACGTACCCAATCAGCACCGATTGGCGGATCAAAGCTAAGTTCATCCCGACGGCTGGCAAAAAAATCGCGATTACGGACATCACAGGGCGCGTGAGCGAGCAGGATTCGCCTGGCAGATTGTTGTTTATAGTGAACGGTAAAGAATACAGCTTAGACGCTACCGGCACCGTTGAGCACCTGCATTTTGTTTTCGCCGATCAAACCAACAAACACGAAACCTATGGCGGTGGCCGATTCCTGGATGCGCCCGGCCCCGACGCTGATGGATATACGTATCTGGATTTTAACAAAGCAACGAATCCGCCCTGTGCTTTTACACCTTATGCTACCTGCCCAACACCGCCCAAAGAGAATAAACTGGCCGTCGCCGTTGCAGCCGGCGAAAAACGGTATGGCGATCATTAAGATAGCGTTCATAAATTACCCCTCCCCTGAAAAACACGGGAGGGGCTACTAGCACTAGCTAATATCCGCAAGTCACCCCTCCTCTTAGTTAAAGGGGAGGGGCCGGGGGTGGGGTAGATTTTGCCAAAACAAGAGTGTCGTTACTTAAAAAATCAACGAATGAAGAAATCGAGGTATGGCGCTTGCCTGGTAGGAGCGTTTTTGCTCTTAACACTTGATAGCGGTTATCGGGCAAATGGACAAGAGCGGTCAGCCATAGGTAGAGTCGATACGTTACCCTGGCCCGCCAGCTTTGGTCTGGGTCGGCCGGCGACGCAAGCAGAGATTGCCCTGCTGGATATCGACATACGACCCGATGGAAAAGGACTACCTGCCGGGTCGGGAACGGCTACGGCTGGGAAAGCTATTTTTACACTGAAATGCGCAGCTTGTCATGGCACAGACGGTGGTGGTGGGCCTGGCGGTACGCTGGTTACGAGCGGAGCCGCGTCGGGTAAGCGAGCGGAGAAGACTATTGGCAATTATTGGCCCTACGCTACTACGGTCTTTGATTACATCCGGCGGGCTATGCCGTTCAACCAGCCGGGTTCGCTCACGAATGAGGAGGTCTATAATCTGACCGCATTTCTACTCAACGCCAGTCACATTATTAATGATAAAGCCGTGATCAATGCTCAAACATTGCCGAAGGTCGTCATGCCTGCCAAAAATTTATTCCTCCCCGACGACCGGCGCGGTGGTCCCGAAATCCGGTAACGATGAAATCAACAGATAATCAGGTGACAAACATGCCCACACCGAAAAAGCTCAGTCGCCGGACGTTGTTGGGTGGAGCTGCAACCGCTGCGGTGGCTGTCGTCCAAACGTCATTCGCCAAAGCTGTACAGATTGGTATTTCAGGAACCAGTTTTCCGGCCGACGATCCAACTAAACGACCAGGCGTTCCACCCGGCGAACGCGGCACGAGGTCGTTATTCGAGAAAGCAGCCAAGAAACCGTCCGATATTTCCTCCCGAACCCCTTTGCAGGATCTCTACGGCATGTTGACGCCGTCGGACCTGCATTTTGAACGGCACCATAACGGCGTCCCTGCCATTGATCCCGCCAAACATGAATTGCTCATTCATGGTATGGTGGAGAAACCAATGGTGTTCAACCTGGCCGATTTAAAGCGTTTTCCGTCGGTATCGCGCATCGCCTTTCTGGAATGTTCCGGAAATTTTCGTACCGGAAAAGAAACGCTTAGCCCGCAGGATATTTGCGGGCTGACCAGCCAGAGCGAATGGACGGGCGTCAAGCTGTCGACGCTGTTCCGGGAGGTGGGTGTGAGACCAGTTGCTACGTGGTTTCTTGCCGAAGGGGGTGATGCGGCCGTTATGACACGTAGTATTCCGATCAGAAAAGGCTGGGACGACGCCATCATCGCCTATGCCCAAAACGGCGAGGCACTACGTCCCGAGCAGGGCTATCCGGTTCGTTTGTTTTTGCCGGGTTGGGAAGGGAACACCAATGTAAAATGGCTCCGGCGACTTGAACTGTCGGATCAACCCTACATGACCCGCGAAGAAACCTCGAAATACACCGAGCCAATTAAAGACACCGAACGCGGCCCGGGCAAATTCCGGCAGTTCAGTTTCGATATCGACGCTCGTTCAATCATTACGTTCCCGGCCTACCCCAACCCCGTACAACCGGGCTGGATCGAGATACGGGGGCTGGCCTGGAGTGGACGCGGGAAAGTCAGTCGGGTTGATGTAAGTACCGATGCGGGTAAAAGCTGGCATTCTGCTACGTTGCAGGACCCGATTTTAGATAAAGCGCACACGGCTTTTCGTTATTTATGGCAGTGGAAAGGGGACGAAACTGAAATTATGAGCCGCGTTACGGACGAAACGGGTTACATTCAACCCACTATTGGCCAGTTGCTGGAAGCGCGTGGTCCCGACATGGGCGGCTATCACCTGAACCCGATAACGGCCTGGCAAATCAAACGCGACGGCCGCGTGCTACACCGACCTGAAACATGGAAATAATAACAGGCAAACGAGACTACGATGCGGTAGTCGTTGGCTCCGGGCCTAACGGACTGAGTGCGGCCATCACCATGCAACGGGCTGGCTTGTCGGTCCTTGTGCTGGAAGCGAAGGATACCATTGGCGGTGGCCTCCGCTCGGCCGAACTCATGCAACCCGGCTTTGTGCACGATATTTGTTCGGCCATTCATCCATTGGCAGTCGGTTCGCCTTTTTTCCGAACCTTACCTCTCGCTGAACATGGGCTGGAATTTATTGAACCACCGATACCTGCCGCCCATCCGTTTGATGGTGGCACTGCCGCTGCGCTACAGCGTTCGATAACGGAGACAGCCCAATCTCTGGGAATTGATGAACAGACGTATCGGAATCTGCTGGAACCCGTTGTGCGAAACTGGCCGTCGATGGCGCCTGATATTCTGGGACCACTCCGTTTTCCGAAGCATCCAATCAACATGGCCAGTTTTGGGCTGGATGCGCTTTTGCCCGCTACGCAACTCGTGAAGCGATTCAAGACAAAGGAAGCGCGGGGATTGCTGGCAGGCATGGCCGCGCACGCCATCCAGCCATTGAGTAACCTGACCACGGCGGCTATTGCCATGGTACTCATGACGGCCGGACATCTCTACAGTTGGCCGATTCCAAAAGGGGGTTCCCAGTCGATTGCGAATGCACTGGCGTCTTATTTCCGTTCGATTGGCGGGAAAATCGAAACCAATACGTTGGTAAAATCGATGAAAGACATTCCGTCGACGCGGGTTGTCTTGTTCGATGTTACGCCGAAACAGTTACTCAGCATTGCCGGAGATCGGTTTTCGACCATTTATCGCAAGCAGTTAGAAAACTATCGCTATGGCATGGGCGTCTTTAAAATCGACTGGGCGCTAGACGGACCCATTCCGTTCACCGCGCCTGAAGCCCAACAGGCGGGGACGGTTCATCTGGGCGGTACGTTCGAAGAAATTGCCGAAGCCGAACAGGCGACGTCAGACGGCAAACATCCCGACCGGCCGTACATTTTGCTGGCTCAACAGAGCCTTTTTGACATTACCCGAGCGCCCGAAGGCAAGCAGACTGCCTGGGCGTACTGCCACGTACCAAATGGCTCGACTCTCGACCGAACCGAGATCATTGAGCAGCAGGTGGAGCGATTTGCCCCGGGTTTTCGCGACCGGATTCTGGATCGTCATACGATGAACACGACTCAGATGGAAGCCTACAATCCGAACTATATCGGTGGCGACATCAACGGCGGCATTATTGACATCGGGCAATTGTACACCCGGCCGGTGGTTAGCTTATCGCCCTACAAAACCTCGGCACCGGGCATTTTTATCTGCTCATCGTCTACTCCACCGGGCGGAGGTGTGCACGGCATGTGCGGTTATCACGCAGCCCGCGTCGCCCTGCGCGAAGGATTCGGTCTGCCTGTGCCGATACAGTTAGCGACTAGTTGATCTTCACAATTCCGAGAAAAAAGGAAATGGGCTTCCAACGAGCATAAGCTTGCTGACGTAAACAGTAAATTCGAAAGACTGGCACGAATTGGCGTTCTACGGCAACAAAAACGCGCTCGACAGACTATTCCATCGAGCGCGTTTGGCAAACCTATCAAGAGATTCTTACAGCGGATTCTGGACGATTGCCTTGTTCGCGTTTAGCTCCCTTCGTGGAATCAAAAACTCCCACTGTTTATCGCCGGCAGGTACGTCGAAGAGTACCACTACAGCAGAGTTGGCGTTGGTATTGTTTCGATTCAGGGGTAGATTCAGTCGCTTCAGGTCCGTAAACCGAACGCCTTCGCCCCATAATTCAACCCGCCGATTGAACATAATCTCATCCGTCAAAGCCGTACCCGTTTTGGTAGACAGTTTATAGGAAGGGTCACGCTTGCTCACCAGATCGAATAACACCGTGGCCGCGGCCGTGGCATTTCCCTGACGTGCCTGCGCTTCTGCTTCGATCAGGTACATTTCGGCAGCACGCATATAGGGAATATCGCCCATAGCACTGGTGGACGGTGTACCCGGCAGCCGGAATTTCTGATTTAAGTAAGGGACCCGAATACCACCCGTCGGTACTACAGAGTTGGTCGTCGTTGGCGTTTTAACCCACATCTTCGAGCGCACGTCCGTAGCTGGAATCTGGTCATAAAGCGCACTATTGATCTGTTTCGGGTCTACACGAATGTTTGTGGAATTATAGTTGCTGGAGATGTACGAGTGAAACGCGCCAAAGAACTCCGACTGATCTTCCACGTGATCAAATCCCCACATCCATTCGGGATTGCTGATATCCGAAAATCCTTCCTGATACTGCGCTACACTCATGAGCGTATAGGGCTTACGCGCATCAGCGGCAAACTTGGCGGCATCGGCCCAGTTCTGCTGGGTTAACGCCACCCGCGCCTGAAATCCTTTTATCACTTCTAGGTTGATGTGCGACTTATAGCTACGGGTCGAGGTCAGAAGGGCAGCTGCATCGACCAGGTCCTTATTGATCTGAGTGTAGATTTCCTCAACTGTTGCTCGGGGCATTCCTTCGGTTGTCGGCGTCAATACAAGCGGCACCCCAAGTTGACTATTGGGCTTGGCCGCAGCATCATAGCGCTTCCCGTAGAGTTGAACCAGGTTGAAGTACGAAAAAGCCCGAATCCCCAGCGCTTCGCCTTTAACCTGGTTCCGCTCCGACTGTGCACCAGCAGCCGCATCGATATTAGCAATAGCGATGTTGGCATTCCCGATCAGTCGGTAATAGAGTTCATAGGCCAACTGGTCGCCTACGGCTGTCTCCGACCGGTGCGCCTGCCAGCGTATTTCGGGAAGATGCCAGGTGTTTGACGTATTATTGATCTGCACATCCTCACCCATAACGTCCAGAATGATCATCATGGCAGGATGCCCGAAATGGCCCTGTGAACTTAAATACCGTACGACCATGGCCCTGTATATACCATTGATGGCAGCAGTTGCATTTTTAGTGGTCGAGAAGGCGGCCGCTGCATCAATATTGTTAGTCGGTGACGTTTCCAGGTATTCTTTTTCGCAGGCCGTTGCCAACAGGCCCAGCGCCATTACCAGCGTCAAATATCTTTTTTTCATGAGTTCTTTAAAGCTTAAAGTGTAAACGAAACACCCAGTACCAGGCTCTTGGCTGGACTGAATACATTGCCGGTTACGCCATTGAATTGTTGTTGTACGTTCATTCCTTTCCGACCCGACAGGATGAGGAGGTTTTCGCCACTCACATACACCTGGGCATTCTCCAGGAATAATTTACGCGCCAGTACGTTGGGAATCGTATACGAAAGCGTTACTGAACGAAGGTTCATGTAGCTGGCATCGATCAGCCACCGGTCCGACTGGGCATCAAAATCTGAGGTACGGGCGGCATCCATACGGGGCACATCGGTAATATCACCGGGGTTCCGCCACCGTCTCAGGATATCTGTCGATTTAGCGCTACCATATCCACCCGAACTCATCAGGGCAGCATAGGCCGCGTCGTATGTTTTTCCGCCTAGCTGGTATACGAACAGCGCCGAAAGCGATAGTCCCTTGTAACGGAACGTATTGGTAAAGCCACCTGACATAGCTGGCACGGAGCTTCCACTGTAGTGGTACCGGGCGTTGTTAACATTACTTGTAAGCGTATCGCCCGCTTCGGTGATACGAGAGTTAGTGGCGATATAACTAGCTGCCCGGTATTCAACCTCACCGTTGGCGGGATTAACTCCTCTGAACTCCCGCAGCCAGTAATCGTAGATAGAGTGGCCAACAGCCAGTTTCTTGGTATTGTCGCTAGAAGATATAATTTCAGGATTCTCATCCGGCATCTTCGTGATGTTGTTCTTGATCTTGGTTGCATTCAGATCAAGACGCCAGGTGAAGTCCTTCGTGCGAATCGGCTCGATACCCAGTTCGATCTCAACACCCCGGTTGTACATCGTTCCAATATTCCGGGTAACGGTCGATATACCATCTGACAACGGCAGGGGAACGGCGAAAATCAGGTTGGAAGACCGCCGATCGAAGTACTCAACCGTACCCGATACACGGCCCTTAAACAGGCTGAACTCAAGTGCTACGTCAAACGCATTGCTCGACTCCCACGCCAGATTCCGGTTACCCAGGCTCGTTTGCAAAATTCCAGCTTCTGATGCATTGTTCCAGCCACCCAGTCCATAAAGTGCCTGCCAGGCGTAGTAGCTAATCGTGTTGTCCTGCGCATCCTGACCCGTATTGCCACCGCCATCGTTCCCGGTCTGACCATACGACGCCCGCAGTTTCAGTGCATTGATCGTAGGAATTGATCGCAGGAATTCCTCCTGGTCTATACGCCAGGCCCCACTGACCGAATAGAAATTTCCCCAGCGTACATCCTGATAAAATTTACTGGAGCCATCCCGCCGAACCGATCCCGAAAGAAAGTATTTCTGATCGTAATCGTAATTGACCCGGGCAAAATACCCTTCCACCCGGCGCTGGAAAGCGACCGAAGACAGGTTTGTGGTGGTGGTGAAATTAACCAGTTCGTAGTTGCCATCCACGATTTGTTGCGAACGGGAACCCGTCAGGTTATTGTCGCCCACCTGGAAGTTTTCATGACCCAGCAACACATCAAAGCTGTTCTTACCAAACGACTTGTTGTAATTCAGCAACTGGTTGAGGTTGTAGCTATTGATATTTTGAAATTCATGCGTAGCACGACCTGCCGGAGCGCCGTCACCAATTTCAGGGTTTCCGTAGGTATACGTATTAATGGTCGTAAGGTCAGTACCAATATTCGCGGTGAATTTAAAATCCTTCAGGAACGAAACCTCTGCGTAGCCACGGGCACTGACCACATTCCGCCGGAGGTAGTTCTGATTCAGCACCGTTTCGGCCACCGAATGGCGTCCACCGAACTGAGGACGGGCTGGCAGTCCCAAAGACGTCAGGTTACCGTAATCCCAACGTCTGTCGCCGTTAGGCAAGGTCAGAAACTGACCTGGGTTAGCCGGATCGTAGGCGTAGACCGGATAAATTGGCCCGATGTTACGCGAGAAAAAGAAGGGGTTGACAAACGTAGTGCTTCCTCCTGTTCCACCCGCATCGGCCTGATTCGACTTGTTTAAGGTTAAGGCTAGATTAGCCCCTGTCTTAAACCAGGGTTTTATCTGCGAGTTGATATTGAGTCGACCCGTGATACGTTCGAAATCGGAGCGAATCAGATACCCTTTATCGTTCAGATACGACAGTGACAGGAAATAATCGGATTTGTTCTGTCCGCCCGCAAAGCTTACGTTCAGTTCGTCCCGGTTGCCCTGCCGCATGATCGGCTTCTCCCAGTCCAGCGACTCAGGCGAAAACCTCAACTGGGCATTCGGATTCATTTGGCCATTCACATCTACGACCTGGTTATCCGGTACGTTATAGGCGTTATAGCCCACCAGGCTGATCAATCGGGCGGTAGCATCTGCATTAGCCGTTGCCAGCGCTACGGGATTGGTGGCCCGGTAGGCAATGCTGTTCCGATACGTTTCCCACATCAATGGGTAATATTCGCCTACGCCTACGCGGTCATACTCGGGCAAGCCCCGTGTACTTAATCCTTTTGTATAGCGGACATTAATGGTGCTACGGTCCTTCTGGCCCTTTTTCGTTGTGACAACCACCACGCCATTGGCGGCCCGGGAACCATAGAGTGCCGTTGAGGCCGCATCTTTCAGGACCGAAACACTTTCAATGTCAGATGGGCTTATGTTGGAAATATTCCCCGAATAAGGAATTCCGTCGACCACATACAGCGGATCGTTTCCCGAAGAAATTGACCCGAATCCGCGAATACGAATATCCGGAGCCGCACCGGGTTGTCCCGTACCGGCCGTTGTCTGAACACCTGATATGGCCCCGGAAAGTGCCTGACCCAGGTTGCTGACCGGACGCTTTAGAATTTGCTCGGGGGAAAGCGTACCCGCCGACCCCGTAAACGAGGTCCGTTTGGCCGTACCAAACGTAGTAACAATTACCTCATCCAGATTAGCTGCGTCGGGCACCAGGCTTACCGTAATAGATGACTTATTACCAACGGCAATATCCTGCGATGCAAACCCGATAAAACTGAATACCAAATGGCCACTGGCCGGAACGCTGATACGATAGTTGCCATCAGCGTCGGTGGTGGTACCACGGGTTGTCCCTTTAAGCTGGACACTTACACCTGGCAATCCGGCGGCATCTTCTGACGACGTAACACGGCCACTCACCGCAACATCCTGTGCCAGCACAGGCAAACAAAACAGCATAGTCAGTAACCAACTGTTGAATAAAATTTTTCTCATGAAGTGTTTCTGATAAAGTGCCTTTAATCAATTTTTAATTAAGGCCGTAAAATTATTACATTATCGGCAAAGTCAATATATTATCTCTAAAAATATCCATCTACCTAATATAAATATTGCCTTTATTTAGTTTGCCAAAATCTTATAAATGTATATTTATCCCTTATTAATCATTCAACTTATTCTTGATTAATCAATATTTTATAATATTCCCAAGGACTTAGGCCATTCATCCCAACAACTCACGTCCTCACCAGATGCAGTGAACAATGTATTTATTCAGAAATTTCCCAGCAAGCTGCCAGCTCATTGCCGATACTATTGAGCTATAGGCTGAGCGATTAAAAAGACCCTTTTGAAAAGAACTGACCGGTTCAATTCGTTGTCTTATTGTTGTGCAATGACTGGTGCACTGGACAGTTGAATCATACGCGCCAGCGAATGCAGGCTATCTACTAAAGGCACGACAGGGCCACCCGTGTGGCGACGGCTCGTGCCAGCAATCGCAAATGACTTTCTTTGTTAAACCCGGCTCTATCGTCCGCCAGATTTGGGGCGATGCCGATGTAATTCTGTTAGTGTTTGCCGGATCGGCAGCGGAGTTCGCTCTGAACCGGGCCGTCGACTGGCTGTTTTATACGGGCAAATTGCCCGCCGACCCGATTGCCCGGTTGTTCTCGACAGTCCGTTATGCCCAGGAGATTGTGTTTGCCACGGACGAAAAGGCGCGTCAAACGATTGCCCGCATGGGCGCTATTCATGGGGGTGTAGAGCAAAAACGAGGCTACCAGATTCCCGATTGGGCCTACCGCGATGTACTTTACATGCTAATCGACTACTCGCAACGAGCTTACGAAACCCTGCACCGACCCCTTACCGATCCCGAGCGCGAAGAGTTATTCAGTACGTTCCGGGAAGTGGGCGCAGGCATGCACGTTCCCGGTCTGCCAAATACGTATGCTGACTGGAAAGTTGATAGGGAAGCGCACTTAAACCGGGATTTGATACGTAGTGAATTTACCGATAAGCTCTTTCAGCGTTATCGGGAGCAATTGGGCAACTGGCGGTATGATCTGCTCCGGCAGGTACAGTCGATATTAGTCCCAGAACAGGTGAGTCAGCTATTGGGTTTACCCTGGAAAACACCACTGGTTTATACCATTGGCCTGTATTCGACCTTCAACCGACTGGGTTTACGGTCGGTCGTGCAGCGGATACTGCTACCAACTGAGTATCTTGCTCAGATTCGGAGCTTAGACCGATAAATTATTAGTTTACCGTATTCGGTTTTTGGCAGGCTGACCGCACCGGCAGAACGGCGTCACAAGTTCTTGCGTCAGCCTACCAAGAATCAAATATGGTAAACCAAAAAACGCCTTCATCAACATGACTTCCTCCCCTATTACTACGTCCGTATTTGACCTGTTTAAAGTCGGGCCGGGGCCATCGAGTTCGCATACGATTGGACCAATGAAAGCGGCCTTCGACTTTCGGCAACGGTTGGCAAACTTGCCTGTTGGCATGCAACAACAAGCCGATGCCATTCACATCCATCTATATGGCTCATTGAGTGCAACGGGCAAAGGCCACGGCACCGATCGGGCGGTAATAGCCGGGCTGATTGGCTGGCAACCTGAAACGACGGACCCCGACGCGATGCTGAAATTATTGCGCGATCCGTCGGTGCTTTATCCCGTCCCTATAGGTGAGCGAACCATTGACGTTGGTCCTCAACATATTCATTTTGAGCGGGTTCGTTATGATTCGCCGTATCACAACACGATGGTGCTACGTCTCGCAGCCGGTGAGCAGACACTGTATTCGGAAGAATATTATTCGGTGGGGGGTGGATTCATTATTCGGAAGGGTGAGCCGGAAGTGGTTCCTGGAAGTCTGTCGGTACCCTATCCGTATGGGTCAATGACCGAGTTGAAAGCCCATCTTAAACTCAATAATATTTCGCTGGATGAAGTATTGATGGCCAATGAAATGGCATTGACCAACCGAAGTCGCGCTGAAGTCAATCAGCGACTCGACCAGATTTTAGATTTCATGCACAAAGCCGTCCGGCGTGGCCTCAAGCACAAAGGTATCCTACCCGGCTCCATTAAACTGAGCCGAAAAGCGCCGATTCTGTTTCAGCAGGCGAAGGGCATGAGCCAATCCTCAGACAGTTTCCTGATTTTCCTGAATGCGTATTGCCTGGCCGCTTCGGAAGAAAATGCAGCGGGTGGCATCGTGGTCACGGCGCCAACCTCGGGTGCATCGGGCGTCATTCCAGGCTTGACGTATTTAGCCAAACATCATTTTCATTACGACAAGGCTACGCTACGTTCGGGTATGCTGGCGGCTGCGGCTATTGGTTTTCTGGTGAAACATAACGCCAGTATTTCGGGGGCCGAAATGGGTTGCATGGGGGAAGTTGGTACAGCCTCGGCAATGGGGGCTGCTTTTTTAACGCGCTGCGCTCAGAACGTTAGCGATATTGGCCCGATTGAAGCAGCCGCCGAAATAGGCATTGAGCACCACCTCGGCATGACCTGCGATCCCATTGGCGGCTATGTTCAAATCCCCTGCATCGAACGAAACGCCATGGGCGCCGTGAAAGCTTACAACGCCTACCTGCTGGCAACATCGGGAGCGGCTTCGTTCCAGAAGATCTCGCTCGATGCCGTCATCAAAGTAATGAAAGCCACCGGCCGCGATATGTCGACCAAATACAAGGAAACTTCCGAAGCAGGATTGGCTCTCAGTGCCACCGAATGTTAAGTATTCTAAACAATTCAGTGCTATTAATCCGTTTTTAATTGAACGTCACGACTTAACGTGATTTAGCACTGAACTATGAATAATATTTACACACCCCAGCAACAACGGATTCTGCTCATCGCGAGCCTGATCATTATTGCTGGTTTTATTTTATTTGGATTAAGCGGCTACATATCGGCGTTTCTGGGCGCGGGTATTCTCTACGTTGTCTTCCGACCCTGGTTTACGGCCCTGGCTATCAAGCGCAACTGGAACCGATCCCTTGTAACAACGCTCCTGATTATTTTCTCGGTCGTCGTTATTATTATGCCTTTTCTGACGCTGAGCCTGCTGCTCATCGACCGAATTCAATACTACAGCCAGCATACCGAAGACATTCTGAATCTGGTCAAGAAAGCCGAAGAACTGACCGGCTACAAGATTACCAGCCAGCAAAACGTTCAGACTATTCTGCGCCAGGGCGGTACGTATGCCAGCCGGATTTTACCATCGATCGCGGGGGGTGCACTGGACTTTATCGTCATACTCGGCCTGATGTTCTTCACGCTGTACTTCATGTTCGTGCAGCAGGAAAGTTTTCAAAAAGGGCTACAGAAATACCTTCCCTTCAAGCGCGACACCCAAAAAGAACTGGGTGAATCCCTCAAAAATAACGTCAATGCCAACGTACTGGGGCAAGCCTTGGTCAGCTTAGTACAGGGTGTATTAACGGGAGCGACACTCTGGATTTTTGGCGTACCCGATGCTCTTTTCTGGGGTACCGTAGCATTTTTTATGGCCTTCATTCCGGTACTGGGAACGCCCCTGGTCTGGGGACCCGCCGGGCTGATTCAGCTTTCGCAGGGCAATACGGGCCAGGGGGCTGGCATTTTGCTGGTCGGTGTTATCGTGATTATCAACATCGACAATCTGCTACGTATCATGCTGGCCAAACGCATGGGCGACATTCACCCACTCGTTACGTTGGCGGGTATTGTGCTGGGCGTCCCGATTTTCGGCATACTGGGGTTGGTCGTCGGACCGTTGCTCCTCTCCTATTTCATTGTGTTGATCGACGTATTTGAACGCGAAAACAAGAAGCAGGAAAAGGAAGTCGCCCTAGCCCAGGAACAAGTTGAAGTAGCCGCCGAGCAGGGTAAAAAGTAATCAGTTTTTGTGGTGATTCTCGTGGTGGAGACTAATCTACAGCACGTAACATACTATAAATCAGTCCTTAGCTCATGACGTTTGAGCTAAGGACTGATTTATGCATGTCGGTTCTTAATTTATTGAGTGCGATGGATGTGCCGTCGGAAAAATGACCAGTACATCGTACCCCAGAATGGTCCGGCGCAGATCGATGTCGTCGATTTTGAGCTTCTGGCTTTGCAGCGCCTTGCGTATCGGCAGTAAGTTGAATACAGCCCATTCCTCTTTCGGTGTGGCATCGAAAAAAGGCTTTATAAACTTCAGATCGCCGTTATACGGATCAAGTTTTTGAGCAGGCAAACTTTTAAAGGGGCTTCCCTGTACACCATCCTTTCCAAAAATAGCGATGTGAAACGTGGTTTTATACTCGCTATCGGCCAGGTTGCTGAGCAGGTTTCCACAGTCGTATACGCGTAAGTAGCTCTCCCCACGGGCGCAATGCATGGCCCCCATTTTAACGAGTACTTTCTTGTTTTTAATCGCCGACTCATACGCCATCATGAGTTGATGCTTCATGAGTTGTACCCGCAAGGCGTGGCTTTGGGTTTTATAAATGCGAGCCGACAATTTTATGCCCTCCAGTATCTCTTTTTCGTGGGCCGACAAGGGTCCTTTTTCCAGTTCCGCTACGTCCTGATCGAACATAGCACTTTGCATATAGGTGGGCTGGCTCATATCCGACGTAAACTTGTCGGCGGCTGCTCTGGCCCGTTCTGCCATGACTGCGTACTGCTTGCGCGAACTGACGCTAGTGGCCGTACGAGCCAGATCCTCATACAGCAGTGGATCAGATATCATCGCAATCTGGTCGAGCCCAATAAACGTAGTGTGGGTCCGATTAGCTGCCTGTAGCATTTGAAATTCTTCCCGAAGGCCATAAAATGAGAGGGCTGCCCCGGTCTGAGAAGCCCACTTCATAACGGAAGTGGTATCTTTCTGCGCTAGTTTTTGATTAAGAATCTGCGCGACATAAGGGTCTACTTCAAGCGCAAACGTATTAAACGTACTGGTTTTCAATACCTGTTCTGTAAAGTAAGGTATCTCGGCCATAAAATGATCTTCGCCAATCAATACATACTGATTTTGCTGTACACCCGACTGAATCAAATCCCATCCTTTTCCCGTAAAACCCTTGGAACCAGGCTTTAATGAAGATGTATTTTCGTTGAGTAAGCGTGTCCACAACGTATCGGGCTGCTGCGCGAACCCTGTAGACATGGTTAAGAGAAAGACAAAAAATGTTACTACTTGAGGTATGCGAAACATGGTAGTGAATAGATGGAAGGTTGAGTGATGAGTGAAAAAATGAAGCGTGAAGAATAACTACACAGAGTATTATTCTTCACGCTTCATTTTTCACTTATTACTAATTTTATTGACGCGTCACTTTGCTGGCGCCGGAGGTTTCGGAATCCAGCGATCCAACATGACCGAAGTTGGCATGGCTGGCACCGCTGGCATCAACCGACGCTTTGTCTACGCTCAGCCCGGTTGCTTCAATTTTGCTGGCACCGCCCAGGTCAGCCTCCAGCTCATTTACGTGTCCACGTAGTACCGCATTCGACGCGCCCGATAAGTCGAGCGAGAGCTTTTCTACCGACCCATCGAACACGGTGCGGCAGGCGCCACTCATGTCGATATCCAGATTCTTGTAGTTACCAAAACCAACCAGGCTGGCTTTCGAAGCTCCCGACAATTTAAGTTCGTCGATACCAGGTACCGTAATGGTCAGTCCAACACGTTTGCGATTGCCCCAGTTGAACAGTCCCCCTTTACGATCGATTTTTACTTCGAGCATGTTGCCATTGACCCGAACGTCCATATCACTCATGTCGTCTTCACGGCCATCGGCAACCACTTTATACGTATCGCCCTTGCGGAAACGGACCACAAATGCTCCCGAAATATCTACTTTCGAGAAGGACGTAACATTAAACTGACGGGTATGCGAACCGATATGGTCGAAGTCATCACCCAGTTCGTTGGCTACGGCATCCTGAACATCGTCGGTAATGTCGGTCACGTCGTTGTCTTCATCATTGTCATCCCGATCTTTCTCCCGGGGGAAGTTGATGCAAACCAGACCATCCTGTTTCGTGAATTTCCAGATACTTTCGCCCATGCGATCAAGCTCTTTTTCGCCAAACTCATTGCGGATGAAGCGGGCAAACTCCCGGGTCATACGAAACGGTTTCTCGTAGGGGATCATCAGCTCCATATCCAGATCCTGTGCCCGGAAGCGAGCTTTAGGCGCTAATTCCAGCGTTTCTTCAAAACTCACCGTCGAGTCTTTCACCGTATATACATACTTGATCTGGCGGGCGTTAGCCTGGGCTTCGGTACGAGTGCTTCCCTGCGCACGGAACGATTGTACAAGCGTTAAGGCCGTACCGTCGTATCCTTTCACGTCAATCGATGGGCGCCAGTTATCGTCATTTTCCACATCGCTCATGGCGAAGGTTGGAATAGCTGCGGCCACGTTCAATACCTTCGTTTCTTCGACCGTTCCGCGACGTTGGAAACTGTTAATCAGCGGGGTAACGGTTCCGGCAAAAATAACCAGACTCACCAGCCACACACCTGCCAGCGTCAGCGCGGTACGACCACTCAGAACACTACGTCCCATGATGAGCATGACACCCAAAATAGCCAGACCGAATGCAGGAATTATACCCGTCAGGAATGCAGCCAGAACCATTGGGAAAGTAACGTCATTCCGGATCATGTCAATGGGCAAGTTACCCATCTGAATGCCATCAAGTCCAATGAAAGCGCCCAGAACCGCTAAGCACGCAACCATTAAAGCAAAGGCTACCACTAACATCAGCACACCGGCAAACACCCGAATAAGGCCCACGACACCATTCAGCAGCGGTCCCAGCGCACGGCCCAGTCCACCAATAATGGTAGCAATCGCCCGGAAGGGAAAGAGCAGAACCCGGGTCAGCGTACTTTCATTGTTGGCCGTTTCATTGATGTTCAGATTCTGTTTGATGCTGTTTTCAATGTTGGTCAACGTAATGGGCTGGCCCTGCATTTCCATTTTCTCGGTGAGCGTATTGGCCTGTGGCGCAATCATCCAGAGCACGATGTAGAGCAGGAAACCAACCCCGAAAAAGACAATACCCAGCACAAACAACAACCGGATGATGCCCGTATCGACGCCAAAGTAGGCAGCAATACCCGATGCAACGCCCCCAAGCACTTTGTCTTCGGGATTCCGGAAGAATTTTTTAACGGTTTTATCTTCTTCAATACCCATGGTGCCGGGTAATGCAATCCACATGGCAATGTAGAGTATGAAGGTAAACCCAGACACGCCTGCCCCGAACTCATGACCCAGTGGCGGTAATGCCAGGAACAGAATCAGAAAAATCAGTCGAACCCATACTACGTCCATATTGAAATAGTGAGCCAGACCCGCACAAACGCCACCGAGGGTTTTCCGACGCAGGTCACGCACAAGCCGGCGTGGAAAAGGCTCGGGGCTTGGGGCATGGGGTAAAGGGTTTTCTGGCGCACCAGGGCCTGTTTTAGCCTTGGGGCCCTGCCCAAGGCCCTGGGCTGAATGTCGGCCACCGTTGGTAACCAGCACTTCTTCTTCCTCAACGGCTTCGAAGTCGGCTACCGTGCCCATAGCCGCAGTGAGCTCATTGACATCCTCAAGGGAAACAACTTGTTTGTCGGCCGCTTTGAGTTTGGCGAGCAGTTTCTCGGCAATACGGTTTTCAATATCCGTTACAATTTCCTGACTGTCTTCGTAGGTCGAAAAGTACTGCTGTACCGTTGTCAGGTAACTTCTAAGTTTGTCGTAGCCGTCCTCTTCGATATGGAAGATGACGCCACTAATGTTAATGCTGATGGTCTTTTTCATGGCGATGTAGAAGAGATTAGGTTAAGCGTTGGCAGAAGGATTTGGGGTAGGCGGCAATGAAACAGGTGTTGCCCCATTAGCAATTTTCTTATGCAGTTCAACCTTCTCAATAATGGAGGTAACCGATTCGGCAAGCTCCTGCCAGGTTTCATTTAATGACTCTAATGAAGTACGGCCGAGGTCGGTCAGGAGGTAATATTTTCGTGGTGGTCCAGAGGTTGACTCGACCCATTTATAATCGAGCAGACCGGCATTTTTCAACCGAGTTAGCAGTGGGTACAAGGTACCCTCCACAACCATGATTCGGGCGGAGGTCAGCTCTTCAAGCATATCGGAAGCATAAATTTCGCCCCTCGATATGATGTGCAGGATGCAGAACTCCAGGATTCCCTTTCGCATTTGCACCTGAGCGTTTTCTATATTCATTGGTGTATAGGATTTCGTTAATTTCTTGCATCAAAGGTAGCATAAGGTACTATGCGATGCAAGGTACTTTGCTATTATCTTTTTATAGACTGTATCAACGGTAAAAAACAGGGGTGAATGGCGGTATTGTCAGTTACGATAGTAAATGCGACACATTTGAATCCACTTTAGCAAATGTGTCAATTTGCACGTTTATTGCCGCTTAGACTTGGGCTGATAATAACTATTAGCCAGCAACCGTTGTGCCTAGTGTATAAGCTCGGTTTTCACCTCAATCGGCATTTGATCAAATCCCCAACTTAATCGCCAGAATTGGGGCCTATTTATCGATTTAAGCGATAAAGCCAACTGGCCTTTTCGAATTAATAAGAGTAGCGCTTTCAGAGACTCATGTAATACAAAAAAAGGAAGGCCGTTCAATACTGTCAACTATAATTAGTCGTATACGTGACATGTACCTTTAAAGCATTAAATATACATAATCTATTAAATGAATATTTTATGTTGTTAAATTTAAAAAAACCATATCTTTAGTCGTACGTTTCAACGATCAAAGCGACAATGCCCGTCCGGTTCTTTTGCTTCTTACTAGCCGGTCTATGGATCGTCCCATCGGCCCAAGCGCAGCAGCAGAACACCCGATTTACCTACCTGACCACCAATCAGGGACTTTCCCAAAATAACGTAACCTGCATTGTACAAGACAAAAAAGGCTTTATGTGGTTTGGGACCCGGGATGGCCTCAATAAATACGACGGTTATACCTATACACTTTACCGGAACGATCCACTAAAGTCCACGAGCCTAAGTCATAGTTATGTACATAGCCTGTTTGAGGATAAACAGGGTCGTTTATGGGTTGGCACTGATGATGGTGGTCTTAGTTTGTTTGATGCTAAAACGGAAACCTTTACCAATTACAAGCATATACCAGGGCTGGAAAATAGCCTTGGCCACAATAAGGTCATGGCTATTGCTCAGGATGCTCATGGCTACTTGTGGGTCGGTACGTCTGGTGGTGGACTGGACCGGTTTGACACCCAACAAAAAACCTTTACGCACTTCAGTCATCAGGCTGCAAATACCGGCAGTCTGAGTCATAATCAGGTAAGTTCTGTTTTTATTGATCGTGCCGGTGTGGTCTGGGTAGGCACGCAGGGAGGTGGCTTGAATCGGTTAGATCAGAAAACAAATTCCTTTACCCATTATATCCATAATCCTAATGATCAGCACTCGTTAAGTCAAAACTATGTAACTTCCTGCTTTGAAGATTCTCAGGGGCGATTCTGGGTCGCAACAGATAATGGGTTAAACCGATTTGACAGGGATCAAGAGGTTTTTACGCACTTTCAACAAACGACGGATCTACCTGCTCAGCTGAGCCATAGTGATGTAAAAGCCCTAGCCGAAGACAAAGACCATAACCTGTGGATAGGTACCCAAAACGGAGGGATTACTCTGTTACATCCCGATGGCACCTTTTCCTACTACCCTTACCAAGTCGATAACAATCGGGGCCTCAACAGTGGCTCGATCTATTCGATCTATCGGGATCGAACAGGCACAATGTGGGTGGGCACTTTTTCGGGTGGAGTCAATAAACTGGATTCGCCCCCCCTGAAATTTAAACTATATCAACGCACCCGAATAAATACCAATAGGCTGAGCAATAATAATATACTGGCCGTTTGGGAGGATTACCGGGGCGATTTATGGCTGGGTACCGACGGGGGGGGCATCAATGTGCTAACAAAAGGACAATCGGTTTTCAGAGCCTATCAGGATACGAGCCGGTTTGCTGCTTCGATTAGTACCAATTTTGTGTTAACGATTTATGAAGACAGGGCCAAGCGTATCTGGACAGGTAATTTTAAAGGAGGATTAACGCTGTTTAATCGAGCCAAAAATGCCTTTGAGCCGAAAGGTAATTTTAGCCCACTTAGTATCAGTGCCATCCTAGAGGCCAGGAATAGGATCATGTGGCTGGGCACTTTCGAGGAAGGACTTATTCGATATGATCAGGCTACGGGCGAGACAACCAAATACCATCCAAACGCGGCTCAGGCGGGTAAACTGAATTATCCTACTATTACCAGCCTTTGGGAGGATAGCCTGGGCAATATCTGGATGGGCACCGATGGGGGAGGAATAAATGTGTTCTACCCGGCAACAAACAAATTTACTCAGTTTATCCATAAGGACAGTAACCTGAAAACTCTCAGTAGCAACCAGGTCAATATTCTTTTTGAAAGCAGTACAGGACAACTCTGGATAGGGACCAATGCTGGTTTAAACCGGTTTAATCTTACTACCCAAACGTTTATGGCTTACCGTCAGCAAGACGGTTTAGCCAACGAAGTGATTCAGGGTATTCTTGAGGATAAACATGGAACCCTATGGCTAAGTACCAATAAGGGCTTGAGTTCCTTTAATCCGAAAACCTACTCTACCCACAATTTTGATGCAAATGATGGTTTGCAGGAAAGTTCCTTTAACCGAATGTCCTGCTATAAAAGCTTGAGTGGGCAGTTATTTTTTGGGGGCTTAGGTGGACTCAATAGCTTTTTTCCTGATAGTTTACACTATAATTCGTTTATTCCACCGGTCTATATTACCGATTTTCAACTATTCAACAAGTCGGTAAATATGCATGATGCGCAGTCGGTGCTGCATAAACCAATCAGTGAAACCCGAGATATTTCGCTCTCCTACCACCAATCGGTACTTTCCTTCGAGTTTGCCGCCTTGAATTACATCGTGTCAACTAATAATCAGTACGCTTATAAACTCGAGGGTTTCGATCGGGATTGGATTCAGGCAGGAACCAAGCGAACGGCGACCTATACAAATCTAGATCCAGGCGACTATGTTTTTCGGGTCAGAGCCTCGAATAACGATGGGATCTGGAATCAGACCGGTACGTTTGTCAACCTGCATATTATTCCTCCAGTTTGGCAAACGGACTGGTTTAAGAGTTTAGCGTTATTGCTGCTACTGGGTAGCTTGTACATCGTGTACCGCCTACGGGTCAGCCACATCAAGGCGCAGCAAGTATCCTTACAAAACCAGGTACGGGCGCGATCTATTGAAATACTCCAGCAAAAACAGGAACTAGAAGCGCAGGCACTTCATATGCAGTTACTCCAAGTTAAAGTTGAGCAGCAGAAGGATCGGGATCAACTTCAGGAGAGTGAACAGCGATTTCAGGAAATTGCCGAAAATGTTGATGAGATTTTTTGGATTCATTCAGCCGAACCATTTCAATTACTCTACGTCAATGCGGCTTTTGAACGGGTTTGGAACACAACTTTTCCGCAATCACACGAAGATGCGGCCTTGTTTATGGAGAGCTTCCTGCAGGAAGACCGGGTCGCTGTTTGGGCTTTTATCGAGCAATATAAAGCCGGAATAGCAGGAGAACTCTATTACAGACTGCAAGTAATTGACAAACCTTTGCGCTGGCTATTGATTCGCACTTTTGTTATTCGCAATAAAGCGGGAAAGGTGCTCCGCCACATTGGTATTGCTAGTGATGTGACCAGCCAGAAAGAAAAGGAATTTTTTCTCCAACAATCTCTACAGCGGGAACAGGAACTGAACCAACTCAAGTCACAGTTTGTCTCCACGGCCTCCCACGAGTTCCGTACCCCACTGACGACTATCCAATCAAGTGTCGAGTTAATCAAGCTGTATATAGATCTACCCGCCACAAGTGCTCGGACTTCTATTCAAAAACACCTGGGTGTTATCGAAAAACAGATTAGTCAGTTTAGTACTTTACTGACCGATGTATTGACCATCGGCCAGATTGACGCCGGGAAAATAGCATATACCCCTAAGTCGGAGGATGTCATTGCCCTTTGTTTGGGTCTGATTGAGACTCATTTTAGTGGTCGCTCCGATCAGCGGAGTGTTCAACTGAACACTGAGGGAACGCCCTACTTGGTCGATCTGGATGCTAAACTGATCAGCCATGTGCTGATCAATCTGCTGTCGAATGCCTTTAAGTTTTCTCTCAATACACCTCCTATCTTACGCATTCAATTTAGTACCAGGCAGTTGGTATTGCAGGTGATCGATACGGGCATAGGCATTCCGATCAGTGAGCAATCTTCTCTTTTTCAGGCTTTCTTCCGCGCCAGTAACACCGCTGGCATACAGGGTACCGGTCTGGGATTAGTCATCGCCCGTCAATTTGTCGACTCGCATGGCGGTCAGATGGATGTTGAGAGTCAGGAAAGAAGTGGAACCACGTTTACCGTTACCTTGCCGATTACATGCACAGAGCAAGTGGAGAAAGGCTAATGCCAGGAGGGTTGATCCACTAATTGTTTCTGTCTTATTATGAAAACTACGGAATGAATATGGTTTAACACATCAGGCATTAGCCTAAGCCAGATTTTCTCTAATAAGGAGTACCAAAAATATAGCCCCATATAGTAGGTGTATGTCGTCAACCGAAAGTGTACAGATGCGGCCGGGCGGCCGGAGCAGTGAAAAGAGAAGAGATACTTTCACGAACGTTGTAGACGCTGAAAAATTTGCCGCAGTGGCGGACCGCTTTTTCTTCCACGTAACATCCAGTTTTATTGACTATTTTATACCCCTGATAGCCCACCCCTGTTTGTGTTAAATCCATTACCGAGCCAGTTAGAGCTAAATATAAACAGCCATCGATACAAGATTTGCTGTTATTCCGGGTTGTTCTCATAGTAGCAGTTGACCTTTATAGTTCAGAAAAACAATAGGCTTGCCGGGTACCCAGACGGAATTTACCAAAATCAGGTTCGCGTACGTGCCAGCCAGCATACCCACGGTGTCGTCTGGCGAAACGTCCAAACGTATACGATTGTATCACCGAGCTTTATCAATAGTAAACTTAGGCAGATAGACTGCTGACTAGGGATTAAGATTGGGGGTGCGAATAAGAGTAATAAAGGGGATTAACGAAGCGGTAGGTATCACGATATTCTTCCTGAACATAACCAACAGAATGGCCGTTAGAAAAATTAAAAGACGTTTTATAAATGGAAGTTCTATATTAAAAGATAGTGCTTTATTCGAGCGAGATAAAAACGTAAGTTATTGTTAATCAATGAGCAGGGGAAACCAAATAGCTATCCTCGTCTTACCTTCAGATAGGCTCTCTATGGTCATCCGGCCTTGATTTAATGCTAAAAGCTTTTTTACAATCGATAAGCCTAACCCAAATCCCTGCTGTTCATACTTTTGGCGATCAAATTGCTTATAAGGGGCTATCTGATCATAATACTCGGCTTTAAATGGTTGTCCCATATTGGTAAAGTCGAAACAATAGTCTGTTCCATCTAACTTTCCAATGATCACTATAGTCTGTGCTAAATCAGAGAATTTAACAGCATTGTCGATCAACTCACTTAAGCATAATTGCAGGTTTTCTTCCGAAATTCGAAGCTGAGCGCTTTCCACATCCAGTTGATAGTTTACTTCTCGATCCTGTCGGTACCCGATAGCTAGGACATAGCTATCAACCATCCCAGCCGTAATTGTGGTACTACCACTCGAAAAATGGCCATAATCAGCATGAGAAGAGTCTACCTGCTGCAAGACAGCCATTCGTTGAACATTATCTAAAGAGCGTTTTAGCTGCAGTCCACATTGCTTTATCATCGTCACCATGGAAAGGGTTTCTTCACTACCGAGTTGTTGATAGTCCTCAATTAATAAGGAACAAAACCCAATGATGCCAGACAAGGCCGTATTGTATTCATGAGCCGTCACGGAGGCTAGTGTGTGGCGATAGTTAGTTATCTGAGCTTTCAGATCCGCCTTCCATAGCTCATTTCTCTGTAAACGGCTTTCAATTGTATGTAGCAGATTCTGAAGGGTAAAAGGCTTTGTCAGGTAGTCATCCGCCCCATGGTTCATACCCTTGCGCATATCGGTGGGATCTGATTTGGCGGTCAGGAATATAAACGGCACATTGGCGATCAACCGATTATTGCGCATTACATTCAGCACTTGATACCCATCAACCTCCGGCATCATGATATCACAAAGAATGAGGTCTGGTGGTTGGAGAAATGCCTGGCTGATACCTTCCCGGCCATTGGCAGCTGATTTTACGGCAAACCCGTGTAATGACAGCAGTTCGGTTAGGTTTTCCCGAATCTGCATATCATCTTCAATAACTAAGATTTGAGTGGTCATTTTTTAATTTTAGATGAAAAGTTGCTTACCTATAGAAGATAAATTAACATGCGTAGGAAGTTCCTCATCATGCCTAATTGGTAAGACAACTGTACAAGTGGTACCTTTTTCGCTACGTCGAGATTGCCATCGTGGAGTTCTACAAATTGCCTGGCAAATACGTATCAAACCATCCCGGTATTAGTTTCTCCATTTCTGAGTGGGAGTTGTGCGGCTACTGTAATCTATAGCTTCTTCCAGTAATACATCTAAATCGATAACCATTCTTTAAAAGAACGAAACCGCGCTTTAGCTAAAGTGACCTCCTGAGGTTCTCCACCAATATCGACAGACAAGCAATACTTCCCTTTATCCCAGTAGGCGTATTTTTGAACACTTTTCCGGTGCAAAATTGTATGCCGATTAACCCTGAAAAATTGCTTCTGATCAAGTTTTGTAACTAACGTATCCAAACTTATATCCAGTTGAAAGGTACCCCGCGGATGCCAAACAAAATACCCTCTTTTTTGAGTAAAAAAGGAAACACATTCTTCCGTTTTAAGGAGCATATATCCCTTTTCATCGCGGCCACGGATCATTCTTAAGTGCGTAGTCGATGGTACAAGATCAATTCGCTGTTGTTTACTCCTTTTTAGTCGGCTGTCAATGGCATTTAACAGATCACTAATCAGAAAAGGCTTGGTGAGATAATCATCAGCGCCTAAACCCATTCCTTGCCGCAAATCCACCATATCTGCTTTGGCCGTTAAAAAAATAAACGGAATATGGGCTAAATCAGGACTAGTGCGGATGGTTTCAAGGACCTGGTAACCATCCAGATTGGCCATCATAATGTCACAAAGAATCAGGTCAGGTTGCCATTGTTTAGCTTCCACAATTCCTATTGCGCCATCCTCGGCCATTCGCACTTCATACCCGTTTAGCGTTAGTAATTCGGCTATGTTTTCTCGGATTTGCACTACATCTTCAATGACTAGTATTTGAATCGACATGTGAATGGTAGATGCGATTAAATGCGTTTGTTAGGCCACTTTTTCCTCTTAAAAATCATATGATGCGCTGAAACTCTTTTATTGGCAAAGAGTCTAAGAGGTTTTAATTTAGCTAGAGCACAGTGTATGATAACACTTGAGAATATATAGAAAGCAGATTCTCAGGCTTTACGAATTACATTATATCGCGATAAGATAAAAAGTTGTAGGAGACCGAAAACCGCTTGTAGAACCTTGTCCTGTTTTATTATACTAAGTAACTTTTTAGCTAATTTGGAATTAATTTCAGTAGTCAAATATACTTAAATAATACTATAAAAAATATTATATGTATTCAGTTTCAATTAAGTTAACTAATTAATAACTACAAATAACTATCAGTTAGTTTGCTGGCAATAAATTACTTCAATGACCTTGTCTACTTTGACAATAAAATCAACTTGAATAGCTATTCCTGGGTCGTTTTGCTGTTTCGGAGTGATTCGTTTGCCTAAAATCACTTCGGTGAGAACTAGTCGCTACTGTAGGGGTGATGCTGTTACCCCTACATTGCGGAGAAGGACTTTCACCTTCACGCTTATTGGGCTACCATGGCGCGGGCTTATTTCGCCGGGCCGATTTCTATGGATCAAGCAAGGGGGAGGGCATAAGTTTTGTCATATTTTTTGCCTCGCTTGACCACTGCATAGACCCGATGGATGAGTTTATTTCGTAATGCGTTGATGACCAACATCTTATTTTTACCGTCGGCGACTTTACGTTGATAATAATCCTGTAACTCTCCTTTCACCTGTAGGGCCGACATGGCTGCCATATGGAGTAACGTTTTAAGTGATTTTCGGGCATGATGATTCACGCGGGTCTTGCCCCGTACACTACTGCCTGAAGAGTGCTCAAAGGGAGCTACGCCCGCATGGCAAGCCAGCTTTTTAGGATACTCAATG
>NZ_FOLQ01000034.1:12901-39391 GCF_900112365.1 Spirosoma endophyticum | reverse complement strand
AATCAGCGTTTGCAGTTTTTGCTGTAATGTCGGGTAGTTCTGCAGAAAAGTACATAATTCGTCACTTGGCTTATCTAATCGAATAAACTGCTCAAATAAGACGAGACGGCCTTAGGGTTCAAAAAGTCATACCTTTCTGAACCACAGTCGATTAAAGATTTTTTCAATCAAATCGTACCAAAAACTGGGGCCAGAAAATAGGTTCAATAATTCTGTTGGGTTTGACTTTATGATACTAACTTTTTAAACCATAAAGCAAAGAGAATCAGATCACTAACTAACGAGGGTAGTTCAAATGACGAATTATGTACTTTTCTGCAGAACTACCCAATGTCCCTTCGATAGCGGCTAACTGCTTACTCGATTTCAGGGCCGTGCGGATCGGGCGTACTGAGGTACGGGTGACCGGGTCCCGGCTAGTCTCTAAAAGCCCAACGACCTGTTCGGTATCCTGAAAGGCTAATAGAATGGCGTGCGGTATCGTACAGAAAGCCGGGTGTTCAGTGCGTAGATACCAGAACAGCAAACTTAAGTAGCCGATAGCCGAATCAATAAAAAAACCGTTTGTATCTCCCCCCTGCCCGGCTAAGTTTTTAACCACGGTCGTAGCAAACTGCCGGGCGTAAGCCATTTCAGTCATGACTTGGGGATGAATGGGGTTGACCCGGTGCGAATAGGTCAAATCATCGAAATTAATGTAATAAGGGGTAACCCCTTTGGCAACGCTGGCGGCTACCAGTTTGGCGAAGGTGGGAAACTTGTAATCATAGACTAACCCCGCCTTTCCCTGTTGCATGGCTTGCAGCAGCATCGGTTCAATGATGCTGAAACTCTTGCCGCTGCCGGGTGATCCGGCGATTAAGTTATGATGCGTGGGTTTGGTGATTTTGATCATCGGAATATCCCCTTCCAGCGTGGCCAGGTTGTATACGCCCCGCGCCACTTTTAAACCGGTGCGCGTGGTAACGCTAGCCTGGGCGATGCTGGGTTTACTTAGACGCCCCCCGGCTAATAAGTAGAGAAAAAACAGAAAGAGTGCCCCGTAAATCCAGAGTTCGGCTTTTCGGACGAACTCCGGTTTAGCCTGGTGCAGCATGTCTTTTAGAACGACTTCGATAGCCACATCTAACAGCAAATAGACCACAAAGGCACACACGCCCGGTAGGATGATATATTTGAAAACGTTGACGAATAAACTGCCGTAAAACTGGCCGGATTCATACCCTTTTTGAAAGCCCATAAGTAAGTTGAGTGGTTTAATAGCCAAGATATTCTTCGGCGGATCGGTCAATTTGTTTGGATTTGGTTAATTCTTGGTCACGGCTGGCTCCCAGCGATTGGCCTACACTGCGGTCCTTTTGGGCGGCACTCCGCTCGTACTGGTGTTGCTTCCCGCTGGCGATGCCGTTGCAGTAGTCGTAGGACTCTTCCCGGCTGCGCTGGTAACCGGTCATCTGGTCAAAACTGTGTTCATTGGCCCGAAAAAAATCTTCCCGGTCGAAGCCACTTTTTACGGCTCCCTGCCCAACTCCGCGCTGGTTGGTCATGGGGGACAAACTCATCGTTCGGTCAGCGTTGGTTAGCGTCCGCTCAGCTTGCAAAACGTGGCCGTTCTCCCTGGCAGCACAACGGGAAACGATAATATGAATATGTCGCTGGTCACCCTCCTTCAATTCTCCCGCCTGGGATAATCCGGCCTTCACTTCGGGACTGTCAAAACCGTGCTTCCTTTCGTGCTCGATCTTGGCGTACCATACCAGGTCTTGACTGTCGATCCCCTTGTTAAAGTTGGCCGCGTAATTCTCCATTACTTGACGAGTGTATGCTTTGAGCTGCTGCGGGTCGTTGCCGATATGGGCTAGTTCGTCCTGGCTGGGACTAATCACCAGGGAATAAAACCGGTCGTCTTTACGCTCCAAGCCCTGACCTTTGGCGTTATTATCAATCTGCTGTACGACTTCCCATTTATTACAATGGTCCCGGTTAACCGAAAAAAAATAACTTTTTTCTAACTCCGCTTTTTGACCGTTTTCTTTTTCTAAATACGTCGCTAATCGTAGACAACTTCCTTTATTATTTCCCTTAATCGGACTGGTAAATTTAGTCTGCATAATCAGCCGTCAATTTTAAGATAGGTAATAATTTTTTTGACGTTTTGATTGACAATTCTAAGCTCATGTTTGCGCGTGGCTCCTTCCGAACTGGCTAAATCAAACAGGGCTTCTTTCATCGGATTCAGCGTCTTTTTTTCCTGTTCTTTAATAAAAGAAATTAACCGTTTATCTAATGCCTTTATAGCATCCGTTGGATTATCGGCTTTGGGGTCGCGGGGGTCGGCTTTAGTCACTTTAAAATAGGTAACCATTGCCGCAAATAGAGCGGTATTAGTTAAGCCGTAGGCATTCGCCAACCCTTCAAAGTCGGCAAAGTCGTTTTCATTGGCATTGACTGTTTTATACTTCGGCATTTGACAAGTAGCTAGTTTAATAGTTATTTCTAAAATTGATTATCAAGCATTTACAAATAGTATAACTATAAAATAGCTACACTATTTGTAAAGTAAATTTTGTAAATAGTTGATTGTCAGAGCGAACCCCGAAGGGGCAAGAGAGAACGGTGGCGTTAGCCCCGTTCCCTCTTGTTAAAATTCACAGAATTTTACTTTTAGCCGATGCCGCTAGGCGAAGGCGTGGTATTATTTGCTAATGGACGCTGAGACAAGGAGACAATTCCAGCTCGATACTTTATTAAATCATTTAAAAGTATGTTCCAAGGCTCTGAATTATCTAATTGATTAGCAATGCAAAATTTCTTATAAATCTCTAGCTGAATTTCGATCTCTGATAGAACTGAATCGTATTTACTTTCTAAAGCGGTTCTTTGCTCATCCAAATTCGTATATTGACCAGCCTTACTTGGTGCGTTAATATCTTTGTAATATTCTTGGCATTGTTCAAAAAAAACCTGTTGGTACTGACTAGCTAATATCCTTAATTGAATCATTATTGAGCGAATATATTGAATAACATTTGCTTCATTTGTTAATCTGTTTTCGTGTTCCATAAAAAATAGTGTTAGTTAGATAAATACTAAAAATGTTCAGCTAAAAAGAACGTTCTCTCAGCGGTTTTTAAAAGTAGTATTTAATGCAATCTTTTTTTTCGTAAGCCTCAATTATTTTTTTTCGGTCACACTTTTTTTGGTGTAGCTGCACAAAGCTAGATTATTTAATAAATATCAATAATATCCTTATCAAACGGCGCAGTTAAAAACGACTAAACTTCGATACATTATCCGTGATGGTAGCGTTTCTGGTTGACATTTATTCATCCCTTGTAGTCTCAATCCCGTAGCGTATGGCTTCTTCAAGTGTGTTTATGTCTATCTGATTTAGCCGCTTGAACTTGATGCAATAGCTGCTCACGCTGGCCTTACCAAGCGTCTTGCCGTAGGTCTGAGGTAAGTAGTGCTTGTCGTCAATTCCCAAGATATAGACTGAGATGCCGGTGCTATTCGCACTGATTCCGATTTGATAAAACTCTTTAGTTTTTCCATCCTCATAGGTTATGGTGCGCGCACCATAACCTATGCTCGGATTCGATATCGTTTTACCGTCACTGTTTTTACCATCCGAGAACCATAGTCTACCGACTGGCATTATATGCAGCATAAGGTGGTGCAAGGCTTGCATGTCGTTGCATTTTGGTTCAGCTTGGCCCGTTATGTATGCTTCAATTCGTTCTTCTGTGTTCATATGGACTAGTGCATTATGAGTGGCTGCTTCTTGCTCATTATCGCCCTGTGTAATGTACTGTCACTACTCCCGAACCGAGCGTTTTTGATTCCAGTAACCTTAACTTATTCATTGGTGTATGGCTGTCGAACAGACTGATCCCTTCCCCTAGTATGATCGGATGCAGCGTTAATTTGTATTCATCAATCAGGCCCAGCTTCATGAAACTTTTGGCCAGGCCAGGGCTGCCAAAGATTACTAGGTCTTTACCGGGTTGCTGTTTAAGTTGGTTTACCTTATCGACCACATTGTCTTTAATCAGCGTCGTGTTATGCCAGTTCGCACTGGGCAAGGTGGTTGAGAAAACGATTTTAGGAATCTGTTCCACCCATTGCGCATGGTCAAGTTCGGATTGGCTAGCCGCTGGATTGGCCAAGACGGTGGGCCAGTAACCTGCCATTAACTGGTAGGTATTCTTGCCGTAGATCGGAGCCCCTACCGTTTTGACCAACTCGTCGGCGAATTGCTGAAGTTCTTGATTGTAAGACAAGAAACCCAGGCTGGCGTTACTGTCGGCGGCAAAGCCATCCAGGGAGATATGGGCGAACAAGACTAACTTTCTCATTTTCTTTGTATTCTGTTTGTGTTGACTGGCGGAGTTACCAAAACGGACGGATTGTCTTGGCAAAACTTCCTGATGTACCTGCCAACAATGGCTAGAAATGGCGGCTAAGGCGTTCGATTGACTTAAGACGTTCAGAAGTATGTTTCCTCCGTGTTCGTGGCTTGACGGGGCTGTAATGAGCTGGCATCGTGTAAAGCATTCAGTCGAATCGGCCTAGTATCCATTAGTTGGTCAATACTAGCTCTGTCAAAACGTAATCTATTTATGTTGTGCAATAAATTAGGTTGCAAAGGCCGAGTGTCCGCTTTGGCCTCTGCAATCTTAGATGGCATGTCGTCTGGGGTAGCTAGGCTATAACCACTGGTTATGGTCTTATGAGACTGACCAAAGATTCATTGGATGCATCTTACTAACTAAAAATCTAGTTGCGGGCTTCTTCTCTTTTTTAGCAAACGCGCGGTCCTTTTTGTTTTTTGTTTTTTCGCTCCTTCCTGTTCGGTCTATCTTTAGTTTTTTAACCTTATCCACATTTTTTTTAGCAACGCGCGAGGCACAACTATTATAGTAGGAAATTTTACTATTATAGTTAATATATATACGGAGTCATTTAGTAAAAAACGAGAGATATACCGGATTTTAGTATTAATAAAACGAGAGATATACCGGAAAAATAAACAATAAAACGAGGTATATACCGTATTATCAAGAGTTGTATTTTATAACTCTTTTTATTAGTTTGCCGTCGAAATAATTACGTGTATGACTGGACATGATAAACGCAATACTCAGTTAGTGATTCCCTTAGAGCTAACGTATGAGCCTCAACACAACGAAATTATTAAGCAACATTGGAATGTAACGTTTGCTCGACAAGGTAAAATGAGTGTGGCTGCCAAACGGATAATGGCCCGAGTCATGGACCAAATACGGGACGATGAATATGCGCTTAGACCTTACTATCAGTTCAGAATTGGAGATATTATCGCTGATGCCGATATTACCCAAGATGCGGCTTACAAACCTATTAAAGCAGCTTTACGTGAGTTAACGGACGTAAAGTGGGAATTTGAAAGCCTAGACGGTAAAGAATGGTATGTAAGGCATTTACTTGACACAACTAATTATGAAATGCCAGTGGGTTACAAGAATGGAATCATAACGGTTCTGTTAAACCCAGCCTTACAACCCTATTTTATTAAAGTTGCTCACTATACTAAATACCAGCTTAGTAACTACATGAGTTTAAGGAGCTGGTATTCAATGCGTTTCTTTGAAATTCTATCAGCTTTCCGGGATACAGGTGTGTGGTCTCCTACTATCGAACAGTATCGGCAATTAATGGATTGCTGGTATGAAAAGGACAAGAGAGGAAATACCAAAAAAAATAAGAACGGTACTCTCAAACTTAAATATCCACAAACCGCTGATCTCATTAAGTACACTATGAGTGAAGCTATACAAGAACTGGCTAATACAAATTTGGCTTTTACTTACGAAGCAATATACGAATCTGAACGCAGCACTAAGGGGCGTAAGAAAGTAACTGGATTCAAATTCACAATTCAACGCAAGTTAGATGGAAAAATCCCAGATTTTTGGCTTAACAATGCCATTGTGTTGCGAGTGATTAATAACCTTCGATCTTGGAAAGTGACCGATAAGAACATAGCTACTTATTTAGAAGACATTGGAACTGAAGCGGCAAACAAGCTAGTGTATGAATGGCAGATAAAATCAAACTCTAATGAGGTAATTCAAGATCGCCTAAAATATTGCAATGCTGTATTCGTCAAAGTCGGTAAAGCTGTTCAGGAACGCCTAAAGAAGGAGGTTCAGTCTGCTTTGGAGCGGAACTATGATACCCCTAACCAACAGAATCCGGTATAAAACGAGTTATGTACCGGATTCTGTTTAAAAGTATTTTTGACTTACAGGTTGACACAGTTCAACAGTAAAGTCTATTTAGACATGATTAGAGGTGATTTTTACACAAAAAGGCAGTTATAAAATCGGGCCTGAACGAATAAGGCTCTAATAAAACGAGTTTTATACCGGATTTTTTCGATTTGACTCGACATGGCTTTCTCTTGCTGTAATCCTTAAAAATGCCTTCCTACAAGTGGAAAATGAAGGTTTTTCTACGAAAAACACGAGTTTTAACGCAGAAAATATCTGAATAAAACGAGTTTTAGGACGGTTTTACTACAAGACTCAAATAGCAGGGCTTTATCGCTAAGACTAATATTTTTACAACTAGTTTCACAACCAATATTAATTCTAAAAAAAGTTGTAACTTATCTATTTTTTAAGATGCTTATTGATTTTGTCTTTGACAGCTGCAACTACAAAATCATGAATAGAAATACGATCACGCTTAGGCAATCGAGCCTGTATATCTCTGATTTGGGCCAATTCACTCTCATAAATTTTAAATGTGAAGGACTTTAACGGGTCCTCGTCAGCTGCTGGCTGCTTCGCATCTGTAACCTTCTGTTCTTTAACTGTCCCACCTTTATCAATAACTTCAAGCATAGCAGGGCTGTTGAGAGCAATAGGTGGTAAAGCTATTTTACTTTTATTTTTGGTTGAGTTCATGCTCAGTTTTAGTTTAATTTTACAACTTAAATTAGAACTTATAAAAGTTGTATTTTAAGTTGTAGTTTTGTCCCCTTTGTCCTTATTAACCAAGGCTTTACGAATACCTTCATATAGCTCCTTCATTTCGTTTATAGCCTTCTCATCTGTGGGCTTGTTTTCAATCACACCTAAACCAGATGATGCAGCGTTAGCAAATGAAATACGATTCCCAATTGATGTATCTAAAAATTGAAGGACTGTAGATTCTCGTAAAAGATCCGACGTATCTTCCTTATAATTTCCTCGAGCATCGGCTTTATTAATAAAGGTTAGGCACACAAGACGCGGGTTAAAAGGTATTATCTCAGCTATCAGGTTTTCTACTTTCCGTAAAGTCCATATATCTAACGAGCGAGGAGCAAACGGGACTAGATATACATCCGAAACAGTTATAGCCGAACGTTGACTAACAGTATCCCGACCTCCTGTATCAATGACAACATCATCGCATTTTGTAGCCAGCCTGGTCACGTGTGCATTCAACTCTCGACCTGTTATTTTAACTGCTGTGTATCCGATTTCACCATCTAATGTTTGGTGCCGGAAAGAGGTAAAATCTGTTGCCGACTCCTGATCATCGGCATCTACTAAGATCACGTCACGTCCTTGCTGTATCAGATAAACTGCCAAATTGGTAGCTAACGTGGTCTTGCCGCTTCCACCTTTGATTCCACCTACGGTATAAATCATATTGCGAATATAGAATAGAAAAGGGTTGTAATTTTAGTTGTAAAAGTAGTTGTAAAACCAATTCTAATCAAGCTTGAAGAAAAGTATGCCTATACAGGAGCATTACCTGTACTCTCGAAAGACTGAAGTCATTTAAAAAACTCACCAAAGAGGGGAGTGGCCAACATTCGTACGAAATGTTTCGTGAAGTACTTTTTATGGATTAATACCCTAATAATGTGATACTTATAAAAGTGATGAAGAAAACGTTCGTTTTCTTCATCACTTTTACTGACTTGGCAAAATGTGATTTCTAGCGCCATTTTTCGGGCAGTAAAATCGGTAAATGAATCAATGTAAACTATACATCGCTACAAATCGGGTTATTTTACCGGTCTGAAGTGCCTTAATGGAACATTTCTATGAATGTGGACCACTCCCCGGTGTGGCCCGTTTTATTCGCATAGACTAGACCAACATCAATCAAATAAGTACGTTGCCCTTGACAATAAGTAACAGGAATAACTTGGCAATAAATTATATTCATAGTGGGAGTAGGGACATGGCAATTTGTTAAAAAGAGTAAATAGGTCAGACTGCTCAACAGGTGTTTGTGACACCGAATGCAGATCATAGCGGGTGAAGAACTATTCGTTCATAGTTGACCCAAGAGTTACTTTAAAGGTATTATAAATGTCTTGATGTTAAGAAACTATTCTAAAAAATAGGATTGGGCGAAGTCCATAGGTTTCAGCATGTAACTTTGACTAAACTTAGGCAGGTCCACAAATCGATTACTGCCGCTAGTCAGCGGTACTTTATTACCCAGTACGTTATGACAACAACCAGTTCAAAAATAAATAAAAGTAGAAAACAGGCTGTAATTCAGTACTTCTTACTAGCGGTTGTCATAGCGTACTGCCTGCTGTGCGCAGTCAAAGGGGGCGATTTCGATGTCTTTCTAGATGCAGCTCAAAAAATGGCGGCCCATCAAAACATTTACCGGCCACCGTTTATCAAAGGGCTCCAGTATTATTATTCGCCTTTCTTCGCCCTTCTGCTAATTCCATTCAGCTACCTACCCTTTGTCATCCCTGAGTTTGCCTGGTTGCTGCTGTCAACTTTCCTTTTGTTCAGAACCTGGGTGCTTACGAGTCGGTATTTTAATTTGACTTTCCTAAGCCAGAAGCAGCTTAACTGGTGGATGTTTCTCACGCTCTTCCTGGCGATTCGTTTCTTGCTGTACAACTACTCGATGATCCAGATGACCATATTTCTCATGTGGGCAACCCTGGAGAGTTTGGCCCTATTTGAGAAACGGCAGTTTATACCAGGAGGCCTGTTGCTAGGATTCGCTTGTACAACCAAACTTTTACCGATCTTATTTCTGCCTTATCTACTTTATCGTAGATACGTGAAAGGCTTCCTGTCCACGGTATTCTTTTTCGGATTATTCCTGTTCATCCCAGCTTTATTTTTGGGAAATAAATTCAATACGTTCCTCTTACAGGAATGGTGGGTCGTAATTAATCCAGCTAACAAAGAAAACTCTCTGGAATCAGATCTGGGTACCCACAGCTTAGTCAGTCTGATCCCGGTCTATTTGACCGAGACCCATAATAAAATCGACTTAAAGCGAAATTTTATTGACCTGACACCTGCACAGGCCGTCCTGATTACCAATATTATCCGGCTTGTCTTTGCCCTGGCTACCTTATTCTTCCTGCGAAGTCTGCCTTTCAAACGAAATACGGATAAACTTCAAACGATTTGGGAGTGTGCTTATCTGTTCCTGATTACTCCTTTACTCTTTCCTCATCAACAAAAATATGCTTTCCTTTACATCCTGCCCGCCATCATCTATTTGCTCTACTACCTATTAATTATTTTTAAAGTTAGGGGGAAAAATAGGTTTATCTTGCTAACGGTGTTTAGTCTGAATGCGCTGATTTTTACGCCTTTTATATCGAGCGATTTGTTGGGCCGTTACGCGTATGACGTATTACAACACTTTCGCGTACTCAGCATTTCTACTATTGGCTTATGTGTATTACTCGCCATTTGTACTAGTGAAAGGTTAAGGAATTATTTGGTGCATCAAGTAAATCGAAACTAGTTGAAACCTATTCAAGTAGTCATAAAAACTCGCTTTCGTAGTTTAAAAAAGTTTTTGAAGGAATCTGGTAAGTAGTTAATAGGAAGTGAATTTAATTAAATCTATTATAGTGTTTGTTTTGCTTCTCTAAATATTCAAATGAAATCCGTAACTACAAATAAAAGACTTTTAACTGTCATATTAACTGGTTTAGTCATTCTAACTGGATTGACCTATATTAACCGATTTCCTACTGGTGATGACGCTTGGTTTGCAGAACAATCTTATTGGTTTCAAAAGCAAGGAGTTATCCGTTCTGAATTTTTTAGAGGTATATTAGGTTGGGAAAACCAATTACTCGCCAGTCATAAATTATTTCTCATTTTTGGCGCAGGTCTAATAAAGTTTTTTGGATTTGGCCTTCCAAGTGTTCAGCTCGTCGGTTTCCTATTTTTTTGTATACTTTGTATTGAACTAATTTATTATGTACGTCAGCAGGAAAAAAAAGGTCCAATTTATTATGGATTGTTACTGTTAATATTAGTATTTTCTAATGTATTATTAGTCCGGTTAAGCTTTGAAAACCGCCCGGAACTAATGGTTGCGGCCTTGGGATTTGGTTCTTTTTTGCAAGTAAATTCAGATCGAAAAAAATTAATCAAAGCCGCTTATGCTGGTTTGTTAGCCGGCTTAGCTATGCTCTGCCACCTTAACGGAGTTATCTATCTAATAGCCGGCCTAGGTACTTATATTTATGGACGAAAGTTTAAAGAAGCGGTTTTATTTTCAGTAATAGGCGGGCTTACGGGGCTGGCCTACTTCATTGACATTGTACAGGCAACGGATGGCTTTTCTACCTGGTATTATCAGTTTCGTCACGATCCTGCCGTCCAAAACGCATTTGGGTTATATTCCAAGTTGGTTGTTCTACTTACTTTTCCCAAACTGTTTTTCGAATCACCTGAACAGATGGCATTATCGTTACTCCTGGTCTTCACACTGTGGCATCAGCGTAATTTAATCAAGCAATTACCAATACTAGTTAGAGTCTATTCGATGTTTCTGCTGATTTCATTTTGGCTTATCACCAAGCATGGTTCAGGTAGTTATATGCCCCTTTTTATGCCATTTATGTTCGTTATAGTTTACGAGTTGTATAAACTAAGACCCTTTAACAATTGGGGCCTAAAGGTTATTTTACTAGCTTATTTCATTATAGGCATTTACGGAATTGTAGAAATTGTATATAAAAATTATACGTTTGGCAATTTCCCTGTTGCCTATAAAAGTTTACGTAAGTATATCCCTAGAAATACGACCGGCTTAGTACCCCTTACTTTTTTTTTCAATGAATATGAACAATATAATCATTTATTAAGCCACGAAAATTTTACGTATTACTCCAATCGTCAAGAAGACTTCCCGACCTGGGCTAATAAACACCATGTTGATTTCATCTTAATGGATTATAAGTATAGGCGAGAATCTTTCTATCCTGAACCAGGCACGACTAATTTACCCTTTTATAAATTGAAATATTATAATGGTAGATTTGCGGTATATATCAATAATAGTCTCAAAAGTATTTAGTTTTTGTCAGAAGCACGTGTTTCACCGTTAAGGTGAATTGCATTTTTCTAAAGATTTTCTTCAAGCCAATCAGAACCTGTCTCATTGAAACCAATCCAGGCACCTGAACCACTTAACCTAACGACTAAAAGTTCATCTTCATCTTCCATAAACGAGCTTAGTTCGTTGATTATCTGCGTAGCTATGAGACCGGATTTCACAATCCATATACCGTCAAGGTGATGCCACCAAGTACCTAGTTTTTTTATTTCTGCTGCCAATAAAATATAATCTGTACTTGCACTATTTAAGTTGTAACCAATTAAGTAAGAGCTCATGAAAAAGTAATTTTATTGTCAGTTTCAAAATTAATATATTTTCGTTATAGTAATAACAGATAACATGTCGCTAGAATGCAAATCAATTACACGTGATGACATAACTAGGAACAAATTAGTAGAGAGTTAACGTGTTTTCGAAAATTCTTAACGTTCGGCAGGAAGGAGTTAAGGGCTGTAAATCTAGGTTGTGATATCTCTCCCGCCAAACTTATTTACGTATACAGCACCTAGTTCTGTATGCTTGAATAATATTTTAACCATACATTCTACAAAACTATTGCGCTCCCACTCAAGCCGCCTTTCACCCTAAATCATCATTCTGCTGCTGAAACAGGGGTAATTTCGGTGCGGTTTAGTTTTTCGGCTATTTGATGTTAACAAACCCTATATTCAAAACTGACTTGCTTCTGAGAGTTAAATTCGATCCGAAAGAGTAAGTATGAGAATTAAAGTTTGTATCAAAGTGCTGATCGGATCAATAAATTATTAAGACAATTAATTCCTTTTTGTAAAATTCCAAGAATTTTTTTAATCAAAAAATTATATATCCCATTAATGTAGATACAATTAATACACATTCTAGCCTTATTTTAAGGCTCTTTTTCATTTAAGTTTGTGTATAAATATTAAGTATAAATACTTGTCTCATACATTCTATAATTGCAATATTATAATATAAATTTTCAAATAAAGGGTAACATATTGTAGTTAAAGTGATGCTTATTTACCTAAATTTCAAAAAAAACCCTAAAACAGTTTTACGACGGTCAAGGGCTTTCAAACAGTTTAATGTTTCATCACTAAGCATCAGTAAAGTTATGCAAAGCACTTTAGGTTTAAATGGGGTAAGGCTAGCGGCCTTCGTACTTATCTGTTCACTGCTTGCTTGCAGCAAGGAAATCAATCCAGTTATTCAGCAAGAAGAAACCGGCGTCTCAGTCAAGAATGGACGCTTGTCGTTCAAAAACACTTCAGAGGTTATAAAAACGCTTAATCAACTTAGAGGGTTTAAGACGCAGGAACTAATAGCAGATTGGGAAAGTAATCGCGGTTTTAGTTCACTAAGAAAGTACAACTCTGAGCATTCGTCTGAGCAACATTTAGCTGATATGGATCTGCCGGTTGTTTATAAAGCAATACTTAACTCAGAGGGTGAGTATGCGGTTGGGGATACAATCGTATGGTTTGATAAAAACTATAACTACTTTATTCCTAGGGGAGATGAAATGCTTTTAGCATCAGTTAAAAAAAATCCTACTAGTTATAAAGATAGGTATGAAATAATGCTTAAACCTGCTATATCAAAACTAAAAGAAAACGTCGATCACATTAAAGTAAACACGACTAATTTAGGGACTGCTAGTGGACCAGATGCTCGCTATCAACATGAATGGGCCGTCAATGGGCAAACAGGACCTTGGAGAAAATCGATATTTGAGATGCAGGCCTATTCATTTCCTCATTATCAAGGCAATGGTATTACTTATTATGATCAGGGCTTGAATATAAGAGTAAAACTAGAATGGTGGAGTCCTGGTCATGGCTGGCAAGCTGGAGCAGGCGAAACACAAGACCCGATGGTTAACATAAGTGGCTTTGTCACACCTCTTTACGGCAATCAAATTGGAAATTCAACAACTGGTAGTGCATCTTTCAATGTATATGGTCCGCACACGACGTATAACCATGATACTGATTTAACTTTCTACAGCGAGTATCTACCAACCCGGGCCACCTCATTTACAATTTCTGTTGGAGGAACCCTAACGAGCACTGTAACCTGGAATGGGGTTTTTCAAACCGAATCACCATTCTATATATCAAATACGCCGAACGGGCTTTCTGATCTTTGGTAGGAAGCGAAATTTGACTTGATACAATACTCATTCTGTAAGGTTTTAATGTAAGGGATCGATCTGTTCAATTTGGTCAGTTTTAATTACCAAGCATCGAGAAAAAGTTATTAAATACCTCCTTTCATCGGACTCGTCGATAGCGCGGTTGCATCCTAGTATCAGCTCAAAGTAAACTTACGTTACATACTTGCACAAAAAGTAAAATAAAAGCCAGATGACTACGTCTTATTTGGTTTTTATTTTACTTTTCACCGGGTTTTACTTACAGTTAGTGAGCTGATCTACGCAGATTTCTTTAGTAAAATATCGGTTTTCCTCTCCCTTTCCAAACTACAATTGGTTTTGTTTTCAGGGCTTGCATAGGGGGGAACATCTTAGAATATTCTCTTAACAAAAGATACCTTATTCAAATTGACTAGAAATAGTACAAAAAAGTTTCTATAAAATTTGGTCACTTTTCTAACTACTTTCTGTCGGCTTTCGAGCTTCGAACCTGATTGATAAATTCAGCACTCGGTTTAAAGCCCGGAATCGAATGGGCCTCAATCACCAGAGCGGTGTTGGCGCTGATGTTGCGGCCTATTTTACGAGCGCGTTGTTTGAGCCCGAAGCTACCAAATCGACGAATGTAAATCGTTTCGCCTTCACTAACGGCCCCTTTCACTACCTCGAAAAAGGATTCCATAATAGATAAACTGATCTGAGGGTCAATACCGGTTTGCTTGGAAACCCGTCGGAGTACATCTTGCTTGGTCATACTTCCCTAACGGCTTTGAGTAGATTAGGTTGCTAACTTCTGTCTAAATCTTACCTAGCCAAGTTTTACCCTTTGCCTGTTAGGTTGACCGCTGATTAGCCAGCTGAATCAGCATTTTACCTGATTGACCATTCTTCAATTAAATAAACAGGCACGTTATCGCTTATGGCGTTTTACAAACGGTCGTTTGTAAAATGCTATAAGCCTCGATTGCTCCTGAACTGTTTCGTAGAATAAGCTTTACTCGATATAAAACAGACGTTTTCTCATCAGTCAAGGACCAGCCAACGGATTGCCGTCGAACAATCCTCGCTTCTTGGTTGTATCTACCCCTGGTGCTGGTGGCCTACCCCCTGCTATCTGGATGAACCCATGCCACAACCTGCCAATTGGTCCCCGCTAGTCCATGCGGTCGATGACAACGGCCTTTTTATGATCTGGCTCTATAACTTACCCACCTGGCTGTTTGCCTTATTGACTATGAGTGGCTTTGTGAGCCTGGCCTTGGTAGGCCTACGCCTGATCCACCGTCGTCTTCATGCCAGTTCCTTGGCTACCCTAATTGATAACGGCACGGTAGGCTGGTTTTTTTCGGGGGTAACCGTCTTATATGGTTTATTGCTGGGTCTGCTGACGGTGGCTACCTGGACAAATTATACCCAGGCAACGGGCCTAGCTTCGCAAGAAGCGGCTAGTTTAGCGGTGCTGTACCGGGATCTGGCGGGGTATCCCCTCCCGGAGCGAATTCAGTTGCAAACTCAGTTGCGGACTTACACGCGCTTTATTATCGATCAATCTTGGCCCTTGCAACGACAGGGCCTTATCCATGATGGTGAGTCGGGGGAACTGTTTGGCTTGCAGGAGCCATTAATGGGGTTTGAACCCACCACTGAAACGGGCAAAATCCTGCACCAGGAAGCGATTCGGACCTTTAATTCGTTGGTCGAACTGCGGCGTTTACGGGCCGAGTCCATTAGTGGCAGCGTACCGGGTGTGATTTGGTACGTGGTGCTGCTAGGGGCGCTGTTGACGCTAACGTTCGGCTATTTATTCGTGGTCAAGTCCTTCTGGTTTCATGGGGTGCTGGTAAGTTTATTAGGGGCCGTGATTGGGCTGCTGATTTTTCTGATCGCGGCGTTAGACCATCCCTACTGGGGCGAAGTGAGCGTTTCGCCCCAGGCGTATGAATTAGTCTTAAGCAAAGTGATGAGTAGTGGGGTCGATTCGCCAAAAAAGTGAACGAGTCAGCGCCCATGGTCACTTTCGTATCGGAATCAATAATTGTACAATTCCTAGTCGGGTTGCATAAGCAATGCTATGTTAAGAAACTATTCCAAGATTGACCACCGCATACAGGCCGTAAGATTGGGCCAGGTTGACCTTTGGAAAGGGAAGAAAAAAACTGTGTATTAGGTTAGTTACTTATTCGTAGCTTGATTTTAAAAATAGGAATTAAGCCTCTAAAGAATCGTCTTAGAGAGACTCCAAATCTTGACTTACTACTATTAGGAGTAGGAGCTGCTTTGGAGCTCCACAAAAAAGAAAACAACGAATCCGGGGTGACGTCAATGTAATCCTGCCATTCTTGGCGAATGAACTTGTGCATGCGAGATGCCTCAGCATTCGCCGGATCTTGGCACAAAACTTCTTCACAATGGAATAAAGCTTGGCCATACTCCTTTGAACTCAACAATCGTTGGGCTTCCGAAAGATGGAACTTGATCAATTGGAGGGGTAGCTCCTGGGTGGACTGAGACGTAAGGCTTAGTTTGCAGGCTCCTTGCAGAAGCGGAAACAGATTCATAAGCATCAGTAGTTATATTTGTTACCAAAATAAGTAGAGTATAACTACTTAAGTAATAAATATATTGGACGGTATTTTTTTTGACACCTTATCAATTATGATATGACGAAAAAGAAAAGATATCTGTGTTTTTGGGGTTACCTGCTCGTTAGCTTATCATAAAAGCACTTATACAACAAATAACTAATAGCTTAGTTATACTACTATAAACGTAATTTGATTGAGCTATATATGAAGATTTTACTTATTCTTTTCATCTCATTGTGCCACTCTGTCGCTTACTGCCAAGACTACAAAACGTTAGTCAGCCAAGCGACTGAAAGCTATTTTAAGAAGGAGTATGCTCAATCAACCGAGCTATTCCAACAAGCTTTTAAAGTAGGTACACCCTCTCGTTCCGATTATTACCAAGCTGCATCAGCAGCGGCTCCAGCAAAGAAAACAGACTTGGCGTTAAAATGGCTAAATCAAGCATTCGACCAGGGATTTATTAACATTAGACATTTACGAAAGGACCCTGATTTAGTGTCTTTACAGGCTACTGAAGGTTGGAAGGATTTGCTCGCTAGAATGCAAAAAAAGGTCGATCAAATTGAAGCTAATTATGACAAGCCATTACAGAACGAGTTACTCACTGTTTTTGACGAGGATCAAAAATATCGGTTACAGATTGGAGAGATCACGCAGAAGTATGGCGCTGAGTCGAACGAAGTGAAAGCCTTATGGAAGACAATTGATAAAAAAGACAGTACTAATCTGGCCAAAGTCAAATCGATCTTGGATCGATACGGCTGGGTCGGTGAGGATAAAGTAGGTCCACAAGCCAACGGAGCCCTATTCCTGGTCATTCAGCATGCAGACCTATCCACTCAGCAGAAGTATTTACCTATGATGCAGGAAGCGGTTAAAGCGGGCAAGGCTCGGCCTAGTTCATTAGCTCTGTTAGAGGATAGGGTAGCGTTGGGCGAAAAAAGGCGTCAAACCTATGGTAGCCAAATCGGGGAAGACAGCACGGGAACTTCTTACGTATTACCCTTAACGGATCCTGATAATGTTGATAAACGAAGAGAGGCTATGGGCCTAGGCCCACTAGCTGATTATGTTAAACGTTGGGGTATCGTTTGGGATGTAGCCATTTACAAAAAACAACTCCCTGAATTAGAAAAGCGAGAAGGTATAAAATGATATTATTCAACGATAATGCTACTGCCTTCCAATCGCTGTAATCTGACTTTATTTCCTTTACATAATGGTAGTTATACAACAGTTATCCAGAAAATACAATACTTAGCTTTAGATAGAAGTAGCCAAGTATTGTATTTTTATTCTTTTCGTGAAATATCTGCAATGTTGTAGGCCTTGTTTACTCTTCTTGCTCTGGTAAGGAGGCTACCAAGGTAACATAAGCTTTTGGGGTTAAAGTAATGTAGTGCCCTTGCTCATCGCTGTTAATAATACCAATTTGATTTTTTTTGTAGACTAAGCTGAATGTATCGTCTCCTAAATAGTTGCGTCCACTTTCAATGATGTTGACATTTTGGTAAGAATAGGCGATTTTGGATTTACCTGAACTACCCTTGACTATTAAATCAACGTGTTGCTCATCAACTATTGTCAGAGTAACTAAGCCCATCGGAGCCAAATCGTCTTTACTAGCCGTTGAATATTGAGTGAATTTGTAGGAGCCAGCAATGCGAGATGAGGGAGCAATGTTGGGAGCAGGACTACAAGCATTAATCCAGAGCCAGACTAGTGGCAGACAAAATCGTTTGATCATCGGAATAGAAAGGAAGAGGTGGTGTAGCAAAGCTAACTCTTTGATGATCAGTTTTTAATTAATTAAGAGAAAATATAATGCTTAAGTAATTCCTGCAACTACTCAAATGTTATATTTTCTGGATGTCTGTTGGATAACTAGGATTATGTTAATAAATTATAGTTAGAATTGGGGTGTAATTAAAAAAACGTACAAAAACCGTCACGGGTTTGCTGTACGTTTTTCGCTAGGACTTAGGATCGTATAATCAACTCTCAGCTGCTCGGAGAACACTTAAACTAGTCTCAGTAAGTCAGCAGAGCAATCAAAATGAGACATTGAATTTTAAGACGGCAACCTGAAACATATTTTAGGTTGATTTTACCCCTCCAGAGCCATAAAATTCCGTCTTAGCTTAACGTCCGTTTGATCGAGACTCGACTTTTCGAGTCGTGACGATTTATGTACCTTTTTTTAAAAGCACCCGAATTGACCTGAGACCAGTCAAAAGATCATTCTTGAAATGAGTTAAAAATTAAGAGCATGAGAGACCAAGCTATTTTGCTTATTGTTCTTACCTCACTAGCATTTTGCTCAGCTGCTTTACATCAAGGTTCCGCTTACGAGCCAGTAGTAGGAACTTGGCGTTTGTACGAGACTGGAAATGATCGTTCAGGAGGCTTTAATTATGTTGTTCAATCAGTCAGCGAGAGTCCAGCACAAATAATTGAGCTAGGAAGTGAGGGCAAATTCAAAACGAATGTCAGTGACCCCTTCTTCAAAAGTCTCTATTCATCTGTACGAACTTACAGAGTAGAGAGAATAACAATCGACACCTATAGCATTGTATACCAGGCAAGGCGTGGCGGCAAAAGCTCAGAGTTTCGCCAAGGTCTTAAGCTAAGAAATGATACCCTTCAACTGAATCCACTTTGCTCCGAAGGTTCCCACTTTTCCTTCGTAAAAGTGAAATAGAGTTGTTGTATAAGTGCCTATATATTAACCTTCTGACTTGACTATTTTTCTAAGCCAGCTTACTCCTAAGAAAGCAATTATGGCACCCGAGTAAGATACAACTATGTCTGTCACACCGCTACCTAACGGACTAGCATGGCCTGTTACGAACAGTATTACTCCAACAAATACGATTATTAAGGCTAATATAAGGCGAACAGTTCTTGTAAGCTTCATAAGAGGAAGGTGGGGTAAATCTGTTGTATACTCTCCATTATGTAAAGAGAATAAATTAAGAATATTGTATTAGCACTACTTAGCTGACCTTCTATGAAAACTTCAATGATTTGCCCTAAATGTAGTTCAGACAAAATAATGTATCCTGTTGATACGGTGGGCTATCCAGGTACACCCCTCCAAGTGGCTGTACCGCATATTCGAACGATTATGAAAATTGATATTCCAGATTCTTTCTCTTTACAAGCGGCTGTATGTGGAGCTTGAGATGGTCTAATTTATCGGCACAGTGAACTTGCTTAACTTGGCAAGATCATGCAGCAACCAAGCAGACCCAAAACCCGGCGTAAGTATGACGCTGACTTCAAAAACGAAGTCGTCAAAATGTTGGCCAACGGCCAGACAGCCGCCTATGTTTCAAAGGCGTTAGGTGTTTCAGAAAATCTAATCTACCGTTGGAAGAATCAGACCCAAGGGGTAAGAAAAGTAATCAGTGAGCAAAGTGAGTTGGCACTGGAAAACCAGCAGCTCAAGGATCGAGTACGGCAGTTGGAAACCGAGCGCGAGATCTTAAAAAAAGCTTTGAGCATTTTCAGCCGACAGACCTGACGTTACACTATGAACTCATTCATGCGCTGTCCGATACATTTACAATCGAAACTCTATGTTCCGTATTGGGCCTGAGTCGCACAGCTTACTATCGTTATCAGCGAGGAGATAGCTATAAACCAACGGTTGAAAAGGGGAAGAAACAGCAATTGATCGAACAGGTTTTCGCCGATCATAAGCGCCGGTATGGAAGTCGGCGAATTGTGGCTGAGTTAAAAGAGAAAGGTTATGAAGTCGGGCGGCATCAAGTGAGAACACTTATGAAACTATCTGGTTTACAGTCTATTCAGCCTAAGTCGTTTGTGCGGCAGCGGCCGACCGTCTCGTACGACGGATAGTACCCATGGGAAAGGCTACTGGCCTAACCTGTTGTTGAATCAACCCTTACCACAAAAGCCAAATTTGATTTGGGTGAGTGATATCACGTATCTGCCTTTGGCAAATGGGGAATGGGCTTATTTAGGCTCCTGGATGGATCTGTTTTCCCGCCGAATCGTAGGCTGGCGTGTCGATGAGAATATGGAGGATGACCTGGTAATCATACCACTACGTAATGCCTTGCAATCCCGCCAGCCTTCTTCTGGCTTGATTACCCATTCCGATCGGGGTGGTCAATATGTGTCAAATGATCTACACGAGTTGATCAACTTATGGCATATCAGGCCCAGCATGAGTCGGGCTGACGATCCGTATGACAACGCCTTTGCCGAGTCATTCTGGAGTCGCTTGAAAGCGGAATTATTGGAAGGAGGCACGTTCTTAAGTGTGGACGATGCTCGAACTGAAATCTTCGAGTATATTGAGATGTACTACAATCGGGTGCGCAAGCATTCGTCGCTGGGTTACAAAAGCCCTGAACAATTTGAGCAGGAGTATTACACAAAACTTGCAAGTTCAGTGTGCCGCTAAACCGGACCACCTCAGCTTGTGGCTATACCGAACTTTACGTGAATGATCCAGATTCCCTATATCAGAAATGGGGTGTGTCTGCTCAAGAGCATTCTTAAATGTTATATAAGTGCAATTATGTTAATCTATTGCCATTTGGTCAGCTGAGCCGCAAACTTTTTGCCCTCTTCGAGACCAACGATAGGACCACACTGGTTGTAGCGAACTACCCCCTTACTATCAATAACCACAGTAGTTGGCATGCAGTTGTAAGTAAAGAAAGAGGGACCTCTCAGCCCCATAAAGTCAACATTGCCCACAAATTCATAGGTGACAGGATGCTTACTTAGCCAAGCAGCTATATTCTCTTTCTTGTTCATCGTAATCGAGACAAATTTGACGGGTTGCTGCTTTAAAGAGTCACTAAGCCAGTTGAGTGTTTGCCGCTCCTGTTCACAACCCGTACAGCCTATATTCCAAAAGTTTAGTACGATCACGTTTCCCTTTAAGTGCTCCAAACTGAGGAGTTTACCATCCATATCTTTAAATTTAAGTACAGGCGCATTTTTACCAATTGGTAATGGATCTGTAACGGATTGTGCTTGCAGAGTAAACATAGTGCTCCATATTGAAAAGAGGATACAAAGTAGGTTCATCATTATCTGACTGGAAACGGGTTTGTTGTATAATTTGCTTTATGTAAACCTGGTTGAGCACTATTTATCGTCTTTACTAAGTAAACTCAATTACACTATCCCTTCCATCTCCCTGTACTTGGCAATAATGTCAAGAAACAGCTGATGGTTCTCCATCACATACAGAAACAGTTGCTGATCGGTTGTGGGCGTGGCAAATTCCTGGATGGCATAGTACTCATTCAGATCACACCAGCACGAGTTGTCAGCATAATCGGCTAATGCCTGGGTGATGACCAGAAACTGAGCGAGTGGATCGGTAAACTTAGTTTTAAGGAAATGTAAGCGGGCTACATCCATGTTCTTTGCTAATCGATGGAGTCGGCATAGAGCGAAGCCATAAGCGTCTAACTCCGGCTTACCAATGATTTTCAAGGTCGAAAAATAGGCCGAAATTCCGTTCCAGATTGTCTTATCATCCATGGTCACAAACCACTCGATCGTGGCGGTATAGTGTGGCCGAAGGTACACGGATTAGGGAGCATCTGCAAGTCTCTTCTCATCCAGGTCGAACCGTAAATTTGGGATCAATTTTATTGTTAAATTGAGGTGGTATATACGCCTTTTGGCGCTGGTTTTCATCTACACGTACTCAGGTCTATTTCTTGGAATAGTTTCTTAACATACTACGTTTGAAGCGCAGTTCAATTTTACCCCTTTCCTAAGTAATTTGACTGCCAAGAAGAGCAACCAGTGTGAGTAAGTCCGCTCTTAACATGGGCCAAGCCCGTATCTTATGTCTCGACCCACACTGGTCAATTTTGGAAGCCTGAACAGTTCAAATGGCCAAACCCGCGTTTAGTATGTTAAGCTAGCAAAATTGACGCTTCACTAATCTATTCCCTGTTTTCTTTTCCCCTTTCTATCATGAAAACGTATGTTGGGATTGATGTGTCAAAAGACACCCTGGCAGTAGCCTTTCTCACAGCTCCAGACACGTGGAAAGTGAGTAGCTTTGCTAACTCTCCAGATGGTATTCGCCGGCTGATAAATTCACTACCAGCAGAAGCTCATGTCGTCGTTGAGGCAACTGGTTCTTATTCAGTACTTCTTACCTATCTCCTCTGCCAAGCGAAGATTTGTCTCTCAGTTATTAATCCAAAGCAGAGCCATCATTTTGGCAAGATGCAGCTCTCGGTGACGAAGACCGATGAGAGTGACTCTATCCTGCTAGCACGGTATGGACAAATGGCTCAACCACCTCTTTATGAGATGGATAGTGAGATAATGATGTACCTAAGGCAAAAACGGACTTTACTTCGGCAATACAAAAAACAGCAACGTTCACTCGCTAACTTACATCATTCTTTCTCACCACTACCCGTTAAGGATGATCAAGTCCAGGTCAGTTTGCAGCAAATGCTGGCTCATTTTCAGACGGCTATCAATGTCCTTACAGCTGAAATACAGGCTTTAACCAAACAGCACTTCCCTGACCAGTTGCGCCGATTAACATCGATTGTAGGCATCTCCACTACTGTAGCAACAGCCCTGATCGATGTAACTGGGGGCTTCCACCAGTTCCATTCGGCTAAAGCATTGGCTAAGTATATTGGCGTAGTACCCATCATTTATCAGTCAGGTAAATCGAATCAGACAAGAGGTATTTGTAAGACGGGTGATCCCCAATTACGAGCTATGCTGTATGTGGCCTCTTGCCGGGCCGCCGGAGCGGTCGGCAATCCAGCATAACAAGCCCTGTCGAGAGTTTTACCAACGTTTGAAAGCGGCCGGTAAATCGTCCAAATTGGCGTTGATTGCTGTGGTTAACAAACTCCTTCGCCAGGCATTTGCTGTTGTGAAGTTCGACGAAGATTTTAATCCCAATTATCAGCCAATTTTACGTTCGATCCCTTGACTTTTAACACAGTTCATAAGAAGTCATATGCAACTTGGCTAGGGAAAATACAATTTTTTGACGCTCCAATTAAGTCAGTTTTACCCCCTAATGAACAATTGTTCAGTATGTTTGTCAGTAAACCAATTAACTAGTAGATAACGCGATGAAACCAAAGACGATCCGCTTTTTTTCGCCTCAAGATAACGCCTTAATCAAGCCAACAAAAACCAAAAAAGGTAAAGAAGCTAAACCAGTAAAATTGGAAGGCTATATTTCACCGGCAGGTAAGCTTGTATTTCCCGCCAAAACAATTGACCAGTTAGAACTCCAAGCCGATTCGGCCCGCTTTCAAATTGGCACCGACCAGGGAAAACGAAAAATCAAAACGATTTACCTGGTGCCCACCCAGGATGACCAAGACGAGAGCTTTGCCCTTCTCAAAGCGGCTAAAAGTTATACCATCGATTTGGGGTTTATTCTCCAAAAAGGGGGCATTGCCTTTAAGACGACCAAGTACACGTTTAGCCTTTCGCCTTTTCCTTATCAAGAGGGGACAATAGGTTATTCCTTGACCCTACGGACTTCTGATCCTAAACCAGCTTATACTGGCAAACCACGAGGCCGCAAACCCAAGGTTACTAACCAGGAAGGTTAACTATTCGAAACGGCGTATGAAGTGCAGTATGCATCTGCCTTCATACGTTCACGAGCCTTACGGATTGAGACTTCCATTCGTTTCAATGGGGTCAACCTCTTTCTCACCCCTTTTTCAGCCAGATCCTGGATTTTAGCGTTCCCTCAATACATCTATTTGGGCTTTGAGGATCTTATGGCCTTTTACAAACGTCCTTCTATAATATGCCTCAAGATGCTTTAACACTTATTAAATGGTCGCTTATATAGTGTCAATCTGATTGCACACCGTATTTATATGGTCAAGGCCGTATAGTAAAGCTCCTTCATCGATTGACATCCACTGAAAAAGTTGAAGGATCAATACGTAATGCTGGCGAACATTAGTGCTGTCGATTAAGGAATGGTTTGCTTGAAAGCAAATAGGCTCGTGATGTGCTATACGGTTCCGAATATCGTTGATCTTAGCCAGTTCATTGAATACATAAGTATGATTGTACTGAATAGCAGGAGTACTACGTGGTCGGGCAGGAAATATCTGGAGTAAAGTCTGCCCACCTGCGTAAAATTGTGGCTGAGCGAATAAATACCTCCACAAACCAAAATCCATTTCGGCCACTAATTTAGAATGAGTGTAATGGCTACTGATCCGATTGTATCCTACTCGGATAACGCTAGCAGTACGTTGACAGGAAGGCGTGTTAAATATCCCCCCCGGAGCAAACGTGTTACGAAGCCAATCGTTACCATGTTGATGAATGTAATGGTTATCGATGGCATTTCGAAACGCTATCTCAAAGCAACTGATGATGGTAAACAACTCTTGGGAAAGCCGTAGGTTGAGTCGATACAGCGTCATGGCTTTCTTTGTGCTACCCCCGCAGGCCGCTACATAGCGAGCCATTCTTGGGGCTGACATAACCTGCTCGAAATCCGTGTATTTCATTCAAAACAACAAATAAATAAAGCGAATGGACTTTTTACAGATGAAATTTGTTATACTTGCAGCATATTATTCCCGGTAGCCCCTGAGTCCGCTCAAGCTATCGGGTTTTGATTTTTTAGGGCGTTTCAATCCCTCTCCCCGCTACATAATGCCAACCGTCTCTAGCCAGGCATTCCAAATCTCATCCGCAATCTCTTTGGTATCGAATTCTTTAGTATCTCGAGAATTACTATATCCATTTCGCTTCGTCCAGAAGAGATGATAATCATCGAAGCTAAGCTTGAAGCTTACAGGTGACGTTGAGCGGTTATTGGCTTTAGTTGAAATGGTATAACTTAATTCTCCATCCGCCACATTGAAATAATTGAGATTTTGGCTTTGATTTTCCTGACTACGTATAAAGTTGAGTGTAGCTTCGGTAGCAATTTTGTTGCGGTTAACTAATAGACCTTCAAACGTAGTTGTACTTTCGTCTTGCGTTCTTGCTTTTATATTGTCGAGTAGAATTATTTCTTCCAAGTATCGCTTTAGATAGCTAACCACCTCGTGGAACGACTTCTCAATGAACTCAATCTTTTCAATGGAGTCGAAATCTTTCTTGACTTTGTAATTGCGGGACATCAGTGCGGCTCCAGTTACTGCTCCCTTTGGTGTGATATCTATGGGATTTGCGGAGGAGGCTAACTTACGCAGATTCTGGATTACGTCCAGAAAAGCAGTGTTTCGGTTTTCCCAGGTGCTAATGGCTTTACCATCTCTAGGCAATGCTTTAAATCTACCGAAAGGAGTATTTTGCCAATCACAAGGTTCTATAACGATTGGAACAATAATAATTTCACCACTCTCATGCTTTTCCTGCGCTGTTTTGAATTCGATCTCATAACAGTAGTTTGAAGCGATGTAGTCAGGGCTTAGCAAGGCAAGAAACAATTTCGAGGCATTAAGTGCTGCTTCAATTTTCTTGTCGAATTCGCCACCAGCTAGAATTTGATGATCGGTCCAAGCAGCAATAATTTTATCACGTTGTAACTGAACTAAATGTTTATGTAGCGCATCAAGCATTGAATTATCCTGGTGGCTGTATGATATAAAAGCGTTCATGATGTGAATTTTATGGTCAACAACTAGCTTATTATTTAAACGGTCATTTCACGGACAGTGGAGTACTTTGGAAATAATTACTCGCTAAGTCATTTTGACAATATAGGGCATCCTGTCATCTAGCCTACACATTGGCAATACTGAATTAAGTCTAGTCTATCACCAACTTACTCATTAAGCGAAGGACTTGTACTCGCTGAAAAAGATATCCTTTCGCCGTACGAAAGCCTGAGGCATTCAATTCATCGGCAATTTGTTGTAAGGTCTTATCTTGATTCAAGTATCCTTTGATGGTCAGCAGCGCCCGCCGATTATTTTCATTAGTAGCCGCTTTTACTTTGATGGCTTCCACACCTTTTTGTTGGGCCTGCAAAGTTAGATTTTGGGGTGATCCGAGTTGAAAACCTTGTTGCTTTTTAATAGCTAACGCCTTCTTGGTTCGTTCGCCAATCAACTCTCGTTCATGCTGAGCCAAGGTAGCAAAGATGCCAATGGTGAGCGTATTGGCATCGGGCATGTCAGCACAGACAAAGTCTACTCCACTATCCTTAAGCGCAAAGATAAAGCCAGCATTGCGGCTCAATCGGTCCAGTTTAGCAATAACCAATCGGGCTTTATGTTGCTTAGCATAGGCCAAGGCCTCCAAGAGTTGAGGGCGGCTGTTGCGTTTGCCGCTTTCCACTTCAATAAACTCCCGTACCAGCTGAGCCTGGCCACCAATGAAACCCATCACCTGGGTCCGCTG
>NZ_FOLQ01000034.1:0-12891 GCF_900112365.1 Spirosoma endophyticum | reverse complement strand
TCGCCGACAGATCTCGGCTACTGACTGTTCGCCTTGTAAGCCTTCCAGGACAATGCGAATTTTTTCTTCCGCGGTGTACTGTCGTCTGGTTTGTCGCTGGATGTCTTTGATAATGGATAAAGCAGGTTTACGCTCGGCAGATGTGGGGGTTGGAGAAGCTGCACGTTTGCCTTTGGAAGTTTTGGTTGAATTGGACATAATCAAGGAGGTTTGAGTGAAACAATTTACTGAATTGTCTCTTCCCATTCCCAACCCTTTTGTCCACTTTTACTTGACGACGTACAGACTTACTTGTTCAAACCCTATGGACTATTCAAAATGGAAAATGCTTTATTACGGAGGAGCCTATTGATTTGACGCTGCACAGGCAGCAGTTAGACATTGACCATATAATTCCCCTTAAACTTAATGGTAAAGATGAGCAGTCAAACTTTGCCTTGACATTCTCTTCAGCCAATCGATCAAAGCAAGCCTCTGACTTGCAACTGGCCCGGATTCTACACCGCTATGAGAAAATTCGCAAGCGACTCGAAGCCGAAGACCGCAGTCCAAACTTAAACGATTTACTCGTACAGGCTGGTGGGGCTAAGTACTCGTTGGCTTTCGTTCAGGAAAATGGCCGGGTTCGCTATTCTTTAGCTGAAGTAGGGGATACCACAATCGTTGACGTACCCTATTACACAGACAAGCTTAGTGGAATGGAATACTTTTTCGCTAATCTGGCGATTGAATATCTATTTCATGATGATATCATTAACCCACGTACTATTGGCAGCAATATCAATAAGCTTACTGAAGAATTTTATTCCGGCAATCCGCAGCTACACGTTTCGTTAGCCTGGGTTGATCTAACAGGGGCCAGTACCTCACCAGTTAAGATTTTTGACGGTCAGCATAAAGCTGCGGCTCAAATCCTATTGGGTGTAAAAGCAATACCCGTGCGGATTTTCATTAACCCTGACCGGGATAAATTGATCCTGACCAACTTCAAGGCTGGAACGACACTCCGCCAGGTTGCATTTGACAAATCCGTACAGCGACATCTGGGCAACACACTTTATCAGGATCGGGTAGTACGTTATCAGCACGATTATAATTTAGCGCCCGATGATATTAGCTTTAGTGAACGCGACCTGGTCAGCTATTTCCGAGGTGAATCGCGTGAAATGAAACGTTATATTCTCGATGCCGTACGGGATGGCGTTACACATAATCCGGATAATCGCTTAACCGAATTTATTGACTTTGGCGGTCGTGGCAAAGAGAAACCCCTCTCGTACAGCTCGATCGAAAAGACTTTTTATTCATTCTTTGTCCATCAGGACGTCCTCGAAACGCCTATTTCCTATCGATTGGAAGAAGGTAAAAACCCTCGTGATTTGGAAAAACAGCAGATTACCGAGTTGATGAATCTAATTGCCGACGAGCTGTTTATCAACAAATTCGACTTGGAACTGGGTACCAATCAAATTGAAAATAAGCTCCAGAAAGGCGAGCATATTGCCTTGGAGCACCTCCGAGCGTACCGAATGAGTAAGGAAGAGATTATGTATAACTGGTTAAAGATTTTACAGAAAGTATTGTACAACTTCTTCATTACCACGGGTACAATGGCTGATGAGAATAAATTATTTCAGACTGAATTTCCTGAACAGCTCTGGATAAATCTGCGTAATACAATTCACAATTTAAGCACTTTACCTATATGGGTGGATACGGGGATGTCGGCAACCATTTTCGGTGGCAAACAGAATAATCAGTATTGGGAAAAGATTTTCGCTACCGGCTCAACACCACAGGGCGTTCGTGTACTATCAGAACCAATCAATATTCTGACGATTGCTAAGGAATAAATTTAAACTTATTCACCCTAGTTCGTATCGAAATCCTCCGTCCACTCTAGCAGTTTCTGCTGGAGCAATTGCTTATCGGGCAGATAAAGTTTGTATTCCGATGCGTAGATATTGGCGTCTTTAGGAAGGGTTAGCTCGACGAGGGCATCGTTTTTTTGTTTACATAGTAAAATACCAAGCGTTGGCTTTTCGTGATCGAGCTTAACGTAGCGGTCGTAGTAGTTCACATACATCTGCATTTGCCCAAGGTCCTGATGCACGAGTTTATCGGTCTTCAGATCGATTAGTACATAGCATTGCAGCAGGCGGTTATAAAAGACCAAATCGACAAAGAAATGGTCCTCCTTAAAGGTGAACCGTTTCTGTCGGGCTTCAAACAAAAACCCTTTGCCCAGTTCAAGCAGAAAATGCTGCATTTGGTCAATAATCCGGGTTTCCAACTGCGACTCTGAATAGGCGGTTTCAGCATTCAGCCCCAGAAACTCCAGTACATACGGATTTTTGAGAACGTCTTGGGGCATTACAATCTGTTGGCCTTCCTGGATCAATTTCTGTACCTCGGCTTTGTTACGACTTAGGGCTAGGCGTTCATATAGACTCGAATTATATTGGCGTTGCAGCTCCCGTAAACTCCAGTTGTTGGCCGCACACTCCAATTCATAGAAACGGCGCTGATCGGGATTATCAATCCGCATCAGAATCAAATAATGCGACCAAGAAAGCTGAAAGTGAGGCTGTTGCAATTCCGAAGACAGTGTCTGCGGAATTGAATACGTCAGGTAAAATTGACGCATTTGTTCCAGGTTTCGTGCCGAAAAACCCTTCCCGAAGGCGTCGGTAAGTCGCATGGCAAGATCGGCAATAATCGCCTTACCGTATTGGGCGCGTGGATTTCCCTGTTGCTCATCCTCAACAATCGTACGGCCTATCTCGAAATAGGTACGTACCATCGCCAGGTTAACGGTCGTAACAACCTGCTTTCGGGCGAGTTCGATCAAGTCCGCTATTTTGCCAAATAGAGGTAGGGCGTTGGAGTGGTTAGGATTCATAGCACAACTTGGCAGTAAGGTTTACTATAGTCTGCCAATGTTTGGAATTTGGCATAAAGGTACAGGCTACATACATAGACACTGAACTAGTTGATTTATTCCACAGAAATTATGAATTGCCAATGCAGGATAGTAGAAGAAAGCTTAATGGCATTCAGCGAGAACCAAACTTACTGTAGTGTGACTGCTCAACCGTTAGCCAGCTTAGTCATTAATCGTAGCACCTGCACCCGCTGAAAAAGTTGACCTTTCGCCGTGCGGAAACCTGACGCATTTAATTCGTTGGCAACTTGTTGCAGGGTCTTATCCTGATGGAGATAGCCTTTAATGGTCAATAAAGCTCGCCGGTTGTTTTCGTTCGTGGCTGCTTTGGCCTTAATGGCTTCTACCCCTTTCCGCTGAGCCTGTGGCGTCAAGTTTTGGGGAGAACCTAAGAGAAACCCTTGTTGCTTCTTAATAGCCAACGCCTTCTTGGTTCGTTCGCCAATCAACTCTCGTTCATGCTGAGCCAAGGTAGCAAAGATGCCAATGGTGAGCGTATTGGCATCGGGCATGTCAGCACAGACAAAGTCTACTCCACTATCCTTAAGCGCAAAGATAAAGCTAGCATTGCGGCTAAGCCGATCCAATTTGGCAATAACTAACCGGGCTTTATTTTGCTTCGCATAAGCCAGCGCTTCCAAGAGTTGAGGACGACTATTGCGCTTACCACTTTCTACTTCAATGAATTCTCGCACCAGCTGCGCTTGGCTACCGATAAAACCCATCACCTGACTACGCTGGGCCTCTAGGCCCAGTCCACTTTGGCCTTGTTGCTTGGTCGAGACTCGGTAATAAGCGACGTGGTGTAGTGACTGGCTTTCCATCAAGGAGTAAATTAGTAGGCAATATAAGAGAAAAGTACTGTTTGTTACAAGTGTTAAACGTCCCGTTCAACATTTGTAACAGTGCTTTACGACCAGCCATTAAACTTCAAGCTACCGGCCTAATTCGCGACGCATCTCTAACCAGATTCCCGACTAGGTTTGACCAAACACACTTTCAACTTAACTGGACTACCGCTACTTTTGCTCTATTCGTTAAGCACACCCCTCCCATTGATTGGCTCAACAGCTAACCAAAATCCGCCCACCGATGAAGAACAGCCTCTACTTACTTGGCTTCTTGCTGTTGACTACATCCTGCGCGAGTCTCCGCCAGCGGGACGATACCACTCAACTCAATCAGGTCTTTCAGATTCCTCGCCATCAGGAGCTATATGCTTACGCTAAAAAAGGGGGCATTAAAACTAAAACCTTGCTCCACCCCGCTAAAGCCGCTCTCTACCAAAAGCACGATACGCTGTATGTCGAGTTCCTAGCCGAGACACTTCGACCGGCCGACGCCGATCCCAAAACCCTCGACCAGGCGGATTCACTCGCCATTTTCTTTCTGCATTATAACCCAACTCTCCATAAGATTGAGGAAAAAAGCCCCTGGTTTCGCTACCAGACCACGGGCCTCGACGTTGATTTATTCACCCTGCCTTTTAAGTACCGCTTTAAAACAGCGGATCAACCGGGTCAACTGGAGGATAAACTAAACGTGGGTATTCATGTTGGGGGGCGTTATGACTTGGGGCGCTATCGAACCGTCTATTTCCGGCGGAACCATCGATCCGAAATATCGACCTTCAGCCTGGGCCTAGGCGGTTTTTTCTGCGTGGGTCCGGCCAAAATAGATCCCTTTAGTACCCTGGGCCGCCTTCAGGATGAGTATTATGGGCTGGGGCTCAATTACGGCTTGTCCACCATCCTGAGTATAGGCAGCTTTTCAGCGGGCTTGGCCGTCGGTGTTGAACAAGTGACGGACCGCAATCGACATCTTTGGATCTATCAGCACAAGCCTTGGTTAGGGGTAACCTTCGGCATAAATCTTAATTAATGGCTACCCTGTGCTTTTATCAGATAACCTAGGCTGATTTACGGCGTTATTCGCCCGGTCAGGTTATGGTCTCTATAAAATAGGGCAGGCCTAGCAACTTGTGTGGTATTAAAGAATACTGGAAAACGAACAGCCGTAACCTAAAGTAGCAAAAGGGACAATACTGCGCTAATCGAGACCGATAAGCGCATTTCTTACCAAAGTAAAGGAGCGTTTTCCTAGATGATTTTTCAAAGACCCATACAATACATACAACAGGCTGAGAAGTAGTTATTTATGCAGTTCATTTAACATTATTTTTAGGCCTTTAAATGGACGAATTTGCTGGGTTATGGCGGTTACTTTTGAAAACCTTTTGCCCCTGACAGCTCCACGGCTAACTTTTTAAATTCATCGCCATACTGTCTCCTTGATTTCATGCAGGGCCGCCCTTTAGGTTTGCAGCATGGTAAAATTCCAAGATCTGGCTAGTTTGCCGAAAGTAAACAAGGTAGGCTTCCCTATAGGGCCGCAGAGGTTTTCGCTCTATGCTCAGATTCAGGTCCTACTTTGTCTTTTTTTGCCTAAGTCTCAAATGGAAATTCGGGCATGATGGCCCATTAGTAAGGGTTTGAGTAACCAGGCGAAGATCTCCTATTTTAAACTACCACTTTCAACGCTGTTATCACGCATGGACATTCGCTATTACATCGGTATCGATATTTCTAAAGCTACGCTCGACTGGGCCGTCTTTGACGGAAAAGTAACCGTACTGCAAACGCAAACTGAGAATTCTGAAACAGGTATCAAAATCGCACTTAAAGCTATTGCTGACCTACCTGGTTTCAGTAAGTCAGAAATAGTTTGCTGTCTTGAACACACGGGAATATATAACGCCCACTTATTGACTCATCTTCACAAACTTCACATTCCCCTGTGGTTAGAAAACAGCTTGCAAATCAAAAAAGCAGGTGGGCTGCAACGAGGTAAAAATGATGCTATTGATGCGGTACGCATTGCCGAATACGCTTTCCGGTTCCAAGATAAAATGCGGCTTTGGCAGCCATCTAGGCCTGTACTGCAAAAGTTAGCGGCCCTAAGTGCCCTACGGCACCGCTTGATTGGCGTTCGACGTCAACTTGAACAACCCTTAGCTGAACAGCAGAGCTTCGGAGAGCCAGCCCTGTACAAACAACTTACCAAAACCTGTCGAACGTCAATAACATCGATCAAAGCGGATTTGGAAACGGTTGAGAAGCAGATCCAAGCTATAATTGATCAAGATGATCGGTTGAAGCAGTTATTTAGCTGGATTACCTCCATCCCAGGCATAGGCCCAGCTACGGCTACCGAATTACTGGTGGCAACCGATGAATTTATTGCGATCCATGATCCAAAAAAGCTAGCCTGCCACGCTGGTGTGGCTCCTTTTGAATACCGCTCAGGTAGTAGTGTACGGGGGCGCACCAGTGTGAGCCAGCATGCTCGAAAACGATTGAAATACTTATTTCACTTAGCCGCTATGTCGGCCATTCAAGTGAAAGGTGAGATACGCGATTATTATCAACGAAAACTAGCCGAAGGCAAGAATAAAATGCTAGTGCTCAACGCCGTTCGCAACAAGCTTATTCATCGTGTTTGCTCAGTAGTACAGCGTCAACAGAAATATGATAAAACTTATGTACCAACGCTTGCTTAAACCATGGAAATCTGAGCGGTCTACTAAGTTAGATTGTCCTTAACCTAATGTCTAGTAAAATGTAGCAGCTCCAGCCAACCCATGACCAATTCATTGAAACGGATAGAACAGGATTGGAAAGAAATTTTGTATCAGGATTAGAGTGGTTACTTACTGCTTGACATAGTATTAGTAGCTGACCGTAACTCAAAATTCACCTTGCTTAGTAGCTATCGCTGCCTCAGAGCTTCGTAATCGCTGTAACGCCCACCGAACCCTGGTCTTAACCGTCCCGATGGGCAAGCCTAATTCATCAGAAGCCTCTTGATACGTATAGCCCTGGTAGTACATTAACTGAATCAATTGTCTGTGGTGGGGTGATAGAGTTGATTGTACCCAGTAATCAACACCAATCCAATAGTAATTAGGTGTATCACCACCTAATTCGTCTAAGAGTGAATCTGCTAATGGCTCATGGGCTGACCAGGTTACTCTCAAATGCGTTAACGCATTATTTCGAACGATCCGCGCCATCCAGGTGAATAAACGCCCTTTGGCTGGATCATATTGATGAAAGTTAAGCCAAATGTTAACAAAACTATCCTGAAGCAAGTCTTCTGCCTGTTGCCTGTCAGATATAAGGCACAAAAGCTTCCTTAATAAAGTAGGGGCAAACCGGCGATAAAGCTCCTCAAATGCTTTCTGATTTCCCTCCTTAAGCAGGGCCACTATTGCGGGTTCATTATACTGCTCAGCAAAAAGCAGACGCTTAGGTGACGTAGGCCTGTAAAACAAAGTAGTAAGTTTAACGTGAGTCGTTAATGAAGATAAAGTATACAACGAATGTAGCAATTGCTTAAATAAGCAACATATATTTATTAAAAATAGAAGAAGGGCTTATAATCGTATGTACGCAAGGTCATATAGATCAGATTGCTTTTAATAAAATTTTAAGCGAAACAGAGGGGCTACACGGTTAAATATTGAGAGGATTGAGGAAGATATACAGTAGAGCCTTTGTCAAATTCACTGACTTGGGCTGGCCTCGACCAACCTCTTAATTTATACATTACTACCTCCGCTTCGAGTGCTACACAGGACCCGACCGCCAGTCTTCTAGCCCCGTCCGTCCCGACGTTGCCCTTGACGAGCCGTTGCATTTTGATACGGTAGGTCGATCCAAGTAGGCAAAGATGAAGACGACCCGGACACCTGGCCTTTGTACTACGTAGCCAATTTGGTGTTGATGGAGCAGTTTGACGATCCGGCGCAGCCGGGAAGGAACGCGGCCCAGTCACACCTTTATTCGGCCAGGGAAACGGAGTGGCCTGAGTTTGAAATGACTCAGACGGTACGGGAATTTTAGGAGGAGAAAATCTAATCAACAAAAGACTCCAAGCTTAAAACTTTACATTTACAAGCTATTTAAGCTAAGGCTTAATTGGTGTATAGATAGAATCGGAAAGCCCGACTACTGTGTAGTCAGGGCTTTTTTGGCAATAAAGGTCGTAGTTGCCTATGACATTACTAACATCTAATGCGTAGCCTTGGACTATTGTGGCAAAGGAGCGACGGGCAACATTTAAACCTTTGCGAATACTAGGACAGGATAGTCTCATCAACCTCAAAATAGCGTTCGGCTAAGTCAATGACCATTTCAGGTTTGAGGGGTTTGTGCAGAAAATCAACAACAGCACCCGTTGACAAGGCCCGTTTCTGATCAACTGGATTCATAGAAGTGGTAAGCATAACGATAATAACCTTCGCCTTATAAGCTTCATCTAACTTATGATACAAGTCTATAAAATCCCAGCCCGTTAGGCCTGGCATGTTAATATCTAGTAGAATAATGCCTGGCCTGGGAATAGCTTGTGTCCCCTCGTAAATTCCAGAAAACGTTAAAAAGTCTAAGGCTTCCTCAACGGTTGTTACGGCTCTAATATTAACGCCTATACCGGCCCTTTCCACAGCTTTGGATTGAGCCAGGTTGATAAATCGATCATCATCGACAAGCAACACACAATCGAGATTCTTAAATTTTCTCATGTCAAGTAATTATAATGATTGAGCGTGACCATCAGGAATTATGAAATAGAAACTACTCCCCTTATTGGGTATCGATTCCACCATCAATTCCCCACCGTGCATTTCTACTATTTTTTTGCAATAAGCTAAGCCAATGCCATTTCCCTCGTACCTGTCCCGCTCATGTAGTCGCCGAAATATCAGAAAAATCTGGTCTTTAAAAAGGGGGTCAATACCAATGCCGTTGTCGCGAACGGCAAACTTCCAGCCGCTGGTGCACTTTTCTGCGGATATATCAATTTCAGGCGCTGTATTTACCTTTCTAAACTTAATCGCGTTGCCAATTAAGTTTTGAAATAGCTGTCGCAACTCAATGGGATAGGCGGTAATGGTAGGTAAGTCAGTATAATGAATTGTGGCACCAGCCAAGGCGATAGTTGTCGCCAGATCTTTTAGTAGGGTCTCAATTAATTGATGACAGTTGACCGTTGATAGGCACTTCTCTTTATCCAACCGTGAATAATCCAATAAACCTTTTATCAAATTTCGCATACGCTCCGTACTTTGATTGATTACATCAAGGTACATGTTGGCCGTTTCGTCAAAAAGTTCGGCATATTCTAGTTGAAATAGTTCAACGAAATTATTGACATTAAGAAGAGGTTCCTGCAAATCGTGAGAAGCGATGTATACAAAATGCTCCAGTTGCTTATTCTGACTTTCCAGTTCCAGGACATGCTTTTTAATTGTATTTTCGGCCTGTATGCGCTCGGTCAGATCACGCGTGATCTTAGCAAAACCGACAACCGTTCCGTTTTCATCATGTACAGCCGTAATTGTAATTAATCCCCAGAATCGACTACCGTCCTTTCGGAGCCTCCATCCCTCATGACAGGCTTTCCCAGTAGTGAAAGCCTCCGTTAATAAGCGAGTGGGTAGTCCTAACTGACGATCGGCTTCCGGATAGAATAACCGGAAGTTCTTTCCAATAATCTCCTGGGCAAGATAACCCTTGATTTTATAGGCACCTTTATTCCAGCTTTCAACGTTTCCCTCCTTATCTAATAGAATAATAGCATGATCTTCTATTTCATCCATCATCTTCAGTAACCGGAACTGGGAAGCGCTAATATCCATACATATGTGTTTTAGCAAATATAAGCTACTTAAAACTTTGTTTTAGTGAATCATTGTAAAATAGTGTTAATTTTAAGTATATTTTATGAGCAAAAAATAAACAAAAAAACTATTGTCCATTTTTATCGGAATTAATTATATGGTTAGGTTTTCATCAAACACTTACAACTTTATATGTTCTTTGGCCATTTGTCCATAATCTTGCAAATAGTCCGTATGTAGCAAGTCCACTAGCCGTAGTTCTAACGATAAGCCTGCGTTAGTGATTAAACATGTTGTCAGTTTTGATAAGAAGTATCTTCAAGCTACTGGGTAATTAGGTTACCGATCAGCAAGGGTCGTTCCTGGTTTGTAACCCCTACCCATTACGACCAAATCAGGTCAGATATAGATCATAACAACTGTTTTAGATTGGCGTACTCCTCTCGATCTAACAGGTCAATTGTTCCCCCTGTGGCTAAACGAATTCGATCCCGGCACTTGCTGATCCGAGATAACAGAGGCTGAATGATGGTATTACTATGATTAACAAAATCATACAAGTCCTGCTCACAGGATGGGATTTTATAGCCTTTAGTGCTACTGGCAATGATAACGCCCGCATCTCGTAGCGGGGCGATCACCCGCGTTTGAAAATAGTGTAGGGTAGGTAGACTATTTCGTCGTTCGTCAATGTGAGCCATCAGTTCCCGGCTTGAGATGTAACGCGTGGGATCAACATGACGGAAATGAAACAGCAAATAGTTTAAGCAGGTAACCTGGTCAATTTCCTGAGGTGATCGACTGGCTAGCTTGCGATGCAAGAAGTCTTGGCCTAAGCCCACACACAGTTCAGCTAAACCAGCATTGTAATTCGCTTGATCGGGCACACTTTGAGCTACTACTGGGGCAAATACGTCTGGCCAGTATTTTAGGGTCAGTAGCTTGGGTCTCAACAGTTGAACAAAGCTGGCTCGTTCGGGTGATAGAACCGTTTCATCATAACACCGAGCTAGGGTACCCGCTACAAAATCTGCCGCTTGTACGAGCAAACTAGCCTGGCTGTTCACAAAGCGAAAACTAGCTTGATTAAATAGCGTAGGTACGTGCCTATTATAGATATACTGGGTGAATCCTTGCATAAAACTCTCATCGCCGTGTCGATCCGCAACTAATTCTAAATTGGGAAAGCTGCGGTAGAGTTCTCGGTCGGCTAGCCCATGCAGAAACTTGTAGAAGGAACCTTTGTAATAAAAGCCCTCCCCGCGCAGCTCTCGTTTATCGACAACAAGGGCAAATAGTTGAAAAGGGACGGCTAGCAATTGTTTCAAGATCAAGATCCGGCGCTTATCGTCGCTGCCTACTTTGGCCGATCCAATAGGCCCGGCTTGAAAGAAGTGTTTACGCACGGCTTCTACTAGAGTTTCAGCCTCACTCAGCTGTTCTTTCCGTAGGGTGATAGCGGTAACAATAAAGTGAGTGGAAATACCGGGCTTGGCAAAGTCAAGGCCATTGTTTCCCCATTCATCCAGAAAGGCGATGTGATCGTTCATTAGGCATTAAACAAAGTAGCCAGCAAATTAATCAGACTTCTCTTTACTCCCTTCCCAACTGGATCAACTGTCATTTTATCCGTCGTAGATAAATGGTGATTTATGAGGTAACAAAACGGTTAAAATGGGCCTCACTCAAGCAACATTCTACGCTTAATTTACTCTTTGTTAATGACTTGACAACTTGGCCATTAAACCTAGTTAGGCACCCTATGCTCTATAGAAGACTATTCCGATTTATTCTATGAATCTCTCTACCTATTCCGTTTCTTTCTATTGGCTTCTCATCAGCTTAGCCATTGGGGCATCAGTCGGATACTCGGCTCAAGCTCAATCGAAAAATCCAGCGCTTGACAGTATGGGAGCCAACATAGGCAAACAAAACTGGAAAGCCGCTACCCAATGGGCCTTGAAAGCCGCGGAGGCCGACCCTAAAGAAAAATATTGGCGCTACCTGAATGCGGCTGATTTCGCCAGCCGCGATAAGAACGCCGATTTAGCCATCCGATATGCCTCCTTGGTGGTAAACTCCGACATTGTCACTAACGCTTATTTTGGCAAAAGTTTCGAGTGGTTGCGCGCCGATCCCCGTTGGAAGGTACTCATGGGCAAAGTAGTGCAGGCTCGTCAACGGGAACGACAACAACGTATTCAGGCGAGTCTGCCTTTTCGTTCCTACCAGAAAGAGTTAATGGCCCAGGCTAACCAACAACTCGCTTCGTTGAGCAAGATAGCTTCTGCCTCCCAGCTCTACCAACAGCTTCAAAAAGCTTACCCTGCTCACCATTATTCGCGAACGGGGCAGTATCAATATGCCTGGTTACGTCTGGCTGATTCCCTCGAATTTCCGTATCTGGTTCAATTGCCCCCTCATTTTGATGCCGCTAAGAGCTACCCTCTGGTCGTGATTCTTCACGGAGCGGTGAGTTACAATACGGGCTTGCCCGATGTGGCCGATAGTACGACGGCCTTCTTTGGTCGTTTATTTATGGAACAAGCGGCTCAATCGGGCGTAATTGCAGTCTTTCCTTATGGTAATCGTCAGTATAACTGGGGTGCTTAACACAGTTGGGGTATATCCGCCATCGAGGTCGCTTAACGTACTGGACGTTAGTAATTTAATCGAAAATCTATATTCTTAACGTTCGTTTTAGAGAGCGAATAACTTTGGTGTTTAGGCACGTGTAAAAGCATATAATTTTGATGCTTTTATGGCAAGAAATACCTTTTGAGCAATATCCGTTACGAAAGGTAGCTTTAAGCAGTGAGATTGAGCCGTTTTATAAATCATTTTACCAAAACGGTGAATTTGCCCCTAAGTACAGATAGTTAAATCTGTATAATTATCTAATAGTTAGTTAGTTATAGCCTTCACGTGGCGGATATACAGATTACTGGACATACATCCATTGGGGCGTCAAAAGTGATTGAGCAATGGATTCCAAGTAGCGGATAAATTGAGCTAATGATTGTACATGACGACGCAGACTGGTGATGCCTTGCCGAAAGAACGAAACGGACATGGAATGGCTCCCATTTCGGTACACCTTCTGCTTCAAGGAGCCTTTTTCAAACGCTTCTTTTAAGGATAATACATAAGCCATTACGACGATGGCAATGAGTAACATGATCTTACCATCGTTTTTGAAGTTGAGGTCTTCAATCGGGGCCGCCCGTGCGGTTGAATCCCTGAGTTTTGAGATGTTTAAAACAGG
>NZ_FOLQ01000030.1 GCF_900112365.1 Spirosoma endophyticum | reverse complement strand
GGTTGGCTTTGACAGCGGCTAGCACCGCATCTTTGTCGGCTACTTTATCCAGCAAGGGTTTACGTCCCCGTCCTGGTTTGGTTTGTAGTCCTGCGAGTCCATCGGTTTTAAAGCGTTTCAGCCAGCTATTAACACTCACATGGCACATGCCCACAATCTGGGCAACATCTTTCGATTTACGGCCAGCCGCTTTGAGTAGGATGGCTTGGCAACGCATCCGAAAGCTATGGCTATCATTGGTTTTTAATTCACGTTCTAAATCGGCACGTTGGATATCGGTTAGAACCGGAGTATTTACTCGTCCCATGAGGGCAAGTTAGAAAATAATGCAAACTATTTCTCACGGACTACTTATTTACTTTTGATATGATGTATATAGCTACCCGTAATGGCAAAAATATTAGTGGTCGAGGATGACTTGCAGTTAAGGGAAAATATCAGTGAGCAGCTCGAATTAAGTAATCACGAAGTTAAAACCGCACCGGATGGAATCAGGGCGTTTGAATTACTACCCTCTTTTCTGCCCAATCTAATCTTGTGCGACGTCATGATGCCGAACATGGACGGCATTGCATTTATCCGGGCAACAAACCGACACGCTCTTTACCGTTCAATTCCGGTTATTTTTATAACTGCCCGAGTAACCGAACAGGACAAGCTTCTGGGCTTAGAAGAAGGCGCTGTTGATTATTTGTTCAAGCCCTTCCTGCAAAAAGAACTACTCCTAAAAGTTAATAATATCACCCGTGGACAAACCGAGTTAGTATTGCACCAATTAGAGCAGGCGGCCGCTCATCAGGAAACCGAAATTCAGTTCATTAAGCGCTTTAGCGAGCTACTCGAGCAGCATGCTCGTAATCCATCCTTGACCGCCGATAAATTATCTTTGGAAATGAACATGAGTCTGTCGGCGATGCAACGGAATCTAAAGAAATACCTCCGACGGAACTTTAGTGAACTGCTAAAAGACCACCGTCTTCGTAAGGCTACAGCGTTTCTGTTAGAAACCGACTATAGTCTTCAGCAGATTGCCGACCGATGCGGCTTTGGGAGTCTATCTTATTTCTCATTCAGTTTCAAGGAAGCCAATGGTGAGTCACCCCTGCGTTTTAGACAACAACACCGCCCGAAAACGGCTTTACCCAACCAATAACGTTGGCACCCGATACGCATCGAATGATTCAATGCCAACATTAAGACGGACAACTTATTTACGCTCCTTAGCTCACACCAGCCACTTGTTCCTTTAACAGATTACCGATTTGACCGTTAAGCTGTTGCATAACCGCTATATGACTCTTCAGCAAACAGACGATGGCCGACGGCGATTGAGTTTGCTTTGTTTGCTGATCTAATTCGGCGACAAATTGTTCAATAGTTTTGATCAAAGCTGACTGTAAACGTCGGAACTTACTAACCTCATAAGCCGATGCAGTCGACGGGTAAGTTAGTAATAGAGAAATCAAATAATAGTTGTTATACAAAGCTTCTACTTCCCGTTGCCAATCGGTTCGACTCACTGTCTTATTAAATGTATTAGTGGGCGTATTGTTCATGTATTAGTGAGCGTATTAGGTTGAATGTTATCGAAAATGAGCAACCTCAAATGGCCGAAACAAAGCTAAGGCAGCATTTTTTCGATTCTAGTTCGATTTTTTTAGAATAATCACGGCAAGCTCCCTACGCATAGCGGGTGCTATTATTTTTATTTATTATACAGCTAGCTACTCAGCAAGTCTATTTAGACCTAAGGATTTGCTCACAGTCAAATAATACTACCTATAAAGCGAGGCTTCGTCGGTTTAAGAAGGCCCTACGTGTTTTTTAAGTAAAAGCTCAGTATTACACCTCGATCCAGGCAATACCAAACTACCGAATCCACCATACACTCTTTTGACCAAAAATGAAAACGCAGTTATTAGTCATCGAAGATGAGTTATCTATTCGTGAGAACGTAGCCGAACTGCTTACACTACAAGGCTTTATGGTCGATACAGCCGCCGATGGTCATGAAGGCATAAACCGAGCCATTCAATCACAACCCGATTTGATACTTTGCGATGTCATGATGCCCGGAATGAACGGTTATCAGGTACTGGAGTCCATTCGCGCTCACCGTTCGCTGAGTCACGTACCCTTCATTTTTCTCACTGCCAGAGCCGAACCCGATGACCTCCGCCAAGGTATGGTCTCAGGCGCTGATGACTACCTCATCAAACCCTTTACAAGTAAAGACTTACTAAAATCCATCGAAACCCGGTTGAAGCGAGAGCAGATTCGCAACAACCAATTACAGGTCCAGTTGACCGACTATCTAACCAACCTGGGTCGTGTCACGATTCATGAGCATAACACACCCCTAGCCGGGATTATGGGCTTTATCGGCCTATTAAAGGAAGATCACCCTACGCTCGACTCCTCCGAGATGGAGTCTATGCTGGACCAGATGATGAGGTGTTGCTTACGGCTTAAAAGAACCCTCGAAAATGAACGTCTCACCAATTTACTTATCCACCCGCATGGCTCAGCTGAATACGATGCATTAAGCCAGGGCAACTCCTATGTGTTCGATGCGCTTGTTAAACGGCTTAAACAAACGATTGAGAAAGAGCATGAACAGCCTGCAACCATCCTTATTGCTACCGAAATGGCCCATCTACGCGTACCGCCCCACAGCCTGACCAAGATACTGGAGGAGTTGATAGACAATGCGATTAAGTTTTCGGAAAGAGGTCGTGAAGTTTGTGTGTCGGGGCTGATTAGTGAGGAGTACTATCAGCTAACCATTACCAATTGGGGACGTGCGTTTAAATCCAGCGATATTCTCCGGATTGCTCCGTACACTCAGTTTGACCGCAATTATTACGAGCAGCAGGGTTCGGGGCTGGGCTTGTTCATCGTCAAAACCCTAATCGAGATGAACCAGGGCCACTTACAGATTGATAGTAAGCCAGAGGGCCTTACGAAAGTGACGCTCCAGCTTTCACTTATGGATCGTGTTCTTTCACTGAATAAATCGGCATAAGCCCCAAAGATAAAACAGCATGGCTCCTAAAGCTTAAGCGATTGACCATTCTGTAACCTACCGTTTTATGACTGTATCAGAAACCGAGCAGCAGCGCTTACAGGCGCTCATGAGTTATACTATTCTCGATAGCTTACCGGAAGCGGAATATGACGCTATAACCCAAATAGCTACCCATATCTGTCAAACGCCCATTTCACTGATTACCTTTTTGGATGATGAGCGTCAGTGGTTTAAAGCAGCCCAAGGTCTTACCCTCAAGGAGACGCCCCGGCAATATTCATTCTGTGCACATGCCATTCAAACGCCAACCCAGCTTATGGAGGTGATGGATGTCCGCGCGGATGAACGCTTCGCCCAAAACCCATTTACGTTAACCGACCCGCCTGTTATCTTCTACGCGGGTGTCCCGCTGGTTGATGAGGATGGACAGGCACTGGGCACCTTATGTGTAATGGATCATCAGCCACGGCACCTCTCCGATCAACAGGCCACAACCCTTAAATCGCTGGCCCAGCAGGTTGTATCGCTCCTGAAACTGCGTCGGAGTCAGACCTTGCTAAGCCAGGCCAATCAGTTGCTGAATGATACTAATGCGCTATTACAAGCCGTCGTAAGTAGCTGTCCGGCAGGGTTGACCCTTTTCGAACCAGTTTATTCGAACGGTGAACTGACTGATTTCAAGTATGTTTTCACCAATGGCGCCAACGCTGTTATTGCTGGACAGAGCGTCGAACAGATGACCGGCAGTACACTCAATACCCTGTTTGCGACGGCCGTTACGGCTGGCCTGTTCGACCGATTAAAAACGGTTCAACAAACCGGCCAACCTCTCCACTTCCAATGGCAGGTAACCGTTGGACACGGGCCGATTTGGTGTAACATATCTATGGTTCCAATCGGAGAACGAGTCCTAGTATGCGTACAGGATATCTCGCAACTGAAACGAACGGAGCAGCAGCTACAGACCCAGACCGAAAATTTAGGGCAGCATGTTGCGGAGCGTACGCTAAAGATCGGGCAACTTTCGGCCTGGCAAAATGCAATTCTGGAACATGCCGGTCAGGCGATCGTTTCAACGGATATCAACGGGATCGTTCGAACGGCGAACCGGGCGATCGAACAGTTGTTAGGCTATAAACCCGAAGAATTGATCGGTTGCGTCGTTCAGATTGAACCAGGCACACCGGAAAATCCTGTACCCCTCGTTTCGTACCACCCTTCTTCCGACCTCCCCACATCAGAACTACTTAAAATGGCGTTGGAAACGGATGGTTTTTTTCACACCGAATGCTTAATCCTGGGTAAAAGAGGACAACGTATCCCGGTTTTTATGACGGCTAGCACCTTAAAGGATGAGGGCGGAAAGGTGACAGGATACGTCGGGATGGCAACGGATATTTCGGCCTTGAAAGCCGCCGAAGAAAAGGCTGAAAAAACGAGTCGTGAGCTAAAGATCTTCTTTGAACGGGCGCTCGACCTCCATTGCATTACCAGCTTGGACGGGCATTTTTTAAAAGTAAATCAGGCCTGGACCGAGACGTTAGGCTATCTGGCGGAAGAAATTGAGGGGCATTACTTTCTCGAATTTATTCACCCCGACGACCGCAACGAATCGTTACAAACCTACCAGACGCCCGTCATTGACGGTTTTGTAAACCGATATCAGCACAAAGATGGTAGTTATCGCCTGATCCAATGGCGCGCCAAACGGTATGAGAAACTGATCTATTCTTCAGCCCGGGATATTACTGAGCGAAAAAAGGCCGAAGATGCCCTGAGGGAAAGCGAACAGCGGTTTCGGGAAATTGCCGAAAACGTGGATGAAGTTTTCTGGATTCAGTCGGCCGATCCGTTTCAATTATTATATATCAATCCGGCCTATGAACGCGTTTTTGGCCTTACATCCCAAAGTCTCTACGACGATCCTTACTCGTTCCTGAATTCGGTCATCCCCGAAGACCGTCCGATGGTAGAAGCGGCATTCGAACGGTATCGCCAGGGGGAGGAAATTCCCGTTCAGTACCGAGTTCGAGGAAGGGACGACTTGATTCGTTGGCTCAATGTTCGCAGTTTTGTGATGAAAGACAGTGGGGGGGAAATCCTGCGGTGCATCGGCATTGCCAGCGACATTACCAGCCAGAAAGAGAAAGAATTGCTGTTACAGCAGTCGCTGGAACGGGAACAGGAACTCAATAAACTGAAATCGCAGTTTGTCTCCACGGCTTCACACGAGTTTCGCACACCCTTGGCCACCATCCAGTCCAGTGTTGATCTCATCGAACTCTATCTCGACCGGCCCGAAGCTACCGTCAGGCCTTCGATACAACGGCATTTAACCGTTATAAAAAATGAAATCCGATCCTTTGATGAGTTGCTCTCCGACCTGCTGACCATCGGCCAGATCGAAGCCGGCAAGCTGGTTTACAATCCGCGATTGATCGATGTCCCGATGTACTGTCAGGGAATTATCGGCACCCATTTTCACCAGCGCCCAGATAATCGTACCGTCCGCATAACGGTGGAAGGGACTCCCGTACCGTCGTATCTGGACGATAAGCTAATGGGACATGTACTCGTTAATCTGCTTTCGAATGCGTTCAAATTTTCGAAGACCGATCCGGAACTACATCTTGTGTTTAAACCGAATCAGCTTCTCATTTCGGTGATCGATCAGGGAATCGGTATACCCTTCCAGGACCTGCCTCACCTTTTTCAGACTTTTTTTCGGGCCAGAAATGCCTCCTCCATTCAGGGAACCGGCTTAGGGCTGGTCATTGCCCACCAGTTTGTGAACGTCCAGGGGGGCAGGCTGGACGTTCGTAGCGAAGAGGCCAAAGGCACCACATTTACCATTACTTTACCAAATTACCATGGCCATGCAGATTTTAGTCATTGACGATGACATGCAAATTCGTGAAAATGTAGCCGAGTGGTTGCGCCTGCACGGTTTTGAGGTGTAAACCACTTCGGACGGCGTTCAAGGTGGCGCCCAAGCCATTCTAAAGGAACCGGATCTGATTCTGCGCGATATTATGATGCCCGGAATGGATGGATATCAGCTACTCAAAGCCATTTGAGGTAATTGCTCCCTAGGGAGCGTTCCATTTGTTTTCTTAACGGCCAAAGCGGATATGATGGGTTTTCGTCCGGGTATGACCCTTGGTGCGGATGATTACCTGACCAAACCCTTTGTGAGCGAAAATCGCTTACTAGTTATTGAATCCCGACTGCAAAGGGAGGTGCTGCGAAAAGCCAGCCTGCAAGCCCAACTCAACAAGCAGCTCTTTAGAAAGGGGGATCGCCTATAAATGATTGACCTGTTCGATCAGTCATAATTCACGCCTGTAATCGTTCACGAAAAGGTTGCCTTTTCTCAACGATTGCTATGAAAAGTACAAAACGCTGAAAAGGAAAAAACAATACGTATACTGCCGGTTTAACAGTAAAATACCATTCTTGTATTGGTTATTGGCTTGTAGTTAGCCACTCTGTTCACATGCTGACGAACGTTTATAGGTGAACATAACCAGAATAATAAAATGTCCTTTTGGGGATCTAATAAGAGTCAAGCGGTAGGAGGGTATTTTGAGATTTATGAATTACGCCGATTCAGTTCCAGTCTGATCTTTACCGAGCAAATCCGTGAGCATGTTTAGCAGTTCCTCTACATCCACTGGCTTCACCAGATGCCCATCGAAGCCCGCTTCCTTGGTTTGCTGCCGGTCTTCCTGCTGGCCATAACCCGATAAGGCAATCACTACGACAGCCCCACCCCAGGACTGCTCCCGGATCAGCCGACAGCTAGCAAACCCATCCAGATCGGGCATCCCAATATCCAGCAGAATAACCGCTGGTTGTAACGCTTCGGCCGCTTCGAGGCCTGACCGACCGCTGGTTCGGGTATGTGATTCGTAGCCTTTTAGCTTTAGCAGCATCCCTAAAGTCATGGCCGCATCCGCATTATCATCAATCACTAAAATGCGCCGGGGAGTCCCCGAGTCAGGGGCTTGCTGAGCGGGTGGAGCGAGTGGTTGGGGAGCAGCCGCCAAAGTCGGTAGACGAACCGTGAAGGTGCTGCCTCGACCAACCCCTTCACTCTGAGCCTCCACGCGCCCCCCATGCATCCCCACTAACTGCTTGACTAAGGTCAATCCCAAGCCCAACCCCCCTTTCGAGCGAGCCAGCGAGTTATCCACCTGCACAAACAGTTCAAAGATAGCCTCGAGTTGATCTTCCGCTAAGCCAATGCCGTTGTCCCGCACCTGAAGGATGGCTTCGTTGTCTTCCTGCATCAGGCTGACACGCACCTGTCCCCCTTCTCCGGTATAGCGTAGGCCATTGGTTAATAGATTAATAACGACTTGAGTCAGCCGGGTGGCGTCCCCGTCTACCTCAATGGGAGCGGTGGGTAAACTCACCCCAAGCACTTTGCCTTGCTGCTCAAACAGAGCCTTAAGGCTATGCTGAGCCTGTTGAACCAGGTCGACCAGATTGGCTCGTTCGGTTTTCAACTCAATCTTGCCCTGGCTAATGCGATTGACATCCAGCAGATCATCGACCATTCTGACCAGATGCGCTGTCTGCCGACTCATCATGTCCACCGTCGAGCGGGGAATCTCGTCGACGAGGGTTAAGCTCAGAATGGCCAGCCCCGAGTGGATGGCGGCCATGGGATTACGCAACTCGTGAGCTAGCATGGCCAGAAACTCATCTTTTTGCCGACTGGCTTTGCGCAGACCTTCTTGGGCTTGTTTGGCGTCATCGGTGTCAATGCTTAGGCCATACCAAGCCTCGATTTGGCCGGCTGAGTTGCGCCGAGGTAGGGCGCGGAAGAGGTGCCAACGATACACGCCATCGTGCCGTTGGTAACGAACCTCCCCTTCATAGGAATCACCCGTCCGTTGGCATCGTTGCCAGTAAGGCAGAATTCGGGCCGCATCGGCTGGATGCATTGTCGTTATCCAGCCATGCCCACTGGCCTGCTCCTCGGTCTGGCCCGTATAGTCGTACCAACGTTGGTTGAAATAAATGATTTCGCCCAGGGCCGAACAGACCCAGACCAGCGCGGGAGCGGCTTGGGCTATGATCCGAAACGCGGCTTCGCTTTTGCGCAAGGCTTCTTCGGCTCTAGCTCGTTCGAGGGCTATCCAAGTGCGTTCGGCTACCTGTTTGACCAGATCGACTTCCTGCTGTGTCCATACCCGGGGCGTTGGAGAGGCTACACTGAGCAACGCAATCAGCTTATCTACTTTGACCAGCGGCACGGCAATCAAGGCGCCTGCCCGGATCATCCGAAATGCTTGCCGGTCTTGCTCGGTAAAACTCGGCTCGGCTTGTGTATCGCCATAGCGCACGGTCCCATTATTGGTGTAGTCAGCCAGAAAGGCCTTCCCAAATCTTGATATCCCGGTACCGAGTAGTAGCGGCACGGGTTCCTCTGTTGAAACCCCTTCCAGCGCGGAGATCGTATCGCTGTCGGTGGCCAGGCTGATATAGTACACCCAGCCCGCCCGCAGTTCGGCTAGCAACTGCTGGGCAGCGATCGTTTGTATCGTCACCGGATCGGTTAGCGGGCGGAGGCTATCACTGAGCGCTAGTAAAAATGATTGCTGTCGTTGGGCTTTTTTCCACTCGGTGATATTGTTGAACAAAACCGCTAGTTGAGGTGGCTGTTGATTGAGTTGATAGACCCTAGCCTCCATCCACAAGTCTAACTGGCCTACGTAGGTCTGAAAGTGAGTAGACTGTCCCGTGAGGGCCACCTGATCATAGATCGCCATGGTATCCTGTTCGGCTTGTGGCACTACATCCAGAATGGTTTTACCCGTCACGTTATCTAATCCGGTGTGCTTTTCAAAAGCAGGATTCACCGTTAAATAGCGAAAGTCGGAGGGCTGATTGGGGGAAGTGTCGACTTTTTCCAGCAGGCAGAAGCCCTGGTCCATGTTGGCAAAGGCGATGGCGTAAACGGAAGCGAGTGCCGCAAGCGCTGCGTTCTGCGGTGAGTCAGACGGAGTCATAAAGATAAGGTGCTGGAAAAGTTAAAAGCACGCCTAACAACTAAGCAAACCGGCTACTGGTGTTCCGTTCTTTTCTTAATGAGGTCGCATCCCCGTGTTTCTCAAAACAGCCATTTGCCGATTAGTAAAGTTAGGCTTGATTGTTCATTCTATTTTATACGTTTTACAAAACGCCCTAGTCTTGAAGCAGATACGCATGAAGGTTCCTTCGTCTCAGGTAGGAGGGTAGTTTGAGACTAAAATAAATGTCGCTTGATTAGTAACAGGGTAGTGACTTTCATGCTTTACTTGCCAAAATACGAAAGTCGCTACCCTGACATAACAGTTACTTAACGGCAAGTAATTCAAGCTGTTCGATCACAGGAGCCCCACTCAGTAGCGTATCAGCATTTGCCATCAACGCCTTCGCAATTTCACCGCTCAGGTGGGCTTGCCGGCCATCTTCGGTGGCGAATGTGTCGAAAATACCAAACGTATTCTCATTTATCTTGAAGGCATACCAACGAATGGTGCCCGCTTCCCGTTGAGCCATAGCCAGGGCTTCTTTCAGAAAGTTCTCGACAGTAGCTTCTTGGCCAGGTTTTGCCTGAACACGAGCCAGTAATGACAGTTTTTCCATGATATATGAGTCTAAAGGTTTGTAATACGTATGATCGTTAACAAGCGTACTACTGTGGTCCTACGTTTTGCCATACATTCAAGACCCGTGATAGGGTAAATAGACTTGTTGGGGTGTTGATTAGGGGTGACTTAGCTCAGGCTTCAGGTTGTTCGCCAGGAAAGGAGCCGTGCGGCTTGCCTGACACGTAGCGATCTCGGCGGGTGTGCCTGCCGCAACGATCGTGCCGCCGTGATTCCCGGCTCCGGGTCCCACGTCGATAACCCAATCACACTGGGCGACCGTACGCATATCATGCTCGACGACGATAACGGTATTGCCTGCATCAACCAGGCGGTTAAGCTGAACAAGAAGACGGTCGACATCACGCGGATGCAGGCCAGTGGTTGGCTCATCCAACACGTAGAGGGTGGTGCCCCGTTGCGTACGTTGCAGTTCGGTGGAGAGCTTGATGCGCTGGGCCTCCCCGCCGGAAAGCTCGGTCGCGCTTTGCCCCAGCTTGAGATAACCCAGGCCAATATCCCTCAGCGTGTCGAGGGACCGCAACACCAACGCTTCCTGGGCAAAAAACAGGCAGGCTTCGTCGACCGTCATGCCCAGCACATCCGCAATGGATTTGCCGTTCCAGTGAATCTCCAGCGTCTTTTCGTTATAGCGTGTGCCATGACAGGTCGGACAGGGGGCATACACGCTCGGCATGAATAGCAGCTCGATGCTGACCTGGCCCTCTCCCTCACAGGTTGGGCACCGTCCTTTAGCGACGTTGAAGGAAAAGCGGCCGGCATCGAAGTGTCTCCTCCGGGCCTCCGGCGTGGCGGCAAAGAGTTTTCTGACATGATCAAAAAGCCCGGTATAGGTGGCCAGGTTGGAGCGTGGTGTTCGTCCGATTGGTTTTTGATCCACCTCAATCAGTCGCTGTATGGCCTCGACATCGCCCCCCAATCGCCCGATGGTTTTTTCGGCGGGGGTGTTCTCCAGCGCATCTTCCTCGACCTCTTCCCGTCTCATGTCCAGGTGCGCTGCCACCAGATCCAGCAGCGACTGGCTCACCAGGCTGGATTTGCCGGACCCCGAAACACCGGTCACGGCGGTAAAGCAACCCAGCGGAAACGAAACATTCACGCCCTTGAGGTTATTTCGTCGGACTCCTTCCAGACTTAGCCAACCATTAGGGGGACGGTTGGGGGACGCCAGCCGGGCTGTTTCCTCAAAAAGGTAGGGCCTGGTGCGGGACTCGCTGATCTTCCTAAGGCCTTGTGGTTCTCCACTGTAGAGAATACGTCCGCCCCCGCTGCCTGCCTCAGGGCCAACATCAACGAGCCAATCGGCACGGCGCATCATCTCAACGTCGTGTTCGACCACGAAAAGCGAGTTGCCCGACGCTTTGAGTCTGTCCAGTGCGTCGAAGAGTGCATGGCCATCGGCCGGGTGCAGCCCGGCCGTCGGCTCGTCCAGCACATAGATGACCCCAAAGAGCTGGGAGGAGAGCTGAGTGGCCAGACGCAGCCGCTGCAACTCACCGGATGAGCAGGTGGGCGTGCTGCGGTCAAGCGACAGGTACCCAAGGCCAAGCTCGATGAGCGTTGTCAGGCGATCCAGTAGATCACCGCACAGCCGCTCGGCAGCGATGCGTTTTTCAGGCGAGAGATCATCCGTACGGCGCACATCAGGGGCGCCCTTGTGCGCCGAGCCACCTGCCTGCACGCGACTATCCAGCGCATCTTTTGCCGCCTGGCGACTCACAAGCGACGTTAACGGATTCTTGTCGGCGGCCAACTCGCCATTCGCGGCCGGCGTGATAACGTTTGCCAGTTGCGCCAGGGAGAGGTGCGAGAGATCGGCGATGTCGTAGCCAGCGAAGGTTACCGAAAGGGACTCGGGCTTTAAACGCTTGCCCTTACATACCGGGCAGGGACTACTGATCATAAACTGCAACACGCGTTTGCGCATCGCTGCACTTTCCGTACTGGCAAGCGTGTGCTCCAGGTTTCGTTTGGCGCTGCTGAAGGTTCCCTGATAGCTCGGTTCCATCTTCAGCCGCTGAGCCTGACGCGTTTGGGCCGGGGTGAGGCCTGCATAAACGGGAACCGTCGGCTGCTCGTCCGTAAAGAGAATCCACTGTCGATCCTTTTTGGGCAGGTCTTTCCAAGGTATGTCGATGTCATAGCCCAGGGAGACTAAAATATCGCGCAGGTTCTGACCGCCCCAGGCCGTGGGCCAGGCGGCAATGGCCCGCTGGCGGATGGTCAGCGACGGATCTGGAACCATCGACGCTTCGGTCATGGTGTGCACGCGGCCCATGCCCTGGCAGCGGGGACAAGCCCCTTGGGGGGTGTTGAAGGAAAAGTCCTCGGCATAGAGCATCGTCTGGCGGGGGGGGTATGTACCCACGCGCGAATAGAGCATGCGCACCAGGCTTGAGAGTGTCGTCAGACTACCTACCGTCGAGCGGGCATTGGGCGTGCCGCGTTGCTGCTGTAGGGCGACGGCGGGCGGCAGGCCGTCAATAGAATCGACATCCGGCACGCCGACCTGATCGATCAGCCGTCTTGCATACGGGGAAACCGATTCAAGATACCGTCGCTGTGCTTCGGCATAGAGGGTGCCGAAGGCAAGGGACGACTTGCCCGAGCCGGATACACCGCTGAAAACCACCAGCTGATTTCGTGGTATGGAGACGTCGATATTTTTGAGATTGTGCTCACGAGCCCCCCGCACGCGGACATATCCGGATGCTGCTTGATCGTCCTGGTCGTTGGCGTCTGTTCGGCGAGCCATGCTAAAAGAAGATACTGGTTAGGTTGCTATAAACTATCAACGTGTGCGCTTTTTCGTTAACCGCGGGAATAAACTTGCTTTCTTTTGCTGGACAGTATAGTAAACATTCCTAACGTATTGTCCAGTAAAAGGTAACAAATCCAAAACCCTTTCGGTTGTGCTTCAATTCAGGGCTTGGAAGAATGCCGCTTTTAGGCATCAGGCAACTTCATCCGGTAAATGGCATACGGTGTGGTTCGTTTGTTTTCGCCTTCATTGTAATCGGGTTGCTTATTAATCTGAGAGCAACTGATGTATAAATAATCATCCGTCGAAATGGCATAACTATCCGGCCATATCAGCCTGTCATCGGATACGACATCTTCCAGCTTATGCGCAGGCGTTATTCGTACCAGTTTGTAATTCTGGTAATCACCCAGGTACAGGTTGCCGTTTTTGTCAACGATCATCCCATCCGTCACCGCAAACCGTCCCAAATCTTCGACCGCAGCCTGCCGCTGATCTTCCGGCAATGCTTCGTTCCGCAAAAATTCCGTACGAATGCGGTAGAGTTTAGTATCGGTGAGCGGTTTGTAATACAGCCATTCGCCATCCGGTGTTAAGGCAATTCCATCGGATTGGAGGTGTACCGGCTGACCCTGCTTTTTAAATTCTTTCCCGTCCACGATCAGTGTAAAAGAAGGGTCGTGTTTCACCGAATGATGATGGCGCAATACCTCCCGGATTGTTCCCGTTTCAAGATTAACCACCACAATTCCCCCTTCATTGGAGTTCGTTAAATACGCTACGTTTCTCTGGGTATCAACCCGCACATCGTTGATATAACTTTTGTTGCTTAAGACATCATCAAACCGGTAGACTTCTTCGATTGTATCGGTAGTCAGGTTGAACTTTACCAGTTTAAAACTAGTGTCATAAACCTGTTCCATGTTCGGCAGGCGGGGTCCACTACCCACAGGTTGTTCTCCTGGTCAACATACACCGCCTGCACACAAACCCATTTATTTTTTCCATTATCCCCCTCCTGCCAACTGTTCCACAGTTCGTCCGGATAAGGTTTCACCCCGTTATCGGGTAAAATTTCGACAACACTGTATTGGTGTGGTCCGGGCCATAAAGGATAACAGCTAAACAAACGACCGTCTTTCGATACGGCCACACCGGTTAACTGGTACGTATCGTCTGAAAACACTTCTTCAAGTTGATTGTTGCCTGTACTCATGATCGGTAAGTTTAAATGCGTTGCCAATAAATGCGTTCCTAGCCCTGCTTTTTCTTACTTACTTTTTGCCTTTTTCTCACTTGCCCGTGGCAAGGCAAAATAGATGTATAACAGCAAAACAGGCACAATACTATACGGTACGCTCCACAAACAAATGAGTAAGGCAACCAGGTGCAGCGCAGGGGCAATTGCATACTCCTTTGTTAGCAGACGAATGAGCCTTCTATCGGTACCTTCTTCTAAAAGTTCGGGCATTTTAATGGCGTACCACCAGGTGCAGTTATAAAAAAATGTCATCAACACCAATGTCGCATGATAGATCAAGGCTGCCGTTCGCTCATCTGGTTTGCCTACATGCCGGGCCAACAAGCCGGTGGTAAAAGACTGAAGTGTAACGAAGATTAAAAACAGAATATTTAGAATAAGCAGGTACTGGTCCGTCTGCTTTAAATAGATAAACATGTTGTGATGGTTGGACCAGGCAATGCATATAAACAGGAAGGAAGCAGCGAATGCCGCATAATGAGGCCATTGGTTAGCGATGGCTTGCAGCAAACCTGTATCGGTCTCTGGTTTCGGCAGTTCGGTAGCTAGTAATGTTGCTGCAATAGCTAAGACAGCATCACTAAAATATTCAACCCGGTCGGTTGGTCGATGATTGTACATAAGACCTGTTTAAAATCTACTTTCCTTTGGAATAGAAGGCATCAAAAACGTATCAACCCAAACGTTGATCAGTTACTACCAACTTTCGGGTTGATACAATCAATCCTACCCGTTTACCAAAACCTACTTATGCTTGTTTTTCCGTTTCAGCAGCATGAAGCCGGCCGTGATCAGCAAGGCTGTAGTCGCTGTCTTTCGGATAAAAGCAGGGCGGTTGTGCTTCCATTCCGCTCGCCAGCCCCGCTCAATCCAGGGATTGGGAAGAATGCCATGGGTCAAGTCATGTAGCTTTCCCTCAAGGACGTTTATCCGGTCGGCCAATATAAGCGTCATCCAGTGCGTAGCGGTCGCTTCACTATACTGAAAGGCATAGCGACGAATAGTCCCACTTAGGCCGGAAGGCGGTGATGAAGTACCAAAGACACGGGTAACGCTAGGGCGCTCCACCGAATGCAAGACCTCGATGTCAAGGGGCTGCTGGGGCGCTTTTTCATAATTGAGTCGCTCGTGGTCCGCACCGTTCCAATGCTTCATGGGGTAGGTGGGGTCATTTTCCGGATCGGCATCCATGCCCCAGCCGGGTATGTCTTTGGTGCGGGTATCCAGGTTTCGATCCGCGATTACCCGGTCCTGAAATTCGTCTATTGTGTTTTCTAATACGGTTTGCATACGATAAGGGGTTAAGCCGCATGGGCACGTGGCGGAATTAATAAGGGTTTGATAATGTGGTCCAGCTTACTGGAAAACATGCGGTAGGCATCGGACACTTCTTCCAGCGGTAGCCGGTGGGTAATGATTTCCTTGGGATTGATTCGGCCGCTCATGATGTGATCAATCAGCTTGGGCAGCAGCCGTTTCACCGAGGCCTGGTTGGCCCGTAGGGTAATCCCTTTGTTCATCAGACTGCCAATGGGTGCCAGGTTCCAGGGAGGACCGTATACGCCAATGATGGAAACAATGCCGCCTTTTTTAACGGAGTTAATCGCCCAGTGCAGGGCCGTGGCACTGCCGGCTTGCAGGAGTAGGCCTTTGCCGGTAAGGTCTTGCAAGGCACTGCCTGAAGCATCGCAGCCCACCGCATCAATACAAACGTCAGCGCCAAAGTAATCGGTGGCTTTTTTTACGAACAACACCGGGTCTTTCATGTCCCGGTAGTTGTAAGCCTCGGCAAAGGAAAACTTGCGGGCAAACTCCAGGCGATATTCTACGTGGTCAATCACAATGACGCGGGTAGCCCCGAAAAACCAGGCAAAGCGGGCTGCCATCAGACCGACCGGCCCGGCCCCAAACACCACCACGGTATCGCCTTTTTGGATGCCGCCCTGCTCGGCCGCCTGATAGCCAGTGGGCACCACGTCGGTCAGCAGGACGGCGTTTTCCAGGTCCATTCCTTTGGGAATTTTGGTGGGGCTCACATCGGCGTACGGTACCCGAACGTATTCGGCCTGTCCGCCATCATAGCCACCGCCTGTGTGCGCATAGCCAAAAAAGCCGCCGACGGCTGTGGCTTGCGGATTTGACTCATTGCAGTTGCCGTAGAGTTCCTGCTTGCAATGCGGACAGGTGCCGCAGGCAACGTTAAACGGCACGAGTACGTGGTCACCCACGTTCAGTTTTTGCACGCCTGAGCCTACCTCTTCGATTATGCCGGTAAACTCATGGCCAAAGGTCATGCCCACCCGGGTATCGGGCACACGACCGTGATACAGGTGCAGGTCTGAGCCGCAAACCAGAGATCGGGTGACCCGGACAATGGCATCATAGGGATGCTTGATTTCCGGCTCGGGCTTGTTACGGTCTAGCCTGATTTGGCGGGGACCGCGAAAATTCATTGCTAACATACTACCTGTCGTTAAACGTGATTGAGCTGGTTTACTGAGTACTACAAGCTGTCAGGCCGCATGGGGGTTACCCTAAGAGCTGGTAATGGAACCGTTTCGTTTCCATCAGCCGCCATGCCCTGCTGGCTACCTACCAGAAACGTAGGTCGAGGAGGAGCAACATCAAATGACTCATATTTCCACTACAAGCACCCAGGCTCCTGAAGTGAAGCTTCTGGGTTATCAAAAGGGCGTGTTGGTGGTATGGGGTAAGCCCATCCACACGATCCGTATGCGATCTCCCTTCCGACTGAGCAACAACTGCCCATCGTGTACCTGATTCACAGATACTTCCTGTCTCGTAAGACAAGCTCCTTCACTTGGTGGCCGGCAGCCGACGGGTTGGGTTTCGGTCGACTGCGCATTGTGGCTCTGATAGCGGCCGCTATCAGCATCGTCTGGAACGTAGTGGCGACTCCTTTTGGCAATTTGCTTCACGTGGGATCCACCCACCTCTGTCGAGTCGCCGACTTGCCTGGAACAACTTTTGTTTAATGAGAAAGTTAAAACTGAACTGAAAAAATGAGGGTACGGACTCATCTAAAAGAATGGACCCTGCCGTTGGTCTACCTGGAGTAGTCTGGTCACCGGTTAGTAAGAACTACAGCCAACGAATGACTGCTAGGCAAATAGCAGCCTTTCCCAGCCTAGTCTCCTCCGTCAATGTAGCTGATGTGGGTCCGGACTATCAGCAGGGAGCAAGCGTTTATAGGGTCAAGCCCCAGCCATTACCCGTTCGTTAACTAAGGCTAACGCAAAGCCTGCTTTAGGGCTGGAAGAAACAGGAAGGGATATCCCTACGTGGTTTGAAGGCCACCTCAACGGGACGGCAGTGGTGGCCTTCAAACCTGCTCCTGAATGGACAGCCGTATTCGAAACAGCGTGCCTACGCCTGGCCTGCTGTCGATTTCCAGACTAGCCCGTAACAGTTCACACAAGCCCTTGACGATGGATAAGCCCACGCCTTCCCCCTGGTGGGCAAACCCGGAGTGGGATGAAAGGGCGGCAGCCGCTGGCTGAGTATCGGCAAAATCAACGGCCGCGGTGGTTTCAGGGGAGTCCCCTCCCCAGTGGGGGCGTGAACCCGCCCGAGTAGCGGTGGGCAAGCCCGGTCCTGAATCCTGCACGCTGACCGTCCAGCGAGACTCATTCTCTCGACTCCAGCTAACCGATACCCAGCCCGTAGGCGTATGCTTAAGGGCGTTGAGCACCAAGTTCTGAATAATGCGCTGAAGCTGAAGGGGATCACACTCGACCGGCAAGCTGGTCGGCCCGTCCGCTTTGAGTAAAAGTCCCCGCTCGGTGGCCAGCGGCTGGTAACTCGCTACGAGACTGGTCAACAACTGACCCGCATCCAGGGGCTGAAGGTGCAGGGCTTCCTGGCCGGCTTCTAAGCGGGCCAGGTCCATCAACTGGGTAACCAGCGAGCGGCAGGTAGTCAGGTTTCGCAGCAACATGTCCAGCATCTGTTTACGCTCCTGTTGGGAGTCGATCACCAGTTCCAGTAGAGAAGCAGCTCCCTGAATGGCCCCAAAGCTACCCCGCAGGTCATGGGAGGAATGGCGCAGGATCTCCAGGCGTTGCTGGCTGAGGGCCTGAAGTTCCGCCAGGGCTTTTTCCAGTACGTTGACCCGGCTGACTGCCGCCGTGCGTTGTAAGTCGGTAAACTGGCTCACACTGCCGGTGTTGATCTGATTGGCAAACGCAAAGATGTGTTCATAGGCCCGCGTAATCATTGGGCAATCGGTTGAGGGGTAAAGTTGCCAGAAGGCCCCCAGTTCGGCCAGCATACTCTGGCCTAAATAGTGCATTTCGGCCAACAATTCGGAAAGTACATAGCCCTTATGCCAGCGCAGCAGGCCATGCTCCGCGGCCAAGCGGTCCACCTGGGCTTCTTCATCCTGATGCTGCAACTGCTGCTGGAGCACATTGAGCATGAACGGAACTTTGTTGGCAAACTCGTCGGGGCTCAAGCGGTTGACGCTTCTCAAGCCCGGATCGGTCTCACAAGCAGTTCGCCAGTTGGCTAGCAGGGACTCGCGCCGGGCGGCCAGAAAGGAAGCGAGTTGGCTTAGTGGAGCCGACTCTGAGTGGGTAGGGACTATCATGATTGAACAGGAAAGATCCCTACATCCGGCAGGAGCGGTTCGTCCGGAGGAAGTGATCCCAACTGGGCAACCAGGCGACAGGAACGTATACAAAAACCGTCATTCGCTCGACATAACACGTGTTTAAGCGAGTTGTTTAAAAAAAAATGTTTTCTTATCGTAAGGCCCTTGTCTACTTCAGGGTACCAGCGACCCACTAGGCGGCCCAATGATTCCCCTTTCCCCACATTCGGTATGGCCTCATTCGGAGAGGATCTTCAATCGGCTCTAGCTTGACCAAACCGGACGAGTAAATTGCCCGCTCACGGATACATTCAAGGTCCGGTTAGTTGGGGAAGCTGATGGTTGGGAGAAGCTATACTGTCCCTATTTCTCTACTGCGCTTGGCGTCTCAACTGGTTACAGGCCAGAACGGAACCGTGTCTCATGCAATGGCAGCCGATAAGTTTGTAAACCAATTGACTGGTTATTCATGCAATTAACCCATACAGTACTGGCCATGAAGTAGTTTTTGATGGAAGAGGAAATGTACAATTTCGAAAGATCACAAGTTGCTGATAATTATATAAACTCAATCAGCTACCACTACAAAGAAGTGCGTTTGAAAATCGTTCACGAAAACCCTTGACCAAGTGAACGCCAGCATAAATTCAGTAAGATAGAATAACCCAGGTTTTGAAGGCCATAATTCGTCCACGAAAAGGTCGTCTTTTATGGAAGGTCACTATAAAAAGTGCAACATCTTGAAAGGGTATGGGTATAGCATACTTAATTCTATTTAATGGTAAAATACAATTCAAGGACAAACTTAGATTGGCTATTGGCCCATAATTAGCACCTCTGCTCACCTATGATGAACGTAACCAGAAAAACAAAATGCCTTTCAGGCGTCCAATAACTATTAAGTAATAGGAGCGAATTGTGAGACAGTGATTTTTTAATATCTGTCCAACGCCATTAGTAGCATACGGCGTCAATCGTCCTGTTGCTTAGCGTCAACACCTTTGCTCAAGTAGATGAAATCAAAGCTTAAAAGATCAAGAGCGTACCGCCTTTCTCAAGGCTGACTTAGCGGTCTTTTTCTCGACAGCTTATACGCTACTGTAAAATTCTTGCCTAGTTGTCAGGCAAGGGGTACTTACATATAGCTACTTGGTTCATCAGCCCATTAGGGCTTATAAAACTGAAAATGATAGTTGTTCAAATACTTCAAGGTTTGTAAAAAATGCATCCGCTCCACCTCGTCCAAATCGGCCAGTACGCTGCTTTGAAGATGAGCCAATTGTTCGTACACTTGATGAACAATACCCAGGCCCTTGTCCGTTAAAGACAGCCGTTTGGCCCGCCCGTCGCGTTCATCGGGGGTCTCCTGAATCAAGCCGTGTTTAAGCAATCGGCGCAGAATATCAACCCCAGTGGTAAACTCGGTCGCATTGGCAATGCACACTTCCTTCTTGGTGGGCATGTTCATCTGGGCAATTAATGACAGAAACAGAAATTCGTCGGCACTAGCGAAACCATGCTCCACCATAATGGGCTTGGCATAGGATTTGGCGTACCGATTCAGCCGACCAACAAAAAAAGAGGTCAAAAAATCATCATCCCCGAAGGCTTCCGACAGCCGCTGACCTGACTTGAGCACGGGTTCAGAATCGGGTAAGGGGGGCGTTTGCCGCAAAGGGTCAAGGTGATGAAGCAACCAGCCAGCAAATTCCCGCAGACTGCCCTGGGGATGGTCTTCGGTAAAACGTTCCCATGCCGTCAGGACAGGAATCGCCGATGTATAGGCCATAAATTACTATATTTTCGTACTAATAGAACTTAAACAAATACGATATAGTTCTTTTGATGCGTAGCTAGATCAGTAAACAAGTTGCCAAGCTAGCTAAGTAAAGGTACGTTTTGGTTTTGATTGATACTCGTTTCATAGTTATGACAACTCCCAAATCCAAGAAGGTGCTCATCTCAGGAGCTAGTATTGCGGGTCCTACGCTGGCTTTTTGGCTGGCTAAATACGGATTTATGGTCACCGTCGTTGAACGGGCTCCAGGGTTACGCCTGGGTGGTCAGAACATTGACGTCAACGGCCCAGCCAAGCATATTGCCCGAAAAATGGGCATCGAAGAAGCTATCCGGGCAGCCAATACGGGGGAGTTGGGACTTCAGCTCATCGGTCAGGATAATCAGGTGGCCGCGGCCTTTCCGAAAGAGGGGGCTATGAGTGGTACCCAGGAATTAGAAATTATCCGGGGCGATCTGGTGAGCATCCTCTACGAGCGCACCAAACAAAACGTAACCTATTGGTTTGGGGATTCGATTACGGCTTTAGAGCAGCAGCCCGACCAGGTGAGGGTCACCTTCGCCAGTGGGAAGACAGATACGTTCCAGTTCGTCATAGCCGCCGATGGCATCCGTTCGCGTACCCGCCGATTGATGTTTGGCCAGGAGCCCATCTTCGAATACCTGGGCCTCTATACGGCTTACCTGACAATTCCCCGGCAGGAAACCGACAACGACTGGTGGCGCTGGTATACTGCTGTAGACCGCCGAATCGTGATGCTGCGCCCTGATAATCAGGGTACCATACGGGCGTCAGTGGCTTTTCTGGCCGCTGAGCAAGCCTATGACAACTTCTCATCCGCCGATCAAAAACAACTGCTTAAGGATACCTTAGCGGGGGCGGGATGGGAAACCGAGCGGATTGTCAACGCCTTGGATGAAGTCTCCGACGTTTATTTTGACAAGGTGGGGCAGATTAAAGCCCCCCGCTGGTTTATCGGCCGCGTGGGCATGATTGGAGATGCCGCTTACTGTCCCACGCCCCTAACGGGAAAAGGCACGACCCTGGCCATGGTGGGGGCGTACCTGCTGGCTGGTGAGCTGGCCAGCCAGCAAGACTATCAGGCGGCCTTTATGGCCTATGAAAAGCGCATGCGTCCCTACGTGGAGGAAGTCCAGAAATTGCCGCCCGGCGTACCCTGGTTAGTGTATCCCCGGACGCCGTTGGGCGTCTCGCTGCTCAACACCGTGGCGGGTATTGTCGCCAGCAAGCCCGTTCAGGGGGTGTTTGGCCTGTTCACATCAGCTAAATCGAAGAAAGAAAGTCAGGACGACGGGATTGTACTACCTGACTACCGGGAGTCGTCCTCATTAATTTAAACCCCCTGAATACTATAGAAACCATAAAAAGGCTCGGTCTAGACGATCGGGCCTTTCTGATGGGGGTCAATGGCTATTTTGGTGAATTGTGCGCTATTTCCGGGAATACGAGAGGTAGTGCAATAGCAAAAGCCCAAGCTGGGGTTCATACTTAAGGAAGCATAATCGTCTCACTTGGGAGCGTTAAAAGGGACATCTCGTTTTTATACCTGTCCAACGTCATCCGGCGCATACGTAAGGGACTTTCGCTCAGAGCTAATCAGTAAGGTAATATCATATCAGAACCGACCAACACAACATCCTTTTTCAGCTGGATAGCGGCTTACCTTTGCTCCACATCGTAGCTACTTCTTAGCCTACTTCAAAACATTACTATCATGAAAGCAGATCACTGTGGGTTTCAGGTCAAAGGGATGGATGAAGCCATTACGTTTTATACTGAGAAGTTAGGCTTCCATCTGGATCACCGAGCTGTCAACCAAGAAGAGCGGGAAGAATATGCGTTTTTATCGCTGAGCACCGCCCGCTTAGAGCTTATCCAAGATTTAACCAATGAGTATATCATTCCAGCGGTCAAAAAACCCTTCTGTCCTCATTATTGTCTGGAAGTCAGTGATATGTCAGCCGCCTTGGCAGATTTAAAGGCCAAGGGCATTCCTATTGTAAAAGGACCACTGCTGATCGAGAATGAGGAAACTTGGGTTTATTTCACTGATCCCGATAATAACATACTAGAGTACATTCAGTGGTTTAATAAGAAGTAAGCTAATTGAAATAAGCTGGAAGGTGGGATTTTGCATATATACAGAATGTTAATTGGTTCTTACTACTTAAAAAGCATTAGTATAAGGTCTGTTCATGGACTTATTTATAGGTATAAACAAGGCTTATTGAGTGATTAGATGATGCAGATCATACACAACTTCACCAAGTAGGCGAATGTCTTAAACTATCAGCCTATTCAGCCGTTCATAGTACGTTGAGGAACGCAGTGCTAAGGAGACCTATTGATCAATACATATGAGCCTGAATTATGTCCGGCGTGGGTCCGGGAAACCCCTGTTACTGCTCCATGGCCTGGGGAGTTCCCTGAAGGCCTGGGATCTCATCCTGGATGAGTTGGCCGCCCAGCGGGATGTGATCGCGCTGGATTTACCCGGTTTCGGTCAATCACCCGCTCTACTTGGAGAAGTATCCATTCCCACCCTGGCCGATGCGGTAACCGACTTTTTAACCCAGCACCAACTGCTGGGCATCGATGCGGTAGGCAATTCGATGGGAGCCCGGTTGGTGCTTGAACTCGCCCGGCGGGGCCAAGTGGTGGGAGCCGCAATATCTCTGGACCCGGGTGGGTTCTGGCAAGGCTGGCAGGTGGCTTATTTTTACCAGTCGGTTCGGCTATCGGCTCAATTATCCAGCCTCATCCAACCGATCTTACCACCCCTGGTGAGCAATCCGGTGAGCCGAACGCTGTTGTTCGCGCAATTTTCGGCTCATCCCTGGACGATCCCGGCTGGAGTAGCCCTCAATGAATTTCGGGAGTTTTTGCCCACCCCCAGCTTTACCAAGCTGCTGGATAGTCTGGCTCATGGTCCCCCGCAGCAGGGGGCACCCATTGGCTCCATCCCCAACCTGGTCATTGGCTGGGGTCGTCAGGACCGGATTTGTCCGCCCAGTCAGGCGAAACGAGCCTTGGCGTTGTTTCCTGACGCACAGCTTCACTGGTTTTCGAATTGCGGCCACGTGCCACAACTGGATGCGCCGGCTGAAACGGTGGCGCTGATTCTGGCCGTAACGGAGGGGCGCTATGAACCTCAAACCCCAGACTCTACCTCGGTAAAAGAGTCTGAAGTTACCGGAAACGTCTTTATTAGTGTGGGTGTTGGGATGCTGTTGGTAGGGCTATTTCTAACCTTTGGCCTGAAAAGAAAAAGTCACATTTGATCAAGAAGGCATCTTTGATGTCTGCTACGATTTAGGGGCTAGTGCTGTAAAACTAGCTAAAGTCATAGTCTAAATGTACTATTTTTGAGCCTTTAAGTCTGAAGTACAAATTATTTACTACTTCTCGAAAAAATACAATTTACAGGTATGGCGATTTCGTTCACGAAAAGGCTTGGCCAAATGGACGCTTGTCATAACTCAGGGATACAGTTAGTGTATATCGTCAACCGAAAGTGGACAAATAGGGCTGAAAAGAGAAGAGACGCTTTTACACACTTTATAGTTTCTGAAAAATATGACTTTTCTGCAGTTGGGCCATCCTTAGCCCCGGGTCGCCGGTGCGATTAGGAAATCGTCTCTTTCCATTTTTACCCCTTTTATCCACTTTCATTTGACGACGTAAAGGCCGCAAGGGTGTACCGGCCGTTGCGGCCCTGTGACTAAAAGAAGTCTACAATTCGTAACTCATTGAGTATAAAGTGAATTACTGAGTTGCAAAAAACAACCGTTCAGTAACATTATTTTGTTGACCTAACGAGCGTATTTAATATTGTGTCAACCAAACACGAACCTGCCTCACTCATGATCAAACAACTTTATTTACTCGCCATCAGTAGTCTACTCGCTACAGCCAGCATGGCCCAATGTCAGGAACTGAGGAGAATTGCCAATCCCTTTACCGACAAGACGGTCGTTATGACGACGAGTGTAGAGCAGCAGTCTATTGAACCCGTTCAGTACGAACGCATTGACGAAAAAGGGCAGACTCAATACCTTCTACATTTATACACCGAAACAGGCTCGTTTCTATCCCCGAAAGGCGCTACGGTCGTCTTCAAAGACGGAGCCAAAATTCAATGGACGGATGCGGTGGTTAAATCCTTTTTTCAAAAGGGTCATTATGTCAGCCGCAGTATTATTGAGCTGCCAGAGGACCTAGTGGAACAGTTTCAAGAAAAAGAAATTGCTTTCATTAAATTATCGCTGAATGAGCAGTGGCTTACTTTCTCTCAATCGCAACGAGCTAAAAACATCCTTACCTGTGTGCTCTTTTCGGATGTGATTGCCATTAAATCAGATGCGGTGATTAGTCAGTAATGAGGTGTTTCGACTGTCCGAAAGGCGAGCTATGCCTAATATAAACTTTCTATCTTTAACTGGACACGAACTTTAGATCGTTTACTGTAAAAGGCTGTAAGCTCCTCCTTGGTACTGTACCATTTTAATGGTGGAGGTTTTACAGTTCAATTCAGCTCCATTTATTGCTTTAGTGCAAATAGCGATTCAACCACTTCCGTTCACGAAAACACTTCGCAGATTGAAAGAATTTGCTCATGATTCGGCAGCATTAGGTATTTAGGGTAAAAACGTATCGACAATCATGTCAGTCAGTTGATGGCTGGTCCAACCGGCCCACAAACTTTTAGCCTTTAGTACAGCCCATGCCATCAACCCAGCCCCCAACGCAATCGCTACACTCTTTTCGGTTAACCCGTGGGCCAGTCCGAACACAACCGAAGTCCACACGACGGCTGTTAGTCTATTCCAATATTTGATGCAACAAGCTAATAGCAAGCCTCGACACATTATTTCTTCGTACAGATTGGTAACACAATTGATTCCGTAACGATAAACGTCGACGGTAGGATTGAATTTTTGTCCCGTTGAAACAACAATCAGTAAGGGAATTGCCGCTAGTATTAGTCCTACCATAAGTCCATATTTTAACGAAGGTAAAGTATACGCAGTCGTCCCACTCCATTGATCACTGTAATCCATTTTTAGCAGATACTTGCCAATAAACAGGAGGGCAAGTGCTAAGGGAAGTAGTCCTAAAAGTCCATTTCCGTAATCATAAAACAGTACATGATTTAGTTTATCACTGAAGCCCAACAATGGGATTACAAATTGACGAGTAACTTGAATACCATACAATCCTGCGAAGATGAAACTGCTTAAACAAAATGGAATGTAAAATTTGTCATTCAGTAGCCGCATCCTACTGCCTATAAACCCCAGTAGAGCTAAGAGTAAGAAGCAAATAGATGCGATTAAATAGGCATTCATAGGGTTAATTTTTTCTAATTTGGTAAAACTACGGTATGCAAGCCCAAATAAGGCAAGCAGGTAGATTTCACGGTAAGATACAAACCTAAAGGGGAATAAATGCAGCAGATTGGTGAGTTCGTCTGTATCACATAGAGGATAACTTTTCATCAAGTGAGTAGTGACAGGAAAGTAGTTAGTTTAGTGCTGGGCCCGACTTAGGAAGCAGATACATGAATATTCTTTTGTCTCAGCTAGGAGCCATTTTTGAGACTATGTCAGCACACGAGAACACCCGAAATTTGAGCAGAGTCGCTAGCATAAAACCATTTAACGGGAAGCAAAACCAACCAATAGACGCCTGGCTGGGTCTTATGGGTAAAGATCATTCGTATGAAGTGGCTTCTTTTACTTAGCTCCTTGATTGGATCAGTGACCGGTTGTCAGCAGGTGCAACAACCGGAGAAACCGGCAACGGTTATCGACCTAACCCTGCCTGGTCCAACAGTATACTGTAATTGCTGTGCAGGCTATCGAATCCAAGTTGATGCTGACTATTATTACACCAACGCCATTCCAGCCGCTTACGACAAACCAAACACGCCCATTTGGATTCGGTACCAAGCCGATACTGGCCCTTGTCAAGGGAAAGCGGGGTGAATAGAAATCATCTCTATGCGCAGTCGATAAAAGCAGCGTTTTGAGAGATTCACATCTACCTTGTTCTACTATAAACCAAACAATAGCTACTTAGAACAAGATAGACAACGTCAGGCATCTCTACAGGAAGAACTATTGATCTAGTCGCTGTACATCACGCTAGGCAAAGGTTGATTGGCGATTGACAATGAGCCACTTACCATTTCGCTTCACGTAATCATCTTTATAATGCACACCCATTTTGGTTTTCATCTTTTGGCCATTTTGGTCACCAATCAATGTCACTTCACAATAGGATATGCCTGAAGCTTTATCGCTAGTAATGGTCACCGTCTGTTGCCCATTGATATGATAAACTACGTCAAACAAGGCCAAAAAATTGGCAAAAGCCTTGCCGATTTGTTTACGGCCTACCAGTGCTTCGTGAGACTGCTCGCTAAACTGTGTCAAGCCTGAGGGTGAATAGAAGGGAAAAGAAAAATCCTTATTTTCACTATCATGACGGACACAACTAACGACTTCGATTTCGAGTCCTTCAAGCAAGCGGCCATCAAGGGCCTCTACGAAGGTAAACCCCTGACAGGAGAAAACGGCCTGTTTGCTCCCTTACTCAAGCACTTCCTAGAATCAGCCTTGGAAGGGGAAATGGATGGACACTTAGTTCAGACCCGGCAGACCGAACAAAACCGCCGAAACGGCAAGGCCACCAAAACCGTCAAATCCAGCGCTGGGCTGTTGGATTTGACTACGCCCCGCGACCGATCCGGCAGTTATCAACCTCAAATCGTTCCCAAACGACAAGTGGTGCTCACGCCCCAGTTAGAGCAGAAAGTCCTATCGCTCTACAGTGTGGGCAACAGTTATGCCGATATTTCACAGCATCTCCAGGAAATGTACGGTTATTCGCTCTCCGACAGCGAGTTGACGGCCATCACCGACAAGGTCATTCCCGCTATGCGGGAGTGGCAAAACCGGCCTTTAGAAAGCTTGTATGTATTGGTTTGGCTCGACGGCATTTATTACAAAGTTCGTCACGAAGGTAAAGTTGTCACTCGGGTTTTATACAGCGTAATTGGGCTAACCTTGTCGGGCAAGAAACAGATCTTGGGTATCTACACGGCCGAAAGCGAATCGGCCAAGTTCTGGCTATCCGTGCTGACCGATTTAAAACAACGGGGGGTGGACGACTTGCTGATCACCTGCGTGGATGGATTGAAAGGCTTCGATACGGCCATCAACACAGTTTTCCCGGCCACCACGGTTCAGCTCTGTATTGTCCATCAGTTGCGCAACTCTTTCCGCTTCGTGCCTGACAAGTTGTTGAAAGACTTTGCCAAAGATCTTAAGACGGTTTACCAAGCTCCTAACCGAGAGCAAGGCATGGAGAATCTGTTGTTAGTACAGGAAAAGTGGGGATCGGCTTATCCTAAAGCGGTGCAACCCTGGTTAGAAAAGTGGGAACTGTTGTCGCCCTTTTTCGACTATCCAGCCCCCATTCGCAAGGTGATGTACACGACTAATACGGTCGAAGGCTACCACCGGCAGTTGCGTAAAGTGACGAAAACCAAAGGTGCTTTTAGTTCGGATGTGGGGTTGCAAAAGTTGGTCTATTTAACGATCCAAAACCTACAAATCAGATGGGAGACGACAACGTATAACTGGGAAGAACTGATTAATCAGTTCAGTATTATCTTTGACGAACGCATTAAACTACATCGCTTCGATTAAACCCTGCTGACACAGTTCAGCGAGCACTCCCGTGCCGACACGGCCTGACCATTGTTCACCGTTTCCACTTTGGCCTCTTCGGTAAATAGGAGCAATTGATTCGCTATATCTTTTCGATCAGCTAGGATCGAAAATTCATCCACTAAGGCTTTTAGAGCTATTCGGTCTTCAATTTCCTGAAGTCTTTCTTCACCCGATCGTTGGCCGGCCGTTTTTTGAGCTTGTGCCCTGGTAAAAAGGCTTGACAGTATAATCGCTAAAACGTACGTTTTCATTGGATCAGAAGTTGGTCAGTCGATTTCAGGGGCAAAATTCTGACATCTTCAAGTAGCTATTGGTATACAAATTCCTGTATTCCCTACCAGTTTTCCTTATATAGAGCTTATCCCAATTACTGGCACGCTAGACCGTGTAATTTTGCACGAAAAGAACAGATAATGAGTGAGATAAGAACGTTGGGAAGCATCGAAGAACTAAATACTCAAAATGGCAAGGCGACTGCTCATCCGTTGGTCACCATTATTGACCTATCAACATCTCAACCGGGTCCAGCCGCCAAAATTCATTTTGAGCTCTACGGTATCTTTCTAAAAGGCTCCCAATGCAATGCCGTAAAGTATGGCCGTAACTACTATGACTACCAAACGGGTACGTTGGTGTTTGTCGCTCCAGGACAAATTGTTGAACTAGAGGACGAACCTGACGGGCAGCTTCATCAGCCTTCCGGTTTAGTTTTGTTCTTTCACCCTGACTTAATTCGCGGCACTTCGCTCGGCCAAACGATTAAGAAGTATTCATTCTTCTCCTACCATGTCAATGAAGCTTTGCATCTCTCCGAGGAAGAACGGCTTTTTGTGTTGACTTGCTTTGACATACTTCAAACAGAGATCAAGCGGCCCGTCGATAAACATAGCAAGAAGCTCATTGCCGATAATATAGAGCTGTTTCTAAATTATTGTGTTCGGTTCTACGACCGTCAGTTTATCATCCGAGAGCAAGTCAACAAGGGGATCGTAGAAAAATTCGAAACCCTGCTGGATGGTTACTTTACTTCTGACAGGCTAAGCTAAGAAGGTTTACCATCGGTCGCTTATTGTGCGGACCAATTGGCTATTTCGGCTAAGTATTTTGGTGATTTGATTCGGAAAGAAACGGGAAAATCACGCTTAGATTACATTCAGCTCCGACTGATTGAGCTGGCCAAAGAACGCATTTTTGATACCCGCAAAACAGTCAGTGAAATAGCGTATGAGTTAGGCTTCAAATATCCCCAACATTTTAGCCGATTATTTAAGCAGAAAGTGGGCGTTACGCCAAATGAGTATAGAATGGCAAATTGACATTTGGGGAACCCATCAGAAGTAGAATAACCAGTTATACAAGCGTACTACCAACCTCCTACGTTTGTACAACTTCGTAGAAAGTGTCGCAAGAAACTCCCATTTTTCAGTATCGTAGTCTGTACCTTCTGTGTTTATATACTTCTACTTCAGGTAATCTCAAATTGCCATCCGCATGGGCGGTCCCATCACCTATCAATGCGGCAGCCGCGCTGTATCATTTTCGCAATAGGAGTTGAGTTTGTGCCCGGGGTAGGGCGCCACTGCGAAGCCGTCGCTGACATTTATTAAGAATTATTCGTAATCCTCATTGCGACTTATTTTTAGAAATGCACAATGTTCGGTTTAACTGGCAAGTTCATCCATTTGAAATTTTCTATATGTTTAGCGTAGCGCGATTTGGCTATTGTGTCCTATTAGAAATATACTATTTTATCTATATCAATTTTTGAAGTGACGCTGTTGGCTTAGTCATTAACAAGTGCAATTTCTGAATTCAAGGATTTCGTTTACGAAAACGCTCGGCAAAATGGACGCTAGCATACATTCAGTGAGGTAGACTAATCCATTTCTTGAAGGTCATAATTCGTCCATGAAAAGGTCGTCTTTTATGGACGGTTACTATGAAAAGTGCAAAATCTTGCTAAGGAGAGGGTAACCTAACTTTTACCTTATCGATAAAATGCCTTTTTTAGAAATAATTCAAACTGGCTACTGGCACGTAGTTAACAACTCGGTTAACAAGTTGACGCACGTCTAATGGGTACAAAACCAGAAAAACAAAATGCCCAAAAACCCCCTCAATTCAACTAAATGAGGGGGCTTTTTTCAAAGAAGGCATAACGGGGGAAGCCGAGTCAGCCCAGACCTTTACACGCATCATAGACTAAAAATAGCTAATGTTGGAAGAATAGGAAGTACGGGATGGATAGCCCCCAGCACGATACAGAAAAGCCTTTGCCACTATATAGACTGGCAAAGGCTTTTGTCAGATGGCTTACCCCTTGGGGGCGTACCGGCAGACTACACCTGGGGGCGATCCCAGAAAGCAGGCGGTTCTACCCCTAGGGTGCGTAGGTAGACATACGCCTGACCTCGGTGATGAACTTCATTATCGATCAGGTAGAACAGAAACCAGTAGATAGGTCCTTCATACAGACCAAACGCCTTGTCAACTTCTTGGAAGCGAGCGGGTGGAATCTGCGGCCAATGGGCATTAATTGTCTCGGTCACCCCATCCCACTGCGCCAGTACCTGCTCTTTCGTCGTGGCTTTGGGGGGTGCCTGTGAACCCTGGCCAAAGGAAGGCCACTGGCCTGATACAACGCCGGGCATGCTCTGCTCGGCCATTTGCAGGACTTCGTCAATCAGCGCCGAGCAAGGGCGCATGCCGCCAAGAGTATACGAAAAGAAGTGCTCCTCGGGGTAGGCTTCGATCAACCGGCGGGTGAGTCCCCGGTGTCCCTGCCAATGGGCAAGAAGTTGTTCGGATGAGAGAACGATCTGATCCCTCGTTTGGCTAAGCTGCGCTGTGTTTTCCATGAGTTGCTATTGGTTGAAGTTGTCGATTGATTGACAACGCAAAGAAAAGCCAGGTGAGTGACAGCGGTATGTCAGTAGTGAACCCAGTTGACTGTAAATAATCAAGCTCAGCAACACCAGGTATGAGGCAAGCTGATCGAAACGATTTCAGGCCACAAACGTAGCCGTTATAAAGACAGCTTACCCCCTCTTTTGCATTCTGATCAACGAAATTCACCGTCGTACAAGGTATCACCAGACGTAGCGGCAAAAGCCCTATTGAGCGATACGTAATGCTTATTCGTCTCAAGTGGAAGCGTTTTGATGAGACGATTAGTTTTAATATTTAATAACTGTCAACGCCAGCCAGTAGCATACGGCCATAACAACCCTGCTTATTTAAAGCGGTACTCACCAAAAACCGATCGTATTTGGCCCGAACTGTGGCGCGATACAAAGTTCATGAACAGTGAGCGTGTCGCCTTGGTTGTTATAGAAAAAACAATATGCAAACGCCCTACGAGTATCTACAAGCACAATTGGTATCCCAGCAACCCCTAATGGAGACGGAAGAAGGGGGGTATTTAGTCTCGGAGGTGACTGTCGTTGATGAAACGACGAATGCCTTTACATTTAGCCTGGCAGGTTATGGCATGATGGCTGGCCGAACGTTGGCCGGAAGCGTAGAGGATTCCCAAGATGGCAACTATCCAGGCACCTACAATTTTGTGGCTGGCGACGCTGATGCAAACAAGCCCGTGCACCAAAACTACAGCCACGACAACGTCCTGTTGTTCTTTACGCAGGGAATTACAGTCTAGCTTTTCGGCTAAGCGTATCCGTAGCTTGATCAACCAAGAAACCGTTATGCTGCTAGTGACGGTCTGAAATGACTTCGTCAGTGCGTCCAGCTTCTTTATACGCCCATTCTATGGTTATAGTGGGCGGCCCTGTTTTAGGCCTTTTTTCCACGGACGGTCAGCCGCCTTTTAAGCTATGCGTGGTGAACCGGAAGGGGTGACAATGCAGCTCGCCCTTGTCACTGCCTCTAAAGTGATGCACCACCTTGTGAAAGGAGTTGAGCTTACCTTTAAAATGAGCCAGGTGTTTGGTAAACTCCTGGCTCATTTTTTCTTTTCGGTACTTCAGGTGTAAACGATCCGGTGGGGTCAGGTTTGTTAGTCCAAGTAGGTTGCTGTGAAAATAGGCGTTTGAGACCTTTTAAGCGGTAGATGACCAACTTTTGATGCCGCTCATGGCAATTGGCTGCGAGTGGGTAAGCCTACCCTAGTTGGCCAGCATGATGACATGAGCCGATGGTTTGCTTTCAGTTTAATAACCCTTTTCAACGCATATCTGTGCGGTATCGAAAGATAGGATAGACATAGATCATTTACTATAGTAGGGCTTGGTTGCATGTATGGAGTCTTATTTACCTGCATCCTTTAGCGGTCCGTTATGAGGCTGGCCATATAGTAACATCTTAATCTGGTGGTCACCTATAGTCCTGTGATATAACGAGTAGCGGTATTGGTTGAGCCAATTGCGTAGTGCATAGGTTACGGTAAATAAGCCTTCTTTGCCAGGCCTAAGAATGGTACAATCTTGGATTTTTTAATTTACTTGTAACACGAGTTGACTTTTCTAGAAAAAGTACTAGAAAGCTCAAACTCAATTTCGTCCAGCCAAACGCTTGGCCAAGTGAACGCTCATCCTGACTCATGTGAAAAGTCTGACTCTTGTCGTGGAAGCCAACAAGCGTTCACAAAAAGGTTACTTCTTTTGAACGGTTATCGGAAAAGTACAATAAACTGAAAGGTGGAGAATTACTTTGCGACAGCCTAATTATCAGCAAAATGCTATTTTGAGAGTATACAGTATAAATTATAGTTGCTTGCAAAAGATCCCCAACGGTCCCCCTTTAGGTCTGTCTTCCTAAGCTTTGATGACAAACGCTTTTAACTCGGCCATTTTGCCCTCCCGAAATCGCCATACATCACAGTAGAGATAGGTAGCAGATGCCCCATTTTCTTCTTTCAGACTGATTCTACCAAGGGCCGTAACAAAATCACCCTCCGCAATGAAGTTGTCGACCCTAAAGGTGGGTGGCTCGGCATAAGCTGTGGCCATCCAGTGGCGAACCGCTTCCTTACCTTCTAAAATTCGCTCCCCGACAAATATCCATTGAGTATCATCGGTGCAATGAGCTAGAAAGCCTTCATTATCGCCTTGAATAATAGCCGCATTGGCCTTTTCTAGAACTGCTTTATTGGTCTCAATCATAAATTTTACTCAGAGAATGTTGTCAATACAGGACCGAATAGAGGAAATTGTTTTCCAACATGGAAGATAATCGTCTTTTTAATGCTTACTCCAACGGACCGGCTATTTAGGGACAGGTAAATGTACTGGGTTTCCAGCAGGAGCATAATTTTGTCCTGTGCCTTTTAATTTTCCCCACTCCATTCAGTCGTATACGCTGTACCCTACAGGGGCAATAACTGTCCCCGCATCAATCGCCCTTAAGCTTTTTGCGAAGTAGTATAAAGAGTACTACCAAGACAGCTTCACCCATAAATTTCCAGTTCTCTACCAATTGGGGTTTCCAGTCAAACAAGCTCCAGTCGCCACTTACAGAAGCAACTGTCAGGTAACTTACTAATAAGCTACTAAGTATGATCCAGAGTGATTTTATGAAAAAATTCCTGTTCATACTAATTGCATATGAGCTTTCCGCTTTAACACATAGTTTTTAAGTCCTGAAACAAGAACGGCTTCATTTCCTCATTTGTTATGGACATCATGAAGGATGAGCCGACCGAATGTAACTAAATTGGGTTGATAGCTATTAGAAACGGGGAGTCAAAAAACAAGCCTTTAAGGAGACGCTTACTTTTAATAGCTGTCTAGTGGTCCGCCACCGCGGTCCAGTTAGTCGCATACAAAGTACTTGCCCGTTGATTTTACCAACTTACGTGAAGCAAAAAATGCCAGGTCTGATTCCATTTTTCAGACCTGGCATCTATAATTCCGCTTTAGAAATCTACATGTATAAGACGCGGCTTAAGCGGACGCCAAACTCAGCATCTGGATTTGTGGTCGCATCGCCAACGCGTTCTTGAATCACGGCTACGGCTAAATCACGCCTTTTGGCTAATCGCTTCCTTTCAGCGGCAGCAATGGCCGCCTGTAACACGTCCAACGTTAGGTCTGTGGAGTACCCAGGTGCGCCCGGTTGCTGCCGCCAAGAGTCCGCCAATGAACCTGTGTCAAAGGCATCAAACCCCGTATTGTCCACGAGCCTCATCGTAGCCTTTCGGTCTAGTTCACGATCTGCTGCTATCGGAATGGAAATACGATTAGCGCTTCCATCGGGTTGGCCTTTTTTGGCAAAAGAATCCGAACCGATCGCGTTCCATGCCTTTGCAATCGGATGTCCTAGCTGTTCTTGAACCCATACACTTTCAACTTGTTCGGCCTCAATGCGTTCAATTGTATTGATCTGTAGATGATTGGATAGTGGTGAATTGATAAATATGTCTTGTGGGCTTAGTCGAAGGGAAGTGGCGGAATGCTAACAAATGCTGATACAAATTTGGCTCCGTGTATAGGAACAGAAAAGGGGGGGGGGCGATTTTATCTAGCCTAAACACCTGATTTTCAAAAAAGACCGAAGAGCGCCTACATAGTATACATTTTGCACCTAACCAGGGGGCTACACTGCAAAATGGGACCATCCAGGCCGGTCCAAAAGGAATATGGGGGAATCAATAACTATGTAAGTATCTTGTTAATGACCTAACAAAGACTACTTTAATTATATACCTAGGTTTCTTGCCCAATAATTAGCTTAAAAAACCCTACTTTTCAATACGGGGTACGATAATCAAAAACTTAGGAAGCTTTTATATTTTGGTCCAGCCTGGATGCTCCCGTTTTGCATGGAAGACCAACAATCAAGTTGGTATATGGCCTACAGGTAGGCATCCGAACGTGGATACAGTTCTATTAGTAATGGACTCTCATTTGTGCGTGTTTCAGTTCGCGAATAATCGTATGCTACGGTCGGCATAAGACAGTTATTGAAATTGATCGTTCATGAAAACCCTTGACCAAATGGACGCTTTTCCTGACTTATGGAAATAGTTTGGCCCTTGTCTTGAAAGCTTGAAATCGTTTACGAAAGGGGTGTCTTTTCTAAACGGCTATTATGAAAAGTACAAATAGTATAATCAGAAGCTTTGTCCCATAGTATAGCCAAAATAACGATAAAATACTATTTTAAAAATCTGTATGCTCATGGATTCATTTATGGACCTGGTTGTGAGCTGGGTCCTGATACTCAATAAAAAAAATTGCGGTATGCATTCAGACATAAAAAGCTTAATCGTTGCCTGAAAAGTCTGTTGCCGAAATTAAAACAAGTCGAGTTTTAAACGCTTATCTTTAAAATAACCTTCAACCAGATATCATGGAAGACCAGCTCAAGTTTCCGGATCTAACCGACGCCGAGCGGAAGGCCTTGGAAGAACTCATGCCCGATGACATGAGTGAGATCATTACCTCAGGCTTGAAGCGACGGCATTTTCTGAAGCTCATCACGTTTACTGGCACTAGCTTACTGGCCACCCATTTCCTTGGTATCGAGCAACTGATGGCCCGAACCACCGCCGGAGCACCTCTTCCCCCAACAGGGGTAGAGAACGGTGTTAACGTAGCGTTTAAGGTAAATGGCAGTACGCAGAAACTGTTGGTAGATTCACGCATGACGTTACTGGATGCCCTGCGCGAGCGCCTGACGCTGACTGGCTCCAAAAAGGGTTGCGATCATGGCCAGTGCGGTGCCTGCACGGTACTGGTTGATGGCCGGCGCGTCCTGTCGTGCCTAACCCTGGCCGCCACCTGTGAGGACAAGGTAGTGACCACCATCGAAGGCTTGGCCGATGGACATACTCTTCATCCCATGCAGGCTGCGTTTATTAAACATGATGGATTTCAGTGTGGCTACTGTACGCCCGGGCAGATCTGTTCGGCGGTTGCCCTGATGAGTGAGGCTAAGAACGGCGAAGCCAGCTACGTCACCCGGAATGTGCGCCAAACAGGCAAGTCGGTGAAACTCTCCGATGAAGAAATCCGGGAACGAATGTCGGGCAACATTTGCCGCTGCGGGGCTTACCCCAATATTGTGGATGCCATTCGCGAAGTGCATGGCGACAAGGCGGTTGCTCAGGTTTGGCAATTTGCGGACGGTACGATTTAATTCTAGTAAGCACTTGTCAATCATGAGACCATTCAAATTTTCGAATGCCGGTGATCCGGCCACGGCGATCACCCTTGTATCGGCGAATCCCGGTGCTAAATTCTTAGGTGGGGGCACCAACCTGGTCGATCTGATGAAAGAAGATGTCATGCATCCTTCGGAGTTGGTGGACATTACCCGGCTGAAACACGCCGATATCGAAAAGACCGCAACGGGTGTAAGTATTGGCGGCACGGCTACCAATTCATTCACCGCTAATCATGAACTTATTCGTAAAAACTACCCGCTGCTCTCCATGGCTATCCTCGCCGGTGCCAGTGCACAGATTCGAAATATGGCGACCAACGGGGGCAACCTCAATCAGCGCACGCGCTGCACGTATTTTTATGATGTGAACCTACCCTGCAATAAACGCGAACCAGGTTCCGGTTGTGGTGCCCTAAAAGGCGTCAACCGCAACCACGCGATATTCGGATGGTCTGAAAAATGCGTCGCGGTGTATCCGTCGGACATGGCCGTAGCCCTGGCCGCGCTCAATGCGGTGGTGCATGTGGAAGGTAGAAACAATGCCAAACGCACGATCCAATTTGCCGATTACCACCGCCTGCCGGGCGATACGCCCGAAAAAGATAACAATTTGAAACAGGGCGAATTGATCACGTCGATTGACTTACCGACGAATGATTTTGCCGAACGTTCGTATTATCTGAAGATCCGGGAACGGTCATCCTATGCGTTTGCGCTGGTTTCAGTTGCTGCGGCACTGTCGCTGGACGGTAACCAGATCAAACAGGTTCGGATCGCTTTGGGTGGCGTGGCGCATAAACCCTGGCGGGCTTCGGTCGCCGAAAAATGGCTGATGGGCAAAGAAGCCACGGAGTCCAACTTTAGGGCCGCCGCCGAAGCCGAACTTAAAAACGCCAGACCCCTGGAACATAACAAGTTCAAAGTAGTGATGGCGAAGAAAGCCATCACACGTGCTTTGCAAGGGGCTATGCAGGGCGGGGTATATGGGCTTGAAGGCTAGCCATCAGCATCGGAATGGGAAAGTACTATCGTTCAACAGACAACGGATCAGATCATGAGTGAAACCGGTAAACCAATCAGTCGCATCGATGGCCACCTGAAGGTAACGGGCAAGGCAATGTATTCTGCGGAATTTAACCAACCGAATATGGCGTATGCGTTCCCCGTCCGGGCAACGATTGCGAAAGGACGGATCACCTCCCTGGATGACACGGCCATAAAAAAAGAGCCCGGCGTGATCAGCGTGGTCAGCTACAAGAATGCGCTGAAGCTAAAACCGCTCGATATGCCGGCGCAAGCGAAGGCCGGTGCCGCTTTCCTGGGGGAGAACTTACCGCCCTTGCAGGACAACACAGTGCACTACCCTGGACAGTTCATCGCCGTGGTGGTAGCCGAGAGTTACGAACAGGCCCGCGCGGCTGCTTATAAACTCAAGGTGCATTATGCAGCGGAGAAAGCGGCCACCGATTTAAAAACGGAGCTGCCAAATAGTAAGAAGCCAACGAAGTTGATGGGAGAGGAAGCCCAGGTGAATGGGGGTAAGACAGCGACTCCGCTCGCCACGTCGGCCCATCGCGTGGACAATACGTATTCCACCCCGGTCGAACATCATCATCCAATGGAGCCACACGCCACGGTGGCCGTTTGGGAAGGAACCGATAAGCTCACGCTATACGATGCTACGCAGGGCGTGGGCCTCACCGGTGCCATCGCGGCTTATTTCCTGGGTTTACCGCAGGAGAATGTCCGCGTGATCGCCCCCTTCGTGGGTGGCGGCTTTGGCAGTAAAGGACTCTGGCTGCACACGCTTTTGGTCGCGATGGCCGCCAAGGCCGCGGGCCGCCCGGTTAAACTGGCACTCACCCGGCAGATGATGCAGACCAACGTAGGGCATCGGGCCGCCACGATTCAGCGTGTGGCCCTGGGCACCGATACGGCCGGAACATTAAAGGCGATTCGTCATCATACCGATACCTACAATAACCTGACCGAGTTTTTCGAACCGAGTGGCAAGCAGTCGCTGGTCCTCTACAAAGCGCCGGTGCGCGAAGTCACCTACAACGTAGCCAAACTGAACCGGGGCACACCGACCTTCATGCGGGCACCCGGTGAAACGCCAGGCACCTTTGCCTTAGAGTGCGCGATGGATGAGATGGCGTATCAACTCAAGATGGACCCGGTGGCGTTTCGAATCGCCAACCATACCACCCAGGACCCGATGAAAGGGCATGACTTTTCCAGCGAGTTCCTGGTTGACTGTTACCGGATCGGTGCCGAGAAATTTGGCTGGTCGGCCCGCAGCATGGAACCCAGACAGAAACGAAATGGAAACTATCTGGTAGGCTACGGCATGGCGACCGCTACGTATCCCGGAGGCCGAAGCGCGGCTTCGGTCAAGGTGTCCATGACCGCAAAAGGAGATGTGACGGTGATGACGGCCTCGATCGACATTGGGACCGGAACCTACACCGTACTGGCGCAAACAGCGGCCGATGCGCTGGGCGTACCGGTTAACCGGATTCAGGTAAAGATCGGCGATTCCAGTTTGCCGGCGGCACCGCTGGCTGGCGGTTCCCAAACGACGGCCAGCATTCATCCGGCTGCAATGGAAGCCTGCGCTTTGTTACGAAAAGAGCTCGCAACGCTGGCGATCGCCGACTCCTCTTCCAAACTCCATGGTCGTAAACCGGACGAGATTGGTTACGCCGATGGTAAACTCGTTCTCATCGGGGACGATAAGAAGACCGATTCCTATGCCGACATCATGAGCCGCGCCAGGCGGGTTGAAGTGGAAGCCTGTGCGACCACCCTGCCGGTTTCCGGGGCGGGCCTAACCGTTCCCAGTGCCTTATGTACACCCCGTGAGATTCCTGCTGAACAGAACAGCGATAGCAAACACTATGCGTTTCATTCGTTTGGCGCCCAGTTTGCTGAGGTGTGGGTGGATGAGGATTTGGGAACCATCCGGGTGGAACGCTTCACCAGCGTCCAGGATGTCGGTCGCATCATGAATGAAAAAACGGCCCGTTCACAGATAATCGGTGGTGTCATATTCGGCATCGGTGCCGCCCTGATGGAAGCTACCGAGTACGATAAACGCTGGGGCAGCCCGGTCGTGCGAACCCTGGCTGATTATCACGTACCGGTCAACCTGGATGTGCCGCCCATCGATGTTCATTTTATCGGAAAAGCCGATCCCCATATTTCACCCATTGGAGCTCGGGGTATTGGGGAAATTGGTATCACCGGTGTGGCAGCCGCCATTGCCAACGCCGTTTTCAATGCAACAGGCAAACGAGTAAGGGATCTCCCCTTGACGCCCGATAAATTGGTGTGAAAACGGGGGGCCAGTAAAGCTAAATCATTGGAGGTACTACGGTACAAACGATCGGGTAGTGGAGTTTACCACGATCCAATCGTTTGTACCGTAGTGCTGACGCGACGATTTTGATAGTTGCTCATTGGGCCCGAAAAACAAAAAGCCTTTCGGGCATCCAATATGTATCAACCGATAGGGACATGGTATGGGATTGGTCATTGTCTATTCAGTTTTCAATTACCCACGAGCCCACCCAATTCGCGCTGGTTTTCTTGGTGAACAGTTGCACACACCAACCTAACAACGCCTGTTGGTCCATGATACTCCAGGCGTGAGGATGTTTTTCGCCGTTCTCGTGCACGCCCTGGTTGGCCGTTACGATCAATTCGGCCGCTTGGTTGCCATTAAGTTGTAGTTGATTGATCAGGGCCGCATTATCAACCACATTGAGATCGTAATAATCTTTTCGACGTTGACGAATCCACCAGCTAATATCGGGTTCAGTATATGAGCGAACCGCCGTGTGATTTAACCAACGAGCATTGCTCCTCTCAGCGGCTGAATAACAAAACGGGGATGCCTGCTGATACACTTTTGGATTACGCTGAGGTGTGGCTCTTAGGTGCGACTTCAGATAGCGAGAGACTAGCTCGCCTTCTTCAACGGCGTCGTGGCTATACTGGCGTTCAACGGCATGAGTAGCCTCTCTCGATACAATCGCTCATAATTAAGGGGGACATCGACGCCAAACACACCAATAGGCTTTATATTCGGGGTTGATTGCTGATAGCAATATTGAACATACCGAACGGCCCCAGTACCCGCTGCTGACATGCCTCCCACGCCTAGTTTATGGGACGCAATTCGATAGGTAGTCAGTACCTCCTGCACCATCGAATGGATACGGGTCAAAATCGTTTTATCCGTTAGATTCCGGAGTAGCTTGTTGGTCGGCACAACGGTTAGGGACATGATGCCTTGCTGATAGGCCAAGCTTTTAGCGCTGTCGGGTGGTCATTGAGCACCAACAAACCCCTGATTGATTCTTTGGGCGGTCGAACCACATAGAAATTCTGGGTGCTAGCTTTTGGGTCCTTGTGGATGATGGTATACCGTTGTGCGTATCCTAGTTTAGCCAGCAGGAGCAATCCTAGCAGCTAGATCCATGTATGTTGGTTCACCATAGCGAAAGTTTGTTCAACGAGCTGATTTGAGGGTCGTTGGTTTCGTTATTAACTGTTAAAACAGACGGCGATCAGGAAGCTCTCTACGGACACGAGTAACTAAAAGCTAGAAGAAGGGTGTTTAGGCTTGCTCAGGGATGCCATAGTATCCTCTTCAGAAACGCCCATTCGGAACAACATCAGCTGTCTCACCACTGAGCCCTTAAAGAGACTATATAGTAGGGCAATATGCGCCGAAAATTATAGCACTTTACCCGTCCGTAGTTCACACGGGCGACACGTTATACCACTAAATAGGAGCAGCGTGTTGCTACCACCCGAGGCACTGCCCACATCAGCAGCTTTGCTTCTAGGGCATCTGAGCGAACTCAGTCAGCAGTCGTATTTCTAGTGGGTGTTATACTGCTATATTTGGGCTGACCAACTTAGCATGCCACCACAGAAGTAGGCCCTAATCCGGTAGCGGTCAAGCAGAAACTCGATGCCCTAATTAGTTAAAATAGACAACATGAAATTGCTTACGTATTTCTTTCAATGGCTAATGAGTCTACTTTGGGTGGTCGCATTACAGGCCCAGGCCCAGCCTACCCAGCCGTATAGTTATCCACCCAGTGAGGTGGTGAGGATTCACTCCAAGATTTTAAACGAAGAGCGCAAGGTGTATGTGCATTGCCCGAAAGTAGACTCCGCCGATGGAAACAAACGATTTCCCGTAGTATACGTACTGGACGGAGACAATCATTTTGAACTGCTGGCTCAGTATATCGACTACCTGAGTCGGCCTGATGTGTTGGCCATACCTAAGATAATCGTCATCGGCATCTCAAATACAAAACGAACCCGAGACCTTACCCCAACCAACAGCCTGCTGAACTACGAGGGCAAACCCGATAGTAGTTCGTATCAAGGCAGTGGGGGGAACGAGCATTTTCTACAATTCATGGCGACAGAATTGATGCCCATGATCGACAAAAATTATAAAACAGCACCCTATAAAATTTTTGCTGGGCACTCCTTTGGGGGCCTTTCATCGCTTAATTGTCTGTTGACCCATCCTGATCTGTTTGATGCGTATATTGCCGTAAGCCCCTCCCTTTGGTGGGACAAGGAGTATCTTTTGAAGATGACTGATGAAAAACTAAAACACGGTTCAGCCTTAAACAAAATGCTTTTTTTTAGTGATGGAAATGAAGGTGGACGCAATTCGTTTTTTCATAAAAGTTTAGTAAAACTGGAGGCCACACTGGCTAAAAAAAAGCTAAAAAGGCTGGATTATCGCTATAAACATTACCCCACCGAAACCCACATGACCGAACCCGTTGTGGCTTATTTCGATGCCCTGCGCTTTATTTTTAAGGACTGGGAAAAGCAGCGCTAAGGAAAAAGCCTGTAAATAAAAGGCCCGCACCGTTGTACTTATCCAGGTTAACAGTAAGCCGTACGGGCTATCACCGGCACGGCTCACCGATAAGCAAACGCTACTTCCCACCAAATAAGCCGCCCAACATACCACCCAGTCCACCCCCCTGACCACCTAATGATGATAGTAAACTCCCCGCATCGACGCTCGAATCCGTGGGGTCATTGGCTTTGTGCATCAGCTTGCTAAGCACCATGGGGACCAGTGAGCCAGCCACGGACATGGCTACTTGGGGGGATATGCCCAGTTTACTCATTAAATCCTGCTGGACCGTTTGCTGAACCCCCTGGGTCGCCGGGTGATCAGTGATTTGGCTTCCCTGGCCGGTGACCATGCCTAGCAAACTACCTAAACCGCCCCCCTGCGCCTGCTGGCCCAATCCATTCAGGATACTGCCCGTAACCGTTTGTAGAACTGTATCGTTCTGATCATTGGGGATAGCGGGGTTATTCACCACCGAGGGACCAGCCTGCTGCTGGACCAGATTCATTATCGTTTCAAACATGATAGTAGAGGGTATGTAACGTGGCAGGATCGCCTAAACCTATATCCCTCTAACCGGCGTAGGACCTGAAAGTTTTTAGCCCGTTCGTTTAGCCGGGTAACAGACAATCCAGGAACGCCTAAAAGTACTAACCAACCTATAGCCATTCAGGAGTCGTCCGCTTACTCACTCGCTTTCAGGGGAAAATAGCGAGCCATGGCCAGCATAAACACGCCCATCAGGAAAAAGCCCAGGGCTACCCCCACTTGCAGCCACCAGCCACCCGGCAAGCCCTGTAGGAGCTTGATCAGATCATCCATATTCTTGACCCACCTGGGATTCTCCGTCCAAGCCCCTTTGAGCAGATACCAGCCCGTACCGGCTAGGCTAGCCCCCACCGTCACAAAGCCCATGAGGCCACTAATCCGTAAAAAGCCTCTGGCCCAACCAGGCTTTGTATCCAGTTCCAGGCTTTGGTAGACGGTTCCTGACAGCCCCTTATAGACTTGTAAGCCCGCCCAGATGAGAAAGATCAGGCCGATCCCGATAATCACCCCTTTGCCGCCCTCCCAGTGAAGCAGTTGGGCGGCCCAGATTTGCTTTTGATTGTCCTGACCACTGCCTTGTCCTGCCAGTAGCTTACCAGCGGTGAGGCCTAAACTGCCATAGGTTATCCCACTCAGCAGATAATTCAGGCGGTAGAGCCAACCACCTGGCCCCATCCCCTTTTGATACGGATCAGCCCAGATCTCCACCCCTCGCCACAGGGTGTGACCGGTCAAGGCGATTACCATTAAGACGAGCAAGATTTTTCCCAGGGGGTTGCTGGTTAGCTGCTCGAGTACTTGTTTCCGATTCGGATCGGGTCCATGGGAGCCCAGGGCTAGTTCTAGCGTAAAATAGGCAATGGTCCCATAGAAAATGGCTTTGGCGACATAACTCACGCGCGCTAAGTACTCAATGCCATGTTTGGATTGTTGTTTAATTGGGTTACTATCTGACATGTATACTTATTTATAGCGGTAAATGGGGCGATCCTTCGCACCCATTGGTGCTTGAGGATGAGGGTATTGGCGGGTTGAGGGCTACTGGATTTGCCAGACGGTCCTAAACCTTAATCAACCTACCCGGGGTTAGGGTAGCCAGGCTCTCTTTACTCAACATCGTTTCGCATGTATCGGTTTATCGTCGTTTATGTACACAGTAGGCCTACCGGCACATTCCCTGCCAATCGTAGTTGGAGGCCCAGGACGTCTGGCCCACGTTTTTATTCAGGAGGGTGGTACCCCAGTGGGTATTTATGATGTCAAAACGGAATTATTCCACTGGGAAGCGACTCGTCAGCACCACTACGACCAGCTGTGCCCGGAAGGGCAGGGCCGTCTGGGCCATCACATGATTGCATCGCTCAGTCCTTACGTACGCCATGTACGCCTAGGGCCGCCCTGTCTACCACCCGGCTTCAGGCCTACAGAAACCCGGATGGTGAATCGGCCTCTAGCTGGATCAATTGCTTACGTATGAAGTACTCCAAGCCATAAACCGGTAGTCCAGCTAGGGGTTGGTAATCGCTATTGATCATAGCCGGGAAATTCCGTTTATGAGTGAGGGGTAAAAAACCTGTATACCGCTTCCCGGTCACGGCCCCGCGAATGGACCGTACGTAATCAATCCCTTGCCTTCCTCAACCATCGCCTACGCGTCCGCCCTCAACCATCGATCCGCGACGAATTCGTTTACTGATTACTGCTCAGATAGGTCTTATTTCCATTCTTATTGATGTAGTACTTGCCACCCCGTTCGCCTTCGTGAACCACTTCGCCATGGGGGCCTTTGAGCACCTTGTCTACCGGCGTTTTATAATCCGCCGGGGTTGCCTTCTGGGGCTTCGTCATGAGCGGTTGATCCCGCTTCTCCGCTTTAGCCGCCCGGGCCTTAGCCATGCGGTCCGCTACCGACATCTTCTCCGTAGGACCCGGCGTCTGGGCCAGCGTTTGGGTTGTATAAAACAAACCCAGGTACAGACTTAGTGCGATCAGTATCGTTTTCATCGGTTTAATAGGTGTCACCTGCTTCAGTAGCCAGCGCCTAGCCATGCTGGAGTCAGTCTCCGTTTCCTACAACTACGGTGGTGACCAAAGGTTGCCTGGCTAATGGCTTTATTTCCCCGACTCGGGGTGCTTTCTCCTCAAGACAGTTTGCCGGTCCCGGCTCGGGGAGGAACCAACAAATTGAACAGTCGCTGCATTACCCGTTTTTCCTTGATGGCACCATTTTTACGCGATGAGTGAGCAACCAACCCGAAGAACATACGTTTAGCCCCTTTTTTTTATCAAGTTAGCTAACGGGGCTTTGCCCTCTCACCTTATGATGCCTCACCAACCTGTTGCCCCGTCCAGCGATTCAATTCGACCCTCTTCCGGTAGTGGAGAAGCGGTTGAGCCAGCCGTTGCCGCGAACCATCCCACTGGGTATATACCCCTTATGGAGGAAACGCTTACGGTGGGCAAGCGGGTGGTCCAAACGGGGCAGGTGCGACTCGTCAAGACAGTGCATCAGGCTGAGCAGATGGTTCAAATCCCCTTGATGACCGATCAGATTAGGGTGGAGCGGGTGCTCATCAATGAGTTGGTCGATGAGCCGCCCGCTACGCGCCAGGAAGGCGATACAATCATCTACCCGGTGCTCAAAGAGGAATATGTGCTCATCAAACGACTCCGGTTAATGGAAGCAATTCGGGTGACAACGCGGCAAATCCAAACGTTGGAAACGCAGACCGTACGCCTGCGCCGGGAGGAGATGGTCGTTGAGCGGACCGCGGTCGACAATACGCATGAACGTTCCGATTCGGCTGATGAATCGTCGTTAATAGATCAATCAATTTTATAACGTTAATCTTTTACCCTTATGGCATTTACAGTAATTGGCTTATTTGATGAGGCCCAGGAGGCCCAGCAGGCCGTCGAGCAATTAGTCGACAACGGTTTCGACCGGACTAGCATTGACCTGTCGACCCGCACCGGTAAGGATGCTGATCGCGACGACACCCTGTTCCCGGATCGGCACACCAATACCAGCGGCACCCGGACCGAAGAACTCGTTGACGACACCAAAGACGTCGGCAGTGGGATTGGCGGTTTTTTTAGTTCGCTGTTTGGTAATGATGACGAGGATACCCATAAATACGCCCAGGTGGCCGATCAACGCTCCCTGGTTACGGTGCATGCCCGCACCGAAGAGGAAGCTCAGCAGGCCGCTGATATTTTAGACGAAGCTGGGGCGGTGGATGTAGACGAACAATCAGCCACCTATGACAGCCTGACGAGTGCCCCCAGTACCTCGATGGGAGCCGCGTTCACCGATACGTCGGTGCCGACGACCGATAGCGATCAAACCATAAAGGTGATCGAAGAAAACCTGGAAGTGGGTAAGCGGACGGTAGAAACCGGTAGCGTACGCCTGCGCAGCCGGATTGTGGCCAAGCCCGTCGAGGAGAGCATTCGGCTGCGGGAAGAGCGGGTCACCGTGAACCGGACCCCCGTGAACCGGCCCGCCACGGCGGCTGACCTGAACGCTTTCCAGGAAGGTGAAATTAGCCTGACCGAGCACGCTGAAGTACCGGTGGTCTCCAAAACGGCGAATGTCGTGGAAGAAATCTCGGTGGGTAAAGAAGTGGCGGAACGGGAGGAAGTGATACGTGATACGGTTCGTAAAACGGAGGTGGACGTGGAAAATTTAAGTACCACTGATCAGCCGATTCGGCCCGCCGGAACGGATTCGGATGAGGTGACCTACTCGACTAAATAACGGGCAGGCGTTGGTTAGCTGACGGTGGGTACACCCCTCGTCAGCTAATCAATACACTATATTGATACGCACCTTACGTTCATACCACAGAACCCATCGATTAGGGATGATCACTTCATCTGCTCTGGACTTTCGCGACAAGACACGGTTTAGATAGCTAATTGGGCCCATTTAGGCCAGACCTAGCCGGAATAAAAGCCCCAGCGGCTTAGTGAAATCTAATCCGTTTACCATAGCGAGTGCCAACCTGGTATTGCCCCCTTTATCACCTTATTAATCCCTTTTTTATGAGCAGTTTCTTACTCGACCACCTGCGGTCGGCATTTACCCCGTCGTCTGTCAGTGAACTAGCCCATGCCCTGGGGGAGGATCATGCGCCGGTTCAAACCTCCCTGGATGGGCTGATGCCCGCCCTCACCGCCGGAGTGATTAACCGGGTCGCCGAGCCCGAAGGGGCTTCCTTGTTGTACCAACTGCTCAACAGCACGCCCTTTGCCACCGATCCGGCCATGAGTGACCTGGTGAGTAGGAACGATCATCGCCAGAAAGCCGCTGAATCCGGTCAGGCGATCCTGGGGCAACTGTTCGCCAACCAGCCTAGTCGGCTAGCCGAAGTGACGGCTCAGCACAGTGGGGTTAGTCTGGGCTCGGCCAGTACCTTGACGGGCCTGGTGATGGCAGTGCTGATGGGCTTTTTGCGCCAGCAGGTCACCAGCCGAAACCTAACCCAGGCCCAACTAACGGCGCTGCTGCTGGGCGAAACGGATTTCGTTCGTGGGGCGATCCCAGCCGCTTTAGCCGGGGGGCTGGGCTGGTTGATCGGTACTCCTCGATTGGCAACGTCCATACCCCTACGGACTGAACCAATATCACCCACTCCTGCCGAGGAACGTCCGGCGGGTACTCCCTGGTGGCGCTGGTTGTTACTAGGCTTGGCTTTGCTAGCGCTGCTGTTCTTTCTGTTACGCGGTTGTCAGGACAAGCCATCTTCTGGGACTGCCGGGGAGTCAACCGGAACCGCCACCGATACGTTGGCCAGTGGTGCCGATGCCAACGAACCCGCTGTGCGCGTGGGGGTAGATTTGCCCGGTGGACGCCAACTCAGCGTGGTAGAGCATTCCTTTACCGACAGCTTAGCCCGCTACTTAGCCACCAAAGGCGGCCAGACGCCCCGCGTGTTCACCTTTGATAATTTGACCTTTGAGACGGATTCGGCCCGGATTACGGACCAGGCCCGGCCCCAGGTGGATGAGCTGATCCAAATCATGCAGGCCTATCCGAACCTATACATACGCATTGAAGGCAACACCGATAGCACGGGCGATGATGCCACGAACGATCCTTTGTCAGGCGAGCGGGCTGAAACGGTCAAGCAGGCGCTTATCCGGGGCGGTATTGCGGCGAGTCGGGTAACCACCCGGGAGCGGGGGGATACCAAGCCCGTGGCCAGCAACCAGACCCCGGCGGGTCGCCAGATGAACCGCCGAATTGACGTGGTCATTACCAAGTTGTAACGAAGCAGGTGATCAAATCCACTCCTGGTAGGGTTCGTGGGTACTGAATGAGTTTGATCACCTAAACGTCCTGATCCGATGAAACTCGATGAATGGGTGGCCATCCACGTGGGTAATTCGGCCCTGGACCCCGCGTCAGTCCGAGGGTTTCTGCAAACGGCGCCCCAGTATCACGCCTGGGGCCTCACCCACCAGATCGAGCCAACCGGCCTGACTCAACTGGCAGCGGCCGATTTGGTGACCTATTACCTGCGGATGTATTTGATTGGCCGCCATAAGACCCTGCGGGCCTGCTTTCGGGAAACCCAGGCGTTTGCCCGGCAGGATAGCCAGGTGGCTCATTATCTGCTGATATTTTCGCTGGACCAGATGCGCCAGGCGCTGCTGGGGCTGGAGTGGTACGAATTACTACCCCGTTTAGTGGGCGCCCAGGAACGAATTTTAGCCCTGGTTCCCAGCGTAGATTCACTACCTCAGCCGGGATTAGTAGACGTTCTAATAGAATACTACGAACTCTCCAGCAGGAACCACGAAAAAGAGGTGTAGGCCTGAACGGGTTGAACAAGTACGAAGCCAGGCCATTATTAACAAGTCATCCAAACGGGTACGAGCCGTATTACTTATCGGATCCGGCTGGTGCTGATGCTGCTGGCGGTTTCGTTAGGTCAATACGAATCGTTAGCCGATTCAATTTTAGCGTGGATCGCCCAGCTTAGGTCGGGAAAATAGGGCCTTGTTGGGCGATCCAAGGTCTGACTGCCTGTCGAATTCATTCGATACGGGAGTTCGTACAGAGGTACTTTATGCTTTTTTCATAGGACCCGGGTAACGGGTTCCCCGATGCCTACTCAATCGGGCTAAGTCACTGCTTAGCAGGTCCCTTGGACAGCAAAAAAAGTTGGTTCTGCTTAACCCAGTAGATTGCCTGAAAGTAAAAAGCGTCGTATGTTGAGTGAATGTTTATTTAGATAACCGGCGATGAGTCCACTTAATGAAGAGCCCACGCAGGGTTTACCCAGCCAAATGCAGTTGATCGAACGTCAGATCGCCCAGTATGATCAGTTACTGACTAGTTTAGAGCAGGTGATCCATTTATTGGAAGCAGGACTTTTTAGCTTTCACCGGACACTATGGTAGACGTTCTTTACGAAGTCCGTCCAGTAAAAGCTAACAAGTTCAGTATCAGCCGGTAGTGAATAATAGGGCATAATGGCTGAGGTACCAGCTTTAATCGCGGCTTTGAAGGGAATCAGGTTGTTGGCAAACCTGCCCCCTGGAAAGACTTCTTTCTTTCCCCAGTCGAAGTGAGGATCTTGTCCTCCCTGTCCAGACCCTCCCCCGGGAAAGTGCTTGGTGGTCACCGCCACCGAGCTAGGGCCGAGTGTTTTTCCTTGAAAGCCGTACACAATTTCGGTCATCATCTGACCTGCCCACTGAGCATCTTCCCCAAAGGTCCCTTCAATGCGCTGCCAGCGAGGTTCGGTGGCTAAATCGGCCATGTACATATACCCTTTTCGGAGGCCGACTGCCGACCATTCCTGGCGGGCAATGTCAGCAAACTCCCGCACAAGTGTCAAATCCCGCATGGCTGAGAGGCCTAATTCGCCGGGCCAGGCCGAGAAAACCGTTTTACCAACGCTGGTGCCGATGGCAGCTGCCCCGGTAATGTGGTTACGCGGATTGGATGCAATAATGGCCGGAATACCCAAACCGTCGCTTTCGCAGAGTGCCTGGAGTTTATTGGCCCATTCGGCTGTGGTACGAGCAGTTACATTCGCTCGTAAAATGAAGTGACGAAGGTGATATTGAGTAACGGCTTTGGTCGTACCCGCTGCGTTCATGATCGGCGTCGGCAGGGGTTTACGGGTAAACATGTTCTGGCTGGCCACCAAATCCTCTTCATTGAAATCGCTGGTAATGGGCTCTTTGGCTTGAGCCGTTCCAAACGACTGGTCGTTTTTCATGCGGGTGGTACTGATGAGCATGAAACCGACCTTTTGCTGGATTGACATTTTTGCCAACAAGTCGCGACTGCGCTCCTGAGCGGACAACCGCCAGTCTTCGTATTTGTCGAGCTGGCCATTCCGGTTCAAATCTTTAAACTGTAGTCCACCCTGTTCCAAAAGTTTCACGGATCGCACGCCCAGACGGGGTTGTTTAGGAGCAGATTTTGACTGGCTAATGGCTTGGTTGGTGAGCAACATAAAAGCCGCTACCAAAAGCCTTATCCTGGGTATCGGCATAAGGCTACAGGTTGGACCAAGGAGGGTTCTTTCCTGGCTAGCCTTCATGGGTTTCGAGCAGA
>NZ_FOLQ01000069.1 GCF_900112365.1 Spirosoma endophyticum | reverse complement strand
AAAGCGCTCCCAGCCGGAAAAAGTACAACCCAAGGCAACGAAGATTGAAGCTTAAAATGAGACTAAAATCTGTCAAGTAAAACCAGGGTAATACAGACCTAGTAAAAGTACAATGCTTGAATTAATCAACTTCTTGTACTTTTACTAGGCCTCTTGCTTTGACCTTATCCTTAGCCAACCAGCTAAAAGCTGCGTGCTCACTTTATAAAGCTAAACGTATTGATCCGCAACTCAGGCTGGAGAGCATTCACATTACTAGATGTTGTTCTCTCCTCATAAGCAATCTGTTTAACCACTTGGCCCTGCGCATCAAATTCGTAGCTGTAGACAATTACGATCTTGTCGGGCATGACCGCTGGCATATTGTTGACCGATTGATAAACCTGAGTTGATTTGGTAACCAGGTTACGGCTGGGACGACCCTGCTCCGCAACGTAAGGATTGGGTAAGCTTCGCTTGGTCAAGTCATATTCGTAAGTCGTTGTAGTCGTACCATCCTGACCACCACCCAACACTTCTTTCACGATATTACCCTCAACAATGGTTCGTCCTTTGCTTAGGAGTATGCCATCCGAGTCATAGTTGCCACTGGCCACATAGCCTTGTGAATTCAAAGGATACGTAGATGGACTTCTGGGAGAGAGATTCAGATAAGTTTTTAGTAGCTGATTGTTGGTATAGGCATACTCCCATTCGCCGTTGTAGGAATAGGTGTCGTCAGGCCGATCCGGATTGATTGCCTTGCGGTTAATCAGTCGTTTTTGCTCGTCGTAGCGGAAGAGGTCCTCACTGCGGGCCGCTTGTTTAAATAAGGTGGTCTGATAGGTGATGGTTGGATTGGGAAGGTAGACATTGGCTGGTTCAAAGTAGTAGGTAGTGGCTACTTTAGCCAGGAAGTAAGCTGGCTCATCGGGCGTTACGGCCGGGTTAGGCGTACAGGCGGCCAAGCTTGACAGGCAACAAGAAACAAGTAATAGGCGTAGCTTGGTTAAGGTAAAGATGTGAGTAGTCATAGTAATCGAAAAAATAATGTGAGTTAAAAAGAAATTATTTGTAAAATTATAACAAGTTGATTAATTCGAGTATCGCACTTTTATTAGGCCTGTTTTATAACTAAAGTGGCTGTTGCAAAAGTCTAAACTGGGCTCAAGCAGCAGGAATCATGAAGCCTTTACCCGCTAATCAGTGGCTAGAAATTGCCTCTTTGAGAGGCCGGTCCCAGGTGCCATCGACTTCTGCAACAGCCACATTCACTTATACAACAAGCTGCTCACAATGGTAGTCGTCAAATTCATAGAACTTATTTATTTTTACCCTTACTTCTTTCTCCATCACTTTCTATGCGTCTAATTCCATTTTATTGCTTTCTAATGGGGCTCGGTTTGTTCCTGACCGCTTGCCATCGAGAACCCGCATTAAACCCGAACGACCCCGAGGAATTGCTGTTAACTAAACAAGTGACGGCCCGCTATCGGCTAGCTAGCCAACCTAACGTGACTTTCGGATTACCGCTTACTTACAAAGGCGTTACATTCTACCCTATCACGCGCCAACAATATGTCTATCAGTATGATGACAAAAAGCGGCTGGTAAGTGTGTCTGCTCGCAATCCTGACCGGCTGGAGTATACTTACGAATGGGGCGATGAATCGTATGCATATGCCGATAACCAGCTTATCTATACCAATCTACGCGTCTTTCCGCTTATACCAACGTCCTATCCTTTAACTCCGCTAGGCTATATTGTTTCGAACAATACCTACGATCAATATGGCTACTTAACCTACCGCCAAGATGGTCCCAAGGCGAGTACGACTCAAACGATCGTGGCCGGCAATATCGTTAAAGAGGTTTATCAAGATGCCATTAGCCGTTTAACAACCGAGTACGAATACGACTTGAGCAGGTCTGGGTTACCCAATCCAGTCAAAATCATGTGGGGACGTCCAAGCCGTAATCTGGTAACGAAGACTGTACAAACCAATGAGTCCTTTACGGGGGTAGCTCCGATTCTGCCCGATCATAGTGTGACTACTTATGCCTACGAGTTTGATGAGCAGGGTCGAGTCAAACAACAAACGGCTTATATAGAATCAAGTTTACTAGCTAATCCAAACGTTGTGGATCGGGAGTTACAGATTAGCGTTTTTGAATTCAAGTAATTACTATTTATCAAACTCTCCAGAAAGTACAAAACGAGTACAAGGCAAAAAGCTGTACTCGTTTTGTACTTTTTTTGTGAGTGTTGTATAACTAAGATGGGATAGCTAACATAGTTGGGGTATATCCGCCAGATTACTGGACATGGATGGTAGAAAGCCGAAAAGTGGCTGACCGATGGTAAGTTTAAGTTCGCTAAAACTTATCAAAACTACCACCATGGCCA
>NZ_FOLQ01000029.1 GCF_900112365.1 Spirosoma endophyticum | reverse complement strand
GCTTCTTGATCACCTCATTCACCCGAGGTCGAGTCCAAACCGCTCCCGAAAACCCATGATGCTCAGCCCCTTTGTTGAGTTCAGCAAGCAGTTGGACGATTTGTTCATTGGTTAAGCGGCAGTCGGGTCCACTGGGCTTTCGCCAAGTTAAACTAGCCTGGCCCTCTTGGCGATATTTTTTCAAAGTTCGACTGACCCAGCCCTGGGTCAGTCCCAGTGCTTGAGCAATTTTAGACTGCTTCCAGCCTTGTTCTTTCAATTCGGCACATCGCCGACGTAAAAGTTCGTAGTCAGATGGTTTGTACGCTGCCATACAGAACCAAAGAGTCAATCTTTACAAGCCTACTCACAGGTCAATAAGTTCTTTCAGTTACCCATACAAACCAATAAAAAAACGTTTGTATGGTAGTCGCAAAAACATATCTGATTCAGGTTGAAGAAGGCGATTTAGAAAGCCTTTTCGACCGTTGCCTTGAGAAGGCACAAAGAAAACGTGCAACTTCTATTCCCGTTAGCATAAAGCAAGAAGCTGACGAAGCAATCACGCCAGAAGAAACCGCCCAATTACTAAAGGTCTCAAAAGTCACCGTCTGGGATTGGACTAAACGCGGTATTCTCAAAAAGTACACCATTGGTAATCAGGTACGCTATATGCGTAGTGAAGTCATGGGCGCACTTACCAAAAAAGGAGGGGGTGTTACGGCATGAATATAGCACTCTCAAACCTCTGCCAGCTTGCCGATAGCGCAAAGATTGCAAAATATCCCACTGTCAAGCGTAATTATATTCCAAAGTCAAAGTACGACGATAGTACGGCGAACGGGCTTACAGCCTGCGTAATGGACTGGTTACGCCTTAACGGCCACTTTTGCGCGCGTATTAACACGGGTGGAATTTACGACGAGAAGCTACGAAAGTACCGTCCGTCGGGCGCAACACTTGGCGTCCCAGATGTGCTTGCCTGTATCCGTGGAATATTTTGCGGTTTTGAAATAAAGATAGGAACCGACAAAATGTCCCTAGAACAGAAAGATGTGGCTCGACAGATAGAGTCTTCACTTGGCTATTTTGTAGAAGTCCGATCCTTCGAGCAGTTCTACGAGTGGTACGAACAGGTTACAAAGCCACCCTTCGCCTGAATCCATCCGATTTTGTCAACTTGATTTATGCCATCTCGCGACTGCTTGATGCAGCCTGGTTACTCCCCCCTATGACGCGAAACAGGTCCGTATCACCACATACGAACCTGCGCTAAAACCCTGATACTATGGCAACTGAACACAAAGATAAAGGTACAAAATTACCTGACTGTTTTACAGCATCGGACGGTAAATTTTGGCGGCTTCATGCACCCTACGCCAGTAAACAATGGGTCGCTTTTGACGCTGGTGAAGACCCTGAAACCTCTAAACGCTATAAAGCCTATACAAACGAAGACGCAATAAGGGCTTTTGTTAAATCAGATGCAGCTAAAGGTTTTCGGCCTCCTCTTCAAAGTATGACCGACGAAGAAAAGGCCACGACGGATAACGTTGATTTTGATGCTGAAGACCAAACGCACACCGAAGAACCACCCCCCAACGGCCACAAATGGAGTGGACTATGCCGCATTGTTAACCGCTGCGATGGTACGCCCTACAGATCAAATAGGCCAGCCGCCAACTTGTTTGACGATTGAACAGGAGGACGGGACTCAACGCATTATCGGTACGCTAGGGAATGTCTCCTCCGTGACGGGAAAGTCAAAAGCGGGGAAAACATTTGGCGTTTCCGCTGCTGTAGCTGCGGCTGTTGCCTGTAGGCTTATCTTAAAAATTAAGGGTTCATTGCCTGCGGGTCAACGAACCGTACTACTTTTCGATACCGAGCAGAGCCGCTACCATGTCTTACGGGTGGTGAGGCGTATTTGTGCGCTTAGTGGTATAGCAGAGCCGCCGAACCTGATTGTATTTTCACTACGCGAATACCCCCCCAACGAACGGCTTGCCTTAATTGACTATGCATTTAATAACACACCCGGTGTTGGTTTAGTGGTGATTGATGGAATTAGGGATTTACAGGTTGATCCCGTCCTAGATTCAGAACAGAGTAGTAAAATTATAACCCATCTGCTTAGATGGACGACCGATCTTAACATCCATATTCTGACCGTTCTCCATCAAAACAAAACAGACAACAATTCCCGAGGGCACCTAGGTACGGAGCTAAATCATAAGGCTGAAACGGTCATCTCGATCACCAAAGACAGCAACGATAAAGAAGTATCTGTTGTAGCGCCGGAGTATTGCCGGGACCGGGATTTTGAGCCGTTCGCTTTCTCGATCAATGAGCAGGGTCTTCCTTTTCTGGTGGAGGGGTGGAAAGCCGATCAGCGTTCAACAAATCGAAAGGAAGCCAAAACTGCCGAAGCGTCGAAAGCCTCCCGTACCGTTACTCCTGGACAATTGCCAGCCGAAACGCATACAGTCATTTTGCAGCGGGCGTTCTCTGGTGTTACTCCCGATAAATATGGTGAGACCTGCCGCCGGATTAAAGCAGCCGCCGAATATTTCGGCCACAAGTTTGGAGACAACCGAGCGAAGGAGTTTGTGACTTACTACCTAACTAACCACCGGTTGAAGTTGGTTGATACAACCTACACGCTGAATTTACCTCCCGTCGAACTCACTGTTACTAACCCTATAGAAAGTGGTTTAGTTTAACCGGTTTAACGCCCCTATATATAGGGGGCGATTAAACCACTAAACTAGTTTAACGGAGCCATTTTAAACTAGTTTAAACCACTTGCTGACTTAAACCACTTTTGACATGACTAATCAGCAATTCCGTCCCAATCTACTAGACCTCCCCATTAGTTTTTTTGAATACGACCACAAGCGTAAAGCTTTCGCCAATTTTCCCGCCAGCATTACCACCCTTCGACGCATTGCCTTGACTAACTATTATCAGCCCATTACAGAAGCGATAAATAATGAACCAGACAAAACCGCTCAGGGAGAATTAAAAAAACAGTTGCCAGCTACTACACCTGCTTCACTCCTCCGCCATCGAAAAAAAGACACCCCCTTTCACGAATGAATCCTGCAACAATGGCCCGTGCTGATGGGTGATATAGATCGAAAAGACAACCCACATCTTGACATGGCCGAGCTAAAAAATCACATTGCCAGCTTGCCCTATGTTCTGCTATGTGCTTACTCAGTTCGTCGTGGGCTTTGGTTTGTGGTCCGGCTACCCGATAACCAAACGCCGGAAACATTAGCGGCTCACTTTCGCTATCTGCAAAAGCTGTTTATCCAAAACTTTTGGATAGCCCTCGACACAACCAAGGGAGGCAATCCAACCGATTTACGATTTGTTAGCTACGATGCTGAACCAAGGATTAACGAAAACGCTACGGCCATGATAGGTACGTATACCCCACCCGTTCCTACTTATCAGCCCGTTAACTACAGCCCTTCTCTAGGCAAAAATGATAAGCAGCTTTTGACAAGTCTGGTTCGCTCTACGCAGAATGCTCCAGACGGTCAACGCCACCAAACCTTACGAAACAATGCCATTGCCGCTGGTGGATATATTGCCGCTGGGCGGATGGACGAACAGACGGCTATTTATGCTTTCGAGACGGTAGCGAGTGAATGGCCTATGTTTAGCAAATCTCAAAAGACAATTCGGGATGGTATACGATACGGAATGAAAAAGCCGTTCGATGCGGCCAATCAAACTACCCATAAGCAGGTAAATCACACCGCTTACCGCCATCAATGGGAAGGTGTTACCTCCACGACCTTCCAGGAGGAATCAGTCACCAAACCAGCCCCCTATTGGAACAGTACGTTTACACCTCCCCCGTTTAGCTGGAATGGGAAAAATGTCTCCCGCTTCATTCGGTGGGCTGTTATCCCGGATGGATACACTGAACAGAACTGGCCGCCTATTACCAACTTAACTAATGAACAACAATGATGAAAAATACACTTAAAAACCAACCAACGACCTCCCCAGAATGGGTAGAGCTTATCGCCCCTAACAAGCCAACTCACTGGCAACGAGTCAGCCGGTTACTAGCGATGGCATCTGAAACCGAAAGCATCAACCTCCTGCATAAATTCAGCACAGGCCAGCGGGTCAGATTTGAACGATCCGGCATTTGTCTGCAATCGGCTACTATGCCAAGCCAGGACAGTAAGCGGTTAACGCACCTTTTAAGCTTTGAAGCCGACGGTTTCAAATTAATCGCCTTTGATCAGAAAATGGCATTGTACGGAAAGGGATTGGAAAGTTATCACTGTATGGCCGAGGCAATCAAACGAGGATATCTCCCGGTGGCGGGTATTCATCTGAACCCAAACAACACCCCCATTTATAATAAACAGGGTGAGCTGATCAACGTGATGGTGCTGGTGAATCAGGAGCACTCCAGCTTTTATCTCAACCCGGCTTTTGCGGGTCAACAGAATTCAACTCACGCGTCAAACTTCTAAGCCATCATGCTGACACTTTTTTATGCTGACTACGAACTAGCGCCAGTCTATGACGGAAACCATGTCCGCCAGGCCGGAACAGATTCACATCTGATGTTACCCGAACAGATTCTATTACATGCTCCTCTGAATCCCAACATAGCTAAAACCATTCATACGGCTGCCAAGGCCCGTACCGGTCAGCGGGGTTGTGTGTTTTGGGTCGAATGGCAACTTAGCCCCATACGAGGAATCTACTACGCCTTTGAAAAAAGTGCTGAGAACACTTATTTATTAGTCTTCAGTCAGCCAAAACGTGGTCATCAATTCCCTTTTCGCTTAGCAGTTACCCTAGTAGACGAATCATTTCCGATAGCGGCCAAACTCTGGAGTATCGTCACGGATCAATTAGCGGCCTTACCTCCGCTCATGCCGAAAAAGCAACCAGCCTAATTAATAGACAGCAAATCACTAACGAACCTTTTAAACAAATCACCTCATGAACAATCCACTGAATCAGTACAGCCCAATACAGAGCGCTTTAGCATTACTGCAACCCACCGTTAGCTACGCCCAAAAGCGTCAGGATGCCGACCGGAATCTGATGTTGCAATCAGCCATGACCCAGCAAAGCCAGCAACAGGTTGAACTGGCAAAACAGCAGGCACTATTGCAACAACAGGCCCAAGCGCAACTGGCCAGCGTTCCGTTTTTACCGAAAGATCAGGAAAGATGGCAGCTTCACCTTGACCAGTTGAAAAAGAAAATCAAGGACCGGGTGGAAGGTGACTTTGGCGGTGATTATGAAACCTACGCCAAAACCATGCTCGATCAGGACATTCAGAACTTTACATTGGATGCCCAGCGATCACCTCTGTACGCTAATGGTCTGCAACGACGAAGCAACTTTGTACAAGCCCAGAAGGACGCAGAGAGTGGCAAGATATTCCGCTCGGTCCAGTACAAGCTCACTAATGGTCAGACCAAAGTAGCGCCCTGGGAACAGGCGTATCTGGATTTCTCCAACGGTGATACCGAAGAGTTGCCCTATCAGGGAGCTTTTAAAGTGGACGGTAAGTGGCGGAAGCATTTCGATGAGGTGTACTCACCACGGGTTGATAAGTTGGGTAAGTTTCGGCCCGATCAGGCCACCCCGCAGGAAATAGCGGCAGTACTGACAGCAACCGAAGGACTCACGGCGCAGGACGCAATGGAATACCTGCAACGCACTAGTCCGATGCTGGCACCTGTGTACTATAAATTTGATGCCGCCGATCCGTATCACCTTGAAGAATTGCGCCAGGGTAGAGAGCGTAATTCCATTGCAAAAGACAGGAACTCCATTGCTCGTGACCGTAACGCAATAGCAAAAAAATCTTCCGAAGGTGGTCAAATAGACATGTGGGACGCCACCTTCAATATCCCGGATAACGTCATTACCCGAAACCCAGATGGCTCACCAGGAGCCGTTAATGTTACAATGTTCGATGGTAGTATGAAACCAGCAGGATCAGCAAGCTACAGGGCTTTACTGGGAAGGCAATCGGTGAATCACTGCTAGAATCTACTGGCGCTACCTACGACAATAAAACACATACGTATCGCGGGGCGGGTGGCTCTGCTTTTGTCCGTGTGCCTAACCAAGCAGGAGGGTTTGATTTACAAACCACAGACCTGTCAGGATTGAATTATGCTACAAAGCCCGGAAATGTCTACAGGTACGAAACAGCCCCTACGGAATACGAAAGAGCAACCGGACGAAAGCCGTACAAGTATATGCAGGAGCAGACCATTACCATCTCATCCGATGAGGCTAGAAAGTCCAGCATTGGGCCTTTATTTACAGGTGCTTTTAGCCTTGGTCATGATTATTCGTCAGGTTACAGTGCCTTTGGCAATGTTGATAGTCCCACGGGAAAGGGAGCTTACAAAAAAATAGAGCGAAACGGAGAAACCCTTTACCAGTTCAAGGTCATGCAACCCATTTCCCCAACCATGCTGGACCGGCAGGAGGCTACGTTTCAACGAATGAATACCCAGACTAAAACCGGACAAGCTGTTTTGCGAGATGCGGACGACGATCTAAATTATTATTAAGCTAAAGTAGGTGAAATTTCAGAAAGGGAGATGTGGCAATATCTGCCCTTTCTGAAATCTTTTCGCATAATAAAAGGAAATTACTTTACATTGACCAAATTCCGCTCACAGTAATATTAAGTTTTGTGCGATAACCTTTACAGTACTAACGATAATAGAAGGTTTCATTAGTTCAAAATGCAATCAATACGTAATAAAGATCGCGCTTAATAAATTAGTTTGACTTAATGAGGTGTACTCAATTAATTACATGTAAATAATGTACATAAACGTATTCACATACTTACACCTTGGCATTCTATCCCTTTTAACTTATGAATATTGAATGGCTACAGCCTATTATAGAAAAATTTATTGAGTCAGGAGAGGGCGAAATTGCAAGCGTTATTCTAGCAGCGACAGGAGGATATTTAATTAGATTATTTACTACTAAAAAACCTACGAAGAGACTCTGGAAAATAAGCAATGTCGCCAATCTTACAATTTGCGTTTCCCAGTCCTCTGTATCAGTTGAAAAGGTAAACGACCTTGAAATTAGCCATAGTAATACGGGGATAGGGCAGGTAAAGGCATTGGGGTTAATTATAGGAAGTATCAGCAAAGCCTATTCTGTATCTGCAAATAATATTAGTTTCCCTTCAGAATCTGTTATAGATAAATTAGAAAATGACTTAATAATTTTAGGTGGACCAGTTAATAATAAAATTGCAGAGTTATTTTTTCAAGAAATTAAACACTTAGACATTGTTGAAGCAGAAAACCATGCTTTTATATGGAAAAAAAGCAAAGACAATAAGATTGTCAGATATGAAACAAAATATACAGGTGATTCACGGACAGAGTATGGTTTAATAGTTAGAATGCCTAACCCTTTTGCCAAGGATAAAGACAATAAATCTATGCTTCATCTTTTCGCTGGATGTCGGTCAATAAGTACGGTTGCCGCGGCCAAATATTTTACGCGAGAACATTCAAAGGAATACAAGCTTTGGAACCCTTTTGGATGGGGGCAAAAGAAGGCAATATTTATTATTATTAAATGTAACGTCAGAGACAATTCACCTTTTTCAATAGAATATGTGACACATCATGAATTTTAAGGCTAGAAAAAATATATAATTAATTGATTGTTAGCTGATACTAACAGCATAACGCTCTTTTATGTAATGAGTTGCCTACCTAACAATAAGACTATCCCCTCTACTACCCCATACCTTCCTCTTCTCCCTTTCCCTACGCAATACTCTTCTCATACAACCTCGATTCACCTACTACCTACTGAGTTTTTCATACCGCTATGAAATAATACAAGTGAGCACCATCATACCCACCAGTTTAAAACTGTTCAGCAGCACAGGCTGAAACAACCCTGTTAGCTGAATTTTAGACTAATCGTTCTCGCATTTATTCATACTCATAGTGAATAGCAGAAGGGTAAGCGACCTTGTGTAATGGGCTAGCTTTAACCACATTGTTATTCGTCTATTCACTATGGGAGCAGGGAACAACGCTGGGGTGAATTTAGAACAGGTCGTGTTTTTCCTCCCGTATATACGGGGCTTATACAGTAGTAAAAGTATGGTACCTACCAGTATAAAAACATAACCCCCGGTCAGGCTTTTTCTGCCAGGAAATAAATAGGCATTGATAATATTCAGGGTGCAAAGTTGTTAACACCCACGGCTACCAAAACCGTTGATCCGTAAGACTATCCTGGTGGTTCGCAGCAACCCGGATAGATTTTTTCCCCTCGCCCCCCAACGTTGGGGAATGAACGTCTAACCATCCTTTAGAAAGAATAATCAGGGGGAGTAATGTTAGGTGTACGTTTTGAACATCTCGGTTGAAAACTCAAAGGGTAGCGAAGATTACTGGTGGGGGGCTGCATTCTATATGTGGGCAGGAACCACATCAAAGTTCGGTATAGCTTGTACGTCGCCGGATTTGGCGTCGTTGAGGATCAAGTAGTTATAATAGATAGCTATGAACCTCATCTTTAATACGTCACCCAAAACGGGGACGTTGAGAACCAGCTATTTAGCCGACTCAACTTTGAGTTGGCATTGTGAATCAAGGGCTTAAGTGGTAGATAAACCTGTTAGCATTACTCAGTGTAGAAGTAGTGTAAGTACAATTTTCAAGGCTGCGTCTTTGTAATGAGAATTGTAGAGGTCAAGCGACTTAAACGAGTGCTGGACAAAAACAGAGTCGCAGCGACGCGTAGCATTGACAGCACAAGTAAAGGCGCACAGGGCGCCAGAACAGAACAGAGCAGCAGCCAGACCAAAGCGGAGCGGCCAGACACAGATTTTAAGCCTAAATTCTAACCACATTAGTGTTCCTAACCCCCTAACTCCAACCAAAAGAATGGCAGTATTTAACCTATTTTCAAAAAGACAAAAAAAACAAAGAGGTGAAATAAGCGACGTTTATACTTATGATAAAATTAATGAGCAGTTACACGTACAAATAGTGCAAAATAGTGCATATAATAAGCGACACAATAGGTATGGATAACACTGGTTATGGCCCTCAAGAGGCTAGTAAAGCTTATCAATACATTCACAAAGCTCTGTGTAAAGAATATGGAGTATTTACATTAAATGTTGAAAATTTTAGTTCCGATAAAGAACACATTATACGCTATTTACTGAAAGAAAATAATACTGAAAAAGTGTTAGATGTTGTCGAAGTAACATTTCAATACATCGAAGCGGTAATACCTCTGATTAATAACTATGCGTATATAGCACATATATCAAGCTCGCCGGATAATGCTATTGAGGAGCTTAATCAAAGATTCAAAGAACATGCGATTGGATATCAATATGAAGCCAGTCCGATAATTAGAACAGATTCAACCTATACACACTCAGAGATTGTAAAGCCCGCTTTATCTCTCTTATCTAATGAAATTTTTCAGGGAGCTTTTGACGAGTACACCAAAGCACATGAACATTACAGGCATAATAGAAATAAAGAGTGTTTAGCCGAATGTCTGAAAGCTTTTGAAAGTACAATGAAAATAATCTGTTCTCAAAAGAAATGGAAATACGATCAAAAAGATACAGCCAGCAAACTTATAAAAGCTTGTGCAGAAAATGGTCTGTTTCAGAGTTTTAGCGAAACACAGCTCGGCTCATTAAAAAATTTACTTGAGGGGGGAATTCCAACTATACGAAATAAATTTGGTGGCCACGGTCAAGGAGAAGTTATACAACAAGTTGATAGCAAACTAACTAGATACTGCTTAAACATGACGGGTACTACAATTATATTTATGATTGAACAGAGCAATATAAAATAATACTAATTAACCCCACCCAAGCTTTATGGTAAAATAACGGAAATCGGCCACAGGGGGCCGAGCCATGACAACCAGTAGAGTAGTTTATCTGCTTATTTAGTTTCTCCGACAATTGCTTAGCAAAATCTGACTCCCCAAAGTTGGGGGCACGTAAAGCCACAGACCATTAAGACCAGTCCTGAGTGCCAAATACCTGCCTGTATTGATTTTCAGTGGCGTTAGTAATCCTAACGCTATCCTTTCGGGATTCGCCACTACTATTTTACAGACACACTTTTACAAGTATTTATAATGTACGCTGCTAGAATCAGGAGACTTTTACAAATATAATCGTGTAACAGTACACATAAAGATATTCTAGGAAGAGGCACTGGCTGTCCATAGATCACATTTCTCTTACTTAAGCTTTGAAAAGTATTAACTGTTGTCATTAAAACATATTAAATCGTGTATACATACAACAGGTTGTTAATCAGTAGGTTATGTCTAATTTTCTCTTGACTTTCATTGTTTCATCTGCTACCTTTGGAAAAACAAAATAGGCCCATACCTCCTGTCTCCACAACTTCGGGCATGAGCCTTTTGTGACACTTTAACATCTATCAAAATGAACACGATGCAAAACTACGTGGGTAGGGATTCCCATGCAAACACCAACCAAAATTCGGGCCAAAACACCCAAGAAGAGCTTCCTCAAGTTTCCGTTGAGGGCCGGAATTTAGAGAGAACTACACTTCTTTCCCTGCGCAAATGGGCAGTAGACACGCTCGCTTATGCTGAAAAAGGTAAATTTTTGGCAGCCTTTGAAAAAAGAGGTGTACGACGTAGCTTAACGGCTTACATAGAGCTCTTAGATAGTCATGTTTACAGAACGCGAATTGGAGAAGGCATTTTCACTATTTCAATTGAAGAGGCCAACGAATCAATAGCAGATCACTTGCAATATCAGGCTGAAATCAACAAAGAGATGAGTTGGTTTGAATTAGCTCCTTATCCGCTTCCTGACCATATTCAAGCTAAACCTAACGATTGGCGAGACCGGAAATCGTTCCGAGCCTTTCATGATAAGATGAGCCCAATGATTCAAAAAGGCGATACTTTATCCTGTGTGATCGTTGACCAAGCTGATTATAAGAAAGGCAGTGTAGTTGTTGTTTCTTTTCGGCAGCACAAGGACAGGACACGTAAGTATAGTTTTGGCCGAGTCAAGAAGGTGGATGCTAATTCCATTACGCTGGGGTTCGACCACCCAGATTGCAAATATGATTACATCACTATACCTCTACAGATGGTCCTGTTTGTGTTGAAAGTTGAAAGCGCCCAAGCACCTTCTAAACCCGTCAAATAGTCACTACTCCTATGAAAACGACCCTAACTGAAGACGAGTTCGAGAAACAACTGATCGCCCTGTGTGAAGCCTACGGAGTCCATGAATTTGCCATCTATGGCCGCTTTGCCCAGACCATTGACGCCAAAGGCAATATCTGCCCACCCAACAGATACATCTGGTGCAACGGCGAGCCGATGGTAGCCGCCGAAGCTGAATATCACCTGGGCCTGATTGCCGAAGGACAGGAACCCTAACCGTTAAGAATAGCCTTTCTGAACACTAGCCATATCCAAATAATAAGTAAAACGGTCCTGCCAGCAATGGTAGGACCGTCGTCTTTTCAAGTCAGGCTCAATTCAGGAGCCGCAAGCCTCGCACTCCACCCCATTACGTTGGGCCTCGATACTGCGAACGCCCTCGTTCAGGACTACATGGGGTATCGGGATATTAGAACGACAATGAAGTACGTTCAGATCAGCGAAAGCGCGAGAAATAAAAGATAAATATGTTTGATAAACTATTCCAGAAACCTGAAATAGACTAGTTAAGAATTAATTAAACTATAGAAGCAAAATAATATAGGTAAGTATACAACTTATTTATCGTTAGCATCTTTGAAATATGGTATATCACATATTTCTAAAGGAGATTCACGTAATAGATAGCCTGTACTATCATTTATTTCATGTCCACTAATTATTTTTTCAAGGGCATCACAACCCGGACATTCACCTTGATGAGTCGCCGCAGGATAATTAAAAATTGGAATTATTTTAGAGAGTACTTTATAATCTAACTCCCCCTTTTTTAATTTATCAAATGTAGCTACTCCAGTTTCGTCTATCAAGATCGCCAATGCTTGTCCTGCTTGACAGTAAAAGACCCCTGCTATGTTAACAGTATCACCTAAATACAAAATTTGAAGAATGACATTACCATAAAAATCTCTAACTTCAAGTGCATTGTCATTGTAGTTTTTTGCAATCCCATTCCTGGGTTTGAAATTAGCCATTTATTATTTCTAATCTCGGCAAGAAGTACTCCATCTTTATTTCTTAATACAGCATTCACATAGAGTTGACCCTCCTTTAAAATCACGCCTAAAATTGGCTTACCTTCATCTGTAAGCATAGCCCCGTTTTTAGTTTCGATCCTAAAACGATTCCAACCAAAGGAAATAAATGGAACTCGTGCCTTTTGGCAACTTGCCAGTAATCCATAAGTTTTTTCAGCAGGCGCATATAAAACACAGGTCAATATGATACCTAAAATTCCAGTTATTGCCCCTATTATATTATATAAATTTTTTTTTCAGGTATTGACCAATATAAACACCTCTTTTAGGCACTTCTTCCTTTAATGATATTCTATTTTCCTTTATGTTCTTATTGCGAGCCATTATATAAATTAAGGTTAACTGCCCAATTATGAATTCTTGATAGAAAGTCAAACGCAAAAATCTCCATTAACATGGAAGGGCAAGGCTTTCTTATAAAAACAGGCAGGTAAGAAATAGACTTACTTTTGTAGTTGCGACGTTATAAAACCATGGCTACTGCTCCCAATACTACGTTTTCAATCCGTTGCCTCTGCTTCAATCCGTAGCGTTCCATCACGGAACTATACACCATGGCAGGGCCACCTGGGCCCCAAATCACTAACTGTTACTCTTAGATGCAGGAAATTTACAAACGCTGGGGCTAGTGCCTTTATAGGTGCTTGCCAGAGCCGTCGATCCAGCATTGACGCTTATGTAACATAGGTATTCGTCCAAGTGTCCAAATTAGAATACATAGTATAAATAACCCCGATGCTGATCGTTATTTCTTAAAATAATCGACCTTATCCGCATCACTATTATTATCCAGCCTACTCTCGCCCCCGCTCACAGTTGAAATCATTGCGCCTATCGCCAAACTGCCCTTACTATTACCCGGCGTTAGTGTACCCGTCAAACCAAACGATTTTTTGCCCCTGCCCGCAATTACGTCGGTGGAGGTGACAATGTAGAAATTAGGGTCTGAATCACTAAACGTCCAGCTACTATTCTGCACGGGCTTACTCCCGACTATGGTTAAACCAGTCGGAAAGCTCAGGGTAACCATAGGATCTTTGTTGATGTAGACCGTGACAGGTCCAACACTTGGCGCCCCATTCATCTCAAATACATCCACTACTACATTAATCTGCGAGGTACCGTATTGAATTGAGGGCGTTAGGGAGACGTTGGGAATTAGATCGGGAGCCAATATGTTGCAATTAAGTAACACTGAGATGGTATTAACGCCGGAGTTAGCCACGACCAAGTCGGCTTTGCTATCCTCGTTCAGGTCTCCCACGGCCACTGATATGGGGTTTGTACCCACTGCAAAGGGAGTAGCTGCCCCAAAGCTACCGGTACCGGTACCCAGCAGCACCGACACCCTGTTGGGCGTATAATCGACTGTAGCCAAGTCGGCTTTCCCGTCCCCGTTAAAATCGCCCGTCGCCACTGAAAGAGGACTTACGCCGACCTCAAAGGAATTAATGGCACCAAAACTACCTGTACCCGTACCCAGTAGTACCGAGACAGTATTATTGCCTGAATTGGCCACTACCAAGTCGGACTTGCCATCTCCGTTCAGTTCTGCTACGATTATCGATTGGGGAGAACTACCAAAGCTATGATTGTAAAGGGTGTAGAAAATGGGATAGGAGCTGCCCGCTTCGAAGCTGCCCGTGCCCGTACCTAGTAGTACTGAGACCGTACTAGACACCCTATCTGCTGTAGCCAGGTCAGCTTTTCCATCTCCGTTGAAATCACCCACTACCACGGAAACCGGTCCTTTCCCTACTAAAAAAGGAGTTGCTGCCCCAAAACTACCTGTACCTGTGCCTAGTAGCACCGAGACTGTGTTAGTCACTATACTGGCCGTAGCCAAGTCAGCGTTACCATCCCCATTAAAATCCCCTACTGCTACCGATTCAAGGCCAACAGCCGCTACAAAGGGAGTAGCTGCCCCGAAGGTGCCTGCCCCCGTGCCCAATAGCACTGAGACCGTGTTGCTATTATTATTGGCTGTGACTAGGTCAAGTTTACCATCTCCGTTGAAGTCACCTGCCGCCACCGAAACGGGCTCATTACCAACGGCATAGGAAGTGGCGGTTCCAAAACTACCCGAACCGGAACCCAGCAATACCGAGACGGTATTTTCGCCAGTATTGGCGGTGGCCAGATCGAGTTTCCCATCCCCATTGAAGTCCTTTAGGGCTACCGAAATAGGATTTGTGCCAACACTATAGGTAGAATTGCTCGTGGGGCTAAAACATTGTGCCCAGGCCCTGTTATTCTGCATGACTAGAAGCAGGATGAAAAGAATGACTTGGGCAAGGGAGGGATAGCTCAGATTCGCTCGTGTAAGAGTCATATGCCGAGACAGTGTCATGTCCGGTGATGTTAGGCAGAAAGGTGTTTTGGTTTGGACAGGGAAGCCGCTTTGGGAGCGGTGTTTCAGCATGATAAGTATAAGTAGTTGTTGGTATTCTTTCACGGTGCGATAGAAATTGATGCTCATACGATAAGAGTAAGGGGTTTAGCCGAGTGGTATAAATAGGCGGCTGTAAATTAAGCAATGTATGCCATTGTACTATTAACTTTAGACCTGCTATTAATCAAATCTTCACCCTAACTTTCTATATAAGAAAAACTAGTCTTTACATATAAGCGAGTAGTAGCTATTGTAATTCCTTTTTCTTTTTACAGTACCCCTCAAAATCAAATCTGGATATACACTTACATCAACACCAGATATTTCAATCTTCCCATCACCATTAAAAGGCTCAATAGTGAGACCTGAAAGGACAGGAAAAGCAACAGTTTAAGGATTCTAGTGAAGTATCTTTATCATTAATTTGAAAATCACTGATTGTTGTTTTCGCTGAGACCGCCTTAATCGCCCTATCAATAATGGATTTATCAAATCCTGACATTATATATTGTGCATAAGCAACTCTTGTTTCAGCATATCTGACAGCCTTAAAAGGGGGCGGATTTTTCTGATCGTAAACGATAGTTTTCTTACGCGTATAACTAGCTGTCATATATTCTCCCAGCTTGTTCACTAACACTTTAGGTTTAGTCTTTGCCATGATTATTTGTGGATTGTGCGATGTTTGGGTAACAAAGAAGGTATTCCCTTTCAAGTATTCCTGCTGGATTTACTAATCGGTCATAAAAAAGCCCCGAATCGACAAGAATTCAGGGCGAATGGTAGTAATGTCACTCCTTATACGTTTTTAAAAATCGAAAGAACGATGTATAATAAATATGTATTTTAGAAAGGTGTTTCTTCATTACCGTCAAATCGAGATGGCATTTTGATTTTATTGGTCGAAGGAGGTGTCCCGCTTGGATTCAGCGGCGAAGAAGTTAAGGAGGTTAAGTCACCATCTTCATCTCCGAAATGATCATCTAGATTGATGAATTTTGTATATCTATTGATGAATCGAAGTTGGATCGTGCTTAAAGGGCCATTCCGGTTCTTGGCTACAATCACTTCACCAATACCCATCGTAGAGTTGCCATTTTCGTCTTCTGTAAAACTGTAGTACTCGGGTCTGTAAAGGAATAAAACCATATCCGCGTTTTCTTCAATACTTCCCGATTCACGAAGATCAGAAAGTTTCGGTCTCTTGTCTCCTCCTCTTGTTTCAACACTCCGGCTCAGTTGTGAAAGGGCAATTACGGGTATGTCTAGTTCCCTCGCTAAGGTCTTTAACGCCCGCGAAATCGAAGCAATTTCTTGCTCACGACCACTAGATACATCACCCGACATGAGCTGAAGGTAGTCAATAATCACCAACTGAATGTTGTTTTGTGATTTCAGTTGACCGCATTTTGCCCGTAAATCTACAATGGATAGTGCCGGCGTATCATCAATAAAAATCGGCGCGTTAGTGAGTCGCTGAATTTTATGTTGTAATTGCACCCATTCATGTGGCTTTAGGCTTCCCTTCCGAATTTTTTCACTGTCTATTTCAGCCTCCGCTGAAATCAAACGATTTAACAACTGTGTACTGGACATCTCCAGTGAAAACACAGCAGTTGGTATACTAAAATCAACAGTCGCGTTCCGCAGTGCTGAAACTATAAATGCCGTTTTGCCCATTGCCGGTCTGGCAGCCAAGATGATTAATTCCGCTGGCTGCCAGCCAGATGTTAGTCTGTCTAAATTAACAAAGCCAGACGGTACTCCAGTTAGACCTTCATGATTCTTTTTTTCTTCTAGCTTTCTAATAGCCTCAGTTACGGAGACACTAAATAATTCCTTAGACTTTAAAGTCGAATTTTCCTCGGTAAGTCGAGCAATCTCCTGGACAATTATATTCGAATTGGTCACTTCGTTTCCCTGGACCCATCCGATTAATTCTGGACGACGTTCAAATTCTGGAAGTGTTTGTAAGATAGCTAATTTAATATCACGCGCATCATCCCAAAATTTAACTAACTTATTTTTAACCAATGCTTTAAACTCTCTTAATTTTTGAGGATAGTCTGGTTCTAAAACATCCTTGCCTTCAGTCTTAACTTTCTCATCCAAATGTTTCTCGGTGATAACTAGAGCAAAAAAAGGTTTGCCTTTTTCGAGAGCATATTCATATTCTAACTGGGTGTAGCTTTTGCCAGATTCTAAATCAATAGAACCGTATCGACCAGCGAGTAACAATAAATACACATCTGACTCATCTATCCACCGTTTTATAACATCCATCTGAGATTTATCGCCAGCTGAAAATAATTCCATACCAGCTGGTATATGTCCAGCGGTTAAGATAGCTTCAACAGCTGCCTGCCTTTCTTTGATAAGATCGAGGTAGGTGGATGAAACAAAAACTTGAAGCTTTTTCTTAGATGACATAAAGCATACATTAATCAAAGTCAATGATAATTATATTGCTATTTCCCATCTTGGAAATGGCTCACTAAATCGATTTTTGTGAACGTAGGCCATATCTCCCCAAACTTGTTTAGCAAATGCGTTACAATGGGGGCAATTAAATGAAGAAGAATCGTATTCAGGAGCCGTGTAGGGTGTCATTATAATAGTATTACAATTGATCAAGAACAGATTCCGCATACCAATCCGTACACGGCTGAAAGCAGAAAACGCTTAATCGACTGATATTTAGTCAATTAAGCGTTTACCTTGTAGCCCGACCAGGATTCGAACCTAGACAAACAGAACCAAAATCTGTTGTACTACCCTTATACTATCGGGCTATTTTGCATTTGCGAGTGCAAAGATAATGTTTGCCGGGCGTCAAAAACAAATACATCCTTAAAAAAAATGGCTTTTTCGGACCGATTAATAATTTAGCCACTGATTTACAAGAGCCTATCTATTGGTCATATGCCCGAAACAGGTGTAGTTTGGCTAATTTTTTTTATTAACCCCTGAAGTACTTTGCCCGGCCCACATTCATAAAACTCGGTAGCACCGTCGGCCACCATCTGCTCAACGGATTGCGTCCAACGTACTGGTGAGGTTAGTTGTGCAATTATATTCGCTTTTATGGTTTCTGGATCTGTGGTTGCCTGAGCGTTCACGTTTTGATAAACCGGGCAGCGGGGGGCAGCAAATGACATTGTCTGAACGGCTTCTGCAAATTCAGTACGTGCCGGTTCCATAAAAGGGGAGTGAAAGGCGCCACTGACCGCTAATGGTACTACGCGCTTGGCACCAGCTGCTTTTAAGCGTTCCTCCGCCAGCTGGATGCCCGCAACGCTTCCTGAAATAACGACCTGACCCGGACAGTTGTAATTGGCGGGTACCACAATCTCTTCCGTAATCTGGGCACATACCCGCTCGATAATCTCATCAGCCAGTCCCAGTACAGCCGCCATCGTTGACGGAGCCAGTTCGCAGGCACGCTGCATAGCGGTTGCCCGGATGGAGGCCAGACGTAGGCCGTCTTCAAATGAGAGAACTCCGGCGGCAGTTAACGCAGCCAACTCGCCGAGTGAGTGACCCGCTACCATGTCGGGAGAGAATGAATCAGTCGTGAGCGCAACAACAACACCGTGTAGAAAAACGGCTGGCTGAGTATAAATTGTCTGCTTGAGTTCCTCATCAGACCCTTCAAACATGATATTGGTCAGGTTGTAACCCAGAACTTCATTTGCCTTGTCAAATAATTGGCGGGCGGCTTGGGACTGTTGATAGAGATCTTGCCCCATGCCTCGAAACTGGGAACCCTGGCCGGGAAATACGTATGCTTTCATAAGGAAATACTATTGACAGAAAAAACGGTCGATGGTGCGAAAATAGCGGGAGAATTATGGTTGTTCAAATCTTAAATTCTTCCGGGCAACTAAACGACTTTTTCTCAGTAAAATATGTTATCATGATAGCCCATCACAAGTGGCCTAGTCTTACCTTTTCACAATGCTGCTACGTAGTACGAATAAACAAAGAAACAAACGGCTACTACACACTGTTGCAAAATCAGCCCGTGACTATAGTTTATACCGGCTGTAAATAAGTTATAAAACAGGGGATAATGCCCCTTAATCTTGTTTCCATGGCGTTTGTGATTTAGCTTTGATGCGCCGTTTAACCCGGCTTTTTTTCAATCGTTTACACTTAATTTTCGTGTCGTTCACCGTATGGCTTGGGTAACACAAACACTCTCCAGCTCCCTTGGTCGCAAAGTAATAATGTCGCTGACGGGACTGTTTCTATGTTCTTTTTTGATCGTTCATATGGCTGGTAATCTCCAGCTGTTCAAGGGCGACGGCGGACGGGCTTTCAATGAGTATACGTACTTCATGACCCATAATCCGCTTATCATGACCGTTTCGTACCTGCTCTATACCTCCATTCTGGTACATGCGCTGATGGCTTTTATTCTTACCCGGCATAATCAGGCGTCGCGCCCGGTTAAGTATGCCTATAGCAAGCCCGAAGCAAATAGTCCATGGTCGTCGCGTAACATGGGGATACTTGGCACAATTCTATTGCTCTTTATCATCATTCATATGCGCACGTTCTGGTATGAAATGCACTTTGGCGCGGTGCCAATGGCCGAATACGATGGTAAGCAGTACAAAGATTTGTATGCTGTCGTGAAGGTGGCCTTCGGTGAGCTGTGGTACGTAACATTATACGTTATCTGCATGGTTGCCATCGGGTTTCACCTGGCGCACGGCTTTCAGAGTGGTTTTCAAACTATTGGCGTTCGTCATAAAAAATACACGCCGGTAATTGAGTTTGTGGGTAAAGTTTTCTTTGCTGTCCTTATTCCGGCAGCTTTTGCGGCAATGCCGATTTACGTGTATTTACAGGTTCATCACATTATTTAAAGAATGAAAGAGCAAATGAGTGAAAGAATGTACTACTAAATACATCTTCACCGCTCGTTCGCTTCTTCACTCTTTCAGTCTTTCGCTCTTTAAAGCATGAAACTGGAATCTAAAATCCCCGAGGGTCCTTTAGCCGAAAAATGGGCACGGCAAAAATTCGCCTTGAAGCTGGTCAATCCAGCGAACAAGCGTAAATATGATGTTATCGTGGTAGGTACCGGTCTGGCTGGTGCATCGGCGGCTGCATCATTGGCGGAGCTGGGCTACAACGTTAAAGCATTTTGCTACCAGGATAGTCCCCGTCGGGCGCACTCCATTGCTGCCCAGGGGGGAATCAATGCCGCTAAAAACTATCAGAACGACGGCGACAGCGTGTTCCGGTTATTCTACGATACCATCAAAGGGGGTGATTACCGCGCCCGCGAAGGTAATGTTCACCGGCTGGCCGAAGTCAGTGTCAATATCATTGACCAGTGTGTAGCACAGGGTGTTCCATTCGCCCGGGAATATGGCGGTACGTTGGCAAACCGCTCGTTTGGTGGAGCGCAGGTATCACGAACGTTTTACGCCCGTGGTCAAACGGGGCAGCAGTTGTTGCTGGGGGCTTATTCAGCTTTAAGCCGTCAGGTAGCTAACGGCAAAGTGAAATTGTATACCCGTACCGAAATGCTCGACCTGGTGGTTGAGGGTGGTAAGGCGCGGGGCATTGTTACCCGCAACCTGATTACGGGGAAAATAGAATCGCATTCGGCCCATGCTGTGCTGCTTTGTACGGGCGGCTATGGCAACGTATTTTACCTCTCGACCAATGCGATGGGATGTAACGTAACGGCAGCCTGGCGGGCGCACAAAAAAGGTGCTGTATTTGGTAATCCTTGCTTCACGCAGATTCACCCAACCTGCATTCCTGTATCGGGCCACTACCAGTCGAAACTGACGCTGATGTCGGAGTCGTTGCGGAACGATGGCCGCGTATGGGCACCGAAGTCGAAAGAAGACGCGCAGAAAATTCAGAAAGGCCAGCTAAAAGCTACGGATCTTGCCGAAGACGCTCGTGACTATTTCCTGGAGCGTCGCTATCCGGCATTTGGCAATTTGGTTCCCCGGGACGTAGCGTCTCGAAACGCCAAGAATATGTGCGACGAAGGTCGGGGTGTTAGTAAAACCGGTTTAGCGGTATATCTGGATTTTGCCGATGCGATCAAGCGTGACGGTCAGAAAGTGATCGAAGCCAAATATGGTAACCTGTTCGAAATGTATGAAAAGATCACCGGCGAAAATCCTTACGAAACGCCGATGATGATCTACCCCGCTGTTCACTATACGATGGGTGGCTTGTGGGTCGATTACAACCTCATGACCACTGTTCCTGGTTTATATGCGCTTGGTGAAGCTAACTTTTCTGACCATGGTGCCAACCGCTTAGGCGCGTCGGCATTAATGCAGGGGTTGGCCGATGGTTATTTTGTCATTCCCTATACGGTTGGCGATTATCTGGCAACCATTGGTCCGGCTGACAAAATTCCGGTCGATTCGCCTGCCTTCAAAGAAACGGAGCAGAAAGTTCAGGCTCAGATTAATAGGATGATGTCTATAAAAGGCACTCGTCCAGTTGATGACCTGCATAAAGAACTAGGTCATATTATGTGGGAATACTGCGGTATGGCAAGAAATGCAGAAGGACTCCAACTCGCCAAACAGAAGATTCAGGCGCTGAAAAAAGAGTTCTGGTCTAATGCCAAAATTATGGGTGATGCCGAGGAAATGAATCAGGCATTGGAGCAGGCAGGCCGCGTAGCTGATTTCATCGAGTTAGGTGAACTTATGGTCGATGATGCGCTCAATCGGAACGAATCATGTGGTGGTCACTTCCGTGAGGAATACCAGACCCCGGACGGTGAAGCCCTTCGCGATGACGAACATTACGCCTACGTAGCAGCTTGGGAGTATCAGGGTGAAGGAAATCCTGAACTGCTCAACAAAGAAATGCTGGAATTCGAGAACGTGAAACTGACACAGCGGAGTTATAAATAACAGTAGTCAAAGTCGTTAGTCGATAACTGTCAGTAACAGGGCACTATTGACCAGCGACTGTCGACGAACGACGACAAGTATGAAGATTACACTCAAAGTCTGGAGACAAAAAAATACGAATACTGAGGGGAAGCTGGTTGACTATCAACTGGATAACGTCTCAGAGGATATGTCCTTTTTGGAGATGTTCGATGTGCTGAATGATTCTCTAACCCGAAAAGGCGAAGATCCCGTAACCTTCGACCACGACTGCCGGGAAGGTATTTGCGGTACGTGTTCGATGTACATCAATGGTCGGCCACACGGTCCGCAAACGGGTGCTACTACCTGCCAACTTCACATGCGCTCGTTCAACGATGGCGACACGATTGTCGTTGAACCCTGGCGTGCACGGGCTTTCCCGGTTATTAAAGATTTGATGGTCGATCGCCTGGCTTTCGACCGGATTATCCAGGCGGGTGGCTACGTATCGGTCAATACCGGTTCAGCTCCCGACGCGAACGAAATTCTTATTCCACGTAGCATTGCCGATGAAGCCATGGATGCGGCTGCCTGCATTGGCTGCGGAGCTTGTGTAGCGGCCTGCAAAAATGCGTCGGCTATGCTGTTTGTATCGGCAAAAGTCTCCCAATTGGCTATTCTGCCGCAAGGGCAGGCCGAGCACAGAGAGCGGGCTGAACGTATGGTCGCGCAAATGGACGCCGAAGGTTTCGGAGCTTGCTCGTTTACAGGAGCTTGTTCTGTCGAGTGTCCCAAGTCGATATCGCTTGATCACATCGCCCGCATGAACCGCGAATACCTGGGCGCCAAACTGGCTTCGGATAACGTTCAGGGGTAAAAATAAAAACAGTGAATAAAGCCCGGTTGCGTTAGTCGCAACCGGGCTTTGTTTGTTTTATACTTTTCTAACCGTATTGCTCCGTTTCTGGGATGAAGATGCTATCTTGATGCTGATTTCCCTGACCATTTTCTGAACTAATGATCATAGACCAAACAACGCTGACCCTGTACGAGGCGGAATGGTGTGAAGATAGCAAACGTGTAAAAAACTATCTGGAAGAGAACCAGCTGGATTTCGCCTACATAAATGTTGACCTTGATCGGGAAGCCGCCATACAGGTGGAGAAGATGCAGGAGGGTAAACGGCTCACGCCCACGTTGCTTATTAACGAAACATCATTCGTAAATCCTACCAATGAACAGATTGCCGCCTTACTCGGACTCAACCCCGGCCGACCCCGCATTCGTTTGTTTGGGGCTGATTGGTGTCCGGACTGCCATCGGGCAAAAGCATATCTGAGCGATAATGGCATTAATTACCAGTATATAAATATTGACGTGCATGCCTGGTCAATCCCCGTTCTCGAAACGGTGAATAAAGGCAAGCGAATTATCCCGACTATTTTTATTGATGATCAGGCGTTTGCTAACCCGGACAACCGAACTCTAAGAGACCTGATCGGCATAACCGAAGAAGCGCAGTCGCATTTGTATGACGTAGCAATTATCGGGGGCGGGGCTACTGGACTAACCACAGCTATTTACGTACAACGGGATAAATTTTCCTCCATCATTCTTGAAAAACGACTCATCGGCGGGAATGCTTCGTTGACCGATAAAATCGAAAACTATCCGGGCTTTATCGATATCAGCGGGAAGGAGCTGATGAATAAAATGGCCGAGCAGGCCCAAATCTACGGATCAGACATTAAACTGGGTGCCGACGTTCGTAAAATCACCCACGAAAATGAAATTTTTCATCTCGAAACGAACATGGGTGACATTACGGCCCGCTCAGTCGTGGTGGCGGTAGGATCAACCTACAAGAAATTGAATATTCCGGGAGAGTCCGAATTAATTGGTGCGGGGATTCATTTCTGTGCTACCTGCGATGGGGCTTTCTACCGGGATCGGGAGATTCTGGTTATCGGCGGAGGCAACAGTGCGCTGGAGGAAGGTATGTTTCTGGCTCGTTTTTGCCGAAAAGTCTCGTTTGTTCATTACAAACCGGAATTTAGTGCCTCAACAACCTACACCGAAAAATTAGCCGAATTTACGAACGTAGCGGTGTATCTGAACCAAACGCCAACGGCCTTTCTCAGTAACGATCAGGGTACGTTCAAGGCATTGCAGGTGACCGATAATGCCACGGGCGAGGTAATGGAGATTGAGGCTGATGGCGTCTTTCTGTTTGTAGGGCTTACCCCCAATACCAGGTTTCTGGCTAAAACCATTGACCTCAATGAGCAGGGATTTATCTGCACCCGACCTGGATCGGTCGAGACATCGGTCCCCGGCATCCTGGCTGCTGGCGACTGTCGGTTAGGCGCTATTGCGCAGGTTGCTGCGGCTACGGGTGAAGGCGTAGTGGCTAGCTTTGCCGTTAAAGCGTATCTGCACCGACAAACAACGTAAGGTCTCTACCCCCTAATAGCTTTCTTTTTTACAGACACTTCGTTGATCCCGATGGTGTGGATGAATTGTCTACTCTATCCTAAAACGCTCTACTTCGGTCAGCCTGTACCGAAGCAATTGGTATTGCCCTTCATCTGATACGTGTCTGGTTACACGTAACTCTTAAAGCCACGATCAAAAAAAATCTGTTAAGGGGGTACCCTCCCGGCCGGCTCGATTGTCTTCTAGATAATTAACGGATAACCTATGGATGAGAGCCAATTTAAAGAAACCTTAGTTGAGCGCTATCTCAACAATCAGGCAACTGATCAGGAACTGGAAGTATTCCTGGAGTTGCTCAAACGGGGGGAGCTGGATGAGTTGGTGAAGGACCACATGGATCGGGAAGCAGACAACTCTGAGGACACGAAAACTGGGTTTTTAGACGCTGGTGTCTTTCAACCCTGGGCACAATGGCTGAACGTAGCAGCTTCCCTATCCCTGATTTTCTGGTAATTTTTTGGATTTATCCTGCGAGGCTATTTCTGTAAACGCCTGCTTATCATACCACTTTCTTTTACTAACCATCGTAGTAGTCACTCTTTTTTACGAAGGGACGCCAGAAGAGCTTTTGTCAATAATGCAACTAACCAACTGATTGAGAGCAATGAGATTATCATTACAAAACAGAATTCGGATCTTAGGCTATTTAGCGGTCTCTGCTTCGATGGTGACGACAGTCAGGGCTCAGAACCGGCTGGTTGAAAAAGGAGACCCCAGCGACATCGTTGCCAAAAATGAACGTAGTAGTGTACCCACTAAGGTCACTTACCGAATCGATGCTTCAGGAATGTCCAGCGTTCCGGCCGCCATCGTCATCAAAGGGAAAGTTACGGCTCAGGAAGACCGATTGGCGTTGCCGGGCGTCAATATTTCCATAAAGGGCACCACCGTTGGCACCACCACGAATGCCGAAGGAAATTACACCATCAACGTACCGTCCAAAGAAAGCACGCTGATTTTTTCATTTCTGGGCTATGTCTCTCAGGAAATTCCGGTTGGCGACCAGACGGCCATCAACGTAACGCTGGCTGCCGACTCCAAAGTGCTCAACGAAGTGGTTGTCACGGCCTTAGGTTTCAAGGAAGAGAAAGATCGAATGGGTTCCACGCTATCGACGGTCAAACCCGAAGACATTAAACGCTCGGGTGAAACGGGCGTCATTAACGGGCTGGCGGGTAAAGCCGCTGGCGTGTTGATTTCGCGCTCTACGGGTGATCCGGGGGCCGGTTCATACATCCAGATTCGGGGACAGAATACGATTACGGGCTCGAACCAGCCGCTCATTATTATCGATGGCGTTCCCATGAGTAACAGCACCAGTGGCGATTCTCGGGGCGGTGTGGCGCAACAATCCCGCCTGAATGACATCAACCCGGAAGACATTGCCAGCATGCAAATCCTGAAAGGGGCTTCGGCGGCTGGGCTTTGGGGATCGCGGGCAGCCAATGGTGTCATCGTGATCACAACGAAACGGGGCGCTGCGGATAACAAACTGAATGTCAGCTTTAGTTCTACGGTTTCTTTCGACAAAGTTAACGTATTACACCCCTTACAGGAAGCATACGGGCAAGGTTCCGGTGGTGTTTACAATCCAACGACGCAGTATTCCTGGGGCGATAAAATTGCCAACCGGGCCGGTGGCGACGACGTAGTGAACATGAACGGCGCCCGCTTTGAATCCTATCAGGGGAAAACATTTTATCCAATCCTGACGAAAAATTCAAGAGAGACCTACAACGAAGCACGTAAGGATGCCGTGTTTCGGACGGGTACCTATTATGATAATAACGTTAGCCTGAGCGGAGGAAACGACAAGGGCAACTTTTACCTGAGTCTGGGGAACCTGAATCAGAAAGGAATTTTCGCCGGGCAAAGCGACTACAAACGAAACTCGGTTCGATTTAACGCGTCCCGTCAGCTCAATGACATTATCAAAGCGTCGGCAAATGCCAACTACATCCGAACGACCTCTAACCGGGTTCAAAAAGGCGACAACGCCAGCGGTCTCTACCTGGGCATGCTACGTTCGTCGCCCGATTTCGACAGCCGGTACTGGAAAGGAAGCTACTTCGCATCGCCTACGGCCGCAGCCATTCGGAATCGCCAGCGGTCGTATCGAAATTATCTCGGCGCTTCGGCTAACCCAAGCTACAACGACCCACTCTGGACAATCAACGAGCTGACTAATTTCTCGGAAGTCGATCGGTTTATCATGAACTCGGAGATTGTAGCGACACCGAAAGACTGGTTTAGCATCACGGCTCGGGCTGGGATGGACACCTACAACGATCGACGGGTTACCAACAACCCTGTGTCGTCGGTTGAAAACTCGGGCGCTGGTGCGTACGACCAACGTATCATTTCGGAAACTGAAATGAACCTGGATGTAATTGGAAGGGCCAGTAAAGATTTTGGTGAAAATATAACGAGTACGTTGATTGTTGGCTTCAACATCAATGATCGGAAGTACAACCTGCTGGGTGGTACCATGAACGGCTTCATTCTTGAGGAAGCACCACCAAACTTTGCCAACTCTACGGCTGTCAACAACTTTCCATTCAATACGGAAACGCATCGCCGGACGGCTCGTTTGTACTCAACCCTGAACCTGGGATTCTATAACCAACTGTTTGTCAATGGGTCTATTGCCAGCGAATCCGGCTCTACGTTCGGGAGCGCATCTAAATCGACTTTCTACTATCCATCGGCTGACGTAGCCTGGCAGTTCAGCCAATTGCCAGTGTTCCGCGGGAGTGCGCTTTCGTTCGGTAAGGTGCGGGCCTCCTTCGGTATCGTGGGTATTCAGCCCGAACCCTACCGGAATACGACCCCTTACGTAACGGCTTCGTTCAGCAGTTGGGCAACCACGCTGACGAGTTCGGGTTACGGTGGTGCTTACGTAGAAAGTGCAACGCAGGGAGACCCCAATCTTTTTCCCGAACGTAAAACGGAGTGGGAAGTCGGCGCTGACTTACGGTTCTTCAAAAACAAACTAACGGTAGGGTACACCTATTACCAAAATAACATCCGGGATTTATTGCTCCAGGTATCGTCGGCTGGATCAACCGGGTTTAGCCAGAAATATACCAATGCCGGTAGTATGGAGAACAAAGGCATGGAAGTAGACTTCAACCTGAACGTTCTGCAGAAGAAAGATTTCAACTGGAATGTATTTGCTAACTGGAGTAAAAACAAGAACCGGGTCACGAATTTAGGCGGTACCGAAATCGTCACCTTTACGGCCGGTGCGCTGAGTACCGTCGCCCACGTGGGCGACGCGCTGTCTTCCTTCTACGGTGGTGTTTATCAGCGTAATGAAGACGGTTCCATGAACCTGACATCTACGGGCTTTCCTAAGTTAGGCACTACGTTGGGCATCGTGGGCGACCCAAACCCCGATTGGCGCGGTGGCTTTGGAACGAATCTGTCCTATAAAAAACTATCGCTGAACGTCCTGTTTGAAACCTTTCAGGGTGGCGATTTTTACGAAGGTACACGCGGAGTATTGGTGAATTTCGGTACGTATGCCGACGTAGGCAACGAAGTGACCCTAGCGCAGGATACCTACAACTATGCCGGGACGTTGTTCAAGGCTGGAACCACCTTGCGGGGCAACGTAACGAATTATGGTGGCGGCCCTGTCTTGCTGGATCAGTCGTTCTATACCTCCATTGGTGGGCACTCCGGGCAGCTAACGGAGCAGTTCGTTCGGGATGGAAGCTGGACCCGTATTCGTGAGATTACCCTGGGGTATCAACTGAACACGCCGGGCTTCCGGAAGAAAACGAAGCTGGAGTCGGTCAGTTTCGCCGTAACTACCCGGAACCCGGTACTCTGGACCAAAGTAGTGGGCATTGATCCTGAAACCAACGTATCGGGGGTTGGCAATGCCCGTGGTGTGGATTACTTCAATAATCCCAGCACAAGATCGCTGGTCTTCAGCCTGAAAATCAATTACTAATTTTAACGATTGGAATCGAATGAAACGACGATATAGATCTATTTGTGCAGGACTGATTGGCTTGGCGTTCTTCTCGTGCGAATCGCTGGTATCGGATATGAACCAGGATCTGAACAACCCAACAGACGCTTCTGCCGAGTATATTTTTACGGGTACGCAGATTGCCCACATTGCGTCTCAGGAAGGTATGGCTAGCCGGCTCACCATTGTCTGGACGGGGTACGGCTTCGGGAGTTTCCAGCAGTTCGGTACGTGGGGGCAGTATCAGATTACGGCCGCCAATTTCGACGACGACTGGAATCTATTTTACACGGGTACCAACAAAAACGCCATCCGAACTCTTGAAAAAGCGAATCAGCTGGGCAACCGCGTTATGGCCGGGATTACTAAAATTATCCAGGCACATAACATCGGAACCGTTACTGAACTTTGGGGCGATGCACCATTTACAGAAACCGCCAATACTGCTACGTTCACGAATCCACGTTTTGAAACGCAGGCGGAACTGATTCCCAAGCTCATTGCCCAGTTGAATGAGGGTATTGCCGATCTGGAATCGGGCATTGGAGCTGTGGGTACAAAAGATATTTTCTTCGGTGGCGATGTCACGAAATGGAAACAGGTGGCCAATACGCTGAAAGCTCGTTTGTATATAGATTTAAAACAATATAACGAAGCGTATACTGTAGCTACGTCGGGGGTGAGTGCTTACGCGAACTCCATGTATGCCACACACGGCACAACGGCCAGCGTGAACGAAAATCAGAATTACAGCTTCCTGACAAACGTTCGGGCGGGTAGCATTACGGCCGAAGGTGCCTACAACGCAGAGCTACTAAATCCCGCTAAAACGGCTACGTATCGGGGGAATTCAAAAACGAACGAAACGGCCCGCTTCAAATTTTACTACCTGGAGAACGGGGTGAATGCGCCGGGCGTCATCGAACCAAATACGCTGACAACCACCGCGAACCGTGGATTTTTCGCTCGGGATGCCAGTTTTCCGCTTGTTACGTATCAGGAGAATATGCTAACGCTGGCCGAAATGGCACTGCGTTCGGGGAAAGGGTTTGATGTGGCCCTTGGGCATCTGAACGCCTACCGCAGCTTCCTGAACGGTGGTGGGTATCTGCACGCGACCTACAAGGTGGCTGGGACGTATAAATATGATCCATACGTAGCCGCCGACTTTGCCGCCGGAGGGATCGAAAACAAAGATGGTATCACGGCATCGAATGCCCTGTTGCGGGAAATTCTGGAAGAACGCTACGTTACGTTTTACGGGCAGCATTTAGGCTGGGATGACGAACGCCGTACCCGCACGGAGGGGCTGGGCGTCAAACTCAAACCCAACAATGGTAGCCAGTTGCCAGGGCGGTTCATTTACTCCCAAAACGAACTGAATTCCAACCCAAACAGTCCTCGTTCAGCACCAAGTCTGTTTGATCCAATCACTATTTACAAGTAAAATTTCTGACGGGATTTATGGGATGAACAGGGTTGAGAATTACAAAAAGAATCCTGTTCGTCCTGTTTAAAGAAACTTTGCTAACATGATAATGAAAACTTTGTAATCTGATTGATGATGCATTTTAAAGCTAATTTTTTTCTTGCCGTATTTGTCCTGTTGGTTTGCGCTACGGTTACTCAGGCTCAGTTTTCTACGCAGGAAGTCGATCAACTAACAAAGCAGGCGAAAGGCGTTGAGATTGTTAAGGACACTTATGGCGTTCCCCACATCTACGCGAAAACCGATGCCGACGCCGTGTTTGGCCTCATGTATGTACAGTGCGAAGAATTCTTCGACAAAGTAGAAAATTCACTGGTTACGCGTCTGGGCCGCAATTCTGAAATCGAAGGCGAATCCGCGATTTACCGCGATCTCTGGACGCGCCTGTTCATTGATTCCACGCAAGCCGTTCAATTGTACAAAGAAACGCCGGACTGGTTGAGAAAACTTTGCGATGCCCACGCTGCCGGGATTAATTACTATATGATCACGCATCCAGCCGTCAAACCCAAATTACTGACCCGAATTGAACCCTGGATGGTACTGATGAACAACGTACCGGCTATGGGTGGCAGCAACGTTAGTGAAGGCGATTTCAAGGCTTTTTACGGGAAAGAAGCCGCTCAGGTCGCTACAGGGAGCCGGAGTTTTACGGCTGATCCGCCCAAAAATGATGGTTCTAACGGTTGGGCGCTGGGGCCTTCCCGGACAAAAAATAAAAAGGCGATCCTGTTCATTAACCCGCACGCTGAATACTACGGCCGTATTGAAGTTCAGGTGGTTAGCGCCGAGGGCCTAAATTCCTACGGGGCGCCATTCCTGGGTCAATTCAACATTTTCCAGGGCTTCAATGAATTCTGCGGCTGGATGCACCCCGTTTCGCTGTCGGACGCCAAAGACTTGTACGCCGAAGATGTCGAGCGGAAGAATGGGAAATTGATGTATCGCTACAATGGCGTCTGGAAACCGGTCGATAGCACCACCACCGAGCTTCGTTACAAAAAAGGCGATAGCTGGGCCACAAAGAAATTCACTACATATCACACGCACCACGGCCCGGTTGTTTATGCTACCGCCACCCGCTGGATTGCCCTGAAAACCTACGAACCTAACATTGAACTGCTGGGCATGAACTGGCTGAAAATGAAGGCGCATAACCTGAAGGAATTTACCACGGCCATAAACGCGCGCGCTATGGTGGGCAGCAACATCGTTTATGCCGATAAGGCAGGAAATATTGCTTACTGGCACGGCAACTTCGTACCGAAGAAAAACCCGTTACTCGACTGGAAACGCCCCGTCGACGGCACGACGTCGGCCACGGAATGGCAGGGAACGCACGAACTGACGGAGTTGCCTCAGTACATCAATCCGCCTAATGGATGGGTACAGAACTGTAACTCAACGCCTTTATACGGAGCGGGCGAGTTATCGGCTCCCATGCTGAAGTTGCCCACCTACATGCTTCCCGATGGGCATACACCTCGAGCCGTGCATGCCGTCCGTGTGTTGACACCCCTGAAAAACGCGACGATGGATGATGTCATTATGGCTTCCTATGATACGTATCTACCCAGTGGCGAACGGTTTGTTCCCAGCCTGATTGCCGCGTATAATTCCGTAATTTCAGACTCCATCAAAACCAGGCTGGCGCAACCCATTGACGTCTTGCAAAAATGGAATTTCAAAACGGATACGAGTTCGATTGCTACGACCCTGACGACGCTCTGGCTGGAAAAAATCATTCAGCTGGATATGGCCCGGCTGCCGAAACCAGCCACGACCGAGGAACAATATTCGCTGACCAACGGAGCCGCGCTCACCACCGAATTTCTGTCGCCCATGGAGCAACTCACGGCGCTGGCTCAGGTCGTTGCCGATCTGGAAAAAGAGTTCGGAACCTGGCAGGTAACCTGGGGTACGGCCAACCGGTTTCAGCGGACGACGGACAAAGAACCCAGCGATGAAAAACTGAGCTGGGGTATCTCGGCAACCCCTGGTTACATGGGGTCGCTGAACGCGTATGTAAGCCGAAAATCGCCTAAAACACATAAGCGCTACGGTGTTACCGGCAATACGTTCGTAGCCGCGGTTGAATTTGGTGACAAGCTTCGGGCCAAGACGATCCTGACGGGTGGTGCCAGTTCCGATCCGGCATCTCTGCATTACACCGATCAGGTGAATGGCTACATTAACGGAACCTACAAAGAAATTTATTTTTACAAAGACGACGTATACAAACACGCCGAGAAGGTTTATCATCCCGGCGATCAGTAGCTGTCGTGGTGTCGGGTCGGTGGCCAGTGTTATCTTAATCCCGCCACCACAGCTTCAGGCGCGAGCGAATGTCCGCGCCAGCATACATAAATTCCTAACAACACATTATTCTCTATGAAAAGGCGTGAGTTCGCAAAATTATCCGGTCTTGGCGTAAGCGCGGCCCTGCTTCCTGCCGGGTTGCTGACCGGGCGCCGGGTTTCGGCGGAAGACCTGTTAAGTCCGTGGCTGGACGTAGCACTGAAGAAACGGCTGGCCGATGTGGCGCTGAATGCGGCTAAAAGCAAGGGTGCAACGTATGCGGATGTACGCATTGGCCGGTATCTGCGGCAATACCTGTTTACCCGCGAAAACAAGGTGCAGAATATCGTCAACTCGGAGTCGTATGGCATTGGTATTCGGGTCATTGCCAATGGCACCTGGGGGTTTGCCTCAACGAATGAGATGAGTGCCGAAAGCATTGCCAGATGTGCCGCAGAAGCCGTGGACATGGCGAAAGCCAATGCGGAAATCCAGTTAGAGCCCGTAGTGCTGGCACCCCAGAAAGGCTTCGGCGAAAAAACCTGGAAAACGCCCATCAAGAAAAATGCCTTTGAGATTCCGGTCAAGGAAAAGATAGACCTGCTTATGGAAGTGAATGGAGCTGCCATGAAAAATGGCGCTTCGTTCGTTACGTCCAATCTATTCTTTGTCAACGAACAGAAATATTTCGCATCGACCGATGGCTCGTACATCGATCAGGACATCCATCGGATGTGGCCCACCTTTACGGTTTCGGCCGTGAACAAGCAGACCGGGCGCTTCAAATCCCGCGACGCGCTGAGTGCGCCCATTGGCATGGGGTACGAATACTTATCGGATAATCCGGCCGAGAAAATTGTAATACCCAATGGGCCTACGACCTACCGGTATGCCTATAACATGATCGAGGATGCCACCGCAGCGGCTTTGCAGGCGAAGGAAAAGCTATCGGCGAAATCGGTACCGGCGGGCAAATACGACATGATTCTCGATCCGTCCAACCTGGGATTAACGATTCACGAATCCGTTGGTCATCCGCTGGAACTTGACCGCGTGCTTGGCTACGAAGCTAACCTGGCCGGAACCAGCTTCGCCACGATGGAAAAGCTGAAATCGAAGAATTTCCAGTACGGCAGCAAAATCGTCAATTTGAGAGCCGACAAAATTCAGCCGAATACCATGGGGCTCGTTGGCTACGACGATGAAGGCGTTCCGGGCAAACAGTGGGATCTGGTCAAAAACGGCATTCTGGTGAATTTTCAGGCCACCCGCGATCAGGTGCATTTATTGGGGGAAAAAGAATCGCAGGGGTGCAGTTTTGCCGAAAGCTGGGATAGTGTACAGTTTCAGCGGATGCCGAACGTATCGTTACAACCGGGGCTGGATAAATATAGCATTCACGACATGATCAAAGATACCGAGAAAGGCATTTACATTCTGGGCCGGGGCTCGTCGTCTATCGATCAGCAGCGGTATAACTTCCAGTTTAGTGGTCAGCTTTTCTACGAAATCAAGAATGGGGCCATTGTGGGTATGCTTGACGACGTAGCGTATCAGTCCAATACACAAGAGTTCTGGAATTCCTGCGCCCGCATCTGCGACAAAGACGATTACCGATTATTCGGTACGTTCTTCGACGGAAAAGGTCAGCCGGGTCAGGTAAGTGCCGTTTCGCACGGTTGCCCCACGACGCGCTTCAATGGCGTAAACGTTATCAATACCGGACGGAAGATTTAAAACAGTTTTCGGTTTTCGGTCGGCTGGCGCGTAAGTCATTTGTGCGTCAGCCAACCGAAAACTGTTAACCATAAACTTTTAAAAAAATGGCCATTTTATCTCAGGAAGAAGCCAGGAAAATTATAGATAAGGTTTTGAGTTATTCAAAAGCCGACGAAATGAAAGTCGAATTAACCGGCGGACGATCCGGCAACATTCGATTTGCCCGTAATTCGGTATCAACCGCCGGGGCTACCAACAATCTATCGCTGTCGGTCTCATCGGTATTCGGTAAGAAAACAGGTACGTCCGACATCAACGAATTCGACGATGCATCGCTGGAAAAAGCCGTTCGCCGGGCGGAGGAAATGGCCCGGCTGGCTCCCGAAAATCCGGAATACGTTCCTATGCCGGGGCCTCAAACCTACGCCACATCGCAGGCGTTCGCTGATACGACAGCTACGATCAAAGCACCAGACCGGGCCAAACTCGCAGGCGCCAGCATTAAATCCATCATGGCCAGTCAGTTGAGCGGGGCTGGTTTCCTGGAAGACTCGGCCAATTTCAACGCCATTGGCAATAGCAAAGGACTGGTCGGCTACCACAAAAGCACGAATGTTAATTTCTCGCTGACCATCCGTACACCGGATGGCACAGGATCTGGGTATGCCGCCGGTGACTTCAACGACGTCAGCAAACTGAATACGGGTGCCCTGACGGACGTAGCAATTCAAAAAGCAAAGGCGTCTCAAAAGGCTGTTGCGCTGGAGCCGGGAAAGTATACGGTCATTCTGGAGCCACTGGCCGCTGGTGAACTGGTTCAATTCATGATTAACGCGATGGACGCTCGTACGGCCGATGAAGGTCGAAGTTTTCTAAGTAAAAAAGGGGGCGGAACCCGATTGGGCGAAAAAATTCTTGATGAACGGGTTACCATCTATTCCGATCCTGCTAACGCACAGATTCCCAGTTCTCCTTTTTCTGGTGAAGGTTACCCGCATGAAAAAGTAACGTGGTTTGACAAAGGGGTGGTGAAAAATATGTCGTATTCGCCTTATTGGGCTCAGCAAAAAGGGGCTAAGCCAGTGCCACAACCCTCGGGTTTTGTCATGGAGGGCGGCACGCAATCCCTGGCTGATTTGATCAAAGGCACCGAAAAAGGCATTCTGGTCACACGCTTCTGGTATACCCGCTGGCTTGACCCACAAACGCTGCTCTACACGGGCCTGACCCGCGATGGTACGTTCTACATCGACAAAGGCCAGATCAAATATCCGGTCAAGAACTTCCGGTTCAACGAAAGCCCGGTTATTATGCTCAACAATTTGGAAGCGATGGGCATGCCAGTACGTACTCGCGGTAACCTGGTGCCGCCCTTGCGCATTCGTGATTTTACGTTCAGTAGCCTTTCGGATGCGGTATAGATTACTCTAAGAAACTACAGCGTCCTCACCCCTAAATCCCCTGAAGGGGAATTTCTTTAAGCGCGAACAAAGTCCCCTTCAGGGGATTTAGGGGTGAGGACGCTGTAACGAACCAATCAAGAATTAATTAGTAGCCATCATTCCTCTTTTCACCAACTCCATGAAAAAAACGATTGGACTGGCTCTGTCTTTAGCAACGGGAACTTTGCTCTATGGCCAGACGAGAGCGCAAAACGCAGAAGCAGCTCAGATAACGGCACTTCAGCGGCAAATTGCGGGTATGCAGCATCAGTTTGATGCCCTGGATAAAACCATTGACGACCTCACCTGGAGCCAGCGACTGGGCGATGCTACGTTGGTTGATAAGGTGATCATAACCGGGCCACCACCGGCCGTTATCAAAAATCCAACGGGTCAGGGCGCTAAAAATCCCGTTCGTTTTTCGGCTTACGTATTCATCCCGTCGAAGATTGACCCGGCCAAAAAATATCCCTTGCTGGTGCTTCCGCACGGCGGGGTGCATAGCAATTTCAACACGGCTTATGCACACATCATCAAGGAACTTACGGCGCAGGAATACGTAGTGATTGCGCCCGATTATCGGGGAAGTACGGGCTACGGCCAGGGCTTTTACCAGCTCATTGATTACGGCGGACTGGAAGTGGAGGACACGAAAAGCTGCCGGGACTACATGTTGGACAACTACGATTTCATCGACAAGAAACGCGTCGGCATTTTAGGGTGGAGCCACGGCGGTATGATTACGTTGCTTAATCTGTTCAACCATCCATCTGATTACGCCGTTGGCTATGCCGGTGTTCCTGTGAGCGATCTTATTGCCCGGATGGGATACAAGGGCCAGAGTTACCGCGATGCCTATTCCGCCGATTATCACATCGGAAAGTCTGCGGATCAGAACGTTGAAGAATACCGGAAGCGCTCGCCAGCCTGGAATGCCGAAAAACTGCAAACGCCCCTGCTCATTCATACCAACACCAATGACGAGGATGTGAACGTCCTGGAGGTCGAACATTTGATCAAATCCTTGAAGGCTGAAGGCAAAAAGTTTGAGTACGAAATTTATAAAGAGGCTCCGGGCGGGCACACGTTTAATCGGATTGACTCCTATGGCGCGAAGGAAAGCCGGATGAAAATTTATGATTTCCTGGCGCAATACCTCAAGCCGAACAAGAAATTTAAAGACGTGAAAGCGCTTATCGAAGCAAGTTATTTTCCAAAGTCTAGCAAGTAATCCCGAAAATCAACGGCCCGAAAAACTAGAACTTTCGGGCCGTTTTTTACATCTGTCCGAAACGAATATAGTCTGGTTTTACCAAAAGCTACGTAGCGTTAACCGCTGGTATGTAGTCGAAGAACTACTAGTGATACAGTAAGTTAACTTTGTCTTTTACAAACCGCTATAGCTAATCACAGACTGCTCTAGGTAGAATATATTACTAAATGAATAATTATTTTTATTTTGATTATATATAAAATTAAAAAATGATAAAAGTGATTTATCCAATATAATATGCTGTAAATTAAAATTTTAACAGAAGTTATTAGAACTTAGTTGGCTTACTTCTTACCGAAAGATAACCCACTCTTTTAATTCACCTAACGAAAAATACAGTGAATCGTCGCGACTTCAATCAACTTATGAGCATGGGGGCTGCCGGAATTTTACTCCCCACGCTGCCCGCCTTTTCCCGTACCATCACTGCTGAAGAATTAATGGAGCCCGGCCTAGACGTCTCCATTAAGAAACGCCTGGCCGATGCGGCTCTGAATGCTGCTACGTCAAAAGGGGCTATGTACGCTGATGTGCGCATTGGCCGCTACCTGAATCAATACGTTATGACTCGGGAAGACAAAGTACAGAACATCATCAACACGGAGTCATTCGGCGTGGGAGTTCGCGTTATTGCTAATGGTTGTTGGGGATTTGCCGCCATTGGCGACACTCAAAGTGAAGAAGCCGTAGCCAGAACGGCCGAGAGAGCAGTTGCTTTTGCCAAAGCCCATGCCAAGCTCCTGAAAAAACCAGTGCAGCTAGCGCCCCAGAAGGGCTTTGGCGAAGTATCCTGGAAAACGCCGGTTCAGAAACATTCATTTGAAATACCGGTCAAAGAGAAAACTGATTTGCTTTTAGCTGTCAATGGAGCAGCGATGGCCAACGGGGCCGATTTTGTCAATTCGGTGCTGTTTATGATCAATGAGCAGAAGTACTTCGCGTCGACCGATGGCTCGTATATAGATCAGGATGTCCATCGTATCTGGCCAAATTTCACCGTCACCGCCGTTGATAAAGCGAGTGGTCTGATGGCAACCCGGGATTCGCTGAGTGCGCCGATGGGCAGAAGCTACGACTACCTGCAAACCGCCCCTCCCGATCGCCTGACCGGGGTGACCACCCGCTACAATAAAGGCTACGACATGCTTGAAGATGCGACGGCAGCTGCTAAACAGGCTCGCCTGAAGTTAAAAGCCAAGACTGTGGAAGCGGGTAAATACGATCTGGTCTTGGACCCATCGCACACCTATCTGACTATTCATGAGTCGGTGGGGCACGCGACAGAACTGGATCGGGTATTGGGCTACGAAGCGAATCTGGCCGGTACGTCATTTGCAACGATTGACAAATGGCAGTCGAAGAATTTCAATTATGGTAGCAAAGAGGTGAACTTCTTCGCCGATAAAACGCAGCCCGGTTCGCTGGGCGATGTTGGCTGGGATGACGAAGGCGTCAAAACCAAACAGTGGGATATTATTAAGGATGGCATTCTGGTCAATTATCAGGCCATCCGCGATCAGGTACACATACTGGGAGAAACAGAGTCGCAGGGGTGCTGCTATGCCGACAGCTGGAGTACCGTTCAATTCCAGCGGATGGCAAATATTTCGTTAGCACCTGGCAAGGAACGGCTTACGGTCGATGAAATGATCAAGGACGTCAAGAAAGGCATTTACATCATTGGAGATGGGTCGTATTCGATTGATCAGCAGCGGTATAACTTTCAGTTTGGTGGTCAGTTGTTCTATGAAATCAAAGATGGGCAGATTGCCGGTATGCTTCGGGATGTCGCCTATCAATCCAACACGCAGGAATTCTGGAACTCGTGTGTAAAAGTGTGTGATGAGCGGGACTTTCGCCTGGGGGGAACCTTCTTCGATGGTAAAGGCCAGCCCGCCCAGATCAACTCGGTTTCGCACGGCAGCTCAACCGCCCGCTTCAACGGCGTAAACGTACTGAACACGTCACGGAAGATTTAATCCTCAACAACATGGCTATCATATCTCAAGAAGAAGCAAAGAAGATTCTGGATAAGGTTCTGTCCTTTTCCAAGGCGGATGAAATGAGTGTCAGCCTGAACGGGGGGCGGACCAGTAACATCCGGTATGCGCTCAACAGCGTTTCCTCCGGGGGCGAATTCGACAATATGTCGCTGTTGATTAGCGCAGGGATCGGTAAACGCCTGGGTTCGGCTACGGTCAACGAGTTCAGCGATCAGGCTATTGAACGAACGGTTCGACGCGCGGAAGAAATTGCCCGGTTAGCGCCCGAAAATTCGGAATATATGCCCATGATCGGGCCACAAAAATACCTGGATACGCCAACCTTTTCTGAAAATACGGCTAAAATGGACTCAGAATATCGTGCGCAGGTTGCTTTCGACAGCGTAGCACCGTGCATGGAAAAGAACCTGAGCGCAGCTGGTTTTTTACAGGATTCTACCGGATTTTCCGCTATCGCTAATAGCAAAGGATTGTTTGGCTATAACAAAGCCACCTCGGTCGATTTTTCGGTTACGGTTCGGACAGCCGATGCCAAAGGGTCTGGCTATGTTACCCGCGACTTTAATGATATAGCGAAACTGAATGCTGCCGACACCACCCAGATTGCCATGCAAAAAGCCATGGCGTCGACCAGTGCGCGAGCGATAGAACCCGGTAAATACACCGTCATTCTGGAGCCAACGGCCATGAGTACGTTGTTGCAGAGCATGATGTCGGGCATGGACACGCGCCTGGCCGATGAAGGTCGGAGCTTTTTGAGCAAAAAAGGGGGCGGCACCCGACTGGGTGAAAAACTGATCGACGAACGGATCACGATCTACTCTGACCCAACGAATCCCGATGCACCGAGTGAACCGTTTTCCGGCGATGGCCGAAGAGGGTTTGCCGCAATCAACTTTCTCGGTGGAGGGGGCGTTGGTGATGGGCGGCCGCAGGAGAAAGTAACCTGGTTCGACAAAGGGGTTGTTAAAAATATGAGCTATTCCCGCTTTTGGGCCGATAAGAAAGGGGTAAAAGCTATTCCCCCACCAACTGGATTTATTATGCAGGGCGGCAACCAGTCGCTGGCCGACATGATAAAAAGTACCGAGCGAGGTATTCTGGTGACCCGTCTTTGGTACGTTCGGATGGTCGATCCGAAAACGTTGTTGCAAACGGGACTAACCCGAGATGGTACGTTCTACATCGAAAATGGTCAGATCAAATTTCCGGTCAAAAATTTCCGCTTCAATGAAAGTGCGGTCATTGTGCTGAATAATGTAGAATCTTTGGGCAGGCCCATACGGATGAATGGCAACATGATTCCGCCCGTAAAAGCCCGTGACTTTACATTTACCAGCTTGTCGGATGCCATATAAATCAAGTGCATTGGCCTTCTTCAGGAATCAATTTGCCTGAAGAAGGCCAGTGCAAACACGTAACAGAAAATTCACAGAATGCTCTTTAGGGCTTTCGCTACGTGCCGAGAGGGGATAACTCGTGTGGCCGTTGCCATCGACTCATTACATCACTAACAGGAAATCGCCGGTCTGTGCTAATACTTCCACGCATAAACTGAAGGCAATCCCCATATCTTTTCTGACGGCAAATTTGATCACCTTCATCGATCTGACCATGTGTTTCTTTATGGCATTGTTGGATACACCCAAGATCTGAGCAGCTTCTTCGTAAGTTTTATCCTGTTGTCGGCATAATTTAAATACGGTGCGGCTTTGTGGGGGTAATGTATCCAGAACAGTTTGTAGAAATTGCTGATATTCTTTTGACAAGAGAAATTCTTCCGTATAATTAGTTGATAAACAATAGCTTCTCAAAACTTCCGCTTTTATGCGATCTTCAACAGCGGTTCGTTTAAGATAATTAAATGTATAATTTTTAGTGATTGTGAAGAGATAGGATTTAAAGGAGTTGATCTCCTGAATTGCATACCGATCCTCCCATATTTTCATGAAAACTTCCTGGCAGATGTCATTCGAAAGTTCAGCGGATTTTATGAACTTATAAATGAACCGGTAAATATCAGGACGATAAAAATCGTGTAGCTTGTTGAAGGCTTTTTCGTTTCCAGTTGCGATTTGGTCAAGCAGGATGCTTTCGTTGGAAAAAGTCATTTAATAAAGCTGGTTAGAGGAGTTATGATATGAGCATTTACGATTTTGACTCAATGCAAACACTTTACAGGCTAACTGTCCGAAAAACAGATGATCATTTATAGTGATCTTATAATTTCACTATAAAAGCACGTTTATTTAAAATTTTATTTTTACCATCTATTAAATATAAGAATTTTATTCTCCAAAAAGGTATAATTAAAAATTAAATAGCTGTTCTTGATTACATAGTGAGAAACGATAAGAATTTTATGGTACGATCATTTAAGCACAGTCCCCATTGATCCACTCATGTAGATAAACATCGTAGTGACCTCAGTGCTAATAGGTCAGCGATGGGGGTGTTGCGGTTGAGTCGTCGGTAGTAGTGTTGCTTCACTGAACTCTCCGGTAGCGGTACAATTTTTGTCTTTAAGAGAGTCGCAATCCCTTTTTTGGTAGTCCAAAGTCACTACTTCGTTCAGTAGCATTGATTCAAAGCTGTCTTTATAGCTACGTTAGTTTTGCTCGGTTTTATTGCGGGGCAAGTGCTCGTCAACTATTTACTCAAAATCAGTATTAATGAACAAGTATAGAAGAACTGGGCTCATAGTCATGACCTTTCTGTCCATTTCATGGAGCGGGTTTGGTCAGGGATTGAGCGATTCGGTCGCAGTGGTGGCGCCGGGTGCTACGGTCAAGAAAATTTCTGATCAGTTTGCCTTTACGGAAGGGCCGGCTGTCGATAAGAAAGGCGTGATTTATTTCACCGATCAGCCCAACGATAAAATCTGGAAGTATGACACAGACGGTACGCTGTCACTCTACATGGATAAAACGGGTCGTTCCAATGGGTTATATTTCGACAAAGCAGGTAACCTGATTTCCTGTGCCGATGAGAAAGACGAGTTATGGTCCATCAGCCCCGATAAGAAAATTACTGTCTTGATGACCGATTATAAAGGCCAGCGAATGAACGGTCCCAATGATTTGTGGCTCGATCCGAAAGGTGGTATTTACTTCACCGACCCTTATTACCAACGAGATTACTGGGAGCGGAAAAAGCCCGATATCGACGGCCAGAAAGTTTATTATTTGCCCAAAGGTCAAAAGGAAGCTATTCTCATGGATGGCGATTTGATGCAACCCAATGGCATTGTTGGTACGCCCGATGGCAAGTACCTATACGTAGCGGATATTCGAGCCAGTAAAACCTATAAGTACGAGATCAAGCCTGATGGTACGTTGACAAATCGTCAGTTATACGTAGCGCAGGGGTCAGATGGTATGACGCTGGATAGTCAGGGTAATTTATACCTGAGTGGAAAGGGCGTTACGGTTTATGATCCAACTGGAAAAAAGATGGGTAATATCCCGGTGCCGTCGCGGTGGGTTGGTAATATTTGTTTTGGTGGAAAAGACCGCAAAACCTTATTCATAACCGCAACCGAGTCCATCTATACGTTACAGATGAAAGCGAAAGGGGTAGAATAGAAGCTGTAAGGAATAGAGCGCAGATGACGGCGTTTGAACTGATCTTAACTGATTTTTATCATAATAAATCAGTTTAATCGGCGTCATCTGCGTTCCAACTTTGGCGATCTAATGTAAGGGTCGCCCTTTAATCATGCCGCCTTTTGCATCGTCGATACCGTGATTAATAATGAACGCGCTATTATCAATCACATCGATTCTATCTTTCAGGCGCGTTAACTCAAGGCGCGTTACTACGGTGTAAAGTATACTCGTATCCTGTTCGCGAGGGCCGCGCTTGCCATATCCTTTTTCACCTTTGAAAACTGTAACGCCCCGCCCCATTTCTTCCGTAATCATATGGCGAATGGCTTCATGATGATCAGAAACAATAATGATGGCCGTATATTCCTCAATACCGTGGATAAGAAAATCAACCGTTTTTGAGGCCGCCAGGTACGTTAGCATGGCGTAGAGCGCTGTTTCGACATTGATCAATATGGCTGCCGAACCAAAAATCAGTACGTTGATCAGCATGATCACATCACCAACCGTCAGTGGAGAGCGTCGGCTAATCCAGATGGCCAGTACTTCCGTGCCGTCCAGAACGCCCCCGCCCCGCATTGCTAATCCAATACCTGCTCCCAGAAAGAATCCGCCAAAAACCGAGATGAGGAGTTTGTCATTCGTGACCATTGGGTAAGGCACAAACACTAAACAGATGGCTAACAAGCCAATGGCGATTATCGTACGAATGGCAAAACTGAGGGACATTTGTTTGTATCCCATCCAGATAAATGGAATATTGACCAAGATGATCAACACTGCCAGATCAACACCAGTTGTAATTTCGATGAGCAGCGAAATGCCCATGGCGCCACCATCCAGAAAATTATTGGGTAATAAAAACCCTTTCAGGCCCATACCCGCACATAGCACGCCCGCACACAGAAACCCTAGGTCTTTCAGCCAGCGGGCCCAGGATTGGGACGTAGAAGTAAGTGTAAGTTGAGAGGTCATAATGCATAATGAGGATGCGTTAAACTCGATATCGTTTAAGTGTCAGCAATAAGGCAGGCAACAGAACCAGATTCGTTAGGCAGGCCATTAAAACTGTTGTGGCGACAAGAACACCTAGCGCGGCTGTTCCACCGAAACTCGACGCGGCAAAGACGCCAAAGCCACCCGCCAGAATTAAAGCGGTATAAATCAGGCTAATGCCGGTTTCATGGATGGCGGCCGTGATCGCTGCCGTTGGGGCTAAGCCTAGCTCAAGCTGTCGTCGGTAGCTGGTCAGGAAATAGACCGTGCCATCGGACGCTAGGCCAAACGCGATACTGAAAATCAAAATAGTTGAGGGTTTGAAGGGAATGCCCGCAAACCCCATAATGCCCGCTGTCACCACTAAAGGAATTAGACAGGGCAGTTTGGAGAGCAGAATAATGGGAATCGACCGAAAAAGGATCATCCCGACCAGCGCAATCAGCAAAATGGCAATCAGAAGACTTTCGTAGAGGTTATCCAGCAGGTAATCATTGCTTTGCAGAAAAACCAGACTGTGACCCGTCAGACTCACTTTGTAGGGCGTACCAGCGAACAGCGAATCGACCCGGGGACGCAGACTGGCCATCACCGCTTTTAGTTTGGTAGACCCAATGTCAGCCATCTGATAGCTTACCCGTGTTGCCTGCCGCGTGCTGTCCAGAAATGAATTTACCATCGATGACTGCGTACTACCCGCCGATTTTGGGCCAATTAATGTGGCATTGTCCGACAGCTTTTTCAATTCCATCGCAGGGGGCAATACGTAGTAACGCGGATCGCCACCCCGGTGAATCTGGTAGGCAAACCGAATGGCATCGACCAGCGAGCTTGATTTAGAAAACTCCGGGTACTGCGCCATGATTTTCTCCAGCGCCCGCACCTTATACAATGCCCGTCCAGCTCCGGCAAAAACACCGTTTGGCTGGCCTGTATCGATCATGATTTCCAGGGGTAACGCGCCTTTGAACTGCTTCTCTATGAATCGAAGATCCGTATAAACCGGGTCGTTCTTCGGCAGGTCATCCACTACGTAGCCTTCTACCCGGATGAGCGTTAGGCCTACGGCACTTACCAGCGTGACAATTCCTATGGCCAGATAAATTACTTTCTGCCGATTATGTACCAGATAGTCAACGCGGTTGAGGAGTGATCGCCAGCCTTCACCCCGAATCGTTTTGAGTTTTGCCTCTTTGGGAACAGGCAGATAGCTTAACAGAATCGGTACCATCAGCAAACAAATGACGTACACCACCATGACCGAAATCGCAGCTACAACGCCAAATTCCATCAACAACCGGCTGTTGGTAAAGTAAAACACACCAAAGCCAATGGCGGTTGTTACGTTGGCCAATAATGAAGACAAACCAATCTGACGGATCATGACGTCAAGTGCCTGTTGCTTATTGCCGTGTAGCGCTAGTTCTTCGTGGTATTTATTGACCATGAAAACGCAGTTCGGTACGCCAATAACAATCAATAGGGGAGGTAGCAGGCCCGTGAGCAGGGTAAGTTCATAGCCAAAAAGAGACAGCGTTCCAAGGGTGAACGCAACACCCATTGCCACAACGAGCATCGATATCCAGACCACGCGCCCCGATTTGAATAAAATCCAGACCATAATGCCGGTTACCAGAGCCGCCAGCGCCATAAACAGCTTCATTTCGCCACCCACTTTCTTCATCACCTCCGTTCGGATAGAAGGCATCCCCGAATAGTGAAGGTCAATGCTGTTCTTCTCGGCAAACGCCTGGCCGAAGCGACGAATGCTATCGACAACGGCGATACGTGCCTTCGAGTTGAGTTTTTTCTCATCGAAAGAAATCGCCATCAGCGTTGCTTTTGTCTTCTGGTTAAAGAGCAAGCCCTCATAAAACGGCAACGACAGGACCTGCTTTTTCAGGCTGTCAACTTCCACCTGCGTCTGGGGATACTGTTTTATGAGTGGCTTAACGCCCCAGGCTGTCCCCTGTTTCTCAAGCGTATACAGACTGGTGGTCGATAATACCTGTTTGACACCGTACATTTTTTTCATCTGCTCCGTCAGCTTGTACCAGTCCTGATAAACCGGCAGATCAAACCAGCGGTCGCTTTGCCAGCCAATCACCATAAGGGTACCGTCAGCGCCGAATCGCTTTTTGAAGCTTTCGTAGTGCTGTTGGGTAGAGTCGGAGAGGGGAAGTACCCGTTGAATTTGATACGACAACTGAATACGAGTACCCAAAAAGGCCATTACTACGGTCGACAAGGCCAATAAAATCAACCAGAGTGTCCGATGAGAAAGAATAGCGCGGGCTACAGAAGACCACATAAATGAAGAAGTTAATAAAGCAGAGGTTGTTCAGCAGAAAACGTTGATGACCGGAAGCCCGAACTACGTATCGAACTTGACCCAACATTCCCACTAAGTAACGACGAACTAGTGATTGCCAGATACAGAAAAACCAGCCCGGCGTAATTCGGAAGAAGAAATACCAGCAGGTTACGGGGCAAATGAGCCTATCAGGGGGCGTTGATGGTAATCTGGTGTTCGAAAATGGGACGCAGAAAGCCAAAAACAAAATAAGACCGGTGTACGTAGCCCGATATGTTCAGGATCAGGGTCCGATAGAAAACCGGAACTAATGGCGGCAAAAAGCCCGGTGAAGAAAGAAAGGAAAAGCCCGCTAACGGGCTAAGCAAGGCAATGGGTGCATGGGTATGAACGACAGACGCGTAATCTGAAGCCCCCTTATCCAATGACCACGGATGCGTACTGGAAATAACGGCTTGCCGCTCATTTTCTAATACAATTTCGGCCGAACGGGCGGGCAAAACGACCAGCAGCCAGATTGCCATCAGGCTGCCCAACCACTTTATTTTTTGCCATATGCGTCCGTTTTGAGCCATCTAATTAAGTAGTTAGAAAACAGCTTAGTCAACGGTTTAACCGTTGACCAAGCCCCGGCAGGTAAGGCTACTACGTTCTTAAGCCGTCGCGCCTTCCTTCAATCGTTCGGCATTTTCAGCAATACGGAGTTGCTCGATAAATTCGCCAATACCGCCATCCATTACGGCAGGAAGATTATAAACGGTCAGGCCAATCCGGTGATCGGTGACGCGGCTTTGTGGATAATTATACGTCCTGATTTTGTCGGAACGGTCGCCACTGCCCACCATCGTTTTACGCTGTGAGGCAATTGCGGCATTATGCTTCTGCAATTCGATTTCGTAAAGTCGCGAACGTAGCACGGTCAACGCTTTATCGAAGTTTTTCAACTGCGAGCGCTCATCCTGACATTGTACAACCAGACCTGTTGGAATGTGCGTTAATCGAACGGCCGAATACGTCGTGTTAACCGACTGACCACCAGCACCCGACGAACAAAATGTATCTTTGCGGATGTCGTTCATATTAATTTCAACATCGACCTCTTCGGCTTCGGGAAGCACGGCGACGCTGGCCGCTGACGTGTGAATACGTCCCTGCGTTTCGGTAGCCGGTACGCGCTGAACCCGGTGAACGCCCGATTCAAATTTCAGTTTACCATATACATCGTCACCTTCGACTTCCGTGATAATTTCTTTGTAGCCGCCCGACGTGCCTTCTGTAAAGTCAACCAGCGACATTCTCCAGCCCATTTTTTCGCAGAAGCGTTGGTACATTCGGAAAATATCGCCCGCGAAAATGGCGGCTTCGTCGCCCCCGGTGCCACCCCGAATTTCCAGAATGACGTTTTTACTATCGTTCGGATCTTTCGGCATCAGCATTTCTTTGAGGAGCTCTTCCTGCGCATCCCGGCGAGGTAGTAATTCGTCCAGTTCGGCTTTGGCTAATTCGCGGAAATCTTCGTCCTTTTCGGTCGCGATGATTTGTTTGGCATTGTCAATCTCTTCGAGCAGTTGCGTATACGCCTTATACTGCACGACAATCTTTTCTAAATCTTTATATTCCTTGCTAAGCTTCATGAACCGTTTCTGGTCTGAAACGGCCTCGGGCTGCACAATCTGTTGAGATACTTCGTTGAAGCGTTCGCTGATGGCTTCTAACTGGTCAAGCATAAGTTATACCTATTTTTGTCACTCTGCTGGAATGACAAGGGAGAGCATTTTTAGATACTAAAAAACAAAATTACGAAAATCCCGTCAGTCTGGCTTTGTTTTACCGAAGTGCAACCAAGCCATCAACGGTATCGTTTGCTACGTAAATGACGAAACGCAACCATATTAAGTTCCTGTTTATGATACGTCCCTGGCTGCTTTTGGGCCTATTAATCAGCTTTTTGTCGTCCTGTAATCCCGAACGGGTAAAATATACCAAGGAGTTGAAAGCGGAGATGGCTGATTCGAAAATCAAGCGGATCACGAACGCCGATCTGATTCAGACGGTAGATAATCTGGGTGCAAAAGTGAGTGCCACGATCCAGAAAGAGTTAGCCGCCCAGCTTCAAAAAACGACCGATCCTGCTGAACGGGCCAAACTTTGCCAGTTACAAAACCTGCCCCGAACGAAAGCCATCGCTAATCAGTACGTCCTCGACATTCGTCTGCTTGGCCCGGCTGATATTCAGAATAAAGCCCTGAACCCAAAAGAGCGCGAGATTCTTGATGCGTATTTGTATAACGCTAAACAGAAATTATCACCGATTTCGAACATTCAGAAAATCAACGATACGTCATTTGTTTATAACACGGCCGTTCCATCTGACAGCCCGATTTGTGAAGCCTGTTTCGGCAAGCAGGACGTACCGTTTGCCGTCTGGCACTTAGGTTTTCGGAAGCGCGAAGTGATTAGGCGTATGCAGGCGACGAAGAAGAAATGATTTACAATGTATCAGCCCAGTCAATCAGTCGTTTTGCCGATTCAGCCGGATTATCCTCTTTAATTTCAAGTGGGTGAATTCGGCTTGGATCACGCTGGGAGAGACCATGCAAATAGGCTTTGTCGTAGTAATCCAGTGTGAGGTCAGTCACGGTTGCATAGTCATGATGCGTGAGTGCCTCCAGCGCATCTTTGGTAGCTTTCCCACCGAGCCGCTTCCGAATGCGTTCAGTAGCTTCCATTAGTAGGCCGTGATCTATGGCTCCATACTCAGCTACCAGACGGTTGATCCGTATCACTTTTGGCACGTCGACAAAAGCAACCGGGGCGACTCTCATCTGTTGCCAAAGCGGCATTGGAATGAAACACGAACCAACATTGCGGCTTTCGTCTTCAAGCCAGATACGCCGATTCCGATCCAGGTTTCGCCACGTAGCAAATAGTTGATTTTCGTACTGCTCGGTTGCGGGCTGTGGGAGTTGCCCAATGCCGCCGTAGGATGAGCCTTTATGATGAGCCAGCCCTTCCAGATCAATGATTTGTTCGCCCTGACGAGCTAATTCTTTTAGAATGTCTGTTTTGCCACTGCCAGTTTTACCCCCTAAAATAATAAGATTGCGCGGTTCGGAAAAAGCGGTGAGAACGGTGTTTCGATACGCTTTGTAGCCGCCAATGAGCGTCGAAGCCGTCAGGCCAGCGGTGTCTAATAGCCAGGCAAACGACCCACTGCGCATGCCGCCCCGCCAGCAATGCACGAGTACTTCCTTACTTTGCGGATTGATTTTCTTCGACTGCTTCGCGAATCCTGCCAGTTTTGGCCCGACCAGTTCAAGACCCAGAATCACAGCCGCATCTTTCCCTGCGTTTTTGTATTTGGTGCCAACCTGCGCCCGTTCGTCATTATCGAATAGGGGAATACTCACCGCACCGGGAATATGCGCATGGTCATACTCACCCGGCGATCGAACGTCGATTACGGGCAGCGTCTCCGCCTTTGTAAGAAATTCTTCGACGGAAAGTTGATGAACCATTCTGAACCGGGATTTTTATGATTAAAATGATTTTCTTGATTATTTGTAAAAATCATAGTCAGTCAAGTAAATCCTATAAATCCCGGTTCAGACAGCGCAAATACATCTGAATCGTGTTTTCTAACCCAAAATAAAGTGCGTCACTAATGAGCGCATGGCCAATAGAGACTTCCTGCAGACCAGGAATTTTCTGGTTGAAAAATTGCAGATTCTCTAAACTCAAATCGTGCCCTGCATTTATTCCCAGACCGAGCTCATTAGCGCGCATGGCAGCGCGTACGAAAGGCGTAACTGCAGCTTCGCGGTCGTCGGCGTAGTGGGTGGCATAAGGTTCGGTATACAACTCAATCCGGTCGGTGCCAACGGCTTTAGCGCCTTCAACCATGCGTTCGTCGGCGTCCACAAAAATAGATACGCGAATCCCATCGGCTTTGAACGTATCGATTAAGTAGCGGAGATGGTCGGCATGACGAACTGTGTCCCAACCGGCATTGGACGTAATGGCGTCGGGCGCATCGGGAACGAGCGTAACCTGTTCAGGACGAACGCGTTTGACCAACTCAATAAACCGCTCGTCGGGATTGCCTTCGATGTTGAACTCGGTGGTAACAACCTCCTTCAAATCCAGTACGTCCTGATAGCGAATATGCCGCTCGTCGGGGCGTGGGTGAACGGTGATGCCCTGTGCACCAAACCGTTCGCAATCAAGTGCAACTTTTACCAGATTAGGGTTATTGCCGCCACGCGCATTCCGAATGGTAGCAATTTTATTGATGTTAACGCTTAGACGAGTCATCTTTTTTAAAGAGCGAAAGAGTGAATGAGCGAAAGGGTGATTAGGCTCATTGGTTTCGTAACTTTGTCAAAAGTATGAAGGTTCACGGCTAGTTCGTCGCTCTTTCGCTCATTCACTCTTTTGCTTTTATAATTATGTCTTTGAAACAACAAATTGACGCTGATATTAAGCAGGCTATGCTGGCTAAAGATCAGACGAAACTTCGGGCCTTGCGGGCAGTGAAGTCCATGATTTTGCTTGAAGAAACCAAAGAAGGCCAAACCGGCGAGCTAAAACCCGAAGACGAAACCCGGATTTTGACCAAAGCCGTGAAGCAACGGAAAGATTCTGCTGATATTTATCGCCAGCAAAATCGTCCGGATTTATTAGAAGTTGAAGAAGCTGAAATCGCCGTTATTGAACAGTTTCTGCCCAAACAACTCTCGGAAGATGAGTTGAAGGTGAAATTGCAGGCCATTATGACACGTATTGGCGCATCGGTTCCCTCAGATATTGGTAAGCTTATGGGCGTAGCAACGAAAGAACTTGCTGGCCAGACGGATGGGAAAGCCATCTCGGCCATGGCGAAGCAATTATTATCATAAGCGAAACCGGGCCGCCGGAGCGGAGCGAAAGAATGAAAGGGCGAATAAGAGTCACAAATCATTCAATCGCTCCGCTCCGGCCTTTAGGTTTGAGGGCTGGTAAGAAACCAAGATTTGGGTAGCTTGCCAGACAGACAACCGAGCGGGCTTCCCTAGCGTCTCCGGCCAGGCTCGCAACCTATGGGCCGATTCAGGTCCCGCTCGGTCTTTCTTACTTAACCTCGAATAGAAATTAGGGTGTTGTGACCCATTAGCAAGGTAGCGAGTGATGAGTAAGCTGTCTGATTGTCGAACCATAAAATTAAGCACTTCAATGGACATTCGCCATTTCATTGGGATTGATGTTTCTAAGAACACTCTTGACTGGGCTGTTTACGCGAATAAAGGCATCATCTGGCAAATTCAATCGGAAAACTCACC
>NZ_FOLQ01000073.1 GCF_900112365.1 Spirosoma endophyticum | reverse complement strand
GGCCACTAGCTGTTTCAGTTGACGGTTTTCTTCCTCCAACTGGCGTAATCGGTGCAGTTCGGCAACACCTAATCCGCCATACTTCTTACGGTCCGCCGTCGCGGTTCCAATTGTAAAAGGTGGCCTCGCTAATGCCCATTTTGCGGCATACTTCAGCTACTGCTACTCCCGTCTCAGATTGTTTGAGAGCAAAAACGATTTGTGCTTCGGTGAACTTCGTTTTCTTCATGACGATTTGTTTGATTTAAGTTAATCCAAATCGCCCGATTTTCTCTACTTTATACTGGAACGCTTTTCCGGGGGGACGTCAGCTATAATAAGCTGATACAGGAAAGATTGACATTAAGTTACCCTATGCCATTTTGTGATTCTTATGACCGTACTGATGCCTTTGCCTTACTTGGATCGGGAGCGGTCAACCGGATGCCGTAGGTAGTGAACACCCAAGCGGCAATCTCATCGAAGTATCGCGCTGCCGCGGCCGGGTCCAGATTGGAAAGAAAGCACTACTATTCAATCAATGCTACGACCTGAAAGCACAGGCTGCTAGTTCTGACCGTGAGTTGCACAAATGTGTAGATGAGTTGAATAGATTAATACAATAACTTCGAAAAGCAACCCTGATGGGCAACAAAAGCAGTAAAGAGTTATTGCCCGACGGCAGGTATCGAATTACGGACGAATGAGGGAACGTCTCAATCATCCGATACACCTAAGACATGATAGTAAGCGGTTCTTCAGCGATGAGGAGCCGCTTACTATCATGTCTACTTACCATTCACCCTGATTTTTTTCGATTCACACAGTTTTCGTTATCACTTAGTAAATCAATGAGGTAAGTTTCATGTAAGTGTATTTATTTCGGAGAATTATCTACTTCTTATGAACCCCTACGTTACTTACTTTGCCGGAATAAATATGCGTGATGGACCGAAAGTCATTGACAGCATTCCCATTGGAACAGTCCTTGAATTATTTCGCGAACCAAATAATCCGGTTGATCCCAATGCTATAGTGATCTTTTACAAAGAGTATAAACTTGGATACATTCCGGCAGCTGATGCTGGTAGGCTTGCCAAAATTATTGGTTCGGGTGTTTCCATTGGCGCCGAATTGAAGAGAGCTTGGTATGAAGAGGGGAAGGTACTTATTAATATTAAGGTATTCAAGTTTGAAACTCCCGTCAAGGAACAGATAGAGCCAATTGCAGTCGGGCCTGTAGTGTCCAACCCTGTTCTTGCAGAACCTGCTCAAAAACCTAAAACCAAATGGGGTAAAGTTGCACTGTATGCCTTTGGGGATTTGTTGGCGATGAGTCTCATAAATAAGTGTGCCGAAAATCAAAAATGTGTTGAAGGGGTGCAATCTATTGTAGAGCCAATTAATATAAGTTCTGTAGATACAAGTTCAGGCATTGCTGCTGAACCTGTGAAACCAGCCAGCAAATGGGATTATTACGACGGCGAAGACAAAATGGGGAGTAAAGTACATACCGCAGCAATAGCGGCCAGTGATTTGCTAAACTTTAAATTTCCATACAATGGTAGCTCTGTTGCCACACTGATTGTTCGTAAGAACAAAGGAGCAACCGATATACAACTAAGGGTCAGCAAGGGTCAGTTCGTTATTAATGCCGTTGATGGCGGGACGGCCAGAGTAAAATTTGATGGTGGTAGCCCGGTTACTTTCTCGCTTTCAGGGGCTGCCGATTA
>NZ_FOLQ01000043.1 GCF_900112365.1 Spirosoma endophyticum | reverse complement strand
GTTTCGGACCTGACGTATATCCGTACTGGTGAAGGTTGGATCTATCTGACGATGATTATGGATTTGTATGATCGAAAAGTGATCGGTTGGGCCTTAAGTAAGTCCATGAGGGCCGCTGAGACAACTATACCAGCTTGGCAGATGGCGATAAAAAATCGGCCCATTGAACGAAACCTGATCTTTCATTCAGATCGAGGGGTTCAGTATGCCTGTCATGCTTTTACCAAACTGCTCAAAAAACACCCGTTGGTATTGCAAAGCATGAGTGGGAAAGGTAACTGCTGGGATAATGCCGTGGCGGAAAGCTTTTTCAAGACGTTGAAGTCAGAGTTGGTCTATCAGCAGAATTTCCAGTCGCGAGCCATGGCTAAACAGGCGGTCTTTGAATATATTGAAATTTGGTACAATCGTCAACGGCGACATTCATCGTTAGGCTATCTTTCCCCTTTCGACTATTATAATGGGCAACTGCAACATGTTGCTTAAAGATTTGTCCAGTATTTTGTTGCAAGTCCAAATCGCACTTGGACATCAAATCTAGTCTATTACTTCTAGTAACATATCCTATTGGCAGTGGCTATTGCAAAAGCGAAATGGTTTGTTAACCGGCAATTTTCGCCCACAAATCGAGGGTTTAAGGAGATTTTGTAAAGTGATGGTCACCGAACGACTGACTAGGAAGAATTAAAAGCGCAGTTGACTGACATGAAAAGAACCATTATTTTTGTTGTCCATTTGCTTACCCTCCCTTCACCGGGAAAATGCTCAAACTAGGAGGACGACCTCCCCCATAATGGGATGCTGATTCGGGACGGCCCGGCCTAACAAGGTCAATGCCATGTCTTGGATCTTTCTCGTTTTTGCCGGCTTATTAGAAGTCGTTTGGGCCTATTCTATGAAGCAGTCAGCGGGTTTTACCCGGACCGTTCCCTCTTTGATTACTGTTGTTGCCCTACTGGCTAGCTTCGGCCTGCTAGCGCTAGCTATGCGTACGCTACCCTTAGGCACAGCCTACACGATTTGGACAGGCATTGGAGCAATCGGCGCTTTCCTGCTTGGCATCTTTGTGCTTGGCGAACCGGTCAACATGGTCCGTATAGTCGCGGCCCTGCTGATCCTGACGGGGCTTATCCTAATGATACTTTCTTCACATTAAAAACAGCCGTACCTCTTTACGGGTGATTGACGATAAGCCTCTGGTGAGAGGCCCTCGCCTGTGGTCAAAGTAAGTTAAGGTAAAAACAATTCTCCTTTCCAAGAAATGTACCGTTTCATGAAACCCATGTTTGCTTGCACTGAGGAGGCTTTTTTAAGAATAGCACAAGGGGGAAGCCGAGCCACCCCAGCCCTTTATATGCATCAAGTAATAAAATAGCTCATTCTGGAAGAATACGTATCATGAGATGAATAGCCGCCAGCACGATACGAAAAAGCCTTTGCCAATCTTTATAGCGGCAAAGGCTTTTGTAAAATGGCTTACCCCGGGGGGACTTACTGGCAGACTATGCTTGGGGGCGATCCCAGAAAGCAGGCGGTTCTACGCCCAGGGTGCGTAGATAAACATAAGCCTGACCCCGGTGATGGATTTCATTATCGATCAGGTAAAAAAGAAACCAGTAGATCGGCCCTTCATAGAGACCAAAAGCCTTGTCGACTTCCTGGAAGCGTGCGGGTGGAATCTGGAGCCAATAGGTATTAATCACCTCGGTCACCCGATCCCACTGGGCTAGTACCTGCTCCTTGGTCGTTGCTTTGGGAGATGCCTCCGACCCCTCGCCAATTGAAGACCACTGGCCCGAAACAACGCCCTGCATGCTCTGGTCAGCCATTTGCAGGACTTCATCAATCAGTGCCGAGCAAGGTCGCATACCGCCAAGGGTGTAGGAAAAGAAGTGTTCCTCGGGGTAGGCTTCGATCAACCGGCGGGTGAGTCCCCGGTGTCCCTGCCAATGGGCAAGAAGTTGCTCGGATGAGATGATCTGATCCAATGTTTGGCTAAGCTGCACTGTGTTTTCCATGTCTTGCTCTTAGTTAAAGTTGTCGATTGATTAACAACACAAAGAAAAGCCAGGGGAGTGACAGCGGTATGTCAGTAGTGAAGCCGGTCGACTGTAACTAATCAAGCTCAGCAACACTCGTTAGTTGCTAGCTGGTCGACGCGATTTTCGGCCATGAACCCAACAACGGCAAAGACGGCTTGCCCCCTTTTATGCATGGCAATTAATGAAATTCACCGCCCTGCAAATTAGAACCAGACATAGGGGCAAAACGCCCTATTTATTAAAAGTAATTCGCACTCGTCTCAGGTAGGAGCGTTTCTTGGGACAACTGAATTTAATATCCGTCAACCACTACCCCTAGCATACGCCTCCAATTAAACGCCCTAATTATGGACAGAAAAATCTCATACACCTCATGTTGGGGCGTTATAGCAAACGCCCAACTACTTCATAGTAACTGGGCGTTTACTATAAAAACTGTGTATTGCCTTTAAATCGCTTTTCCTCTCGATTCGAGTTCCTTCTTGATCTGCTTTAAACTATTCACGTTGATAATCACAATAGGTAGTAGAGCGAAGGGGACTACAACTAGGGGGCTAAATCCTTTTTTGATGGATAGTAGTATGGCCATCACAAGAAGCACAGCCAGCATTCCAGCCAGCATACCTGTAACTAGTTTGATTGTTTTGGCTTGTTGTTGAAGCTTCTCTACGCTCATTTGGGAGAACTGGTTCATAAGAAGAAGAAGGGATAGTTGTGGGCTTACAAATAGCGCATTTGCCCGCTAAATATCAACCTACAAACGGGCTAATTTCTACGTGGTGGAAAACGAAGTGCCCAACCACTCGTGATGAGAGGCTGGGCACTTAGCGTTAGCTTGTTGGGATAAGCTGTATACCATGCGTAAGAAGTTAACTGACCGTGTTTCTGCGGCTTATTTCCGCTTGAACACTTTTCAAATTTTTCGAGTACACACTACCCGCTAAAAGAGCACCAATTAGCAAAATAGAGGTCACCATAAAACCGCCTTTATGGGTGGCTGACCAAATGGCAAAGCCAACCAAGAGACCAACAAACAAGGCAAACGGGATTTTCTGGGCGGTCATCTTTTTTTCTTCCGACACTAGTTCATCAAGTGTCATTTCAGCGTAGCTCTTTCGGATAAACATGCCTATGTCTTCTTTATAGATCGATGGGGTGGAAGCCTCAACCGCTTCCCTCAAAAGGAAAGGAAGTGCTAACTTAATTTTACTTCCGCTCCAGTAATTGGGTAAATCTAAGAAACGGACCGCTCCAGCGGCTTGGCGCAGCGGCGGCCGCCAAATTTACGGTCGGCCGCTGCCGTCACTTGGGTTTATTTTGTCTTTTCGGTAAGTAAAACTTGATCCGCCATTGCATAAGCTGTAACAACAACAGAGCGTTTATTGATAATATGCTTTTTATAATATCTTTCCAAGGCAATACGTAGCATACGCACCAAGAAATGGGTATTTCAAAAGACAGCTTTTTTTACTAACTGTCAACAACTATCCGTAGTATACGTGAACGACTAGGTGAAGTGAAACCACCGTTTCAGCCGAAACCTGATGGCCCTAAAAGCGTTCACCAACAGGTTAACTCCCTTGTGCGAATGCGTGGAAAAGTGCAAAGTAGCTTATCCGATTTTTAAAGCCTGACTAAATCTATGCCTGGGTACCTTGTTCACGGTAGGGCTTCTAGTACGCCATCAAAATCGCTCCTACTTCCTTGACCACACGCCAAGAAAACTGTTAGCTACTGGTTTGAACTAGGCGTTGCTAAACAAAGTGCTCGATTATTGGGTAGAGGGGGCAACCAACCACGCTTGAACAAGCGGTTTATCAGCATCGGCTTGGTTCAACTCGCTTCGAACACCATGGGAAAAGGCACCAAACTTTACAGCATTTTTTTCAATAAATGCCCCCGATGTCAACGGGGTAACTTTTTTGCGGTCAATAATGCCTACAACCTGAAGCGATTTGATCAGATGAATCCCCAGTGTGCCTGCTGTGGGGAGCGCTTTGAAAAAGAGCCGGGCTACTACACGGGGGCTTTGTACGTGAGTTATGCCTACTATACGGCGTTGATTGTGGGCTGTTTTCTGGTGATGGAGGTGGCACTAGAGTGGGACCTGAGTTATTTTCTAGGGGTATTGATCGGCTTAATTATCCTCTTGACGCCCCTGTTTTTCCGGCTGGCCCGGTTGACCTGGATCAATTTTTTTATTTCGTTCGATGCCCACAAGCCAACGAGCTGTCCTTGATTAGGAGTGGCCAGTTTGACAGGAATAGCGGGTCGAAACGGGGAAAAGTTTTGGAAGATAGCTGCTTAAATAGCAGGCAAGAAAATGGTAAATTTCTTAGTCAAGTTGCATATGAGATCTTATGAACTGTGTTAAAAGTCTGGGATAGGGACAAGATACTCAGCTGACCAGCTAATTTCGGGTTAATGAATAGCTCAAAAATGGGCTATTTATGGAGCCCCGATTAGGGGTTAGCGACTTTTGCAACAGCCACGCCACTTATATAACAGCAAATTCCAACTAAAACGCTTCATTATCGGTCTAACCACAAATTGACTGGTATGAGAAAGATAATTGGATACTTAGCCTTAGTGGGTTTTCTAGGGGGATGCCATAAGGAAGCTGTCAAGCCGGAGGTTAAAGCGACCATTTTGGGTAGTGTATCCCCTCCATATGCTGGTTGTAACTTTAATTATGAGTTGGTCATTAACAATGAACACTTTCTATCGAAATCCATAGCCGAGCCCTATGATAAAGCAGGTACACAGGTATGGCTCCGTTATCAACTCGATGAAACGTGTAGTCAGTACACACCCAGGCCCACCAATATTATAACTATCACCTCAATTCGAAGCCAGTGATTTTTGTAATAAACCAATACAATTATCAACCTCACGGATTTAAATTTCTTACTTTATATCCTTTACATAAAATCAGTGACTGTTGCAAAAGTCTGAACCGACCCATTTTTAAGTCTTTTGACAACGGTTTTCTAACTCAAATTAGTCCCATATCTTGGATACTACTCGACTTCCTGAACGAACCATTTCCTTTTGCAACAGCCACATCAGTTATACAACAGCTCTCCAGAAAGTACAATGCCTGGCTACTTTAATCAGCAGTCAGGCATTGTACTTTTTCCCTGTTATGCGGAGTGTGCGACGCGTTTATAGACTCGGGGCGTTGCCCGGGCGCGGGTCCGACCCAAACACCAAGATTTTTCTTAGACATAGACCACCCCAATTGTACTTTAAAAAGAATAACAAACATTTATCGATTAAGCAAGGGTATACAACTACCTATACGCCCACTGTACTTATAGATGAAACTATCTAGTCTTAGATAAGCCATCTGAAGATTAGGTTGGTTAAAGGAGCTTGAAATTTTTTGAGCTCCTTTTTTGTGTACAGCTGGGGTGGTCCATGCCTCAGAAAAATCCCGTGGCCGTAGGACACGAAAAAGGACCCCTCCAGCAGAAGAGCCCTTTATGGCAATCCTATGATAATTCATGCATAATAAAAATCCCACCTGGCTTCAAGCTATCAATTTGGGGCTACGTACAGTTGTACAGGGTAGACTATCCCTGGTGAGATGTCGTCCCCGGCAGGGCTCACTCCGCAGATGCGCGCAAGGCTAGCTTACCCAAACTCAGTTACCAGCTGCCTCAGTCGATATACAGAATCCGATCGACCAGCTTACCCGAATGATTAAAACCCTGACTAACCCGATGCCGAAGCCAGGCAAAAAGTCTTTCTGGCACCGGCTATTCGGTTAATAAAAGTTAGCGACTTAAGTATTTCTGTACGTCGGTCGCTATTACTCCTACTGCCTCAACCGCAGTCACTAATTGAGCCTTCGTACAGCCAAATTTCTTGGTCCAGTAAGCTACCTCATAATCTTCGTGGACATTGACTCGCTTATCATCAGCGGGTCCGGTGTTCTTCTTATCGTCTGCCATAGCCATCAAGTGGTTTAAATGAGAACAAGGGGGTAACTAAAACAGTTGAGACGGTCGGCCGTTGCCGTACTCCACCACCAAGCGCATTTAACTATCTCCTTATTAGCGATTTACAAGCAAATATATGCTTTTGCCGTTCGTTTTATAGCAGTTAATAATTTTGCCGTTTAGGTACGTGTAAGAGCCGGTACCGCAACGGCGGACCGTGCCGGAGCGGGCCAATTTTGATGCTTTTAAGCCTTTAAACCCCGTTAAGACCATCCAAGCCCGAAATACAGCGGTCAGCGACCCAAACTCTTACTATAAATAGCGCAAGTTTCACTAGATTTTGTTTAACATTATAGTGTGTATTCTTAAACAAAAATTTAGAACATAATGTCTAACTGGCACATAACCAGAGTATAACTTTTACAGCGACTTCGCCATGAAAAAACCTCAGTTAGGCAATAAAGCAAATCTCAGACAGTATAGAACTTTGCTTAACCAAGAAGGTCGAGCACCAAGTGAAATAAAGCCAAATCAATCATTATGGAACCTGTTAATTATGCTTTTTCGCCAAATATGAACCTGGGCTTCCTATTGCCTTCCTCAATAAAACACAATGTCTGGTCACTAATTAGAGTGGCTAAATATGGTACTTTTTAAAGGCCTGTTGTATAACTCACGTGGCTGTTGCAAAAGTCGGTACTGATCTGAATCGACCGTTTCAGCCTCCTGTTTCCGAGCAAAATTTGGTTGAATCAGGCCCAATATATGAGCCTAATCAATCCTCTTCAGAGTTTTGCAACAGCCACTCACATTATGTAAATGAATTATTTTCAGAGTATTTACAAGTGCTGCATAGCTATTACTCTCAATTACTTTCAATTAAGCTGAGTTAATTCGCTCTGCTAAACTCATAAGCAGGCAAATCTTGAGCCCTGCCTAAATCTAAATACATTCGATTCTGATTTAGATATAATCCGGGATTACGGATATACCAATTGTCTGCTCTAGGTTGAGCATTGGTTTTGATCAGTAAACCGTAATCAGTCTTTACTATTTCATAATCAACTTTGTCGCTCTGGACACCGTCTTGTACAAGACTAATCTGGGTCTCGTCGATAATAAGTTCTACATTAGGTACAGTAGGGTTCGGAGTCATGACAGAGACCTTTATAAGCTTCCACTTACCGGCTAACCACATCCTTGCTTGTTGCGGATTTTGGGTGTGTTCTTTTAAGGGGTCGCCTTCCGAATCGATTATAGGATCGACCTCGGCTGTTTTATGACAACTTGTGATTCCAAAAGCCATGAGTACCCATAAACATAAAACAATATTTTTCATACTTCCGCAGATTAGTTCATCCTCAAGTAGGACCTCAAAAAAGATAGTAAGGTTGGATTTAGTCGTATGCTACGGATTGTGTTGGACAGAGATTAAAAAATTGCTGTCTTAACTATACACTCCTAAGATGAAGGAGAAGTAATGTAGGTGCTTCTTTAAGTGGGCTTTGCACGAACTTGACCAGGAAGACAAGTTACAAGTTCTACTCATCGAGTGTCGATGTCAGATCCGCTCGAGAATAGCGATTATCACCCCGCTTACTCCGTTTTATCTTCCAGCAAGCAATGGCTTCCGGTAAAGATGCCCCCGGGTTATCAGCCCGGAAATCGCGAATGTACTGATTGTATTCAAATTGAGGCCCTATCTCGGAGCGCAACGAGGTGTCGACTTTCCGCAGCTGTTCCGCTTGCCAATACTGCACCGCATCGCCAAACGTTTTGGTTGGGTTTTCCTTACAGAACTTCATCAGCCCGACCGTAAAATGAAAGTGGGGGCCAATCACCAATGTAAAGAAAGCCCGGACAGCGTTGCCACTGGTGTAGCGGGTCGTGATGGGAGCATCCAGAGCGACCAAAAGGGGACCTGCCGAGCCTGGTTTGCGCTTGGATGTAATAGGCTCCAAGGGTGGCTGTCCCGTTCGCAGCCACTGCGCAATACGATCCGTAATGGCTACTTTACTCCCCGTTGTTTTAAGCCCATGCGCTCGACAGAAATCAACTAGTTCTTGCTTTAGCCAGTAGTAGGCTAAAAAATCGGTGACTGGTGTTAATGGGGTAAGGAAGGGTCTTTTCATATAATACGGATGGTACCGCGGTGGCCGGTCCGCCGGTGCGGTACCACTTGACAGGTATTAAAACAGGCTTTCCCATTAAACGCTCGATTCAAGGAGCACCTACATGATAGCTCCTTAGTTTCAAGGGGGAACGTTTTTTGAAACAAATCGTACTCGAGAAGCGGACGAGGTAAAATCATTCCCCTATCGATCAATTATAGGGCTCTTTTTTTGGTTACCCTTCGGCTCCAGTACACGATAATGGGAACACCCAGCAGGGTCGGCAGAAACCAGCCCATTAAGCTCACTCTAGATGAGCTGTTGACGACCAGAAAAGCTGTGTAAGCGGCAATACTGGTACCGACCATGCGCGTCAGGTGAACCAGTAACCAGGTAGATGGCGCTACCCCCTGTTGTTTGAATAAGTGCCAATCCTGCCACAACATGCGAAACGAACTTTGAGCGAAAAAGATGAAGACCACCCCAAAATAATCGCGCTGAAAAAGAATGTAAATTCCGTAGCCCAGGAAGTAAAGACTGAATAACAGCATCAAAACGGATGTCGCTCGCTCTAGTAGACCGGTTTGATTGAGCAATCCCTGGCGTTTTTGGCGCAGGATGGCGTAGCCGGTAATGTTCATGTAGCCGCTGAAAATACCCACCGCAAACAGAAACGGGATGTGGTGCAAGATGGCCAGTACCAGGGCTGAGCTAGCCACCACCAGCATGGCATAGTAGAAGGCAATACCGAGGCGGCGGTGGGCTAGCCCCCCTTTTTTGACGGCAATGGCCAGGGGCCCCGTCAGCAAGCCAATACTGCCGGCGATAATATGAACCACTAAAAAGGAATTGTAAAGCATGGTTGTTAATGGCCCCTGTTGGGTAGCTGACAGATCACCGGCAAACATGCTTATCTTATCAGGGTTTTGCAAGCAACGGGGATGAATAACAAGAAAAAGGGGTGAATGGAGAGGGGGACTTTAGAGATAACCAACTAAACAGCCAAGCCGCTGGAGCGACAAATCCCCGACCGCCACGGGGGACCGTTTACCATAATGAAGGCTTCTCAGTTATAGAGTCTTATTTGAGAATAAGTTCAGGAGTTGCCAATAAGGTCTATCCCTGCGATGGCTTTCTCAAAGGCAGGCCATGAATTTTCCGCTAAAAAGGCAAAACAAACTCAAGTGACGGCAGCGGCCGACCGTGAATTTGATCCCTTTTTCTAGATTTACCCAAGTTTGCCAAAGCGTTGGCCCGGCGGCAGCGGCCGGCCGTCTCTTTGTCTGGCTGTGCCCTATGATTTATCGTCGTCTGAAGGTTTTAGTAGGTAGGTTTCGTTGGGATACTGTCCCCAACTTGTCAGTAACCCCTGCGTCGGCTTTATTGCTTAACCCGTTTCAAATCCAGATCCTGAAAATCGAAACTAAAGTCGGTTAGGGGAGAAATCGGCTTCATGTTAATGGAGGCGGGTTTCATGGTTTCATCGGGCTGAAAGGTCACGTAGGCATCGGCATCGAAGCTGCGGTTGTTCCACTTGACGATGAACGTATTGTTTTTGTAAAAAAAAAGTTCGCCCGTCAGCTTGGGCGACCGTAATGCGTGGAACCACAGTTTACCGGCTTTCTGACTAATCTCTACATCGCCAAACCAGTTATCTCGATAGATACCCGAATAGATCGAACCGTCAACCTTGGCTATATTGCTTCTTTGTTGCTTTTCGATCGTGTCCCACGTCTCTTTCGTGATTTTATTGGCTTCATCCTGACTTTTTTTCACCCGGTCGCTGTACACCTTCACCCAATCGGTGGGTGGAAGCCCTAAATAACTGTCTTTGATGGTGTTGGTCACGGCGCTGAAGGCGGCACCGGATTGCTGATTCGTGAAGACAATGATGCCCAACCGGAGTTCGGGCAGTAGGGTTACCTGGGTCACCATGCCTGCCAGGCCACCCGTATGCGACACTTGTTTGTAGCCCTTTACATCGCTTAAGCCCCAGCCGAGTCCGTAAGCGGCAAAATGCGTCATATAGGGGGGTGTAGGGGTAGGGCTTACGGGCTGGATTGTTTGCGGGCTCCACATATCGGCCTGGACTTTCTCGCTGAATAACTGGTTGTTGAGGTTTGCCCCATATTTACCCCCATTTAACTGGGCGATGACCCATTTGCTCATATCGGCTACGCTGGAGTTAATCCCCCCCGCCGAATTGCCAAAGCGGAACCTATCCCGGCTAATCACCTGTACGGTCCCGTTAACCGGGGCATGGGCATCAATAACATTCACTTTATCCGTCAATCGGCTATAGGTGCCAGCACTGCGCGTCATCTGGAGCGGTTTCATGATGCGTTCTTCGATGAATGCTTCCCAGCTTTGGCCACTTACCCGTTCGATCACTTCACCGGCTACCATATACAGCAGGTTGTCATAGTCATACTTGGTGCGAAAGCCCGAAACGGGTTTCAGGTAGCGGAGGTTATGAATAACGTCTTTCATGGTAAACGTACTCGAATCGGGCCAGAACATCAGATCGCCCGCCCCCAGGCCTAGCCCACTTCGGTGGGTCAGTAAATCCCGGATGGTAAACGCTTCGGTGACATAGGCATTGTACAGTCTAAACTCGGGTATGTAGTCAATCACCTTGTCGTCCCAGTTGAGTTTTCCCTCATCCATGAGCATACCCAGGGCCGCAGCCGTAAAGGCTTTACTGTTGGAGGCAATGCCAAACAGGGTGTGCTCATCGACCTTTTCCTTAGTTTTCAATGAGCGTACGCCGTAGCCTTTGGCGTGGATCACTTTCCCATCCTTAACGATGGCGACGGCAATGCCCGGTACATCAAAGGTGGATCGCGTACGTTGTACGACATCATCGATTTGCAGAGCCGTAATGACCTGGGCGTTGGCGAGCTGGGGCACCGTACCAGCTAACAGGGTAAAGCCGATAAGGAAGTAGAGTCGTTGCTTTTTCATGGAGTGAGGTCAGGTAAAGAAAACAAAGAAAGCAGATTTTCCGGTAGGGCCAAGCGGTAAAACGGACCCGCCACACGTCGCTTCATCAGAAAGCACGGCGTCTCATAGGTAGCTGTAGGGGACCCGGTTCACGTTGTCGTGTAATTTTTTTCGTCGCCACGATTTGTACGGAAGACTCATCAAGTAGGTCTTTGGGTGGCAACGCTGAACTTGGTTCTGGTACATGTACTTTCAGTGTAGCGCTTAGGTAAACTTCATAAAATACATCGACCAAACCGCTAGCTACCCATAGCAACAAGGTGCCTAATTCTTTCCTTTCTTGGCGCTATTCGGAGCGGGTAACTGATTGGCACCTGTCGGAAAGAAGACGCTCTTTCGCATATACGCATCGTGCTTGTCCCGGCCCACCTGACCCGAACTAATGTAGCATTCAGCGATACAAAAGCGGTTTAAAAACTCGGGTGTATTCAGTATTTGATGCTTTTCATCGGCCGTAAACTGGCTGTAATAATCCCGTAGACTCGCGTGCGCAAAAATCTGCTTCTCTTCCAGGGTGTAATTAGCCACCGTCTCCAAGGCTTCCTTCAACTTGTGTTTAGATGTCTCTTCTATTTCCCGGCTAGCTTCCAAAGAATTTACCTCTTTAAACGCTATCGTAAACTCCAACGAACTGACTTTTCGACCCACTCCCATGGTGACGTACGATACGTCCAAATCCGTGAATTTGCTAATCTGCTCCATAGCAGGCTCTAAAATCCGAATGCGGATGTTGGAGAACTCTTCGTAGGACTTACTGGTGGCCCCCATGATTTCTTTAAACGCATTCAAATCAATCACCCACTTTCCCCGCCAGGCATGTCGGGATAAATACGAATACAGTAACTGGGCGTATTCGCTGGTTAGTTTCAGAGCTGCATACAGTTCAAACTGCGCAAAGTTATTTCCTAACTCAAGAAACCCTGGAATTAATAGCGGATGGAGTTGCAACATGATGACGCCTTTGCCCCGTATGTATTGAGCGGTAGGAAATACGGTTAAATGGGTATAAACACCTTCCTCTGTCTCCCAGTCAACGGCGCGCTTACCCAACAGTTTTATTATGTCCTTGATATAGGTTACGCTCCATTTCACGTCATTGGCAATAATGTCTGACGAATGAAAATAAAAGGTCAACGCGCCATAGGGCTTAACCTGGTCCGGGTTTCGATATTGAATGTTTCGGATCTGATTCAATACCAACCAGTACAATCGACGTTCCAGTACGGTCAGATGCATAAGCGCATGTAATAAGCGCATGGGCTCCCGAACAATCGATTTGACGATCATCTCGTTGGTCTGAGCCGAGTGCAACTCGAACGATTGACTTTTCGTGTTCGACTTTTTGACGGTCTCGCTATAGAAATCAATAGCTAATTGATTATTCTCTTGGGTGACCTGTTGATGCCTTCCTTTTCGGGCCGCATTTCTGGAAGAACGAGCGGGAAGACTGGAGGATTCCATTGGCTTATCCATGTTTTAAAACGTGTAGGCACCCATCAGCCTTAAAAAACAAGGTCTTTGGTACTGACTAGTAGACAAATGTACTAGTTGACAGCAAGATTACAAGTGTACTGGTAATGTAAGGATAGAAATTTGGGTACGTATGCCTATTGATATATAAAAACAGTTTACTATGGCTTTGCTATTTCAAAAATTACGTTTTCTCTTGCCTAGTCTTCTTCTTGTAGACAGTCCTACTAAAACGCTACCTATAGCTTGAAGGGTAGTAGATTAATGGGCTTCTAGACGCCTAAGCCCAGTTTTTACTGGGTATATCTGGCTAAAACAGTAGCGGATTTGTAAGGGTTGGAACGTATTTATTGTAGCGGATTTGTAAGGGTCACCCACCCAGCGCCATTAACCAGACCATAATTTAATTTGAGAAATATTTCAAATCCAACTAATAAAATAAAATACAAATTTTTGCCATGTATAAATAAGTGAAATGACAGGGGAACCAGGCCATTTCACTACACGAAATTGATCGCGTCAAACGTCTCTCAAACAGAGCAAATTTGTAAGGGTATTGGCTGATAATTACGAACATTGGGCTGGTAACCTATTGATTATAAGGCAAAAAAGAATAGTTTTTGGTACAAATCGTAGGCCAATTGAAAAAAATAGCGGATTTGTAAGAGTCGTAGTGGATTTGTAAGGATAAACGCCTGACAGGAAGCGGATTTGTAAGGATACAGTAGTGGATTTGTAAGGAAAAAAGCAGTGGATTTGTAAGGAAAAGCAGTGAATTTGTAAGGTGACGTAGCAGATTTGTAAGGTGACGTAGCGGATTTGTAAGCATTAAGGTTAGTAAAATACTAACAATCAGCGCGTTGATCACCCCCTATTGTCTATCTTATCCATTCGTAAGAAAAAAAAAGACTATAAATTCCTATAAATAATGGATTTAACGGCTTCTAAAGAAAAAATAGCGTGGAGAAGAATCAAAAAATAAGAGAAATCGGTAAAGTACATTCGTAACAAATAATTAAGTTTCGTTTGAAACGAAACTTAATATATAGATATTTGTCTTAGGAAATTGCCTTATACCCTTAATGGAATCAGTAGACAATCCAAGCATCGAACCAGATAAGCTGCAATCTAAGGAGCAGCGACGACTCGAATTAGCCAACGACTTCTTGGAAATCTGTGACCGGCTCAACAACGGTTACGAAAGCGGCTTATATTGGGAGGATGTACAACGAGCCTTACGTATTGCAACTGGATTAGAGAAGTGGCGGCAACGGCCGACCGTCAGAATAATTCATCCGTAAAAGCCCATTTGGATTTTTTAAGCTCCTCTACTAAGTAAATAAGTAATTAGGCAATAGCTAAACAAACAGTCCGGGCCTGCAACGGCGATCCGTGACGTTTCGGCAAAATTTCGATAATTGGTATGCCACAGGTGAAAAGAAAACACTATGACGCGGCCTATTACGCGCTCATGCTCCAGGATCTGACCCAAATCATGAATCAGGTTCCCAAACTACGGGCGGACCGGGATAGCTGGGACATTGAGGGCGACTGGGCGGATACTGGAACCATTCATTTTGTAGATGCGGCCTACCAGCCGTATTTCACCCGCTTTACGGATTTTGATTGCCGTTCCATTAAAATCGTCAATTATGGCCGTCCCGCCGTCCGAATGAGCTTCTTTAAAGAACATAAATTCTGGGTGATTAAAGATAAAGATCTACCCAGGGATGAGAAAATTGCCCGGATCCAGTTATACCTCAATGACCTGGGTTCCAAAGAAGATCGGATGCGGAGCAAACTGCATAAACTCTCCGGATCGGAGCTGACCCAGGCCAAAGCCAATATCGCGCTCTGGCAATCGGAACAAACAGCCTGGAAGGAGCTGATGGCTCACGTTGATACGATTGAAATGGCCATCTCTAATTACGAAAGGGTGCATAAGTATGTTACGCTCAACTACAAGTTTATCTTGAATGAGGAGGGGGATTTTGCTAATGAGCAGGAGCACATGCTCAATCCGCAGAAAGATAGAACCGGTACTATCAATCAACCACGGTATAACATCATTTTTATTGACACGGACCATATTAGGCGGGATCATCCGTATCAAAGCAAACAAATCGATAAGTACCTGGGCGGATTTGGGCTCAAATCGCAGGCTGGTCTCTACACCTTGTACGCTCGTATTCGTCCCGAATTGGATAGCATAGCGTCGTTCGAAACATCGACATCGACCCTAAACGGTCAGCCCATTATTGAACCGCTGAGCGCGGTTTCCCGGAGACGGACCAAGCCAAAGCCCGCACCCTTATTCGATCAATCCTCCGAGCAGGAATATTGATTCAAGACAAACCCACTTATGGAACCTGCCTTATTTACAGGAACTACAATTTTAAATGAGTCTATAAGGATTAGTCAGAGGGTGGAGCAATCCCCTCATCATTTAATTGACCTGATTTTTACCGAAGCCCTTTTACGAATCAGTAATTATCTTCCGGAATGGGAAGTTGAGTTGGTCAATGATTCAGAAACTTGGCCTGATTACATGGCAGAGGTTGCTTCTTTACTAGTAAAGCATGTATGTGGGGGTTAACGACAAATTTGGGGTAAAATCCCAATCTAGGGTATGTAATATTCTATCTATCAGATACTTATCCTCAACAATTGTCGTATAAAATCGCGTTTACTAAAGGGTTTACTAATGTAAATAGTTGCGAGGGATTATTCATGTCTACCTTACAAATCCGCCCTTTTTTTCGCCTGATAAAGGCCTACGGACGAACTCAACGTTCATCACCAACCCAGCTTTTTGGCCGCGTTATGCTGCTTGATCGAATCCAGCCGGGTATAGCGACGTATCATAGCACTAGTCTTGTGCTTAGTCTGCTGCATGACCTCCGAGTCATCCGCTCCGTTGAGTTTGGCTGTCGTCACAAACGAAGCCCGCATCGAGTGGGCGGAGTATCGTTTTCCCACGTGTTTCTTGACAATGGCGCCAATCGACTGGTCGGTCAGGCGCTCCTGGGTCAGTTCATTCCCCTTTCGGATGCGCACCAGTAAAGGTCCTTTCGTTCGCTCCAACAGGGCAACCCACTTTTGCAGCGTGCGCACCGGACAGATTTGGCTGTCAGGACTGTAGAACAGCGCTTTTTCTTCCCGCTGACCGGTCTGGTTGGTTTTACTACCGAAGTAGGTGATTACCACACCGTCGTCTGAAAAGTGAAGCTGCTCGACATTGAGCGCCACTAGCTCGGAGCGGCGGAAGGCCCCCGTAAACCCTAGCAGCAGTACCACTTTATCACGCAGAGGGGAAAAGCGGGGTACGCCCTTACTCTCCGTCACGATCTCGCGCAAGATCCCCTTTAACTGATTCGCTCCAAAGGCGGGTGCCTGCTCAGCATGCGTACCGTGTTCGCGCTGAATACCCTTCAGGGTTGCTTTCAGCCAGCGATCATCTACGGGGCTGGGAATTTCACGCAGTTCGTGCCACTTGCGAACGGCTGACAGCCGGCGGGCGATCGTCGCCCACTTGCGATGCGGAGCCAAGGCTGATACGTACTGACCCAGCACGGCGGGTGTGGCGGGTAGCGCCGTCACTCCCTGCTGCTGACACCATCCTCGATAGTGCTCTAGATCGGCCCGGTAAGCCCGCTCGGTGTTAGCGGCTCCCTGTAATCCTTTCAATAGATACTTTTGCTGCTCATCCCCCACAGTAGGCAAGGGAACCAGCGATAAAGAGTCAGTATGGACGGTTGGTGACAATGGTATGTTTTCGCTCTTCATCTCTTCTACTAATTATGATCCATTCAGCGAATCGCCATTAAGTTGATTCAGATGGATTTGCGCTAAAGGTATGATTTTATGTTTACTATCGATAATGTTTACTTATCAATAGTAAACATACATTTAAGAAATAGTAAAATTAATACAATAAGTTAGAATAGATAAATCGATTAAACCTCCGCAAGTACACTTAATATGTTATTATAAATCTAGAAATTATGACTAAAACGTTTAAATATCTATCTAAAGCATTTGATTTTTAACACGTTTTATGCATGTTTACAAAAACATGCATGTCTATTATGGAGAATTTAACGATGAACGAATTTCGGCGTCAGGTGGGTGAATATATTAACCAGACGTATTATGCGGAAAAAGCTTTTGTACTAACTAAAGGGGAAAAGAAAGTGGCGGCCTTGGTACCTATGGCCATGCTCAATCGTATGACCGAGTTGGAGGCTTTTTACGCGCAAACCCTGGCGGATAAAACACCTATAAACTCATCGGATAGCGAAGCTACCGAAACGAACCAGGAAGCAGCATCATAAACGATAGTTGATCTATTAACGTGGCTAAGATTTTTAATACTGTAGTCGTTGGTAACCAAGGCACCAAGGGTCAATCAAACGCATGCAAAGGCCGAAAACAGACGGGTAGCTGAAACGACTTATCCGAAGTATACAGCACATAGTACTTTTCTGAAAAATTTTATCTGCAAAAGTTTCAATAGGGCCACTGCTGAAACTTTGTCTTGCCAATCCGTGCATAGCAAGAATGAACTGGCTACCTTTTACTGGACAAAACAAGGTCATCTGGACTGGCTACCTTTTGGTAGCCAGTCCAGATGACCTTGTTTTGGTAAATTGGCTATTTCTGTCGTCCTTGGGCCAAACTTTAATTTTAGTACAATGCCTACAGGAAGCGTCAAATTTTTTAATGAGAGTAAAGGCTTCGGCTTTATCAAACCCGATGATGGGGGTGAAGATGTATTTGTTCACATATCAGCTACCAGCGAAGAACTCCGGGAGAATGACAAAGTAACGTACAATGTCGAACAGGGCAAAAAGGGCTTGAATGCAGTCAACGTCAAGCGCAGTTAATCCCATCGAGATCTGTCCCAACGTAGTAAAGAGAGAATAGGCGGCAAAGCCTGTTCTTTCATTTTAGGAGTAAGCCGGCTAGCATCTACTGACTCACATGTTCGTAGGATTAGTAGATGAAAATGAAACTGCTGGAATAGATACGATTGTATTACTGATTTATATAGAAGATGAAATAATAGTATAACAATGCCAGTAAATACGCTTCTAAGTTCTTTATCAATTATTGGTATTTTTCATAGATGCGATTAAAAAAGATAACGGTCTAGCGAATGTTTTCTAATTTTTAAGATAAATGACTAACTATCTTCTTGAAGTATGACAAGCGTTCATCGGTCCAAGGGTTTTCGTGAACGAAAATAAAGAATTACTAAATTGTATTTTTTGTAAAAAATACATGACAGCTCCTTTGAAATTCATGTTGATAGAAATAGGATATTTCCTGTATAGTCCACTTTAGCTTGATGGCACCAATCTGATTGGACAATTAGATTGGTGCAGGTATAGACTGGAAACTAATAAGTACGGTCGAAGCTCAGTCTTCCAAAAAATCAAGATCCCGACCATGGGTTTCAGGAATCGTTAGGATGGCATAGAAACCCAGCAAGAAGCAGAAGAAGCCGACAAGTGCCCCAGCATTGATAATATTCAGCGAAGGTTTAAGCGCCTGATAGGTCAGTGTCATCGGAATAACTAATCCGCGGACCATATTCGGAACTGTTGTGGCAGCTGTAGCGCGTAAGTTGGTACCGAATTGCTCGGCACCGATGGTAACGAACATAGCCCAGTAGCCAATGCCAAAGCCCATGGCCAGACATAGGATATAGAGAAGGGAGGCACTTTTGACGCCAAAATACAAGTAAATAATACTAAACAGCAAAGCAATGCCCATGAGCAGGGCAACTGCTTTCCGGCGCGAAGCCATGGATTGACTAATAAAACCGCTGGCCAGATCGCCAAAGGCCAGACCAACATAACACCACATAATAGCTATACCGGGTTGAACTTCTTCAGCAATCCCTAATGCCGTTCCAAATTCATTGCTGAACGTTGCCAGAATACCAATCACGAACCAGGTTGGCAAGCCGATGGTAATGCACTTGAGGTAACGGCTTAACCGGTTCCGGTTTGTGAAAAAGGATAAGAAATTACCCCGGCGGATATGATTCTGCTCCGTTATGCTCGTGAACATGCCCGACTCTACTACGCCGATACGGAGCAACAGTAGACCAATGCCTAAACCCCCACCTATTAAAAATGCCAGTTGCCAATCGAATAGCTTAACGGTAAAATAGGCGACTACGGCCCCAAACAGACCAACTCCAGCCACCAGTGAAGTGCCAATGGCGCGCTTCTCGGTTGGCAAAATCTCGCTGACCAGCGTAATACCGGCACCTAACTCACCGGCAAGGCCTATGCCCGCTACAAAACGCATCAGGGCATAGTAGGTGACTGGATCCATGAACGTAACGTTTTTGATAAAGCCACAGGCAATGTTAGCCAGAGAATAGGTAAGGATACTTCCGAACAATACGGATAACCTTCCTTTTTTATCACCCAATACGCCCCACAGAATCCCACCCAGCAAAAGACCCCCCATTTGCCAGTTGAGGATGATAGAGCCGACGGTTGAAATTTGGTCGGTACTCAGGCCGAGATCGCTCAGACTAGGCACGCGCACAATACCGAACAGGAGTAAATCATAAATATCGACGAAATAGCCAAGAGCGGCTACAAGGACGGGAAGGCTAAAAAAACCAACGGTTGATGAATCGGTTTGTGGAGGGGCAGTAGGAACAGCCATGGGTAAGAAATGAATGGTTAACAGGAAGGGCGTATCCTTAGCCAAGTGGGTGGGTCAACCACGTACCGAAGTCAGGTAAATCACCGTCATCAGTCAACCCTTGTGAATGTATTCGTTGATTAGTATTCCTAGGCAAAGCGTTCGGGACGAAACGCCGAAATATCCATACTGGATACACGTTGGTCAATTAGTTCGCTGACTAGCTTACCCGAGGCCGGGCCCAGGCTAAGGTGTCCTTAACCCATGAAAGTGAGCCAGTGAAAAATAGAGTAAAAACTTAAATTTCACTAGCTCACTTTCATGGGTTCAAGACACCCTCTATACAAGCCCCGAAAACAGGCCGAATTGTCGTTTAGAAAAGGGAAGAGAAAATCCTGTATGATGAATTGGTTAAAGTGGAGAATTCGTTTAGATTGTATGATGCGTGGCGAGTCATGAAAAAAACGGTTTCTGTCCTGCTTTTTTTGAGCGTTATTTCGGTTAAAGCTCAGATAACCAATCCCTTTTCGTTCCACTACGATCAGACGCCCCCTGTTCAAATCGAAGGCCGACAACTAACAAATCCGTGGGCGGGGGGCCTAAACGCCCCACAATATTCAACGCTACGCTTAAATACAGATACCCGTGATGACCTGGCGGTTTTCGACCGAACAACAGGCAAAGTCAGTACGTTTATCGCGACCGATAGCCCAACGGGTAGTGGGATCGTATGGCAATATGCGCCCGAGTATGAAACGACCTTCCCAGCGCATCTAAATGCATGGATGCTTCTAGTAGATTATGATGGGGATGATCGAGCCGATTTATTTACATCAGCATCCGGTGGGGTACGGGTCTTCCACAACGAAGGGACAAACGGGAAAACCGTTTTTACCCCGGTGGCGGATCCCCTGCTGAGTGAAGGCTTTACCAGCCGAAATCCCCTCTTTATCTATTCGACGGATATGCCCGCCATTGTAGATTATGATGGGGACGGGGATATTGATATTATTACCTTCGACTCCAGTGGCAATTCAATTGCCTATCACCAAAATATGAGCGTGGAGCGGACTGGCCTGCCGAGTGGGCTGGATTTTAAACGATACCCGAATTTGTGCTGGGGCCATTTTCAGAAAGAATACTGCAATGATTTTACGTTCGGGTTTGTGTGCGGGGATGGTTCGGGTCGACTGGGCAACCAGCGGAGTATGAATATGCCCAGTGGTGGTCGACCTTTGCACACGGGCAATACAATCACGATGCTGGATACGGACGGCGATGGCAAGAAGGATATGCTGTTTGGCTTTGTGAGTTGCGAAAATGTGGCTCGCCTGCGTAACACCGGCACCAACGATGTCAATGCCAACTTCACCAGTTATGACTCGTTATTTCCGGCCCGTTCGCCCATTCTGTTTCCGGCCTTTCCGGCGACCTTCTGGGCGGATGTGGACGGGGATGGCGTAAAGGATCTGCTGGCATCGCCCAATGTAAGCGCCAATGCGAATGGCGTGTTCGACTTTCAGGCGTCGTCCTGGTTGTATAAAAATACCGGCTCTAATCAGAAACCTGACTTTCAGTTGATTCAGAAGGATTTTCTCCAGGCCGACATGTTGGATCTGGGTGAGCGGGCCGCCCCGGCGCTGGCCGATTTGGATGGCGATGGGGATCTGGACCTGCTGGTCGGCTTCGCCGGATCAGGCACCGGAACGAGTCGACGTGCCAGTTTATGGCATTTCGAGAATACGGGTACTACTCAGCGGCCGGCCTTTAGGCTGGTGACCACCGATTACCTGGGTATGGGGCAATCCCTTCAATTGACCCATCCAGTCCCTTCCTTCGCTGACCTAGACAACAACGGTAGCCTAGACCTGGTCGTGATGGGCGTCAGTACGAGCGAAGTAGAGGTGCGTGTTTGGGTCAATACCGCTCCCTTAGGCAGGGGGGTACAACTGAACTTATCCTCAGCCATTCGCTGGCCAACCCGCGATCTTTTGAGCCCGGCGGATCTGCTAACCGTCTCGGATGTCGATCGGGACGGCCGGGCTGACCTGTTGATCAGCAACGCCAGCCTGGGAACGATTCAGTTTTATCGCAATGCGGGCAGTGCTACAACGCCTGTTTTCCAACTACAGAATCAAACGGTGGGTGGATTTACGCGGGATGATTACGGGTATGCCAAAGCCCGATCGCTGGTGGTCGCCGATGTAAATGGGGATCAGAAAAATGAGCTATTGGTAGCGGCCGATAACGGTACCGTTCGCCTGTATCAATACCCGGATGATATAAATCAATCCTTCGTTCTGTTGGATTCGTTACCGGCTATTGGAAAGCCAGGGGCGGCTGTACGTCGTCAAGTAAAAGTGGACAGATGCGGGTGAAAAGAGAAGAGATGGTTTTAGCCACTTTGGGCTCGCTGAAAAATATGACTTTTCCGGCGTTGAGACAAACTTAGCTGCTTAGTTTTTTGCCGTTCGGCCAAGATCTGATCCTGGCGGCCCCAGTAAGCATCGGCTGGCCGTACGTTGTCCAGTGATTCATGGTACCGTTGATGATTATAATAGTCTACCCACTCCGTTAGGCGAGTTCTTAGTTCATCCGGACTGTAGTAGTGTTCCAACAACAGAACGTTCTTCATCGAGCGATGGTAACGTTCGATCTTTCCTTGGGTCATAGGATGAAAC
>NZ_FOLQ01000051.1 GCF_900112365.1 Spirosoma endophyticum | reverse complement strand
ATTCTTTAACCGTTCTTGTTTCAAAGCTGCTTCGGTATCAGCTAGTTTTTGTTTGAGCGCTTGGACTTCATCCGTGATGGGCTTTTTCATGACAAAACGGGGAAAGCGGGCGGGCTTAAACCACCACACAAGTTGGTAGCGTTGGTAGGTTCGATTCCATTGATTGAGTAAGGTACGAGAAATCCCAAGTTCGGTCAAGACCTGCTGTTCAGTGACCATCTGTAAGCGTAGGCGCTCAATGATTCGCCGTCGAAATACGGCGGTTTTGTACTTTTGCTGGCTTGGAGCCAATTTGTTCTCGGTCATAACTTTACACGGTTGGTGTCAAGCTATTTCAGAGGAATACAAATTGTTATATAAGTGCAATTATGTTAAGGGTTTATTTCCAGAAAAGTCAAGGATCGTTAAGTGTCAGATTTTTATTCTAAACTGATTCTCCCTCAAGTAATGCTTTTATAAGATAGCCTATCCAGGATAGTCCAGTTAATAACCCTATTAATGATAGAGCTTTTTTTTCCTTTACACTATGATTTAAGAAGTAAGTGAAGATACCATAGACAAGGAGTAGGGGGCCAGAACACAGTAAAGCAAATAAGCCTATAGTACTGTCTGCTCTGGTATTGAAGTGAAAAGCTCCCTTAGCAATCCAATAAGCAATAGGAAATATCAATATGGTCAGTATAATAGCTAGTATGTAAAAAGATCGACTCATCTTTTTTGTTGTATAAGTGGCATTGTGTTAGTTAGAAGCCTATCAACTCCCGTAAACTTTCATCTTCCTCATGTTGATAGTAAACTTCCAGAATTGATCTTACGCGCATATCCTGAATCTGTTGTAAAGCTATTATAGTGCTTGATTTAACATCGTAGTTTTGATCACCTAGTAGAGCCGCTAATGGGCTTACTAAGCTAGGATCAGGAAAACTGGTAGCTATTTCAGCGCACCACTGCTTTACATATTGGTTTGAGCTTTTTAGGCCTTCTAATAGATGAGGCAAAATCTCATGGGATGGGTACTTTTTAAGTACATCCCCGATGAGCTGATACATACCCCACCCGTTTCTACCTCCAAAGGCATTCAGAAAAAGCGGAATACATCGACTATCTGAGTGCATTAAGAACAGTTTTCGTATCTCATCGAACTGATCTGCTATTTCTTGAGTCATTTCAATATCTGTGGGTAGCGGTTGGTGTTCACCAAGCCAAACCAATGCCCCTTCTATATCCATTGAAATCCTGTTGTATAATTTGCTTTATGTAAAGCGATTTTTCTGAGATTACGATTTAACCTTCCTGTTAGCTATCATAAGAAATGTGATAGCTCATAACTGTTTAGTTCTTCTTAGGCAGAGCTGTATTAGGCATCACTCGGAACAATGAATCTACCGACCAATGCTTTACTTGCTCGCTTTTAGCTTTCACACTTACTGAAACTTGTTCTTCAGAAGTTAAAGCAACTGGCATAGACCGGTTAGGCATAGGTATTGCATCCCCCTTCCCATTTCGAGTAGGTATGTCTAATGCATTCCCTTGCCCTTTAAGGATAGGCATATTGTCTATATTCTGATTCTGCAATGAATCGCTTTTTTCCTTCACTGAATTTTGTTGGGCAAAACTTGCTGTTGCAACTAGCAAGCATACCGAGGTGGCTAATATTTTCATGATCAGTTATTTATGCATTTATGTATAGACCTGCCTTTTACCTATAAGGTTGTTGTATAATCTACACTATGTTTAGCTGTATTGCCGAAACTAGGTTTCAGTAGTATCGAAACTAGGTTTTGGTACTACAAGCCTAACAGTCGTTATTGGTTCTCTAAAATGGTAATACTGGAACCTAGTTTCGGTATTACCAAAATATAGTTTTAGTATTACCGTCAAATATCGGCAATACAGAAAATGGAAAACGGTATTACTGAAACCAGTAACGACAATACCAACAAGCAAAAAGGGGGTCGTCCAAGCCGAAAAGACAAAGCAGATCCTTGGTCTGTTCGGGTTGATGCAGAAACACGTCAGATCATCGCCAAGGCAGCCAGTCGAGAAAACAAGACTTTGGAAGAGTTCTTTGGTACAACTCTACGTGAATACTGTCAAGAACTGATTACCAAGCCAAAGCAGCAGGCACTACTGAGGCAAGATGATATAGACCCGTCTAAGTTTGTTAGCGTGGATGACTTCGATCAGTTCAAACAAGACATCTTAAGTGCTATCCAGCAAACACAAAGCCCAGGCTTATTGACGGGTATCCGCCGGTTCCTATTTGGTACTCCGAAGTAGAAAGAGTTATTTATTTTTGACCAACTGCAAACCCAATGCTGGCAGATGGTTAAAGTCATTATCTGTGGTGTGTAGTTCTAAATCCAAGTATAACGCAGTAGCCGCGATCCAAATATCATTTTTACCCATATTTCGGGCCGATAAGCCAGGCGGTAAGGGCTGTTCTTGTAGATTGCCTTGACTGTAGGCGTCTACTTGTGCGTAGTAGGTAGTTATTTCCCGTATAACCTCGACGACTGGGAAACGCTGAAATAGCCTTTGCATAAAAGAGACTTTTTGATAACTCCAATCAGCTTTTAAGGCAAATGCTTCTAATTCACCAACCACAATAACGGGGATGATTGCCCGAGCTGGCAGCATTTCCTGACGACGGATGTGCTCGATCAGCAAGTTTGTATCAAAGACCATTGGCTGTCGCTTCCCGTTCCTCTTTCAGTATTTGGTCCATTCGTTGATTTTCCTCTTCGGTAAATCCCAAGTCTGGAATCTGGATCGGCTCTTTTTCGCAAACTTCATCTAAAAAGCGTTGAACGCCCCACCGTTTGATATCGGCTGGTGAGTAACTATTCCACTGTCCTTTTCTTAAAGGTGGAATAGGTTCTAAGGGTTTTGTCGTGTCCATATGTCTGTATTTTAGTAGCTTAGTCAGCTGCGATTTAATAATATTTCGTTTTTTACCTCCTCAAAAAGTAGCGTAGGTTCGCTACGTCGCTCAATTACGTCAAGCGTGTCTATTAGATCTTCTACCATCTCCTGAACAGCTTCATTGGTCAAATCTAGCTGCAAAGCCGTTTTTTCTCCCTTACTGTTAGTGACGTAACTAATACCTTGACGAATTGCTGCCACATTCATTAGTGTCTCGGTTATGTAAGTAACAAATCTATCAACGCTTTTTACTTCTTATCGAGGCCAAATTCTTTCTGAAGGATTGAGCGAATGTAACCAGGCTTGTTTTTGGTTTGATCAAGTTTGCCCGACGTTTGCAGCTCGTCCGCCCGATCGGCGAATAGCTTAACGTTTTCGTGCGTTTTAAGGGCTTCTAAGGCTTGATCTATCAGTGGTGAGTCTTTCCCAAAGATCTGCCCTAAAAACCGCATGACGAAGACAATATCCTCGTTCTTGGCCCTTTCCTGTGCTATCTGCTTCTTTTTAGTGTGAATCTTAAAAATCCACCGCTTCACAGATCCTCCCCTTCCTCTTCCCCCTCGCTCTTCACTGTAAGTAAAATATAGGTCGCTAACTCCATCCTCGTACATTTTCATCAGTTCGGCTTTCGCAACCTCCAAAACATAGATTTTGAGATCTCCAGTTTGAGTTTTAATCATTAATACATCTCGCAAAGCATCTGGGGTAAAATCGAACTGACCGACCGATCGCCACTGGCAGCACCACTCATAAAACCGCTGAGAGAACTTACTAGCTAAAGTCATGACGACAGTGGCGTCCAGTACTGTAAACCGCTTTGTAAGCTCGTAGAGATAGGGTAAGACGTCTCTAGAAATGCTTACTTCTAAACCCTTATTTTTAATGTATTTGCCCCTTGTTACGAAACCAGTCTCTGTCCAGCTTCCATCTACTTCATCAATTGAGAAGTCTTTTTTTCGAAGGCTGATAACTGCTTTGCGATAGTCCCGAAAACGATTGTCATTAGGGTCTGATTTCTTTAACTGATCTTCAATTATGAATAGGTCAAGGTCTCTTCTAAAAAAATCATCTGTAATACCGTCTTGAACAGTCTTCATTACTTCAATCAGGGATAAATAGACCAAACGCTTCTCTGTTGTGGTATAGTCATATCTGGCTCCAGTAATAGCGTTAGTTTGCTTGAATGTCTCTATCCCCGCCATGTGTGATTATTTTACGAGTAAAAAAAGTAATTTATCTTAATAAATACAAGTTATAAGCCTGTTTTTCCGTCAATTACTCGTAAAATACCCTTGAAAACTCCGTCAATTACTCGTAAAACTCCGTCAATTACTCGTAAAATACCCCTGTAAATTACTAACAATCAATTAGTTATGGGGTCGTAAAGTTTGCAAAAGTAATATTTGCTAAAGTGCAAATGCCAAAAAACCGGCTTTTGAGAGGTAAAAAAGGGGTAAAAAACTAAACTTATCCACAACTAAAAAAGCAGCAATCAGACTGGCTAAAACGACTGGGAAAAAAGAAAGCAAAAACTAAAAACGGCACCGACGCGCGCAACTATAAATTTAGTTAATCTTTCCACGAATTGTATTATTCCAATATTAATTCAAGTCTCCTTTAGTAAATGCTGATGAAAAGAAGAAATACCAATCTATTCTATCCCCTTTCCAATACCTACACTCCTATTTATCTAATCTCCTTAGCTGGCCAGGATTCAATTTGGTAGTTTGTTCAATCCTATTTAGCTTCCCAACGTGATGCTAACCCATCCGGCGCGTGTGTCGTGGTACGGTCTTATTAAAGAGCGAGACGGAACGCTATTCTGCTACGCTTCATACCGTTCGTCTCGCTCTACGAGGTTGATAATCAGTAATTTACTATCCGTATATATCTGTAACAAACTGATATTTTGAGGAATTTTCACATAACTAATTGATAATCAGCACTAAAATGCGTAAATTTTATCAATATGACGGAACGAAAGAGTTTATCGATTAGCCTGGGTACCCACCGTCAATTGGAGAAACTAGGTGATCAATTAGGCCTATCCCACAAAGATTTGGTGAGTGCGATGGTGCAATTTTTCGCCGTGACCAAGCTTGATCCGCGCTATCCTAAAGCCGATGCACCGGATATCGTCTTGAAGAAATTGACCGATAAAGTAGATGCGTTGGATAAACGCTTTATTGGATTTATCCGCGAGCAGGAGAAAACCCTTCTCAAACCCATGCAGGCCGACGTGCAGGCCTTGCGCCAGGCTTCGGAAGGAGGTTCCGGAGCAGGGCTAACCCCGGCGCAGCTGGAAGAGCAATTGACCGGCGTGGTTGAAGCGGTGCAGACGCTTTTACGGCTTTCGTTCCGTACCGCTCTGGTGGATAATGCCCTGAGGAGCGAGTACAAGCAACAAGCCGATCAACTCATAGCCCAGCAGAACGGCCTATGATGACCAAGATACCGGCCGTCGGTTCAGGCCTATCCAACCGCAGTGGTTCCTGTGGGGGGCTGGTGGCCTATCTGGAAAAGGAGCAGCTCGGGCAGTGGTTTGGCCGGGAATCGGATGCCGTACCAGGTTACCAGGTCACGGCTGAGCTGGATGCCAATAAACGGAATTTAGGCCGGGACGATGATAAATACTATCAGATTGTCTTAGCCCCTTCCAAGCCCGAACTGGCTCATATTGGCTCTGATCCGGAGGCCTTAAAGGCCTTCACCCGCTCGGCGATGGAGGCCTACGCGCAGAATTTTGGAAAGGGGATTGAGAGCCGTGACCTGGTGTGGTACGCCAAGATCGAACACAGCCGCAGCTACGATTACACCGACCGCGCGGTCCAGTTAGGCGAACAGACCAAGGGAGGGCTTAAAGTGGGGGATCAGACCCATATCCACGTGATCGTGAGTCGGACCGAGAATTTAAAGACTTATCGGCAGGATCGTTCCCAAGGCCTGCATGAGCGGAAGAACCCCTATCATCTGAGTCCGCTGACCAATCATAAAGGCACCACCAGAGGCGTAGTGGTAGGCGGGTTTGAGCGCAATGGCTTTAGCCAGCGGGTGGAGCAACGCTTCGATCAGGGGTTTGGCTACGAGCGAAGTTTAACCGAATCCTTCCGGTATCTACACGGCATGAAATACGGGGATGAAGGCCTCAAAGCGGAGCTTCAACAGGCGGCGGCTCTGGAACGTAGTCAGCAACGGGAGCAGGCGCACGCCTTAGAACTGGTCAGCCAGCAGCGGCAAGCCGAGCTACAGGCAGGTTTGGGGCAGGCCTACCACCAGCAGGACACCCGCGAGTTGAGTCGAGCCTTGGAGCAGGCCGAACAGATTCGTCAGCAACTGGCCCAGCAGGAACAGACTCGTCAGCTGGAGTTAGAGCGGGCCGAACGCCTAAAACAGGAGCAACGCATTGAACAAAGTATCCAACAAACGCCTCGTCAGGGTCGGGGTTTAGAGCGATGAACGAGAACAAATTCCTAAAAAACCTGAATCAGAAACCTACATCGAGTACCCCTGTCCCCGCAGCGAGTAGCCCCTCACCGGCTCCGCAGCCCGCTCCCGCGGCTGATCCAATCCAACGGTTGGTGGACGAATTGAACCGTCAGAACACGGCTATCGAAGGGTTAAATAAACGGTTTGATCGGTGGGAAAAACTTCCTCGTGGAGCCAGTCAAACCGAATTGGCCGCGTTGATGGAGACCGCTCGACAAGGCATTGAGTTTACACTGAATAGTCAGAAGATGGCTGAGTTGATGTTACCTGAGCTGACCAAGGGTATGCCCACGCTGAGCAACCTGAAAGCCGCTACGGATGAAGGAGTGAATGAGATACGGGCCGTTGGGCTAGCCACCGCCGAGCGTATTGAGCAGGCCAGTACACGGGCTGTTAATCGGATTGAATGGGCCAGCCGCAGTAAAGCCGATGTACTGGCCAGCCGGATCGGGTTCGCCTCCTGGCAATCCGCTCTCCTGATCTTTACGGGTTTTCTGGTGCTAGTCGGCGGGGCCATGCTGGCCAACCAGCAACGAGAAACCGCTCTAGCCCAGGCGCGCACCCAGACGCAGGCGGTGCGGGAATTTACTGATTGGGTCAAGACGCAGCCGGAGGGGAAACGCCTGTATGATCGGTATTATCATCCTTAATAGAGATCCCTCTGCTTGTTAATGTAGCTTTACGCGATCTACTCAGCCATATGAAGACTATCTTATTGTCAATAGGTATGCTATTCTGCTTGGAGGCGCTTCCTTCTTACGGGCAAGGGAACAGGTTCGCTATGGGGGTTGTCACTTCATTTGACACCTATTTAAGCCAATCCAGACCGAATCCGACGCTATTAAGGACTGACTATTTCTCCTCGGTTGGCTATGGCATCGACTTATCATACAAACGCGGTTTGTGGCTATTCAATGCTCGTTTTCTGACCTCTGAACGTAAATATGATCAGCTATATGACATTCGGGCCGTTAATCCGGATGATATTGTTATTACCACTAAGGCGAGGAACACCGGTCGCTATTATTCAATACCACTCACGGTTTCTTATCAATTAAATCGGAGCCACAAGCTACAGGTTTTTGGCGGGGTGGGTATCGTAACCGAATGGGTAGGTCGTCAAATCCGAGTGGAGACTTATAAGGCTCTAGGTGGTCCCATTTCCGTTCCCAGCTATGAGACGGAGCCTAATGCCTTGGTTGGCGGTAGTCTACAAGTTGTACTTCGATACCATTTGACGAACAGATTTTTGCTTCAACTTGAGCCCGCCCTTAGATACTTTCCCCAAGATCAATCTACTTTTTATGGGAAGCCCGGAGCAACGGCCAATGTTCTCTTATCAGTTAGCTATAAATTATAGCCTAGAGCAAAAAAAGGGGTGGTGACATGGTATGTCACCACCCCTTTTTTTGCTCTAGGCAAATTGTACTTTTCTCTGAAGTGTTGTATAAGGTACGTTATGTTAAGAAACTTTTCCAAGAAATGTACCCTAACCGGAGGCTATAAAATAGGGTAAAATAAGCGCCTTAAAATGGGTTAAGTTACCACTCGGCAGGCCCGCAGCAAAGTAGTAGATTTGCGGCCAGAAAGCCCCCTTGAATGGGGCTAATAACGGGATGAAAAAGGAACTTGAAGCCAAGAATTTAGTACAGTTTCGCCTAACGGGTACGCCCGACGGTAACCTACTGGTGAGCTTTTACCAGCTTGATGTCTTCAATGAGCAAGCCGTTAACTGGCATATTGCCGGGCTGCTCGTGGAGAACAAGCTAAACGCTCGTGTGCTTTATGAGGGGAATTTGTCAAACAATACCGCCTATCAAACAGCGATCAGACATCTTTTGGAACGGTTGGATGTGTACGTCAACTGCGTCCGAATCGAGATAGTAAAATAGCGGTTTTTCAGTATTTGGTTATCATAATGCCACTTATACAACAATTTTGGAGCGGTATTTAAGTATATTTAATAGAAATAGCGGTTAATCTAATAAACTAAACTTAACGTATTATGAACAGAAACAAATTTGCGTTAATCCTGCTCTTCTTGGGTATCAGTCAAACCCTGCTTTTTGCTCAATCTACATCACAACAAACAGCAACAGTGCATCTTTATCAAGGCAAAGCATTTGGCTTGGTTTCAGCCAAATACCGGGTCTATGCCGATGGAAAGCTTATTTGTAAATTGGGCCGAAATAGCCATTGTCAACTCTCCTTACCCGCTGGTATAACTACGTTCACAACAAAGCCGCGTTTGATAGGTATAGGGTCTCAACCCACTTTAACATTAGCTTTAGAACCAGGGAAAGAATACTACATACAAGGCGATTCTAAGTTTGAATTATTTCCTCCTAACGGTCCCTTAGTATTAACCGAAGTGGTTCCTAATTCCGATAAGTTGGAGCAAATAAATCGCTCTAAAGTAGAAGCTGCTTTGTTAAGCTCAGCTAATTAAGAATTTTAGTTGAATATTATTTTTCAAAGCCGCGTCATCTGACACGGCTTTGCTGTTTACTAGAAAAGTCGAATAACATATTCTTAGTTATAAAACGAGTCTGGGAAATGTACAAATGTCTAACCCTCAGTTAGTTTGTACATTTCCCAGATTGGCAATATGACAAAGCCATATTATTTTATCTCGAATAAAAGCATCTGGCTATCTTTCTCTTTAAGTAAATAACCTCTTGACGTTTTTATAATTGCATACTTCATTGGTTCACGGGTAATAGACTGGGTTTTACCATCCGCTACTAGTGAAATTGGAGCCTGTTGCAGATAGAGTGAATCTCCAACTAATCGCCAGCTAAGCGGACTATCCTTCGTAATCATACTACCTCTTTTTGGCCGAAACGTGGCATTACCGTTCTTATGAAAGAGGAGAAAAAGGTGTAAATCGTCTCCGGTCTTACTGATTTCACCTTCCTCATCAATAATAAATGTCTTATCAGTAAGGTCAATTGTTTGACTAGTCAATTTTACTTGAGCGTAGGAGTGTGTGAGCGTCAAGCTGATTAAAAGTAAGCAGGCAAATAGTACTCTCATTTCCTGTTGTATAAGTGGCAATATGTTAACTCCGTCTACTGTAATGCGCTTAGCAGGTCTTATTTTAGTTGCTCTTCTGGAATGGTCCACGAGCAGGGCACAGCCTTGTGAACGGCTAGATATTCAAGGTAAAAAACAACAAAAAAGCTTAAAACGCTTTATCCATGAATGCAACCTAAAAGGATTTCTAACCCCCGATTCGGGATATATCTATTTAAGCGAATGGATAGATAAACAAGGACAGCTAAATTGGCAAGTAGCGGCTCTTAGAAATTGGCAGCCCTATCCTTGGATTGCTCCCTTTTTGGACCACTGTAATCAATGTATAGCTCCCGTTGGCTGGACCAAAGTAGCCAATCGATTAATAGTGCGGTATAGATATGATCAGTCTAGTGATACACTCACCAAAGCCCAATCGACCTGTTTGCAGAACATAGTAGCTAATTACGTCACTATTCTTCCTGCTTTGCTAGTGCCTCCCAAAATGGTGCCCGTGCTCGACCCAAAGGGCCAGCCTATTTTAGATAAAGAAGGGAAACCAAAAATGCAGAAATATATGTGGAATACCTATGGGGGCAATAATGGTGGCCATAATACTCATATCACGTTCAAAAAGGATGGCTCGATTGAGAAGGGCTTATCACTTTAGGTTGCTCCAGTTATAGTGAAATCAAATGTTATGTTAGCCCCGAAGCTATCTTTAGCGGTCCTTTACTCGTAGTTAGTGGGTTCAATCTACGGATATTCCCTTAACATAATAAATGTCTTTCTTCCCCCCTTTCCAAAGGACAATTCGGTCTGTTTTCAGGACTTGTGTAGGGTCGTTGATCTTAGAATATTCCCTTAACATAACATAGCATATGCAACTTGACTAAGAATAGTACCATTCTTTCCTAGGACATCTCCTCTATTTCCCTTCGCGATTTACAATAAGTTGATTCGTGCGGCAAGGTTACAAGGTCATAATTTTGTTCCGCTTTGAGACCGGTTGAATTATATCAAGATACAGAAAAAGATAAATACGTCTCAGCAAATTGTACAAAGCCAAGATGCCGCTTACTAGACTATGAAAAAAAGAGCCACCTGATAACCACCAATCCCTTACTCAACCAGGGACAGTTGCCTCTTCAACCACAGCAGTGTTTGCTCGTTCCGGAAGGCAAACCACGCCAGTCGATAAGATCCTGAACGATCTATAGCGTCTTTAAAATGGCGGAAGGGTTTGGGGCGACTCAGAATCACCAAAAGCTTGCGTTGAAAAAGTCCCTCAGGAAGCTGGTGAACAAAGGCTTCCATGAATCGGAATTGATCCCGGCTGCTCAGGTTGGGCACCGGCCAGTATTGCTCAGGAAACATTTCTACCTGGTGCATGTCCGCTTGCCAGTCCTGGGTTTCCAGTTCAGAAAACTGATCGGGATCCGGAACCGTAATGAGTTGGCCTGTTTGTCGATGCACATAACAGCTCATGCCAAGTTGTTGCTGTTCGAGGATATCGTTCAGCAAGGAGTCGTCGAGGTGAATCATCTGAATGGAGAGGCTATTGGGTAAGCCGTCTGTCCGGGTGAGTCATTACGGATGTCTTACCCACAAAATTAGCATTAGTGTCCTCTTTTCACCCTACTTTTATAAGAAAAGCAGCTCTTTTAAGCAACGTATTAACCGCCTGCGGCTAGTTTACGAATAGACACTTTTTATAACCGCTTTCTAGTTTTCAATACAAGAAGTAGGCTACTTACTTGAGCCAGGATAAGCGTTCAGTTGGCCAAGGGTTTTCCTGAACGATTATAGTTCTAATTTTTATGGCGTCAAATCGCTGAAAAACAAATCATTAATCGTTCATTAAATGACTGAGAGATAGCTTTAAATGAACGATATGGATATTGACCCGTCCTAAATTATGTTGACTGACCCGTTCTGAAATCAATTGAATGTGCAGGCAACTTTAATGCAACTCTAAAAGAGGTTTTGATAAGGTAAGATCGATCGCCCTCAATCCTGAATGTTGCTTGTATAAATTGGCTTTGTTGATTGTAAAATGTTAAAATACGCGGCGATTTGTTTAAAATTGATTGAAAAACGTTTTCTAACCGCTTGGAAGAACAGACATCCTTTACAAGAGAAGAATTAGAGTCAAATGATCTGGCATTTAAAAACCTAGTTGAGTTCGTCCAATCAGGTGATGCTATACTGATGGCTGGGGCTGGTTGTTCGGGAGAACTGTATCCCGCGTGGGGCGATTTTGTCGACAGGATGCATAATGCTGCATTGGAAATCGATCAGGATTTTGCAGCGGACAAGAAAGACGTTTTGCTATTTGCGGACAAGGTCAAAGGCTGCTTGGGAAATGATCGCTACTACAGCCTAATTTACGACACGTTTAAACCAGGTGACACGACTCATCTCCCTTTCCATGTAACTCTTTGTCGACTTCCGTTCAAGGCCATTACAACAACTAATTATGATTTGGTGCTTGAATATGCCTTAACGGTGGTTACGAGAAGGCCAAACAATTCGTTGTATTTCGAAGGAACGACTAAGAATAGAATACATGAGTTTCTCAGGTCATTAAATTTCAATAAGTCTTTAAGCAAATTAATAGTACATCTGGACTTGCTACATTTGACTGGAGACGGTTTTTAGGCACATTTGGAGGCAAACCCGAAAGTACCCATGAAAAAAAGACGTGTATTTGACGAGACATTTAAGAAAATGGCCGTCGAGTTATCCCATGCAAAAGGCTCCGTGCAGGAGGCTGCCCGCGAGCTCGGCATCGACTCTAGTCGAATTACCAAATGGCGGCAGACTCACAAAGGTCTTGGCCAACTCGCCACTACTACTAGCGGGCTGAGTCAGGAGCAGCAACTGATCAGACGACTGCAAAAGGAATTGAAAGACGCTGAGCTTG
>NZ_FOLQ01000028.1 GCF_900112365.1 Spirosoma endophyticum | reverse complement strand
CTTCGTAATCTCGTGTTGCAAACTCAACTCAGCGTACATCTTCTTCAAGCGCCTATTTTCTTCCTCAAGATCCTTGAGCCGCTTCACTTCCGAGACCTGCATGCCGCCGTACTTAGCTTTCCAGTTATAAAAAGTAGCTTCGCTCACGCCATGTTCCCGCGTGATTTGGGCGACCGTTTGGCCGCTGTCCTGTTGCTTAAGAATCGCCACGATCTGCGATTCACTAAATCGTCCTGCTTTCATTCCCTTTCCAATTACCAGTGAAATTTAAGTTTTTTACTCTATTTTTCACTGGCTCACATTTAGGGGATCAGGACATTATCAGGATACCAATGCGTTGGAGACAAACGGCTATTGGTAGGTACTAGTAAACAGACTTGTTTACATTCTACTTCTAAAACACCGGCTTCACTCCCCCCTACATAACAATAGCGCTTCTGACTATCTTGGCTTTCCCAGTCTGGAATGTTATCGATTAGCACTCTAGAGAAACTTTCAAAAAACAGATAGGAGTAGTCAATAAATGCTAATTGCTGGGTTGGATTGAGTATATGCTCGCTAATGCCAAGACTAATCAAGGGAATAAGAATTGAGTTATCCCGGATGATTGCTGAACCACGAAAACTTTCTGAGGTATCAATAGCGTCTTCTATATCAACATATACTCTCAGTTCCTGGCTCATTTCTGTTTTATAATTTGCTTTATGTTAACCAATCGCCTTAATTCATCTACATTTCTTAAGTCTGTATAGCATTTCATTCCGTATTCCTTCGTCAGTTGAATGAGAACACTCTTCTAGCACTTCAATGGCTTCAGGAGTCCCAATATCAGCTAAAATCCAGCTAAACCATTTGGCGATTGCGTCAGAATCTGAGCCAGTGTAAGCTAGATAATCGAAGTCAGACAGTAGAACTGCTCGGACATAGGGGATTGTACTTGGGCTTTTAAACTTCTGCAATCTCCTAGCTATTTCTTGGTGGTCACGGTGGCCAGGAGTTACTAGAAGTTCGTTTAACACACTAGTATACTGATTAGAATCAGGTAGAACCCACAGCACTAGATAAATTAATAACTCAAGCTCTTGGAAGTCATCTCTACTGATCGCAGCATTTACTTTGGCTTCAAGCTGTACCCTGTCTGTGTACTCTCTTAAAGGCAATCTTTCCTTGAATTCATGTTCACTGATCTTGCCATCTCTTCGGTCATTAATGAGTTTTTTCTCCTGTTGGGTCATTTATCCTATCGTAGGCTAATGTGATACAAAGCTGACAGTGGTAGCCAATCTACGAATATTCCATTAACATAATAATAGCTTTTCTCTCCCCTTTCCAAAGGACAATCCGGCTTGTTTAGAGGGGTTAATCTTGGAATAGTTCCTTAACATAACGTACCATATGCAACTTGACTAAGAAATGTACCATTTACTTGCCTATAACGCTAGCGACTAATGCCCAAAACTGTTACCCGTTTAGACCCTCTATTCCTTTTCAACTGGCCACACCCGATCAAGGACAACTCGTTGGCTTGTGGGCATCGAACGAAATGAAAAAATTGATCCAGGTCAACCGGGCCAGCCGGAAAAACAGGGGCGTCAAGAGGATAATTAAGCCGATCAATACCCCTAGAAAATAACTCAGGTCCCACTCTAGTACCACCTCCATCACCAGAAAACAGCCCACAATTAGCGCCGTATAGTAGGCATAGCTCACGTACAAAGCCCCCGTGTAGTAGCCCGGCTCTTTCTCAAAGCGCTCCCCACAGCAGGCACACTGGGGATTCATTTGATCAAATCGCTTCAGATTGTAGGCATTATTGACCGCAAAAAAGTTACCCCGCTGACAACGGGGGCACTTATTGAAAAAAATGCTGTAAAGTTTGGTGCCTTTGCCCATGGTGTTCGAAACGAGTTAAACCAAGCCGATGCCGATAAACCGCTTATTCAAGCATGGTTGGTGCCTTCTCTACCGAATAGTCGAGCACTTTGTTTAGGCGATGCCTGACTCAAACCGGTAGCTTACCAGTTTTCTTGACGTGTGGTCAAGCAATGCGTAGCGACTAAGCCTTAATGACGTACTGAAAGCCCTACTGTGAACAATGTATCGAATTGCCTTAAATACAGGTAAAGATTTAGTCAGGCTTTAAGAATCCGATAAGATACTTTGTACTTTTCTACGCAATCGCTCCAGGAAGTCAACCTGTTGGTGAACGCCTTTAGGGCCATCAGGTTTCGGCGGAGTCAGTCACTCCACCCAGTCGGTCATTTACGGAACCGTTTCATGATTACTTTACATCCAGAGATGAGTAAACCGATCGATAAAGCATGGCTAGAAACGACATCATACCCTTCGGCCCGTATACATGGCAGGTGCTGGCTGTTGAAGACGGCCAAAGAGCGCTGCTTATTACCCAGGATATAGTCGAACTGCGCTGGTACCATGACAAATTTGAGCCTATTACGTGGGCCGATTGCACGCTAAGACACTACCTGAACGATGCCCTTTATTCGACATTCAGCCCAGACCAGCAAGCATGCATCATTGCCGCAACCAACAAGAATGCCAACAACCCCTGGTTTAACACCCCAGGCGGTCAAGACACCATAGATCACTTGTTTTTGCTAAGCCTGGATGAGGTGAGCCACTATTTGGGCGATAGCCGGGCCAACCTAGCATATAAAGGTCCTCAACGATGGCATATTGATGACGCCAACAATAGTAAACGGCAAGCCCGCTATGGTACGGATTTTCACGGGTGGCGGCTACGTGCGCCTGGCTATTACGGGCGCACGAGTGCGAGCATCAGTAAGCAGGGCCATATTTACGTGCGTGGCAATGGGGTCTTCGGCAGCCCTAGAGACGGGGGCGGTGTGCGGCCTGCTCTATGGTTGAGATTGGAAGATTCATTCTTGCTCGGATAGGCATTCCTACTCTTTCCCGTACATTTTTATCACAGTTGGCCAGTTAATGAACGTTGATGATTTCCCTGATCTGAAGCCACAAGTATTTCGTCTCACATGAACACTCCCATGTGAGACGAAGGAGCGTTCACGTAAATGCTTCTTAGAAGGGGCGTTTTAAGAATCAGCTATACACCTTATGGCTGACCCTCTTTACGTTTAAAGTCCGTGAGGGTCATTCCGTCATACTTTTCTCAGCAACCGCCTTGGCGAGGGGCACGTTTATACATTAGTGTACTATCTCTTTCTACATAGTCGCCCGATACGATTGGATAGGAATACTTGGGCGCGTGCGATACCCAATGGTTTCTTATAATGAGTTTGTCGTTAACCTTCAGACTAAGCAATGGCTGAAATTCATTGGTAAAATTCTTGTCAGCCTTTTCCGGACCGAAACTAAGAATATAATCCTCCCCATTAATCCTGACCATCACGCCCAACCCTACTCGTGAGCCTGGCGGCAGAGAAAGAGAGGTTACAACAGCCTCCATGTTGGTAAAAGCACGTATATACTTCCTTAGTTTAGCTTCACTGGCATACACTTTTTTACCTTCGGGGGACGCTTCCCATTTTTTGTACTTTATCCCATCAGGGGTAGCCTCCCATTTTTTTAAGGCAGCTTTCCTGTCAGCAGCAGAGATTGGCTTTGATGTGGACGTTTCAGACGCTTCATGTTTACGTTCACGACTAGCCAATACGAGTCCGCTGACCCCAACCAGCGGTAGGATCAGCGCATAAATGATTTTTTTCATGTTTTTTGTCGGTTTAAATAACATAGATCTATCTCCTGATGAATCAGATTCGTTTAAGGCATTCTTTTTCAAGGATTTCACCAAAGCTAAAAGTTTCTATCCTGTCGTCTGTTAATGACTAGTAAAAGAAGGTTAATGAAACGTAAAATCTGCTTTTACAGACTGTCATGGATTTTGGTCTCTGAGCAGTTGGCTATACTGTACACTAATGTTGTCTATCCAACTGTCTTACAAAAACGCTCCAATCATGCGATGGTTACTTTCAATAGCTGTGTCAAATGATCACACTGGTCGGTACGCTGGCAGATTGCCGAAGCTGAGCGGGACCCTAAATTGTCGGGGGTGGGGAGCCCGTGCGAGTCAGCAGTCAGAGCATCAGCCCGGGACTGACCATCCTTGACTTACTCTTCTACAGTACTATCTTACTTTGTATAATATATCAATTAAAATCGTCCAATAAAAGGCTAGCCAGCTATGTTTAATGAACTGCATAAGCGTTTGAAAATCATGGTTTTGCCATCAATCTGACAACTTAAGAAAATCGGTCACGAAAACCCTCCTTTTTAAGTTAATTACTTCAATGCAAGGCAGCCTGATCTTGGTAATAAATACGGTAGAGCAGTAGGGCTACCAACGCAGCTATCAGCGTATTGAGGAAATTAACCGCGTCATTTTTCATATAACCACCCCGCTCCAGACTGGCACCCAGCACAGAGTCAACCAGATTACCGATTTTGCCGGCAAGCAGAACCCATACAACGGGTAAGCCCCAGCCAAAGCCAATGGCATAGATACCACCAATCAGACAACTCCCCAGAAATCCCAGTACTGTCCCTTCCAGACTAATTACCCCATCCAGGCCTTTGGTATCGCTACGCCAGGTGAGGACATTGTAAAAATAACGGCCATAGACGTTGCCTAACTCCGAAGCGCAGGTGTCGGCGGTGGCAGATGCAAAGCTGGCAGCCAGCATAACTTGAAACAGATCCGCATGGGCCGGATAGAGCCAGGCCAACAAACTTACTATACCGGCTACGCCAGCATTAGCCATGACCTGGGAAGCGGTACGTCGTCCTTTGTTCGACTCCGCTAATCCAGCAGCTATTTTATCGGTTAGTCTCCAGGATGTAGCTAGTGATCCAACAACAAAAAAGGTGCCCAGCATCACCAGGCCCGATAAACCAGCGCCCAGAAAGATAACAAAGCCCAGTACGCCACCCGTCAGAGCACCCGTTACGTTGAGTTTACCCGCTTTTACGCTGAGAACCATGCCCACCAGCAGCGTACAGATTACGATCCAATAAGGCAGGTGCATAACTAGTTTAAGAAACTAGGTTCGTCGTGTCAATCGCGTTTTGAGGTTGATTTACACCTAGGACTGTATTATAATACGAATGTCAGCGATATAATCCCTGTAGGTGGTCTCCGGCAAAGCCCGTATTGGTGTAGTCCGCATGCTATTTACACCCAGTGGGTAAAACAAGCTCGGGAATATAATTTACCCGTGTAGAATATTGCTGAACTTTTCAAGACGATACTACATGCCAGTTATACCAGTTGGCAATACTTGTCGATTGATTGTAGGAAAGACTGAAATTAAGTCAGGGAGATAGGTAGTCGTTGGACTCCGAAGATTAAGCATCGTTGGGAATATCCGATGTTACGACATCATCTCGGATGGGGAAATTATTGACCGGATCAGGAAGGTACAGCCGCTTATACTGGTCAAATCATATAAAAAGAAATTGTAATAGATCTAATCGGGGCAGCTTATTTATAATTACTGACTAATAAAGGTTAATCCGGAAAGTTTCTATAAATGTGCAAACTATGTGCAAAAAAATAAGCCACCCTAGTAATAGGATGGCTTAACTAACTGATTTACAGGGCTCCCGAAGCTGGGCTCGAACCAGCGACCCTCTGATTAACAGTCAGATGCTCTAACCGACTGAGCTATTCGGGAATCGTGGTGCAAAAGTATAACACACGACCGTATTACACAAGCATCAGGATGAAAAAATATCGCTTTATACGTAACAAATTGGTTTTCAATATCTGTTTTACCTAAGAGTGTCGGGGCGGTGGTTTGGTACGTTCTGTAAAATCAACTCTTTGATGCGCCGGGCGTCGCCTTTTGAGAAGTTTTGAATCACAATTTCAGGCCGGGCCCGTGGAATAATCCGCACAGTGGCGAAAAACAATCCATTATCAATCTCAACCCCTGAGATATCGGAGTAGAAAACAAAATTATCTGTACCGCCAATCAGTTTGCGAGCACGAAATGTAACGCCCTTGTCGTTAAACTCAACCTCGTCGGGAGTGAGGGGGTCTTTAAAGCTGCTGCTGCGAAATTTCTCTGCCATGATGTTTGAACTGGGATTCATGTGATTTTATTGACTGACTTTGAATTTATCAACGGGATTTCGTTGAAAGTAAAATCAGAAGATTCAATAAAATCACATGAATCCCGGTTACTTTTTAGGTATGTAAATTACTTTTTTCGTCTCAAAAAAGGGTTCTTCAAAATAGTCTGAAAGATCATAAACCCGGTAACGATCAGGAACTTCGGCCAACTCCTCGGTAAGATCACCACCTTTGAGGTATAAAACACCATTCGGCCGATCGTTGTTGCCCGACTTGTGGATTTTGTAACGTACCCAGCCTAAAAATGGCTTCAGTCGCGTAACGGCCCGGCTTACAATAAAATCGTAGGTCGTATTTATCTGCTCAACCCGGGTCTGCTCAGCTTTCACGTTTGTCAAGCCCAGTGCATCGGATACTTCCTGCACGACCTTTATTTTTTTACCAATACTGTCTACCAGATGGAAGTCAACCATCGGAAACAGGATCGCCAGGGGAATGCCAGGAAAACCCCCGCCCGTTCCGACATCCAGAATTTCGGTACCGGGCTTGAACTGAACGATTTTAGCGATACTAAGCGAGTGCAATATGTGTTTTTCATAAAGCGCGTCGATGTCCTGACGTGAAATAACATTGATTTTTGCGTTCCAGTCGCGGTATAGCCCATCCAAAGCCGCAAAGCGTTCTTTTTGCTCAGCAGTTAGATTAGGGAAGTATTTTAAAATAAGGTCAATATCCATTTGTTCAAGTAGCCTGTCGATGCCACATTACCGCCAGTAAATACGCTTTCGGCGACGAGTAAAAAAGTTTTTCAGTCCCGCTATGCCGTAATAAACGGACAACGTCAGATCCATACAAGGGATAATTGCCCAGTGAACCGTGTGGGCTAACCGGTAACTGATACGTCCAACAATGCCCCAAAATGTTAGTAATCGAAAGGCAAAGGCGCCTGTAGCGATCCGCAAAAGTAGCCATTCCTGTGCGGTGAATAAAACATGATAGTGTTCATGATGTAAAACGATCAGGATGGTGATCAGCGCGAATGCCCATGTCAATACGTGGGAACCGATTAGTAAACCCAATCGAAATTTGTGGCCAGGTTTATAGTATTTACCGACGTTTAAGTGCCGTCGTTTCTGAAGTCGCCAGTCAGACCAGGTTTCTTTGGGCTTCGACCACGCAAAGGCGTCCGGGTGAAGGCAGATGGCGGTATTACGCCCCGTAGCTACTTCATTAAGAAACAGGTCATCATCGCCACCTACTACGTTCTTGTGTGTATAAAACCCCTTGTTAGCAAAAAAGAGGTCGGTTCGGTAAGCCAGGTTGCGACCAACGCCCATGTAGGGACGACCCGCTAAGGCCAGCGAAAAATACTGTACCGCCGTAAATAACGTTTCAGACTGAATGAGCAGATTCAACCAACCCGGCTGTTTCTCATAAGGCGAAAATCCCAGTACTATAGCTTTCTTCGTGTTGTTGAGTGGCGCCACCATGTTTACCAGCCAATTAGCCGTGGCAGGACGACAGTCGGCATCGGTAAGCAGTACGGTGGAGAACGTTGCCTTCTTGAGTGCAATCGTCAGCGCATACTTTTTGGGGGTTACGTGCTCATGTTCCTTATCAATTCGAATAAACCGAACGCGGTTGAGATCGGTGATGTCATTTTCCAGATACGTAGTAGTACCGTCGGTTGAGCGATCATCCATCACTAAAATTTCAAAATCAGGGTAAACCTGCGCATTAAGTAAAGGCAATAATTCGGTTAAGTTATCCAGTTCATTGCGGGCACAGACAACAACCGTAATGCCCGGCGAATCCACGACTGGCCATTCCGTCGGTGCAGTCGATGCATCTAGATTTGTTTCGTCGGGGTTAGTAAGGACAGTTTGTCGATAAAAAGCCGTTCGGGAATAAACGAAGAGAATATAAATAAGCTGAATGCTGACCATAAGTAGCCAGGCTATCAGTATTGTAGTAATCACGGAGAGGCCGATAAATGTGGAGCAAAGATACGTGAGCCGGGAGCGGGGAGCAAGGGACATGGAAGAAGGTGCTACAGCTAAAGCGTCCCTTGCCCCCTGCTCCCGGCTCACGTATCTTTGCAGCTATGACATTTTCAATTACTGCTCACGATCCGCAGTCGAAAGCCCGCACGGGCACGCTGACGACCGATCATGGGCCTATTCAAACGCCTATTTTTATGCCTGTCGGTACGGCGGGCACGGTAAAAGCCGTTCATCAGCGCGAACTCGAAACCGACATCAATGCCGAAATTATTCTGGGCAATACGTACCATCTTTACCTTCGGCCCGGTCTTGACGTATTAAGCCAGGCGGGCGGATTGCACGGTTTTAATGGCTGGCGTCGTCCCATTTTGACGGACTCAGGTGGTTACCAGGTGTATTCATTGTCGAACACGCGCAAGATTAAGGAAGAAGGCGTTACGTTCAAATCGCACATCGACGGGTCAAAACATACGTTCACGCCCGAAGGTGTGATGGATATTCAGCGAATCATCGGAGCCGATATTATTATGGCGTTCGATGAGTGCACGCCCTATCCCTGCGAATATGGGTATGCCCGTCAGTCGATGGACATGACCCATCGCTGGCTTGGTCGATGCATTGACCGCTTCGACCAAGCCGAAGGCCATTACGGTTATCAACAAACGTTGTTTCCCATTGTGCAGGGCAGTACGTATGCCGATCTCCGTCGTCAGTCGGCGGAGGTAATTGCCAGCAAAGAGCGCGAGGGAAATGCGATTGGCGGTCTGGCTGTTGGCGAGCCAGCCGAGGAGATGTATGCTATGATTGAGTTAGTGAATGGAATCCTGCCTGCCGATAAGCCGCGCTATCTGATGGGGGTAGGAACACCGGCTAATATCCTGGAAGCCATTGCTTTAGGCGTAGATATGTTCGACTGCGTCATGCCGACGCGCAATGCCCGGCACGGTCTCCTGTTCACAACGGAAGGGATTATTAATATCAAAAACGAAAAATGGAATAAAGACTTTAGCCCCATCGACGCGGGCCTGGGTGGTTATGCCAGTACGTTTTATTCCAAAGCGTATCTTCGTCACCTGGTTAAATCAGAGGAGTTATTAGGCGGGCAAATTGCCAGTTTGCATAACCTGACCTTTTATCTCTGGCTTGTCCGACAAGCGCGGGAACATATTGTGGTAGGTGATTTTATCGCCTGGAAAAACGAAATGGTTATCAAATTGATGCAGCGATTGTAAAAGCAATGAGCATTGTACATTAATCAAAAGGTCTCCTAAAACATAAATTGGGAGACCTTTTTTGCGTTTTACCGTCCTAACTTCCTATATATGAATTTTGGCTATTGGTTGCCTGCTCAATCGTAGTCGCCTTACCCGTAACTCGTTTTAAGGAATCGTGATGTTGATTCAAAGAATGATTCGCCGAACGTTGATAATCATTCTGTTAATGCTGTATCCTCTTTGGGGTGGATACAATCTACTATTAGCTCAAGCAGTGAATAATCTGACGGATGAGCAGGTCACTCAGTTCGTGCAACAAGCCCGGATCAGTGGTATGACTGAAACGCAGATGGAAGCACTGGCTCTAACGCGTGGGTTTACACCGGCCGATATCAATCGGATGCGTCAGCGAATCAGCCAGCTACAACCATCATCGGGCAGGCCAACAACTACCCCTGAAACGAATGTTGTCCGTGAGCAACCCGCTACGCCAAGCCCGCCCGCAACGACGACGGCCGCAGCATCTACACCGGCCGTTTTCGGCGCGTCCTTGTTTACCAGCGTTAACTTGTCGTTTGAGCCAAATCTGAGAATGCCAACACCCCGCAATTATATTATTGGACCAGACGACGAACTCATCATTGATGTATACGGAAATGCTCAGCAAACATATCGCCCCCGAGTTAGTCCCGAAGGGAGCATACGTATCGAAAATCTCAGCCCGATCTACGTAAACGGCCTGACTATTGAGCAGGCTGAGCAGCGTGTTATTGGTCGGTTGAAAACACTTTATCAAGGAATCAATACGTCAGCCAGCGGGGTTCAGGCGCAGGTGACGCTTGGTAGTGTTCGGAGTATTAAGGTTACGCTCCTGGGGCAGGTTGTTCGACCGGGCACGTACACACTTTCATCTTTAGCGACCGTTTTCAATGCCCTGTATGCGGCCGGTGGCCCGGCACCCGGTCGAGGTTCATTCCGCGACATTCGGGTGTACCGGAGCAACAGGCTGGTGCGGACGCTGGATTGCTACGATTTTCTGCTTCGAGCCGATCAAAAAGATAATATTCGCCTACTTGATCAGGATATTATTTTCGTAGACCACTATGGTACTCATATTGAGTTAGCGGGGGAAGTGAAGCAACCGGGTTTGTATGAAATGCGCCGGGGCGAAACCCTTAAAAGCGCGCTTGCCTTCGCAGGTGGCTTTTCTGATCGTGCCTATACGGCGTCGATTAATTTGCTCCGAAACACGCCTACTCAGCAGCAATTAACAACCATTCCCACCACCGATATAGCTCAATTTGTGCCTCAGGGCGGTGACCACTACGTTGTTGGGACCATTTTGGATCGAGTTGAAAACAAAGTCAGTGTCAGTGGGGCGGTGTTTCGGCCGGGCGATTATGCCTTGTCGAAAGAGGGCACCCTTAAGCAATTGATTACCAGAGCTGAGGGGTTGCGGGAAGATGCGTTTTTGAATCGGGCCACCATACGCCGGCTACGTAACAACCTTGACCCCGAAGTTATTTCGGTTGATCTGGGTAAACTCCTGCGCGGTGAAATCGCCGATATAGCGCTCTATCGAGAAGATCATCTGCATATCAGTACGTTGGGTGAACTGCGACAGCAACGTAGCGTTTCCGTTCAGGGAGCGGTTAATAAAAGTGGTACGTTCGACTTTGCCGACAGCATGACGGTGGCCAATCTGATTGTTCTGGCGGAGGGATTTTCAGACGCGGCCATCTCATCGCGGATGGAAATTGCCCGGCGCGTTAAGACAGATACAAGTGGCTTGCCCAATGACCAGAACGTTCGTTTGATTGTATTTGAGATTGATCAGAACCTGAGGCTCAACCCGGCCGACGCCAAACTGACACTACGTCCTTTCGATCAGGTTTTTGTGCGGGCATCACCCCGGTACGAAGCGCAAAAGGGCGTTAGCATTGCGGGTGAGGTGGTGTATCCGGGCGGCTATGCTATCCGGACAAAAAGCGACCATATTACCGACCTGATCAGTAGGGCCGGTGGTTTGAAACCAGAAGCGTATCTACCGGCAGCTCGCTTCACACGGCGGGGAGAAAGTATATCACTCGATCTGAAAAAGATATTGGACGATTCTGCCGTAGCGGGTAATCTTCTCCTGGAAGATGGCGACGTACTGACGTTACCGCGTCGCCCCGACATCATACGTATTCGCGGGGAAGTATTGAATCCAGCCACTGTGGAATTCGATCCGGCCAAGTCGTTTCGTGACTACATTGGCGAAACGGGAGGATTCACGAACAAAGCCTTGAAACGAAAAGCGTATGCTATAGGAGCTAACGGAAAAATAAAGCCAACGCGCTCGTTGCTGGGCATTCGGTCGTATCCAACCATTGAGCGCGGTGCCGACATTGTGGTACCCGCCGTTCCATCAAAAGAACCGGACAAAGGTTCTTCCGCCGAGCGGGCGGCTTGGCTAACGGTCATTGCGTCGGGCGTGGCCGTGATCCTGACAGCCTTGCGGTTGATTACGAACTAACGTATTGAGACGAAAATAATGGCAACGCTGACCGAATCAGAAACGAATCGCCCTGCAAATCGATGGCTTACGCTTCCGCCCGACGTAGTGATACAATCAGTTTGGCGGGGACGATTACGAATACTGGTCATATCAGCTTTGTTTGCAGGCGTGGGCGTAATAGTGGCACTATGTCTGCAACCAGAGTTTATTTCGGAAGCTAAAATTATGCCTGAAATGAATAACGGCTCCGGCGATATGTTTAAACGATTGGCATCGGTAGCAGGTTTTGCCGGCATGGACCTCTCTGATGCTGAAGGGGTAGACGCTGTTCGCCCGGATTTGTATCCTAACGTATTGCAGAGTACGCCCTTTGTTTTGCAACTGATTGATAAGCCCATCATCACAACAACTGGACAACAGGCAACAGTTGGTCAGTTTCTATTGCCTGACGATGACCGTTGGTCACTGAAAAAACTACTTGAGTTTGGCAGGAAAGATGATCTCAAAAGCTCGCCAACGAACAAACCGGGCGGGCCTGTACGCTTGACGTCACGTCAACAGGAGTTAGTGGAGGACATTGGCAAGCGAATCAGTGCTAAACTCGATACGCGTTCGAGGATTATTACTATCACCGCCAAAATGCCCGACGCGAACGTAGCAGCTTCCGTAGCTCAACTGAGCATGGATTATCTGACGCAATACGTAACAAATTACCGTACTGAGAAAGCCCGACAGGATTTACAATTTTATACCCAGCGACTACATGAAGCCCAGAAACGATACCAAACGGCCCAGTTCAACGTATTTCAGTATAATGACCAGCACAAATACTACGTAGTGCAAGCCGCCACTATGGACAAACAGCGTAGGGAGGCCGAATTAAGCATTGCACAGACAGTTTATTCGGAACTCTCCCGCCAATTTGAGCAGGCAAAACTGAAATTGCAGGAACGAACACCGATCTTTAAAGTACTCGAACCAGCTCAGGTTCCCCTCAAACGAACGTCACCGAAACGAGCCATTATTGTATTGGTTTTCTCTGGAATAGGCTTGCTAACTGGAATCATGTACGTATTAGCCAGGCAAGCTGACGTTGTGGGTAGATTACGAATAATGGTGCGGTCAACCACCGTGGAGTAGTCCAGGCTCGGCCAAGCGTAAACGTCAGTCATATGCCGGTCGCTGACCGCACTAAACCAACTTAATCACACGAATTTGTTAAACGACCTTAAACAGAAAAAGAAGCAGATCGCCGTTATTGGGTTGGGCTACGTCGGTCTGCCAATTGCGCTGGAGTTTGCCCGGCAATTCCGCGTGATCGGCTACGATAGTAATCCCGACCGGGTGGCGATGCTACAACGTAGTGAAGACCCGTCGCGTCAGTTGCCCGCTGATGCCTTTGCTGGGGCCGACATTACGTTTACGGATAATCCGGATCACCTACGGCAAGCTAACTTTTTTGTAGTGGCGGTTCCTACGCCGGTGGACGATTATAAGGTGCCGGACCTAAAGCCCCTGCAACGAGCGTCGGAAGCCATCGGGTTGGCGCTGAAATCAGGTGATTACGTGGTATATGAATCCACTGTATATCCGGGTTGTACGGAAGATGATTGCCTGCCACTGCTGGAAAAATATTCCGGTTTGACACTGGGCAGTGACTTCAAACTAGGCTATTCGCCCGAACGTATCAATCCCGGTGATAAAGTCAGAACCTTGGCCGACATTCTCAAAGTTGTGTCGGGTAATGATGCCGAGGCTGCCCAAACCATTGCCGATATATACGGCTGCATTATCCGCGCCGGTATCTACGTAGCACCGAGTATCAAGGTAGCCGAAGCCGCTAAAGTCATTGAAAATGTTCAGCGGGATTTGAATATTTCCCTCATGAACGAACTGGCAATCATCTTCGATAAGATGGGGATCGACACCCAGGAAGTGTTGAAAGCAGCCGCCACAAAGTGGAATTTTATGCCGTTTACGCCCGGATTGGTCGGCGGCCATTGCATCGGCATTGATCCCTATTACCTGCTTTACAAAGCCCGACAATTAGGTTATGATCCACAAGTCATTAATTCGGGTCGGCGAATTAATGATGGGATGCCAGCGTACATCGCGACGAAACTGGTTCAGATGCTCCTGCAACGTGACAAGAGTCCACGCCAGACGAAGGTGCTGGTCATGGGATTGACATTCAAGGAAAACATTGCCGACATCCGTAATTCGAAAGTGGCGGATCTGGTTCGTGAACTGATGAAATATGCGATCAATGTACACGTAGTGGATCCGCACGCGTCGCCGAATGAAGTGGCTCATGAATACCGCCTGACGCTGATGGACAGACCGTCGAGTCAATACGACGCCATTATCGTGGCCGTTGGACACGATGAATATAAAGTGCTGGACGTTCCCTATTTTAAATCATTGATGAACGGCGCACCGATTTTGCTGGATCTGAAGGGATTGTACAGTGTACAAAAAGACGATGAAATTCAATACTGGCGGCTTTGAGTTTCGACAAATTAATGAACGTAGTCATTGTAGGTAGCCCGGCATTCGATTCATTGGAGTATCACCTGAGCGCTTCATTTCGGGCATTGGGGCATCGCGTTTCTTTGCTGGATGTTACGGATGGATTGCCCGTTTCGGCTAAGATCAATTACTGGGCGTCGCGTTTTTTTGAATCCTACGATCGGGCCATAGGACAGCGAATGGCGGACAGAATCGTGCGCTTACAGCCTGATTTAGTGCTGGTTGTCTACCGGAACGTACATCCAATACTGGTGGAGCATATCAAACGTCAACGCCCTGACGTGCCCGTTGTCCAGGTAAATCCGGATGCGCTCTCGAACCTGGAGAAACAGCAGATCATTGCCGCCGACTTCGACTACTACTTTTCCAAAGAACCCTACCTTGTCCGTGCACTACGTGACCGGGCGGGCCTGAATGCCCATTATTTGCCGGAAGGTTTCAACCCGCGCGTTCATCAAAAGCCACCCGTTGAAAAAGCGTTTGCCGAATGGATGACAACCATCGATGTGCTGGTGTTCGGCAATCTCTATCCGTACCGAGCCCGCATGATTGAGCTACTGATGCGGGCGGGTGTGAATGTAGCGGTGTATGGGACGGAAGGCCCGTATCTGCGGGCAGCTGTGCGGTCAGGATTTCGGCAGCAATACCTTATTGGCCCCGAGAAAAACAGGTTGCTCTATGGGGCCAAAATTGTTTTCAATAATTTTCATTACGCGGAAATCACGTCGGTCAATCAGAAATACTTCGAAATCAATGGCATCGGTGCCTTTCAGCTTTGCGATTACAAACCAACCATAGAGGAATACACGGGCGTAGCGGTCGACCGGGTAACGTATCATACGATGGATGAGGCCATTGATAAAATCCGGTATTACCTGGCCCGCCCCGACGAACGGCACGAACTCGCAGCACAACAGTATGATCATTTTCAGGCGCATCATACATTCGATCGGCGAGTTGAGCAACTACTGCGTACGGTTAGTTTATACGTACCGGTTTTATGAATAGTGTGACGAACCGCGCTATTCAGCCAGTAATCCCCATGTCAAAACCATTGACGGTTTTGGTTATCGGACAAATGGTATCGGCGCTGATGGCGTTTATTTACGGGAAGCTCACGGCCGTATATATTCCACCCGCTGAATTGGGTGATTACAGTTTGCTATTTACAACCATGACATTGTTGCACGGCTTTTTGGTGACGCCTACCATTCAGTCATTCAAGGTCGCATTCGCTCGGTTTTCGCACCGACAAACCATTCGCTTCTATCGTCGAATCCTTCTGCTGATTTTTTTGACAGTCCTGCCAACGGTGGCTTTGCTAGCTGGTTTGTACTACCATAACCCAATTTTTGGATTGATTTGGCTGGCGGCTTTTGGGCAGGGAATGTACCAGTTCGGCAACGATTACCTGAACGTATCGGGCCAGTATCGACGATACGTGTTGATTCAAATTGGGTATGCCGCCAGCAACGTATTGATTTTGTTTGTATTAGTTGTCTTGCTTAAGCAGCAAACGTCCGTTGGGCTTTGGCAGTCGTTAACCTTGCTGAACAGTTTGTTTGCAGTACTGGCCTACTGGCAGCTAGTTCGGGCGATTCATGGGTATGAATCGCTGTCGGAAACAGCCATCGATTGGCCCGAACTAACCAAGTCATTCAAGCAATACGGGGGTCCACTGTTCAGTCTGGCTTTCTGGGGGTGGATTAGTAACTATGCTGACCGCTATCTCCTTCGACTTTACCTGACCGATGCCGATGTTGGTCAGTATGTTATGGGGTATAGCCTGGGATCGAAGCTGTTAATCCTGGTGGCTCCAATGCTAACTTTTCTATCGCCCCAAATCCTGAATTTAAGAACCACTCAACAGCCTTCCATAATCGCGAATCCGTTGTTGCTCCGTTACCTGGGGCGCTACGTAGTATTGGCCGGGGCGGGTTGTTTTATCTTCTATCTGAATCGTGACTGGGTTGGAAATTTGCTTTTGTCGGATCGCTACAAACCCGCGTTTCTTGTTGGCCCGATTGTGGCGGTCGGCTACTTATTCCTGACGAGCATTCACCTGCTGGAAGTGAAATGGTATGCCTTCGGGCAAACCCGGTTAGTGCTGTTTCACAACGTAGCAGGAGCCATATGGACTATGGCGTTAGCTGTAATACTGATTCCTCTCTTTGGTATTTTGGGTGCTGCACTGGCTACTTTATTCGGTTTCGCCGGGCAGTTTCTGTTGGTGATCTGGTTATTTCTATCCGAAAAATTCAATCGCTGATGAAACGCCTTCTCGTGTGTGCACTGGCCTTTCTACTGGCTATTCAATGCGTAGATTACTGCACAGGTACAGAAGCGTTAGCCGTCGCTTTGTCGCTGTATACTTTCCAGACCTTTGTCCACCGTGTGGGTGAGCGGATTGCCTTGCTGGAGTGCATTAGTTTCATTGCGGCACTCGAAATTTTGCTGGTGCCCGCCATTACGTACTGGGTCTTTCCGGCCTCCATGCCAGTAGAGTCAGCTACCTATTTCAGCTATACGTTACCCGCCTACAGCACATTTCATATCGGATTATTCTGGCTCCGGAAAAACGATTCGAAACGACCTCATTTACTTTATATTCAAGACGCAACGGCCTATCTGCAAGACAAAAAGGCAGCCAGTTTTGTCTTGTTAATCATTGGTTTACTTGGCTTTTCGGTAAAAACCTTCGTACCGACGGCACCCACTATTTTAGGTACGTTACCAGCTTACTGCCTGTTCATAAGTGCCTTTTATGCTTACTATTCCGGAAGCCTGTATCGAGTGTTGATTCTTACTACGGTATTCGCCGTATTGGTAACGTATACGATTCAGGCGGGGATGTTTGGCGAGCTATTCTTCTGGATAATGTTACTGGTAATTTTCAGTGCGGCTGGCCGACTTAATCCACTTACAATTCGCACAAAAACCATTTTTGTGAGTTTGGCTTTCGTGTTTTTGCTCCTGATTCAATCCATTAAAGGAGAATACCGGTACAATACCTGGGGCCATCAGCGGGGCGAACGTACGGGCAATGCGGGACTTATGAGCGACCTACTGACTGACCGACTCACCCATCCTGAAAAACTCCTGAACGTCGATCATTTATTTTTGTCATTCGTTCGATTTAATCAGGGCATCATGATCGGGAGTGCCATGACGAAGGTGCCTATGCACGAATCCTATGCTAATGGGGACGTATTACTGTCGTTCATTTATCCCTTCGTGCCCCGACTGATGTGGCCCAACAAACCCCAAACGGGTGGATACGAAAATATCAGGCGATTCACTACGTTGCCGCAGTCCGAAAATACCAGCATTAATCTGTCGCCCCTGGGAGAAGGATATGTGAATTTTGGCTATGGTGGCATTTTGTTCTCCTTACTATATGGCCTGTTGCTAAGTGGCGTTTTTCGATACGTCCTTCAGTTGGCAGCCCACGTTCCTTCGCTTATTCTTTGGTTACCAATGCTCTATATCGGCTGTCTAACCATGGAAACCGATCTCCTCTCAACCTGGGGTAGCTTAGTGAATAACGCCATTTTTATCGCGCTGCTATTCTGGTTCATGAAACGCATCGGTATTCATCTATAACCAATTCATGACCGTTACCTACATAGTTCGCAGCCCCGGTACCGGGCACAGTATTGAGGCATTGTTTGATAGTATTCAGCACGAAGTTGAGCAACAGGGCATACCGACAAACAGGATTCAATTGCCTCGAATTAGTCAGGGGCTACGTAGCATTTGGCAAAATCTACGGTTTGTGAAGAGACTATCTGCCGACATTTTTCATATCACGGGCGATGTCCACTACGTTACGCTGGCCTTGCCTGCGTCGCGTACGATACTGACCATTCATGATTGCAGTTTACTGGAAACTAATCGAAACCGCCCGTTTCGGTACGCGTTTTTCTGGCTTTTCTGGTACTACCTGCCTATAAAGCGAGCGGCCATCGTGACGGTCGTTTCCGAGAAAACCCGTTATGATTTAGTGCGCTACGTTGGTCGGGCGGCCCGGAATGTTCAGGTTATTCCGAATAGCTATGATCCTCTTTTTACGTATCAACCCAGGCCATTTTACCACGAGCAACCCGTGCTTCTTCAGGTTGGTACGGCGCCGAATAAGAATCTGTCGCGGCTGCTGGCGGCCATCGAAGGAATCAGGTGTACACTCGTCATTATTGGTCCGTTGGCAAAAAGTACCCTTGCTGATCTTCAAAAAAAGCGAATCAATTATCGAAACTACGTCAATGTCAGCCGATCAGACGTCGTTCAATGCTACGTCAATTGCGACATTGTTACGTTCGTTTCGACCTATGAAGGATTCGGGATGCCTATTGTTGAGGCCAATGCCGTCGGGCGGGCAGTCATTACATCCAATAACTCGCCGATGAGCGAAGTGGCCAACGGAGCCGCACATGTAGTCGATCCAACCGACATCGCAGCTATCCGGCAGGGAATTTTGACATTGATTCAGGATGCTACGTATCGGGAAACATTAATTCAAAGAGGTCTTCAGAACGCCCGAAACTATACGGTCAAGACAGCCGTGGCCCGCTATGAAACGCTGTATCGTCAAGCTACAGGTGTGCTCTTTCACGCATTCATTCTTTCGCTCTTTTTTAGATGAACATCGTTATGTCGGCCGATTGCTTTTATCCGGCGCAGATGGGTGGTCCCAGCAATGCCATCTACTGGCAGGCGAAGGCGCTGACGATGGCCGGGCACGATGTGACGGTGGTAGCTACGTCGCAGAGTTTGCCGTCGTCAATACAGCTTGATCGCTGGCTGACGCTGGATTGCGGACGGGTGATCTATACGAAAAATCCGCATTTCTATCTGCCCATAAAACACATCCGGTACGGTTGGCAAGCCATGCGTACCGCCGAGGTCGTCCATGTAAATAGTTTGTTTTATCCAGCGTCGCTGGCCTGGGTGTTCATGGGTCTGTTGCTTCGTAAGCCGATTGTCTGGTCGCCCCACGGCGAACTCAGTCCCGTTGCCCTACGCTTTCGTCCCCGCTTGAAACGACTGTTGCTAAATGCATTTCGGCTATTTCGGTCGTTCCTATATTTTCACGCAACGTCCGAAGCCGAAACCGCTTATATCCGGCAGCATTTTGGGGTTGATGCACAAGTGGGCGAAATTCCTAATACAATGGAATTGTCGTCGCCAGTCGCCCGGGTCGCCCGACCGTATCTGCTGTTTATGGGGCGATTGCATCCAATCAAAGCCATTGACCGGCTGCTGGACGCACTGAGTACGTCACCGCTGTTTCTAAACAGTGAGTATTCCCTGATTATTGCTGGCCCGGTTGCGGATAAAGCCTATTCCAGCTTTCTACATGAACGTGTCGATACGCTGAAACTTTCCGCGAAGGTTACGTTTCCGGGACCAGTCTACGGTGAGCAAAAGGAGCAGTTGTATGCCGATGCCCGACTGCTGATTCTCCCGTCTCATTCTGAGAATTTTGGCAACGTTGTCATCGAGTCGCTGGCGCAGGGAACACCCGTTGTTGCGTCAACCAACACACCCTGGCAGATCCTGGAAACGGAACGCGCCGGTCGTTGGGTGTCGAATGATACAGACCCGCTTCGGCAGGCCGTTGACCAATTCATAGCAATGCCGTCTGAAGGATACACACTTTTCCGTACCCGCGCTTTAAAACTGGCCCGACAACGGTTCGACAATCGATCGAATGTGATGCAGTGGGAACAGTTTTATGAGACAGTGCGAAAAAAAACCAGGGATATAACCTATTGAAAATGAGTTCAACATCGGCTATTGATTATCATGGAGAAATCGCTGCGCAATTTGATCGACGGTACGAATCCTCAGTAGCCTTTTTGGAACGATTCCGTGTCTGGACGGACCTGCTTGATCAGTACGTAAAGCCCATCGACCGCGTCCTGGATCTAGGCTGCGGATCGGGCATTTTCAGCAATTACCTCGCCGAAAAAGGCTGCATCGTCACGGGTATTGACGGCTCGGAAGCGATGATTGCTTTATGTAATCAGAAAAAAAAGGTCGTCAATGTACGCTACGTAGTGCAGTCGCTGCCACTTCCCGATCCCGCGAAATATGCCCCGCAGGACGTCGTCATGATGTCGAGTCTGCTGGAATACATGGACAATATGGATCAGATGCTTCAACAGGTCAGGGATTTACTGAAACCAAATGGCCTTCTCATCGTCTCTATTCCCAACCAGTTAAGCCTGTATCGGCGGGTGGAACGCAGGCTATTTCGACTAACCGGCTGGCCAGCCTATTTCGCTCATATTCGCCATAGATCAACTGCGGCAACCTTCTCCCGTCATCTGTCCGAGCTAGGATTTTACAGGATCGAAACGACTTTTTTTTCAAGTCATGACCCTATTTCAAGACTGTTGAAACCGTTTTTAGCCCGGCAATACGTCAATAACCTGTTCGTCGGTGTCTACCGAAAAGAGACTTTGAAAAATATGTTGCCTACCCACCCATGAAAATCATAAGCATTGTCGGGGCGCGTCCGAACTTTGTAAAGGTGGCTCCTTTGCATCGGGCGTTTTTAGCTCATCCAGGAATTGAGCCCATACTTGTTCATACAGGCCAGCATTACGACGCTCGACTAAGTGATGTATTTTTCGAGCAACTCGATCTACCCAAACCTGACTATCATCTCGGTGTTGGCCCCGGAACGCCCACTGAACAGTCGGCCGAAATTGAGCTTACATTCGAGAAGGTACTGACACTCGAACAGCCAGACTGGGTCCTGGTCGTGGGCGACGTAACGAGTACACTCGCCTGCGCATCGGTGGCCTCCCGGATGGGTGTACACGTTGCGCACGTTGAAGCCGGGCTTCGTTCGGGGGACTTGCGAATGCCCGAAGAGTATAATCGAATCGAGACGGATAAGCTGTCAGACTTGCTTTTTGTGACGGAGCAATCGGGGGTAGACAACCTCCGGCGTGAAGGCCTTGTCGATGAAAAAATCCATTTTGTTGGCAACGTCATGATTGACTCACTAGTGCGCTATCGCCAGAAAGCCAATGCGTTGAATGCTATTGGTGACCTTGGCGTTCGTTCCAGAAATTATGTTCTGCTGACCATGCATCGCCCGGCCAATGTTGATAATGAAGCCGGGCTACGTAACATTTTGCAAATTTTGTGCGAGACGGCATTGTGCCAAACCGTAGTCTTCCCGCTTCATCCGCGAACCCGCGCGAGCCTGATGAATTTTGGTTTGATGAGGCAATTGGAGGCAACGCCGAATGTTCGTTTGCTGGAACCACAGGGTTATCTGGAGTTCCTGAATCTGATGGAATATGCCTCGCTCGTCATTACCGATTCGGGTGGTATTCAAGAAGAAACGACCTATTTACAGGTCCCTTGTTTAACCTTTCGTGACTCGACCGAGCGGCCGGTGACGATCGAACTTGGCACGAATCAATTACTAGCCGATTTGAATCCTGAAACGGTACGTCGGAAAGTGGCTGAGATTCTGGACGGCCGGACTAAACCGGGTGTAATACCACCTTTGTGGGACGGAAAGGCCGCTGAGCGTATTGTGAGAATATTGTGTACCACACAGATGTACCGCGGCTTTACGCTGTGAGTTCCCAAACCATGAAGCAACTTATACAGAATCTTAAAACGGGCGAAACCCTTCTCGAAGACGTACCGGCGCCCCAGGTACAGCGAGGCCAGGTGCTGATTCAGACCCGGCTATCGCTGGTTTCTTCGGGGACGGAGCGAATGCTGGTTGAATTTGGACGGGCTAGTCTTATTACCAAAGCCCGGCAGCAACCCGAGAAGATGAAGCAGGTGCTTGAGAAAGTGAAATCAGATGGGGCAATACCCACGCTGAAAGCCGTATGCCGGAAACTCAATCAGCCGATACCGCTTGGTTACTGCAACGTCGGTACGGTGCTGGCCGTGGGCGATGGCGTTACCGATTTGCGTATCGGCGATCGGGTGGCGTCCAACGGTCCGCATGCCGAAGTAGTTTGTGTAGCCCGAAATCTAGTCTCCCCTGTACCCGGCAATGTGCCCGACGAAGCCGCGGTTTTTACCATTGTTGGCGCTATTGGCTTGCAGGGAATTCGGTTGTTGAATCCTACGCTGGGCGAAACCGTCGTAGTCGTTGGGCTTGGCTTAATTGGCTTGTTAACGGCAGATCTGTTACGTATCAATGGGTGCCGGGTGATTGGTGTCGATATAGATGAGGCTAAATGTCAATTAGCGGAGCAAAAGGGTATCTTAACCATTAATCCTACCGCTGGCACTGATCCAGTAAAAGCCGTCCTTTCCAGTACCAACGGTATTGGCGCTGATGGCGTGGTTATTACGGCTTCGTCGTCCACCGATGAGATTATAGCCCAGGCGGCTCAAATGAGTCGCAAAAGAGGCCGGATTGTACTGATTGGTGTTATCGGGTTGACGCTGAATCGGGCGGAGTTTTACAAGAAAGAACTGACGTTTCAGGTGTCGTGCTCGTATGGACCCGGCCGGTATGACAATGCTTACGAACAACAGGGTCTCGACTATCCGGTAGCCCATGTACGCTGGACCGAAAATCGCAATTTTGACGCAATTCTACAGTTCATGGCAAACGGTCAACTGGACGTAAAATCATTGATTAGTGATAAGGTCCCGTTTGCGGAGTACAACACAATTTATGGATCTCTGGGAGCGTCGCATCGAATTGCCTCGCTACTCAGCTACCCGGATCGAGTTGATTTGAGTCCAACAATTCGCCTGCGCGATCACGTTTATACTCGAAGTTCAGGAACGGTAGGTATTATTGGCGCGGGAAATTTTACGGATGCTACGTTGCTGCCAGCACTGAAAGCATCGGGGGCAAACCTGAAAATCATCGCCAGTGCTAGCGGGCTACAGGCTACGTTGCTGGCTAAAAAATACGGTGTGAGCCAAAGCACATCAGACTACCGGCAGATACTCGAAGACTCCGCCATTGATGTGTGCATCATCACGACGCGGCATAACAGCCACGCCCAATTGGTGATCGAAGCCCTGCAAGTGGGAAAGCACGTTTTTGTGGAAAAACCGCTGGCTATTTATGACCACGAGATTGTCCCAATCATTGACGCACAACAGGTGTCGGGCCGAATGGTGATGGTTGGCTTCAATCGGAGATTCTCCCCCTACGCTCAAAAAATGAAGTCGCTCCTGGGTGGAATCCGGTCAGACGAACAACTGATGAACGTAGTGGTGACTGTCAATGCGGGTTTTATGGAGGCCAGCTCATGGGTACATGACCGGGCCATTGGGGGCGGACGTTTGCTGGGCGAGGCTTGTCATTTCGTAGACCTGATTTCGTTTTTAACGGGCAGCTACGTAGCGAGTGTATGTATGAACGCAATGGGGCATCAACCGTCCGAAACGAGCGATTCGGCATCACTGCTTCTGCGCTACGAAAATGGGTCAACGGGTGTCGTCAATTACTTCAGCAATGGCAATAAAGCCTATGCCAAAGAGCGTGTGGAGGTTTATTCGCAGGAACGAACGCTGATTCTGGACAACTTTCGCCAGCTAACTGGCTACGGGTTCAGGGGGTTCTCTAGCCAATCTGGTCAGCAGGATAAGGGCCACAACGAACAGATAAAGCGATTGATTAACCAGATTCGTAGCGACGGCAAGGAGCCATCACTAATTCCTTTTGCTGATAGCCTTAACACGACTCAAACGACACTGGCCGCTTTACACAGTCTGCGGGAAAATCGCTGGGTTGACGTAGCAGGTATCGGGAGGCCGCAAAGCAACCTAGCAACATGACTAACCCAGGTTTACTTTGGCGAACTGTGCGGCATCTGACCCTTCGGCAGATGGTCTATCAAGTACTCAATCGCCTGAGGAGACGCGCTCGTTTACTATTTCCTGAAGTCGAACCTGAGAGCTATTTCCTGACTATGCCAAATGCTGATAAACCAGTGTCATGGCAGAATGGGACATTTACGTTTTTAAATCAAAGCCAACTTTTTCCTGAGCAAATTGACTGGAATTTTTCGGGTAATGGCAAACTCTGGACATATCATCTCAATTACTTCGATTTCCTGAATCAACCAGGCATGACGGCCGAAGCCGGACTGGCGTTAGTTCAGGATTTCATGAACCAGACCGATACGTTACGGGATGGTCTGGAATCCTATCCAACTTCCCTACGGATTATTAATTGGGTGCAGTTCCTGAGCCGGAATCAGATTAATGCCGCTACCATTAATCGTCATTTGTTTGCTCAGGTTCATTTGCTTAGTCGTCGATTAGAATATCACCTGTCGGGAAATCATCTGCTAGAGAACGGTTTATCGTTGCTTATTGGCGCTTTATATTTCCGGCACGAGCGGTGGTTTCGCTTGGCGGCTAGTCTTGTTTGTACTGAACTAACCGCACAAGTTCTAGCCGATGGTGCCCATTATGAACGTAGCCCGATGTACCACCAGCTACTTCTGGACAGGCTGCTGACGGTTCTGTTAGCTTTACAACGTGATACCTGGCATAAAGAGAATACACTTGCTGCTTTTCTGGATCAAAAGGCGAGTCATATGTTGCACTGGCTTAACGCCATTACGTTTCGAAATGGCGACGTACCAATGGTCAACGATTCGGTAGCAGGTGTTGCACCCACAACCAGGCAACTGCGTGAGAAGGCAGAACGTATGTTGCAACCGTCGACGGGATTTGTAGACATCCGACCCGAAACCAAATCTACTCGGAGAGCGGAGAGTGGCTACCGATTTTTTCGGCAGGAACGATACGAACTAATGATAAATATTGGTTCGATTGGCCCTGATCACCAGCCTGGACATGCACACGCGGACACGTTCTCATTTTTATTGAATGTGGATAACTTGCCGGTAATTGTGGATAACTCTGCGTCTACCTACCAGATGAGCCAACGTCGGGCGTGGGAGCGGAGCACAGCTGCCCACAATACCGTTGAGGTGAACAGTAGTAACTCATCTGAGGTATGGGCCGGTTTTCGCGTTGGTCGTCGGGCAAGGGTAAAAGTGCAACAAGACACAGAAAGTAGGTTGATGGCCTCCCATGATGGTTATCAATGCGATAATGTCATTCATGAGCGGACGTGGTCTGTCGAAGAAACGAAGATTTGTATAACGGATCGCTTGCTGGAACATACTGATTCTAAGGCAAATCGGGTGGGTATTGCCCGCTTATACTTCCATCCAGCTATTCAGGTAGCTGATGTGGATAACGTAGTTATGGCTGGACCAATAAAAATAACTTTCTCATCAGTAACCAATTTTAACTTTCACGTCACAAGGTACGATATGGCTGATGGCTTTAATCGTCTACAGACGGGACAATGCGTAGAAGTCGTGTTTGACAATCAATTAGAAACCACGATATATCTACTGGATGAAAATCCTCTACCTAACGTTTTATTTCGCGCCTGATATTGGCCCCGGCGCCTTTCGGAACACAGCTACAGTGGACGAACTGGCTCGCCAACTTCCCCAGAACAGCCACATTCAGGTGGTTACAACCAGGCCCAACCGTTATGAATCGTTCAAGCCAGCTACCTCCGACTACGAAAGACGTAGCAACGGTGGTTGCCAGGTTACAATTGAACGCATTAAGATTCCCAGGCATGGAGGTGGCCAGTTAAACCAAATATGGGCTTTTATCGTGTACGGATGGGCTGCTTATCGGCTTACAAAAAATCACAAATATGAACTGGTTGTGGCTTCGTCATCTCGGTTGGCCACCGCCTTTTTGGGTGCAATCATAGCCAGAAAATTCAACACCCCTTTGTTTTTAGACATCCGCGATCTATTCCGCGAAGTCATGCTGGAAAAGCTCAATCGTCCTGTCGTTCGGGCGCTACTAGATCCGGGTTTGCGTATTGTTGAACGTTATACATTCGGTTATGCCAGTCATATAAATTTAGTATCCGAAGCATTCCGGTCTTATTTCAAATCTTATCCACTAGCTACGTTTAGCTATCTCACGAATGGCATTGACGATGTGTTTTTGAGCCTCCTTCCTAGCCAACCCTCCCCTATTCCATCTATTCGAACCTTGCTCTACGCAGGGAATATCGGGGAAGGGCAAGCCCTGCATAAGATTATTCCACAAGCGGCTCGCTTGCTGGGCGCTAACTATCGGTTTGTCGTCTTTGGAAGTGGGGGCGCAGCCAGGCGAAAACTAGAGAAAGCCATTCAGTTGGAGAAGATCGCAAATGTTGACCTATATAATCCTGTCACCCAGTCAGAATTACTGGTTGAATACCAAAAGGCCGATTACCTTTTTGTCCACCTTGATGATCTGGACGCTTTCAAACGGGTGTTGCCGTCGAAATTTTTTGAATTAGGCGCGACGGATAAGCCAATCGTCGCTGGTGTAGCGGGTTATGCAGCCTCGTTTGTTCAGGAGCAGCTCGAAAACAGCATTCTGTTCAGCCCCGGCGACGTAGTGGATTTAGTTAGGCAACTGCGCGAAACGCCTTACCGAACGCATCTCAGAGCGGGTTTTAGAGCGCGTTTTCAGCGGAAGACAATAAGTCAGCAACTCGCCCGGCAAATGCTCAAAACGCTGAATAAATCAAGCCATAAACAACTCGTCAAAACGCTATGAACGCTTTATTAACGGGTGCATCGGGTTTTTTAGGCAGTCGAATTTACCGAGAGCTTATCCAGCAACATACCGTTACGACGCTGGGTCGAACATCAGTCAGTAATCGGCATATTCACTGTGACTTAACCCAAGCCATGCCCGTGCTTCTTCCAGAGTCGTACGATATTATTATTCATTCCGCCGGGAAAGCTCACTCGGTTCCCCGTAATGCAATAGAACACTCTGATTATGAGCGGGTAAATGTGTACGGAATTATTCGGCTTCTGAATATGCTGGAGCGATTGCCGATCCTGCCCAAATCCTTCGTGCATATCAGTACAGTACTCGTTTATGGCCGGTCAGAAGGGCAATCACTCACCGAACTGACGCCACTTGACGCCGATGATGCCTATGGTTTAAGTAAGGTCATGGCAGAAGATGTCGTGCGCTCCTGGGCCAAACGTAACGGTGTCCGTTTAGCTATACTACGTTTACCGTTGGTAGTTGCCGAAAATCCCAAAGGCAATCTGGCCGCCATGATAAAGGCTATCAGACGCGGTTACTACGTTCATATGGGCACTGGTTCGGCCCGACGAAGCATGGTGCGGGCCGACGACGTAGCGGCCGTAATTATCCGCGCGGCCGAGGTTGGTGGGATATTCAACCTTACGGACGGCTATCATCCCAGTGTTCGTGAAGTAGAGGAGTCTATAGCCCGGCAGGCTGGTACGAAAACCCGGTTGATTATTCCGCTCGACCTGGCCAAGGCCCTGGCGTATGCTGGCGATGGAATCAATGCGCTCGTAGGCCGTCGCTTTCCGCTCGACTCAATTGCGTTGCAAAAGCTGACTCACTCGCTCACTTTTTCCGATGAACTGGCCCGCAAACAACTGGAGTGGAATTCACGTCCTGTGCTCGACGTATTTAGATGAGCTTAATCCGCTACGTACTGCTGGCAGCCCTGTTAGTTGGCATAAAGTTAGTGTATCTCCGAATAGCCCGGCATTTCAATCTTTTTGATACACCCAACGAACGCAGTTCTCATACCGATTCAGTTACGATTCAATCGGGAGGGATTATCTTCTATCTGGCGGCACTGGTAGCTGTTTCAGTCAATAAACTCAACCAGCCTTACTTCTTTGCTGGCCTGACGGTGGTTGCGCTGATTAGCTTTTGGGATGACGTTAACTCCCTGTCCATTCATTCCCGAATCATCACTCAGTTTAGTGCAATGGGGCTATTGCTGATTCAAACGGGCGTATTCCCTGATCAGAAGTGGGTATTTTTTGGTCTGCTAATCATTGGCGTTGGTAGCCTGAATGCCTACAATTTCATGGATGGCGTTAATGGAATGACTGCCTTTTACAGCCTTGTTACAATTGGCACGCTTTGGTACCAGCAGAGCCAGACAAGGCCGGGTAACGTGTTTGATTCGTTGCTTCCATGTGTATTTATTGCTTTGCTTATTTTCAGCTATTTTAACGCGCGCCGACAGGCTATCTGCTTTGCCGGTGATGTCGGTAGTATTTCTATGGGATTCATCTGTCTGTATGCCTTACTGGCTGCGATCAACCAAAGCCATACGTATCTACTGGTGCTTTTTTTAGCGGTCTACGGCATAGATAGTGTCCTGACAATTATGCACCGGCTTTATCTCGGGCAATCTATTTTTCAGGCACATCGATTGCATTTGTTTCAATTGCTCGTTCATCAATACGGTTGGTCTCATTTACGCGTATCTGGCTTGTATGCGCTGGTGCAGGCCGGCATCAACGTCCTTGTCTTAAGCGCACTCGATTGGTCGATAACAGCTCAACTAATGCTGACAGGATTGATTTTAGGCGTATTGATTGGCCTGTATGGTAGTCTGAAAAAGTGGCTGATGAATGAGTGCTACACAGAAAAGGGTCGGTTTAGCTAAACCGACCCTTTTCTGTGTAGCCATGCAACGTATTACATGGCTGCTCCTTTAACACTCTTACCAATGGCAATCAGCGACTCCGGCGATTGATAGCCTAAAACCTTTTTCAACAAGCGGCCATTGGCATCAATGAACAACAGCGTTGGGTAGGCTTCAAGCGGATATACCTGCGATAGAGCCGGGCCTTCGCCTTTCTCCATATCCATTTTCACGTTTATGAATTTACCGTTGTAGAATTCACCAACAGCTTTTTTCGTGAATACATTTTTCTGAAGCATTTTACAGGGGCCGCACCAGCTCGCATAGGCATCTAAAAAGATCACCTTTTTCTCGGCTTTTGCCTTCTTCAAAATCTCCTTCCAGGATGTCTCGGTAAATTGAATGCCCTCGGCATCTTCTTTGGGAGAACGCTTATCATCGCCAATGTGATTCAATGTTGTTGACGGATACGCGGCATTAGTCGGGACGAAACCAAATCCCACAAGTAGGGTAGTCAATAGAAAAAATACTTTTTTCATAGTCAAACCGGCGTACCGGTGGTCTTTTTAGTGGTTTTTCGTGTGTATAACGTACCAGAAGGCAATTTTCGTTTCCGTCAGAGGCCTGTTTGCCAAACATAATTAACGGACAGATTCAAAATGGCAAGGTACAAACAGTGTGCCATTCTGCATAATCTTTCCGAACTTTGAGGTCGTTTTAGTTAATACTGCCATGCCTGTTAAACAAGCTGAATTTTTTGTTAGTAATTCTGATCCGGCACTATGCCCCAAACCTGACCGACCGGAATATGCATTCATTGGGCGCTCTAACGTTGGTAAATCGTCGCTGATCAACATGCTAACGGGACGCTCGTCGTTAGCCAAAATTTCGGGCAAACCGGGTAAAACACAGCTAATCAACCATTTTATTATTGATAATGAATGGTATTTAGTGGATTTACCGGGTTATGGATATGCTCAGGTAAGCAAGACCGATCGAGAAAAATTTGCGGCTTTGATCGACGGATACCTGACAAGCCGCCCGAACCTGTTGTGTATTTTCGTACTGGTTGATGCCCGAATTGCACCTCAGAAACTAGACCTTGACTTCATGGCTAATTTAGGAGAGCGAGGCTTGCCATTTGTCATTGCGTTCACTAAAACTGAAAAACTTGGCCCAGTAAAACTTCAGGCCATTATTGATACGTATCGCGCTAAATTGCTCGAAACGTGGGAAGAAATGCCACCGTTTTTCATAACATCGGCTATCACAGCCGCTGGCCGTGAAGATATTCTGGCATTCATCCGGCCGTTAAATGAGGAATACAAAAACAACAACAAGGTGAAGCCAGATCGCTGGAATATCACGAAAAGCTGAAAGTGTCATATCACCTTTCAGTTTGGTGATTCCATTCATTCTTTCGCTCTTTCACCATTAAAAAGGCAATACGTCGGCCAAAACGGGCGTTACCAATTTACACAGTACCTCTATGGAAGCATTAAAACAGATTGCCAACGTTGCCGGTTACAGCGGCCTTTACCGAATTCTTAAACCTGGCCGCGCTGGCGTTATTGTCGAGTCGTTAGACGAAAAAAAAGCCAAAACGATGATGGGCCCAACGGCTCGTGTATCGGTTCTGAATGATATTTCAATTTACGTTGATGACGATAGCGAGGAGCAATCTATATCACTTGGAGACGTACTAAAAGTAATTAGCGACAAATACAGCAATTCGTTGCCAATCGATTCCAAAGGGACGAATGACCAACTAGCTGATTTCATGGCGTCGGTCGTTCCGAACTATGATCGTGAACGTGTTCGTACCACTGATATCAAAAAACTCATTACCTGGTACGGTATCCTAAGTCAGTACGCACCCGAAATTTTTGAGGTGTCGGCTGAGGAGACTATAGAAGAAAAGGCAGAAAATGTAGCCGCTACTGAAGTACCGGTTGCCGAAGAGCCGAAAACGGGAAAAGCATAAATATTTGTCTGTGTGAGTTATCAAATTCACACAGACAGCTAAAGTTCTTCATTTTCAGTGAGAACGGAAAAGCCGCGATGACCCTTGGTTTCGCGGCTTTTTAGATGTTCAACAAAGTCGCTGGTCGGTAGTCAAGAGTCATTAGTACAAAACGCTACGTATTAATGACTCTTGACTACCGACCAGCGACTTTTTTTTAATCGACTGTACTTAGTTTCACCGTGTTCGTCCGGCGAGACTGTGTCAGAGGCATGCTGAGTGTATTGATGAAAATATCACCAGACACCAGCTTGCCCTGCCCAATAAGTATTTGTTTGATCCCTTCCACCGTCTGATCAACTGTCAGCGTAATATCAGGCTCATATGGCATCACCTGAACGCCCCAATATAGACCGAGCGTGTTCCGCAGTTGCGAATCATTGGAGAAAACCAGCAGATCAGCTTTGGGGCGGTGGTGCGACAGCCGAACGGCGGTGTAACCTGAATTCGTGATACCAATAACCGCTTTGGCGTGGGTATCGCGGGCCAGTCGGCAGGCACTCATCACTACGTTATCATTGATGACGTTCTCGCTTGGTTGCTCATTAACATGCGCGTGATAGCGATAATAAATCTTGTCGGTTGTTGTTTCCACCTGCAATATCGTGTTTGACATTGCTTCAACGGCCAGAATTGGGTATTTACCCGAGGCCGTTTCGGCGCTAAGCATAACCGCATCGGCTCCATCCATCACCGAGTTGGCAATGTCGTTAATTTCGGCACGGGTTGGGCGGGGCGCGTCGATCATGCTCTCCAGCATTTGCGTAGCGACAATAACCGGCTTGGCAGCCTTGTTACATTTCTCCACCAGCATCTTCTGAATCATTGGCACCTCTTCGGCGGGCAGTTCAACGCCAAGGTCGCCACGAGCGACCATCAGGCCATCGGTAGCGGCAATGATCTCGTCGATATTCTGGATGGCTTCGGGCTTTTCAATCTTGGCAATTACGCGACTTTTTTTGCCTTTCGACTTTATATATTCTTTAATCTCAAGAATTTCAGAGGCTTCCCGCACAAACGATAGGGCAATCCATTCGGCATCGTGTTCAAGACCAAACTCAAGATCAGTCCAGTCTTTTTCGGTTACGGCTGGCATCGACACCTTCGTGTTGGGCAGGTTCACGCCTTTCTTCGACTTCATGGAGCCACCGTAAACGACTTCTGTCACTACGTCGGTACCTTCTGTCCGCAGAACCTTTACTTCTAACTTTCCATCGTCCATCAGGATACGCTCGCCCGGATGGACATCCCGGTACATGTTTTTGTAGGGCGTACTGACGCGCTCGGAAGTGCCAATAATGTCGTCGTTGGTGAAGACAAGTTCCTGGCCGGGTACAATCGTTACCCCATCTTTATTTTCGACGTTACCAATGCGAATTTTCGGACCTTGTAAATCCTGTAATACGCAGAGGTTCAGGTTAAACTCTTCATTGATTTCGCGGATGCGGGTGAGCCGCATGAGGTGGTCTTCGTGCGTACCGTGAGAGAAATTAAGCCGGAAAACATTTACTCCTGCTTTGGCTAATGCCAGCAATTGTTCTTTCGTATCGGAAGCTGGGCCGACAGTGGCCACAATCTTGGTTTTCTTTGACATAGGACGGGGAAAATTGGGCAAAATCGGCCGGAAGCCGGTGCAAAAATAACCGGATGGCAGGATAAACGGTGGAATTAATGGAAATTTTACGGAAGAGTAATGCCGAGGCCATAATAGGTTGAATCCTTCTATAAATAAGTCAGTACTTTTTAGGCATTCCTAAATGAATCATATCCACCAAGCTGGCTAGCGTTCCTACAGAAACGTACAAACAAACTGACTACCTTTACATCTATTAATCGGACAAGATTATGGACAAGAATATTGATAAAGAGCAACTGAGCAAATCGCTAAAAGAGCTTGTTATTACAGAACCAGATTTTGTAAAAGCGCTTTTGCTCGACATTGCCAATGATTTGAAACGAATAAAGCGTCAACGTTTGGAGCAGATTGTAAATGAGGACTTTGCCGAATACGAAGCTGTCTTCAGGGCATTGGCATGATTTATCTAGACAAAGAAGATATTGTCTTTATTAACCGACGTACTGTAGTTGAACACGGGGGCAATTTTATGCCTCCGCATAACTTTCTGCATGAGGAAAACCTCGATTATTTAGTTGAAGCTGTCCAGACTGAGTTGTTTGGAGAACCGATGTACCCGACTTTGACAGATAAAGCTGCGGTCTACTGCTACAACATTATTGGCAATCATATTTTTTCGGACGGCAATAAACGCACGGGCCTTGAAGCCGCCCTTGCGTTTTTGAAACTTAATGGTAAGCGTTTGAACTACAGCCTGCCTCCGGATGACTTATATCACTTTATCCTGAAAGTAGCCTCCGGCCAGTCGAATTTAGATGAATGTCGGGCGTGGTTTGCTGAGCAGGTAATAGACAATCCGTAAATCTGCACTCATAAACAATCCACATCGGCTACGATGCTCACTTGCCGAAGTCCTTTGTCAGTCAGAATGTCGTTGATACGATCCTGGATGTACGTTTTTACCGCTTTTACGTTCACTTTGTCGCGTTCAATTTTAACCAGGATATCAAACAGAAACTGGTTTCTGATACGTTCGACCAGGGGTTCTTCGGGTCCCAATACGCGACTGCTGCCCAGCGCGTCGGTCAATTCAGCGGCCAGGCGTTCGGCGGCCCGATGGCTGATGGCTTTATCCGCGTGCCGAACCGTCAGTTTGATTAGTCGTACAAAGGGCGGATAGCTAAAATTCTGACGCTCCTGAATTTCCTCTTCATACAAGCCTTTGTAATCGTTTTCGATCACTTTTTGCAGAATCGGTTGCTGTGGATTACTGGTTTGGATAAGCACGGTGCCGTGTCGCCCCGCCCGTCGTCCGGCTCGGCCGCTCACCTGCGTAATCATTTGAAATGCCCGCTCAGTAGCTCGAAAATCAGGGAAATGAATAAGGCGGTCAGCATCGAAAATGCCCACTAAACTGACATTGTCGAAGTCTAATCCTTTGGTAATCATCTGAGTGCCAACAAGAATATCGACCTGCCCGCCTTCAAACTCCTGAATAATTTGTTGATAGGCATTTTTGGCGCGCGTGGTATCTAAATCCATACGTAGCACCCGCGATTGCGGAAAGAAAATCTGCAACTGATCCTCCAGCTTTTCGGTGCCGAAGCCAATCGTTTTGACTTTGGTGGAGCCACAGGTTGGACAGATGCGGGGAACCGCGTCTTTATGACCGCAATAATGGCAGCGCAATTCGGCATCACGCTGGTGATACGTCAGGCTAACGGCGCAGTTGGGACATTCGGCGGTCCAGTCGCAGTCTTCACACTGCATGTAGGGCGAGTAACCGCGTCGGTTCTGGAACAGGATACTTTGCTCTTTGCGCGCCATGTTCATCTCCAGCGCGTTGAGCAAAGCGGACGAAAACTCACTTTTCATCGATTTCTGCTTTTTCTCCTGCTGGGTATTCACCAACGTAATGGTTGGCAACGTAGCGTCGCCGAAACGCTGAAATAATTCCACCAGGCCGTAGCGCCCGTGTTTGGCCTGGTAATAGGTTTCTAGTGAGGGCGTGGCTGATCCTAGCAAAACTTTCGCCTGCTGCCAGTGTGCCAGCATAATTGCTACGTCGCGGGCATGGTAGCGTGGTGCCGGATCGTGTTGTTTATAACTGGTTTCGTGTTCTTCGTCTACGATAATCAAGCCGAGATTGTCGAATGGTAAAAATACCGCCGACCGTACACCAACCACAAACTGATATTGCCCGGACACGACACCTTTCCAGACTTCAACGCGCTCATTATCTGAGAATTTGGAGTGATAAATCCCCATTTTATCACCAAAAACGCGCTGTAAACGGACCACAATCTGAGTGGTCAGCGCAATTTCGGGCAGCAGGTAAAGCACTTGTGAACCGCCGGACAAGGCTTGCTGAATCAGGTCGATATACACTTCGGTTTTACCACTGCCCGTAATGCCGTGTAGCAGCACAATGTTCTGACTCTCGAACTGTGCCATAATCTGCTGTGAGGCTGAACGTTGGCTGTCGGTCAGTCGAATTTCGGCCTGTGGGGCGAGGTTGTCCGAGAAACGGGGCTGAATAATCTCAAAGGCTTCAAAAACCTGATTTTTGATGAGTGTTGTTAGCGATGATTGTGAAAGCTCATCATCCTGATTCAGAATAGTTTTATCCAGTCCTTTCTGGTTCAGTTCCGGGTTCCGCTGCATGGGAACGTGACTCAGATACCTCATCACGACTTCCTGCTGTTTAGGCAGTTTTTCCAGCCGATTCAGCAGGACTAATAGTTGCTCTCGTTCCTCATAATTGCGGTGCAGACGTACCTTCCGCACCATTTTTGGAATGTATTTTTCCTTGACTTCCTCAAAGACAATAACGGCCTTTTTGCCCACCAGCGATTTAATGAGCGCCGGTACGTTACTGCCTGCTCCTGCCAAGCGACCCAACTCTTCGTAGGATAGCGCTGACTGTTTTTTGAGTTCGGTTAACAGGGTTGCTTCAAATTCGGTGAGCAGTTCAGGATAATCGAAGTCAGGGTTAAACTGCACCTTTGACTGACTCGAAATTTTCAGACCTGATGGCAGCGCTACGTTCATGACGTCACCAATGCAGCACATGTAGTACTCGGCCATCCACCTGAAAAGCTCTAATTGATAACCCGTTACAAATGGGTATTCATCTAAAACTTCGCTGATATACCGCGCCTGATAGGCTGTTGGTGGTGAATTATGGAGCCTTGCTACTACCGCCGTGAGCACGCGACCGTTGTTTTTGCCAAAAGGTACAATAACTCTGGCGCCAATTTTGAGCACCTCCGCCATTCCACGGGGCACCCTATAGGTGAACAGTCTCGGTACGGGAATTGGTAAAATTAAATCGGCGAAGAAGGTTACTTCCTCGACATCTGTTGACGAAAAGAGTGAATAGGTCTGGTTTTCCACGGACTGAAGACGGGCGGTACGTCAGGTAAATATACGGAAAACCCCTCGTTGTCCCGGCGAATTCCTCATCTGGTAAAAAAGGCAGATTCAATTAAACCTTTGAGCCCTTTATAACTGTTAGAAACGTAGCGCGGGTGGAAACCCGCCAGTTGTATTTATAAAGCACGGGTTTTCACGGCAGCGGCACGGTATCGCATCGGCGCACCAGCCGTCGTGGGACCGTCCGCGTTACAATCATGCAAGTTTACGACGTTATTATTGTTGGTGGTGGCCCCTGTGGACTGGCTGCTGGTATCGAAGCCACTAAAGCAGGGCTGAGTCATCTGATTCTGGAAATGGGGAGTTTGACCGAATCTATTCGGCAATACCCTCGCCGAATGCGCTTTTTCTCAACGGCCGAAAATATTGAAATCGGCGGGTTGCCATTTGCCATTTCGGATGTAAAAGCGGGTCGTAACGAGGCTCTTCAATATTACCGAAAAACAGCCGCCTACTATCACCTGAATTTCAAGTTATTTCAGGAAGTTTGGGATGTTCAGAAAGAGGGGGACGTGTTTGTTATTAACACCAAAGCTGGTGACCAATACTACGCTCACAAGGTAATTATGGCCACAGGCTATTTCACCCGGCCGCGCTGGCTCAATATTCCGGGCGAAAATCTGCCGCACGTCTCGCATTATTACGACGAACCGTTTAAATACTCGTTTACGAACGTAGTAATCATTGGTGCGTCGAATTCGGCAGTCGAAGCAGCGTTAGAACTGTACCGGCACGATGTAAACGTAACGATTGTGCATCGGGGTGAAGATTTCCGCAACACGGTGAAATACTGGCTTGTGCCGGATGTCAAAAACCGGGTGAAGGAAGGTCGGATAAAAACGGTGTTTGATTCGTGTGTGACACACATCGACGAAAAAACAGTAACGATCAATAACCTGAAGACGGGCGAAGAAAGCCAATTGCCAGCCGATTTTGTGTTCGTACTGACGGGTTATATTCCTGACGCTGAGTTACTGCGTCGTTGTGGGATCGAGCTTGACCCGGTTACGCAGGTTCCCGTCTACAACAAGGAGAGTTTTGAGACCACCGTGCCAGGCTTGTATGTTTGTGGTACCGTAATGGCCGGAATCTATACGGAGAAGGTTTTTATTGAAAATGGTCGTGAACATGCACAAGCCATTATTGACCACATTATGGGTCGGGAAGTTCACAAGGTAGCGGAGCTAATTCAGCGGATTTGATACGCTTCGCTGAGATAGCTTTTCGATTGTTCTCTAACTGCTACGTTGATTAATGTTCAGCAATTAGTTTACTTGTTCAATCAAACACAGTCGTTGTAATTTCTCCCGGCTCCGTTTGATTCGCATCTTTACCGTACTGAGTTTCAGGCTGTAGATCTGAGCAATTTTTTCAGCGCTGATTCCTTCTTCATACTTCAACCTAAGTAAGGTCTGCTCCTGAAGAGAAAGACTGGCAAATGCCCGCTGGAACAACTGAAGCGTTTCTTCCTGCCTGGCGTCTTCCCTGAAGTCAGGTAAATTCTGCTCGAAGTTTTCGTTGAGGCTCATCGTAGTAAACCGTTTCGCCAGGCGTAGCTGATCTGAGCAATAGTTGTAGGCGATCGAATGAAGCCAGGTAGAAAAACTGGAGCGTTCCTGAAAAGCATTCAGTTTGTCAAATGCTTTAATAAATATGTCATGGGTGAAATCCTGCGCTTTTTCGGTGTCCTTAGTCATGTGTAGACATCGTCGGTAAACCTTACCAACATAGCGTTCGTAAAGAGCTTCAAAACATTGGTCAGGTTGACTTGGCAGGTAGTGACGAATCATTTCTTCGTCAGTTAGTATCAGTTTCACGGAAATAAATAAGTTTAGAGTTAAAATAATTCCTAAACTTACTAATATGTAAATTATTTATTTGTTAAAATTTAGTAAAATTCCGTTGTTATTTATTAAACGTAGCGAATGGTATATTTAACATTAAATTTGCACCTATTTTCTTGGATAAGATAGTTTAGAATAAGCATGAGGTATTGGCAACTGACCTAAAAGCTCCGCGTCAAAATGACGCGGAGCTTTTAGGTTTTAAGTCGGATACTGCCACTCGCCCCGGTAGGCTCTGCTAAGCAGTTTATTCGCTTCAGGATCGTTGGGGATCTGACTCCCATCCCACTCAACGCTACGTCCGAGTTTCATGGATAACATACCCAGAAGGGCCATATTGGTAGAGCGATGACCAATTTCGATGTCGCAGATGGGCAGTTTATTGGTTTTAATGCTATCGAGAAAGTTATCCCAAAGTTGTGCGATGTTCTGATCGTCGGGTTTATTGAGCTGGGGTTCCTGGTGAATAACTGGCTTTTTCGGGTCTGATGGGTAGAAAGTCCAGCCATCCAGCCAGCCCATGTGAAACGTACCTTCAGTCCCGTAAAAATATACGCCTACAGCTTGTTGTGGATGCGTCTTCTCGGCGGTATTGCCCGCAAAAGCCCGTTGCTCCCAAATAGCCGTAAAGTTTTCGAATTCGTACGTAGCAACCTGGTGATCAGGCGCATCGGTACTGTCTTTTCTAATAGGCCGACCTCCGGTGGAGTAAACTTTGCGTGGATGCTTTTCATCTGTCCACCACAGAATCTGATCCAGCCAGTGAATACCCCAATCGCCAAGTGTACCATTGGCGTAATCTAGAAAATTACGCCAGCCTCTGGGGTGCATCGCCGGATTATAGGCTCGTAACGGGGCCGGTCCGCACCACATGTTCCAGTCCATTTCTTTGGGAGCGTCACCATCGGGCGTGGGCTGACCGGCTCCACCCCCATAGTAGACAAAGGCCCGTGCCATCCCAATTTGACCCGCTTTGCCTGATTTCAGAAATTCCATGCCTGAAACGTTGTGGGGCGATACACGCCGGTGCATGCCAACCTGGCAAATGCGTCCCGTTTGGCGAGCCGTTTTTACCATTGCCTTGCCTTCATTAATGGTATGCGAAATTGGCTTTTCAACATAAACGTGTGCTCCCACTTTCATGGCTGCGATAGCGGCAAGCGGATGCCAGTGATCGGGCGTGGCAACAATAACAATCTCGGGCTTTTCGGTCGCCAGCATTTCCCGATAATCCCGGTAAAGCTTAGGCTTATCAGAGGTTAGTTTGCTGAGTTCATCGCTGGTCTTTTGAAGCTGGCGCGTGTCTACGTCGCAGAGCGCAACGATTTTCGACTGGCCCGCCTGCACAGCACAACGCAGAATATTACCACCCCACCAGCCCGTCCCAATCACCGCCGTACGGTATTTCTGAGCCGGTTGACGGGTAATAAAGGCCCGAACCTGGACGGGATCGGTAATAAGCGAAGCACCAGCAAGAGCAGACGTTTTCAGAAAGTCAGAGCGATTCATTGGCAAAAGCAAGATTAGCGTTTATGACGTTAACAGACCCATAGATTGGCCTTTGCTACGTTAAAGCTGAACCCGCTGCATTTTTACCGTCACTTTCCCAAACCACCTGGAAGAGATTTTCTACGTAAATCTCCGATGAGCAGACGCACAACGAAAGCGAAATTAAAGTTTTGTCATGATAGTTACTGCGCCACCTTTGCCTGTCCCAGCACACGTAGCAGATTGCCCCCCCAGATTTTGGCAATATCCGCTTCGGAATACTTTCGACGAACGAGTTCAGCCGTTAGATTCTCAATCTGACTTACATCTTCGAGCCCATTAACACCACCGCCCCCGTCGAAATCGCTGCCGATGCCTGCATGGTCGATGCCAACCAGTTTAACAATGTGGTCAATATGGTCTGCAATATCCGACAAACTGGCCCGTTCCGAGGCATAGAGTTTCGATACTGAATCGCTTTGTGCAGCTATGCGAGTTTCCATATCGGGTGTGGCTACCTTGCCTACCCGCGACATGCGAATTTTAGTTTTAGCGGCCCGGTGGGCATCGGATGGCTTTTTGAGGTAATCACTCACAAAATTCACCTGGACTACCCCCCCTTTTGCGGCAATAGCCCTGATCATGTCGTCGGTCATGTTACGGGGGAAATCGCACAAGGCCCGGCAGTTGGAGTGAGAGGCAATAACGGGCGCTTTTGACAGGGCTAAGGCATCATAGAACGTACTATCGGCCACGTGCGATACGTCGATCAGAATACCCAGTCGGTTCATCTCAGGCACAACTTTCTTACCGAAGTCGCTCAAACCGCCGTATATCGGCCCATCAGGATCAGTAGAGGAGTCGCCAATGAGGTTATTAGCAAAGTGGGTGAGCGTGATATACCGGCAACCAAGATCGTAATACGTTTTGAGCATAGCCAAATCATTTCCAATCGGATACCCGTTTTCCATACCAATAAAAACTGCCCGTTTGCCTGCTTTTTTAATCCGGTAGGCATCGGCAGGCGACGTAGCAAGTTCGGCTAGATTGGGGTATTTTTTCAGAGCTTTATGAATCAAGTCAAACTGGTTCAATGCATTCCGTTTGGCTTCGGCATGACCTGAATCAGTACGTGGTCCCTGCGATGTATAGACAGCAAAAAACATAGCATCCATACCGCCCTGCTTCATGCGTGGAAAGTCAATCTGCGATTGGTCCCGTTTGGTATCATGCGCTACACCAACATCAAAACCGGGTTGTTGCATCATAATCGGTGCATCGGCGTGTGTATCGAGCGTCAGCACCTGTTTATGAATTTTACGGGCTTTTTTTACAATTGGGTCATCATCAGCGGGTAAATGAGTCGTAAAAGAAGCAAAGGCCAGCACAGCAGCAAGAATGAAGGGAGACATAGTGAATCAGGTTGTATGAAGAGAATGACACTAAGTCGAAACTACGCATTGCCCAACGAAATGCCAAACTTTCGCCGAGAACACACTGTTATCGCACTACCTTTGTAAAAGAGCGAAAGAGCGAATGAAAGAGCGGTTTATAAGCGCCTTTTACTCGCTCTACACCGACAATCCGGTTTCGCTCTTTCATTCTTTTGCTCTTTCAACATGGCCGTCGTCCCTTATAAAGACAAAGACACCTCCAAGCGCGACCAAGTCGCGGAGATGTTTGATACTATTTCGCCAAAATATGATCTACTGAATCACGTATTGAGTGGTGGGATTGACATTCTATGGCGCAAACGGGCGATTCGTGAACTCCGAACATCAAAGACACCGTCTTTTGCTCCCCAGACTATTTTGGATGTGGCTAGTGGAACGGGAGACTTCGCTATCGAAGCATTGACCCTAAAGCCTAAAAAAATTATTGGTGTCGACATCTCAGAGGGCATGCTGGCCATTGGCAGAGAGAAAATGAAAAAGCGTGGCCTCGACCATATAATTGAAATGCGGGCGGGTGATTCAGAAGGTTTGCCCTTCGCAGACAATGAATTCGACGCTGTCATCGTTTCGTTTGGTGTGCGCAACTTCGAGAATTTGCTTAAAGGCTTGACTGATATGCACCGCGTAACACGTCCTGGGGGGGTGTGCGTAGTGCTGGAATTCTCGAACCCGCGCCAATTTCCGTTTAAACAACTATACAGTTTTTACTCCCGTACCATCCTGCCGCTCATTGGGCGTGTAGTAAGCAAAGACGCGTCGGCATATACATATCTGCCTGAATCTGTGCAGGCATTCCCCGACGGCTCCAACTTTCTACGTATCTATGAAGCATCAGGATTTACCAACACCAAATGGATACCGCTCACCTTCGGCGTTGCATCAATTTACATAGGTCACAAGCTGGCCAAGTCCTGATACGTTCCGTTTTTAAGTATTCGGCGCATGTCGGCATAGCCATCATACTCAGTCTGGTTGCACTTGAAAGTCAGGCTCAGACATCGTACAAATACGTCCGTAAGCACCTTGAACGCTACGATGACAAAACCATTCATTATGGTTTTTTCTTCGCAGCTCCTGTCACTCGTTTCAGTGTTGGTCATAGCCCATCGTTTTTGAATGCTGATTCGGCTTACCGGATCTATTCGCCCAACAGGCCAGCCTTTCGGGTGGGTTTGCTCATCAATGCTTATCTGGATGATCGCTTCGATTTACGGGTGACACCTTCGGTTTCGCTCCTCAGTCGCGAAATAACGTATGATTATCCCAACAGCGCGTCAAAAACCGAACTTCGAGAATCTACCTGGATTGATCTTCCAGTGCTACTGAAATACAAATCCGAACGACGTAACAACTCTCGTATGTATTTATTGGCGGGGGGTACATTCAGTATTGAAAGTAACGTACGTAAAAAAGAAGCCATAGGCGCCAGTCGGCTCAGCATGGGCACCATGGATTTTGCGATAGAATATGGTATCGGGTTTGATCAGTTCTTCGAATTTTTCAAGTTTGCTCCCGAACTTCGTTTCTCTCATGGTCTCATTAACCTTTATCAACCCACTACTAATTCGGCGGGTATTGGTATCAACCGACTCACAACGCATTCATTCACTTTATATTTGAATTTCGAGTAGCTGATTCACTATTGGCTATCAGATAATTACAAAAAACTTTAATTTTTTTCTGGCTTGGACTTGCATAAAGACGGTTTAACTGCCTATATTTGCACTCCCAAACACAAAGAAAGGGAGTTTAGCTCAGCTGGTTCAGAGCATCTGCCTTACAAGCAGAGGGTCGGCGGTTCGAACCCGTCAACTCCCACTTGATTATCAAGCACTTACAAGTTTTATCTTGTAAGTGCTTTTTTGTTTGCACAAGATTTGCATAAGACACACTGTTTATCAACAATATTCAGAAAGAAAGCAGATACAAGCGGGCGAAAACTATATCAAGCACTTCCGGGAATTTCTCTATGGAACTGATATTATCTTTCCTGAGAAATATAAGTAATTTTAAATGTTTTGACGATATTTAATTATACATCTTAATCTCGAATCAAGATGACTTGGGGGAAATTTGCTGCTTCCGTTATAATATGTTTGCATTGTTCATATGCTATTTTAGCACAAGGTAAGTTTGACCCAGTAATTCACCAATTAGGGCCGTTTTGTGAAGGGAAGATTTTTGAGATAGGCATGTTGGATGAATTTTCATGTTTTCATATAACATTCGGTTCACGATATTGCGCTAGTCCGGTACCCTACCGGGCAGAAGACAGGTCAGAAAATATCCAGGTAGCTGGCGGTAATCCTATAAGCCGTAGAGTTTGGCGAACCTATACAAATGATGGCATAAATTACATTAAAGTTTGGTTGTATACTTTTAAAGCCGAAAAGAGCGCAGAGATTACAATTACTTGTAATAGTCCAGTTGACGTTGACATTCCAGAAGGATGCACAACAACAGAAAAAAGTTATATACAACAAAGGACTTACATATATCAATTTGAGGTTGTTCCCAAGCCGCCTACCCCATCTTTATCAGTAGAAAGATATATTAGCCCAGGTTCAGTAAACTTTATTGCCACTGGATGCCCAACAAACAAAGAAGGCTATGATTATCGATGGAATGAAGTCATTTGTCGGGACAACCCTAACGAAAATTTTTATTTTGGTAGCAAGGATGGAAAACGTATAGGAGCAGGAGGGGCCAATTATCGTGTCTTATGCAGTGCCCTTAATGGAGCCTGTATTAGCGATCCCAGTGATTTTGAAAGAGGCATTTCATACACTCCTCCATCTGATGATTGTATACCTGATGAGTTTGCAAATCAAATTGCGAGGATCGAAGATATAAAAAGACCTTCTGATCCAGGCCCAATATCTCTCTATCATAATTTCCCCGTAGAGACACAAATTTGTGATAAATCTGTCGACCCAAACTGCACTGTAGAGAATGTTTTCAACACAATGATAAGTGAGAATCAATTTATTACACCAATCCCATCAGATCTACCTGGAATAGACTTTTTCGATGTTGATAAAAACTATTCGCCTAAAAATAAAAGCGTCGTATCGTGTGGTGTTGTTAACTTACCTGCTTTGCTTATCGAAAGTTTAATTAAAGCAAATGAAGGAGTATTTACATTATCAAATCCAGTTATGACTTATATTGATAGGTCGAATTATATTGCCATGAATTATACATTATCTGACCATATATTTTCACCAGGTAGAGTTGTCAGGAAAGTTATTCAAATGTGTGATAAAATTTATGTTATAACTATCGGTGAGGGATTAAGTGATATAGGCGCAGATGTTGCATGGATTAATGCAAATTTTGGTGATAATATATTTAGAAGTGTAGATGATCGATTAAAATCCAAGTATGGCGAGAAGTTTCAAAGATGAGAAATATAATTTTACTTTTTGTTGTTTCTATTTTATTTGCCTTAAGTGCATTTGCACAGGAGCCGATTGTTTGGGATAAATTGTACTCTAAGCGTTGGAGGTTGGATGAATCCAGTGTCCTTAGGCCAAATAATCCGGATAAGGGGACTTTGGTTTTATATTCTCGGGGAAATTTTTCCCGAATGAATTTAGACAACAGACAAATGTATTTTAATGAAGATGGTACAGGCAGTGGTTCAGATGTTGAAGGAAACGCGTTTTCTCGTACATGGAAATTCGAAGGTAATAACGGTTTGTGGGCTGAAGGCGATCGTCGACCAGCAGAGGTCGTAAAATTAACAGATAGGGAGTTAATTCTTCAAGTAAAACAAACTTATAAATCACCTTATACTAATGAAGAAGAATTTTTAATTGCTCAAGACAAATATGTTTTGTATGATCCATGTGCGGTATATGAAAGTTTGAGATCAGGTGATTGGAACGATCCAACTCTTTGGACATGTCAACAAATTCCTACAATAAATAATAAAGTACAAATCAATAAAAATCACAAAGTTGTAGTTCCTGATAACTATACAGCTTATGCCCAAACTTTGAGACAAAACGGTAAACTAAATTTAAAACAAAATGCTAAATTAGTGCTAGGAAAATAGTTATCCTGATTTTACCAATATTAAATTCTGTTCAGATGCAAGTTATATGTCTTCAAGACGAAGCTTTTTATGCCCTGATAGAACAAGTTGTTTTCAGGCTCAAAGAGAAAAATGCTTCTAAACAAGACAAGTGGATTTCTGACGATCAGGCAATGCAGTTCCTGAACGTCAAATCAAAGACGACTTTACAGAAGTTGCGAGACGAGGGGAAAATCAGGTTCTCACAGCCACAAAAGAAGATTATCCTTTACGACCGAGATTCAATCGAAGCTTATCTTGAACAAAACGCCCGAAATACATTCTAGCTATGGAAGACGAGGAGAAAGTTGAACTGGACTATCTGAAAGGATTTAATGAGGGATATACAATCTCTCAGCATCAACCGGAACTGGCCGAGAAATTAGCCAATATTGATAGTGATTTCATCCGTCTGGTTGGATTCAAAGACGGACGCAAACAGTACCAGACGGAGCAACTCAAGGAACGTTTGCCCTCCTGGTTAAAAAGTGAGCGTCCGGCACGAGAACAAAACCCACCGACCAAAACCAGAGGCCGTGACATTGAACCTGAAAAATAGGAGTTGTTAATCACGGTCTTTCTCTGGCTGCCGATCATGGGACGGTGCAGGTGAGCGATCTGTTTTTTCAGTGGCTTTAGTATAACCTAGCGACAGCGAAAAACGCGCCGACATGGACATTGCTGTCTTATCCTGTTGTTTGAGGGCTTGCTTATCCTGCTTTTCAGGTTGTATTGTCTGTTTTAAGGCTTCCTTGCGTTCAGCTGCTTTTGCCACCAATTCAGCATCCATAAAGTCCTGAGATTGTTCAATCTCTTTACGGACGCCTTTTTCGTCCAGACGCTCTTCTTTCATCAACGTCCGGTAGGGGTTAGGAAAAAGGGCTTCGCGCACATTGTCCCGAACGACCCTGCCCGCCTTATTGTCTCCCTGTCGCGTATCGGCTTCCGTTTTAGCCAATGTGTCTTCTTTGATCTGATCCTGTCTTTCTTTTAAAGCGGCTATAGTTCGGGCACGGCTCCCCGGTACGACCCGTCCAATGAAATGCGGTGGATTGTATCGTAAGGTGTGCCCCTGTTCCTTTGGGATGTTTTTAATCTGGTCGTCTATCTGTTGCAGACGTTCGGTTGTCTCGTTCAGGCGTTCCTGGACGTGTTCGTATCCATCAGGAAATGTCCCTTCATTATCCCCTATCTGACCCATCTCATTGTCATTTTTTCGTTGAAAATCAGAATACTTATGCTAATATAAGAAAATCGAGTGGTGCTTTATTGGCTTGGAAATAAAAATGACCTGGCAACAGAAAATCATTAGTGAACGCTACAGCGGTGATGCCAAACGGTTCGAGGCCGATTTCGCCGAGGCTGTGACCGAAGGCAATTTACATGCCGTTCATTGGGACGATCTGATCGTTGATGCGACAACATTGCCTGAATTGAAAGAGGCCGGGCGTGAACTGATCGAAATTAATCTGGGCTACCTTCCACCCGACAATGTGATGCTGCCTTATGAGCCCTATTTGCGTGCGCTGATTCAAGCCTACTGGCAGAGTGCTATTGCTGGGGATGAGTTCCTGGATCAATTGGAAGAGCATATTAAATTGATTCGTAACGCTGACATGAAGCATAACACCTGCCTGACCTACGATGAGGAAATATACCAGAACTTTCATAAGACCTATGCGCCTTATGGGTGTGCTGTCAGAGAAAGGCTGATACGATTCTTGGGTTACGAACCGCAACTTGAACATTCGCTCATCGCCGAAATGTGGCTGAGAGACATTATGGCCGATGATACGTACCGCTTTCCTGATGAGATAACGCCAGATGACATTCGGGCGATGACATTGGTGAAGTATCGGGAAATCCTGTTACAGGATGGCAAGGAGGTTGCTGATTTATCACCTCTTTTCCCTATAAGATAAATCAAGCGTAACCATTAATTGATATTAGTCATAGAAAATTTAGCTTGGTTGATTGCTACCGTAAAGCTTAGTAGTATATTCGACACGACCGACCGCGCAAAGTTGAAAGACCTGTCAGAAGTGATGGACTGTCTAAACGGTAAGTTTGGCCGTGATACGGTTGTCTTTGCCGCGCAGAAAACAAGCCATGACTGGCAACCAAAATTTGAGCGGCGCAGCCCGAATTTTACAACGGACTGGCGTGACATGCCCAAAATTCAGCTTGATTAAATTGATATTGTGTCCCAGCCTTTCGGTTTTCCACCGTGAAAGAGAATATCGTTGAAATCAATATTGTAATAAGGTTCTTTACAATCATGTATGCGCTGTTTTGTTACTTCGATATCAACTCCATTTTTCAATCTATCGTCACCTACATAGGTGTAAGGTATTCTGATGATAACATGAGGGTTCAACTCCTTTATCTGATATTCAAGCCCATCGTAACGAGTGGATTTGCTATCAAAATCGTAACTGGCCTTTAGTCCAGTTACTTGACATTTTTCGACTTCGGCTCCCGGTGCCTGATTGGCCATTCCCATAGCGGATAGATAGTTAGATACTATTGCTCTAACGGACATCCATATACGTTTGGTTCCAATCTGAAAGAATTTAAAACTAACGGGCAGACATATGCTTGTCGCTCAAAGGACACATCACAAATAGTAGACGAAGCACGAAAGTAGAATTCCATGTTATACGACTGATCGGCGAGAGTTACCGAAAATATAACTTGAATACGTATGAGTGGGGTCAGGGAATTATTGTAGTATCTTTCGCACTAACTGTACTTATACATTCAGGATCACTTTGGAGCCAATAGTTATTTTAATGGCTAAAGGTTAACTGACCCTACTCTGTCGCAATTGCATTGATGCGATCATGATTACGCCGATCTAGAAAATGATTATAAACTAGGCAAGATCATCTCTGTTTTACCTGTACTCGGGTAAGAGATTGAATCATGATAACCAGTGTTGGGCCTAAATCCAAATTTCTCGACGATATAGAGTTTAAGTACGGCTTAGGAAACTGAAGCCTAACTTGTATTTAAAGACTATCTGTAATATGATCTATTTGTATTTACCTTCAAAATTAGTGTATTGATCTTATACAATAAACTGGTTTGATATTGTAAACTAGGAAAGACATAAATGATATTGAATGAGAATAAGTGTTTAATTTTCAGGTATTTGACTTAATAAATTTTGACAATAAATAGTTTAAAATTGGATGATTTGCCTAAATAAATTGTTAAAAATGTAAGCAGTATAAGAGAAAATAATGTTAGCTTTTTTTCAATATAGTTTGGTATAATTTGTGAAGTTATGAATCAGGAACTGTTAACGCGCTTATTTAAATCTATGGAGGGGGATCATAATTCTCCTCTATTTAAGGTTGCATATAGTATAATTGAGGAAGAAAAGCAAAAAGGACATGGAAAATTAGCTGAAAGGTTGAATTCTATTTTAGTCAACAAGGAGAAGAAAGTTGCGCAAAATGGCCCAGCCCTCAAGTTGATCAAAGATGGCGAATATAAAGTACCTGTTGATAGAAGATATAAGCTTCCTCTTGCTCGACACATAGAGCATGACTATCTACGCCATGAGATGGTACTTTCTGAGGATGTCGAAAAAAAAATCATTCGTATTGAGAAAGAACATTTAGGCCGAGAACGATTAGCACATCATGGCTTAAAGCCGAGAAGAAAAATATTGTTTTATGGCTCTTCGGGCTGTGGCAAAACAATGGCTGCAGAACGAATTGCATGGGACTTAGGACTGCCATTTTACAAGGTACGTTTTGACTCAATCATCTCGTCCTATTTGGGGGAGTCTGCCTCCAACCTAAAAAGCCTATTCGAAAGTATAGTAGACTACCCATGCGTGGTGCTGCTTGATGAGTTTGACATTATTGGAAAGCAGCGAAATGTATCATCGAATGAGGTGGGTGAAATTCATCGGATAGTAAACGTATTATTAGGACTTTTGGAAGAATACGATGGGGAAAGGATATTGGTCGCTACAACAAATCTGGAAAGCAGCTTAGACAAGGCGCTTTTCAGACGATTTGATGACATCGTTGAATTTCAAAAGCCGAAGGAACTTGACATTGAAAATCTACTGAAAATATCATTTTCTGCTTTAAAGATAAATAAGCAAATAAACTTAAAAGAATATTCTGAGAAAATGGTAGGACTTTCTTACGCAATCATAGTGAAGATAGCTAATGACGCAGCAAAAAAGTCCATCATTAACCTCAGGTCAGAGATATCGAAAGATGATATAGATTCTGCGTTCCTTGAAAATGTGGATCATACTAAATAAGAATGGAAAAATTTGCTCACTTAAAACTTGTTATTAGAAAAACGGGCTTAGCAGCATTACTAGGAGGTGGTAAAGAACCGCCTGAAACCAAAAAAAACAAGGCCGACAGACAAGGGCATTCAGGAAAATTGCAGCAATGGGTTGCTGACATAAAATCTAATTGGGAAAGGGATTTTTCGGAACGGGAAGAAAATGAATTAGCTCCATTAGACAAAGATATAGTCACAGTTTTTTTTCAAATAAATCCGAGCTTACTCCTTCCTACATTTGATCTTGAAGCCTTTGGAATTGAGATTATTTCTGAAGAAGAAGATGGTTATATAATTGGGGCATCAGCTGATAACTTCAGGACCCTTGAAGAAAAAATAGCCGGTTTTATCCAAAAGGATCACGCAACGGCCAAAATAGCTGACCTTTGGCAAATTATTGATGGAAACAGAAAAGAATGGCGTGCCAAGCATATTCTGTCAGAAGAATTATTTGCGAAATGGGTTAAAATAAGAGACGATGATCGTTTCAAACTAGAGGTTTCTATTGCCTTCGCAAAACCATTAGGTACGAGACCTGATCCTACTAAAAGGGGTGGAGAGCAAAGACTGCAGAAGTACCTGAAGCATCAGGAGCAAAGAGACGATGCCTTGATGGATAGGCAAAATCACTTCGAAAATTTTATTTCTTTTTACGGCACTTTTCTAAGCAGTCTCGTTGAACTGGGAGACAGCTTTGGTACTCAAGTCGAGATATCAGGTAAAGGCTTGAAAGACTTAGTTGAAAACTATCCTTTCGTTTTCGAAGTCGTTGAAATAGATGAAGCCTCGGTGGAGGAAACAGATGGACAAGAAACGGAAGGAGATGAACTTGAAATTTTGCCGCCCACCGAAGGTGCTCCAATCGTAGGAGTCATTGATAGCGGGATTATGGAAGGGCATAAGTATTTAAATGCTGCAATAGATCATGGGCGATCTGTTTCCTATTTAGATCATGACACATCAACGGCTGATCATGTTCGAGGTGGTGGGCATGGTACCAAGGTTGCCGGAGCCATAATTTTTCCAAGTGGAGTTTCTTCTGTGAGAGGACAATATGCTTTACCTTGTTACATCCGAAATTTGAGGGTTTTAGATGAAAATAACAGCTTGCAGGATCGATATCCTGCTTATCTGATGCAGCGTATTGTTGACGGTAACGAAGACTGCAAACTCTATAACCTTTCCGTTGCCTCAAAAACGCCTTTTAGACTAAAGCATATGTCTTCTTGGGCAGCGGTAATAGATAAGCTTACACAAAGATATATTATTCATTTTATCAGTTGGAAATATTCCGTTTCCCTCTGTAAAAGTATATTTAGAGAAGGGTACAAATTATCCGCTTTATTTAGACAGCCCATTCTGTCGCATAGCTAACCCTGCTCAAAGCAGTTTTGCTATTTCGGTAGGATCAGTCGATCATATTGATTTTGAGAATACCGATTGGAAATCAGTTGCAGCGAAAAATAGTGTTTCAGCATATTCCAGAGTTGGTTATGGAATTTGGGGACATATAAAACCTGACCTTGTGGAATATGGTGGTGGAATAGTAGTTTCAAAAAACGGGTTGTCCAGTATTGCATCAAATTTCGATACTTCTGTAGAATTGATTCAATCGACCCTTCACGGTGGTTCTGCTGTCGGCAAATCAAGTGTAGGCACTTCTTTTAGTACTCCGAAGGTTACGCACATTGCTTCCATTTTAAAACGTCTTTACCCGGATGAAGGGGTTAATTTGATTCGAGCCCTACTGGTTCAGGGAGCGCGTCTTCCTGGCGTTTTATTTTATCACCCTACTACAGATGGAATCAGACAATTGGGTTATGGATTACCTTCTTTGGAGAGGGTAGTTCGGAATTCCGATCATCGGGTGACACTTTATGATACCAATTCTATTGTAGCTACCTCAGCTCACCTTTATTCATTGCGCATCCCTGAGTCTTTGAGAAATCCAGGAAACGAATTTGATGTTCTAATCGAAGTGACTTTGTCTTATACAGCAAATGTTAGAAGGACTAGGCAACGACTAAAGTCATATTTAGGGACTTGGTTAGACTGGACATCATCCAGACTGAACGATAGTTTTGATGCTTTTTCTGAGCGTGCGGTCAAATCAGAAGAGGGGATGAATAGGGAGAATGAAAATAAAGATTCAGCACAAACGATCCAATGGAAGATTAGAGAACGTAGTGATTGGGGAAATATTAGTGGTGTTAACAGAAATCAAAGCAGCCTTCAGAAGGATTGGGTTATATTGAAATCGCATCAGTTACCCGAAGAACTTTCGTTTGCCGTAAGAGGACATAAGGGCTGGGACAAAGATTTTGAGAGTGTGCCTTACGCATTTATTGTGTCTATTGAAGTGTTGGGATCAGAGATACCAATTTACGAAGAAATTAGAACTGAAAATCAAGCAAGTGTAGCTATTGAAAATGAAGTAAGTATAACCGTATAAACTATCATTAGAACAGGACAAATAAGTCATGGCTTTATTTGACCCCGCCCAACCTGGCGCGCTGATTCGCGAAACCTTGGAAGGAATTTTCGAGGAAACAGGCAAAAACTGTCTGTTTAAGAAGTGGCCACAGGCTTAGGCACTGCCTTTGACAACACTACGGTCGAATTTTGGCTGACGGTACAGGAAAATTATGACCTTACACAGGCTAGGCGTAATGTTGACACTACTAATGTGCGCGTATTTTGGAAGTCAAGGACGAATTTATCAGCACATCAACTCTAAGTAATTTAATGAGCGAGACAGAAAATACGCAACAGCAGCCAAAATCCATATTTACAGAGTTTAGCAATAATATCACACTTATTACTGTTGGCGTGCTATCGATAGCATATCTTAATCAGCTTATCTACTATTCTTTTTTCAGTATACCAATTTATAACTATATACAGGTAGGTGAGTTAATAACATTATTTGTACCAGCACTTTTTAATTATCTATTTCAAGGATTATTACCTATTGCAATCATCTATTTTTTATTGAGAACGGTAAATCACATTGAGAAAAGTAAAACTGTATATAACACGAATTCAAATGAAGAGGACAGTTTAGGAATTACAAAGACAATAAATTCAATAAAGAGTATTATAGATTTGTGAGTTAGTCCGTAAAGAATGCTACCTCCTTCTTACGAAAGAAACAGCTTATGCGCTCTCGATCAGCCTGTAAGTAATTCACTTCTTCGAGAACAGCCCCTTGTAACGATTCTAGATCGGCAAAAACTCGGTTTTTCAAGGCTCGTTTAAGCTGGCTCCATACTAACTCCACCGGATTAAGCATGGGACTGTAGGCTGGTAGACGCTCCAAGTGAACCCGGCCCGGCTTTTTATGAAGCCACTCTTTAACGATCTGAGAGCGGTGGATGGCCGCCCCGTCCCAGATTACCAGCAGGTT
>NZ_FOLQ01000025.1 GCF_900112365.1 Spirosoma endophyticum | reverse complement strand
GGCCCAACCTGCCGTAGAAGATGTTTGTTTGTTAATCCAAAATGTGGGAATCGCTAAAGGGCCGTTTTTGGCCTTGAGTAAACAGTAAGAAAGGCCATAAAAAAGCCGACACCAGAAGCATCGGCTTTTCACTAACCCACTCTATGAGAAAGCCGGTTTAGGCCTCCAGTTCTTTTATTTTGCTTTCGACAAATTCATTCATCTGCACCTGGAACTGCCGTAGCTGCTGGACCGTGTTTAAGGCCGCAGGAGCGCTTAAATTACGCAAGGGGTCTCCTTCACCCCTCAGCAGGTATTCGGCCGATATACGGGGCTCTACGGCGCATATACGTTCAAGCAAATCAAGGCCGGGACGACGCTTCGGATTGATAGTATTATATATTGGGTAGTTCTGCAGTTTCGTACATAATTCGTCACATACCCTCTGTATGCGTGTATAGGCAGGTATTAGCTCAAAAAGTCAGTATCATAAAGAAACAGGCTGAATCATTTTTGGACCCATTTTCTGGCCCCAGTTCTCAAAGCATTTAGCTTCAATTTTTAGCTATTAGGCTGTGGTTCAGAAAGGTGTGACTTTCTGAGCTTTACAGCTAACTTACTATTATCAGGACAATCCACCTTGTTGGTAGAGCCAAACGACGAATTATGTACGAAACTGCAGAACTACCCAGTTTGGTAATTTGACCACTTCTGCCGTCCTTGAGCCAAACTTTAATCTGATTACAATGCCTACAGGAAGCGTCAAATTTTTTAATGAGAGTAAAGGCTTCGGCTTTATCAAACCCGATGATGGCAGCGAAGATGTGTTTGTGCACATTTCAGCTACCAGCGAAGAACTCCGAGAGAATGACAAAGTAACTTACAATGTCGAGCAGGGCAAGAAGGGCTTGAATGCGGTCAACGTCAAACGCACGTAAGGCCATCGGGTCGCACGTAGTGCAGGGAGAACAGGCTTTAGTAGCCTGTTCTTTCGGTTTAGGGGTAAGCTAGCTTCGATGACCTGGATTTTACTTTTTTGAAAGGTGGTTCGCTAAACAAATTTAAGCTTATTTAGGCTAAAGTCGTTACGTGGTGGATATACCGGCAGCGGCCGACCGTTCAACTGTGTTAGCTACCCCTTATTGCTTCATAAAGCGTAGCTTGAGTGTTTGGCCGGTAGTTGTAAGCACATTCACGATATAAACACCGGTAGGGAGCAATGATACATTTGACACGGGAGCCGTAGTTTTCTGAAGAAGATACCCCTTCATATTATATACACTGGCTTCGCTAACTCGTTCGCCATTTGCCAAATCCAGATTCATTAAATTTTCAACCGGGCTAGGCGTAATTCTTAACGGAGGTGGAGGCGTGTCATCACCGTGAAATATGGCTATACTCAGATAAAAATATTGTTTCCCATTGGTGTCGACCTGAACAAGTCGATAGTAAGAAAGTCCTTCAGGCATCGCCGTGTCTGTAAACGTGTAGTCAGTGAGTACATCAGTGGTACCTTTCCCCGCTACACGGCCCAATGTTTTAAACGTGTTAAAGTCGACGGTACGCTGAACGTCAAAATAGGCGTTGTTTGTCTCCCTTGAGGATTGCCAGGTAAGCACCGCCCCAATTCCAGGGGCATGATGACCCACAAAGGAAACCAACTGGACAGGCGTTAGTGTCTGTTGGGCAGCGCTCCGATGAATACTAATAAATAAGATAAAGAGCAGGCACAAGTATTTCATAGACGTAACTAATTGAATCGAGTTCGTGGCGAAAAAGGTGGTTTTGAGTTAACAACCCCATTTTACTGGCAAAATTGACCTGATGGAACATTTCGTACGAATGTGGACGACCCCTAAGGTCACTCACTTCGTTTGGATTGGAACAGCACGATAAAAATGCCTGCCTGCCAATTCTGATTCGTGAAGTCAACTTTTACTGGTCCCCCCAGATTAAACGTATAATAAGGGCTTAGGCCTTTAAAATAACCCACCTCCACGCCTATTGCCTTATACCGATAGGACAGCCGACTGCTTACGCCCAACTCAATCGCTGCAGGCGACAATGTAGCCGTGGGTGGTATCGAGTTGACGCGTAAATTGGCTTCGGGACCAACAAAAATTCCTAATCCTGGCAAGGGTGTAAAACCGACTAATGGCGTCAGGCCGATATAATTAAAAGGTAATGAATAGATATAGTTGCCGAGTTGGTCATTTTGGTTCGACCCTTTTTTCTGATAATTCAGCTCTACCCGATAGGCGAGGGTTTTCCCAATAGGATGTTGATAGAAAACTCCGCCATAAAAACCGCTTCTGTCAGCTACGCCAACTACATTTGTTCCGTAGCTCATCACTTCCTGTGAATAGGTCAGGCTACTAGTGGAGTGTACATACCCCATTCTAACTGCAAGGAAGCTTCGTTTTGTTGGTTGCTGAGCGAAAACCTCATGGCTTAGAAACAAACTTATTATGATAAATCGAAAGAAGACGTTTTCCATATAGTTACAGGAAAATAATTAAAATAAACCAGCGACAAAAATGCATAATGGATCGGTTAGGTAACCCGATAAAGTGTATGAATTTTATTTATAAAAAGTACCATTTATCTTAAAACTACTTCGGTATTGGCTTCACCTAGCTATAAGATGGAGGTCCACTGCTGTTAGAACAAGCCCCTAAACATGGCTGTATTCATATCTTTTTACTCCCCTTTATTTCAGCATGTTTCTTGGAATAGTTTCTTAACATAAAACTCATATGCAACTTAACTAGGAATAGTACCATTCTTTTCACAATCATAGCATCACTCTTTTCTCCTAGCGATTTGAAAAACTCGATTTGAGCCTCAGTAATCTGACGTAGTAGCTTCTTTTCAACTGAACTTATGTTGAACTATAGTAAGATACAGAATTAATGAATATAGCGCAGCTTATTGTATAAAGCCAAGACGAAACTTGCTCGCTACGAAAAAAAGAGCCGCCTGATAGCCGCCAAGCCCTTTACTCAACCAGGGCCAGTTGCCCCTTTAACCACAGCAATGTTTGCTCGTCCCGGAAGGCAAACCACGCCAGTCGATATGACCCTGAACGATCTATAGCGTCTTTAAAATGGCGGAAGGGTTTGGGGCGACTCAGTATGGCTAAAAGCTTGCTTTGGAAGGCCCCCTCAGGAAGCTGGTCAACAAACGCTTCCATGAATCGAAATTGATCCCGGCTGCTCAAGCGGGGCACTGGCCAGTACTGCTCAGGAGATGTTTCTAGCTGGTGGATATCCGCTTGCCAGTCCTGGGTTTCCAGTTCGGAAAACTGATCGGGATCCGGAACGGTAATGAGTTGGCCTGTTTGTCGATGCACATAACAGTTCATGCCGAGTTGTTGCTGTTCGAGGATGTCGTTCAGCCGAGAGTCGTCAAGGAGAATCATCTGAATGAAGAGGCTATTAGGTAAGTCATCCTTCCACATGAACCGACACGGATATCTTGCCACAAAATTAGCTTTAGCGTCTTTTATCTACCCTAATCTTATTGGGAAAATAACCCTTTGAAGCAACTAATTAATCCTCTGCGGCTAGTTTACGAATAGACACTTTTTATAACCGCTTTCTAGTTTTCAAGACTAGGGTCAGGTAACTTTCTTGCGTCAAAATAAGCGTTCATTTGGCTAAGGGTTTTCGTGAACGTTTTTTAAAAGAGCCCAAAATGCCAATAACTAATTGACTTTCAGGTATTTATATAGTTCACTTTAAAATGTCTCATGCCTTTAACTGAACGAATTTGTCCTGTTAGCCTAAGGGAGCTATTATAAGACGATTAAGGGGTTAAAAGGTTAGCACTCTTTTCATATTACAACCAAGCACTGGTGAGCAGAGCACCTCCCAAATTGTATAGTTAATCCTGATTGACCAAATCAAAAAGGGGCATCTTGACGGTAGGCAACCAAGTTTTCATGAATACGACTCGGTTGCCTTTGCGCAATCCCGTCCACGGCTTGTGAAGCGGCCAGCTTAAAGAGCAAACTTAATCGGCAGAGTATAGCGACAAGCCACTGGCTTACCAGCTATCTTACCGGGTGTCCAGGTAGGCATCGTTTTAATAAGTCGTAGCGCCTCGGCATCTAACTCCGGATTGACGGGCATTCGCACACGAACATCTTCCAAGGCTCCTTGCTCACTCACAATAAAATTAATGAACACCGTACCTTCCTTCATGGCTTTTTGGGCAGCGGATGGATAGTGAAGATTTTGTTGAATAAACTCTTTCAATTTAGGTAAGCCGCCGGGAAATTCAGGCTTTTGTTCGGTCGTTGCATAAATGACCCGGTTGGGGGATGAATCAGGATCAAGTTGTTGGGCATGAAGGGAACAACACAGGGAGCTAAGTACAATCAATGAGACAATGAAAGAGCGCATAGGCGTAAAGGGTTAAGTGGATGATTAAGAGGTAGACTATTGTAATTCGGCAGTATGATTATTCTAATAAGAAGACGTGAAGACGGGTTAATTCAGCTCATCAGGACTGCCTACCATTACTTACTTGAGGAGTTGTTCCAGTTGACTTTCGACTTCTCCATACTTTATTTTTGCCACCAGAATACCTTCAGGGTCAGCTAAAAGAAAAGTAGGATATTCATGAATATTATAAAGCTCGTTAACCCCTTCCCGAGCACTGGTAAATTGGGCTGTTTGTGTCCAATTCATGTCATATTTGTCAATCGCTTTGAGCCACTTCTGGCGATCAGATGGTCGTTCAAGCGCAATACTGACAATGGCTAAACGGCTTCCATACTTTTCGTGAATTGCTTTTAATTCAGGAATACCTTGTATGCAGGGAACACACCAGGTACCCCAAAAGTCTAATAATATATATTTACCGGCGAATGAAGTAAGCGATATTGTTTTGCCCGTGGCATCGGGTAAACTGAATGCGGGTAACTTTTTACCAACACGAGGTCGATTTTGAACATTATTGATTCTCGTCAATGTTTTTTGGGCCCAATAACTGGCTTTAACCTGTGGGCTCAACTTGGCTAAAAGAAGTTCTATCTGATCGAAAATAGTGGTGTCATAGACTGCTTGCCAGTAGAGTAAATAAGCCGCCGTACGTGTAGTGGGATGTTGGGCGATAAATTGACGAGTAGCCTGGTCTTGTTGAAGAACGATGGCATCCACCTCCGCACTTGATTTTCCCTGCTTTCTCAGCGTATAGGGCCGCTCAATCGTCTTTCGATACAAGTCTAACCAATCGTTTTCGGGTGTACCTCTACTTTGTAAGATAGGAGTCGTACCCAATGTGCCCGTAATGGAAATAAGTGGCGATTCGAGCCAGAAGGGAAGTTGGGTGGTTGGGTTAAGCACGAGCGTGGCTATAGCCCCATCCGTCATGGCTAATGCGTGCGTAAATTGATTTTGATGGACACGAATGGTATCATTGATGAGCATGCCTTGCCGTGAATAACGAATAACGACTGAGCTACTACTCAAGCCTGTAATAGCGGCCTTAAGCCGATACGTTTCCTGACTGAATGAGGGCGATACAGCCATCAGTTGGCCCATGAAGGCTATTGATAGTATATTGATTATCAGTGACATCTTCATGCTACCGTAGATTTTGGGGCAATATAACTAATTAATTAGTTATATGTTGTGTATTTGTAGTTTTACGATTTGTTTGGCTGGATTTGCTTCCTCTTATTGGATACAAGGTCAGATAATTCCAAGGTAGTCCAGCAGGCAAACTGTCTAGTCATGGGTTAGAATAAAGTCTCCCCAAATAAATTGATGTTATTAACCCCTCTTCCCTACACCCATTCGCCTTTGCACAAATCAAAAACTACAGTACTGAATCAGATCATTTAACGGTTTACCACACTAGCTTTCGAAACGTAATTTGTTCGGTCTGTTAAGTTTAACCTTTATTAAAGGAACCTTTATTGAAAGTTCCTGACCAGTAAGGGCCTATGCTATTTCATCACTAGTTCTAGCCCTTCTACCGCACGGTCCTAAACTTGCTGAATACCCTTAGAAACAGACTGTTGAGCCAGATAAAGAGCAGAAGGCCAATGATAATCAATACGGCATCCAGCTTGTAGGAAAACCCCATGAATTTCTCCCTACCATCCAAGGAGAGCTCATATCGAATCCAGTAGCGCTCAACGATCGTTGTTAAATGGTCAAAGGGAAACGCTTCGTCGTAGATGAGTGGGATAATCAACCGGTTGGTCGTATCGATAAAGCCGTATTTGTCCATCATGCGAACCATCGAGAGGCCATGCTGATAATACGAGGCAAAATCATAGGTCAATGGGGTGCGCACCTTGCCCGATTTGTCAATATGGCCGAACTTACCGTTAATGGCCACTGCTGACCTATCTTCAGCGGTAAAGCCGGTAGCTTCATCGTACAAATGGGGAATGCGCAGCTGGCCGGTTTTGTCGATACAGCCCCATTTGCCATTCTTCTTGACCCAAAACAGGCCGTTAGTTGGCTTGCGCGTATCAGTATAGTCGAAAGGAACGATCAGTTCACCCGTCAGAGGACTCACGTACCCGTACTTGTTCCCATATTGCACTCGTTGCATGCCTTGACCGGAATAGGTGTAATCGACATCAATGGCATCGAGCGCCACCGGAACTTTCAGCACCAAATTGGGGTCGATGATGCCAAATTTCCCCTGGTATTTAAACGGAGTAACGTGTTTGGATCGCTGGATCTGCTCGGTAACAAAGGGAGTGAAATTAAAATTAAGAATAAAGTATTCGCCCTTTCGCCACCACAGCACATCTTCCTTGGTGTCGTGGTTACAGGTGTGATCGATTGTAGACTCATTGATCAGGTAGTCGTTTGCGTAGTGCTGGATGGGAATCTTATAGACCTCTTTTCCGGTCTTATCAATATAGGAAAGCCCATAGTGGGTGGCCGCGGGATAAATGACCCAGGTTTTGCCCTGGCGGAACCGGTCGGTGGCGATGTATTTAGGCTCAACGATAACCTTCCCCTGTTTGTCAATAAATCCATGCAATCCATGCCCTTGCGGACTTAGCTGCATCGGCACAAACTCGGCCAGCCCTTCTTCGAAGTCCCCAATGTCTCGATAAGCGGGACTTAGTTTGCGTCCGTATTTATCGGTAAGATAGGTTTGGTAGGAACGGCAGGCCCTGGTAATCTTTTTGACCACATAGACCTCCCCATAATCCTGGCATTCATCATACTCCTTAAGCCAGGTCTGGTTTGGCTCAGGCTGGGTCTGGGCCAATAGCCCCGTCGATGGCCAGAGTAGTATAATAAATGCTATAGTTCGAAGCGTGGTCAGAATGCTTTGGAACCGCTGTCTTTTACGCCTACACTTGGCATTCCTAAAGTACTGTTGATACATATATTTTGATCAATGAGAGAAGGGTTATCCTTAGTAGATGTATTGCTTTAGGGTATTCCATACTGCTACGCAGGGAAATCTAGACTAGATTTAGTTTGTGAAACAACCGAGGTTCCGTAAGCTAGGGATCCAGCCCTAACCTGTCTGCTGCTGTCGCTTGAGTAAGCGCATGACCTGAGTGGCCTGAAAAGCGCAACCCCTTACGGTTTGAAAGCCAGACTGGTTGAGGTAGTCGGCAATTTGAGAATAGTTCTTGCCAGCCTTGAACATTATGTCGGCAACGGAAAAGGCCCGCCGGTTTGCCGGGTCGACTACCGCATTCCGCCGGGTTGTTTCCCCTCCTTTCTGCTGACCCTGAGCCGTAAGATTTTCCGGCTTCCCCAGTTTAGCCCCCTGGGCAATCTTAGCCGCTAAAGCCGCCTTGGTGCGCGCACTGATTAATTCCCGCTCGTGTTGAGCCAGGGAGGCAAAGATGCCAATGGTTAAGGTGTTAGCATCGGGCAGATCGACACACTGAAAGTTAACCCCCGAATCCCTCAAGGCAAAGATGAACGAGGCATTGCGGCTAAGTCGATCTAATTTGGCAATAATGAGAATTGCTCCTTCTTTCTTGGCTCTATTAATCGCTTCTGCCAATTGAAGCCGCTGGTTGTTCTTACCCGATTCGACCTCGGTATACTCGGCCAGGATAACCCCTTTAATAAATCCGGCCACCGCCGTGCGCTGAGCTTCCAACCCCAGTCCCGAATCCCCTTGTTCTTTGGTGGATACCCGGTAGTAAGCAACGTATTTAATAAGAACTGTGCTAACCAGGGCAGGTGTTGATTTCTTCGCCATCACTTTATAGAATTACCTTATTGATCCGGAAGGTCAGAAAGGGATATTTCTTGGAGAGCTCCATCAGCCTGGTTTCGGCTTCTTCCAGGCTCAATTGCTCGGCGGAGTCGGAAAGGGGTAAAAGTGCCCCGGTCGAATCATCAAATTCTTTGAGAGTGATCCACTCCCCCTGAACAGGTGTGAGAAACTGAACTTCATGATAGACCATAAGGTAGTTCGTTACTGTGTCGAGCAAAAATATAGTTTCTTTTATATTTTACAAGGCTTAAAGGAACGTTTGGAAAATGTAAAATTGATCTTACCTTGCTCAAGAATTCGTTAGTTGTGCCGTGGAACATCAATTTGGACACAGACAGTACGTCGCTTACTTTCGCGTTTCGACCCAAAGACAAGGGGCAAGTGGTCTAGGCCTTTCCGCTCAGCGTACCTCTGTCAGTTCCTATATATATATTAGAGGGGAAATTATAGCCGAGTTTACCGACATTGAGTCGGGCAAGAAAAATAATCGACCCGAGCTACTCAAAGCGATTACTCATTGTAAGGAAAAGGGAGGAGTCCTACTCATTGCTAAGCTCGACCGGCTAACTCGTAACGTCGCTTTTATTTTTACCCTGCGCGATTCGGGTGTCGAGTTTGTATGTGCCGATATGCCTGAGGCCAATACCCTCACCATCGGCGTGATGGCAACCATGGCCCAACACGAACGGGAAGTGATTGGAGATCGGACCCGGAAAGCTTTAGCTGAAAAAAAACGAGCTGGCTTCCAATTAGGAAAGCCAGAAAATCTTACCTCAGATGCTACTCAAAAGGGGCTAATGGTTAGGCAGAAAAATGCCCGAGAGCATGAAAACAATCGTCGTGCAGCTGCTTTTGCTAGATCTCTACGTAATGCTGGAGAATCTTGGAGTAACATCGCTTCTACATTGAATGAACATGGATTTCGTACGCGCAGGGGTAAACAATTTCAAGCGGTGCAAGTACAACGTATAATAGCTCTTTTTAAATAAAATGATTATAATAATTTAAATCAAGGATTACATTCATTGACCGACCATTTAACCTTTATAATAACGTACTTTCGACCTTTATGAATAAATATTCACACCTAATGAATGTAACGTAATAACTAAACGCGTACTTTAAAACAGTACCTATTGAGGTTACAGACTGATAATAAAACTACTTGATCAATGGCTCTATTAAGCGCAAATACACTTTTCCACTTTACAAAAAAAGAATTCCTATTAAATATCATTGAAAAAGGTTTTTTTCCAAGATATAATAGAGAATTTGAGCCAACTGTTGATCCTGACTTTTTCGAGGATATCAAAGATATTTATATTCCGATGGTTAGCTTCTGCGATATACCACTGTCAAGTGTTGAAAATCATTTAAAAATTTACCATCACTATGGAATTGGTCTATCAACAAACTGGGGTCAAAAGAAAGGTCTTAATCCTGTAACTTACATACATTCAAATGCAAGCAATATTAACACATACCGAAAGAATATTAATGATTTAGTCTTATTATATAGCTCTTTAATAGCTGAAGAATTTATGATGAATAAGGGGCATAAACCTTCCGTGAGAAATTTGATTGATAAAATTAAAAAAGTAAATCATATTTCTTACGAAAAAGCTAAATTAACGTATGCACTTTTATCTTTTCTCAAACCATATAAATCTAAGGGAATTTATAGAAATCAAGGTAAAGGCTATAAATATTATAACGAAAAAGAATGGAGATACGTCCCCCCGCTTACAGATATTATACTAAGCGAATTTTTAATTTTATTTCAGGAACTTAATGATACATCTAAAGAAGAATTCAATAAGAGATTAGAAAGTAAATCCATCAGCTTCAAAGCTAGTGATGTTAAGTATTTAATTGTAGACGATAAAAAGGAAATAGATTGGCTTATCAAAGGACTTCAAGCACTTAATAATAAATTTCCAAAAAAATTTACGTCATATGATGTACAATATTTAACAACTACTATAGTAACTTGTAAACAAATAAGTGAAGATTTTTAATTCTACAGGTAAAAGGGTATTTGTCTTATGACACGGAGGGTATTGAGACGTATTTAATTGATTTAACAAATTAGATTTACATAACCCATTACTATTAAGCTTATTGCTTTAGCCTTATTGATTCGTGGGTTGATTTATTCAAAAGATTGCACATTTACTGTTTTAGAATAATTCCTTTAGATGTTAATTTATGAATCAATACCTTTCTTTAATCCAAATTAAACTTATTACTGAGTTATTTGCTAAATAATAGCATTTTTCATATAGTTGTATTTGTTCTGCGTTTTTATCCGTAAACCAATCATCGGCAAAAAGTTGCTCTGTGGAATCATACTTTTTTCCTTGAGTGTAATATTCTCCTGCTACTGTCGTGGGTGGGATTGGTGAACCTTTTACGGGTCTACCCCAAAACTTAAAGTCAGAAGTAGCCATTACTTTCTCGACTTTACCAGCTTTTGACATAATTATTGCTATTGGGCTGATATTCAAATTATAATAGCGAAAAATAGTTGATGAAAGGCTTGTCTGGAAATGCTTCGATAAGTTTTCCAGCAATGCCTCATTTAATATTGAACGCACGCAGAAATTTCTAAAAAAATCAGCAGGCATTAATAAGCAGGAAGCAAAATAATCTGCTTCTATTTCGACAGGATTTTTTTGAAATAATTTATTAAAGGAAGGATGAGCAGGTGTTTTGCCACTTAGTAACTCATTTCGATGCTCATCAATAAAATAATGGCCTAATTCATGGCCAAACGTAAATCGGGTTCTAGGCCAATCCCTCTCTCCCAATCGATCTAGATTCAAAAATATATGGAAATGCTCTTCCTGACAGTGTAATAATCCATCAAATGAATTTTGATAATGGCCGTAACAATAAGAAATACCTTCTTCATCCGCAATCAGGGCTGGTTCTATTGGAGCTTTTTTAAAATAAGTTGCAGCAATTGTTTCTGCTAATTCTGCGATAACGCGTTGTCTAGCATTCCAAAATACGTAACTCATTGCCCCTTTTTCTTGAGTGCTTCTAAACGATCACGTTCCATTTGCTGACGTACGTCGTCTGGGATTTCCCCTCCTTCTCGGGCTGCCATTGCCATATTTATGCTTAATTCATTAGAGACTGACCACGCTCGTTTAGTTTCAATTCTAGCTCGTGTTCTGTCAAAAATAGCCATTGGATCAGCCAAGTAGTCGGGTAGCGGTTCTATACTGGCCAGATTGTTTATCCGAAATTCTTCTACTTCATCATCTGTGTCTGGAAAAACGACGCCGTGAACTTTAAGCGACCAAATTAAACTTGGGTCAATTGGTTCGTCAGAATCTTGATTGAGTTTTTGATCATTTGCGTTGAACATGGCTTTTATCTAGATGAGGTTGGTAATGGGACTTAACATAATTTTCTACCTTTTCTCGACCTCGTTTTACAATCTGTCGAAAATATGTTGTGGTCGTTTTGTGATATTTACAAAGCGGGTCTAAAACCTCTTTAGGGATATTGAGTGACTGATTTCCTGCACCCTTTTCATAAAACTGATAGTAAGTTAGAACCATTTCACGGTCACGCTCACTGAGTTGCTCCAATGCTTCATCAAGAAGCTGCCTCTTATAGGTCACTGGAGCTTCTTCAGCTTCTGTTGTTTCGGCCGAATATTCAATAAGTGGATCAATGTTTTCCCAGGGTACTTTCCATTCTTCCTTCAAATAGGTTAAAAAGACATTTTTTATGATTCGCCCCAGCCAGCCTCGAATTTGAATTCTGATTTTGTCCACATCCTTTTGACCTCTGGTGTCAAACCCATCGCTTTTCTCATAAACGATTGTAAATGTTCGATAAACCATATCCATTTGTTCTGGGATGGTTAACTGCTTACCTACGATTTTTTTAATATAATTTGATAAAAAAGGAGCATAACGTCTATAAAACTCTTTGTATGCTTTTACCCGATTCGACGGATCGTCCTTCATCGACATAATCACCAATAAGTCTTCATCTGCTTCATCCATGAGCTCATTGGGTACTTTATCTTCCTGTTTCATTGTGGGACAGGTAATGGTGTGTAGTAGAATACAGAACCGTGACAATGGGCTTTGTCACGGTTCTGTATTCTTTACAGTGAAAGTAAGTTTAAATTTCACCATACTATGCTAAATACAGCACAAGAAGTCATTCTACCCAAACAGCCGGGCATTTTTCGATGCGTGTTTTTATATACCGGTCAAGGTGAGTCAACGCTGCTCGTCATTCCGACAGGGCCACTTGTTAGCGACTACATTTTCGTCCTGCTTGACTGCGATCAAGATAAAGAACCAAGTGAAATCGATCTGATACCGATGTTGAAGGATTTGTTTCGTGATGGAGGTCATCTTAGCTTATTTATTAATACCCATCCACACGCCGATCATACTGCTGGTATCAAAGAGATATATGATGAAATCGGGTTTGATGAAGTCTGGCATTCTAATCACAAATCTTCGGGTAAGGATCAGGGCGCTTTTGAGGAGTTAGAGTATGTCATAGGGAAAGTCGGCAAATTCAATGAATATCATTTAAAAGGATCTACAGAGCTTAACAAAATCCGGCTCGGCTACGCTGATTTGGAAGTAAAACGGAAACTTGGGCTGGTTGATTATGAGGTGCTTTCACCAGCTGAATACGTTTGTGATGATATCGATGGTGAAGATGATGATGCTCGTTACCGTCGAATCCATGAGCAGTGTGGGGTTATGCGGTTTTCGTACGGACAACCCATTCAAAGTATCTTGTTTACTGGTGATTCAGACAAGAAAGCTTGGCAGGAACATATCACTGACTACCATCAACAGCGCCTACCATCTATTATTTTAAGTGCCAGCCATCATGGTTCTCGGACCTTTTTCAAAAAAAACGAAGAGGATAAGGATGTGTATGAAGACCATATTCAACACATTGCCCCAACCTACCTAATTATTAGTGCGCCAAAGCAGCAAGATAGTCCCCATGATCATCCGCATGATGATGCCATGGAACTCTATCGTAAATACGTGGATGAGGCAAACATTTTGCATTTAGGTCAGAACCTCGAGTCGGTAATCGTTGATATAAGCCCTACTGGCCAAGTAGAAGTGCGTACTGATAAAAAGCTTGTAGAAACCTATGGCCGACAGCCAGAAGCTAAATCTGCTAGCAACGACAAACAAACGGCCCGTGTACTTCAGTCTACCGGACCATTCATTGGCTCACAGGGAACGAAGTTTGATAACAAACCCATGGGCTAATATGAAACAAAGATGGTACAAACGGCATCCCGATTATTATCGGCAGGAAAGCCAGCTTTTACGGACAGATAGCACCTATCAGGAGTATCATCAGGTCACTGATGAACTCTTTATTTCCTGCGGTGAGATTATTATTCGGCAGAATGAACTGCATCGTTATCCAATTTTGCTGGTTTATCCCGAATCGGCCCCCTATTCCCTTCCCAGCATTTACCCGCTCAAAACGGTCCCTGATAAAGATACACTTGATGTACTTGCTAAACATTCGGATAGTGAAATCCCGCGTTTGTTAGGCGATAATCGACGGTTTTTTGATAGACGCCATCAAATGTCTGGTGGCGCTTTGTGTATACTAGAGAGTGATCATCTAGAAACAGGTTCATCATTTTATCAGGCCGACCAAGTACTCATGCGTGTTCGAGACTGGTTAGCTGGCTTGACAAGTGGTCGGTTTCCCACAGACAGTTCTGAAGTTGAATTATTTTCTCATTTCCGAAATCGAGTCATTGATACGGAGCTAATTTATCCTATCGAGTTTCTTGATGAGTCGCTCATGCAGGGAGATTTTTACGCCTACCCACTAGCGGTTATTCCCAAGGGAAAGCAATATATAATCGAAAAACGAATCTACTACGGGGTTTTCATTAGTGGTCAAACGTCGAATGGTCTTTTTCAACTTCGTCCAATCGATCGCTGGCAATGCTATTTGCCGGAAGGATTTGTATCCATGCTTGACTTGGAAACCAAACCGGGCTTATTAAAGGAAGCAGTCGATAAAAAAGAGTTGTTGAAAGGATACTGGTTTTCGATTCAAACAGAACCGGCCCCATTCATTGGTCTTGATGGCCTTTTAGACCTTATCGGAAATAATGATCGACAAACTGGCCTGATGCGGATGTATCAGGTAATCGGAAAATTCATTAACGAGCTGAACCCTTTCATCTTCATCGGTATTCGTTATCCGAATCGACGGGGAGAATTAGAATGGCAACTGTTCCGACTAGATAAGACTGCACAAACCCCTCAGGTCCTTTTGGGGGTAGGAATTGATGAATTCACACACTCGTTACTAAACAGTTATGAAACGGTCAGTGCTATACAGACCGAATTGCTTAGTAATGAATCCTATCATCAGCGCAATGCCGGCCGGGCCGATTATTCACTACTTGCTCAGCGTCATGCCGTCATGATTGGTTGTGGTTCGTTGGGAAGCGAGATTGCAGATATACTTAACAAAGCAGGAATGGGCTCCATCATGCTTGTTGACAAGGAGCTCTTTAAAGCCCACAATGCCGTTCGTCATCTGATCAACTTATACCGAATAGGTATTGCGAAAGTGCATGCCCTTGCGGAAGAGTTGGAAGCCCACAATCCGTTCGTAAATATCCAGTATTATCCTGGCGATGTACTCAATGGCCGAATTAATGAGTATTTTGATACGCGGGCGGTTGGCATTTCAACGATTGCCGATGATAACGTTGAAGGCTTTCTAAATGAACAGTGCATACGCACAAGGCGACCTATGTATTACAGCCGAGCACTACGTGGCGGAAAGGCCGCTCGGATTTTTCGAGTTCGTCCTGGCCAAGATGCCTGCTTTCATTGTCTTTCCCTGTATGCCGCAGAAAATAATCCAATCCTTCCCCGCATTGAGGCAGATTTAGCTCTACCCGTATTAACGAATGAATGTAACAATCCGGTTCGACCCGCAAGTAGTGCGGATCTGAAACTGATTGCGTCAATCACAAGCCGTCTTCTGTTGGATGATTTACAAGGTCGATTGGATGATCAAATAAACCATTGGATCTGGACGACGGAGGAAAATGTTCCTTCGGATGGAACAACCCCCTTCTCGTTATTGCCTAGTACAATACCTCCTCATCCCCATTGCTCCTATTGCCAATTTCCACCCACACTAACGGTCCAATGCCCCCTTGAGCTACTTGATACGATGCGAATGGAAACCCAAAAGGAACCGAAACTGGAGACAGGTGGCGTCTTAGCTGGTCGATTTAGTGGTAAAACGTTGTCTATCGAAGCAGTTTCAGGCCCCGGTCCTAATGCTATACGTACACCTACTTATTTTGAACGGGATGTTACCTATTGCCAGCAGTTTGTCGATGCTCAGTATCAACAGTCGGGTTATATTTATCTTGGCGAGTGGCACTACCACCCAATGAAGGACAATAGGCCAAGTGCTACAGATTTGGGAAGTTTAGAAGACATTGCTATCAGCAATAATTATTTGACGGAGCTACCGATTATGATTATTTTTAATAATCAGGGAGAACCATCCTGTACAGTACATCCTGCTGCACATCCTTATTATCCAGTTACAATTTCTGTCAATTCAGCATCAACTATCCCTATCTCATCCTCACCTGCTTGACGCATTATTTCTAAAGGCTATGAAAATCGATAAATATTATTGGCGGGCGCAATACCTTCCCGCCGTTCTAACGAGTCTTCCTTTAATGATGGTTTTTGATGAAGTACTCCTTCACTCAAATTGGTGGCGGCCTTCTGCGGATATTTTAGCTTTCATGAAATTTGCACCAGCAGCTTTTTCTGCTGGATTATCTTTCTGGATGACCCAAGTAAATGCTTACATCTCGAAACAACTTTTTCAGGCCAAACCCGAATTTTTACCAACGACGTACCGAATCCTTTATTCGAATTCGTTATTGGGTCGCAAAACTAAAAAAGAGCTTCATCAGAAAATAGTAACTGATTTTGGTGTCAAACTACTTACTGAACAGCAAGAACTGGCCGATCCAGTGGAGGCCAGAAAAATAATAGCTTCCGTGGTTCCCCGTATCCGGCTAAAAATGCGTAAAGATGTTTTCGTACGTCGCCGTAATATTTCTTATGGTTTTTGCGCGTAATATGGTTGGTGGCAGTGTATTTGCCGTTGCTATAGCTGTTCTAATGAGCTTTTACCAGTATCAAATGGGCGGCTTGCAGGTTGGCATGGCAATCAGCCTTTCCCTTATTTATGGTATAATCGCTTTTCTAGGTCGCTTCATTATTCGTCGGGCAGGCGAAGAATATGCTGAAACGTTGGTTGACCATTATCTCGCCGAAGACAAAATAGCTGATATGTCTGCCTAAAGCCCCTTTTTCAGCGTACCGTGTAGTAGACTTAGTTAGGTCAGGATGAAATTTCACGTTTATTCGCACACCCCATCTGAAACCTTAAGGCTGCTTCATGAAACACTATGTACCTAAATTAATCCCAGAGAAATATCGGGTTTTACCCGATTATTTTCGACAGGAAAATCCACTAGAAACAACGCCAGTTACTGATCCAGTTGATTATTTATGGTGGGCACTGGCTGGAGTATTTACCCTGATCTCCTTATTCGTTTGGACTCAGCATGCTGGCTTTGGTCTCTGCTTATTGCTATTTGCTTTCTTTGCCTCGCCCTGGGGTCGGCACCGGGTAGAAAAAGGACTTCGGTTTTATTTCACCTCCTCGTTAAAGGCAGGCGTGCTAGGCCTTCTGGCTGTTGCCTCCGTTGTAACAGGCCAGCAGTATCGCCAGCAAGTTGCCAAGACAGCCGAAGCGTTACGGCTGGAAGGGATCGAGAAGCAACGAATTGAGCAGGAAGCGAATCGTCAGCATATGATCCGGCTGGATAGCTTACGAAGCTATCTTACGTTGGCCGACGCTTCTTTAAAAAAAGGCGCTTATATCAAGTCCATTAATCTTTATAGTCAATCTTTGCGATTTGCCTCGGAATCGAACGGGGTTGACAATCATCATATTTGGACTGGTTTAGCTGAAAGTTACGTCCGTACCAGACAATATCAGCAGGCAATTAAGCAGTATGACAAGTTAATCGCTGAACGTTCTTCTGATCCTGAATATCAGTATAAACGGGCTCTATGCTATCAAAAAATAGGCCGTAAAATTGAAGCTATTTCCGACCTGAACGATGCATCCCTAGCAGGTTATAAACCTGCCACTAGATTGTATAACCAATTAAATCCCCTCCTTCGTAGAGTACTGTATTATCAAACGGTTTGCTGTGATGGATCGGATAGTCCATCTAATGCAAAGGGAAGTGGGGCTTGTTCTCATCATGGGGGCGTTTGCAACTGGAATAAACCCATTTATAAAACCTACCGTAAATATGATCGTACCGGTTTTTGAAGTTAGCTCGTTACTGCCGCGAAGTTTTATGCAACGGCTTCTGAATCAGCATCCGCTTGAAAATGCTATCATCGAGTTGAATAACTTACTTGCGTCTATGCCTGTCCGCTCTATATCTGCTGCGGATATCAATTCGATTGAACGAAAGTACAATTTGACATTATTGGATACCTTTACGTTAAATCTGGAAGAGTTTTATACGGTTTATTTAAACTACGCTCTTCAAGATCGACGATTATCCGAAGAAGCATCAGCCGATCTAAGCCATTTACAGATCCTGTTACAACTACCACCTCAAACTATTAAGCTGTTGCAGGAGCGTATTGGAGAGGTTATTTATCGACAAAGTATAGAGGAGGTCATCAACGATGGTGTAGTCACTTCAGAAGAACACCAATTTCTGCAACGACTTCAACAAACCCTTTCTTTACCGTCTGATTTGGCGAATAAAATCTCAGAAGATGTCTACGGTCAGTATTTATCTCGATTGATTGAAAAGCTAAGTGCGGATGCCCGAATTACACCCGAGGATGAACGTCAGATAGAACAAATCAGTAAGAACCTCGGTGTAAAACCTGATCAGTCAACTAAGCAATCTTTAGCACGCTATAAGCTTTACTGGACGCTAGAAAACACGGATTTGCCGGTTATTGACATTAGCTTCCCTCTCCAAAAATTGGAGAGTTGCCATTTTTATAGTGATGATATGCAGTGGTTTGAAGAGCGAGCTACGGCTCGGCGGACCAACGTTGACGACCATTATATTAACCACAAAACGTTAGATGAAATTGATCTGCAAGTCAATTCAACAACTCGCCAAACCCGGTTTGACTTGTTAAAGCGAATAGATGTTGGCCAGATTTATTTGACCAATAAACGAATCCTAATCGTGGGTCGGCTCAAAACTACCTCAATTAAGCTAAACACAATCAATAAAGTGATAGCTTATAGACAAGGGATTGAAGTCGGCAAGCTTACAGGTAAAAGTCCATTATTGCTGCTAAAGCGTGATGCTGATGTTGCCGCCATTATCTGTCGGCGTTTGCTTACGCAAGCTTGATTTGTTAGTCGACTCTGTATAATTGACGAGTATCCGCTGTCAACAAGTTAGTAAGCCTCTCAGCGAGAGATCAACTAATTACACAAAATTTGCGTTTCTTTGCTGGGCTGTTACGATACAGAAATGCATTAAAAAGAATCTGAAGTGCCCATAGATTATACAAACAGAGGGAATTGCTATGGCGACAAAAACAAAACGTCTTGTAGATCTAGCTCAGAAGCTGATGCAGGACAAAAAGCAGTTAGAGGACTATTATCAAAGTGGCGATGAGTCTAGAAAACCAGTCGGCCTCAAGTTCGTCAAACCCTTCTCTATACCCGCTAAGCGAGACTGAGCATGGCTTTAGTTTTACGACCGAACAGGGTGCAACCTATCGCTTAGACTTTACATCGGATTCGGACTATTTACCCGATACTCCTTTCGCCGATTCTGTTTATTCTTTTTCAATCTTGCCCATTTCTGGCTCATTTGACCGTAAAGATCCTCGTATTGAGCCTACGATCGTTCAGGCACTGCATATATTTTTTGAAGCTGATCCAAAGGCAATCCTCCTGTACGTATGCAGTACAGAAAATGGGCAGGAGCGAGTAAGAAGCCGCTTGTTTAGGCAATGGTTTTCCAGGCATCAGCAGGGAGGCTATGAACGATTCGATTTCAATTATCCCGACCAAGGGTTGTATATGTCAGCTATCGTTCGGAGCGATCTCCCAGAAAGGTGGCTCATTGAGCTAACTATTTTGCAAGCCGTTGAACAGAACAAATAATTGGCCAAGGAAGGCTAATAACTTATTGTACTTGCTGAAACAGTCCAAAAAAACCACAGCTAGAGCAAAAATGCTGAACTATTAAACTGAACGGTTTTATTGAACGCAAAAGGGCCGTTTTCAGACCCTTCCCTCCTACCCAACTATCGTTCAGAAAAACGTCCGGTTGATTTCGGGACAATATTCCAAAACCTAAGATTTACATCCGACGAAATTGGCAAAACGTAAACGCCTGACTAGTCATCCAGGGCGTCTGGTGCTCCACCTCCTCACAATAAAGCTTAGCAAAGGCCTGATGAAAAAGTGCCGTCAGGACATCTGGCGTATACTGCCGAACAGGTAAGCCACTGCAATGACGGGGACCTTTGTCAGAAAAAGTCCCCACCGATAATATGCCTCCCGTGTGCAGGCTTCGACTGGCAATCGAAAGATATTGACCAATCTGCTGCTCCTCCGTTAAGAAGTGAAACGCAGCGCGGTCATGCCAAAAATCAAAGCGAGTTTCGGACTCAAAGGAGGTTATGTCCGAAATAATCCAATGTACCCGGCTAGCCTGTTTCCCCAGTCTTTTCTGAGCGCGCCGGATTGCCTGCGCTGAAATATCCAATACCGTCAGGTTGATGTACCCCAGCGCCAGTAGGTGATCGACCAGCAGACTATCGCCACCGCCTACGTCAATGATTTGGGCCTGCCTGGGTAGGTGTTGCTCGGCGATATACCGGAGGGATAGAGTGGGCACGGGTTCGTACCAACTTACCGAATCAAGAGGTTTCGTCTGGAACACTTGATTCCAATGGGCTTGATTAGCCGATTTCATGAGATTAGGCTTAATGAGGAAGGTGATTCCGAAAATAGCCGTACAGCCACGTACCGGCGATAGCACTCAGCAAGGTCATGCCGATCACCAAATAGCCACTGCCAATCTGGGCAAATAATGGTCCCGGACAGGCTCCCGTTAAGGCCCAGCCCAAGCCAAAAATCAAGCCACCGTACACTTGCCCTTTCGTAAACGACTTGGGTGCAATACGAACGGTTTCGCCCTGCATCGTTTTTAGATCGAATCGTTTTATCAAGTACACCGATGCCATGCCAACCAGTATCGCACTACCGATGACCCCGTACATATGAAATGAGTCCAGTCGAAACATCTCCTGGATACGGAACCAGGAAATGATTTCAGCCTTCACAAAGACAAGACCGAAAACCAAACCCACGATCAGGTATTTTAGGTTAGCCAGCGCCGATACAGTTGTGGGGATCGAGGGACTTAGTTTATCACTCCTTTCGGAACCGCCAGGAACCAGGTCCGGTGTTAATGGGGCTTGTTGCATAAGAAGGCTTAGTTAATCAGTTTAAAAATGAAGGGTAACACCAGGTGGGTCATGGCAAAACCACCGGCCATAAAGCTGATCGTAGCTACTAGCGACGGCCATTGCAGGTTAGAAAGGCCCATAATCGCATGGCCTGACGTACAGCCACCGGCCCAACGGGTCCCAAAACCGACCATCAACCCACCGATGACAAAGAAAAACAATCCTTTCAACGTAAACAGGTTGGATACGGCAAACAGATCAGCGGGCATTAATCCTGAAAAGTCCTGAATACCCAGGGAACGCAGCGCCGTCTCCGTAGCAGGGGCTAATTGAAACGGATTCAAATTGGCCAAAAAACGAGTCGCGATAAACCCACCGATCAGCACGCCTACGACAAAAAACAAGTTCCAGGCCTCCTGTTTCCAGTTGTAGTGGAAAAACGAGATATTGGCGGGCAGGCAGGCCGCGCAAATGTGCCGCAGTGACGAGGAAATGCCAAATGATTTGTTCCCAATCAAGAGGAGGATCGGCACCGTCAAGCCGATGAGTGGACCCGCTACGTACCAGGGCCAGGGCTGGCTGATGAATTCTAGAAATGACATGCAGGTAAATAAAAGATTAATACTACGTGTGATCTGAGTAGCCAGTTTGACTAGTCGATAACCGGTTCAAGTTCTTCTGATACCATTGGATGTCCCTGGTTGATCCAGGCATTCAAGCTACCGGAATAGTTTTGAACATGAGTAAAGCCCTGCGCTATGAGTAGTGAGTAGCCGATGGTAGCCCGGTCTCCACCCTGGCAGTACACAACGACCCGCTTATTTTTACTGATTTTATCGAGATTCTGAGCCAGCGTTCCAACAAAGATATTCTGGGCTCCTGGCAGGTGCCCCCGTTTGTACTCAGCCGCTCCGCGCAAATCGATAAGCTGCCACTCATCACGACCGACATACGCGTCAACCGTTTCAGTATCAATGAGGTCGCTTTTTGCCAAATTAATACCCAGATTCGTAATACTGTCCGTAAAGCCGTACAGGCTGTCTAAACCAATGCGCATGAGTTTTCGGGTAAGGTCTTCCATCTGACTTTCATCAGCGACCAGCATAAAGGGTTTGTCGTAGTCCATTAACCAGCCCATCCAGGTGGAGAATGAAGTAGTTCCCTGGATGTTCAGGCTACCCGGTACAAAGCCCTGAGCAAATAGGTCCTTGCTGCGCGTATCAATCAGAGGAATTCCTCTGGAAAGGGCCTCTCTAACTTGCGGAGTACTCAGCTTCTTATGAATGGGGACCTGCGTGAGAAGTGGTCGTTCAATTTTATTGAGCTTTTTCATCTGCGCAAAATAACGGGGCGGCTCGGGCTGATCGGCGAGTAAAACCTGGGCAAACCCTTCCGGATCATGTTCATAGTGAAACGCCCAATTCCGAATTTTTTCATACCCCACCGTCGAACTGGGAACGGCCCCAAGCGCTTTACCACACGCGGAGCCGGCCCCGTGTCCTGGCCATACCTGCACAAAATTGGGAAGACGACGGAACGTGTCAAGCGATTGATACAGTTGTCGGGCTCCTAATTCCTGCGTGCCGACCAGCCCCGCTGCTTTTTCGAGCAGATCGGGACGACCTACATCACCGACAAACACAAAGTCGCCGGTAAACAGCATAACCGGTTCAGAAGTAGCGGGCTTGTCGGTTAATAGGAAGCTTAGGCTCTCAGGCGTATGGCCTGGCGTGTGCAATACCTTTAGATTCAGATTGCCAACACCAAAGACATCCCCATGGCGTAAACCCACGTGCGTAAATTCATACTGCCAGTCGGGACCACCCTCATTTGATAAGTACAGTGTAGCGCCCGTGATGGCGGCCAGCTCCCGTGAGCCAGCTAAAAAGTCGGCGTGAATGTGCGTCTCAGTAATGTGAGTGATGCGCAAGCCATGTTGGTTGGCCAGTTCCAGGTAGGTATCCACATCCCGTTTTGGATCAATGACAATCGACTCACCTGTTTTCTGGCAGCCGATGAGGTAACTGGCCTGGGCTAGCGTTTGATCATAAATTCGTTGAAAAAACATACTAATGGGTTGGTTTGTAGGAGTTAATGGATCAAAAGTAATGGTTGGCTTGTGCCGCTTCAGTGACTTTTGTCACTTGGGTAAGCTTATAAAAAAAGCTCGTGTCCCAGGATGTAGAGTCCCATCAGCATCACGAACCAGCCAAAGGCTTTCTTCAATTTTTGTCCAGCCACAAAACGGGCCAGGTAGGTCCCTAGAAAAATGCCGCCCACTGATAAGGCGGTAAAGCGAAGCAAAAAAGACCAGTCGATCGGTAAGGTGGCACTGCCTCCCCAAAAGCCCAGTAGGGTATTGGCGGCAATAATGAGCAGGGATGTTCCGACAGCGATCTTCATGGGTAAGCGGACCAAAAGAACCAAGGCTGGGATAATGAGAAACCCACCACCGGCCCCGATGATTCCCGTCAGCAGTCCCACCAAAATACCATTCAGGGCAATGCCCGTAAAATTGACTGGCAACGATCTAGTGGGTTGGCTATGTTGCTCATTTTTATCCCGAATCATGGTCAACGAGGCAGCCAGCATAATCAAGGCAAAGAGCACCATGATGGCCATATCCTTGCTCAAAACGAATGTATCGGTGGCCAATACAGGTTCGGGAATCCAGGGGAGCAGGTACTTCCGGGTAAGAAAAACGGCCAGAAACGAAGGCAACGCAAAAACGAAAGCGGCCTTATAATTGACCAGCCGCTGCCGCATGTAATTGACCGATCCCACCAGGGAGGTTGTACCCACGACAAACAACGAGTAGGCCGTTGACAGGACAGGATTGATACCCAGTAGATAAACCAGCACGGGAAGCGTCAGAATGCTCCCTCCCCCGCCAATCAGGCCCAGGCTTACGCCAATCAGAATGGATGCCAAAAAGCCGATCGTATGTGATAAAGTCATAAACGCTTCTGAATTTTAAGCGAATTACGACCCGGCCCGGCCAGCTTACAGTGACAAATGTTACATTACTCGATAAGCTCTATTTTATTCCGCATCAGTTTGATTAATCCCGCTTTCTCGGCCTGCTTGAGCAGCCGGGAAATCACCTCGCGGGAGGTGGCCAGGTCCTGAGCGATCTGTTCATGCGTAATAGCCAGCGTTCGGCATTGACAATTAGCCCCTTTCTGCTGTAGATAAGCCAGTAGCCGCTCATCTAATTTGTGAAAAACAACCTGATCAACCGTGGCCAGTAAGCTGTCGAACCGTTTCTGATACGTCTGGAAGACAAATTGTTTCCAGGTGGAATAGCGGCACATCCACTCGTCAACTTTCTCAACTGGGATCGTGATCATTTCCGTTTCTTCTTCAGCCTGGGCCGTAATTTCACTTCGTCGGCTTCCCAGACAACACGTGAGCGACATTGCACAGGCATCCATTCCGCCCAGGTAATAAAGCAATGCCTCCCGACCTTCCTGGTCGGCGCGCATTATTTTAACCGATCCCCGGATAATGAAGGGAACAGAACGGATATACTCCCCTGGTCGAATCAGGTAGGCCCCAACAGGGGCCCGCTTATATTGGCCCACCTCTACCAATTCCTGAAGGAGCGACCGTTCAAATTGGCCCTTCAGGGTTTCCTGTAAATACTCTAGGGTTAATTTCATGGCCTATCGGGTAAGGGCATACTCATCGGTGGGGTGCGAATCGGTAGGGGAAAAGCATGGGTACCTGATGTTGGTAACGTAGGTACGCTTCACCAAAGGTTTTAACGAGTTTGCGTTCTTCAAAGTAAATACCGATGCGCAAGTACGTAAAGGCTACTAAGCTAAACATGAGATGCTTCCAATCCGGTTGATTGGCCAGTAAGCCAAGTAGCGCACTGATTGTTCCCAGGTATAACGGATGACGAACGTACCGCAGTAAGCCATCCTGCCGCAGCCCCTCGCTTTCGGCGCTTTCTTTAAGCGGGGAATTCATTGGCCAGCCCAAAAAATCTACTATATCGTATTCCTTAAAGGCCAATAGACCAACTAGCGACCCACTTACAATCAGTAGGCTTCCTATCCACGCTGAGCCACGCCAGCTACCAAGCCAATCGACCGGGCCTTCTTGAAGGGTAAGTAATACGGGCAAAAATGTGATCAGGGCAATTCCATTGTAAATCAGCCGATAGTACGGCTGAGGAATAAGATGTACGGATTGTACCCACTGTTTAAACCAGTGAGTGGCGGTTAAGCTATGAAGAAGTCCAAACAAAAGCCAGCTCAACCCTATTGCGATGTAACCACTCATAGGTATCGTTTTGAAAATTTACCAGGGTCTACTTGTACAGTGTAAGCGAAAAGCTAAGCGCAAACGTTCATGGTAACCAGATAAGGCGATGAATGTTGACGATCATCAGGACATTACCCTGTAAAATGAGTTCTTGTGGTATGCGTGTTAATGAAGAGGTGATTCTATTTTTTACCGTCCTTAAATGGCTGTTCATTTCCAGTCTGATTGGGTGTTTGGTGGGATTGGCGGCATCGGGATTCATTCTCTTTATTCATTTCGTTATCGAGCAGAGCAACCAGTATCAGCACGTATTTTACTTACTACCCCTTAGTTTTTTCACGGCTAACTTACTGAGTCAGTTTTTACTAAAAAAGCATGTTGGCACCGATGCGTTGATTGCGGCAATCAACAAAAATTATGGCAAAATAGAGGGCAGTTTCATCCCAACTAAAGTGGTCAATATTGCGCTCATTTTGGCAACGGGGGGCTCTGCCGGTAAGGAAAGTCCGTGCGCTCAAATTGGAGCGGGTATTGGCAGTGTATGTGCCAATCTGTTTCGGGTGGATGATATTGACCGGCGAAAGATGGTCTTATGCGGCTTCTGTGCGGGGTTTTCCTGTGTGTTTGGCGCACCGCTGGCCGGTGCGCTGTTCGGAATCGAGTTGCTGGCCGTAGGGGTCATTTTGTATGATGTGCTGCTCCCGGCGTTCGTAGCCTCCATTACGGCCTATCAGGTTTCATCGGCCTTAGGCGTCACGTTCTTTTATTATCCACTTAATTTTGTCCCTACTTTTGAAGAGGGCTTTTTTCTCCGATTGCTAGCGGGTGGCATTTTCTTCGGTTTGTGCGCCTACGCCCTTATCAAGGCGATTCAAAGCAGCGCTGCCTTTACCAATCGCATTCCCATCTGGCGTCCCTGGAAGGGGCTACTGGGCGGGTTGCTACTCGCCGGATTGACGCTCCTCTTTTCACGGGACTACTTGGGGCTAGGACTTAATCTAATGGAAGGGAGTATAAAGGGGATGCCCGTATTGGGGTACGCCTTTATCCTGAAAGCGCTCTTCACCATTATTACGCTGAGTATTAGTCGAAGTGGTAGTGTCATAACGCCGGTTTTATTTATCGGGGCTACGGCGGGTAGTTTCTTTGGTCATACGGTGGGCGCCGATCAGGGTACGTTTGCGGCCATTGGTTTTGTGAGTCTGCTAGCGGGAACCACCAATACACCCATTGCGTCGAGTATTCTGGCCATTGAGTTATTTGGCGCAGCAGTCGCACCTTATGCCGCTGTTTCCTGTGTCATCAGTTTTCTGATGTCCGGCCATCGCAGCCTTTATACTTCTCAGATCCTGAGCATCAGCAAGTCAAGGGCAATTGCGATTGAACCAGGAATAGAAATCAGTGCCGTAAAAAACTCAATAAAGAACTCTGAAGTTTGGTTTATTGACTGGATAAAAAAGCGCTGGCGATCATATAGAAAACGATCGGATTAATTGACAGGGAATCATCCTGAACATTAACAAGTGTATCAATTTTATAATCGAAACAGACTATCGTCTTCAATTCGTAGGGGAATGCGATACGGTTTTGAAACATCTAATCAGCAAGTAAACCCCTAATAAAACGGCTGGAATGCTCAATAACTGACCCACATTCAGGCGCATGTGAGCTTCAAACGGGACTTGGTTCTCCTTCAAAAATTCATATAAAAAACGAAGGCTAAAGACCCAGATCATAAACACCCCGACCAATAAGCCATATGGTGTTTGCGCCTTATAGCGGGACCATATCCACAACAGCACACCAAACAATAACAGACAAGTTAGAGATTCATACAATTGGGCGGGATGGCGCGGTACTGCCGAATACTCGGTGTTGTTAACGAAGACAAATCCCCAGGGTAGACTTGTCGGTCGACCAATAATTTCGGAATTCATTAGATTACCCAGCCGAATAAAGCAGCCGCTTAGGGCGACGACGATGGCGATCCGGTCTGCTACCCATAGAAAAGATCCACCTCGCTCGGGTCGGGTACGCGTGTAGAGAAACAAACCCAGTAAGATACCAATTGCTGCTCCGTGACTGGCTAAACCCTGGTACGGAGGTAACAGTACTTCCAGTGGATGTTGCCAGAGCATCGTTGGTTCATAAAACAGGAAATGCCCCAAACGGGCACCAGCGATTGTTGAAATGATTGTATAGAGTAGCAGCGAATCTACTTCGCGTGCTGGCTTTCCCTCCTGTTTAAAAATGTAGGTAATTACCTGAAGGCCAATAATAAAACTCAGGCCAAAAAACAGCCCATACCAGGTTACCGCAAACGGTCCGAGGCGAAACAATTCCGCTTTTGCCGTCCAGATAATGACACCAGGCAGGGAGCCAATGCGTGGAGAAATAAGCATTTTTGGGTTTAGATGAATTCGGTTAACCGTTGAATTTCCGGATAGAAATCAAAGCGGAAAGGATGCTATTGGTAGTGGTCAGCTAGATCGTTGTCAATCCTGGTAATCGAATGGTCTCGCTTCTCCTTGCCAAAATCCTGTCAGGGCGTTTCTCATTTAGTGACGCGCGACTTTCGGTTCTGAAACGGTTTTAATCGCCATATTATCCCTAATATCATCAGACCCAGTTACAAGCACCTGATCGGTGGGTTTGAGATTGCCAATCACTTCGATCTGATCGTTCGATTCATTGCCAGTTTGGACGGTTACCCAGTGCGTTTTTCCGTTTACCACCGTAATCACGTAGCTGCCTTCCATCGAAATGACTACGGCTGATTTTGGCACATATAAACTTTTACTTTGCCGTTGAACTGGAAAGCCGACCGTCGCGTACATTCCAGGCATGAGTTGCAGTCCTGGATTTTTTACCTCGATCTCAATCAGTTCAGCCCGCACACTCCGTTCAACATTGTACGAAATTCGATTAATCTTGCCGGTAAATTCTTTACCTGGAAAGGCATTCACCGAAAACGTAACGGGCGCATTTTGCCGTATTTGGCCCGCATATACTTCCGGTACAGTTACCTGTAAGCGTAACCGTCCTATTTCTTTGAGTTTTAACATTGGCTGCGCATCTTTCTGAGTTGGCCCTACCAGCGCACCAGGACTCAGGATACGTTCAGTAACCACCCCATCGAAGGGAGCCGTTAGCCTCAAATATTGCTTCATCTGGCGCGCCCCGGCGACCCGTTGTTGCTGGCTGGTTAGATTGGCACTATCTCCCATGACGACCGCCTGCGCCTGATCCAATTCCTGAGGGGCTACCGCTCCGGCTGTTTTAGCGGCCTGGACTAAGCGCCGATAATTACTTTTACTGATATTAAGTCGACCCTTGGCGGCTGTTAGATCCGACAGCGTCCGACTTAAATCCGATTCCAGCTCGGGGGCTTCCATGATGGCCAGGACCTGTCCCCGATGCACTTTAGCGCCTACATCAACGGGCATACTTTTAATGAAGCCGTTCACTTTGGCGTAGAGTGCCACATCGTAATAGGGACTGAATTCACCTGGCAACGCCAATTGTTTCGCCTGGGTCTCCACGGATACTGGAACCGTCTGGAAAGCAGCCTCGTTACCCGCTTCTGCTTTTTCGCCAGTTGATTTTTTTGACTGTTCGTCCGACGAGCAGGCCGGCAGTAACGTAGCCGTTCCGAGCAGCAGCACACTATAATACAGCAGGTTTTTCATAGTAGTCGAATAATTGGTGCCCGACCTGACGTTCGGTGTTCCGGGTATCGGGGACCGGTGATGATAACCGGGCCTAACGTCAGGCAGTGGGCAGATTAGTTGGGGTGCGTGGTTAAAAGTTGTTTTTTCAGCGGGTCTACACCGTCATAAAACTCGCTTTCCTCATCATTAGGATTCAATGAGGCTGATTTCACGGAGGCTTTCCCCTGGACACTGGCAAAAATGACGGGGAGAATTAGCAGGGCCGCAAACGCCGAGAAAAACAGCCCTCCGATCACCGCCCGCCCCAGCGGAGCCGACTGATCCCCTGCTTCACCCAGCCCAGAGGCCATGGGAATCATCCCGGCAATCATGGCCAGCGAGGTCATCATAATGGGTCGCAGACGCATGCTCCCCGCTGTAAGAGCCGCCTTGGTGGAGTCGTTATAGACCAGCCGTAATTGTTCAGCATTGGTGATCAACAGGATAGCATTGGCCACCGATACCCCAACCGACATGATAATGCCCATGTAGGATTGTAGGTTGAGTGTACTACCCGTCAGACTGAGCAGCCCCAGCGACCCGGCCAGCACCGCTGGAATCGTTGACAGCACCACGAAGGCCACACCAAACGATTGGAAATTGGCCATCAGCACCAGGAAAATAACCACAATGGCCAGTCCCAGACCCGTTTGCAAACTGCCCAGCGTGTCGCGCAATAGCTGCGCCATCCCCTGCAAATCCACCACGGTCCCCTTGGGTGGGGTGCCTAAGCCATCAATCACCTGTTGCACATCCCGGGTGGCCGTCCCTAAATCTTTATTGAAAATATTAGCCGATACGGTTACCAGTCGCCGGGGACCACTGCGGTCATATTCACCCGGTACGGTTGTCCGACGAATAGTCGCCACATCACCCAGCGTCGGGCGAAGCTGGCCTTTCACCAGAGGAATATTTTCCATGTCTTCCACCGAACTCATTTCGTATTCGGGCAATTGCACTTGCACCTGATAGGCATAGCCGGTTTTTCGATCCAGCCAGAGATTCTTGGCGGTAAACCGGCTTGACGAGGTGGCTGCGACCAGGCTTTTCGATATATCATCGGCTGTTAGGCCAAACTGAGCCGCTTTGATCCGGTCGAACTGAATATCCAGCGTGGGATAATTCAAGGGTTGTTTGATGCGAATATCCCGTAGATAGGGAATGGATTTAAGCCCCTCCTGCAACCGCTTGGCGTAGGCCTGGCCATCTTCCAGGCTTTTACCTCCGACCTGCACTTCAATCGGCGTTGACGCGCCTTGGCTCATAATTTTATCGGTCAACTCAATGGGCTCGTAGGAAATACCCACGCCCGGCAGTTGTTTCCGCACAGCAGCCCGCAGGTTATCCCGGAGGACATCCATATTGCCGGTATAGGCTTCACTCAATGCTACCTGCACGGTTGCTTCGTGAGGTCCGGCGTTGAACACATAGAGATTACTGGTCCCGTAACTGGACGGGGTCATGCCGACAAAGGCCGACGAAATTTCGACGTTTTCTTTACCGACCAACTGCTCGATGATGCCCAGTACCCGCTGAACCCGCTCCTCTGTCCGTTCGATGCGCATGCCCTGGGGCGCAATGACCCGCACCTGAAACTGTTTTGCATTGCTTTTGGGGAGCATATCCTGACCAATGTGCATAAACAGTAAACCCGCTAATCCAAACGTGATTAGGATGTAACAACTGATCACCAGCGTTCGATGGCGTAACAGCGTTTCAACCAGCGATAAATACCGCGCTTTGAATTTATCAAACCCCTTCAGCTCGTTTTTGGTCGTCTTTTCATAGTGAGCATGGCTTTCTACCTGCGCGACTTCCTGTGAATTTAGGGCCTGCACGGCCTCTTCATGATCCCCTTTGTGATGCGATTTCATCCACCAATTGGATAAGACCGGCACGAGCGTTAAGGCCAGAAAAAAGGCTACGATCATCGCAAAACCAATCGAGAGCGACAGGGGTAAAAACATGGCTTTGGGTACGCCACTCATTAAAAACGAGGGGGCAAAAACAGCCAGAATACAGATTAGAATCAAAAATTCGGGGAAGGCAATTTCCAGACAAGCATCGTAAATCGCCCGCGCTTTGGGTTTTCCCATTTCCAGGTGCTGGTGAATATTTTCGATCGTCACCGTCGCTTCATCGACCAGGATACCAATGGCAAGCGCCAGTCCGGATAAGGTCATGATGTTGATGGTCTGGCCAGCCGCATTCAAAAGCATCACTGCCGCCAAGATGGCCACCGGTATCGTTAGGACCACAATCAGCGAGCTGCGCCAATCGCGCAAAAACAGCAGCACCGTAAGGCCCGTCAGGACGGCTCCGATAATGCCTTCGCTCATCAATCCACTGACTGCATTGGAAACGTACACCGACTGATCGAATTCGTAGCTGAGTTTCACGTCATCGGGCAGTAAGCTCTGCATCTCGGCAAGCTTAGCTTTTAGGGCCGTTACAACCGCCATGGTAGAGGCATCTCCCGTTTTAGTCACCGGGATGTAAACGGCCCGCTTCCCATTTACTAGGGCGTAGCCGACTGTCTGATCAGCCGCGTCATTGACGGTGGCCACATCCCCCAACAGGACGGTGGGACCCGTCCCCATTTTCAGCGGAATTTGCGCAAACTCGCTCACCGTATTGATGACCGAATTCGAAGGCGTCATGTAAGCATAGTCTTTCATGCGCACTACCCCCGCCGGGGAAATCTGGTTGGCTTTAACGACTGACTGCACAATCTGATCGGGCGTCAGCGCGTAGGACTGCATCTTGCTGGGATCAACTTTGATCACCACCGTTCGTTCGTTACCCCCGAACGGTGGCGGAGAGGAAGCGCCTGGAATCTTGGCCAGTAGGGGTCTGATCTTCGTCGACGCTAGATCTTGAATTTCCGACAAGGATCGGGTCTTGGAATTGAATACGAGCTGACCCACGGGCAGCGTGGAGGCATCAAAGCGAACCACGACTGGCGGCTGCGAGCCAGGTGGCAGGTAGGAAAGCACCCGACTCACCTGATTGGCCACTTCACCAGCTGCCTGGGCCATGTTCGTATTTTCGTAAAACGAACACTTCACCAGCGTCAGGCCCTGCACGTTCTTGACATCCACATCTTTCACACCCGAGACGTACAGCATCTGATTTTGATACCGGGTGGCAATAAAGCCTTCCATCTGGGAAGGCATCATGCCGCCGTAGGACTGAGCGATGTAAATAGTCGGGGCGTTGAGTTTGGGAAAGATATCGACGGGGATGTTCAGCACGGCCATGACCGAGAACACCAGCATGCCCAGCACCAGCACCACAATGGTAACGGGTCGGGTGAGCGCAGACGCGATAAGTTGGTTCATCTAAAGCAGGTTTATTTCGTAGTCAGTTTAATAAAATCCGTTAAGTCACCTTCGGCAGCCGACTTGAGTAGGAGTGCCCGCCAGACATTATTGGTCGTGACGAACTGGTCGATCTCAGCCCGGTTAAGCAAGGTAAACGCCTGGGTAAATTCGTACACGTTCGACAAACCCGCCGTGTACCGGGCCTGTGCCTGTTCATAAGCCGCCCGTGCCGCACCCAATTGAATGGGAGCCTGTTGAGCGGCCTCGTAAGCGTTCTGAATTTGAAGATCGGCCGTTTGCTGCTCAGCCTTGATGCGGAGCACTTCCTGATCATACTGGTATTGATCCCCCTGCGTCCGCAAGACTTGCGCCTTGGTTTCCTGACGGGTCCGAAACACATCACTGAAGCGCCAAAACGTACTCACGCCCACAAAATAGTTAGCCACCCGGAACGGTAAACCCGCTCCCAGGGATGGGTTATAAATGAAATTACCTTCGGGGGTGGTGTTATCGCTGATCCCCGATCCCCTGGCCCAAAATGAGCCATTCAACGCGATAGCGGGTAAATAGGATTTTCGGATAGCTTCCACCCGGGCCTGGCTAAACTCAATCTGCCGTCGGAAGTAGGACAGTACCGGATGATTGGCCAGCTTTTCGACTGAAAACTGGAAATCGGGGGGTAAGGCTACCTGAAAGGTGTTGGTATCCAGCCGGAACGTCGAACCAGGCAAGCCCATAAACTCGCCCAGTTGCACCCGTTGCTGCTGGGCGATTCGGCGACTCTCAATCAACAAAAGCCTGGCTTTAGCCACCTCGGCATCGGCCAGCACACTATCAACACCGGGCCGTCGGCCCGAGCGGGTATTGGCCTGCATCACGGTCCGGAAAGCGTCGATCCGGGCTAGATTAGCCGCCTGCACCTTGACCGTCTGGTCGATAATCAATGCCATCAGGTAGGTATCGGCCACGCGGACCCGGTGAATGAACAATTCCTGATTATAATCGGCATTTGCCCGCTGAATCGCCGATTTGGACAGCGCCAGTTCGGCTTTGTTACGACCAAAGGTGATGGCTTTCCAGTTGACGTTTAGGGAGCTTAGGCTGCCCCAGACCGCATCCGTTGTCGGTCCATTGGCTTTAACCCCACTGGAAACCGAGTTGGTCGATCCTTCATTGGGAAAGGTAGCACCCCGTACGTTATTGGACGTCCCGTACAAGGCCTGGGCCTGAAACGAGGCAACGGGCAAAAAACTGGCTTTCCGCGCAGCCAGATCCGCTTGTGTTGCCTGGGTTTCGGTGAGTTTATTTTTAATGGATGGGTAATTCTGCACGGCCAGATCAAGCGCTCTGGCAAGCGTCAGGACGGAATCAGCGGGACTAGTTTGAGCCGACACAATGCCAGCGCTGATCAGCAGCAGGCCAGTAAGCCATCGACTTGGCAACGAGATGTTCATAAACGAGACGTATCAGTGTGAACCAGGAATACCTTAGAAATCAGCTTGCCACGTCGATTAGGGTCCTTGTTGGCTGGACAAGGTAGAGTACGTAGTAATCGCCGACCGTTGTTTGAGCACGGCGATGAGGCTATCTTTTCGGGTGTTTTCCTGACTACAGCTTGATAATTGCTGGAGCAACTGAGTGGATTCAGCTTCCCGGTCCACGACCTCCCCATCAGGTGGCCAGAAGGCACTTCGGCTATACAACTGGTAGATGTTTACACCCAGTGATGCCAGGAGCGCGATCCCCAGAATAAGCACAAAGAAATTAGTGGAGGCAGTCCGCTTCATAACCCGATCGACGTTTAAGCCCGGGACAAAGATGATGTTGCGGGATTAGAGCCGTCTTAGGCGGAGATTAGAATTCATTAGAATTACGAATGGATCGACGTTGATGCCCAGGAAGTGGCTTGATCCGTTATACGACCGTAACAGGTTTAGCATCCAGGGCGGGCAGTTCAATCCGCACCATCGTTCCGGTTGTTGGACTATCCGTCAGACTAATGGTACCCCGGTGCCGTTGAATAACCTGCTGAGTAATCGCCAGCCCCACGCCAAATCCATCTACCTTACCCGCATTTTGCCCCCGGTATAATGGCTCGAACACATGCGGAAGATCGTCGGGCGAGATACCAATACCCTGATCGGTTATGGTGATCACGTGCAGGCCATCAGCAAGCTGGGTAAACAAATCGACATGAACGGCTTGCTCAGAGTATTTGCAGCCATTGTCGATCACGTTCTGTATCGCCGTCGTGAGCAGGATTTCGTTACCCAAGACCATGAAAAAATCGTCATCGGGCATCTGTCCAAATTGAAATAAAATGCTACAGCCCGTTCGTTTTCGTTTGACCTGACTCACAGCCGCCATCACGCATTCTTCTAATCGAATGGGTCTCATCGCCAGCGAGCCGTCGCCCGATTTGGCCAGATTCAATAAGCTATTGGTCAGCCCAACCAGCTTGGTCAATTCCCGCATGGCCACTTCCATACTAAGCCGGAAGTCAATCGGGTCGGAATCGTACTGATGGGAGGTTTCAAGGGTTCCCAACACCGTTGTTAAGGGCGTGCGCAGTTCGTGGGACGCGTGGGCGACAAATTGCCGTTGGTTCTCAAAGGTTGCCTGAAGTTGGGTCAATAGCTGATTAAAGGTGATCGCCAATTGGGCAATTTCGTCCGTTTGGTTGCCTTCATTTAGTCGGAGATGCAGATGTGCATCCGAAACAGGCTGGACGCTCCTGACCATACTCACCATGCTGGCCAGGGGACGTAAGAATCGCCCCGCAAAGTACCAGCCTCCGACCAGGATCAGCAAAAAGCCGCCGATGTTGGCGACCAGTAAGATCATAAACAAATTTTGCTGTTTGGAATGACCCAGCCGGTCATAGCCCGTCACAAAGATTGAATACGACAAGCCCCGATCTTGATATACAATTCCAACCCCTTCATTTCGATTGATGGTAAACGTAAGGGGGGATTGTTGGGCCAACGCCGGAATGAGCCGGGTTTCCTTCTGCACAAAAGCGGGGAGTTGATTGGTAAATACCAGCTTACCCTGTTGGTCAAAAATGCTGATGTGTTCTTCAGTAAGGGTTTGCAGATCCGTCGCATTCAGTGCCCGGTCCAGTACGCCCTGGGCCGAATGACGAGAAATCATAACCCGTCCGAATAACCGGGCCTTTCCCTGCAACCGTACGGTAAACCCCTGCTGCCGGTACACCGAATAAAAGGTGTAGACAAAGCTGGTGAAGGCTAGCTGGATGGCCAGCACGATGCCGGTAAACAGAAGGGTTAGTTTGTGTCGGATCAGCATAGATCGGTCGTCTCTGAGCGTACCTTAAGATTCGTGCAGCGAGTAGCCCATGCCGATGACTGTATGCAGGAGTTTGGACGAAAACTCTTTATCGATTTTCTTGCGCAGGTAGTTGACGTACACATCGATGACATTCGTGTTGGAGTCAAAATCCGTATCCCAGACCCGTTCGGCGAGTTCGGCGCGGGAAATAATTTTGCCTTTATGCATCAGCATGTATTCCAGCAGCGCAAACTCTTTGGTGGTTAACTCGATGCGCTTTTCGGCGCGAATGACCACTTTCGTATCTAAATTCAGCGTTAAGTCAGCCAGGCGCAGGACCGTGGAATGACGAAGCACGTGGCGTTTGGTGATGGCCCGAAGGCGGAGCAACAATTCCTTGAAAGCAAATGGTTTAGGCAGATAATCATCCGCGCCCGCGTCAAATCCGCGGACTTTATCCTCCAGGGTATCCAGTGCCGTGAGCATCAGAACGGGAGTACGTTCGTTTTCCCGTTTAATGAATTGGCAGAGATCAAATCCATTCATCGACGGCAAGTTGACGTCCAGAATGACGACATCGTACTCGTTTTTCTGGAAGAGCTGCTTTCCAACATAGCCATCATAGGCGACGTCGGTAGTAAAGGATTCCGCTTCGAGTCCTTTTTTGATAAACGACGCTAAACTCACTTCGTCTTCAACGACCAATATCTTCATGAGTTGATTACCTGGCAATTCAGACCACCAAAGTAAGAACATAACGTTTAAATTAATTACATGGCCATTCAACCCTTACATTACGACCTATTTCAATTCGTACTATGCAGGCTTCTATGAACCAAATTGTAACCCTCGACAAAGACACATGGGGGCTACTCCGAAACGTACTGGTTGAGCATCAACTGGTAAAAGGGGATCTACTCCTGAAACCTGGCCAGGTGTGTAAACACATCTTTTTTCTTCAGACAGGGCTATTGAGAAGTTTCTATCTAACCGATGGTGAGGAACGAAACGTGGCCTTTACGCTTGAAAACAGCTTTGTTACGGATATGAAAAGTCTGCGCTCAGGGCAACCCGCCCAGTTGAGTATCCAGGCGCTTGAATCGTCAACCCTGCAAAGCATTCCAAAAGCCGACTTACTCGGGTTATATGAGCGGTCTCATCACCTGGAGGCCTTTGGCAGACGGCTACTGGAAAACTTGCTCGAAGAGCAGGAAGAGTATGCGGCCTGGTTTACCCTTTATTCGGCCAGGGAACGCTATAACCGATTGGTAAAAAAACAACCTGATTTGGTACAGCGCGTTTCGCTGGGCCATCTAGCCTCTTTTTTAGGGATTCGCCGGGAAACGTTAAGCCGAATTCGGAAGTTGAAATAAGGCTTCTTTTTTGACTTTTGTCACAGATTTTAGGGCTATTGCCCGGCTACTTTTGCGTTGTCTAAAACATCAACGCCATGTCCATTCATCAAACCAAACAACTAGTCGCTGATTTCATCGAGGCCATCTGGAATCAACAGCAATTCGAAAAGCTGGACCTGTATCTGCATCCGGATTACGTGGACCATTCACTCCCAATAGCGTTATCGCCAGATGGTAAAGGCTTACAAAACTGGATTCAGGCAACGAGTCAGTCATTTTTGCATCAGACATTTATTGACGATCAGGTTACAGAAGCCAGTAAGACAATTCTAAAGATTACCATGCAAATGACGCACGTAGGTATATGGCGGGGTATTAAACCTACAGGTGCTCAGGTTAGTACAATGGGCTATCGGTTTTACCGGGTAGCGGATGGAAAAATCATTGACCATTGGGCTGCGATAGACGGTACGGCAGTAGAAAACCAACTTAAACACCAGGCTGGCAGTGGATGCAAAATCCCTAACTAACTCATTTGTACAAAATCGTTCAGCATGCGCTAAGTTATACTGGTTTCGGCTTGCTAACCGGAGCTTTTTTACCTAATCTGAAAAGCGAATATCAGTGCCCTTTCCAGCGTTGTTCTCGTTGCTGATTTTTTTTTATAGCTCGGTTGATAAGGCTTGAATTTACGGAAACGTGGGACTAGGAAAGTATTACGTTTCGGATACCTGACATCAGAAGACTGATTGGGCACAGTCGACTATGGGGAGAGGGTCTCCTCAATTAGTTTATTCGCCAGACTACTTGACGCAATGGGGAAATTTTTTGTTTCGGCCAACATACTGACGAAATCATGGCGAAAAAGTTTGATTGATCTGTGGTAACCAGATTGGTGAAGTAATGGCCCGATACTGCGCTAACTAATCTGATCGGCGTCATTATCATAACCTGATGTAGGTTATTAGTTTAACCAAAAAACGACAAACTATATCAGACTTAAGCCAAAACTTAATTTCGTTCAATAAAATGTCAGCCGCTTTTATTTTCTGAACTATCTAATTCGCTGTGAAATAGGTATTTGTGGTTGATTTAAACATAAGTCAAAAGCGTTCACGAAAACCTCCCTTTAGTTTTCGTGAAAGCAACTTTATAATTAGCAGCTTTCATGCATGGCTTGTGGAGTGAATACTTTTTGTACAGCTAGCCTTAGAACGCTCAAAGAGATTAATAATGATTGATAAGTTGTTTCGAAAGTCGATATCTTAACGCTGATGATATTATGTCTTTCAGTTTACCATGCCTAAACTGAACCAATTGATAAGTCTATTCCCGTATTTCATAATCTCAGTGCATTTTTATCGGGTCTTTTAACGAACTCAATTGTCTGAGAAATATGGACCTACCTTTTCAAATTAATAACTGGAAGCTGGTTAGTCTGAGCTTAAGTATAGTTGCCACTGTCGTAACCTCATCACTGGCTCAATATGACAAAAAAGAACTTCAACTGGTTGTATCGCCCAAGGGCGGTTACAATGTGCTGCAATTTTCCCCGGACTACACGCGTGAACAGGGAACCAGTGGTTTCTCACTTTATAAAGGAGCACCGCCTAAATCTCTGATTTACCAGAATGGAAACGAAAAAACTGTTCATCCACTACCCATTCGCGCCGGGATAGACATTGGTCTGAAGCGGGTCAACTACAATACTGACCGGGCCTGGTCGATCCTACTTGGAGCGGATTACTCGCAACAGCTTTTTTCGTCCAGTTATGATAACAGCTACTATTTTAAGGGGTACTCTATTGTCTCGTGGAACGCCTATGTAAAGTATTTTCAGGTCAATGCGGTCCTAACATATTACTGGAGTAAACTGCTTTCCCGTTCTGGAAATGATGGTTTATTTCTTCGGCTGGGAACCAGCCAGGCCTTCGGCGTTACCTATATTGAACCAGCCGTATCGGTTAACGAGCCATTCACCTTCAATTACCTTGATACTGGTACCGGTAGTGTTATTCAGCGCCGGAGCAGTATGCCCCAAAGCTGGTTTATTATCCCTGAAGTGGGCGTTCATTACGATAACATCGAAGCGTCAATATCCGCTAGCGTTCCACTCCAACAAACATTTACTGAACAGCATACCTTTTATCAAAACAACCAGGTCACAGCGATCAATACGATTGGGTATGGACTACGGGGTGAAGGACGGTAATCTTTGATTAAACTTATTCGTTGCTTATTTCTGGCCACGCCCATCCGTACCGGTCGTAGAACCATCCCCTCCCCTCCCCTCTTCACCAGTTGTTACTAAATCTCCTTCCCCTCCGTCCTATAACATAGGACAAGTTGTCCGGTTAAATAACGTCTATTTTAAAGCCTCCTCCGCTGAACTGCTTCCGAATTCCTACGCGGAATTAGATAGCTTAGTCAAACAGATGCATTTACGGCCTACGCTGCTACTTAAAGGCGTATAATTATCAATTAGTCGCACCATCTCCCCTACCCCACTTGTTTCAAGGGATAGACAATTTATTCTTCGTTCACAAATACTAAGATATTCTATCCATCGATAGGATCGGCCAAACACTTTACAACCAAGATATTTATGTCGTCATTGACGCAGTCGTTGCCTTCCGGCTGGTAAATTTTAAATGCTTAACTTGAGTTAAATAATGATTTTTTCATCCTTCGTACGTTTATATTAGATAAGTTATAAAGATGAACACTTGATTCAGCCTATGCAATATTATTATAGGTAGTGAGAAGTAATATAAATTTTTTATAGGGTAAATACTGCTATAGCTTTGATAATGAGTAAGATATACGTTGAAATATTGGCATTATTTTATGATATTATCCAAGAAATAAGATAGATTATACATCTAATTATACATCTAATTATACATCTAATTATACATCTAATTATACATCTAATTATACATCTAATTATACATCTAATTATACATCTAATTTGATTGAGACATTATATAAATTTTTAAATCTATTTTCAAATCTTTATTTCTTCTAGGTTTAGATAAGTATTATCATCTATTTTAATCTAGATTCTAAATCTAATTCCACACCTAATTTCAAATCTAAATTAATACTAAATTTAAATCTTTTATCCGTCTTAAAACTTTACAAATGGTATACTACTTTCACATCTGTTTTCCATACTATTATCGAACCTGGAAACTATACTAAATTTTGATCTAAATGGTCATCTCTTTTAATTCGATTAAGGGTGGCGTCGGTAAGAGCACGTTAGCGGTCAATTTTGCGGCTTGGCTAGTTAAAGAGGGCCACGACGTGTTGCTGGTCGATGGCGACGAGCAAGAGACGTCTAGTGACTTCACGGCATACCGGGAGCAGACCAGGGGGGATACTGGCTATACGCTGGTGAATATGACCGGAGCTAACCTACGTAAACAAGTCGAGAGTATGCGGTCAAAGTACGATCATATCGTCATTGACACCGGGGGTAGGGACACCACCAGTCAACGCGCGGCTCTGTCAGTGGCTGATGTGGCTATGATCCCGTTTGCGCCTCGCAGCTTCGATTTATGGACAATCACGAAGGTCATTGAGGTAATAGATGAAATCCAGTCGATTCGGGATAAACCCCTCAAGGCATACACGTTCCTGAGCCGAGCCGACATTAAAAGCGCCGATAACCGGGAGGTTGCCCAGGCGCTAGCAACGTATCCAGCAATCCAGTATCTACCATATCCCATCTGCAACCGAAAAGCATTTAGCAATGCAGCAGGGGTAGGGCTTGCCGTGTTTGAAACCGAACAACCTGATTTGAAAGCTGTCGCCGAAATTAACGCACTTTTTAATAACGTATTACATGGCCACAACACTCCCGCCACAGCGTAAGAAACAGCCTACCGAAGCAGAAATCGAAGCTGTAATCAACAAAGGTAGTTCTACCCTCAAAAAGGATGATCAGCCAATAGATGACGATACAGTTAAGTTCTTCAACCTGCGCTTGACGCAAGGTGTACTTACTAAGATTGAAGGGCTTAGAGCTAAACGACCGCGTAAGTTGGCCAGCCCCAAACTCGGCATATCGACCCACGATTGGATATTAGAAGCCATTGAAGAAAAAATGGCGCGCGAGAAACGTAAATACTCAATGTAATACAATCTGTGCAGATAGGGTGCCTCAAACAGACAATTATTCAAACTATATGAATCTGTGGGCTTGGTCTAAAAGGCCCAGACGTTTAAAAATTGAAGGGTAGGAGGGAAGCCGTTGAATAGTGGCTTACTCTTCGTCCTTTTCTATATCATTAAACACCAAAGGAGATAAGCGCTCAATGCTTTGGAAAAATGGGCCGTACATAACCGGACTTCGTACATTGTCGAAAAGTGATAGCGTTTTGTCATAAAATCTACCGAATAATCCTGATTGCATATGCTGCTGAACTGGTTCATGCCATTCAGGGTGATCTTTCAATAACTGGAAGGCAATCTTATGTTTAGTTTCTGTAAGAGCTTTTAATTTGGCCTCTGTAGCCTGTTGTTCATCGGCTTTTAATTTGGCTATTTGGATTGTTGTATCTACAGTCGGATTTTTATTGTCAGGTACTGCTGGTAAATGGGTATTAATCATTTTTTGTATATAACCTCCTACGTTCTTTATAACACTGCCTTGTTTTAATTGCTTCAGTGTATAATGTATAGCGTTACGCACTTGATCCACTGGTGATTTTTGAAGCCAGTTCTTTACGGTTTCGCGTCCTACATAATTTGCAATAGAACTATGCAGTTGATCAACTACATACTCAGTTGCAAGGGCACTTGCTAATGGTGTGGATTGTTGTTCATTGTTAGCAGATAAAGTTGATTCCGCTCTTTCGTTTGCTATTTTTTTAGACTGGCTGTCCGTTTGCAGTAGGGGTAGGGCCTGAGAAGACATATGAAAGATGACCGCAGCAACTTTACGGTTACTACGTTCTTCTATCATTTGATTGATACGTATATTGGTAGAGGCGTTTAAATCATTACAAGCTCTGAGTAGTACTTTCTGCTTAAAGTTACCGTAAAGCGGATATTCTTTTTCACCAATTTCAAAGACGTCTCGGAGCCGCTCCACCGTGTAGCGAATGGATGTCTTTTTTAAGTTCATCTGATGACGTAGCATCATGTACAGGCGAATAGAAAATTGACTATGTACGCCTGAAAGATTACGTACGTCAAATTCAAGGTACTCCGAGCGAAGTTGAAGTAAATACGGTTTTAGCTCAGGATGAAAAGTAACCCGAATCGATTCAGATTTAGTATTACCGACTTGCGAACTAGCACTGGTCAGAAAGGGGATAACTGTACGATACCGGTTACCATCTTCCTTTGTATGATAAATGACCATTGTTTTATTTACGAGCCGTTCCGCTGCATCTTTTATGCTTTCGTAACTGCGCCCGTCCCGACTTAAACTAAATAATCGGATAATATCGGCAACGCGTAGTTCATACTCACAGAAGGTTACGTCATCTGGACTAATCATGGTAAGCATGGTAAAAAACACGCGGAATTCCACTACGTCCATTCGGTACGTAGCCTCAACTATACCGTTTCTACCCGCTTTCATTCGGGCAATTGTTCGTTCACCTATATCCGAGCGTCTTCGTAATGTAGTCTCCTTGGTCATATCCTTGCACTGCTAAATCACAACAACTTAAGTTAATTCAACTGAACTACAAAAAATTTGTGTTTACTTATCAGGGTAATTTTTAGTGGCTTTGTATGCATACGTGATCTAGGTTATAGTTACGTGTTAGCGGTTATATGTTTTGAATAAGCCATCGTAATCAGTTTGCCTAACTCTCGTTAAATTCCTAAAGATTTGGACAAATGGGAAGAGATTACATCAGTAAAAAAATTATTTTGTGCCTACTTGAGGTGTATTCAGGCACAAATTACCTAATAAGCGGATCTTTGCGAGCTACGTGTTTCAGGTTATATACGTGAATTGAGTTATAGTTTGACGAGAAGTAGGTTATAACTATACGAGATACGAGTTATATATAAACGTGAATTGGGTTATACGTGAACGTGTTATAAGTTATATATTTTGCTATAATCTATTGAAAATCAATATGTTGTATCACTGTAAACGAAACATTAAAAAAAGCTTTAAAAGGAAACACACTAAGCCAGTGTGTACAGTTTAAATTATTTTTTCTTTTGTAAAGAATAACTTTGAATCTGTCAGTTAAAAGGCAAAACTTAAATTGCGCGATGGCTGCGTGATACAGGTTATAGTTCAGGGTAGAAAATAGTATAATAAATGTTTTGCTTACAATGTAAATGCCCGATAATAACCAATCTTTGGCCACTAAGTAAAAGCAATAGTTAGGTAGAGTAATAATCAATGGAAGACATAAAACGGCGGGTAGGAGAAAAGATTCGGGAGGCTCGAAAAGCTAAAGGATTAACGCAAAAAGAATTGGCTGACAAGATTAGCTTATCAGTTGGCACTGTAAATCAATATGAAGTAGGTAAACAGAATCTTACTATAGAGACAATCCAAAAAGTTGCTAATGCTCTAGGCGTCTCATTTGATATTACTTTAGGTTAATTTTTTAAGCAATAATTATGGATATATCCATAATTATTGCTATATTTATAAAGTCAAACGATAACAAAAAAGCCCCAACGCTAACATCTTGGCGGAAGCAGCGAAGGGGCGGCAAATCAAAAACCATTACAGTTATGATTATCATGCAAAATAACGCTGTTTCTAACAGCAATCAAAACTCCCTTGAGCAAGTAGTCAGCTTGCCGCTAGTTTCCACTGGTAGTTTCTACGCCCAAATCGAGACCCTTCGCAATGTTTACCTGCTGACCAAAAACCCCTATTTGGTCGCTAATCATGGCCGCTTATTGGCTGATGAGGTTCGCGCACTTTCGTACCACCTTGAAATCCTGATTGAAGGGTTAAACCCTATGATCACGGAGGCTTTAGCGTTCCATCCCATAAACGTTGAACAGGTGTAAATTCTATGAATAGTCAATCACTGGATAAAGTTGTTTCAGTGAGCAACCTTGTCCGTCTTATTCGTCGGATGGATGAGTATGAACTATGGAAACGGGCTGTTTTTGTACGGGATAGGTTCACCTGTCAGAACTGCGGGGCGAGAAATGGGCGTAAACGGATTATTGAAGCGGATCACAAAGTAAGTATTACCATACTTGTGAAAGAAAATAAGGTAAATAGTGTAGAGTCAGCGCGTAATTGTAAGGCACTTTGGGACATAAACAATGGGCGAACCCTATGTCACACATGCCACGAGCAAACGGAATCATATCCGACACGTTTTGTGCAAAATAAGTTAAGATGAATAACGCTGTTTATTAGGAAATGGCCCAATAATACACCATCTCCTAATTTATAATACTAGTGAGCTGAATGGCTGTAAATGGTGGAATCTATTCAGTATTTAGTAGTATAAACATACCAAGCCTTTTACATGAGACAGAAAACTATTTAATCTAGTCCTAAGGAATTAGATTAAGAAAATATCTAAGAATTACAAAAACAGCCTGAAAAATGGCGTTTGCAACTCATTAGCGAGGCTAATAGCGGAGACGTTTAAAGGATATTTTTATATAAAGCATTGGACGAAGAAACCGGCATAAGCAAACTAACAAATAGATTTTCCAACCTGCAAACGGATGCATTACCAGCCTAGCCATTACGGAACATTTTGGCCAGCTTTCTAACAAGTTCATGTCCAACTCTTATTTTGGAACGAAATCTAAAACGTCCTGTAATAACTACGGCCAAACTGGAAGCCTACTCACTTCACTGTAATGGCTCGGATGGCCTAACCGTTCATTCTGAAGATTGAAACAAATGAGCCGTAATCGTAAAGTTTACGTAAAACGCCAGCTAAGTCTTACAGAGGTAGTCTTGGCTACCCTATACTTTTCGGAAAAAGTGCGCCTTAATTGCTTGTATTATAGGATGGCTAACATTACGGTAACTTTGCTAGTTCGGCAAGCGTCTAAAGCTAATGGTTTACATGGTCTAGCATTACTAACTTATCAATTATATAGAACCAAATAAATCATTATTAATCACAATAACCTTGTTTATCAACGGTGTAATTTCAATCTGGACACTTTCAAAATCATCCTCAGTTAAAACACTAAACTTTTCTTTTATTTCAAAAACTGATCCTTCAAAATTTAAGCCCATTGTATCTTGTAACCCCAAAATTAATTGTGAGTTATGAGGCTTATTTTCTTTAATGAAATTTAATATGATCGGCATATTTAAGTCGTCTTGTCCCTGCTGATCAGGCTCATCTAAAACGATAGGGCAAAGAGCCGAAGAACCATATTTTTTAATGATATTTAAAATAGAATAATAGTACGCTAACAGCGCTCTGGGTTTTGCACTCCCCAAACCTCCAATTTTACTATCTATTCTTTCGTAATCTTTTTCTGAAAGCTTGACACTTAATAAGTACAAGTATTTTCTCATTAAGCTCCGATATTCTTGTACTATTTGTTCCCTTCTTTCTTTATCTAAATAACGCTTAATCTTATTTTCTAAATCAGAAAGATTTTCCAATATTTTATAATACTCATCAGACATTTCCTCTATTCTTGAAGAGAAGATTGATTTTACTTGACGCTTACCTTCATTCTCTATTATATCACGAAGCGCAATTTCTCCATGTTTTACAGCTAATACTTCATTAATATTTTGTATTTCTTTTGAAATAGATTTTAATTTTTCTTCTTCCAATCTAATTTTTGATATTATTTTAATTATTTCTTCGTAAATGTTTTGAGATATTTCGAGGCATTTATGCTCATCTTCAGCGAAAGCAAATCTCTCCTTTATTGAATTAGAATAATGAGCGCCACAAGTTGGACATTCAACTATATCTTCTAATACATCAACGGAATATCGTAAATCTTTCTTTATTTCATTTAAGACCGAACTTACTACCTTCTGCTGACTTTCTAAGTTAATTTTTTGTGAATAAAGAGTTGTGAGAGTGTTTTTGTATTGTGTTTGATTATTCTGAAGGGATGAACTTAACTTAACTTACTCATCTACTTCTTTCTTAAAAATATCTATACTAATACTGAAATCTACTGAAGAAATGCTTTTATTGGTGTTGTCTAATAAGCTTTTCATCATTTTAGTTTCTTTTGATTTCTCTGCCGCAACTTCTTTAAGTTTGTCAAATTCAGTTTTTGCCACATAATATTCGTTTGGTTTTAAGCCAGTATGATACTCAACAACGGCATTTCGCCAATTGTCATACTGTGATAAATTTTCAAAGGCATTCCAATTATCTGCCCAAGATTTATCCTGATCTATATAATAAGGTAACAAGAAAAAAGCTGGCGGTAAAACGTTTGTATCGTTTTGTCTATCATTCCAAACTAATCCAAAGTCAAATAATTTTGCCAAAACTGGCCCCAGTTCTTTAGATATACTTTCATAAATACCTATTAAGGAGTCGTTTTCGCCAAATAACCCAAAAATCTTTCCCCAACGTAAGATGGAATATGGTTTTTTATCTATCGTGAATCTAACCAAAGAACACGTAGCTGCATTATCCCATGTGCTATCAAATTTGACATTTGCACCAAATGTGTGATATATACTTTTTATAAGTACAGATTTACCTGTGTCGTTTTTCCCTAATATTACTGTTAAATTCGGATTGAATGGAACTCTCCTTGCTTTCCTCTCCTTTGCCGAGTAAATTAGCATTTCTGATAAACAAAAGCTTTTCATATTTTTTTTCAGTTCGTAATATGCGAACTAATCGCTTAAAGTTCGAAGGTTCCATAAATTTGAAACAAAATGACAGTCATAATATATGATTTTTCAAGTGTATTACCAAGTGTATATTTGTTAATCAGTTTTTCATAAATCATTTCTGCACATGGTAAAAGTGCTTGGTCAAAATCATTATCACTCATAGTACTGATAATCTCGTTAACACCCTTTTCAAGTTTTTTTAGAAGTAAGTTCATTATATTTAATTTATCAATAATATATTGATTGCTATTTTTTGAAAAATATTGAATATTTTTTATACTTGCGTTTTCACTGTTAAGTCTATTAATTATCATTTCTTGAATTTTCCTTAGGTCAATATTTGACTTTTTTAAAGCCAACATTAATATATCGTGAAATTCAGATCTAGAAAAGGAACGATATTTCATTAATTCCTCAAAACTACTAACTTCATATGTATATTTTGATTTTCTCCTAATTTCATTAATTAAAGTCTCATGAAGAGGTTGTATCCTAGGAATTCCTTCATCACTGGTAAATTTTTCAAAGTAATCTACCAATGCTGATATTGATGATGCTTCTGAATTTTGTATTGGAATAGTTGATACATGGAAGAAAGTATCGACTATTTCTAATTTATCTTTAGATAATTCACTACATAAATTACTATTAATATAATTCAATTCTGAATTTGATAAGTCAGTAACACAAATTTTAGGAAAATCTAAACTCTTGTGTGATGAATTATTAAGTTCTATGCTATATCGGGCGTTTGAAACAAAATTCAAAGTACTTTCGAACTCTGGAAAATTTAATTTATTTAAGAATAGTTTACCTAAATAAGAGTTTAGTTTTTTTCTTTTGTCTAATAAATTTTTAGTTGTCCAATTGCCAGAAGATTTGGTTTTTATTTGATAAAAAGAAACTAAACCAGGATTGTCACAACTATCTAAAACAACAATATCATCATGATACTCAAATATCATTAAATAATCATTTTCGCTTTTATGCAATTCTAATAATTTACAAATTGCCCAATCTTTTTGATAGCCAAATCTTTCTTCAGCTATTGCTCCTCCTTTTTCAGCAGGTTTCTTTTCAATTAAGGCCTTTTGTATCGCATTCATCAAAAACATCTTTAGTATGGATTAAAGGAAACAAATATTTCAAGTACCTGTAAAACCCTTATTTGAATGAATAAATATAATGCTTCATTACAATCTCTAATTGAGATAAAGATGTAAGAATACCATATTCTACTTAGAACACCAATAAAACTATAAAATCTAGCATAGTTGCTTACTATCGGTCTCTTTTCTGCTCCTTTAGTTTTCTCCATATGCAACGAGTACAAAGCAATGGAGCAACTGAGTTACATACATGGTAGTGCCAGAGCCGATTATTTGAGTTGGTACACAGCTATTTACATCGCCTTCCCCTACGGGTTCGGCATAAAGACAATTTTTAAAAAATTTAGCAAGAGGGAAGGGGTCTTTGATACCCTTCTTCCTCTTGCCATACGGAGTCTCTACTGATAATCAGATAGTTATAAATAATTAATGTAAATAAAGTAGTTACTTAATAACTATTTCTTTTGTAAGAAATTGAATATCAAACCTTTGACTAACTATACACATAACTATTTGCTCTATGCCTAAGTACAAGACAGTCAACGCAAGCGAACACGACTTCGCTAATTTTGAACAGCTAGCCAATGCCTACGGCCTAAATAATACAGCCTTGTTTGCCGCAATGGTCAACTACTTTAAGGTGACCAAAGCCGACCCCCGCGACCCCAAAGCCGACAATCCCACTGACGCAATAAAAGCTCTGGATAAGCGATTAATTAGCTTTATAAAAGAGCAAGAAAAAAAGTTGTTAATTCCGATGAAAGAAGCGATTTTTGATATAGCAGGTACAGAGGGAATGCCGCGACGTTCTGATTTAAGAATAGTGAATGCTAATGTAAAAAAAATAATAACTGGTTTAAAACTAGATGAATAGATGCAAACAAAATTTGCAAGCCCAGTCGAAGCAACTAACAAGGGAAGTTCTGCTAGGTTAGTTAATTATCTAGAGAAAGAGAATGTAAGTAGTTTGTCTACAGAAAATGAGTATTTTTTTTCGGTAGACAGGGATAAATGCAATAAGTGGGAAGTGATACAACAAATTGACAACAATGCAAAAAGTCAAAAAATAGAGAAGAACCAGGATCGTTTTTTTTCTATAATTATTGCGCCTAGTCAGGCAGAACTTGCACAAATCGGAAATGACTCTGGAAAATTAAAAGAATTCACCCGTTCAGCAATGGAGAATTATGCTTCTGGATTTTGTAATTATCAAGGAGAGAGTAGGGGAGTTGAAAGCAAAGATTTAGTGTGGTATGCAAAGATTGAGCACGAGCGGAAATATACGTCATTAGACGCAGAGGTAAAAGAAGGTTTAGCAGAGAAAGGTCAATTAAAAGAAGGTGACCAGCGCCATATTCATATTATTGTTTCCCGGTGCGAAGGCAGAGAGAATAGATATATTTTAGAGTCAGAACTTAAACGCCAAAAACAGGAACAAACTGCTCATCTTTGCCCGAATGTTAACAACCCAATAATATTTAGTCGGGATGCTTTTTATCGCGCTACCGAACAAACTTTTGATAAACTTTTTACTTATGAACGAAAGCTTGAAGAATCGTATGATTATTGTAACGCAATTAAGAATGGTAAACAACAAGATTACGAAAAAGTGATTCAAAGAGAAAATGAAAGGGTACCTTCTAAAAGTCGAAACGTTGAGAAGGTACAGGATTTTGAAATAGGTTATTAATGTTATTCAACGAAAAAAACAATTTTACTCATGTTTAATTTTGGTGTAATTGTAGGGAAACTTTTTGGGTATATAGCTATTCCATTATTTAGCTATCTTGTAGCTGGTGCATTGGTCAAGTTTCTTTTTAACCTAGCTGGTTTTCCTCGAATGTTTTCAGATGTAGCAGGTGGCGGCGCGGGGCTACTTGTGGCAGGTTTTATTATTTATAGGAGAATGGAAGGTAACTCCAGAGCAGAAATTCAAACTGCTTCTCAAGTGACGAAAACCGGCATAAAAGTTAAAGAGTACGTATTTGGTCTTAAAACTAGTAAAGGATTAATTAAAATAACAAATCCTTTTGCAGGTATATTGGTAGCTGCTGGCCCAGGTGCTGGTAAAAGTTTTAGCGTTATTGAACCGATTATTACCCAAGCCGTAGAAAAAGGTTTTACAGGATTGATCTATGATTTTAAGTTTCCAACGTTTGCACGCGTTGTTAACGCAGCAACTAAAAACGAAAAAGTTAATAAATACTATATTAATTTTGATGATTTATCCCGCACTCATCGCGTAAATCCGATTCATCCTGATATAATCGTGACCAAGAGTCATGCGGGAAGCGCAGCAGAAGCTGTTATGAAAAATTTAATTAAGGGCGAAGATAATTTTTTTAGCGATAATGCAACAGCCTACTTAGGAGGTATTATTTGGTTTCTGCGAGAAGAGTATCCGCAGTTCTGTACCTTACCTCACGTTATGCGTTTAGCAGCGCAACCAGTAAAACAAGTATTACCTTTAATTTGCCAAAATGAGGAAGTAGCTACCTCAGTGGCTAGTATAAAAACAGCAGTTGATGAAGGTGCGGGTAAACAATTAGCGGGCGTAATTTCTACTTTACAAAATGCTTTAGGTAAGATTAATATTCGCTCTGTTGTTTATGTATTATCTGGTAATGATTTTACGCTAGATCTAAATAATCCAGATAACCCGAAAATATTGGTCATTGGTAATAACCCTGACTTACGGTCTGTGTATGGGCCTGTACTTGCCTTAATTGTAACTACTACTATCAAAAAATTAAATCAAAAAGGTAAGCTTGATTCACTTGTTGTTTTAGATGAAGCCCCTACCTTATTTATTCCTGATTTCTCAACACTTCCCGCTACGGGTCGAGAAAATAAAATAGTTACCTTAGCCGGTGTTCAGGACTTTTCTCAACTAGAAGAAATGTATGGACAGCACCAAAAGGACGCCATACTTAATACGCTTTCGAACCGTTTTTATGGACGTATGCCCCATGAACCATCGGCTCAGTATGTTGTCCGGATTTGGGGTAAAGAATATGTTGAGCAACGAAGTCAATCAGTCGGTCAGGCACGTTTGAACGAAGTTTCAAACACTAAATCTAATTCATATAGTCTGATAAATCGAGATCGTGTAACTGTACAGGAAGTAACCGATTTGAAAAAAGGTGAATTTTTTGGCCAGATAGTTGAGAGTGACGTTAGCTATTTACGCACTCAGTTTGAGCCTGAACCCATTGATCGTAAAGAAATAGAGTCATTCAATACTGTTACTGATGAGGAAGTAAAAGCTAATTATAGCCGCATCAGTAAAGAAATTAAAAGTTTGCTTGCAAGTCAAGAAATGCCAAAAGTTGTTCCTGTTTTAAGTACATCAACCAAAAAGCCAAAGGTTGAGGATGAGGATGAGGATGAGGATGAGGATGAGTTTTAGAATAGAAAATGTATTTTAGATTAAATGTAGCTATTAATTTACATTATAAATTAATAGCTACATTGTTTTTATGTATATTTGTTACATTACTAGCTGTAGTGGAATACCATTTGGCTGTTAAGCAGAAGATGACATTTATTAAGACTCTTAACATTAGTTAGTTAATACAATTTGTCTATTTGGTAAATTTTATGAAAAGGAACAAAGATTCAGAAGTAAAAAAATGGAAATCAAATTTTGCAATGAGATTTGAGCGAATCCGTGAAGACTCTGGTTTAAGTCAAGTTGAAATGGCAGACACAATTGGTATGAGCCAAAATTTGGTATATCGCTCTGAGAAAGATTGTGACATCTCCCTGAATTCATTTTTACTGCTTTTCATTCATTACATGAAGAATTATAAAATGAATCCTGAATGGTTCTTTGCAGAAGACAATACGGGATATAACCCCTATGAAATGGAATCTAAAAAAGCGAAGAGAGTTTCGAGTATCGCCGAGCGTAAATTGAATCACATCTTCTTAGACATGCTTACGACTTTACATCATGAAGGACTTATTCCAAAATTTGAAAATAAAATTGATTAGGAATAGGTTGGTCCTTTCCTACGTAAACAGTTGTGAATATAACTATACCTGTAGTTATAGTTATATATAAATTTCATTTTAGATTTTACGTAAGTAAGTTTTCTCCTGCCTTTAACTCTGCCTTTGTGCTGACGTGGATTTTGGTGATGGATGCTATTCAGTTAGTAAATCGTACCGTTGAGCCAACGTACTCTGAGGTATTAACTTTTTCTCTAATAATTGCCTTTCTGGTCAGTGTTATTATCCCCACTTGTTTTGGGCCCTGTCAGCCAACTTATAAGGTCAACACTCATTAAGTTTCTACAATACCCTAAATATAGGAAACCGAATCCTAGAAAGGGTAACTTGATAAGACAATTCAATAGGCACCCAGGGTACAGCCAGCCTTTTAAGGTAAGCAGTTAAACTACAACTTTAGTTGTAGTTACCTACGATAAGGCTTTATTATCGTAGGTAACCATTTGTTTGTTATATTGCCGGTATATTTGAACACCTGGTGTCAATTTGCATTTTAATTGTCGCATTAGTTGCGCGCTTATTGCCGCAAATTGACAGTACTACTGAATAGCCATATTTTCGATTAGGCAAGGATTAAATATGCGTGAATCAGAAAAGCTTGTGTTTACCGCTCGAATCAACCCAATAGTATAGCATGGACCTTGACCAAATTAAATTAGCAATTGCCAACCTGCCAGATGCCGAGTATAAGGCACTCACCGAATGGATCACCGAACATGATTTTGACAGGTGGGATAAGGAAATCGAAGCTGATCTGGAGTCGGGTCGCTTAGATCCTCTCCTGAATGAACTAAAGCAGGAGATTAAAGAAGGCAAAACGACTCCTTTATAATAAGGGGGCAAAGCCAGGAAGCTAGATCGGCAAACCCAAATAACGTACATGAATAGCCCGCAAACGGAATCCGTCAGGTTGCCGGATTTAATAAGCCGCTACCTGCTCAAGCTAGCGGAGTCCGATGCGTTTGCTCGAGAACAGACCCTCGCCCAGCTCTATTACTCGACAGCCCTGGACGGATCTGGGTTAGTCCCGGCCCAAATCGCTTCCCTGCTGGATACGCACGAGATCAACTCAGTCCTCACCTCATCCCAGTTGATGGTCATCGATTACCAACAGGGACAGGACTTGATTGCCGGGTGGGCTATCAATCAGCAACCCCTGTCGCTCCTTGATGTGCAACGACTTGGCGCGTGCGTGATGCACCATACGGGTGGCCTTACACCACAACTACTGCAGTCAGTTGATTCGCGCCTGGGCGAATGGCGAACCTACGAGGTCATGGGAACCAGTGGTTCGTATGAACGGCCGCATAAAGTACAGAAGGCTTTGCTTGAGGTGATAAAACAGACGAATACGAGTCTTCAGGGGAAGCAAACCCTGCGGCAACTGTATGAAACATCTTTTAGACTGCACTATGAATTGATTCGTATCCATCCCTTTGCGGAGGGCAATGGCCGGGTGGCCCGGCTCCTGATGAACTATGTTCAACTCTATCGTCGTCAACCGCAAAGTGTGGTTTTCGTCGAAGATCGGTTGTCGTATCTGGGAGCGTTAGATTTAGCGTTTCGCTCAAAATCAATCCGGCCGTTTGACGCATTTATGTTTGGACAACTGACTAAATTAGTATCGACCGATGGCTATTAATCTGTTCCATTAAATGGATCTAATCGTTCAGTAGCCCGGCTAAGCGTTTGGGCTGCCTAACCTGATACAGAGTGACAACATCTATGGAATTTGACCTGTCCCCAACCCCTCCCCATTTACCTATCCCAGCGGAAGGGGCTGAGCTGCCTGATCAAAAACAGAAGGCCCGGGAATTTTATCACGCTGGTCTCTATGGGTCAATCAATTCACAGAAGGCCTATCTGTCAGATTTGGCCCATTACGTTGATTGGTTCACCCAAAAGGAGTACCCTTCACTTCCCGCGATACCCCAGGCGCTGGCTGAATATGTGACCGACTTGGCGGAGTCAAAAGGCTTTTTCACCATTCAACGCCGGCTGGCCAGCATCGCTAAATATCATCGAATCAACGAGCATGATTCACCGACCACGCATGAACAGTTTAAAGTGTTCATGAAGGGGGTAAAGAAAAAAATGAGTGTTCGCCAGAAAGAAGCCCCTGATTTTACCATCGAGGAATTTCGCCAGGCTATCCAGGGTTTGCCCCCCACACCTACCGGCATTCGGGACCGATTGATTTTACTATTGGGCTTTACCGGTGCTTTTCGTCGTAGCGAACTGGTAGCTTTAAATATTGAGGACCTAAACCTAAAACCAGGCGGTATCCTTATCCAGATCAACGGCTCTAAAACGAATCAGACGGGAGAAGAAGAAGAAAAATACGTGGCCAAGGCCCGTCAGGCTGCCTACTGTCCTCTGGCTACCGTTCAGGACTGGTTGGCAATCATTGACCGTACTCAGGGGCCCCTGTTTGTGCGTATTCGCAAAGGGGAAAGGCTGACACTTGAGCGATTGTCCGATGATTACGTAAATTTATTAACCAAGCGGATGTTTACCAAAGAAGGTAAAAATTATACGGCACACTCCTTACGGGCCTCCTTCGTGACCATACTAAAAGATGCCGGCGTCGATAATCGAAAGATTCAAAATCAAACCAAGCATCGCACCACAGCCATGCTTGACCGCTACGATCGACGGCGGGATGTCATTCATCAGAATGGGTCGACGGAATTAGACCTTTAATTTAAGCTGTGATTATCATCCTTAACCGCACGTAGAGATGCCTATTCAAAATGTCGATCGGGATAACACCCGAGGAGAACGGGTTTTTAACAAAGTTTTCCCCAATCAAGCAATAGCCCCCTGGTTGTATGACACCTGTTATTTTCTCGAGTTGAAAGAAGTACGCCAAGAGAATGATAAAGAAATCGAAGAGACCGTAGAACTAAACCGCATTATTGGCGTCACAGATGGAGGGTATGACCCATCTAAATACACTCATCCTTGGTCGGTGAACTGGTTAGATTGGTTTTGGGCCATGGCCGAAGGCAAAAGTAAAAACCATCTGAAAGACCCGTTCGCCAAACTTTACGAGGCTATCGCTGAACAGAATCAGCCCGGTTCAGGTAATTTTTTTCTGTATCGAGTATCACTTTCAGGTCAAAACTTTTACTTCATTGGTGAGGGTCATCATCGAATCACGTTTCTAAGAGCGTGTTGGGGATTTGAGAAAAGCTGAGAGTCGTGTCACTTTTGTAGCGACCAAGCAACAAGAATGTGACCAAACAGTTTAGTGTTCTGACCGACTCTCAGTGGGCTGCAATTTCGCCCTTTTTAAACCTAAAGCGCAAACGACAATATGATTTACGCCAGATTGTCAATGCCATTCTTTGGTTACTACGCTCAGGTACTCAATGGCGGAATATGACCGGCCCCTGGCCTCACTGGCAGGCAGTTTATTATTATTTTGATCAGTGGAAATCTGATGGAACCTTTGAGAGAATTAATCTGGCTCTCAATAAAATGGACCGTCGACGAGTTGGCAAAGAAGAATATCCATCTCTTCTATGCATTGACTCACAGAGTGTTAAGTTGAGTCCAATGATCTGCGAATATCGAGGACTCGATGTCTATAAGCGAGTCAATGGCCGCAAACGCCAACTGATTGTTGATACCCAAGGCCGCTTATGGGCCGCTCAGGTTCACGCGGCTGGAGACAGTGATGGGTCGGCGGCAGTTCCTTTAATTAGGGATATACTCTGGGCAGCCGGCGATCGGCTGGAAAAAGTGTTAGGTGATCAAGCTTATAATGGCGTTTTTGCCAAATCATTAGGCGAGTGGAGTATTGACTTCGAGAAAGCTTCACGACCTGAATCAGCCCGAGGGTTTGTGCCCGTAGCCAAGCGCTGGGTCGTTGAACGAAGCATCGCTTTGACGAATTTCTTTCGACGGATCGTCAAAGATTATGAATACACGTTATCTTCTTCGGTAAGTTGGCTGTATTTGGCTAACATTCAGATCATGCTACAACGGATTTAGCTCGTTTGCCAAACATAATTCCCCAACACCTTCTAAAGATGAAAGGAGATCAGTTTTTTCACTTTAAATGTGTTGTTCCAGCTACCTTATTGAGTGATAAGGCAATTTGTTTTTAAGCGTTGAGACACACCCCAAGTGATATAACTCTGAGTAAAAGAAATCCTGCAGTCCACCTCATTAGCAAAAAAATGTGTGACTTATTGCCGTAAGATGACAAACCTAATTCGCTATATAGTGTGTATAGATTCCTACCATTTATTCAGGTATTGTATCATCAAATGATGCTACAAAATAGCCCTAATCGTCAATGGCAAAACAAGTAAAAAAAATTACACAGTTCCCTGAGTACATCCTTCGAGATTGGGAGACAAGCGACGGGGTAAATTTCGCGATTGCCTTACGCAGAATTACGGGCTGGTTGCTACATGTTGACTGGTGGTCGCCTACTAACGATAAGGAAGTCGTTGAAAACATGAAGTCTTTGCGTGTCTATATTGGCAATAACTCCAGTCAAATATATGATTTCAAAGGCAAGCAATCGCTTACCGTTTATATAAAGAATATTATTCAACCCATAGCTCAGAAACGAGGAGCAAACCAAGGCGTTCTTGTAACAAGATTTTATAGTGAAAGCGAATTGTTTAAATTGCCACTAAGAGTAAAGCCCGATGAATCCAGGATACATACAGCCCAAAAACTAATTATGGCTAATAAAGATTTTTTAGCGAAAATTCCGAAGCGGCAAGCACCAAACGTTCCTGCACATATTGCCGCTGATTTTACCTTTAGAAGCTGTAATCCTTTTGCAACGGCTCTAGGTTATTTAAGAAATTTCAAACCAGTGGCCTTAATAGCTAAAATATACAGTCCTTTATTCGGTGGAAGTCAACTTGGGTATGTCCATAGCTTTGTTTTGGACAATACTGGTAACGCGGTTGACATTTGGGGAAAGGACACGGTAGAAAATATTGCACAAAGATTCGGAGTGATAGCCTATGAAGTAAGCGAAGAGGAACATGTTACTGTTAATCAAAAGCTAAAGGCAAACTCACCAGAAAAATATGAGGAACTGTACGATAAGTCGGTAGCCATTATTAACGAATACTTTATCGAGTAGGAGAAGAAAAGCTTTCAATATTTTTATCACTTTATAGCGATTTTCCTAGTTCGCCGTTTCTTGGTTAGGTCAATAATAAATTCTACGTTGAAAATAAAACCGGAAAAAGTACCATCCCGACTGCGAAGGCAAACCTTTCCCGGTTTTGGTATGGTTTTTCAGTATTTAACTTATACAAATGATTTACTTCCCTGTAACTGGCGTGGCCAGTGACAAAAAGCGAAGGTTAGGGCTACCGAAATATAATATACCGCGCTCAGTACTGTTGCTCGGTCCGCTGTTATGACGGATAAAACTTTTAGCGTTTCGGAGTTTATCGTGGGTAAACACCAGCCTAAAATCATTAGGATAATTAAAGCACTTATCAGGTCAATTACTGAATTTTTATCTGTCAAATTAAGATTGCGAATCGCCCAGCAGGATGATAAAATTAGTGAAATAGATACTAGGCACATGAGTGGCACAAAAAGCAAAAGGTATCCAAGTGAGTACTCGGTTTCACTCCCTGGAACAAACAAATGAAGTGGCTCGATTAACGACCAACCTATGGAAAATAATTTGCTATAAAGAACGGCAACTGCAATTGGCAGAATTATTAATGCAATTCGTGCGATCGGCTGGGTTAGGTCTGTAAATAATGGGTAGGTTTGTTCCAGATTTGTTGTCAAACGATCAATTTTTTCATTAATACGAAAAATATCCATGGAGATATAATTAGTTAAAGGGTGATTAATCATATGAAAAATTGGGCAAATCGAAACAGGCTCTAAATTTCAAGCTGAAAATGATCGATAGGTTAATTAAGGACGGTGGAAGGTTTTAGCTTGGCAGATTCGTTGAATCATCATTTGCACCACTATAGGGAGCGAAAAATTCTTCGGGACGGGGCGTTAAGGTTAGACTTATTGATTGCTGCCAGGGTAAATGCAGCAGATGATACCCGATAAACCCAGCTACTAATAGACAGCATAAACCCGTTATGGGGTATTTCTTACAAACGGGCGAAAATTATCGGCTTCAAACTAGGGTTTTAGTTTGTACTACTAACTTATTTCATCTCAAGAAAAAGAGCGTTTCTTGAGACACTGGTTTTGTAAATATCTGTCTACTCGTTCAGTCGCATACGCTCATGCATTGCGGGTTTTCAATCCGCCGGCTTCCAGTTTAAAGCCCATCTTACTATAACACCTTATAGAGTGATTTACAGCCGAAGTCTTCATGGACTATGCGCCGGCACAGTACCTATCACTTTTCACACCTTATTATATACTTCTTAATGTAAGAAATTTTACTCGGATTAATACCGACTTTATTAATCCTAATTTAATGTATATTAAATTATTACTATAAGGAGCTAAAATATAAATTAATGCATACCTTTTCGCCGATTTATCACCTTCTGACAACATTTGCCTATGATAAGTTAACAGCTCCCGAACAATTACGTCTAGATTTTGTGACTTCGTAGCGCCTGATCACTTTAAATGATCGGATCAGGTGAATATGCAACGTCTGATGGCTGATTATACAGCCGTTGTTTTCACGTCTCAACACAAATAGGAGTGAGAAAGCTAACCACTTATTCCCCGCGCCCCAAGCGCTTATTCGTTCGTTAAAGCACGGCATTTTTCCTTGTCAGCTCAGCGGGTTAACACAACCAGCCCGCTACCTTAAAAGCCATTTTTGTTGTTTCACCAGCGATGCCTCTAGCCAAAGTAAATAGGGGAAAGCCAATAGTAGCGGATAACTGAATGGCTTCGAATTCATTTGGGCATCGGAATAATGCGCAACCAAGTAGTAAGCGTAAGGATTTGATGCGGTAGATACTGGTCAACTGACCAGTATCTACCAGCCAATAGTGTTATTACAGATTAAGCAAACAATACCCTTTAACTTTATGAAAAAGATAGTTTACACACTGTTTATTTTTTTATTAAGCAACCTGGCGTATAGCCAAGTTGCCGGAACGGATGCCTCCTGGTCCTTTTACCCAGATGGGTATGTTATTTATAACAATGACGGCAGCATCAATCGATACCACGCGAAACTACAATTTTCGGGTTCGAACCAGAATATTGTAACGGATCTGCTGTGGGACCAGTTACCGTGCGGGGGGGTCAACGCAAAAAAAGTCTGGTGGATCAACGAAGATCACAGTGGGGACCAGAATTATTACGGCTTTCAGACCTCACGGCCTGAAAACATCGTCCATGAGTTTGGGGGCGATTTTACCTACCACTGTGGCTGTACAACCACCAACCCAAACGACTGGAGTCTGTATGGTTCACCGCAAGGCTTTACCAATATTATCGAGGTGCCTTACCACATCAAAAAGTTTGACACGGATTCGCCGAATTACATCATAAAACCTAGTACGTTCCACTGGAACAAAAATAGCCTGGAAGTGCAAACCTTCAAGGGAGGGCTTATTCCCCCCATTGGGGCGGGAACCATTGAGCAGTATGGTAAAATAAACCTGCACACGGGCATGTTACCCAAAAGTGTCACGGACCATAACACCGTGATGAGTTACGGGCTGAGTTATTTGAACGCTAAAAATATGCCCAATCTGCCGGTTAGTAAACGGTACGTAACGGCTAATGATGGGGAGTGGGCGACGAATTGGAATAACTGTAACTCAACCTTACCCTATCCGCAGGCAGGCTGTATAGCGGGGTACCAATTCAACCACATGACCACCCAGCAAGCCTGGGATACCTACGGGACTAACCTAAGCAGTAAAAGCAATTATGGGGTCGTGCTACAAGATGGGGAGTTTTGGAATGGCAATATTGACAGCCAGGGGCTAACCAATTATAAATATGTTTTTGACCGGGTTATCCAAAATGGATCCACAACGCTGTTTGGTCAGCACCATTCTCAACCTTACTATACCGATCGGTTTTTTCATGATCCTTCGGGAGGCACCGATGCTGGGTTATGGAATGCTAAATACAATGTCAGTGCGACCGATCGATACAGCCTGGTAAACTTCAATTACATTTCGGCCTATTGGCAAAAAGTCATCGCCAATAATACCAGTGTCGCCGACGACTGGAAAATAGCCAGTCTACAAACGTATACGCAGGATATGAGTCCCACCAACATGTATGCGTGGATCCAGGATTTGGAAATTAATAAAAAACTATTTCCCGAATGGAAGCATTTACTGACCGTTGAAGGCTTCCATGAGACCCCCTACTTTGCGACGGTTTCCCACACCCTACCCACGGGCGGCGCTATAACCTTTACCGGTGGGCAAAGCCAATGGGTCAAACAGTCCAGTTCCTTACAGGAATTTACGGGCTTATATTCCAATACCATTGGGGATGGGGTTTGTTATTTTTCGGATAATTACACCCGCAATGATGATAAGTCCAACTGGATTAAGGAGGATGGCAATACCCAATATCCGGGGGCTGATGTATACGCTCGTCAGTTTTACGGGGTTGACGATTACCTGTATTTGGGTATTTGGAAAGCCAATGAGGTAAACCGGCAAACGGTTGGTCAGACCTGGAGTAAACCCGACATCAGTGTGGACGGAGGAAGCACCTGGATCACCGGGACGGCCTTGTTGCCCGCTTCTGCCTATACGGCCAAACATCCGCTAGTCCATATTATCAATACGACGGCGGGTGGTAAAATAATTATGGCCTATAACATGTGGAACCCCGCCTACAAAGTCCAGACCATCAAAGTAAGAGATGCTAATGGAGTCATTAGTGATGTACAGCTAAAAGGACAATTTCCTACCCTGTACAAATACGGGGAGACCACTGATAATTATCTTTCCGTCAGTCCGGCCGCCTGGTCAGCCCCGTCTGCTGGGGGATCGACCACGGCCAGCCTAAGCGCCAGTGGGGCCTGGAGCATTACCACCGTTCCCGCCTGGTTAACCCTGAGTCCAACTACTGGCAATGGCTCAGCCACGCTTACCCTGACCGCGGCGGCCAACACGGCCAGCGACCGGACCGCCACCCTGACCATAAACGGGCCAGCTGGGACCACTCAATCCATCACTGTCACCCAAGCCGGAATCACGAATTCGCTGTCGGTGAGTCCGGCAAACTGGTCTGCTTCCACCAGTGGGGGTAGTCAACTCATTACCGTATCCAGCAACGTCGCCTGGAGTGTCAATACCAACGGCACCAGCTGGCTGAGCGTGAACACGGCCAGTGGTAGCAATAACGGTACGTTCACCCTCACGGCGGCGGCCAATTCCGGCTCCGCCCGGTCGGCAACCCTGAGCGTTACCGGCGGTGGCCTCACCCAGACCATTACCGTGACCCAGCAAGGCAGTACTTCCACAACCGAAGTCATTTGTCTGGAAGCCGAGAGCGGCAGTGGTAACCGGACGCCCAGCAGCGGCAGCCAGGCCTCGGCCGGGCAGTATGTGGGCGGGTTCGGGGTCAGCGCGGAGTTCATGAGCTACGC
>NZ_FOLQ01000046.1:8359-18478 GCF_900112365.1 Spirosoma endophyticum | reverse complement strand
ACTGATACCCAAGAAGAGCAGGATTAACGCAAATTTGTTTCTGTTCATAATACGTTAAGTTTAGTTTATTAGATTAACCGCTATTTCTATTAAATGTACTTAAATACCGCTCCAAAATTGTTGTATAAGTGGCAATATGTTAACCTAGAGATTTTTCCCTCCGTCTTCAGTTATTCACAAATAATCTGATTCTCAGCTTGTCCTTTTCATTTCGATTCAACTGATCAAGGTATTTTTCGCCTTGGGCCGTGATTGAAAGCGAATAGAATGGCTCACTACTAAGCTCCCAAGATCTAGGATTATTCAATACTTCAACTGAATAGGGATAATTAATTTCTTTGATTTTGCTTGTGAGGCTGTTATTCGTATACTCCTCTAATATGGCCAAGTCTTCTGCTAAGATTTCTTTCAAAAGGTCATAAGCAACGGCATATTTTTCAACTAGGGTCAGCGAATTATAATGGTCAACAGTTCGAACTAGCTCCCATAGCCCAAACACTCCCTCGTCGATGCTGAAGAGAAAAACTTGTTTTTCTATCTCTCGATCAAGTTGAAGGTAACTGTATAATTTTGGCCAGTCTATCATGTTGTATAATTTGCTTTATGTTTACCTAGTAGGAATAAGGAATATGAATCGTATCGGTTTCAATCTCATTACTCACATTTAAAGCACGATCTCGGATCTGAATCCGATATTTAGTGGGAATGATTGTAAAGCTGTTGCCATAAGGATAAAGCTGCTCCAGTTCCAAGTCCCCTTCAATAGGCCCTGTTTTGCCTTCCCGGCTTAAACGGGGAAAAAATAAGGAAGTATTCTCACCCGTAGAAAGGGGTTGATACTGACCATTCTTTAATTGAAGGGTAATAATCTTATAATTTCCCCACCCACCTGCTTGCTTATACCGATCTATTTCCAAGCTATCTACTGGCAAGGTATTACCCAGGTCCCCATCTCCATCAGTAAAGCCAATAGTAATCACTACAGAATCGCGTCTGGATTGGCCAACTCCTGAACCTGCCTGAAGGGCGTACCGACTAAATCCCTTGAACTTAATTTGAGGAACCTTTGAGTAGGTAGGTTCTTGGAAACAACTGGATAGGAAGAAACTTACCAGTAGAATAATTCCGCCAGAAAGCACTGCATGTTTGATCGTATTTACTTTTTCCATGGCTTATCAATGGTGTATTATAAAGTCTATAGAAGTCTAACTGGGATCTATATAAGTTGAGTGTACTCAACGATTCATTTTTCTAAGAAACAGTTGCGAGTGGCAGTTTTAAGAAGTCAAAACTGTTGTATAATCTATGTGGCTGTTGCAGAAGTCGATACCAGCCTATGAGTGGTCCATGACCAGGCAATTTGTTTCCATTTAGTGGTCAGCAATTAGCGGAGAAACCTGGCTCCCTAGTCCCATTCCAGACTTTTGCAACAACCACCTATGTTATGTTTACCTAGAGCACACAAATGATCATTTATTTTTTTGTCTGTCTTTCTGTCGGACAAGTTTAAAAAGAGAAAAACACCTACTTGATACTGCCTTCCCAGAAAACTCAGTGGGCCTTTGGCCCTAGTCACTATAGCCCAACGCTTGACGCATACGGTATGGATAGCATCCTTGAGTACCTCGTAAACTATACACGTCTATTTCTTGAAAAAGTATAAGTCTAAATTTTTATTCGCTGTTTGTCTTTGTTTGCTCAATCTTACTTAAATACAATTTACACGGTAGGGGCTATGGCTTAGTCTAACCCACTCGTTTCGCTTTATTGGGTATCGTTTACTCATCAGCAGGATCATGTTTATAGCGTAGTAAATTCCTACTGGGTCGTTGGTCTATCAAAATCTATCTTTACCCCTACCTTTGCCATTAAAGACACTGAAATAGCTATATGAAAGCACTGACAATCAATTTTTTCTCCCCGACCGAGAACCGTCCCACGAAAACGAAAAGTCCCAAAGCCGCTAAGCCAACTAAGGTCGCGCTAACGGGGTACATTTCGGCCACAGGCAAGCTCACCCTCCCCACTAAGACGGTGGCCAACTTAGGCATCAATCTGGATGATACGCTCTTCAAGGTGGGTATGGACCAGGGCAAACGGAAAGCTAAATCCCTCTACCTAGTTCCTGGTAGTGATAGCGAGGAGACTTTCTCTTTTGAGAAAGCGGCCAAAAGCTATACGTTAGCGCTGCCCTTTATTTTGACCAAAAGCGGGGTTGATTACGCGAAAACCAAATACGCCTTTACGATTCGTCTCTTTGACTACGAAGGCTCGACGGCCCTTGAGTTAAAATTAGCTGCCGAAGCGGCCCCGGCAAAAGTCCCCTACACCGGTAAGCCACGGGGGCGTAAGCCCAAGTCAGCCTAGTAAAGTTGAATAGCCCTGACTCGACAGGGCTATTCTATAGTTTGTCGTTTAAAGTCTTCCTTCTCTTTTTTCATTTCCCCACTGTTTGGCTTTCCTCGAAGTAAGTTCAACTGAATGGATTAGTAATTGTTACTTTATTTTATAGATAATATAATTATTGCTAAAGCTGCCAACCTGGCAGCTTTTTTAGGTCATGTAGTAACAAGTCAGTTGTCTTTTCTAGTTTGCCACAAATCTTAAACGGACGTTCGTGATTCGTGTCAAACACTTAAGTTAGCGAACTGAATCTGCCAGTTCGTCAGTAGCCTCGCCTACTTTCTCCGTTAAGAGCTATTTACTCCTATTCGGTATATTTACGCTATGAATCGACACATACGTCTCGACGATCTTGACCATACGCCCTACAAAGAGTTAATTCAGTCCCTAACCGTACAATGGGTTCGTGCTGAGTTACCCCATCAGGGACTGACCTATGGGGATTACCAAACCGACATTCGAATCCTGCTGTTAACAACCCAAAACCCAGATCGGACAAGGGCCCTAGTTCAGGCAGTCCTTGCCCAGGCGACTAAACTGAACAAAACGTCGGGTTGGGTAGAAGAGGAGCTTAAGTTTGAGGGGATGATTGAGGGAGCCGACCGAACCGATTTTCTGCGGTTCGAACTTCAACAAGCGCCTGCATTGGATGATCAGCTACTAGATAGGTACAACGAGCGAATGAATCGATTTGCCACCCCTAGCGAATAGATTCACCTAGATCACCTGGCTACCCGTTACACGCCGGAATGACGACGAGTAGCCCTAATGATACTTGGAAGCAATTTGAGGGGAATGAGGGGGGCAAAATTCCAAGCGTCAAAATTGCATTAAAATAAGGTTCAGTGATTAAAGATAGGTTTCTCAAAAAAATTTGGAAATATAATTTTTTTGAGAAATACCGAAGTATAGTTTAGGAAATATTCATTGGGGCTTATGGGCCGCGATTCGTCTAGCGCCGGACTATAGTGACCAGGCCACATGCCCCCTAAGTTTACTGAAAAAGCAGTACCAATTCGGCGTTTTTTCTTTTTATGATTGTCCGACAAGAAAGCAGACATATAAATAGGTGATCATTTGTGTGCTCTAGGTAAACATAACATAGGTGGCTGTTGCAAAAGTCGGTCTTACTGCGGACAGGCTCCTAAAATCAGCCACTTTTAGCCACGAATTGGGCCGGGATTGGTTTACATTTTTTGCCTAGTAAACCCGGCTCAGACTTTTGCGACAACCACATAGATTATATAACAGAAAACCGACGTAAAATGGGATCTGAAAAATGACAAAGATTGAGTTCATCAGCTTTGTACGGAAAACCTTGGAAGAGCTTATCCAGTATGCAGAAATCTATGCGGAAAAAGAATTTCCCAGAGCATTAGCCTTTAAGTGGATGGGCGAAACGAATTGGGAGTATGATCAAAAAGAGATCTTGAACAAACTAGTGGATCGAGTGTATCAGGGAGAGGAGCAAATTTATCCCTGTGTTGACTTGATTGTAAAAGGGATAAAAGCGGGTAAAGTGGAAGTGGAAGGGCGGGTTGCCGGTTATGAACCAAGAGCTTTTCAAAAAGGGTGGAGTGGCCGTATGGGACCCTTTATTTATGGATTTGGTTTTGCTACCCCCACAGATAAAGCTAAGTTGGAAAGCATCAGAAGTAAGTTAATTCAGAAAGGCTTATTACCTGGTTAGTTATCATGAAGCAAATTATTTAACAGTTTTAAAGTCACTACAAATTGGATAGATGCTATACGTATAGGGTAAGGCCTCCATTTGGTAAGCCAGCAGAACTATTGCTAGAATTTCAGATCAATAGATCGAAACCAGCGTTTGTACAGGATTTGACCAAGGCTCTTGAAAGTATAGATCCTCAAATCGTTTCTAGTGAGAATGTGTGGATGAATGATGAACTCCTATTAAAATTCAGTTCAAAGCAAGGAGACTTTCATTTGTCAATTGATATTTGGGATAACGCGTTTATACTTGCCAATGATAACTCGTCCTGTATTTTAGCGATTGACAGTGAACTAGCTAACAGTCTTTACTTTGAGAAGGCTACCTAACATAATTGCACTTATACAATAGGCATGAATGAATTTTGACGATTACTATTGGCATGACTCTACGCTCAAATCAATCAATATTGATCGAAGCAATCCGGGTCATAACGACTCTATCGTACTTGAAATAGAATGGTATGGTACGGGGATCAGTAAGTTGATTTTTCAAGACGTTTACAAAGCAAAATTTGACTTGAACTTTGGTATCATAGCCCAAGAATCAATATTGGATGCTTACAGTACAAAGGAAGATGAAGAATTGTATCTGCTGGCTACTAAATGGACAGGTGTATTTCCAGTTCATGAGCTAACCTGTTATGTTATTAATACTAATTCAACCGTTGGTCAGCTTAAGATCTGCGCTAAGGGCTTTACAATAGATGACAAAAACTAAACTACATATCCATTATACGGAAACAGTTTCTTAAAATAAAAGTAGTGGCTGTTGCAGAAGTAGTAGGCTCTGCTTTCACATGTACTATCTTGTAATTTTCATAAAGACTACCTGCCAAAAATGAGTGTTATAACTGAAGTTGCTTATCAATATATCATTGATAGACTTAACACAAGGTCAATCAGGCATGATGTTCACTACTTTGACTCAGGTGCGAAAATGATTGACATTTGGTATAATGGCCACTTCTATGTTATTCAAATGAACTCAGAATCAATAGGATTTTCGGAGATCACCGAGGCTAATCCCGGATTCGATACCATCCCAGATGAGTCGTTTTATACTTCAGAGAAGGCTCAAAGACATTTTGAATCCTTACTTTCATGAGGAGAGGTGAAGATCATTGAAGGCACTTTCGACTTTTGCAAAAGCCACAGCACTTATACAACTAAAAACAGATGTCTGAATTAGCTTACAAATCAATCATTTATCAGTTTCTGAATCATAAATTGACAGTAGAGGAGTTTATTGATTTGTACATGCAGCAATGGAAATCAGATAGAGATGATATCTCATTAGACCCGCGATTTCGTAGATTAATTGACCGAGTTTTCACGAGCTGTGATTGCTATCGAGAGGCTCCTAAAACAGCTTACGAAATAGATGAAAAAGACCTAAGAAATGAGATCGATCTTCTCAGTTATATCTGGTGGCAGTACCCGCTCTAAATATTTTGATTTGTACTATTTCAGCTCAGTTATTAAAGGTTTCACGTTATCCTTGACGGAATAATCAATTTACATAAAATTATTTATACAACAGGTATGGAAAAAGGTCAATAAATAACTCTTCAACTAGTGATCGCGCAATAGAATTATGCAAAGAATACTAGTCATTAAGATATTACATTGGGGCTGCATTGTAGCACTGAATGCTTGCTCCCCAAAGGCCCATAAGACAGACGATTGGGTCTTTCGCTATACGTTGGTAGCTGCAGAGCCATTAGAGCATTATGGAGTTAAAGGAATTAGAGGACCGCGTAATCAAGACATTCCAGTTGGAGATACTTTGGTGGCCGAATCAGCCAGTTTTCTAACTGGCGTTGCTGCATACAGCCAAGTAATCTATCAGCAGAAGGAGGCTTGGGTATTTGGTGCTTTATCGAAAACTAGGGTTGTTAAAAAAAGCAAAGTAACTCCTACTTACAGCAAGAACTTGCCTATAAAGGTCATCTATAAGACCAGATAAATTTAACCGAAAAGTACAAAGCCTGGCTACTAAGATTAGCAGTTAGGCTTTGTACTTTTCATACACATGTTTTATAACTATTTTATGTTATGTGAAAATCAGAAGTAAGAGGAGTTGGACCAAACTAGCCATTTATGGAAATAGTCACACTTTTTGCTCTTTCATAAATGAGCTTAAGATTTCTTCAACTGCTATTTATATTTCTCTCAGGCGCTAATAGCATTAGTCTAGGACAGACAATTAATCAACCTAAGCAAACTGATACTACTGCTTATGCCGTTGTTCAAGTCCCACCAAAATTTCCGGGTGGGCCTGATGCAATGTTTCAGTTCATTCAATCGACTAGTCGGTATCCGGTCAATCTAAAAAAAGGGCCCTTGACCTGGGTGAAACTCTTGGTCGAGAAAGATGGCTCTATCTCAAATGTGCAGGTCACGTATACCGAGGTCGATGATAAGTTGGTATCCGAAGCTAAACGGGTCGTCGAACTAATGCCTAAATGGACACCTGGTTCTCAGGATGGCCGGTTACTAAGAGCTTATACCTCTATTCCAATACGGTTTGTAAAAGCCCAATAATACCACTCAATTCTATTATATACGTGGCGTGGCTACGGTCCCGCGGCGGCGGACCGTGCCGGTACGGTTGCAAAAGTCGGAACCGATGTTAAATACCCTATTTGCCCCCTTGTTTTCAGCGGAAGAAGCCGTTTAAAATAGCCCTTTTGTTGAGCTTCTCATTAGCCCTCAGGACTTTTGCAACAGCCACATAGATTATACAACAGGAAATTAGTCTATGCGTTATGCCTATAAACGATGCTCACGATGAAAACGGTTCTATATTCATTAGGGGTACTTATGGGCATTATAGGTTTACTGTATGCTTGTCGAATTCGTATCACACCTTTGCCCCCACCGGCTGATCCGCCTAGAACTGAGCAAGCTTGTCAAGGTCCACCTATCCTAAATAATATAATTGGTACTTGGAAATGTGGCTCAAGAGCTACTGGAAACGGTGATCCTTTACCTAGATCCGCTCCATTTACATCCGCTACTTTTAGCCGGTTTGGTATGATGAGCTTTGGAGCTGATAAGAGAATCACTGACCCTGATTCAATTTTCGATAATCATTTAGACAATGGGGCACCTTTGGTATACAAAACATATAGTCTTGAAACCGACACGGTAAAAACGAGTCCCTATTACAAACATGGTGAGCTGTTGTGGGTCCGATTATATTATAAAAACAGGACGAAGGATCTAACGTTGGGAGTAGGATATTACTTCAAAGTGATTTGTAATGAACAGAATCGAATTCACTTAAAAGGACCTGACGGCGCACTTGAACTTGTGTTGGTCAGGTAGAAGTTTAGTAGTCTTTATATAATTGCCCTTATATAACAAACGATGGGAAATAAAGAGATATTGACTTTATGTACCCTTATACTAGTAGGGATTGGGCGTTTCAGTCTAGCACAGACAACGCCTGTGTATGAAAGATATGCCAGTACCTGGGCCATTGGCGAAGATCATAAATTCGACAATAAACAAGTGTCCACGAATAATCTCCCCACGGGTTTAAAAGCTAAAAAAGGAGAGATTGACATGCTGATTCCTGAAACTAATGCGTTTATCGTGCGGGAGAATGGAAACGCTTACATTAAGCTGTATCTAGTCAACATGACAATTAAAGAGCTATCCGTTCCTAGACAAGATGCCACCGTTGGGGGCATAACCAGTGAAGTCTATGTGGATGGTAAGTGGAAGCTACTTCAAGCAAAAATAGGCGCTTCCTGCGGCAACAGTTACTGGACGATGTCGCTTAAGTCCAACCACTACATTTACCTTGAAATAGAGAATCCGATACGGCAGGGATCTCAGCAGGTTCTCTATCGAGTGGGCTTCAAAACAGCTACCCACGATGTAGTTTCAAATCCGATTAATATCCCAATAACCCCTGAGTTGTTAGCCTTGGCTGGAACGAAGATACCGTCAATTTCAGACTAGCCAAATTGTAAAATTCTTATATCCTACAATTTATATTACAACTGTAGATACAGGTTTATTCTATTAACATTAAGGAAATTATACAACTGATTTGACACTCTATTAGATGGGAGAAAATATCTACGTTCAGTTATTGGAAGAAGGTACTCAAGTTTATAAATCCGTTCCAGCTATTCCAATTGGGGACGAAGTCTATCAAATTCAAGGTCACGAATTATATGATCCTGAGGATGAAGTATGGGAGTTCACACCAGGTACTTTAGTGAAGACAGAACTGAAAGACCTTACAGCAGGACCTGTTTTGGTAGCCGTTGGAAAATTGCCAACTGCGGGTTAACTAACATAATTGCACTTATACAACAACTTTTGCAGAGATCATTTGTCCAATCTATCGTTTGACGAATGGCATAAAACGAATATTGGTATATAGTGTAGTATTGGCAAAAGAGACTGGTCCACCTACAATATAAGTCGTTGCGAATGGTCTGTTGTAGGTTTCATATCCAAAGTCAATGCCGAGTTGTTTAATAGGCTTTATCGTTAAACGAGGCCCATAATAAAAGAGTAAAGTTGATGTTGGAGCAAACTCTTTAGGTGAATAGGTAAGCAACGGCCGCAAACTCAAATTAAAGGCAATAGATATATATTTGACTGGCTCGAAAGCAATATAAGGAGCTATATTTAGATACGTGAACTTCTCTAAAAAAGTAATATTCCCCTGCCATCAGATACTTCTAAGGGTAATCGATAGTACGTTATGTCGACCCCTGTCTTGACTTTTTTACTAATAGAATACTCACCGTATACGCCAAGGCTTAAGGGTTTTAACAATCTAACACCGCCCAACGTCGTGTTTAGTTGAGTATATCCAATTGATAAATTGGAGAGGCCAGAGCCACCAATGAAACCAACTAGCACTTTTTGCTGGCAAAACCCCGTATTGAAGGATAGGTTGAGACTAATAGATAGTAGATCTGTCTTAATGAAGCGAGAATTCATACGGAATAAACCTTAGTACAATTTCATTATACCCCTTCTTGACCGAAGTTATATTTTTCCGTTAATACTCTTTGGCTATCTATTGGCCTATCTCTGAGTTTAACCACATAACATAAAATCTGTGGCTGTTGCAAAAGTCGGTACTCGCTTAGAATGTCTTCAGGGATTAATAATTATTGGCCTTTCAATGGCCAGAAAAGGGCTATCAAAACAGGCTCTTTGATCCCCTTCTAGACTTTTGCAACAGCCACGCCACTTATACAACAAAAAAGAGGCTGCTCTATTGATAAATTTTTCCTTGGCAATCATAAGGAAATGCTAATGTTGTATCCTTCTTATGGATGTAAAACATCATCTCATTCTTTCGTTTGATAACTGTATCGCCTATGTCAATAAATTTCTTGAAGCGGATATTCCAATTGGCATCATCATGATACTCGTCTTCTTTACCGGTAATTGGATTTCTACCTTTCAAAACGAACATTCGACTGTCAAGCTTTGCATATTGAACAATAATTGAACAGGATTGAGGGCGATAAATTGCAACACCATCTTCACAATTTCCCTGACATCCAGCAATCAAGCTAGTACTACCTATTAAGATTAACTTAAATGGGCTAGCTATATAATATTTCATAGTTGACTAAGGTAGAAGTTCAGTATAGCATTCTTACTTATTTCCATTAACATAATCTTAGTGATACAACAGGTCTAGGTAAAGTACAACGAACTGCCCCACAGCAAGTTAGTACTATTCCTGGACCTGTTGCATAACTAAGAATATGTAAAGGGAATTAAGTCAGAAATAGGTATAAATCTATTTTTTGACTCACCTTCAAAATTTACAATTATACGAGTTCAATATCCATTCTTCGTAACAAGTCGTCTTGTATAGTGTAAATGTGCTTTACTATTCCATCGAACATCAGTTCACCTTGCAAGTCCTTTACTATTTGGTGAACCGTCACTTCTAATGTTCCGTCTTGTCTTTGGTTAAGTCCGATTGGTTCA
>NZ_FOLQ01000046.1:0-8349 GCF_900112365.1 Spirosoma endophyticum | reverse complement strand
TAAATCTATTTTTTGACTCACCTTCAAAATTTACAATTATACGAGTTCAATATCCATTCTTCGTAACAAGTCGTCTTGTATAGTGTAAATGTGCTTTACTATTCCATCGAACATCAGTTCACCTTGCAAGTCCTTTACTATTTGGTGAACCGTCACTTCTAATGTTCCGTCTTGTCTTTGGTTAAGTCCGATTGGTTCAACAGTGGGGTTTATCTCCGCCCATTGTCTTGTCCAATACTTCCGTATTTCATCATGTCCACTTACGTAACCCCCCTCAAATGCTTTCGGCCATTGCACATCGGTGTGCATATGGGCTAAGACGGCATCAACATGCCGAGCGTTAAAATCTTGGTAAAGCTGACGAAAGATTGGTTGGTAGTCCATAGCTTAACAAAAGGTTTTGATCCTTTGGGTGATGAATCAAAGCTATGCCAGATCTGATGCGGTTGAGCGTCAGTAGCGATTGAGATTTTAACAGATTTACTTGAGAAGACTACAATCAGGCTGTTATATAAGTGGCATTAAGATAACCTAAGCAGTAGTTAATCATACAGTTCGAACGACTTTTCAAGCAAGATTCTACCAAATTGTTCAATTTGAAAGATCCACTTTCCGCTTATCATCTCCCAAGCATGTTCGATTCTATAATAATCAAAGTTTCCTCCATCAGCCGAACTATACTTTTCCTCAATGGTCTCTTTATAAGCCTTTCCCGTAGTTGGGTTTATCAAAATAGGGTGTAGAATACGGCATAAAAAAGCATTTTGAGGCCCTTCTACCTGATAGGAAATACCAAAAACTAGGCCCCTTTTCAACTTCACTCTATCGACTTTCTCCATAAAGATTAAGTCTTCAGCTCCAAAATGATAACCGGTTGGACTCAGCGGGGCACTACTAACAGACTCCATAGTAGGCCTACAAACCCCGTAATTGATCAACCGAGCATTACTCCCCATTGTATAAAAACTGCCTATTTCAGTTGTCTAATTTGCTTTATGTTGACCCAGCAAAAGGATTTTAAGTAAGGGGTGCATTTTTCAAGTTAAACCAGGCATTGCCTTCTTTACTGTATAATAATATCAAGGCTGATAACTGTAATATACCAATAACGAACGAAATCAATTCCGTTAAGAGGTCACCTTCTAAAAAGCGATCCATTGTCAGAAACGTACTAATACCGCCAAAAACGAAAGAAACCAGACTAATCGTTCGAGCCCACTTCTTTCCAGCATTTATTTGTGTGATTAGAAAGTATAGGAATGCTTGCGTGAGAACGGCAATTAGTATAGGCTTTATTTTCTGTTGGGTAGTTGACTCTAATCCTAATAAAAAGACATATGAATTTATTAAACCTATTCCAAAGGCGACATAACTTAAGTTGATGGCTGTTGCCACTTTTTTTGGCTTTGCGAGAATTGTTTCATCTATCATGTGAATGGTGTTTTTGATTGACAAGTTAATGATCAACGGCCCTTATATTTATAATAATGACGTACTGTGTCGGCTTGTTCTTAATAAAGGGTCATGAGTTCGCTCGTTTGCATTTCCCTGGACGCGTAGTTAGAACCTCTTGATAGATAATATTTTAAGTGTTGCGATTCATATTGCTCTAAAATGGTAAGTTGCGCTCTATTCTCTTGGTAAAAGGTACGGGATTGAACTAATCGCCGATACAGGGAATCATTTTTGTAGTAAGCAATATAGTCGCTCCTTCCATCATTTTCGTGTTGAAACGTCAGGTTGTAGCCTTCCGTTTGGGGCGAAATCGTACGAGAGGGTGTAACCGTTTTAATCCATTCCCACTTGCCCATTAGTTCTGAAGCTAAGGGGGGAGTGCCACAACCACAAGGTTGCTCAGGCTTTTCGCAAGCTTGTAGAAACAAACAAACTAACAGCCCCAGGATAGGTAGCCTTATTTTAATAGAATTGTTGGTTTAGTTAGAAGTTGCCCCATTACACTCACAAAATGTTGTTTTCCGCTCTATACAAGCGTTTTGCATAAGTCAGGCGAAAAGTTAACCATAATTCCAGTTTAGTTTAACAATTTCTTTGATTAATCACTCGGCCATGTCAACGAATTAAATGATGTTAGTCAACCATTGTTTTGCCTAGTTTAAACAAGGCAAAATACATCCAGTTGCACTTTGACGCTTTTACAATATTTGACCGCTTAACATCTGCTGCTGAATTTTTGTTGGGTGTTCAATGACACGGGAAAAATGGCCATGGCCAACTTACATTGGATTAGAAAGAGTAACCAATCCCTAGTATTTATACGTAGGCAAAAGGCTAAATTTGTCATATATCCGCCATATATATTTTCTAGGCAAAGCCTTTTGCACATTAATATAATCACCAAACAGTAGACAGGTAACGTGAAGCTTTATACCATCCGTGAACTCGAGTTCTGCATAATAATACGGTTCTGTGGCAAAGAAAATTCTGGCAAAACCTTCAATACTCTTTGAACCGACTACGGTTACTTTTGTCAGGTTTTCTAATGGATAAGTGAATACTTTCCCCCTTCTGTCAATACTAATATTGTTCTTGGATATTGTCACTTTTTTATGTCTATCTTCTAAATAGTAATCTAAATGAATGATAAGAGCAGGAGTAGCGCAAAAGATGATGCCAGCATATAAAATTTTAGATGAAAGGTCAGTAATTCCAATGTTGTAATAAATAGCAACAAATAACAAAGGTGATACTTGAAGTATCGCTATGATTATAGCAATCAGGTGTTTAGATAAGTTAGTTTGAATTGTGATCATCGCACATAAAAGGCTTTTAATAATAAAATTTCTCAAAACAATTTAATCGTTCCAATGAGAATAAATCAAGTCAGAGGGCCATCCTTCGGGGGGGTTATGGGACAAACTATCTGATACGGGTGTCTCCCAATCCACCCTAATAATTGTATCATTTTCGCAACTGATTTTCACATAATACTTATCTCCAATGTCATATCCATTTGGATCATTTATTGATAGATATTCTTTAATGACCAATCTATTTTTATATCGAAAATCAAGTGTGCCGAACCTGCCTGTCCTTTTATAATAAGTGTCCGTTAATGTCCCCGTAACTACTTTGTAACATTCAGAAATAATATGCCGTTGTATAATATCCTTTATGGCGACATATACCAGCATACCTATAGCAAAAACCGCTGCCATTAAATTCTGCCAAGTCCATCCAGCAAAAAGCTTTTTCATGCCTGAGTTTTTATGGACCAACGTTGACTAATAGGGAAAAACCGAATGGTTGTATAAGTGGTGTGGCCAAGCTTTTTCGTGGTTCTGTAAAGCTGGCGATGTCGACCGGCTTGGATTAACATACCGACCGGTCTCCCTAGTTGGAATAATTCAACTTGGCCTGATTCGCTCTTTCTATAAGTCTTTTTAAGTCAGATTTTACCGTTCTAACTAGACGGTTAAACGAGTGATATATACCGCTGCCAACTTCCGCAACAAGCACTGATGTTATTAGAAAGCACAGACTAAAACACAAAGCGGAACTATATACATGAACCATTCCGCTTTGCCGTTCACTGTGATCACTTGTTTTGTTTCATTTTTCCCACGTACAGCGATAGATTCAGTCCAGCAAACGATCGGTTGGCGTTCAGATTACTAAAAGCAGTTACACCCATCCCAACTGACTTGGTTGACGTAATAAATCGAACCTCAGCAGGTAAGCCAACGGTGGAATATCGAACTGATTGGTACAACTGCTCGGAGATGAAGGGTTTATCGATTGGCCCGAGGTAGGTACCCCGATTGGTTCCCCAAACGTTGCTGACACCGGTTGAGAAACGGAATTTACCCGTCCTGATGCCATACAGTAGAGCGAATTATTGCGCTATTATGCCGGGGGCATTTTTAGAAAACAGTTCCCGGTTATCGGTATAACGAGCTGTCAGCAGCGAAGGCTTATTAGCGAATTCGTAGCCCAAGGCGATCATGCCGCTAGGGAACTGGCTCTTGCCTAGTCCAACCCCCAGCCAGTAGTTCCCTGGACGGGTCTGCTGGGCGTACCCCGGGGTCGTCGTTAAGTAAAGCAGGGCAACAGCGCAAGCGAAAAGTCTCATCATAACGGGTTACTAAATCAGTATAACAATAAAGTTACAACTAGAAAGAATAATAATTTTTGACTGCTAGTCTACTCCAGTAAACTAAACTATCGTACCGTTGTGAGTACCGAATGGCAGCATCAAGCGCTGACCAGTGGTCCACCACTGCGGCTCATTCAATAGCCTACGGCCTAGGTAATCCCACTAGTTTTTATCGGGGTACGATTCAGGTAAGTGAAGCCACCACCCCTTTCTTGGTAAAGTACAAATAGTAGATTAAAAGCTTCCGTCTCCACTAGTTCGTTCTTTAGTTGAAAAGTGCAATTAGTCGCTGCACCTGCACGGCTTGAAAAAGCTTCCCCCGACGGGTCCGAAATCCGTGTTCATTGAGCGTGGCCGCAATATCACTCCAGTTTTCCCCCGCCCCCCGCAGGGACCGGGCATAGGCCGCAGCCCGCCGATTGTTCTCGTGCGCGCGGGCATTCTGCTGGCGAATGACTAACCCCTTTTGGGTAGCCTCAGCGGTGAGGTTTTCGGGTTTGCCCAACACGAAGCCCGCCCGCTTTTTTTCGGCCAGGGCTTTGCGCGTTCGATCGCCAATGACTTCCCGTTCGTGCTGAGCCATAGTGGCCATCACCCCAATGGTGAGGGTGTTGGCTTCGGGCATATCGGCGCAGACAAACTCGACGCCCGAATCGCGCAGGGTAAAAATAAAGGCCACGTTCCGGGTGAGTCGGTCGAGCTTGGCAATGAGCAGGACGCCGCCCTGCTGTTTGCAGTGGGCAATGGCTTTGAGCAGTTCGGGTCGGTTGTTTTGTTTGCCCGACTCGATGTCGGTGAATTCGGCCACGATTTCCCCACGATTGTAAATAAAGGAACTAACGCTGGTGCGCTGGGCCGAGAGGCCCAGGCCGCTGGCGCCCTGGCGTTGGGTGGACACGCGGTAGTAGGCGACGTAGTGTTTGTATCCGAAAGGGTGTTCCACGGCACAAATTGCAGGTTGGTTAGGTAAAGGTAGAGATATTTTACATTTTCTAAACGCACGTTTAGAAAATGTAAAATGCACACAAAAATCAATCGTTAGCAGACAGGCTCATGCTAAACTATGTGAATTGTTATTTTTAGTTACTTAATGGGCGAGTAGGGGGGAGGCACGCTTGGGAAGAAATTAGTCTGGCCATTTCTCCAAGCCTGCAGCAATGCGAAGTGCCCGCTGCACATCTTCCCAATAATAGCCACTGTCATAACCTGTCGACAACCGGTCGCAGATGGTCAGAAAATCATTGGCGGCATCAAACCGCAGCCGCGGACGGTCGCTGTTTTTCCGGAGCGGGTTGCTCGGGTTGAGCCGGGAGTTGATCAGATACACCTTCCATGCCAGAAAGAATAGGTTATAATGAATACAAAAAAGCCCCACGGGTTGTACCAATGGGGCTGAAGTAACGTAACAGTATAAAAACGTCCGCCTAAGCGGTTTATTGTATGCTCAGAAACAGGTAAGACCTTATTTAGCACTTTATTTCTATAGGCTCGTTGGCTACCCAAATTCATTACCTATAGTAAGCTCATTTCTTAGATACCTTTCCAATCGAACGGTCGCCAGGTCGGAAAAAGAATGCTTGACTCTTTAAATGAAAAGTCACTGTCCGCCGTTGCGGCTTATTGTACTGAACGAGTCCAGGCTTCCGAACTGAAATAAAATTAGGCATCGTACTTTATTTATGATGGTGTAATTATTCATTTCCCTTAGTGCTGACCAGAATCACACCATCTTTTGCTTTTATACCATACGTGTCAACCAGATTATTGGTTGGACTCGACTTTAAAACAGTCATGCTTTTTATATCACTAGGATTAATCTTGACCTTTTTAATATCATCAATTTCAACACCATCTATTAAGACAAGGGGTTTAGCTTCAAAATGAGATTTTTCGTTGATTGTTAAATGTAAAGGTTCTGATGGCGTAATTCCTGATCCTTCTTTATGACAAGCAGTAAAAAATAAGCAAGAGCAAGCCGTCAAAACGATAGTGGTGATAAGTCTAAGTTTCATAGTCTAGTCTGTTAGAAAGAAAACCTGAAGCAAGTAACAAAAACTTTCAATACTGTATTCTTCTGAAATAGCTTGACTCTATTTCAGAGGAATACAACATGGGGTCGCTCCGCCGTTGCGGTACCAAATGGCAAAGCGACCCACCCATAGAAATCGGCCTGGTTAAAGCTTTTTTTGAGCACATCCTGAAGGATCTGTTTGTCCAGGCTCAGGACGGCCACTACTTATTTCAACTGGCGATTCTCTTCCTCTCCGACAGACCATCCCAACTGTGTCAAGTACCCCTATATGTACTCTACCTGTGCCCGTTACCTCTACCTACTGTTTACGAAATAGGTAAGGCTCCGCATCCACGAAATCAGACACCCGGATCTCGACTTGTTCAGCCTGCTGATTGGCAATCCTAAAGTTGACGGCGGTAATTCCCCAACGTGGGTTTGAAAACGTCAGCCGGAAGGCCTGCCCATCCATGTACTCCAACTGGGCCGTCAAGCCGGGGTGATGCTGAAAATAGACCCGTAAACGTTCGTTGGTTTGGGGCCCCTTATCGGCTTGGATCGTTATGGTGCCGTACAGAGGATGGGTATAGGTACCTGTATACGCCGTAAGCGGTAGGGGCAGGGGCGTCTGTTGGGTGACGCGCTGGTTCATGGCTTTCAGACGTGCTTGGTTTTGGGCTTCTCCCACCCTTGCCTTGTCAAAGAAATACTGATGCCGGTTGGTGTAAGGAACCTGCATATAGGCATCTAAAATTTGCCATAGTAACGCTTCGTAAAACTTGTTGGCATCCTGGTTGGTCAAAATGGCAAACCCTAACTTCAGTTCGGGGACAAAGGCTACATTGGTATGATACCCGAAGGCCCCGCCGGAGTGCACGAAGGTGGTATAACCCGCGTAGTCGAGTAAGCCCACGCCTAGGCAATAGAACTGATACTTAAGGGGAAAAAACGGATGTTTTTGAGTCGATACAATCGTGTTTGCCTGACGCGTCTGGTTAAGTACGGACCAGGGCAGAATCCGTTTGTTATCCACCCGACCACTATCGGTTTGGAGTAGTAACCACTTGGTCAGGTCGCTGACATTGGAGACCATGCCCGTAGCGGCGCCTAAATTGTCCAGCTGATCCAGGGGTAAGCGCGTCAACCGGCCTTCCGGGTTACAGCAGACCGTATAGGGTTTGGCCAGGTTGTCTTTTAGGGAAATGCCCTCAGTCCGCATGTAGGTATGGTCCATGTGCAAAGGCTTTAGAATCACGTTTTCCACGTATTCACTCCAGGGTAGACCCGTTACTTTAGGGATGATCTCGCCGGCGGTCATATAGGCTGCATTGGAATAGCCGAATGTGGTCCGGAAGGGATACCGGGGCGGCAGGTACCGCATACGGTGCATGATCTGCTGGCGGCTTAAAGTACTATTCCACAGCCCAAAATCGCCTTGTTAACTCGACGTGCCCAAGCGGTGGGACAGTAAATCCCGAATGGTGACCAGTCGGCTAGCGGCTGGATCATACAGGGCAAAGTCGGGTAAATATTGGGTAAGGGGTTTATCCAGATCCAGTTTTTTCTCCTCGTGCAGCTTAGCCAGGGCCGTTGCGGTAAATAACTTCGTGTTTGAAGCAATCAAAAAGAGCGTATGGGCATCCACTTTGGCCGGTGTTGCGCCCGGTTCTTCGACTTGCTGTACCCCATATCCTTTCTGAATGACGACCTGGCCATCCTTTACAATCGTTAAGGCTAGTCCTGGAATCTGCCAATCGGCCATTCCTTTTAGAATATAGGTCTCTAAACTATCGCGAATAAAACCGGGCTGTTGGCCCGCTACCTCTACCAGGGTACTCAGGACCAGCCAACCCACCCACATCCATTTTCTCATTAGTGCTGCCTTTGGTGCTTACGGCTCAAATTTCCCGAAGATACAAGGTGGTCATGCCTTGTTGGAGGTGAATGGGGTAGTTTTTTAACTCTTGATCAATGATTTTATGGTCATGGGGCACCGACTCGCTAATAAGTTCCGGATCGATGAAGATGATACTAAGCCGCTCATGTACCTCATGGCCGGCCCGCTCGGTGTGCTTGAGTAAATGTTCGAGGTGGTGGTTTTCATAGAAGCCAGACCGTCAAAATAACGGTGGGTAGTTCTGCAGAAAAGTACATAATTCGTCATTTGAACTACCCTCGTTAGTTAGTGATCTGATTCTCTTTGCTTTATGGTTTAAAAAGTTAG
>NZ_FOLQ01000010.1 GCF_900112365.1 Spirosoma endophyticum | reverse complement strand
CGAGCAACTCGATAAGCTTTCGTTGTTGATTCATCGCTCGACGGTGGTTGTGTTGGACAATGCCCGGATTCACACAGCGGGCTACATCCAAATGATGCGGCCGATTTGGGAAGCCAGAGGGCTATATTTGTTTTTCCTGCCTGTCTACTGTCCCCATCTCAACCTTGCCGAAACCTTATGGCGACATCTGAAAGGGGGGTGGTTGAGGCCCGAGGATTATTTGACTAATGATGATTTAGCCTATGCCCTGAATCGCTGTTTGACGAATGTGGGTGGAAAGTTAAGCATCAACTTCAGTGCTTTTAATGCAAACCAATAAGCGAGGATTACTTAATTATTCATTAACCTACGTTTTGCGCTTTTTCTTCCGGGCCGATGGAAACAGTACGTTGTTCAGGATGAGCCGGTAACCGGGTGAGTGCGGATGCAGATTCAGGTCGGTGGGGTTGCGGAATCCCCCGCCACCGCGTAGGCCTTCGGGATCGTGACCACCATAGAACGTCCACTGTCCACGACCCATTTCGCCATAGAGGTATCGGTCGGAAGTTTTACCTTCGCCCATCACTAAACTGCTTGGCTTAACAGCCCCTTTGCGGAAGGCCGTCGTCTGGCCGAAAAATTCCTTGATGATCGACTCGTGATTCTGCGTAAGCATGGACGGAATGACGTCCCATTTGGCCGAGAAATTAAACAATTCGAAAAATCCGCCTGGTTGATCGTACCCCCGTCCGCCAGCAGAGTTGATGTCGGAGAAGGTCGAGAAACCCCGATAACCATTGTCGGCTTCGAGCGTAAAATTGCCGAACGCAAAAGTTTTGGTAAAATCAAGTTTTTCCTGCGCATTGGGGTCCATGCCATCACCGTCGTAGCTGCTTCCCACAATATCGACACCCTCGGCCGCCAGCGCAATATCGAGTGTTTCGGCCGCTGAACACATAGCGAACAGATAGCCGCCACCGGCACAGAATGCCTTGATGCCCTTGGCCACGGCCAGTTTCATCTGCGACACTTTTGAGTAGCCATATTTCTTAGCAATATCCTCCTGAACTTTAATATCGGTGAGCGACTGCCGATGCATGTTCCGGCCATATTGACCCGTGAAATCCTCGTGGTGCAGGTGTAGCCAATCGTATTTAGCCAGATCGCCCTTTAGCACCTCCTCATCATAAACAACTTCATAAGGAATTTCGGCGTAAGTAAGTACCAGCAGTACGGCATCCGTATTCTCAAACTCAGCCGGACTTACTTTTATAGGCGAATAAACGATGATTTTAGCCGCTTTCTGAAGTGTCACTACATTCATATTCACATCAGGATCAGACAATTGCTGCTTGATGGATGCCGCTTTGGAATCTGAAATCGTCTCGAATGAAACACCCCGAACCCGGCACTCCGTTTCAATAGCCGCCGTTTGCTTCACCATGAAACTGCCGCCCCGATAGTTCAATAGCCAGTCAACGTCCTGCTCGTCTTTCAACACCTTGTAGGCGATACCATAGGCTTTCAAATGGTTCGCCTGCTGATCGTCCATCGGAATCAGGATGGCATTTGCCCATGCGGCCGAAATCTGGCCCGTAATTGCCAGCAGTATAAGTAGAAAAGATAGCGGCTGTTTCATAGTGTACCGGATTGTTGACCCAACGATGCTTACTCACTACCAGACCGATTTTAGTTTATTGATTTGTTGGTAAAGTGTTGCCATTTCAGCGATTTTTACACATTCATCACAACCTGCCAATGGTCTGGAACTCTTTCAAACTCACTCGTTACGGTATTGCTGTACTTCTTATATTCCTCGTTGCCATGTCGTTTATCCAACCCCCAATTCATGCCAGCCCGTTGCCGGTCGAAACGGGGGTATCGCAAACACTGGCCAGGGCGAGGAAACAAGCACTCAGCCAATTGGCTTATGCACTAAAGTTCGACATTCCAGCGCAGAAAAACCAGCCCATTGCTGCCGCAGAAACCATTACGTTCAATTGGAAGAAAACAACGGACCCGCTTCAGCTGGACTTTAAAGAAGAACGTACTCATATACAAGCTATTGCCATCAATAACAAGAACATTCCGATAGTGTTTGAGAGCGAGCATTTGTTAGTTTCTACTGCTTTTTTGACCGCCGGAAAAAACACAATTTCGATCAGCTTCACCGCTGGTAATCTGTCGCTTAATCGAAATGACGAATACCTTTATACACTGCTCGTGCCCGACCGCGCCCGTACGGTTTTTCCGTGCTTCGATCAGCCCGATTTAAAGGCCACGTTTCAGCTCACATTGACCGTTCCAGCGGGCTGGCAGGCCATGACAAACGCGCCACTACAGGACTCTACGGTGCAGGGCGGCCGAAAAACCGTCAACTTCGGGCGTTCCAATATCCAGCCGACGTATCTGTTCTCATTCGTGGCGGGAAAATTCACGGCTGTGTCCCAGGTAGAGAACAAGCGCCCGATGACGCTTCTGCATCGGGAAACCGATACGTCGAAGATTCGATTGAGTATGCCTTTGTTATTTAAACTCCATGCCGATGCGCTGACGTTTCTGGAAGACTACACACAAATTCCGTATCCATTTCAGAAGTTCGATTTTGTGGCCATTCCCGATTTTCAATACGGGGGCATGGAGCACGTTGGGGCGATTGACTATAAATCGTCGGCGTTGTTTCTGGACAATGGCGCCACCCGCGATCAACGCCTGTCCCGCGCGCATGTGATTGCCCACGAAACCGCGCACATGTGGTTTGGCGATATGGTCACCATGCGCTGGTTCGAGGATGTTTGGTTAAAAGAGGTGTTCGCTAACTTCGTCGCCGACAAGATTATGGAGGTGTCGACCCCCGACGCCAACTACGATCTCCAGTTTGTGGTCGATCATTTTCCGGCTGCCTATGCCGTTGACCGCACCGAAGGCGCCAATCCCATTGGGCAACCGCTCGCGAATTTACAGGAAGCCGGTTCGCTCTACGGCGGTATCATCTACCACAAAGCACCCATCATGATGCGCCAGTTGGAACGGCTAGTAGGCAAAACAGTACTCCGGGACGGACTGCGCGAATACCTCAAAAAATACGCATTCGGTAATGCAAGCTGGACCGATCTGATTGCCATCCTGGATGCCCGAACGCCTGCCGACCTGGCTGCCTGGAACCACATTTGGGTCAACGAAACGGGCCGACCGAAATTCACGTATCAACTTGATAAACAGGACGGCGAAATCAGCAAGCTCGTCATTTCGCAAACGGGTGAGGATGGGTCTAAACGACTGTGGCCGCAGGGTTTCGAAGTTGCGCTGGTCTATCCCGATCATGTTGATGAGTTGACCGTGACTATGAACGGGCCACAGGTTTCGCTTCCCGATGCCGTTGGTAAGCCCGCTCCTTTATTTGTCGTGTTCAACTCGTCGGGTCAAGGCTATGGCCTGTTTCCGGTCGATACGGCCATGATGTCAAAACTGGCAACGTTGAAAAACCCGGTTACGCGGGCTTCCGCCTATATTAACCTCCACGAAACAATGCTGACGGGACAAGGTGCCAGCCCTGCACAGTTGGCCGCTACGTATCAAAACCTGTTGGGAAACGAGCCGGAAGAATTGAATCTGCGCCTGTTGACCAATCAGTTGTCGGACATTGTCTGGAATTTTACCCGACCCGAAAACCGGGCTACGCTGGCTACGTCTGTTGAGCAGGAAACCTGGCAGGCGATGGAAAAGGAAACCGCTGCCGGCAAGAAGAAACTTCTCTTTCGCTTGTATCAGAACATCGCCCTCAGTCGGGCGGCACAAGATCGACTCTACGCTATCTGGAACGAGCAGAAAGCGCCTGCGGGCGTGACGCTCACGGAAGACGATTACACATCACTGGCGCTCTCACTGGCCGTCCGCGATTATCCCGCCGAAGGCATTCTGATGAAGCAATTGAGCCGAATCAAAAACCCCGATCGCCGGAAACGACTGGAATTTATGATGCCTGCCCTGTCGGGCAACGTAGCCGAGCGCGACGCCTTTTTTGCCTCCCTGTCCAGCGAGACAAACCGCGAACATGAAGCCTGGGTAACGGCCGCGCTGGGTTACCTGCACCATCCACTACGTATGGCAACCTCCGCGAAATACCTGCCCAAGAGTCTGGACTTGCTGGAGGAAATTCAGCGAACGGGTGATATTTTCTTCCCCGAATCCTGGCTTCGCTCAACGCTGTCGAATTACCAGACGCCCGAAACGGCACAGTTGGTGCGCAAGTTTCTAAGTGATCGGCCGGGATATAATCTACGCCTGAAAGCTAAGCTATTGCAAGCCGCGGATAGTCCATTTCGGGCAAGTAAACTGCTTTACTAGCCATGAACAGCGAATCGCACTTTCCTGCCATCAGTCCGAGCATGGCTCGGGAGCGGTTTCTTATACAGGATGAATCGTGGGAAGACCGGTTTCGGCCGGATTTCAACCAATTTATCATCGCTCCACTGGAATACGCCCGCCCGGTTATCAAACTGCCATTACCCCCCGGACGTACCAATAATCACGTTCTGTTTCTCGTCACAAAAGGGCAACTTGAAATGACGGTTGGGTATACTAACTACATACTTTCGGCGAATGAGTTAGTGGTTATTCCAGCCTCACAGATTTTTTCCCTGTCCACCATTGGGGAAGACACGACCGGCTTTATGTGCTTCTTCAGCAATGAGTTATACTTGAGCGCCATTGGTGAGAAAGAACTTGACTTCATGAAACTGACCGGCAATTCGCTCGTATCGCTGACCGATACACAAACCGGTCACATGACGGCTGTCTGCGCCCGACTAACGGCTGAATACACGGAAAATGGGGCAACCCAAACCGATCTTATCCGCCCCTATCTGCTGGCGCTACTTACCGAAATCAACCGGGCGTATATCGGCTCGACATCCAGCAAAGTAGACGCCGGAGACCGGTTGGTGCAACAGTTTATGGACTTAGTGGCTAAACACGTCCGTCAACAGCGATTTGTTACAGATTATGCCAGCCAACTGAACGTAACGCCCAATTACCTCAACAAAGTAATAAAAGCACGTACTGGCAAATCACCATCGATCTGGATTGACGAACGTATTGTACTGGAAGCTAAAGTTCTTCTATTTCAATCAACCTTAACTGTTGCTCAGATTTCCGCCGAACTGGGTTTCGATGACCAGTCTAATTTTGGCAAAGTGTTCAGGCGATATGCCAGGGTTAGTCCAATCGCTTTCAGACGCCAGTGCGCCGGAGCTAATGATTGATACATACCAATCTTGGCCGGGTATGAACGAATGAATAACGAGGGCGCAAGCTGATCTTTGCGGCTGAATTCTAGCTACTATTGCGCATGCTGTATCAGATTATTTTAGTGATTCACAGTTTCATGCGCTGGCTTGTGTTAGGGAGTTTGCTGACCACGCTGGTGAGTGCTTATTCGGGCTGGCTACATCCCCGCTCCTATCGCCCTTCCGATCAGACGCTACGTGTTGTGGCTACGTCAATTGCACATATACAACTGCTCGTTGGTATCTATCTTTACACAATCAGCCCTATAATCAGCTATTATTGGAAATTTCGCCCGAGCTTTGGCGAGGCTATTGAGTTTCCTTTTTTCAGCCTGATTCACATCAGTCTGATGCTCATCGCCGTGGTTGTCATAACGGTGGGATCGAGTACGGCCAAGCGACTGAAAAACGACCAACAGAAATTCAAAACCACAGCCATTTATTTTACCATTGGTCTCGTTAGTATCCTGATGGCTATACCGTGGCCGTTTTCGCCTTTAGTGACCCGCCCCTGGATTCGTTTGTTTTAATTAAGTAACTTGTATACTATGCATTTTTTCAACTCGCCCAAAATTCGACTACGCACCGTAGGTCTTGCTGAAGGTATTTCCTTTTTAGTATTGCTGTTTGTTGGCGTTCCTCTGAAACGCATGGGTGGTCATCCCGAAGTTGTTGAAATTGTTGGCCCAATTCACGGGTTACTTTTCATTCTGTACTTACTGACTGTTATTCAGGCAAAGACTGAGTATAGCTGGCCGTTAGGCAAAACACTACTGGCGTTGCTGGCGTCGGTCCTTCCGGGTGGTACGTTCTACGCCGATCACAAAGTCTTTCGTCATCTGCGCGATTCGCCTGAACAGGCTTAGCCGTTTGGCATACTGAGCTGGCGTTCCAGTCCCTTGTTTGGTGTAGTCTCCGACTACGCCAAACAAGGGCATTTAGCTAACGGTTTTGCCTGGTTGTCGAAAGCGGCTACCTTCGCCGAATCTAATCCGGCAACGAACAAATCCGCCTGGTTAGCTTACCACAAAAGCTCCAGCATGCTGAGATATAACGGCTTATACATATCCGATAAGCCCTGGATTGATTCAACGGAAATCAGTTATTTTAGCTATCTGCGTTTTTATGAAGACGGATTTGTTATCCAGGTAACTTCGTCCGGAACACCCGATCAGCTTACTACGTGGTTTCACAAAGAAAATCCAGCAAACTCTAAGGGGCTTTATTACCATGGAATGCCTTACCGGGATGACCGGGAGGAAAAGCTCCATTTTGCGGTGGTTTCAGCAGAAGGCGTGGTTGGTTATATGGGCGAGATTGTAAACGATCAGTTGATTTTACGCTCGTATAGCTTCATTAACGATCGTAGTGATACAAAGACATTTCGCTTTATCGCTTTTACGTAGCATAATCAAAAAAGGGAATCTGAATCAGATTCCCTTTTTTGATTATGGACTAACTTTCGTATCTAGTTAGCGGCTTCAATGGCTGCGGCTGCTTCGATGGCTTCAATGGCGGAACGATTTTTCTCGTTGTATTCGTCACGTTTGGTTTCGAAGTAAGCAAAGATACTGGTGATTGCATCCAGGTTGGCGGCAATCTTCGAATGCATGTCACCCAAATCTTTTTCCAGACGCGAGTCGTTCAAGCCGTTCATGTTATCGACTTCAATCTTACCGATTTTTTCGATCAAGGCTGTCTGGCTGTTCTGTAAGTCTTCCAACTCATTGACAACTTTATTCATCAACTCGAGCTTCTGTAACTTGTCCATTGGATTTGTTTTGGTTAAATAATATAGGATAAACGTCCTGACGGGCAAATGGTTTTATTTCGTTGCTGGTTAGCCGTTCGACCGCCCAACCCTGTTCGCAGGCATTTAGTTAGTTTTGGCTACCTTCGGCCACCCATTCTAACGGTCATGTCTGCGAAACCCACCCACATCTTCACGCTTACGTTCGCCATCGTTACGTTGCTCGAAATAGTGGGCGATACGTTGTCTATCCGCATCCTGCATTACGGCTGTAAACCGTTGATTATGGCGTTGTTGCTACTCTACGGCTGGCAATGTTATCGGTCAATGGGTGCACCCATGTCTATCCGCTGGTTGCTGGTCGGGATGGTTTTCGCACTGGCAGGCGACGTTTTTCTGATGATCCAAGAAGTTGATTTATTCGCGCCAGGACTGGGGGCCTTTCTGGTGATGCAAGTGTGCTATAGTGTGGTTTTCTGGCAATCTACACGCCAGAATGAACTGCGTAGTAATCGGCGCTCGCTGTTGCTTAACGCGACGCTGTTTGCCCTCTATTCCGGTACGTTTCTGGTCGTACTCAAACCCACGTTCGATAGTAACCCATCCCTGACGGCTTTGTGGTGGCCCGTTGTATTCTACGTCATTTGCCTGAGTACCATGGGACTTCTCTCTACCCAACGGCGGAGTCTGCCTTATGCGGGCGGGGTTGTCATGGGGGCCCTGCTGTTCATTCTATCCGATTCACTCATCGCCATTGACAAGTTCCTGCATCCTCTCAGTGGGGCTGCCTTCTGGATTATGAGTACGTACGCTGCCGCCCAATACCTGATCGTTGTCGGCATGTTACAATCGGGTGCGTCGGTGCCTGAGCATTGATTTTCGATAATTGTAAATGGATGGATTCAGTATGTCAGCTGCGCTTATGATCGAATGTCATACTTCGTTTGCAAATCTAAAACCCTTTCAACATCGCATCCGAACACAAAGATTCTGGTTCTTCTGTCAGTAAGTCCGCCGTAAGGAATGTCATCTTTCCAAAACACTACGTTTCTTTTGTCAAGTTCAGCTACTAATTCCGTTTCTGATGCCTTATCTTTTATGAAACCGACGAGATGCCGGTTGGCGAATTTGTCGGCCGTTATTGTTTTGAAAGCAAAGTCAACGGCTTCCTGTTCTGTTAGAAAATAGTGTAGATTCTGGCATTCACCACGTTCTGTGTAATACCAAACGTATTGGCTACCTGACTGGCTGAGACCATACCCTTCGTGAATACTTCGGCTTCCAACGGCATACGTATCGTTATAGCAATTTTCGGTCATCCATTGGTCAAGTTGACGTATTGTTGATAATTCCATTATGTGTTTCCTGACAGTAGTCGAACAGGGTTCTAACCCGTTAAATTTACCCCTGCAACCTACCAAGAAGTTACAGGAAAGCAATAGTACCACTTTCTGGCGGCTCTGTTATCAAGTCCAAACTCCGCAAGAATCGGGTTTGTAAGGGCTGGGGTTCTGGCGACATTTGTATAGGTCAAACAACACGAATACCATGAACACCAACAGCACATACACCTATCAGCAAATTGCCCAGGCCATTGAGCACTTAACGACCAATTTCCGGGATCAACCCTCTCTGAGCGAACTGGCTGAGAAAGCAAACCTAAGTGAGTTTCATTTTCAGCGGTTATTCACAGAATGGGCGGGTGTTAGCCCCAAAAAGTTTGGGCAGTACCTGACGCTCGAACATGCCAAAACCCGACTACGTACCGGCGCTCCCCTGACCGACGCAGCCCATGATGCCGGACTTTCCGGCACGGGTCGATTACACGATCTGTTCGTGAGCATTGAGGGCGTAACACCTGGCCAGTTTAAGCAGTTAGGTTCCGGGCTTACGCTTTCGTATGGCCTATTCGACAGTCCATTCGGTCCCTATGTGCTGGGAGCTATCAATGCTACGTCCGTTGCCGATAAAATTGCGCTGCTGCACTTCCTGAGCGATGGCGACGAACCCGAAATGATTGTAAAAACCGCCTGGCCCGAAGTCGCGCTACGGTATGAACCAGCTTCCGTGCAATCGCTGGCCAATCAGATTTTTCCGGCAACCAACGTAGCGTTAAACACCAAACCGGCCCAGCAACTACCGATTCTACTACGCGGGTCGGCCTTTCAGCTCAAAGTGTGGGAAGCGCTGTTAAAAATCCCTGAAGGGCAACTGGCTAGCTACGATCAGATTGCTGAAGCTATTGGACAACCTACGGCTTCGCGTGCCGTTGGAACGGCTATCGGTAGCAACCCCGTTGGCTATCTGATTCCCTGCCACCGGGTCATTAAAAAAACCGGTCTGTTTGGCGGGTATCGGTGGGGAGTCGAGCGTAAGCAAGCCATGTTAGGCTGGGAAGCCGCCCGCGTTGAAAAGTAGCTTAAACACAGAGATCACAGAGAGAAAATACGGAGATACGTAAAGAAATTTATCAAAAAACTCTGTGTATCTCCGTGATTCCTCTGTGATCCCTGTGTTATGACATTTAATCACTATGAAACAACTCACTCTCGACTGGCCGACGTACCAAAATACCCTCTCAGAAACGGGTTTCGCTTTATTACCGTCCCTCCTATCCAGCAGTGAATGCCAGGAAGTGGCCAATCTATTCGATGAAGCGAGCCTGTACCGGAAGGCCATTGTGATGCAAAATCATGGATATGGCAGTGGTGAATACAAGTATTTTAATTATCCGCTGCCGCCCGTTGTCGATGCGCTTCGCCATGAATTATTTACGAATATCGCGTCTGTTGCCAACGACTGGAACGAAAAATTAGGGATATCATTACGTTACCCGAATGAGCTGAACGAATGGTTAGCGACCTGTCATACAGCCGGGCAAACTCGTCCAACACCCCTGATCCTGAAATATGGCGCCGGTGACTGGAACGCGATGCATCAGGATATGTATGGTGAGCTGTACTTCCCATTTCAGGCAGTTCTGTTTCTAAATCAACCGGATCAGGACTATATTGGTGGCGAGTTTGTACTACTTGAACAGCGTCCTCGTATGCAGTCAAAACCGATTGTCTTGCGACCGGAACAAGGCCAGATTCTGATTTTTACGACCAAGTTTCGGCCCGTAAAAGGAAGCCGGGGGTATTATCGCGTGACCATGCGACATGGCGTTAGTGAAGTCAAACATGGCACTCGGGTAAACCTCGGCCTGATTTTTCATGATGCGGCATGATTCGTCACCTCGATTTAGGCCCAACGCGCTATGGTCAACTGCGAATACTCGTTACGTTGGTGAAAAGTAGAGCCATTACGCTAGGTGGTCACCGTCCCAGCAAAATCTATGGGCAGCTCAATTGCCGGGCGGGCAAGCGTATGAATTCCGAAAATCGGGTCTTTTTTCGGGATGAAACGGAGGCTATTGCGCAAGGGTATCGCCCCTGCGCGGTATGTATGCCGAAGGCGTATAAAGTATGGCGGGGAAGGTTTTAACTCGGCTTGCCAGTCTGCCTCTTTTTCGTTAATCTTGTTAAGAATTAAATTAAATGCCGTTATGAATATAGTTGCTGAGAAAAAACCACGCCAGCGGACTGGTCGTATTTCTGCCCGCAACATTCCACCTGCTCTTGTCTATGAAACATGGCAGGGTAAACCGGTTTATTATCGAGGCTATCAGGATGTGCTGGCAGGAAAAAAGACCATCGAAGAAGTTATATCATGTTCTGATTTACAGGGAGTTCTGGTTTATTTATTAGGTTTATATATTGGCAACACAATCAACCGAAAAAAGTATTTGATCAGCTCAAACGAATCAGGCCTTCACTTAGCACAGAATGATAATTTGGGCAATGATCTAGTCATCTTTGAAAAAGAAAAAGTAGGCAAACTCAAGGGGAAATATTTCGACGTACCGCCTAAAATCGTAATCGAAGTCGATATTAAAGCGGACGTATCTGACTTTGAAGGCCAACTGGACGGTTACCTTATTCAGAAATCTCAGAAACTGATCGACTTCGGCGTAGAAAAAGTGATTTGGGTCATTACAGCCGCTCAGAAAGTCTATGTTATTGACCGCAATGATCCAACCTGGTACGTAGTGAACTGGTCGGAGAATATTACCATAATGGGTGGTTGCATTCTGAATATCAAGCAATTGCTCGACGACGAAGAAATTGAATATTAAGTAAGGGATCACGGGCTAAAGTCCATTTTTAGAGCTAATTGAAGTTCGTGATACTATCAAATAACGCTTTTCAGTACTATCACACTCTTTTCCAGTTCCTCTTCTGTACTCGATGCGAAACCCAGTCGCGTTCCGTTGAGCCGCTGACCGGGCGGATTATGCCCTACCCCACTCGACAGAAATAGCCCTTTGCTGGCTGCTCGCTGTGCCAGTGCATCCATATCAATCGCGGGATCGAACGAAGCCCAAACGGCCATACCACCATCGGGCTTTGTAAAGTGTATAGTATCCGATAATTCTGTTGTCAGCAATTCGCAGAATCGGTCGCGACGAGCGTGATAGGTACGTAGTGCCTTGCGAAAGTGTCGTTTCAGATCGCCGGTTTTAAGTAACTGACCAATAGAAAATTCGAGCATCGGATCGCCCTGCCGATCAATGATGCGTCGAAGACGGGCCAGTTCATCGATGAGCGCCGTGGGAGCCACGACATAGCCAATTCGGAAAGCGGGGGCGACCGATTTCGTTAATGACCCGACATACACAACCATACCCTGACGGTCGGCGCTGGCCAGCGGCAGAATCGGGCGGCTCAGGTAGTGAAAATCATAATCGTAGTCATCTTCCAGAATGGCGAATCCATATTGTTCAGCCAGTTGAAGCAACTGAACACGTCGATCCGCCCGTAGGGTTACGGTCGTTGGATAATGGTGATGGGGCGTTACAAACACCATCCTGACCCGCTGATTCTTGCAAAGGACAGTAAGCGCATCGACATTCATGCCGTGTTGATCAACCGGGACGGTGAGTAAGGTTGCACCTGTTTTTCGAATATTCATCCCGGCTCCCGCCCAGTTTGTCTCCCCCGTCACCACTATATCGCCCGGACGTAGTAAAACCTGACTAACCAGGTGAAGACCCATTATACTACCCCTCGTAATGAGTATGTTATTGGGTGTTGTTTGCAGACCACGCGTTTCGTTCAGATGTATTGAAAGCTGTTCCCGTAGCAGCAAATGGCCTTTTGTGTCGCCGTAACCGAAGTGCTGCTGCGGATTGCCCCAGCGAAAATAGGAACGATAGGCCCGGCTCAATTCCTCCATCGGTGCCAGTCGAACATCGGGAAAACCATCATCTAAATGTAAACCAACGGATTGCGTCAATACAGGTCGAACCAGAAAATCGAGTGAGTCAAATGGATAGCCGGGTTGGTTACCGGGCGAATGTTCGGCAGACGGCATACCTATTGCCGGGTCGCGTGCTTCAATGTCCAACCGTTGCGGGCGAATTTCAGGAAAGTGCGTTGCTACATACGTACCACTGCCTGTCCGGCTTTCGAGCAAGCCTTGTGCTAACCCTTCGTCGTAGGCCGCTACAACAGTCTGTCGATTTAAATCGAGCAGCTCAGCCAGTTGACGCGTACCGGGTAATCGCTGCCCCGGCGTCAATAACCCAGTACGTATAAATTGACCGAGTTGATTACTCAACTGAACGAAGATGGGCGTATTGGACGCTTTATCAAGCTGGATCAATGACTTAAACGGGACCATAACCGGACTAGGTGAATTATTAAAACTGGACGATTTACATAGACCACTAAAGCAAGACATTTGACGTACAAAAAGCAAGTAAATCCATGCAAACTGCCCGCACAACGCCCAGTCGTTCAGCCAAACGTGCTCATTACGACGCCGAAACGATCCATCCTATTCTGGACGAAGCCCTCTTCTGCACCGTCAGCTACGTCCTTGAAGGACAACCAATGGCGATTCCAACGGCCTTCGCCCGAAAGGGTGATAAACTTTACATTCACGGCTCGGTAGGGAGTCATTTTATTCGTACCATCGAGCAGGGTGGCACGGCCTGCATTTCGGTTATGCTGGCCGATGGTCTTGTTTTGGCGAAATCGGCCTTCCATCACTCGGTTAATTACCGGTCGGTGGTTATCTTCGCCCAGGCCGAAAAAGTGATGGATGAAGCGGAGCGCATGGAAGCACTGGCGCTGATTACAGACCACCTGATTCCGGGCCGCTGGGACGACCTTCGTCCAACGACCGACAGCGAAATGCGCAGAACAACCGTGCTGGCATTTTCGCTGGCTGAAGCCTCGGCCAAAGTGCGCATGGGTGGCCCAAATGATGATCCTGAAGATGAAGACCTGCCTACCTGGGCGGGCGTGATTCCACTGCAAACCGTCCGCCTGGCGCCAGTTTCGGCAGAAAATAGCATGGAAACACCACTGCCCGATTATTTATCAGGAGACTTGTAGAACTATTGTATACCGAAATTTGAGTTGAACACGCTCGATTCAAATCGGCAGCTGTTTCAGATGGGATTCCTGACCAACGCTCAACTGATCCTGTCAAGTGCCACGGTGAACCTGTTTATTGTTTTATCCGAGGCTCGAATGGCACATTGGTTTCAGACCCGATCGGCCTACATCCAGCCACAAAAATGGGTTATGGCGGGCATTCTGACCAGCCTGACCGTACGGATGGCGGTTGACAAAGGAAACTAATTGATAATTAACCATTCACGCTCCTACCATGTACACACCCAAAATCTTTCAGGAAACCGACCGCGATACGTTGTTTCAGTTCGTGCGGGATCACTCATTTGCGTTGCTGATTACGACTGGCGACGATGGCGTTCCGGTTGCGACACACTTGCCTATCGAACTCCTACCCAGCGCCGACGGGCAGTTTCAGTTGACCGGGCACTTGGCCAAAGCCAACTCACAATGGAAATTGCTGGGTCATGACACACCGGCACTGGCCGTATTTTCGGGCGCTCATAGCTACATTTCTTCCTCCTGGTATGATCACGTTAACGTACCCACCTGGAATTATCTGTCGGTGCAAATTACGGGCCGAACGCGTATATTGACCGAGGACGAAACGCTGGACTTGTTGCGCCAGCAAGTAGATAAATATGAAGTCCATTCAAAATGTCCTGTGTCTGTCGACAGCATGACCGAGGGATACGTGCGAAAGGAAATGCGGGGTGTTGTTGCGTTTACAATGACCATTGACAGCCTACAGGGGACTGCCAAACTGAGTCAAAATCGCGATGACAAAAATTACAGAAACATCATCTCCGAACTACGTCAGCAAGGAAATGAAAACGCGGATGCGACGGCTAACGAAATGGAAGCCCGACGATCAGACATTGACAAATAACCAGCATACAGTATGGCCAGAGAACACCAGTACGCATTAACAACCCGTTGGACGGGCAACACCGGAACGGGAACGAATAGTTATCGCTCCTATGAACGTAGCCATACGATCTCAGCCGAAAATAAGCCAGAGATTCTGGCCTCATCGGACCCATCGTTTCGGGGTGACAAGACCAGGTATAATCCGGAGGAGTTGCTGGTTGCCTCACTGTCAAGCTGCCACATGCTATCGTATTTGCATTTGTGTGCTGTAGCGGGCGTTGTCGTTCTTGACTATACCGATACAGCTACGGGCACAATGGTTGAGACACTAGATGGTGGCGGGCACTTTAGTGAGGTTACACTGTATCCGGTTGTTATTGTCGCGGAGCCATCGATGGTGGAGAAAGCCAATGCATTACACCAGCAGGCTAACACACTGTGCTTTATTGCTAACTCCTGCAATTTTCCGGTTCACCATAAACCGTCTTGTCATGCAGTTGACATAAAGGCCTTATAGCCGGGCCGCCAGAGCAGTTTTGAAACCGTTCCGGCGGCCCGGCTATAAGGCCTCAGCTGTTCGTCTTATTCTTTTTCGTGATAAATCAACACCGGCACATCTGACTTTTCGACTAAGCCAGCCGTGTGATTCGGGTGAAATAATTTATCCAGGAAGCCTGATTGTGGGTACAGTTGCATCACAATCAGGTCAGCATGCGTTGTATCCATCTGATCCTCAGTCAATATAACGAGCTTCGCGTCAAAAGCCTCTACGATCGATTCAGTCTGAAAGGTTACCTGCGCATTTGTGGTCTGGGGCTGCATCGCATAGGCAATCGTATGTACCTGCGCCGGTCGAATGGCGTGTCCTTCGGGTGTGGTTGGCACAATCAATACCGGGCAGCGCGCTTCATCGGCGACTTCAGTGACAGACGTACCCGCCAATCGGTCAAAGAAGGTGCTCAGATCACTACGTCCCATTACGATCAGGTCGGCTAAGTGATCTTTAGCTGCGTCTAAAATACTATCTTCTACGGAGCCAATACGCCAGTCAACGCGGGCGGACAGGCCTTCCGACTGCAATTCGCTGGCCAGTGCGCTCAATCGCTGGCGACTAATGTCTTCAATTTCCTGTGACGCCATTATGCCCAGTCCTGTATCGCCCACAGATGGAAAGGTCGTGTCGGGGATCATAGGCATATACACGTGTAATAACGTAACGGTTGCACCGGTTTTTCGGGCAAAAAGTCGTACCCAATCCAGAGCAGCAGCGTTACTGGTCGAGAAGTCTGTGGGGAAAAGTAGGTTTGTCATACGTAGTGAATAAGGTTTTCGGTCTGTAGTATACGGTCAAAAAGTCATAAATGCATGATTGTTGACGTCGGTCAGCTACCAAAAACCGTAAACTATAAACCGTTTACCGACCACTATGTTTACCGCTTCCCTGGGGCTGGCGGGGGCGTAATGATACTGCTCGAACCAGCACCAGCCCCCGTATTCATGGTTTCAACGGCCAGCATCTGCTTCATGGTTTTCTCCATTCCCTCGGTTGAGCCATCCAGAAAAATGACATTTCCTTTTCCGTTTTCAGCAAAATGTTTGATGGCTTCGGTCCAGATCGAGAACAGAATCAGCGAGGCATCCAGTTTGGCTTCGGTCATTACTTTGGCTGATTCGGCCATCCCTTTGGCGACTTCCTCCCGAAACAATGCCACGCCCTGACCGCGCAATTGTGATGCTTTTTTCTCCGCTTCGGCCGAAATCTGAATGGCATTCCCTTCGGCTTCAGCGGCTTTGGTTTTCGTAATTAACAGCGCCTGCCCTTCGTTTTCGGCAGCCGCTTTCAGGTTCGATGAGGCTACAACCTGCGCCATGGAACGCATAATGACTTCATCGAACGCAATATCGTTCAGTTGCAGATCGGTGAGGTGGTAGCCCCAGGTTTCGAGCAGGACATCGAGTTGAGATTTTACGTGCTCAATGATTTCGGAACGTAGCGCCAGAATTTCGGACTGCCGCTTGGTCGCCACAAAACTACGGATCGAGCCTTCGATGGTACGTATCAGTGCCTGCATAAACGACGCTTCGTCGATGAATTTGAACGCTACGTTCTTGATTGTTTCTTCCCCCTGATTCAGCACCGAATAGACCAGCATGGCTTTGAAATTAACGTTAGCCTGGTCGGCTGTAATGGCCTGAAACGCCAGCTCAACGGAGCGATTCTGAATCGAGATGCGCCGGTAAATGAACTCAATAAACGGGATTTTAAAGTTTAAGCCCGGCGTCATGACGCGGGCATATTTCCCAAAAATGGTAATAACGGCCACTGTGCCCTGTTGCACAATAACGACGGAGAGGTAGACAATAATAACCGCCAGCAAAAAAAATATAGCCAGAAAACTCATGCAGGTAAGGTAGTTAAGACAAAAAATGGATTCCGTGTAAGGTACGGAATCCATTAATATGACGATTAATTTTTTGTCTGATTAGCTTAGTGTCCAGACGCTAACTCATAGCCAACGACCTCTTCGTTAGCCACATCCTGAGTAACGTTGACGGTGGCATTCTTCTGCCTGAAATACACGACCACAGCCAGCATGAAACCGCTGAACGCCAGTATAGCCCCCACCCATTCAGGCGACGCATAGCCCAGACCGGCGGCAATGGGCAGTCCACCCAGAAAAGCACCCAATGCATTACCAATGTTAAAGCCAGCCTGACTCACCGACGACGCCAGCATTTCGGACCCATTCGCAGCCCGAATCATCAGGATTTGGATGGGCGCTCCCAGTGAGAAAGCGATGGCGCCCGTGATGAAAGTCATAACCAGCAGCGGTATTTTGAACGGAGCGACAAAATAGACAGCCACCAGCGAAATGGACATCAGGGCCAAAAATAGAGCCGTGGCCTTAATGGGCGAAATAAGGTCGGCGATACGTCCGGAAATCAGATTCCCGGTCGCCATGCCCAAACCTGCCAGCACTAGAATCCACATTAGCTGATCACTGCTAAAATGAGCCACTTCAGTTAACAACGGAGCGATATAGCTGAACCAGGCAAACAACCCGCCTGTACCAATGGCCGTAATGCCCAGAATCAGCCAGGGCTCTACCCGTGTAAAGAGTTTCAGGTCTTTGCGGAGGTTGGATTCACCCACGACTGGCATCACGGGCAGCAGTTTATGAATACAAAATAGGGTAACCAGACCAACAGCGCCAATGATTACAAACGTGATCCGCCAGCTCATGGTATGGCCTATGTAGGTCCCCAGTGGTACACCGATAATATTGGCTACTGTAAGCCCGGCAAACATCATAGAAATGGCCTGAGCCTCTTTGCCTTTACCCGCTAATCGACTGGCCACTACGGCACCTACACCAAAAAAAGCACCATGCGGCAAGCCCGATAGCAACCGGGTAAACATCATGATTTCGTAAGTAGGTGCAAAAGCCGACAGCGCATTGAAGACTGTAAAAATGGCCATCAGGCCCAGCAGAATTTTCTTGGGCGGATAGTTTCCGGCAATGCCGACCAGCAATGGAGCGCCTAATACCACGCCAAGCGCGTAGGAGGAAATCAGGTGACCGGCGACCGGAATCGAGATGTGTAGTGTATTGGCAATATCAGGCAGAACGCCCATGATGACGAACTCGGTCATTCCGATGCCGAAGCCGCCCATTGCGAGAGGTAACAAACTTTTTTTCATTGCAGCGTACTATTTTCTGACAGCTCGCGAGTTTGGCCAACTTGGAAAACTCACACGAATCCCCTTAAAACAGTGGGTATTCTATCAGGCAAATAAAAAAAGTGCAAAATTGTTCCTCACTCTAAGAATGTTCTAATTTATTAGTTCGCCGGTGCAATTAAGGGTGAGAGCTGGCGTAGGATAACGTAGTGAAATAATAAACGCTAAGGGGCAAGTGAAGAATCAGTCACTCTATTTCGCTTTTGGCATTGCCCATGAATTGGAGTCTATGACTTTGCTTTCATTATCAAAGTTTTATTGATAGGTGTAATGTTCCTTCAAAACCAAGTTCGACAATTTTTTGAAGTGTCGAAATTCGTACTTCTTTAATATTATTCTCAATTTTTGAAATATAGGATTTTGACGTACCGATTTTCTCAGCCAGTTCTTTTTGGGTCAACCCTTTCTCAAGTCGGGCTTCGTGAATTAGAGCACCAATTTTAAAGTTTTTGTAGCCTGCCTCAAGTTCATCACGCTTTGCTGTTCCGCGCTTGCCGTAATGTTTATCCTTGAATTGGTCAAGTGTCATTATATCACTCTTTTTCGTTTTCATATTCTTCCTTTATTCTTAGTGCCTTTTCAATTTCTTGTTTCGGTGTCTTTTGTGTTTTCTTTTGAAACCCATTGGCTAAAACCACCAATTGACCTTGATCGAAAAAACAGAAAATTCGAAAAATATTACTGCCTACCTGCACTCTAATTTCAAAAAGACCTTCTGTATTCTCAATGTGTTTTAAGTACGTTTCAGGAACCCGTTGAAGTTGCTCAATCAATTCGAAAGTCCAGATAATTTTATCTTTCACTTTGTCTTTCTGCTCTACAAAAAACTCTTGGAAATAGTCCTTGTAAAAAATAACAGTACGGTATTTATGATTCCCCTTCACGTAGCAAAGATAATAGAAGTTGCCCTAAAGTGAAACTTTCTAATTCAAGCAAAAATATTATCTTTTGACGATTGTCATTTAATAAAACATAACTCCAAGTCCTACCAGGCCATCAATGAACCCGTTTTCCTGGCATGTCTTTCCCGTTTTGGTGAAGAATCAGTTGCTCCACGTCGCCTTTGGCATTGCTCGTAAACGTTATCTGCGCATCGACAACTTTAAGGTAAAACTTGGTTTTCGACTCGGCGAACAGCTCAAACTTAGGTTGACCCGTGGCTTGCCCGAAAAGTTTGCTCCCGTCTTTTGTGATCACAATCGAAAAGGTTGGAGCAAGTTGATAGGTACCAACGTATGAATCCAACGTAGCAGCATCGACCGAAACCGTGGGTTCTTTAGGCGCTTCTACCTTTTCACCCAACTCTTTCAACTTGGCAAACCCGTTGGCATTCCGTGGATTGATGTCTACCGACTTTTTATAGTCTTTGATGGCCGCTACTTTATCGCCCGCTTTCATATAAGCCTCTCCCCGACTATCGTAGACATTGTAGGAAGCTGGAAACGATTCGGCGTTGAGCGTGAATACGGTCAGGGCTTCGGTCGTTTTTCCGTCGCGCAGTAATTCATAGCCCACGCTGTTCATCTCGCTTTCGTCCAGATTATAAGCTTTGCCACCTCGCCAGACAGTGAACTTTTGCCGCGACTGTTCAATGGATTCCGACAACACTGATTTCCGAAGCAAATCGGCAATGGATTTCTTCGGTGGCTCAACCGCCTGACCGTGAAGAATGCTGAGAATGTTCTTTCGTATGGCTTCGAGTGGAGCACTGCCTGTATTGTTGAGCAGGACGACCAACTGTTTATCATCAGGCATCCGGCTAATTAACGTATTGAATCCGTTGATTCCCCCGCCATGCTCGATCACCAACAAACTGTCCCTGAGTTGCCCAACCTTCGTTTTCGCTACGCCCCAACCATAGGCATAATTGCTCAGAAAGGGGGTAAACATAATTGTCTTCAAACTATCTGACAGGAGTTTATCACCAGACAGAGCCTGACTCCAGCGATTCAAATCCTCTACGGTTGAGTACATAGACCCGGCCGCATAAGGAATCGACATATCCAGATAAGGCGCATTCACATAGCCGCTGCTCCGCTTTTCATAACCTGTTGCCCGCTTGGAAATAATCGGGCTGAACAGGTCATAGCCCGTGTCTTTCAGTTCCAGGGGCGTAAGAATATTCTCCTGCAATACATCGGCATAGGATTTGCCCGTCACTTTTTCGATGATGACACCCAGCAGAAAATAACCGGAGTTACTGTATGAAAATGTCGAACCGGGGGTAAATTCCAAGGGCAAGCTAGAAAACTCTTTCACAAACACTTCAGGCGTATACGGGTTACGGGCCGTCGTCTCGAAAAATTTGGGGAAATTGGTATAGTTAGGAATGCCCGACGTGTGCGTGAGCAGGTGATGAATCGTGATGTTGTCGCCGGTTGCTTTCGGGTAGTCGGGCAAGTAGGTTGTCACTTTCCCATTTAACTTCAGTTTACCCTGTTCCACCAATTGCATGATGAGCATGGCGGTAAACTGCTTCGTCACCGACCCAAGCCGAAATTTTGTGGTCGACGTATTGGCAATGTTCCATTCCATATTGGCCATGCCATAGCCTTTTTTGATAATCACTTTTCCCTTGTCGGCGACTAAAATAGCTCCGTTAAACTGTCGGTTGGCTACGTACTGACGAACAAGCGCATCAATTTTCTCGGCTTTCGTTTGGGCAAACCCAGTAGTTATTGTTAACCAAAAAACACAGATAAAAACATTAAGAAGACGGAACGAAGTTAGCGGTAGCATACAAGAGGGAGTAAGAAAAATCATGTGCAAGATAGAGCATAAACCCTTCAGCGGCCTTCAGAATGGCCCTTTCCGCTGTCTACATTTTTTAGTCATTTTTTACCCATGTCGCATTTCTTCAATACCAGACTTGTAGCCCGCTCTACTTTTGCGTAGGAATCAAGAACAATCACCTCTTTTTTAACAACAATCGTCATGAACACAAACAAAACGATTATCAATCCCTGGAAATGGCAGGATCAATTAGGTTATGCCCAGGCGGTAGAAACCGACCACTCAACGCACACCCTTTACTGCGCTGGACAAGCCGCCATGGATGCGGAAGGCCGCCCGGTTACGGACGATATGGGTGGGCAAATCAGCCTGAGTTTCGATAACCTGGAAACCTTATTGAAGCAGGCTGGCTATACCCTGGGTAACGTAGTACGGCTCAATTTTTACACTACCTCGATTGCGCAGTTTTTTGCAAATTATGGTCAGGTCATTGGCCGTCTGAAGCCCACTGGCTGCACGCCATCCAGTACACTGATTGAAGTAAAAGCGCTGGCATTTCCCGAACTCATGGTCGAAATCGAAGCGACGGCAGTTAAATAAATTCCGTCCTATACAACCCACTCCGGAGCAGGGAAGACGGGTAGCACATTATTAATCAGCACTTCACGCGTTGCTTTTGACGGTTCATGCAGACTTACGTTGGTTACAGGAGTAAGTCCAGGCAGTTTTGGTACGGTAAACAACAAAGCAAAGCTGATTCAAATCGCCTGATACGGCAACCTCTTTTATGAAAATCCTCGATCTTGAACTTTACTGTAATAACCTTGAGACCATACAACGGTTCTACGTTCGCCGGTTAGGATTGCCTATGTTGTCTCATTCGTCTGCCCATCTGACGGTATTGGTCGGCTACACCCGCCTGACGTTCCGGAAAGTTGAAATGGTAGTGGCGCCGTATCATCTGGCAATCAACGTACCGCGCGGCTCACTTGACGTACTCATGTACTACTATGATCTCGATTACCTAGCGACGCAGGCACCCGAACAAACTATTGCTTACTTTCCCAACTGGCGGGCAAAAGCCTGCTATTTCTACGACCCTGCGGGTAATATACTTGAATTTATCGCACGTACTGATCTGAATCTGGACAACCCCAACCTGACCTTAAGTGATATGTTTCAGGGCATTAGCGAGGTTGGTCTGGCAACTGAGGATGTACTTTACACCGCGGAACAACTTCAACGGCGTTTCAACGTAGCACAGTTTAGTAGAACCATACCCCAGCCGGATTTCAATGCCTTAGGGGATGACAATGGGCTGTTCATCCTGGCAGAGACGGGCCGTCCCTGGTTGTTCACGAATACCCCCGCGGGGCTCAACTATTTCCGCATTCAATTCATGAACGGGATTGAGGAGGAGGTGCAGGAGCTGTATTCATATGAAGTGAACCGGTTGCCTATCGGAAAACCCGGATCTGGTCTCAACCAACAGATGCCCGGTCGAATAAAGGATTTTGCTTACTGAGCCAACCGGATGCTACGTATTTTTTCAACCAACAAACTCATGAACAAAGCCATCAGTCATCACGTACCATCTGCCGGTTGCGCCCTGTGCCTCCGCCGACACCAGTGCGCCAGCAAACAGTCAGCCGACAGTGCAATTCCGGTGAGAACCGAACTGTTGCCTGCACAAAAACTAAGTCAAAAGCCTACAAAACCCTCCTTTCAAAACTATAAAAATCATGCAGGAACAACGCTATAACGTGTTTAATCAAATTCACAAAGGTTTGCGGGGTATGCTCTACAATACCGCTCTCCGTCTGCAACAAACCGATTTCTCTCAGCCAGAAGCCCTCGACGTTGTTGACCAGCTAGAGCAGATACTTATTTATTTCGATGAACATGCCGACAATGAGGATCAGTTTATTCTACCTCACATTCGCAAGCACAATGCCCAACTCATTGACGAACTGGAGAAAGACCACGACATCGACCACCGCTTGACGCAGACGCTCTTCGATCACATTCGGGAATGGAAAGCGGCTGACTTACCGGCCCAGCAGGAAGCCATCAGCCAACGTATCGCTTTTGCCTTTAGTGAGTTCATCGCCTTTAACCTCTACCACATGAATAAGGAAGAGAACGTACTGATGTATCTCCTCTGGAAACATTACACCGACGAAGAAATCCGGCAGATGGAAGACCAGATCCTGCACGCCATTCCGCCCCAGACGCTGTTAGCCGAAAGTCGCTGGATGATGCGGTCCATTAATAACAAAGAAGTGATTGGGTGGCTGTCAGGCATGAGACAGGGCGCTCCGGCAGAAGTATTCGAGACCTTTTTACAAATGGCAAACGAGGAATTACCGACCAATCGACGGGCAAATGTGCATGCGGCCTTAGCGCTTGCATAACTCATAGAGGAAATAAGGCTATCGGCAACCCATGAACACGAGCTACCAGGAGTTTAAGCCATCTCAAGCTTTACAGCCTTACGTGGAATGTTACTGGCTCCATCAGTTTGAAGCCAGCACGAGCGCAGAGTCACCCATTCAGCGCTGCCTGCCCTTCGGTGCCCTGGAATTGATCCTGCACCTGGACGACAATCGGGCTTATGCCCTGTTTGACAACCTTTGGCAGAAACTACCACAGGCATTCTTTGTGGGGCTTTACCGGGGTACGGTCCATTGGAAAGCCGTGGGAACAGGCCGCAAATTCGGCATCCGGCTCAAGCCGGAAAGTATACCTCAACTCTTCAAGATGCCTATCGCTTCGCTATTCAACCAGTTTACCGATCTGGAAACTTTCTTCGGCCGGGAGATCAATCACCTGATCGACAACGTACATAGTTTACCGGATACAAACGCCGTGATCAACGTAGTGGAAACGTTTCTGCTAATGCACTTGCGGAATGTCAGCACCGAGCGAAATTATTTGTTTGAAGCCACTCGATTGATTCGACAAGCAAAAGGAAATCTGTCGATTGAAGCACTGAGTGAACATCTGTACGTCAGCAAGCGACAATTGGAACGTAGTTTCAAAGACAATTACGGCACCACGCCAAAGTTATACCAGCGCATCATTCGCTTCCGAAATGCTTATGAGTCGTTCGAGCAAACAACAACACCCAACTGGCTGGATGTATCCTACAACTTCGGCTATTCGGATCAGGCCCATTTTATCCGGGACTTCAAAGAATTTTCTAATGATGTGCCGACCCTCGTGTTTCAGGATAGCGGACAGTATTTTCGACGGCCCGACAGAAAGCGACTCAGCGCTAGGGCTTAGTATTGATAAATCGTTGAAAACCAGACACTAAAGACTAATTTATTTTTATTAGTTTAAGGCAAATTCAGGGTTTGGCGTAGTCTCTAATTACGCCAACCGACCCTTCCTTTTTTCACTAAACCAAAAACAAACAAGATGAAATGGATTTACCTGACGGCTACAGCCGCGATCGGCCTGCTGTGCGCTTTTACACCCCGACATGATACGCCCACGCCAGTGAAACGAACGACTTCAATTCATCAGGACCCGGCCAAGGGCGAACTCATTAAACGGGGCCAGTACCTGGTCATGACCATGGGTTGCGGTGATTGCCACGCCCCCAAGAAGCTGACGCCACAAGGGCCGGAACCCGATATGGATCGCTTCCTCTCTGGTTACAATAGCGCCGAGCCGCTGGGGGCCTATGACAAAAATGTGGTTAAAACGGGCCAATGGGTGCTGTTTAATGGCCAGAATACTGCAGCCATCGGTCCCTGGGGTGTATCGTTTGCCGCTAACCTGACGCCCGACGCGACGGGCATTGGTAATTGGTCATTCGAGCAATTTAACACGGCGATGCGGAAAGGCAAGTCGAAAGGATTGATCAATAATCGCAACCTGCTGCCGCCGATGCCCTGGCCAAATTACGTCGGGCTGGCCGACGCCGATATGAAAGCTATTTTCACCTACCTGAAATCGCTTAAACCGATAGCTAACGTAGTGCCTGCGCCAATTCCACCAGCTCCCTGATGCATTAACTCATTGGCATGCATCACTAAAAAGCCGTATCAAATTTGAATTTGATACGGCTTTTTAGTGATGCATGTTCGGCGTAGTCTCTGACTAGGTCGCAGCGTTATCCGGTCTCCGACCGGAATAACCGTTTTTACTAGAATGGCTTTTGGAACAACAGGCCGGTCGGAGACCGGACAACACGACGGCGTAGTCAGAGACTACCGCACCGGCGGACCGGCCGAACCCATGAACGTCACTATTTAATGCGCCAGCAACCAGTTTTCGCCAACACCAATGCCGGTTTCCATTTTCACGGCCATTGGAATTGCATTTTTCATGATGTCGTCAATATGCACACGTAGCAACTCAATCTCATCGCGGTGCGCGTCAAACACCAATTCATCGTGGACGGTCAGGATCATTTTCGACTTCAATCGCTCCCGCTGCATAAACTCGTGAATACGAATCATGGCAATTTTGAGCATGTCGGCGGCACTACCCTGAATGGGCGCATTAACGGCGTTACGTTCGGCAAACATCCGGTCGGTCTGGTTGCGGGAGTTGATGTCGCGCAGATACCGACGCCGACCCAGAATCGTTTCGGCATAGCCAAATCCCCGCGCTTTCTCGATACATTGATCGATGTAGTCTTTCACGGCTGGGAACCCTGCAAAATACTCCTCAATAATCTGAGACGCTTCTTTACGCGGAATCTTTAACCGCTGCGACAACCCGAACGAGGAAATGCCGTAGATAATACCAAAGTTGATAGTTTTTGCTTTCCGACGCATATCACCCGTTACCTCGCTGATCGGTACGTGGAACACCTTACTGGCCGTTTGGGTGTGAATGTCTACCCCATTATTGAAGGCTTCAAGCATCGTTTGGTCGCCACTGAAAGCCGCCATGATACGTAGTTCGATCTGCGAATAGTCAGCTGACATAATCAGAAACTCCGGTCCGCGTGGCACAAACGCCTTGCGAATTTCCTGACCTCGTGGTGTGCGGATCGGAATATTTTGCAGGTTCGGATTGGTAGATGACAGGCGACCCGTAGCCGCTACGGCCTGATTAAAGGACGTGTGAATTCGGTTGGTACGCTTACTTATCAGCAAGGGCAATGCATCGACGTAGGTATTCTTCAGCTTGATTAACTCGCGGTAGTCCAGAATCTTACGAGCAATTTCGTGCTCAGCTTCGAGCTTGGAGAGAATCTCCTCCCCCGTTGCATACTGGCCTGTTTTGGTCTTTTTTGCGTTCTTATCGAGCTTTAGTTTTTCGAACAGGACTTCGCCCAACTGCTTCGGCGAACCAATATTGAACGGCTCACCCGCGATGTTGAAAATCTCCTGCTGCACCTGCTTCATATCAATATCAAGCGTAGCCGAAAGTTCGGCAAGGGCAGCGGTGTCAATCGTTATACCTTCCAGCTCCAGATCGGTCAGCACCTGGACGAGCGGCATCTCAACCTGATCGAATAGTTTATGGAGGTTATCTTTTTCAAGCCTAGGGGCAAACGTTTCTTTGAGTTGGAGCGTAATATCAGCATCCTCGGCCGCATAATCGACTACTTTCTGGATGTCCACATCACGCATCGTCAGTTGGCCTTTGCCTTTTTTACCAATCAGCGATTCAATTTCGACCGGGCTATAATTCAGATACGTCATGGCCATCATGTCCATATTATGGCGCATTTCGGGCTCAATCAGGTAGTGGGCAATCATCGTATCGAATAGCTTGCCCTGCACTTCCACACCGTATTTTTTTAGCATCAGCAGATCGTACTTCAAATTCTGACCAATCTTGCCAATCGACGGATTTTCGAATACAGGTTTAAACTGATCCACAATGGCTTGGGCTTCGTCTCGGTCTGCGGGTACGGGTACGTAGTACGCTTCACCGGTGCGGTAAGCAAACGAAAGGCCCACTAAATCAGCTTCAACCGGGTCGAGGGCCGTGGTCTCTGAATCAAAACAGATACTTTCCTGAAGACTTAGGTAATGCACCAGACTAGCCCGCAACTCGAACGTATCAACCAGTCGGTAATCGTGTTTGACCGATAAAATTGTCTTGCGTCGTTCAGGTTGGTTTTCGTCCAGTTCGTAGTCGGGATAAACATCCAGATAAGCCGGCTGATCGGTTTCGGTCACGTCAGCGCCAACCGCATCATCGGTCGTGACTGTCTCGCTTACTACGTTGGGCGTAGCTTCTGAGGCCGATGCAATGGGCGCTTTTACGGGCGTCCGTTTGCCTTTGGGTTTCTCGACGGGTACCGCCGTCGACGTAGTACCGGACCCAAAATCAAAGGGCAAGTCGTCCGCGCCGGATGGATTGGAAGAGCCCATGTTCGAAAAAGGCAGAAACGCGGGCGAATCACCACCGGGCGAATCGAACAGATTCATTTGCGACGACCCTGGAGTTTTAAACGCATCAGGCAGTGGTTTTTCGTCATAATCGCCACCCAGCAACCGGGTTTTCATTTGGCGAAACTCCAGTTCATCCAACAGGGCAGCCAGCCGGGGTTTGTCATACTCGGTATGGCGCAAATGTTCCTCATCGAATGGCACGGGCACGTCCAGATGAATAGTAGCCAGCTGTTTAGAGAGCAAGCCCTGCTGCGCGAAATTGACGACGTTTTCTTTGAGCTTTCCCTTCAACTCTTCAGCACGGGCAATCAGATTTTCAACCGATCCAAAGTCAGCAATGAGTTTCTGCGCTGTTTTTTCGCCAATGCCCGGAATTCCCGGAATATTATCGACCGAATCACCCATCAACCCGAGCATATCCGTCACCTGATCAATACGTTCGATTTGCCAGCGTTCTAACACTTCGTTCACACCCAGCTTTTCGGCGGGCTTTCCCATGAACGCGGGCTTGTAAATGTGAATATGCTCTTCCACCAGTTGCCCGTAATCCTTGTCGGGCGTCATCATATAGACCTCAAAATCAGCCAGCGACGCTTTCTTAGCAATGGTTCCGATGATGTCGTCGGCCTCATACCCGTCCAGGATCAGGATGGGAATATGCATAGCCTCCACAATCTGTTTGATATAAGGCATCGCCACACTGATATCTTCCGGCTGCGACTGCCGATTGGCCTTGTACATCGGGAACTGTTCGTGCCGGAATGTCTTCTTCGCCGAGTCGAACGCTACGCCGATATGGGTAGGCTTTTCCTTGGTCAGCACCTCAATCATAGCGTTCATGAAGCCAAAAACGGCGGAGGTATTGGTGCCGCGCGACGAAATGCGGGGCGCTTTACTGAAGGCGAAATGAGCGCGGTAGATGAGCGCCAGCGCGTCTAACAAAAAGAGTTTTTTCTGTGGTTTGGCCATTGGATATAGGTCACGTGTCAATGCGCCAAAGGTCGAAAGTCTTGCGGACAATCACGCGCTTTCGGGCCGACAAATTACTATGTAGCACGGGCGGAATCCCGTACTAATAGAACAGGCATAGGCGCTTTTTGATTCCTGCCAGACTGGTTTGCATCGGGCAAAAAAAGAGCTACCCAAATCTGGGCAGCTCAGGTATAACTTCGAACAGTTTCCTTATTGCGGCAATAAAAGTCGGTCGATAATCTGAATAACACCGTTAGTCGCCGTCACATCAGGGCCGATGACATTCGACGCTCTGGTACCGTTTCCTTTACCCGTAACCGTTATGGATGTTGTACTTGTCCCAATGGTAACGGTTGCTCCTGTTGCGGCTGTTGTCAGGCTGGACCCACTCGTTACCATGGGTGTGTAGACGCGAGCGGGAACGACGTGATACGCTAAAACCGCTTGTAACGTAGCGACTGGTGTATTCGCAATCTTTGTCGAATCAAACCCTTCGGCCTTGAATGCATTATCCGTTGGCGCAAATACCGTTAGTGGGCCTGTAGCGCTCAGCGAACTCGCGGTAGTTGCACCAGCTCGCGTTACAGCCTGTTGAAGCAGCTTAAACGAAATACCTGCCGTTGGAGCCAGTAAGGCATAAATTGTCGGAATCTGGGCAATGGTATTCGGAATCGTGCCGTAAACGGGTGGCAACAGAATACGATCTATCACATGAATAACGCCGTTACTGGCCTGCTGGTCGGCTTGTAAAATATGCGCCCCATTGACCGATACAGCCGTACCAGATGAAGTAGCGGTTGTTAGAGCTACAGGCTTTGTGAAGTATACTGACCCTAGTGGGAATAGTGTTTGCTGAGCGGTATTGGTTGCGGATGGAATCGCCGAGGCTGTTAACGTACTGCCAAGCACATGGTACTGCATGACCGATTTTACTAAATCAACGGGTGCTAAACCAATAACAGCTTCGCTACTAAGTCCGAAGGCCTTGAATGCATCATCTGTTGGGGCCAGTAAGGTGTATGTGCCAGAGGCAGCGAGCGTCACATCCAGGCCTGCTTTTTTGAGAGCGGCTCTGAGTAGGGTAAACTGACTCCCCTGATCAATCGTCTCTTTAATCGTTGGGACCACTATTGGTGGATTGTCTTCCTTTTTGCAGGACGAAAACGATAACGTCAGTGCAGTGAGTGTGGCTAGTAAGAAGCCTGCTTTTCGCCCGGCGGGCAGAATTGAGTTGAGTTGCATAGAATTTGGTTAATAAGAGACAAGAAGGTGCGTGTTACATCCTCTGGTAGAAGAACCGGCCTAAGACTATTTGGTTTACGAATCCCGGCCAAATGTACTGCAATTTACCCAGCGGTTGAAACGGAGCCTTCCCATGGGCTCAATAGCTGGTTTAATAACCGATCGTCCTCAAAAACTATTGTATTGAAAATTGGTTAAAATGCGATGCGCCTTACTCTTATCGGACTTCTACTGATACTAACGGTTGGCTGTCGAAACACGTCATCAGACCAAACCGACAGCAAGTCATCCACCTCTCAGCCACCTGAAACCACTACGTTACCGGCCGCCGATACGTTATGTTTTCAGCAAGTGATGAACCGCGACACAACGACCCTTCAACTGGTGGTCAACGGAAAGCAAGCCACTGGCTACGTTGATATCAAGCCTTTCGAGAAAGATCGGGCGCGGGGGTCATTCGCCGGAATCGTCGAGGGCAAACACATTCAGGCAGACTGGCAGCGGGCGGGAGAAGGCGTTACGCAGCCCTACACTCTCGACCTGACGCTCAAGGGCGATGCCATTATATGGTATGAGGGCGAACGTATTGAAAAAGAAGGTAAATGGGTACTCAAGCAACCCAATACTGGCTATCAATACGTATTGACAAAAACCGACTGTCTGCCCAATCCATCACGATAGCGTTTCGTCGGGCACCTTCTCCCCTACGGGCGGACGATACGTTTGAAAGGGCATTTTCAGCAGACTGCCAAGGTGGGAATGTTCATGGGTATCAGGATGCGTATCGATACCGTAGTGCAACTCGTTACCGGCCATTTCGTGATACGTACCAAAGAGCCGGTCCCAATACGGGAAGATATTGCCGTAGTTGGTATTCGTAACGGGCAGTACGTAGTGATGATGCACATGGTGCATATTGGGCGTTACGATCACTAATCCCAGCAATCGGTCAGCCCAGCGAGGTAGCTCGATATTGGCGTGGTTGAACTGCGAGAGCAAAACCGATAGCGCCTGATACAGAAAGACGAGCCACATGGGAGCGCCCATAATAAGCACCGCCAACGTAGTGAACGCGAACCGGACTACGCTTTCGCCGGGATGGTGACGATTGGCCGTTGTTGTATCGACGTAGGTATCACTATGATGAATCAAGTGAAAGCGCCACAGGAATTTAGTCTTATGCTGGGTCCAGTGCGCCAGCCAGGCACCCATGAGATCTAACCCAAGCAATCCTACAACCGTCTGGGCCCAAAGCGGCAGAGCAATCATCTGCAGCAGCCCAATCTGGTGGCGAATGGCCCAATCACTGGTTTGAAGCAAAATAAAGGCTAGTAGGAAGTTGACGACAATGGTGGTCAGCGTAAAGAATATATTGATACCTGCGTGATGGAGCTTTCTGTAGTTGAATTGAAACAGAGGCACCGCACTCTCAATGAGCCAGAAAATAGCCATGCCCCCTACCAGAATCAAACTTCGGTGCGACGACGGAATATGCTCGAAATAATTTACCAACCTCTCCATAAACGTTGTCTTGTTTTTTACAGGTATTATACAAATTTACACGGAAAGGATGAAGATAGAACGTAGCACAAACGGGTTTTTCGACCAAAATCCAGCAAAGTTCATGGTTCACTTGCCCATGTCGGTTTTCAATGGTTGGTTTGCAAAACAGTGAACAGTTAGCCGTTATCAGTAACCAGGTAGCAATAACCGGAGAACCGATAAAGTATTGATGACTGATAACTGGTTACTGATAACTAAAAAATTATGCCTCAACCCAAACGTGCCAGCGAGTCCATAACGGTTATGACCGAAATGGTGCTACCCAACGATACTAATACACTTCATAATTTGATGGGTGGGCGACTCCTGCACTTCATGGATATTGCGGCCGCCATTGCCGCCCAAAAACACTCCAATCGCATTGTCGTAACGGCCTCCGTCGATAACGTTTCCTTCGCCGAACCGATCAAACTAGGCAATATCGTTACCATGAAAGCTCAGGTGACGCGGGCGTTCAGTTCCTCCATGGAAGTATTTATTGAAGTGTGGGCGGAAGACATTCCGGCAGGTATTCGGGTCAGTACCAACAGCGCTTTTTACACCTTTGTGGCCGTTGACCAGAGCGGCCGACCTATTGAGGTGCCAGCCGTTATACCCGAAACCGACGAAGAGAAAGACCGCTACGTCAGCGCATTACGTCGGCGACAGTTGCGTCTGGTCCTGGCCGGTCGCATGAACCCCGAAGAAGCAACCGAGTTGCGGGCGTATTTGAAAGTGTGACCAGGATTTTTATGATTTTATTGACTGACTATGATTTTAACAATAGGCTTTCTCCGAAAGCTCAATCATGGTCAGTCAATAAAATCATAAAAATCCCGCAGGGCCGTTCCTGCGGTTCATCTACTTAATCTCCTGCATCCGGGTAATGGCCTGATAGACCAATACTTTAAATTTATCGGTTAGATCCCCGTGGCTGTTCGGAAATTTTTGCGTATAAAGCAGCGCCACGATTCCTTCTTTCGGGTCAACCCAGTAGGTCGTTCCGAAGATGCCACCCCAGTCGAAACTACCTGCCGAAACAGGTAGGCGGGCAGCGCTCCTGGCCGACGTAATACCAAATCCTAAACCGAACTTATCGGCCCCCTGATTCAGATCGCCAATCTGGTTAGTCGTTATAAGCCGGATCGTTGTTGGGCTGAGGAGTTGTTTTCCATTGTACTCGCCCCCGTTGAGCAGCATTTGCAGAAAAATAGCGTAGTCATACAAGGTAGATGACAGACCCGCTCCGCCGGAAAAATACGTACCGTTGACCTTCGGGTAATCAGGCGATATCCCCAATCGCGTGGCCTGTCGCCGAACGGTTCTGGTCGAATCTTCGGTATAGAGGACGGCCAGCCGGTTTTGCTTAGCGGCAGGCACATAGAAATACGTATCATTCATACCCAGCGGCTCAAATAATCGGGTTTTCAGAAACTGGTCGAGTGGCTGGCCAGACCAGATTTCGATTAGATACCCCAGCACATCGTCGCCTAGGCTGTACGTCCAGCGTTCGCCGGGCTGGTGCGCCAATGGCAACGTACCGAGGGTGTTCATTACCTCATCGAGTTTCCGGTTTGGCGTACCAATACCGCTTGGAATATTATGTTTCGCGTAGATCGCATTCATTTCTTTGCTACCGATAACCGGATAGCCAACGCCCGATGTGTGGGTCATCAGTTGCCGAATCGTGATCTCGCGCTTGGCCGGAACGGTCGTAAACGTGCTGTCTTTTTCGTTGAACTTGTCAAGCACCTTCGGGTTCCTGAAAGACGGGATGTATTTCGAAACGGGATCATCGAGCAGGAATTTTCCTTCTTCAAACAACAGCATTGCCCCAATACTCGTGATGGCTTTGGTTTGCGAAGCAATGCGCACAATTGCATCACGCTTGAGGGGTGTTTTTGCCTCCATATCATCCTGCCCGTAGGCTTTGTGATAAACGATTCGACCATTACGGGCAATCAAAACACTGACTCCTGCCTGCCGACCTTTGGCGATGTAGTCATTGATAACGGCATCCATTCGCTGAAGGCGGGTCGTGCTCATGCCAACCGTTTCAGCCGACGCTTCCTTGAGAACGGAAACGGAGCTTTGCGTGACTGTCGACTGTGCATAGCCAGTCAGAAAAAAACCGGTCAACAGACCGGTTAGTAGAAAACGTTTCATAAGAAAAGTAGCCTTAGGGAATACCTGCGAAGATACTTATTTCTTCGTCGCTACAATCTCATACGTTTGCTTGTATTGTGCGCCGTTACGTGTTGCCCGCGCGACTGATGAATATGAAAACAGTTTGGTGCTGGGATCGAACACGCCAGTGGCACTGTAATCGGAATCGGCAGGTCTAGGTAACGGAATTGTGTCCGTATTTTTATCAATAACCGCAAAATTAACCCCGTCTAAATCGGCGGTAACGTTCAGCGTACGGTCACCGGTACGATCACCCGTTGTCACGAGTTGGATATAAATTTCCTTGGGATTCGACCCTTTCGTAATTGTCGCCGTAGCCGTCCCAGCTTTTGGCTCGTCATACAAATCTTCGACATTATAAATTGAATTTCGATACGTACCCACATACGTACCAACGTACTGATCGCGGAGGTCAATATCGGGATCGGACCCGCCCGATTTCTTGCAGGCCGTCGTTAGACCACCCATCACCAGCATGACAAGAAGCAGCTGACGGAATGATCGGACGGTGTATGATTTAGCCATGTTTGCGTTTAGTCGATAGTTTGCGTTGACAAATTATCTATCAAACGCCGGATTGGGTTTTTCCAATATACATACAGCGAAAAGAAGACAGACATACGTAGTGTCAGGCGCTAGAACACACCCTGAAAATCCTCAAAGGTAAGGGCTTATTGAGCTTTCAAACGTCCGGTATATGCTACCCGATAAATCACACCGTTTGCATCGTCAGTAACCAGCAACGAGCCGTCGGTATGCTGCGCAATACCACAAACCCGACCAAATTGTTCCTTATTATTACTGACCAGCCAACCCGAAACAAAATCCTCGATACTCGTTGCCCGCCCCTGTTCATCAAAATGTACCCGTACAATTTTGTATCCCGATGGTTTGGCCCGATTCCAGGAACCATGCATGGTTACGAACGCATCATTCTGGTATTCTTTCGGAAAATTATTTGTCGTACTGGCATTGAAAACCAGCCCCAAGGGTGCCGCATGAGCATCGTATAATTGAACGGGCTTGGTAGTTTTAGCTGCGTACTGTTCAGGCGTTTCACCGGCAGGTTGTGGATGGGGAGGAAGTTTACCGTTCGCATAGACGTACGGCCAGCCATAATCTGACCCTTCTTTGATTTCATTCAGTTCTTCGCGCTGGTCTTCGTCGCCCAGCCAGTCGATGCCATGATCAAATCCCCACAAGGCTTTGGTACGTGGGTGCCAGCCGAATCCGATCGTGTTGCGGAGTCCTTTGGCAAAAACCTTCCGACCCGACCCATCTGTACTGACCTGCAGTAACGTAGCAGACTCTTTATTACGCTCATCGCAGGCATTGCACGAGCTTCCGGCCGATAGATAAAGCTTTCCATCGGGACTAAAATGGATGGTTCGATTAGGATGCTGTCCGGCGTCGGGCAGGTCACTATACAGCGTTTTCAGGTCGCCCAACGTACCATCCCCCTTAATATCAGCCACATACAGATCACGAATAGCCGCTATGTACAGTTTGCCGTCGCGTATTGCTAATCCATGCAGGTCGGGCTTTTGAGCGACGTCCTTAATGAGTTCCGCTTTCCCGTCTTTGTTGGCATCGCGTACCAGCATAACCGTACCTTTTGTCCGATCAGATACATAAACGTCGCCGTTGGGTGCTACGGCCAGCATACGTGGATTTCCGGCTTTCTCGGCAAATTTGGTCACCGTAAAACCAGCTGGTGCTTTCAGTTGCGCTATTCGGGCATCCGTAGCTTCAACCTGCTGCGGTTTGAAAACATTAACCGGAAAACCATCTTTAACTGTATTTTGGTAATCATTCTGTGCCATAGACGGCAACGTACCCAGCAAAAGTGCCAGGGTAATGGAGGAGAAAATGTATTGACCTTTCATAAGTTGAGTGTAAAAAAATAGACGGATTTATACCTGTAGCTAAAGCTGTCTATTCAGAATCAGTGTTGTAACCACTTGTTTTTGGTTCTTGTTATGAATCTCCCTTTTTAATCGGGTAACGGTACAACGTAGCAATTTGCTTCGCTTTTTAGCCTAATAACTATAGCACTCACTAGGCTTTCTGTAGCCATATCCCGGCAAAATCTTCGGTTATATAGAAAATATGACTACTACTCAAACAAACTATTATTTTACCCTACGAATAAATAGTAGAACTATAATTACAATTTTCCATATATTATCAAAATTATATTCCGAATAAGCAAATAAATACATACTTTCCTGCATCGTTACAATTTTCCCTGTTCGGCAAAGCCTTTTCCTCCTTAAAACTGAAGCCCGACAAATCAATACGTTATAAATCTATACGCAGGAAATGTCCTTGAATCGACGAGATTTTATGCACGTGGTGGGTAAGGGTGCCAGCGCCCTCATGCTTGCCCAACTTCCCACGTTCGGCCGCCCGGTTTCGGCGGAAGCCCTGCTCGCGCCGGGTCTGGACGTAGCGGTTAAGAAGCGCCTGGCCGATGCCGCCCTCAATGCCGCGAAATCGAAAGGTGCGTCTTATGCCGACGTACGTATTGGTCGCTACCTGAATCAGTTCATCATCACCCGAGAAAACAAAGTTCAGAGCATCATCAATACAGAATCGTATGGTGTGGGCGTCCGCGTTATCGTGGATGGTTGCTGGGGATTTGCGGCTGTTAGCGATGCCAAAACAGAAGCCGAGTTGGCCAAAGCCGCCGAGAAAGCGGTCGCGATGGCCAAAGCGAACGTACTGCTATCCGACGAACCCGTTCAACTGGCTCCGCAGAAAGGTTTCGGGGAAATAACCTGGAAAACACCGATTCAGAAAAATGCATTTGAAATACCTATAAAAGAGAAGGTAGATCTGCTGATGACCGTCAACGGGGCCGCCATGAACAACGGGGCCAATTTTGTGAACTCGCAGTTCTTTTTTGTGAATGAGCAGAAGTATTTCGCGTCTACGGATGGGTCGTACATCGATCAGGACGTCCATCGGCAATGGCCCGGTTTCACAGTAACGGCCATCGACCCAAAAACGGGCAAATTCGAAACAAGAGACGCGTTGAGTGCCCCGGTAGGAATGGGTTACGAATACCTGCAAGTCAATCCGTCCGACAAAATAACGGGCATCACGACCCGCTACAATAAAGGCTACGACATGCTGGAAGACGTAGTGGCAGCCGCCAAGCAGGCCAAGCAAAAACTCTCTGCAAAATCTGTCGAAGCGGGTAAATACGATCTGGTCCTCGATCCGTCGCACACCTGGCTCACCATCCACGAATCGGTGGGTCACCCGCTGGAACTGGATCGCGTATTGGGTTACGAAGCCAACTTCGCCGGAACCTCCTTCGCTACGTTAGACAAGTGGAAAAGCAAAAACTTTAATTACGGCAGCAAACAAGTCGATCTCTTCGCCGACAAAACGCAAGTTGGTTCGCTGGGCGCCGTTGGTTATGACGACGAAGGCGTTCAGACCAAGCGCTGGGATCTGGTTAAAGATGGCACACTGGTCAACTACATGGCCACCCGCGATCAGGTGCACATTGTGGGCGAGAACGAATCGCAGGGTTGCTCCTACGCCGATAGCTGGGGAACGGTTCAGTTTCAACGCATGGCCAACGTATCGCTGGCGGCTGGCAAAGAACCCTTATCGGTTGATGAATTGATCAAAGATGTCAAAAAAGGGATTTACATCATCGGCGATAGTTCTTATTCGATTGATCAACAACGCTATAACTTTCAATTCAGCGGTCAACTCGCCTACGAAATCAAGAATGGACAGATCGCTGGCATGCTAAAGGACGTAGCGTATCAATCGAACACGCAGGAATTCTGGAACTCTTGTGTGAAGGTATGCGACGAGCGCGATTTCCGGCTGGGCGGCTCATTTTTTGATGGAAAAGGACAACCCATTCAGAGCAACGCGGTGTCACACGGCAGCGCAACGGCTCGTTTCAACGGTGTCAATGTGATAAATACTGGTCGTAAAATTTAAAAGTCGCTAGTCGTCAGTCGTTAGTCGCTAGTTAATAACGCTTGGCTACTATTGACTCACGACTATTTACTATCAACCATGTCTATAATCTTAAGCGAAGCAGAAGCAAAAACGCTATTACAGAAGGCGTTGACGTACTCAAAGGCCAACGAGTGTGAAGTCAATTTGCAGGGCGAAGAGTGGAGCAACATCCGGTATGCCCTCAACAAAGTCTCAACCTGCGGCTCGAAAGTCTATAAAACGCTCTCGGTTCAATCGGCATTTGGCACAAAAGTTGGCGTGGCTACCATCGACGAATTCGACGATGCATCGCTGGAAAAAGTAGTACGTCGGTCGGAAGAACTGGCTCAACTAGCTCCAGAAAATCCAGAGTACGTCGGTCTCGTTGGCCCACAAAAATACCTGCCAGCAACCGGCTTTTTCGATTCGACCGCCAGTATGGAGGCCGTTGACCGCGCCAAAGCCGTTGCTCAGAGTATTCAGATTGCCCGTTCGCAAAAGCAGACCGTGGCGGGTTATCTGGAAGACCGCACGGGTTTTTCCGCCATGATGAACAGCAAAGAGTTATTTGCGTATTATCCGAGTACGAAAATCAACTTCAGCGCAACGATACGTACCGACAACGGAACCGGCTCGGGTTTTGCCGCTCAGGGTGTAAGTGATTTTTCGAAGCTCAATACAGCATCGGCCACACAGGTTGCCCTGACGAAAGCTCTTGGCACCGTGGGCGCCAGAGCGATTGAGCCGGGCAAATACACCGTTATTCTGGAACCGCTGGCGGCTGCGGTGATGCTGGAACACCTGTTCCGAAGTCTGGATGCCCGTAGCGCCGACGAAGGTCGTTCGTTTCTGAGCAAATCCGGCGGCAAAACAAAGCTTGGCGAACGTATTGTCGACGAGCGCGTTACGATCTATTCAGACCCAACGAATCCAGAACTACCTGCATCACCCTGGGGAGCCGATGGTCGGGCACAGGAGAAAATCAACTGGATTGAAAAAGGCGTCATTAAAAACCTGTCGTATTCGCGCTACTGGGCCGAGAAAAAAGGCGTAAAGGCTATTCCAGCGCCTAACAATTTCATGATGGTTGGGGGAAATGCTACGCTGGATGAGCTTATAAAATCTACACAACGCGGGGTCTTGGTCACTAAATTCTGGTATATCCGCTCCGTTGATCCGCAATCATTATTAGTTACCGGCCTCACCCGAGATGGTACGTTCTACATCGAAAACGGCAAGATCAAGCATCCGGTCAAGAACTTCCGCTTCAACGAAAGTCCGGTCATTATGCTCAACAATCTGGAAACATTGGGCAAAGTGGAGCGCGTAGTGAGCAGTGAAGGCTCCTTCACAAATTACCTCATTCCGGCGATGAAAATTCGGGAATTTACATTCACCTCGCTTTCGGATGCGGTGTAATTTGGCGTGGGTATTCACCCGCGCCAGCAACAATACCTTCCTCTTTTTTACAATCCATTAATTATCAGCAACATGGCAACCAGTGAGCAGAACGAAAATAAGGGACGTATCAACCGACGCCAATTATTAAAGTTTGGCGTTCAGGGGACGGCATTAAGTGCTTTAGAATCGGCCCTTCCTGTTTCTTCGCAAGCCGGTGTTGCTACGTTCATTAAAGAGCCCGCGAAAAATGGCAAAATCGTGGTTGTTGGCGCCGGTGCATTTGGTGGCTGGACGGCTCTGCATTTGCTACGTAAGGGCTACAACGTAACACTCATTGATCAATTTGGGGCGGGCAATAATCAGTCAAGTTCGGGTGGAGAAACTCGCCTGATCCGAGCTTATTATGCCGATCCTGTTTATGCCGATATGGCAATACGTGCCCTGGCGCTCTGGAAGGAGAATGAGCCGAAGATGGGGCAGAAAATACTGAATCAGAATGGTCTATTGCTCTTTAATTATCCCTCCAGTAAGACTGAAGCCGAAGCCGCCGTTTCGATCTATAAGAGGCTGGGCCTTCCACTCGAAAAAGTAAGTCTGGATGATGCCCTAAAGCGGTGGCCACAAATCGGAACGGAAGGGCTGGATCATGTCATGTACGACCCAACAGCCGGGTTTCTGAATGCTCGAAAGGGGTGCCAGGCCGTTTGCGATTTATTCGTTAAAGAAGGGGGTACGTTTCTGCAACAACAGGTAAAACAGGAAACCATCAAGGGAGGGAAAGCAACAGCCATTACCCTGGCCAATGGCACCGTATTGGAAGCCGATCAGTTCATATTTGCCTGTGGTCCTTGGGCGGTCCGCCTTTTTCCGGAACTCACGAAGAAACTCATAGTGACCCGAGCCGTGGTTTTCTTCTTTGCCTCACCAGTAGGTCAATCCAATCTGATGGAAAACAAACTGCCGACCTGGATGGACCGGGATATGAGTGGGCCGTTCCGTTCGTTCGGCGTACCGGGGAGCGATTTCAGGGGGTTCAAGTTGGGGTTAACGCCCCCGGACAACGACGTAACGGATCGATTTGATACGTATAACCGTTTCGTAAAACCAGAAGAATTTGAGTTGGCGTTAGGGGTTATCAAACGGCGGTTCCCGAAAATGGTGGGCCAGCCGCTGATCGAGCAGCGCGTTTGTCAAGTCACGATGACCCCCGATTCGGATTTTATTCTGGATACACACCCTGAAGCCGACAATCTATGGGTCATGGGTGGTGATTCGGGTCACGGCTACAAGCAGGGCGCTTCCTTCGGCGAACTGGCCGCGAATACCGTAGCTGGCGAAAAGGAGAAGCTGAAGAAGTTTGCCTTGAAACGGCTGATTGGATGAGTTAAATAGCTAATTATAAAAACACAAAACGGCGTTGGAAAGCTAGGCAAAATGTCACCTTTCCAACGCCGTTTCTATAGCGTAAACTTACTATTGTGGCTCATCGCCGAACTTTTCGTTACGACCCGTTTTATCGGTATTTCCCGTCAGAGCTCCTTTCGCCATCTCAAATAATTTCACCATTTTCCCACCCGGACGATCCCAGTATTCACCGGCATGGGTGGTAACTTTCAGCAGAGCTAGGTTAGGATCGTCTTTACCATTGGGAAACCACGTTTTAAGTATGTCACTCCATAGCTGGTCTATTTTAGCTTGGTCTTTTACCACTTCGGCATACCCTGATGTTGACACGAATACTTCTGAGTCAGGGTCTGCAAAACCAAGCGAAATGCGATCGTTTTGCCGAATTTCGTTTACTTTATTCGAGTTGTCGTATGTGAAGAACCACATCGTGCCATCGGCCTCTATCTCGTGAGTTGCCATAGGTCTTGTATGAAAATCACCATCCGGCTCAAGCGTCGTTAACATGGCAATGCGAATGTCCTTGATTTTATCTTTAAGCTTTTCCAGTTCAACTGGATTCAGTGTACGTTGAGTTTGCATGTGATTTGTGTTTTCGTTGTTTTATCAAAATCTTGTGTTAAAGCATAGGGTTTACAAGTTTTTCATAAATCTTTCATAAGTCAGTCAATAGTTTTTGCAAGTTGAGCTACGTTCTCTTTCACCATCAACTTGTTAGCGAATTCTTATTAAAATTCTCGCTTCCTCCTTACCCGTAACCCACTGAAAGTGGCTATTTTTAAGCCAGTAATCTGCGGAACCTATGCAATTCTCTCATCTCCACTGCCACACTCAATACTCGCTGCTCGACGGTCAGGCGGATATTAAAAAGCTGATTAAGAAGGCCAAAGCCGATAATATGCCCGCCGTTGCCATTACCGATCATGGCAATATGTTCGGTGTATTCGAGTTTGTCGCCGAAGCCAGCAAACAGGGGATCAAGCCGATTGTCGGTTGCGAATTCTACGTGGTGGAAGACCATACCATTAAGCAGTTTACGAAGGAGAAAAAGGACGTTCGGTATCACCAGCTGCTGCTGGCCAAAAACGCGCAGGGGTATAAAAATCTGGCGAAACTCTGCTCGCTGGGCTATATGGAGGGGCTTTACGGCAAGTATCCCCGCGTTACGAAGGAACTGATTGACAAGTACAAAGAGGGTCTGATTGCCTCTACGTGCTGCATCGGCGCTTCTGTACCGAAAACAATTCTCAAGAAAGGCGAGGAAGCGGGTGAAATCGAGTTCAAGTGGTGGCTCGACCGTTTCGGCGAGGATTACTACGTTGAATTACAGCGCCACGAGATTCCCGATCAGATCAAAGCCAATGAGGTATTGATTAAGTTCGCCCGGAAATATAATGTCAAAATTATTGCGTCCAATGATTCCCACTACGTCGATCAGGACGACTGGGTAGCGCACGATATTCTGCTGTGCGTGAACACCAACGAAAAGCAAAGCACACCGTCGATGAAGGATTTCAGCGACGACGATGTGATGCCAAAAAATACGCGCTTCGCCTTCTTCAGCGATCAGTTCTATTTCAAGAACACGCAGGAGATGACCACGCTTTTCCATGACCTGCCCGAAGCCATCGACAACACCAACGAGATTGTTGGTAAGGTCGAAACGCTGAAGTTGAAGCGTGACATCATGCTGCCCAATTTCCCGATTCCGCAGGAGTTTCAGCAGCATACCGACGACGTACTGAATCAGTGGGAATACCTGCGCCACTTAACCTACGAAGGCGCCAAAGAACGCTACGTTGATATTCTTCCGCATATCCAGGAACGTCTTGACTTCGAGTTATTTACCATCAAAACGATGGGTTTCGCCGGGTACTTCCTGATCGTGGCTGACTTCATCAAAGCGGGTCGCGATCTGGGCGTTATGATTGGGCCGGGACGCGGGTCGGCGGCTGGTAGCGCGGTGGCCTATTGCACGGGTATTACCAATATCGACCCCATCAAATACGACTTGCTGTTCGAGCGGTTCTTGAACCCCGACCGGAAATCGATGCCCGATATTGACACGGACTTTGATGACGAAGGCCGGCAGAAAGTGATCGACTATGTTGTGCAGAAATACGGCAAATCGCAGGTAGCACAGATCGTTACGTATGGTACGATGGCTTCAAAATCGTCCATCAAGGACGTAGCGCGGGTCATGGATTTGCCCTTGCAGGACGCTAACGCCGTCGTGAAACTCGTGCCCGATAAGCCGACATATAACATGACCCTCAAGCGTATTTTCGAAGATCCGCTCGAAGGGCCGGGTGGTTTGTCGAATGTCATACAGCCGGAAGAACTGGATAACGTGAAGCGCATGCGGGCCCTCGAATCCGGCGATCGGAGTGCGGCTCAGGCCATGCGGATTGTCGACTACGAAAAGGTGTCGGCGGTACTCAAGCAGGCCCGAAAACTCGAAGGCACGGTACGTAACACGGGCTTACACGCGGCCGGCATTATCATCGCTCCAAGTGATTTATCGGACATTGTTCCGGTGTCAACCTCCAAGGATACGAACCTGATTATCACCCAGTATGAAGGTAAAGTAATCGAGGATGCGGGCGTCATCAAGATGGACTTTCTGGGCCTGCGCAACCTTACGATTATCAAGGAATGTCTGCGGCTCATCAGACAAAATCATGGAGGTTTCTTAATTAATGGCGTTGAAACAGGCATTGATGATATTCCGCTGGACGACGAGGAAACCTACAAACTGTTCCAACGGGGGGAAACCAATGCCGTGTTCCAGTTTGAATCCGACGGCATGAAGAAGCACATGAAGGACCTGAAGCCCGACCGCTTCGGTGACCTCATTGCCATGAATGCCCTCTACCGACCTGGCCCGATTGCCTACATTCCAAACTACATTAACCGGAAACACGGCCGCGAGGAAGTCAAATACGACATGCCAGAAATGGAAGAGTATCTGGCTGATACGTATGGCATTACGGTGTATCAGGAACAGTTGATGCTGCTGTCGCAAAAGCTTGGCAATTTCACTAAAGGTGACGCCGACGTACTGCGAAAGGCGATGGGCAAGAAGGACAAAGCGACCCTGGATAAAATGAAGGGGAAGTTTATGGATGGTTGTGCGTCCAATAATTTGCCTCTGAAAGTCTGCGAGAAAGTCTGGACCGACTGGGAAGCCTTTGCGTCGTACGCCTTCAACAAATCGCACTCGACCTGCTACGCCTTCGTCGCTTACCAAACAGCTTACCTCAAAGCCCATTACCGTCCTGAGTACATGGCGGCCGTTTTGACCAGTTGCCTGGGCACGATCGACAAGATTACGTTCTTCATGGAGGAATGTAAGAACATAAATATTCCGGTTCTTGGCCCGGACGTAAACGAATCAGAACGATTCTTTGGGGTTAACCAAAAGGGCGAAATCCGATTTGGATTAGGTGGTATCAAAGGCGCAGGTGATGCCGCCGTAGAAGCCATTATTGAGGAACGTAAGGCGGGAGGCCCGTTTAAAGATATTTTCGATTTTGCCGTTCGGGTTAACCTGCGGACGGTGAACAAAAAAACGTGGGAATCGCTGGCCTATGCCGGTGCGTTTGACAGCATTGACGAGTACCATCGGGCGCAATATTTCGAGATGGGCGAGGGTGATACGTCGCCATTTCTGGATAAGGTTATCCGGTATGCTAACAACTACCACGCCGAAAAAGCAGCGGCACAACAGTCGCTGTTCGGTGCCATGATGGGCGGTGAACCCATGCTCAACCGACCTAAGGCACCTACCGTTACGGAGTGGAACCAGATCGAGAAACTTAAATTCGAGAAAGACGTCGTCGGCTTTTACATCACTGGCCACCCGCTCGATGAGTTCAAGCTCGAAATGGAGGGCTTCTGCAATACCACGTTAGCGAATATTTTTGAGACGAAACAGCCTGAAATTAAAGTTGGAGGTATCGTATCGGCGGTGCAAATGCGTATCACAAAAAGTGGTAATCCTTTCTGTATCTTCAAATTTGAGGACTACAATTCATCGCTCGAAATGGCTCTTTTCGGCGACGACTACGTCCGGTTAGTGCAGTACATTGAGGTGGGGCGCTTCCTGCATATTACGGGCAAGACCCAAAACAAATGGGGTTCTGAGCAACTGGAGTTCAAGCCGACGAGCATTCGGTTACTAAACGACATGCGCGAGAAATTCTGTAAGGAACTACGTGTGTCTTTAACCATCGACTCGTTGAACGCTCAACTCGTCGCCAAAATCAATGAGCTTGTGAACGCTCACCCCGGCACCTGTACGCTCTCGCTCAACGTAGTGGATCATGCTGAACGCATCGAGGTCAGTTTGCAATCCCGGACATTGAAAGTCTCACCCGCCAATAGTTTTCTGCGGGCGCTGGAGGCTATTGAAGGAGTGACGTGTAAAGTGGCGTAGGATTATCTAGGTGTCCTGATGCCAGCTACTAAAAAATTAGTTCCCTCTTTAGTGTAAGACTCCGTATAGCGGATTGATTTTTCAGAGAAAATCATATTATCCCACGTTACGGTTAAGGGCGTAGCATATTTAAGCGTGTACTTGATGGTCGTTTTTTCAGTATTAGTAAAACTCCACGTGAGTGGTGTATTAGTCAAATCCCAACCGTGGTTCACGCCCGTATTGTCACTAAAAAACTCTGTGTATTCTCCATCATAATTAGCTGTATTGTACTCTATTCCCCGCTTGTAATAGCGAAACGTATTATTTTGTACATACCGCAAATCCTCTACCTTCCATGAATTACCTATTAATATCTGCTCCGGCGTTTTAGATACAACAGCGTCTGGGCAAGGTAACGTATTGGGTGGTATGGTTTTCCGTTCTTGACAGGATAAAACAGCAGAAACTATTAGAACCACAAAGGTTCTTACTAATAGATGACTAATTTTCATAAAGGTGGATTCATTTTAATGGGGCATAATTTGCGTTTCAAATATACAAGTAACTATATGAGGATTAGATGTATAAGTTTTGTTTCACTAAATTTATTCTGCCACAATAGTGGTCACTACGTTGTTCTTTGACATCTTGAACGATTAAAGGCTTCATCTGCAAGCGATGGAATCAATTGATGGGATGACGTGCAAGGTGGCGTAGATTTCGGAACTAATCGGGTTGAAAACGGTTTATGTGGATGAAACAAGTTCAACTAATAAACTCATTTCAGTCATGGCAGCAGGAACACATGCCGTAGAAGCAACAGACGCTAACTTTAGCGAACTTATAAATTCCGATAAACCCGTTTTAGTAGATTTTTGGGCCGAGTGGTGCGGCCCCTGTAAGATGATCGGGCCCGTTGTTGAACAACTCGCCGGTGAATATGAAGGGAAAGCCACAATCGCAAAAATGGACGTTGACCAGAACTCTGCCGTCCCCGCTAAATTTGGTATTCGCAGCATCCCTACCCTGATGATCTTCAAAAATGGTCAGTTGGTCGATAAAGTAATTGGTGCCGTTCCCAAAAACGTACTGGAGCAAAAGCTGCAAGCTGCTCTGGAACCAGCAACGGTTTAACTTCCCCAGATTCCTAACAAAAAGGCCGCTCCCGAATATTCGGGAGCGGCCTTTTTTTATATGTTCACGGTATTCGGTCAGTGTTAACTGACCGAATACCGTGAACTAGGTGGTTTACACCAACATTCGCATCGGATCTTCGAGCAATTGCTTCACGGTTTGCAGGAAAGCCGATCCCGTTGCGCCGTCAACAACGCGGTGATCGCAGGAGAGCGTCACTTTCATCACGTTTGTTGGCTTGGCTATGTCGCCTTCAAATTTCACCGTCTGCTTAATGGCACCCACGGCCAGGATGCAGGAGTCGGGTGGGTTAATGATTGCCGTGAACTCTTCAATGCCGAACATACCAAGATTCGAGATCGAGAACGTACTGCCTTCCCAATCTTTAGGCTGAAGCTTCTTGTCTTTGGCCTTACCCGCCAGATCTTTCACCTCACCCGAAATGGTCGACAGCGTTTTCTGATCGGCATTGCGTACTACCGGCACGAGTAAGCCCTCGTCAACCGCTACAGCTACACCGATATTGACGTATTTGTACTTACGAATTTTATCGCCCAACCAGGATGAGTTCACATTCGGATGTTGCTTCAAAGCCAACGCAGCGGCTTTAATCACAAAATCGTTGAAGGATATCTTAACCGGGCTAAGTCCGTTAACCGTGCCGCGCAGTTCCATCGCCTTGTCCATGTTGATTTCCATGGTCAGGTAGAAATGCGGGGCAGTAAACAGGCTCTCGCTCAACCGACGGGCAATTGTCTTGCGCATCTGACTAACCGGAACATCTTCGTACTCACCCGTTGGCGTCGGAGCTGGCTGTGCTGGGACAGGAGCTGGCGCTGGAGCCGACTGAGTCGATGGCGCAGCAGGCTGAGCGGCTGGTGCAGCCGGTGCCGGTTTAGCAGGACCGGGCACAAACGACTCAACATCACTCTTTACGATACGTCCTTCGGGACCACTACCATGAACCTGCGCCAGGTTAATTCCTTTGTCTTCAGCAATACGCTTGGCTAATGGCGAGGCTTTCACGCGACCATTCGATTCCAAAATAGCGCCTTCGCCACCACCATACGACAAATCCGTATCAGCATTAGCAGGGACGTCAGCCTGCGGGTTTTGCTGAGCCGTTGCACTGCCACCTTCGCCTGTTGCAGCCTCCTGACCGGCAGGAGCCGGTACGCTGCCACCGCCATCCAGCAGCACTTTAAAATTTGCACCTTTTTCGCCAACGACGGCAATAATATCATCTACGGCAACGGATGCGCCTTCTTTTACGCCGATATAGAGCAGGGTACCTTCTTCGTAGGCTTCGAGGTCCATCGTGGCCTTATCGGTCTCGACTTCAGCCAGCACATCACCGGATTTCACCGTATCGCCTTCTTTTTTATGCCAGGCAACAATAGTTCCTTCCGTCATGGTGTCGCTCATTTTCGGCATCCGAATGATCGACGCGTTAACATTTTCTGCCGGGGCAGCAGCTACTGCTTTTGGGTCTGGCAGCTTGGTTTCCGTTTCGCTGCTGGCCGAACCCGTAGGCGCAGGAGCCGCTTCTGGTTTCGGAGCTGCCGGAGCAGGAGCGTCCTGACTTCCTCCGCTTGACCCGTTAAGCAAAGCCTGATAATCTTCGCCGTCGGCTCCGATTACAGCTAAAACGCCATCAATAGGAACGGATGCACCTTTTTCAACCCCGATATACAGCAAGGTCCCTTCATCATAGGCCTCAAGGTCCATGGTGGCTTTATCGGTTTCAACTTCGGCCAGTACGTCGCCGGATTTTACTTTATCGCCCACTTTCTTGTGCCACTCCGCAATGACGCCTTCAGTCATTGTGTCGCTCATCTTGGGCATTCGGATTAATTCAGCCATAAGTAGCTATGTATGTAATCGAGTTATACGAAAGGATTGACCAAGCCCTTAACGGCCGGTACAGGACCGTGCCTAACGGTTGCGACCCAAAATTAGCGTAAAGCAATTAATCTTACTCTAAAACAGCTACAATTCTGATTGCTGTATTAGCGTAACAACTAACACGGCCATTTCGTTAAGCGACAAATGCCCCGTCTTTACTTCGTAGCAGTCGCAAAAAATTACTCTACCCACAACACCAATCCTTTCAGATAGCCCCCTTCCGGATGGAACAAACTAACGGGGTGATCGGCGGGTTGACTCAAATGGTGCAAAACGCGGACCTGTCGTCCGGCTTCGATGGCAGCCGCTACAATCGTGTTATAGAATAACTCCCGATCTACCACCTGCGAACAGGAGAACGTAAATAGAATCCCCCCCTTCGCTACCCGACGAAGCCCTTCCGCATTTAAGCGCTTGTAGCCCTGAACCGCCCGATGTCGCGCGGATAAACTCTTGGCAAAAGCCGGTGGGTCCAATACCACTACGTCGTATTTATGGTCATGCGCTTTCAAGTAGTGCATCACGTCTTCGGCATAAGCCTCATGCCTTGCGTCATCGTTACCAAAATTGGCCGCTATGTTCTGATTTGTCAGGTCAATTGCTTTCTGCGACACATCAACCGAGTGAACCAGGCTAGCACCTGCTTCCAGCGCATAGACCGAGAATCCGCCCGAATAACAAAAGGCATTCAATATGTTCTTGCCTTGTGCATACTTAGCCAGCAGTGTCCGATTGTCGCGCTGATCGAGGAAAAAGCCGGTTTTCTGACCCGTTATCCAGTCGACCAGAAACGTATTGCCATTTTCCTTTACCGGATGTGGTACGGATGTCCGACCAAAGAGGTAACCGTTTGTAACGGTGGCCCCGTATTCATCAGGTACGGTATCGGCACTTTTATCATAGACCGCCTTCAGTTCATCACCAAAAACGGCCTTTAAAGCGTCGGTAATAGTATCCCGTTCACGGTGCATGCCAATGGAATGCGCTTGCAGTACGGCCACGCCATTGTACATATCCAGAATAAGGCCTGTGCAGCCGTCGCCTTCGCCGTGAACGAGCCGGTAACAGTTCGTATCGCCGGTTACAATGGCCTGACGGATGCTTCGAATGTGCGTTAGTTTCTGCGTCCAATACGGTAAATCGGGTGTAACAGGACCACCGGCCATAGCACCAAACGAGAAGATACGTACTGCAATACTCCCATTATGATAATGACCAGTGGCCAGGTATTTATTTTTACTATCGAACACCTCAACCACATCGCCATCGTTCAGGTCACCGTCAAAACGGCTAATCGCTCTTGAAAAAACCCAGGGGTGAAATCGCCGGACAGCCTCATCGCGACCGGCTTGTAAATATATTTTCGAAAATGTCATCCGTATGCGGGAAAGGCCGCAAAGATACGTAGTAAGTGGGGAGAAATGGGAAGAAAGGGACGTGGTGAAAGAAAGGGATTAATTATCGGCTCATTCATTTTTCTCTCCTCCCATTTCTCCCTTCTTAGTCCCTATCTTTACGATTCAAACCCGAAACTATTTTCTACCTATGCAACGACGCAGTTTCTTAAAACAGTCTGCTCTGCTAACCGCTGGTACGTTCGCCCTGAGCCAGACCGAGTCGATGGCCAATTTATTCGCCAGCGCACCCGCCAAAAATATTAGTCCATTTGGCGTTCAGCTTTACAGCGCTCGCGATGTCATGCCCAAAGATCCAAAAGGTGTTATGACGCAACTGGCTCAAATGGGGTATAAACAGTTCGAGAGTTTCAGCGGACCACAGGGCTTTTTGTGGGGCCTGCAACCCAAAGAAATGAAATCATTTCTCGACGGTCTGGGCGTGAAGATGATCAGTACACACTTCAATTATAGAGCACAGGCCGACAAGCCCGACGAGATCAAGAAAAGTATCGAAATGGCGCAGGGAGCGGGATTATCGTACCTGCTTTGCCCACACATCGGTCCGCAAAAAACGTGGGACGAATGGAAAAAAATTGCCGATCAGTTCAATGTGGTAGGTGAAGAAGTAAGAAAAGCTGGGCTTAAATTCGGTTACCACAACCACGACTATTCGTTCCGGCCACTCGACGGAAAACTCCCGCAGGAATTTCTGCTGGATAATACAGATCCTAAAAATGTGATGTTCGAACTGGATCTGTGCTGGATTGACGTAGCAGGCGTAAACACCGCCGATCACCTTAAAAAATACGGCAAACGGTACGAACTGTGTCATGTAAAAGACTACACCGTTAAGGATGGCAAGCCCGTACAGAATGACATTGGCAAGGGCAGCGTAGATTTCAAGAAAACACTACGTATTGCTTTGGATAGTGGTATCAAGTATTTCCTTGTTGAGCAGGAAGAGTACCCAGAATCGTCGCTCGCCAGTCTAAAGAACGATGCGGAATACATGAAAATGCTTTCCGTCTAATTTTATCATACTGACGAAGCCGGCCGGCCGGCTTCGTCAGTATGATAAAATTATCAATTCTCCTCCCTCGCCGAAAACAGCCGCTTCAACCAGCTTTTCTTTTCCTCGGCTTCTTCTTTTTGTTCATCCTCGGTAAGCTGGTATTTCGCTAATGCCCGCAAATCGGGCTGGCCAGCATCGACCCAGCAGGTATACCAGAAATCGCCAACCATTTTAACGGACGCCCGCATCTGGCGCTCCACCTGACCGTGAAGACGTTCGTGGTATTGTCGCGAAAAATCGGAGGAATATACCTTCGTGGTAATACTATTACGTTCCTCGAAACCAAATTTTCGCGTTTCGCCTAATTCATCTGTCAATTGCTGCTCGAAATGCAACACCGAGTCCAGCGCTGCATTCGCATTGAAAACCGCTCGCCAGGCTGCCTTTTGCGGTGAATAAAGGTACTCGGCCTGCCCCGTCAGGAAATCATACTCCGTACTGAATAACTCTGGCAAACGCGACTCCCAGAATCCATGAATGCCCTGCTGGTTCGTTAATTGCCCGTTGTAGTTGCGTGTCGTGTGTAACGGCACGTTAGCATCGGCGATGTAGTGCCCCAAATCAGCCGCGACGCGCAGAATCCGTCGGACGTTACGTTGTTTGAACGCTTCGGTTAACTGATATTTCGTTAGTTGAATTTGCCACGGCACCAACCCGTGCAGCGCCAACGTATCGTCGCCATAGCGATCCGTTGCCTCTTTGTAATAGCGTGGAAGTGTCGTGGACAACGTATCAGGATACGCGTCGAGGTCAATGAAATGCCGGGGTGCTTCTCCCACAACGGCGTATCGGCGTTTATCGGGATTCACCGCATTGTCGGTCAGAAAATTTATATGCTTTTTGAAGAACGGCATCATATCGACAGGAAGTGTAAAAACCGCCAGTCGATTAATTTGCTGGTGCGCAAAAAATCCCCACGCTGGATGCTGCCAGTCGGGTCGACGCTTGGCTGAGTAGTCTCCATCTGGTCGCCCTTCGACAGAGTATTGTCCGTATAAATAGATACTGATACGCCGTTGACCAGATGGTTTTTCCGGCCAGAGGCTACCATCGTTCACTAAACTTCCAAATAAAATATTGGATGAAACTAACAACCAAATAAAACAGTTGTACATTTGACAAAACATGGTACTTTAAAGGGAAAATAATTAATTATTCATTTAAAAAGCCTTGTTATTCAGAACAAAATTTGGCCAAAAAGATAAATTACAAATAATCATGAATGCAAAATCAAAAGGGTATACATTAATCGTTGTGCTTTTATGCGCATTTGCTTTAACAATATATGGTGCGTACTCACCAGCCAGAAAAGCCCAGAAACAGCAAATTGTGTGCATAAAATTCAAAAATGGGGTCGAAAATGGAGCTATTGAGCAGCATATGAGCGGTTTTGCTGCCTTAAAGCATGAAATTCCACAGGTCGTTGGTTACACATCCGGCAAGACAATTTTGCCAAATGGAGCCGTTTCTGATTATGACGTAGTACATTACCTTACGTTTCAGAACGAAGCCGACATAAAAACTTTTGAGAAGAGCGACGCCTACAAAGAATTTGTGACTGAGAATAAAGGAATATGGGAAAAAACGTTGATTGTCAACGCTGATATTCGTCAGTAAAGTCGTGAAACACAAAGAATTTCGGGTGGGACTCTTGATTGTTCCAACCGAAATTCTTATTTTTGCGCCCTCATATCGCGACAACGATCTCATTTTATATACCAATGGCAAATCATAAGTCATCAAAAAAAGCAATCCGGTCGAGTGCCAAGAAGCGTCTGATGAACCGTTACCAGCACGTAACGACTCGGAACATGGTAAAAAGACTCCGTACCACTACCGACCACGCAATGGCCGTTGAACTGTTCAAAACGGTTTCATCTGCTCTTGACAAACTCGCTAAGCGCAATATCATCCATAAGAATAAAGCCTCTAACAACAAGTCGAAACTGGCTCGTTTGGTAAATGGCCTGAAAACCGCATCGGCTTAGTCGTAGCCTGGTTTTGGTTCACTCTTTGTTGCGGGTGCTATACCTATCTGAAACCTTACCTTTTTGCGGGTAAGGTTTTTTTGTGCATTTTGTAAACCAAAATAGCCCCGTAACCTACTTATCTCTATGACGTACCAGACTTCCGGCACCATTCAAAGCTGGGCCGAAGAGGATCGCCCCCGCGAAAAATTAATGCTTAAGGGCAAAGCCGCCCTATCAGAAGCCGAACTGATTGCCATTTTGATCAATTCTGGTACGGTCGATTTAACAGCCGTAGACGTCGCCCGAATTATTCTTAAGAGTGTCAATAATAACCTCAATGATCTGGCAAAACTGAGCATTAAAGACCTTTCTAAATTTCGGGGTATCGGCGAAGCAAGGAGCATTACCATCATAGCTGCCCTCGAACTGGGCCGTCGGCGCAAAGAACAGGATCGTCCGCAACGAGCCCGCGTTACGTGCTCCCGCGATGCCTACAACGAAATGATACCCCATTTGATGGATAAACCTCATGAGGAGTTCTGGATTTTGCTGATGAATCGCGCCAATGAGATTTTGCGACCCGTGCAAATCAGCACGGGGGGCGTTTCGGGTACGGTGGCCGATCCGAAACTCATTTTCAAACAGGCCATCGAGCATCTTGCTTCGTCCATGATCCTGTTGCACAACCATCCATCGGGCAATCTGACGCCTTCACAAGCGGATAAAGACCTTACCAAAAAACTTCGGGATGCAGGGCGGCTACTGGATATTCCCGTCCTCGATCATTTGATTTTCACCGACAAATCTTATTTCAGCTTCGCCGATGAGGGGATTTTGTAAATGAATTTTACTTAAGCGAAATAGGATCTGGGCATTCAGTGGCGTTGCACTACCCCATCATCTGTTTGATACGACCTAAATATCACTTCATAAACTAGTTTTACCGGTTGAAAGAACATGCTTCTAACAAAAGCAACGTCAATGCGTAATTTTATAGAATCGAATAGAGGAAACCTTTCTCTTTTTTAGCTTGAAATTGCCCATCCTGTTATGAACGTATTCGTGATCGAAGATGAAGAGCTAGCTGCTCGTAAGCTAACCCGGCTGCTACAAGAGGTAGATCCGACCATTCAGGTTATAGCTACAGCCGCCAGTGTGCAGGCATCGGTAAATTATTTGCAGAATCACCCCGCTCCCGATCTGATTTTGATGGATATTGAACTGGCCGATGGGCAAAGCTTCGAAATTTTCGAGCAGACACCCGTTGCATCACCCGTCATCTTCACGACCTCATACGATGAATATGCCCTGAAGGCATTTAAGGTCAATAGCATTGATTACTTACTTAAACCTATCAAACGTACTGAACTGGAAGCAAGTCTGGCTAAACACAAACGGCTCACGAGACAACCAGAGACAGAAACGGACGGACACGTAGCGATTGATGCCTTTGTGCAACAACTTCGGCAGCAACTTAAGCCAACCGAACACCGCAAGCGTTTTCTGGTACGTCACCTTTCGCAGTGGTTGCCTGTCGAAGTGGGTGACATTGCTTATTTCTTTTCCGAGGAAGGCGTCAGTTTGTTTCGAACTTATACCAACCAGAAGTTTTCGCTGGATTATACGCTCGATGAGCTTGACACCATGCTCGACCCTACGGAGTTCTTCCGGGCCAACCGGCAATTTATCGTAGCCGTCAATGCGGTCCAGCAGATTCATCCGTATTTTAATAATAAACTCAAATTAGTGCTCAAACCAGCAACAACCGACGAGGTATTGGTCAGCCGGGAGCGGGCAACGGAGTTTAAGAAATGGATGGGGAAATAGCCACGGACTCTTGACTCAACAAAGGAAGGCTCACCATATATCGGCCTTTCTGCTCGTCAATCTGAATCGTCTCCTGGCCCAGTAACGCGTAAGTTGCCGCCAGATTTGTCAGACCCTCTCCAACAGTGTCGATCCGAATAGACTTTCGTTGAAGTGTATTCTCGACCAATAACCACCGATCAGACGTAGTACTTATTCGAATGGTCAGGGGTTTTGTGGCCAAAATCACATTATACCGTACTGCATTTTCGACCAGCACCTGAATCGCCAGCGGGGGGATGAATAAAGCCAGCAACGACTCATCGACGGCAAGGTCAAACACCAGCCCCGTTGGATAACGGGTTTGCAAGAGGTGAATGTAGGCATGAATGAATGACATCTCCTCGCGCAAGGCTATCAGGCGGTCTTCACTCGCTTGCAGTTGATAACGGAAAACGCTGGTGAGTTCTTCCAGAAACTGGTCGGCAGCTACGGGATCTTCCCGAATCAGTGATGACAGCGAATTGAGGCAGTTAAACAAAAAATGAGGATTGACCTGACTTTGTAACGATGTAAGCTGGCTTTGCAGCGACACCTTCTGTAAGTCATTGGTCTCTACGGTTGCGCGTTGCCACTGGCGCGAAATGTACCAGCCTTCATACACTACAAAATAGATGAAATGGTAGAAGACCTGCATCCCGAGCGTTCGGCTCAGTTCTACAGCACTGGTGAAGTATAGAAATTGCCCTTCGATCAAGAAACGAACGGTGTGACGCAACAACCAGGCGAACGTTACCAGTACGGGCAAAACCGCTAACAGCCAAAGTAGACGCCGACGCGTATTGGCCAGACCCGGATACTGCTTTTGAAGCCTTAGCACCACCCAGCGGGCAATCTGCCAGCAAATCAGACCCGCCGTTAAACCAATTGCATCATTGAACAAGGCCGTCTTAATCGGGAGCTTAAGATACCAGTCGAGCCGAAAAAACAGAGCCACAAACGCAAACAAGGCTACCGGCCCCAGTAAACGCAGACGGGTGTCGTTAAGTGGCTTCATGAACGAACAATTAATTCGGGCTGATTCGCCAGCAACGGCAAGGTAACAATAAACTGCCCGTCAATTTCCTGAATGGACACATCACCCTTACCCAGCAATCTATATTTAGTAGCGATGTTAGTCAGTCCCACCTTGTTCGATAATACGGGCGTATTTTTCCGCTGAAGATTATTCCGAACGAGTAACGACTGGCCCTGGGTCTCGATAACAATCTTCAACGGCCGGTCGGGCATCATGACATTGTGCTTGACTGCATTTTCCAGCAACAGCTGCAACGTCAACGCGGGTAGTTTGAAATCACGTTTCTCCGCTTCAACCCGAATCTGCAAATCGAGCCCTACACCATACCGGGTTTGCAACAGGTGGAAATAGGATTGAATAAATTGAAGTTCGGCGCCAAGCGTCGTCAATTCGCCATCATTGACGCGCAAAAGATAGCGATATACAATACTAATTTCATCCACTACGTCTTCTGCCTTTCGGGGATCTTCATAAATAAGCGACGACAGTATGTTCAGACTATTAAATAGAAAGTGTGGATTTATCTGGCTTTTTAACCGATCAAGCTGGTGCTGTAGCTTGTCCTTTTTGAGCCCTTCGTTTCGTTCATAAGTTTGCTGCCAGGCCTGCATCACGTAGCTGACTTCGTAAATGACAAAATAGACGGCGTGATAAAACAACTGAATACCAAGCGCATATGTGTATTCGGGCAACGGTGCCCAGAACGTATCCAGTCCGTTGAAGGCCATATGTCCTACTCGCCGAATTATCCAGGCGATATTTACCAGCACAGGAAGCAACAACGCCATCCATTGCAGACGACGACGGGTACTGGCCAGACCAGGATAGCGATTTTGTAGCGAAAGAACCACCCAGCGAGCCAGATTCCAGCAAATATAACCCGCCCCTAATGCTATCAGGTCGCTGCGCAACACAGTGGATAACGGTTCCTCAAAGTACCAGTTCAGGCGAAAAAACAGCGTTCCGACCACAAAGACAACAAATGGTCCGAAAATACGTAGTCGCCTGTCGTTGAGCGTCTTCAAAGCCAGTTGGGGTTGATTGCGTACGTGTAAAGATAACACATGACGACAGGAACGTAAAAAGCCCTCCAGGAAACATTTCCTGGAGGGCTACTCTCAGATTTTTAAAATTTCTCAGGCTAGTCAAAGCCGCAGCCCACGTAGTACGTCTGCCCGGCTTAACTCACGCACCTGACCCGGTTCCATGCCTTCCGCCGTGAAGGTCTCAATAGCCCAGCGCACGAGCCGGAGGGTTGGGAAACCTACCGCGGCCGTCATCTTGCGAACCTGCCGGTTTTTACCTTCGTGGAGCGCGATGGATAACCAGGAAGTTGGAATATTGGCCCGGTAACGAATGGGAGGATTACGAGCGGGCAAGGGTGGTTCGTCAATGGACTGAGCATGGGCGGCAAGCGTATGATACGGTTTTCCGTCTACCGAAATCGTGACACCATCGGCCAGCAATTGACAAGCCTCGCTGGTCAGTGCGCCCTCGACCTGCACGTAATACGTTCGATTATGCCGGAATTTCGGATTTAGCAAACGATGGTTGAGTTGTTTGTCATTGGTCAGCAACAGTAATCCTTCGCTATCTGCATCCAGCCGCCCAACAGGATACACATCCGTCGGAAAATCGAATTCTAAATCAGCCAGCGTTGGTTTGTTACCCTCACGCGAAAACTGCGAGAGCATGAGGTACGGTTTGTAGACGAGGAAATACATAATGAGTGAGAAAGCGAATGAGTGAAAGAGCGTATACTGTGGCATCGCTCTTTCACTCATTCGCTCTCTCACTCATTGATAACCAGACCGGGCAATGGTCGGCGTGAACGGCATCGGATAGCATCTGGCAGTCTACGATCTGATCGCGGAGATTGTCCGTCACCGATGCGTAGTCGATACGCCAGCCTTTGTTATTGCTGCGGGCACCAGCGCGGTAACTCCACCAGCTATACGCTACGTCCTGGGGATGTTTGTATCGGAACGTATCGATCATATTATTCCCAAACCATTGGTCCATCCAGGCCCGTTCTTCGGGCAAAAAGCCAGTCGAGTTTTTGTTACGTATCGGGTCGTGAATGTCGATGGCGTTATGGGCAATGTTGTAATCGCCAACGACGATAAGTTTCGGGCGGGTTTTCCGCAATTCCACTACGTAGTCATAAAAGTCGCGCAGGAACTCCATCTTCACACCCTGCCGTATTTCCCCGGACGTGCCGGATGGAAAGTAACAGTTGAGCAGTGTCAGGTCGTCAAAATCGGTGCGCAGGATACGGCCTTCGCAATCATAAACCGGCAGGCCACAACCCAGCACTACGTTGGTTGGCGCAATTTTAGAGAATGTCGCTACGCCCGAATAGCCTTTCTTTTCGGCCGCATGCCAGTGGTACTGATAACCAAGCTGTTCAAAAACAGCTAGATCCACTACGTCGGCGGTGGCTTTAACTTCCTGAAAGCAGAGAATATCGAATTGGTGCTGGGCAAGCCAGTCGGACAGTCCGTTACGTAGAGCGGCCCGAATGCCGTTGATATTATAGGAAATGAGTTGCATAGGAGGTAAACACAGCGTTACGGAGGCATCACGGAGAACACTGAGCATTTTCCGTGTTCTCCGTGATGCCTCCGTAACGCTGTGTTTGAAATAAGTTTATAAATTTCCTGGCACTAACTCGTCTTCTTTCGCCCGAATTTGCTTATTGTCAGTAAACAAAAACACAAACACAATCAGGACCACAGCCGCGATACCTGCTGGGACAAGCCAGAAATCAGTCCAGTTAACACTATTTCCAGTCTTGAACATATCTTTCACAATGCCAGAAAGATAAGAGCCGATACCCATACCGATACCATACGTAGCGAGTGAAATCAGTCCCTGTGCCGACGATTTTATTTTCTCGCCCGCCTTATTATCCGTATAAATCTGGCCCGTTACAAAGAAGAAATCATAGCAAACGCCGTGTAGTATGATAGCCAGATAGAGCATCCATTCGCCCGAACCACCATCGCCATAACCAAAACCAATGAACCGGATAATCCAGGCAACCAAGCCTACAATGAGCATTTTCTTAACGCCTAAGCGCGTGTATGCCAGCGGAATCAGTAGCATAAAAATCACTTCTGATGCCTGCCCCAGCGACATTTTATTTTCCACGTTTTGCATACCCCCATCCGTCAGGGAAGGGTTAGCCATAGCGTAATAGAACGACAACGGAATGCAAATGAGTACCGACGACAGAAAGAAAATGGCGAAGGATCGATCTTTAAATAATTTGAATGCATCCAGTCCCAAAATCTGTGCAAATGAGGTGGCAGTTGTAGCTTTAGGAGGTGTGTCGGGCAGGAAAAATGAGAAAATACCCAGCGCAATAGCCGAGTACATCGATAGTTGGAAAATCGTTACTTTATCCCCAAAGCCGTAGTACCCAACTATGTTTGTTACAACAATCCAAGATACAGTCCCTAACACGCGTATACCCGGAAACTCTTTTTCAGGACTGGTCATCTGCTGCATGGCAATTGACGTGGTCAGAGCCAGCGTTGGCGCAAATGTCAAACAGTAAACCAAAAGAACCCAAAAAAACTGGTCCGCATCATTGATTTGGATCAGATAGAACAAAATTGCTGCCCCTAGCAGATTGAGCACGCCTAAAACTTTTTGGGCAGCAAAGTAACGGTCGGCAATCATGCCTACGAAAAAGGGAGCCACGATCATCGCAATCGAAAAGGTTGCAAAAGCGGCTCCCTGCTGTATACCAGTGGCATGGAGTTGGGTCTCAAGGTATTTCGTTACTTGACCGTACCACGCGCCCCAAACAAAAAACTGGAGGAACATCATGACGGAAAGTTTAATGCGGGTCGTCGAGAGCATCGTAGGTTTAGTTAGTAAAGGATTCAACTTATGAAGGTAGAAAACGGCGCTCAGCCCTGCAAACCAGTTGGCCGTTAAAGTTGCTGGTGGTTCACTAACACGTCGCTATTTTTCCCTGAACAACCATTATTGCTGTGCCCGGTTTAGTATCTTTGACATAGTTTCTGACAAACTTTTTCATGAAAAAACAACTGATCACCCTTGTTGCCCTTGTGGCAATTCCGGCTTTATCCTTTGCGCAGACGGCCGATGAAATAATTGACAAGAACATAGCGGCTTTGGGTGGGACCGATAAAATTGCCTCGGTAAAAACGCTCCAGTACAACCAGAGCATGAGCATTATGGGCATGGAAATGACAGGCAAAACAACGACAGTGGTCGGTCAGTCATCCCGAACGGATATTTCGGCCATGGGTCAGCAGATCACACAGGTCGTTGATGGCGAAAAAGGCTGGATGATTAATCCAATGACCGGCGGGTCTGGTGCCCAACCTATTCCCGAAGATCAGATAAAAATGCAGAAAGGAAATACCTTCTTAATAGGGGCTGATTTATCTACGGCCAGGACGCAAAAATATCCGGTTGAGCTAGTGGGCAAGGAGAAAATGAATGACAAGGACGTCTTTAATCTGAAAGTAACACGGCCAGAAGGAGTAGCCAACTACTACGTAGACGCCAATACTTACCAGTTGCTGGCGATGAAAGCAACGGTATCGGTACAAGGCCAATCGGGTGAGGTTAAGCAGCAGTATGGCAATTACAAAACGATTGAGGGCCTAACGCTCCCCTCTACGATGGAGCTTAATAGCCCAGCCATGCCCGGCTCTGTTACGTTAACGCTTTCGAACGTTGTCTTTAACCCTAAAATAGATCCAACTATTTTCGCGATGCCTAAGTAATAAAGGCTTCTTATATCAACACAAAAAAGAGACGTGTTAGCCACGTCTCTTTTTTATTGCCAAATATTCATTTGCAACACGGCTATTTTACCACATTAAGTACCGATATTTGGAAACTATACAACCTAAATTTATGAAGCATTTCCCTCTACTTAAAACTACCGGTCAGGCCCTGGCGCTGGCTTTGGGTGTAATCGCGGCACAGGCGCAGCCGAATCTCACCGGCTTCATACCAGCCCGTCAGGCGGCTCAGCTTAAAATGGAAGCCGATTTTAAGGCCAAACAATCGTCGGCAGCGTTTAAAAATCACCTTGAAAAACTCAGCAGCGTACCGCACATTACGGGATCGAAAGAGAACGAACAGGTTCGCGATTACATCGCCGAAACGATGCGTAAAGCGGGCTGGCAGGTCGACATTTACCCGCACGACGTGTTGCTTCCCAAAGGACCCGGCGAAATTGCCGTCGAACTGGTCGAGCCGATTCGTCAGCCGCTGAACATCCGCGAATTTCTGTTTAAGGAAGACAAATACAGCAGTGATCCACGGCTAACGCCGGGTTACAATGCCTGGTCAGGTTCGGGCGACGCCACCGCTGAAGTCGTGTATGCGAACTACGGTCGTAAAGAAGACTTCGAGCAGTTGAAAGCCATGGGCGTTTCGGTAACCGGAAAAATAGTGATGGCCCGCTACGGCGGCAACTTCCGGGGCTACAAAGCCCAGTTTGCCCAGGCGGCTGGAGCCGCCGGCGTTATCATTTTTACCGACCCTGCCGATTCGGGCTACATGCGCGGCCTGACCTTTCCCGAAGGACCGTATTACAGCGAAAGCGTCATTCAGCGTGGCTCTTTATTGACAACCCCTTACACCGGCGATCCACTAACCCCTGGCGAAGCGGCCCTGCCGATGGACGCCAAAAACACGCCTAAACGTCTCGATCAGAATGCCGTTGGTCTGCACAAAATTCCCGTTACGCCCCTCCCCTACGGGTCGGCTACTGAAATTCTGAAACGCATGGCCGGCGCTAAACCCGTTCCGGCGGGCTGGCAGGGCGGCTTACCCTATACGTATCGACTGGAAGGAGGACCAGCTTTGAAGGTGCGGTTGATGGTGAAACAGGAGAAAACCATTCAGCGGATTTATCAGGTCGTTGGTACGTTGACCGGGTCTGAGTTTCCCGACGAGTGGATTATTGCGGGTTGCCACTACGATGCCTGGTCCTATGGTGCCGCCGATCCCAACTCCGGTACGGCTATGCTGCTGAGTATGACCGAGTCAATGGGCAAACTGGCAAAGGCCGGTCAACGCCCCCGACGTACCATTAAAGTGTGCAACTGGGATGCCGAAGAACCCGGTGTCATTGGTTCAGCCGAGTGGAGTGAGCAGTTTCGCGATGAGTTGACCACCAAAGCCGTTGCCTACATGAATTACGATGCCGCCGTCTCGGGCCGGACGTTTGGCGCCAGCGCGTCGCCATCCATGAAAAAACTCATTATCGAAGCGACGCAATCCGTTCAGTATCCCGATTCCAACATAACGGTTTATCAGCACTGGCTGGGGCACAAAGCCGCCGGTAATCCGACCCGCGTGACGGGCTCATCGGCCCCGGCGCTGGTAGCCGGCGAACCAACCATTGGTAACCTGGGCGGTGGCTCAGATCACATCGCGCCCTATATGCACATCGGCATTCCGTCGCTAAGTGCGGGTATGGAAGGGCCTACGCTCTACCACTCGCAATACGATGATCTGTACTTCTATGACAAGTTCGTTGATCCGACCTACAAAATGGGGCCAATGATGGAGCAGGTGGTTGGTACAATGACGCTCCGGCTCGCCAATGCCGACCTTGTCCCCTACGACCTAGCCCGCTACCCGGCCGATCTGGAAGTTCACCTGAAAGCGGCCGAGAAAGCCATTCAGGCCTATGCGCCTTCGTATTCGATTTCTCCGTTACTGAACGTAGTGGCTGACCTGAAAAAGAATGCTGACGCCTGCGAGATGGCCCGACTAAACTACATCAAATCGGGTCGAACCGACAAGTTGGTGGAGTTAAACAAAGAACTGCGCTTACTGGAACGCTCCTTTATTGACCCCAAAGGCAATGCATTTGGTGGCTGGTATAAATCGCTCTATGCCTCATCGGACCCTAACAGTGGGTATGCGTCCTGGATGCTGCCCGGTTTGCTGTATGAAGCCTCGATAAAATCGACGGCCAATCTCCCGGATCTGGAAGCTCGTTATAAAAAGGCGATTCAGACCCTTAGCGAAAAATTATTAACCCTCTCGCAGGGCATGGGTAGCCCATCGGCAATCGGTAGTGGCAAGTAAGTCAGCCTTATCTTTGTTAGCTAATTGTGCCCCGGTTTCAAATCGGGGCACAATTATTTTAACTTATTTTTGCCCTGTCTTTTCCAGTTAGTCCATGTCTTTTATTCAAACCGATACGTTCACGATACGGGGTTACGAGTGCGATGCGTTTGGGCGGATGAGTATCCCGGCCCTGATGAATCTGATGCAGGAATCAGCAAACCGCAATGCCATTGAATACGGCATTGGGGTTGCCGATCTGGAACAACGTGGCTTTGGATGGATGCTCATGCGGTTCCGGTTGCGGATGCATCAGTACCCAGGTTATGGGCAGACCGTTCAGTTAATAACGTACCCTACCAGCGTCGAAAAATATTTCATTTACCGGGATTTTCGGTTAGTTGATGAAGCAGGGACGTTGTTAGCCGATGCCGCCAGTACGTGGTTAGTTTTCAGTATGGAGAAGCGGGCGATGGTGCCGCTGCCAGATTTCATTCTAAGTCTGTCCCCGCCAACCGATGTTCATCCATTGCCAAGGCTGCCACTCAAACCCGATTTTCAAGTCAGGCCGTTTGTTACAACGCAGGAAAAAGAGGTAGAAGTCGGTTGGCTAAGCATTGATAAGAATCAGCATGTCAATAACGTAGCGTACGTGCAGTGGTTGCTCGAAGCGATCGATGGCGAAACCCTGCAAACGAAAGAATTAGCCGAAATTGATTTAGTTTACCGAACTGAAAGCCATTGGCAGGATCGACTACTGGTCCAATCAACGGTCGAAACGCCGGATACTTTTTTGCACCGGATCATTCATAGTGAATCCCGCAAAGACGTACTGCTGGCGCGAAGCCAATGGAAATTGAATTAGTCCGTTTACGATCTAATCCCGAAGAACACGGCGACGTAGTCAGAGACTACGCCAAACCTAAAAACTAAACTCTATGCAAACCTCAACCCTCGGCGCCGTAATGGATGGCCTGATGCGCCGATACAGTGAACGTGTTCCCGACGTGCAGAAGGTAATCAACGCCATGATTGATGGGGACGTGATCGCATCGGCGGGCGAGATCGAAAACGACCACATTGCCTTCCGGACAATGGGCGTTCCAAATCTCGGACTGGCTTCGTTCGAGAAAATTTTTCTGCACTACGGCTACGAAAAGCGCGACGAATATAACTTCATCGAGAAGAAGTTAACAGCTTTTTGGTACAGTCCACCAGAACCGCATTTTCCCCGCATTTTCGCCAGTGAACTGCGTGTAAACGAGTTATCCGATGAAGCTCAACGTATCATTCTTCGCTACACGGACACCGTAGCGAGCGACCCGGTCGATTCGCTGGATTTGGACGATGCTGAAGCCGTTGACCGGTTCCTGCACCAACCCCTCTGGACGACGCCAACCCTGGCCGATTATCAGGCTCTTCTAAAAGAAAGCGAATATGCGGCCTGGGTAATTTATAACCGCTATTACCTGAATCACTTCACCATCAGCGTCCACAACCTGAAAGCGGGGTATAACACCATTGATGAGTTTGTAGCGTTTCTGGAGAACCAGGGTTTACGGCTCAATTCAGCGGGCGGCACGATCAAAATCAGTCCGGATGGCGATTTACGACAGGCGTCGACGGTGGCCCAGATGCTTGACGCAGAATTTGCCGGGGGCGACCTGTTTCGCATTGCCGGTTCATACGTCGAGTTTGCAGAACGGCGCATCTTACCTCAATTTCGAGACGTGCCAACCGATCAAATCACCCGAGAGCACCGACGCGAAGGCTTCGAAACAGGCAATGCCGACAAAATTTTTGAAAGTACGTTTACGACGCAAACGGGTAGATAATATTCGGTTTACGGTTTTTGGTTCACGGCAACTGTCACTACGATCCTAAGCAGGCTGATGGTGGCCGTAAACGAATAACTGAATACCCAAACTTGAAATTATGAAAACGACACCTGCTTTCCTACTTGCCGGAATGCTGCTATCCGGCCTGGTTGCTCTGGCGCAAAAACCCGCACCGGTAGGTCTGCAATTGTATAGTTTCCGCAGTCAATTTGCCAAAGATATTCCGGGTACGATGGCGAAAGTCAAACAAATGGGATTTCGGGAAGCTGAAATTGCCGGAACCTATGGGTTGAGCCTAACCGATTTCCGTAAGTTACTGGACCAGAACGGGATAAAAGCGATAAGTACAGGCGCCAGTTTTGAAGATCTGGACAACAATGTGCCGAAAGTTTTAGCCGAAGCAAAAGCATTGGGCGCCAAGTATGTTGTCTGTACCTGGATTCCACATCCTGGCGATACGTTTATGATTCAGGACGCCGACCGTGCCGTCGACGTATTCAATACTGCCGGAAAGTTACTGGCTGCAAATGGGGTTACGTTCTGCTACCATAACCACGGTTACGAATTTCAGACGTACAAAGACGGTACGTTCTTCGACTATTTAGCCGAAAATCTCGATCCTAAATCCGTAAACTTTGAAATGGACGTGTTCTGGGTAAAAGCCCCCGGCTATGACCCGGTTGCCTTATTGCAGAAGTATCCCAAGCGCTTCCTGCTCATGCACCTCAAAGACCGTAAGCCTGGCACTCCCGACAGCAATACCGGCCATTCGGACATCGAATCGAACGTAGCACTCGGCCAGGGCGATGTTGGCATATCGGCACTTATGAAACAGGCGAAGAAATCAGGGGTGAAGCATTTTTTCATCGAAGACGAATCATCGCGCTCAATGGAGCAAATGCCCGTAAGCCTGGCATTTCTGGAGGGATTGAAATAGGACTTCAACTGCAAAGGCAAAGTACACAATACATTTTTCTCCGTAATCTTTAGCGCTTAAAGTCAGCAACCAGCTCAGCCAATCGCTCAATATCAGCCGATTCATGAAAGGCGCTAATGACAACACGCGTATTAGCCCGATCAGCTGCCGTTGGGTAGGCAAATGAGTAGACGAACAGTTGATGATCAAGCAGATAGGGATACAATCCATCCTGTTTGGTGAAGAAGACAGGGTAGCCTTCCGCGTGGTGAAACAAACCCGTTGGAAGCAGTAATGTCTCCGCCAGATGTATATTTCGCTGTAATCGCTCGCGTCCTTCTGCATACAACGTATCAGCCTTCAGATAAGCCTCTAAACTGGCCGGTGTCATTGGCGAACAGGCACCGAAGAAAGCCGTCTGACGTATCGCGTTTAACAGATCGGCATCACCAAAGATAGCCCCGCCCGGCAGGCCCATTGCCTTGGCCAACGAAGTCGTCACCAATAGGCGAATCTGGCTGTCCTTTAGCTTATGAGCGATTTCCGGCCAAATTCCTTGTCCGTCATTCAACACGCCAATCCCGTGCGAATCGTCTACAACGAGCGTAATAGGGCAATCGTCGGGCAAATCATTCACCCAATCAAAATTGTAGCGTTCCGAACGAACGGCATCTATCGAATTGACTAGAATCGCTACGGGACCAGTAGAACGATTACCCGTTAACTCAGTACGTAGCTGATCGGCTATCTGGACAGACCAATCGGCAAACGACAGCGTAGGCAACGTAACGGTTGGCTCATGCCACAAAGCTGGATGGGCGCTGGGACCGTAAACAAACGTAGCATGCTGTGCCCGTAGCCAGTTTGAAATAACCTGGCCAGCCATCATGCCCGACGAAAGCGTTAGGGCTGCGGGCGAACCAACAATTGCCGCCAGTTTCGCTTCAGCCTCTTCGTAAACAGCAAGCCGTAAATTACCATTCCGTGAGCTTCCAAAAACGGTCCCGTACCGACGTATGGAATCAAGTGTCAATTCCTGAAAATCAGTATGTTGAGGCAATCCTAGATAGGCTGTTCCACTAAAAAAAAGATACGTCTGCCCCTCATGGTGTATCGTCCGACCTGGCAGGTGATTAATTTCAAAATTCTCACTCATTCGCTACGCTCCGACAACCGGTTTCACATCGTTCATTCTCTCGTTCCTTCACCCGTTCGCCCTTAATAACCTAACACCGGTACCGTTTTCGCTGGCATAAATGACCTTACCATAAGCGAACGTAACGCCGGTCGCGGGATCATTGGCAATGAGCATGGCACCATCTAAATCGGCATAGTCGAGCAGCGGCAGCAACTGCGCAATAGCTGAAATTCCCACGCTCGATTCGGTCATGCAGCCAACCATGACACGCAGGCCCAACTCGCGGGCGCGGGCAATCATGCGTCGGGCGGGGGTAATTCCTCCGCACTTCGTCAGTTTGATATTGACACCGTGAAAATAGCCCGCGCAACGTTCAACGTCTGTTTCAACAATACAACTTTCGTCGGCAATGATGGGCAAAATCGACTGTTCAACTACGCGTTTGGCTCCTTCCCAATCGTCGGCGGGCAGTGGCTGTTCGATAAATTCAACCCCGAGTGCCGCTAATTCGCGCGATTTACGAATGGCGTCATCGGCCGTCCAGCCACAATTGGCATCAACCCGAAACACGGCATCGGTATGCTGACGTAGGGCTCGCACCAGTGTGATATCTTCGGCGGGTCGACCGAGTTTAATTTTATACAGCGGCCAGGGGCGTTCCTGCATTTTTTCGACCATTCGTTCGGGTGTATCAAGCCCAATCGTATAATCAGTCAGCGGACTTTTGGCCGGGTCCAGGTTCCAGAGTTTGTACAAGGGTTTTCCCTGCTGTTTGGCCCATAAATCCCAGGCCGCCTGATCGAGCGCACACAGTGCAAACGGATTATCGGCCAGCAGCGGCTGCATATCGGCCCAGAATATCTCGGGACTCGTAAGGGTATATACTTCAATACGTTCGCGAATTGCGTCAAGAACCGCAACCATGCCATCAATGGTAATTCCATAATAACGGGTAGCGGTAGCCTCGCCGAATCCACTGTGTTCGCCGTCCCGAAGTTCGACAATGAGGGTTGGCTGCACATCGCGACTATCATGAGCGATGGTAAACGTATGATTCAGGCGGAGATCCACCCGATGAAAAAACAACTGCATTGGGCAAAGATAAGGGGTAAATGACGAATGGATAGTCGGGATCGCCCATGCGGTAGATGAACAATGTAAAACGGAGCTTACATGATGCCTTCTCCTACACGGGCGATCCCGATTATCCATTCGTCATCTTCTCAAAACTTTACCAGGCCATGTCGTACGGCTTCGATCACCATGCCAACCCGCGTCCGGACGTTCATTTTCTGAAACACAACTTCGCGATATCCGTCTACGGTTCGTGGACTTACACACATCTTATCCGCTATCTCGTTATATATCAGCTCACTACACGCCAGTTTCAGAAACTCGAGTTCACGGGCATTCAGTTTGAAGGGAGCAACAGGAACATTTTCAATCGGGGCATTAAGACTACGAATAAGTTGGTCTGTCAGGAAATCGGAGTAATAGAAACCTTTCGTCATGACGTCGTCCAGCGCCTGACGCAGTTCTTTCGAACGGCACCCTTTGAGCAAATAACCCTGTGCACCATTACGTATCATGTGGACAATATCCTCTTCGCGATCCGTCATAGAGAGAGCCAGTATGCGTACCGATGGGTATTGTTTGCGAAGCTGGAGGGTGGTTTCAAAACCATCCATTTCGGGCATATTCAAATCAACTAAAGCAACATCAGGAAGCTTGGCACTACGCTGGAGCTGATTGAGTAAATCACGTCCGTTTTCGGCAATAAAAAGCACCTCGTAATTGTCAAATTTACGAATCAGATCAGCGAAGGCTTCAGCCACCAGATGATGATCGTCGGTGATGGCGATAGAGGTAGGCATGAGGAAGGTGCTTAAGCATATTTACTCCCCGAAAAGTAGGGAGTTGCCTGGCTAAACACAATACCTCCATTGGGGTATTTTCGAATGGTCTACTCTTTTATTGATACTCTTTGTTGCTTTACCAGCCAAATGGAGTCCTTTTTTGATGATTTAGTTACGTGGAATCTGAATGTTAATACGTGTTCCTTCGCTCGGTCGACTCATTACAGTACATGTTCCTCCCAGTAAGCCACTTCGACGGCTGAGATTATTCAGCCCGGCTCCAGCCTGATCCAGTTTTCGGGTCATTACTTCATCGACACTAAAACCCTTCCCATCATCGGCGATTATGAGCGTGAAAATGTCGGGATTGTAGTCAGCCGAAACCGTCAGATTATGGGCATTAGCATGTTTCAAGGCGTTGTTAATTGACTCCTGCGCCATACGTAGCAGTACAATTTCGGGCTGTTCGCCAAGTGAATACACGTCGCCAGACGTAACAAGCTGAGTCTGAATACGACCTGCCCGCTGAATACGTTCCAGTTCGAGCGTGAGGCTGGGTAAAAGACCGAAGCGCTCAACCGTTTCGTGATCAAGGGTTTTAGATAATGATCGAATATCGGTAATGACGGTTCTAACCAAATCACGGGTTTGCTTAACTGACTGCTGGGTAGTTGATTGCTCAATTTCGTCTTCGAGCGAGTTTAGCCGCATGATGACTACAGTGAGCAACTGGCCGATGTTATCATGGAGCTCCTGGGCGATCTGCTGAAGGGTATGATTCTGGATTTCGATCTGGGCCTGAAGAAGTTCGCGTTGAAACGTTTCAGCTACACTAACTAACTCCTGCTTGTGCTTCAAAATTCGCCTTTGGTGTAAAAAGAAGAAAGAAGCCACAAAAGTGGCCAGAAGCAGCATAAGCATCGTCCCGGCTACAACTATAATAACGATTCCTTCTGTCCCACTTTGCATACAAATCCAATTGTATAAAGACTATACAGAAGAATATTTAAAAGATGATTTATGTTATATAATTTCGTCACTACGTCAGGCGATGTTCTTGCCAGGTAATTCAGCAGTCCCATCAGGAAAAACGCACCTGTCTGAAAAAAAAGGATGCCGGTACAAACCCAGAACTCCGGTAATTGTCTGATGTGTAGTACCTCGTCCTGCTTATATAAGTCATAGAAATAATAAGCCGACCAAAGTATTAACAGAATAGCTTCTACGCTAAAACTAAGTGAATTTATTGCATTAATCTTTTCAATAAATAACGCGTCGATAAGGCAAAAAATAGCAAACGAAATAATTGAAACGTGTGCCAGTTGCGTAATACGTGTCGTTGCAAAATAGCTGGCAAAAAAACTTGCCAGCAAGGCATATTCGGTCGGCTGAAAAATATGAAACACTATATTACTGTTACGTCCGGTAACGAGTCCCCAATAGCCTATTGCTTCAACGATCCAGGTAATGCAAATTAAAGCAAATAACCATTTAAAAGAGCCATTTAGAGCGCGCCGGTGCCAGAGTGCATACAACAAACACCCCGTAAGTACAGCTAAATATAGGTTTAAAAGCATAGTAGCTTTTATAATATGAAGCCTGCAAACGCATCGTTTACAGGCTCAAAATTAGTGCAATAAAATTACGCTTCAGGAACGAAAATAAGATCCTCTTTGGGTGGACAACACTGGGTGCCATTCTCAAGAAGTCTGAACGCAGGATCGACGGATGGAAGCTGGTCTTTTCCACCCTTTCGTCCAACCAGTATAGCTGTCAATCGGTCATACTCTTTTTTCTCGCTATCCACTGTCTTTACAACGCCAAAGTAAACAACGATTTCGTCAGGCTTCTGGCTGAGCAAGGCATTAATTTCTGTAACGGAAAAAATAATCCCATCCGGTTCCTCTTTTGGATCAACCCCTACCGGGTTAGCCACTCTTTCTTTGTATTTCTGACGAATTTTTCTGTACCACGCTTCATCAATTGGCTTACCGTGTGTGGATGGATCTGTAGGGTTCATGATGGTAGTGTTTATGGTAAAAGATGAGGGAACGAACGTACTCGTTTCAGTCAGTTTTCACAATAGTGTAAATCAATACCTGTAGTAGCAAAGCCCCTAAAAAAACAATATACAATTGATTGTCAGTAAATTACAAAAGTAGTTTCTATCTAAAAAGGGCATCAAGCCAATTAAATACGGGAAATACAGGGTGTACAATACCGTATTTTCCCCGGTCCTTTTCGGGTGAATCTCCCGTACAGTATTGACTCAATCTTTATGAACTTTGACCTGTTGGTTCTATCCACTTCTTCGTCCACCTCACCTTCTAAAGGATCAATTCCGCCGGGCATTCGTCCGGCGGTCTTTTTTGGGTATTTACCGTATTTCTCCTTAAAAGAAATATAGGCAACAATCTAACAACCAGCTAATTATAAATTATTTGTGGGTTAGTTAAATCCAAACCTTATCACTCTGCCGTAAGTCTTCACGTTGATCGACACCATTTCACATTCTAAAAATTTCAAAGAACAACGACATGAAGACGCTTAAAGTCACATTAGTTATAGGTGCGTTATTGGCGCTGAGCCAGGTTTCCTTTGCTCAGGAAAAAACCGTTACCGTGGGTGGTGCTCCAATGTACCCTTCAAAAAATATCATTGAGAATGCAGTAAACTCGAAAGATCATACTACGTTGGTTGCGGCTGTGAAAGCGGCAGGTTTAGTCGAAACGCTGTCAGGACCGGGTCCATTCACCGTATTTGCTCCCACAAACAAAGCATTTGATAAACTACCAAAGGGCACTGTTGAAACGTTGGTGAAACCCGAAAATAAAGAAACGCTGACGGGTATTCTGACCTACCACGTAGTGCCGGGCAAAATGAGCGCGACCGACCTGATGAAAGCCATTGCGGATGGTGGTGGCAAAGCGACACTGAAAACTGCATCTGGTGGTACTTTGACGGCCATGCAGAAAGGCAAAAAAATAGAATTGACGGATGCGAAGGGTGGCGTAGCCACTGTTACAATTCCTGACGTGAATCAGTCCAACGGCGTGATTCACGTAATCGATACTGTGCTGATGCCACAGTAGTCCGTTTCTATCCAATAGTGAAGCCCGGCCGATTCGGTCGGGCTTTTTGTTTTCGGGGAACCAGTAAATCAGGTAGCTTACGGAGTAGCCACCATTCCCCCTACCAGCGCTTTCCGATACGCACTGGGCGTTTGGCCCGTTACGGCCCGAAAGGTTTTGTTGAAGTGTGAAAGATTATTGAACCCAACGGCAAAGCCCACATCGGCTATAGTTCGGGCGGAGTGGAGCATCCGGCGGGCCTGATTTACCCGGTATTCATTCACAAAATCCGTGTAGGTTTGGTGAGTCATTCGCTTAAAATATCGGCAAAAAGCCGGAACGGTCAGGCTGGCGAGATCGGCAATCGCATGAATGTCAACCGGTTTGGCATAATGCTGTTCAACGTACTGACAAACTCGATTAATACGTTCCTGCTCTTTAGGGTTGAGATCGAACCGAACGCCATCGGCATGGAGTGGCTGCACATCAGACGTTTCAGCCAGTAACTGTAAAACACGTAGCAGCATCAGAAATCGCTCAAATGGCGTTTGTGTGGCCATCTGTGATAGCCAGGGACCCACTTGTTGTTTGGCATCAGGACCGAAAATCAACCCAGTGTGCGCCCGATCAAACAAACGTCGAACGGTTTGTAGCTCTGGTGTTTGTAAAAACGCTTCACCCATAAAATCTTCACGCATCTGCACCACAATTTCCTCATGATCACCCTGCTTGCCGTAACTATAATTGAGGTGAGGCAGGTTTGGGCCAACAAATATCAGTTCGCCTGCTTCGTAACGCGATACGTTTGTGCCAATGCGTCGTTGCCCTTCGCCGATGGGTATATACACAATTTCGTATTCAGGATGGTAGTGCCAATACACCCCGCAGGCGTCAACCTCGGTGTGGTGAATGACCCGAAATGAACTACCCGCTTCGGGTTCTATCTTCTCAAACTGAAGTTTCATGTTAAGGTGGTAACGGGGGTAAAAACCCGCCTTGACAGCAATAACGTGCGGATTTCCACCCGCGTTACTTTATACGACAAAAGAAACCGCAAATGATTTTTATTCGTTTATATACCAACATAATACGATCATAAAACGGCATGAAACAAATTCATTTATATGTGCTGAGCTTGCTCTTGCTGGTAAGCTGCGCACAAGGCCAGTCGAAAGACTATTCATTTGCTAAACTTCCAGCGCTTAAGCCGGGCGAAGCTGTCGCTACGTTTGCCGGGGGGTGTTTCTGGGCACTGGACGAGGGCATGAACCAACTTAAAGGGGTTCGGGAAGTGATTTCGGGCTATGCCGGTGGCACGACCAAAAACCCAACCTATGAGCAAGTTAGCACCGACGAAACCGGCCATGCCGAATCAGTACAGGTGTACTACGACCCTAAGGTTATTACGTATGCACAACTACTGGATGCTTTCTTTGCGGGGCATGATCCTACGACGCTTAATCGGCAGGGGCCGGATGTTGGCCGTGATTACCGGTCGATCGCTTTTTATCGAACTCCCGAAGAAAAGGCTGAAATCCTGGCGGCTATCAAGCGCACCAATGAATCGAAGCACTATGCCAATCGGGTCGTGACGGAAGTGACTCCTCTCACGGTTTTCTACCCGGCAGAAACCTACCACCAAAACTACTTTGCCCAGCATCCCAATCAGCCTTACATCCAGGGAGTATCCCTGCCCAAGGTTGAAAAACTACGTAAAGCAATGGCTGGTCATCTAAAAAACAATACAGCGTTAACAATGGATCAATAGATGTTGCTCTTAATAAGTTAATGTAGCATTAGTAACGGACAATAGATTGTTAAAAATAGCCGGCTCAAACCGGCTATTTTTGCATTATGAATACAACTGCATCTTTGAATAAACCACATCGTAACCTCTTCGTACAAAATCTGCTGACGTTTTTTCTAAATCGGCAGGCTTTGGCCATCGGGTTAGTATTTGCGTCGGACAGCATCCTTTTTGGAAGCTGGGTTGCGCATATCCCACACGTAAAAGAAAATTTGCATCTCTCTGATGCTGAGCTCGGTTTAACGCTTTTTGCTCTACCAATCGGGCTGTTGATCATGAACCCGTTGACGGGCTGGATTATCGCTAAACTCGGAGAAGCACGAACGTGTTTCTGGGCGGCTATAGGGCTAGCTATAGCGATTTGTATCCCCATAAACGCGCCTAACACGGGCATACTGGCTTTTGGACTTTTCCTGGTAGGACTCGCAAGCGCCCTTATTAACGTAGCCATGAACACCACGGCCACAAATGTTGAGCGTACACAAGGCATCGTTATTATGTCGTCATGTCATGGCATGTGGAGTGTAGGTGGCCTCCTCGGGTCGGGTATTGCTGGAGCGGTCATTGCCTTACACGTAGCACCACCGGTACACATGGCCATCATGACCGGTTTAGTATTACTTATTACGTTCCTGCTTCAGCCTATTCTGAGTACTGTTCCATCAAGTAGCCGGACGGAGTCGGGCGAAAAAGCCGGGTCATCGTTTGTTCGGCCTAACCTGGATTTGTTGCTGATGATTTTTATTGGCTTAGCGGTGGCCATGGGCGAGGGCGCGGCTTTCGACTGGAGTGCTGTTTACCTCCGCGAAACGCTTGGCGCCAGTAGTCAGATTGCTGCCCTGGGTTTTGGCGCTTTTTCACTGACAATGACAGGTTTCCGTTTCCTTGGTGATGCCATTATTCCTAAAATTGGTCCAAAACGCTGGCTTCAGTTTGGTGGGCTTTTGGCGGCAGCAGGCCTGTTTTTCGCTATTGCTTTCCCATATCCATCGACAGCTTTATTAGGTTTTGCTTTGCTGGGAGCAGGATGTTCCCTTGGGGCACCTATTCTTTATGCAGCCTCCATGCGCGTGCCGGGCATTCCGCCAGCGGCTGGTCTGGCTACGTTTGCGACGTTCAGTTTCATCGGATTTCTGGCTGGCCCACCCGTAATTGGGTTCGTGGCCGAAGCATTTGGGCTTTATTATGGACTGGCATTCGTAGGCATAATCTTACTTATTTCATCAGGATTAGCGCGAATCGTCAAGCTGTTCTGATACTCTATTCATGAAAACACCGGGTTAAAACCCGGCGCAGGTGATAAATGCATTGCGCCGGGTTTTAACCCGGTGTTTTCATGAATATCAGTGTGCTGTTGTTGAAACCGGCGGATTGATCATGATGTGGGCCCGGTGCGTACCAGGGTCCATAATCCAGGGCATTCCCGGCGCTTCAGGTTTTAGGGGAAGTCCGGTACTTTCGGCGGTAGCATACGGAATATACACAACGTAGCGCAGATAGCCATCTTTTACCTCGCCAGTGGCCGCGTTGTAATTCTCATCTTTAGCTGAATAAGAAAATAAGGTTGATGGATGAACTGGCATCGTCAGCTTTTTATCTTTTACTTCCTGCTCACGCGTTTTTAGTATCTCATCGGCTTTTTTCCCATCCTTTTTCAAGATTCGGCCCCGCTCCATAAACGGGTCCAGATCGCGATGATAACACGATACGCTCAGTCCCTTCTGGGCCGGGTCGTCGGTAAGACAAATGAGTTCGTTGGTGCCTTTTCTCAAGACCACAAATTCATTTTTAGGCGAGTATCCATATACAGTGGCCCCGTCCCGTTTGTCGGCTGGCGCGGCAAGAACGGCGGTTTTTATCTGCACATCGGGTGATGGCAGCGTTGGCGTCTGAGCCATTGCACTTATTACCAACCCCTGTAGGGCAATGAAGATAATGGTCGTTTTCATTCTCAGCCTTTGTTTTATCAGTAAGACAAACCAATTGATATACTACTCAGTTTTAGCCCCTTATTGGTAGATCTCCAACACTCTTTTATTGATACCCCCTGGCCTGCAAGCCGAACAATTCAGCGTAGCGGCCGTCTTTCTCCAGCAGTTCGTAATGACTTCCAATTTCGAGCAGGGTGCCATTTTCCAGCACCAGAATCCGGTCGGCCATGCGGACAGTACTGAATCGGTGCGAGATAATCACCGATGATTTTCCGTCTGTCAGTTTGCCGAAACGTTGGAACACCTCATACTCGGCGCGGGCGTCGAGAGCTGCCGTGGGTTCGTCCAGAATGATAAGTTGAGCGTCGCGCATGTAAGCCCGGCCAAGTGCAACCTTTTGCCACTCCCCTCCCGACAATTCAACGCCCTTCCCGAACGAGCGGCCCAGCTGTTGCTCATAACCTCCTTCCAGCTTGGCAATAACCGTATCGGCCAGACTCCGTTGCGCCGAGGCTTCAATACGTGGTTGATTGGTACGTTCGTCAATATCACCGACAGCAATGTTCACACCCGCTGACATCTTAAAGCGGGTGTAATCCTGAAAGATGACACCAATGTTGCGCCGAACCTCCATAAGGTCGTATTCGCGGAGGTCGTACCCATCGAGCAGGATGCGCCCTTCCGCAGGATCATACAGGCGGGCAAGTAGTTTGACGAGCGTGGTTTTTCCAGCACCGTTCTCACCCACCAACGCCAGTTTTTCACCCGCTTGAAGGGTAAACGAAAGGTTTCGCAAGGCCCACCGTTCTGAATTGGTGTATTTGAAGCCAACGTTCTCAAACACAAAGCCTTCGCGGATCGGGTGTGGAAATGGCCGCGACGTAGCGGGTGAGTGAATGGATGGCTCAATAGCGAAATAATCAAAGAGGTCCTGTAAATAAATGGCTTCCTGCGTCAGGCTGCTGAATTGGAGCAAAATCCCCTCCAGTGAACCGCGCACCTGCCGGAATGAGCCTGCTAGAAACGTTAGATCACCTAGGGAAATCTGACCCTTAACCGCCCGCATCACAATCCAGACGTAGGCACCATAATAACCGGCCGTACCGAGAGCCGTCAATAATACGCCCCACCCGGCGCGGCTAATAGCCAACGCCCGGTTCTTAAGAAAGTACTCCCACGACAAGGATTTGAATCGATCGATCAGAAATTCCGACAAGCCAAAAATCTTGACTTCTTTCGCCGTTTCGTCGCTCGCACCAATAAACCGCAGGTAGTCAAGCTCGCGCCGTTCGGGTGTCCAGGAGCGGGACAGGGAATAACTACGTTGATTGAAGTAATTGTCACCAATAAACGAGGGCGTTACAGCGACCAGGATCAGCAACAGCAACCAGGGATTGTACACGGCCAGACCAGCCGCCAGGAAACCGACCGAAATCAATTCCTGCACCTGGCCGAATACGCCGGAAAGCAAGGCTGTTCGGCCACTCGACTGACGCCGGGCCCGTTCGAGTTTGTCATAGAACGTAGCGTCTTCAAACTGTTCCAGATCGAGCGTGGCCGCGTGCTCCATCAACCGAATGGATATTTTATTGGCGAATAAATCGCCGAGCAGGCCATCCATTAGAGCCACCGCCCGACCCAGCCCGGTTGACAGGATGGCAAGGCCAAATTCGGCCGCCACAAGCCACCAGATGTAATTTGTATCATCAGTTGTCTGGTTCTTCGACAGGGCAACGACCTGATCAATGATGAGTTTACCAATGTAGAGTGTAGCCGCTGGAATAGCCGCCCGAATCAGGCGCAGGACTGCATTGCCGAGGAATAAGCCCGGTGAGACTTCCCAGACTAATTTGAAAAAAGCAGGTAGATTACCCAGCGCTGCGAAGCGTTCGCGCCAGCTTACTTGTTCCTTAGTATCAGTGGGATTAGCATTTGGTTTTTCTTTTTTTGCCATATCTCAGAAGACAAGCACAGATGCTGATTAGTTCATCCGGTTTATGTCCAAACAAGCTTCCGGTTAGCCACTCCAGCGCTTTCTATTCATATGAAAAGACAGGAAATTATAGCGATATTTTTACAAAAAATTATCTCAATGTCACTTTTTCGCTATATTTTTCGTGCAAATTCTACATATACGATATACTTGCGTCCTAATTATGAACACCCGAATGATAATACTCTCCTTAGCTGCGTTGTTGAGTTTCTTTTTCGAGTCCTGTAAGAATAACGATCCTGAACCCAACCTCGCTCCCTCAGCCTTTACTGTTACAGCTAAAATGGCAGCCAGCGGTACCGATGTGGTCCTGACCTGGACCAAGGCCAAAGACCCTAATGGTGATCCTGTCACGTATGCAGTCGTCTATAAAGATACATTGGCCAAAAACCTTACTGACACCACCTATACCATTAAAAATGTGGCTTATAGTACAACTGTGGCGGGTACTGTCGTTGCTAGTGACAACCAAAAGGCATCGACCCCGGCATCGTTCAGTATCACCAGTGGCGTTAACCCTTATGTAACGATTCCGGACGTGAACTTCGAGAAGGCGCTGGTTGCGGCCAAAATTGATGATGTGCAGGATGGAAAGCTACTGATAGCCAGTGCACAAAAGGTAACCCGCCTTGAAGTCGCCAGCAAACAAATCGCTAGTTTGCAGGGGGTTGAAACATTTACGAATCTACAGTATCTAGATATTCGCTCTAACGTTCTGACCACTATAGACATTAGCAAGGCTACTTCTTTAAGCGCCCTATTAGGTAATGACAACAGGTTGACGAGTTTGGATGTCACCAAAAATGTAGCGTTAAAGTATTTGGATTGCAGTTCTAATATGCTGATAGCGCTGGATGTTAGCAAGAATACGACGTTAAACAATTTGACTTGCTCAGTCAATAAAATCATCAGTCTGGATGTCAGCCAGAATACAGCGTTGACCGATCTGGATTGCCAATCGAACTCGCTCACCACGCTGGACATCAGTAAAAACGCCAAGTTAGGCACCCTATTCTGTGGTACGAATAAACTAACCGCGCTGGACGTCAGCAAGAATACGGCATTAACTTATCTGGATTGTAGTGTCAACCAACTGACCGCGCTGGATCTAAAAACAAATGCGTTATTGCAGGGAATGGTATCTACCAGGAATAGTATTCAAACCATTTGTGTGGCAGATATGTCTAGAATATCATCAGCCTGGAGAAAAGATGCCACGGCTACGTATCAGGTCTGCAAGTAGAGCAAATGAATTTTCAGTTACTTCTTTCACATCGGTCGTGTTCTGGTTGAACACGACCGATGTTTTTTAGGTAATCGGAGCATAAGCTGCATCAACACTCAGCTTTACTACTTATTACCGCATTCAAACGAAAATTCGGTTATTTGCCGGTAAATTTATACGTAGCAAACATTCTGCATGAAACTGATCATTATATGGCTGAGTTTATGCCTGGGTCAACTCATAGCATATACTGCAACTGCCCATACCAAGACTCACCTGACCGACGGCCCAACGGGCATTACATTTTTTACAGGTTCCTGGAAAGACGTATTAGCCGAAGCAAAACGACAAAATAAACCGGTGTATGTACACGTCTATACAACCTGGTGCCCTCCCTGCAAACGAATGACCCTGGAGGCCTTTCCGAATCCAAAAATAGGCGCCAAGTTCAACGTCCATTTTATCAATTATCAGCTTGACGCCGAAAAGGGCGAAGGTATCGATGTCGCAAAACGATACGTCGTGTCCAGTTATCCAACAGCCTTATATATAGCCCCAAACGGTGCCTTGATCCATCGGGCGGTGGGCTATACGGGCATTAATGGTATGCTCGATCAGGCGGACAAAATGCTGGAAACTCCCCAACTGCGTCCAACAGTTGCCAGGGGCGACAAGGACTATGCCGACGGCCGACGTGACCCAGCTTTTCTAAAAAAATACCTAAAAACTCGCCAGCAACTCAATCGGCCCACCACTGAGTTGCTGGACGTGTATCTGGACGTACTGCCGGCATCGGAACGCCTGACAAACGAAACAAAGGCTTTTGTTGCCGAAGCGCTCCAGTCATCGACCACAAAAGCGTTTGATTACCTGATTAAAAACCGCTCCCGAATACCGACATCTGAACCTACTCAGCAAAGCCTGGAAACGACCGTTTCAGATGCCCTAATCCGTGCGCTCGACAATGATTTCAGGCGGGCAAGTGCAACCAGCGATGAAGTTTTACTGGAAACGGTAATTGCCAACAGCGAACGCAACATGGCTTCGGCAAATCCATTCGTCATCCGGCAGGAAGCCCAGAAAGAAAAAGCGGCCAATGACTACCGGTTAAAATTTTTAACGCAAACCAACAACGCTTTGAAATAAAGACAGGTTAATCAGACGCGCCTTCAGTAGACTTTATAAACTTTTAATCTCACAAAGTGAGGCAGTGGAACGTTTATCAGGGTAAACATCCTAATTACATGAATACCAATAAATTCACCCAGTTTTTCGAGAAATTCGCATCCAAAGCCACGCAGAAAACCGGCTCATCGGGCGCCTTTCTCATTGCCTTGCTGACCGTTGTTGTCTGGGTCATTACCGGGCCACTTTTTGGCTATTCCGATACGTGGCAATTGGTGATCAACACAGGCACGACCATCATTACCTTTCTCATGGTTTTTCTGATTCAGAAATCCCAGAACAAAGATTCGCTGGCTATGCAGATCAAACTTAATGAACTGATTGCCGTCAACCGAAAGGCCAGCAACCGGCTGTTGAACGTTGAAGACCTGACCGAAGCTGATCTTCACGCGCTGCATCAATTTTTTGGTAAACTGGGTGAGAAAGCTAAAACAGAAGATAGCCTGTCAGAATCGCATTCGGTTGAGGAGGCAGAAGATATTCACGAAGATAAAGTTGAAGCATTAAAAGAACGGCAGGCTGAGCGCAAAAAAGAAAAGCAAGCGTATAAAGAGCAAAAGAGAGCCGCAAAACCGTAAAACCAAACGGGTTTCTTTGCCAATCTGCGTTGTTTTTTTGATGGAGATAGTAATTTCATTAAGTATCCCATGAACAGCAGCCCACAAAGTTGGTTTGATTAGGTATAGACCTGCTGTCCGCTTCTATTTTCAGAAAGATTCAACGCATGAACCAGTCGTTTGCTGCGCATCCTAGCCCACTTTTACCCGCCGAAGAAGCCTTACTCCGCCGTTCATACGATCAGTTACAGGCGGCTCTCAGCATTGGCCTTGTGGCTACGTGGTTCTGGAATATTGGGAGCGACAACGTGTACGGTGACCAGAATCTGTTACGTTTGTTCGACGTCAATGAAACGTCGGAAACAGACGGCCTGCCTTTACAGGTTTTTACCGATAATATTCATCCTGAAGATCGGCAACGGGTAACTCAACTGATTGACGAAGCGATTCATTCGGGAAGTATATATGAAACAGAGTATCGTATTGGGATTAATAATCATGAAAAATGGGTACTTGCCCGAGGTCAGGTAGCGTACGATACGCAAAGGCGACCCTTTACTTTCTCTGGAATCCTGATCGATGTAACCGATCGCAAGCAGGCCGAAATCCGCTCTCAGATGGCCGAAGCCCGGCTTCGCCTTGCCGTCGAATCCGCTCAGTTGGGGACCTGGGAATACTATCCGCTCACCGGTGAATTGAACTGGTCTGATCGCACGCGGGAACTGTTTAGCCTTTCTCCATCAGTCCCACTCGATTATAACGTTTTTTTGCAGGGGATGCACGCCGACGATCGTGACCGTACCGATCGGGCTATTCAGGACGTATTGCGTCCCAATAGCACCGGGCATTTCAGGGCAGAGTTCCGGACAGTAGGCTTCAATGACGAGCAACTACGCTGGCTGCGAGCTAACGGGCAGACTTTTGCTGATGAACAGGGCATGGTCTACCGCTTTATGGGCACGATTGTGGACATAACATCCGATAAACGTAATGAGACGCTATTACAGCAACGCGTTGAGGAACAAACCCGGAAGCTGGAACAGCAGGCGATTCAGCTACGTACTACGCTGGATGCCTCACTGAACAGCATCATCGCCATGACAGCCCTGCGCAATGGCCAGGGGACCATTGTTGACTTCCTGATGAACACGGCCAACGAATCTGTCATCAAAAGTAACTTCATGACGCCTGACCAAATCGTTGGTCGTACCTTACTGGCGACCTTTCCGGGGAATCGGGAGAACGGTTTTTTTGATCTATACGTCCGTGTTGCTGAAACGGGTCAGGCTGAACAAAGCACCCAACATTACCGGGATGAGTTTGGTCTGGAGGGATGGTTTGAAGTATCGGCCGTGAAGCAGGGGGAAGATGGCGTCGTGGTGACCTATAATAACATCACTGAACGAAAGCAGGCTGAACTGGCAGCCCAGCAACAGGCCAGGGAGTTGAAAGAAGCTAATGCCGAACTCAAACGATCGAACGAAAGTCTGCAGCAATTTGCGCACATAGCGTCGCATGATTTGCAGGAACCACTCCGGCGCATTCAGTCGTTCAGCGACTTGCTGAAAAGTCAATTTGCGGATAGCCTTTCCGAGGGCGAACGGGATATGGTTCGGCGCATTCAGAAATCGGCCCGGCGGATGCAGTTGCTCATAAAAGACTTACTGGCGTATTCAAAACTGGCGACCCAGCGCGATCAGTTTGAGCCCGTTTCCCTGACCAATCTTCTCAATGATGTCGTTAGTGACCTGGAGGTGACTATCGCGGAGAAAAGCGCTGCCGTCGATATTGGTCCCTTGCCCAGTATCTCGGGAAGTTCGTCAAGACTTCGGCAACTGTTCCAAAATTTGATTGCCAATGCACTCAAATTCAGCCAAACCAACGTAACGCCACTCGTTCAGGTACGTTATCAGGCAGCCCAACCCGACGATCTACCGCCACGCTTGCAGGAGCAGCGCGATCGTCCGTTCTGGTTAATTACCGTGACTGACAACGGCATCGGTTTCGATGAACGTTATAAAGACCGCATTTTCACCCCTTTCCAGCGCCTGCATGACCCGGTTACCTATACGGGAACCGGCATTGGTCTGGCCATCTGCCAACGAGTGACCGAAAGCCACGGTGGCGCAATAGATGTTAGCAGCCAACCCGGAAGTGGTTCGACATTTAAAGTGTTTCTGCCGGTGATTTAATGGCCACCTGTTGAAAAACAGTCTGATACTCAACAAAAGCCTGCCTGGCCGCAACCACTACGTTATCTGGTTGTTGAGCGCCTTGCTGTGTCAAAAAAGCGCCGAAATTCCGCCAGTAACTTCCGGTTGACGGCCCATACCCCTGATAGAATTGAGCGTGCGCCAACAGCGGTCGAATGGCTTCATTTTTCTGCAATAATTTCCAGATAACCGTTCCACCCAGCATCGATCCCTCACCTACGTAGGCGGCTCCCAACAACGCAACCGGCGACCAGCCAGTAAATAAGTCCGACCTTAACGGCGGAGGTACTACGTTCAGATGAGTTAAATCGGCTAACAGCCAGGGCGTTTTCCGGCGAGTCTCCAGTGCGTAGTCCCGAAAGAAATCGGGATAGTGACCAATGGCTTCTTCAAGTGCCTGATGATAGGTCAGATGGGTGCGTAGCAAATGGCTGTATTCATCGACTGACAGCGTACCATTTTGCAAAGCTTCCGTATAAAAAAGTTGTTCGGTCTGCTCATGCTGAGGCCGGGTTTCTGCTCTCAGTCGTTCCAGTAGGGTCATTATTTATAGTCGATTCGGATGTTGGTTTCCAGCCAGAAACCACACAATTGCTCGATTGTAATACCTGTTGCTACGTAGCTACCGGGCTTTACTACGTAGGCATTCACGCCCGCTTCGTATGCCGACTCAACGTCTTTCGGATTATCAGATGTGCTGAAGACGACAATCGGCAGGAAGCGCGTTTTATCAATCGCCCGCGCCCGATGCACCACGTCTATGCCACTCAATCCGTTCAGATTCAGGTCCAGCAGCAACAACTTGGGCAATGTATTGGCCTGTTGATCGTAGCGGCCCTGCCCGGTTAAATAGTCAATCGCTTCGGACCCATTACTGATGATAGTATAGGTAATGGTACGGTTCAGTTTCCGTATCAGGCGGCTGAATATATCTGCATCATCCGCATTGTCTTCGATATAGAGAACGTCCACCATGATTCAGGCAATAGGATTTAGTGGAAATGAAACGGAAAACGTCGTGCCTCGACCGGGTTCACTATGAAACCAGATTTTACCATTATGCCGGTTAACCACCCGCTTAACAATGGCTAATCCAACCCCCGAGCCTTCGTAAGAGCGGGCATTTTCCAGCCGCTTAAATAAGTCGAACATTTTGCCGGCATGCTTCATATCGAAGCCAATTCCGTTGTCTTCGACGGTGTAAATAAGCTCATCGTCGGTCTGCTGCCCATTGATACGAACAATAGCTTCTGCTTTCAACTGGGTATATTTTGCCGCATTACTAACCAGGTTCGTAAATAGCTGGAGCATCATAATCGGGTCAGCCGTTAACGGCGGAACATCACCAAGTTCGATACGTAACACCCGATCTTTGGCCGTTATCATGATCTCCTCCCGAATACGTTCCAGCAATTCGTTCATGTCGATCGGCCTGAGGGTCAACTCAGTACGTCCCATACGAGAGTAGTATAGAATATGCCGGATCAATCCCTGCATCCGTTCGGTCGAGTCGATCACCTTCTGGAAGAGTTCCTGGGCATCAGGGTTGAAATCCTGCCCGTATTCTTCAAGCAGGATTTCAGAATAACACCGGATTGAGGACAAAGGCGTACGTAAATCATGTGACACAGTATAACTAAAGGCGTCCAGTTCATCGTAAGCAACCTGCAACCGCTGATTCAGGTGCCGGATCTGGTTAGCCTGCCGGGTTAGTACCTGCATAATATCTTCCCGCAACTTGACCACAACCGATAGTTCGGTCTCGGTCCAGGGCTCCGATGTATTATGCACAATTTCGGTCCAGGCCGCAAAACTGGTACGGGGACTAATGCGGTGCTGGCCATTCGGATCGACCGTTACCGGTTTGTCGGGATTACCGGCCCACGTAACCTGTTGAACCTGTTCAGGTTTAAACCAGAGCAGATATTCATTCAGCTCCCGCGACAGCACAATGGCAAATAAGCCCGCACCTACGCCCCGAAATTCTTCGGCGGGCGGATAAAGAACAGGCAGTTGATTTGTCTCAAAAAACGTCTCGGTATTGGTATCGCCTATCCACTCGATCAACGTTCGGACGGCAGCTTCATCAGGCGTTTCGCCGAGTGTGTACAGCCGACCATTAAACAAAAGTGCCGCGCCAGTCGCTCCATTCACGTCGAGGGCCGTCACGGAATATTTCGTTAAGGCACGTACTATGTCATCACTAAGCAGCAGTTGTTCATGCAGGCTCTGGCCATTCTGCCGATACTGTAAAAGATCTTTTTCTTCTTCGTTGTCCTTACGAAACTCCAGCGCCGTCGACAGTAATTGACTGACAAACTTAGCCGCCTGCCGCGCCGGGTAATCGACAAAACGCGGGGTCATATTATGGCATGAAATCAGGCCCCACAATTCGCCCCGATACAAAAGCGAAATGCTCATGGATGCCTGCACACCCATGTTGTAGAGGTATTCGATATGAACGGGTGAAACAGCCCGCAGCACTGAATGGGTTAGATCCAGCGGTTCATTGCCGGACAAATCGGGCTGCGACAAAATACGGGATGGAACACTGGTTGCGTCGGCAATTAACCGCACCAGATTAACCTTGTATAATTCACGCGCCTGACGCGGAATGTCGGAAGCTGGATAATGCAAGCCCAGATAGGGCTCCAGGTATTCTTCTTTCTCTTCGGCTACTACGTGCCCATGCCAGTCAGGGCTGAAGCGATACACCATCACCCGATCGAATCCGATGATCGCTTTCACACGCCGGGCGGTGTTTTGCAACAATTCACTTAGCGTTCGGCTAGACTGTACTTCCGTCAGGGCCTGGGCAATCAATTGTTGATTAACCAGCACATTCCGATCGTCGCCAACAGGTTCCCATTCGAGAATAATAAGTCCCTGATGCTGGTGAATGATAAGATTCCAAACCCTGCCATTAATCGTTAACCGGTATGGATTCATGGTTTCCCACGAATCGTTTCGCAGACCCACGTTCACAAGTTCTACCAACGTGCTGACAGGCAGGTCGGTGTCTGTCAAGAGGGCCGATAAGGGCTGCCCCAGCAACTGAGCCGCCGACAGGCCCACCAGGTCGACAATGTTGTCGCTGGCATGAACAATCGAATAGGTGTCAGGCTGGATGGCAATCAGGTAGCCGTATGACTGAATGTGACCGAGAATGTGAATAGGTTCCCGCTCGCAATTTGTTAAGTCAACCGTCAATAAACTCATCGAACTAATATCGTGTGATTAAAGCAACGTACTCGTTGAATCAACAAACGAGAAACATCACTCAGAAGATTCATAGTGACAACCTGCAATATACATACACATATACGAGGCACAGCAGCTATGTACACCTATTAACTGTCCTATGGGCCAAGTGGTTTAGACTAATTTGCCTGACCTCAATGCCGGGCAAAGGCCAGATAAACGAAGCGCAACCAGTAAATAAGCGACAAAAAATGCATTTTTAGGACAAAATACCCTAGACCCATTCATTCATGAGTCAGATTCTGGTAGTTGGCAGTTCCAACACCGACATGGTCGTTAAGACCCGTAAATTGCCCGCGCCAGGCGAAACCGTTCTTGGTGGTACGTTTTTAATGAATCCTGGTGGAAAAGGAGCAAATCAGGCCGTTGGAGCAGCCCGGCTAGGCGGACAGGTGACGTTTGTAGCCAAAGTCGGCAACGATATATTTGGGCAACAGGCCGTAAGTGGATTCCAGCAGGAAGGCATCAATACGGTCTACATCTTGACGGACGGTGAGCATCCTTCGGGCGTGGCGCTGATTAATGTCGATGATGCTGGCGAGAATTGCATTACCGTAGCTCCCGGCTCGAATGCCCACCTTCAACCCAGTGATACCGACACCGCCTTCCAGGAAACGCCGACTGATTCACTGGTGCTACTCCAACTCGAAATTCCACTGCCAACAGTGGAACACGTAGTGCAGCAAGCGGCCGTTCGCAACTTGCGGGTCATTTTGAATCCCGCTCCGGCCCAAAAACTTCCTGTCGATTTATTCCCGAATCTATTTCTCATTACGCCCAACGAAACCGAAGCTGAGTTACTGACGGGCATCCACGTAACCGATCTGGCCACGGCTGAACAGGCGGCACAAAAACTCCACGAAATGGGTGTTCCGAACGTAGTGATTACACTCGGCTCAAAGGGTGCGTATCTGCATAGCGGAACGAGCGGTCAGCTCATTACGTCGCCAGTTGTCAAAGCCGTAGACAGCACCGCTGCGGGTGACTGCTTCAATGGTGCCTTGACCGTAGCCCTGGCTGAAGGCAAGTCACTACCCGACGCTGTTGCGTTTGGTTGCAAAGCTGCATCGATTTCGGTCACACGAATGGGCGCCCAGGCGTCGATGCCAAAACGTAGCGAACTAGCCTAACGTGTTCGGCGTAGTCACAGACTACGCCGAGCAGCAGCAGAAAGCACTACACCGAGCCACTAAACCTTACCTTTTCCATGAAAAAACTCCTTCTCTCAGCCCTAACCATAACGTTGCTTTCAGCGACAGCGCCAACAAACCAACCAACTAAAAGCGTTACGTTATCCAAAACTGTCATTCAGGACAAAATTAAAGGAGGCTGGGCTGCGCAGGTCATTGGCTGTACGTTTGGCGGACCAACTGAATTTCGGTTCACGGGCACGATGATCAATGATTATCAACCCATTCCCTGGTATGATGGCTACATTAAGCACACAATGGTTAATAATCCGGGTCTTTACGACGACGTATATATGGACCTGACGTTCGTCGATGTGTTTGAGCGGAAAGGCCTTGATGCGCCCGTTGCCGAACATGCCAATGCCTACGCGAATGCAGGCTACATGCTCTGGCACGCGAACCAGGCCGGGCGCTATAACATCCTGAACGGCATGAAAGCGCCGGAGTCGGGGCATTGGCTCAATAATCCCCATGCCGACGACATTGATTTTCAGATTGAAGCTGATTTTTCGGGACTGATGGCTCCGGGTATGCCGAACACCGCCGTGCAAATTGGCGATCCCATTGGCCACATTATGAACTACGGCGACGGCTGGTATGGCGGGGCTTACCTTGGTGCGATGTATTCGTTGGCGTTTGTCTCGAATGATGTCAATTATATCGTTCAGGAAGCCCTCAGGACCATTCCGGTACAGAGTACATTTTATCAGTGCATTACCGACGTCATTAAATGGCACAAGCAATTTCCTACCGACTGGAAACGGAACTGGTTCGAAATCCAGCGAAAATGGTCGGATGAAGTCGGCTGTCCGGAGGGCGTATTTCGCGCCTTTAATATTGACGCTAAAATCAATTCGGCCTATATTGTGCTGGGTCTGCTCTACGGTGGCGGTGACTTTACCAAAACGATGGAAATAAGCACCCGCGCCGGACAGGACTCGGATTGTAATCCGGCTTCGGCAGGCGGTATCCTGGGCACAATGCTCGGTTACGACAAAATCCCTGCCTACTGGAAACAGGGACTCAAAGAAGCTGAGGACATCGATTTCAAGTACACAACCATGTCGCTGAACGACGTGTATGCAATGGGCATGAAACACGCCTTACGAGTAGTGGAACGTAACGGCGGTAAAATCAACGGCGATCAGGTGACCATTGCGGTGCAGACGCCTAAATCCGTACGTCTGGAGCAGGCATTCACCGGACATTATCCGGTGTTGGCCAAAGGAATTAATAAGGATCTGGAGAACGAGTACAGCTTTGATTTCGAAGGAATTGGCTTTGTCGTTAAAGGGGAAGCCAAGCCTAAAAACCGCAGTTCGGTGGGTTACGAAAGTCTGTTTGCCTTTAACACCGAATTATACGTTGACGGCAAGAAGATTGAAACGGCAAAATTGCCCGTCAATTTTACGCACCGGCGGTATGATCTGTTCTGGAAATACCAGCTATCCAAAGGCAAGCATACGGTACGTATCAAATTGTTGAATCCGGATAATGATCACATTGTACGAATGAGTGAATTGCTGATTTACAACGATCAACCTGTGAAGTCGAAGTTGTGATTTTTAAATACAGAGTCGCCGGGAACACAGAAAATATAAGAAAACTCTGTGTTCCCGGCGACTCTGTGTTTACTTTATACTTGTATGCTAAAAACCTGTCTGTTTGTTCTGATCACTACGTTGTCGGCCTGGGCGCAGAAGTCGCCCGCACCGACATTGCATACCGATCCAGCGGGCGCGTTGAAAACGTATCGGGAGAATCTGGCACTCCTTCGAACGGAACATCCAAACCACCGGGAGCTACCTGATCTGAAGTTTTTTCTGTTCGGTATGGGCGATCGGTTGAAGCTCATTTACCGTAGCGGTCGGCTTCTGAACGCGCTGACGGGAAATATCGAAGAGCAGTGGTCTGTGACTGAAGAGATCATTGTGCCATCGGAGTATCTGGTACACCTGACTTTAGCCGATGGACAAACCCTACAGATTCGCGAAGATGAAACCGGCGTATGGCTTCTCCAGCCCAACAAACGACCCAAACTGATCCCCGGTACACGCAATCGAGTCAATCTGCCACGCTTTACGGGCAAAACATTCGGTCCCATATTGCGGGTATTGCATCAGGAAGTGCTCATTAATGTCATCAACGGCCGCCCTGTCCCTAATTTTCTGGTTTACAAGAAAGCCTGGTATCGGGATGCCGCAGCGATGGGTATGATGCTACGGGAAACAGATAATCTGTCCCTTATCCAGGACTGGATTATGGCCATCCATCAACCATTCGACCGGAACAATCACGGGGTTACCGAGGCCGATAACATTGGCGAAGTCCTGTTTCTGGTCTCACTCGTATCGGACAAAACTCATCCGGCCGTTCAAATGATGCTGGATTCAGCTAAACAATTCCAGCATGGCAACTACATCGTCGGCAAAACCGATTATACCGAACACGCTGTCTTTCAAACGAAATGGCTAAAACACGGTTTAAAATCGCTCGGTCTGCCCGATCCCTACGTCATCCCGACCCAATACGACAGTTATTCGGCGCTCTTCTGGCAGGACTACACGAAGGAACACGTTGACGGCAAAAAAGTGAACGATATATCCAGTAACAATTACCCCTATTTAACCTGGGCCGAAGATCACTTTTATTCGGAGAAACGTGGTCTTGTCGGCAATGTCGACTATCCGCTCAGTTGGGAACAGCTGGCAAGCGAAGCGCACTACCCCGGCATGACCGTTCTGGATAAAGACGTAGTGAAACAAAAGCTGGCCTTCCCCCATGCCTGGCATGCAGCCGAGATGTTTTTCCTGCTGAACGAGCGGTGAGTAGTTTATTGCCTAGATATTAGAAAGCGTTTACTTTCTTGCGGGATATGCGGGAACCTATTGTGAACCCCACTTTCACAGCGAAGTATGAATTCTTAGCCGCCAATGTAAGCCGGGTAGCGTTGATGGTAACCTGCGTATCGCTAACCAGATTGTAGGTACCTTCCAAATTAACGCTACCTAATTTCACGCCAATTCGTGCCAGACCACCCAATACGTTGGTAGCGGGCAATGGATAGGATGTCGTTATGCCAAATCGCGTATCCAGCTGAGTACTTTCCTCCGCGTGATAAAGACCGACCCCCAGACCAGCATAGGGATGGTATTTACCCATAGTGGTAAGCTCATAATTCGCCGTTACAACCGCCGACATGAGCGATTTTGTCTTCGTCTGAAACACGATAACCTTATCAATGAATTCGGGGCGCTGAACAAAAGCCTGTTCGAAACGCAGACCCACCGAGAAATTATTGATTAAACGATACTGAGGCTCAATACTATAGACAAAGCCAGCCTTACTGATGTCGTTGTTAGCAGCCTTCTCGGTAGGCGACGCAAAGCCTGCAGCGAGGTTTACGGTAAAGGGTTTATAGTCTTGCGCACAAGCGACTGAAGATACGAAAACCAACACGCCAAATAATAGTTTTTGCATTGAAATTTAACAATTTAACCTAATTAATTTATTGACTATCAAAAACTTAACACCAAACCTAACTACTTCATTTTTCGCGCTGAAGTAGAGAAACATCAGATTGAATCGGCAAGTTAACGTCTAAACATGGTTTTAAACCCATGTTCATGGCGCTGGGTAATTTGCAAGAGCCGTTTATCTCCCCTACTGCTAACGGTCTATTTCTGTTGCAAATCTCACGCACAAAAGTTCAGGCGTTCAACTATCATTCAAAAGCTATTCATCCAGAAAAACAATGCCCGTCCGGGTGATCCAGGCGCGGGTCGTCGCCTGATAATTGTCTATCTGATCGCCCCCGCCGTTTTGGCGAGGATCGTTCTCCTGGCGCATCCAGTTGTCTAATCGCTGCCGCAACGCCTTCTTAACACCAGCATAGGTAGAGACCCCAGCCTGGTTGTGGAGGTTGTAAGGATCATTTTTCAGAATATATAATTCTTCAGCGGGTCGCTTCGCAAACCCCAGGGCAAACAGTAGTTTAACCAACGCATCATTCCGATGATCCATCATGTATACTTTGGTCGGGCCGCCATCTACGTCGCCAAAAACAGACGGTGTGTTAGGAATCGATTCATCGCCGGCAGGCACCCGGTTGGGACGGAAATTGCGGATGTACAAATAATCTTTGGTACGTATCGCCCGCATAGGATACCCCGCGCCATAGTCCAGTTCGGCCCGACACAAACAATGCCGTTCGCGTTCCAGAAATACCTCGGAGCGATGAACCGTTTTCCTGCCAGTCAGGATAGGCACCAGGCTGAGCCCATCAACTTCAGGTCGTTGTTTGACATCGGCCCAATCTAAAAACGTAGGCATCAAATCGATCAGATTCACAAATGAATCATTACGTTTTGGCTGGCTCTCTTTCCCGGAAAACTGACTGATCACTAACGGAACACGCGTACCATAGTCATACAAATTCGCTTTGGCGTGGGGGAACGGCATGCCATTGTCGGACGCGACGACGATGATGGTATTTTCCAACTGGCCAGCGCTTTTCAACGTCGCTAGTAGTTCGCCAATCTCCCGATCAAATCGTTCCACTTCTGACAGGTAATCCGCTACGTCGCCCCTGATTTCCGGTACGTCGGGCAAAAAGGCAGGTAAATGTATTTTCTGAGGATCGATGCCTGATTTTTTGCCATCTCCCGGATCAAAAGGTCGGTGGGGATCATTCGTGCCAAACCAGAAAAAGAATGGTTTACCCTTCGGCAATTTATCGATAAACGGCTCGAACCTCGCGGAGTCGCCCGCGGGATTCTGCGTATACCCCATTTTGCGAAAATCGCCGGGCGCCCAGCCTTTGCGATCAAAAGCAACCGAATAGCCTTCTTTTTGCAGAATCTGCACGTAGGTTGGAATACTATGCTCAAGTTTTCCACATAGGTTGACGCCTTCACCAAGATTATGTGGATAACGGCCCGTTAGCATAGCAGCTCGTGATGGCGTGCAGGATGGCGATGCACAATAGGCATTGGTAAAAACGGTGCCGTGCTGCGCTAATTTGTCCAGATTAGGAGTTTTTATTGTACGATCGCCGTAAATACTGGCATAGGGATAACTCCAGTCATCGGCCAGAATAAACAGGATATTAGGACGTACTGCCGTTTCCTGTTTAAAGGCGAATAGACCAAATGCAGCTAGTAAAATTGAGCCGATCAGGCGATAGAGGAATTTCATAAAAGAGCCGTAATTTCTGGAAAGATAATGCGCTCATCTAGTTGTCGAAAATTAAAATATAAGTCGCCTGTTTATGCAGGTATCTGACCTGATTTCCAGATTAGGCTAGCTTTCAATGCGATCGTGTAATAACAAGACGTAACACCACGCCGTTATCCTTTAGGTAAGCCATCCTCTGGCACACCCTGTTTTCTGTTTAGTTACTACGTTCCGAATGGATATTTTTACAGCAGCCAGCGCTCTGGTTGGACTAAGTGCGTTACTTTCTTACGTGAATGCCCGGTTTCTTCGCCTGCCAGGCACCATTGGTGTCGTTGTGCTGACGCTTGTCTTAACCATTGTCATGCTGGTTGTTGGCAGTATCTCGTCGGGATTCACGAAGTTCCTGTTTGATCTTACGGAACGTATTGACTTCACCAAAACACTGCTGGACGTCATGCTGGGTTTTCTGCTGTTTGCGGGCGCTCTTCATGTTGATCTCGACGAGTTGAAACAACAATTTCGGGCCGTACTGGTGTTAAGCACGGTTGGCGTACTCTTGTCCACAGCCTTATTTGGAGGTGGCTTTTTCTTTCTCACCCACGTCTTCGGCATCAACGTTCCGCTTATCTACTGCTTTTTGTTTGGGGCGTTAATTTCGCCAACTGATCCGGTGGCCGTAGGGGCCATTATGAAGCAGGCACCCATCCCGAGCCGATTGCAAACCATTATTACTGGTGAATCTTTATTCAATGATGGCGTTGGACTGGTTCTGTTTATCTCTTTGCAGGAAGTAATTAATCCCAATGTCAGTTTTTACTTCTCGGACGCACTCCTCCTTTTTGCCCGGGAAGTATTCGGTGGTATCGCACTGGGGCTTCTGATGGGATACGTGGCGTATCGTCTTATCAAAGCATCGGATGATTTTCAGACAGTTATCCTCCTTTCCCTGGCGCTGGTCATGATTCTTTCCGTAGTCGCCAGTGCCCTACACGCATCGGTCCCGTTGGCCGAAGTGACAGCCGGTCTGTTGGTGAGCCGCCGATTACGCGGCAAAGCGGGCCAGGAGGGTCCAAAGGTTTATCTGAATCGATTCTGGCACCTAATGGACGAGATCCTCAATACCATTCTGTTCGTCATGATTGGCTTACAAACGGTCGTGTTGCCCTTCCAGAGCAGTTTTGTCGTCATTGGTTTAATGACCGCCGTACTGGCCATTATAGCCCGAAGTCTGAGTATAGTTTTGCCTTTCCTGCTGCAATTTCGCCTGTCGCGGCTTAACCCTGGCAGTCTGCGTATTCTGACCTGGGCGGGTTTGCGCGGGGGAATCTCGGTAGCCCTTGCCCTGTCTCTACCCGACTCTCCCTATCGCGAACTGATTCTGATTTGTAGCTACTGCATCGTTCTGTTCTCTATAATCGGTCAGGGACTGACCTTAACAAAACTGGTCAATTCTGTTGTTAACAAAGCGCCACGAAGAGCGGTGAATTAAGCTATTTTTCAACGTCGAAGGCCAGCAATACGTTTCCGGGTAGTTCACCAAACATCCCATAACCTGAGTTAACAAACAGCATTCCGTCGGCGACAACGGGGGACGGGCCATCGAGAGATCCTCCCTTGCCTTTAACCCCGTTGACAGATTCGTATTCTTTCACCGTATCATAATCCCATAGAATTTTGCCATCTGTGGCGGAGTAAGCACGAATATGGCCGTCTAACGTACCGGCAAACACGACGCCTGGAATAACCGTTGGAGCCGCCGAATTGGCTTCAAGGCATCCTTTCTTTCCATCACAGGCAGGCGCGGGCGTTTTCCACGCTACGTTACCCGTTGCCAGGTCTACCGCAAACAGGCCAGGCGCGGGTTTAAACAGCGAATCAACTTTGGGATCTATACCGTATTTGTTGTCGGCATTGGCCGCATAGACCCGCTTGCCATCCGTAGCCATGCCCCAGTGAATACCGCCCAACGCGCCACCCCGACCGATCCGGGTTTGCCAGATCACGTGTCCATCATCGGGCGACAACCCATAAATAATGCCCGATTTTTGCCCTACCACCAGTAAATCCCGGCCATCCGGTTGTTTCACCAAAATCGGCGCCATCCCGAAATCATGGTCGGGACCTGCTTTATCGGGGCAGTTTGGATTGCCGGGACACGACATATTCCACGTATCAACTTTGGTGGCCTGAAACGTCCAGGCTAGTTTGCCCGTTTTCAGATTCAGTGCCTGAATGGCATCGCTGTTGTTTGTGGCAGGGTCGGTATAGTTCTCTCCCGTTCCAAAATAAAGTAGTCCCCGTTTGGCATCGACGGTTGGGCTGCACCAGACAATAGCGCCCGACGGTCCATAAAACGGCTGTCCATTTTTCTTTTTTCCAGCCTCTTTTGCTTCTTCCGTGATAACCCGATGCCGCCAGATTTCTTTTCCCGAACGGGCATCCAGTGCCACAATTTCACCAGACGACGAGCAGCAGGGATAGGTCGGGTCTAAAACCGATGCAACTTCGATAGAGGTCAGCGGTACGTAGACGATGTGATCGTAGACGGCGACCGAACCCGTATTTCCCAACTGCGGGTGTTTTCCGGCTTTGCTTTCCCAGATTAATTTACCCGTTTTTACATCGAGGGCATACACGTTGGTATTGTTGTCGGCAAAGAAGGCCTGTATCTCATTGCCCTGTTGAACAACACTGACAGCTCCCCGTACGGCCGATTTTGCCAGAAAACGCCAGCCGATTTTACCGGTCTGTTTATTGAGGCAATACACTTCGCCAAACTGACTACCCATAATAAGCCAGTCGCCTACGATGGCTGGTTTACTACGTACCTGATTCGCTTCCGGGAACGTAAATGCCCACTTTAGTTTGAGCTTACCAACGGTTTCGGCCGAAATACCCGCTTGTTTCGCCGACCGATAACCCGTTCCTTCCAGATTGCCGCCCCAACCCGAATGATGCACCAGATTCAGACCGGCAGGCAGGGTAAATGGCATGTAGGCTTCTTTAGGAATCGGCGTTTCAGTCAACGGTTTGCTGGTAATCCATTGGGAAATCGCTTTGCGCTGATCAGTCGTCATATCCTTGGCCTGCACCCGCATTTTGCCCGTTTCCAGGGCCGCCAGAATAGCGCGGGGCGGCATCTGGGCAAGTATCAGGAAAGCCGGTGCACCTACCCCTGCTTCGGCTTTGTGGCAATTATTACAGGTTGCCATGTATAGCTTCTGGGCTTCAGTGGCTGCGGCAAAATCAAGCTTCTGGGCAAAACTGATGGCGGAAGACAACAGTAGGCCAGAAGCAACTGCCAACAACCGTATAGTCCCTATAAATCGATAATTAGCTTCCATAATGATTTACTAGTTAGCATACAGAATCAGACAGGAAAATCCAATCTAATCATGGCAAAAGTAAATCAGCGCATTACGTAGCGATGCGTCTTTAAGATGAACAACCATTCTGACCCGATAAACCAGACGAATAAGCAGATCAATTTATTTCGCGGTAATAATCAGCACCAGGCCAAGTACGTAGCACAACCCCATGAGAATCAGGTAGCGGGTAGAGGTTGACGGGGCTCCCCGAAATTCCTGCCAGATGAACACACCCCACAAAACGGCAATGATCGTTGCGCCCTGCCCCAGACCATAGCTAATGGCGTAGCCAGCCGCACCCGATGCCAGCAAACTCGATGCCATACCCAGGCACCAGACCATACCGCCCAGCATACCAATCCGGTGGCTACGTCCGCTCACGTCGCTGTATGTAATTTCTCCATCGGCAGGCTTTCCGGCAAACCGACGTAGGATGGGTATAAACAAAGGCGTACTAACAACGACACCCAGGGCAAACAGCACCAGAGCTGTATAAGGCGTTAACAATCCAGCATCCGGGTTGGCAAAGTCCGCGGCCATCGACTTAGCCACGAAGTAGAAAAAAAAGCTCATCAGGAATCCGCCAACCAGCGAAATAATAAGTCCGCGCGTGCTGACGGTTTGATCGGTGCTCCCCTTGGCCCGGTACGCTAATGCACTGAAAACGACGGACAGAAAAATAGAAAAAACGCCTGATGCCAGCAACCCAATGTTACCCACGGGCGACAGTATGTAGTTAACGATTACGCCCAGTATCAACGCCAGACCGATACCCACGGGCATGGCCACCGATAAGCCGGCCAGTTCAATACCAACGACAATAAGGATATTGGCAATGTTGAACACAAAACCCCCAATCAGTGCGTAAAGTACATTCTGGGTATCGGCCTGTTTGAGGTCGGTTAGAAACGACCGCCCCACAGAGCCTGTGCTACCGAGCGTGAAAGCTAGTAATACACTTATTAAAAGAATACCATAGGTATAATCGCGGTAGAAAATAGTTGTCGGTACTGACTGTGTGGCTAGTTTTTGGGTGTTGGCCCATGAGCCCCAACAGAGCATGGTAAGGAAACAGACGACAACCGCCAGCGGATACTGGGTGATGATGAACATAGAAAGGAAGGTTTTGGGTGTAGTATTGGGCTTTGTAGCAAAGTTCTTAAAATAAATAACTTATCTGCCAGAAAAGCCAACTGAAAGATAAAACCCACAACATGGGGTTTCCTACCTTTGCAAACATGAATTACATCTATATCCTATTCGCGTTTCTGGTTGGTATTGCCATTACCGTTCAGGCAGGCGTTAATGCGAATTTGCGTCAGGCGATGGCAAACCCCATTCTGGCCGCGGCCATTTCATTTGGATCTGGTTTTGTGGTGTTGGTGCTGCTTTTTCTGGCAACAGGCGGGTCTACGCCTTCATCGGATACCATTAAACAAGTTGCCTGGTGGAAATGGGCGGGGGGCGTCATGGGGGCGATCTATATGATTACGGTTATTGTCAGCGTGCCTAAAATTGGCACGGCTAACCTGGTGAGTCTCAGTGTGGCGGGTCAGCTATTGGCGGCTGTCGTACTGGATCACTACGGTTTACTGGGTTTCTCTCTGCATCCGGCCAACGGCTGGCGCCTGATCGGTCTGGTGTTTATCATGGCTGGCGTGTTGCTGGTGGTGAGAAACTAAATGTGTATCCACGAGTTTTAACGGGTGATAGATTCCCTAAGCACAGGTTAAAACCCGTGGATACGTTATGATCACTTACCGCTTCTACCCGTCTTTGCTGAATGTATTTTCGCGCTATTTACAGGGTGGCAATCTCACGGCACAGTCATTGATTGACTCCATTAACCGCGTTCCGACACCCACTACGGCCGCGCAGGAACGGGGCGTTTCGTTTGAAGAAGCGGTTGTAAAAGGCACCGACGAGGAACGCTTCGACCCGGAGATTATTAAAAAAGTCCGCAAGCTTCTCCCCCGCCCTATTGTCGAAACGCAGGTCTACTGCCAGTGGGAAATTGACGACGTACTGTTTTACGGTTATGTGGATTTGATTGGCAAATTCAAAGCAGTGGACTTAAAAACAACGGCTTCATACCAGCCAGGGCGCTTCGTACACAATCACCAGAATTTATACCTACACGCGCTGAAACGGAAAGGTATCAAACTGATGGAATACGTTATTACAGACTTTACAGATGTGTATGTGGAGAGTTACACGCTGACGCATCCGATTGATAAACAATTGGAGGAAATTCGGCTGCTCAAAACGTTTCTGGAGGAACATCGCCCGTTGATTACGGATAAAAAGATCTTTGTACTTCCCGGCGAGGAGGCTGATGGCCGGAGGAGAAATCAGTAGATTCCAGGGAGATATATAGTCTACCCTCGGACTATAGACTACCCACTACCTCAATAACAAGTCTCCAGAGGGCAGCTTTCGTTGTACCTTCGCGCTATGCTTCAGCGCACTTTCCACCTCTACCAACGTGCTTACCAGGGTCTGTCACCCTCGGTATGGCTACTGGCGGGCGTGATGCTCATTAACCGTTGCGGCACCATGGTATTGCCGTACATGACGCTTTACCTTACCCAAAAGCTTCATTATTCCATTACGAATGCGGGTATTGTGATGGCTATTTACGGCCTGGGGGCCTTCGTTGGTACGTTCCTGGGCGGCCGATTAACCGACCGAATTGGATTCTACTACGTTCAGTTGGTGAGTCTGCTGTTTAGTGGAGCGGCCTTACTGACCCTCCAGTTTATCACCAGTTTCCCGCTCCTTTGCGGCAGTGTGTTTGTTTTTACACTATTTGGTGATGCCTTCCGGCCCGCCAACCAAACCGCGATTGCGTATTATTCCGAAACCGAAAACCGCACCCGCGCTTTTTCCCTGAATCGGTTGGCTATCAATCTCGGCTGGTCGGTTGGTGGTGGCCTGGGGGGGCTGTTAGCCAGCATTAATTATAACCTACTGTTCTGGGCTGATGGTTTAACCTGTCTTACCGCTGGTCTTGTACTCTGGTTTTATTTACCTGTACCCAAGGCTCCCGACCATAACTCGTCCCTAGTACCAATACAACTGAATCAACCTAATTCCGTTAGTGACAACCTACCGAATCAGTTGCCACTAGAACTACCTGAATTAGCCAGTACTACACCTTACCGCGATACGTTGTTCATTGCGCTTGTGCTCTGCAATACGCTGTATATGTTAGCATTTATGCAATTTTTCACAATGGCACCATTGTATTTCAAGGAGAAACTTGACGTACCCGAACAGGCAATTGGGCTATTGCTGGCACTTAACGGGCTGCTGATTGTATTTATTGAGATGGCATTAGTCTACAAGCTGGAAAGCCAGAAGCGTCAGAAAGTCCCTTTAATTACCGCTGGTGTTTTGCTGGAAGCTGTTGCCTATAGTGTGCTGGCAATGCCCGGTTTGGTAAGTTTGGCCGTGCCCGGAATGTCCATCGCCCTATCGTTTATCTTGATTGTCACATTCAGCGAAATGCTGGTTATGCCTTTTCTTCAATCATTGATTGTTGAACGGTCAAAATCCGCTACACGGGGGCAATATCTGGCGGTTTACGCCATGGGCGGAGCACTCGCCCAAACAGCCTCGCCAGCGCTGGGTTCGCAACTGGTAGCCCATTTTGGCTATTCTATACATTGGCTGGTCGTCGTGGGCATCAGCCTGGCATCCGCTGGTGGATTTTGGTTGCTGGGAAAGCGGTGGCAACGTAGTGAACAGCAAGCGCTTCTTGTTGATCCATAAGTTCCTTTATGTATATCTCACTTACTACGTCCCTACGAAAACACACTACCCCGAACGACTACCCAACTTTCTTTACGACCTTTGCAGAAAAACTAAAAGAGCGAACGAGTGAATGAGTAATTAGCCTGCTTCATTCGTTCACTATTCCACTCTTTAACTCCGCTTCGGCGGTCTGATTTCGCTTTGAAACTCTGGCAAAAAGAAGGCGTTAGTACCGCCGAACAAATTGAACGCTTCACCGTCGGTCGCGACCGTGAAATGGACCTTTACCTCGCTCCCTTCGATGTAATAGGCAATCTCGCCCATGCGCAAATGCTCGAAACCATCGGCCTGATTTCTAATGATGAATTAGGAATGATGAGTGATGAATTAAAAAAGATACACCGACAAATTCAGGCTGGGGAGTTTGAGATTGAGGAAGGCGTTGAGGATGTACACTCACAGGTTGAATTGATGCTGACACGCGTATTGGGCGATGTTGGCAAGAAAATACACTCCGGAAGATCGCGCAATGACCAGGTGCTGGTCGATATGAAACTTTTCACCCGCGATCGGCTCTGGAACGTAGCAGAAGCCGTCCGGCGTGTGTTTGACCGACTGGTAAGCCGTTCGGAGCAGCATAAAAACGATTTACTACCGGGCTACACACACCTGCAAATTGCAATGCCATCGTCGTTCGGACTGTGGTTTGGCGCGTATGCCGAAGCCCTGGCCGATGATATGCTGACGTTACAGACGGCCTACCGTCTGGCCAACCGAAATCCACTTGGGTCGGGCGCAGGTTACGGCTCGTCATTTCCGCTCAACCGAACACTCACGACGGAGTTATTGGGCTTTGAAGGCATGCACGTCAACGTAGTGTATGCACAGATGAGCCGGGGAAAAACCGAACAGACAGCGCTTACGGCGTTGGCCGCGGTAGCCGCAACCATCTCGCGGATGGCGATGGACATTTGCCTTTATAACAGCCAGAACTTTGCGTTCCTGACATTACCTGACGCATTGACAACCGGCAGCAGCATTATGCCGCACAAGAAAAACCCCGACGTAGCGGAGTTACTACGTGCCAAAACCAATCGGCTGAAAGCATTGCCGATGGAGGTAACGCTGGTGATGAGCAATCTGCCTTCGGGCTATCACCGCGACATGCAGTTGCTGAAAGAAATTCTGATGCCTGCTTTCGACGAAATTCTGGATTGTCTGGACATCACGGATTTCATGCTTGAGCACATCCAGGTTAAACCAAATCTGCTGGACGATCCCAAGTACGATTTGCTGTTCAGCGTTGAACGCGTGAACGAACTGGTGTTACAAGGCGTGCCTTTCCGCGAAGCCTACCGGATTGTCGGGAAGGAAATTGCTGAGCACACCTACAGACCTCCCCGCGAGTTGCATCATACGCACGAAGGCAGTATTGGTAATCTCGGAAACGATCTGATTGTACAGGAAATGAATCAGGCCATGAGCGGTTTCGGTGCAGAGAAAGCCAAGATTGCGGTTGAACAGTTGTTGGGCTAAAACAAGTTAATTGCCTACCTTACAGAAAACACAGCAAGGATATGGTTACGACAAACGAAACTGTTCAGACAGAGATCATTCCGGAGTCGCTCATCTATGAAACGCTCAACGGTCGCCCACTTTATTATAAAGGGTATCGTGATGTTATAGCGGGTGATCTCAAACCAGAAAACATTATGGGTAGTAGTGATTTACAAAGTGTAATTGTTATGGTTTTGGCAGGCACTCTTTGGAATAAAATTAATCGTAAATCGTATTTACTCACATCTAATGAATCTGGTTTACATTTAGGGAAAAACGATAATCTGGCGGCAGACATTGCCATTTTTGATCGAATATCAGTACCAAAATTAAAAGGCAAATATTTCGACGTACCGCCTAAAATCGTGATCGAAGTCGATTTTAAAATTGATCTGAAAGAGATTGGCAGTGACGTATCGTATGTTTCCGAAAAGTCGCAGGAGTTGTTTGATTTTGGCGTTGAGCGTGTTCTCTGGTTATTATCCAGCATCCGGAAAGTAATCATCCTGCAACCTAATCAGGACTGGATTATCACTGACTGGAGCAATGACGTACTCGTTATGGACGGTTGCATTCTGAACATCAAAAATCTGCTGGACGAAGAAGAGATTTCCTACTAACTAAAATGCCCGATCGTTCTGATCGGGCATTTTAGTTAGATAATTTCTGAGACTATTATTCGAATTGATACGCAACTAGTTTATTCTTAAAGAAAGTTGGTACGATTACCAGTTTTTTCTTCGCAACGTAGTCAATATCAGCCGCATTGATTTTCTGTTCGCGCGTATCGAGTAATTGCTGTTTGGTACCATCAGCGCTGACGTGGAAAACTTGTCCGTTCCAGTCGGACACAAAGTAATTACTTTTTCCTTCGGGTACGATGCCGTCGGTATTAGCCATACCATCAGCAATTTTAGTTATTGTCTTAGTGGTTACATCTACAGATTGTAGCGCCCCAATTTTAGTGCTGCCAATCATGAGTTTGTCCTTCCCAACAGCCAGCACCCCATTGGGTTTATTAAGCTGTTCGCCCTCCATCCAAACTTCCCATTTACCATCCTGCAAGCGATAAATCTTATCGAAGCGACTGTCTGATACGTAGACCGTACCATCTTTCGCCACCGTTACGTCGTTCAGGAAAGCGTTCTTTCCAACGGCATCCCAGGTCTTTTCGGCCTGCCCGTTGGCGGTATTGATACACACCAACCGATACACATCCGTCACGTAAAGCTTGTCTTTGTAAAGCCCCATTCCTTTTGGAGCGTTCAGGCCTGATGTCCAGTGCAGATTTTCAATTTTACCATCGAGCGACACTTTTGAAATGAATCCACTCCCGTCGAGTGAGTCGGACTTCCCGTCAATGTTTGCTACATACAGGGTATTGTTGCCATCATAAAGCACTGATTCCGGTGTACGCAACGTAGTATCCGTTTCCCAGACCTTCACTAATTTCATAGGCTTCATGCGGCCCGGCGGAGATGTTAGCGCCATAAAAGTGGCTCCAATGAACAGGGCAGTCGTAGCGAGCGTAAATGACTTCATACTTTGATTGAGAATCAGCAAGTTGAATATTATAAAAAAATTTAGTTGTATCGTTCCGGGTTGGGATTTGCCTCACTGCACAGCAGCAAAAGGCACAATATGATTTTTCTAATTACTCCCTAACGGATTGATTCTGATTGGAAAACAATCTAAAAAGGAGGGTGTTTAGAAATCTCGCCTACTCCAAAAAACAAAGGTCATGGAAAACTACCAATCTCGTGCTTATCAGGTGCATACGCCAGTTAATCAACTTAAGGAAAGCATCCGCGATATGGTCCGGCTGCAACGCGATTATCAAATCTCGGATGAGTTATTCTGGGAGATATTCAACGCGAGAGTACTCCTGAATGAACATCTTGACGTTAACACATTTCTAAGCGACCTTAATATTCCAGTCGCTCAAGCCTGATTCTTTATTACGTTTCACCGGACTAAAATAACCGCTTTTCTGCGCGATCAATCCAGACGCACGGCGAACAGTTCTTTGGATCTTGTGTAGATATAGCCGACAACGAACAACGTAACAACGCCCCCCAACGCCACCGACGGCACTGTCCCTAACAGTTTGGCCAGCAAACCTGACTCGAACGCGCCAATTTCATTAGAGGAACTGATGAACATGCCGTTTACGGCCGCAACCCTTCCCCGAATATAATCGGGGGGGAAAATCTGTAGAATTGTCTGGCGAATAATTACGCTAACGCTGTCGAAAGCCCCTGTCAACCCCAGCATAAGCAGCGACAGGTAAAAATTTGTCGATAGTGAAAAGACAATTGTGGCTACGCCAAACCCTGCTACGGCCAGCAACATATTCCGCCAAGCGTTGTGCGTTGGTGGATGCTTTGCCATGTACGCCATCGTTAATAGCGCGCCAATGGACGGAGCTGCCCGCATAAACCCTAATCCTTCAGCACCAACTTTCAGAATATCCTCGGCAAAGATCGGCAAGATGGCGACTACGCCCCCAAACAACACCGAGAACAAATCGAGGGATATGGCATAGAGTACAATTCGAGTTTGGAACACAAAGCGAAAACCTTCGCCCAGGCTTTCCTTTAGACTAAGCAATGGTGCATCACTGACGGGGACAGGCTTACGATCAATCAAAGAAATCAGCAGAAAACAAACGACTAATAGACCAATCACGACGATCAACGAATTATCAAAACCAACCCAACTGTACAGAAAGCCGGCTAAACCTGGCCCAACGATAGCACCCGCCTGCCAGAAGGAACTACTCCACGTAGCGGAGTTGGTGTACAATTCGCGGGGCACAAGAAACGGCTTCAATGACGAACTAGCCGGTGAGTAAAAACCTTTGGCTGTCCCTATCAGCATTAGTACACCATAGATCGTAGCCAATCGTGCCACTTGCGACAAGCCCACAGCGATAGAAGGCTGAAATACCAGATATAGAATTACCGAACCGAGTAGAATGACCAGAAGGCTCCACTGTAAAATACGTTTCTTGTCACGACGGTCGGCTAAATGGCCTCCAAACAGCGACAGCGCAATAAATGGAATGGCTTCGGCCAGACCAACCAAGCCCAGCATTAGCGGATCGTGCGTAATTTTATACAGCTCGTAACCCAGAATAACTTCCTGAATCAGCAGGGTAGCCGTAATCAGGAAACTGTTCATCACGAAATAGCGAAACTCAGGAATACGAAGGGATGCGTAGGTATCAATAGGGGCTTGCTCAACCATAATGCTGCCGGGCGAATCAATGCTGTAGTATATTTGTCGCCTGCTCTTTAGGTAAGAAACCGCAAATCATGGAATCTCAGTTCAGGGTACGTATAAAAATTTGCTGCATTAGCCGTGTTGACGAAGCTCGGCTAGCCGTTCGGCTTGGGGCCGACGCGCTTGGCTTAGTGGGCCGGATGCCCAGCGGACCGGGCATAGTGGCCGATGAGCTGGCAGCGCAGATTGTGCAGGCAACGCCCCCACCCATCGCTACGTTCATGCTCACGAGCGAAACCACCGTCGACGAAATTGTGGCGCATCAACAGCGTGTGGGCGCCAATACCATTCAACTTGTTGATGCCGTACAGCCCGAAACTTATGCTGTGCTACGAGCCAAACTCCCCGCTATCAAGCTGGTACAGGTTATTCACGTACTCGATGAACGTAACATCGACGAAGCGTTACGAGCCGTTCAGCACGGTGCCAATGCTTTGCTACTCGATTCAGGTAATCCAACGCTGACCATTAAAGAACTTGGCGGTACAGGTCGCGTGCACAACTGGCAGGTAAGTCGACAGATTGTGGCGCAGTCGCCGGTACCCGTATTTCTGGCGGGTGGCCTAAATCTGGCAAACGTTCGCGAAGCCATTGATACCGTGCAGCCATTCGGATTAGATATTTGTAGTGGCGTTCGAACGAATGGTAATCTGGATGAACAGAAACTCGACGCGTTTATGCAGTTAGTGCACGGAATCTAGGGCATGGTACAAGGTGCATGGATTAATCGCACTCCTTCCCCCCTGCTCCAAGCAAAAAAAGCCCACGTCAATTGACGCGGGCTTTTCCATCTTCCACTTCTACCAGGTGCGATTAGGCAACGGTAATTTCCTTCACTAATTTTTCTTCTTTTACTTCAACTTTAGGCAATTCAACGGTCAAGATGCCGTCGGTATAAGCAGCTTTGATTTGGTCGGCGTTTACCGTTTTAGGTAAGCGGAAGCTACGTTCGAACGACGTGAAACCAAACTCCTGACGAGTGAATTTCTCCGTGCTTTCTTCCGTTTTTACTTCAGAATTGTAACCAATCGTCAGCTTGTTATTTTCTACGCTGATTTTCAAATCTTCTTTTTTCAGACCGGGAGCGGCCAATTCAAGAAGGAATGCGGTTTCAGTTTCTTTCACGTTCACAGCCGGTACATTAGGTGTAGTGTTTTGATACCGGTTGATTACAGGACGACCGTAAAAAGGATTAAAGAAAGTAGGGAAGTTGTTATATCGAACTAAGGTTGCCATGGTTTTATTTGTTTTATTGGGTTGTTTACTATCAAACACATTCTCTCTATTACAAACCCTGTACCAAAGCATTTTTAAGCAATCATTATGACAAAATGTCTCAATTTTTAATGAAAAAATAAAATATATGACAATATGTCATTCTCTTAACCAAAAAGATGGCAATTGGTGGCTATCTTTTGGCAGTTTTAAGCCAAATCACTACGTTCAGAGCATACTAAAAGATAGAGTTGGCGATGAAATGCGGGAAACTCGGCCACTGAACTCGGCTACAACCCAGCCTGTAAGATGGTCAGTGATTTTTTTAAGCGAAAAGGGAAGAATAGGCCTGGAGGGTTTATTTCCCTTTCGGCCTATTCTTCCCCCTCCTTCTTTTCTTCCCTTTAACTATTCAAATCGCAAGTGCTTCACCGAATCGCCGGAGGATTCGAGTTCGAGCAGGGCGTCGATACCTATTTCCAGATGCTTGTTTACGAACTGACCCGTTACCCGTTTGTCGCTTTCCTCAGTTTTCACACCTTCTGGCACCAGCGGATTGTCGGACACTAGCAACAGGGCACCGTGCGGAATCGAATTCACAAAACCAACGGTAAAAATGGTGGCCGTTTCCATGTCGATGGCCATCGCCCGGAGTTCGCGGAGATAATCCTTGAATGGTTCGTCGTGTTCCCAGATCCGTCGATTGGTAGTGTATACCGTACCCGTCCAATAATCCAGTTCGTATTTCTTTATGGTCGACGAAACCGCTCGTTGCAATCGGAATGAGGGCAGAGCGGGAATTTCCGGGCGCATATAATCATTGCTGGTCCCTTCACCCCGAATGGCGGCAATGGGCAACACCAGATCGCCGATCTGTGTCTTTTTCAGTCCACCGCATTTACCCAGAAACAACACTGCTTTTGGATCAACAGCTGAGAGTAAGTCCATGACAGTAGCCGCCATAGCACTCCCCATACCAAAGTTGATGATCGTAATGTTGTTGGCCGTAGCGGTTTGCATGGCCCGCCCGATGCCAAAAATCTCAACGTCGAATTTCTGCGCGAAAATTTCGACGTAGTTGATAAAGTTAGTCAGCAAAATATATTCGCCGAATTGTTCGATGGGGGTTCCCGTGTAACGTGGCAACCAGTTCGCAACGATTTCTTCTTTAGTCTTCATTGTTCAGGAGGGATTCAGTGAGTGGATTGATAAGTGATTGAGAGAATAAAGTGTGAATTCCGTTTTTTCGTTCGCTTATTCACGTCCTCACTCATACATTCTTTATCTTAGTGGTATGGACCCGTTGAATCTCCCCACTTTTGACTACAAAACTAAGCAAGTCGAAGGTAAACCATACATATTCGATCTGATACGCCGGAAGTACGTTCGACTGTCGCCCGAGGAGTGGGTTCGGCAGCATATTGTCAACTTACTTTTGACACACTACGCGTATCCAAAAGCACTTATTCGATCGGAAGGGGGGCTGACGCTGAATACAACACAGAAACGTACGGACATCGTAGTTTTTAATCGGCAGGGGCAGCCGTTCCTGATCGTCGAATGCAAAGCGCCACATATCACTCTGACACAAAATGTCTTCGATCAGATTGCCCGGTACAACCATGTGCACCGTGCGCCTTACGTAGTGATTTCCAATGGACTGACGCATTATTGTTGTAGCATCGATCACACGACTGCCGATGTGCAGTTCATGGACGACTTCCCGGCCTTTGTCTAATCTTTTAACTACAAGTAGTACCTGCATTCCATAATCAGTGCTACGTTGTTAAAATATTGAACACAGAGGCACAGAGAACACAGAGTTATACATACCATCTAACCCTTTGTGTTCTCTGTGCCTCTGTGTTCAATCTGTTTTTTTACTATCTAATTACCCCTTCAATCACGCCGTCTTTGATCAGTTGTCTAATAATCCATTTGGGAGGCACTTCCCAGTAGCTGCCCGTTGTGACAATGGCTTTCCAGAAAGGCCTGCCGGTGGCAAGGCTCTTCATTTCCAGATAGAGTTCATTGCGGGATGATATGGATTTACCGATACCATAGGTGTAGTTGCGGTTGAAATCAATTGTCAACACCACTTCACTCTGGCAAGTCTGCCGCTGTTTCTCGATAGATTCCTCCGGACTATCAAAGGAAATGGGACTGTTTGACACAGTGCACACCTGATAACCCACTGGAAACGCCGTTTGAAAGGTAGGTAAATAGGTTGGCTCAACAGTTGATAGATTCGATACAACCAGAATACTTCGAAACTCCGGTTTGGCATCTGCCTTTACGTTCGACTGGATGGGAATTGATCCACAACCTGCAAGGCTTGCAAGTAGACTGAATAGAAAAACTTGATAAAGCGCCGTTTTCATGAGTTCCGTGGACGTAGTGTTTTCCCAGAATAGCAACATCGCTACGTTTCAATTGTTAAGTAGTCGTCACTATTCTTAATATGTAGATTGTTGGCTATATTACTTCCAAATCTGACCGCATGCGCCACCTCTTTTTCCTGTTAGTCGTTTTTCTGCCAATTTGTTGTAATGCTCAGTCAACGCAACGGATGCAGGTAAAGGGTTTGCAACAGCCCGTCGAAATTATCCGCGATCGTTGGGGTGTCAATCATATCTACGCAAAAAATGAACATGATCTTTTCTTCGCACAAGGCTACTCGGCGGCTCAGGACCGATTGTTTCAACTGGAAATCTGGCGCAGACAGGCGACGGGTACAGTATCCGAATTACTTGGGGAGCAGGAAACGAAACGTGATATCGGAACCCGGCTGTTTCGATTTCGCGGAAATATTGATCAGGAATTGAAGCACTATCATCCACACGGTCCACAAATTGTTGGAGCGTTTGTAGATGGCATCAATGCGTACATTACCGAAATGCTGAAAACCCCCGAAAAGCTACCGTTCGAGTTTCGGGTGCTCCAAACAAAACCAGGTTTATGGACGCCTGAAATTGTCATTAGCCGCCATCAGGGCTTATTAGGTAATGTACGTGAGGAACTGAATTACGGGCGATTGGTGAAATTAATGGGGGCTGATAAACTCCGCGAATTACAGTGGTTCCACCCTATCACTAAAGCAGGTGAACCGGATTTAGCACTGCATGTCAACGGCGACGAGTTATTTCAGCCAATCCTGGAACTCTACGAAGCCTTTCGATTGCCCCTGAAGTTTCAGGGACGATTAGCGAAAGCGGACGAAGACGAGGCCAGACGTATTGGCCAACCCAGCGATATTGACAAGTGGTTCGATACGGAGAAACAATACGTTGGCTCGAACAACTGGGTAATTTCGGGTAATAAATCAGCCAGTGGTTATCCGATGCTGGCCAACGACCCCCACCGCTCGCAGTCAACTCCTTCGCTGCGTTATTGGGTACACCTCAATGCACCGGGCTGGAACGTAGTTGGCGCAGGCGAACCAACGCTGCCCGGCATTTCAGTAGGTCACAACGAATATGGTGCCTGGGGTCTGACTATCTTCGAAACCGACAATGAAGATTTATACGTGTATAAAACCAACCCCGCTAATCCGAATCAATACCGGTATAAAGATCGCTGGGTCTCGCTGAAAACACTGACCGAGACTATCCCAATGAAAAGTGGAAAGCCGGTGTTAGCAACATTAAAATATACACAACACGGGCCCGTCGTGTTCGAAGATGCAAAGAACCATAAAATCTATGCGATTCGGGCGGGATGGCTCGAAACCGGTTGTGCCCCTTATCTAGCTAGTCTACGAATGAATCAGTCCCGAAACTGGACAGAGTTTCGGCAGGCGTGTTTGTTCAGTCGGGTACCGGGTGAGAACATGATTTGGGCCGACAAAACCGGGACAATTGGCTGGCAGGCCGTGGGTTTATCGCCAATCCGAAAGAATTTCACAGGGCTGGTTCCGGTTCCAGGCGACGGTCGGTTTGAGTGGGGTGGTTACCTACCTATCCACCAACTGCCAAACAAACTAAATCCATCCGAAGGCTACGTCGTTACGGCTAATAACAACCTGACACCCAACAGCTTCCCAAATCGTAATGCTGTTGGCTGGACGTGGGCTGCACCAAGTCGGGCACACCGGATCGAAGAAGTATTGAGCGATGGCAAACGCAAGAATCTGGTTGACTTTATGGCCTTGCAGGCCGATTACCTGTCCATTCCAGCCCGGACATTGGTGCCATTGTTACAAAACCTATCGTCGCCCAATGATCGAACAGAAAAGGCGCTGACTTACTTCCGGCGATGGGATTATAAATTAGACCCCGGTTCAGTTGCGGCTGCTATCTATGTAGCCTGGGAGGGGCAATTGAAACAGGCCGTTTACCAGCAGAAAGTCCCCAAAAACGCCCAGCCGTACCTGAAAACGTTACCCTCGAAGCGTGTGACCGATGCGCTGCTCGTTCCGACAGGCGCGCGTGATAGTCTATTGCTTTTATGCCTCGACCGAGCGGTGACCGAACTCGCCGACCGGCTCGGCAATGACATGGATGACTGGTCGTACGGGCAGCGAAAAAATAAGCACATCACTATTACTCACCCGCTTAGTGATCTGGTTGACAAAGCAATGCAGAAGAAAATCAACCTCGGTCCGGTAGCGCGGGGCGGTTACGGCGAAACTGTCAATGCAACAGGAAATGACCTGAATCAAACCCACGGTGCTACGTTCCGGATGCTGGTTGATACCGAAGATTGGGATAAAACGCTTGGCATCAACAGCCCCGGCCAGTCGGGCGATCCAGATAGCCCGCACTACGGTGATTTGTTTCCAATCTGGGCGGAAAATGGTTATTTCCCGGCATTCTTCTCGAAAGAAAAAGTAAAGACAGTAGCAGAAAGAACGACAACGTTGCAACCTTAAGATTGTCCAGATTGTCGTTTGGCGTAGTCGTAGACTACGCCAAACAGCTTCCGCTCGCGCTACTTACACGCTACTTTTCGTACTTTTGCAGCCTAATGGATATTCAGGAAGAACTAAAGAAGGCAATTCAACAGGCTATTGCTGAATTGTATCAACAGGAGATCGGTGCGTCCGGCATCGGTGAGATAACTTTACAACCCACCAAGAAAGAATTCGAAGGTCTTTACACGTTCGTAACCTTTTCACTCACCAAAGCGCTACGTAAGGCGCCCGCTCAAATTGGGCAGGCCATTGGTACGTGGTTAGTCGAAAATAGTTCGGTTGTCAGTGGGTTCAACGTGGTGCAGGGCTTTCTTAATATCAGCATTGCCGATGCACCCTGGATCGACGTATTGAATGACATTGCCGCCAATCCAGCCTTCGGCACATTGCCCACCAAAGGACAATCGGTGATGGTTGAGTTTTCCTCGCCAAACACAAATAAGCCACTTCACCTCGGCCACTTACGTAACAATTTTCTGGGCGATTCAGTCAGCCGGATTTTAAAAGCAAACGGTTATGACGTAGTGAAAACCTGTATCGTGAACGATCGGGGCGTTCACATCTGCAAGTCGATGCTGGCCTATCAGCGATTCGGAACCGATGCGTCGGGCCGCGCTGAAACGCCAGAGTCGTCGGGCATGAAAGGCGACCATTTGATCGGGAAGTACTACGTTCTGTTCGATAAGGCTTACAAAGCGCAAATCGAGGAGATGGTTGCTCAGGGAACCCCTAAAGAAGAAGCCGAGAAAAAAGCTCCACTCATGCTGGACGTCCAGCAGATGCTACGTCTTTGGGAGCAGGGCGATCCTGAAACAGTGGCCCTCTGGAGTCAACTCAATGCCTGGGTCTATGCGGGCTTCGATGCTACGTATAAACGTATTGGCGTTAGTTTCGACAAGACGTACTACGAATCCAATACGTATCTTCTTGGCAAAGAAGTCGTTGAGGAGGGCCTGCAAAAAGGCATTTTCTACCGGAAAGACGACAACTCAGTCTGGATTGATTTGACCGAAGAAGGGCTGGATCAGAAACTGGTTATGCGGTCTGACGGTACGTCGGTCTACATGACGCAGGATTTGGGAACCACCGATCTCAAATTCCAGGATTACCATAACGACCGGTCTATTTGGGTAGTTGGCAATGAGCAGGATTATCATTTTAACGTCCTGTTTGCCATTCTGCGCCGGTTAGGTCGTCCGTATGCCAACGAATTATACCACTTGTCGTACGGCATGGTCGATTTGCCGACGGGCAAGATGAAATCCCGCGAAGGTACCGTTGTTGACGCCGACGACCTGATTCAGGAAACTACTGATGCTGCCTCCACAGCTGCCGATGAAGCAGCCAAAGGCAAGCTTCAGGAGTTTAGCGACGCCGAAAAAACGGCGTTGTTTCAGATGCTTGGCCTCGGCGCATTAAAATACTATTTATTGAAGGTCGATCCGCAAAAACGGATGCAATTCAATCCGGCCGAGTCGGTAGATTTGCATGGTAACACGGGGCCTTATATTCAATACGTTCACGCCAGAATTCAGTCGATTTTGCGGAAAGCTGCCGACATGGGCGTATCGGCAGAAGGACCGGTCGCGGCAACTACGTTAGATGAGCTTGAACAACAACTGGTCTTTCTGTTAAGCCAGTATCCGCAGCGGGTTGCCGAAGCTGGCGCGGCCTACGCTCCCTCCTATATCGGGCAATACGTGTATGAGTTGGCGAAAACATTTAACCAGTTTTACGATAAGCTTTCCATCCTGAAAGAAACGGATAAAAGTAAGCTGCATACCCGCCTTGTTTTATCAAAAGCGGTTGGTGAAACTATTCGTCAGGCAATGGGTTTATTGAGCATAGACGTACCTGAAAAAATGTAGTCAATTTATTCATTTTCAACGACTTTAAATACCCTTTCCAAGTTCTACCAAAACGTCAAAAACAACTATGAAAAAGAATCTTGTATTTAGTCTGATCGCTGTCGCGTTCGTTTTTACTCTTTCCAGTTTTATGTCTTTATCAACGCTCGTTAAAGGTATTTTCGCCGACAAACGCGAAGTGGCGGTAGCTCCTGCCAATGCACCAGCTCCCACAAAAAGTCTTTATGATTTCACAGTCAACTCACTCGACGGCAAACCCGTATCGCTGAAGGGTTTCAAAGGCAAGAAAGTCGTTATTCTGAACGTAGCGTCAAAATGCGGTTTTACACCGCAGTATGCTGATTGGGAGAAATTCTACAAAGAACATGGCGACAAAATTGTTGTGCTAGGTTTCCCAGCCAACAACTTCAAAAGCCAGGAACCCGGCAGCAGTGAAGAAATTGCGGAGTTCTGCAAAAAAAATTACGGTGTTACGTTCCCTATGTTTGAGAAAGTATCGGTATTAGGCGACGACCAGTCTCCGCTTTACAAATGGTTGACAACCAAAGACATGAACGGCTGGAATGACAAAGTTCCTACCTGGAATTTCTGCAAATACGTGATCAACGAAAAAGGTGAACTAACTCATTTCTTCGCGTCTAAAGTGAAACCCGAAGACGAAGAGTTCAAGAAAGCAGTAGGTATTTAAGTTTGAATGATGAATGATGAATGATGAATACACCTCACTAGTGTTTATCATTCATCATTCATCATTCATCATTTATAATTGAATGGTGAAGTCCTGGATTGCGGCTGCACGGCCGCGCACGTTACCCCTCTCCTTAGCCAGTATTATTCTTGGCTGCTTCCTGGCCAGTGCTGACCATCATTTTAGCTGGCCAGTGGCACTTCTGGCCATTCTGACAACTATTTTCCTGCAAATCCTGTCCAATTTCGCTAACGACTACGGCGATGCTGTTTCGGGGAAAGATACCGAATTACGGGTTGGTCCACGCCGGGCGGTAGCGACCGGTGATATTACCAAAGAAGCCATGTTTCGGGGTATCATCATAACGGCAATATTATCCTTCGTTAGTGGCATCTGGTTATTGGTCGTGGCGTTGTATGCCGCCGGTGGCGCGAAGCTTTTCTGGATTTTTCTGCTTGTAGGACTGCTCAGTATTGCGGCTGCCATTGGCTATACAAATGGCAAACGGCCCTACGGATATGCCGGTTTTGGCGACATTGCCGTCCTGATTTTCTTTGGCTGGGTGGGAGTTTTGGGTACGTATTTTCTACACACGTTGTCGTTCGATCCACTCTTGTTATTACCAGCTACCAGTGTAGGCCTATTTGCTACGGGAGTGTTGAACGTCAATAATATTCGGGATATTGAAACCGATACGTTAACCGGAAAGCGATCCATTCCGGCAAGGCTAGGTTTATCCTTAGCCATTCGCTACCACTGGGGATTACTCATCGCGGGCATGTTTTGTTCCATCGCCTACTCCTTCCTGACTGGCTCGGCCTGGTTCAGTTATGTATACGTATTGGCCTTTCCACTATTCATCCTGAACGGCCGGGCCGTGGCAACGCACAAGCGACCTGCTGAACTCAACGCCCGACTAGGACAGCTCGCTCTTAGTACGCTTCTATTTGTTGTGTTGTTTGGATTGGGACAGGTATTGTAATCCTGTTAGAGCTGCCCTTTACTGACGTACTACTTTCCGAGTCAACTTCTGCTGCCCCACCTGAACTGTCAGCAAATATGTTCCCGCGGCATGAGGCATATGGATTGATTCCGTTAAGGAGGTTAAAGGCGCAAAATGCTCCTGATGAATCGAACGACCCTGCATATCAGTCAGTTGGATAATGACTTCCTTTTTCTGGGTCGTTGTCAAATCAACATACACCACATCGTGAGTGGGATTAGGATAGATGCGTAGTCGCCCGCCCGCAAACTCTTCTTCAGCCGTTGGTATTAATATTGTTATGGACGCCTGCCCTGAAGTAGTGCCTTTACCACAACCGTTCTCAATAGTTGTTATTGAATAGATGACAGATCTGGCGGGCTGAACCGTAAGAACGATTGGATTAGCAGCTCCCGAAAAAGTCGTTCCGTCCGATAAGCTGCCCTTCCAGGGGCCATCCCCCGTAAGGCCAATGGCTAATGTAACGGACTTACCCTGAGACACTGTCGTTGAACCCGTTAGGGTTGCTGTTGGTAAGGCTTGAACTGTAAACTCACCACTTGACACGAGCTGAGCATTGGGCATACTACGCGGCCGCACGCGCAACCGATAGCCCGATCCAGCGGGGAAATTAGCTGGAATAGTAGCTTTTAATTCTGTTAGTTTTCCGGAACCAACAACCTGTTCGTTGGTGAAATTGCCCGTTACATCAGATAACAAGACGTCATACTGCAAGTCTGTAGACTGGGGTGCATTTTCGAATGTGATCGTTACGGGCATCGTACCGCCTACGCAAACTGAAGCAATCGTTTTGGCGATTACTTTTAGCGATTGTTGCACGGTTAATTGAAATACATCAGCTAAACAATCACGCCCATCTTTTACCGTGATCGGATACGTACCGGCTTTATCGGCAACGTAGCGAATACGGCGACTTTTTTGACCATCCGGCCAGCGGTATTCGTCCGACACACTGGGCCACGAAGCCGCCAATTGTAGCGTATCTCCGAGCTGAGCGGTCAATTCTGTCGTTTTATTGACGTTTTTCAGGATGGTAAATTTATCCTGAACGGTGCCATTGGCCATCAACAACTGCGCATCCAAGCGGTTGTCGTTAACGTCCAGAATCATCGACCCACCGACCGTTGTATTATTAAACACAGTAGCTGGATGTGGAAAATCAGGCGATTGTCCACCCAGTTGGCCTCCCGACCCATTCACGACGTAAACGGTACCTTCTCCTTTCGTTAAAATGGGACATGAATTAGATGAACCATCATAGCGGGCGGTCGTGTTTTCGGCGACGTTCTTATCTTTATTAAACGTAGCGGCTAGCCCACGTAGCCCTTTCAATCGATACGTTCGCTCGTAGCCGTGGCTATGCCCATTCAGGACCAGATCCACTCCATAGCGCTCCAGAATCGGCGTCAGATTTTCCCGAAGCAGCACCATTGACTCCTCTGTGTCGGAGTTATGGCCACCTTTACTGTAGGGGGGATGGTGAAAAATGACAATAGTCCAGGGCAATTTATTGGCGGCAAGATCACGTTTGAGCCACTTTACCTGCGTAGACGTCGTGTCGTAAAGGCGAAAGTCGCCGTCTGGCTTTCCTTGTGAGTCAAGCGAGATTAAGTGAACATTCCCATAATTGGCTGAATAATAAGATTTTGATCCTGATGGAATTCCACCTGATTCACCTTGTTGCGGAAAGGCGAAAAGCTTGTAGTACGCAATATTGAAGTTGGTCTGACTATCGGCATAATCGTGGTTGCCCGGCGTAATAAATAAAGGTGTATTGCGGAGCGTGGGCGCATAAACAGGGAACACCAGTTGCTGATATTCTTCTTCCAGACCAAATGAGTAAGCGTTATCACCCAGCCACATCCAGAGGTCGGCCGGGCGATTGGCGGTCGCATTACGGTAGGCCTGATACACATCAGCCTGGACACTAGTGCCAGTCCCACTCCCAAAATCACCCAACACCCAGAATCGCAGCGGGCGCGTATCGCCGGCAGGAACGGCCGTTTTAACGTAGTAGTCGGCTCCCGACACTAGTTGCGTATCATCGTAGCCAATGGCATAGGCATATTTCGTGGCGGGTTGCAGCCCCGTAAGTGTAAGGCTATGTTCGAGAGAAGCCTCTGACTCCTTAACATCCCGGGTCAATTGGCCAGCCGATTGACCAAACCAGACTCGGCCTTTAGTGGGCTGATCTGTACGCCAGCGGACGATAACCGATGTTGGTGTAACTACCTGTAAATAAGGTCCACGTATCAAAACAGGCGACTGAGCAGTTACCTTCGCTGTGAAAAAAAGGAGAAAAATGGTCGTTAAATAGAAGCTATATTTCATACGGTGCGAACAAAGCTACTGCGAATTTACACGTACAGATCAAAACATCCTACGCATATCAGACTGTAAATCAAAATATTACATTCATAAAATCTGCTAGTAGATGTAATGATGTTCTCCTGTTGAAAATCTTTATCTCCTGAATGACCAACAGTATTCATCCATCAACTTGACATAACTGGGCTTTAGGACGTAGCAAAACACCAAATGAAGTTGGTGCATCTGGACGATAAGGAGCTCAGGCACAAGCCGAATATACTGAATAACAGGATAGACTTTTTCATAGTAGTGCTGCCAATGGAGTTTGGTAAGCTGATTATCAAAATACCTGTTTCCAGACGGGGAAGGCAAGGTGAACCGTACAGACGGTCTTTATTGTTGACAAAGGAATAGCTTATCGAAATGTATGGTCCACCAAACAAGCTTTTGTGCTCCGGTCATTTCCCTATCTTTGCCAATTATTTTTTAACCGCACGACAGTCCTTACTTCGGATAGGAAACAAGTCGTGCTTCTGATTATGCCAGGCGTGAAGTATCAGCAATATGAGTCCCTCGATTACGCGAAGATCGCGGCCGAGGTTTTGACGTATTGGAACCAGAATCAGGTTTTCGAACAATCCGTGGCGATCCGCGACGGACAACCTACGTTTACGTTCTACGAAGGTCCGCCTTCGGCGAATGGAGCGCCGGGCATTCACCACGTAATGGCCCGGACGATAAAAGATATTTTCTGCCGGTACAAAACCCTGCAGGGCTTTCAGGTTGAGCGCAAAGGCGGCTGGGATACACACGGCCTGCCCATTGAGTTGCAGGTCGAAAAAGAACTCGGCATTACCAAAGATCACATCGGCAAACCAGCGTCAGAAGGAGGCATCAGCGTTGAGGATTACAACCGAAAATGCCGCGAAACAGTCATGCGCTTCACGGATCAATGGAACGACCTGACCCAGAAAATGGGCTATTGGGTAGACCTCGATAATCCGTACGTTACGTATAAAAACGAGTACATCGAATCGGTGTGGTACCTGCTCAAACAATTGTATGACCAAGAAGTGGACGGCAAAAAAATGCTGTATAAGGGCTACACGATTCAGCCTTATTCGCCCAAAGCCGGAACGGGTCTGAGTTCGCACGAGCTAAACATGCCCGGTACGTACAAGGACGTTCGCGACACAACCATTGTGGCCCAGTTCAAGGTGAAACGCACCGGAAAATCGTTCTTTCTGTTCGATGCGGCACAGGAAGCATCGAATGGAATCGAGCATGATTTATTTATTCTTGCCTGGACGACTACGCCCTGGACCCTGCCCGCCAACTCAGCGCTGACCGTTGGCAAAGACATCGACTACGTACTGATCAAAACCTTTAATCAGTACACGTTCCAGCCAATGAACGTCGTGTTGGCCAGGGCGTTGGTGAGCCGCTGGTTTAATGAAAAAGGGAAACAGGATAGCGGTGATAGCCGCGCGTTTGACGCGTATCTGCCCAACGACAAGGTTATTCCGTGGGCAATCGTCGAAATACAGGGTTTTAAAGGTGAGCACCTGGAAGGCATTGAATACGAACAATTAATGCCTTACGTCAAACCCGACGCACCCGCGTTCCGGGTTATTCTGGGCGATTTCGTGACGACCGAAGACGGTACAGGCGTTGTGCATACGTCGCCAACGTTTGGTGCCGATGACTTTCGCGTAGCGCAGGCGGCTGGCATCCCGCCCATCATGGTGAAGGATGAAACCGGCAAAGATGTACCCATTGTGGATAAACACGGCCAGTTTGTGGATGAAATCACGGATTACGCGGGACGCTACGTAAAAGAGGAATATTATTCGGACGAAGAACGTGCCGACCCGGATTTCAAACCAACGGACGTACTGATTTCGATTAAACTGAAGCAGGAAAACCGGGCGTTTCGGGTGGAGAAATACGAACACCCCTACCCACACTGCTGGCGGACAGACAAACCGATTTTGTACTATCCGCTTGATAGCTGGTTTATCCGCACAACGGCGAAAAAGGATCGGCTGGTTGAGTTGAACAAAACTATTAACTGGAACCCTGAAAGTACGGGTACGGGTCGCTTCGGCAACTGGCTCGAAAATCTTGTTGATTGGAACCTAAGCCGCAGCCGTTTCTGGGGAACGCCCCTACCGATCTGGCGCTCTGATATCGGTGAAGAAGTTTGTGTTGGTTCGGTTAATGAGCTGAAGGAACATGTTCAAAAAGCGCAATGGAGTGACGAGCTAACGGACGACCAACGGATAAAAAATAGTGCTTTTCTGGAAAAACTTTCGTCCGGCGAGTATGACCTTCACCGGCCTTATGTCGACGAAGTTTATTTTGTCTCAACCTCTGGCCGGGTTATGCAGCGCGAGTCGGATCTGATCGACGTGTGGTTCGATTCGGGAGCGATGCCGTATGCCCAATGGCACTATCCGTTTGAAAATCAGGAAGTCTTCAAAAAGGCATTCCCGGCTGATTTCATTTCGGAAGGTGTTGATCAGACGCGCGGCTGGTTCTTCACGCTTCACGCCATTTCGGTGCTGCTGTTCGATTCGGTCGCGTTTAAGAACGTCGTGTCGACGGGTCTGGTACTCGACAAAAACGGCAACAAAATGTCAAAACGGCTGGGCAACGCTGTTGACCCATTTGCTACGTTGGCGCAGTACGGTCCCGATGCTACGCGCTGGTATATGATCACCAACGCTGAGCCGTGGGACAACCTTAAGTTCAACGTCGAGGGTATCGGGGAAGTACAACGGAAACTATTTGGTACGTTATCGAATACCTATAATTTCTTTGCGCTGTACGCCAATCTCGACCAGTTCTCATTTGACGGACGTAGTATCCCCGTAGCCGACCGCCCGGAACTTGACCGATGGATTTTGTCCAAACTGCAATCGCTGATTCTGGAAGTAGAGAGCCAGTTCGACAATTACAACCCAACCAAAGCGGGTCGGGCGGTTCAGGATTTTGTGAACGATCAGTTATCGAACTGGTACGTGCGGTTATCACGCCGACGCTTCTGGTCCGGGGTCGCATCCGACGGGGAGCTAACCGCCGACAAACGCGCGGCTTACGAAACGTTGCACGAATGCCTGACCACCGTATCGCAACTTATCTCGCCGATTGCCCCATTCTATTCGGACTGGCTCTATCGGAACTTGACAACTGCTACGTCGGTACACCTGACCGATTTCCCAACGGCGGATAAGTCATTGATCGACAGTAATCTGGAAACGTCGATGGAGCTGGCGCAGGAGGTTTCGTCGCTGGTACACTCGCTTCGGAAAGGGCACAAACTCAAGGTTCGTCAACCGCTAAGTCGCGTACTGATTCCAGTGTTGAATAGCGATACGCGCCGACAGATTGAGCACGTCGCCCCGATTATCATGTCGGAGGTGAATGTAAAAGCCGTTGAGTTCGTGGACGATGCGAGCGGTATTCTGAAGAAGAAAGTTAAGCCGAATTTCAAAGCCCTGGGCCCGAAATTCGGCAAGCAAATGAAGGACGTAGCAGCCGCCATCACAACGATGACGGATACCGATCTGAAAACGCTTGAACAGACGGGCCTTTTACGCCTTGCGCCTTATGATTTACAATTGTCTGACGTAGAGATTCTTACCGAAGACATTCCGGGTTGGTTAGTGGCCAGCGATAATAGCCTGACCGTAGCACTCGACGTGAACGTAACAGACGAACTGCGTCGGGAAGGCATTGCCCGCGACTTTGTGAACCGGATTCAGAACCTGCGTAAAGACCGCGACTTTGCCGTAACGGACAAGATTGTCATTACGCTGGAACGTAACGACGAACTGCTGGCCGCTGCCGTCGAGAGCAATCAGGAGTACATTCAACAGGAAGTACAGGCGGTTGCACTTAATCTCGTTAACGATCTCAATGGCGCAGAGTCTACTGCGGCTGAAATCGAGATGGACGAATTTCTGCTACGTGTCCAGATAAAAGTTGCCTGATTTGGGTAACCGATTATTAAAAGCCGAAACGCCCACCTGAGTAATAAGGTGGGCGTTTCGGCTTTTTGCTGTTTTGCTATCCAGATAAAAAGGTACGCTTATACTACTCACTATCAGCTATTTTCAAAAACTTTAATCGTCCTTTAACAAGCGAAGTCCTATCATGCTGTTACTTTGATACGCAACAAAACCACAGAAAGGCAATGACAACGGCTTATAAATTTCTGGTGGTAGGATTACTAGCAAGTCTGACTAGCTGTGTAACCGTTAAATCCAGTATCAAATCCGATGCGATCCCAACCTTCCAACGGGTTCTGATTGTCACGAAAATGCGGAACGCTCCAGATAGCTATGTGCGGCAATTCGCCCGAATATTTCCGGCCGGTTACGAAGTATGTACGCTGGCTCTGAACCCTTTATCGTTTGACAATCCGGACGCAGCTATTGAGAAACAGCTTAACGAATGCCACAGCGATGTTATTCTGACCATTGAGCTGGTTCAGGCGGGTCATGCCGGCCAATATCGTGGTTACTCCAGTTCTCCCTACCAATACAATGCCGAGATGCAATCGGTAGCAACGGGACAGCCTTTCTGGAAGGCCATCATCTCGTCGAATCCAACTTATGGAGAACAGGTTCCTCCCGGCAGTATCATTAAACGCTTGCTGGCTGATCACATCATTGATGGTAAGATACCTGCTATCAGCAAGTTACAAGCCTTAAATTGATACTATAATCTCGTTTGGACTAGCTATTTACAGATCAGACGACAACATAAAGCCCGCCATCTTCCGACAGCGGGCTTTTACGTTAACCAATATAAGTAAGGCCAGCTTTGAGATAGCAGCCTATTTTACGCCACTTAGATACGTCTTGTTGCCGTTCTTATTGATGTAGTATTTTCCACCGCGTGGGCCAGTCATAACTTTCTCCCCATTAGGCCCTTTCTGCGATGGGTCGACTGGAGCTTTGTAGTCGGCGGGGGTAGCTTTTTCTTCCTTCGCAACTGACTTCGACGCTTTCGTCATTTTATCGTCTTTCAAACCCGTGTTGGCCGCTCTTTGTACCGTCTTATCTGACGTAGCAGCCGCCGTTGTTGTGCTGGTTGTCGCTCCATTAGCCGCTTTTTTAGCCGCCTTAGCCGCTCTGGCAGCTGCCATTCGATCATTCACAGCTGCTTGTTTGGCTGGATCAACAGTCGCATCGGCTGTTGTTTTGGCATCCGCCTTAGCATCTTTGACGGCATCTTTAGCCGCCTTTTTCTCCGCTTTAGCCGCTTTTTTAGCCGAAGCATCGGCCTCTTTCATTTCCTTTTTTGCTTTCGTGTCGTCCTGGGACATACCGTTAAAGCCAACCAACAGGCTGACAACGAGACATACTACTGACAGGGCCTTTTTCATGATGTTTTAGTTGGGGTTTGTGAAAGAACTCGTAAAACAGTAACTCCTGAGACGGAAAGATGGGGATAAAATCACTAATCCGGTAACGAAAATTACTTAAATTCTGCTTAAATTTGGTATAGGGCTATTCACCGGTTAAGTAGTAACTAAATAGGTTTTCTTTCGTCTTATTTATCACTCATTTAGTGTGAGTTATCACCCGGCCCATTAAAGACTCAATGACCCTCTCAACATCACCTGGTACTCAGACTCCCGCCGACTACCTCAAACGTTATTATGGCTATGACCGCTTCCGGCCCATGCAGGAAGACATCATTCAGTCTATTTTAAGCGGGCGTGATACGGTAGTGCTCATGCCAACCGGAGGTGGTAAGTCAGTGTGTTTTCAGATTCCCGCTCTCATGCTGTCTGGTCTCACGGTAGTGGTTTCGCCGTTGATCGCCCTAATGAAAGATCAGGTGGGGGCATTACATATGAATGGCGTTCAGGCCGCTTTTTACAACAGCACCCAGACGGGTCGGGAGCAACGCGATATTGAAGATGATTGTGTTCGCGGTAAACTCAAACTACTCTACGTCTCTCCCGAGAAGTTGTTATCCGAATCATTTCTAAGCTTCCTGAAACGCATCAGCATATCTTTATTTGCGATTGATGAAGCCCATTGCATATCGTCCTGGGGGCATGATTTTCGCCCGGAGTACACGCAACTACACATTCTGAAAGAGCAGTTCCCGACCGTACCAACGATTGCGCTCACGGCTACGGCCGATAAGCTCACTCGACACGATATTGCCACAAAGCTCGGAATGGTTGACCCAGCGATATTTGTATCGTCGTTCAATCGAAAAAATTTAAGCTTACAGGTTCTTCCCGGCCAGAATCGCATTCAGCAGATTCTTCGGTTACTACAGCAGAAACCCGACACGTCGGGGATTATCTACTGCCTCAGCCGAAAATCGACCGAATCACTGGCGGCTAAATTGCAGGAGAAAGGGTTCAAGGCGGCTTTTTACCATGCCAAGATGGACCCCGACGACCGATCGAAAACGCAGGAAGCTTTCCTGCGCGACGACGTCCGCATCATGTGTGCAACCATTGCCTTCGGGATGGGCATCGACAAATCGAATGTGCGCTGGGTGATCCATTACAATATGCCCAAAAATATTGAGAGCTTCTATCAGGAAATCGGGCGGGCGGGCCGCGATGGAGCGGCTGCCCAAACGGTCCTATTTTATAGCTTTGCCGACGTAGCGACGTATAAGGAAATGCTGGCCGAAAACAGTCCGGCTAATCTGGGATTGCAACTGGCCAAGCTGGAGCGCATGCAACAGTACGCCGACGCCCACACCTGCCGCCGTCAGATTCTGCTTTCGTATTTCTCGGAAGAATTGCCCGAACCCTGCGGCAACTGCGATGTGTGCCGCGACCCGCGTGTTACGTTCGACGGTACTATTCTGGCGCAGAAAGCGCTGTCGGCCCTTGTTCGAACGGGCGAGCGCGTACCCATGAATCTGCTCATCGATATTTTGCGCGGCTCCCGAAGTCAGCAGGTGTTACAGGGTGGCTACGACCAGGTAAAAACCTACGGTGCAGGACGCGACCTTAAGTTTGAAGACTGGCGTAATTACCTGCATCAGCTTATCAACGTCGGAGTTATCGAAATTGCCTACGATCAGCACTACGCTCTTCGCCGGGGTATTCTCGCCGATCAGGTGCTGTATAGCGGTCGTAAAATTGATCTCGTCCGGCCCGACGATGCCCCGAAACCCGTCGTGGAGAAAACCCGCACCAGGACCGAAACCCAGCGCGACGATTTGTTCGAACGGTTACGTGTCCTGCGCAAACGACTCGCCGACGAACAGAATGTGCCACCCTACGTTGTCTTTACGGATACAACCCTTGAAGACATGGCCCGCCAGCGGCCCATAACCCCCGATGCACTACGGAATGTAAGTGGCGTTGGCGAACGTAAGTTGCAACTGTTCGGAAAGCAGTTTCTGGAGGAGATCCTCAACTACGTTCGGGGCCGGGTACAGGCGGGTGAAAAGCCCAAAGGTTCGACCCAATTAGTAACGCTTGATCTGTATAATAATGGGTTGACCATTGCCGAAATTGCGACCGAGCGTCAGCTAACAACCGGCTCCATTGCCGGTCATCTGGTACAGCTTTCACGGGCTGGTTATGACATTGATCTAGTCTCGCTCATTGACCCGATTGAACGGAAGGAAATCGAAAAAGCACTGGCCGTCGTTGGCCTCGAAGAAGGCCGTTTAAAGCCTGTTTTCGATTATTTTGAGGGTCGTTACGACTATGGCAAGCTCACACTCGTGGCCGGTTTGTTAGATCGGTAGAGGCTGTTTTCCATGAGTACCATTGGATAATTCCCAGAGCTCAAATTTTGTATATATCAGATTATCAACTATATTCGTATTACTGTATTGGACAAGCCCGTTATTTTCAACGGGTTTTCTTGTCTTATTTTTGAACATAACTGTTGGTATCTTGATTAAAGAAGTAGGATTCTCACTGCTCATGGCGGCCATTAAACCGGTCCTCGCACTGCCTCTGATAGGAGCCGATACGAGCCGGTCATTCTCCCTGTCAAATGGCCTGAATACACCAGAATTATTAGTCGTTGACTCAACTAAACATCTATTTCCGGTTTATTTCTGCGGTGAAGAAGTACCCATTGGCGAACCGCGCGTATCGCGTCGCTGGGCGCAAACGCTACGTAGCTATGGCGCACAACCGGAGTTCTTGCTTGACCTTCGCGATAAGGCTTCCACCTTTTTCCATATCATTGACCCGATTCTCCGAAAGCACAAAATTCCCCGCGATTTTCGGTTCATGCCACTAGCCGAAAGTGCTTTAGAGAACAGGAGTGTTTCCTATAAAGGGGCATCGGGTTACTGGCAATTAATGCCTGGTACAGCTCGTGAATTGGGGCTGATCGTAAATGACCATATAGATGAACGCTACAATTTGCGAAAAGCGACGGTGGCAGTTTGTCGGCACCTGCATCAACTTTATGGCAAGTTAGGTTCCTGGACGCTGGTGGCGGCTGCCTACAACGGAGGCATCACCCATGTCCGACATAAAATAGATCAGCAGGGCCACTCAAATTATTATCGGCTTCGGCTGCATCGTGAAACCAGCCATTATCTGTTTCGGATTCTAGCCTACAAAGAACTACTCAGTAACCCGCGCCAGTATGCCCTACTGCTACGTGGCTCAACGATGGATGAGCTAACCAAACCGTTACCCAGTTGGCATAAACCACTCGCTCTGTCTAAAAAGATCAAAGATTCACCAACCGTCGAACTGGTTGATGACGAGTCTGCCGACCCAAGCTGGGGGCCCCGTCCAAATATAGCTTTAACCAAAACGCCATCGGACACGCAACAGTTAATTGCTAATGCAGCGGCTATCAAAAAAGCAGCCAGTGTACCTGATGCGAATCTGGAACAACAAGGCCCACATTTTCCCATCAAGAAATTAATGATGGGCTTGATGGTGCTTCGGTTTCGTCGGCCTCGTTTTCTGGACTGGAAAAAACGAGCTAGCAGCCGACCGCTTCACTTCTGGGATTGGCTATAATGAACGGTTTATGGTGGTTAGCTTACGGTGACTCGTCGCTGAAGTAAGCCAATGCGCCGTCGCTTTGGCCTAAACCATTCCATTCATTAGCTTCATCAAACTAAACCCTGGCTTCAGTACGTTGTCTACGGGTTAGACCAATTGCACTTGCTTTGACAAACGCTTCACGATACGTCTTGCTGATAGTTTGGGCCCTTTTAGGGCTAAATTCAATCAGTTCAGCGCAGAAGAGAAAGACGCCGGTAAAACGTCCGGCTGTGGCTCAACCACGTTTTCAACCACAGCGGCTGAGTCCACAGCGGCTTCATTTTTGCGGAGAAGTTGTGCCTACACAGCAAGGAGATGTATCGGCCAAGCTGGCCTTTGCGCTGGCGAGCAGTTCAGGGTACGTTCAGCACCTTAATGCCCTGAAAGCACGCTCGGCTCCGTTCTTTGCGGTGATCGAGCCCATACTCAATAAGTATAATATCCCTGCTGATTTTAAATACCTGCCGCTTATTGAGAGCGCCTGGAAAGCGAATGCCGTTTCCTCAGCGGGGGCCATCGGTTACTGGCAATTCATGGATGAAACGGCCGAAGACATGGGGCTTTCCATTGCATCGGGCAACGACGAACGCACTGATCTCTCGAAGTCGACCGAAGCCGCCTGTAAGTACATCAAATTCTTATACCATAAGTTAGGCTCCTGGACATTGGTAGCAGCCGCCTACAATGGGGGCGTCGGCATGGTTCAGCGAAAAATAGTTAAGACCGGCCACCGTGATTACTATTCGATGACCATGAATGCTGAAACGGGCTATTATCTCTACCGGATTCTGGCCATGAAAGAGCTATTCACCAATCCAGCCTATGGCATCGGATCGGCTGGGATGATGCTGGCGTCGGCGGGCAACGCCTATGAGCTGGAACGCCAGCAGGCTCGACGCATGGGCTGGCTTAAGGACGACGAGCCCGAGCCTGTTGGCGTGCCCATTGAGTCACTATATCAACCGGATGTTCCGCTACGTAGTGAAGCTTACGTCATGGACAGTCTGCTAACTGAACTGCTTAAACATAAACCCTCGTCTACACCTGTTTTTACGGGCGACGCAACGGCACGTTTAATCCAGGCCGGACCGTTAAAAGTAGGACAAAGCTGGTCGTTCGCCCTGACAGAAGACGTTCAGATTGGTGAAGATTTCCTTAAATCAGGCGATGTTATTTACGCCGTTGTCGATGACCTAGACGCGCGCGGCAACATATTCCTCCGGGCTACGAAAGCAATTTCCGCCGAAACAAAGACCACGATTCAGCTTACACTGATGGCGATGAACCCAGCTACGGGTCTGGCGGGTATCCCTCGGCCAAAGACTATTAAGCCGGGCTGGGTCGTGCAGTGGAAACTCTAATCACCACCCATCAGGCTGCGTGACCGGTACTTGACCGTATGTATTCCGGCAATCGCCCGGTGGTAAAATCAGACCGGAAAGGTAGCTGGTTAGCGCCCCATAAAATGGCGCATTATACGTCTGCTTTCGGACGCGCTTACGCGTAATGGACGTAACAGCGAAGTAGCCACGGGCCATGTCGGCTGGATCACTGGCGTTCACTACGTTACCCGTGACAGGGGCAGGCAGCGGGTCGAAAATACTACCCGTTCGGGCATTTTGCTGCTGGTAGAGCTTCCAGAACTGGTAGTTGGCCTGCGTGATACCATACTGCTGTATTTCAACTAATTGCGGCCAGATAGCATAAATTGGCAATTGCAGTACCACACGCCCCCTAAGAGGATTTCCATTAATAGCCTCATCGCTAAATACATTACCAGCGTCACTTGATAGCATAACCCAGCAGCGGTTGTTACAGCGATCGTTGGGACTGTTCAGCGAACATGGCACCCCCATCGACAAACGCGTGGTATACCCATAAGCGGTCCATAGGTAATAGTTTTTCTCACTTGCGGGGTCAGTTGTGTTAACTGAATACGCAGCCTGATACTGTTTAGCCAGGTTCTGCGTTTCAACCACATTGGTCGAAATACTGTCTATTACGGGAACAGCGGGCATCCGCTCGGGTTTAGAAACATATCGTTTACCATCCGTCAGCACCACCGATAAGCTATAGGTCCGGCCTACCTGCCCCCGGAACGTAGTATCTATCGTTTGGTACATACCCAGGCCCAAGGCTATAAATTGCGTCGATCGGCCCTGATCATCCGCCAGCGTTACACGCGCTTCTTTTACGTATTGATTATCGGGATTCTGCCCAGTTGGTCCACCATATTTACCCGTATAGGTTAATCTGAGTTTGTAGGGAGGAGCCTCGTTTGTAATCTGCCCCTCAACAACTAACCGGGGCTCTTCGGCACGGATCGGTAACTCAATCTGATCAATGCAGGCCGAGAAAGCGATCAGCAGGAGGCTATAAAGAATGAACTGACGCATGATCAGAAATAGAAATTATACGCAATTGACGGAATCAGGGTACCAAATACGGACAGTCGATACGACTCAGTCCGCTGGTTATACCGGGTGAAATAGATCGAATACGGATTCTTGTGCGCATAAACATTATAGATGCCCAGCGTCCAGATACCATATCGCTTTTGGGACTTACTGAAACGCGTATCTTTCGAAAACGCTACGTCCAGCCGGTGATAATCAGGGATTCGGTCGGCATTACGTCGGGAATAATCCTGAACGGGCTCACCATTGTAGGTATATTGCCCATCGGGATACGTGGCCGGTACACCCGTGTAATACACGAAATTCGTGGAGAACGCCCAATTGTGCGACATAGCCCAACGAGCCTGAATATTGAGTGTATGCGGCCGATCGATATACGACGGATAATAACTGCCACCGTTGATGCGTAGCACATCGAACGGTGTTTGCACAGCACTGAGTGAACGGGCATAGGTATAATTCAACTGACCCGTCAGCCGTCCCTTATTACTGGCGAGACCGAATTCAACGCCGTAAGCTTTCCCGGCGGCTTGAAGCAAAGCCGTTTCGAGCGTTGGATTTAGAATCAGATTGGCTCCGTAACGGTACTCAATCTGGTTTTGAAGTCGTTTATAATACCCTTCCACGCTTAGTTCGATGGCGTTATCCCGGAAGTTCTGGAATACCCCCAATGCTACCTGATCGGCAATCTGAGGTGGCGTATAACGATCGCTTAATTTCCAGAAATCAAGGGGGGTGATAGCCGTTGTATTCGATATAAGATTGACATACTGACGCGTTCTGCCAGCACTAGCCTTAACCGACGTATTTTTTGCCAATTGTACTCGCAAAGCCAGCCGAGGTTCCAACCCACCATAAGTTTTCACAACCTGCCCCCTGCCATAGCGCATCGAATCGGAGACGGTCTCGGGGGAACGTGGTGCATTCTCGGCATACGCATAGACCGTTTGCGGCCCCAGAAACGCAAACGCTGAATAGCGAAGGCCGGCCTGTAGCGAAATTCGGGGTGTCAGCTCCCACTCGGTATTCACATACGCACCCAGTTCGCGGCCACGCTCTGGATTAATGCGCTGGGGATTGATACTGGAATTTTCACCAGTCGGCTGCGCATTGCCGGTTTGAACACCGTACAAAATTCCATTTATGCCAACGTGAATCCTGTGTTTCTGACGGAGCGTGTAAAACACATCGGCTTTGCCTTCGCGCTGCTCAATGTATGAGGTGAAGCGGAAAGTCAGGCCGGGTGTTACGCCATCCACATTCAGGTGATAACCGCTATAGAGAGCCGTCAGATTTAGTTGCAGATTGGGTCGTATCAGGTAACTCCATCGGCCGGTCACTACGTTCGATTGCCAGCCATATAACGTATCGCCCGGAAACCGGAAGTTATCCTGACTACGATACGCCGATAAGGATATGGTATTGCGCTCATCGGGCGTGTAGGTCAGTTTGAGGTTACCATCATAGAAAAAGGCCCGACTATTTTTAACACTCGTTGCGGGAAATGCTTTTAATAGGTAGTTGGGAAAAGCAATACGTCCCCCGGCAATCAGGGTTAGTTTTTTGGTAATTGGTCCATCAATCGCTGCCCGAACACTTACCGGACTGATCCCACCGGATACCCGCCAGCCATCTTTGTTGCCGTTTCGGGTACTCATCAACAATAACGACGATACGCGACCGCCGTACTGGGCCGAAAATGCGCCTTTGTTAAGACTCACATCCTGCACCAGATCCGGGTTGACATTGGTGTAGAAGCCCAGTAAGTGCGACGTATTGAATAGGGGAGCGCCATCCAGCAGCACCAGATTCTGATCGGCCCGCCCACCCCGAACGTTGAATCCGCCTGCACCCTCGCCTGCCGTCGTCACGCCCGCCTGAAGCGTAAGGGCTTTCAGAATATCGGGTTCGCCCAGCACCACCGGCATCCGTTTGAGTTCAGGCATACTGAGCTGAATCTGGCCCATTTGCACGGCCTTAATATTCTTATCGGCACGCGTAGCTCGTACATCTACTTCCTCTAAATCAGTAGAACGGGGTTTCAGAAAATAGTCGATTCGTTTATTGAAATCCAGCACAACGGTTTCCCGCCCCCGAATGTAGCCCACGGCTGACACATACATTGTCAGAATGCCTGGTTGATGGTTAAGCGAAATAACACCAACGCTATCAGCTCGGGCACCTGACTTAGTTTCGGCAATGAGCAGGCTGGCACCCGGTATTGGCTTTTTCGATACACCATCGCGGACTACCACGGTCAACCGGAGTCGTTGTTGAGCCAGTACAGATGGGCAAAGAGCAACCAGACTAGAAAAGTAAAGTAGCAGGAGCCTCAATTTCATAACGTAGCGTAATGGAATAGTCTAGCAAAAGGCCCGTAAGGTACAAAAAGGCTAATAAACTATAGTGAAGATGCTGGTGTAGCTATTCACTGATGCTACTATACATTAACCTCTACTTGACCTTCGCCAGTGCTTTCCGATACGTATCAATGGCACGTTGTCGGGCCATAGTGTGCTCAACCATTGGTTTCGGGTAGTCAGGGCTGTCAACCTCAGGTACCCAGTAATGAATGTATTCAGCTTTGGGATCGAATTTGCGGGCCTGTAGCGTTGGGTTAAAGACCCGAAAATAGGGAGCCGCGTCGGTACCCGAACCGGCCGCCCACTGCCAGCCACCATTATTAGCAGACAGGTCATAATCCCGGAGTTTTTTGCCGAAATAAGCTTCACCCCATCGCCAGTCGATAAGCAAGTGCTTGCATAAAAAGCTGGCCGTAATCATTCTAACACGGTTGTGCATCCAGCCAATAGTATTCAGCTGGCGCATGCCCGCATCCACAATAGGGTAGCCGGTTTGGCCTTCACACCATTTCTCGAACTCGTCTTCGTTGTTTCGCCATTCAATCTCATCATACGTCCGCCGAAAGGAATGCTTTTCGACATGTGGAAAATGGTCGAGTACCTGAAAGTAAAAATCCCGCCAGCAGAGTTCATTCAAATACGTTTTTTCATCAGCTTCACTCGCCTGCCGGGCTAATTCGCGAACGCTCACCGTACCGAAACGCAGGTGCATACTCAACTCACTGGTGCTGTGTGGCAACGCCGGAAAGTCGCGCGTTTTCCGGTACGTATCGAGCAACGTATCTGGCACAGTTCGGGCAGGAAACGGTTCTCCTACTGGCTGAAAATCCATTTCCTTCAGCGTGGGAATTTTCTCAGGATTGGTTTTCCAGAATTGAGAAAAATAGTTGCCTGTCGGATAGGGTTTCAGGTAAAAATCATTCAGTTTTTCCCGCCATTTACGGCTATAGGGTGTGAAAACGGTGTAAGGCGTTTTTTTGCCTGTTAGTACTTCATCACGCTCAAAAATTGTCTGGTCTTTGCTCGTATGAAACCCGATACTATGCTCAGTCAGTAATTCGCCGATAGCTTTATCGCGCTCTTTGGCGTACACTTCATAATCGTGATTAGCAAATACATCACCTATGTTGTACTGCCCGATAAGTTCTTTCCATACATCGACCGGTTTGCCGTAGCGGACAATAAGAGTCGACCCCATTTTCGCCAGTTCATCGTGCAGGCGATTTATTTCCTGAACCAGAAATTCGACCCGACGGTCGCGACGGTCTTCCAGTTCATCAAGAATAACCCGGTCAAAGATGAAAACCGGAACCACAGGACGGCCACTTTTGAAGGCATGGTACAAAGCCGCATTATCGTGCAGACGCAAATCGCGCCGAAGCCAGACCAGAGAAAGCATTTCAGACATAATGTTGAGGTATTGACACACCAGGTTGAGTTGATACAGGTGCCATAAAACATAAACAGCCCGGAAGGGGCTTCCGGGCTGTTTATACTGGCTTTTATTTATCAGGCGGCTTCGAGCTCACGATCAGAACGACGCGACCGCGAGCGGTCGGTCGGGTGAATGCGCATCAGAATGCGTTTCTTGATCCGCATCCAGCGTTCGTACAGCTTGGATTCTTTCAGGAAATTCCATTGCTCGTCTTTCTCTTCTTTTTTATGCTCTTCGGGATCGTAAAGCATACCCGTACAAAGGCAATGTTTGCGGTTAGTACGTGTCAGAATATCGAAGTTAGCGCAGGTCTGGCAACCTTTCCAGAACGATTCGTCGCCCGGCAACTCGCTGAGTGTAACGGGTTGATAGCCCAAGTCCGAATTGATCTTCATAACGGCCAGACTCGTCGTAATACCGATGATTTTGGCCGTAGGATAGGTTACGCGTGAGAGTTCGAACGCTTTGGCTTTGATCCGCGTAGCGATTCCACTTTTGCGGTAATCGGGGTGCACAATCAGGCCGGAGTTGGCCACGAACTTGCCGTGGTCCCAGGTCTCGATGTAGCAGAAGCCAACCCATTCGCCCTCCAGCGTCATGGCAACAATGGCTTTGCCTTCGAGCATTTTTTCCATCACATAAATGGGCGAGCGCTTAGCAATACCGGTTCCCCGGGCTTTCGCACTTTCTTCCATTTCATGGCAGATGATTTCGGCCAGCCGCAGATGATTTTCATTGGCGACCTGAACTATGTATTTATCGTTAACTATTTCGGGTGTGATCATTGTCGTTTATTGGGCGGTTGTGAAGCCGCAAAACGGAGACAGCGCAATCCGGGCTGATTTGTTTGATGAATAAAACGAGAAAAATGGCGGAAAAAGTTTACCACATAGGCAAACAAAATGATATAGTCCTTTCGGACCTAAACCGAAATGGCGTAGTATGGAAGAAGGTCGGTAAGTAGACGAGCTTGGCCATTGGTTTTGCGCAGAAAACGCGGACAATGTTAGAGAGATTATCCGGGTGTTGCAATTAAAATAACGGATTTTTTACAGGATAGTTCGAGAACGGTCAAAACATAATTATTAATCACCAAGTCCTGTAATTTCTGTTAACTCTGTACTAAAACAACTGACTCATCAATCTGCCTTATGCTAAGCGGCTTATCGTCATCGTCTTACCCGCTAACCCTTAGCCGAAGTCAGCCACTGCGCTACGTTGTCTTTTTTTATTTATACGTCATGCAAGGGCTTCCAGCGGGTTTCGCCCTAACCGCACTGACCAACTATTTAACGGCTAGCGATGTAAATCCAGCAGCCATTGGCTCTTTTACAGCCATTGTCGGTCTGCCCTGGGCATTTCAGTTTGTATGGGGACCCGTTATTGACCGGTATCAACGCTCGGCCATGGGTCGGCGGAAACCCTGGGTTGTTGGTGCTCAATTTATGGCGTTTCTGGCATCGCTGGGGATTTTATATGTACGTGATCCTGCTATGCAGATCGGTACACTCGCGTGGTTTTTCTTTGGCCACAGCCTGTTTGCCGCCATTCAGGATGCCAGTGTCGATGCGATGGCCATTACGGTTATATCCGAAAACGAACGGGGACGCGTCAATGCGTTTATGCGCGCTGGTTTTCTGATCGGTACCGGTGTCGGTGCAGCCGTGTTTTCTCAGCTTTTACATACATATGGTTTCTTTACCGCAGCGCTGACCCAATCACTTTGTTTATTGACGCTAACGCTACTGACATTCTTCATTCGTGAACGCCCGGAAGATCGGCTGCTTCCTTCATTCAGCCATCAGGCACAGGCAACGATTCAACCATTACACCTGCAACGTAGCGCGCAACCTGATCCTACGTTTCGATGGCTATTTACGGAGTTATTCAAAGGCCTTTTTACCAAACGGAGTCTGTTTCTGTTTGGCTCCATTGTGGCAGCGTATGTCAGTATCAGTCTCTTTCTGCGGGCTTATAATTACCACCTGATTCAGAAACTGGGCTGGGCTGATACGTCGGTTTCTCTTCTGACGGGTACGTACGGTATGATCGTTGCTACGGTCGTGGCACTCACCGGCGGCTTTGTAGCTGACCGGATTGGCCCACGCCGTTTATTGATCATCATGTTGGGGCTTGTTGCCGTTTATTTGCTCGCATTCAATTCGCTATCAAACTTCTGGATTCACCAGGAAATGGCGCAGACAGGTCTGGTAGCGCTGTATTTTATGGACCCCAGCATCAGTGTCGCGGCTATGCCTATACTGATGACACTTTGCCGAAAAGGGGTAGAAGGCTCGCAGTTTACAACCTATATGGCTTTCATAAACCTATCCGACATTGCCGGATCGTTTTTGACAGGCCATGCCTTGAGCTACTTTCAGGCACCCACAATCGGGCTATTTGCGGGTGGCCTGGCGACTATCGCTATGCTCGTTGCATTATACACCCTAAATTACTATCGCACAGCGAGATAGCTGGAAAGATGTAAATTACATCTGACTACTTTTCGTCAGGTGTAGGCAAAAGCAAGTTCAACATTTGCGTAGTAGATTACAGCATCAGAAAGTGTGCCCACATTGTGGGAAGGAAATTTAAAATTTTGCCCTGATTACTACCGTCCCGAAGCACTTTTCCTGACACATCCTACCGTTTCACCAGAGAGGTTAAATAAGGCGTTTTGAATCGAACTGCTTCACGCCAACATTTGAAATCCGCCCCGGTCGTGCTAACTTTGGGTATGGAAAATTTCGTGGTCTCGGCCCGCAAGTACCGCCCTGCCACCTTCGACACTGTCGTGGGCCAGGAGCATATTACTACCACACTCAAGAATGCCATCAAGACCAATCACTTAGCCTCGGCGTTTCTGTTCTGCGGGCCGCGCGGAGTAGGAAAGACTACCTGTGCCCGGATTCTGGCGAAGACCATCAATTGCCAAAACTTAACGGCTGAAGGCGAAGCCTGCGACACCTGCGAGTCGTGCGTGAGTTTCAATCAGAATGCCTCATTCAATATTCACGAGCTGGATGCAGCCTCGAATAACTCGGTTGAAGATATTCGTAACCTGATTGATCAGGTACGTTATCCGCCCCAGTCGGGAAAATACAAGATTTACATTATTGACGAGGTACACATGCTCTCGTCGGCGGCTTTCAACGCGTTTCTAAAAACGCTGGAAGAGCCCCCTTCCTACGCCATTTTCATTCTGGCAACTACGGAGAAACACAAAATTCTACCGACGATTCTGTCGCGTTGCCAGATTTTCGATTTTAACCGGATTCAGCCGCAGCACATTGCCAATCATCTCGCTGGTATTGCCGAAAAGGAAGGTATTACGGCTGAAACCGAAGCACTTGACCTAATTGCCCAAAAAGCGGATGGTGGCCTGCGTGATGCGCTGTCCATGTTCGATCTGAACGTTACGTTCGCTGCCGACCGGATCATTCGCTACAAGGAAGTGCTGGATAACCTGCACATTCTCGACTATGATTATTACTTCAAGCTAACTGATTTGTTGCTGGCGGGGAATTTGCCCCAGAGTCTGCTAACGGTTGACGAAATTCTGCGAAAGGGTTTCGACGGCCATCAGTTTGTTGTTGGGCTGTGTCGCCACTTCCGGGATTTATTGGTCTGCAAGGATGCCGCTACGGTTCAATTGCTGCAAGTGACCGAGAACGTTCGTCGGCAATACCTGGATCAGGCCGTTCGGGCGCCCATGTCGTTCCTGTTATCAGCACTGAGTATTGGCGGCCAGTGCGACATGAATTACAAGCAGGCTAAAGATCAGCGGTTGCACACTGAACTGTGGCTGATGAAGCTGGCTAACCTCCGTAACCTGCTCAACTGGGACGCCCTACCCGATTTTCCAATCAATGGATCGCGAAATGGGGAATTTAATGCGACAGGCCAATTAATTGCGGATAAAGTGGGACCAGAGGTCGCTGAAAAAAAAAACGTCGAACGGACGCTCCCCAATCCACCCTCGCCTGATGCCGTCCTAAAACCAGAACCAGATGAGCTAGCCCGACCGGCCGAAAACCTGGTACCTGAAACGCACCCGGTTACGAGTGAACCCGTGAATGGCTATCGGGCTGCTACGTCCCCTAACGGTTCGGCGACTAACGGAACCGCCTATCAAAATGGCCACGCAACGGCGGCAAACGGCGTAGCAACGGCCCCGGCCAAACCCCAGATCGTGCCGCCATCGCGCCCGGCCAGTAGCCGGTTACGTTCGACCGTTCCGCTGACGACCGGCCCGGTTCAGCCATTGGCCGATACAATTACCGAAGTAATCACAACGGCCCAATCCCGACCCGATCAACCCTTTACGTTCGAAGAATTGCAGGATACCTGGATGACGTTTTCACGAAATCGGTTGAAACAGGTCGATTCTGCCACAGAGCAATTAGTCCTCAATCGGGATTTTGTCCTGGATGGCACAACCATTCGCCTGACACTCGACAATACGTTGCAGGCCGGTTACCTGACCGATTTAAAACCTGATCTACTAGGGTATCTACGTAGTGAACTCCAGAACAGCCAGATTCAACTGGAGCATACAGTGACGTTGCAGGAAGTCAAGAAGATGATTTACAGTTCGCAGGACAAATTCAATTTCCTGGCCGAGAAGAATCCAGCGTTGCACGAACTACGAAAGGTGCTGAATCTGGAAGTCGATTACTAGTGGATTTGCGTTTAGGCTATAATGGTTTGACCAGCTATAGGCTTTGTGCGGTATACCCTGGAAACGCGTGTACCCAATGTACTACGTAGGCTCTTGGGCTCTGCAACGATGCGAGCGCCTGTCCATGTAGAGGCAATGACCATACCGGCTGCGATGAGGATAATATCTTTCAGGATATACTGAGCGGCCAGCGAAGGGGCATGATGTGGGCCCGAAAAAAGCTCACCGGGAAAAAGAAGTACGGGCGCCATGGCACCAATCATCTGGGCAGCCATTAACCAGACGCCCACCCGTAAAAAACGGCCCGTAAGAAAACAAACGCCGATAACGCATTCCAAACCAGCCACAAAATCCATCGCGTTATGGCCTGTGAATAAACCCAGCGTAAGAATGGCTGTCGTGCGTGTTGCCAGTGATTCTATTGGACTAATGCCCGGAAAGAATTTCAGCACCCCGAAGCCGAAGAAAACAAGCCCTAGACAAACACGTAGAATATTGACACTATGGGCTACTAACCAACTGTTAATACGTGTATCCAGACGATCGAATCTATTAAACAGATCTGTTGCAGTGTTCATATGAGTTGAGTTAGTTAATGTGTTGGTACTAACGCAAATTTATCTCACATGGATTGCCGCCTTGAACTTCTATAGGATATTTCTGTATTTTTTGAATAGCGCTTAGCAGCAGTCCAGAACGCCCAAACGTTCCTTTTATCTGTCAAGCTTCACCCTTTAAAGGCTTTCGCTTCCTTGACCAGCGATTTATACTCGCCCACAGCCAGCGCTTTTTTATAATACATTTTTGCCCGATTATGATCATTAGCACGAGCGGCAATACGCGCTAAACCCGCATAGGCAAAGGCTTTATACTCTTTGGTATAAGCGTCATCGGACGGCTGCTTTAAAGCAATCTCATAGAACTCAGCCGCTTCCTTGTCGTTTTTATCGGCCTGCTCCATCAACATTCCCGAGAACGTATTGAAAGCCAGAGGCACCAATTTATTGGGCATTTGTTTGAGCCGCTGCACATAAGGCCGTGCCTCAGCATACCGGCCAGCCAGTAGCAAAGCCTCCGCATAAGTCATAGCAAATAGTGGATTATTCGGGTATTTCTCCACTAAATACTTCATATACACACTGGCCCGAACCGGATTGGTCTCGTGCTTAAGCAGCAGATGAGACAGGTAATAATTCGCCACAGGACGCATGAATACGCCCCGGCGCGTCGCTACGTCCATTTGCTTCAAGCCCAGGGCAATATCGCCGTCGGCAAAGAAGATCATGAACGGCCGAACAACGGGGTGGTCCATTGGGTAGCGCTCCACGTAGTAATTATAGAGCCCGCTCGTGAAATAGAAATCCGGATTTTTCTCCATCAAGGCAAAGCCATCCCGAAGATAATTATACGCTTTTTTCGACTCGCCAACGGCTTTCAGCGACTCACCCTGGTTGTTGTAAAGTGACGCCATATAACTATGGCAGGTCAGCATAAAAAAGACTGCTTCGGGATCGTTTTTATCCTTTTCCAGCATCCGCTTCGACATCTCCAGTCCCTGGCTAACGGCTTGCACAAACTGCGATACAGCGGCTTTATTTTCGGATAGCGGCAAATTCTGTATATCCAATTGGGTAGCCCGCAAAATTGACGCCACCGGGTGCTGTGGGTAGCGGGCCTGAAGCTGCCGGATCAGCGCTTCAGCCTGAGGAAACTCCAGATTATAAATATTGTCGAGCGCCTTCACAATGGTCTGTTGAGCAGTGGGATCGCTCATGACCTGAGCCGGAGCCATTACTGGCAGACAGAGCCAGACAAGAGCCAGAAAAATAGTTTTCAGTAGAGACAAAGCAGTCGTTCGTATTACGTCGTTTGATTCTATACGGTCAGAACCTTACTTTTGTTCAATGCGTAGTATCTAAAGAGAGCTGTACGCAACCGTTTTTTTCATGATTCATTACGAACAATTTGTGCTGGACAATGGCCTGCGGGTATTTGTCCATGAAGACGAGTCTACGCCGATAGCGGCCGTCAATATTCTGTATAACGTTGGTTCCCGCGACGAAGATCCTTCAAAAACAGGTTTCGCTCATTTGTTTGAGCATTTAATGTTCGGCGGATCGAAAAACATTCCGACTTACGACGAGCCGCTACAAAAAGTTGGGGGTGAAAACAACGCCTTTACCAGCCCCGACATCACCAACTACTACATTACGTTACCGGCCGCTAATCTGGAAACAGCGTTCTGGCTCGAATCGGATCGAATGCTGAGTCTTTCCTTCGATCCGCAGGTGCTCGACGTACAGCAGAAAGTCGTGATCGAAGAGTTCAAACAGCGTTACCTGAACCAACCCTATGGTGATGTCTGGCTCAAACTACGCCCGCTGGCTTATCAGCAACATCCTTACCGCTGGGCCACGATAGGCAAAGATATCAGTCACATCGAAAACGCTACGTTAGACGATGTAAAGTCATTCTTCTTCAAGTATTATTTGCCCAACAACGCCATTCTGGTAGTGGCTGGGAATGTAACCGTCGATCAGGTCAAGCAGCTATGTGACAAGTGGTTTTCGCCAATTCCAGCAGGTGATCCCTATATTCGGCAACTGCCTGAAGAACCGATCCAGACCGCAGCCAGAAAGCTGGAAACATCGGCGAAGGTTCCGCTGAACGGGCTCTATAAAGCGTATCACATGCCCGGTCGGTTCGACGCTGGTTTCCACACTGCCGACCTCCTGAGCGACATGCTGGGACGAAGTAAATCATCGCGGCTATACCAGCAACTGCTACGTACCAATCCGCTGTTTAGCAATGTTGGGGCTTACCTGACGTCGTCCATTGACCCCGGTTTATTAATCGTACAGGGAACACTCAACGCTGATGTTCCGCTCGAAGAGGCCGACGCGGCTGTAGAGGCTGTTATTCAGGAATTTATTGACCAGATCGTGCCGGATGAAGAGCTGGCTAAAGTAAAAAATCAGACGGAGGCTACGCTCGCCTTCTCGGAGGTCGAACTCCTGAATCGGGCGATGAATCTCGCTTATGCGGCCAACGCAGGCAATCCCGATCTAGTGAATCAGGAAGCAGCCCAGATTCAGGCCGTCACACCGGACGACATTCAGGCATCAGCCCGGCAGATTTTGCGCAAAGAAAATTGTTCGACCTTGTATTACAGAGTCGCATGAAAATTCGGGTAGGGCAAGGGTACGACGTCCACAGACTGGAAGAGGGACGTCCGTTCTGGCTAGGAGGCATTCTGATTCCCAGTACATTCGGGCCAGTCGGTCATTCCGACGCGGACGTCGTGTGTCACGTATTGTGCGACGCCTTGTTGGGAGCCGCCAACATGCGCAACATCGGCTACCATTTTTCGGATAAAGACCCCCGCTGGAAGGGCGTTGACAGTAAACTCCTACTGGCCGAAGTCCTCCGAATGGTACGTAGCGCAGGCTACGAAATCTCGAATGTGGACGTAACGGTCGTGTTACAGGAGCCAAAGCTCAATCCGCATATTCCAGCGATGAAAATCTGTCTGGCCGACGTAATGGCCATTCCGGAAGACGATATTTCCATAAAAGCGACTACCTCCGAGCACATTGGTTTTGTTGGGCGGGGCGAAGGCATTGCCGCTCATTGCGTAGCGCTTATCTTTAAGGATTAGTTCGTAAATACAACCGTTCATGAAACACCTGATTTACTTCTTCGCCTGTCTGCTGCCGGGGTTAATTGCCTGTGGTCAAACGCCCAAAACAGCCCAACCACCCGAACCATTGGGTTTCGAAGAATATGACCCCGTTTCGACGTTGAAAGTACCTGAGCACAAGGTTACGCATTCCAAATATCCATTCATCGATGTACATAACCACCAGTGGGATATGGACAAGGCGAATCTGAAACCGCTTCTGGCCCAGATGGATAGCCTGAACATGGGCATCATGGTTAACCTGAGCGGCCGGGGCTGGGGTAGCGTAGAACAGGGCACTCAATTTTTCGATAATGCACTGGCCAACGCGAACAAAACGAATGCCAAACGACTGGTGCTGTTCACAAACCTTAACTTCGACGAGGTCGGCCGGAAAGGCTGGACCGAAGATGCCGTCAAGCTCTTGGAGGCCGACGTCAAAAAAGGCGCTCATGGCCTCAAGATTTTCAAGAATCTGGGACTAACCAACAAAGACGAGACCGGCCACGTGCTTCGGGTCGATGATCCGCGTCTCGATCCAATCTGGGCAAAATGTGGCGAACTGGGCATTCCGGTACTGATTCACACCGCCGATCCCAAATCGTTCTGGGACCCGATGGACCGCTACAACGAACGCTGGCTCGAACTCAAGCTCCATGCTGGTCGGAAGCGGGCTGCCAACGACCCTGTCCCCTGGGATCAACTCATCGCTGAACAGCACAACGTATTCCGCAAGCACCCAAAAACGACATTCATTGCCGCGCACATGGGTTGGTATCCGAACGACCTGAACAAACTCGACAGCCTGATGACCGTTTTCCCAAACATGAACGTCGAAATTGGCGCTGTCATCGCAGAACTAGGCCGTCAGCCAAGAGCGAGCCGGAAATTTTTCGAGAAATACCAGGATCGGATTCTGTTCGGGAAAGACAGTTGGGTGCCGTCGGAATACGCTACGTATTTCCGGGTGCTCGAAACCGACGACGAGTACTTCCCATATCACAAAAAATACCATGCCTTCTGGCGGATGTATGGCATGGGTTTACCCGACGAAGTGCTAAAAAAAGTCTATTACAAGAACGCGCTACGTATCATTCCCGGCCTGGACAAAAGTCAGTTCCCGAAGTAAATCTTTAAACACGGAGAAAACAGAGGACTCACGGAGTGAACGGAGATGTCTCTATTTTCTTCGTGTTTTCCCTCCGTTTTCTCCGTGTTTGAAGATATGAAAATCACCCAGATATCCCTCTACGCTTACAATATTCCCCTTAAAGCACCCATCTCCATCTCGCTCGGCACGATTGAACACGCCCGGAATATTCTGATCGAGATTCAGACCAATGAAGACATTACGGGCTGGGGCGAAGGCTCGCATTTGTGGATGATCGTTGGCGAAACGCAGGCATCCGGACTGGCGGCAGCCAACGACATGGCAAAACTATTGATCGGTCGCGACCCACTCGATATTGAAGGTTGTATCAATACGTTGACGCGCTACCTGCCCGGCCATCCTACTACCCGTTCGGCGTTCGACATGGCCCTTTACGACATTGCTGCTAAAGCCGCCCGAATGCCGCTCTACCAGTTTTTGGGCGGATCAAAGCGGGTACTCGTCACGGACGAAACAATCTACATCAACACGCCCGAGCGAATGGTGGAAGACGCGCTACGTATCCAGGAAAAAGGGGCCGAAGCCATTAAGGTAAAACTTGGCACAAACCTGCGCGACGACATTGGCCGCGTAGCAGCGATTCGAAACGCTATCGGCGACGGAACACCCATCCGTACCGACGCAAATCAGGGTTGGGACGTAGTGACAGCACAGGCCGTGTTGCGGGCCATTGGCGACTGGAATGTTCAGTATTGCGAACAACCGATCAAGCGTTATGACATTGCCGGTTTGCGGCAAATCCGTCAAAGCTCAACGGTTCCTATTATGGCCGACGAGAGCCTGTTCGACGCGACCGATGCCATCCGACTCGTACGCGAAGAAGCCGTTGATTACTTCAATATCAAGCTCTCCAAAAGCGGAGGAATTTTTGAAGCGCTCAAAATCAATGCCATCGCCGAAGCGGCCGGGATTCCGTGTATGATCGGCTGCATGTCGGAGTCCAGACTTGCTCTTACCGCTAACGCGCACTTTGCCTCTGCTCGCCAAAATATGCGCTTTTACGACCTGGACGGCTGTTTTGAACATGCCGACGATCCTGTTTACGGTGGCATTACGTATCATGGTTATCAAATTGAACTCCCTGAAACGCCCGGCATCGGCGCTGAAGTGGATTCAACTTTCCTAAAAAACCTACCGTCGCAGATTATTGTCTGAGTTTATGCTTACCATTACCACTGTCCAATCTGACGCCGATGTGCGTGGCATTTTAACATTACAGCAAGCCAATCTCCGAAAAAACGTACCCATTGATGTGCAAGTCGATCAGGGTTTCGTAACGGTTGAACACGACCCAGACGTATTGGCTCGCATGAATAAAGCGGCCCCAAGTATCATCGCCAAAGACGGCGATACGGTTGTTGGCTACGCCCTGACGATGTTACCCGAATTTGGTACCGACGTACCGGAATTATTACCACTTTTCCGATTGATTGATACGCTTACTTACGAAGGCAAACCTTTAGGCGACTATTCCTGGTATGTGATGGGGCAGGTTTGTGTGGCCGAGGGATATCGGGGGCAGCGGGTATTTGATCGAATGTTCCAACACCACTACGAGGTATACAGTGATCGGTATCAGTTACTCATCACCGATATTTCGGCCAATAATCCGCGTTCGCTACGTGCCCATGCTCGCGTTGGTTTTCAGACACTTCATGAGTTCCACGATCCGACTATTGGCGAAACCTGGGTGGTGGTTGCCTGGGATTGGCAAAAGTAGAATAGTTTCGGTGTAAGGTTTTTGGTATTCGGTTTATGTCGAATCATTGTATACCGTGAACCGAATACTATAAACCGTAAACCGAAATGCGCTTCCTCATTCTTTTCCTTCTTTCTACATCTTTCCTCTTTGCCCAGTCCGTTCCTCAAACCTTCACAACGACTAAATCGCCCGCCGACGCTGGTTTTTCAGCCGACCGATTGAAACGGTTAGATAGCTGGCTACAGGACTTAATCGACAAAGACATAGCGCCGAATGCCGTTACGTTCGTAGCGCACAAGGGTAAAATTGTGCATTATAAAGCCTTCGGGTACAGCAATCTGGCCAAGAAAACACCGCTGAAACGCGATGATCTCTACCGCATTGCCTCGCAGTCAAAGGCAATCACGACGGTCACGTTGATGACGTTGTTTGAGGAAGAGAAATTTCTGTTAGACGACCCCATCTCGAAATACATTCCGGCCTTCAAAAACCCGAAAGTGCTGGTTACCTACGACAAAAAAGATCCGACTGGCGGAACCTACGCAACCCGTCCGGCGAAGAGTGAAATTACGATCCGGCAGTTGCTGAGCCATAACGCGGGGCTTCCCTACGAACATCCGCTCGACCAGCGGCCTGAGTTTAACGTGCCATTTTTCAACTCGACCGCGCCTGATAAACTCGAAGACGTAATCAACAAACTGGCCAAGCGTCCGCTCCTTCGCGATCCCGGCACCGACTCCACGGGCGCAGGCTTTACGTATGGTCTCAATATCGACATTATTGGGCGATTGATCGAAATATTGTCCGGCAAACCATTTGATGTAGCCATGCGCGAGCGCGTACTGGAACCGCTCGGCATGAACGATACGTATTTCTATCTGCCCGACAGCAAAGCCAGCCGCCTGGTTGAGTTGTACAGCAAATCGAGTATGGACAAACCGCTGACCCTGCACACCAATGAAACGTACCGAATTTTGCCACGACCGGAGCAAAAACGTTTTTTTCAGGTGGAGCCGGATTAGTCAGTTCCGCGGAAGACTACGCCAAATTTTGTCAGATGCTGCTCAACAACGGTACGTTCAACAACAAACGGATTCTAGGTCGCAAAACCATCGACATGATGCTGCGGAATCAAATTGGAGCGGCTGAAGTCTGGGACCGGAAAGACAAATTCGGGCTTGGTTTTATGTTGATTACCGAAAATTCACACTACGGGGATCAGGCATCACCGGGCTCATATAACTGGGGCGGCATGTACTGTTCCGAATTCACGATTGATCCGAAAGAAGAGCTTATTCTATTGATTTTCACGAACGTACACCCTTATGCCTACTATGGCGATTTCGTCAAAAAATTCCGCATTGCCGTCTACCAGGCGTTGGAGTAAACACCGGGCTTCGGCACCTTTCGTTATCAATTAGTCACTAAAACCAAGCTGTTATGAATCCGCAAAAAACTGCCGTTGTCCTGATTGAGTATCAGAACGATTTTACGTCGCCGGGTGGTAGCCTGCACGACGCAGTCAAAGGTGTGATGAACTCGACCAACATGCTGGAGAACACCCTCGATCTTGTCGCAAAAGCCCGCGAGGCCGGAGCGGTTCTTATTCATTCGCCTATTAGTTTTCAGGAAGGTTATGTTGAAATCACAAAGCATCCGTATGGCATTCTGAAGGGCGTAGTGGATAGCCAATCGTTCCGCAAAGGCTCATGGGGTGTCGACATTATTGATTCACTGACACCCCAATTCGACGATATTGTGCTGGAAGGAAAGCGTGGCCTGGACGCTTTCGCCAGTACCAATCTCGACTTCATACTACGTAGCAAAGGCATTGAAACCATAGCTTTGTGTGGTTTTTTGACCAATTGCTGTGTAGAATCCACGATGCGGTCAGGCTACGAAAAAGGCTTTGAAGTCATCACCCTTACCGACTGCACGGCCACGCTCAGCGAGGAAGAACAAGCCTTTGCCTGCGCCAAAAATTTCCCGATGTTTTCCAAACCCATGACGCATGATCAGTTTCTGGATGAACTGACGGGCGAGACTGTTCAGGAAGTAGAAACGCGAGGTTACACGGCCTGAACGTATTAACCGTTTTTTCAATTCATAAGCCTGTTCACAGAACCGGTCTACTCCGATGAGTGGCCCGGTTTTGTTTTACCGTTTATTCCCTACCCGTCGTTGTTTAACTTTACAGAGAATTTTGTATTTGATTTTCCAACCGATGCGCCGAAAAATTGCTCTGGTTACTATAGGGGTTCTAGCTGTTTTAGTTGTCTGGCAGTGGGAACTGGTTAGTTACGGCTGGATGCAGGCACGTGGGCAAGTGCGCATATTATGGAACACTAAACCCGTTGCCGAGGTGCTTGCCGATCCGGCCTATCCTGATTCGCTGAAGAAAAAAATAGAACTTATCCGAGAAATAAAGCGTTTTTCTATAGATTCACTCGGATTAGACAAGTCGGGAAGTTATGAATCGTTTTATGATCAGGAGGGAAAACCCATTTTGTGGGTCATTACGGCCGCCGAACCGTATCAACTCATTGCCAGGCAGTGGCATTTTCCTATAATTGGTACGTTCTCCTACAAAGGTTTCTTTGAAAAAGATCGCGCCGATTCGACGGTTTCTGAATTGAAGCGGGAAGGATTTGACACGAGAGTTGGGGAAGTATCGGCCTGGTCGACTTTAGGTTTCTTAAACGACCCCATTTTATCCAGCTTTCTGGAGCGATCTGAGGGCAGTCTGGCGGAATTAATCATTCACGAACTAACGCATGGTACGTTGTTTGTGAAAAATAGTCTGGAGTACAACGAAAATTTGGCGGATTTCGTAGGGGAGTATGGAGCGCTTCGATTTCTGGCGCAGAAGTACGGCAAAGCATCGGCGCCCTACCAGAACTATCTGGCCACTAAAGCGTTTTATGAGCGATATGACAGCCATGTTTTGTGCGGCACACAAACGCTCGATAGTTTGTACCGGACGTTTAAACCCACTACGCCAATCGCCGTCAAAGATTCGCTGAAGTGGCAGACTATTGAGCAAATTGTTGTGTCGTCGGACACAATTACCGACCAACGCAGCAAGTCAAGCGTACGCTCAATAAAAAAACGGCGTCCTGGCAAACTAAACTTACCGAATAATGCGTACTTTATTGGGTATTTAACGTATCGAAAACAGCAGAATCGTTTTCGGCAGGAATTTGAAAATAAATTCGGAGGGGATTTTAAACGGTATCTGACTTACCTGAAAGAAACCTATCCATCTTTATAAATTAACCCTACCAACGGGTAGTAACCCGCATGAAAAAGTTTTTAATTGGCATCGGTATACTTTCTGTTCTGAGCACTGGATTTATTGCGCTGAACGCATATCGGCGTGTTCCGAACAACAGTTTTGGACCCGGTGAACACATCGAATATCGGGTTCATTATGGCTTTCTGAACGCGGCCGAAGCCATTGTAGATGTTAGTCCCACCCTCTACAAAGTCAACGATCGTCCTTGCTATCGTGTCAATGTAGACGGTCGTACGGTTGGGGCGTTTGATCTCGTTACCCGCGTTCGTGATACGTGGCGGTCATACATCGACACATCAGCCATATTGCCGCAAAAGTTTTACACGAACCTTCAGGAAAACAGCTATCGGAAGGAAGAAAACATTACGTTCAATCATGAAGCGAACACTGTAAAAGCCGAAGAACGTACTGAGAAAGACGTATTTAACGTACCGGATAATGTCCATGACCTCATCAGTGGCTATTATTTTCTGAGAACGATCGACTTCAACAAGATCAGTAGTGGTCAGGTTATTGAAGTGCCCGCTTTTTACGATGACACGGTCTATAATATGAAAGTGCGCTATCGGGGCAAAGACGTAGTAAAAACGAAGCAGGGCAAGATCAACGTTATAAAATTGAATCCTGTACTGCCGCCGGGCAACGCGATGTTTAAGCAGGAAGAATCAATCCGGATTTTTGTTTCCGATGATACGAATAAAGTGCCCGTCAAAGTTGAAGTCGATTTGTGGATTGGTTCAATGGTGATGGATCTGAAACGCAACGAAGGACTTAAACAGCCCTTGAAATTTTATTAAGTTACGGGGCTCAAAAAGGTAAAGGCGTGCTACAGCTCAGAACTGTGGTATGCCTTTACCTTTTTAATGCCTGCCTGCTTTAGCATTACTCACCTGCCACGCACTACGTTCACCACCTTTCTGGCAAAGTTCTCAACCTCACTTAGCCGATTCCAGCGTACTGTCCAGAACGGCTCTTCACGAGCGCCAAAACTCCGATAAAAATCTCGAATTGACGACTTCTCCGGACTTTCAAAATCAAAAACTAACTGATCTCCAGCTTTTTCCCTAATAATCTGGTCAATCAGCAACGTTCGCGCATTTCCCTGGCGACCAGCTTCCGATGCTGCATTAAAGAGATAAATTAGTCGATTACCTTCCTGAACAAATAAGGCTCCGGCTTCAATACGATTCTCACGGGTAGCATACCGTAGCACGGCCAGTCCGCGTTTGTTCAAGTCAATCAGCAGGTTTCTGACTATGTCGTAGGCCCAATCAGCCACACCGCCATCAATGCTATTAGCCTGATGTTTGCGAAATAATGTTAGCAAAGGTTCTGGATCAGTAGAGTCAATGACTGTCCAGTTAGCCAGGTAAGCCCGACGTAAATTCGTGACACGGTCGCGGGAGTAGCGTTGCGAAACAAGTTCATAACCAATCGACAGATCAAGAACATGCGTCGTTTGTGCTCGGAACGTATCAAACAGCGATGGATTGTCCAATGGTTGACGCATACTAAACGTTGATCCGTAGCGAAACGCCTGTTGCATGAGTTGGAGAAACGGCATAGAATTAATTGCTTCCTCCCGGCTAAAGATGCCCAGAAACTGACAAAAGAATGGCTGATGCACGACCCAACGATACGCGATACCAGCCACCCGCTTCCGACGTAGTGAGATGGGCATAACAGCCTGATATTGACCATTTTTGTCTACATTTACAAGACCAAACCACTTCCAGTCTGGGCTGGGCAGAACGGCGTCTAAATACCAGGAGTAACCATATAGAATTCGTTGTGAAGAAGCAGCCACGCAGGCATCCCAGGCAGAAGAATTGATTTGGTGGCGCGGTAAAGTTTTCAGCATTTTTATTTTTTAACAGGATAAAACAGACATAAAAAATCCCTTTTATCCTGTCAATCCTGTCAAAAAGAAAGCTACTTAAACTGCGCTTTCAGTTTCTCAACGATCTCACGCGTTTCAGGGTGTTTCATCACCAAATCACTGATAGTCTGAATGGCGTGAATGACCGTACTATGATCACGTCCACCGAAATGATACCCAATGGACTTAAGCGACAAGTCCGTTTTTTCTTTGGCCAAATACATAGCCACCTGTCGGGGATGTACCAGTTCGCGCTTACGACTTTTGGCTTTCAGATCGGCAATCGTCACGTTAAAATAACTGGCCACGGCTTCCTGAACCGTATCGATAGTGACTTCGCGCTCTGAATCGACTACAATGTTACGTAGTGTGTGTTTGGCCAGTTCGAGGTCAATCTCGCGCCGATTCAGCGATGCCTGCGCCATGAGCGAGACAATGACACCTTCCAGTTCCCGAACGTTGGTATTGACGCTATGGGCCATGTACTCGATCACATTGCTGTCGATATAGACACCTTCAGCTTGTAGTTTCTTCTGGATAATGACGATCCGCGTTTCAAGGTCGGGCGTTTGTAAATCGGCGGACAGCCCCCATTTAAAGCGGGACAATAACCGATCTTCCAGTCCATCCAGTGCCCGTGGAGCCCGATCGGAGGTCATGATGATCTGCTTACCCGATTGGTGAAGATGGTTGAAAATATGGAAGAATATCTCCTGCGTTTTTTCCTTCTTTTGCAAAAACTGCACGTCGTCAATTACCAGTACGTCCACCTGCATGTAAAACGCCGTGAAGTCGCGAATACCGTCTGAGCGGACCGCATTCAGAAACTGGTTTGTGAATTTCTCCGACGTTACGTACAGGACAAATTTGTTCTGATTATTATTCTTGATGAAGTTTCCGATAGCTTGTACCAGGTGCGTTTTGCCCAGTCCAACGCCCCCGTAAATCATCAGCGGATTAAACGACGTAATACCCGGTCGCTCGGCCACCGCATAGCCCGCTGACCGGGCCAGTCGGTTGCAATCGCCTTCAACATAATTATCGAATGTATAGCTTGGGTTCAGGTATGAATCAAGCGTAAGCGAATCAAGGTCTTTAAAAATAAACGGACTTTTGATAAGGTCAGGGTTAACATTATCAGGCTTAGCCGTTTGCGTCGATTTCGTAGTTGGGATATTAACGGTCAGTGGTCTGTTCTGCTCGTTGCCTTTATCAACAATAATGGAATACTCCAGCTGCCCATCGCGACCGATAGCTGTGTCGAGGGCTTTCCGTAGGGCATGCACAAAGTTTTCTTCGAGCCACTCGTAAAAAAACTCGCTCGGTACCTGAATCGTCAACACATGCCCATTGAGTTTCAGCGGCACAATTGGCTCGAACCACGTATTGAAACTCTGTTCGGGTACGATTTCCCGGATAACGGTCAGACAGCGATTCCACACCGTCGTTACTTCACGCTGCATGCCTGTCTGGGTTGTTACATTCACGGGGGTACATCACAGTTACGTCGGGGTCGCAAAAAAGGGAGACAAATGTAGAAAATTATTTGACCGTACTCCGTAAAGCAGTAAACGTTTTTTTTAACGGTCTGCCTGAGATATGCCTTTCCCTTTCTCAATGTTAAGCTAAAATTACGCGTTTCATACGGAACGTCAAGGAAACAAATCAATCCCTTTGAATAATGCAACGGAGATCTCCAATAGTAACTACAAATGCGGTTATTCCCTGAGAAAAGAAAAAGACTACTTTTACCAACACATTTTCCCGAACTCATCTGATGGAGCCGCTTTTTTCAACTCTGTTTCCTGCTGCCGACAAAGCGGCCTGGCTGGCACAGGTCCAAAAGGAACTAAAAAACGAATCAGCTTATGAAAATCTGTTGTGGCAAACAGAGGAAGGATTTACGGTAGAACCTTATTACACAGCCGGTGAAATGCACCACCGGCCACTTAAAACGGTTCAGGATAGTCAGAAACAGGCACCCGGCTGGTTAAATGCCCCTGAGCAACAGATCTCCGACGAGAAATCAGATAACGTACTCCTGCGCGATGTACTCGCCCGCGGTGCCGATGCACTCGTTCTTCGCCTTTCTTCTCAAACCGATTTATCCCGCTTGCTGAATGGCATCAAGCTGAGCGATACGCCCATCTTTTTCCGGCTGGATGACAACGTAGCAGCTACTGATTTCGTAAAGGCGTTAAAAATCGTTGCGCCTTACCAACTCAAAGGGGGCTTACTAACCGGTGTTCGCACGTCAATGGCGGAGATTACCCGATTAACAGCAGACTCGCCCCTGTTTCGTACGGTAAGCGTTGGCAGTCACGAATTTCATAATGCCGGTGCCAACGCTACGCAGGAACTGGCGTTTACCCTGGCCTCTCTGGCTGATGCATACGACCAACTCACAAATGAGGGACTGCCGATTGACCAACTCGTCCCTAAAACGCTATTATCTATTTCAGTAGGCACGAGTTATTTTCTGGAAATCGCTAAACTTCGAGCCCTCCGGGTACTCATGAATCGCTTTCTTTCAGCTTATTCCAGTATCACACATCCTATATCCTACACCATACATACACAAACATCCACCTTCTATGACTCTGCGGCCACACCCTACACTAACCTGCTTCGGTCGTCGACCGAAGCAATGGCAGCCGTTATTGGTGGTTGTGACGTACTAACCGTTCACCCATACGATAACGTTCTGGACACCTCAAGCAATGGCTCCGCTGATCGAAATCACGCCGACCGCATCGCCCGCAACGTATCGGTTTTGTTAAAAGAAGAAAGCTATCTTGACAAAGTGGCTGATCCTTCAGCGGGCTCCTACTATATCGAAACCCTGACGAGCCAATTGGTTGATGCCGCCTGGACGTTGTTTCTGGATGTTGAAAAACGAGGAGGGTTTACAAAAGCCCTTGCCGCTGGATTTATTCAACAGGAAATTGAGCGATCCTATCAGGCAAAAGTCGAAGCGATACGTAGTGGAAAGGTTTTAGTGGGCGTCACGAAGTTCCGGTTTGATGAATCTTCTAACCAAACTCACCACGTTTCTAAAAATGGCACAGGTTCACTCCCCAATCGACGACTAGCCGAGGAGTTTGAGTAAATCAAAGTCAAACTTATACCGTTTTAAAGACAGCATCGGCAGTCCGACTTGTAGGTTTATTGCCCATAACAAACATGAGACCCGACTTCACCAACATACAGAATACATCATTACCAGGTAGTGAGAAAGGCACGCCCCCCCTGCCCTCTGCCCCACGCCCTACACTCTTCACTACGTCCGAAGGCATCAAACTGAAACCCCATTTCACAATGGTGGACTTAGCAGAGGCTGATCACTTGAATTATGCAGCCGGGATTCCGCCGTTTCTGCGTGGACCTTATGCCAGTATGTATGTCCGTCAGCCGTGGACTATCCGGCAATATGCTGGCTTCTCAACCGCCGAAGAATCGAACGCATTTTACCGGCGTAATCTGGCAGCCGGACAGAAAGGATTGTCGGTAGCTTTCGACCTGGCCACTCACCGGGGCTATGATTCTGATCACCCGCGTGTGGTGGGTGATGTGGGGAAAGCGGGCGTTGCTATTGATTCGGTTGAGGATATGAAAATTCTGTTCGATCAGATTCCACTCGATCAAATGTCAGTGTCGATGACCATGAACGGGGCCGTATTACCAATTATGGCCTTCTTCATCGTAGCCGCCGAGGAGCAGGGTGTAACGCCGGAGAAACTCTCCGGAACCATTCAGAATGACATTCTGAAGGAGTTCATGGTACGTAATACGTACATCTACCCGCCAGAACCATCCATGCGTATTGTCGGGGATATTTTTGCGTACACGGCTCAACACATGCCAAAGTTCAACTCCATCAGTATCAGCGGTTACCATATGCACGAAGCGGGCGCGCCAGCCCACCTGGAACTAGCTTACACACTGGCAGACGGACTTGAATACATTCGTACGGGACTGCGGTCTGGTATGGGCATTGATGACTTTGTCCCTCGCCTGTCGTTCTTTTGGGGCATTGGTATGAATCACTTTATGGAGATTGCCAAACTGCGGGCTGGACGTCTGATTTGGGCTAAAATCGTGAAGCAGTTTGCCCCAACGAACATAAAGTCGCTGGCGTTGCGTACGCACTGCCAAACGTCCGGTTACAGTCTGACGGAGCAAGACCCATTCAACAACGTAGCGAGAACAACCATTGAAGCGCTGGCAGCCGTATTGGGCGGCACGCAAAGTTTACATACCAATTCCCTGGACGAAGCCATCGCTTTACCAACCGATTTCTCGGCCCGAATTGCCCGCAATACGCAACTTTATTTACAGCACGAAACCGACATTACCCGCGCCGTTGATCCCTGGGGTGGCTCCTACTATGTTGAATTTCTGACTCAACAATTAGTTGAAAAAGCATGGGCCTTGATGGAGGAAGTTGAGCAGTTAGGCGGCATGACGAAAGCTATTGAAACGGGGCTACCCAAACTACGTATTGAGGAAGCAGCCGCCCGTAAGCAAGCCCGAATCGACGGAGGCAAAGACATAATTGTGGGCGTTAATCGCTATAAACCCGACTCCGAAACAACGATCGAATTGCTCAATATTGACAATCAGGCAGTGCGTGACACGCAGATAAAGCGGTTGGAGGAATTAAAGGCAAATCGAAATCAGGACAACGTAGCGAAAACGTTGGCAGCTATTACGGACGCAGCGTCTATCCCACCCCTAACCCCTCCCCTGTTTTCAGGGGAGGGGAAGACCTCTTCGGAATTATCCCCCTCCTCTGAAAACAGGGGAGGGGTTAGGGGTGGGGTAAACCTCCTCGCCCTTGCCGTCGAAGCGGCTCGCCACCACGCTACGTTAGGTGAAATTTCTGACGCTATGGAAAGAGCTTTCGGCCGTCACAAGGCCACGATTCGGGCTATATCCGGTATTTATTCGGCTGAAGTCTCCGACGATGAGAACTTCCGGCTGGCCCGCGAAATGAGCGACCGTTTTGCGGAACTCGACGGTCGACGTCCCCGAATTCTGGTTGCCAAGATGGGTCAGGATGGCCACGATCGGGGTGCGAAAGTCATTGCTACAAGCTTTGCCGATCTGGGTTTCGACGTAGACATGGGACCGCTCTTTCAAACACCGGGCGAAGTCGCTCAGCAAGCGGCCGAAAACGACGTCCATATCGTGGGCGTATCAAGTTTGGCCGCGGGTCACAAAACACTGGTACCCCAACTGATTGAGGAATTAAAGAAAATCGGTCGCGACGACATTCTGGTCATTGCAGGTGGCGTCATTCCCGCCCAAGACTACCAGTTTCTCTACGACGCGGGCGTTCGCGGTATTTTTGGCCCAGGAACCGTCATTTCGATAGCCGCTCAGAAGATTTTGCGGGAATTGATGGGTGAAACCCTTTAGATGAAAATCTATATGAATTCGTTAACGCCAGACGCTGGACTCATACTCTGGCAAGTATTTAGCATTGGTTTGACCGTTTTGGTTTTGGCAGCTGTCATTCGCTGGTGTATTCGGCAATTCAAACAGTAATATCAATTACTACGCATGTTCGCTGGGACACTTCGTTGAATTACACACTTATTTAGCTCACCCGCACTAATTTTATCGGATACGTTTTTTTGGAATTCCACTGAGCAACATACAAGCTCTCGTCCTCATCGACTAATACGTCGTGGGGGTGCAGAAATGAGGCAAACTCCCGGTCTTTTCGCTGTTCCTGCAACTGGTCGTCCTTATAAATTGGCTCTGAACCACCCGGTGTTGACACAACTTTATTAGCCTTATCCAAAATCTGAACATAGCCCGAATCGGGATACGAGTCGGACGTGCTACGGAAAACAGCGCCGTAAATCATGTCATTATGCAACACAGGGCGACAAATATATGATCCGGGTAGTGCAATAGTAGACAAATATTTCCCATCCATCGAAAAGCGTTTCAGGCAATTATGTCGGCGGTCCGTGATAAGCAACGTAGGGCCGGAAATACCGGCTACCTGATTTTTCCGGGTATCGACTAAAATCCCATGGCAACAGTCAAATTGTTCATTATCAGCTCCTTTACCACCCCAATGGCGAATGTATTGTCCCGTTTTATCGTACTGCGTAATATAATTTTCGCCGTAACCATCTGCTACGTAGATATCGCCATTAGTGGGATTGATGGACGTTTCGGTAGGTTTGAACTGTGTCGGATGCGCATAAACGCCCGTTTCTTTCGGGTAGTCAATTTTCAGGATTTCGCGGCCTTTCAGGTCTGTTTTGATAACCTGATGGCGGTCGGTATCACTAATGAACAGAAACTGCTGCCCCCCTTCGTTCGCTAGAGACAGACCGTGTGCGCCAGGATAGGAATTTCCCCAGCTTTCGAGCAGCTTTCCCGATTTATCGTAAATCAGTACGTTGTTTTTAGTCTCGTTCGTCAGCAAAATAATGCGGCCTTTTGCATCCTGCACCATTTCGTGGCAATCGTTCACCGGATTCTTGCTGGAATCGAGTATACCCCAGTTTGGTACGGCACGGTACCGATAGCCACCGTGCCCAACAACAGTTTCTGAAACTTTTGGCCTGGCACCAAACAGGATCGTGGGGATGGCGATTCCAGCGGCCGCTGTGGTGGCTGCCTGAGCAAGAAAGGTTCGGCGCGTACTTTTCATAATGGGGTTCGGCAATAATCCTGTTTACTGGTTTTGATAAGAATCTCACATTCAGCGTCAGTACAAACCAAAGTCTCTTCTTTCTTTTTTTTACCGTTGAGTTCACTTTTTCGCAAGATGTCGCTTCGTTCGATTAACCCACTACGTATCCAGGCTCATCAAGCGCTAGTAATTTGACATATTAGCGATTATAAATCGGCTATAACAAAAAATTCCACGTTGCTACGTAGCAACGTGGAATGGTAATATTTTAGCTATTCAGCTACTCGTTAATACTTATTCAGCACCGAATCGGGCAGGAATTTGACATCAATGCCCGTTGATTTATAAAGGTTAGCCCGGTTGTTCTGTCCATCCACGTAGGCCGGATTAACTACCATTGATCGGTTATAGTAGTAGGAAGCCAATTCCAGCTTCTGACGACTATTCTGTGCGATACCTTCTCCCTGATAAATCACCCCCAGGTTGTTGTAGGCTGGCGCATAGGCATTGGCCGCCCGAATGGTTTGCTTGTAGTAATATTTAGCCGAGTCCACATTCGGCGTAATCTTCTGAAAAACATAGGCCATCGAAAAATACGCTTCACCGAAACTGGGATAAATACGGGTTGACTCCTGCAGGTGATCGAGCGCCCATCGGCCATGTATATTGGCCCGGGCAACGTTGGTGTCAATCAGAACCTGAGCTTTCTTTAGTTGATCAGGCGACGGTTTGGGCTTTATGGCATTGGTAGCGTTAGCAATCGAATCAACCTCCGTGCGATCTTTCAACCCTTTTTCAATCCACTCATTCGCTACGTGCCGTTGCACCTGGCAGCTATTGGGTGCATAAGGCAGGGCCGAGTTAAAGAGAACAAAATTATTTTCCCAATCGCGGTTACGCTCGATGGTTTTGAAGGCGTATAAACCCGTAATAATAGCCATCAATCCGAACAAAGGCGCGTAACGGACCAGCATTGGTTTTGACGACGATTCACTGCTGGTATCGACGAAATTACGTAACAATAGTTTCTGCAACGCCCAGATGAGTACAAATCCGAAGCCCATTACGGCTGCGTAGGTAAAGCGTTCGGCGAATATGCCGCCCCGCAACCAGATGAAACCCAAACCTGGCGTCATTGTAACGAGGAACCAGAACAACCCAAAACCCCACAAGCTACGTTTCACGAATCCTTTCCAGGTTAACCAGATCAATCCAACAAAGGTGATAAAGCCAGCCCATGTCAGTAAATCGCCCTTTCCACCCGACGGGATTACATTGTAGGAATAATCATACACCAGCGGATGCGGCAGAATCAGCAACCGGATGTAGTATTCCAGAAATTTAAACGTAGTGGATTTTTGCGTCTTCTCGATTGCATACGGGTAGTTGGCCCAGTCGACCGGTGGCGTGCCGCTCAATGTACCAATCATTTTCTGCTTCTGATAGAAAAACAGGACGGTCACAAGCAGAAAAGGCCATAAACTAATGAGCGACTGCCAGACGGACCGTCGGGCAAACCAATATTGCATGGCTGGAATCAGCGCCAGACTCACAATAGATGATTCCTTTGAGAGAAATGCCAGGTAGAGCGATACGCAAGCCCCTGCTATCCAGCCCCATTTGTTTGTTTCCAGGTAGTGCCAATAGGACAGCAGCATCAGGGCAATGAACAGAAAACTTAATATCTCATCGCGGCCCTTAATGTTGGCAACAATTTCGGTATGGATGGGGTGCGCCATGAAAACCAGCCCGATCAGAAAAGCGGTAATCGTTTGGGCAGAGAGCCATTTCTGGAGTAAGATGCCAACCACTAAACCTGTCAGGCCGTACAACCCAGCATTGATTATATGGCTGATGTTGGGGTCACCATTGAAATACTCCTGTTCGAGCGCAAACGTAATGAGCGACAACGGTCGGTAATACCCTAGTGAGATATTGCTAAAGTGCCAAAACTCAGTACGCAGCAAATCAGGGATACCCGCAATCCCTCTTTTAACGAATAGATTTTGCCCAATGGCCGCAATATCATCGAGCGCAAATTGATGCCCAAACGTATTGATGTACAAAGCAAACCCAAGTAGAGCCAAAGCAAGCGGAGGCCACCAAACGACAGGTCGCTCCTCAATCGGCAGGTTAGATGCAGGGGGACCATTAACAGGTTTCGTTGCCGTTGGACGAGTTATGGGGCGCTGGGCAGCTTCGGCGGGACGAACTGAAGCAGGACGAACAGAACCAGGGGCTGGTGCCGGAGTAAGTTTAGGTACTACAGGGCGTGGAGTATCGTTACCTGATGATTGCTTTTTTTTGGCCATGATAGCAATTATACGTCTGTTTCAGGGCAATTTATCTTTCCACTTAGTTCTAATAGGCTAAGTAGAGTTTCATTACATTTATAGACATGTAAAGTTCTGCAAGAATGTTAGCAAAATCAATCAATATGATGTATCAACTGAAAACAATCCTCTTAGCCGTTACCTTGGGGCTCTTACTGGATGGGTGCCGAACTGTACGCCCAGTCATAGCGCCCGCTTCCCTACACCGCACGGATAATCTCGCCCTTGGTAATCCGAGTGGTGCATCGACCGATAATCCTGATAATTACCTGCTGACAAAGCCTCAATACGTTGTGTCGTACAATCGCAGTCGGGGAATTGCGAACTGGGTCAGCTGGCGCTTGAGTACGGCCTGGAAAGGTGATGCAAAACGGACCAATGAGTTTCGGCCTGACGCTACGTTACCGACTGGCTGGTATGCCGTCCGCACGTCCGATTACACGAACACGGGCTTTGACCGGGGACACCTCTGCCCCTCCGACGACCGCGACAATACGCCCGAAGACAATGCCGCTACGTTTATTCTAACTAACATAGTTCCGCAGGCCCCTCGTCATAATCGGGAAGTATGGAAAAGCCTGGAAGATTACGAACGGCAATTGATGGGCGGTGGTAATGACGTTTACATTGTCGCGGGCACAAGTGGAACGGGAGGCACTGGGCAAAACGGCTATGCTACGTCCCTGGCTAATGGCAAGTTGACCGTTCCGGCAACGCTCTGGAAAATACTGATCGTCGTTCCTGTTGGTTCTGATGATTCTTTTCAACTTACGTCCAATACCCGAATTATTGCCGTAAATATTCCTAACGATCAATCGGCTGCGGATAAACCCTGGAAAGCTTACGTAACCAGCGTCGATGCATTGGAAACCCTGACGGGCTATGATTTTCTCTCGAATGTGCCCGTCGACATCCAGCGTATCATTGAAATGCGAATCGACGGCGGGAATAGCTAGACTAGCTGATTCTGTAGATTCTTTAGAGAATAGTCTATTAAAGAATCTACAGAATTATATATGGCACTGATCAGGCAGCGACTGCTACGTTGGCCATCGTCAAACTTTCAGTACGGAACGGAATCCGTTTCGTACGCCGACGTAATAAAGCAATCGCTTCTTCATCATTGGCAAACGTACCATTGATATTAACCATGTGCTGGGCCAGTATATCATATCGGCCGCGCATCAGCAGGAAGAAAACGTTTCCAAAGTCCAGGCCATCAAAAACAATGGCTTGGTTTTGAGCGTATTTATCGATCGTTTTTAGGAAAAACGTGGGGTGTTCACTCCAGTGCATACCAGGCCGAACGTGGTGGCTAATGTGGTAGCCATCATTCCAGCACTTTTTGTTATAGTTCACATTGATGCACGTAAGGCTATTTTTATAGGCATTACCGGGGTCTTCACCATCTACGAACGAGTGTTGTGTCCAATTCCCCACCATAGCAATCAAGCGGTAAATAAAGAGCGGGAATACGAAGACGGCGATTACCGCAGGCCAGCTCACAAAACAAAGTGCTATGCAAACGACGCCGAATATCATTTCACCGGCAAAGGCACGAGTGGCTAATTTAGACCGGTTCTTCTTCCGGAGATAACCCAACAGATTACGAACACCTACGACAAAAAAACGTCCAAAATAAGCGATAAAGCTTCGAACGCTATCCCGTTGATACGTCATGGTACTGCTGTCATCATCTTCGAGATTGTTCTCGGGATGGTGCATGCCAATGTGGTGACTGTAGTAGGTTTCGGGGGTGTGCCCAAAAAGGGGAGCCAGTATCCAGGGCAGGTAGTTGTTCATCCAGCCATATTCAGACTTGAAGAACTGCCGGTGACTGGTGCAGTGAAGCATTAAGCCAAATGGACCTTTAATACCGAAATTGCTAAAGCCAAAATGAACCACAGCCACTACCCACCAGGCCCAGCCCGTCAGAAAGGGCATAAACAATAAAACACTAAGCGGAATTAAAATAAGGCTAATCCGAATGGTAAGATAAATAAAGGGTAGATCTCGTTCGTCTTTGATGTATTGGAGGAAAAATCGGTCAAACCGATTATACTCACGCCCTGTGAAAACGGGGTCGCTGATGGCGCTCAGTACCTTCATGTATGCGTACAGTGGTTCTATAAGTTTAAAATAAGTTCGGGCAGTTTCGATTGTACTATAAATGACAATCGAAACTGCCCGAACCTTACGGTATATAATACTAACGAAAAAAAAGGCAATTGGATTGAGTAATAATTTTTTAGGATGAAATTTATTTTTTCTCGACAGCGTGCCCACCGAACTCGTTCCGTAAAGCTGCTACTACTTTTCCGGTAAACGTATCATCTTGCAACGACCGGTAGCGCATGATGAGTGACAGAGCCATTACGGGTGTTGGAACACCCAGATCGAGTGCTGTTTCGAGCGTCCATTTGCCTTCGCCGGAAGAGAACATCTTGCCCTTAATCGCATCCAGTTTAGGATCTTTACTAAAGGCATTTTCGGTCAGTTCCATCAGCCAGCCCCGAATAACGGAGCCGTGACTCCACATTTTGGCAACGGCTTCAAAGTCGAGCGGGAACTGACTTTTTTCCAATACCTCGAACCCTTCGGCAATGGATTGCATCATGCCGTATTCGATTCCATTGTGTACCATTTTGGTGAAGTGGCCACTACCCGCAGGACCGGTATAGAGATACCCATCTTCAACCGAAATATCTCTGAACACGCCATGTAAGGGCTCAATTACGTCGGCGTCGCCACCAACCATGGTACAGGCTCCGTTCAAAGCCCCGCTGATGCCTCCACTGGTACCGCAGTCCAGGAAACCGATACCTTTCTCTTTCAAATATTCGTGACGACGCAGCGAATCCTTATAATGCGAGTTTCCACCATCAATAACAATGTCGCCCGCTTGCATTACGGTTAACAGTTGTTCTATGACTTTATCGACCAGGGGCCCGGCCGGTATCATTAGCCACAAAACCCGTTTCTCGGGCAGCGCATTATAAAGGTCCTGTAGCGTATTGACTCCCTGGGCGCCTTCAGTTTTAATAGCTTCGACCAGCGTCTCATTAATATCGTAGCCAACAACGGTATGACCGTGCTTTACCAGGTTACTGACGAGGTTAAACCCCATCTTTCCTAAGCCAATGAATCCAATATGCATAATGATCAATGATTTGAGCGGTTAATTTGGTGATTTTTTCCTTAATCACCTTCTGATGAGCCAATAGAATTTAAAAATCCTGCCTTGGAAACAGCCGATACCAGACCAGAGCCAGCCCCACTCCCACCAGCGTGCCAATAGAATCGGCAACAAGATCTTCAAAATCGCAACTTCTGTTGATGGGTAATATGTATTGAAGCCCTTCGATTAAGGCGCCAAAAAGTACTCCAATAATGAGTGCAGTTTGTAGTCTCATACCCGTCATCATCCACAGCAGGGAAAATGGCACAAATATGGCTACGTGCATGAGTTTATCGTTCCAGGATATGATTGGGCCGGGTATTTCATCGTGGGGAGCCAGGCAGCCAATCAATATAATGATTGTCCAGGTGATGGCTAGCCCACGTAGCAGTATTGGATTAATTCTCATTTGGAAGCTTTCAGTCGGTTGGCTGTCAGTAGTAGAAAAAGTATAATCAGGCTAAATAAGTAAACAACGTTGCGCGAGTCAATTACACCCCTTCCCAAGGCCCGGTATTGTTCGTCTAACGCGAATGAGGACAGATAATAGGCTACGCTACCAAGAATCGACAAGCCTGCCAGCGCACTCAGCCCAGCGTAAAGCAGAAAGCAGAAAAATACGCCCAGCACAAAAGCAACTACCTGATTATCGTTGAGTGACGACGCCCACAAACCAACGGACACAAACACGCCTGACAACAAAATTAGCCCAATATATGAACCAAATACGCCCGCTGAATCAATATTGCCAGCAGGCGAACCGAGTTGATAAAGTGAAACGTAGTACAGCAGGGTTGGTAGTAACGTAAGGGCCACTAAAAGCCAGCTCGCCAGAAACTTCCCAACCACAACGCCCCACCGGCTAACGGGTTTCGTCAACAACCATTCGAGTGTACCCGACCGAACTTCATCGGCAATGGCGCGCATCGTGATAGCGGGTACAAGAAACAGCATGACATAGGGCGTCAGATTAAAGAACGTGCCCATGTCGGCGTACCCGTTTTCGAGCAGACTCGTGTCGGGAAACACCCAGAGCAACAATCCAAGAGCCGTCAGGAACACGCCCATGATGATGTACGCAATAGGCGATGAAAAGAACTGATTGACTTCTTTGCGAAAAATGGCCAGCATAGTGCGGTTTTGGGTTTACGGTATACCGTAACCTGTACACTTTTTTCTACTCAAACGGATTGGTTTTGGTCTTTCGCATAAATGCGCCAACAATCAGTGACATCAGGAATCCGCCAAACACCCAAAACAAAATACTCCCAATGAACGATATGCCTGCCATGCCTTTCTTTGGCTTATTTCCAGCGTCCTCAACCTGCTCATCAAATTGCTCCAATTGCTCATCTTTAGCCCCGAACCGCTCCATCATATCCCGGGTCTGGCTGAGCGTTTTTTCTGTATACGCCGGATCAATATAGGTCTGATAGACTTGTTGATAGGTAGAATCCATGATGCCAATGATGGCAAACAGTAGCAACGTCAGGCTAATACTTTCTCCGTACGTCATCCAGCCCTTATTTTGTTGACGAAACTCCCGCATAGCCAACACAGTGCCAGCCGCAAGGATGAGGACGGTAAGGACAGGAAACAGGAAATTTACGTATTGATTTAGCGCGTACCGGATTGATGTTACCAACAATTCGACCAGCGCCGTCAGGAAACCCCATTTTAAAGCAATACGTGCAGCAGAAGGCTGTTCATTCATGATTGTGATCTGTAATCCAATGATACGTTTATTCCAATACGCTATAATCCTGTTTTCGGAAGATAAGCGAGATAATGAGCACGGGCAGTACCGCTAAGGCTGTTTTCTTCGTCAGTTCATCGGGCAGTAGTACCGATGGTTTCATAGTAATGACTTTATCCCATTGCTTGGCGAACGTTTCCGGGCCAAACTGATCCGTGATCTGTTTTTTGCCCTCCAGCAGCAGTTTTTTAGAATTCACTACGTACTCTGCAAAGACGCCCGGATCAATCTGCGTTACAAATAAATAAATAAGCCAGCCCGTCACCAAAGCGGCTATGGTGTTGAGTACGTACCCAATGGTCAGGCCTTCCCACAAATGCAGCCGACCATGACCAATGTATTTCCGGTAGTACCAGACCGTTCCTACCATCACGATAATATGAATGCCGTAGTCGAGCACACGGATATTACCCAAGGCAGGGACGCCAGCGGCATACAACCCCAGAAAATACAGGAAACACAGAACCCCCGTTGCCAACCCAGCCAGAAGCGGAATTTTCAGCAACGGATTTCCGAAGTAAGAAAGAATACTTTTCATACAGATTTATTAAAATGACCGTGATGTACGGTCCCAATAACGCGGCCCGTAAGCCTCTGGCCCAGAAACGGCGAATTCTTCGATTTCGATAGCGTATGCTCGTAAGTCCACGTAGCGGTTGGGTCGAAGAGCGTCAGGTTAGCGGGTTGTCCCTCGGCAATATGTACCGGCAACAGTCGTAGAATTTGCCGGGGTCTGCTGGTGAGTTTTTCGATTACCTGCGTCAGCGGTAAGTCCTGATTATGGGTCATGACCGCAGCAAATACAGTTTCCAGGCCAATCACCCCAAATTCGGCCTGATCGAACTCCAGGTTTTTGCTTTCCGCATCCTGAGGTGAATGATCCGATACGATGGCATCAATAGTGCCATCGGCCAGCCCTGCCCAGAGAGCCGCTACGTCGGCCGGAGACCGGAACGGCGGATTTACTTTCAGATTGGTATCAAATCCAGCCAAAGCCGAATCATCAAAAACTAACTGGTGAGCCGCTACGTCGCAACTGACGGGCATTCCCTGCGCCTTCGCCTGCCGAATCAGCTCAACTGAACGAGCCGTCGAGATAGTGGAAAAGTGCAGCACAGGTGGCGTGGAGCTTGGAGCATGGGGGTTGGGGCTTAGAGGCTCCAGATTCGATTTAGCTTCTGACTCCATGCTCCACGCCCCATGCTCCACGCCCAAAACATAATCCAGCAAGCGTAGATCGCGTTCAACCATAAGCTCTTCGGCTAAGGCGGGCATTCCCTTCAGGCCAAGCAACGTACTCTGAACACCTTCGTGCATCTGTCCGAAACTCGTAAGCAACTGCTCTTCGGGACGATTCATCAAGAGTCCATTGACAGGTTGCAGATACTGAAGTGTTTTCAGCAGCAAATCAGGATTCTGGAGGGGATGCGTTCCATCTGAAAACGCGACGGCCCCGGCATGATGTAGATCGAGCATCTCCGTAAAGTCTTCACCTGCTGCTTTTTTTGTTACGGCGGCAATTACGTGAACATTTACCACCTGCCCCTCAGCCATGCGCCGAACGTAGCCAAGTGTTCCTTTGGCATCAACCACAGGCTGCGTATTGGGCAATACGGCAATGTCGGTAAATCCCCCGGCCGCAGCCGCCTGACAAACGCTCGTCAGGTCTTCTTTGTGTTCGTAACCAGGGTCCTGCGCCAACACGCGCATGTCTACCCAGCCCGTCGATACGTGCAATTCATCGGCTTCGATTACCTGTACTGTTGCATTGGTTTCCAGATTTACGCCGATTTGCTGAATAAGACCGTTTCCGATCAACATATCAACTACTTGCCCATTGAAGGCAGAAGCAGGATCAACAACGCGGGCAGCACGGATTAAGAATTGCATGGGCAGTGGCATGGCTCAATAAATGAGCAATCTGGTTCACAAAAAAGGCCCCTCTCGGAGCCTTCTGGTCTAAAATATAGTCAATCAGGCACCTACTAAATCCCGATACGCATCGGCAGTCAGTAAGCCGTCCTGCTCAACCGCACTTGCGGGTTTCAGGCGGATAATCCAGCCATCCCCATATGGATCACTATTCAGCAGCTCAGGGCTTTTTTCGATAGCTGGATTCAATTCAAGAACTTCACCTTCAATCGGCAAAAACAAATCCGACACAGTTTTTACAGCCTCAACAGCGCCAAACACATCACCTTTTGCAAGCGACTGTCCAACCGTGTTGACATCTATGAAGATAATATCACCCAGTTCATTCTGTGCAAATTCGGTAATGCCCACTACGGCCGTACCATCATCTTCTATTCGAATCCATTCGTGATCCTCTGTATAGCTCAGTTCTGCGGGAAAATTCATTATTGGAAGAATTAATTTATACGCACAAAATACGGTAGAAGGGGCCAAAATTGCAAACGGTAATGTGGACGGGCACCCGTCCACATAATTACTTAACGACGGCCGACTGGTTTGGCGAGAAATTATAGGCGCCAAGGCGATCACTGCTTTGCCGCTGAATCATCCACTGCGGATAAGGCTTACTTGTCGCACTTACTTCATCGAGCTCTTCAAGCTGTTCCGTTGTTAAACTCAGGTCAACGGCTTTGATGTTGTCCAATAGCTGATCCGTATTTTTTGCACCAATGATGACGCTCGTAACGCCCGGTTTGGCTAATACCCACGCCAGTGCAATTCGCGCTACGGAAGCCCCATGAGCCTCGGCAATGGGTTGCATAGCCTCAATAATATCGTAAGCTTTCTCCTGATTGACCGGCGGAAAATCAAAGGCTAATCGGCGTGAATCGCCTTCGGGTTTGTTATCCCGCGTATATTTCCCTGACAAAAATCCACCGGCCAATGGGCTCCATGGCAAAATACCCATCTGCTGATCCTGCACCATCGGAACAATCTCATTTTCGAGATCACGACCGGCAATGGAATAATAATTCTGGGTAGACACAAACTTCGTCCAGCCATTCTTCTCGGCAATGCCATTCGCTTTCATCACCTGCCAGGCAGCCAGGTTCGAACAACCGATATACCGGACTTTGCCGCTCCTTACTACGTCTTCCAGCCCACGCATGGTCTCTTCCAGGGGCGTCATTGGGTCAAATCCGTGAATCTGATACAAGTCTACATGATCGGTTTGGAGTCGTTTCAGGCTCCCCTCAATCTGCTGCATAATTTGCAGACGTCCCAGCCCAACCTGATTCTTGCCTTCACCCATACGCCCCCGCACTTTAGTGGCAATTATGAGTTCATCCCGCGATATCCCGAGCGACTGGATCGCCTGGCCCAGCAATCGTTCTGACTCACCGAACGAATAGACGTTGGCGGTATCAATAAAATTAATACCGTTATCAAGGGCGGTTTTAACAATGTCATTAACGGCGTTTTGCTGGAGTTCGCCCATCGCTTTCCAGTAACCAGTTCCGCCGAAGGTCATGGTACCAAGGCAAATTTCGGACACTAATACGCCGGTATTTCCGAGCGGGTTATATTTCATACGGCATGCTGTTGGTAAGGTGTTGGTAGCATCAACCAGCAAACAGAAAGATTGTTGAACGAAAGCTGGCTGTAAGTCGATTTAGTACCTTACTCAGCCAGGTTGAATTTCACCTGTATACCTCCCGAAGTTGTTGCCCGTCGGAAGGAATTCGACACAAGAGGATCGTTGAAGGTGCGGTCGAAATAGAAGTTGAAATTTAACCGACGACTAACGATATAGCTGACCTGCGGGCGTAGCTGGAAGTTTACGTTTCCGGCCGTAATGATCTGCTCAGCATCTAATTTGCGCTGAATGGCGCGAGTGTCGCGGAAGGTCACATTGCAGGAGAACGTCAGGTCGTTTTTCAGCTTTTTATAGGCTCCGTTGATTCGGAATGGAATACGGAAATTCTGTTTCGTAAACCCTACGGAAGCAGTTAAATCTTTGTTGCTCAACTCGGCCACTTGTGAGTTAGACAGACTCAGTGCTACGTCGCGACTCTGATTATACTCAAGTCGGCCCGTAACCCGGCTCTTGGTCTGAAACTGCACTCCAATCAACGGAGCAAATTTCTCCGACATGGTGATCGTGCTCATCGCAAACACCGGCACAAATTGCCCTTGCTGATTGATTGACGTAGCTAGTGGAGCGTCCTGAACAGATAAGTTGACGTAAGCGGCACCGTAATCCAGGTTCGAGATAAAATTACCGACGCTGTACGTTGACGAATAGCTGTGGTTGATCGTAAACGCACTGAATTTTTTCCGAATAAAGCCTAATCCCGATAGCCCATTATAGGCTACCTGCCAGTTCGGTAAGGGGAAATTATAGAAAGGTGAAAGCTGTGCTTTTTCAATCGGCTGACCACTATAAGCAGCAAAGAATGCGGGAATTAATACATCCTGTGAGGTAATATCATACTTACCCGTCTTCTCGGCATTGGCGGCTGTCAACTTATCAACAAAAAACTTCCGGTAGGCTTCAAAACGGTCGAAAATTGGAGACGTATTGTCCCCACGCAAGCCAATAAATGCGGTCCGGAATGACCAGAACGACATACTGAACTGCCCGTTACGTACCGGCGAAAACGTCTCGAACGGACCACCCTGTGAGCCCGGCCGGTAGTATTCCTGATAGGCATCTGTACGGTCCAGACGCCAGTTTATCTGCATTCGAAAATCTTTGAACGGTTCCAGTGTCGTGCTAGCCGTAAACTTCTTCGTAATGTTCTGCTGAAAAGCAGTATTGAGTACCGTACTCGGCGAAAGCCAGCCCTTGTCGGCGGCTTTGTAGACTATATTATGGTCCTGACTACCCAGCACGAACCCCAGACCCGGCGCGTTGTTTCGGTCCAGGCCAAAGAATCGTGGTGTTGGCAGAAAGCCCGGCAAAATCGTAGACTCCTGAATGACGTAAGAGAAGTTGATCCCGCGCACCGTCAATAAGGCCCTCGTAAAGTTCTTGAGCACTTTGCTCTCCCCCTGCACAATGTCTTCGATGTCTCCCGGATTTCGGGCGAAGTTTTTACGTACCGGCGATGGGGTATTAACAAAGCGCAGGTAGCGAATCTTATTATACAGCCGAATCAAATCCACCCGACCTGTTATACCTCGTTCGCGATTATTCCGCAGAACATTACCAAACGGCACGCCAAGCGTATCGGCAATACCAAACGAATTGGCCTGAAACTGATAGCCCACGCCATAGATAGCATCGGCCGACATCCAGTCGAGCAATGGAATCTTGTCCAGCGGTAATCGATACGTAGCCCGAATGTCCTGCACGAAGTTTTTCATCCGGCCAAGCTGCTTAATGCTATTGATAATCGAATCGCGTTTGGCCTTGGTATTAATATCGCCCGATGGTTCGTCGATGATGGCATTCGCCTGCGCGTGGTACGTCAGCACCAGGTTTCGGGTCAGATTCCAAGTCAGGTCATAATACCGGTTGAACAGAAAATACTTCTCAAACTGCGGTACAATTCCATTGGTTGTCAGATCCGACGAGCGAAGTTGAGTCTTGATAAAACTTCGATCCATATCGCTTCGAATCGATACTAAAGACGGCAGCAACGTTATATTAAAATCTTTGAGCCAGCGCAGATAAGGCGCTTCGAACGACGCTACGTTCTTGAAGGGTTCAAACGGTTTCGGTTGTGCCGCGTACGTGTACGTAATGCCTCCTCTATTTTGCCGTTGCAGGTACTCCTGGGTCAGAATATTGGTGTGTTTCGTATCGTTGAAGGCATACGTAAACGCAAAATTTTCAATATCCCAGAAGTGCGCTTTGGCATTCGGGTTGGTTTTCACTTTCCTGACATTCGAGAAATTGTAGCCCCGGCGCATGGTGTTGTCCTGCACCAATCGGCGGTAGCTATCCCGCTCGGATTCCGATTTGGTAGACAGTGAGGTCTCCAGCGGTGTATCAGGATCGAGCGGATCAAAATGAGGATCTATATTCCGGTGATCGAAGTTGACATAAAGCGGAATACGTAATCCCCAGGTCGCAGGCAGAAATTTATCGACTGAAATAGCCGACGAAAAGCCAAACTCCGAGGTTGTTGACAGGGCTCGTTCTCCAATGCGCGTCTGAACGCCCCCGAACCCGAACGTAGTAACGCGACCCGATGCGGTTACCGTGGCGAGGTCAGCCAGTTTCACACTCACCGATCCAACGGCGGCCATCCCCGCATGCTGATCGTAGCCATTAGCCCGCAGTTCATCGACCCAAATTGTAAATGACTTTGGCCGCTCACCGTCACCAGCCATTTTCGGATTACGCATCCCAATCATGATGGACTGTACCGAACTCAGATCCGGGTTGCCCACGACCGTAAGTCGATAACGACCACTGGCCGACATTTCCGAAAAGGCCAATGACGTTTGGCGCGTCAATTGGCGATTGCGATCGGCTTTAAGGTTAATCAATTCTTCTAAGGCTATATCCAGATCATTTCCGCCCGATAGCCCGCCAGAGGTAGGCCAGACCGCAGCCGCGTCCGAGGTACCGGGAGGGGTCGCAATCAAGTTCGGAATTTCGATTTCGTAGTAATTGTTCGTGTAATCTGTACCAAGCCGAACAAAGGCAGATACCTGTCCACTCTCGTTATCAGGGTTGTGCATGTGCACAAACATTTTCAGCCGCTCCCGGAATAACAGATTAAAATTAGTATTTCGGAACGCTCCGCGCGAGTCACCATCACGCAGGTTTGTTACGCTCATGCGCATTGACTGCTCGTTCAGTTCTACCGTAGTGACCTGTGTATAATCGCGGTCACGAACGTAACCCGGTGGCACTGAGTAGATATATTTATCGTTCCCCGCAACGGTGACTGCCGTGCTGCTGTTTTCTTCAACGTTAACCGTTGAAACGGTAAAATTGGCATCGTAAGGTTCGGGAACCTCCTGTAAGCCAGACTGTGTAAGGTCACCCGTGTACTTACGATACTGGTTGGCCTCCATCTGCAACTCCGCGAAACGTAGCACCACTGGTTCAGCGAAATTAGTCAGGTACATCCGCATGAATCGAATGGATTTGAAGCCACTGATGCTACCCACTTTGCGCGCGGGTTCCCGCACCGGAATCCGGAACTGATACCAGGTCACTACGCCACCCGGTGCCCCTTCCGATGGAACGGTTACCTTATCAACAATGTATTTCTGACCAACTTCGAGTTTCCCCGGCTGAAGGTCAATTTCATATTCATAATAGGCCTCGTTGTCATTGATGGTATTGTCGATATTCAAATCTTCAATGTCAGGCAGCGTCGAGGATGCAGGCGTCAGGTACTGGTTCGTCGTCGTGTTTTCGGGCGAGTTATTCTCCATCCCCATAAACCTCTTGTAGCGAGCGACTACGTACTTCTGCTGGTCTGCTTCTTCACCAAGATAAAATTGAAAATCATCCCCGGAAGGGTCTCTTCGAATCTCGGCCAGTGCATTAGGATCGGTAACTCTTGTCTGAATGGCCGCCAGGTAATTTCTGAAGAAGTCCTGCTCTGACGTAACGCCCGTCGGAATATTCGGCTGGCTGCTCAATCCATCCAGACCAATATCCTGCCGTTCCCGGGAGCCACTCTGGAAGGCATTCGTTACAAACTGCTGCGTGGGCGCTTTCCCCCAATTGGTTGTTTCAACTCCGCCAATCCGGGGATTGTTGACATCATCACTAAGCGGAAAGCCGTTTTCAAATTCGTAACGGCTGTCTTTCATAACATCTTCCGAAATATCGCCGAGGTTAAAGAGCAACTTACCACCCGTTGTATTATTGGTTTGTTGAGTGGCATCGGGACCGGCACGAACTTTCCCGGCCTCACCCTGCACAAACGGGTCCATAAGCCAGAACGTTACGTTCTCGATGTTGGCATTGTCGAAATCATTGTCAGAAGAAATAGCCCGTGTTACAGCGCCGAAATTACCTCTTGGATTCGTCAGCAGACCGGCCGCCGTCAGATTGGTATTGTAGTTATACATTCCCCGTTCACTGGGGAAATAGGCTACATCCAGGATGGTTTCGGGCAACTGCACGGGCCGTGCTGAACGGCCGGGGAACAAGTCTTGAGGCAGAAAATAGCGTTCGTATACGTGTTTCCTCGCATCGTCGGGATCGACAGTCGACACGGCACCCAGCGAACCAGCCGCGTAGAGACTCGGGTCGACGGAGTAAACCGATATGCGGGCACGGTTGTAGGCAAATGGCAATGGATCAGAAAACGAGCCCTGGGGAAACTGCTGCGGTGTCGTGCCAAGCCGCCACCGTATTGGCTGACGCGTGAGGTCAAAAATCGTCCGGGCGGCTTCAAAATCATCCAAAAAGCTTTCATTGTTGGCACGCGGATTCGTACCGGGAAACAATTGAGCTACCTCGCCCGTAGCCTGTAGGGTCGATAGCTCTTTGGTTTGTACGATGGGCAATTTATCCAGCAAACGCGTCAGACTGGGTACATCTTTACGAATGGTGGCATTCAATCCTAAAATGGTGTTGTTGACTGGTTCATTACCAAGCGCCACACGAGTCAGGAACCCAGCGGGGGTTTCTTTCATGTGCATGGCCGTCAAACCAATGCTTATGTCGCGGTTAACGGCATAATCCAAGCGTGTACCGATAAGTGTCCGAATCTGGTTCTGAAACAAATCCGGCTGTTCGTAGCCGATACGGATTTCGCGGCCCGAGTTGCTCACACTCGGGTTTGTGATACGTAGCCTTCCCGTCTGGGCATCAAACACGTAGTCCTGGCCAGCCATCAATGCCACACCACCCGCCGTCACCGTAACCGACTGCTCATTGACTCCATAAGGCAGTTGCACCTCGGCTCCATTGCTCGACTGGAACGAACCCCTCAGGAAAAATTTGTTCTTGTCGGCAATCTGTGCGGCATCCGTTTGAGTGCCACTGTATAGCTGTCTAAATACGTATTTCGCTTTAAGATTATCCTCATCAGGATCGAATTGCTTTTCCAGATACGACCCAAACGGCTCCAGCGTCGGGAAAATAATCTTTCCATACCGGCTGTCGATGGTGTAATTCTCGACGTAATCGAAATTACCATCGGGCTGGGCGTCCAACTGCTGATTGAGCCGGTCCATGCCAAACAGTTGCACCAGCGGTCGGTTCTGCGTTCTCCGGCCTTCCTGAAGGTTGGGATTATCGATACCCGTTACGTCATCTTTGTAAATCACTCGCAACTGAAATCCCTGCCGGGTAATCTGTGATGTATTAAGCGAATAGATGTTTTTCATCATCAGGTTCCACATCGGTAACTGAAGGTTGTTGCGCAACGTAGCTGATTTCAACAGCTTCATTACCAACACCTCATCATCTTTGCGCGCCTGATAATCTTCGGTTAGTTCACCCACTTTATGCTTCTGGCCCTGGTAGGTGTATTCATAAGAAACAGCCAGAATTTCGTCGTTACGCAGGGGCGTAACGAGTGATATATAGCCCAGATCGGCCTGGAGTTTAAATTCGGCTTCGGTCAGGCGTTTTGCCGTACGTAGCAGGTCATAATCGGTGCTCTTCGCCAAGCCATAAGTAGACGTCAGCACATCGTTTGTGCGGTCCACCTGACGTAGCGGATTCGCTGAATTGGCCGTTAGTTTACTGTAAAGTCCATTGGCCGCGTTGTCGGTGGGGGTCAGGTTACTACGTGAGAATGGCAGCAGGTTGGGGTTTGTCTGACTATAGGGATTGCCTTCGCCTATGTCCTGAAATCCAACGATGTTGCGCAGGGCCGTGGTGGTATTCGTTCGGTTCGTAACGTAGACTTCAATACGCGTTACGTTGATACCCGACGTCACCTGCGGCAATGTCTTCAGTGAGGATTCATAGCGGGACCGGAAAAACTGCGACAGGAAGAAGTGTCGGTTTTCGTCATACTGATCAGCCCGGATTTCAAAGACGCGGTTCGACGTACCACCCTGTAGGACGATCTCGCTTTTCCGTGAACGCTGCTGCGACGCAACCAACGTAGCATTGAGTCGGCCAAAACGCAGTTGGGTTTTAATACCAAATAGATTTTGGACACCCGGAATCAGCTGGCTATTAACGGCCCAGTTGATATTACCCACTTCAAGTCCTTGCAGAATACTTTCATTCTGAGGGGTAAAACCGCCGGGTGTTGTCAGGCTACTGGAACCCGGCAACGTTGGTGCGTTAGGCAAACCCGGCATACTGGGCAACCCCTGCCCTGACCCGAAAGCAGGCAGACCTCCACCAGGTTTGTAATTGAGTTTGAGGGCATTCTCGAAATTGAAACTGGCTTTCGTATCGAAGTTGGCCAGAATGCCTAATTTCTCTCCGATCTTGCCATTGAAGTTGATATTGATCTGCTCATTGAACAGGAAGTTACCATTCCGACGCTGCCGAACCGGCAATACGGGATTGTCAATAAATTGATAGAGGTACCCAAAGTCGAGCGTTACGAAACCATTGGGTTTGAAATCCACATTACTACCTCCAAAGAGTCGATCAATAACCGGTGGTAGTTCGAGTTTGGGAATCAGCCCACGTCCGCTTAAGGCACTTTGGCCATCACGTTTAGCACTGTATTCACGCCAGAGTGTATTCTCAACGCGCTGATTCTGTAACTGGTTATAGGTCGAAAAGGGAATGGTCTCAGCGGGTCGATACGGCAATCCAAATTGAGAGGGCGGCAAGGCCAATCCCGGCACAGACTGACCGGGCACGGCAGTTCCCGACGTAAGCGTACCAGCGCCCGGACTCGTGGCACCTCCTACCCGTTCGGCTACACCAATGCTCCCATCGGGACTAAGCTGAAATTCCGTTGCGATCCCTTTCGGGTCGCGTAGGATAAATGGTGATTTAGACGGTCGTTCCGAAAAACGCGTCGCTCGCCGGTCAGCCCAGTTAACGGTGGCCCGGCGGTTAGCACTACGTAATGCTCTGATGCTATCGGTACGATTTTGAAGCGCTTGTTTAGCAGAGTCTGCCCGCACAACTGCTCGACGGCGAGCCTGGGCTCTCGCAGAGTCAGTAGCGACTTGTTGCTGTCGGCGGCTAGGGGCCGCTCGGCGGGTGGGCGCTGTTGCGGGCTGGTCTTGCCCGACACTTGTGCCCACCCCTAAAAGCAACCAGAATCCCAGCATTAACCATCCATTCGGAGCGAACAGAAGCCGGCTAACAGTGGGAATAAAGTGGTTGACAATAGGATTGTGAACAAAGTAGGGGTTCACCATTGAGGGTACTTTCAGGTTCAGTATAAGTAGCGTACGGTACGTTCTTCTAACAAACGGCCAAAATCAGGCCAATCGTCTAATCCAATGATAGATTTTTTTATTCGGTAGTATTTAAGCCTGGCAAGCCATTTTTCACCAAAATGAATCGTAAAAGTACGAATATAAGACAATGTTCTACCAATAATGTCACCTTATGTTAATGCACAATGGGCTAAAGTTCAGCACGAATGTCCTCCTGTTGAGACACTGCACCGAGCCTTAGCCCATTGTACGTTAATTTTTATACTCCTTAGTAAGTCCTATACCATTGGTTCTCAAGCACGAATTACCCCCGGTCGACGCCCGGCCTGAACGATCGAATAGATGAATACCATCCCAAAGCCAACCATGAGCATGATGTGCAAAAAGAACATGCGGAAATCATGGATATAAACAGCCAGAACCAGGCCACCTAAAAAATATATAGACAGAAATCCCTCCACTACCGTCAGCCAGTTCACTCGACGACTTACGTATACATTCGCATCCCATTGATCGGCAGATGTGGTAACGTTGAATTTTGGCGTCCGCACAAACGGAGTCTTTCGGCCTATATATCCTTCAATAACCGCAATGGTATTGTGCAACGACAAGCCCATCATCAAAGAAGAATACATTGGGAAATACCACACCAGTTTGGTTTTAGTCGTTGGCTTCAGGAACCAAAGAGGAATACCGTAAAAGGTAATAAGAATCAGTAAGTTGAATTGAAACAGATTAATGACATAGAAAACCCATTCCCATTCCGGATGATGGCTGCGAATGTAAATAAGGGGTACGCTCATGACGCCCAGAATCAGCACTAGAATAAACGTAGCACTGCTGAACAGGTGAAAAAACGCGTGCAGTTTCATCGTGAAGGATACTCCGGGCGTTCGAAGTACTTTACCGAATAACTTCCGGGCACACTCGGCCGCGCCCTTCATCCAGCGGTATTGTTGCGATTTCAGCGCATTCATCGCTACAGGTAATTCGGCAGGGGAACCGATGTCTTCGCGGTAAACGAATTTCCAGCCCCGCAGTTGAGCCCGGTAGCTTAGATCCAGGTCTTCTGTCAACGTATCACTCTGCCAACCACCCGCATCGGCAATAGCCACTTTACGCCAAACGCCCCCCGTACCGTTGAAATTGGCCAGAAATCCGGCGGCATTACGTCCGCTTTGCTCAATGGTGAAATGAGCATTCAGTCCAAAGGCCTGCAACTGGGTCATCAGCGAAAAATCTTCGTTCAGGTGTTCCCAGCGTGTCTGGACGATACCCACTTTAGGATCAGCAAAGTTCGGTATCGTCTTAATAAGGAATTCCGGATCAGGCACAAAGTCAGCATCGAAAATGGCAATGAACTCGCCTTTGGCAAACTCAAGTCCGTAGGCAAGAGCCCCAGCTTTGAAACCCGTGCGAACCGGTCGGCGGACGTGTTCGATATCGAAGCCCTGCTGTTTGTATTCGTTTACTTTCCGGGCGATTAACTCAACCGTTTCATCCGTCGAGTCATCCAGGAGCTGAATGTCGAGCTTATCTTTTGGATACTCCAACCGTACGATGGCGTCGATTAATCGCTCAACAACATACAGTTCATTGTAGATGGGTAATTGTACCGTTACACGAGGCAGTTTATCTGGCGACAGTATATTAGTCGAATGAGCGGCCTTCCTTCGTTCTTGTTCCGAACGTATGTAAATGATAATGAGGCTTAACTGACCACAGTTGTAAAAAAACAACAACATCAGTGCCAGTCCGTATAAAAGCAGGACCAGAATTTCCATATTGAGGATAATAGCGTTTTATAGCGTTGAACCAAGAGTTGGAATGCCTGGTAACCGAGATAACTCGTTGAGGAAGCAAATGGTTAGTCAACTGTTTCTAATTGATGGATATAAGCGGGAAATCTTATCCATTTTAGGCTCAAATACACTTAACTGCGAGGCTACGGCGCTGATTTACTGAAAATAGTCTATACTTGAGTATGGAAATTTCGTTTATCGGTGCAGGTAACCTCGCCTGGCATCTCGCCCCGGCGCTGGAAAATGCCGGTCATCATATTAATGAGGTCTTTAGCCGTCAGCTTCAGCATAGTCGTCAACTCGTTAGTAATCTGTTTGACGCCCACACGCATTCGGACTTGAACTTTGCCGACAGCCCATCGAGATTATTTATCCTGGCCGTTTCTGATGATGCCCTCGAAAACGTTTGCTCACGGCTGGTCCTGCCCGAAGACGCGATTCTCGTGCATACGTCGGGTGGGCAATCACTTCAACTGCTGGAGCAGTGGATGGCCATTTATAGCGACGTACCTGTCCACACGGGTGTTTTCTACGCGCTTCAAACCTTCACAAAGGGATTGTCTTTTATGGCGTTCGATGAAATTCCACTTTGCCTTGAAGCCTCCGACAAAGAAACGGAAGAATTGTTGGTTCAAATGGGCCAGAACATCAGTGACATTGTTTACCTGATCACCTCCGAAGAACGCCAGGCCTTGCACGTAGCGGCTGTGTTGGCCTGTAATTTCACCAATCATTTACTAACACTGGCCCGGGAGCTGACGATCCGGGATGATCTGGAATTCGATCTGCTCCGGCCAATTATTGCCGAGACATTTCGAAAAGGTCTAGCCGCCAGTAATCCGGCTGACGTGCAGACGGGACCGGCCCGTCGTGGTGACCTGACAACGATTGAAAATCATCTGGCTTTTTTAGCTGACCAGCCGAAATTAGCCGAACTGTATCAAGTCATGAGCGATAGTATTCGACACCATTACGGTAAATAAGTGGCAGTCTAAATATAGCAGAGGAGCCCGAAAAATCAATTTAAGTTTACTTTTATGACGAACATAATACAAAAGTTAACATATTTAGATAACTTGCATTGCTCTAGTTAGTAGGCCTTCCGCTTTATCCCATGCCACGGTTAAATTCAATATACTCAGGAACCGTGCGTGGCTTCCGGTACAAGCTCTATGGAACGCTTGATGTTTACGGTAGTGCGCCTACCGTTAGCCCGCATTGTTTTTTTAATGAATGAAGTTGGATGGGTGCATTGAAACAACCAGATAGGAAACGGAATGCTCAGGAAGTCATGCGAAGTGCAGACCGGCTTTCGCTGTATGATCGTTATGGCTCTATAGCCTATGGAATTATTTTACAGATAATTCCAGAACCGGAGTTAGCGCAAACGGTGTTGATCGATGTATTCTCATCGCCACAGATTAATTCGCTTGCTGAAGGCTCTACTCAGGCAATTGGCCCAATCATTCGATTAGCCAGGGCCAAAGCACTCGACGCAAGACCGAGAGCTACAGCCCTAAATCAGCCGCAACCAATCCAAGTGCCTGAAACGAACGTAAATACAGAAAAACTCGTTTTCAATCTGTCCTTTTATCAGGGATATACGACCGAGGAAATTGCGGATAAACTGCAACTCTCGCAAACGAACGTATTGAAAACTATCTACACGTATTTTAAGCAACTTCGTTCGTCTTAACTGAATTGACTTTGAAGAACTATCAATATTTGACAAGTGGTATTCTGGAAGCGCATCTGTTAGGATTGGCTACTGAAAAAGAACAAGAGGAACTAAAGCACCTGTTGGCCACTGATGCAGATGTATTAAACCAGCTAGCCGAACTCGAAACGGAAATGGAAGCCTATTTCCTGAAAAACTCTGTGCCTCCTCCACCGGAGATACGGGAAAAAATTGAGTTACGTATCAGCGAAACAGAAATCAAAAAATGGGAGGAACCTACTCGTGAAGAATTCACGCAGAAATCGACCGAATCCCGTTCAAATGAGCCTCACTACGTAAATGTCGAGGTAAATAATACGCACATTCAGGTCCATAAACACTGGAAAACTGCTTTCATCGCTGTCTTTATTCTGTCAAAAGTATTTTTGATACTCGGTCTGTATTACTATTTCAAAGCAGATAGTTTGGCGCAGGAAGTTGAGCGCCTGAAAGCAGCAACTCAACAGACAGCTCCTTTGGGCCGCTGACAAAGCAAGCGAAATACATTGAGGTTATTTATCTAATTAACTATCGGCCAGCCATTTACTGACTGGCTTTTTCTTTGCTATGAATTATTTTCTACCTGGTCTTTGCTGTTACCTATTCGTGTTTTTTCCGGCACTTGCCCAATGGCAGCCCCAAACGGTTGGCACCGATGCCAGTTTTAGGGCCGTCAGTGTCGCCAATCCCGACGTTGCCTGGATTGGTGGGACAAAAGGTACGTTCGTTCGAACGGCAGATGGGGGGAAAACCTGGCAGACAGGCACCGTACCTGATGCAAACGACTGTGACTTCCGGGATGTACAGGCTTTTGATGCCCAGACGGCCATATTGATGAGTGCTGGCCCGGCCGAGAAAGGTCAGGCCCGAATTTATAAGACTACAAACGGCGGTCAGAGCTGGTCGTTACTATATCAGACCCAACAGCAAGGCGTATTTTTTGATGGCATGGATTTTTGGGATGCCACGCATGGCATCGTATTTAGCGATCCCATTGACGGAAAATGGTTTATACTCACGACGGATGATGGTGGCAAAACATGGCAACCTGTTTCGCCGGATGCCCTTCCAAGACTAGACGCCAACGAAGCCGCCTTTGCCGCCAGCGGCACCAGTCTGGTTGTTCAGGGGAAACGTAATGTCTGGCTTGCGTCGGGGGGCGGATCGGTTGGGCGCGTATTCCATTCCAGCGACCGGGGCCGAACCTGGGCAGTTAGCAATACAGCCCTGCCAGCTGGCGAAGCTACCGGCTTGTTTGGCATGCACTTTTTTACGGATAAAAATGGAATGGTTGTGGGTGGCAATTACAAACAGGAACAGCAACCTGGCCCGAACGCGGCTATCACCCGCGATGGTGGAAAAACCTGGCAAGTCGTTGCGCAAACGGACCCGCCCGGCCTGAAAGAAGCGGTTGCTCTGCTTCCTGGCGACCGTCTGCTTACCGTTGGTCCTTCGGGAACGAGTTTATCCGCCGATCAGGGCCAAACCTGGCAACGACTCGATACAGAAGGCTTTCATTCAATGGCCTGTGTAAAAGGCACTTGCTATGCTGTTGGTGCAAAAGGAAAAGTAGCCATACAGCGGTTTAAGTAACTGTGGCTAGTAATGACAGTAAGTTTATGCGTAAAATTGCGACTGTAATGAAGATACTATACGATCATCAGGCTTTTACAGCGTCGCGATTTGGAGGGGTAGCCCGGTATTTTTACAACCTGATGGTGGCGCTTCGGCAAAAAGGTGTTGAAACCAAACTTGCCATCCGGTTTTCTAACAACGTATACCTGCAAAACAGCCCCTGGTTCCACACGCAATCGTTCCGGTACTTTCTGGGCTATATGCCCACCAGCATGTTGTTTTCGCAGATCAATCGGTTATGGAGCTCGGTTCAGTTGATGCAAAAAGATTATGACTTGTTCCATCCTACGTTTTTCCACCCTTATTTCCTGAAATTCATTGGCAATAAGCCCTTCGTCCTAACGTATCATGATGCGACCAAAGACAAATTCGGAGATAAATTCGGTCATTTAGATAACGCGTCTAAAGAACTAAAGCAGGCTCTTCTCGACCGATCAGCCCATATAATTGCCGTTTCAGAAAACACAAAAAACGACCTGATCGAAATTTTCCAGATTAAGCCGGATAAAATTACCGCGATCCATCACGCGACTAATTTCCGAAGCCTGTCTGTACCCGATACGTTTCAGATCAAGACGCCCAAGTCTTACTTACTCTATGTAGGCGCACGGGGTAGTTATAAAAACTTCCTGCCGTTTCTTAAGGCTATTGCTCCACTCCTCAAAAAATATCCCCACCTCCACCTGATTTGCGGGGGCGGTGGGGAGTTTAATCCAGAAGAGAACCAACTTATTGATAGTCTGGGAGTAGCCAGTCAGGTAATGTATTATTCCATTGACGATCAGATTTTATACCGTTTATACCAACACGCGCTGGCCTTCGTCTATCCGTCACTTTATGAAGGATTTGGTATTCCTATTCTGGAGGCTTTTGCCACGGGCTGCCCGGTTGTGTTGAGCAATACGTCCTGTTTTCCAGAAGTAGCACAGGATGCCGCACTCTACTTCGACCCCGAATCGGAGACGTCCATTCGGCAACAGATCGAAACGATTATACTGGATGATGCACTTCGCCAATCGTTACGTCAGAAAGGCTACGTTCGGCAGGAAGCATTTTCGCCCGAAAAAGTGGTGACGCAAACCCTGGAAGTTTATCAACGTGTGCTGACTATGAGTCATTAAGCATTTACTGCCCATATTAATCGAATAGCAACAACTACATTTTTTAAAAACGTTACAAACTACGCTCCCTATTTCATTCGTTATTCTGCCGTGTTGAACGATTAACCTGACTTGGTTATGCCTGTGAGAGCGGCTTTATCCCTACCCATTCTTTTGTTAAGTGCGGCTATCAGTAGCCCTTTAGTAGCCCAACAAAGCGGACCGATACGTCCCTTCGGTTCCAGCGCCTTTATCTGCAACTATACCGGCGGACGAGTTAGCCCCGAAGTTATCTGCTCACCTACAACTAAGTCCAACGGGCACGCCGAACGGGTTGTCGACCGAATTTTAAAACCCATCGGGCTGATGCGCAACTTTAAAGTCATTGAGTGCTCCAATACCGACAATTGCTTCGCTACGGTGCTTAAAGGTCAGCGATTCATTGTTTACGATGGCGCCTTCATGGCGCAAATTGAAGAAGAAACTGAAACCGACTGGTCGGCCATTAGTATCATGGCGCACGAAATTGGGCACCACCTGCAAGGGCACACCATTGACGGGCATGGTGGTCAGCCGCAAAAGGAAATTGAAGCGGATAAATTTTCGGGCTTTGTGTTACACCAATTGGGAGCGTCGTTACCGGAGTCTATGGTTGCCGTAAAGGCAATGGGTGACGAAAACGCTACGTCGACGCACCCCGCGAAACTGGCCCGTCTGGACGCCATTCGCAAAGGCTGGCTGGAGGCCGAATCAATGTACCCCAAAAGTAGAACCAGCATCAAAACGCCAGTGGCTATGGCGCCAAGAGCCATCGTACCAACGAACGCTCCGGCAGTTGCAGCGCGGTCTGTTATTGCACCCAAAGCACCTGCCCGGAAGACCGCAACAGTCGGTTGTGTTTCCGGCGATTGCGAAGATGGAACCGGTGTGTTTGTTTACCCAACCCGTGAACGCTACGTTGGTGAGTTTGAAGAAGGCGACAAGCACGGCGAAGGCCTGGAATATTACGCCGACGGAAAGCTGAAATATAAAGGCAATTTCCGCGATAATCTGCGCTCCGACTACGGTGTTTACTACTACCAGAACGGCGATAAATATGTAGGCTGGTTCCAGAAAAACCTCCCCAATGGTAAAGGGACGTATTACTTTGCCGACGGGGAGCGCATCAGCGCTACGTTCAAAAACGGTGATCCGATTCGGTAGAATACTACTCTCTGAAAGAGTGAATAGACAATATTCATTCAGAGAGTATCTCCATTCCCTGATTTACCCTTTATTGTTAAAACGCCAGCATCGTCTTCTCAATCACATCACACGCTTGGTGCATCTGATCTTCGTTGATGACGAGCGGGGGCGCAAACCGGATTTTATCGCCGTGGGTCGGTTTGGTGAGCAGGCCGTTGTCTTTCAATTTCAGGCAGATTTCCCAGGCCGTTTCTTCACCCAGATCAGGACGTTCGCTAATGACGATGGCGTTGAGCAAGCCCTTCCCACGTACTGATTTAACGAGGTCTGTTTTGTGGGTTAACGCTGTCATACGGGCACGGAAAATATCGCCCATCACGGCTGCGTTCTCGGTTAAGTTTTCATCTTCAACGACCTGAAGCGCTTCCATCGTTACGACGCAGGCCAGCGGATTTCCGCCGTAGGTCGAACCATGTTCACCAGGTTTGATTGTCAGCATCACTTCGTCGGAGGTCATCACGGCCGATACGGGCATGGTGCCTCCAGAAAGCGCTTTGCCCAGCACGAGCAAATCAGGTTTTACGTTCTCGTGATCACAAGCGATTCGTTTGCCCGTTCGTCCGATGCCCGTCTGCACTTCGTCGGCAATGAACAGTACGTTGTATTTTGTGCATAAGTCACGTACCCCGCGCAGATAGCCTTCATTCGGCACCACAACGCCCGCTTCGCCCTGAATGGGCTCCACCATGAATCCGGCAATATTCGGATCACGTTTGAACGTATCTTCCAGCGCAGTAAGGTCGTCATATGGAATAATGACATAGCCTGGCAATAATGGGCCGAAATCATTGGTGCTACTGGGATCAGTTGACGATGAAATAGCCGCCAGTGTGCGCCCCCAGAAGTTTCCGGCCGCAAAAACGACTTTGGCCTGATCCTGCGGAATACCTTTGACTTTGTACGCCCATTTGCGGGTTAGCTTCAAAGCGGTTTCTCCCCCTTCAGCGCCCGAATTCATGATCAGTGCTTTTTCGTAACCAAAATAGTCGCACAGGTATTTTTCGCACAGGCCGGTTTTATCATTGTAGAACGCTCGTGAGGTCAACGTAAGCTGTTGCGCCTGCTGAATCATGGCGTTGATAATACGTGGGTGACAATGTCCCTGGCTCACCGCGCTATAGGCCGACAGAAAGTCAAAATACCGTTTATCGTCCACGTCCCAAACGTAGATGCCTTCGCCCCGCGTCAGCACTGCCGGAATGGGATGGTAGTTATGTGCACCGTACTGCCATTCTAATTGCATGGCCTGATCGGCAGACGAGATGGGCGTTGTTGGTTCGTGTATCATGGCGATAAGCGGTTAAAGTGAAAGACGTTGATGAAGTCAATTCGTGTTTTGCAACTAACCGGCGACATGGTCCGTTTCCTCTCAAAAATACAGTTTCTTCCACAGACGCCCAAAACCCGATGCCCTCGTCGAAGCAAAAGAAAATTCCCGGTCTGGCCAATGACGACTATTACTACACGCCCGAAGGGTTTGTGGTTTTTACCGCTACATATCACCTCAAACGGGGGTATTGCTGCCGGAGTGGCTGCCGTCACTGTCCCTATGGATTCAAAAAAAAGGAAGAATGACTTGCAGATTATGAATTAATTAGCCAATTTTGCGCCCTCATACGGAAAACGAGTACGGTAATGGCCAGAGTTTGTCAAATCACAGGAAAACGCACACGCACGGGAAACAACGTTTCTCACGCTAATAATAAAACGAAACGTAAATTCTTCCCGAACCTGCAAAAGAAGCGGTTCTTTGTTGAATCAACCGGCGAATGGATTACGTTGAAAGTGGCTACGTCAGCCATTAAGACCATCAACAAAAACGGTCTGGAAGCAACGCTTCAGAAGGCTTACGAGCGTGGTACGCTGACGGTATAGTCTTTCGCAAGATAGTATCTCTGAGCCTCTTCCGATCAGGAGGAGGCTTTTTGTGTTTCTTTCAGTCAATGGTCAGCAGTCGTTGATCAATAGTGTTTATGACACATATCAAAACTGCCGACTATTGACTATCGACTCTTGACTTATACCCATGAAACTGAATTTTGAAGACCTCATTGTGTTCGAGAATGAGGATTATATACTTATCAATAAACCGCCCCGTGTAGCGTCGCTCGACGAACGTACGGCTGATCGGGGTGGACAGAGCATTATCCGACTGGCGAAAGCCTATCATGCTGATGCCCAACTCGGTCATCGCTTGGATAAAGAAACGTCGGGCATTCTGGCGATTGCCAAAAATCCGGACGCGTACCGACATCTGGCGATGCAGTTTGAACACCGGGAGGTAACAAAACGCTACCACGCCGTTACGAATGGGGTGCATAATTTCGAAGGCATTTCGGTGTATCTGCCCATCTCGCCCCTCAAGGATGGAACCGCCGTTCGGATTGATCGCGAGCATGGGAAAGTTGCCGAAACGATTTTCAATACGTTGCAGGCATACCGCACCACGACGCTGGTGGAATGTATGCCTGTCACCGGACGGATGCACCAGATTCGCGTGCATCTGATGTGCCTGAAAGCGCCCATTGTCAACGACGCGACTTATGGCGGAAAACCGGTCTATCTATCGGAAGTAAAGCGAAAATTCAACCTGAAAGAAGGCACGGAAGAACTACCTCTGATCAACCGCGTTGCCCTTCATGCCTACTCGCTAACGTTCACCATGCTGAACGGTGAAGAGCAAACCTTCGTAGCCCCTTACCCAAAGGATTTTGGCGTACTGGTGAAGCAACTAGAAAAGTTTGCCTAAACGACCTGTTGCCGAGTAGTGAGTATAAAATAATAAAAACGCGAAGCCGGTTTACTTCATTGCTATCCCTTTTCACACCTTCGGCAATCGGGGGTTTATCCGTATAAGGTGTGGGTGGCGGAGAAATAGAGTAAATAGATCATTCTGGCAATAAAAGCATAAGCCCATCGGCTGTTTTGCCGAGTCCGGTTTTTCGTAAGGTTTGGATAACTTCTTGAGCGGTCTTTGGTGGATTTTTGAGATTCGCCACCTGCGCCTGAAAGGCTTGCAACACCTCTTCAGGATTCAGTTCGAGCAGATAGGTAATGAACTCATCTGGATGCTGTGCCTCTATATCGAATGGATGCTGTGCCTCTATATCGAATTGGCTCAAATAGTCATTGGGGAAGTCTTTAAGATTAGCCGTCACAATTACTTGAGCCTGCCCTCGAATGGCAGCCGCCAGAATATGATGATCATCTGGATCAGGGAGATTGATGGAATTGCTCAGCGTTTCATAATGACGAATGGTTGCATCAGGAAAAGCTACATTCATAGCTTTAGTCGTTCGCAAAAGTTGGTCGGCGGTTATATAGAGCCGATTGAGCAACAAATTCTGAGTCCATTCCTCGTGAATTATGTCCGTCCATTTAGGCATATATAGCCCGGCATCCGCTAAGTAAAGCAACAAATCACGTATTGGAGCAGGATAAAGTACGCAGGCATCCAGCAGGGCTGTAAGCTTTGAAAATTGAATCATTCGTAACCCAGGTTAAGCTCTTGCGCTTGTTGGGTTAAAAACTGTAAATTTTCTTTACGCATATCCTTTTGCTGGTTTGCATAGATCAATACCTCTTCCAGCAAAATACGCCGGTGGCTACCTACCTTCTTAAATGGAATAACTCCTTCTTCGAGAAGCTTGACCACATGCGGCCTAGACACATTGAGGATAGCAGCCGCTTGTTGCGTACTAATCTCTGAATCGGACGGAATGAGTGAAATAGCCTTTCCTTGAGCCATGCTGGAAAGAATAACGGCCAACAAATGCAGCGCTTTTATAGGTATGTTGATTGACAGCGAATTAGCTTGTATCTGGATACTACCCTGCTCTGATTCCTTCTGAGCAATCGCCTTAGTAAATAGCGGAAGTGATTCACGGGCTACCTGCTGGTCCTTCAAAGTTGGTCTCTCAACAACGGTTTCCATAGATTTACTAAACTTTGTACAAGTTTAGTAAACGAAATAAACGAAACAAAGTTCTTGATCTATTACGTTCATCAGGAAATAGATTGCTGCAATTGAGTTGTGTATATTTGGGAGCTAGCATCAATCTCCAGACGCCATCATGCCAGAACTATTCAAGTATAAATATGACGACTTATTTAATCCAACATTAACAGCTCTACATAAGCTTGGGGGGTCAGGTTCAATAGAGGAAATTGAAGAAGAGGTTGCAAAAATTTTAAATCTGACAGACGGCCAAGTCAATGAAATTCACAGAGGCAACACAAGCAAACTTTCTTATCGTCTTGCTTGGGCTCGAAATTATTTGAAGCGCTATGGACTTTTAGAAAACTCATCTCGTGGCATTTGGGCTTTGACAGAAAGGGGTTTAAAAACACCTTCAATAGACCAAGAGGCAATTAAGAGGAAGGTTGTTGCAGAAGACAAACAACAAAGGCTTAAAGACAAAACAAAATCAAACGATATTCCAGATGATGCGGGAGCAGACGAAGAGCTTCAGAAATACTCGTGGCAAGAGCAATTAATCGAAGAACTTCAAAAAATTAACCCAGCTGCATTTGAGCGCCTATGTCAGAGACTATTACGTGAACTTGGATTCCAAAATGTTGAGGTAACCGGACGGTCAAACGATGGTGGTATTGATGGAAAAGGTACGTTGCGACTTGGCGGTGTTTTATCGTTTCATGTAATCTTTCAAGCTAAACGATATAAAGGAACTGTATCGCCATCAATTGTGAGAGATTTTAGAGGTGCAATGGTAGGACGTGCTGACAAAGGATTAATTATAACTACTGGTAACTTTTCGAGAGAGGCAAAACGAGAAGCTTCTCGCGACGGTGCTCCTCCGATTGATTTAATGGACGGTAATGACCTTGCCGAAAAATTAAAGGAATTGAAACTTGGAATTGAAATTGAATTAGTAGAAAAAGTTTTTATCAAATCTGATTGGTTTAAAAGTATATAGAGCACGTGCTATTGTTAATTTTATGTCAAGGTGGCAGTTCATTAATTTGCTTGTCAGTATCATTGAAGACAGCATTAACTACAGTGGTTGCCGCAATGCACACTTCTCCTATGTCTTGCCCCAGCGCATTTTCGCACTAATTCCCATATACTGCTAACCGGTGAAGTCAACTTCAATAGTGGTTTCTTCAATGGCCACATTGCTACGTCTTAGAGATAGTACCCAATTCACATTCAACTCCAAAAATCAATATATTAATAGACATAAAGCAGGTATTCAGCCTGTTTTTTTATGCTACTTTTTAGCTTCTACACCCTAATTTTCAGTACGATGCTTGAACACGTTACGTTTTATCTGGGGATGGTGCTGGTCATGTTGCTGCTGATCATCCTGGCTCAGAAAATAAAAGTGGCCTATCCGGTGTTGCTGGTGGTGGCTGGCCTGGGCATTAGCTTTGTCCCCGGCGTACCGGTGCTCAACATGGACCCGGAGCTGATCTTCATCATCTTTTTACCACCGCTGTTGTACGAGGCTGCCTGGGCCGTTTCCTGGAAAGAACTGTGGAAATGGCGACGTATTATCCTCTCGTTTGCCTTTCTGGTCGTCTTCGTTACGGCCCTGAGCACCGCCCTGATTGCCCGCCATTTTATTCCCGGCTTTACCCTGGCACTGGGCTTTTTGCTGGGCGGTATTGTGTCGCCCCCCGATGCGATCAGTGCGGCCGCCATCATGAAATTCGTTAAAGTCCCCAAGCGTATTTCGTCCATTCTGGAGGGTGAAAGCCTTCTCAACGATGCGTCCTCGCTGATTATCTTCCAATTTGCGCTGATAGCTGTGTCGACCGGTACGTTTGACGTGCAGAATGCCTCTATCAATTTTTTGTGGATGCTGATCGGTGGCGTAGGAATCGGCCTGCTGGTTGGCTGGCTGTTTATGAAAACGCATAAACTACTGCCGACCAATGTTAATATCGATATGGCCCTGTCCATTCTCACGCCCTACGCCATGTACATTGCCGCCGAAGAAGCGCATAGCTCGGGGGTGCTGGCGGTCGTGAGTGGGGGACTGCTCATGTCCTACCACCGATTCAGTTTTTTGAGCGGCCGATCCAGAATAAGAGGCTACAATTTCTGGGAAAGCACGTCCTTTATCCTGAATGGCCTTGTTTTTATTCTGATCGGACTCGATCTACCGGAAATTGTTGCCGGGCTGGGCCATACCAGTATTGGGGAAGCGATTGGCTATGGCGTACTGATTACGGTGTCTTTGATTGTTGTCCGGATTTTATCGTGCTACGGGGCCGTCATCACCACCCTCGTGATGCGAAACTTCATAACCGTGGCCGATTCCACAAATCCGGGCTGGACCACGCCCCTGTTCCTGGGCTGGACGGGTATGCGGGGTGTGGTCTCGCTGGCAGCCGCCTTATCCATTCCCATTCACATGGGTAACGGAGCGGCTTTCCCCCAGCGTAACCTGATCCTGTTTATTACGTTCGTCGTGATTTTGCTGACCCTTGTTGTTCAGGGCCTTACGTTACCCGCTATCATAAAAAAATTCGCCTTTGAAGAACGGGATTATGTCAAGCCAGAGGAGAAGGTCGATGCCTTTATTGAAAAAGAGCTTGCTACGTTGGCCCTGCAATACATGCGGGAAAATCTGAGCGAGGCCGAACTTACCCAGCCTATTTATAAAAAACTAATCGACCACAATTCGCGTCAATTATCGGGCGATGAAGCGTTTACCCTTAGTGAGCCGGTCAAAGACCTTTACCAGCATATTCTGGATCGTCAACGGCAATGGCTGGTCGACAAAAACCGAAGCGTCATGACCCTCGACGAAGACATTGTCCGCAAGCATCTCTACTACCTGGATCACGAAGAGGAACGGTTGTTTTTGAGGTAATGGGGAAGCATGTGGTAATCTACCCCACCCCCGGCCCCTCCCCTGAAAAACAGGGGAGGGGTGACTTGCGGAAATTAGCCCGGCAGTGCTAGTAGCCCCTCCCCTTAGTTCAAGGGGAGGGGTTGGGGTGGGGTAAAAGCAGCTACGTTATATCTCCGTCCCTTCCTCAATCGGTTCGGGAATATGATGACCCGTTGAGTCGAGTGGCGTTGGGCGAGGCCGTTTGCGGTTGACGAGGTAGAATAAGGGCGGAATGATCAATGGCGCGAAAAACAACGTAGTGGTCAGGCCGCCGATGATGACCGTTGCCAACGGGCGCTGCACATCGGAACCAATGCCGCTTGAAATAGCCGCCGGAACGAGACCGATAATCGCCACGACCATGATCGCCATGATGGCCCGGAACTGCTCCTGCGCCGTCTCGATGGTGATTTCCAGCAACGATTTCGGATTGTTCAGCAGATTTCGATTCAGGGCCGAGACGAGTAATACGCCCGCCATCACCGAAATACCAAAGATCGACACGAAACCTACCCCTGCCGATACGTTGAAGTTATAACCCCGTAGCAACAGCGCGCCAATACCTCCACCTAAGGCAAACAGCAAACAGGTGAGCGTCAGCAACGTATCGCGGACGTTGCCGTACAGCATAAACAGGAACAGGAACACGACCACAATGGTCAGCGGAATAGAGATGAGCAACTGACCGCCCGCCCGTTCCAGATTTTCGTATTGACCGCCGTAGATGACGCTGTAACCTTCGGGGATTTTAACGTGCTGACGGACTTTCTCACTGATTTCCTTCACAAATCCACCCTGATCGCGACCCCGAATGTTGGTCCTAACCGTGACCATGCGCTTGCCATTGATGCGGTAAATATTGGTCTGTCCCTGCACGTAGCGAATGTCGGCCAGCTCGTTCATGGGAATCAGCGCACCCGTTGCCGAGGGTACCTGCAACTGCCGAACAGCGTCAATACTTCCCCGGCTTTCGGGCGTGAAGCGCACTACAATGTCGTAACGTTTGGCTTCGTCGTAGATCGACCCAACGGTTTTGCCACCGATGGCCGCTTCAATCATGTTCTCGATTTCCGATACGTTGATGCCGTAGCGGGCCGCAGCCGGGCGATTGATCTTGATGGCTAACTGATCCTGCGGACCTTCCTGCTCAATATTAACCGAAACCGCACCACTCATTCCTTTCACCAGAGCAGAAATGCTATCGGCTTTGGCACGCATCAGCGTCAGGTCGTTGCCGACTACCGAAATGGCTAAGTCGGCCGCGCTTCCCGTCACGATTTCCATCACCTGGTCGATAATCGGTTGCCCCGACGAGAAGAAAGCACCGGGAAAGGCTTCCTGCAACTTGCTCTGCATCGACCGCACGATTTCTTTCTTCGAAATTGTATCCGACCAGGTGCTGTAATCTTTCAGACCAATCAGAATTTCGGTCCGGTCGGTTGGGAACGGGTCGGTGCCGTCGTCGTTACGTCCGGCTTGTGTAATCACAAAACTGACGGGTTTATACGTACTGATAATATCCCGAATCTTGGGCGAGATTTTCGCATTTTCCTGAATTGTGATCCCCGACGGCATGAACGCCCGCATGAAAATGGAACCTTCATCCAGCTCGGGCAGGAATTCAGTACCAAGCTTCAGACCAAAGCCAATCATGACCAGCACAACCGCCATGCCAACACCGACAATTAACCCCGGCACCCGCATCAGCGTCGAACGGAGCAACCATTGATATCCTTTTTCCAGTGGTGACAGCAGGAAGTTTTTGTGTTCTTTTAGTGGTTTGCCGCCGGGCGAGAGCGCTTTCCGAAAGGCAAACGAAATCAGCACCGGAATAATCGTTAGCGCACAAATCAGCGAACCGATTACGGCAAACGACAGTGTCAACGCCATCGGGCTAAACAACTTCCCTTCAACGCGTTGCATCAGCAAAATCGGCATGTAGGCCAAAATAATGATGGTGACGGAGAAGAAAATTTCCCGTGCCACCTCGCCTGCTGATCGCGCTGTTACGTTCACAACGCCCTGATTTCGATCGGCCGGACCCGCCGACCGGTATCGTCTGAGAAGGTGTTCGGCCATGACGCTGGCGCCGTCCACGATAATACCAAAGTCGATAGCGCCTAATGACAATAAGTTCGCCGGAATGCCGACCAGTTTCATCAGAATGAACGCAAACAGCAGCGAGAACGGAATCGTGACCGTAACGACCAAAGCCGCCCGCAAACTTCCCAGAAACAGAACGAGCAGAATCGCCACGATGGAAATTCCCTCGATCAGCGTGTGAGCAACCGTTTCGAGCGAGTGATCGATCAAAAAGCCCCGGTCGTAGAGTATTCGCAGATGGACGCCTTTGGGGAGTTCACGCGCTTCGAGATCGGCGATTTTTTCTTTGAGGAGTTCCAGCACTTCGCTCGGATTTTCCCCGCGACGTAGCAAAACGATCCCTTCGGTCGCGCCTATTACGTCCAGATTTTCATCAGGAATTCGATAACCCAAAATACCCGACGGCGACGGCGGATTAATCTCGACGCTGGCCACATCACGCACCAACACGGGTACGCCTTCGTTGGCTTTCAGGACGATATGCTGCACATCATCGGGCGTTTTCAGCGCCCCCAATCCACGCACCGCAAAACCCTGTCCACCCCGCGAAATGACATTACCACCCGTATTCTGATTGTTTTTCTGAACAGCTTCGATAACATCCTGTAGCGTCAGGCTGAATTTGCGCAGCTTGGCCGGGTTAGGAATAACCTGAAATTGCTTGATGGGGCCACCAAAGGTCGTTACGTCGGCCAGGCCCGGTACTTGCAGCAGTTGCGGAATAATGACCCAATCCTGCAAATCGCGCAGTTGCATAGGTGTCATACTCGACGGAGCCTCGATCACGTAGCGGTAAATTTCGCCAACGGCTGTGGTCAGCGGGGCCAGTTCGGGCGAAACGCCATCCGGTAGTTGGGCACCCGTAAGTCTTTCGATAACCTGCTGACGCGCAAAGTAATCCGTTACGGTTTCATCAAAATTCAACTGCACCACCGACAGCCCGAAGATGGTCCGCGACCGCCGATCCGTTACGTGTGGGACGCTGTTAAGCACCCGCTCGATCGGGATCGTTACCTGCTGCTCCACCTCTTCTGCCGCGCGACCGTCGTATTTAGCAATGACGATGACGTTGGTATCGGCAATATCGGGATAGGCCTCAATCTTCAGTAGTTTGAAGCACCACAACCCCAGACCCATTACGGCCACCGCCATGCCCACAATGGCCCAGCGATTTTTGAGGGAAAATTCGATTAGTTTCTGAATCATCTATTCATCTGGGCCAAGCCGCTACGGCGAACCGTTCTCGTTTATCCCTTAACAAGGTGCTACAAAGGCCAGGCTAAAACCTGGCTGACGTTAATACCCAAAGCTCAATCCCTTCAATTGCATGACATTAGCGGTCACAACCTGGTCGTTTTCCTTCAAGCCATTTTGCACCACTACCCGATCGACCCGTTGCTGACCGAGTTGCACCGCACGACGCTCAATAGCTTGTGGTCCGGCCTGCACAAATACGTAATCGCGACCCTGTACCGTGACGATGGCATCGCGCGAGACCGTCATAGACTGACCTTCTGAAACACCAAATTCCACCGTGGCGAACATGCCTGCTTTGAGTCGACCATCGGGGTTAGCCACCGAAATACGTAGCTTAATCTGACGTGTGGTGTTATCGACGTAATCATTGACGTTATCGATTCGACCAACAAATCGCTCGTTCGGGAAAGCCGTGAAATTAAGCGAGCAAGCGAGCCCTTTCCGAATGCTACCAAACTGATTTTCAGGTATTTCACAAACCACCAAAATTGTATTTGGCGGAGACTGTCGCAACTCTTTTGGATCAAAACCAGCAAGTTTCAGGGTTGCTTCATCCGAAATAATAGCCGCTTCTTCGTTGGCCAACTGAGTCTGCGCTTCAATTACTTCTTTGCCCGATGCCGCGCCATGTGCCTGCAAATCTTTCACCCGATCCAGATTACCGCGCTCCGTCTGAATGTTGATCCGGTGCTGCAAAATGGCCGTGTAATTCTCCGACAAACTAGGCTCATCGAATAAAACCAACCGCTCAGCCGGGTTCTCCACCGAACGTAGCACCATAGCCGCTACGTGACCGGGCGCCGAAAAATCGGTACGGATAGCTCCCGAATGAGCGGGTTGTGTCGTGAAGGCCCGCATCATCACCGAATCCGGGAAAGTGATACGTCCGCCGTCGGTACTGATCGTTGGGCGGGGAATTGACGTAACAACGGGCTTTGGTTTCTCTTTACAGGCAACTACCAGGAGAGCCAGCAGGCATATAGGGTGGAATTTCATTATCAGTAGGAATTGATCTGCCCGGTCACATACAATAGCCGGACGTAGTTTTGACGGTAGGTATAGAGTGTCTGATAATAAGCGGTTTGCGTATCGAACCACGACGTTTGGGCCTGGAGCAGGTCAATGAGTGTTGTAGCCCCCCGCAGATACGCATAGCGAACGGAGGCCAAAACCTGGTCGGCATCGCGCCGAATACCAACGTATCGATCAATATTCTGGCGGCTGGTCATGAAGGACTGGTAAGCCGTTTCCACTTCCGACCGTATGCGTATCTGAACCAGATCAGCCGCCTGGCCAGCCTGCTCCTGCAATATCCGCGACTTCTGAATTTCGCCCTGATTACGGCTATACACCGGCAGTTCGAGGGTTAGAAACACACCCATATAAGGCACGGCATTTTGTGGGTTCCATATTAAGCCCGCTTCGTTACGGGGCTTGGCCAATACGTGCTGTAAATCCACATTACGCCGGGCGGCTTCCAGATTGGCTTCGGCCACCCGCACATCGGTTCGCGTCGTGGAGGCTAGCCGAAGTAAACTGTCGGAACTGGCTTTCAACAGGGGATACAACCGGAGGGGCATCGTGAACGGCGGGTCAATAATCGAGTCGTTCAGCGCGACGTTAATGCTGTCGGCTGTGCCGATCACCAAACGCAACTCGTTCAAACGATTGCGAAGATCCTGCTGGGCAGTTCGGGTCTGAATGTCATATTGGTCCGAGATCAACTGCGTACGGGTGAGATCGGTACTCGTGATCACCAGATTTTTCAGCCGCACTTTATTGAGCTGTACTAACGTATCGACGTTGGCTTTGGCGCGTTGCAGCAAGCTAAGCTGGACACGCGCGTACCAGGCATCGAGGTACCGATTGGCCGCGTCGAAAAGTAACCCCCGTTCGGTTTCGGCCACGCTACGTACCGCCAGATTAGTGCTGGCTTCGGCAAAGCGACTACGGTATTCCCGTTTATGATGAATGTCAAACTCTTTCGTGGCCTGCAACCAGAACTGCCGCCGTTGCCTGTTTAACATGTTAACACCTTCTCCGCCGGGTGTAGGGGTTAATTGCAAAAGCGTTTGATTATTAATGACCGGATTAGGGCGTAGGTTGGCCGTTACCTGATCGGCCTGGGCCGCGTTGATATTCAGGCGCTCAACACGCAACGCCGGACTGTTCGTACGTACCTGCTGAAGCGTCTGTTGCAACGTCAGCGTCGTCTGTGCCGAAGCGGGCAGACAGGATAACATACAGATGCATAGCAGGTATGGTATTGGAATTCGCAGATTCATTCGATGATCGGGGGCATAATAAAGGAACGTTTTGCCCGTCCTAAAACCGTAAAATTGCGATTAAAAGCCCATAAAACAGCCATTAAAAAATAGTTAAAAATACCTAGATATACTTAGTACTATTGGGCTACTGAAGGTCACTGAAGCCCATTTCATTTAAGCAACCTTTAAAAGCCATTAAGATGGAATTAAAACCGGCATCACTTATCTTTACTTTACACAAAAACTCTTTTTTAACTTATGCAAAAAGTACTACTCTTTATCTTATTGTTAAGCTTCCAGTTGATCGCCCGGGACGGGTGGGCACAGGCCGTGTCCATCTCGGGGCTGGTCACATCAGGTACCGATAACACATCCGTTCCTGGGGCAACCGTGGCGGTCAAAGGCACCACAACCGGCACGACGACAAGTGCCGATGGGAAGTACACCATCAACGTAGCACCTGGAAAAATTCTGGTATTCAGCCATATTGGATTCACAACCCAGGAAATCACCGTTGGCAGTGCATCCACGATCAATGTGGTTTTGCAGGACGACTCCAAAAGCCTGAGCGAAGTAGTTGTTACGGCCTTCGGTATCAAGCAGGAAACGCGGGGACTCGGTTATGCGGTGCAGAATGTGAAAGCCAAGGAGATTGTCGATTCGCAACAACCGAACATCGTGAATGCACTGCAAGGCAAAGTAGCGGGGGTGCAGATCACAAATTCGGGCGGTGCGCCGGGTGCATCGTCCATCATGCTCATTCGCGGTGGTACGTCGTTGAGTGGAAATAACCAGCCATTGTACGTAGTGGATGGCATTCCAATCGATAACACGACGCCCGTTGGTCAGGGGGGGGTTGACGGCCGATATGGCGCCGTCCTCCAACCGTGCCGTCGACATCAATCCGCAGGATATTGAGACAGTAACAGTGCTGAAAGGACCAGCGGCAGCGGCTCTGTATGGCTTGCGGGCGGCCTCGGGTGTCGTGGTGATCACGACGAAAAAAGGCACGAACGGCAAAGCAAAAATCAACTACTCCAATAGCTTTTCGTTCGACATAGCAAACCGATTGCCCAAACTCCAATCGGTCTATAAACAGGGAGAACAGGGCGTTTTCAATCCGGCATCGGTGGGATCGTGGGGACCAAAATTCGATGCCAACGAACCGATTTACGATAACCTTGGCACCATGTTCCAAACGGGTTTCACGCAGAAACACGACGTATCGGTTAGTGGCGGCAGCGAACGCTCTACGTTCTACGCATCGGCGTCACGCTTCGACCAGAAAGGAATTGTGAAAAACACGGACTTTGTTCGTAACTCGTTCCGCATTGCAGCCGACACGAAAGTGGGCACTAGATTATCGGTGGGTGGGAGCGCCAGCTACATCAAAACGAATCGGGCGTATGTGTCGCAGGGAAGCGCAAATGGCGTGATGGGGGCCGTTTACTGGCCACGCAACGACGACATGACCAATTACCTCAAACCCGACGGAACCCAACGCACCATTGCCGCCAACGATAACCCGCAATGGAGCATCCGGAATAAGCCCATTACGGACGATGTCGACCGGATTATCGCCATCGGGAATCTGTCGTACGATCCGTTTAGCTTCCTGAACATTACGTACCGATTGGGAACGGACTACTACACCGATAATTTTACGAGCATTCGCTCAACGGGTTCAATGGTCGTTGGCGATGAAAAAGGCGCGATTTCACAGTCGAGCAGCAATAACCAGATCACTACGTCGACGTTGCTCATTACGGCCAAGAAATCCTTTGGCAACTTCAACGCCAGCTTTACGCTCGGTAACAACGCCGAAGACTCGAAGCGGCAGACCGTTACGTGGTTCGGCCGGAATTTCATTGACCCCAATTTTGCCAGTATCAACAACGTACTGGAAACCAACCGGACCGTCTCGCAAAACACGCAACGTCGGCGGATCGTGGGCATTTTCGGCGATCTGAATCTGGACTGGAAAGGTATCGCTTTCCTAAACTTCCGGGGACGTAACGACTGGTCCTCTACCCTACCCGTTGCCGATCAATCGTTCTTCTATCCGGCCATAAGCGGCTCGCTGGTCCTGACCGATTTATTCAAGGAATTCGGCACAATGTCGGAGAACAATTTCCTGTCGTTCGCCAAGATTCGGGCTTCGTGGGCACGTGTGGGCAAAGATGCGCCCCCGCACGTATTGACCTCGACGCTGGCAACCGTAACCAACGATTTCACGATTGCGCCCCGTGGCTTTATTTCCAATGTGAACAACTACTTTGGTAACCCGACGCTGAAGCCGGAATTTACCAACTCGATTGAAGTTGGCGCTGACGTCCGATTCCTCCGCAACCGGTTGGGTCTGGACATTGCCTATTACAAAACGAGCACCGACAACCAGATTCTGGCCACGCGCACACCGCCCTCATCCAGTACGTTCCTGGCTTACCTAAACGGCGGTCAGATCGACAACGAAGGACTCGAATTTGTGCTGAATGTTCAGCCAATACGGGGCAAATTCAGTTGGTCGGCCGATCTTAATTTTGCCCGTAACCGTGCTACGGTAAAAGCACTGCCCGGTACGTTAGACCGTGTCGAACTGTCGGATGCGTGGGTAGCCGGTTCGGTGGCCCAGGGAGCGGCTTTTCTGGGTGGGTCGCTGTTTGGCATCAACGGCAACGTCTGGAAACGGAATGACAAGGGTCAGTTACTGCTCGACAATAATGGCTATCCCCAGGTCAAATCGACGCTGGAATCCATCGGCGACCGCGCACCAAAATGGACAGGTGGCCTTACGAATACGTTCACGTACAATTCGTTATCGCTGGCATTTATGATCGACGTGCGGATCGGCGGTCAGGTTTACAATGCAACCGAAAATTCGCTGGTTTCGTCGGGCCTCAGCATGAAAACCCTCGATCGCGGGCAAACGAAAGTATTTGACGGCGTTATTGAATCGAGTGGCGAAGCTAACGCCAAGGCCGTTGTGCTGGATCAGAATTACTACCAGACGCTTTACACCAAACAGGGTTACGATTTCGTCGAAGATGGCGGCTGGTATCGACTCCGCTACGTAACACTGAACTATTCGCTACCCAAAACGCTGCTGGAGAAAACACCGATCAGCAATCTGCAACTGTTTGCCACCGGTCGAAATCTGATCCTGATCACGAATTATTCAGGTGTAGATCCGGAGGTTTCGGGAAGTGGTGCCGGTGTCGGCGGGTCGGGTTCGTTCGGGTTCGACAACCTTGGTATTCCAGCTACGCGCGGCTTTGATTTCGGTTTGAAGTTGACTCTTTAATTGCCCTCCCTCATGAACACATACGTATCAAAACTATATTTTCTTTTTCTGGGTACGGCCTTGCTGACAAGCTCGTGTAAGGAATATCTGGACGTTAACAAAGATCCAAACCTGCCCACGCAGGTGCCAGCCGCCAGCCGGTTAGTGGGCACCATCACGACCACCAATGGAGCCGCCATGTTTCGGGGAGCACGCGAGATCACGGGCGTAACGCAATATGGCGTGACGAAACTGACCACTGGCACCAACCGAAATGCCGAAACCTGGCGCTTCACGGCCTCGTATTTTCTCTGGCAAAATGCCTATACCTGGGCCATTCCCAACTGTGTGGATATGGCGCTGCTGGGCGAGAAAGAAGGCTCCCCGCACTTCGTTGGCGCGGGCAAAGTGATGCTGGCGATCAACTACGGCATGTTGACCGATCAATACGGCGCCATCGTTATGTCGGAAGGTTACGACGGGGTTTCGCAGGTGAAACTGACGCCCAAAATGGACGATCAGCAAACGGTTTACGCTGGCATTGATAAGCTGCTGGACGAGGCCATTGTAGCCTTCAATAACACAAATAACAAAACAGGACTGAATGCCAACGGTGGTGACATTATGTACGCGGGTGACGTTGACAAATGGCGTCGGCTGGCGTGGTCGCTAAAGGCTCGTTACCTGAGTCACTTGTCCAAAAAAGGCAGTTTGTATGACTCAAAAAAGATCATTGAAGCCTGCACAAACGGGTTCAACAAAGACGGTATGGATGCCGAATTTGCCTATCTGGCCAGTGCCCAGCAAACCGATCAGAATCCGTGGTTTAGCTGGGGTGGTTTCACCAGCGCCACCGATCCGCGTTATTTCACGTACTCGCAGTTTTTCGTGGATTTGCTGTCGAAGTTTCCGGTGACGGAAACGGTATTCCAAGACCCACGTATCAGCCGCATCATGAGTCCGGCTCCGTCCGATGGCAAGTATCGCGGTTTGAAACCAGGTTTAGGGTTAGCCGGTGGTCAGGGCGGGACCGGTCAGTTCAAGAACGAGAACGATTACGGCAAGTTCGCTAACAGCGGTTTCTACACAAAAGCCGCTTCGCCGTTCCCGTTCATTACGTACTCGGAAGTGAAACTCATTGAAGCAGAGGCTCGGTTGCGCTCCAACGACGTAGCGGGTGCGTTGGTGGCTTACGAAGAGGGCGTAAAATCGAACATGCGCAAACTGGGTGTAACAGCGGCCGAAATCAATACGTACTGGACGGCTCAACTGGCCGATGGGCTGGCTGCGCATTTCACCAATCAGACCGGCGGATTGAGCCATATCATGCGCCAGAAATACATCACGCAATGCCTGAATCCTGAAACCTGGGTCGATATGCGCCGGATGGATTACAGCACGGACATCTACGGCCCCAGCCTGCAACGCCCAGCGAATCTGAACACCGTAATCTTCGATGCGAACAACGCGAAGGACTGGATTCAGGCGATGGTTTACGAGTCGAACGAACAAAACCGGAACCCAGTGAATGTGGGTGACAACACAGAAAAGACACGACTAAAAACACCATTGTGGTGGAATCAGCCGTAATACGTACCGCTTAAAAGAAAATCCTCTCGACTTGGGAGGATTTTCTTTTTTTGCAATCTCCCAATCCCATCGACCATGAATCGTTCTGTTTCCCTGTCCAGGTACTTACGCATAAATACTGCGGCCTTTTACCCAACCCCTCCCCTTGAACTAAGGAGAGGGACTAAAAAAGGCCAATTCCACACCCCTCCCCTTAGTTCAAGGGGAGGGGTCGGGGGTGGGGTAGATTATGGCCAAACACTAGCATCACTATTTAAACACCTTTCCCGCATCTTACCCTTCGCAGCTTTAATCGTAATCAATTCCTGCGTCGCCCAAAAATCGACATTTCGGCTGATTGACAAACCGATCATTTTTGATGAGGAACGCAAAAAACTATCGATCGATTATTTAGCGCAACGACATGGCATTCAGCAGGCTGACCCCTTCATAAAACCCAAAATGATCGTGTTGCACTGGACATCGATTCCAACGCTCGAAGCGACGTTCGACGTTTTCAATCCAAGTGTGTTACCCGGCCGTCCGGACCTCCAGGCAGCCAGTCGACTGAATACGTCCGTGCCATTTCTGGTTGACCGCGACGGCACTATTTTTCGCTTATTGCCCGACACTACGTTTGCCCGCCATTGTATCGGCCTGAATTACTGCGCCATCGGTATCGAAAACATCGGTAACAACGACCTGACCAAAGCTCAAATAAAAGCCAATATTCAATTGGTTCGCTACCTCAAACGTCATTACAAAGGAATCGAATACCTGATTGGCCACTACGAATACAAAGATTTCATTGGCACACCGCTCTGGAAAGAAACCGACCCTAACTACCTGACCGGCAAAACCGATCCCGGCGAATCGTTTATGCGCAAAGTCAGGAAACAGGTCAAAGATCTGAATTTAAAAGGCAGCCCCAGGGATGCGGAATGACAAAAAGCGCCATCTATCTCACTACGTTGCCCATCCCGAATTTTGTTCCGAAAAAGTCCCCTTGATTCCAGGTAGGTCGCTGGTCGGACTGAGCGGTTAAGTAGGCGATCAGGAATTGTAGTTGGGCATGTTTAGCCGCGGAGTTGAAGTCGAACGGCTGGTTCATGTCGTCCTGGGGCGTGTGGTAAATCGTGGCCCGCCAGTCGAGGTTGAGTTTCGTACCGTCGAGGTTCGGATTGCCGGTTTCCGAGCCGCTTTTGATGAACAACGCCGGAATTCCCTGTCGAACAAAGCTGAAGTGATCACTCCGCATAAAGACGGTCTGCTCGGGAATTGGGTCCGGGCTAATTTTCACACCCAGAAACGCAGCCGCCTGACGAACTTCCTGACTCAAACTTGAGTGCTCGGCACCATATGGTACAATATCAAGGAGCGGATGAAAGAAAAACGGCATGTCTAACGCCAGATTCGCCACTATTTTCTCTTTCGGCACAGTTGGATTACTGGCAAAATAATCGGAACCCAGCAGGCCCATTTCCTCACCGGTTACACCCACAAACACGATCGATCGACGGGGTGCTTTGGGAAGTGACGCAAAGAGCCGTGCCATTTCCAGGTTGATCGCCACACCCGACGCGTTGTCGTGAGCACCGTTGTAAATCGAATCGCCTTTCACGGGTCGGCCAACGCCCAGATGGTCAATATGGGCTGCGCAAACAACGTATTCATTTTTCAGAACCGGATCGGAGCCTGGAAGCATGGCCACTATGTTGTAACCCGCTACGTCCTCGACCATATCGGTTTGCACATGCATACGAACCGATATGTTTAGCGGAAATGGCTGTGGCTTATTTTTGATGGCGCTGTTCGTTACATCACTGAACGTAGTGGATGCGCCCGCAAAGATCAGTCGGGCGGCCGAATCACTTAGCGACGCTGCGCCTTTAATGGCCGGAAATGTGCGTTGTGGTTTTCCCTGCTTATCCAGCCAACGGTAAATTCCCTGTCGGGCGCGGGGGGCCGATGTTTCGATTCGGTTGCGTAAATCGGTTGGCAAGTTGAACGCTAACGTCCCCACGGCACCGTGTAATGCCGCATTTTCGGCTTTAGACGACGTGTAATAAGCGCGTTGATTGGATGGAAACGTAGAAGGTGCCCCATTAAGATACAGAACAATTTTCCCCTTAACATCCAGGTCTTTATAATCGTCGTAACCCAACTCAGGCGCCGATACGCCAAATCCGACAAATACTACGGGAGCTGTTACGTCGCTGACAGGATGGTCAGGCGTAGGGCTGAAAATAAATTGCCTGCCATAGGTCAGTGGCTGCTCGCGGCCATTGACTAGTAAGGTTAGCGCACTATTTCCCTCCTTTACCTGCCATCGACGTAGGGGTACGTCCTGCCGATATGTATTGTTTTCTCCGGCGGGTTGCATCCCCAGCGCTTTCAGTTGGCTCACTACGTAGGCAGCCGCCATGTCGAAGCCCGGCGTACCCGGTTTTCGACCTTTCATCGAATCGGCAGACAAGATGCGCATATGCGCTTGAATCGCATTGGGTCGGGCCGTTCGGCTGACGCGTTGAACCTCTACCGGTATGGCATCGGACTGAGCCAGCAATTGACCTGTACTGCACAGACCACTGAGCAGGCTAAAGAAAGTAAAGAAGAATAACCGCATGATGTCGTGTAAAAACTATGAACTGTTAGCTAAGATAGTTGACAGATCTAGTAGAAAAAATTTAAAAGACAGCCTGAGATTACTTTTGGGGCTTTTCGATTCTCTTACCAGACATATAGTATATTCGTCGCCAAAATTCGGGTACAATCGCTAGCATTTTGCCAACGAGTTCCTACGTATGCTTCATGAAGAAATTACCCATATTAATTGACTGCGACCCCGGCCACGATGATGCCGTGATGCTGATGCTGGCCGTTGGCAGTGGTCTATTTGACATTAAAGCCATTACAACGTCGGCAGGAAATCAGACGCAGGAAAAAACGCTCAATAACGCGCTGAAGCTCGTAACCCTGATGGACGTCGATATTCCAGTTTATAAAGGCAGCGATAAACCCCTTTTTCGCGAACTTATCATTGCCGATTACGTGCACGGCCAGATGGGCATGGATGGCCCAACGCTGCCGGAGCCGGAGCTAAAACCCGGTCCCTTATCGGCGATAGAAGCCATGGCTAAAATCCTGACCGATAGTCCCGAAAAAATTACGCTTGTGCCCACCGGCCCATTGACCAATATTGCTACGTTCCTGCTGGCGTACCCGCACCTGAAATCGAAAATCGAGCGAATTTCACTGATGGGTGGTGGAGCATTTCGGGGTAATATTACCCCCACGGCCGAGTTCAACATTTACGTCGATCCAGAAGCGGCTTCGGTTGTGTTCAACTCCGGCGTTCCGATTACGATGTGTGGTTTAGACGTAACGCACAAGGCCTTGGTGTTTCAGGAAGACATTGAGTTGTTCCGGTCCATCGGCAATGAGTCGGGGAAAGTATTCGCGGATTTAATGGATTTCTTTTCCATTTTTTATCGCCAGGAACTCGATGGTGGAGCTGCTTTACACGACCCTTGCGCCATCGCCTGGCTAATTGATCCGGCCATGTTTACCACAAAGTCGTGCTACGTCGATGTTGAGGTAAGCGGTACGTTAACCACAGGCACGACGGTTGTCGATTTCTACGATGTCCTGAAACAAACCCCGAATGTGGAATTCGTTTACGACATCGACCGGAAGAAGTATATTCAACTGATTTACAATGCCGTACGGCAGTTGCCGTGACTTACTCAGGAAAGTTGACTTCCCGAAAGTTCAAAACTTTCGGGAAGTTCCAGCTTCAAATCAAAACCACGGGCGCTTGACTTTGAAGGACTTTTTCAGGCCGCTGATCATGAGGAAAGCCCCAACAACTCCGAAAATGATAGCCAGGATCGTGACGTGCAAAATAGCGAACACCACCGCTACCAGCAGGATAATGACCGACGCTTTTAGTTTCCAGCTGATACGTTGCCACCAGTTCAGTTCCGGGCGAAGTTTCATGCCCAGACTCTGGCGAATCTGATTGCCCAGTTTAAGCTTTTTCTTTGGTTTCGGGTCTGGCTGTTTGTCGGATGTTTCGGTCGCTGACGCTAATAATGAGCCAATTCGGTGCATTCGCTGTTCCATCCGGGTATTGGTCGATTGAACTGGACTATGTTTCAGACTCGCTACCGCTGGAACCGCTACTTCCGGCGCAATGGCAACCGATTCATCGGCAGTTAATACCGAATCTGTTATCGATACGTTAGTCTGGGCTAATGGTTTTTCAACGGGTAATCGGGTAGCGGCCTGACGGGGCGTTGGCTGAAAATAAGCAACAGGGCGATGGCAGGATGAAAGGAAAAGGCATAACGTAGCAATAGAAAGGGCAAAGGCGTTTCTCATCAGGTTGTGAGTTGTACGAGAGAAAATTGCAGTGGCAAAAGTCTCATCTACAACGAATCAGAGAGGTCGGTTAATATGAATTGGACAAAAAAGCTCACTAAAATGAATAATCTGCGTAGCTTTTTTCCTTCTAAAAGCTACGCGGTTAGAGCAATTTCCCCAGCACTTCCGGGGAGAAAATAAGGTGTTAGCAGAGCGACCTAAAGACGCCGAAAACCGTACTGGTATCCTTTTGGCTGTCCAAATTCAAACAATCGTAGCGTATCGGCTTTGCCTGAAAAATTATAATAAAACGTGTGCCCCGTAACGCTATCAGCGTTTTTTTTGACGAGAAGGTACGGTCCTACAATGCCGGTGCCCCCGGCAATTTGAAAATAGGTAGCCATCGCTAACGTACTATCGTCCACAACATCCGTCGATAACTGATGAGGGTACGTGAAGGTGATCGTTTGCTGAGAGGATGAAGGAAAGGGTTTGGGGCTGTCTGTGCTTACCTCGCGGGGTTGCCGTTGAAACATAACCCAGGTACCCGATAATCCTGTTTCGTCGGGCTGGGGAGAATTACTTTTACAGGCAATCATACCTGAACAAAGAATCGATAAGGTCAGATAGTAGATCGGTTTCATAAGAATTAAGAGTCTGCTACACTCCAAAAGGTTGCAATGGTGAATTTTACGTTCCGACGATGGCTGATACGTATATTAGTAAGTATGAAAAACAGGGCGTTTGACTTTTCAGCAAATACTTTCCCCAAATCTGATCATGAATCGAATGCTGTTCTGGCTGACCCCGCTATTTTTATCGGCACATCTTACTAACGCGCAAGCTCCCGAACCAGTGTTTAACTACGACGAAGCGAAAGTTGGTACGTACAAACTCCCGAATCCGTTAACTAGCAACACCGGAAAACCAGTCAAAACCAGGGCCGATTGGGAAAATCGGCGCGCTGAACTCATTCAACTCTTTGCCGAAAACGTGTATGGTCAAACCCCGAAACAGACCATCAAACTCCGTTTTCAGACAACAGCGGTCGATTCATCGGCGTTGAATGGGCTGGCCATTCGCAAAATGGTCTCTATTTTCTTCGTTGATTACCCTCAAGTACCCTCCATCGACGTACTGCTTTATCTGCCCAAAAGTAAAAAGGTCGCTCCCGTATTTTTGGGGTTAAATTTTTGCGGGAACCACTGCGTCACAACTGAAGCTGATATTCCTCTTTCAACACGCTGGATGATCAGTGGCGCGGTTGGTGAGGCTGCTGTCAACAATCGAAACGGCGAACCGCGGGCTACCGAGAAATTCCGGGGCATGCAGGCCCGACGCTGGCCCATCGAAATGATTATAAAACGAGGTTATGCGCTGGCAACGGCTTACTACGGCGACATTGAGCCCGATCATCCACAAGGCTGGCGATCTGGCATTCGGTCGGTGCTGGGAGACACAACAAAGGCTGATAATTGGGGAGCCATTGGTGCCTGGGGCTGGGGCATGAGCCGAATTCTCGATTACCTCCAAACTGAGCCACGTATCGATTCGAAGCGAGTCATTACCATCGGGCACTCGCGCATTGGCAAAGCCGCAGTGTGGGCTGGAGCCCAGGATGATCGATTCGCAGCCGTCATTTCCAATGAATCGGGCGAAGGCGGAGCGGCCCTATCCCGGCGCTGGTATGGCGAAACCGTTGAACGGATCAATACCAGTTTTCCGCACTGGTTTTGTGGACGATATAAAACCTATAACAAGAACGTAGCCAACTTACCCGTCGACCAACACGAACTGCTGGCCTTAATCGCACCTCGCCCTCTCTACGTTGCCAGCGCGAATGACGACCAATGGTCGGACCCCAAAGGCGAGTTTCTAGGTGCAGTAAATGCAGAGCCTGTTTATAGGTTGTACGGCAAAACCGGATTAGGAACCGCTACATTTCCGGCCCTGAATCAGTCTGTCGGGCAAACGGTACGGTATCACGACCGAACAGGCAAACACGACGTAACGGACTACGATTGGGAACAATACCTGCGCTTCGCCGATGAATTAGTCCGCTAGTCATGCCTACCTTTGCGGCATGAATCCCGAAAATGATCCTCGACCCTGGGCGGTCGAAAGCTCCGAATATATCCATCAGTTGCCGTGGTTCACGGTTCGTAAGGAAGCCATTCGCATGGATAGCGGTGGCGTTATTCCTAATTACTTCATCTTCGAATACCCCACCTGGGTAAACGTAGTAGCCGTCACGACCGAAGGTCAATTGGTTCTGATTCGCCAGTATCGGCATGGTATCGCCGGTGTTCACTACGAACTCTGTGCGGGCGTTGTCGATCCCGGCGAAGATCCACTTGTGGCAGCTCAGCGCGAATTGCTGGAAGAAACCGGCTTCGGCGGAGGAACGTGGTCGCCGTTGATGACACTCTCGGCTAATCCCGGCACGCACAACAACCTGACGCATGCTTTTCTGGCACTGGGTGTTGAGGTAAAACAGGCACAACATCTCGAGCTGACCGAAGAAATATCAGTGCATATTGTCTCGCCAGAACGAGCGCTAGGCATTGTCAATCAGGGTGAAATGGTCCAGGCATTGCATTTGGCGCCCTTGCTGAAATACTTTCTTGACCGGGATTCTTATAATTTAGCTGACCGACTTTGATTTTGGTTATGTTGGAGGTCGATAACCTTTTGGATTCTTATGACAAGTATCTTTGCCCTCCAAATTGATATGATAGCCTGACTTCAACTTAAAATCAAAGTCAGTCAAATAAATCAAAAGAATCCTGGTTCATGATTATCCCTCTCGCCCACCGCGCCGACCAAACGCAGGAATATTATTTTTCGGTTAAGTTGGCCGAAGTCCGTCGCCTGATGGCGGCTGGCCACGATGTCATCAATCTTGGCATTGGCAATCCCGACATGATGCCGTCTGCCAATACGTTGGACGCACTCGTAAAATCAGCGTATCAGCCGACATCCCACGGCTATCAGCCCTACAAAGGAACGCCGGATCTACGTCAGGGTATTGCCCAATTTTACAGACATACTTACGGCGTAACGCTCGATGCGGATACCGAAATTCTGCCCCTCATCGGCTCTAAAGAAGGTATTACCCATATTTCGCTGACATTCCTGAACGACGGCGACGGCGTCCTGGTGCCCGAACTTGGGTACCCGGCCTATCGGGCAGTAAGTAGTATGGTTGGGGCAAACGTTCGTGAGTATCCGTTGCTCGAACACGGTGGCTGGCAACCCGACTGGGACGTAATGGAAGATCTGATTCAGGAAACCAACGCATCGGGTGCCACGTCGAATCCCACGAAAATTATCTGGCTGAATTACCCGCACATGCCCACCGGCGCCCCCGCTACCCACGCCCTGTTTGAGCGGGCAGTTCGGTTTGCGCATGACCACCGGATTCTCTTATGCCACGACAACCCGTACAGCCTGATTCTGAATAAAAAACCGCCTATTAGTTTGCTCTCGATCGATGGTGCGAAGGACGTAGCGATTGAATTGAATTCGCTCAGTAAATCGCATAATATGGCGGGCTGGCGCATTGGCTGGATGGCTGGAGCCAGGCCCTATGTCGATGCAGTGCTAACGATCAAAAGCAACGTCGATTCGGGACAATTCAAGCCACTGATGGATGCGGCCGCCGAAGCGCTTACCAATTCTGATGAATGGCATCGGGAACGTAACGCCGTCTATCAGGGTCGTCTGGATGCCGTTCACGCCTTTCTGAACGCGCTCGGTTGCACTTACACTACCGATCAGGAAGGTCTTTTTATCTGGGCTAAACTCCCTGATTCGGTTGAGTCTGCGGAAGCGCTGGTCAATGATTTACTAGTCAATAAACACGTTTTCATTGCGCCAGGCTTTATTTTCGGTCCCAAAGGGAACCGGTATGTGCGGATTTCATTGTGCATGAATAAAGAACGTATTGAGGAGGCTACAATGCGTCTGAATTGCACCGGCAACCCGGCGGGATTTTTATGATTTAGCTGACTGACTTTGATTTAGTGCTGGTTTGTTATTGATTGCAACTCTTATTTGCGATTTGTAGACAAACAAGCTTATATGATTAAAGCTGAATACAGGCACTCAGAATTAACTAGTGAAGTAATTGGTTGCGCATTTGAGGTTCATAAGATTCTAGGAAATGGTTTTCAAGAAGTTATATATCAACGGGCATTAGCCATAGAATTAGAAGAATGCGGAATTGGATTTGCTCGTGAGTTTGACATGCCCATTTTCTTCAAAGGACGACATATAGGCTCCCGCAGGGTTGATTTTTTAATTGAAGACGTAGTATCGGTTGAATTAAAAGCAATCGTTGCGCTCAATGATGATCATCTGGCTCAGGGAATCAACTACCTAGAAGCTTACAATCTTGAAGTAGGGATGCTCATAAATTTTGGTAGCTCAAGCCTTCAGTTCAAAAGATTAATGAATAAGAAATTTAAGACTGAGAAATAAATTAAAATCAGTCAGCTAAATCATAAAAATCCCGCCGGGTTGCCGGTGCAATTCAGATGGTTGTCAGTATCATAGGCGTAGGTTTACTGGGTGGTTCCTTCGCCCTGGCCGTACGCGAGAAATACCCCAAAATGCATTTCATTGGCGTAGATTCATCCGTAGTGAACGGTCAATTGGCGTTGGCGAAAGGAATTGTTGATGAAGTATTGCCACTGGCCGATGCTGTCGCCCAAAGTACAGTCGTCGTGTTGGCGATACCCGTCAACGTCATCATTGACCTGTTGCCCACCGTACTTGACCAATTGCCCGCTGGTGCAACCGTAATCGACTTAGGCTCCACCAAAGAGCTGATTTGCGGTGTAGCTGATGCGCATCCCAAACGCGCACAGTTTGTTGCCGCCCACCCCATGGCGGGCACCGAGAATTCGGGCCCAGGCGCAGCATTCCGGGAATTATTACCGGGAAAAAACCTGATCATCTGCGACCGCGAGAAAAGTAATCCCGACAGTTTGATACTGGCCGAAAGTTTATTTCGGGATGCAGGTATGAAACTATTTTACATGACCCCGCAGGAACATGACCTGCATTTGGCCTACGTATCACATCTGAGCCATATCAGTGCTTTCGCCCTCGGATTGACCGTATTGGAAAAGGAAAAAGATGAGCAGGCCATCTTCGATATGGCGAGCACTGGTTTTAGCTCAACGGTACGTCTGGCCAAGAGTTCACCGCAGATGTGGGCACCCATTTTTGACCAGAACCGGGTGAATGTATCCGATGCACTGGCGGCTTACATCGAGTTCCTTCAGCAATTTAAGCAGGTAATTGACGATCAGGACGTAGTAACCTCACTCGATTTCATGCAACGTGCCAACGTGATTCGACGGGTACTGGACGGAATTGAGAAACGGTAATAAATACGAAAACTTTAGGGGTTGCTGATACAAAAAACATTTCTGTTTGTTTATGTATAGAGGGCGTGAATACCAGCTCTGTTTATAAATACAACCAACAGTAAAGATCATGCAAGCAACTGAACAACAACCCGCCACCGCGGCTGGTACTATTACCATCGGCGGAGATATTACCGTTAACCGAATGGCTTACGGAGCTATGCGCCTGACCGGCGACGGTATCTGGGGACCTCCTAAAGACCATGATGAGAGCATTCGCGTTTTGAAACGCACGCTCGATCTGGGCATTAATTTCATTGATACAGCCGATAGTTACGGACCGCATGTTTCGGAAGAACTCATCGCGGAAGCGCTCTACCCCTACCCTAAGGGACTAACGATTGCCACTAAAGGCGGATTACTACGTACCGGGCCCAATCAATGGCCCGTTGACGGGAGTCGCAAACACCTCGAAGAAGCGCTGAACGGTAGCCTGAAACGCTTGAAACTCGACCAGATCGACTTGTATCAGCTTCACCGTTTCGATTCCAAAGTACCAACCGATGAGTACCTGAGCTTTTTGCAGGAAGCGCAGCAGCAGGGGAAAATCAAGCATATTGGTCTCTCGGAAGTAGATGTTAATCAGATTGAAGAAGCCAAAAAGTATTTTGAGGTTGTATCGGTGCAGAATATGTACAACTTTGGTGAACAGCGCTGGAACGATGTGTTGACGTACTGCGAGCAAAACAACATTGCTTTCATTCCCTGGTTTCCGCTTAACGCCGGCAATATTTCAGCCGAAGAAACCATCGAAAGAGTGGCAAAAAGGCATAACGCAACTGACTATCAAATTGCGCTGGCGTGGTTGCTGGCGGCTTCGCCCGTGATGCTCCCAATTGCCGGAACGTCATCCGTGAAACATTTGGAGGAAAATGTACTGGCAGCAACGATTAAACTGACAGATGAAGACTTTCAGGACATGCCACTGCCCGCCTAAAAATACATGACAAACCAAAAAAGCCAGTCAACTGACTGGCTTTTTTGGTTTGTCATGTATTTTTAGGCTACTTTTTGTAAGCCTTTTACCTTGTCCCAGGCTTCGGTCAATTGACCAAGTTGCTTTTGCAAATCTTCTTTGATGTAAGCCGGAATGTGGTCTTTCGCGATCGCGTCCTGATAAGCTTCTACGGCCGCGCTTTCGCCAAATTCGACTGAGCTTAATACTGTTTCACGATCCTTACCGGTCAAGGCTGACTTGATATCAATCCAGGCGCGGTGAATTTTACTCGACACATCGGTCGACGTAGCATCAGACACCGCCAGTCCGTCAATACGAACTATATGGTCGGCCAGTTGGCTACGGAAATTTTGACTCTGAATAACGTAGTGCCGGAATAGGTCGTCCAGTTCTGAGTCCTCGTTGTCCTCAATAGCTTTTTCATATCCCTGAATACGGTCATTATTGATTTTGACCAGATCGTTGAGATCGTCAACAATTTCTTTATTCGTAATCATAACAGTTTCTTTTTCGATGTTTCTAAACTTCTATTTACAACTACCACCGAAGGCGATTGTTTTCAAAAAAGTCGCAATTATAGAACAAAGCTCAAAAAGTAGACTCTCTCAGGAATTGGTTGGGGGACATATGTAATCGACTTCATAATTTTACGCAAATTCTAAATTTTAATCAATTTCACCTTTTTTAGATAATATTTTTTCACTTATTTCTTTCGTAAACGGTCTTTTCCGGCCCGTTTACGCGATAATCAATTTTATTACAAAATATTTTCGATTTCACCAAAACCTTGTAGGCCTTTATCGCGTAGATAATGCAAATCTTCCGACAAACGGGGGTATTCCAATAAATTATCTAGCTCAATGACACAACTTCCTAAAGACTCGACTGACGTTAGTCGCTTACTTACGGGCATAGATTCGGCCAGACTCGGGCGCCGTATCTTTATGCGATATCTTGGTGCAACAGCTGCTGCCGGCGTAGCCCTGAGTGCCTGCCACAGTGAAGTAATGGATTCAGCCGTTCCGCGCGGTGCTGGCCGTGCAGCCGCAATAGGTGAAGTGGTTGACCTTGGTGATCTTCAGACAAACGATGTAGCCATCCTTAACTACGCGTATGCGCTGGAACAGCTTGAAGCGGCTTTCTATGTTCAAGTGATGATGACGCCTTACTCGGGCATTACGGATGCAGAACGGATCATTCTCAAAGATATCAGAGACCACGAAGTTGGTCACCGCGAGTTATTCAGAACGGCGCTGGGTGGCGCTGCTATTCCAGACCTCACACCCGACTTCAGCACGATTAACTTCTCGAGCCGTGATGCTGTGTTAAGCGTAGCTAAAACGTATGAAAACGTTGGCGTATCTGCCTACAATGGTGCGGGTAAATTCATCAAGAGCGCCGATTATTTAACGCTGGCGGGAAAAATCGTGTCGGTTGAAGCCCGTCACGCAGCGGTTATTGCGGCATTAATTGATCCAAATTCAGTATCGTTCGCAGGAATGCCGGAGGTTGATGATACGACTGGTTTAGATAAAGTACGGTCATTCAGAGAAGTACTAACAATAGTAGCTCCATTCCTCAAACAGAAGTTCAACTTCAACGCTGCTTAAGCCAGCTTCTAATCTCCTATAGCCATGATATTACAAAACATACTTAATGATATTGAAAAGGTAGATGGCGAAGTGTTCGAACGCCTTGAGCACGTCTCCCGTCGGAATATGTTCCAAACCTTTATGAAGAAGGCAATGAAAGGCGCTGCCGCAGGTGCTCCGGTCGTTTTTGCCTCTATGCTAAACAAAGCCTACGCCGGAGCGGAGGATGTTGCCGACGTACTGAACTTTGCTCTGACACTGGAATATCTGGAAGCCGAATTTTACAACATGGGCCTGGCTGCATCAAATTTGCTTCCCCAGGGCAGTGTAGCTCGTACGATATATACACAAATTGCCAAGCATGAAAATGCACACGTTGCTCTGTTGATCAATGCGCTGGGTGGTGTAAAACCGGGTGGTGCCATTGCAAAACCTACGTTCGACCTTACCTACAAAGGTGCTTTCGCAAACGTTCTTACGAACTACGATACATATCTGGCGGTATCGCAGGCACTGGAAGATACGGGCGTTCGCGCTTACAAAGGTCAGGCTCCCCGCTTGATTGGTGTACCAGCTGTCCTGGAAGTAGCTTTACAAATCCACTCGGTTGAGGCTCGTCATGCAGCGCGTGTTCGACAACTACGTGGCTATAAAGGCTGGATTACCAACGAAGATACCTCTAACATCCCAGGTGTTGGCGCTGTATACAAAGGCGACAACATGATTACGCAGGCTAATCTTAACGTAGCATCTATAGCAGGTATTCAGACGGATACTGCTTCAGAGGCATTCGATGAGCCACTGACCAAAGAACAGGTACTAGCTATTGCTACGCCGTTCGTTGTAAAATTCAACTAACAGTAGCGCTTACATATGAAACCGGTAGCGGGTTAATCCCCACTACCGGTTTTTTGTTTTTGTACAGTACCCGCTAGCATAGTTTGCATTGCGCCCTATTCGCTAAAAAGTTTGAACAGGTTCGAGTTCTTCATCTTGCTTGTATATTATCCCTTGGTAACCGGCACCGAACTCCCTACATGATTGGGCTTTGGAGCGATAAATAACGTTAACCAGGTTCGACGCGCTACCCGAAAGAAATAAGGTGTCAGAATAAGGTAGGACGGGATTAACCCCATCAGATAATAGTCTACATCAATTTTCAACCACTGAACCGCAACGAAGAAAGTAAGCAGGGTCCAGATGGTAAAGAAAGCGTAACTAACAAACATGGATGCCCAGTAGAAGCCGGGTTCGGGCGTGAAGTTCTCCCCACAATGTGGACAATGGTCGTGCATGTCGTCGAAGTGACGACTGAAAGCGCTGTTTGTAACAAAGAAGTCGCCCTCATGACAACGAGGACATTTATTGAATAATATGCTGTAGAATCGGCTATCTTTTCTCATGACTGTCAGACGGTTTTGGGAAATAAACAGGCGGCTATGGAAGTTGCTTCAGTCGTCTATTTTACCTAACAAAAGTACTTGATATACGTAGTATCGGCAAAGACGGACTACGCTACGTATGGTACAAATCAACGATTCTCGTCAGATTTCCAACTAAATATTTTGGGCCACAATCCATTAAATGTCGTCAGGAATACTGGGTACTCAGACGGTCTTACTGCCAGACTATTGTAAACAGTATTAACGTATAAGTCTTCTTAGCGTTCAATTTGTCAGGAAGCGTACTTTTTTTCGGATTATTACCCTGCTCCTTTGGCGGGGATACACTACTTTTGCAGGATTTTTGGCTAGCCATAAACAGCTAACGAATCGTAAATTCATCTTGGTTACCAATATTCAATAGACATTATTCCTTCGGGGTCGCCCGCGTGCCGGGTGACCGTAGCGGTTCATTGTCCCACTGAAAAATGCCTAAAAACTCCCAAATTCGCTCCGTTCTTATTATCGGCTCAGGCCCAATCGTCATTGGTCAGGCGTGTGAGTTCGATTACGCTGGCTCTCAAGCCGCCCGATCCATTCGCGAAGAAGGCATCGAAGTGTCGTTGATCAACTCCAATCCGGCCACCATCATGACCGATCCGATCAACGCCGATTTTGTTTATCTGCTGCCACTGGAGAAGAAATCCATTGTTGAAATCCTGAAAAAACACCAGGAAATGGGCCGGCCTATTGACGCCGTTCTCCCGACAATGGGCGGTCAAACAGCGTTGAATCTGGCCATTGACTGCGATAAGGCGGGTATCTGGCAGAAATACGACGTCAAGATCATCGGCGTGGATATTAAAGCCATTGAAACAACCGAAGATCGCGAGAAATTCCGGTTGTTGATGATTGAACTGGGTGCCGGTGTTTGCAAAGGACGCACCGCCCGTTCATTTCTGGAAGGCAAAGAAATTGCGCAGGAGATCGGTTTTCCACTCGTTATTCGGCCATCGTTTACGCTCGGTGGCACAGGGGGCGGTTTCGTGAACCGGCCCGAAGATTTCGACAAAGCACTCACCGCCGGTTTGCACGCATCGCCTGTTCACGAAGTATTGGTAGAACAAAGCGTAATGGGCTGGAAAGAATATGAGCTGGAGTTGCTCCGCGATAACAACGGCAACTTCATCATCATCTGCTCCATCGAAAATTTCGACCCGATGGGTATTCATACCGGCGACAGTATTACGGTTGCTCCGGCCATGACGCTGCCCGATACGTTATACCAAAAAATGCGTGATCTGTCCATCCGCGTGATGAGTGGCATCGGGCAGTTTGCGGGCGGGTGTAACATCCAGTTTTCGGTCAACCCACAAACCGATGACATCATTGTTATTGAAGTAAATCCACGAGTGAGCCGGTCATCGGCGCTGGCATCGAAAGCAACGGGCTACCCGATTGCCAAGATTGCTGCTAAAATGGCGGTTGGGTATAATCTCGACGAGTTAACAAATCCCATTACGGGTACAACGTCGGCCTTTTTCGAACCGGCCATCGACTATGTTATCGTGAAAGTTCCCCGCTGGAACTTTGATAAGTTTCCGGGTGCAGACCGTTCGCTGGGGCTGCAAATGAAATCGGTGGGCGAAACGATGGGTATTGGCCGGAACTTTCAGGAAGCGTTGCAAAAAGCCTGTCAATCGCTCGAAATCCGACGTAACGGGCTTGGTGCCGACGGTCACGAACTCACCGACCGTAACGCGCTGACGGAAAGTTTACAGCACCCAAGCTGGAACCGACTGTTCCATATTTACGATGCTTTTAAAGCCGGTATGTCGTTCCGCACGATTCAGCAGCTAACCAAAATCGATCCCTGGTTTTTGCACCAGATTGAAGAGCTGATCGAATTGGAGCGCGAAATTCAACAGTACGATCTGGACGATATTCCACCCGAACTCCTGCGCACGGCCAAGCAAAAAGGCTACGCCGACCGTCAACTAGCTCACCTGCTACAGGTGAAGGAAAGCAAGATTTACGCGTACCGACAGGCGCATAATATCCGACGGGTATATAAATGTGTAGATACCTGCGCGGCTGAATTCGAGGCTAAAACGCCGTACTATTACTCGACGTTTAACAACCAGGTGCCCATCACGACCGACCACGCGGAACCCGTTTCTGACTTGCCCGGCAATGAATCGATACGTAGTGATCGGAAGAAAGTTGTCATTTTGGGTTCGGGGCCAAACCGGATTGGACAGGGTATCGAGTTCGATTATTCGTGCGTACACGGCGTACTGGCCGCTAAGGAAGCGGGGTATGAAACGATCATGATCAATTGCAACCCGGAAACTGTTTCAACCGACCCCGACATTGCCGATAAGCTGTACTTTGAGCCGGTTTTCTGGGAACATGTTCACGCGATCATCATGCACGAGCAGCCCGAGGGCGTAATTGTGCAGTTAGGCGGGCAAACGGCGCTGAAAATGGCCGAAAAGCTGACTCGCTACGGCATCAAAATCATTGGTACGAGCTGGGAAGCCCTCGACCTTGCTGAAGATCGTGGACATTTCTCGGAAATGCTGAAGACGCTGAATATTCCTTATCCTAAGTTCGGTACGGTACGTGAATCGGAAGCAGCGCTGGAATTATCGCGCGAACTAGGTTTCCCGCTGTTGGTGCGTCCAAGCTACGTACTGGGCGGTCAGAACATGAAAATCGTCATCAACGAGAACGAACTGGAACAGCATGTGATGAAGATTCTGGAAGATATTCCGGATAATAACATCCTACTCGACCACTTCCTCGAAAACGCCATCGAAGCTGAGGCCGACGCCATTTGCGACGGTGAAGATGTGTATATCATCGGCATTATGGAGCACATCGAACCTGCGGGCATCCACTCCGGCGATTCGTATGCCGTATTGCCAACCTTCGATCTGAGCGATAATGTGATCCGGCAGATTGAGGAACACACCCGCAAGATTGCCGTTGCACTCAAAACCGTCGGGCTGATCAATATTCAGTTTGCTATCAAGAATGAGGTCGTTTACATCATCGAAGCCAACCCACGTGCCAGCCGGACAGTACCGTTCATTTGCAAAGCCTATCAGGAGCCGTATGTGAATTATGCTACGAAGGTGATGCTGGGCGACAAAAAGGTAAAGGATTTCAAGTTCAACCCGGTTAAAAAAGGCTACGCGATCAAGATTCCGGTGTTCTCGTTCAGCAAGTTCCCGAATGTGAACAAGGAACTCGGCCCCGAAATGAAATCGACCGGTGAGGGCATTTACTTCATCGACGATTTAACCGATGATTTCTTCCAGAAAGTGTACTCCGAAAGAAATTTGTATTTGAGTCGGTAGAATTTCCCGACATAAATGCTTGATTCTAAACGTAATGGCCCGCCTTGTCTCAGACAAGGCGGGCCATTCAACGTAACAAACTGGCTGCTTAGAACCCTAAGCCGAGCGTGAAACCACGAACCGTTGGATTTCCTGGCAGGGTTGCACCCGCCGTAGCGGTTCCGCTGGCCAGGTTGATCGAGTATACTTTGGTTGAGCCAGCGACACGTAGTAAGGCATAGGCGGTATTACTCATGCCGCCAATATCGAATCCATTGGCGCTTTCGGCATCCACACCCAATGGTCCGACCATCGTTAATGTTCCGGGGTTGGCATTTTGCGTGTATAAAACAGCGCTGCTACCAGGAATAATATTGATATCGTACAACATCGTAGTGGCTGTTCCTACGAAGTTGTTTGTGTAAGCAGCAGCCGATATGTTAGGCGTACCGGGGTTTAAGTTTCCATCTGTTGCGGTTAACGTCCCATTATTTGGATTCAAACGCAGGTTCTGCCCGGTGTTGCTAACCACTCGAATAAGGTCTACAGTGGGGTTGAAATCAAACCCGAAATCCGTACCGGATAAGGTAAATGCACCTGCACTACCAACGGCAACAGCGCTCCAGCTAGTCGTAGCCGTAACCGCAATTGAATATAGTCGGCTGGAGCTTCCCAGGGCCAACAATTGTCCATTTAACGGGCGGGTATCAATACCGACCAGCGATTCGCCCGACTGCAAACCCGCAATTGTTTTAGAAACCGGGGTTGGACTCATTGGATTGAAGACCAGCAGGTTGCTGGTACCTTCGATGGCGTAGGCGACCGGTTCTGTCGGAATAGCCAGACCAATGATCGTGCCAGGCAGATTACCCAATTTTTGTAAACGGCCCGTAGATAGGTTGATCTGCTGCAATTCTGATGCACCGTTAAACGTGACAGCCACCAGCCCTTGCGTATTATCGGTTGGTGAAATATCGAAACCAGCCGCTCCCGTAATGTCCAGGCCCAGTGGTCCAACGTCGGTTAACGTACCGTTGTTTGGTGGATTTTGAATGTAGAGCCGGTCCGTTGCGGGATCGATGTCATACAGCGTTGTCGTTGTCGCTCCTGCTTTATTATTGGTATAAGCTACTTCCGTAATCATAGCGCCCGATACACCATTAATAGCGCCGTCAATAGCCGCTAAGCCCCCTGTTTCAGGATTCAGGCGCAAATCCTGACCGGTATTGGTAACCAGTCGGATACGATCAACCGTTGGATTGAAATCCAGACCAACCATTGTGCCAGAAATAGCGGGGCTAAAGGCCGACATACCGAGTGCTCGTGCTGCCCCTGTCATCGGATTAATCACGAACATGCGGCTCTGGTTACTCACGCCATAAAGCTGCCCGGTAGCGGGTCTGAAATCGATAGCCAGAATACGTTCATCCTGGTTTGTCCCCGAAATAGATACCGGAACTGTAGTACCGGGCGTGCGAACGCTGAATCGCAGGAGTTGATTGGCATCGTTCAGAGCATATACCGTAACATCAGGAACCGTAGCCGGGTCGGGCGCTAAACGGTGATCCTGACACGCGTTCAGGAGTAATAATGAGCTAACAGCCAGGATACCCAGGAGGCTTCGAACTTGTTTTTTGTAAAGCATAGTCATACCGTTATAAGGAGTTATTGATTGACAAGTGACTATACGGCTGTACGCATCAAACGGATTTAATTAAATTAAAAAAAGATTAAAAAATTAATTAAATGAACGAGCATGATTGCCTAAGGAAATGATCTTCACTACGATTTACGGGTCAATCGAACGTAGGAATCCCGAAAGCATAGTCTTTACAAAACATCTTAGCTGATTTTAGTCTTCTACTAGCAGAACCATACGATAGTCAATGAAAATACCATCTACGACTCTTAACAATGGCGTTGAAATGCCCCTGCTGGGCCTTGGAGTTCATGCCCCGAAGAATATCAGCGAGGTGCAGCAGGCCGTCGAGTGGGCGCTGGAAGCGGGTTGCCGCCTGATTGATACAGCCACGGCTTACAACAACGAACGCGAGGTAGCCGATGCTATCCGGGAAAGTGGTATTCCCCGAAGCGATATTTTTATTACAACCAAAGTCTGGAACGATGACCAGGGGTATACCCGCACACTACGTGCCTTTAACCGGAGTTTGGAACGGCTGCGACTTGATGTGATCGACTTGTATCTTATTCACTGGCCCATCAAGGAACACCGGCACGAAACCTGGCGGGCACTGGAGAAAATCTATGCCGACGGCCGCGCCCGCGCTATTGGCGTCTCCAATCATTATCCAGCCCATATAGATGAACTTTTAACCGAGGCCCGCATCATACCTGCTATCAATCAGGTAGAATTCAGTCCCTACAGCTATTTACCTGAGGTGATTACTTATTGTCGTGATAAAAACATTCAGCCCGAAGGCTATGCGCCTATGGTGCGGGGCAAGAAACGGGATGATCCAAAGTTGATCGCACTGGCGGAAAAATATGGTAAATCAACGTATCAGATGCTGGTCAGGTGGTCAATTCAACATGGCGTCGTTACAATCCCAAAATCGGTGAAGCGCGAACGCATTCAGGAAAATTTCAACGTACTGGATTTCAGCATTTCCGACGAAGACATGACGCTGATGGATACCTTCTACGACAATACACGAGTGGCAGATGATCCGCGTACGATTGCTTAAAGTCTGCTTATTGCCGTTGATTGATGAATGTAGCAGTCAATTGACCAGCGTTCATGCAATAAATCAGCTAATTCTTTCAGGCCCCATTCTTCGCTCCGTCGATGGCCAACAGCCACAACGGCCATACCACATTCATCGACCGCTTGTTGGGCAGGTTTACGATACGCACCCGTCAGGTAAACCTGAGCGCCCCGTTCGGCAGCTTCGCGAACAAGCGCATCCGTCATCGCACCGACAACCGCCACTCGGTAGCTAGTTGCTTGCTCTACAACTGAATCCAGCCCGGCTTCTGCCCGTTCATATCCACCAAAAATACGTTTGCATGTATCCAGCCATATATCAAACTCATGACGCGCTACATCAATCAACATGCCAATCGGACGATCTGGAAGTAGCTCACCTGTTGAGGAATTACTCTGTTTATAACCCAACGGTTCAGGGTCACCAATAGCGCCAAGTTTTCTGGACAGCCGCAGATTATACCCAATTGTCAATGTTTCATCGAAAGGCAAATGATGGGCCACGATACCTACGTCGGGCGGAAGAGCGGTCAAATCAAGTTGCCAGTGACGATGTATCCAGAGTCCGTCAACCTGGGTCTCCTTTACCCAGACAGGCAGTCCGGAAAAGGGTTCCAGCAACAGACCAAGCCGCTTTACCGGACGTTCGGATGAATGATAAATACCACCCTGCTCATCGTCCGGATATCGGGCCGTTGCCAACTCAGTATGTAGATAATCATCAATCTCATGTAGAAAAGGGTGGGACGTATTCATACTTGGTTAACTACACAAGCTCATTATGGTTTGCTGCCCGTAGTCAGTAAACGTAGTAAAACTCTTTTGCTCAAACGGATTTTTGGTCGCACGTTCACGTTTGACTTTCTAACCGGGCTGGCGTAAACGAACAATTATAAACCATCTAATTATCAATAAGTTACCCTTAAAGTACTACCGTTTACTCAAACGAATTTGGATTTCGCTAAAAGAAATCCGTAGATTTGCAACCTTAACTGCGTCCGCAACGGCGGTCCGTCAAAGCCCATGATTTTCCTCGCTTAAAAACCCTTCGGAGGTTTTTCTTTTCCTCTCCTGGTTTCTGCCACCCGCCGATCTATCGGACCAGCCGGGTAGCCACACTTACTTTCATAGTATCCAGTACGCTGTCAGTAGCCCCTAAGGCTACGGCATAGTTTTTTGTTTCAATGACCAAATTCTTTCGGTTATTCCTGGCTGCATTGCGCGGTACAGAAACCAATTTTACAACCGGCAGTATTAACCGGGCCATCTTCCTATTGTCGGTTCCGATGATTCTGGAAATGGTAATGGAATCGCTGTTCGCGGTCGTCGATGTATTTTTTGTGGCTAAAATCGGCACGCAGGCCATCGCCACCGTGGGCCTCACCGAATCGGTACTAACGCTGGTCTACTCCGTGGCCATTGGCCTCAGTACGGCGGCAACTGCCTTAGTATCCCGTCGAATCGGCGAGAAAAATGTGCGGGGTGCTAGTATGGCCGTTGGGCAGGTGATCCTGGTTTCGCTTGGGCTCGGCCTGATTATGGGCGTAGTGGGTTTTGTGTTTGCCGAAGACATTCTCCGGCTAATGGGTGGCGATGAACGGCTCATTGCCAACGGTGTAGGATTTACCCGAATGATTTTTGCCAGTGCACCCGCCATCATGCTCCTGTATACATTAAGCGGTTGCCTACGCGGTTCGGGCGATGCCTCTGTAGCGATGCAATCATTATGGATCGCCAATGGCATAAACATTGCGCTTTGTCCGGTATTCATTTTCGGACTGGGTCCGTTTCCTGAACTTGGCGTCATGGGATCGGCCGTTGCGACAACCGCGGGACGTAGCATCGGTGTCCTCTACCAACTCTACGCGCTTACCCGCGTAAAAGGTGTCATACAGGTTCTCCGGTCTGACGTTTCACCCGATACAGGAATTATCCGGCATCTGCTCGGTCTGGCGGTGGGCGGCACAAGTCAGTTTCTGGTGGGTTCAGCCAGCTGGATATTCCTGACGCGCATTCTGTCGACATTCGGCAGTGACGTAGTGGCGGGCTATACCATCGCCATCCGAATTATTGTGTTCACGATTCTGCCATCATGGGGCATGGCCAATGCCGCTGCTACGTTGGTTGGGCAGAATTTGGGGGCTGGTCAGCCCGAACGTGCAGCAACCTCCGCCTGGCGGGCGGCTTTCTGCAACATGCTTTTTCTGGCGGCCGTTGGGCTTGGGTTTTACCTGGGCGCGGCAACCATTGTGGGCCTTTTCGACAACAATGCGAACGTTGTGGCCATTGCGGTCGAATGCCTCCAGGTATTTTGCCTCGGCTACCTGTTTATGGCGTATGGTATGGTGCTAAGTCAGGCTCTCAACGGAGCGGGCGATACTCGCACACCTACGATCATCAACATTGTGTGCTTTTGGGTCGTTGAAATTCCGCTGGCCTATACCCTCGCCCATACCCTGAACTGGGGACCGCCGGGTGTATTCTGGTCGGTAGCGATCAGCGAAACATTGCTGGCCGGTATTGCCGTTTTAGTATTTCGGCGCGGCCGATGGAAAACAGTTCAGGTGTAACGTAAGCTGTTCATTCAGGCTTCGTTACCGCCGAAACTTTTACCCGAAATGACCCGTTATTATTTACAGGCTTATAGTTAATCTGTAAGAGGCCATTCGACGTAGTGGAGTCGGGTTATTAGCCCTGACGCAACCCGGAGTCCTTTATTACAAAGCTATAAATTACCTAATTATCCTTAAGAATTTACATGAACGATACCCATAAACCCGAAGAAACCGCCGTTCTGGTCGCGCTGATTACGCAGAAGCAGACCGCCGATCAGACAAAAGAGTACCTGGACGAGTTAGCGTTTCTGGCCGAAACCTCGGGTGTTAAAACGATCAAAACGTTTACCCAAAAGCTCGAACATCCCGATAACCGCACCTTTGTCGGTAAGGGAAAGCTGGAGGAAATCCAGACCTATATTCTTGACAATCCGGTTGATGCCATCATTTTCGATGATGACCTGACACCGTCGCAGGTGCGAAACCTGGAAGATAGTTTCAAAGATGTCAAAGTGCTTGACCGCAGCTTGCTCATCCTGAATATTTTCTCGATGCGTGCGCAAACGGCCCAATCGCGGGTGCAAGTCGAGTTGGCCCAATACCAGTACATGTATCCCCGTCTGACCCGCATGTGGAGTCACTTAACCAGCCAGAAAGGGGGTGTGGGGATGCGTGGACCGGGGGAGAAAGAGCTTGAAACGGACCGTCGGATTGTGAAAGACAGGATTTCTTTTTTAAAAGAGAAACTGGCCAAGATCGATAAACAGAGTGTTACTCGCCGGAAAGAGCGCGACCGTCTGGTACGGGTGGCGCTGGTCGGTTATACCAACGTAGGCAAGTCAACGCTCATGCGGACGCTGGCTAAAACTGATGTTTTTGCCGAAAACAAGTTGTTTGCTACAGTCGATTCGACCGTTCGCAAAGTAACGCTTGGCAACGTTCCATTTTTGCTGACCGATACCGTTGGTTTTATCCGGAAATTACCGACAATGCTGATCGAGTCGTTTAAGTCGACGCTCGACGAAGTACGGGAAGCCGATATTCTGGTTCACGTAGTGGACGTATCGCATCCGAATTTCGAAGAGCAGATTGAAGTCGTCAATGCTACGTTAGCCGACATCAAAGCGGCCGACAAGCCTATGGTGCTGGTTTTCAATAAAATGGACCGGTTTGTGCCAAAAGAGGAGTGGACAGAGACCGACGAGACAAGCGCTGAGGACGAATTTACGGAGGATGGCCTGCGTGAGGAAGTTATTATTCCGGTAGCGGTACGTCGGAAAACGGCCCTGGAATACCTCAAGAAAACGTATCTGGCCCAAAAGGCAGACTACGTAGCGTTTATTTCGGCCGAAACGGGCGAGAACATTGGCGAACTCCGCGAGTTGCTTTATGATCTGGTAAAAGAGAAGCACTACTACATTTATCCCAACTGGGTTCATGTGCCGCTCAGCGAATCGGCTGAATACAGCGACGGTTTGGCAGGTTAACAGATTTTCGGCAATTTTGCATTCATAAGCGAGCGGTCAACATGACCGCTCCTTTTTTGGTCTCGTAGTTCAACGGATAGAATAAGCGTTTCCTAAACGCTTGATACGGGTTCGATTCCCGTCGAGACTACCACTTTTGACAGAAAGCCCACATACCTAGCGTATTGGGCTTTTTCACTTTTATTTCGTCTCTAATTGATCAGCTAGCACAGTCGACCCTTAGCCATCTTTAGGCTGTATTCACGATCTATTTCAAAACGATACGTTAAAAAGGACAATACACGTTGCTTTAAACAACGTAATCCATACGGTTCCTTCGTTTCCAACTATGCCCAAACTAGACTTACAAACCCTCTAATCCTAGCTTTGGGATTCGGCCAATATCCTGCGGGGCAGCATTGATAGCTCCGATTTTAAAAAATTACATCTTCGGGATGCTGTTCCTTAAACGTGCCAATGACGTGGTTCGAGGAGGAAGTCGAAGCCATCATAGCGCGCGAAGATTATTCCCGCGAGGAAGCTGAAGCCTCTATCTAGACAAACCCCTTCGCGAGCACAACTTATTGCAGGCCATTTCCCACGTCAACCGAACGTACCGCAGCAAAGCCGCTGGCTTCATTATCGACTATTTCGGCATCACGGCCTCGCTGATGCAGGCCCTGGACATCTTCTCGGGCGATCTCCGCCCCGACGAAATTCCGAAGCTGGAACTGAATCATGCCAAACTTATTACGTTCGCCAAACTCATCAAAGTGGATCGTCATTACCAGCGCGATGTGTTCATCGACGCGTTTGTCCGCTACGTTGAGCCAATTCACCACCACGATACGTTCAAAGAGTTGCTGAAGACATTCAATAAGTCGAGCAGAATTGTGCTGCCCAACGTAGCGGCCATGAAGTACGAAGCGGATTTCAAGCTATTCAACGAAATCAAACTGAAAGCCCGCAATGCCTACCCCGATGACGAGGAATTGAAAGTCAGTGCCGACGAGAGCCTAATGCTTCAGGTCCTGATCAACAAGCACCTGATTGCCGAAGGAGTCGAAAACTTACTGGCCGAACCCGTGTCCATTATCGACCGCGACAAATTCCGGGCCGACATCCTGAATGCTTCACCGGCTACGAAGGAATTGAAGATGCGTAACCAGCTCAAATACACCATTAAAGTGGGCATGGACCGCAACCCCGATTTCTTTAAACCATTGGCCCAACGACTGGACAATTTGTTGGCAAGTATTATTACACCGAAGTGGTTACTAACGCTACGTTAGATAAAGTCCACATTGATTAAAATTAATCTCGCTTCCGAATACAAGTCAACCCGACGCTCAATAGTCAACCGATTATTCATCAGGCATTAGATGCCTTTTTTCGGGCCACGGCGCACGAGAAATTAACGGTACGCGTCCGTCAGTGGTCTGCTAAGACGGTCCTCCCCTATCAGGAACTGAAGTTCCGACAGATGAGCAAACGCTGGGGCAGTTGCACCCGTACCAATGCCATTATCCTCAACCCCGATCTGATCAAACTTCCCTACACGCTCATCGACTACGTAATCGTGCACGAACTGTGCCACACGAAGGTGAAAAGTCACGCCAAAGAATTCTGGGCCGAGCTATCTCACTATATGCCAAACTGGAGAGAGTTAGACGAGTGGCTTAGTCGGTATCGGGTGTAATAATACTCAGGACCTTGATCTAACCAGCCAAATACGCCTTGCTTCTCAAATTCGCCATATTGCTATCTGCACGCAGCCATCTACCCGAGGGCCTTTCGTTTCTTCTATCCTGCCAAACTGATCTACTATACAGGCATCGGTGTATTTTAACGGAGGGTTTTGTGAACGATTTTCATGGACTGCAAACTTCAACTATGTCCTTCATAGACAAAATATTACAGGCCATGTAGTTTAAATAAACTACCCTTTTATTGGACGAAGCGGTTCGTTCTAGAATGATGTATGACGATGACGAACGCAGAGCTCGCACAAAACCAATAGTTGGTCATAATTGGTCTATCTCTTGTCCGTTCCATAGCTACCTAACTAAATGCAGCCCAAGACGATTTAGTCTTTTTTTGAACTAAATCCAACGCTCAAATAGCCATCCATTTAGCTTTAAGTGGGAACCCCTGAGTACCGGTGGCTAACACAAAGGAAATGAGTGAGGGAACTACCAGCAAGAATAACTAACTTGATTTCGGCAACTTCCCGGACTTGCCCCACTTGTTTCTAGCCAAGTATGAATGACAAGTTAGTGGATACCTACCGAAACAGAATTTGGCTCGTTTGGTGCACCCTAGGCTGGATGGCCATAGCGGTGAGCTTCAGTCAGGCGCAACCCTTACGCGTAGCAACGGGCAGAATGACGATTGACAGTCTGCCTCTACAAGGCGTGCTTCTCAATCAGGGCTGGCGGTGGAAAGCGGGCGATAACCCGAATTGGGCGAATCCAGCATATGATGATCGCTCCTGGCAAGGCATCGACCCCACTAAAGACATTATGGAACTGCCCGATGTTCGGCAAGCAGGGGTAGGCTGGTTTCGATTGCAATTGGTGATTAAGCCTACGGTGCTAACTGAGTCATTGGCTTGTCTGATTAGTCAGACTGGAGCTTCTGAAGTTTTCCTAAATGGTCATCTTGTGCATCGCTTCGGACAAATTAATAAGTATGGGCAGGCAACCCAGACCTATAATCCAAGAAATGAACCAGTTTCCTTGTCATTAAGCGGAGATTCACTGCAAACGTTGGCCGTTCGGTTTGCTTATGACAAGGATTTGCTCTACACGACTGAATTTATCGGAAAGAATGCGCTGTTTCAGGCTCGCATCAATAATGTCACCAACGCGGTCAGATTCTATCGCATCTACGGTTTAAGCATATTACCGCTTGATTTTGCGAAAACGGGTATCTTCTTCATCCTGGCCATCCTGCACCTGGCTTTTTTCCTCTACTATCCCGTCCAGCGAGCCAATCTGTATTTTACCCTGTTTTCGCTGTGCAGTATGGTAACCTACTATCTGCAAACCCAATTGGGTGCCCAGTCCGTTGACTCGCTGCAGGGCCGACTCATCGCCATCGCTATTTTAACCAATCTGTTTCACCTGCTCCAACTGAATGCCCTGTATAGTTTGTTTAAACGACCACTAGGTTTCTCCTACTGGTTGCTGTTTGGTTGGTGTCTGGTGAATATTCCCCTAACCGTCTGGCCCTACGCCTGGGGTTTGAGAATTGGCCACGAATTGTATTACCTGGTTTGTTTGGGCGAGTCAATCCGCCTAGCCGTGCTAGCGGTCAGGCAAAAGCAACGGGGAGCCAGTATTATCATGCGGGGTGTAATCATTGCCTTGGTGTTCACCAGTATGTATACTTTTTCGCTTCCCTTCTCGTTTCGATCAACCGCTTACCAGCAACTCTTTCTGACGGGTAACTGGGTGTATTATCTGTACCTCCACCTCCCCTACAACGTGGGGTATCTGAGTATTCCCGTGGCCATCTCCTTGTATCTGGGCCTTGAGTTTGCCTTTACGAGCCGAACCCTGGAAACCAAGCTGGTCGAAATACAAGCGCTCTCCCAAAAGACCCTGGCCCAGGAAGCCGAAAAGCTGAAATTAGTGGCCGAGCAGAATGAGGTACTGGAGCAAACCGTACAGGAGCGAACCGAAAAGATTCAGCAGCAGGCCGACAAACTCCGGGAGATCGACACCATCAAATCCCGCTTTTTTACCAACCTGACTCATGAATTTCGCACCCCCCTAACCTTAATGCTTGGCCCGGCTGAACAAGTGTTGGCCCAAACAGAAGAACCCCAAACCAAACTGCAGGTGGGGCTCCTGCATCGAAACGCCAAGCGGTTGCTCCAACTCATCAATCAACTGCTCGATCTGAGTAAGTTAGAAGCGGGCAAAACCCAGCTAACCCCCACAGCCGTCGATCTGGTGAGTTTAGTAAAGGGCACCCTGCTTTCGTTTGAGTCACTGGCCCATCAGAAACAAATCGCGCTGCACGTGACGGCCAACCGCGACCAGTTGGCGATGGACCTGGACCGGGACAAGATCGAAAAAATACTCTACAACCTGTTTTCTAATGCCATCAAGTTCACCTCAGCCGGGGGCGAGGTATTTGTGGGGCTAACCCATGAAGTTGTCGGAGAAGAGGAACCATGGGCTACGTTGGTCGTTCGGGACTCAGGCGTTGGTATTCCGACTGCTAAACTTCCTTACGTGTTCGATCAGTTCTACCAGGTGGATGCCTCCAACACCCGTGAGCAGGAAGGTTTCGGTATTGGGCTGGCCCTCACCAAAGAACTAGTCGAGTTGCACGGTGGCCGGATTCACATCGACAGTGACGAGGGTGTTGGTACCACCCTCACGGTCCGGCTACCTGTCCGTCAGGAGCAACCCGTTCAAACGGGTAAAGAGCCAGTCTTGCCCGCTTCGTACGGCGAGATACCACCCGTGCCCGCCCCGCTCCCCCCATCGCCCGAAGTCGCCGACGCGCCCCAACTTCTGCTGATCGAAGATAATGACGAGGTGCGTCAATTCATCCGCTCGTCCCTAACGCATCAGTACCGAATCAGCGAAGCCGTTAACGGGGAGGATGGCCTTCGACTCGCCCAGCAGGACATACCGGATCTGGTCATTACCGACCTGATGATGCCCAAACTCGATGGCTACCAGGTGTGCCAGGCCTTGAAGCAGGACGAGCGCACCAGCCACATTCCCATCGTGATGTTAACGGCCAAAGCCGACCTGGACAGCCGGATCGAGGGGTTGCAAATAGGGGCCGATAGTTACCTGGCCAAGCCGTTTCACCAGCGGGAGCTACTGGCTCAGATTACGAACTTAATCACCACTCGTCGGCAACTCCGGGAACGATATAGCCAGGACAATATTTGGCCTACCACAGACTCGGCCTTACCGTCGATGGAGCAGGCGTTCCTGGATCGTGTTCGAGCAGCGATCCTGGAACGTCTGGACGATGAAAGCTTCAGTGTCGATCAACTCAGCGACGAAGTGGGCCTGAGTCGTACCCAGCTTCACCGCAAACTCAAAGCGCTCATCAACCAGTCGCCCGGCGATTTAATTCGCATCGTTCGACTGCAACGAGCGTTGGATTTATTGACCCGCAACGTAGCAACCATATCCGAAGTAGCCTACTTGGTTGGCTTTAGCAACCCGGCCAGTTTTTCCACCAGTTTCTCCCGCCACTTCGGCTACGCCCCCAGCGAAGTGAAAAAGAACGTAGACACATCCGTATCCTGATTCCCTCCGCCAGGCCCCGAAAGTGCGCTAAACAGGCTAAAAAGCAGCCGTTGCAACGTTTTCGAATGCATTTGCAACGTACGCGAAAGCCACTTACGAGCGGCTTGTTTTCCTTTGTGGTGTCGTTTCGCCGGTCCTAATCCGACCAGTACCCTTTTCTTAATCACAACATGGAAACCAAGTCGCATTCACCTTATCGGGTCTTTCTGGCCTACTTACTACTAACGTTTTACTGCTTCGGCGGGGGCATGATGAATGAATTTGTCGAGTACCTCAGCTACGCCGATCTGGGCCGCTCGATCCCTCCCGCCGACTTTGCGCGTTGGCACCAGGCCACCAGCCAAAACGTATTACCGTGCCTGGTGGGGCCGATTCTACTGGGTAATATTGCCCTACTCGCTTTATTTTTTAACCGGCCACCAAGCGTTCCCAAATGGACGCTTGGGGCTGCGCTGATATGCGCCATACTAGCCTGGACATCGACTATCTTGTTTCAGGTGCCCATTGAAACACAGTTTGATCAGGGTAACTATACCCCAGCGCTGATGGAGCGTTTGTGGCAAACCGACTGGATTCGTAAAGGAGCCTTCTTTGTCGAGATTGGCGTCGTCCTATATATGGCTACGTGTTTCTTCCAGTCGGTAGCCGTTCGCCCAGTAGCGCTTAATGCCGTCTCTACGGTCTTGTAAGCGGTCACCGTCTTCATTCCCTGTAGTAATAAACCATTTCCTGCTGTTTAGCTGCGAGGAGACGAACGAATTGGTGTACCCATTCGCAATGAACGGGTCGGGGCTCTGTGATGGAGTATCTACTGTTACCCAAATCAGGGCCTTTAACGACTAAAGTAAATGATCAAGGCTTCTAGCCAATTCACAAGCGTATGTCAATAGCGAAACGTATAAAACCAGTACTTAACCCAAGCTAACCATCCATGAAAAAAGTACGTATCTTATTGCTGTCCCTCATCGCCCTGACTGCTCTATCATTTGTCACCCCGCCCAATACCCTGGTAGGACGCTGGCAGCAAACGGTGAAAGGAGCTACCGCGTTACTGGTCTTTCGAGCGAACAATACCTTCGATATTTTCATCAATAATAAAGTGTTCACCAGCGGCAAATACACGGTTCGACAGGACACCTTTGCCCTGGCTGACCCGGCTTGCCATATGGACTACTACGGTACGTACAAACTTGATTTCTTCGCGCCCGATTCGGTCCGCTTTACGGCGATTGCCGACACCTGCAACGGACGTCGGAGTGACATGCACCAGTTTACTGCCGGTCGGCGGTCCACCGATGCAGTCCCTGTAGTCAAACCCTGACGAGCTACCTCTATCCATAACCTGTCAATACAGTTTTTCCCCGAGTGGTCCATGAAAAAAGCATTCATCATACCCCTGGTGGGCATCGCCCTGACCGCCCTATCGTTGATCAGCCCGCCTAACCCGCTGGTAGGCCGTTGGCAACAGCTCTATAAAGGAGCAACCGCGCTGTTCGTTTTTCGGGCCGACAGTACGTTTGATGTGTTCATTAACGGCAAAGCCTTTACACACGGAAACTATTTCGTCCGAAAGGACACCCTGGGGATGGCCGACGTCAGTTGCAATCTGACTTACTATGGTACCTACAAACTTAGCTTTTATGCCCCTGATTCTGTTCGGTTCGTTACCATTCGGGATACCTGTAAGGGGCGTAACGGTGATCTGCACAACTTTACCGTGGGTAGGCGGTCCGCCGATGCGGTTAAAGCAGCCAAGCCCTGACGGAAACAGTATGGAAATGAATGAGATAAACAGTCACATCGATCATGAAAAAAAGATTAACCCTCACCGTAGGCTTCATTGGGCTAGTAGTCCTGTCGTCTTTTGTCATTGATCCTCCAAACCCAGTGGTCGGGCGCTGGCGGCAGCAAATAGACGGAGCAACGCTACGATTCAATTTCCGGCCTGACGGTACCTACGACGGGTTCGTCAATGGGAAGTCGTATTTAACGGGTCGCTATTACGTCCGGCAGGATACGATTGGGGTCACCGACGGTAAGTGTAACCCGACTTACTTCGGTAGCTATAGATTGCAGTTTTTAAACTCTGATTCGGTTCGATTCACCGCGATTCTGGATACCTGTCGGGACCGCCGGGAGACGGTACCCACCCTGGCGCTTGGTCGGGTTACTACCGGTAAGCCATGAAAACCTACCCCTATCTCCTAATCGCTCTTATCGCCTTCGTTTTGGTGGGCGCTACGCTGGTGACCGAGCCGCCCATGGACAAAATGAGTTTGGGCAAGCGCTTGTTTTTTGATCCCATTCTCTCGCGCAACCGCACCATCAGTTGCGCGAGCTGCCACCGGGAAGAATTCGCCTTTGCCGATACGGCAGCGCTGAGTCTGGGCGTGTTTGGCCGCCAAGGTAAACGCAATACCCCTTCGGCCATGAATATGCGCTTGCAGGCGAACTTCTTCTGGGACGGGCGGGCCGCTACCCTGGAAGAGCAGGCGCTGATCCCCATCGCTAATCCCGATGAAATGGATTTGCCCGTTGATCTGGCCATCAAACGCCTGAATGCTAACCGAAAATACCGGGCTTATTTTAAGCAGGTATTTGGGGAGCTGCCCACCAAAACCAATCTGGCCAAAGCGCTGTCCGAGTTTGAGCAAACCCTGGAAACGGCCGAATCACCCCTGGATGATTGGCGAATGAACGATAACGAAGCGGCCGTGAGTGAATCGGCCAAGCGGGGCTTTGCCCTCTTCAATGGCAAAGCCAACTGCGTGCAGTGTCATTTCGGGGCCGACTTTAATAGTTCGGAATTTCGCAACATTGGCCTCTTCGATGGCAAAACCCTGGCCGACAGTGGCCGGGCCGCAATCACCAAGCGGACGGCTGATTTGGGCAAGTTCAAGATCGGCCCCTTACGCAATGTGGCCCTGACGGCACCTTATATGCACAACGGGATGTTCAAAACGCTGGCCGAGGTCATCAATCATTACAATGCCCCCGACCAGCGGGTGCCGGGCGCCATCAACCGCGACCCGCTGCTAGCCAAACCGTTAGGACTCACCCCACAGGAGAAAGGGGATCTGAAAGAATTCTTGCGGTCGCTGACCGACAAGCGCTTCCTGGTGAAGGCTACATCGACGAAGAAAACATAGTCAATAACCATGGCCTTACTGACTCTTCAAACTAACCGGCTGACGCTGACACCTTTTGCCAAAACCGATCTGGCTGAACTGCACGCCCTGTTTACCGATTCGGACATCCGGCGTTACCTGCTGGATAAACGGATCGTGGAGGAGACCTGGACGGCGTCTGTGATCGAGGGAAGCCTGGGCATGTTCCAGAACCAAGGTTACGGCTTGTGGGCCATTCGACAAACTGATCAACGACCCATTATCGGCTTTTGTGGCTACTGGCGATTCGAGCACTTGAAATACCCGCTGCAACTTATCTATGGGTTGCTGCCCGCCTGGTGGGGTCAGGGTTTAGCCACCGAAGCTGCCCGCGCTATGCTCAGTTACGGATTTGAAACCGTAGGGTTTACCGGGATTATCGCAGCAACGGACCTGCCAAACCAGGCGTCGGTACGGGTAATGAATCGATTGGGCATGAGCCACTTAGAAACCGACGAGACCACGGTGTATTACCGATTGATACCACCGTTTGAGCCACTAATCTGATGAAGAACCTCTCCCAATGGGCCAGCCGACACGCCCCGCTTGCCATTGCCCTAATCATCCTGTTTGACGTAGCTAACGCCCTCAACGGCTTCGTGCTGGGGGCTACCCTGCTGGACAACGTACCAACGGCCGGGCTGCTCGCTGGTGTTACGGTGCTGGTTGGTTGGGCCGTGGCCGTTCGGTGGCTGTATTACACCAGCGCGGGCGGTTATTGGTTTCGGCGACGCTGCCTGTTCGGGGCATTTCTGGGCAATTTTCTCTTATTCGGGCTAGTAGCAGGACTGATGACCCCCCGCCCCCAGCCGCACGACGTACTGGCCAGCGCGTGGGGGAGTCGGATCATTGAGAGCCGGGCCGATACGCTCATCCGGCCCGACACCCTGCGGCCAGTCAGGCAGTTGATAATTGCAGCGAACACGGGCCAGACCGAGCGACAGACCGGCAAGCGGGTCGGGTTTGTGCTGTTGTTTGTACTGAGCTTAGTTCTGTTGTACGGATCGATGGCCCTGGCCTGTAGCATCGCCTGCTCGGGTTACGGATTTCTGGCAGCCGTGGTTTACCTGCTGGGCTTAGGTTTTCTGGCGGGCGGCCTCTTTTTCCTGGGTCGCCTTCGGGAAAAACCAATCCGGAAACTTCGGCAGATGACGCCCGACCAACGCCGACGAACAAGCCGACGTTTCTGGCGGGCATGGGGACTGCTCATCGGTATCGTCCTGCTGTTAACGCTGATTGGGTCTATATTTTGAACAGGATTAGCTTAAACACGCCAAACGACTCATGAAGGCTCGTTATCAATGACTATTCTCACCCGATTCCCAACTACACATGGCAGAAGTTGGGGCGCTTTCGGCTGAACACAAACAATCCTGCTAAACCCAGCCAATAAACCCATTTCGATGCATCCCCAGTTGAAACCCCTTCTGTCTGAGATCGCCACGGCCCGCACCCGCTACATCAGCACGGTGACACAATTGACCGAGCAGCAGGCGCAGTATAAACCCACGCCTGAGGTATGGAGCGCCCTGGAGAACACCGAACACCTGTTCTGGGCCGAACAGGGCGGTATCTGGGGCATGTGGCGGGCCCTGGAGGCTTACCGCCAGGGCACACCCATCTGGTCCGGGGAACTCACGAACCGGGGACGCTCTATTGAGGACGTGATTGAGCAGACCTGGCAACCCAAAGAAACCGTTCCGGCCAATGCCGCCCCGCGCCTGGGCGGGACACTGGCGTTCTGGTGTGCTTCGCTGGCGAGTTTACAATCCCTGTTGAAAGCGTTCAGCTACGCCGTGGACGGAGAAGATCTGGACGCCATTATTCATCCCCACCCCATTTCCGGCCCGCTGGACATCGGGCAGCGGTTTGCGTTTCTGCGCTTTCACATCGACAGGCACCGACGGCAGATTGGTGCGCTTTTCACCAATGACTTGTAGCTAATGAGAACCAGTCCCGCTTCGTAGGCCAACGCTAGTCAATCAACAGCCAGTCAACTAGCAACATAAAACCATGAATCAGGTAGCCACCTAACTCCAAGAGCGGGCGGAGGAACCCGTCCATGACCTAACAAATCGATGACAAACGCATCCATCCTAACCCTCCTGTGCGTAGCGATCCTTCGTGTAGGGTTCAGTCTGCTGCCCAACCCGATGATCGGCCGCTGGCAGCAGGAATTTTCTGATGGCCGAAGGGCACTAGCCGTCTTTCGGGCCGATAGTACGCTGGACTTTTTTGTCAACTGGAAGGCCTCTGGCCGTGGCCGCTATTACGTCCAACAGGATACGCTTGGCCTGTCATATGCCTCGTGCAACGGGGCCTATACCGGCACCTACCGGCTCAGTTTTTTTGCCCATGACTCGGTTCAGTTTAGCGTTCTGGAGGACACTTGCCGCGAGCGACGCCTGGGCATGGACGGCGTGACGATGGGTCGGGTTGACTAACATACGTCCCCGTTAAAGGTAACGAGATAGTACGGGTAATGTCAGTTTGTAAACACGCAACTAATTACTCTTAATATTTATTATTCAGCTATTTATTTACCAAATTTAGTCGTTTTAACGCAATAGATTTGACCTGATCAGGAAACTCGTACTAGTATATCAGATGAAAAAACAAATCATCCTGACTTGCCTAACCTGTGTAGGCGTAATAGTCGGTGCGCAGGCGCAGTATACGTTGGCCAGTACGGCCTGGCAAGGCACGGTTCAATTATATCGGGTTATGGATATCGTTTTGCAGTTCGACAAGGACACCATTCGGATGTATTCGGTTCCGGATAATGTCCTGGCTGAGACGAAATTGCTGGAAACCATGACCTACACCACGAAGGGTGATACGTTCACCTGGAAGAAAGTGAGTGGCGGTAGCCCCTGTGATACGGAGACGCCCGGAACCTGGCGATACACCATTAGCCGTAACGAAATGACACTCAATGTGGTTGACGATGCCTGCGAAGCCCGTGCGGGTGCTCATGCGCGCGTAACGTTCAAAAAAGTAGCGTTCCGGGTGAAGTAACGGGAAACTAGTGAGCGGGTTAACCGGCTGTTTGTACCCGTTACCGTTGGGATGTCAGCCGATTGGGAGACGATCAAAGTAATAAACGCATAACATCATGACCAACCTAGCCAAGCTTTGGGTAGCGATCACGCTCCTGTTTATAACCTGCCAACCGCGCGTGGAACCGGCGTCGGATTGTCGGCTGACCATCCGGGAGAATACCGACACGTACACGTATCAGTTCGATGAAGCGGGAAAATTGATCGCTAGTCAAACGATCACGGCTGGTGGTTCTGCTGATTTCCGCTATACCTATCAGGGTAATAAAGCGACGATCGATGTGACATACCCATCCTCAAGCTGGCTTCGGATTCAGTATGATTTAACGCTGAACCTGGACGGATACGCCGTAACGGCTCAGCAGACGATGTATAACCAGTTGGCCAACGGCACTACCCAGGAATCCGTGACGGCCACCCACACCTTTGCTTACGACGCCCAGGGCTACCTGGTTAATCACCAGGCCGATGAATTTTCCTATCCGCCCGGAGGAGTTAAAATTATCAAACATTCAGCAGCGCATCTAACCTATCAGGATGGCAACCCAGTTACCATTGAGGTCGCGCTTTCAACAGCGGGAACGGCTCCGTCAGTGAGCACCATCAGTAATCGGTATGGTCAACAGGCCAATCCGTTGAAAATTCCTTTTCTACTGGAATTCAATCCGTTTGGGTTTAACATCTCCCGCTATCTACAACCCTTTTTGGGCAAGCCTGCCCAGCGCCTGCTCACGGCCTCGGACAACCAGCAAGCGGGTCGGCCGACGAACAGTACGGCCTACACCTACCAAGTTGACCCGAGTGGGAACCTAGTCGGCGTCAACCGTACCGGCGTCTATTCCATCACCAGTTCGTTGGAGAATCACTGCCCCTAAGTTGATCCGAATCGGCCGGGTACCTGTGTAGGGACTAGCGAGTGATGTTATTGAACGATCAGAGCGGTTGTCAGTGTAGACCCTTGAGAGAGCGAAACGGTATTGACAGGTGGCACAATCGAAATGGACGATCAACTGAACGAGTCGCACCGAATCGGCAAACATACCCAGAACACTAATTCTTTATCCCGAAATGATTTCTCTTCCTGAAAAACAGCTGTTTGTACCGTTTGTGCTCAAACTGATTAGGTAGTTCACTAAATCGAAACTTGACCAAAAGTGACAACGACATAAAAACAGCCCAACCGAGCTTGGCTACCAAGTCACTATTTAGGCGTGATTATCAACACTGAAGGGTGTGCCCCCAATTAAAATTTTACTGTCTTGTCCTGTTTTTATTCGGAGGTTTACCTGAACAATTTTTTTTGCTGATTATCACCACAAATCGGCGGTAGGCCAACGATTCAACCCACGTGGTGGCTCTACTGGCCAGACTAACTGGCCAAAGTAGTAAGCCCATCACAGCGGCTGATTTTGATTAGCGACTCGGGCCTTACCCTGAATGACCCCAACACCCTGCATCGTGACCTACCTGGCCAGCCGGAATTTCTGAAACACCAACGCGACGAACACGGGGAATCGTACACCCATGTAGCCCCACTAGATATCGACTACTTGTCTGTTTGCCCAACCATGATGATTGAAAGCGAAACCAATGGCACCTATCTGCAACAGGAAATCTATTTCCCTAAATCCACCCAGCTGGTACAGTTTTGTGACACACTGGATTTGTCCGATTTGTATACTAAATTTGTTCTACGGGTTCAGTGTTATTATAGCCCAGCGACAAGCGGGCTGCCAGCGCCGTACGTTCACAACAAGCAGGCATTCCTGTCGATTAGCTACGCTATCATGCAATCGAATACTTCAGTACGTGTATTTCAACGTTCAAAAATACCTGGGCGGCCGTTTCAGCGATCGATTCAAAACGACTTAGCATAGGCCCGTCCGCCGGTGTGGTTGTCGTAAGGATCGTCGGCCTGACTAACACAGGTTGCTTTTCCTTTGGGTCAAATTATAAAGAAGTAAATTGGGACTACGTTTGACGAGTAATATGTTAAGGGAACATCCTACGATCAACCACTTCATACAAGCCCTGAACAGAGGCCCAAAAGTGGTTTAAAAAGGCGAGCAAAGCGCGGGAGGCATTAAGCCCTGTGGGCTACTTTCTAACGTTACCCATAAACAATCTGTTTTGTAGACGCGCATGGACTAACCAAAACATTGGTAAAGTTGCGTGGACTATATAGGTGTTCATCTCAACGAAGCAGTTCGGGTGGTCCTGTCTAAGTAGCCGATTAATAAGTAATCGGTTCTACATTTAATACGGGTTATATATTGAATCGAATATCTTCTTTATCTGCCATGCATAACTCTTTACCAACTTGAACTATATGAGCACGACGACCGAACGGTTTATCAGTTTAACCGAAACGATCTGTTTCGTCGATCATAATTCGGTCATACCGGAACGAATTCTCCACAGTTATAAACTAGTCATCTGCTTTAACGGAAGCTATTCCGCAGTCGTCAATGGGGAGGCATTGTCCAATGTGACGGGTTATTTGCTGGGGAGTAATGTTCCTCATAGCGCTGATGCCAGGGGAGCGAGTGTCCTCATCTACTTTATTGAGCTGGAAGGCCGAATCGGTCAGGCTATTCGATCCATGCTTGGCGAGTCGAAATACATCGACCTTTCGTCCTTGCTGGCTACCGATCCGTTTCAACCCCTGCTGGCCACCGGCTTCCCGGCTTTACAGGCCGGAACCATAGCTGATTTTGCTGACGAAGTTATCTTAACCCTTTTTCCTAAGCTGCGCAGTCAGCCAACGCCGGTGCTAGACCGACGGGTCAACTTAGCGCTGAGTTATATCGAAGCCAACCTGCACCGAACCATAATGCTAAAAGAGATTGCGGACTTGATCAATTTATCGCCCGAGCGAACGCGTCATTTGTTTATTGAACAAGTCGGTGCCCCCTTTAGCGAGTATGTACTTTGGAAGCGTATCAAGTCGGTAGTTTGCGCTGTTAAGCGGGATAAAATGGATTTTGGGGAGGCCGCCCTTCGGTTTGGTTTTGCCGATCAGTCCCATTTCGGTCGTATTTTCAGACGTCTTTTTGGCTGTAACGCTTCTTTTCTACTGAAAAATTTACCGGACATACAGCTAATCTCACCCTCGCTGAGCGAAGAGGTATAAATACGTTTACACGAAAACTAATTAGGCTATGGATACTCTTTCGTAGTCCTCATTGTCTTAAGCACACCTCTCGATCATCTTTTATCTTGAAAATAAACAGTAGCCTGCTGTTAGGTTGTCTATTTTAACCAAACCTAGAAGGTAGAAACGCACAGCCACGCCGAATTGAACGCCAATTTCCAAAGGTCTGGTATCGCTTTTAAACGTGCTTCCCATTGAAAAAGGGATTTAAGGGGATCAGGTTTTAATAAGGGTTGTCTAGCCGGTGAAGGGGTTAGCCATAGACTACAAATACTGTCAGTTTGCCACCCAACTGGAGACTAACCGAGGTGAGTCTAGCCCGAAATTCAATGACTCTCACAAAAGCAGAAGCATAAGGGGCGAAATCGTGCAACCTGATAGAGAACTAACTGCCTACTCGTTACGTGACAGGAGGCTTACGAGAAACAGATGCGCGAGGCATTCTGTAGTCAACCGACTACACAGAATAGTCAGAAAATTGAGGCCATTCAAGTTGATCCGGTGGACTTGCAATAGTATACTGGAGATATTTTTCAGGCAGCCATCTGAGAGGTGTAAAAATAAGATTCCTGTTGAGCGGGAGTTTGGTAATTCAAGCTTGAATGTCTCCGCCGACGATTATACCAGCCCTCAATATACTCGAAGGTGGCTAACCGGGCAGCGGCCCGCGTTGGAAAGTCAGTATGGTTCACTAATTCGCTTTTGAATGTTTTGAAAAAGCTCTCAGCTACTGCATTGTCCCAGCAATTGCCTTTACGACTCATACTTTGCACGACAGGCAGGCCTCTCAACTGATCCCGAAATTCAGTGCAGGCATACTGGACACCACGATCTGAATGAAATAGAAGTTTA
>NZ_FOLQ01000017.1 GCF_900112365.1 Spirosoma endophyticum | reverse complement strand
CAGAGCGGTTACGAAGCGACAACGGACCTGAATTTATTAGCCAAGCCTTGCAGGATTGGTGTGCTGAAAAGCAGGTGGTATTACATTGGATTGAACCGGGCAAGCCCACGCAAAATGCTTATATTGAACGATTCAATGGCACATTTCGACGAGAGGTACTGAACGCCAACACGTTCAATAGTCTGGCGCAGGTACGCCGAACGGTGGATGCTTGGCTGGTGGAGTACAATACGGAGCGCCCTCATCAAGCATTGAAGTTTATGACGCCCGTTGAATACCGGCAGGCGGCTTAAGCTCCAGTCAAAACTGGCTCATATAACGGGGTAAGGACATGTTGACTATGACGTCTATACCATGGATTACTACAATGCTTTTAAGTTGTGGCTGACGGATCGAGGGTTGACCCTCAACTACGTAGGTACACTGCTGAAAGATTTGAAGGTAATGCTTGAGTAGGCGCACCTTGATGAAATGCATACTAACCTGATTTTCCGGCATCGTGATTATAAGAAACTGGTAGAGGACGTATATAATATTTAACTAACGGACGACGAGTTGACTGGCCTTTATAATCTTGATCTGTCGGCTAACCCCCAGACTCGACCGGGTATGTGATCTGTTTCTAATTGGCTGCTATACGGAGCTACGGTTTTCAGACTTTTCGGAGCTGCGACCTGAGAACATTACCATAGCCCATCACGGTGTTATTGTTGCCCGTGGTGGTCGCTCTACCGGCCTGATAGCACGTAAAGGTGTTGTAGTCACCTGTATTACTGGCTGAATTGCCCGCTTGCACACCCAGGAAGACATGATAGCGACTCGTGCCCGTATAGGACGTGCTGATCAAATCCGTTTGAGTTTGGGCCAGCACTAGCTAATGGATAGCGCCTGGCATCAACACAGTCAATATTGAGTGTCTGAATCGTCGTACTCGTATTGTACAAGAACAAAAATAGATTGTTCATAACGGAGCTTGAAGAAAGAAATGAGATGAATCAAATAAGCAAGTGACGCATCAGCCGTTTTAAAATCAAGTGTCCTATTGTTTTTATCATGTATTTAGGGAGCGGTAAGCAGGAGGATTGAGCAAATTATTGACATCCCTTCCATATTAATTTGTAAGCAGGAGCCCTGACACAAAGGATTACTTTCTCACCCACAATAGCCAAATAATAAGCTAAACGACCCTGCTATCATTGGCGGGGCCGTTTTATTTTTGGGAAAACGTAGTATGAACCTCCCTCCTAAACCTACGAAAAGGGTTCTGTAGGTTTGGTAGGTTTATTTCCATGTGGTGGGATTTTTAAACTTTACAACAATAGCTATTGCGTAACGGAATAAGCTAAGACCAGGTGGTAGCCAACTCCGATTTCAACGGCAACAGAATCGTTACCTGGGTGTACTGTTCCTCCACCGAGTCAATTCGAATTTGACCATGAAGATTAGCCTCCACCACTTCTTTGCTAAGGTATAAGCTCAGACCAGAGCCTTTGGCCGTAGCCTTGGTGGTGAAAAAGGGACTAAACAATTGACTAGCTTCTTTGGGAGGAATGCCCCGCCCATTGTCCCGAACCTGAAGCTGCACCTGATCCTCAATCTCTACCGTGCTTATTTCCAGCCGCGGTTCAAATCCTGTTACCCGCCGACACTTTTCGGCCAGCGCGTAACAGGCGTTATCGACCAGACTCGTTAGTACTTCACTAAATTCATGGGGTAATAAATTCACCAGGAGCGGCTGAGGTGCCAGTTGTAGTTCCAGTTGAATCCGTAAGGCAGGATAATTAGCCAGCGCTTTGGGAAAACAGGTGTCGATCTGCTGGGTTAAATAGGAATTGAGGTCGGTGAGCACGAAGGTCGACGAGCGCTCCTTGAGCAGTTTTTGCATATCCTGTAAGATGCGGGCGGTGCTGTTGCCATGCTCATGAATCTTGGTCAGATTCTGAGCCAGCATGGTGGTGGCATTTTCCAGGTCGTCCTGCTCATCGGCCAAAAAGGTAGCCTGATGTTTCTGGGTCACCGTCCGGATTTCCCCCAGAAGCTCCTTGCCTGTTAGGGAGAAGTTGTTGATGTAATTGAGGGGATTCAGCATGCGGTCCATAATACCTTTGGTTAACTTCCCCAGAGAGGCCATTTTTTCTTGATGGATCAGTTGCGTCTGGGTACTTTTCAGTTCAGTCAACGACTGCTTCAATTGAGCCGTGCGTAGGGTTACTTGTTGTTCAAGAGTTTCATTTTGGCGGGCCAAAATCTGCTGTTTCTCCTGTTCCTGAGTCCGCATCAGCGTCGAAAGGTGTTCTACCTGTTTCAATTTTTTGGCCAGAGAGCGATTGGTTTTGGCAAACTGACTGGCCAGAAATAAGGTGATACTCAGGGGTAAACTGAGCGTACCAACATTGAAGAATACCTGAACAATTATGAATTTCATAGAGAGATCAACTGCCAAATACGGAATCACCAGAGCGGCACTGATCAACAACACAAAACTGCCAGCACCAATCGTCAAAACCCAATATTCGTTTCCCCGATTCCGAGCAGCCAGCAAAAGCAGTCGGGTTGTTTCGATATCGGTTAGGATCAGCGCCAAGATAGTGGCCAGGTCAGTGGGCATATTCACTTGCAGGGTGAATAGGATAAGGTAAACACTAAAGCCAAAAAAGGCCGTATAAAAGACAAAACCGACTTGTTTCTTAAACAGGGTATAGACGGCTCCTAAAATGAACAGGTGAGCCCCGAAGATAAAAACCCACTGGGCGATGGCACTATGCATGCGATCCGCTACACTATGGACGTATTGATAGAATATGGGTTGGTTCAAATAGATGGCAGCGGCAAAAAAGCAGTATAGGCTAAACCAGAGATTTGCTTTGTGAGCCGGGTATAAGACGTAAAATAGCAAATGCAGCAGGGCTAGAATCGAAAACAGACCCACCTTGAAATAGTCAAAGAACATAAGATCAAAGTTTCCGCTGCTGTCAATGCGGTTTTGATTACGTTGGTCCGCCTGGTGAAGCCGAATCAGCAGAAATGGATTGGGTCGGTCGAAGAATTTTAGATAATGTATACCCGGCTGGAGGGCAACGCGTACGGCCAGTACCTGATCGGCTTGTGGGCCTAGTTGAAAATGAATCGCTTGCCCTAAGGCCTGGTTAGCGCCCGACGGGTTATACGCCTTTACCTGGTTAGGGTCTGTGCTAAGTTGCCCGAAGCCGCCAATGAGTTGTCCATTCAGGTAAAGCTGGGAGGCCACCTGCTGTTCAATCAGCATACTGATCACCTTGCCCAGTAAGGTCGAATCCACCCGCATATGTAGCCGCAACCAGCCTCTTTGTCGTTGCTGAATGTTAGCTAACTCCGTGATGTCCTGACTAGGGTCAATTGCCTGCCAGTACTGATCATCGATGTCAGGCTTCGCCCAATTCAGGTTGTCCCCTTCGTGCCATCGCCAGCCCTGGTTAAGTACGATGCCCTGGACGGGTAGACTGTCAATAGTAAAAACGGACTTGGCAGGGGCAGGAAGTTTAGGCTGAGCAAAGCCTGAGCCCGTAGTCAGCCAACAAATCAGGCAAATCAATAAAAGGCGAATCATGGATGGGAAGAGGAAGGACGCTCAAAGCTACTATAAGGGAATGTAGTAAATGAGAACAACTTACTAAGTGGCTGGTTGCCAGCCAAAGCTGACGTATTGAAACGAATACGGGCCCAGTACAACCAAGCGAATCGGCTCAATCAGAACGCCCAGAAGCGATGTCAGTATTCATCGTTTACCCCAATAAGCCTTCTATCTATATACATTCAACGATGACTACGAGTTATCACCCTACATTATCTAGCTCAGTTGAATGGTATTGCCCCTTGTCCTGAGTGGTATTATACTATTCATGTATGGCGGACTTCTATGGATCTCATTGGTAGGGGTACCTACCATGATTACTTGTTATGCCATTTGCCGCTTGCGTAGCTATTTCAATCTATTAATATAAAAAAGGGGTGATAGCTTAGACCTATCACCCCTTTTATCCAACCTACTTCTTAAAATAAAACTACTTCTTAAAATAATCGATCTTGTCAGCGTCCGAATTGTTGTCTATCCGGACTTCACCGCCACTGCCTCCTACAATCGTCGTACTGATGGTTAAGGTGCCCTGGGTGTTGCCTGGCGTCAACACGCCCGTTAACCCAATTGATTGACGCCCCTGGCCCGCAATGGACTGGGTGGTGGTGAAAATATACGAGTCTGGATTGGAGTTATTCAGGGTCCAGATGCTGTTTTGTACAATTCTCCCGCCCACCAGGGTTGCCGCTCCGTCAAAGCTCAGATTGACTAACGGATCTTTCGACACGTAGACCGTAATGAGGCCTGTACTCGCTGTCGGCAACAGATCATAGACATCGACCACAACGGTAAAGTTGGTGGTGCCATACTGCGTAGCGGGTAATGCATAGATAATTGGCGCCAGATCGGGCTGGGCTACCAACGTTGCCGTCGTACAACTGGCGCCATCGTTTCCTCCCAGTGGTGTACCCGTAGTGCCTAATATCGTAGCCACGTTCGTAGCCAGGTCAACCCTAAAGAATCGATCCAGCGTATTGGCATACACAAAGAGGGCACCCGAAGCGTCCACAAAAGCTGCCCCGTAGGCACTCGTCTCCGTCTGAATACCTCCTCCGCTCACCGTTCCTGTCGACAGTGTGGTTGAGCCGTTGGCGGGATTCATGGTGACCACCTTGAACGAACTGGCATTACCCGGATCGGTCAGCGCATAGAACCGGTTGGTAGCCGGGTTGTACGCCCAGTCAGACAGCGAGTAGTTGGTGATGGTCGTACCAAAAGGCGTCGCATCAACTGTACTGTTATCGGCCGATTCAACTAAGTCCAGGTACGTGCCGGTCCGGCTTGGATCAATATCCACTACGTAGTATCGGTTCCCATTGAGCAGAAATAAATACCCGCCATTCATTACGTCTCCTACTACATAGTTTACGTTCGTCGGCAGATTCGTGATGTTGAAAGCAGTCACCGTTCCGGTCCCGTCGATGCGTACCACCCGATGCGCTGCGTTGTCATAGCCCCAGATCAGGTTATCCGTAGGGCTGTAACCGATGGCATTGATAGCCCGATTGAGAGCGGCCACTGTCGTGCGGGTTCCGGTGCCTACATTGAAGCCATACAGGGTCGAGGTGGTCTGCCCGTTCGGTATAGCCACCTGATAGGCCGTTGAGGTACAGGAGAATGGAGTCGGTGGCGTGATCAGATTTATTAACGGGCAGCTGGCTCCGTCGTTACCGGCCAGCGGAACACCCGTCACGGACAACTGCGTCGCTACGTTGGTCGCTATGTTGATCCTGAAGAACACATCCAGTGTATTGGCATACACAAAGAGATTCCCCGTATTGTCAATATAGGTTGCTCCGAAAGCCGATATTTCCTGCCGAATCCCGCCCCCACTCACGCCCGCTGCGGCCAGCGTGGTCGTACCCGTCAGCGGATCGAGCGTTACGATCTTGAACGGATCGGTGGCGGTTGTATTGGTCAGCCCGTAAAACTTATTCGTGACCGGATCATACGCCCAGTCTGAAATCGTATACGCTGTAATAGCCGTACCAAAAGGCGTGTTGTCGACCGTAAAGCCCGTCGTTGGATCGACCAGTTGCAGATACGTACTTGTGTGTGCCGGATTGATATCGACCACGTAGTACCGGGTTCCACCAGACGTATAAAGGAACAGATAGCCCCCCGTCATGACGTCCCCATTGATGAAGTTTAGATTCGGCAGATTCGGAATCGTGTACCCCAGGATAGACCCGTTGGCGTCGATACGTACCACCTGGTTCAAATTGTTGTCAAATCCCCAGATGTAGTTATCCACGGTACTGTAGCCAATCGCGTTGATGGTCCGGGTCAGCGTGGCTAGCGTATTTCGGCTCCCCGTATTCACATCGAACTCGTAGAGCGAGGAAAACGTCTGTCCCGTAGGCACCGCCACCTGATACGTTTTGGATACACAGGCAAAGGGCGTTGGCGGCAACAGATTGGCCAGATTACAACTGGCCCCGTCATTATTACCGCTTGGGCTGGATGTCGACACCAGCGTAGCGACTCTGGACGATAGGTTAACTTTGAAAAACTTACCAGACTGGTTGCCAAAGACAAAGAGGTTCCCCGAATTGTCGACAAAGCTGGCCCCGAACCCCGATGTTTCGGTCCCAATGGTCCCACCCGACACAGCGTCTGTTCCTACGGTTGCGACACCCGTTACGGGATTGAGCGTTGTAATCCGGAATGGGGTGGCATCAGTTGCGGCCGTTAGCCCATAAAAATTGCCTGTACTGGGATTATAGGCCCAGTCGGAGATGGTCAGCGTCGGGGTGATGGTCGTCCCGTAGGGTGCAGCATCGAGTACATAGCCAATGGTGGGATCGACCAATTGAAGGTAGGTACTGGGACGAGCTGGATTAATATCCACTACGTAGTACGTCGCCAGATCTGTGTTGTAAAGAAACAGATAGCCGCCGTTGAGCACATCCCCTACATTAAATCCTCTCTCGGGTAAATTCGGAATGGTGAAGCCTGTAATCGCTCCGGTCGCATCAATCCGTACCACCTCACGGGCTGCCCCATCAAATCCCCAAATCAGATTATCTACGGTATTATAGCCGATGCCATTGATTAACCGGCCCAGGTCTTGTTTAATGACCGTGCGGACGCCCGTGGCTACGTTGAACGAGTAGAGGGTTGACGGAGCACCTCCGCCGGTAGCCGCTACCTGATAGGCCAGCGACGAACAAGCAAATGGAGCCAGCGCAGCCGTAGCGCCGAACGTATATGCCGTGTAGGCATTGGGGGTAAGTACGCCGGTGGTGGTAATGGAACCCGCTGTCAGGTTGCTTGTTCCACCCAGCACCGACGTCACATCGACCGCCGAGGCAATCGCTACCCATTGGGTACCATTCCATCCGACAATCGTCAGTTTGCTCAGATCGTTACTGGTTAACGTACCAATTGCGCTTAACGTACTCCAGGTTAGGGTAATAGTCGTGTTATTCGTGCCATCAATGTCCCAGTACTCCTGTGTGCTCACCACCGACAACGTAGCATCTTTAGCGCTCGTACTGAAGGGAGCACCGGCTGGCAAAGCGGCATAATTACCACCCCCTAAATTAGACGTAACAGCGGTAGATGGGTTCGTAAAGAAGTAAGCGCCCGTCGTGCCATCAGCGGCAGCGGCAAACGGACCGTAGTGGCCATTGTCCCCGGTTGGGAAGACGAACGAACCAGCCCCCTGCTTGCGTACGTAGCCATCGACGTGATTGGCATCGTTGGCCCCGGTATAGCCGGTTGCCGTAGCCGCAAAGCTGAGCACCCCCGCCGGCGAAGAACGTACCGTACCGATAATGCCGGGTTGGGTGCCCGCCCCGCCCGTAAGAAAGTTGTGGTTGCCAAAAAGGGTCATCTGGGCACCACTAAAAATAGTGGTATTGCCCTGACTACCCTGCTGAGCCCGGGCAGATAAGGCCATGACGAGCAACACCAGCACTACAGGTATGCTCATCCAGACCCACTGCCAGCGGGGTGGAGGATTGTATGATTTTATCATTTGATATCTCTTTAGGAGTAAGAATCAATGTTTAAGCGGGGATATCCAGGCGTGAACATCCGTAATCAGCCTGATCAGTTGCCTAGCGTTTAGCTACCTTGCTGCCGGTGACTTTCACCTTCCGAACCCCTACCTTTATCAGTTCCTGCCGCATTTCGCTCATGGCCAGTTTCAGTTCGGCGACTTCGGCCACCTGAGCTTTGAGTGCAGCGATTTCAGCCTGTTGCTCCTGGATGGCTTTGGTCAGCACGGGGATAAGACCATCGTAGTTTACATGATAAAACTCCTTGGTGTCATCCTTGGGCTTGTGGACCGCTTCGGGGAGTACTTTATACAGCTCCTGGGCGATGAAGCCTACGGATGGAACTGTTTTATCATCCGCGTTGAACGTTACTTTGCCATCTGTCAATAATTTGCTGGTATGCACATCATAGGTAACCGGGTGCAGCGCCATCACCTTGCTGAGACCGGACGTGACGCCCTGCACATTGGTCTTTACGCGGGCATCAGACAGGACATGATAGGCGCCGGCGAGATCGATATAGGCGATATCATAGCTAAGGCTGGGCGTGCCGCCAATGGGTAGGTTGAAAAAGCGGAAGCCCCCCGAGCCAGTACCGCAATAGTTTACCAGCTCAACCTCACCTATGCCAGGTTGTACAGCGTTCCAGTAGATAGCACCTTTGTTGCTGGTATTTACCAGTGGGGACACACCGCCGAAACCCCCGAAACCGATTCCCTCGTTTACCTCAAGCTGGAATTTGGGCGAATTTATTCCAATACCCACATACCCTCTTTCGGTTATTTTCAGACCTGAAGCTCCATTCTCATTAACTGAATGGGGCGCAATAACAAAGCCCCGGCTGGTAGCTGCCCCCTGGCCTATTGAGGCACCACCCGCGTTGGGGAAAATGATCCCCGCGTCACCTTCATTTACAATTAGGTTATAGGCCCCGACAAAGCCCAACTGGGGTACCATAAAAAACTTCCCGACATCGCCGATTGAAAGCTTTATCGCCTGGTTGTTAGAGGCCGCTGTATTTACGTTGAGCTTAACGCCTAAACCAGTCGAATTAGTCGCTGGAGTAGTCGTACCAATACCCACCTGGCCGTCTTGGAACATCACGGTATGCTGACCACTCGACCCTTGGACATCCAGCACGGCGTTGCTTGTAATCGTTGTTGGATTGGCCCCAATTTTTACCTGCGCCTGAACGCCCGCTGTTACGGCCATACTCATGATGGCTGCGATACATACATGTTGAAATTTCATAGAATTTGATTTGAGCTAGAATGAATTTATTTGGACAAAAGAAGACCTGTCGCCTGCTTTGAAAAGCAGCGAAACTGAACGTGAACGTTTTGATTTTAGGGAGTTATATTCTAGTAGAGTAAGCTGTAGATTGGGCCTAGCTTGACGATGTAATTTCGCTCGTTTCCAGGGGTGGAATTATGCGTGCGGCAGCCATCCAATCCATACAACTCGTGCCGTTTTTAGCCCCAGCGCCGGTGGGTGTAATGTAAAGGCTATAGACAAGCTGTTGAGCGCTTCCTTGTTTAGCTATAGAGAGAAGTGCAGCAGTGAATAAAAAGAATCGTAATAGTTTAGCCATCGATTGAGTTGAGTACGTAGTGTTTTTAATTCTCCAAAGGTCTAAACTCTTCACTAACTGGACTGTTAATTTCGTCTCAAATCCTGTCAATTTCGTCTCAAATAAGTCTTTTTAGTTAAGAAAACCCGCCCTCTCAAGTATACCTTTTACACAATCAGTTCCTAATTTGTATATGGCTTCATCTGTTTCCTTGTATATTTAAGGCTAAATAATTGGCGTTAGCCAGTTAATGCTTTTCTTCATTTACTCAACAAGATCAGACCTGGTATGCGCCTGTATAATCTATTACGGCACTGTCTCTTACTAATAATAAGTTGGTATATAGGTCTTATCGATAATTCTTCGTTAGCACAGTCTTCTTTCTTACCTACACCCAGGGTAATTAATGATCGGCAGGGTTTGTCTCAGGGTTTTATAACCGGGATTGTTCAGGATCGTCAGGGATTCATGTGGATCGCTTCCCGCGATGGGCTTTGTCGGTATGACGGCCGGACATTTCGGACGTTTAAACCAACATCTACCGGAAAGCCATCGCTTTCCTTCCCCGGACTAGTCAGGCTGATATTGGATCATCGGGGCATGATCTGGATCATCAGTGAACGAGGTGATCTGGATCGCTTTGATCCACGTACCGAAACGTTTACCAATGTCTCCCAACTACCCGCCTTTAAGCAAGCCTTCCCGCACTCGGGGCCAGGGAATGTCTGGCTGGATCGACAGGATCGGCTCTGGATTATATTTAATGCCTGGGGCACAGGCATGTATGATACGCGCACAGGACGGTGTCAACTCTATCGTCCTCAGCAAGGCCAGCCTGATACGTTGGAAGATCCGGGAATCGGCATTGCCGAAGACAATCTTGGCCGCTGCTGGGTAGCTACTTATCAAGGACTTATGTATTTTGATGCAGCACGACAGCGCTTAATAGCGCCTACCTTTCCGGTGCCTCACGACGGCTTAAACGGGCTTTACCGAACCCAGGATGGCCAGTTTCTTATTAGCTCCAGCCAGCAGTTGATACGGCTTAATCCACTCACTGGCCAAACGCAGGCCTATTCCCTTCCCCCCAAGCGTATAGTATGGGATCAAACGCATTTTACCACCGATAACAAAGGAGTCATCTATTTTCAGCGGGAAGGCCTTTTGTACCAATACACCCATAAGGAAGGCCCTCGGTTGCTTCGCTCTCAATCCTCGGGCTCCTCAATTGAACAGGGCCGGAGTTTATGGGTGGATCGATCGGATGTACTTTGGATCGGGACGAATGGGGGCGGTATCCGAACGTATGATCTGAGGGGAAATCCTATTCAGACGGCCCCGTATCAGGTTTCCTTCCATGTCGATTTGCTTCGACGTTGGTTAGGCGTGAAGCCAAACCTGCCCACATCTTATGTAACCAATGGCAGTAGCTATAATTTCCGGTATACAATCGATCAACAGCACAGACTTTGGTTTAACGCGGCTACTCAACCCTTTCAACGGCTTGACCTGGTAAGTGGTCACCTAACGACCATTCCATCACCCGCGCCACCGAAAGGACCTACCCCCTATCCAATGGCCACCGATCCAGCCGGACAGATATGGGTAGTATATGATTCGTTGGCCTGGCATTACCAGGCAGAAATGAGTAAGTGGATACCGTTTGACCATACCATACGCATTTCAGGTTCGGACCCTCCCTTACAATTAGTGGTCGATCAACAGGCGCTGTGGTTAGCTACGTCACGCGGAGGCCTGCTCCGGATTGATCGCCGAACGGGCGTTCATCGACAGTTCACCCATGTGGCGTCCAACCCGGCGTCGATTAATAGTAATAGTCTATATTGTATGTCAGCCGACCCGATCGATCCCAATCGCTTATGGATCGGTACGTTTGGGGCAGGCCTGTGCGCGTTTGATAAACGCACTGGCCAATGCCGCCGTTTTACCGAAGCGGATGGATTGCCCAATAATGTGATTTACTCAGCCATTCCTGATCAACAGGGATACCTCTGGATGGGAACCAACAAGGGGCTGGTACGTATGCATCGAAAAACATTTCAGATGCGCACCTACACCCATGAGGATGGGTTGCTGGCGGACGAGTTTAATCGCTTTCATTTTTTGCACCTGCCCCGTCTCGGGATCGCTAAGGAGCAAATTTATATGGGAGGAGTGGAAGGCATCACGGCTTTTTCGCCCCGCCAGATTCAGGACGATCGGTTTTCACCTTCCGTTGAAATCACCCAGATTCAGATTAATAACCAGCCCTTGTCGCTGAGCCCTCCAGATACAGTCGCGGTACCTTTCCTGCCGGTGCAGGTATTGCAAGAGCTGGAGTTACCCTATGACCAGAACTTCCTGACGGTTCGATTTGCAATAGCACAATATAACAAACCCGAAAAGAACCGGTTTCGGTATCAGTTGGAAGGGCTGACCAACCAATGGGTCGAAACGACTCAGCCAGAAGCTATTTATACGAACTTAAGCCCCGGCCACTACGTCCTTAAGTTGAATGCATCCAACACCTCCGGGCAATGGAGTCCACACGTCCGGACTTTGTCGGTTAGTATTCACCCGCCTTACTGGGCAACCTGGTGGGCCTATGTGGTCTACGGACTCCTCGTTTTTGGGATAGCCTACGTAGTGCTACGTTCATACATCAACCGATTACGCTTACAGCAGAAACTTACGCTCCAGCAACAAAGTCTGGCTTTTCAGGAACGGGAGACGCAGCAGTTGCGGGTGGTTGATGAGATGAAAACGCGTTTTTTCTCGAACGTGACGCATGAGTTTAGAACCCCCTTAACGCTGATTTTAACGCCTGTTCAGCAGTTAAAACAAAAATACGCGGATACCGATGACCAGCGTCGGCTAGGCGTTGTTGAACGTAATGCTTACCAGCTTCTGGAGTTGATTAACCAACTGCTTGATCTCTCGAAATTAGAAGCGAAGGCCATGACTGTTCAGAAGTCGGTCGGTAATTTGAGCGAATTTATAGAGGAGACGGTACGGTCATTCCGGGAGGAAGCCGATCGTGGGCACATTGAGTTAGGCTATCAACCGCAGCTCACGGGCGATTTTTTATTTGACCGGGCTAAACTGGAACGAATCATCTACAATCTGGTGTCCAATGCCCTAAAGTTTAGCCGGGCGGGTGATCGTGTGGTTGTTACGGTACAGCAAGCAAACGACGGCTTCGTTCAGATTATGGTGACCGACACCGGTATCGGAATTTCCCTCGAGCAAGTACCCTTTATCTTCGACCGCTTCTATCAGGCTGACGATTCCCCAACCCGTTCCCAGGAAGGAACCGGCATTGGGCTGGCCCTGGTCAAAGAACTCGTCGACGTACAGGCGGGTACGGTTTCGGTCAATAGCCAGCCGGGTGCGGGTACAACCTTTACCGTTCGGCTCCCTTATCAACCCGCCTTCGATGGGCAACCGGTACCCAAGGCTCTTGACACTAATCAGGCGAGGCAACCCATTCATAAATCCCAGCCTACTACCGAATCACCCCTCATCCTGGTGGTGGAGGACAATGACGATCTGGCCGAGTTTATTAGCCAAAGTTTACCGGCCTGGTATCGGGTGGTGCGGGCCAGCGACGGTGCCCAGGGACTCGACATAGCGATTGAGCGCATGCCCGATTTAGTGCTGAGCGACGTACTAATGCCTGGTATGGATGGGTATACGCTCTGCGAAAAACTAAAGGCAGATCCTTATACCAGCCATATACCCGTGGTTTTATTAACCGCGAAAAATACGTTGGATAGCCGGGTAAAAGGATTGGGACTTGGCGCCGATGACTATATCACGAAGCCGTTCCATTTAGCGGAGCTTCAACTCCGAATTCAGAATCTGCTTGATAATCGGCAACGCCTACGCGACTGGGTACGACAAAGTCTGGCTGATCCGGACAGAGTAGCCTCAACAGATGAGCTTGCTCAATCCGATCCCTTTTTACTTCGATTTTACACGATTCTGAATAATCATCTCGACGATTCGGAATTTGGCATTAACCAGTTGTCTCGTGAGATCGGTATGAGCCGGGCTAGTTTGTACCGCAAACTTGAAGCGATATCAAGTTTATCGGCAAATGAATTGATTCAAAATTACCGGCTGAAGCGGGCTACTGAGTATCTGCGGGATGGACAAACCATAACGGCAACCGCTTATCTGGTCGGCTTTTCGAGTCCTTCGTATTTTTCCAGCTGCTTCCGTAAGCTTTACAAACTCACGCCCTCCGAGTTTATCGCTCAAGAGCAGCAAGCAAATTAGGGTATATCCTTGACATAAAAGTCGTTGAAAACGGCCATCGGATTCGTAAAAAGAGGCAATTCGGTAGCGGTGAAAATCGGAACGTTGATTGACCCGTTAACTGCTTTACCCCAAACGAAATGATTGATGAATGTCAATCTACCTTTTGGGCCAGGCTCACCGATGAGCTTATTTTTGCAAGTATAGAGGTCAAATGAGAAAACAGTTTCTTGTTAGTCAGTCTACTACCCTTATTAGGACTGTTGAGCGGACAGCCATCTACACAAGGCATTTATATAAGCTTTTGAGAGAAGATATGTAAGCAGGATGTCTTTGTGGGGTGATTGCTTTATTTCACACACCGATCGTTTCAGCCCCCCTGCGCCAGGCCATAGCGCGGCCGGTTGCCTAAGGAGTTAGCCACACCTGTTGTGTAAATGCACCATTAATGGCGGCATCCCACACTTCGACGCGTACCCAGGTCCTGTTTTTTAGATTGGTGGTAAACTGGTACTGCTTTTTACCGAACGGCGTCGTGTTGGTCAGGTCGATTTTCTCCCGGAATACCTGCTTGCCATTGCCGGAAATCAGTTCGGCAAACGTGAGGGGGAAAGTCCAGGTAACGTCCAGCGTGATCGTCGCTTTACCATCGGTCGGCAACCTAAGGGTTTCGCCTGCGCCTTTTCCGTTAACGGTGAACGCGGGTAGCATAATTTCGCCCGTGGTCACAAAGAATTTTCCCTGCTGCATTACGTCTAAAATGGGTTGCCAGCCCTGATCATAGTCGGGTAGTTTGTCCAGTTGAAGATAGTTGACATTCAGGTGGGCGTAGGTTTCGTTTTCGGGCTCCATCGTAAAAATGTCCGACTCTGCGATCACGTGCTTTTTAAATCCCCAGTTGGCCATATCGTCCATCAGGTCCAGTACACGCCGACTCAGACGGGGTTCTGACATATCGGCGGGAATGTTTTTCCAGGCGGCACCAAAGAAATGATCCGATTTGTAGAAGTCTTCATCCTTGTACTTATCCGGATACCCTGTTGACCCTTTGGTACGTGCGTGTGCCGTCCAGGCCAGTCCGTTTTCAGCTTCCAAAAGACGTAGCATATCATTTTTATCGGCGATACGATACACATTTCCATACTGCGGATCATTCATCACAAACGGCATTTCGGGTTTGCGCGACATAATCCAGTACACGGGTTTTGGAAAAAACTCCAGCCAGTGCCCACCGAAAAAATTGTTCGGCTCTTCGCCGGGAAGCAACAGGAAATTTTTATCGGACAGGCGCTTACATTGATCAAACAACGTTTTCAGCTCCAGCAAACGCAGGCTATCGGGCCCTGTTGGATGGCCGGGGCCATGAAACTCCGCCAGATGAACAATGTTGACGCCCGAATTTTTAAAGACCTTTACGAAGTTGGGTACTTCGGGAACGGGTTTGCCAGCCAGCACTACTTTCGTGGTGAATTCATTATGAAAATGGCTCGACATGGTTTTATAGCCGGGCACTTCCGGGTACTTGTCATTATGCGTGAATCGCTTCACTTCATCAAGCGCTTTGCCGGGTGTATCAGTGCTTAGCAGACAGAAAAAATTAAGTCGTTGGCGCGTTTTCGGTGGCGCATTGACCCAGGGTACCCAGCGTTTGTCGCCCATCAGATCCTGCCGAATGCCAATACCGAAAGCCGGGACAAGACTCCGATAATTGGCTCCATACCAGGTAAAATCCAGATTAAAGGCTTCGTCCAGTGGATAAAAATACTGGTGAGGGGCCGGAAATACGGCCAGACTGCCACGGGTGTTCGCTCCAATTATAGTTCGGTATTTCACCGCCTGCGCCTTATTGGGTTGCTTCAGATCGGCCGGCACGCTTTGCATCTGGTTGTCGGTATCCGACCAGGCAATCGACTTCCAGACGGGTTGCGTAGTTACCAGACCGGCATCGTAGAGAATGGCGGTCGAATCAATATCCGTCGCCATCACGGCCGCTACGTTAAATAGTGGACTTCCATTGTAAACAGTAATCTCAAGATCGCCCGCAAAGGTTGGCGTTTTTACCTCCGATACGTTCACGACGGTTCGGGAGCCAACGGTTTTGACACTGGCTGTCCGTTTGTTCAGCTCAACCGCATACACTTTATGGGGGAGCTTATTCGTCTTGTCGAAAAAGATGTTCCAGCCATTTTGTGAGACTAAGTCCCGTTTGCCGACGGTCAGCACGAAGGCCGGGTCCAGAGACGTAGCGATCTCGTTAAACTTTCCTTGTTGCGACAACTGGATGCTGTTGAAAAGCGGTTTACCCTTATCCAGATTAATGACCAGTTTAGCCGTTTCCTTGCCACCGGCCGGCCAATTAACGACCAGATTATTACCCTGGCTTGTTACGGTAACGCCACTACTTTTCTGAAAACCGGACAGATTCACGGGCGTCTGCCCATTGACAACCGAGCAGGCAATCACAAACACAATCAGGAAGTAATCTTTCATTATCATTCAGATAGTAAATTCGGCAATAGCGGACGCGGGCTGCTGGTCAGGTTAAAAAATCATTCCCTCAAAAGTCGATTGAGTCGGTTCAACGTTGTCTTTTTTACAGGAGAACAGCCCTACTTCACGGAAGAGTACTTGCGTTTGAATTTACTTGTCATTCGTGGCCAGGCTGTGGTGGCTGGGCAGCATCCGAGGCTGTAGGCCTGACCTGTTAATGAAGCTTTAGACGAATTTAACCAATATCTGAGTATTTAATTGGCCGAGTCTAGTCAATAACCGAGGGGCGACTCATAGGACTGGCGTTGAATGGCGACGAGGTAACGAGATGGTGAAGGTTGTTCCCCGATCAAGTTCGGAACGTACCGTAATGGAACCACCGTGCATTTTAATGATTTTTTCCGTCAGTGAAAGCCCAATTCCGTTGCCTTTGATGGTGTGCGCATTGGTGGCCCGATAAAAGGGTTGAAAAATGTAATCCAGTTCCGAATCGGCAATGCCAATGCCCTGATCGGCAATAGTTACCTGCACGGACGTATCACTGAGGTTAACAAGGAGTCGGCTATGGTGATCTGAGGAAAACTTACAGCCATTTTCGATCAGATTTATAAAGGCGGTTTTTAATAACGACTCCTCTCCCTCTACCTGCATCGTTGGTAGCGCTTCGTCCGACGGGTCTGTTACTATGGTTATGGTATACGTAGGATTTTTCTGCAGGATTGTTGCTACGGCTTCGTACAGCACCTCATCGAGTTCAACGGGAGTCCAGGCAACATGAATCTGCTTCACATCAAACTGAGCCAGTTCGAGCAGACCGTTCGACAACGTATTGAGCTGCCTGATATCTTCGAGTAGGGATGCCAGCAATTGCTGATACTCGTCTACTGATCGGGCTTTAATCAGCGCGACTTCAATCTGATTGGTTAAGAGTGTAAGCGGAGTGCGCAGTTCGTGGGAGGCATTGGCCACAAAACTCCGCTGAAGTTCAAAGGCCGAAATCCGGTCGAGCATCTGGTTAAACGTAGCGGCCAATCTGCCTAATTCGTCATGATCGTTACTTACCGTTAAGTGGGCCTCTAAATTTGACACGGTGATCTGATCGATTTGATGCATCATATTGGCAATGGGCTCGATGGATCGCTGGGCAAAAATCTGGCTCAATACAATGACCAACAGAAAAGCAACCAGAAACGAGGCTCCCGACACAAAAATGGCCTCCCGCGTTTTGCGAATGCCATAATCATCAATTCCGTAGCTGACGACTTTAAAACCCCGTCCCTGATACCGAATCAGTAACCCCACACCCGACCGTTTTCCATCGGTTATGGTCACTTCCTGCTGTTGGCCAATCTGACTTAGTAATGTGGGCGTTATTGGCAGTGAAGGACCAACCTTACCGGGGTTATCCAGTTCACCGCTGTCGTAGAGTAAACGGTTATGCTGGTCGAAAATGGCGACACGCCGGTCGGAGAAGGACGTATAGGTATCTTCATCGATTCGCCGAAGCAATGACTCATTGATTGACCGTTTTTCGACCAACAGATGCGTCATGGTAATGGCCCGGTTTTTCAGCTTGATCAGAAAATCTTCCTGTTTCGAATTCGCAAAGTAGTAATAGAAATTACCCAGAAAGAGTAATAAAATCGGCGATACAACGGCAATAAACGTCAGCGAAAAACGAGTACGAAGATTCATCAGGTGGTCAGGCCTCCACTTTCATCATATACCCGATACCTTTTCGGGTATGGATGAGCTTGATGGAGAAGTCATTGTCGATTTTTTTACGTAGCGAATTTATGTAAACATCGATCAGATTCGACCCCGAGTCCACAGGAATATCCCAGACATTTTCAGCAATTTCATTGCGGGTTAGCACTGTGCCCTGATGCCGGAGAAAGTATTCGAGCAGGGCAATCTCGCGGGGCGTCACATTAATGGGGTGCCCCGCCCGACTTACGGATTTTTCGCGCAGATCAATAACCAGATCGGCTAAAATTAACCGGCTGGCATCCAACGGGTTATTGGCTTGAATGCTCCGCTTCCGGATTGCCTGGATTCGGGCCAGCAATTCGCTGAATTCAAAAGGTTTCATCAGGTAGTCATCCGCGCCGGCATCAAAGCCCGATAATTTGTTTTCGATGGTTCCCAGCGCCGTAAGCATAATGACGGGTATATAGGCATTACGGGTTCGAATTTCCCGGCATAACGTGAAGCCACTGACGTCGGGTAGATTAACGTCCAGAATGACCAGATTAATATCGCCAAAGTCAATGGCTCGCCGGGCAGACTCCCCATCTAAGGCTACGGAGGCCTGAAAGCCAAACTCCTCCAGCCCTCTTTTTAGGGATACAGCCAGCTTAAGCTCATCTTCAACTACCAGAATTCGCATAGGTATTACAGAAATTAACGACTGCCAAATTAATAGAACCAATTGGCCAAAACACGGTCTTCATAAACTTCTAATCGTTTCTTAAGGATTCCTTAATGTCGACCATTCCCCCAAAATCTACTTTTGTAACAGTCAGTTACGGATTTTATCAGCCTGGTACGATCTGTTGACCACTCTCGGGAGATGCCTTCACATCCCATATAGCGAATACAACTATGAAACTGAAATCCGCTTCACTAAATGACTTGACAGTGCTTGAGGAGTTAGCACTCTTTTTTCCTACCCAGGCCCCGCTAGGTGGCTCATGCCTATCTCTTAAAAATTGTCAAAATAGTTTCGTTTAAAAAATAAGATTATGATGAAGAGAGTTTTCGTGCTCACGCTTGTGAGCTTATGTGCCTTGTTAGGTTATACAAGCTGTACACATAAAGAAGAGGAAAAGGAAGAAGAAGTTAAGTACCAGGTTACCAGTCCCCTACAAAGGGATACGACGATCACCAATGACTACGTCTCTCAAATCCATTCTATCCAGCACATCGAATTAAGAGCACTGGAGAAGGGTTACCTGGAAAAAATTTATGTAGACGAGGGGCAGTACGTCAAAAAAGGGCAACTCATGTTTAAAATTCTGCCGATACAATATCAGGCCGAATTACTAAAAGCCCAGGCCGAAGCCAATTTTGTGGACGTCGAATTCAAAAATACAAAACTACTGGCGGATAGTAATATCGTTTCGAAAAATGAATTAGCTCTGGCTAAAGCTAAGTTAGATAAGGCAAAAGCTGAAGTGTCCGTCGCGCAGATTCACCTTGGATTTACGGAGGTAAGGGCCCCTTTCGATGGTATTATGGACCACTTCCAGGTACGGTTGGGCAGCCTTATTAACGAGGGCGATTTGCTGACGACACTCTCCGACAATAGCAAAATGTGGGTGTATTTCAACGTACCGGAAGCCGAGTACCTGAACTATAAAACCCACGCGCAGGAGGAAAACCTACAGCACGTCAACCTGCTGATGGCCAACCAGCGGGTATACGATCATTCGGGTGTGGTTCAGGCCATTGAGGCTGACTTCAACAACGAAACGGGTAACATTGCGTTCCGCGCTACGTTCCCCAATCCCAATGGGCTGCTACGGCACGGCGAAACCGGTAATATACAGATGACTTTACCGATGAAAAACGCCCTGATCATCCCGCAGAAAGCCACTTTCGAAGTCCTGGAAAAGAAGTACGTATATATAGTAGATAAAGACAATAAAATCCGGTCGAGGGAAATCACCGTAGCCGCAGAAATGCCTCACATTTTTGTCGTTCGATCAGGTCTGACTAAAGATGATAAGATCCTTCTGGAAGGGCTGCGTCAGGTAAAAGAAAACGAAAAGATACAATACACATTCGTGAAACCTGCGTCTGTCATCTCGAATCTAAGTTTATATGCCGAGTAATCAGACATTCTAAAAATCGGAAGACATGTTTTCAAAATTCATCCGCAGACCTGTATTCGCTATTGTGATATCGATCATGATAGTTTTTATCGGCATACTGGCTATTGAGAAATTACCTATTTCTCAATTCCCGGATATTGCCCCCACAACCGTCAATATTTTTATCGCTTATCCTGGCTCCAGTGCCGATGTACTGGTAAAATCGACGCTGATTACCCTCGAACAGGCTATCAACGGTGTTCAGGATATGCGGTATATCGCTACCGATGCAACCAGTGCTGGTGAGGCTACCCTCCGGATTATCTTTGAACCGGGTACGGACCCTAACGTGGCTGTTATCAGGGTAAAAACCAGGGTGGATCAGGTTATGCCGCTTCTGCCCGAACTGGTTCAGCGCGAAGGGGTTATTATTTCGCCTGTCCAACCCAGTATGTTGATGTACGTCAATCTCTATTCCAAGGAAAAGAGTATTGACGAAAAATTCCTATTCAACTATGCCACCGTTAAAATGATCCCCGAAATCCAACGGACCAAAGGGATCGCCAGGGCGCAGATATTGGGTAGTCGACGATATGCCATGCGCCTTTGGTTGAACCCTGAGCGCATGCGGGCCTACAATATCTCTACAGATGAAGTAATGAAGGCCGTAGGAGAGCAAAGTATTGTAGGCCGACCCGGCCGGATCGGTCAAAGCTCCGGTATAGCGGCTCAGTCGCTGGAATATGTGCTCACCTACAAAGGTCGATACAATAAGCCGGAAGAATATGAAGGTATCATTATCCGGGCTAATTCCGCCGGTGAGAGCATCCACTTACGGGATATAGCCCGCGTTGAACTGGGAAGTGAATTCTTCGATATTTATTCAAACCTGGATGGACATCCGTCGGCGGCTATTGTGTTGCGGCAAAACTATGGCAGTAATGCCAGTGATGTTATTGAAGAAGTAAAAGAGAAGCTTGAGGTAATGAAAGAGTCCTTTCCTCCGGGGGTGGACTATAAAATCAGCTATGATGTGTCCAACTTCCTGGACGCGTCTATCGAGCAGGTAATCGATACGTTGCGAGACGCATTTATCCTGGTTGCCCTGGTTGTGTTCATATTCCTGGGCGACTGGCGTTCAACCCTGATACCGATCCTGGCGGTTCCGGTATCCTTAATTGGGGCCTTCTTCGTTATTCAGGCGTTTGGGCTTTCTATCAACTTGATTACGCTCTTCGCGCTGGTACTGGCTATCGGTATTGTAGTCGATGATGCGATTGTGGTGGTGGAAGCCGTGCACGCCAAGATGGAGGATAAACCCTATCTGACGCCCTTTGGTGCGGTTAAGCAAGTGCTTGGTGAGATTAGCGGAGCCATTATCGCCATTACGCTGGTGATGGTATCGGTATTCCTGCCTATCTCGTTCATGTCGGGACCGGTCGGTACATTTTACCGGCAATTCTCCATTACCATGGCCAGTTCCATTGTGATTTCGGCCTTAATCGCCCTGACGCTTACACCGGTGTTATGTGCCATGTTGTTGAAAAATCACCATGGACATCCCGAAAAGAAGAAAAACTTCCTGACCAGAGGGATCGACAGTTTCAACCGGGGCTTCGATAAAATGACGGGATGGTACGTAGGCTTGTTACGATTAATCGTCAACCGCCGATTCGTTACGTTCGTCATCTTGGTGGGCTTTTGTCTGGGAATCGTATTCGTGAATCAAATTCTGCCAGCCGGATTTATTCCGAACGAAGACCAGAGTACGATCTACGCCATTATCCAGACGCCACCGGGCTCTACCCTGGAAAAAACCAACCAGGTGTCGAGAAACCTTCAGAAAATATGTGAAGAAGTTCCAGGCATAGAATCGGTATCGTCGCTGGCCGGTTACGAGATCATGACCGAAGGGCGGGGCTCCAATGCCGGTACGTGTCTGATCAACCTGAAACCCTGGGGCGATCGCGACAAAAACGTGAAGGAAATCATGGAGGAACTGGAAGGCAAGACGAGAAATCTTGGAGCGGTGGTCGAGTTCTTTGAACCACCCGCTATTCCTGGATTTGGTACGTCAGGCGGTTTCTCCATGCGCTTGCTGGATAAAACAACCGATACGGACTACCGTGAATTTGATAATATCAACAAGAAATTCATGGCGGATTTGGGTAAACGGAAAGAGCTCACGGGCTTATTTACCTTCTTTGCCGCCAATTATCCGCAATATGAACTGGAGATCGACAACAATCTGGCCATGCAAAAAGGTGTATCGATTGGAAAAGCGATGGATAACCTCAACATTATGATTGGTAGTACGTACGAACAAGGGTTTACCAAATTCAACCAGTTCTTCAAAGTGTACGTGCAGTCCGATCCTAAGTTCAGACGGCTTCCTTCCGATCTATTAAAGCTTTTTGTCAAAAACGACGCGGGCGAAATGGTGCCTTACTCGGCGTTCATGAAGCTAAAAAAAGGTCAGGGTCCCAATGAAATTACCCGGTTCAATCTGTACAATTCAGCCGCTATCCAGGGCCTTCCGGCCAAGGGCTACACCACGGCTGATGCCATACAAGCCATACGGGAAGTTGCCGCCAAGACGTTGCCAAGAGGGTACGACATCGCGTTTGAAGGTCTTTCCTACGACGAATCGATCCGGGGAAATGAGTCGCTGTATGTGTTCCTGATCGTATTGGCCTTCGTCTACTTTGTGTTGGCTGCTCAGTACGAAAGCTTTATCATTCCGTTGGCCGTAGTGTTCTCGCTGCCGGTCGGGATATTTGGCTCGTTCCTGCTACTCCAGTTAATGGGGTTGGAGAACAACATTTATGCGCAGATCGGACTCATCATGCTGGTTGGTCTGCTGGGTAAAAATGCCGTACTGATCGTGGAATTTGCCGTTCAGAAGCGCCATCAGGGAGAAACGATTCTGAACGCAGCCATCGAAGGGGCCAGGGTTCGTTTCCGCCCGATCCTGATGACCTCATTCGCCTTCGTTGCCGGTTTGATCCCGCTGATTAGTGCAACTGGCGCCGGTGCGATTGGTAACCGTACCATTGGTGCTTCTGCCATGGGGGGTATGTTATTCGGGACCATTTTCGGGGTCATCATCATTCCTGGTTTATACTACATATTTGGCAGTTTGGCTGATGGCAGAAAGATGATTAAAGATGAAGAAAATGATTCTTTGACCGAAAATCTGGTTCATTCAGTTGACATTTTTCCACAACCAGAAGAAATTGAAGATAATGCGTAATAAAAGACGATTGACTCGGGTAGGGATAACACTGGTTACCCTATTCCTGGGTGGCTGTACTGTACCTCGCCTGGTTCAGAAAACAGAGAATAAACTGGTACCTGCGAGCTATAACAGCTCGCAGGACTCCACCAACTCAGCAAAGACGACCTGGCGGCAGTATTTTACCGATCCGTATCTCACAGCTCTGATCGATACGGCGTTGTATAACAATCAGGAGCTGAATGTTACGCTACAGGAAATCCAGATTGCCAATAACGAAGTATTTGCCAGAAGCGGGGCCTATCGACCCTTTCTTAGTCTGGGTGGGGGTGCCGGTATCGACAAAGTGTCGCGCTACACCAGTCAGGGAGCGGCTGATGCGGCTACCGAAATCCGACCAGGGGTAGAAACACCAGAGGTTTTACCGAATATGTATTTTGGGGCCACAGCCAGTTGGGAAGTGGATATCTGGCACAAACTACGTAATGCCAAAAAGGGAGCCGTCGCCAGCTACCTGGCATCCATCGAAGGGAAAAATTTCCAGGTGACGAATCTGGTGGCTGAAGTCGCCAATAACTACTATGAGCTTCTGGCGCTTGATACGCAACTGGAGATCATACAGAGAAACCTTGTTATTCTTAACAATGCCCTGTCTATCACAAAGCAGGAAAAAGAAGCAGCAAAAGTAACTGAACTGGCTGTCCGCCGGTTTGAGGCCGAAGTATCTAAAACACAGAGTCTTCAGTACGAAATTAGGCAGAAGATTGTCGAAACGGAAAACCGGATAAATTTTCTGGTGGGGCGTTTCCCGCAGCGCGTTCAACGGGATTCCCAGAGTTTTACCAACTTAGTTCCACCTACAATCCAGGCAGGCATTCCATCGCAGCTGTTAGCCAATCGGCCTGACATCCGGCAAGCCGAATGGAACCTGGAGGCCGCCAAACTGGATATAAGTGTGGCAAAAGCAAACTTTTATCCGTCGCTAACGCTACGAGGATTTTTGGGTGTGATGGCCTACAATCCGTTGTATCTGGTGTATACTCCTCAAGCATTGGTTGCTTCACTAGCCGGGGACTTGGTTGGACCAATCGTCAATAAGAATGACATCACGGCCAGGTATAAAAGTGCGAATGCCAAGCAAGTACAGACCGTTTATAACTACGAGAAAACGGTGTTGAATGCGTACATTGAGGTGGCCAATCAGTTGTCAAATATCGATAACCTGGCCAAAAAATACGACGCAAAAAACAACCAGGTTCAGGCACTGACCGAGTCAACGAATATATCGATCAAATTATTCACCTCAGCTAGAGCCGACTATATGGAGGTACTGCTGACCCAGCGGGATGTACTGGAAGCCAGAATGGAGCTTATTGAAACCAGAATGCAGCAAATGAATGCGCTGGTCAATACGTATCGGGCCTTGGGTGGCGGCTGGAAATAAGCTGATTTGTAGTCCACAGCGACGAAAAATCGTCGGCTTCGACGCGTTCAAAACCGCTACACGCACAGCGTGTAGCGGTTTTGCGTTACAACCGTGATGAGTTATCCACCTCAATCGCACGAGTACGAGCGACACGAGCGATTTTTTAAGCAAGTTGCCACAGCCGTATGTCTTCAGCAATGCCTTTTAAATGCACGATACCTAACTGTTTGGTGCCGTTGGGCATATTCGGCAAATCATTCACTACGTCCTGACTGATCAGCATCTGGGAGCCATACTCTTTGTTAAGTTGCTCAATGCGAGCCGCCTGTATCACAACTTTACCCGTAATGTTGTACTGCTGGCGGTTTTCTGTCCCAATATTGCCGACAACGGCGTCGCCCGACTGGATACCAATACCAATGGATGTGGGTGGAATAAGTTGCGTCCGGCTAGCGTCCTCAACGGCTTGCAGAATAACCAGGCCAGCCTTAACGGCCTGTTCTGCCGGGTTATCGAGCGCGAGTGGAGCGCCAAATGTAATCATGCACCCATCGCCCAGAAACTGATTAACAATACCGCCGTACTCCTGCACAATCTTGGCCACCAGGCTAAAAAATGCACTTTGATACGCAATGACGTCTTCGGGCGAGTGGGTATCCGCATAAATGGTGAAATTCCGGATATCCAGAAACATAATGCTGACCTTACTGTGTCGGGGCGCCAGCACACCATTCTGGTCGAGAATAGCCTGCACAACTTCGGGCGATACCTGTTGGCCAAACAATGTCCGGATCTGTTCATTGGCTTCCATTCGCTGGATTGATAGCTGAACACTCAGGCTAATCTGGCGGGCAACATAAGCAGCGAGTGCCCCCGTTATCAGCATAATTATTGATTTCACTACGTAGGGGAAGGCGCTGCTAAGAAAAAAAGTAACCTCCGTAAAGTGGACTGCTCCAACGGGGGATTTTGTCAGTAAATAACGGCTCAACAGGTAATATTCAAGTCCGGCTAATCCGCCGGTCCAGAGCGATACGGCTATGCTCAGTCGAAGCGTTGACAGCACGATAAAGACAAAATACAGATACGTAATGGGCGACAACAGCATCAGAATCGGCTGCCCGAACGATTGACTGCTGATATACAAGACGACAGTCAGGGCCGTGATTTCGACCGTAGCATTCCCGAATTTAGCCATGTAGGGCAAGCCTCGTACGTACCGGCTGATTGTCCCCAGCATCCGCCATATACCGAATTCGTAGAGCAACATACCGCCCATATAAATGGCGATGGAGCGGGTGGTTGTTTCGTGACCCGGCAGGTCGTCAATCGACCGGGAAAAGAAATGAATAAGCACGCCGTAGAGTACGAAACCCAGGCTGAACAGGACAACCAGAACGCCCGCCCGCTGGCGCTCACGCCGAAAATCTTCCTGTTCAAATTCATACTGAAACGACGTAATTGCCTCTTTCTGTCGATTAGGAAGCCAGTTCATAAGTATACCGCTGATGTGTGGTGATTCGCAGTCCTATAATAGCGTAAAAATCAGCCAGATTTGAGCAATCGACTACGTTAGTGGCAAAATAAGTTTGACGTGATCCTTCAGAAGGACAAGCCATTTAACCGCATTTATTTCGTTGACCAGCTCCTCAAGAAGGTATTGAAAGAGAATATGTCTGGTGTACGTATCAAAAAATGAGGCAAAATTCCGTCGGGTCGAATCAGTAGAATCTGGCCTCATGTTGGGTTTGCTATCATTGGCCTGGAGATTGGCTTTTACAAAACCCCCTACACGTTCGTTATGGCATTTTCACGTTCCATTTCCCGCAACCAGTTTCTTAAAACCAGCGCCCTTGCCCTGACATTACCCTGCTCAACAAAGTTGATGCCTGGGCTAAACCGATAAAAAATGTTGGTTTACAACTCTATACGGTACGTAATGAAATGGCGAAAGATGTCGAGGGAACCCTTCGAAAGATAGCGCAGATCGGTTATACGGAGATTGAAACGGGCACTTACTTCGGCAAAACACCTAAAGAGTGCAAGGCGTTTTTGAGCGGTATGGGCCTGACGGCGCCAAGTGGTCTATACATGACAACCGTTATGAAAAAAGACTGGAACAAGACCGTTGATCAGGCGGTCGAGGGTGGGCAGTCTTTTATGGGATGTGCTTATTTAACCCCGGATGAGCGTAAAACAATTGACGATTATAAGAAGCTTGCCGAGTTGTTCAACCGGTCGGCTGAGGTTTGCAAAAAAGCGGGCATTCAGTTTATGCATCACAATCACGATTTTGAATTTCAGCCGCTGGAGGGACAGGTTCCTTACGATATAATTTTAAAAGAAACTGACCCTAAACTGGTTAAGCTGGAATTGGATGTCTACTGGGCAACCAAAGCAGGTCAAGATCCGGTAGCGCTGTTTAACCAACATCCGGGACGTTTCCCCATTGTTCATCTGAAAGACATGGAAAAAACACCCGACCGGGCCTTCGCTCCTGTGGGCACTGGTTCCATTGATTTTCAGCGCATTCTGGATGCTCGCAAAATTGCCGGCATTGAACACTACTACGTGGAACAGGACGTTTGCAAAATCCCCCCGCTGGAAGCCATTGCCATTAGCTTCCAGAACGTTAAAAAATTAAGCGTTTGATCAATTTTTCGTTTTCGACGCAGGAGGGAGAATAAAAACTCCAGCGCTGATATTACGGCTTTCGATTCTCAATCGCTTTGTTGATCACGCTCATCGTGGACGCTTGCCGCTGCTGCACAAAGGCCATGGCATTGGCCACTTTTTTCTTTGCTCCGGCGCAGTCCTGATGGATTAACCGCAACTGCTTTGTCCAGTCGGCGGCTGATGATTCATCGACCTGAAATAGCCAGTCTGGCAACCCAATATCGCGGAACATCCAGGCTTTCCGTCCGTGCGAGGGCGGCCAGGCATGGATAACGGGTACGCCCAGGGTCACGCCCATAATGAGCGAGTGCGGTTCCATCCCGAAAAGGGTATGCGCCCGTGCGTATACGGACATGGCTTCGTCGGCGTTCCAGAACGTATCACGCCAGACAACTTTCGACTGCACATCGGCGGGCAACTGATCGTACAGAAACGTTTTGGCGGGTTCAATTTCCTTGGTCACTTCGGGCGCTAACAGCACGTTCAGCCCCGTTTCGCGCACCCAGTTCGTAATCATCTCTCGAATTTTTGCCATGCGTGATCGGTCCTCTTCCTGCCAGTCCGCAGGCGATTTACCCAGATCAATTGCATTAGGTCTTCGGTTAGCGTAGGGCGTATTGGTGAGGATCACAACGGCCAGAAATTTCTGGGCTTCCAACCCTGCTTTTTTCAGATAGGCCAGTCCTTTCTCTTCATCTCGTACGTTGATACCAAAACAGCCGTCCGGCCCAAATTCGAGCACGGGTGTCCGAAACTTATTCTCTTTCAGAAATTTGAGCGATTCGCCATCCCGGCAGTACACGAACGCAGCCTGACTCAGTACGTTCCGATACGCGTACATCGACGGAAAATCGAACCGGTCGAATGATTGTCCATAAATACCAAAGGGAATGTTGTTTTCAGCGCAATAGATATACGGCGTCAGGCTTGACATATTGCCGCCCCAGTCTTTGCCATACAGGCCAAAGTTCATGGCCATTCCCGAGTTGAAAATGAACATATCAGCCCGTTCGAATGCTTCTTTGACCTCTCCCTCGAATGGCTTCCCTGACTCGTAGAACTTCCCCCGAATGACCTTTACCTTCGGAAAATTCCGGCTGATCAACGTTTCCGTTTCGGGTCGTGGGTCGGTATGCCAGAGCAGAATTTCGGCATTGGGAACGTACTGCGTCAATAAGCGAATGGTGCCAGGCGTGTGTCCCTGATCACCAATATTGCCATCCCCCCAGGACGACCGCAGAATGATAACCGGGTTCTTCTTGGGAGCAGCACTGGGTGTGCTTTCTGATACCCCAAACGAGGCCGTTGGCAGTAGAGCGCTCGCCGACGAGAAGGTCGACAGCTTAATAAAACTTCGTCTTGATGGCATCCATTTAGAGAGAAATAAGGTTTTTCTTCACTACGTCCATCGTTTCCCGTTGCCGCTGTTCAACGAATTTTCTGGCTTTCGTTACGTTTCTTTTCGCGGTTTTGGGATCTTTGGCCATCGCCAGCACTGCCGGAACAATTCGGGCAACATCGTTCGGTGTATCCATATCGAACAGCCAGTCGCCCAGCCCAATATCCCGCCACATATACCCTTTGCTCGTCTGCTCATCGAACCGACAAACAATGGCCGGAATGTCATTGGCGATACACATGATGGGTGAATGCATTTCGAGTCCAAACAAGCCTGCCGAACGAATATCGTACTAATGGCTTCGTCGGTCAGCCAGTAATGATCCCGCCAGACGACCTTTGCTTTCACGTCATTGGGCAGCGGATCGTAGAGCATTTCCTTACCAATCCTGACCTGGGTTTCATTTTCCGGAACCAGCAAAACTTTCATCGGTGTCTGCCGAACAACCGCAATGATCGCTTCGCGGATGGGGGCATTGTCATGCTCTTTCATCTGCTCGTTTCGGGCGTGTTTCGCTTCATTTACAGCTAGTTTTTTCTGCGGAAGCTCCCACCAGGGCGTAAATCGCAATTGTGGAATGGCACACATAAACTTGCCTTCTTCCAGGTCGTGCTCCTTCAGAAAGGCGATCGCGGCTGCGTCATTTTTTACATCGACCGCAAATGCGCCATCGGGGCAGAACTCCATAATGGGGCAGTTAACGCCTTCCTTTTTGGCGAACGCTAACGAAACCGAGTCCCGGAAATAGGCGAATTGAGCTTTGCTGAGCAGATCAACATCGACGGGATTCACCTTTTGCCGCTCGTTCGGAAGCCCATATACGCCGGGGAACGTAATGCCATAGATGCCATACGGCTTGGCGGTTTCCTTACGCCAGCGCCCCACATCGTTGCGGGCTACCAGAGAAGGCCCGGAACCGTGCAGCAGAAAAACGCATTCCGCAAAAGCCCGATTTATTTCATCGGGTGTTCGAATGATCGGTACGTTCGGAAAACGTTTTTTCAGCATTTCTTCAACGCCATTGTCAACATTAGACGGCCACAAGCGTACATCTACATCGGGCAGGTATTTTTCCAGTAATGTTAGTACGCCGGGCGTGTGGCCAATATCACCGATGTTTTCTGTCTGCCACGACGAGCGAAGAATGATGGATTTTCTGGCTACAACTGGGTGCGCCAACGCTGGTATACTTGCCAACAGCCCAACCAGCGCGGGGAATTGGTTCAGGAACGTTCTACGATCTTGCATAGGCTCAGACGGAGATTATGTTCTTTTTCACTAAACCCATCGTTTCCCGTTGCCGCTGCTCAACAAATTTCCGGCCTTTGGCCGCTTTCGCTTTGGCGGCTTTGGGGTCTTTGGCCATTGCCAGCACCGTTGGGACATAGCGGGCGACGTCCTGTTCATTGTCCATATCGAACAGCCAGTCGCCCAGGCCAATGTCTTTCCACATGGCGCCTTTACTGGTTTGCTCGGCAAAACGACCAACTATGGCCGGAATGCCATTCCCGATGCACATAATGGGCGAGTGCATTTCAAGCCCAAACAAGCCCGCCGAGCGAATGTACGTACTGACGGCTTCGTCGGTAATCCAGTAATGATCGCGCCAGACAACTTTGGGTTTTACATCGTCGGGTAGCTTATCAAACAGAATCTCTTTGCCCAGTTTCACCTGCGTTTCGTCCTCCGGACAAATCAGAATTTTCATGGGCGTCTGCCGGACAATGGCAATAATAGCTTCCCGAAGTGGCGCATTGTCGTGCTCTTTCATGGCCTGATTCCGAGCGTCACGTGTTGCATCGAAGGCCGTTTTTTTACTGGGAATCTCCCAGTACGGCGTGAATCGGGTGCGGGGAATGACACACATGAACTTGCCTTCTTCCAGCCCATGTTCTTTCATGAATGTGATGGCCGCCTGATCATTCCGCAAATCCACGGCGAACGCACCATCAGGACAAAACTCCATAACGGGGCTGGTTACACCATTGGCTTTCGCAAAGCCCAATGAAACAGAGTCGCGAAAAAGGGCAAAACGAGCTTTGCTCAATAACTCAACATCCAGTGGATTGGCCGTAACAACTGCCTTTGGATCAGGGCTGTAGACACCGGGGAACGTAATGCCATAAATGCCATACGGCTTGGCGGTTTCTTTATGCCAGCGCTCCACATCCTTACGAGCTACCAACGATGGCCCGGACCCATGCAGCAGAAAGACACAGTCGGTAAAAGCCTTCGTAATTTCCTCCGGCGTTTTGATAATCGGTACGTTCGGGAACCGACGACGTAGTAACTCATCGACGCCATTATCGACGCTGGATGGCCACAGCCGCACCTCCACATCGGGCAAATATTTTTCTAAGAGTGCCAGCACACCAGGCGTATGGCCAATGTCGCCGATGTTGACCGTTTGCCAGGACGAACGTAGTATAATGGACTTTTTAGCGGCTATCTCGAAAGGAGACACCTGAGCTAATGCCGGAATGCTCATCAGCAACCCGATTAATGATGGCGTTTGTTTGAGGAAATCTCTGCGGTTTGTCATATAAAAAGTGTTTAACCCCCACCCCCTGAAGGGGCTTCCTTACTCTCGATTAAAGCCCCCTTCAGGGGGTGGGGAGTGTTCTCGAAATAACCTAAAGAATTAATAACCAGGATTTTGCTTCAGATTCGGGTTAGCATCCATGTCCGCCTGGGGAATGGGCATCAGCACGTGGAAGGGCTGAATCGTGGCATTGCGGGCGAAACTGTTCTCTGCTTTTACGGCGTCGAGCAGGCGGCCCGTGCGGACCAGGTCGAAGCGACGCATATTCTCGAAGGTGAATTCCAGCCGGCGTTCCAGCCAGACAGCTTCCTTGAACTGCTGATACGTTAATCCCGTCAGCGCCGTTAGCCCAGCCCGCATCCGAACTTTATTCAGGGCTGCGTAGGCGTCAGCCGTTGGCCCATTGTTGGACTCATTTGTCGCTTCGGCATACATCAGCAGTACGTCCGAATAGCGCAGAATGGGTTTGCTGGTCCCTTCACCCGAAGTTGTTTTTGCGGTTTTGTCCCACAGCTTCTGGTACGACACCGCCTTCGTAAAATCGGGATCAGTAATGGAAAGCGTGGTGGTAACGCCGTTGTAGACATACGACGTAATGAACGTAACAGCTTTGCGCGTATCCTTGTCCGAGTACAGAGTAAACAGACTCGCCGTTGGGCGGGCAATGCCGGAACCTGTTCCCGGATATATCGGTGCCGACCGAACACCGTAGCCGCGTCCGTCGCCGTGACCTTTCACATCGGTGAGGTATTGAATTTCGAAGATATTCTCTTTTCCACCCCGCGCCGTCAAGGCAAACGCATCGGCAAAGTTGGCGTAGAGGTCATACACGCCCAGATCCATTACCTCCTTGGCTTTAGCAGCTGCCTGTGCCCAGTAGGGCGAACCGGCGGTGGTGCCCGCCCGGGTCAGATACACACGCGCCAATATCCCCTTCGCGGCTCCCAGCGACGCTCGACCCGATTCGCTGGCTGGGTACGTTTTAGGTAAGACACTTTCGGCCTCTTTTAAATCAGCTTCGATCAGTTCGTATACTTTGTCGACGGGCTCGCGCGGTACCGCAAGGCCTTCCAATGACGTGGTTTCTGTAGTTACAATCGGAACGTCGCCATACAGCCGCACGAGGTTAAAGTAATGGAGTGCCCGCAAAAACTTCGCTTCGGCGATGTATCGCTTTTTCAGGTTTTCGTCCATCGGAATACCCGGCAGGCGTCCAATCACCGTATTCGACCGGTTAATGCCATTGTAAGCACCGGCATACTGCGAGATAAAAGTGTTGGACGGCGTAATGTTATACCGCCAGAGCAAAGGCCGGTCGGCAGAACCCGTCAGAAAGGCGATGGCATCGTCGGTTGTGACCAGGTCCAGGAAGGGGTCAGTTCCGCCAATCTGCGCATAGCAGGCACCAACAGCCGCTTTGGCATCCTCAGCCGTTTTGTAGTACGTAACATTGGTGAGGTTGGTAACGGGCGAAAGATCTAATTGCGTTTCGCAGGCCGTGAACGCCAGCAACAGAACGAGTATATAAGTAGATTTCATGATGTAGGGCAGGAGTTAGAATTTCAGATTCAAGCCAACCAGTAGGGTTTTAGCGGCTGGGTAACCACCATAGTCAAGTCCCTGACTCAATGACGAACTGCCGTAGCGATTCACTTCGGGATCGTAGCCCGTATACTTCGTAATCGTGATCCAGTTCTGAGCTGTTACGTAGATTTTGGCGGACGATATAGCGAGTCGGTCTAACAATCCTCTGGGCAGATTATAACCCAGCGATATATTTTTAAAGCGTAGATAGGAGCCGTCTTCAACGTTAAAACTGGACAGAATACGAGAGCCGCCGGCCGCATTCGCGCGGGGAATTTCGTTGCTCGGGTTCGTGGGCGTCCAACGATCCAGCGCTCTGGCTGATTGGTTGTTGCCGCCCGTCAGGTTCAGCAGATCGAAGGTTCCGTAATTCAGAATCTGGTTGCCAGAATTGCCCTGAACGAAAATATTCAGATCAAAGCCCCTGAACGAGAACGTATTATTGAAGCCACCGAAGAGTTTAGAGTTAGCATTGCCAATGATCGCCCGGTCGTTGTCATTGATAGTGCCGTCGCCATTCAGGTCTTTGTAGCGAATGTCACCGGGTTTGGCGGTTTTCTGCGCCGACGCGTCTACGTCGGCCTGGTTTTGAAAGATACCATCCACGACCCGTCCGTAGAAATTACCCAACGGACTACCGACCCGCAACAAAATCGGGTTGACGTTTGTCGCAAAAATAACGGCATCCGTACCCGTTGTGAATTCCTGACGGCCATCCAGCGTCTGAATTTTATTCTGGTTAAACGTAATGTTGAATTCGGATGTCCAGCGGAAGCCGCCCTTGTCGACGTTGATCGTATTTAAGGACAGCTCAAGCCCCTTGTTCTGAACGCTGCCAATGTTTTTCAGCGTTGTCGAAAAGCCCGATGAGGTGGGTACGCCTACATTGAACAGCAGGTCCGATGTCGTTTTGATGTAATAATCGGCGGTAAACTGGATTCGGTTATTGAGTATCCCTACGTCCAGCCCCACATCGAATTGGGCATTTCGCTCCCAGCGCAGGTCGGGATTGGCAATACTGGATGTGTATGAGCCGGAATTGAGCGTGCCACCCAATATATAAGGCGTTGAACTGATATTGCCCAGGTAGCGGTAATTGCCAATTTCCTGGTTGCCCGACAGACCGTAACTCACCCGAAGTTTGGCATCCGAAAGCGCCGTCAGGCTCTTCATCCATTGTTCATTGGCCATTTTCCAGGCCAGCGCCCCCGACGGAAAAAATCCAAATTTCTGATTTGGGCCGAACCGGCTGGAACCATCCCGCCGACCCGTCAGCGTGAGCAGAAAACGATCATCGAATCCATAATTAATCCGGGCGAGGTACGAAATCAACCGCCAGTCACTCGCTTCCGATGTTGGCGCCACCAGCGTTGAACCGGCGCTCAAATTGTTGTACAGCGCAAAATCATTGGTGAACGTATTGGCATTGGCACCTACTTTTTCTATTCCCAGGCCCTGAATGGTGTACCCCAGCAGCGCGTTCAAATTATGTTTTGGAGCCAGTTGCCGCGTATAATTCAGAGTATTCTCATTCAGCCAGCCAACATTCTGCGCCGTTTCGACGGAAGCTGTTCCCCCCAGACTAGACCCCGCCAACGAGAGCCGGGTAGCATATCGGTTCGTTTTCGTACTCTGCAAATCTGTCCCAAAACTGGTGCGAAAATTCAATCCTTCAATAATGGCATAGTCAAGATAGGCATTGGCCAGCAGCCGAATCGTATTGTTGTTATTCGTGATTTCATTCGCTACCGCCAGCGGATTATCTACCCCATAGCCATTGAGCGCCCCCGTGTTTTTGTAGTAACTTCCGTCTGCATTGTAGATCGGAAAATTGGGCGCATAACTCAATGCCGAACTGGTTGCTCCTCCCCCATTGTTGCCATCCACATCGGTTTTGGCGTTGCTTCCGGTCGTGTAAGCGCCCTGAATAGTAAGCCCAGCTTTCAGTTTTGAAGTCAGATTATTATCGAGGTTGGCACGTAGCGTATAGCGTTTAAAGTCGGAGTTGAGAATGATTCCCTGCTGATTGAAATACCCAAAGGAAATCGCGTAACGCGACTTTTCTGATCCACCGGAAGCGGCCAGTTGATGGCTTTGGATGGGTGCTGCCCGAAATATCTGCGACTGCCAGTCGGTGCCTTCACCCAATGAAGACGCCAGCGGCTGATCAGCCGTACTACCATCGAAATACGGCTTACCACCCCCATTGACCCGCGCTTCATTCACAAAATCAGCAAATTGACGGGCATTGAGCAGCGGAATTTTCCGCCGGACAGTCTGAACGCCGTAATACGCATCGTAGCTAATAACGGTCTTGCCGGCTTTGCCCCGTTTGGTCGTCACCAACACGACGCCATTTGACCCGCGCGACCCATAAATAGCTGTGGCCGAGGCATCTTTCAACACTTCGATGGATTCAATGTCATTGGTATTGATGGAGTTAAGCCCGGTAGTCGGAAAGCCGTCGATCACATAGAGTGGGTCGTTACTGGCATTGACTGAACCCGACCCCCGGATACGTATCGTCGAACTGCCACCCGGAGCCGCCGAATTCGTCACGACCTGAACCCCGGCAGCCCTCCCCTGCATCGCCCGATCTAACGAAGGAATGGGCGTAGCTTTAATATTCGTTTCGCCCACTTTGGCAACAGCCCCCGTCAAATCTGATTTCTTAACGGTACCATAACCGACCACTACCACTTCATTCAATTGCTTATCGTCCACGGCTAACGTAACGTCGATAGACGTTCGATTACCGATCACCAATTCCTGAGTCGTGTAGCCAATAAAAGACAGCACCAACGTAGTGGTTGCGTTGACATACTGTTCGGGAATGGTAAGCCGGTAATTCCCCTCTCTGTCGGTGATAGTGCCCAGGCGGGTGCCTTTCAGCACAACGCTGACACCGGGTAACCCAGCACTATTGGCCCCATCGGTGACCCGACCCGAGACCGGCCGGTCGGCCACTTCTCGGGTGGATAGCTGATTGATTAATTCCTGTTCGTCGCCAGTATTTTCGCCGGATTTACTACGTCCGGTGGCCGGGTTTTTGAACAGCGCAATCTGTTTACCCGACACCTCGTAACTGATGTGCAGGGGCGTAAGCAGTTCGGTCAGGAAATCCTTGAGCGTGCCCGACCGGGAAACAAGTTTTACTTTCTGATCGGCCTGAATTTCTTTGGGGTTATAAATGAACCGAACGTTGGTGCTACGTTCCAGCAACGTCAGGGCACCTTTCAGGTTCGTACTGCCTGTTTTTATCAGGATGTGCTGGTCAAGAACCTCCTGCCCATGTGCAAGGCGAGCCCAGGTGGTGCTCACAAACAACATAGCTATCAGAAGTTGCGTAACCGATAGTTTCATGAGCTGGGCAAAGGACGGATACGTCGTATAAAGTTTATCCATGAGTGAAACGGTTATTTACTCACGGATGGCAACTCGATCGGGCAGATACTGCTTTTTTGTAATTATTTTTATAAATAATTCTCAACTACCCCCTAACCTATTCAAATATACCTACTTATTATCACATCCGAGGCTGTGAATAACGATCTGACCATCCACAATTTCGTAGGTGGCCCGGGAGATTCGGCAGATCAGATTCAGCTTTTCGAACAGTGATTCCCCCGTGAGATTGGCGGTAATAAAGCAATTTTTAATCGTCAACGGATCATACAGCACCGGGAGGCCGTAGGTCGTTTCGAGTTGCTTGAACACCTTTTCCATCGGCACATCGTCAAATACGTATTCATTGACGGCAAATTTCTGTAAAACAATGGGTTGCGATACGACAGATTTTACCAACCGATCTTCTTTTTCAATAAACGCCACCTGCTGATTGGCGGTAAGCACCACACCGACAGATTCATTTTTCTGCGACTGGCGGGCCTGCCGAATATCTTTCCGGGTATAGACCGACACCCGTCCCGAACGCACTTCCACGGATGCATTTTTGCCTTCGGTCGTCACCAGAAACGAGGTGCCTAACACCTGCGTAGAAATCCGGTCGGCATGGACCCAGAAGGGTTTTTTAGGATTTTTGGTCACCTCAAAGAATGCTTTTCCTCTCAGGTAAACTTCCCGCCGATTATCCACAAACTGCTTCGGATAGCGTAACGTACTGTTTGGGTAGACCGTAACAGAACTCCCATCCTGAAGCATAATCCGCCGTGAATCAGCCTTATCATTCTTAAATTCGGTATAATTTGAGACCAGTACCGGGCTGATTCCTTCCAGACCGGCAACACCCACCGGCTCAGGTTTTTCGAGGAAAAACAAATAACCAATGCCCAGAACGAGTAAAACCGACGCAGCAATCCGAAACGCTACCGTCGACAAAAGCGGACGTACTGATGTCTTACCTTGCTGAATAATGTCGTCGGTAATATGCGTTAGTTCATCATCGGGCAGGGCCGTGTTTTTTTCTTCCAGCGCATATAGAAAAGCTCTGGCCAGCTGCACTTTTCCGGATGCTTCGGGATGGGTAGTTAACCACTGAGACCAGAAGGCTTCGCTCTGCGGGTTCCGATGGATGACCCATTGTCGAAACTGTTCGTCGCGCGTAAATTCTTCGACGCTATAGTTCTGGTAGTCGGGATTCATGATGCGTACGTATCTAGCTCGGTAATAGATGGCCAATTGGTGGCTCGGATACCTGTTTTTAGCAATAATTAAAAAGATGTCTCACGGAGCAAAGCAGTCAGCAGGATAAAGCCCACCCAGTTTTCCCGAAATGTTTTGAACGCGGCCTGCAAAAGATTCGACACCGACTGGGGGTTAACGCCCATGATATCAGCGATTTCGTCCCGTTCCAGATTCTGATAGTAACGCAGATAAATGACTTCTCGCTGGCGTTTGGGTAGCTGGTTGAGGGCCTCGGCAACCCGGTGAGTCGTCTCGGCTAGACTCTCCTGCTCGATCAATGACCACTCGGGCGAAAACTCAACAAAATTCAGGTCATTTTCCAGATCGGCGGACTCGTCTTCGTTGATGATACGTTGCCGGTAGCCTTCCCGAATCACCCGTTTTCGTACGGAACTCAACAGGTACGCCCGCACGCTATCCGGTGTGCTGATGCGATCCCGGCGGTTCCAGATTTCGATAAACACCTCCTGCACACAGTCTTTCACAAAATCTTCGTTCCGCACAAACTTGTAGCCATAGTTCTGTAGCGGATTGAAATAGTTAGCCAGTAATTTCCCTAATGCCAGCTCACTGCCATTTTTTAGCTGTTGCCAAAGCTGGATATCAGTAGTTGGTGTACTTGAAGGCATGGCTGTATCAGCAAAAAAGATTCACCTATAGAAGCAGGCGCGGTGAGTCAATTACTGGTAGGATAGGATCATGCCTGGGAATAAATACGATGGCTCACTCAATCTTAGCAAATCGATACCGCTGACAGAGTGGATCAAAAGACCGAGTAGCGAATAGGTTTCTACTGCTTAAATCAAGTAATTTATTTTAAAAATCCTCTCTCTGCATGACTACCATTAGCCCAATCAGAACTGCATTCATCATTAACGTACTGCTGTGTCTATCAGTCGTTTTGTCTGGGCAGAATCTCCCCAAAGAGCAGACCTTTACGAATCCTCTGTTAGCTTCCGGCGCTGATCCGTGGGTGATTTTTAAGGATGGTTATTACTATTACACCAATACAACGGGCCGTGATCTGACGCTTTGGCGCACCAGCGATTTCACCGATTTAAGTCAGGCCGAAAAAAAGACAGTCTGGACACCGCCCGCTTCGGGACCCAATTCAAAGGATATCTGGGCGCCCGAACTGCACCATCTGAACGGGAAATGGTATCTGTACTATACGGCAACGGACAAAGTCAAACCCGGTGACCAGAATCGATACGTTTTTGTGCTGGAGAATGCATCGGCCAATCCGTTAACGGGAAACTGGACCGACAAAGGCAAGATAAATACGAACTACACGGGGCTCGACGGGTCCATATTTGAGCATAAAGACAAACAGTATTTTCTGTACTCAGGGTATGTAGGTCCGCAAAGTAATTTGTTCATCGCCGAGATGGTCAACCCCTGGACTATCACCACTAAACAGGTTGAAATTGCCCGGCCAACCCTGCCGTGGGAAAAGTATGATGGGCGGGAAATTTGTGAAGGACCGGAATTCTTGAAAGGCAAACGAGGGCAGCTTTTCATTGTCTACTCGGCCAGCGCCTGTTGGGACGACAATTACGCCCTGGGTATACTGACAGCTTCCGAAACGAGTGATTTGCTCGATCCAGCCTCTTGGACGAAAGCCAATCAGCCTGTTTTTGCCAAATCGACAGCCAACAGCGTATTTGGTCCCGGCCATAACTGCTTCACGAAATCGCCCGATGGCAAGGAGGACTGGATCGTGTACCATGCCAAAACCGAAGCGAACAAGGAATGCAAGGATAGAACCCCACGCGCCCAGCGGTTCACCTGGAAACCAGATGGCAGCCCAGATTTTGGCATTCCTGTAGCGGCTGGAGCAGCCGTACCAAAACCCTCATCCATAGCCAAATAGCGATAGTGAGCTGGCGGAAAGGGGCGGTTAATGCCCTGACTTAAATTCTGCTACACCACTATGTGGGAATCTTTAATTATATCCATGACGAATACACTTTTCGCCTTTCGGATACCTTTGACCTCCCCCAGGTAATTGATAAAAAAATCATGGTAGCTTTCGATGCTCTCAGCTAAAATCTTGAGCATAAAGTCGTAATCGCCCGAAACGTTGTAACACTCCACAACTTCCCTGAAACCAATAATACCACTCACAAAATCGTGGGCGGTTTGTTTATCGTGCTCTTTCAGGGCGACCTGACAAATCACCATAACCTTCCGGTTCACTTTCCGATTGTCCACCAGGGCAACGTACTGCCGAATAACCTGAAGCTGTTCGAGTCGTTTGATACGTTCATGCGTGGGCGTAGGACTCAGGTGAATGCGCGACGCGATCTCCCGCACGGTCAATTTAGCGTTTTCCTGAACGAGTCGCAAAATAGCGTAGTCTTTCTCATCTAACTCGATGACGATTCGATTAGGCTGTTCTATTTGAGACATAAAAGAAAAAGATGAGTAAGCATTTGTTCTACAAACCACAGAAGAAATCAACATTTGTTCTAAAAGTTACATACTTTTTTTATGTCTATGCTGTAAATAGTTCTTTTGTGAAAACAAATAGGCGATTATGTCATTTATTTCCCGTCCTAACCTAGCCCTGCTTATTGCTTCGATTAGTGTCTTTTTTGAAGCGTTGGATATCGCTATTATCAACTTGACTATGCCTCTAATTCAGGATTGGTTTACACTTTCCTTTACTCAGGTGCAATGGCTACAGACACTCTATGTCCTGCTATATGGCGGCTTGCTAATTCTGGGAGGACGGCTGACGGATACGCTAGGCCGGCGCAAAATATTCCTGACGGCTTCCACCTTATTTCTGCTTACGTCACTGGGGGCCGGCTTAGCGGGATCATTTACCTGGCTGCTCATTTTCAGAGCCTTACAGGGCATAGCCTCTGCCTTGTTAATGCCCTCGGCGCTCTCGATTGTCAGCCATACGTTTACCGAACCCAGTGCCCGTAGTAAAGCGATCGGTATTTTCAGCTCCTTTGCGGCTCTGGGCTCTGGCAGTGGTTTGTCGGTTGGCGGTTTAATTGCGGCCGGATTTGGCTGGCAGTGGGTATTTTTCATTAACGTACCAGTCATTTTACTCACATTACTCCTGGCCTATCGATACTTACCCAAAGACACCGCCCGGACGGAGCCACTGCCCGACATCCTATCGGGATTGCTGCTGACGCTGGTCATTACGGCTTTGTCCTACGTAGTGCATGAGGTAGGCGACTGGGCGAATAAGGGTGGGCTATTGCTCCTGCTGACCTTGCTGGTGGCTGGGGGCGGCTGGCTCTTTGCTAAGCGAAACAGCACTCAGCCTTTTCCGTTGATTTCATTTCCAGTCCTCAGGCGATCCCTGACCCCAATTACAGGTATGGCGATGCTGGGGGCCACGTTTACAGGCTACCTGTTTCTAATTTCACTGGTTTTACAACAGGACCGACAACTGAGTGCAGCGCAGGCAGGCTTGCTACTTTTCCCCTTCAGTATCCTGTCGGCCTTAACCGGCAAATACATGTTGCCGACGCTCCTGAAACGCTTTTCTGTACATCAGACGGCTATCTTAGGGATGGCCGCGTTGCTGGCTGGAACCTTGTTCCTGGTCTATTATATTCAATCGACAGCTCATCCGCTTGTTGTCTTGCTGATTTCCATTCTGGGCGTTAATAGTGTTGGCATTGCGTTGAGCTTTTCTGCCCTGACGGTACTTTCCCTGCAGCCGGTCCCCGAAGCTCATCATGGATTGATATCGGGGGTGAACACCACGGCCTATTTCGTAGGAGGTGGCTTTGGTTTGTCGATCGTGTCACTTTTTCTGGACGAACCCCAGCAGGGTGGCCAAAGTACAGGAATTCTTCCAGCCGTTATTTTGGGTTTGTATGCTTTGCTCGGACTCGTCAGGCTTCTTGTAAACTCTCGAAAGGTCCGTGGCAGGCAGTCGCTATCTGAATCGTCCAGCAACGTAACGAATGAACTTCATCCTGAGCGGGCTTAGAAACTGTTTAGTATGTTTTAACCGAATAGCGTCAACAACCGCAACATTCAGTAGTTTCGCTAACGTAATACACTGGTCATCCGGCGATTATCCACGGATTAATCTTGCAATTTCGGTGAGCAGGAACAGTAAAAATCTCTTATTTAGGCCTTTTTATAAAGGGTAAAATTTAAGTTTTACCCTACTCTCTTCTTTGCTGTCGGCAGGGGCTTACTTTTCCTTTACCCTTTACAAAAAATAGTTATGAAACCGTCAAGACGTAATTTCTTACAGTCACTCGGCGTTGGCGTCGCCAGTTTGGGCGTAACGTCCCAAGCCCCCGCAGCTACGTTGCTACCGCCTAAAGTCGCCAAACCAACCGGCGATGATCAAATTTTGTTTGTAGGCGACAACATTGGTATTGCCAATACAGAATATGGAAAAGTCAGGGGGTTTATTCTGCGGGGCATTCACCAATTTTTAGGGGTTCCTTATGGCGCCGATACCTCGGGTAAGAATCGATTCATGCCCCCGCAAAAACCCACGCCCTGGACCGACATTCGGCCTACGCTCTGGTGGGGAAACTCCGCTCCCCAGATTATGGAGAAACGATACGCCAATGTCTATGCCTCCTTCGTTGACCACTGGAATTATGACGACGTTTCGGAGGACTGCCTGAAACTAAACGTGTGGACACCAGCGCTGGACACCCAAAAGCGTCCGGTAGTGGTCTGGTTACACGGCGGTGGTTTCGTCAATGGGAACGCGATTGAACAGGACGGGTATCATGGCGAAAACCTGTCCCGTCTGGGCAATATCGTTTTCTGTTCAATCAATCACCGACTTGGTTCGCTGGGCTATACCCATTTGAAAGCAGCCGGGGGGCATGCGGCATCAGGAAATGTAGGGAATCTGGATATGGTGGCCGCCCTCGAATGGGTAAAGAACAACATTGCTAATTTTGGTGGCGACCCCAACAATGTAACGATCATTGGACAGTCGGGTGGAGGAGCCAAAGTGACCACCCTGATGAATATGCCATCGGCGAAAGGGCTGTTTCACAAGGCGGTGGCCTTGAGCGGCAGTTCGTTGTCGGGCGTCAATAAGGAGTATGCCGAAAAGTTAGGGCTGAAGGTGATGGAAGAAGCTGGCCTGAAACCCGGCGAAATCGACAAACTTCAGCAGATTCCGTGGCGTCAGTATATTGACATCGCCAACCGGGCCGTCGAAAAAATGGCCGATGAAGCGAAACGGATGAACATCCAGCGGGGTGGGTTTGCTCCGGTAGCCGACGGCGTGACCATGAATGAAGGGGCTTTTTTCAGTGACCCAACTCATTTCTCGGCCGACATTCCGCTGATGCTCTGCACTACGTTCCACGAACAGAACCCCGATCGGACGGATGCTACGTTAGAAAACATTTCGCTGGCCGAAGTGAAAGAGAAGATCAAGCCCCGCTTTGGCGATAAGGCCAGCGAGGTCGTAGAGGCTTACGCGAAAAACTTCCCGAAGGCTCGCCCAATTGAGATTTGGGCACTCATTGTTTCTAACCGAAAAAACGCCGTGGCCACCGCCGATGCGAAAGTAGCGAAACAAAAAGGCCCTGTATATGTGGCCTGGTTTGGCTGGCAACCGCCCCTGTTTGATGGTCGGATGCGGGCTTTCCACTGCGATGATATTTGTTTCTGGTTTTACAATACGGATTTGATGCTGACGCATACCGGAGGAGGCAAACGACCCAGAGCCTTGTCGGACAAGATGGCTCATTCTTTTCTGAGCTTTGTGAAAACCGGTACTCCAAACGGAGGTGGCTTACCCAACTGGAAGCCGTATACAACGCAAAACGGGGAAACCATGATTCTGGATGATACCCCCGCGTTAGCCAATGACCCTGACCGCGAGGCCCGAAAAGCTCTGGCCTAACGTAGCGATCCCCAATTTTTAAGAACCAGTTGGTTTGTTGTCACGCCTGAAAATTGGTGGACACAAAGTAGCTGGTTCTTTGCTTCATGGATCTTCGTATACTCATAAGGGAAACCCTTCTCACCAGTTGATCCGAATTCACATTGAGACTGTCCGAATTCACATTGACCCAAATTAGCGTCCGCAAAGGATCTTTTTTTTGTGTCATAATGTCGACAACATGAAAAAGGCAGCCTTCTTACTTATTAGCGGAATACTTACTGTTGCTTCTGCACAGGCGCAAATCAACTGGGGTGACTACTCGCAAAGTTTCGCACACAAGGTTAAATAGAACCCTTTGGCGATAGGGTTAATTCTAGCGATTCGCAAAGAGAATAACTCCTTTTGGGAAATACGGGAGAAGAGTAAACACTTCCACACGCTTGAACATGATGCGTCTTTTCGACGTTTACGACCCGCCCAAATCCTAGCCCGCACCACCTTCGATACGGCTCATGCCCAGTTCTTTTTACAGGGAGTTGGTCCGCAAAATGCCCACTTGTTCCAGTTTCGGGTGACCGAATACCCCGGTAGTCGTGTCCTGGTCCCCTGGCACAGCCTCAACCAGTTTACGGATTCAACCCTGATCCACCAGTCAGGCTTACCCAGGATGGCCTATCTGGGCGGTTACAGAACCAGCTTAGGCAGTATGCTGATTATGGACGTAAGGAAAACGGCAACGGACCAGATTGTGGCTACCTCCATGGTTGCCTGGGAGTCGATCAAGCCGGTTATAACGAATATTTACACGTCCGAAAATTTCGACAAATTCCTTCAAAAACTGCAGTCGCCCTGGCTACCCGATAACCAACCCGTTGGTGCCATGTCGCCTGTTCTGAACGTATCGTCCACGAATACAAACCTGGTATTTTTACTGGAAAATGGCCATTTCCATAAAGAGCAGATACAATACGAACTGCTCCGAAATGGCAGCGTGTATACCCCCTGGCAGTACAATGAGTATGACAATAACATTGTCTGGATCAAAAATTATCCGCCAGGTCATTATGTAGTCAAAATTCGCTATTCAGCTCAGCCACAGCACATTGCTAAGTACCGATTCGACGTAGCACCAGTCTGGCATCAAACGAACCTGTTCCGCATTTTAGCGGGCATTTTTGTCGCTGCTCTACTGGGCGCTTGCCTGTTCTTACTGTTGTATATTGGACAACGTCGGAAAACCCAGCAGGAAGAGGTCAATAAAACCAGGTTGCAACTCGGATTAAAAGCGATTCACGCGCAGCTAAATCCCCACTTCGTCTTTAATGCGCTCAGCTCGATACAGGGTCTCATCAATAAACAGGACATTCAGGGGGCCAATAGTTACCTGTCAGACTTTGCCCGGCTGATGCGGGAGTCGCTCAAGTACAGCCACCAGGATGAACTGTCCCTTCACGAAGAGATCCAGACGCTAGACACGTATTTGAAACTGGAGCAACTTCGGTTTGGGTTTCAATACAAAATCACGGTCGACCCGGCGATCAATGTGTATGAAACGGACATACCCCTGCTACTTTTACAGCCCCTGGTTGAAAATGCGGTAAAACACGGGGTCGCGTCACTACAGGAAAAGGGCTACATTGACATTGACATCAGCCGATCTGACAACGCGATGATCGTCACGGTAACCGATAATGGCAAAGGCTTTGCCGACGACCAGGTAACCCCTGGTTTAGGGCTAAAACTAACCCGTGATCGGCTTGACCTGTTGAATAAACTTCGTTCCGAATGTCCGATTGCCTTAACTATCCGTCATTCCAGTCCGGCGGGCACGCAACTTATTCTTACGTTTAACCACTGGTTTTGATGGAAACGAAAGCACTTCTGATCGACGATGAGCAGCCTAATTTAGACAACCTGCAAGCGCTGCTAAAGACGTACTGTCCGCAAGTGAACGTATGTGGAACAGCCCTGAATGCGGAGGCCGCTAAACGCGTGCTCTACACGGAGCAACCCGATGTGTTGTTTCTGGACATCCAGATGCCGCAACAAAACGGATTCGATTTCTTGCGTAGTCTACCTGAATACAACTTTGAAGTAATTTTTGTAACGGCCTATGACCAATACGTTCTACAGGCGCTGCGGTTCGCAGCGGTTGATTACTTATTGAAACCGCTTGATATCAATGAATTACAGGCGGCTGTCGAGCGAGCCATCAAACAGCGCCGTCTGAAAGAACAGAATCAACTCCTGCATAACCTGATGCAGACGCTGAAAAGTGGCCAGAGTCAGGACGAGCCGCGTATTGCCCTGGCGACGGCAAAGGAGACGCGTTTTGTAAAAATCAGCGAAATCATCCGGTGCGAATCGTCTAACAATTACACCACCTTCCACCTGTCCGATGGCGAAACACTGCTGGTCTGTAAACCCATTTATGCGTACGATGACGTATTAACCCAGTATGGTTTTATCCGCTGCCATCAGTCGCATCTGGTTAATAAACCGTTTATCAAAAGCTGGAAAAAGGAGTTTGGCGATTTCCTGCTGCTGACCGATGGTTCCGAAGTGCCGATATCCAGGGGTAAGAAAGAAGGCCTGAAAAAAGCACTGCATGTATAATCAGGAACATTGTGCTGCGTACTGTCCGCTTGGGGCCCATTCTATGTATTGCCAAACGCAAAATAGCGGCACCCAACCTGCAACTTCTACGGGCTGACGTTCCTCATCGAAATCGTCAAAAGCAGCCTTCCTACTTTTTTAACTGGTTGATAGGTGGTCCTACCCGTTTGAAGCCATGCTCTTCCCGAAACTTGTCCTGCTCCGCTTCCGACATCGTTTTCAGCGCGCCTTCACTAACTTTCTGGAAGAACACTTCCATTTTACCTGCGGGTTGAAAAGTCATCAATAATCTTCCTTCACCGGGGCCTACCTTGGCAAAACAATGGGGTACGTTTCGAGGGCCAAAAACGCTGTCACCCGTCTTGGCCTGGTGCACTACATCTCCAACTTTAATTAAAAATTCACCTTCCAGCACATACCACATCTCATCCTGATTAAAGTGAGTATGAAGGGCCGGGCCACCTTCTTTCTCCCGACGGGATTCGTAAACATAGATGTCCCCATCGGTGTCTTTGGTCGATACTTTTGTTGTGAATGTATCCCCTTCAAAAAGGGAAATGGCATGATCGAATCGGTCTTTACCGGCATCGACCTTAAAGCCTTTCTCAACCCGATAATTTTTTATTGTCTTTGCCGCCAGAACGAAGGGAGAAATCAGGAACGTACCGGTTCCCAAACAGGCTTTCAGAAAGCTATTTCTTTTCATATTAGTTCAGGATTTGCCATGTGAGATTGGATCATACATACGAATGAAATAGAATTCCTAATACAGCCTTCACACTATTTAGGATATGGTAAGAACGAGTATATAAATGTCTTTAAATTCATCTTAATTGCCTGTACTGATTGTCTTTTTTAGATCTACAGTTTTTTCATCCTGACCGGTAAAATTACAGTTCAGCAGTACTATAATAGCGTTTAGGATAGCTGAAAATCAGGCTATCAAAATATAGCAAAAGGGCAGTAACTGTAAATAAGCAGAGCAGGAATATTCCCACATAAACGAGTCCGTGTTTCCTCAGGAAAACAAGTTGACCTACAACCAATATCAATAATAAGACGCTGCAAACTAAGCCTAAAAAAGGATTCAGGTTTGGTATAAAATGATTGATGCATAAGGTAATAAAAACGCTCCAAAGTAGAATTTGAAGCCCTGGACGTAGCCGATACTTATTCATAATAATAGCTATTTATATATAATGAATGATCCTTACTTTTCCCTGGTCCAATGTTCGCTTTTGAGTGTATAGCCCCAGTTGCCGGGCGGAAGTGAAAACACGATTTGAAGGCGTAAATTGCCCTGCTTAACGCGCCCATGACGGTAGGTCACCCTGGCTTTAGCATCGTAAAAGTCACTAGTATACATCTGATTAACTTTCCCTCCGGAAAGCTGAAGTTCACCGGCTCGGGCGGGTGGTTTGGTATAATCAATCAGAATGGAGGCCGTTGAATCGTCTAACTCACCCGTTGCTAACAGAGAAATATAACCCCCTCTGCCTCCGTTGCTTTCGGCTCTTCCGACGTAAAATGTAGTATCTCTGGCCACACTCGTTAACTCCATATCCGTATCTGGAACGTGATGGAAGAACCAAACGACAGTTAAAGCCATAATCGCCACGCCTACAAGAATAAGCAAGGCTCGCAGTGCGCCTATAGCTATTTTACCGGCTGTCTGGATAGGGGTCTCGGTTTCCATACTACGTTTAAAGCTGCTCCATATTCACCCAGCATAAATATACGCCTTTAGTCGTAACTAGTACCCTATTCAGTGACCTGCGTATCGAGCAGGAGTGAAAGGCAACTGTAACCTTGACGCCCGATTATTTACTGGTCCCAGTCTCACATCTCCATAGCCTGAGTTACCCAGCATAACTTCTCTTACCACGCCGATCAACCCAGTCGCATGTGCATGCGGTGAGTTGACCCCATTTTTCACATTTTCATGCGATTGATGAGCGTCAATCAAACGGCCAATTTTGCATCATCAGTAAACACAACATACGATGAGCAATCAACAACCTTCCTCCCCCCTTATGGCCGACCTGTACTCTCCCATCGCGTCCCTGCCTTCCTACTGGATAATCGTTCTGCTGTTAGCCACCAGCCTGTTTACCAGCGCCGTTTACGCGCAAAATCTGGCGCGTATAACCGTATCGGGTCAGGTCCGAAACACAGCCGGGAAGCCAGTCGAATTTGCCACGATGGTTTTGCTACGTACCGATTCTTCCATGGCAAAAGGCGCTGTTACCGATACCGCCGGACACTATGTTTTCGAGAACGTAGCATCAGGTACGTACCGGGTAGCCGCCACGATGGTTGGTTATCAGCGTGTTATTTCAGCGCCATTTACCGTTAAAGATGACCAGCTTGCGGTTCTTGTCCCGAACCTGCTGGCGCGGGAAGACAGTCGCACGCTTGGGGAGGTAAACGTGACCGCGAAAAAACCGTTTATCGAACAACTGCCGGATAAGACCGTCCTCAACGTCGAAAACAGCGTCATCGCCAGTGGTGGTACAGCGCTCGAAGTCCTCGAACGGGCACCGGGTGTGCTGGTCGACTCGCAGAATGAACGGATCACGCTCAAAGGTCGTGAGAGAACGCTCGTCATGATTGACGGCAAACCCACCTATCTCTCAGCCCAGGAAGTAGTCAATCTGCTACGTAACACGCCCTCGAACAGTATCGAAACGATTGAACTGATTTCGAATCCGTCGGCTAAATACGACGCGGCCGGGAACGCGGGGATCATCAACATTCGGCTCAAACGAGGCAGCCGAGCAGGTGGCACCAACGGCAGCGCAACCATCGGCGGAGGCTACGGGCGCGTTCCGAAAGCAACCGCTGGCCTGACGGTAAACCATCGGGCCGGAGGCTTAAGTCTGTTTGGCAATTATAATTACGACTACCGCGAAAACTTTGGGTCGATCGATGCCACCCGCCGGTTTGGCTCGGGCGATACGTTGACGTCGGTGCGCAATCTCGGCTATCGGCCCAGCACCGATCGCAACCATACGTTCAAAGCGGGCGCTGATTATGCGTTCGGAAAACGTACGTCGGTGGGCGTGATGCTCAATGGCGCAATAAATGACAACAATGCTCAGATCGACAGTAAGAATCTGGTTTACGACGCCAACGGGCAACTTCAGCAAACCGTTACGATGCTCAATGCTTCTACGCGGGCCATGCAGCGGTTGTCCGCCAACGCCAATATCAAGCATAGTTTCGATACGTTGGGACGAGAATTGACGGTGGATATGGACGTATCGCAGGTGAGCATCCAGCCGCAGGACAACATGCGTACCAGTTACGTCGATGCTTTGGGTGAAGAGGTTCGCCCCGAATTAATCCAGCGCAATCTGCCTCCTTCGACAGTCACGATCCGGGCGGCTAAAGCTGACTACGTGCATCCGTTGGGCAAAAGCGCCAAACTCGAAGCGGGCGCTAAAATCTCCTACGTAACGTCGGACAATGACGTGCGTTTCGAAACGCTCACCGAAACGGGCTACGTCCCCGATCCACAACGGACAAACCATTTTCTGTACGACGAAACCATCACGGCCGCCTACCTGAATGGTAGCCGCGACTGGGGCAAATGGTCAGTGCAGGGGGGCTTGCGAGCCGAACATACGCGTTCACTGGGCAACTCCGTGACGCTCAACAAGATTGTGGATCGCAACTACCTCAACCTGTTTCCGAGCGCGTTCGTCACCTACAACGCCAGCCCGAATCATCAGTGGCGAACCTCGTTCAGCCGACGCATCGACCGGCCTAACTATCAGGATCTCAATCCGTTCATCTACGTGATGGACCCATACACGTATCGCGAAGGAAACCCATTCCTGCGGGCTCAGTACACCAATGCGTTTCAGGTTGGCTATACCTACAAAGGCGAAACGAGCATTAGCCTGAGCTACAACCACACCACCGACGTTATTACGGGCGTCAACGATCCACAAGGGCAAACGCTACGTGCCACCACGGTCAATCTGGCAGCTCTCGACAATGTCAACCTCGCCATCAGCCTGCCTATCCAGCTCACCAGGTGGTGGACCATCCGCCCCAGCGCGAACGTATTCTGGAATGCCTACGACGCCGAATATGCCGGGCAACGACTCGATTACCGGCAACTGTCGGCCAACCTGACCATGAATCAGAGCTTCGTGCTGCCCTACGGTTTCACCGCCGAACTAGCCGGTTTCTATAACTCGCCAATGGTATATGGGCAGATGCAGTACAAAAGTCAGGGACAACTCAGCGTGGGCGTTCAGAAGAGCCTCTGGAACAAAGCCGCTACGGTACGGATAAACGTTAGCGATCTCATGCATACGATGCGGGGGGCCGGGTCGGCCAACCTTCCCAACACCCGGCTTGACTTTGTCAGCCGGTGGGAAAGCCGCGTCGCCCGACTGACGTTTACCTATAATTTCGGCAACCGTAATCTAAAGACCACTCGCCAGCGCCGGTCGGGTGTGGAAGATGAACAGGGACGTATTGGTGGCAACTAATTTTGATGTAGCTTTTGCGTCTTACCCCCAACCCCCTAAAGGGGGCTTAGCTCGACTATTCTCAACCTAAGCCCCCTTTAGGGGGTTGGGGGTAAGACGCAAAAGCGCAGCAAGTGATTAATACGTTGTAGAAAATGTACCTTTTATACGCTAATATCGTAGCAGTCACTGCTACGGCAATAACTCATTATATGTCAACGCCAGCGACTCGGTTATCGAATTTTGCATCCGAATCTTCTTCGTCTAGTGGCCTGTTCTTTTCCGCATAATATTTCGACAGGTTGATTAACAGCACACTACCCAGTATGATGACCAGTCCCGTAATCTGCAACAGGGAGATTGGCTCATGCGCAAACAGCACCCCAAGAATAACCGCAATAACCGGATTCACGTAGGCATACGTACTGACCTGCGTGGCAGGGCGCACCTGCAACAGCCAGACATAGGCGCTGTATGCCGCAATTGATCCAAACAGAATGAGATACCCCAGCGCCAGCCAGGCCTGCGTCGGTATGTGTGCCCATTGCACCCGGGCAAATTCGTCGTTGAGCAGGCTACCGGGCAGAAACACCAGCCCGGCAATAATCATTTGCCAGGCCACATTTACCGTCGGGGAACCTTCGGATGGATGGTGTTTTGAGTACAGCGACCCCGACGACCAGGCGATTGACCCGATAACCAACAGGCCCATCCCTATAAGCTTGGACTTGTCCGTGTTGCCCGCAAACAGATCGCTCAACTGCTCACCGAACAGAACGATTACCCCTATAAACCCGATGACAAGCCCACCGATCGTGGCTTTGCTTTTGAAGTTGATGACCCAGTTCGGCTTATCGAGCAGGACAAACCAGATCGGTGCCGACGACACCAGGATGGCAGCCAGAGCGCTGGGTAAGGTTTGTTCAACCCAGATTACGACACCATTGCCGACCACGAGTAGCAAGATACCAACCACGGCTGACGTGATAAGGCTACTTTTTATAACGATCCGTTCCCCCTGGCCAAGGCACCAACCCAGCAGCAACGTACCGGCTACTAAAAAACGGATGGCCCCCAGCAACAGCGGAGGAAAACCGCTCATGGCCATTTGTATGAAAAAATAGGTAGAGCCCCAGACAATATAGACCGTGGCGAATGCCAGGATGACCAGGGCTGGGGAGGCCATTGGGCCGCTGGTTTGTATTAAGTCCTTTTGCATGTTCAGGGTTGATTAGCAGAGACGCCAGTAGGGCGTCTCTTTATCCGGATGGTTTTGGCTGACGCATCAATTGCTGACGCCAGTAGAGACGCAAAGGGTTGCCGCACCGGCGGACCGGTCTCTACCAAGGTTAATCAAAGGTAATATACCGCTGTGATTCAACAGTTGGAATGTTTACCACTTCGACCCGGCGAACAATCGTTTGTTGATTATCACTGATTTCGAACTGGTATACGCCGGATTCAACTTCGGATTTGTCAAATTTAAATTTACGTCGGTAGTTGGTCGTAGATTTTTTCAAATACTCCCGATAAATGACGACCCCTTTCTCATTTCGTAGCGTAATCATAATCCGCTTCGGTTGGTGAATGGCCAGCATCAGATTTACCGTCCATTCGGCTTCCATAAACATCCCAACCTCAAACGAATGCTCTTTCGGAGTCGAATCGTCGGGGTTCAGGGTAGCGGCTTGTGCATTGATCACACTGGCTGCCATGAGCAGGCTCACAAGCAGTACGTTCATTACGTGTTGCGTAGTAGTTTTCATTTTGTAGTGTTGTTTTTATACCGTGATTGACTGGGCCAAAGGTGGGACGATTTGATATATTAGCAAAACGAATTATTTTTGACTAAATCATGAATAATATTCATCATGGAATTACGACATCTCCAGATGGTGAAGGAAGTAGCGAACGCCGGCAACCTGACCAAAGCCGCCGACCGGCTCTTTTTGACCCAATCGGCGCTAAGCCATCAGTTAAAGGAATTGGAAAGTTATTTTGACACGCAGCTTTTCATCCGCGACAAAAAACAGATGCTACTGACTCCGGCGGGGACGGTCGTATTAGAAGCTGCCGATACGATTTTGCAGACTGTGGCCGAGACGAGGGCTAAAGTTCGATGCCTGACCGATAAGGAAGTTGGTGAAGTGCGGCTTTGTACGCAGTGCTACACGTCCTACCATTGGCTGGCGGGGTTTCTGCGGGAGTTTCAGGGCCTTTATCCTAAAGTGGATGTCAAGGTCGAGATGGAAGCCGTTACCCATAACGCGAACCAGTATCTTTTGGATAACAAGATCGACGTCGCTATAACGGAAGGCGATGAAAACCCGAAATTTCAGTATACATCGCTTTTTCAGGATGAGTTTATGGCCATCGTTCCGCCCGACCATCCGTGGGCCAATCAGCCGTGGGTTGAAATCGATCAGTTTGCCGAGTATAACTACGTTATGTACAATATTCCGGACGAGGAAAGCGAGAACTTCATGATGCTCTTTAAACATCGTCGACCCGCGAAGGTGTATAAAATCACCCTGACAGAAGCCATTCTGGAGATGGTGAAAGCGGGTCTGGGGGTGGCCGTACTCCCCAACTGGATAGTCAGACCGTACTTGCAATCGGGTCAACTGACAGCCGTCCCGATCACGAAAAACCGAATACTACGGACGTGGTACGCGGCTACGCTAAAGACGAAACAGCAACAGCCCTATACAACCGCTTTCATTGAGCAACTGGCCTGTTACATGAAAGAAATGGATGGCTACGCCTGTCCTGTCTGATCTTATACGTTTATTTCTTGCCTAATTTCAGCCGGTCTCGTTCCTGAATCAACTCGTCCCAGGTCCAGGGTTTGGTCCGGCTAGCCGTTTGCTCCCGGATTTTTTTGACCTGCTCCGGTTTCACCAACACGAAGTTGTTCATATAGCCCGATGACATTTCCGGGAAGCTCTGCATCCCCAATTCCAGCCGGACATAGGTAAGCACCGACGCAATCCACTCATCGCTGTTGGTACCCATGGGTGGCATTAGTTCATGATACGTAACACCCTCAACGGGACCCGTCAGACCCTGAAGCAGAATCTTGATGACTTCGTCGCGATTTTCCAGCAATTTGAACTTCCCGGCCAGGTGAGGGGCCATTTTCGTAGGGGTTCCCTGCCCCTGTGATCCGTGGCACGTAGCGCATAAAGCGGTGAAAATCTGAGCGCCTTCCCGCACCATCTGCCGGTCGGCGGGGTTCAGTGCCGCCAGTCGGCTACTACCGATTTGTCTGATCTCTTCCGCTTTTTTCAGCGTACGCTCTATGCCCGTAAGCACTACGTTATCAGCATGCCCGGCCAGAACTGACTGCGCAATGGCGTTTGCTTTATCGGCTTTGCTGTAAGAAAGCGACAATACCAGTTGGGAAAGAACATCGTAGCTATCGTCGTTTTTTAGCGACTCCAGCTTGTCGATCAGTTGGGCATCATTCTGTTTGAGCCAGGGTTCACTGAGCCACACGGCCGTCTTGCGCACCTCCGGAACAGGATCGTTCAATGTGGTCAGGATGATCGGCTTGTCAATGGCGTCGAGCCCTTCCAGCGTCCAAAGCGCATGCATCCGGGTAATGATTGATGGTTTTTCGGCTAGTACACCTTTTTCACCCAGAGCAATTTGTTTGAGCGATGCGACCACCGATTTGTCGTTTCGGACAATGATTTCTTTCTGGGCATTGTCCCGCCACCAGCCATTCGGATACGCCAGGTAGGTAATCAGTCTACGAGTCGGCTCACTCAATAGTTTGGGAGTTGGACCGGGCTTCATACCATCGTAAACCAGCCGATAAATTCGGCCCCGCTGTACGTTCTTGTCCAGCCCTTTCGTCTTTATCTGACCGTATAGATAACTGCCCGGCTGCGCCCAAGTCGATTCCTGAATGATGCCCCGATACATATCAACGATATACAGACAGCCATCTGGCCCCGTGTAGGTATTGATGGGCCGAAAATTCATGTCGGTCGATGAGATAAACTCGTCCTGATGATAAACATTGGACAGTAAAATTTTCCCGTCCTTGTTCTGGATATTGGCCCGTCGAATAACCCTGGCAACGGGTTCGGACACGATATAATCACCGAACATACTGGTTGGGAGCCGGTCCCCCCGAAAAACGGACTGTCCGCAGATGGAGGTAAAATCGGCCATGGTGCTATCGGGACGTAGCGTTTTAGGGCCACCATTCACATCGGGCGTTTTTATCGCCGACCAGACATGGTTAAAGCCTTCCTCAAACGCATCCGGAAAATCAAGCTGCCCATAAGCCGGATTGATCTGGAAGCCAGAAGCTGCAATGCCCGCAGCCGCCCGACTGAAAAATACCCGCCCGTAATCGTCGTGTGTCAATCCCCATTGACCCGCTGCATTCGGCAACGTATCGGCTTTCAATACACCATTTTTATACCGGTACCGTATGGGGTCGATGGTTTCGTAAATCCAGTTATCCAGATTCCAGTCAAGACCGCTACGTTGGTGCTCTACATTACCAAACGCCTTCCGTTTACTTTGAAACACGGGTCGTTTCTTATCGGCTTTGCCATCGCCGTTGGTATCCTGATAGGCATAAATGTCGTAGGAATCCGTTTCGTTGACGAGTAGTTCATGACCGACGGTCAGAATGGCGCGGGGCATCAATAAGTGATCGATAAACACCGAACTCTTATCCATTTTGCCTTCACCATTTGTGTCTTCCAGCAGCATAACCCGGCTCCGGGGCTTGTCCTGATCGGTTGCCAGCACGGTTTGCATGTAAGTTTCCATCTGCGCTACGTACAACCGGGCGTTACCATCCCAGGCCAGGGCGACCGGCTCAGAAACCATCGGCTCACTGGCGACCAGTTCAAGGTGATATCCTTTGGGCAGCCGGAACGTTTTCATGCTTTCCTGCGGAGACAGCGGAACGGTCGATGGCGTTTGGCTTACTGTTCTCGGCGTTTCAAACGGGTCTTCCTGCGAAATGGCATTGAAACCATCCGAATACCGGGCAGCAGCAAGACACAGCACCGAAAAGAGAATGCTTGCGGTAACAAGCCAGAGATTAGGTTTCATAGTAGGTATGAGCACAGATAGAATAATCTGTTTTTAGTGTCAGGGAAGTTCTTCGAGCGTAATATCTTTATAGGCAACCTGAGTTATGCCAGCTCCGTGAATTTGAAGGCCGATCAAGCCCGACTGTGGAATGCTTTCATCGGATTCGGTATACTCCACCGTTTGATTCCCATTCACATACAGGCGAATACGGCGATTTTCGGCCCGGATTTCGTACGTATTCCAGTCAGCGACTTTTATCCATTTGGCCATCTGCATGGAATCAGGTTGGACCAGCGTTACCTTCCGGCGTGACTCATCGTACAGGCTTCCCCAGTATTTGGGTCCCCAGTCGGCCTGATAGCCGATCATTTCGTAGGGTGGGTTTGTAAGCCGTTTGCTGCGAAATTGTATACCCGCGTTGACAAACCCTTTCGTGCCTGTGAGCTTGACTTTCAGGCGCATAATGAAGTTGGCGTAGCTACGTGTCGTGCATAGAAAATCGTTATGCGGAACCATCTGGTCGGGTCGCCCGGCGGCAATAGTACCATTCTCGATTCGCCAGGTGTTTACCGTATCGCCCTCCCAGCCCCGGAAGGTTTTACCATCGAAAAGCGGGATAGATTTTTTGGCAGGGCCGAACAGAAAGCCCGTCAGAAACAGGCTGGCAATTGCAGAAATAAACAGAAAAGTTTTCATAAGCCGTAAACTAAACGATGGGAACCCGTACCGCCCCTAACCGACGCGGTACGGGCTAACTCAGGTCAATATCCAGGATTCTGCTTCAAATCAGGATTGGTAATGATCTCGCTCACCGGAATCGGATAGAGCAGATCCCGGTCTGTAATATTAAAAGCGGTGGCGATGGGTGCGCTACCCGCCGGATAATAATACGCCTGCGGATTAGCCTTGATTTTGGCCGCCTTAGCGGTCATTACCTGAATTGCCAATCCACTACGTACCAGATCGTGCCAGCGTTTATTTTCAAAAGCCAGCTCAACCTTACGTTCTTTCAGAATACTGGCTCGCATACTAGCCTGACTTCCAGCGGACAACGGGGGTAAACCTGCCCGTGCCCGCACCAGATTCAGATAACCAGCGGCATCCGCCTGACTACCTTGCTCGTTCGCTACTTCAGCCAGCATCAACAGCACTTCGGCATACCGGTAGATCGGGCCGTTGTCAGCCGTTTGCCCATAAATTGCGTGGGGATGTAGGTATTTTTTAATGTAGGGCGTACGATTATACGACGTTATTCCGATCAGGGGTGATGGACCCGTATAAAAACCGATGGAAGCCGAAAACCGCTGATCCTTGAGCGTATCTTCGTAAACCTTCAGCAAATCGGGCGTTGGTACATTGTAGCCACCGTAATTTTGTTGCGATGCAGGCTTTACACCCGTAAGTATCGACGGGTCGGCCAGTATGGGAATAAACAGATAGGGCAGTGCATTATAGATGGCCTGTGATGTTCCCTCGGCATATTGTACATCGAAAATTATCTCAGGATTGCCTTTGTTGGTCGGCTTAAAAATATCCGCGTAATTGGGCAACAGGCTATAGCCAAGCGTTGTCACTGTTTTCAGGGCGGTTTCGGCATCAGCCCAGGATTTCTGATCGATATACGCATCAGCCAGGAGCGTGTAAGCGGCTCCCGACGTAGCACGACCGGGTGCCGACGCTTTAGCGGGTAAGAGTTTAGCGGCTGCCGCTGCATCGGCAACAATCTGTTTATACACGTCGGTGGCTTCGGCTCTTGCTTTGAAAGTTTCTTTGTAGCCTGAGGCTGACTCCAGAAATAGCGGAACACCGCCGAAGTTTTTTACCAGATCGAAATACGCATAAGCCCGCAAAAAAAGCGCCTGCCCTTTCAGGTTCGATTTAACAGCATCATCGAAACTGGCGGCATCAATTGTTTTCAGTACCTGGTTTGCCCGGGCTATAATCAGATAGCAATTCGTCCACTTGCCCGACGTATACGTGTTGTTGGTTTCAAGCGTAAACGTAGCAGGGTCTTCCTGCGGCTTTCCGCCACGCTGGGCAACATTATAAATAAAGAATGTATTGTCGGAACGCATCTCGTTCAGAATCCAATCCTGATTGTAAAGTCCCTGAAGGGGGGCGTAAATCCCACCGACGGCCTGTTCAAAGTCCGCCTGCGACTGGTAGAAACTATCGGACGTCAATGACGTTTCTGGAATGACATCCAAAAAGTCACGGCAGGCACTTAGCGAAAAAAACAGGATACTTAGAGCTATGAGTTTGATTTTCATGACAAATCCTTTTTTAGAAACCGATATTTACTCCGAAACTGACCGTGCGGGGAACGGGATACGATCCTTCGTCGACACCCGGCGAGCTGCCGCTGGACACATTCCGTGTGTTCACTTCCGGATTTCCCGGATATTTTGTAATAAGCCAGGCATTCTGGATGCTGCTGTATACCCGCAGGCTTCGGATGGTTTTTACTTTTAGCGGTAATGTATAGCCCAGGGTAATGTTCTTGAACGACAGGAAGCTACCGTCTTTAAGGTACCGCGTACTCCATCGATCGCGTTCCAGGTACGTAGTGCCCTGCTGCACACTGCCGTATTTGCCCGCGCCGGGGTCTGTGGGTGATTTCCAGCGGTCTTTTACTTCTTCCAGTACGTTAAACGGGCCATCGAGATTGGTCAGCCAGTTTTCGTAATGCGCCAGAATCTGGTTTCCATAATTTCCGGTAATCGTCAGGCCCAGATCAAAATTCCGGTAGTTGAGTTGATTGGTCAGACCAAAGATATAGGTAGGCCAGGGCGTTCCGGTTGTGGTATAATCTTCCGGGAACGTGATCTTGCCATCGCCGTTCAGATCCTTAAACTTAATTGTTCCTATTTGAGAATCAGTATATTTCGGCGAATTGTCAAAATCCTGCTTATCCTTATAAACACCATCCCAGACGGCTCCGTAAAATAAACCAACGGGCGAACCAACCTGCGATATATGGCTATAGAAACCATAATTGACCATACCCTGGTAGATGGCATTGGTTTTTTCGGTCGATAGTTTTTCTACCCGGTTCCGGTCGAAAGAAAGATTGAGGGTAGTCGTCCAGGTCAGCCGGCTGTTGCGGATATTGGTGGTGCTGAGGCCAATTTCGTGCCCCCAGAATTTCAGCTCGCCAATGTTGGTTTGAATACTACTAAACCCCGACGATACGGGAACCGAGACGTTATAGAGCAGATCGCTGGACGTAGTACGGTAGTAGTTATACGTCAGCTGAATCCGATCATTCAGCAGGTAAACATCGGCCCCTATATTAAACTGCTTTTTTCGTTCCCAACCCAGGTTGTTATCGCCCAGGTTGTTGGCGGCTCTACCCTGGAAAAGCGTATTGCCGAAGTCGTAGTAGACCGGGCCAACCGTCGATCGGAAGGAGTAATTACCGATTTCGAAGTTACCCGTGATCCCGTAGCTTGCTCGCAGTTTCAAAAATGAAATGGGCGTTACGCGCCAGAAATTCTCTTTCGACACAATCCAGCCCACCGAAGCCGACGGGAAATTCCCCCAGCGATTGTTGGGTCCAAAGCGCGACGAACCATCCCGACGAACGGAAGCCGTGAAGAGGTATTTACTTTTATAGTTGTAATTCAGACGGGCCAGAAACGACAACAAAGCCCATTTCTGCACATCGCTGGTAACGACAACCCGCCCAGCGGCACTGACTGCCTGCACTTTATCATCGGTGTAATTGGTCGCTGTAATCAGGTTGTTCTCACTTCGAAATTGCTGAGCGGTGAAATCGACCAGCGCGTCGATGCTATGCCCGTTAAATTCGTTCTGATACGTCAGCGAGTTTTCGTTCATCCAGTTGTACATCCGGGTCGTGTTGTCCGAGCCACTCGGAATGCGGGGCGGAGGGGTGAACAAAACGCCAATGGTCGACGGGTTAAACTGGGCTATACTGTTGTTGCTCAGCTGGATATTGGCCGTTGTTTTGGCTTTCAAGCCTTTAATAATTTCGTATTCAACGTAGGCATTGGAAAGCAGCCCCTGTGTTTTGTTCTTATATACTTTTTCCTGGGCTACCCGCAACCAGTTTGGGTTGCCAAATGAGGCCGGGTCCGAAGCCGTCAGCGCCAGACTCCCATCGGCATTGTACGGGCTGGCAAGAGGACTTGTTGCCAGTGCGCCTGATATAATATTTTCGGTGCCATACGGTCCGCCATCGGTTGCAAAGTTGGTGTTATAAGCGTAATTGGGCGCCAGATTGAAGCCGACTTTAATTTTATCGCTGGGCGTAAATACGGTATTTACACGAAGCGAAAGCCGTTGAAAGCCCGTTCCAATCACGACACCATCCTCTTTAAAATAGCCGCCGGTGACAGAGGTAAGGAAGTTTTTAGCGCCGGAACGTAGTGTCAGGTTATAACTCTGAACAGCACCGGTTCGAGTTACGACGTCAAACCAGTTGGTGCCTTTTCCGGCGTATTGTGCCGGATTCTGGAAAGCCGGATTCACCGCTCTCCCGTTCGATTCAGCAATTTCTTTCTGAAACTGAGCGTATTCCTCGGCGTTCATCATTTTCAGCTTCCGGGCATCGGGAATCTTTTCAAAGCCGTAGTAGGCGCTAAAATCGATTTGTGTTTTGCCCGCTTTAGCCTGTTTCGTCTGAATCAAGACCACCCCGTTACCTGCCCGCGATCCGTAGAGCGATGAGGACGCTGCGTCTTTCAACACACTAATGCTTTCAATTTCGGCCGGATTGATCGTGTTGATATCGCCGGTAATGGGCATTCCATCGACCACATACAGCGGGTTAGCCCCAGCGGTAATAGACACCGACCCCCGAACTTTGATATTCATGCCCTCGCCGGGTCGCCCGCTCACCTGGTCAATACGTACACCGACCAGTTTACCCTGTAGCATTTGAGCAACCTGTGCTACGGGCGGATCTTTCAGTTCTTTGGCAGAAGCAATGGCGATGGCCCCCGTAATATCCTCCTTTTGCTGCGTACCATAGCCCACCACCACCACTTCATTCAGCGATTTCAGGTCGGGAACAAGTTGCACGTCGACCACAGTGCGGTTGCCAACGAGCACTTCCTGATTACTGTAGCCAACAAACGAAAAAACCAGGGCCGTTGTCGCCTTGCTGCCCGGATCGTCCGGAATAACCAGCTTGTATTTACCCTCCGCATCGGTTGTGGTGCCACGCGTGGTCCCTTTGTGAACGACACTTACACCCGGCATGCCTTCACCCGCTTCACTGGTAACAGTCCCGGCGATGGTTATGTCGACAAGTTCAGTTGACGCCGAATAGGGAGCGGGGGCCACGTCGCCAACGTCTTCGGCTGTTGGCCCACGCACAATGGCAATCTGACTCCCCGTTACTACGTAGCGAAGTTGCAGCGGCCTCAACAGCCGTTCGAGCACAACGGCCAGTTTTTCCTCCGTAGCCGATAACGAAACTTTCTGATCAATATGGACAATCTGCCGACTATATACGAACTTGACATGCGCCGTTTTTTCCAGCGTCAGCAGTGCCTGCCGGATCGTGTTATTGTCCAGCCGAAGGCTGACTCGTTGTTCCAGAAGCTCCTGACCCTTAGCCGCCAGCGCTCCATTCGTCAACGCAACCGTAAGCAACAACTGGAGTAGCGAAATTCGCATAAGCATCCGAATCGTTTCGTGGTTTGTAAACTTGTACATAACTTGTGGTAGGTTTAGTTATTCCGGGCAAAGGCGTAGCTACACCGGTCGGCGGTGGCCCGAAATTGCCGCCCGATCGGTCAAATACCCCCGCTATGTTCGCAGCATAGCGGGATTTTTTATATATGTTTCAGGAGCAGCCTTTGCTCGTAATGATGATGCGCGTATCGACTACCTCATACGTTGCGCCAATGGAAGCACACAGCAACTGGAGTTGATCGTACAGGGAAACACCAGCCAGTGATGCGGTTAAGGTGCAATGACGTAGCGTTGAGGTATCATAGATAATTTCGACGCCGTAGGCTTTTTTCAATCGCTCGAAAACATTCACTGCGGGTGTATCGTCGAAACTGAACGTTTCCGGACTTTCGGATGCTGAAACAATTATTGATGGTCTGGAGACCAGCTCTTTCTGATAACTATGCTGGCTGGCATCGTAGGTCACCTGCTGATTGGCCGTCAGCACAACCCCCGACTTGTTCGTATTCGACGATTTTCGGGACGTAATCCAGTCTTTTCGATCCATTACCGACACTTTCCCCGATAGGACAGACACCATCATCCGGGCATCACCCGGTCGGGCGTGCACCCGAAATCGAGTACCGAGTACCCGCGTAACGAGGCTACCACTATAGACTAAAAAGGGGCGCTCCCCTTCATGAACGACTGAAAACAGGGCCTCCCCTTTTAGGGTAACTTCCCGTTTATCAGTGTCAAACGAGCGAGGATAGGATGCCTTACTATGCGCCATCAACGTCATCTGACTACCATCGGGCAGGGAAATCTGAACGGGCTGGGACGTACCATTGGTTTGATTTATCCACGCTTCGGTTGATGGATGATCGAAGCTATCCAGGTATTTGGCCGTTGCGCTCGGCGACGCTAGCTCTCGTTCCTGCATCAACCACCAGCCCGTGCCCAGAAGCAACACCACTGAAGCCGCAGCCAGCCAGCGATACTGGTTCAGTGAAGATTTGAGAACAACCCAGCGCGATGGTGTCGGTACGTGGCGGGTTAGTTTAACGATACGTTCCACCTCCAGCTGTTCCTGCTCGGACGACAGAGTATGTGGGCGGTTTTTAAGGGCTTCGGCCATATCTTTTGCCAACAGCAACGTTTCCCGTTGTTGCGGGTTTTGTTGCTGCCACTGCTCCCAGAACTGACGCGCTTCGGGTTGCTGGTGTTTCACCCAGGCCAGAAACCAGTCATCTGTCAGAAAATCTTCGACTGTATAGCGTTGATACGTTTTCATACCGTGTGCGAATAGTATCGTTTTGGTCGTTAGTAGGCGCGTTTTCCAGATTGATACTCAGCGTACGGTTAGTAGTTCGTCGGCGATTCGTTCAGCAACCAGTAGCCAATAGCCCACCAGCGACAGCAACGACGGCCAGCTTTCGCGTAAACGACTCAATCCCCGATGCAATAGATTCGCTACCGATTGTTTATTGACGGCCAGTATATCAGCGATTTCGTCATTCGACAATTCGGCATAAAATTTCAGGTGAATGGCTTCCCGCTGCCGGTCGGATAGTTGGGCTAACAAGGCATTCAGACGCGCCGTTTGATAGTCGGACAGTTCGGTACGTATCAATGCCTGTTCGGCCGTAATCTCTTCCGAACTGACATCATCAAATGTAATGCTTCCCTCGCTGACCGTAGACGAATGCCGCATCACCTCTCGGTAGATCTTCCGACGTAGTGATTTATAAAGATACGGCCGGATATAAGGCGTTTGCACGATCTTGTGACGATACGTCCATAAGTTCAGAAAAAGATCTTGCAGGCAATCTTTCAGCAGATCGGCATCGCGGGTGAAGCGACCACCGTAGAAATGCAACTCCCGGTAAAAATGCTGAACCAGGCCTTGAAAAGCCTCCTGCTGCCCTTCTCTGAATTGCTGCCAGAGTAAGGTTTCGTCGGTTTTCTCCCAGGCGGTTTGCGGCTGACGGCTTATGTCGGATTTCAGCATAGTCTCCCAGAGTTTATCAGCGATTTGAGTCAACGGCCTCACAGGCAGCGCTGTCGGCCGATACGCTGGTTAATAGGAGAGAAAATTCAAATAATACTCAGTATTGTGCAAAAATTATATAAATAAATTGTACCTGCTTACTGTAAGATTACTGGCTTAACATTCCAGTATCCATCAGTAAGCAGGCACAAGATTATTGTTGGCCGATAGTGCGTTGAGCTTTAAAATTTACTGACTCACCCGCCCCGGTTCGCGGACGTTGGCGCCGGTACGTTTCTGAATGTCATCCCCCAGATCAATGCGGGCTTCTTCGGCCAGTTTTTCCAACTTGGCAACGAGTTCAGGATGTTGCTCTTTCACATCATAGCGCTCACTCGGATCACGACGGAGGTCATAGAGCGCAACGGGAAATTCGTGCGTTTCGGTACTAGGGCCCGGCTTGCCATTCTGGCCCGGCAGGAAGCCTTCATACGTTCGGCCGGGATGGGCAAATACCAGTTTCCAATCGCCTTGACGGACAGCTTCCAGGCTGTTTTTTCGGTAGTAATAGTAGAAATGATCGCGGGGAGTTACGGTATTGTCGCCTTTTAGCAACGCAATCCAATCGACACCATCGATACGTTGTTTGGGCAATCGGGCACCGCAGAGCTTAGCGACCGTTGGGAGAATATCCATCGTTGTCAGCAGTTTGTTGCTCACCCGACCGGCGGGCACTACACCCGGCCAGCGCACCAGGCAAGGCACACGGTGACCACCTTCAAACGACGTTCCTTTCCCTTCCCGAAAACCACCCGCCGAACCGGCGTGATCGCCATAATTCAACCAGGGGCCATTGTCGCTGATAAAAATGACCAGCGTATTTTTCTCCAATCCCTGTTGCTTCAACTCGTCCAATACTTTCCCAATCGACCAGTCCAGTTCGGTCAGTACGTCGCCGAAAATACCCCGTGCGCTTTTCCCTTTGAACTGGGCCGAAGCAGCCAGCGGTACGTGTGGTAGCGGGTGCGGTACATATAGGAAAAACGGCTTCTTCTTGTGGTTTCGAATGAACGAAATCGCCCGCTCCGTAACATTCGACGTAATGTGGCTGGCGTCGTCTAAATTTTTGATTTCTTCTTTCTGTTCGTTGCCCTCAATCCAACGTAGCGGAGGGTAATTTGCCTGGGCCTGAGCCGGGTGTAACGGCCACATGTCGTGTGAATAGGGCACACCATAATATTCATCAAAGCCTTGCTGCAAGGGTAAAAACTTTTTATTATCGCCCAGATGCCATTTACCAAAAATGCCAGTGGCATAACCCCGCTCTTTCAGCAGATCGGCCAGGGTTTCTTCGTTTGGATTCAGGCCAATCAGTGAATTAGGCCCCAGCGCGCCCGAAATGCCCAGACGATTTGGGTAGCACCCCGTCAGTAAAGCGGCCCGCGACGCACTGCACACAGCCTGAGCCGCCAGGAAGTTCGTGAAACGGGTACCTTCAGCGGCCAGGCGATCCAGATTGGGCGTCGTGTAGTCCAGCGCACCCGTAACAGACAGGTCACCGTAGCCCAGATCATCCATAAAAAACAGGACAACGTTGGGCGGTGAGGCTGGAGCCGGTTTCTCGACCCAGGCACTAATGAGCAGTCCAAGGCCAATCAGCGAAAAAACACTTAGAAGAAGACGAGACAAACGTTTAGGAATAAATGCCATACAAGCTGTTTTTAGAGGAATAGTAGAATCCTAATTGTGAATCCAAGTGGTCTTAAATAATATTCTGTCATGCTGACCGGTCAGCATGACAGAAACACAACCATTACCAACCCGGATTCTGCGTGAGCGTTGGGGTTAGGTTTCGTTCCCGCTGTGGGATTGGCCAAAGATAATGACGGGCTTTGTCAAACGTCCGGTTAACGGCGGTTACCTGAATCGTTGCTAATGCGCCATTCGCATCTTTGTAGGTGATCCCGTAAACGGAGCCGGGCACTACGGTTTCGGCTGTTTTCCACCGGCGAATATCGAAAAGATGAACACCTTCAAAAGCGAGTTCAAGCGTGCGCTCCCGCCGAACGATAGTCCGCAAGTCGGCCTGGGTTGACGTGCTGCTGATCGCTGGTTGCTTCACGTCTGTTCGACCGCTACGTACCGTATTGATGGCGGTTATCACACTCGCATCCAACTGATTCAGTTCAATTTTTGCTTCGGCGTAGGTCAGCAAAATCTCGGCATACCGTAACAGAATGATATTAATTCCACCGTTGACCGGGTTCGCGTAATCCTCAGCATTAATGTATTTTTTGATATTAAAACCCGTTGTCGAGGCAATGTACGTATTCCCAACGGCATCAGCCGTGCCGCTGTTTGGCGCCGGTTGGAACGCAATGCCACTGGGCAATGCATCACCCGCCAGAAACACCGAAAATTTAAGCCGGGGGTCACGGTTCACATACGGATTGGCCGGATCGTAGCCACTCGTCGGGTCCGTTATGAGTTTGCCCGCTGTCGTTTCGTACATGTCCACGAGGGCTTTTGTTGGTACATACGTACTCTGAGCGTTTTTCTGGCTGTAAGGCCCCAGCAGGTTAAAGACGTTGATTGGGTACGTATCTTTGATGAACTGTCGATCCAATAGAACTTCCTTATTGTTTTCAGCCGCTATGGTGAACAGCTTTTCATACGTATCATTCAGGCCGTAAATCCCCAGCTTCATCACCTGATCGGCGGCATCGGCGGCTTGCTGATACCGACCGGCAAACAGGTTGGCCCGCGCCCGTAAACCAAGTGCCGCGCCTTTAGTCACACGACCTTTATCGACGGCGGCATAAGTCGTCGGCAAAAGGGCTGCCGCATCTGAAAGCTCCTTATCCACAAAATCCCATATCTGCGAGACTGTTGCACGGGTCAGTGTGCGACTCTCATCCAGCGTAATAGCCGTGGTGATCAGGGGAACATCACCAAACAGCGCGGCCAGTTTCAGATACTGATACGCCCGCAACGCTTTGGCTTCTCCCTTGAACTGGTTGATGAGCGCGGTATTGGTCGACGTCACCTTATCAACGTTCTCCAGATAATAATTACAGGCCCGGATTCCCTTGTAAGCCCGTGTCCATTCGCCAAAAACCTTTGAACTGGTGGCGTCATACTGCCCCAGTTCGACATACGCCTGCACATCAAACGGCTGGTTGGTGTGGGCAATGTCCGTCATGGCATCCCAACTGATGATGTTGGTGCTATCGAGATCCGTATAGAGGGAATTCGCGGCTAGCCGGGCATCGTTCTCAGTTTTCCAGAACAGACTTTCCGACAAGCGGTCGTTGGGAACCGTCTCCAACAACTCCCGGTCGCAGGACGTTAGCGTCAGTCCCGAGAGAGTAACCAGGCCAGCCAATAGTATATAATTCGTTCGTTTCATGATCGTAACTGTGAATCGAGATGGGTCAGGTTAGAAGTGCAGGTTAAGGCCGAGGGTATACAGCGCCGTTTGCGGATAATAAACACCCCGACCTGATCCGGCTTCGGGGTCCAGATGCCACTCATTCAGTTTCGAAATAGTAAAAATATTTGTCGCTGATACGTAGGCACGAATCCGATTTAGCCGCACTTTATTAGCAATGGCCGCTGGCAGTGAGTAGGCAACTTGAACGTTCTTCAGTCGGACATACGAGCCATCAATAACCAGCCGGTCGGAGGTTGCTACGTTCCGTAGATCAAACTTGAGGGGTCGGGCAAAGCGAGCGCCAGTGTTCTCAGGCGTCCAGTAATTGTTGGCATAAATCGAGGCCGTAAACCCCTCCTGATTGCCCATTTCGGCCAGCGAACCCGCCAGGCGAGTATCTACTTTGGCGGCTCCCTGAAAGAGCAGGCTCAGCTCAAAATTCCGGTACGAAAAATTAGAATTGAGCCCGAACGTGAACTTGGGAAACGAGTTACCAATGTTGGTCATGTCATTGGCGTCGATCTTGCCATCGCCGTTCAAATCCACGTATTTCACGTCGCCGGGTTTGGTATTGGCGGCATAGGTCGCCTTGTATTCCGTAATCTGCTGCTGCGTCTGAAACAGCCCGTCGGTTTTGTACCCCCACAACGTATTGATGGGCAGCCCCACGGCAATAATGTAGCGGGGATCAATGTCCGAACCCGTGATGTATGGGCCGGTCCCTTTCAGGTCAACGACTTTGTTATCGTTTATGCTGAAGTTGGCGCCAAGATTGTATTGCAACGCTGATGGGTTCTTGCCACCCCGATAGCTCAGGCTAAATTCCCAGCCCTTATTCTCCACAGAACCCGCATTTTGCGGAGGAGCCAGAAGGCCAACCGTTGCCGGAATATCCAGGTTCAGTAGAATATCCGAGGTAAGTTTCCGGTAATAATCAACCGTCAGATTCATCCGCCGATTCAGGAAGGAAGCGTCCAGACCCAAATCCAGTTGCTTGGTTGACTCCCACCCCAGACTGGTATTGGCCAGCGTTGTCTGGCGATAGCCCTGCACGGAGGCTCCGTTGAAATCATAGCCACTGGCTGCGAGTGCCGCGTAATAACTGTACAAATTCACGGACTGATTCCCCGTTACACCCCAGGAACCCCGCACCTTCAGGTCGTTCACTGTCGATTGCAGCCCCTGCCAGAAGCTCTCTTTCGACAGTCGCCAGCCCGCCGAGAAAGACGGGAAGAAACTGTACTGTTTTTCGCCGGTAAATTTGGACGAACCATCGTAGCGACCATTTACTTCCAGCAGATATTTGCCGTCGTAATCGTAATTGATACGTCCGAAATACGAGCGTAATCCATAAATGGCATCACTCCCGCTGTTGCTTTTCGTACCGTCGTTGGCGCCCTGGCTAATGGATTGGATGTCGTTATTATAAAACCGTTCGCGGTAGGCCGTCAAAAACGTTTGTGTGTTGCCAATCTGCGAGTAACCCAGCAAACCCTTGAAATTGTGGCTACCCAAACTCTTCTCGTAGGTGAGCAGGTTGATCAGCGTGTATTCCCGCAACGTATTACGCACTTCGGTCAGGCTGTTGTTGGCCACCGTTTTCGTAATGTTCGTAATCTTATCGACGTTGGTAAAGGCGTTTGTGTAGTTTTTCTCCGACGTAAAAAATCCCCGACCCGCCAGTTGCGTCGAGAACGTCAGTCCGTCAACAATCTCCCATTCGGCCTTGACGTAGCCCGCCAGATAGTCCGTGAACCGTTTTGAATCACCCCCTATTTCGGCGTTCATGAGTGGATTATTCCCCTGCGTACTCAATCCATACGTACCATCGGCATATTTCGGTACGGCCCAGAGCGACCCGTGATACAGGCGGTCAATTGGATCGACCGTGGGCGCTACCGAATAGTTATAGCGGTAATTAATGTCGCCACTGACGCGAATTTTGGGCGAAATCGTATAGTCCGTATTCAGGCGAATTTCGCCGATCTTACTGGCGTAGTGCGTAATGATACCCGCCTGATCCTGATAGCGCAGGCTCAACCGGGTACGTATCGCTTCGTTGCCGCCCGATACGGCAATGGTGTGGTTTTGCTGCGGAGCCGCATGCAGCACCGTTTGAAACCAGGTGTTCGGCAGTGGATATCTCTCGCGGTCAGTAGCGGTGATATACGCCTGAATGGACGCTTCCGTGAACCGGGCGGGCAGTGCCGAACCGGCATTTGTGTAGGCCGCTACCTGCATCCGCATGTAGTCTTCCAGTCCCATCATCTGCGGTTTATTGATCGAATTCTGAATGGCGTAATAGCCGTTGTAATCGACCTGAACTTTGCTGCCTTTCGCGCGTTTCGTCGTCACGACAACAACGCCGTTGGTGGCTCTGGACCCGTAAATGGCCGTGGAGGCCGCATCTTTCAACACCGTGACTGTCTCAATATCATCGGGATTAATATCAGACAATCGCTGCTCGATCCCATCGACGATCACCAGCGCGTCGTTCTTGCTCAGATCATAACTGCCGGTGCTCCCGCTGGTGCTATTATTGATACCGTTGGAGTTGGTGCTGCCGATATTAAACGTAGTGATACCCCGAACGCGGATCGCCGTGTTGGTGCGACCGGGCGAACCACCCTGATCCAATACCGTCACGCCGGGCATTTGCCCCTGTAAGGATTGCTGGATATTGGAAACGGGTCGCCGGGCAATTTCCTCGGCCCCAATTTGCGAGACCGAATTGGTCAGGCTATTCCGTTTCTGAGTACCATAACCCACCACCACAACTTCATCAAGCTGCTTATTGTCAGTTACTAAAGCGACATCGAGTTTACTACGTCTGTTCACGGAAACCTCCTGCGTCGTGAAGCCAATCCCCGAAAAAACCAGAATGGCATCGGCGGGTGCGTCGATGGTAAACTTACCGTTGGCATCTGTGCTGGTGCCTTTCGTCGTGTTCTTAATCACTACGTTAATGCCGGGCAGCGTTTCGCCATTTTGCCCCTTCACGGTTCCGGTGATTGGGTCGGCTGCGACTTCCGTTCTGGTCACGGCCAGCAACGTAGCCGGCTGGGCTTTGGCGATGGATTCCGTCAATGGATTCGATTCCTGACCAAGTGTAGATTCGGAAAGCGGGCCATCAACGAACGTCACTTTCTTCGCTTTCTTGTCGCCCAGAATCAGGTACGAATTGCTGTTTACTTTTTTGAAGCGTAGCCTCAGCGGTTGTAGCAGGGTACCTAAGTTTTTTTCGAGCGTCGCTTTCGAGTCCACGCTTTCCGGCGTGACAGAAATGCCTTCCACTGTTCGGAGTTCAAACATAATGTTGACGCCATACTGCGATTTCAGGTCGTTCAATACGTCTTTTAGCTGACGACTTACCGCTTTCGCCTGTGCAATCTGGGTTGGTTGGACATTACTGGCGAATACAACTGACTGCGACCAGCCCGGCTGAATACCGGCGAGCAACAGCATTGACAAAAGACCCACAATAGGGCTTTTTCGTAAAGGATTTGTCATAGGAGTGATAAGGTTAATTGATTGTGTCCTTGAATCGGACCTGAGTAAGTTATCAGCAGGCAAGTCGTTGAGTGCTTTGCCTTCAGGCAATATAAATCCCTATTGTTTTAGGGCATCCTATACGTTGGAGAGATCATTGAAGTTGGCAGGAACACGATAAGTATTGTAAATTGATAGGCAAAGGTTAATAAGCGACACTAGTTTTCCAAGCAAAATTTAAAAAATTGACTATCAGTCATTTACCCTTTAGTCTATCGAGAATTACTGTTATTCAGAACCCAGTCAGTTACCTGCCTGAACCGTTAGAACAGCATTCCAATGAGCCTGAGGCTGTTAGTTCACAACATACTATTTGTCCATGATTTGAACCTGATTACCCTGCCGCACTACGTTGACATCTAATAATTCGGAGATGGATTGTAAAAGTTGGTCGACGTTATCTGCCTGGAAGGAACCCATCAGTACCCGCCCGGCCAGCGCCTGGTCTTTGATCTTAACCTGGAGACCATAATTTTCTTCGAGCATGTAAGCGACTTCCTCTAGCGTGGTTTCCTGGAAGACGAAACGCTTCTCTTTAACAACGGGTTGAGTTTGCAACTGCTTTACCGTTTTCAGCGCGATATGATTCTTGCGGTCGAGCAGGACCAGGTCACCGGGTTTCATGGTTAGCTGGCGGGCAGTCTGGCCTTCCTGATACTGAAGCTGTACTTTGCCCCTGTTCAGCACGACTCTTGCCCCCCGCTTCCGGGCAAAAACGGTGAATTCGGTGCCCAGCACAACAACCTCTAGCTGGTTATCCGTTTTCACGACAAATTTCTGATTGGTAGCCGTGTGCGTCACCGAAAAATTGGCTTCGCCCCTTAGCAACACGTCACGGGTTTTCTGCCCAAATCCCCAGCGGGGCACACGTAGCGTCGAATTCGGCTGTAGCGCCACCGTGCTTCCATCGTCCAGTCGAATGAAACGAGATTTTCCAAAGGGCGTTTGGTACGTTCGATATAGAATCTGATTACGAAATAGCAGCGCACCAAGGCCAAGAACTAGTAACACTGAAGCCGCTACCAGCCAGGTCCTGGTATACCAACGTATTGGCAACGAGACGATTGGCGCTTCTATCACCTCCTCCATTTCCTCCTTATGCGGATTCTCCGTCAAAAAATTAACATACCGCTGGAAACTCCGTTCGGGTTGAGTCAGATACTGCGGATGTTGAATTTCCCACTCTTCCAGCCACTCGTAATATTGTTCCTCGTTCTCCCGCTGCCGAAGCCACTGCGCAATCAGCTCGCGCTGGAGCGGGGACGTTTTGCGGGCGAAGTGGCTAACGATTAAGGCCTTGTTAATTTCCGATTCCATGGTTGCATCAGTCTGGGTATTGATAAGACAACGTTGAGGTGAACGCCCCTTATTCCGTTAAAAAGGGAACAGCCGCCAGACAGCCACCATGATCATCAGCCAATGATCTTTCAACCCTTTCCGGACAATGCCAAGGGCTTTACCAATATGGACTTCGACTGTTTTAATGGAAATGCCTAACTCGGTAGCAATGTCCTGGTATTTTTTACCCTCGAATCGGTTCAGCAGGAAGACTTTGCGGCATTGTGGGGGCAGCGACTCGACCAGATCTTCGACCTGATGAAACACTTCTTCAAACTGTAAAATCTGATCGGGCCGTTGGCTGAATGCATCTTCCCGAACGGCCGCGGTGTCGATATCGTCCAGTTGCTGAAACTCTAACCGGAGGTAGTTGTACGCTTCGTTGCGAACGCTGCGGAACAAATAATACCGATAGGACGACGTAATGGTTTCGTAGGCTTTGGTTTTCCAGAACTTGCAGAAAACGTCACTAACGAGGTCCTCAGCCGTTTCTTTCGAGTAAACGAATCGTACGGCATGGCTGCACAACGCCTGATGATACCGGCGAAAGAGCAGTTCGCATCCTTTCTTGGGGCTTTCGGCAAACGTTCGCCGAATGAAGAGTTCGGTGTCGTTACCCGCGTGGTTTTCTTCGACTACCTCAACCGGCTCAGGCAAACGCTGACGGGTTAAGTTTGCCTGAGCCGGTTGATCAGCAGAATCAAGTAAGGATCGAAGTTGCATAGCCTGTGCCTACGTTGACAAGTCGCGAAAAAGTCAATCGTATACTATACAAGACAACTTTCAGTAAAAATCCCCTTAGTTGATTTTAAATTTTTCTAAAATAAAGTCAATAACTGCTCTCCAACTAAACAATTTCATCAGAAGCTTTTATCAACGCTACGTCTATCGAATGTTGCTCACTCCCCGTTGAATCCGTTGGTCTCCGGCGAAACCAGTTCGCCAGTGCCGAACCCGTTACGTTCTGTAGCGGACCAAATATGGCAGACGCCAGTCCCACGGTAGCGACTTTGCCCATTTGCAGCGCAAGCCCCGTGGCCACTCCGCCATTTTGCATACCTACTTCAAAGGCAATGGTTCGGCGGTCTTTCTCGGGTAAACCCAGCAACCAGGAGATAAAATAACCCACGCTGAAACCCGTAAGATTGTGCAGTAAGCACGTAATAATCAGCAATCCGCCAACCTGAAGCAGATTGTCCCGACCCGACGCTGTAATAATCACCGTGTTGATTACAATACCCAGCATGGCCACAAACGAGAGGCCATTTTCGATCATTGCCCGGCTAACGCCCGACCGGTTTTTCAGCAGAATAGCCGCCAGCATCGGGAGTACATAAAACCACGCAACCGACGTAGCAAGCGTTATCAGGAACGCGCTGGTGGAGCTGTTCATGACGAACTTCATCAGCACATTTGTCACGAGAATAATCCCCGCAAAAGCAAGTAGCTGTGCTGTTTTAGCCCGGTTGGTTTCCTGACCAAAATAAAACAGATTGAAAATAAACCCGGCCACAATCGGGATGATGATCATGTTGGTTATGTCGATCATCATGTGCGAAATATCAATGTCAACGTACTGACCGGCCAGCCATTTCATCAGGAAAGGTGTTATGAATGGCGATAGTATGGTAGAGCAGGCCCCAATCGTGACCGCTAAGGCCAGATTTGCCCCTGACAGATAAGACATTACGTTGGATGCCATCGCACTGGAAACGCAGCCAATCAGGATGACACCCCCGGCAATTTCGGGCGAAAATTCAAAAAGGTTCGACAACGCAAAACCCACCAATGGCATGATAATAAAATGGCAGCTCACGCCAATGAACACCCCTTTAGGCATTTTAATGACGCCTTTGAAATCATCGAAACTCATATGCGACCCCATGCCGAACATGGTCAGTTGCACGAACGGGACGATCAGTCGTTTGAGTTGAAAATCACCAACGGTGAAGAAATACGTCGGATAGAACATCGCTACCGTCACCGCGGCCAGTATCCAGATGGTGTACGCAAAGCCCTTCAATGGCGAAAACCCCCGAAATGCCAGCGCCAGCAAAACCAGCGCGATTATCAGCAATGGGCCTGCAATAACCAGCCTATCGAACGCGTACAGGAGTCCGGCACTTAACAGGAGCAACGTAGCAAGAGTGAGCAAAAAGGGATAGACTCGATGCATAACGGAGAGAAAGCTAGTTGAATTAGGGTTGATTAACAGTACGCACAAATAGCCTGGTTTGGCCCTGACGGGCCATTTCTACTTCCTAGCTCACGGTATTGATAAGCTCAGCACTAGCTTTGGGATACTCATGACACAGGTAACAGGCACGGGCTTCGTCTTCCTCAATTTCGGGGAAGCGAATGCCATAATCGACCAGAAAAACGTTATCGTTCAGGTCATCGCAAACGCTCGAAATCTCAGCGCTGAGCGTATACCCAACTCCATCGATTTTCCAGCCTGTGCCTTCTTCGCCCCAGAACTGGTGAATGGTACGCGGATGGATGGTCAGGCTTTCGCCGGGCCGTAAACGTACGATTTCACCTGGACCTAACCGGCGAACGCATCCGTCTACCTGTGTCGTAAATGTTTCGTTAGATCGATTACCTTCTGGATCGGCTTTGGTGAGCTGAACCAGTACGTTCCCGCCCGCCCGACAGATAATATCTTCCCGTTTCGACAAATGGAAGTGGGCGGGTGCACGCTGATTTTCCGGGTCAATTAACCATTTTTCGGCGTATTGTTTTGGGTAGTTGGGCTGGTTCATTCGGCCATTTCGGACCGTAAACAACGTTCGGCCAATGTTGTAAAAATCCTTGCTACCGAAATCCGTTACGTCCCAGCCCAACATGCAATCCCGGATTTCATCGCAATCCGGTCCCATCTGGAGCCATTGCTCAACCGTCCAATGGGCGAAGGGCGGCAGGTGCATACCAAAATGAGCGATAACTTCCTTTGCCGTATTAATGCTGGCGTTTACAACAGAGCGTTTCAAGTTCATAAAAATGATTCGTTAAGGGATTTGTATTTTTTAGACAAAACGATACCATCACTCCGAATTCGGGAGCTTGATCTATCGCAAAAAGTGTTGAGAGATGGGCTAGAGAGATAAGAAAACTGCCACACCAGTGGGTGACGCTTTACCGGTGACCTAATCCTATGATGTCTACTTACTAGTTCTGTGGTTTTATTGATTTTTCTGATAAGCGTTGTAATTACCAATGGCTTCCGAAACGCGGATGGCCCGATCGTAGACTGTCAGTTGTTGAATCGACCCGTTCAGCTTTGTACCAATTTGCAGCGTCGGGGCACCCGCTACAGATTTCAACTGCGGGTTGAACCGGCCCCAGCCAAATTGACGGGTATCGCCCCCATCATTCAGAACTCCATCGACCACGAAAGCAATGATTTTAGGACCACCATCGACAATAATGCTGACGTACTGCTTCTGATTGGCTTTCAGCAAGCCTTCATCACAGGCCCAAACCGATTGGGTTCGCCCATCGTTGAGGACAATTTCCAGCGTTTTTTTATCGGTAGTACGTAGCAACCAGCCTTTCCCATCCGGCGTTCGCGTGTCAGCCATTAGTTGATTTCCAGACAGATCACGTAGCGTAAAGGCCATGTCGATCGTAAATCCGTTTGCTACGTTCATGCCGCCCTGGTCCAGTCGCTGGGTGTCTCGTTTATAAAATTCGGGCAACACCGGAGCCGCTACCGATTTGGGGAAATTACCATTTTTATTCGACCAGTTCAGGACAATGCCCGTTTGCGCTTTTGCCTGATTATCAAACTGATTCCAGAGTTGCGTCAGTAGTGTTTCGTCCAGTTTGTGGACGCGGGCAATGTCTTTTTGGGTTTCGGTAACGTAGTACGCGCCTTTATCTTCAATCAAATCGGGGTAGCTCATCCGGATCAATGGATCATCATCGTACAACAGAATTTCGGGTTGCGTCCACCGGATGATTTTTCCCTTAGGCGAATCGGCTTCGATTCCCCCCAGCACCCAGGCCGGATTGCGGTCCTCATAGGCCATGCTACGTCGGTTGGGGTGCTCGCGAATAAACCGGCCACCATGGTTGTGGAACCAGTACAGGAATTTCCCGTTTTCGCATTTCCAGGCAAAATTGGCGGCTCTCGGATGCTTCACCAATCGACCATTGGCATAGCGCAGATACTGGGGCGCATCCCAGGTATGACCCCCATCCCGGCTATACGTGTAGGCTGGATGTCCGTCGATGGTCCGGTAAACGCAGTAAAAAGACCCATCGCTCAGCACAGATACGCTCTGCTCTTCGGCAATGGGACCACCCACGCTGGGCGGAGTGCGTAGGCCAATGTCGCCATCCGGCAAGGTAGTCCACTTCGCCTGAGCGGGATCCTGAACCTTGAACAAATCGGGACTTTGCAGGATCGCCCCTTCGCTCGACGTAAAAAACCCTTCCCCAAACCCACCGACTTTATGCACGGGAACGTAAGCCGATTCGTTGTAGGCAAACGCGCGTCCTACGTTCCAGAAGTACTGAATTTTGCCCTGATACGGATTTTTCCGGTCAATCTCGAAGTTTCGAATGGGAATATCAACCCGCTTATCTGACCAGGTTTTACCATGATCGTCCGAGTATTTAAAGACGAAGTGGCCCTGACTATCCACCCGTTTCACCAGGCCATCTTTATAGGGCGGATTATCCCCTTTTACGGCTCTCGTGTTGTCGGTATTGTGGTTATAGAAGACAAAGATTCGGCCCGACGGTGCTTTTAGCAAAACGGCGTAGGACGCTTCGGGGCCGTCGCCGGGTTCCACATCCCGTTTATCCACCCAGGTTTTCCCCTGATCGAAACTCCGCTCGGAGATAATGTGCTGACCGGAAGCCCCTTCGTGGCCGGTTCCCGTCGTCAATACACACAGCCACGCGCCGTCGTTGGTTTTCACGATGTACGGCTGATCGCTGTAGGTTTCGTCGGGAATGATGGTGCCGCTTTTAATATGTCGCGTATCCTGCCCATTCAGATGCCCTTTGAAGCTCCCCAGTATCATTACCAGTACGCTAGCCTGCCGGACTAATTGTCTCAGAGTTATTTGCATAAGTTGCCTGTTTTCTTTCGTAAAAAAATCAGCGTTCTATCTACGTAGCGGTTGACTTCTTAATAGCCCGGATTCTGGGGCAGCAAATTGGGATTAAGCTGAATTTCGGTGAAGTATACCGGGAGTAGAGCCTTTTTCTCAACGCCCAATACCGCTTTCGCCCGACCGGTTCTGAGCAAGTCATACCAGCGCTGGCCTTCGAAGCAAAGTTCGACGTAGCGTTCCTGTTCAATGGCCAGCAAGAGGGCCTCTTTCGACGTAGCGATTGTGTTGGCCAGCCCAGCCCGATTGCGAATTCGGTTGACCAGTGCAGCCGATTCTGCCGTTTTGCCCAGTTGAGCGAAGGCTTCGGCCTGCATCAGTATCACGTCGGACAGCCGTAGAAGGATGAAATTGCTATCGCTGAAGCGCGTCGTCCCTACCACCGTTCCCAGGTATTTCGCGACCGTCGGCAAATTGGGAAACTGATCGGTGGCCGGATTACTGGTGTAAATACTGGCCGCTTTACGAACATCGCCCGGTTCAAAGGCATCGACAAGCTTTTGGGTCGGAATCAGGGTCTGGTTACCACCCGTCGTTACTTTGCTGCTGCGCGGTATGAAGTAGGCCGAAAGCCCGTTGGTTTCCTGATTGTTGTAATTGAACTGAAGCTCAAAAATGGATTCGGTCGTGTTCTTCGCCGTAAAAATAGTTGCATACGTAGCCCCGGAAACCAGCGAGTAGGTCGAATTGGCAAGCACTTTGGCGGCATAGTCAGCGGCTAACTGCCATTCGCCGGTCTGGTTATACGAACTGCGCCAGAGATACACTTTGCTCAACAATGCCTGAGCGGCTCCCTGGGTCGCCCGTCCCCGCGTTTCAATCGCGGCTGCATACGTAACGGGCAATAGTTTCTCGGCCTCTTTCAGATCGGCAATGATTTGCTCCTGAATCTTATCGGCCGGTGTCCGGGCGGGTTGTAAATCCTTATTCAGCGAAAGCGTTGGCTCCAGCACCAGCGGAACGGCGCCCCAGATTCGCACCAGGTGAAAATAATTGAGCGCCCGTAGAAAATACGCTTCGCCCATGATTCGATTTTTCACGCTATTAATGGTTGGACTTTGAATCTGGGGTACCTGCGCCAGCACATTATTGACCTTATTGATGCCCGAATAGTATCGACTCCAGGTAGCGTAGCCACTACTGGTGCTGATGTTATCATTCTGAAAGTCCAGTACGCCCCCATCCGTTATACCAATCTCATTAACAGGCACCCGGAGGTTATCGGCCCGCGCATCGCCCCAGGCAATATAGCGCACCTCATCGCCCTGAAAAGCGTCATAACCGGCCAGAATAGCCGCTTCCGCATCGGCCGCATTCTGGAAAAAAGAGCCTTGCGTGAGGGCACTCGCGGGTACCTGATTAAGTACGTCGCTGCATCCGCCAGCCAGCACACCGAGTGTAATCGTCAGCGTCGTATAGATGAATTTTTTCATGGTCAAGGAGAGGTTAGAAGCCCAGATTTAAACCAAATGTGAGCGTACGTACCAGCGGATAGGTACCCAGGTCAATACCCTGAAGCAAGGGTAACGTGCTGCGGAAATTCACCTCGGGGTCCAGCCCCGAATACTTCGTGAAGGTGAACAGGTTCTGCCCCGAAACATACAAGCGCAGGTTTTCGATTTTAACCCGCTTGAGCAGCGCCGACGGAAAGGTGTAGCCCAACGTAGCGGTTTTTACGCGCAGATACGAACCATCTTCGACCCAGCGGCTGGATGCGAATCCGTTGCGACTGATGGTGCTCGGCGTACCACGGGGAACATCCGTAATGTCACCTTCTTTGCGCCAGCTACGCAGCACTTCGGTGGTAGCGGCATTGTACACAAAACTTCGGTTCGAAGCCTCACGCGTCTCGTTGAAAATGTCGTTTCCGTAAGACCATTGCAGGAAAATCGACAGGTCGAAGCCTTTGTAGGAAAAGTTATTCGTCAGTCCACCCGTGTGTTTTGGGTTCGCATTACCGATGATCGTCCGGTCGGCGTCGTTGATGATGCCGTCCCCGTTTAGATCCTTGTAGATCATGTCGCCAGCAACGTAAAGGGCGCCAGACGCACTGCCATCCCGCATGTTGGCGGCTTTAGCTTCTTCGGACGTAGCATACACACGACCCGTATACACCTGTCCAAAGAAAACGCCGATCGGCTGACCAACCCGACCAAGTCCCTGGGGCGCGGTACCGTAAAATGTTGCGTCGGCACTCGTCTGGATAATGTCGGCGTTGTTGTTCGATAAGCTTACGATCTTGTTTCGATTGAAGGAGATATTGAAACTGGTGCTCCATTTGAAATCGTTAGCGCCTGATCCAGCAACATTCTGGCTGTAGATACTGAATTCCAACCCTTTATTCTGCGTATTGCCCACATTTTGCAGGGCCGAGCCAAAACCCGACGTAGTGGGCAGATTCACCGACAGCAGCAAGTCATTCGTCTTTTTCAGGTACGCATCAGCGGTCAGGGTGATCCGGTTATTCAGGAATGAAACATCTAAACCCACGTCAGACTGTGTTGTCGATTCCCAGCTTAAGGATGGATTCGGAACCGCGGATAAGGCAATACCGGCTTTGCCGATGTAATTACTGCCCGTGCTGTATAAGCCCTGCGAGCCGTAATCGCTGATGGACTGGTTACCGACGACCCCAATACTGGCCCGCAGTTTCAGGTCGTTGATAAAGGACAAACCCTGCATAAACGACTCCTGCGAAACACGCCACCCAGCCGACAGCGAGGGGAACGTACCGTATTGATTGTCTTTCCCGAAGCGCGACGAACCATCCCTGCGTACGGTGGCCGCCAGCAAATATTTATCGTTGAAACTGTAGTTCAATCGGGCAAAGTACGATACCAGTCCCCAGGCCGATTTGCTGCTGGAAGCCGCGGTGGGCGAGGCAGCCGCATTCAGTGTGGTAATATTGTCGGTCGCTCCCTGATTGGCCGCAGCCGATAGGTTAAAAATTTTGGACTCCTGCACGCTGTAGCCGAGTAAACCCGACAGGCTGTGCTTCCCAATGGAATGGCTGTAGTTCAGTGTATTTTCATTGACCCACGTGAACACATCCCCATACGACGCTGTGCCGGGCCGGGCAGATCCGCCCTGAATGGTACTGGGTGTAAAGCGTTCGTCGCGGGTGCCCGAATAGTCGATGTTGAGTGTCGAACGAAAGGTCAGCCCCTTCCAGAGATCATAGTCGCCATAAATATTGCCAACCAGCCGATTATTAACCGTGAACCAGGACGTTAGCATAGCCAGCCCTACCGGATTTGGCCGCTGAATCTGATCAACGAACGTATACGAACCATCGGGATTGTAGACTGGCGAGAAAGGCAGCGTCCGCATGGCGTTCGGTATGATCGCATTGATGTCGTCGCCCTCGGGAACGCGGTCGCGTTTGGCGGTCGAGAGTAAAATATTGGCTCCCGTTTTGAAGCGGGCCGATGCCTGGTGGTCGATGCTGAAGCGCCCCCGATACGTATCGTATCCCGAGCTGATGATAATTCCTTTCTGATTAAAATACCCCAGACTGGCAGCATAGGTTGTTTTATCGTTGCCACCCCGCAAGGACACTTCATAGTTGGAAACCGTCCCCTGACGGTAAAGCTCGTCCTGCCAGTTGGTGTCATAGACCGGAACACCATTTCGAAACAGGGTGTCCAGCCCCAGCCGTACTTCGGCAACGCCCGCGTTGGCTACGGCATTGAGAATATAGTCCCGCTCCTGAACGGCATTCAGCATGGAGACTTTCTTTCTGACATCCATTATGCCGGTGTACGTACTCAGGCCGATGGATGTTTTGCCGGCCTTCCCGCGTTTTGTAGTCACAATAATGATCCCGTTGGCACCACGAGCCCCATAAATAGCGGTGGCCGACGCATCCTTCAGCACTTCCATCGACTGGATATCGTTCGGATTCACTACGTTGATGCCACCCGTAATCGGCACGCCATCCACAATATAAAGCGGATCATTCCCCGCGTTCAGCGACGTTACCCCCCGGATTCGGACATTGGGACTTGCGCCCGGCGACCCACTGTTCTGAACAATCTGCACCCCAGCCACCCGGCCCTGTATGGCTTCGAGCGGCCCCTGAACGGGCAGGTTTTCCAGCTCTTTCCCTTTCACCGACGCCACTGATCCTGTCAGATCCCGACGCTGCTGGGTTCCATAGCCAACCACGACCACCTCACTCAACGCTTTCGTATCCGCTTTCAGCACTACGTTAACGGTGGTTCTATTACCAATCGATACGTCCTGCTTTTCGTAACCCACCGAACTGAATACCAGCACCGTACTCCCATCTGGAATACTCAGGCTGTATTGACCGGATTCATTGGTAGTGGTGCCAATGGTTGTCCCTTTTACGGCAATTGTCACGCCGGGCAATGTTTCGCCGGTTTCAGTTGTTACGGTTCCTTTAATCGGAATGGCTTTGGGCATTTTACCCAATGAACCATGCGCCATGAGCTGTGACCTAACAGCTATGAAAGCCAGAAAGGCGAGCAACCATCCTACTTTTGTTAGATTTATTTTCATACGTGTATCAGGACAGGAATAGTTATATTTTTCTCAATATCCAATGTTGACATAAGCCCGGCAGAGCGTCACGATTAGCTACCTACAAAAGCCAGCCTTACTTTTTAATTACTTCTCGAATTTATAGTATTTAATCCTGTCATTACAAGTAGAATTGACCATTTTATAGGTTTTATTGTGAAAAAACGTTACCGGAAACGTTATCGGAAATAGAAATATCGGGGCTTATGTTTTCGGAGATACGGAGTGAGTCACGGATATAGAACCAGTACGTACATAGCCAAGTAGTATTCAGTACGTCGGGGGGGATTGACCGATAACAGATAAAAGTACAATTTTAACGACCGTAATGCAGGAGACGACTACGTACCACCCCCCTACTTATGCGAAGTAAGCAACCTACCATCTGGGACATTGCCATAAAGCTGAATGTCTCCATATCGACCGTTTCCAGGGCGTTGCGCAATGCACCCGACATCAATCCGGAAACTAAAAAAGCCGTGCTGGACCTGGCTCATCAACTGGACTATCAGCCCAATACGATTGCCACAAGCCTGCGAAAGAATAAGACGGATATTATTGGCGTTATGGTACCCGAGTTCGTCCATGCCTTTTTCCCAAGCATTATTTTGGGTATTCAGGAAGTAGCCAATGCAGCTGGTTACAAGGTGATGGTCATGCAGTCCGGCGAATCCCTAGAGATAGAAAAACACAACCTGCAGGCAATGGTATCGAGCCGGGTCGATGGGTTGATTCTGGCGATTACGCGCGAAACGAATGATTACGAGCACATTATCTCGGCCCAACGCAAGGGGTTACCCATCGTTTTTTTCAACCGGGTTGTCGATGAGCTACAAGGCTCCAAAGTCATGGTCGATGATTACAAGGGCGCTTACATAGCCGTTCAGCACCTTATCCAGACGGGTTGCCGACGTATTGCCCACCTGGCCGGACCCGAAAATATGACGATCGGCCGGAATCGACTGAACGGGTATTTAGATGCTCTGAAAGCGCATCAGGTTCCTATTGAAGACGAATTGATCATGCACTGCGATTTTGTGGATGGACGGGCCAGAGCCTGTACACAGAGGCTGCTGACGATGGAAAACCGACCCGATGCGTTGTTTGCGGTCAATGATCCAACCGCCATCGAAGCCTTGATTTGCATCCGCGAGAATGGCCTGTCGATTCCGGATGATATCGCGCTGGCCGGTTTTTCCAACGCCCCTCATGGGGCCTTTGTTACGCCTTCCTTAACATCCGTCGTCCAGCCTATCCACGAGATTGGCGGCCTGGCGGCCCAGCTTCTGCTACGTCAGATCAAAGCTCCGCAACAGTTTATACCGGAAACGCATGTATTGGATACAACACTGGTTATCAGACAGTCAACGCGCGCAAAACCGGAATAACCCCTACCATAAGGCATCTTTAGGGGTATCGCTTGTCTCGCTGGCGGCTACGGGTTGCATGTAGGCATGTTTGATCGCCGGAAATGCCTTCTTTACGGACGCATGGATACGTACGATCGCTTCGTTGATCTCATCCGTCGTCAAATTTGCCTGGAAGGCTACACCCTGCGCCAACGTAATTTCTTCGGGCCCCAGGTAGATGGTGGCAATATGTATGGCTTTCTGTACCGCCGGATCGGCCTCGGTTAGCGCCTGTAGCTGATGCCGGGTGCCCGGGTCGACACCTTCGCCCATGAGCAGGCTTTTACTTTCGCGGGCCAGCACTATAGCCACGCCCACCAGCAGAAGGCCGATCAGGATCGATGCAAGACCATCGAAATAGGGATTCTGGAGTTCGTGTCCCAGAAATACACCCAGAAAGGCAATGATCAGGCCCAGTACATCGGAGGCATCTTCAAACAGCACCGTGAACGTAGCGGAATCTTTACTGTCTTTTATAGACGCCCATAATGACTCGTTTCCCCGTTTCTCATTGAACGCTTTCCAGGCCGTGATCAGGGAATAACCATCCAGCAAAAACGCCACACCCAACACAATGTAATTCCAGAAAGGATCTTTGATTAACTCCGGATGCTGGATATGCATCACGCCTTCATAAAATGAAACCCCGCCACCAACCGCAAAAATCAGCAGGGCCACTACGTACGACCAGAAATATTGCTCCCGACCATACCCAAATGGGCGCTTTAGATCGGGCGGGCGCTGACTCCGGGTAATGCCCAACAGCAGGAGCAATTCGTTCAACGTATCGACCAGTGAGTGAATACCCTCGGAAATCATGGCGGAACTCCCCGTGATACTAGCCGCCACAAATTTGGTAGCCGCAATACCCAGATTTGCCGCCAGGGCGGTATACAATGCCGTTTTAGATGAAGCCATACGTAAGAAACGGTTCCCGGATTATAGATGTTCGACGGTCCTCGTCCGGATTGAGCCGAACATCTATTCAGTATAAGCCAGTGATACGTCATTGCAGACGCTACCGGATGGCTGCCCCTGATTTTATGGTAACAGCGGACCCATCGGCCAGAAATACCGAGACGGGCGGCTGTTCAAAAAATGGCGCAAACGCCTTGCCATACAGGGTTGCCACATCGCAGCGCACATCGTAGCTAGTTACCGGATAGATAGTCCAGGTCGGGTGAACGACTTCATACTCCGATGTTCTGTCGATGCGTCGGCGGGTATACCCCCAGTAATGTTCGGTAATAAACGCTTCTTCGCTCTCAGCCACCAGCGGGTGACCGAGCCGGTCGGCACTCACCTGAATATGATTCCAGTCCGCGCCAACTTGCCATTCGTATTCAATGTGCTGGGTTAGGCCATCGACTTCCCAGCGGTGACGCATGGGATGGGTGGCATAAGGTTCGCCATATAAGTTTTTAGCCACCAGCGCGATAGCTAGTTTAGGGACTATTTCCTTGACAAATACAACACCCCGTTTCCAGCCTGTTTCAGTTTTGCGCCGGACATAAAATCGTAGGTTGAACTCTTCAAATTCGCCATGAAATGGTACGGAGATATGTCCGAACAGCTTGACGCGCTGAAAATAGAATCCAACCAGACTTCCGTAGCAGACTCCATTGAACTCATCCAGTTCTGTACCATAGGGTAACAGCGGTTCCAAAACCTGGCGATCCACGATATAATTGGCAAAAATCAGGTTTCGCCATTCGGCGGTCAAAAAGGTAGTGGCCATCCAGTAGAACAAGGGCTTTACAGGCTAACAAGGCTTTCTTAGGATGGTTCAGAAAGCGCACCAACGTACTAATGTTGTGATGGTTGACGTGTTCGACGGATAGTTGATCTACCACATATCCGTGTATCTTCAGGACTTATAGCTGCCATGTTCATGAATCAATGCAGCCGCCTGGCCTACTATTTCTCACCACTCCACGCTTATTTCTTCGGCTCACTTTCGTTCTCAAATTTGACCTCCACTATGTGCCGACGGATCGATGAAGCGTACGCATAATACACACTCATTCCATACTGATCAGCAATTTCTTTGACAAGGGCTAACCCTAGACCCGTTGATTGCGGTAAGGCCTGGTTCCGGACAAACCGCTGAAAAATTTCTTCCTCTGGAAAAGGAAGCGGATCGCCCTGATTAGTAATGATAAACGAGTGACTGGTAACCTGAATCAAAATTGACGTATTCGGACTCCCGTGGCGAATGGCATTTTTTATCAGGTTCGAAAAAAGCACAAAGGCCAGTTGCCGATTCATAGGTCGATAAGGACCATCCTTAATGATTCGGTTCAGGATCATCCCTTTATGAGCGGCATAATCAGCATAATTCTCTATCAACTGATTCGTGATCTCGCTGATATTTATCGATTCATTCTGGATAAATTGCTGATTATCAATTTTAGTCAACAGCAAAAGTGACTGATTCATGGACGACAGCCGTTTAATGGTGTGCTGGGATCGCTGAATTCGATGCAAGTCGGCTTCGGTGAGTTGACTGGATTGCTGCAACAGGTCCAACTCGAATGATAATATACTCAGCGGTGTCTGCATTTCATGAGAAGCATTGTCGGCAAACTGTTTCTGCTGGCGGTATTGATAGCCCGCCCGTCGGATCATCTTCTCAAGCGACTGGCTTAACAAGGCAAATTCGTCTACATCACTGACAGGGAACGTAACAGATTCCGACTGATCAATGCGGTACATCTTTAATTGGTCGATAATCGCGTAAAAAGGACGCCAGATACGCTGAAAAATGGCGGCCTCAAAAAGCAACAAGAAACTGACCAGCGCTAAAAAACAGATAATAATTCCCATTGATAAGATATGGGCAATCTCATCAAACTCCAGATAGGGCTGATGTAGCGTAATCACGTAATGGTGTTGCTTCACGGAATACGTAGCCAATAACTTACGAACCCGCACGAGTTCATTATCGAGAGGGTCTACGAATGTAGAGTCGGCTAGAATGGGGGAACTTAGGCTGCCGGGAGTAGTGGCAATTGTAATCTGCAGATTATGATCCCAGTTGCGCAAAGTCGTCGCTTCAGGTGGATGTTGGCGTAGTTTAAGTTTTACCTGTTCGTATTCCCTGTGGAGTAATTCATCGATCTCATCCGAGATGGTTTGATGAATAAAGTAATCCAGTAAAAAAACGCCCCCTAAAGCGATAGGCAGTAGGGCCAGAAATATGTAGCGGGTAGTTTTCTGGACTAGTTTCATTTGTCAGCGGTCAACACGTAACCAACCCCATAGCGAGACTTGATGTAATCCGGGCACCCACAGGCCAGCATTTTTTTACGAAGGTTTCGAACGTGCGTATAGAGGAAATCATGCGAATCGACATTGTCCATGTAATCGCCCCAGACGTGTTCGGCAATCACCTCTTTTGATAATAAACGGTCTTTATTGGTCACCATAAAAAGCAGAAGGGCGTATTCTTTGGCTGTTAAATCAACCGGCTGGTTAGCCACCTTCACTTCTTTCCGATTTGGGAACATGGTAATTTCTCCGAATACGAGCTGGGATTCACCCAGATGCTGACGTCGGCGCATCAGCGACCGGATTCGGGCATTCAATTCGGGCAGATAAAACGGCTTGGTCAAGTAATCATCGGCACCCAGATTTAGACCACTCAGCTTATCATCCAGCGAATTTTTAGCGGATATAATAATAATACCGGCCTGTGAATGCGCTTCTTTTAACTGCTCTATAATGGACATACCATTGCCGTCGGGGAGTGTAATGTCCACCACAATACAATCGTAGATGTAATCATTCACTTTTTTCGACGCCATGTGAAAAGTACTGGCTGTCGACACCAGGTAGTCTTCATTTTCCAGATACTGCTGCATGGTTACCAGCAAATCAGGCTCGTCTTCAATCAGCAGTATTTTCATAAAGTACAAGGCGTATACCACCCTAAATAAATCGGCAAAACTGAATAGATTCTGAAGAAAAACGCTCTTACCCGGATCAAGAGCCTAAATCATACTATCGACTGGCTTAACAACGTCCTGCAACGGGCAATCTAACAACGCCCAGCCAATAGATTGAGAGCAACTTAAACTGTACTTCCCATCCTTCCAGATCATGAGGCTTGGTCAGAAAAGAGTGAGCGCCTGATTCATAGGCCTGCCGAATACAAGCGGGATCTTCCTGTTCACTTAAAACCAGAACGGGCAAACAAGGGTAGCGTTTCCTGAGTTCCCTGAGTAAATACCAGGCCGATTCTGGCGGGGCCTGATCGATACCAAGTAGGCATAGTCGTGGAAAAGGCTTTTTCCCACTGGCACATTCCTCCAGATACCTGATAGCCTCTTCGGCCATAGACACAAAAACAGGTTCTGCCTGAGGTATACTCGCCCGTAAGCTATAGCCAATCAGTAATTGATGATCAGGATTATCTTCAACCACCAGAATAAATAAGGTTCGATTCATGTATGAATTAACGATACACCATGTTTTTCTACCCGGACCAATAGCTCTACTACGTACTGTCATATCTTTTGCCTTTTCCGGATTTGACCTTCTTTATGTAAGTCAGCATAAAAACCGCTACTGGTTTTCAAATCGCCTACATCGGCGGCTGCAGATGTACAATCGATGTCCCCCCCCGAGGATAGGCAACAACGCGGATGGTTTCAAAATCGATGAGAATTGAGGCACAGGTTGCTAAAAGAGGGCCGCGTACGTACCCAGGGGGTTCCTATAACTATAAGAAGATTTGGGCGCATGCAGTCTGGCCCTGATACACCGTCTTCGTATCAAGGCCAGACTGCATGATCATCTAAATGAGGAAATTAATTGGCCAACCGGGCTAATGTGTCAGCAACCCGACGTCGCGAGGTAAGTTTCAGTACGCCATCGCTTAGTAGTAAAGACACGGTTTTAGCATCTACTTTGATCACCTTATTGATATACCTGGGATTGATCATCGTCGACTTGTTGATTCGAATGAAATCCGTGAGTTGATCTTCAAAAAATTTCAAGGTTCGACTAACGATCAATGGATAGGTTTTATCTTTCAGGAAGACGGCCGTGTAGTTACCCCTGCCTTCCAACCGGGTAATCAGTTGCGTATCCTGGATGTGCCGGTAGGCCGGAATCAATAGCTGGGCGCCCTCCTCTGCTTGAGTTATCATGTGTTGAGTTATCATGTTTTAGTTTAGCTATTACGACAAGAAGGTTACTTTCTGGCCGTTTTAGTCAAAACTACCTCACCAAACGTACTAAGTAATTCTAAAGACATTCTGAAGTTCAACCAATATGGGCGTATACTATTTGATTTAAAATCTATAAATAGTTTCACTGCATTGGAGTTCAATAAAGCAAACTAACGTCAGAAAGAGTTGCTAATACGTAGCTGGAGGAAGATTTCATCATGTACGTATTAAAAACTGGAATTGTGTTTAAAATAATATAGAGGAAGTCTTCAGAATAAAACCCTGTTTTATTCTGAAGACTTCACATTAAAAATTGTAATGATGGTGAGAAGAGTTGTATAAACTGAACAAATATATAGGTCAATTCTAAAGAAATTCTGAAGAATCAAGACAAAAGTCAATTAATTTAATTTATGAATCAATCTTTACCTTACAGGCAGATCATTTAGTTTACTAGTAAGTGATTTTTCATTCTTTCAGCAGTACGTTAATTTACCCTCCTGTCGACAGATGTATCAAAAATAGTATCAGGTTTTTTCGCCAGCTAACAAAAAAACTTTCTCACACAGAATATTTTTTCCGAGAATCAATTAAATTTTACTTCTGCCGAATTGTCAAAGACTATGGATACACCCTATCCTCTTCGGCTGGCTGATTATTTTTAGTCAATATTCAGATTATGCTGCAACGTATTAAGCCATTAGCACGAACATAATTCCCCAACAGGCTCTAATTTTTTCTGTTTTTTAAAGCACTATTTATTAGTACCAGTGGCAATATTGTCTCCTGTAAAAAGCAAATTGTACATCAAATAATAATTTTTTTGGCCTGTCAATTAATAATTGCCAAATCGAGTTAAGAGCCTGTTGCCATGTCTTATCTAACATAGACAGGCCTTTTGTTTGAGCAATATTAGCCACACAATTGAGGGATTTTCTGGACACCTATGAAATAGTATTGCTGTAGCTCTGGTTTATTAAATTTTTCATTTAAATAGCTTATTACTAAGTATTATCAAACTCGATCTAAATCAATAGTGCTCGGTCAAAGTAAGATGACAATACTATTATTATAAGTAAAAGTGAGAATTTTTTATTCATTGCTACCTTAACGGATAGAGCCGATCGAAACAGAATAGTAATACATCAAAATACAGCTGATCATTTAATTGTCCCTACTAAATAAAAAGGGTAGTCAACGCTTGTTGACTACCCTTTTTACTACCTCTCTTTAACTAGTGCTATTTAGGCAATAACACGCGGTCAATAACATGAACGACACCATTATTGGCGACCTGATCCGCTTGCACAAGGTTAGCCGCATTGGTACCATTGCCTTTGCCAATGATGGTCAATTTGCCTCCACTAACCGTAAACCGAACGCTGGTACCCTGAGCCGTTACTACCTCGGCCCCATTCTGGAACGTCTGCGAAAAGGCACGGTAGTTCAAAACATGGTAAGACAGCAAATCAGCGAGTACCTTTGGATCGGCAGCCTGAATGGCTGCAGCATCCGCATAGCCAGCGGCTTTAAAGGCGGCATTGTTTGGTGCAAATACGGTGATACCATCCTGTGAGTTCTGGCTTAGTAACGTTTGCACCGTAGAGCCCGCCCGTGTAACAGCGGCTGCAAACAACGACAGATCCGTATTCTTCTGGATTAAATCTGAGGCACCGAGTGTTGGTGGCATCAGCACCTGATTGATAATGTGCACTACAGTATTTGTCGTGGCGATGTTACCTTCAACAATCTTAGCCCCGTTGATGCTAACATCGGTATTGCTGACTTTGTAGACCGTTACCCGGCTGTCAGTCAAGGTTGTCTGGTAGGACGTATTGACGTTTGTCGGGAAAGCGGAGAGGTCAATAACCGAGCCTACTACGTGATATTGAAGAATTCGCTTCAGGTCGGCAGCCGGAGCGGCACTCACCGCGGCCACACTGGCGTAACCAGCGGCCTTGAAGGCGTCATCAGACGGCGCAAAAATAGTTAGTCCGCCTTTGTTCACATCAGTCGCTAGCCCTGCCTGCGCGATAGCCGCGCTCAGAAAAGTCAGATTACTTTTTTGCTTGATATAATCAACGGCCCCAATGACGGTTGTACCCGGCGTTGTTGTACCCGTTCCTGGTGTGGTGGTCGTACCAGAACCGGGGGTTGTGGTGGTACCCGATCCAGGTGTGGTCGTTGTACCAGAACCCGGTGGCGTTACAACGGGAGCTGGCTGAGGATCTGGACTACTGGTACAACCGATAAAAAAAGGAGCTGAACCGACGAATAGAACGAGTAATAGTTGCCGGAGGGCTACAAAAATGGGTTGAGTCTTCATACGTTGAGCTACATGTTTTATAAAAAAAGAATAGATTCCTGTCCGCTGGTATGACCCGCAGACGAGAGGTAGTGAAAGCAAGAACGGCTTATAAAAAAGAATGTTGCCCGTATATTATTTACCGGGAGCGGCTCACTGGCGTCAACGTTATTAGCTACTCAGGAGGCAATTCTGTTGAAATAGAGTCGAATTTTAGCCAGAAAAGGGCATATTACAATTGGCTTTCGAGAATAACTGCGTAAAAAAAACCGTCTAACTGGACGGCCAAATATGATTGAACGGCCCATACTAAACTCACTAACCCCTGCGGCTTTTGTGTGCATGACAGCTCACGTTGCCCATCCAATATCTCCTTATTGCCGACCCCTACGGGTTGGTGAGCCAAAGTTACCGGCGGTTTATTGGTACTTGTTTTCAACTTGCTTCGTAGGCCGCCTACACAGCCTGTGCTACGTTGTCCCGTTCAATAAGGATATAGCTTACTTAGCTATTCTGCGTCAGGTTGTGTTACCAATCTGTGTAGTTTGTTCGTTGGTAGACTAATAGTCCAACTGGTATGAAAACAGCTATCATTACGGGAGGTGGCCAGGGTATTGGCCGCGTTACAACGCAGTATTTATTGACACATGGGTACCGCGTGGCTATCTGGGAAGCCGACACCGACGCGCTTACCGAACTCCGCGAATCCTTCAAGGCATCTGCCGCCCAGATTCTATTCGTCTCCTGCGATGTATCGAGTGAGGTCAACGTTCGCAAGGCCGTCGAACAAACAATGGCCCATTTCGGCCAAATTGACGCGTTGATCAATAATGCGGCCATCATGATCGAAAAATCGCTCGACAAATTCATGCTCGATGAGTGGAATCGCGTGATCAGCACCAACTTAACCGGACCATTTTTATGCGCCAAACACACGGCTCCTTACCTGGCCATGCAAAAAGGGTGTATCATCAACATATGCTCTACCCGGGCATTTCAGTCCGAGCCCGATACGTTTGCCTACTCAGCCAGCAAAGGCGGCCTTCTGGCGTTAACGCACTCACTGGCAGTCAGTTTAGGTCCTGACGTTCGGGTTAATGCCATCAGTCCCGGCTGGATCGACGTATCGGCCCTGAAGAAAAAAGCCAAGGCCAAATCCGACGAACTGCGGCCCGAAGATCATAGCCAGCATCCGGCGGGCCGGGTGGGTCAGGCAGATGATATTGCCCGCATGATCCTGTTTCTGATTGCCCCGGAGAACAGTTTTATTACCGGTCAGAATTTTGTGGTCGACGGGGGTATGACCCGAAAAATGATTTACGTTTAACGCGCAAACATCAACTGGGCTTCGTCGGTTTATGAGGTAATCAAGCCCTTACAGACAAGCTCTTTTATGGAAAATGTAAATCAGGATGCGATGCTGAACGAGCAGTCGCAGACATTTCGACCCGACACAGGCGGTCCCGCTCAAACCCCGGACGAGAGCATCATGCTCAACGAAGACTATAATCCAACGGATCTGGTCGGCGATGTAGACAGCGGTCCGGATGGCATGGGCAATGATTCGGGGAGTCCGAACATGGAGCCCGACCGCACCAACTACGGCAATGGGGATTCCCTCGGCAATAACGACGGCACCGAACCCGACCCTGCTTTGAGCGACGAAGATTATTAGTAGCCTAAATCGGTTGATACGTACTAATCCCGATTATACGATTATATAGCGATACACGTAACTGCCCAGGGTGGTTTGTGTATCGCTTTTATTTTGCCAACAAATTAACGTAACAATAGCGGGTTAAACGGCTTATATACTGCCTATTAGCGGCTTTATCGATCGACTTTGCCTAAAAAATAAAAGGCCCTTCCAACCCTTTTCTTACCCAAAGAATCTATAAGCCAGAAAACGTCCTTTATGCCCAGAACCAGCTTATGAAACTCTCCAAAGCCCTTCTACAAACTATTGCGGTAGCCGTTGCAGTAACTACACTCAGCTCCTGTGACAAAGGCAAGGTCATCGATCCCAAAAAAGATGACACCAAACAGCAAATACCTTATGACTGCCCAGGCTGTGGTTTAGGCTAGTAATTTCTACGTTCATACTACGTGCCAATGACGCCCATTCGATCTACACTGGCCTGCAACTTAGACACCAATCTCCTGTCGGCCTGTTTGCCCCTTTTCGAGGCCGGGAGTGTGCAGGCGATTGAGTGGTCGTTCGATACACTTTACCAGCATCGTCAGTCGCCCGACTGGTTTACCGAACTGCTTACTACGTTCAGTGATGCGGGCTGTTTGATTGGTCATGGTGTGTTTTTTTCGCTGTTTAGAGGCCAGTGGACGCCCGATCAGCAAGCCTGGCTAGATCAGTTAAAAGATCTCGCGTCTACCTATCAGTTCAATCACATTACGGAGCATTTTGGCTTCATGACGGGCGCTGACTTTCATAAAGGCGCTCCGCTAAGTATTCCACTAAACGCGTCGACACTGGCCATCGGTCAGGATCGGTTGCGACGAATACAGGATGCCTGTGGCTGCCCGGTTGGGTTGGAAAATCTGGCCTTTGCCTACTCGGTCGACGAGGTAAAACGACAGAGTGACTTTCTCAATCGGTTACTTGAGCCGATCAATGGCTTCCTTATTCTGGATCTGCATAATCTCTATTGTCAGAGTCAGAATTTTGGCATGAGCGGAGCTGATTTACTGGACCTGTACCCACTCGACCGGGTGCGGGAAATTCACATTTCGGGAGGCAGTTGGAGCACCTCGACTATCGAACCGGAACGTATCATCCGGCGCGATACGCACGACGACTCCGTTCCCGCCGAGGTGTTTGCGTGGCTGGAGCAAGCAATTAATCGCTGCCCGAACCTCAGATATGTAGTACTGGAGCAGTTGGGCCCCGCCCTGGCGACGGAACAGGAACGTCATTTCTTTCAGGACGATTTCAGGCGGATGGACCAACTGGTGCAGGCAGCTAATCAAACATTGTCGGTACGCGAGACCAATACGTTTCTGCCCGCAAACTCATCAGCAAACCCGTCTGTTCCTGTAGAAGATACATTCCTTTTTGCCCAGCAACGGACGCTGGCTACTATTCTGGAAACCGCAATCGATACTCGACAGGCACAGACTTTGCTGGCTACATCAAGTTTAGCGAACTCAGACTGGGCCATCGAACAGTGGGAACCCGCTATGTTGGAAACAGCCTTAGCGATCGCCCAAAAGTGGCGGAATGGGTTTAATTGAATTCTGACAAATGACAATCGCCCGGTAGTTGAAAAAATTCAACTACCGGGCGATTGCTTTTACTATTGCGAAGCTAGCTCATTAATATGAGCCTACTTACCACTACCTAATTTCCCGGCTTTATTGGCCTGTCCGGCCGCCGTTGGGTTTTTTACGTATTTATCCAGCCAGCCGTTCATTTCCCACAGCATGTGCAGTAGGGATTCTTTGGCATCGTAGTGATGGCTTTCGTACGGCATGAAAACCAGACGTGTTGTAGCACCGAATCCTTTGAGCGCGTTGTAGTAACGTTCCGACTGGATCGGGAATGTACCAGTATTGTTGTCGGCCTCACCGTGAACCAATAACAATGGCGTCTTCATTTTATCGGCATTCATAAACGGCGACATGTTGTTGTACACGTCTGGTGCCTGCCAGTAGCTACGTTGTTCATTCTGAAATCCGAACGGCGTCAACGTCCGATTATAAGCACCACTACGGGCAATGCCGCCTTTGAACAGCTTACTGTGTGTCAATAAGTTGGCAGTCATGAAGGCTCCGTATGAGTGCCCGCCTACGCCGACACGACTCGAATCCACTACACCTAATCGAACACCCTCGTCAATGGCTGCTTTAGCGCTCGACACCAATTGCTCAACATACGTATCGTTTGGCTCTTTATCGCCTTCGCCCACGATGGGGATGCTGGCATTGTCCAGAATGGCATATCCCATTGTAACAAAAGCCGCAGCACCCCAAAAGGGCCTGTTCCAGCCAAACTGATAGGGTGATCCGGATATCTGACTGGCCGCATCTTTACTTTTGAATTCGGCGGGATAAGCCCACAGGAATGTTGGCAGGGGTCCCTGCTCTTTCTTGTAGCCAGCCGGTAAATAAAGCATAGCCGTCAACTCAACCCCATCGGTACGTTTGTAGCGAAGCTGTTTTTTCTGAATACCCTTTAACTGCGGATATGGATGAGGAAAAAAGGTCACCTGAACCGGAGCGATACGTGCTTTAAGATTGCGAACGAAATAGTTAGGGCTCTCCTCGGTTGTTTCCTGTGTCGTCAGAATGACCTGTTTGGCTGCGTCCAACACAGCAATGGGGCGCTCGAAAAGGGGCGCTGTCGACCGCCAGAGTTCACGTGTCTGCTTGGTTTTCAGGTTCAGCAGGCTCACAAATGGCCGGTCACCTTCGGGAGATGAACCCTGTCCATTTACCATCAGGATTTCATTGTTGGGCAATAGATTCAGCACCTCGCGACCATACTGATTATGCTTGGTATCAGGCTGACCAGGGTTAGTATAACGATCTTCGTAGGAACGGTCGAAGAGCGTAGCCGTTTGCCAGTTGGTAGGATTAACGGTTTTGGTGATCGTTTTCCGGTTCTGCCACCAGCGTTCGGTAGCCAGTGCCATCGACTCATTCCCCCAATCGAAGGTTTCGAAACGAAACTGAGCCGCGTAGATTTCTTTGGGCTGGGCCGAGAATGGTGCATCGATCAGGAATACTTTATCGCGAATATCAGCTTTGGTTTTTGGGTCGCCATTGTCCTGGGCTACGGTGTAATAGATCGAAGCCGGGGTGTCGGCCCGCCAGTTGAAATCCCGTGGACCTGTGGCTACACCATCCCGGCTGTAAGGCACACTTTCCTGCAATGGACTGTCGTTCAGGGTTTTCACCAGCGATCCACCAACTGCGTAGACTTCCGTCTTAATCGGAAACCGACGAACGGGCACCAGGTAAGAAAACGGCGTATGAACCGTCTCGATCATAACGTACTGACCATCGGGCGACGGCTCGGCCGAGAGAATAATACCCGCCGGACCGATGTTGGTTGCCACACCGTCGAGCCCCATCCGAACGACCTGAGCCGTGGTGTAGTAAGCGAATTGCTGCTCATCAACGGGATTTTTGAGCAGATCCTGAAACGTGGGTGCCTGGCCGCGTGATCCTTTTACGTTTTCCTGCGTCGTTGGTCCGGCGGGAACACGACTCAATTGGGGAGCGGGCCCCCGACCGGCTGGAACAGCCTTGACAATCAGGGCTTTGCTGTCGGGTAACCACTGAAAAGGAGCCCCTAACGTAGCGTTGAGTGCCAGTGAGCCAACTTTTTTGGCGGTGGCGGTCGCCACTTCGACAATATAGAATTCGATTTGGGTGTCGGTCGAGTTAGCGAACGCAACCTTGGTTTGATCAGGCGACCATTGAATGAAGCTAAGCTGGGGCTTCGCCGGTAAGCCCGCAATAGGTTTCGCTTCTTTATCGGTTAGATTTTTCAGCTTAAGGCCAGTTATATAAAAGACTCGACTTGGCCCATTGTTCGCCGGATTCAGGCGCAACCCTGCCAGTTTAAGTTCGGGTTGCGAAAGTTCATCGATGGTTGTTACGGTGGGCTGTTCGATAATGAGCATCATATCTCCCTTTGACGACATTCTGACGGTTGGCGTTGGGGGCATAGTAACCAAATCGGCCAGCGCTTTCGGCGGAGTTTGGTAGGTCGGGACATCCTGGGCGTTACTGGCGACCGAAAATGCAAGCCAGGAGATTAGCAAAATCCATCGGCTTTGGCGAATAGTTGTTAGGTTGTGAAGCATATACTGAGCGATTGTTTCAGGGCCGTAAAGATACGGGAAAATACAACTAACACACTGGCATTGACCTCATTTTACAAAATTTTATTCTGCAAAATCGCCAATGCCTAGGTAAATCAATTGCTATTTTTGGCTATTTATCAGCCGTTTACCAACAACTATTTAGGCTAAAAAAGCGGCACCCCAAAGTTGGGATGCCGCTTTTGCTATTATGTATGTTACTGGTTGCCTTACACCACCCGTGAGCCACCTAATAATGTAGCATCACTGTCAGCGCCATAGCTCGTATTGCCATAGCGGGTACCATCTGGATTGACTACATTATCACTGTACTGATTGGAACCAGACGACGTATTATCATCTTCCGATGCCGCCCGCTGATTAATGAACGATTCAGCGAGTTGAGTCAGCTTTCTATCCGTGTTTTTTTCTTCGTCAAGTGTCTGTTGCAACAGGCGGGCAGCATCGGTGTAGCCCAGCACATTCGCCAGCGTTACAACCGATCCATATGCGGCAATTTCATGGTGTTCAATTTTCTGTCCGGCAATAATCAGCCCGGCATCCCGCGTCAGTGAACCAGACTCTGTGTCGGATACAACTTGCTGGGCATCATCCACCAGTCCGTCAATAGCCGCGCATGTTTTTTCGTCGGCATCAACACCTACACTCTGGAACACACTCTCAAGGCGGCTGACCTGTAGGCGGGTTTCTTCCTGATGTTGCAAAAATGCATTTCTTACCTCATCTGTTGTGGCAGCATCGGCTTGCTCGCCAAGTGCGTCAACTGCCTGTTTCTCAGCATAGTATATCCCCTGTAATTCATTGACAAAAAGGCCGTGCAGCCCTTCCCGGGTGTCATCGTCATTACCACTGAAAAAATTGGCGATTTGATTTCCTAAAGAAGCCATGTCACTTGTTGGTTTAAGGTTTAACGTTGAATTATATCCACTTTTAGGCCAAAATCATGCCATATCCTGATAGCCTGTCACTTACAGACTTTCGCCACTACGTAGTGTATATGCTTTTCCACAGATTTTGTAGAGTATTCCTCACCCATCCCCACAATAACCCAAAAGCCGAGAGAGATGCAGGCTCAGAATATCGCCAGTTCGACCCATGAACCACTGAAAACATTGCCTAAAAAACCGTTTCTTTGTACTCATATGCACGTGTTTATTACCTCACTGAATTCAGGCAGCAACGGCAACTGCTATTACATTGGCAATGAGCGGGAAGCGGTTTTGATCGACGCTGGCCTCTCCTGCCGGCAAACCGAAATGCGCATGCAGCGCCTGGGTCTATCGCTTCAAACGGTGAAAGCTATTTTCGTTTCACACGAACACAGCGATCATATCAGTGGCATTACCCAACTAGCCGTCAAGTACAAACTGCCCGTTTTCATTACCAGCAAAACGCTGCAGAATACCCGCTTACCCCGGGCCTCCTTTCCAATTCGCTCGTTTCAGGCCTATGAACCGGTCTGGATTGGTGAGCTATCCGTTACCGCTTTTCCTAAATTTCACGATGCCAGCGACCCACACAGCTTTTTGATTGATTTTCAGGGCACCAAAGTGGGCGTGTTTACGGATATTGGCGCTCCCTGCGAACATGTTATTCAGCATTTCAGCCAATGTCACGCGGCCTTTCTGGAGGCCAATTATGATGATGAGTTGTTGGAAAAAGGTCGATATCCTTATTTCCTCAAGCAGCGTATTCGGGGTGGAAAAGGCCATCTTTCCAATCAGCAGGCGCTGGATATGTTCATCACGCATCGTCCTTCCTTTATGAGTCATGTGTTGCTTTCTCATTTATCGAAAGACAATAATTGCCCGGATTTGATCAGGGCTATGTTTGCTCCCTGCTCCGATCAGACCGAAATCGTTGTCGCGTCCCGCCACCAGGAAACGCCGGTTTACAGGATTAGCGCAGAAAGAGCCGTTGCCACGGTATAATTGAACCCGTATCTCACGCAGTTCAGCCTTACTTTTAGACAAGTCAGCCCAATGACCTTGTGTGGTTGGGGGTGCTACGTATATCTTTGGTATACAAGAAGTAACCCTAAACAAGACATCACTTGAACGAGGTTAATGATCGGTGGATTCGCATTAGCGGCATCAGCCTGCTGCTGCTACTCGATCTATATTCCTACCAGGTCTTCGTTAAACCGATTGGCCTGGATACCCTCAAGTACTTCATTGAGTTTCTGTTATTAACGGCGCTTACCTGGGAAACAAACCGCTGGATTATGGGAAAGTTTCGGCACTGGTATCCGCACCTTTCTCAGACCCGAAAGCGCATACTACTAATACTGCTGGTCTGCTGGGTATCGTCTATTCTGATCGACTGGCTGGATATGATCGTCGTCGATAGCCTCGATTTTCACACCCCCTACCCCGTTTCGGCTTACGTCAATTCGATACCGGGTGCGCTGCTGACCAGCGTCCTGATTGTAGGGGCTCAGGAAGCGGTGTACTATTTCGACCGGCTTATTAAATCCGAGAAGGAAGCGGAAGCGCTAAAAAAAGAAAATCTGCAAACGCAGCTGGACAGCCTGAAACAGCAGGTCAATCCCCATTTTTTGTTCAATAGCCTCAATACGTTGTCCTACCTCATTGGCGACGATGCCGATAAGGCCGAGGAATTTCTGGACGAACTCTGCAAAGTTTATCGCTACCTGCTACGTACCAATGAGCACGAACTAACCAGTTTAACGACGGAACTTCAGTTTATCCGCTCCTATTTTCACTTACTCAAGACCCGATACGGCGATAGTCTGCAGTTAAAACTGGCAATCGAGCCGCATTACGAAACGTATCTGCTGCCGTCTTTGACCTTGCAGCTACTCATCGAAAATGCCGTTAAGCATAACGTAATAGAAAAAACACAGCCGCTGATCGTAGAAATCAGGACGCAGCCAGATGGCCTGCTTACGGTTAAGAATAATCTGCAAAAGAGACCTCAGCATATACCGTCCACGCAAATTGGCTTGCTCAACATTGCTACAAAATTCCGACTGCTCAAGCAACGCGACATTCTGGTTCGGGAGACAGGGAACGAATTTGCCGTAACGATTCCGCTTATGACAGCCGGAAGTCCGGGCGCTTATTTGTAAGGCTTTTATCAATTCCTCACTATGAACATTCTGATTGTTGAAGATGAAGACATGGCGGCTAAAAAGCTCATCAAAACCGTGGCCATTGTTGACCCATCAGCGACCGTCGTTGGCGTCACCTGCAGCGTTCGGGAAACCGTAGCCTGGCTTCGCGCCAATGGGTCGGGACAGCCCGCTGCCCCCGACCTGATTCTGATGGATATCGAACTCGCCGACGGACAAAGCTTCCAGATCTTTGAGGAAATTACTGTGAACGTCATGGTCATATTCACGACGTCTTATGACGAATATGCCATTAAGGCCTTCAAAGTCAACAGCATCGACTACCTGCTCAAACCCGTTCAGAAGGACGAACTACGGGCATCCTTCGATAAATTCCATAGCCTGAAAGCCCGTTATCAGCCAACGGGGGCCGAAACGTCGCTGACGATCGGAAACCTGGTAAAAGATCTCCAGAAACAGCTTCATCCGAAAGAATACCGGCAACGGTTTCTGGTCCAGTACGCCAACAAGCTGATGTCGATAGACACCCACCAGATTGCCTACTTCTTCACCGATAACCGCATGAACCAGTTCAGGACTATTGACGGCAAAAAGATGGTGATCGATTACAGCCTGGATGAACTGGAAGATATGCTGGACCCCAATCAGTTTTTTCGGGTGAGCCGTTCATTTCTGGTAGCCATCAACAGCGTCGATCACATTCAAACTTATCTCGGCAACCGACTGGCCCTGAAACTCAAACCAGCGATCGATAAAGAGGTCATTGTCAGCCGGGAAAAGCTGACGCCCTTTAAGGAATGGATGGGAAAATGAGACCCGTTCGCAGCCGATAGAGAATAGAAGATACTTATTGAGTCAGTACCGTCACCGCTGCCTGTGTTGTCGCTTTGAGTTGACTGAAAGCCTCCTGGTAAGACTTCACTCGTTTGCTTTCGTAGAAATCCAGCATGGGACTCGCTATTTTCCAATTTGCTTCATTCAGCATATCGAAAGCCTGAATGAAAGACGGGTTATCTGGATTGGCTTGCAACAAGTCCAGACAGAATGTTTTGATTTGTACGTAGCTCACGATCAAAGCAGTAGGCCCATTGATGGGTTGCAACTGCTGAAGCGCTACGTTGGCTGAGTTGATTTTAGCGATGAGAGACTGATCCATAAAGGGGTGGTTACCAACCCTTACATTCTTCATATGTATAGAGTTGAGGGTAGTATCCATGTGGCATTTTTGAGGTTACTGATCAGGAAAGGCGAAAAGCGAGGCAAGAATACAATACAGACGCCATTAAACCGATACAAGATTGAGTAATCGGTGAGCGTTGTTGGAGTGGAAACGTAATACGATTAACACCATCGGTGCCCTCGGTAGTGTATGGGGATTTAAGATCAGCTAGTGGACCGGACAGAACTTCTCCTCTTCAGTCGAGTGTTTCCATTCGGGCAGAAGCTCCCGTGTCTCCCAAGTCACTTATATTAAAGAATTGGAACACTCCTGACTTGAGTCTCACTATGTGTCTTGGGCGATTGAGTCAGTAAGCTGAATAAGAAGGTAATTATCAGTAACGTAATTGCCCCTATCAGGAAGGCTATCTCAGGCTTAGTCTGGATGTGATTACTCAGCGCGAAAAGAATAAAGTTGCTCACAAGCAGGTAAAATAAGGTATTTCTGCCAATGGACAGGAGCCAGTTTAGGGGGTTAGGTCGATGCTCCAGCCATTTTGCCGCTACGTAGTATCCATAGAGGATGCCGTATGAACCGACCAGCCAATACACAGAGGGCAAAAACTCGGCGGGCATAGCCTGATGCGAAACATAATAACTTACCAACAACCCAGTGGCAAACAGGGATAGAGCCAGAACTGTCCGATTCCAACCTACTTCATAGTTCGAGAAGTAAATGCCGATCAGGAAAATAGGCAGGTATTGGACAACCGGGAAAATAAAATAATTTTTAGTACCAATGAGCAGTGCCATTGGCTGGGGTACGATCAAATCAGTCGGCAGCAAATAGGCCGTTAGCAAACAGACCAGCCCCAAACAGAGCGTAGTCATGGGGGAATGTGCCAATTGTCTAAACCCCTTAAAGAAAACCAATACCAGACCGGTAATTAAAAAAAACGTGAGCAGGAACTCCGAAAACCAGGCTACTTTACTAAACGTAATCAATTGCAGGATTTCATCAAGGGTAATCGGGTAAGGCTTTCCCAGAAAGCGGGGACTAAGCAATAGATAAGCTGAGAATCCTGACAGATAATACGCAAATAATGACTTGATGGCGGTTTTAGCCATTTTCGTTTTTACGTCAGCAAACGGTTTGGTCAGATAAGAGAGAAAGAAAACGTAGCCGAAGCAGAAGAAAAACCCCGAAAAAGTAATCAGATTAATGGTGGTTGAAAATAGCCAGAATAGGCCGGTGGGTTTGCTTAACAGTTGCAGCGCATGAGCCAGGACCATACCAATAACAAGCCCACCTTTCATATAATCAATTGAGGTTTGGCGAGGTTTCACCATAATGTAGTTTACTGTAGGTTGCAAATGTTTACTAGCGCACGTACCAGGCTTAACCAGGTTTCCAGTGGCTTCTTTGAAGGATTATATAACCCGTTATTTACTCCGAAGATCAATCTGTGCCTGGTCGTCTTCGCCATTGGCAAAGCCATTGCCCGGTATCGAATCGGGATCATCAATGGTTGTTTCGCTGACCTGGGCTCGATCGATCCAGTGACCCGGTGTGATCAAGCGCGCCTGAATGGGCAGACTCACGGTATTATTGGCGGTAATGTTAGTCAATGTAATGGTGAGTAACCGCCCGTTCGCTGTCCAGCCGGTTGCTTTTACCAACTCAAAACCATCGGGTAGCTGGTTTTCCAGATGAACCCTATCCGCCGTCTGTCCACCTGCATTACTCACATAAATCGTGAACGTAATAATCTCGCCCACAGCGGGGACTCGATTGGTCACGTCCATTCGCAAACTAAGGTCGGCCTGGTTGGGGATCGGTGTCGGCTGATTGGACACCACGCCGGGAAGTAACCGCTGGTTCGGATTGGGCGACTCAAATACAGGTGTCCCTGGTCCAGATACACGAAAATCGACTGATCCTGCGTCGTCTTCTCCATCGGCCGTACCCGAATTGGGCGTACTATCAGGGTCGGGCGAGGTAGCCGTTGTTAGTTGAGCTGCTGTTCGGAACAGCCCGGCCGCTGTTGGCCTGACCAGTATCGTAAAGGTAGTGTCGGCCAGCGGGGGCAGCTGGTGTACCGTTCCCGTCATAACGTTATCGCGATAAACTTGCCCGTTTGTATCAATGAACTGCAGATTCGCTGGCAATCGATATGTCCATCGGGCCAGGGCCGCCTGAGTATTACTTTGATTGCTGACCCGAAGCCGGATCGCGAGGGATTCATTAACCTCTACCACCCGTTTCGCAGCGAGTAGCGAAAGACTCAGATCAGCCTGGGATACGGGCAGCGTATCTTTAAATAGAACTACTGAGGTAAAGGGCCTAAGGACAAAGGACTGAGTATAAACCTGGTTTTTCACATCCCGATAGGCACTCGATAACGTAATAAGACTATCTTTTAGGGTCGGGTTATAAAACAATTTGATAAAGTCATCCGGATTATTTTGGATAGGTACATCTTCCTGAAAACGAACATTGTCGAGCCAGCAGGTAGGGCCTTCCCCGTCAAGCTGTAGCAAAACAACAGCATCCAGCCCACTGCCTGACACCGTGAAGGGCAACTCGTAGCTGGTACGGGTTGGACTCAGTTGCAGGGTATAGCGCCTGTCATACTCTTGAAAAGGCGGCCCATTTTGTCGTAGATACACCAGCACCGATACGGCACCAGCTGCCACCGCATCAAACCGGAGGACGTAGGCTTTGCCGACCCGTAGGTCACCAACGTATCGACCAGCCTGCATATAGGAATTGGTTTGGCCCGATGGACTCGCAAAACCGATACGGAGCGCTCCTGCATCCAGTTGGCTGCTGTTATCCTGAGTGACCACCCCATTATTGTACCGGCTATAGAGTAAGGACCAGCCATCGCTGCCCGTGTCGAAACTACTGGCGAAGCGAGTGGTACCACCAGACCCCTCGTTTTTATACGGTTGATACGTAATGGGGCTACTGCGGGAATGAAGATCCTGGCCGGAAAAACGTTGCCATCCGGTAAGTGAATAAGCCCCTGCCTGATAGGAGTTAATACTACCCCAGATTAAATTGGTGTCATTGAACGGGCGGGCATAATAGTTAGAATCGATCACACCGTATTGCAGTAAATCATCCGCATTGGATTCATACTGGCCTGCTAACTGGGAAGCCAATTTGCTAACAAAGACATTCCGCTTGATCACATCGTTTCGGATTGGGCAAACTCCTCCATTATGATACACCACCAGTTGCGCAGCCGAATTATCGAACAGCGTATTATCGGTGAAGGTGATGCCCGTTGCTCCGTGGAGAAAGGCGCCCCACTGGGTGTTGCCGAATATTGTGTTATTTTGTATGGATACGTTCTCCACACAATCATCCAGAAAGATACCGATGGAGTAGTCTGCCGCAAAATAGTTGCCCCGTACGTTAGGACTGGTGTAGATAATGTTAGAGAGGATATGTACATCCGACATGGCCGACCTATCGCCGTTCCAGCCGTAAATTCCTCCGCCGTCAATTTTACAAATGCAGTAATTAGAGATGACATTCTGCCGGATGGTGGCCTGACTGCCGAACGTAATGCCCGTGTAACCAATGCTATCGATCACGTTGTTGGCAACCAGTACGTTCGAATTAGATCTCAATTGCAGCCCGTTATACGTACCATCTCCGCTTTTGCCTCGCCCGGCTACCGCTCCAATATGACGAATGGCATTTGACCGTAAACTGACGGAGTCATAACCCGTAATTTGTATGGCATTATTATTAATGTCGAGGAGGGTACTATTGGTCAGAGACAGGTTCCTGCCAAACCCGTCAATCATAATACCATCTTCACCGGCATCGGTTATGTCGAGCTTGCTCATAGCCACGTTCGACACGTTCGTCGCATAGAGGCTGGTATGGAGTGTTTGACTCAAATTCAGGTTGGCCAACTTAATGTTGGAGACGTTAGCCATATCTACCGCACGATCCAGAACAGTGGCTGTTAGTGTCTGCCTGGTAAGATTGCCGGTATCATCGTAAAGCTGAAACCGTTTAGTGGCTGGCTCATACGACCATTCGCCATTACGATCCAGGGTAGCGGGATGATTCTGGAAGAAAAAAGGAGAGCCATCTTTAAGATAATATGTTGATGTATTCAGCAAGTTCAGGACGTCGCCGTTCTGTTCACTCACAATGGCCCGGTCGATGATCCAGGCCGTTGGCACCATGACTACCTCGGCCCCCTGCCAGTTCCGGGATAAATGATCCTGACTAACCAGTTGGTATTTTTCGGTATGAGACGAAATCGTGAGCGTTCCCTTATTAGGTGCATCAGGATTGGGGTAACGTCCCAAAGGTAAGGAGACAGCCTTGTCATAGAGCCCTGTGACACTGCTGCCACAGGCTGAACAAGTAGCCTGCCAAATATTGCCCCCCATGTTCGACCAGGTAGTAACGGCCACCGAGCCAGCCAGGGTAGGTTTTGGTCCATTGTCATAGGCATCATAAACAATGGCCTGGCTTGATGAACCAGATTGCCGGATTTTTAGCGTTCCCCGGAAGGTATCACCCCGGCGGAACAGAACAGCGTCCCCCGGCTGTAACGACAAACTATTAACTTTGTCCAGGCTTTGTAGCGGTCTGGCCGTTGACCGGCCATCGCTGCTGTCATTGCCTGTGCTGGCAACATAATACGTTGTTTGGGCAACGTTTACTGAATACATCGTGAGTAACACATATAGTGTAAGACTCCAACGTAGTACGACTCGGTTACTCACTTGAACGCGTAATTATAAATCAGAATTTTGGCTAATCAGCGGCAGCGAAACGACTTCCCACCAGTAGCGCCGGAAGGTATAAAAGCAGTTCAGCCATTGGTGGTAGGTACCCGGCTTAACAATGTAGGAAGCAATGTTATATGTATAGGATTTGGCAATGTCTTCGCTGTCCTGAGAGGCACTCAGGATGATGACCTGTGGCTTTCGTTCGAAATTATACTTGCCAATAAAGTCCAGTAAGGCCCAGCCATCTTCCCGGCGGGGTAAGTACAGATCGGCTAAAATCAATCTCGGGCATTTGCTGGCATCCTGTGCATTGGTTTCCAGATACGTTATCATCTGGGCCGTATTATTTACCCAAACAGGATTCACTTCTGGAAAACACTGCGTCAGCGCGGAACGGATAATGAGCCATTGATCCGCATTATCTTCAACAACCATAATCGGTATCTGGCGTTGCTTTCGGCGTCTTGGTGTGGCGATCTTTGTCATTGACTTTTATGTTGAGAAGAAGTTGGTTGTACTTATTGATTGAGAGGTAGATTATATGTTGCACGAATCCTATCGGGTTATTCTGCTCCCGGTGCCATTGCCCACGGACTACCCGTATCGTTAATGAGTGTACATGGCTGCTTTGGCAATAGTCGATTCGTATCAGGAATTGATCATTTCAGGAATTTACCGGGACCCGGCTAACGTCTGCTTTTCGAATAAAAACAAACCGCTTTGGTGACCCAGCGTTGTAAGATAAAGAAAGACGCAGATAGAAAGCCGATGTGCTTCACTGGGTAAATGGCTAGTTATTGTTTCTGGTTAAGAGCTCGTTCTAACTCACTTTCTTCTGAGGCTGAAACAGGGGGAGCTCGACGACCGACCCGCCTATCTATTTGATTGACAGCATTTTGATTAGTTGGTTTTTCGCTGACCATTGGTTCACTCCTATAAGCACCTTCTTTTCCAGCATTTATTTTATTTTTTCTACCGAGCCTGGCTGGCTTTGTCAATGAGCTTAAAACCGGACGATTGGCGGGCTTGTGCTCCGGCAATACAACCGCTTTGGCTGTTGATGGTTTAACTAATTCTGTAGGTATAAGGACAGGCTTTTCTGAACCTTCAGTCCCATTGGACAGGGTAGATGAGGCTAGTTTTTCCGGAATCCTGATTGGGCTCATCGCTTTGTCATTGCACAGGGCTGGAAAAAGTTGACACCGATTACTATAGCCAGCATAAGCTAATCCGATCGACATAACCAGCGCCAAAATGAGCGGCAACCGCTGGGGTACGGATGGTCTGACAAGAGGACGTAGCGTGGCCGGTGATAGCGCACGAATGCCGGGCAGAAAGCCTGAAGTATGCCCTTCCAGCGCTATCGTTCTTTCTTCGTATTCACTCAGAATGGTTAATTGTCCTCGGCTAAATCCGCTTGCGCTGGCAGCATAACGTACGTGCACATAAGTAGCCTGAGCTGAGGGAGTGAGTGTAAGTGTAGGTGAAAAGACAGGTCGACTATCACAGGCCAGCTGAAAATGGTCTGGGGCATCTGTCGTCAATGTTACGGGTGAAGGTACCCCATTGGCCTGCTGCGCAATTGTCAGTATGCGAAAGCTGGGTTTATCAGGAGCCGTTTGAGAAAACGTGAGCGCCGATTCACTAACAGTCAGTGTAGACCGTTTGGCCATACTAACGACTTCTGATGTTGCTTCGATGGGAAGTACGATTGTTTCGGCAAGCGAATTCCGGATAACGATTGTGCCACTAGCCGGTGATTCCTCAGTGCTAATTACAGTAACCTGACCTTTAGCGAGCCAGCTTCCATCCGTTTGCCGACTGTGCTCGAAGAGTTGCTCCCGTTTAGGTTCTTTATTAAATGAAGTAGTTAACAGATAACCCGCCGACGCACTAAGTATCAATAGACCAGTACGTTCCTGGGGCTCCAGCGTCGACTCAATAGTAAAGCTATACACCTTATCCAGAAATTCACTGGCATAAATGGTCCTTTGCTCGGGCTGACGGATCGGCATTACAATTTTTCTAAAGTTTATATAGGACGCACAAGGCGACGGAAAGCGAAGTTATCCAGTACTTACTAATTAGTCTATAGGAAAAATAGAAAAGTGATTCCAAATTACGTACGAATTTGCCACTTAAACCGATTTAAAATGACCAAAAAAAACGCTCCTATGTAAATATGATTTTTGATGCATTCACTAAATCAGGGAAGTCCCAAACCGAAACTAGACGAGCTACGTACGTATGACGAATAATTACCAACAAACTCTATATGAATACTATTCATTTAATTGGACACCCACAACCGGTTGATATAAGTACCATTGTTTGGCTGGAGGGCGAAGCTAATTATACCCGTGTGCATTACAGAAACGGTACATTTTCAATCGTTACCCAACCTCTTCAATGGTTTGAGAACCACCTTAATTTCCTTCGCATTCATCGTTCAGCCATCATCAATCCAACGTATGTACAGGAATTTGAGTACATAAATGGTCGGTCCGGATGGGTTCGACTAATTGATGATCGGGTAATACCCGTATCGCGCAATCGACTTAAGCATGCGAGTATAATGCTGGCGAATAGACTTATGCCACCCGACATAAGTTAGCAGCAGCCCTGCAACTGATTAGGCTCTTTTTTGTCAGAGCCTAATCAGTACAAATATAAATCGTTGGGAATCAGAAAGAGCAGTTAATTTCTAACCGGGAATTTCTTAACAATATCCTATTTATCATCCTATTGCTTATCTAAATATGTTACGTATGAAATCATTTTGTAAACAGATTATTGATTATAAAAGGAGCCTGTTTTACATATTAAGCTTTCTTGTTAAACGAGTGTATAACTAAGGAGGCAGTAGCTTTTTGTCTTCGGAAACTAGCCTTCTACATTTATACTATATATGGATAAACAAGCCATAATTGGCGTTTATGCACAAGTAGACATATTGCTGCAATTAGTCTATCATAAATAATAAGTTCTTTCTGCTCAGTTTTATATATAAATGCCCTTCTGACAGTCAATTATAGAAGGCTCTCTAATCACATGATTACTGACTATTGGTTCTACGGCTTGTAGTTATTTACGTTATGAATGCACCTGTAATATTATTTGCTTACAAACGTCCCGTCGAATTAGAAGCAACTCTGAAGGCGCTTAAGGCGAACCACCTGGCTTCGCAAAGCGACCTGTACATTTTTGTAGATGCGCCAAAAAAGCCGGTAGACGCGCCAAAAGTTGCCGAAGTCCATCAATTGCTGGATGAATTCTCCGGCTTTCGCACCATCTATCGGGATTATGCCAAAACAAATATTGGCTGTGCTGATTCAGTCATTCGGGGCATATCGCTTGTTTTAGCAAAACACCCTTCAGCCATCATTGTTGAGGATGATCTGATTACGTCCCCGAATTTCCTGGATTTCATGAACCAGGGGTTAGTGAAATACGCTGAAAGTAAGCGTGTCTATTCGGTAGCTGGTTATACGTTTCCATTTGAACGCCCATCTGACTACCCGTCAGATGCCTATTTCATCCCGCGTCATAGCCCCTGGGGCTGGGCTACCTGGGCCGACCGCTGGGCGTCCATCGACTGGGATATGACCGATTACCCTGAATTCGACAGGGACCGACGCCAGCAGAAAGCCTTTATGCAGGGTGGTTCCGATCTGGTTGGAATGCTACGTGATCAGATGGAAGGTAGAGCCGACGCCTGGGATATTCGGTTCTGTTACAATCGTTTCAAGGCAGATGGCCTTACCGTTTACCCAACCGTCTCTAAAGTTGAAAATATAGGGTTCGGCGAAGAGGCCACTCACACGAATATTTTTAATCGCTATAAAACGCAACTGGATAGTGGCGCTCAGCGAGTCTTTGATTTTCCTTCCTTAGTTCAGTCTACGGATTATTACCACCGCAAGACCTTACAACGCTACAGTATTCCTACCCGGATTTATAACCGGTTTAAGACGTTAGCCGGTATGCGCTAACGCCCTCTTAAAATCTATCTTACCCGCGTCAGATACCTACCAATTTCTGGCAGGAGTCAGTGTGCTCATTTTTTATACGTATCGTTATGAATCCTTTCGTTTTGCTCCGGTTCGGCGCTCTGTTACTGGCGCTCGTTGTATTTGCTCATTGTAAGCCCACAGACCCGGCCCCTGACAGTGTCGTGCACCGGGTCGACACAATGTCCATTGCTCAATTACGGACGCTCAATGCGTCCGTTATCCCCGACAAAGTCCTGATTACGGATGCTGGCAGGGAAGGCGAGTTTACACTCGATGAAGCCGATCTGACCAGCATGGACAACATGGGCGTTACACTGGTCACGGTTAAAGGACACCGTTATAAGCGGAATTTTACCGGGTCAGCTAACGTGTTCTGGTTTGGCGTAGAACCGTCTGATGCCGACATCGGCCCCGAATTACAAACTGCCGTAACTGCTACAAATGAGTTGATAATTCCCGATGGCAACTATACCCAGCTAACGTCCGTCCGGATAAGAAGCAATCTGACCGTCCGGGCCAATCCTGGAAAAGTACTCATTACGTTACCCCAAACCTACGTAAGTTTCGTCAATGCCGAAGACCCCAGCCTCCCGCTACAACATGTCTTATTCGATGGCCTGTCCTGGAACGTAACGTCCAGACAGACTGGCGTATACGGAGTGATTTATATAGACGGTCCTACGGTTTCTGACCTGACGGTTCAGAACTGTACCAGTTCCGATGCTGCGGCTAAGGACAGTACAAACTGGATGACACTAAAGATCCAGGCCGGAAAAACAGCAACCGATATTGTCGTACGTAACAACAATGTTCAGGCTAAACGCATGGCCTGTGAGATTTTCAATCATGATAACTACAATATCTACGCCGGAAAAAATATAACCGTCAGTGATAATAACTTTCACGATTGCCATTTTGGACTTTCCCTCTCAGGCCCGTTGACCGGACTGATGGTCGATAACAATCTAATCAAAAACTGTAGCCTGTTCGGCATCGAAATAGCGGGGGCGGCTCGAAACGTTACGATTACGAATAATAAGTTTGAGGGTGTGTTCGATAAATTCCTCGAAGGCTCCAACGACGGCAATGGCAATGGGACTGTTGTTGGTGGAATGGTCATTACGGGCAATTCAACTGTAGGACTTTGTACGGGCGGTGTGCAACTATACAATGCCGGGGCTGCTACGTTTAGCAAGAATGACTTCCACATGTCCGGAATGCTGGAATTGACTCACTCATCGGCGGGTGGCATGTACACCGAAAATACGATTGAGAGCTTATCGAACAAAGCGGTGATCTGCGACAATACGCCCAATAACACCTTTAGTCGCAACACCCTGTCCAATAAGGGCAATTCGGAAAATCAGGCTACGTTCGTAGCCTATGGCAGCAAATCCATCAACAACACACTTACAAACAATAAGTTGATAAAAGGAAATGGTGGTAAGCCTTATGAGGCTGTGCTGGGAGGAAGCCTGGCCGCTTCGATGAATTACGATGAATCCGGAGCGCCTATTCCCTGATAAATATTCATAAATGGGCTTGTTCAGTTGACCAGGGTGTTGGTAGCAAATGGCTTTATCAACACCCTGCTGGCGAGATGGCCTTCTCTAAGAATTGTGCAATGATCATACCTTCACCTTAAAATCCTAATTAATATAGAATACGCAACGTGCCCAATCAATGAAGTCTTATTCATGTATTAGTTTAAGTAGTCTTATTGCTACCTGTTGAAGCCAGTAGTTTAGGTATACTAGCCCAAAAACTGAGTTAATTTCTTAAGTGGCATTACTACTAATTTTCACATTTGTCATCAAATTAATATCATAGAGTTATTTATAAAAATAAAAATAAGGAAACAAAAATAAATTTTAACGGCAAAATCAAGCGATAAAAAGTAACTAATAAGTGTCTATACCACATGGTAATATCACCCAATACTGTTTGGTCTCAGCAAACTACTCTTTTAAATTTATAGTAGATACTAGCAGACACTGAATGATATCTATCAGCATGATAAGCTATTATTTACTGTTCTTTTTCGGCTAGAAAACCAGCAGAGAACGAACAAGTCAACCTAATAAAAAAAGTAGCGTGGTAAAAAAAGTACAAGAAACACCAATCCGTTTTTTAGCTATCCTAACTGCTATAATCCTATGGATGACTTTACTTCAAAGCTGTACATCAGCCAAAAAACTGGTTTACTTCCAAAGTTCGACGAGTCGCGAAGATACGGTTACCATGCCGGAGCAATTTACGCCGACGATCAAAAAAGGAGATATTCTTTCGGTGCAGGTGAGCAGCCTCAATTCCGAAGCGTCAGCCTACTTTAACCCAACAGCGGTCGCCGATGGCAATGGAACGGTTTCCTCCACGAATCCACTGGCGCGAACATCCGGCTACTTAGTCGATACAGATGGGACCATTAAACTGCCACTCGTTGGTCAGTTGACCGTGGTAAATCTGACAAACGCTAAAGCCGGTGATCTCATACGTAGTAAGCTGACAACTTATCTTAAAGAACCAACGGTTAATGTTCGTAATCTGAATTTTAGAATTTCGGTGCTGGGTGAGGTGACCCGCCCCTCGCTGTTTACGATTCCCAATGAGCAGATAACCCTGCCTGAAGCGCTGGGACTTGCCGGGGATCTGACGATTTATGGTCGACGTAACAACATACTCATTGTTCGGGAAGAAGGCAACCAGCGCGTTTTTGCCCGAGTGGATTTAACTCGTCGTGATGCGTTCCGGTCTCCTTACTATTCGCTTCATCCTAATGATGTCATCTATGTGGAGCCCGACAAAATTCGGGGCACCAGTGTAGACAAGACATATTTGCTCGCTCCTATTGCAATCGGGATTTTATCGCTGATTGCCATCATCGCAACTCGACAGTAACTCGGAAAATAGAGAATACCCAACGTTATAAATTAACTATATGGCTTCTAAAACCACACCTTCTTATACACCCTATCAGATGGTCGATTCAAAAAGTATGTCACTGCGAACGTACCTGTTACCGTATCTTCGCCAATGGCCGTGGTTTATACTATCGCTGTGTCTTGCCTTGGGCGGAGCTTATGTTTATCTGTTGTATAAGCAACCCACTTACCGGATTCAGGCTAGTTTACTGCTTCAGGATGACAAAAGAGGCAATGGCCAAACAACTCCCTTAAAAGAGCTGGAAAGCTATTCTCCCAAGAAGGTAGTCGAAAATGAGCTGGAGGTACTTCGTTCATCGACTTTGATGGATGGTGTGGTCAGGAAACTTCATTTAGACGCACGGTATTTCCGGAAAACCTCATTCGGGAAACGCGAAATCTACACGGAATCGCCCGTTTGGGTACTTGTCGAATCAGGCAAGCCTGAACTTTATAAAAAGCCGCTGGAGCTCGATTTTCCCGGTGGTGAAACCGTACGGATTAACAACCAGCCTTATCCACTCAATCAGTCCATACAGACGCCCTATGGCAAGTTGCGTATTCTCACACGGCAGCAGGTAAGTCGCTTTAAGGAGCCATTATTGGTACAGGTAATGCCACAGGCTTCTGCGGTGGATATGTACCTGAGCAGCCTGAAAGCTGAACCAACCAGCAAAACCTCAACGGTTATTCACTTAACCATCGAAGATGCGGTTCCTCAAAAAGGAGAAGCCATTCTGAATGGTCTCATCAATGAATACAACCAGGCCGCGATCACGGATAAAAACCGGGTAGCGACCAATACGCTCCGTTTCGTTGAAAATCGGCTACGTATGGTGGCCGGTGAATTGGCCGGTGTGGAAAAGAACGTGGAAAAATACAAATCGACGCTGGGCATTACGGACCTCAGCGCACAGGCTCAGTCGTTTCTGCAAACTACGCAGCAGAATGATTCGGAACTCAATCAGGTAAGTATTCAGCTGGCTGTTCTTAACGATCTGCAGCAATTTATTGATACACAGTCCGATAAACGGGGGAGTACTCCTGCCACTGTAGGCTTGAATGATCCCGTGCTGCTGGGCCAGATCGAGAAACTATCGCAACTGGAACTCCAGCACGATCAGTTGATGCAGACCACGTCGTCAGAGAATCCACTCCTGCAAACCGTCGATAGTCAGATCAGGGCTACGAAAAACAACATCAGTCAGAATATCCGTACCATGAAGGCTATGCTGACGAGTTCACAACAACAATATCAGGCTAAGGGCCAGAAACTCGAAGATGTTATTCGTACCATTCCAAAGCAGGAGCGGGAATTAACGGATATCAAGCGCCAGCAGGCTATCAAAAATGAGCTATACACGTATCTGCTTCAGAAACGGGAAGAAATGGCGGTTACGTTTGCCGCAGCCATTGCCGATAGCCGCACTATCGAAGTGGCCAAGAGTAGTGCAGGTCCGGTCAAACCAGTGGCAGTAGTTATTTATGCACTGTTTGGTTTAGTGGGTTTATTGGTACCGACGGCCGCAATCGCCGGGCGAAGTGCGCTAAACACGCGGGTTCTGCTACGGAACGATGTCGAAGACAACACGCAGGTTCCAATCCTGGGCGAAATAATGAACAAACGGCAGCGGGATGTGCTCGTGGTGGCTCCCCATAATCAGTCGGTACTGGCCGAACAGATTCGAAGCATCCGGACAAATCTTCACCTCGGGAAAGGAGAAGACACCGAAAGTCAGGTGCTGCTGTTTACGTCCAGTATCAGCGGGGAAGGGAAATCATTCATTTCGCTGAATCTGGGAGCAAGTCTGGCCCTGTTGCGGCAACCAACGGTTATCCTGGAAATGGACATGCGCATGCCCAAACTGCATCCCTTGTTCAACATCAATAACACCGTTGGTCTCAGTACGTACCTGAACGGCGAAGCAACCCTGGATGATGTTCTTCAGCCCATACCGGGTCACCCCAATTACTTTATTATTCCGAGTGGTCCTCTCCCACCAGACCCTTCGGAGTTGTTGAGTAGCCCCATGTTTAAGCAAATGCTCAGCATGTTACGCGAGCGGTTTTCGTATGTTATTCTCGATGCCCCTCCGATTGGTATTGTCACAGATGCCCAGGTCGTGGCACCCTACGCTGATACAACACTGTTTGTTGTTCGTCATGGTGTAACGCCTAAGCACAGCCTCAAAACACTGGATGTGCTTTACCGTGAGCAGCGCTTTAAGAATATGCGTATTATTCTTAATGCAGTGAACGACAGTGAGTCGTACCACTCCAACCACCGATATAAAAATAGCTACTCGTACCGATAACGTAGCTCAGGACTTCTGTTTTTACCTCACCCTGTCTGGGGTAAGTCACCCTTATTGTGTGTAAACATTGACTCTTATGGAGGCATCTACCAGCGAAAAAACGGTTCAACTGTACCTGAACCAGGACGTTCAGGTAAGACCCTATACAATTAGATTACTGATTGCTGGCCTGAAAAAGCGGGCATTTGATCTCACAATTGCCAGTTTAGTGACAGCCTTTATTCTCATTTGGCTTATACCCCTACTTACCCTATTGATCAAATTAAGTTCTCCAGGTCCTGCGCTATACATACAGATGCGGACCGGACGTAAAGGACGGATCTTCCCGTGCCTGAAATTCCGGACCATGACCTATGAAACGAATGTACCATTTCGGCAGGCTACCCCAAATGATCGGCGTGTAACCCGGATCGGGAAGTTCCTGCGCAAAACGAATCTGGATGAGATGCCGCAGTTTCTGAACGTACTGGCGGGCCATATGAGCGTGGTAGGACCTCGGCCGCATCCCTTACCACTGGATGCGGAACACTGGAACACGATGCCAGGCTACAAAGAGCGCTACATTGTTCGGCCTGGCATTACGGGCCTGGCTCAGGCACGGGGTGCGCGGGGCGAAACCGCCGAGATTCATAAAATGAAGAGTCGGGTTCGCTATGACCATTTGTATATCCGCCGTCAATCGACACGCCTGGATGCAACGATATGCTGGTGGACGATTACGGCAGCCGTTCGAGGTAACAAAAATGCCTATTAAGCCGGGAAACTTCCTGCGCTACGTGATTTCGCTCAAACAATATCCACAAACACTATAAAATCGACAGTGTCAATGACCAAAGTACTACAAGTTAACCTCTTCGATGCCGGACTGGATTCGGCTGTGCAGGGGATTCTCTTGCGATGCGACCCTATATGGCCTCGCGAAAATAAATGCATCAGCGCAACCGGTGCGCATGGATTAGTTACCGCCTTCAAGGAACCGGAGTTTAAATCGGTGCTGGATTCATTTTACTGGAACCTTCCCGATGGGATGCCCGGCGTATGGATTGGAAAACTAAAAGGCGCCAAACGTATGACGCGCTGTTACGGTCCCGATTTTTTCAGGGAAGTACTGAGGGAATCGGCCCAGTCGTCCATTAAACACTTTTTCTGCGGAGGGCAGGACGGCGTTGCTGATGAACTCAAAGCCGCCGTTGGTCGGAAGTTCGGTAATTACCAGGTTGTCGGTACGTTCTGTCCCCCCTTTCGGGAGATGGCCGATGACGAATTCCAGTCCCTGGCAGACCGGATCATGGACGCCGGCACGAACATCGTCTGGATTGGCCTGAGCACACCCAAGCAGGAGCGGTTTGCCCGACGTCTGGCGCAATACGTGGATGTCAACTTCATTGTAACCGTTGGCGCGGCTTTCGATTTTCATACCGATCGCGTCAGGCAGGCACCCAGCTGGATGCAAAAACTCTCTTTAGAATGGCTCTTTCGGCTGATGGCCGAGCCAAAACGACTCTACAGACGCTATCTGGAAGTCGTTCCCCTGTTCATTTTTCTCAACCTGAAAGAAATCTTCTCATCCCTCAAATAATCAAGTATTTATGAAAAAAGCGCTCGTCTGTGGTGGTGGTGGCTTCATTGGTGGCCATCTTATTAACCGACTCAAATCGGAAGGATACTGGGTTCGCGGTGTTGACATCAAAGAGAATGAATACGATAACAATAATGCCGACGAGTTTATCATTGGCGATCTGAGAGACCCCGTCATTGCCGACGAAGTTGTGACGGCCGACCTTGACGAAATCTACCAGTTAGCCGCCGACATGGGCGGGGCAGGTTTCGTCTTTACGGGTACAAACGATGCGGCTATCATGCACAACTCAATTCTCTGCAATCTGAACGTACTGGAAGCGGCCAAGAATAAAGGTGTCCGGAAAATATTCTATTCGTCGTCGGCCTGCATGTATCCGGAGTATAACCAGATGGACCCCAATAATCCGAAATGTTCGGAGGAGTCGGCCTATCCGGCGGCCCCCGATAGTGAATATGGATGGGAAAAGCTGTTTTCGGAGCGCCTGTTTCTGGCCTACCAGAAGAACCACGGCATGGAGGTACGTATTGCCCGGTTCCACAACATCTTCGGTCCACAGGGGACCTGGGATGGCGGTCGCGAAAAAGCACCCGCTGCGGTCTGTCGGAAAGTAGCAATGGCTGAGGATGGCGGCTCGATCGAGATCTGGGGCGATGGGCAGCAGACCCGCTCGTTCCTGATTGTGGATGAGTGCGTAGAAGGTATCCGGCGGTTGATGAACTCTGATTTTTCGGGCCCTGTCAACTTGGGTTCGGAAGAGATGATTTCGCTGAATGATTTCGCGAAAATGGTTATCGACATCTCGGGTAAACACCTGACTATCAATAATATTCCGGGACCATTGGGTGTGCGGGGCCGCAACTCCGACAACCATCTGATTCAGCAGAAATTAGGCTGGGCACCATCCACACCCCTTCGCAGAGGTGTTGAGAAAACTTATGACTGGATTTCGGAACAGATTCAAAAGAAAGTGCCCGCACTTGTCGAAGCCTGATGGAACGGATTACCGCATCACTTGCTGACCTTGAGTGTGAGCGTACGGCTCACGCTCAGGGCACCAAGCAGGTATTTCTCCGATATGGTGATACGTCTACCGACTTAACCCAGGTGGCTTACGGCTCATTTTCCCGGACGGACTACTGCGAATTGCATATGCACCCGACAATGGAAGAGTGTTTCTTTTTCTTAAAGGGAATTGGCGTGTATACGATTGGCAATCAGAAAATTGCGTTGCAGCAGGGGGTTTTTGTCAGGATTCCGGCGGGTATTCTGCATCGGCTTGAAGCGACCGGCGATGTTCCTTTGGAGTATGTTTATTTTGGGGTGGCTACCGAGTAGGTAAGATTGAACGGGTATAACGAAAAAACATGGTAAGTGACCAGGTAACCAGTGCTGTAGAGACAGAACAAGAAACAGCCAAAACGCTGTCGAGAGCTACGTTAAAGCGCTTTGCGATTAACGTAGTGTCTCTCTTTAGCGTCAACGTGGCGAATATGTTGCTGCCTCTGCTCACGGTGCCTTACGTGGTGCGCATTATTGGACCAGAGCGCCTGGGACTACTTAACTTTTCGCAGGCTTACGTCGCTTACTTCACGCTCCTGATTAACTACGGATTCGAAATGTCGGCGGTTCGAACCATAGCCGCAAACCGGACCGACAAGGCGCTGGTTAACCGGACGTTCAGCGAAGTGATTGCGGGTAAGACCCTGCTCTGGATACTGTCAACCCTTGTTTTTGCGGGCATCACCTGGTTTACGCCTGACTTTCGGTCCCATATTGTGCTGCACACCTGCACCTACATCACCTGCATCGGCGTGGTGTTGTTCCCGATCTGGATCTATCAGGCGATGGAAGATCTGGGACGGGTTGCGATGTTCAATCTTGGGGTAAAAATTCTGTTTACGCTGTCCGTTTTTCTGCTGATCCGGCAGCCCGACGATTACATCTACCAGAATCTATCGATCAGTGTGGCGCAGGTAGTGGTCAGCGTCGTTGCCTTGTACGTAGCGCTACGTCGATTTGATCTGACATTTACATGGCCATCGATCGCCCAGTTGATCACCCGCTTTCGGGAGGACAGTACGCTGTTTTTCTCGTCGGTCATGATTACGCTCTACGCAGGTTCGACCGTTTTTCTGCTGGGCTTGTTGGGCAATGCCTATGACGTAGGGATTTTTTCGGCCGGTTCGCGGCTGGAAGGCATCGCCCGCTCGTTTGTTTCGCTGGGCCTGAATCAAGCTTTTTTCCCCATTGTGGCCAGTGCCTTTGGTAGTGGCCGGGAAGACGGACTGCGCGTGGTTCGAACGACTTTTTTTCCGCTGGTTGCTTTTATGACCGTCGTGTCACTGGTCTTGTGGGTCATCGCTCCTGTGTTTATCACCCTCTTTTACGGTGATAAATTTCATGATGCGATCCTGGTTTTACGCATTGTGTCCCTATTGCCCATCTTGATCGGTGTCAGCAATCTGCTGGGTTTGCACACCATGCTGAATCTGCGGATGGACAAGGCTTTTTTTCGTATTACAGCCATCGGCTCCGTCGTGGGTCTGGCGCTGAACTCCCTGCTGATTCAGAAAATGGGATTTATTGGAGCCGCTTATGCGTGGGTAGCCGCCGAAGCCTATATCGCGCTGTCGATGTACGTCTACCTACGTAGTAAAGGGGTTCAGGTTGTTCAACTGGCGTACATGCGGGAAGCTATTAGCTTCAGCAAAAACCGGTTAGCAATCTTATTTAAACAAAGATAGTAATATGGAAACCGTAGCTGCCGTAGTTGTGACCTACAACCGGCTCGAAGATTTAAAGAAATGCCTCGTTAGCCTTCGTGAACAAACACGACCGCTCGAAGCCATCATTGTCATTAATAATGGCAGCACCGATGGCACCGGCGAATGGCTGGCAGAGCAAACCGGTCTTCGGGTTGTGACCCAGCCAAACTTAGGCGGGGCCGGTGGCTTTGCAACCGGCATCGACACGGCCTATCAGGCTGGGTTCGACTGGCTATGGTGTATGGACGACGATTGTCTGGCCGCTCCCGATGCGCTCGAAGCACTGATGACGTCGCCTAATATTGGCCCATGCATTAAAAACTGCGTGTCGGTCAGTAATAAGGATCATAGCGAATTGGCATTTTACGTCGATCGTCCCAACCGGAGCTACCGGAAAGTGGCAGATATGACGCCCTATGATCTGGTTTACGGTGTCGCTTTCTTTTTCAACGGTACGCTGGTGAGTGCGGAGGTGGTCAAAAACGTTGGCTTACCCGATAAGAAATTGTTTATCTGGGGCGACGAAGTGGAGTACATGACCCGCGTTCAGAAAATGGGTTATCCGGTGGTTACCGTACCGAGTTCCATCTTCTACCACCCCCCGTCCTTCGACCGGAACGGTATTCCCTGGCCCGGTGCCTGGAAGCAATATTACGCCGTGCGAAACCAGCGACGCGTGTTTCAGAACATCCACGGCGACAGCTACGGATTCATGGTATTCATGAAGTGGTCGGCACGGGCTACGCTGGGGCAGATTGGCGGTACACATGCCAACCGACTCTACAACTTTTTACTTTATGGAGAAGCGGCTCTGGACAGCGTGTTCAATAATTTCCGCAAGCAACCGGGGGGTATCCTGACGGTAAAGCTGTATCGACTTTTGAATAAATAAATCGGTACGCCGATTTAGACGAATCAACTATGCGCGTTTTGATTGTTTCATCGACCACGCAAACCTCAAAAACAGGGGTAACGGCGCACTATAACCGACTGCTCGACCAACTTGAGGGCCGGGTCGAATCGGTGCAGCTCATTACGCCGGCCGATACCCCCTTTCTGCCCAAAAAAATCATTGGCCTGCTACGTAAACTAGCGGCTCTATTTGGTCAGAACGGCCGGGTACTCTGGTTTGAGCTGGAAAACTTCATGAGCGTCTGGGTATCCGTGCGGGCTAAGGGCGCCGATGCCTTCGATCTCGTTCATGCACAGGATGCTACGGCCGGGGCCGGAGCTTCACTGGGTTTGGCCAAACGGGTTCCCGTCGTAATGACCTGCCATTTCAACGATGATCCACTCACCGAGTATAAACTGGGTTTTCAGCTAAGTGACTGGACACATAAGCGCCTGGCTACTTGGTATCGCTACGTGTTCAACCACAACGATTCGTTCATTACGGTATCAGATTATATCAAACGTACCTCGGCTTTCCTGCGGCCACAAGGGGCTGTCTGCGAAGTCATTCACAATGGGGTTGTCTTCCCGACCGAACAGCCCCGGCACGAAAGCGACGACTTTATTATCATTAGTGTAGGAACGCTGGAGGAACGGAAAAATCAACGGCTGCTCATTGAGGTCGCCGATGAACTTCGATCAAGGGGCTTAACCAGGTTCAGGGTCTGGCTACTGGGTGAAGGCCCCAAGCGCCGGGAGTGGGAACAGCTCGTACACGAAAAGAACCTTCAGGACTACGTTCATTTTCTGGGTTTCCAGACGAACGTACCGGATTACCTGAGAAAGGCTTCTTTATACGTACACACAGCCCTGAATGAATCATGGGGCTATAGCATTACGGAAGCCATCGCATCCGGAACGCCGGTGCTTGCTCTGGCCACGGGCGGCATTCCCGAACAATTCAACCGAACAGGACCCGGTCTGCTTCCGGTATCAATCACCGCAGCCGAGATGGCGGATGTAATTCTCAACTACCAGGACGCCCGAACCAGGGCAGTTTTGGCCGAAGAGCAGTTGGCCTTCGCGCGTAACCGGTTTAATCTGGATGTCATGATCGACAAACATTTAGCCTTCTACACGGAGACCATAATGGGGCGCCAACCACTACGTAATACACTCAACCCAGTCGTCGAATTATGAACCTACTATGGCTCGCTGCCGTCCCGCATCCGTTGAAGTCAGGTGGTGGTCATCCCGTACCCTGGGTTACGTCTTTAGCCCATAAACTGGTAGAAAAGGGGGATGCAAACATTACAATACTTAGCTACAACCCTTATGTTGCGCAGGACGAAGAGGTTGTCCATAAAGGCATTAAGTATGTATTTATCAAAGTGCCCGAAGACAAGCGGGATGTTCTCCGGGCTTTTTCCGGACGTATCAAACGGGTTCAGAACTACCTGAAAGACGTAGGAAACGAGTACGATTTAATGCACATCCACGGGGCGGAACAGCAGTACCATGTGATTGGCGCTAATGTGAAAATCCCCAAAGTGCTGTCGGCGCAGGGGTTCACTCGGGAGTACTACAAACACCTGCCGAAGCGGCCCGAATACCGGCACCTGGCCTGGTTGGTGGCGGGCTATTATGAGAAACGGTTCATGCCCACCGTGAAGCATTTTATCTGCCGGACTCACTGGGATAAGTCGGTGGTACGTACCATGCAACCCAAGGCTGTGATTCATCATAATTGGGAATTGCTCCGGCCGGAGTTTTATACCGCCATTCAGCCGGCAACGGATAGAGAGCCAAATGCGGTCCTGTTTGTGGGGGGCGACAACTACATCAAGGGAATTAGCGAAGCCCTTCAGACGGTCGACATGCTGCGAAAGAAAATCCCTATCCGACTGATTGTCACCGGGTCGGGCAGCAAACAATCGCTGCTCAAACTGGTCGATAAACTGTCGCTGCACAACATCAAACCCGACGACATTGAGCATCGGGGTATGCTGTCGGCCGCGCAACTGTGGGATACGTATCACGAAGCCTTTTGTCTGCTTCACCCTTCCTACATCGATAACAGCCCGAACAGCGTTTGCGAGGCACAACTGGCGGGATTGCCCGTTGTGGCGTCGGACGTAGGGGGCGTTTCATCGCTGGTCAAGTCCTACGAAACGGGCCTGTTGACCTCGTTAAATGTGGCTGACATTGCCGAGGCAGTGGAACAGCTATGGCAGAACACGTCACTACGAAATACACTGGCCAGACAGGCTCGGGAAATTTCGCTCGAACGGTTTGACCAGCAGCAGATTGTCGACATAACGGAATCAATTTATCAGGAAGTTTTAGCCAACCCCTGAGCGCCACTACGTCGCTTAAGGAACGTAACACGAAACGAACAATATGATCTGGATCTATCGAATCGCCCTGTATGCCCTCCTGTTTGGGGTCAGCGCCATCGCCTATGGGGGCAATGCGGGTAGTCCGTTCATTGAAAAAGCCGTGAACGGATTGACGCTGGTTGGGATACTGGCCTTGGTCGGGTTCTATTTCAAGTATCCGGTCCTGTATAAAATTGCGGCCTGGATGCTGTTTCTGGGCGTCATCCTGTTGCTGTTGGAGTCAAAGTATGAATACAACCAGTACGTCTATTCCTACTTTGTTATCAAACGCTTTGCCTTCTGTGGGTTGGCGTTACTGGCGTATTACGTTGTCGAGCGGGCTGAACCGCTGAAATTCAGTTACGTCGTCTACATCATTTTCGGGCTTTACCTCATCAACCAGATTTTGTTAGGCCAGCTTTTCAGCTACGCCCTGACCGCCGAAACCCGGACAACCGCGGCACCTGATGCCCTGTATTTAGTGATTCCGTTTGTGTACTATCTGGTAAACTACCTGAAAGAACACGCCATTTCGGATCTGCTGAAATCGCTGTTCACGTTTGCCTTTATTGTCTTTTTGCTGCACCGCTCGGTTATGACGGCGGCCGTCGTAGCGGCTGCGGTTGTTATTGGTCTGACGGCCATTGGGAAGCTGGCATCGGCCAATTTACCCCTTGGCCGTACCCTCATCATGCTGGTGGTTCTGGTCATCATCGCTATGCCGCTGGCCGGGTCGTTGCCGGGAAAGAAAATGGAAGCTTTTGCGGAAAGTATCGGTGGCATTTTCGATCCGAAGGAAGATGAAACCGGGAGCTGGCGTATTGAGCAGTCAGAGTTTTATTTGAGTCAAATTCCGGCGCGGCCCCTGTTCGGCTGGCGGTATGCGGGCTACGATCGGGGTGAAATAATGGGGAATGATGAATTTCCCGATAAGGGCACGTTCATCCACTCCCAGTACGTCGATATGCTCTACAATTATGGAGCAGTCGGTCTGGGGATCAACTTGTTGCTCATCATTGGCACACTCATTACCATCTACCGGCGGAACCACAAGTTCACAACGGAGCATGCCGTACTATTCAGCTTCATTATTTGCGGAATCGTCTACGGTGTCTCTTACCAGCTACCACTTTATTACTGGACCGTCGTGGGCATTGGTATGTTTTACGGCCTGAAGCGGCCGGTCGTTGATTTGACGGAGGACGACGATTCCGACCTGGAAACGATAGCTTATTCAGAATCACAGCCAGTAGCGCTGGTTAAAAATCAGGAAATCGTATGATTAGTATTGTCATTCCCGTTCATAACCGCCTTGGATTTACGCGTCAATGCCTGGCCTGTTTATCAGTACAGACGTATCGTGATTTTCAGGTTATTGTGATTGATGACGGCTCGACGGACGGAACCAGCGAGATGATTCATCAGGAGTTTCCTGACGTAGTGGTGCTACGGGGCGACGGGAATTTGTGGTGGGCCGAAGCGACAAACTGGGGCATACGGTATGCGCAGCAGCACCAGGACAAACGCCAGGCGAATTTTGTATTGACGCTCAACGACGATACGTACGTAAAGCCTGATTACCTGAAAACGCTGCTGGAAACATATCAGACCCACAAACCGTGCCTGGTTGGTTCGGTGAGTGTGGATAGCGAACAGCCCAACAAACTCGAATATGCGGGTACCACCTTCGATCTATACGTAGCGAAGGGTAAACATCTGGCCGAGAATTATAACTGCGATTATCGGGAGTTGATTCGGCAGACGTCGTACATTGAATCGGACTCACTGCCGGGTCGGGGCACCCTGATTCCTATGCGCGTTTTCGATGAAATCGGCCTGTTCGATTCAAAAAACTACATTCACTACATGGCCGATATCGAGCTATCGGTTCGTGCCCGTAAAGCAGGGTATCGACTGATTGTCAGTGCTAAGAGTCCGGTCTCCGAATTTGTCAGTGCGACAAACTCGCTGGTTACGCACAGCGCCAGCTGGAAAGAGTTCTGGAATGGGTTTACGTCGTTTAAATCGCCGACTAACCTGAAGATCCGCTACCAGTTTGCGATCACCCATTCCCGGACAAAGATCATTTATTTCCTGTTCGACATATCCCGCATTTGTGCGGGCTTCATCCGGCGCAAACTACGACCCGTAAAACCCATCTAGCCATGAGAAACGTATTGTTATCGGCGTATGCCTGCCTGCCAAATGCGGGGTCGGAGGAGGGAAATGGCTGGAATTACGCCACGTTGCTCAGCGAAAATGGCTATCGGATTCATTGCCTGACCAAACACCAGTGGCAGGCCGCGATTGATCCTGTTCTGGCAAATGGCTTCTTCCCGAACCTGACGGTTCACTACGTTCCCATGCCCGATTGGGCCGACAAGTTTTGTGCTAAAGGGCTGATAGGCATGTACTTTCATTATTTATACTGGCAATGGAAGGCCTACAAACTTGGTCGAAAACTGGATAAAATGCACGACTTCGATCTGGTGCATCACGTAACGTATGGCAGCATTCAGCTGGGCAGTTTTCTGTACAAGCTGAAAAAGCCGTTCATCTTCGGGCCAGTCGGTGGCGGGCAGCGGGCACCTCAGGCGTTGAAGCGGTATTTCGGTCAGTACTGGTCGCGGGAATGGATGAGAGATTGGGTGAGTATCTTCCTTCAGTATGCTAATCCCGGCTTTTATCAGACCCTGAAAACCGCCAGTCGGGTGATTGTTACCAACGACGATACGTATCAGCTGGCCAAAAGTCAACGCCCTAACAAGCCAATCGAGCGGATGCTGGATGCGGGCCTAAGTGCTTCGTTTTTGCCATCTGAACCTATTGAACGGCAGGCCAGCACTACGATGAACTTGTTGTGGGTGGGTCGCTTGATGCCCCGCAAGGCGTTGGAACTGACCATTCAGGCATTCAGCAAAGTTAATCCAGCCTTACCCATTACCCTAACTATTGTGGGGGGAAAAGGCGAAATGGTTGACCAGGTGCCAGGCTACATCAGTCGTTACGGCGTTCAGGATCGCGTCAAGTGGGCTGGGCATGTGTCGTACGATGAAGTGAAAGAATTTTACCGACAGTCGGATGTCTTCGTTTTCACGAGCCTGCGCGATTCCTGCCCTATGCAGTTACTGGAAGCGATGGCGTACTCATTGCCCGTTGTAACGCTCGAATTACACGGTCAGGCGGAATTGGTCAGTCCCGAAACGGGCCTAAAGGTCACTGTATCGGATGAAGACCAGGTGACCGCCGAGTTAGCTAAAGCCATTGAGTGGATGTTTGCCCATCCTGATCAACGATTGGCTATGGGACGGGCCGCTTACACGTTCGCGCAATCGCAGGTGTGGGATGCCAAAATCAGAACCTTCATTGATGATCTGTACCCCGCCGTAATGGCGCTGGAAGCACCCGCCGAAAGAGCCGACGTGATTCCGGCGAATCCTCTGAACAGACACAGATCCTAGCGGGATATTATTAACAGGGATTTGAGTTAAGGTAGATTCACTATATACTATTTTAAAAATAACGATAGCACTATTAACCAATAAAGCGATGAAAAAAGTGCTGAAAACAATCAAGGAAAGTGCTAAGGAAGTTTACCTGGACGCTACGCAGCTTTACTACAACGTAGCGGGCAACGACGTAGAATGTAATATTTGTCATTATAAAGCCAATAAACTGAGTGATGATCCCTGGCATTTAAATTGTATCTGTCCGAAATGTTATTCTACCGTACGGCATAGATTGCTGTTAGCTTCACTTTCGTTATTAGAGGAATTCGATTTAAAAAAAATAATTAAGGACAAAAAGGTTTTACATTTTGCCCCTGAAAAATTCCTCGAAAAAATAATTCGAAAAAATGCCGGTTCCTACCAGACGGCAGACTTTTTTACGGATGGGTATTCCTACAAGAACATTGATTATAATATCGATATTTCTGACATGAAAGCCATTGCTGATGAGTCATTTGACTGTGTCATTGCCTGCGATGTACTGGAACACGTACCCAATCATCGGGCGGGTATTGATGAGGTCTTTCGGGTGCTTAAGCCCGGTGGCTATTGCATTTTTACGGTTCCGCAAAAAGATCATTTAAAACATACTATCGAAGATTTATCGATTACAAGTCCGAAGGAACGGGAGCGGGTATTTGGTCAGTACGATCATCTGCGAATATACGGTGATGATTTCGTCGATATGCTGACAAACAGTGGCTTTGACGTTACGTCTATCAACGAGAAAAATTTTGATAAAGAAACGGCAGAACGGTTTGTTCTATTTCCACCCGTTTTATCAAATAAACCTATGGCTACTAATTTCAGAAAAGTGTTTTTCGGCCGAAAAAAACCACCACTTTCTGGTCCATTGGCAACGGCTAATTCCATAGGCGTAATGCAGCAAACTAATTCCTGAAAATTCATTTATAGCGTTCATCTTTTGTGATGTTCCGGACCTGCCATTTGGTCTGATCCAGCTATCATTTATCGGATATTGATCATGATATTATTAAAGCAACTTTCTCGGTTAGGTATCGGAACGAGTCGGGCTGGTTCGCTGGGGAGCCGCTTATCAACAGACCAATTCGGTGATATTATCCGGCTTGCCGCTGATAATTGTATCAACCTGATTGATACGGCTGATACGTATGGGTCGGGTGATTCAGAACGGCTTATCAATAAATGCATTGCCAGCAATCGGTCGTCGTTTTTTGTGATGACCAAAGCGGGCATTCCCATGTTTCATACACCGGAATGGTTATCGCCACTCAATCAGATCGGTAAAAAGATAAAAATTAAAGCAGGTGTCAAGAAGAATTATACCGCCAATTACTTGCTTAACAGCATCCGGCAAAGCAACAAACGGCTTGGCGTAGAGTCTGCCAACGCGTTTATGCTGCATGAGCCCGTTTGGGATGAACTGGTCGGAACCAACGCCTGGGAAGGGCTGGAACTGATCAGGCAGGCAGGGTTGGCCGAATACACGGGCGTTTCAACGAACGACTATCGCGTGGTGGAAGAAGGCATCCGTAGTGGACAGGTTCAATTAGTGCAAACCGCCGTTTCCTGGCATGATGACAGCGCCAACGCCATTATCGACCTGTGTCGGGCGCATCAGATTCCGGTCGTGGCGAATCAGGTGCTGCGTCCCTACAAATCGCTGGTAGACCGTTTTGCCGCCACCGCATCAGAACGTAGTAAGATGGATGGTCTGGAAAGTATGTCGCTGATTCAGTTTCTGATTGCAGCCGTATTGACGGAGAAAAAAGTAGATGCCGTTTTGTTTGGCACCAGTGATCTGGCGCATTTAAAGCATAACATCGCTTCACTGGACTATACAAAAGCCCTGCCCCGCTATTTGCCCACGCTTAACCAACTGCTCGCATGATTCGCACGAAAAACGACATCCAGAATGGGCAGGTCCTCCAGGCCGACATTTGCCTGATTGGCGGTGGGCCAGCGGCTATTTCGATAGCGCTACAGTTGTCGAAACTGCCGATCAACGTGGTGGTGATAACGGGTGGCGGATGGTCGGAAACAAGTGCCAATCAGGATTTGCACCGGGGTGTCGTTTCGCCGACCGAGCCGCATGAGCCGCTGGAAGAAAACCGTCGTCGGCAATTTGGGGGAGCCTCCGCCGTTTGGGGTGGACGTTGTATTCCATTTGAGCCGATTGATTTCAAGCCGCGTGCCTGGGTGCCGGATAGTGGCTGGCCTTTAAGCTACGAAACGCTGATGCCTTACTATCGCCAGGCCGCTCAACTGTGTCAGATCGGCGATTTTTCGTTTAGTGCGCACGACACGTTTCCCACTGCGAAACGGGAGATAATCAATGGTTTAGATACGGAGGATATCGTATCGTATCCGCTGGAACGCTGGAGTCCACCGATCAATTTTGCGAAAGCCTACAAGACTGAATTAGAACGCAGTGAGAGCGTTCAGGTATTGCTGGATGCGCACGTTCGGGCGTTGCAGATGCAGGATTCCAGCGAACGCATTTCGCATGTAGACGTAACGATGGGTGGCGTCAGCTTCACCGTAAAGGCCGGTTCGTTTGTGCTGGCAGCGGGTGGAATCGAGAACCCACGCTTGCTGCTGGCATCGGCAAATCACTATTTCCCGACAGGCATCGGCAATCAGCACGACAACGTAGGTCGATACTACATGGCGCATCTGGATGGCACATACGCCGAACTCAACCCTAAGAATCGGGAGGAACTGCTCGTCGATTTTGAACGGGATGCGGGCGTGTATTGCCGTCGGCGGTGGTGGATTCCGGAAGCTACCCAGACGTCCCGAAAATTGCTGAACACGATCTTTTTTCTGTATCATCCCAACACCACGAATGGGCATCGGGACGTACTGTTTTCGTCGCGCTACGTTGTCAAATCATTGCTGTCGATTGTTAGTCAGAAATCGGTGGGCAAGGCATTGCGTAAGTGGCAGGAGTTATCACCTTCTGTCAGGGAACATGCGGGTATAATTGCCCGGGATGGACTGACCCAGATTCCAGACTTGATTCAACTGGGGCTGAAACGCATGGCCAAACGGCGGCTGCCGTTTGTTCTTCCGGCGAAAAATACTACGTATTGGGGCCTGTATTTTCAGGCGGAGCAACGCCCAAACCGAGCAAGTCGTGTGTCTTTGTCCTCGTCGGCCAGAGATGCGTTTGGTATGCCACGGGCGGAAGTAAGCATCTCATTTACAGAAGATGATATAGAATCGGTCGTGGACGCCCACAACCTGTTTGTTGATAATTTCAGAAAAAAGAATCTGGGTGATGTACGGTATTCGGAGCAGGGGTTACGTGAGTATCTGGACAGACAGATCAAATCGTTCAATTCAGCCGCACACCACATTGGCACAACCCGCATGTCTGATGATCCCCAAACGGGGGTTGTGGATGGCAATTCGAAAGTGTACGGATTGGATAACCTCTACGTAGCGGGTTCTTCGGTGTTCCCGACGGGTGGTCATGCCAACCCGACCCTGACCCTCGTGGCGCAGGCGCTACGGCTGGCTGATCATCTGCGTGAGCCATTCATTCCTAACAAGAAGTTCGCTGGAGCGCCGGAATACGGGAACAGTGTCATTCAAATTACAGACTAGATACCCATTTTCGCGTAAGCGATTGTTAAAATAAACTGCGTATGGCCCTGATAAACCGTTGGTTAAATGAAGCTCGTGATGGTCTGAAAAAACAGTCGACGATCCTGGCGAAACCATTTGGCCTTGACTTGCTGACCAAGGCCCAGACGGAAGATTACCTGCGGCCGTACCAGCTGGCTTCGAGCCCGGTGCATCACATTACGCTATCCAAAGTGGCCGACGTGACGGAACGTAGCAAGTTGATATTCAATCAAACGGAAGTGGCCACTGGTCATACACACGTCTGGCGACTTGATAATCTCCATTCCGACGCTACGCAGCTACGGTCGGGTGGTCTTAAGCTTGGCCATAAAGTGCTTGATACTGATTTCGGTACAAACGCTTTGTTTAAAGATCTGCTGAATCTAAAGCAACGGCCCGATTATGAAACCACAATGCTGATTGCTCCCTGGAGCCATTATTGGGGCCGCTATTACGATTACCTGTTTTTTGTTGCGGCCAAACTATGCCGCATCAAAGACACGTTGCCTGCCTCAGTCTTTGCCGAAGCAACGGTGGCGTACCCATTGCTGCATACAACCTTCGAGCGTGAGTTGCTGGCCATACTGGGTGTCAGACAGGAGAATTTGATTGATAGCCGGACTCATACGGTTCGCTTTTCGACAGCCATACTGGGCGACAACAACAGCTGGTTTTACCCCAACCCGGCGGATGTGTTATCGCTCAGGCGCTACGTATGTTCCGTTATGCCTGAGCCGACAGGACCAGGCAGGCGTATATACATCAGGCGTTCGGGACGACGCCGTGTGCTGAATGAGGATGCACTGGTTGCTTTATTGACGACCTATGGCTTCGATATTATCGAGGATCAGCCGAGAAGCATCGCTGAGCAAGTTGCGCTCTATGCCGGTGCATCGTTCATCATTGGGCCGCATGGGGCTTCGTTTGCTAATGTGCTTTGGTGCAGACCGGGCACACATCTGCTCGAACTATTCGCCGATAACTACGTACCAGAATATTTCCGGTACCTGGCGGAGTTGCTGGGGCTACGTTATTCAGGCTATTGTGCAGGTCTGGTTGGAGGGAGTCGGCATAGTCATGTCGATGACGATATCGTTGTCTCGATCGATCAGTTCGAACGGGGTTTAAACGACTTATTCAGGTATGAAATTGCCTGATCGAAAGCTCGTGTATGGGTTAGATTGCCTATAAAACAGTATTAACAACAAATTCTCGATGACTATGAAAAATTGTAAGCAACTAGTATTCGTACTGCTCGTGCTATTGAGCTTTACGATGGTATTCACGGCCTGTAAGCACGACAGCGACACGGATACCAGCAATCCGCAGCCACAGGCCAAAACCACGATCACGGGTATTGACCCGGCCAGCGCACCCGTCGGCAGTACCATTACGGTTAGCGGTACTAATTTCAGTACAGACCCCGCCAGCAATACAATCACCATTGGGGGCGTTCAGGCAACCATTGTGTCGGCTACATCGACAAGCCTGGTGGTGGTGGTACCTGCCGGAGCGGCAAGTGGCCCTGTTTCGGTATCGGCGGGTGGCCAAACCGCGCAGAGTCCGGCTACGTTCACGGTCTCTATTCCAGCCCTCAAACCCGTGAAAGAGATATCGGGGACGCTCTACGCCAATTTAACCTGGAAAAAAGATACGATTTACCTGCTGCGGGGCCTGGTCTACATCCCGGCCGATTATACACTGACGATCCAGCCCGGAACGATCATCAAAGGCGCGGGGGCCGATCGGGACCCGAATGGTAAAAACCAGTCCGGAACACTCATTGTGGAGCGACGGGGCAAATTAATTGCTCAGGGAACAGCTACCCAACCGATTGTCTTTACGTCGGCCAAAGCTGCCGGGCAGCGCGGGTATGGCGATTGGGGCGGAATTGTGCTGATTGGCAAAGCGGCCCTGAACCGGCCGGGCGAAACGCTCCTGGCGGGTGGGGTGCGCGGCACCGTCGAAACCTACAATGAATTCGATGATAATGCGGGTACTCTTCAATACGTCAGGATCGAATTTGCGGGGACATCGCAACCCACTATAGCCAATGACAGGCTGAATGGCCTGACTCTTTACGGTGTTGGCTACGGTACCACCATCGACCATGTTCAGGTTTCGTACAGCAGCGGGGATGCCTTTAGTTGGTTCGGCGGAACGGTGAACGCCAAAAATCTTGTTGCTTACCGTAGTTTCGATGATAACTGGAGTTCCGACTGGGGATACTCCGGTAAGGTACAGTTTGGCGTCGCACTACGTGACCCGGCGGTTGGATCGCCAGCGGGATCAAACGGATTTGAGTCGCAGAATTTCGATCCGGGCGAGAACACAGGGGCACCCTTAACCAGGCAAAATGGGTTGCCGCAAACGGCCCCGATCTTTGCCAACATAAGCGACTTCGCCTTTAGCAGCACACCGACTACAGGTCTTTATCAATCCGGACTATTTTTACGTCGGAATACAGCGACAAGTATCTACAATTCAGTAATTTACGGATACCCTGAAGGTGTTCGTCTGGATGGGACCGCTACGGGTACGCTGGCAAACATAACCAGCAATGCCCTTGACTTAAAAGGTATTGTGCTGGCTAACGTACTGACGCCGGTTGTGGGTGGTGGCGTCATCACCAACGCCCAGGCGACGACGTATTTTACCACAACCGCCCAGTCAAATCAGGTTATTCAGACATCGGATTTGGCGTCTCTGTTGTTGAACGGATCGACGTTTAATCTATCCGCCCCAAATTTCCTGCCGCAGTCGGGTTCACCGCTACTAACGGGTGCTGTCTCTGGTGGAAAACTGGCTGATTCGTTTTTCACTGCGGTGACGTACCGGGGTGCTTTTGGCACGGATAACTGGCTGTCGGGCTGGACCAGCTTTACACCTCAAACTACCGATTACGATCGGTAGACTGTCAGACCAGCGTTAGGCCATGAAGGGTTTACGGACCACATCCTAACGCTGGATCATACGCTTTGCGGCATAAAATGCCATCGTATTTACGTGATTTGGGCAGTTAATTTCTGAATAGGCTATCCTGTAAAATATGCTGTTTTACGGGCAAATAATTATAGGGAAATGTCTCTGCTGGCATTTAAGTGCGTGTAATTAGTTTGTGATTAACGGATTTGAGTAACTACCGATGCGTTGACTAAATCGACAAGCTACACCATACAATCGTATAATTCCCGCGGTGGCGACTGCCAGCTTATATTTATAGTCATGTCAAGCGGGTAAGAAACGCCTTACCGTAGCTAGTTTCCTTCTCAAAATCGTTCTGAAGTAATCTCCGGTGATACGAGAACGTAGCACCAGGACGATTATCTACTTGTGATCAACGTTTGGTGAATGAGGCATTTATACAACTAATCGACTACAGTTTTGACAACGGAATTGATCGACACAAAGACACTTCAGGGCCAGCTAAGGCTGAACCTGTTAAGCCTCTATAATCAGGCCCATGCCGGACACATTGGTTGTTCGCTTAGCTGTATCGACCTGATGCTGGCAACGCTCGTTCTACGCAAACGTGAACAGGATACATTTTTGCTCTCGAAAGGCCATGCGGCTGCCGCGCTCTACGTTTGCCTGAATCACTTAGGGGATATATCAGACGAGGCACTGGCGACCTATTATCAAAATGGCACAACCCTTCCGGCTCATCCTGCTCCGAATAAGCATAGAAGCATTCCGTTCGCTACGGGATCGTTGGGGCACGGCCTGCCTATCGGTACGGGCATTGCGCAGGCGGGCAAATTACTGGGTGACGACTCCCGTGTGTTTGTACTTATGTCTGATGGCGAAACCAACGAAGGAACAACCTGGGAAGCAGCCCATTTCGCGATTCAGAATGGCCTGGATAATTTGATTGTCCTGATTGATAAAAATGGTTTACAGGGTTTCAACACAACCGCTAACGTGCTGGGCGATACGGCCAGTCCTGATACCTGGTCTGCTATGGGTTTTGATATAGCCGAAGTCGATGGCCATAACGTAACAGAATTACTGGAACAGGTAGACCGGCTGACGGCCATACCGAATGGAAAGCCCAAGGTACTGATCGCTAAGACAGAAAAAGGCAAAGGGGTTTCGTATATGGAAAACCGGCTCGAATGGCACTATTTACCCATGACCGCCGATCAATATGAGCTGGCCTGCTCAGATGTCCAGAAGCGCTATTTTGCTACGTCGGTGGCCTAGACCCACTTACAAGGTCAACACGTTGACCGGTTTTCTCCCAGCCCTTATTTGGGACTTGTTTCACTCAATCTACACCTATTTTGCCAGCCGCTACTATAACTCAACTGAATGGTCCCATTGTGGTTTTCGGGGCCAGCGGCTTCATTGGCGCCAACCTGTTTGAGCAACTCTTCCGCCTTCGACAGGATGTCTTCGCCCTTACTCACGACGCCACCAAAGCCTGGCGTCTCAATCTCCTCGCCGTACCCCCCGAGAATATTGTCCATTGCGACATACTCTCCCCCACCTCCGTCCAGGATGTGTTCGCCAAAATCAAGCCAAAGACCATCTTCAACCTGGCCGCTTATGGAGCCTACAGCAAACAAAAAAACGTCAGCCTCACCTACGAGACCAACGTCCTGGGCACGGTCAACATCCTGGAAAACTGCACCCCCCACATGGTCTACATCCATGCCGGTAGCAGCTCCG
>NZ_FOLQ01000036.1 GCF_900112365.1 Spirosoma endophyticum | reverse complement strand
TGGCAAGTGGGCTTACGGCGGCTGTGAGCTGACTAAACACTGGCATATTGATGAGTTGGGACTCATCCGACGAAATAAAAAATGGGATCGTAAAAAGCGTAAACTGGGGTGTGATGGCACCGGCCCAAAAGCCGGAAGGGCTCCCTACTGATAACCAGATGCCTGCCATCGCCCAGTAAGTGAAGCGAAGAGTCCAGCATTTAGTGGCTTTAGAAATCTAGCAAACTTCGTATGTGCTCCAACAGCGTTCGCTTGTATTGGTGAAAATCGGCCAGGGTATTTACCCGAAGGGCGCCGGAAGTTTCCTTGAGTTGCTTGAAGGCGGTAGACATCCGCTCATTCGGTGGCAGTTTGCTGGCATAAAAATAGTGCCATCCTAAATCGACGATCGCCTTGATTTTTTCCAACAAGATGATCGGGTCAGCTTCGTATTAAATCTAGTCAAGTTCCCCCGCTTCCTCCGCCAGGGCCTGTTTTATCTGTTGCTTAGTCATGGCAAGGCTAGGCAGCCAGTTGAGTTAACTGAACCAGCTTAAACCAGTACTGGCAAAACGTTTCTATATCCTGAAAGGCATCCTGTTTCAATAATAATGAATTGGCACCCGCCCGGTAATAGCGCTTCACTTCCTGTGTTGATATTTCACCGGTCCAAATCACTACGGGTATATGATTCCAATTCTCAGAGCCCTCGATCCAGACCAGTAGCTCGTACCCATCCATCTTCGGCATCTGGACATCGACGATAATCAAGTTGGGTTGTAGACCATCGATCAGCTTTTGAGAAGCCTCAGCCCCGCTGGAAGCATAGGTTAAGATGACGTTTTGATGGCACTGTTTAATTTTTGCGGCTAACACGATGAAATCATCTTCGTCGTCATCAACAATCAGTATAGAATAATTCATGGGTTACTACTCGGCGCGCAGAAAAAAAGAAATCATTATTTAAACTAAATCCACAAGGCAACAGGGAGATTAAGTAGAGAACTATCTCTATTTAAATTGGTTTTGATTAAACGACGATTAAATGAGTAGTAGATGGCGTGTATAGTAGGTTGTTAACTAATCGTATTACATCTTCGTATCAAGTTCTTGCGTATCTAATGTCAGCTTATGGAAGATTTTACTACACCCACTGTCTGGCTGGTAGACGATGACGAAGATGATCAGCAATTCATTTGTTCGGCTTTCCTAAACGGAGATCCTTCGATTCATATCCGGACCCTCGACGATGGCGAGGAGCTACTGCCTGCGCTGGCTAACTGCGAGCAATTGCCCCGGCTGATTTTACTGGACATTAACATGCCACGCCAAAATGGATTTGAGACCCTGGAAGCGTTACGGAATAGTCCAGCGTTCGCCCATTTGCCGGTGATCATGTTAACCACATCATCGGCCGACGAGGACCGGCAGCGTTCACTACGTTTAGGCGCTAATCAATTTATGACCAAGCCACTGTCCTATGAGCAATTGCGGCAGATGGCCCATGCACTAAGTGAGCAGTGGGCGTTGATATAAACCAGTCATTCCAGATCCGTTCGTTTCGTATGGCCAGCCTCAACCGGGCTGGCTTTTTAGTGGCCTTCCTGATTGTTGCTACTATGGGGAATCCGGTCCACTCCTGTCTTTATTCCACCAGCTATGCTAGTGACGATGGATCGAATAACTGTAAATCTATTGGCCTATCTCCCTGCTGCTATTATTACTAAGGGGAGAGGCTACCGGGTAATCCCCGCCCACAATCAACATCAATAATACCACTACCGGCCAGTCGAGGAGAGAGAACTACTTTTGCTGGCTTTACTGGTACGCTTCATTTTTCGGCCACTACTTTTCGACCCACCCTGACTCATGGTGCCTGATCCGGCCTTGGTACCCGAAACGGTAGCCCCTGTTGAGCCATTTTGCGCCGGTGTTGCCCCTGATGTTGGCGTACCCGTATTACTACTGCCGGAAGCAGTAGATTGTGCCTGAGTCGTAAGGCTGGTTATGGCCAGCAGGAAAGCGCCTACTAGGATTCTATTTTTCATACCCTTGAATTGATTTAGAAATCGTTGCCTATTCTAACTAATTGAGTAGGGAATTGATTAACCAAGAGGCCATAACTGAGTAAATGGCGCAAGGTATGGTATGAACTAAAAGATCAACCCGTATTATTCCTGCCTATCAACGGCTTCTCAGGTCAAGCTGCGTCTGGTCATCTTCTCCATTCGTATAGCCATTGCCCGGTATTGAATCGGGATCATCAATCGTTGTTTCGCTGATTTGCGCTCGATTGATCCAGTGACCTGGCGAGGTTAAGCGAGCCTGAATGGGCAGGCTTACGGTCGTATTGGCGGCAATATACCTCAACGTAATGCTGAGCAACCGCCCGTTCGCGGCCCAGCCAGCGGCATTTACCAACTCAAAACCGTCGGGTAGCTGGTTTTCCAACTGAACGATATCGGCCGTGTGACCACCCGCATTATTCACGTAAACCGTAAACGTAATCGTCTCGCCAAGGGCAAGCACCCGTTTGCTCACGTCCATATGCAGACTAAGGTCGGCCTGGTTAGGAACGGGTGTCGGCTGACTGGACGCCACAGCTGGCAGCAGGCGCTGGTTCGGGTTGGGAGACTCAAATACAGTGGTTGCTGGTCCAAGGACACGAAAATCGACCGTAGCGACGTCGTCTTCCCCGTCGGCCGTGCCCGAATTGGGCGTACTGTCCGGATCGGGCGAGGTGGCTGTGGTTATCTGAGCCGCTGTCCGGAACAGCCCGACTGCCGTTGGTCTGACCAGAATCATGAACGTAGTATCTGCCAGTGGGAGGAGTTTGTACACCGTTCCCGTCATTACATTATCGCTGTAGACTTGCCCATTGGTATCCATGAACTGAAGATTCGTTGGCAATCGATATGTCCATCGGGCCAGGGCGGCTTGGGTGTTGCTTTGATTGGTGACCCGCAGCCGGATCGCGATCGATTCGTTGACCTGTACGATCCGTTTCGCAGCCTGTAGCGACAGGCTCAGGTCGGCCAAGGATACCGGCAACGTATCTTTCAATAAAACAATTGACGTAAATGGGCTGAGCGTAAAGGATTTGGCACATACCTGGTTTTTTACATCCCGATAGGCACCGGATAACGTAATGAGACTATCTTTCAGGGTCGGATTATAAAAAAGCCGGATAAATTCATCCGGGTTATTCTGAATCGGCGCATCCTCTTGTAGGCGGATATTATCAAGCCAGAAAGTCTGTCCTTCCCCGTCAATTTGAATCATAATGATGGGGTCGATCCCATCGGCTGATGCCGTAAAGAACAGTTCGTGGTTGGTTCGGGTTGGACTCATGGCTACCGTATAACGCCTGTCATACTCCGTGTAGGGAGGCCCGTAGCTTCTGAGATAAACCGATATACTCGCCGTTGTGGAGGCAACGGCGTCGAAACGGAGCACATAGGTTTTTCCTTTGGTCAGCGTACCGATCCGTCGGATGGCCTGCGCATAGGAATTGGATTGGCCAGAGGGAGTGGGGAATGAAATGCGCAGGCTGTTACCATCGAGTTTATTGGTGTTATCCAGTGCAGCCTCAGCGTTGTTGTTATTGCTGTAAACGATATGCCAGTCATCCAGATTAGTGTCGAACGAAGAGGTAAATCGATTCGTGCCGCCAGCTCCGTCATTTCTGTATTGCTTATAAGTGAGTGGACTTCGTTTCGAGTGACGATCAAACCCGCGGGAGAAACCCATCCAGTCGGGCAGGGCATAATTGCCCCCCTGACCTCCTTGTGAGGCATTGATAAAGCCGCGTATGGTAGCGCTATCATCATAGGGACGGACATAATAGTTGTAATCTATGGTGCCATACTGGAACAAGTCGTCCGTATAGGACTCGTATTGAGCCACCAGCTGAGAAGCCAGCTTGCTAACTAGCATGTTATTGGTGATAACATTATTACGTATAAGACAAAAGTTGCCATTCGGATAGACGGAAAGCTGACTGACACCATTGTCGAATAGGGTATTGTCCGTGAACGTAATAGAACTGACTGCATGCAGAAAGACCCCCCACTGGATGTTATGAAATACGGTGTTGTTTTTGATTTCTACATTTTCCACGCAGTCATCCAGAAAAATCCCATTCGCGCCTGAGTATTCATGCCTGAATGATCCCTCTGGTGCGCCAAGGCCATTGTAAATGATATTGGATACAATATGGATATTGGTCATGGGCGCCTTAAGCCCGTTCCAGATGTAAATACCTCCTCCATCACTTTTGGTCATGCAATAGTTAGAGATGATGTTCTGGCGGACAATCGTGTTGCTCCAGACGGTAACGCTGTTGTAGCCAACGCTATCAATGGTATTGTTCTCAATCAGGACAGTATCATTAGCTGTTGACTGGAGTCCATTGTACTGACCATCCCCCCCTTTGCCCCGGCCTGGTATCACCCCAATTCGCCGAAGCCTGTTGCCTCTGAACGTAACGTTTTGATACGCATCGAACCAGACTCCGTTGTTGTTGACCCCCAAAAGGGTATTGTTTTCGACGAACACATTCGAACCTCTTCCCTTTACGGATATCCCGTCTTCACCCGAGTTGGTGATGTCGTTCGCGGATAGCGTAAAACTCGATACGTTGGTGGCCGATACGCTCTCATTCAGTGTCTGGGTAATATGCAGGTTGCGAAGTATAATGTTTGAAACCCCTGTCGCGTCCACCCCCCGACTCTGGGTTGCGGCTGTAATTGCCTGATTATTAGGGTTAATTTGGTCGCTAAATAGCTTTATGATTTTGTTGGCTGCATCATAATACCATTCCCCATTCTGATCGAGGGTGGCCGGGTGATTCTGGATGAAGTACCCCCAGCCATCGCTGGGTTGGTAGCCAGACGAGTTGAGGTAATTGGTCAGGCTAAGTACGTCACCTGACTGTTGTTGAATGGTAGCCCGGTCAATGATCCACTGGGTAGGTCTCATTACGGCTTCCCCTCCTACCCAGTTAATGTTATCGGGTAGATGCTCCTGACTTACAATTTGATTTTGGCCGGTATGAGACCCAATCGTCAGATAGCCTTTATTGGACGTATTGCTGTTGGGGTATCGGCCCAGGGGCAACGAGGTTTCGTTCTGAAATACCCCCGTCACCGTGTTACCGCAATCTGGACAGGCTGCCTGCCAGATATTGCCGCCCATATTAGACCAAATCGTAACGGCTACCGAGCCAGCCAGGGTGGGTTTCGGCCCACTGCCATAGGCATCGAACACAATGGCCTGGCTTGACGTACCCGATTGCCGGATCAGCAGCGTTCCCCGAAAAGTATCACCCCGGCGAAACAGAACGGCGTCCCCCGGTTGCAGGGAGAGTTGATTGACTTTGGCTAAATTTTGAAGGGGAGCATCAGCCGTTGTTCCCGGGTTGGTGTCTTGACCGTTCGCGGCCACATAATAAGTCGTTTGCCCGAAAAGGCTGAATGAATTGATCAGACAAACCCATAAAAAGATAAGCTGGATAATAAAGCTGCTCCGAAAAAGGGAGGTTAAATAGAAATAAGTAGTGTGAAAAAGGTAAAGCATTCTGACAATCAAAAGTTAACAACAATAAATATAAGTAAATTTATAGGACTTTCGTTTAAATGATAATTGCCATAATTCTTGAATTGACTAACTCATGACCTAATTAGTTAGACAACAGGTTAATACATACCCGATCCATGGTTTCTTCCACTTGTCGGGACTCTTCTCAAAGCTACCCAAGCTTGATAGCAGCAGGCCAGATGATTACGCTGCTGACGGTTAGTTTCCAGAGCGTGAAGGCCGCGCTAACGAATCCGATGAAAAGTCTGCGGAGTGAGTAAGCCTGGGCTGTAATGCATGACCCTACCCAGCCTTTCGCTCACATCTGTAAAGCTTCCTAGCGCCATAAAATAAGTCTCAGAGTTGTTGCCCCGCCCTAGGAATAGGCGGGGCTTTTTTATTGGGCAGGTTGTTGTAGATACCCTGGTTGATAACGACCAACTCCAGACAACACAAACGGGATGGGTCAATGAGATCTATTTTTGTGGTATGCCTTCTTTTTGACCGTTGGCTCAAAGAAGGTCTTGAGCAATCCACAAACAGACGTAAGTTGCTCCATTAGGCGTAGCTAGTGGACACGATGAACAGCTCACATTAGCCTGCACTATACAAACCCCTTAAACCACGCAAACCAACTTTACCAGAACAATCCGGCATCATGAAACAGATATTTTTGTTTACGCTGGCCCTACTGGGCTCAACCACTCTTCAGGCTCAGGTGGGTATTGGCACAACCACACCAAACGCATTCTTTAATGTTGCTGATGGCAAAGATGTTCTCTTCGGTCAGACGCTTTCCTGGCAAGTAGAAGATGATGATAGTGATCGAAGTAAGCTTATCTGGTACGCCAGTAAGGGCGCTTTTCGAGCCGGGAATGTGTCGTATACTAAATGGGACATTGCCCAGGTGGGTAACAGTTCGATGGCTTTGGGGTCCAACAATGTGGCTAGTGGGAATAACTCCGTAGCCATTGGCACCGGCAGCACGGCTAGTGGATCACTGGCCATTGTTGTAGGAAGAACTAACATTGCCAGTGGCTTTCACGCGATGGCTATGGGGGAGAATCTCACATCTAGTGGCAATAACTCCGTCGCCCTGGGTAATAATAACACCGCCAGCGGTCCGTCCGCCATAGTTATAGGGCAGTTTAGCACTGCTAGTGGTAATAATTCGGTCGCCCTGGGTTCCGGGGTGTCAACAAATGGCAAAACAGGCTCATTTATTTTAGGTGATTTCGCTCAAAACAATAGCTCCCTCGCTAGTTATGCCAATACGGCTTTTAATCAAATGATGATGCGCTTTGAAGGTGGCTACATGCTCTACACGACAGCTCCCGCCAACCAAACCTCGGCCATCGGCGTGCGAGTGGGGGCCGGAAGCAATGCCTGGCAAACGATCTCCGACTCAACCCGTAAAGAGAATTTTCGCTTCGCTAACGGGGCGGACTTTCTCCAAAAGATCAGCCAGATGCGTCTGGGAAGCTGGAATTATAAAGGGCAGGATGTAAAGCAATACCGGCACTATGGTCCCATGGCGCAGGATTTCTTTGCTGCCTTTGGGCATGATGAACTGGGGGTCATTGGGGAGGATAAGTCGATTAACCAGGCAGACTTCGACGGGGTAAACCTGATTGCCATTCAGGCCCTGATCAGGGAGAATCAGGAATTGAAAGCCAAACTCGCTACCTTCGAAGAACGAGAGAAAAGTATCCAGTCCCGGCTTGACAAAATCGAAGCCTTACTGACTGATCCATCGACCGCTTCCTCCCATAGCCTCAAACCCTGATCTGCCTTATGAAATACGTTATAAGAGTCCTAACCCTATTGATGAGCCTTCAGGCTTCCGCTCAACTCAGTGCCGGTAGTTCGGGTATGACCGTTTTAAGCGGAACACCCGTAGCGATCGATGGATTAACACTGGTCCCAGCGACCATCCTGAACCTGGCAGATAATACCATCCAGAAAAGCACTTCAGCTGTTTCGGGTAATCCCGGCAGTATCAACCGGGTGTATCAGTTCGTAACCCCCATCCAGTTTTCAGGTACCGCTGGGGTATACTATCTGCCAACGGAACTGAATGGCTATTCAGAGTCCAGCCTGCAACTGGCCTACTCTTCAGGGATCAATACGGCACTGGCAGTCACCACCGCGAGCACTGTTAACGCTACGACGCACTCTGTCAGTAATACCCTCACCAATCAACCCTTAGCGGTTGTTACGGCCTCGGCCCTGCCTGATTTCATTCCGATTCTGAGTACCTTACCGGCTACGCAATACGGCACGTCTACTTTTACCGCCGTGGTGGATGTATATGAGCTGAATGCTGCGCCGACCAGTGCGGCTGTCACGGTCTACATTGCCAAAGATCCGCTGGTGGCGCTGAGCTTTAACGCGAGATCGGTCTTGGTCGGCGGTAAGGTTGTGCAGAACGGCAGCTGGGGCTTTGATAGCTCGAATGATAATTTCTATATCCTCACCACCCAGGGGATGACGGGCCAGGGTCACAAGGCGTTTGGCCTGACGGGTGTACTGACGCCGGGCAATACGAAAGGGAGCTTAACCATCGCCAGCACCATTGCCGGAGTCAGTGGGGGCGAGCTGAAGATCACCAATAACTCGGATGCCGATAAGATCGACTATTTTAAGCAGTAGGACTGACATTGCTTACTTAGCCAAAAAAGGTCCTCTACTGGTAGTAGAGGACCTTTTCTGTTCTTGACGCTTCTTCAGGCGAGTTCAGCCAAGTATGTCAGTTTACTAAAAGAACTATGTTATTTGGTCGACAATCACTTTACTTGACAAACTTGAGACAGAAATCTGTAGCCAGAACAGCCTATTCAACGCGCAACCAACCCTGTACGAGGTGGCATTCTCGACTGAGTCGTGCAACCATATTAGGCGGTTGAGTTAGTAAGGTGTATAGCGTGCAAGTTCAGCGACCCGCCTATTCATACTGCGGGACTTTTTGGTGGGGTATACTGCTGGCTAACCATTAGTTGATAGCGGCTAACCCGAGATAAACGGCATATAGGATGTGATTATAAACTTATGCACCTTCTTTTTGACCGTTGGCTCAAAGTAGGCTCCAGGCAATCTACAAACGGACGTAAGTTGCTCTAGGTAGGTAGTAAACACGACTAGTGACTCATTACCTGCACCATACGTACTTATCAAGGACCGGACAACTCAACCAATTTTATTACAGCAATTGCTACATCATGAAACACCTCTTTTTGTTTGTCTTCGTTTTACTACGCTCAACAGGCCTGTATGCCCAGGTCGGTATTGGCACTTCCACCCCAAAGGCATTCTTAAACGTAGCCGTGGGTAGAGATGTGCTGTTTGGCGAAAATACAACCAACACGGGTAACCCAAACAAACTCTTCTGGTATGCCAGCAAAGCAGCCTTACGGGCAGGCTATGTGGATGATGCGAGCTGGAATAGCGTCAACTTAGGCCAATATTCCCTGGCTACTGGCTACAATACAACTGCCAATGGGGACTATACCACGGCGTTGGGTCTGCAAACGATGGCCAGCGGACAAGGGGCTGTGAGTCTGGGCGCTTATTCTACCGCATCAGGTACAGCCTCCCTGGCCATGGGTAATCAGGCTACCGCCAGTGGATCAACGGCCATAGCCTTGGGTTTTCAAACGATGGCTATGGGCAACTATGCCACAGCGTCGGGGTATCAATCCAGAGCGAGTGGAGAAGCCGCCGTGAGTATGGGCTTTTCGTCCACGGCCTCGGGGGATGCCTCAACCGCACTGGGCAATCAGACACTGGCCAGTAGTTCAGGGGCTAGCGCTATAGGCTATCAAACCACCGCTAGCGGCTTATTCGCTACCGCGTTGGGTTATCAAACCAGGGCTAGCGGTTATGCTTCTACGGCGTTGGGGGCCAATGTGTCAACCAACAGTCAGGTAGGCTCGTTCATCATCGGGGATTATTCTACGGGCTACGAGTATACCAACCAGAAACCCTATCAAATGATGATGCGCTTTAGTGGGGGGTATATGCTTTATACCAGTGCTCCGCTTAATCAGAGTACAGCCATAGGCGTGCAGGTAGCAGCCAACGGCAACGCCTGGACCACCCTCTCCGACTCTACCCGTAAGGAGAACTTTCGCCTGGTAGACGGCGCCACCTTCCTTCGCAAGATTAGTGCTATGCGCTTAGGCTCCTGGAACTACAAAGGCCAGGAGGTAAAGAACTACCGCCATTACGGCCCCATGGCGCAGGACTTCTTTGCTGCTTTCGGGCATGATGAACTGGGCGTGATCGGGGAAGATAAGAGCATAAATCAGGCGGATTTCGATGGGGTGAATCTGATTGCCATTCAGGCGCTGATTCAGAAAGTGGAAAAGCTGGAAGCCGAGAACGCTACGCTCAAACAGCAGGTAAGTGAGATGTCGTCTTTAAAGTCGGATATGGAACAGATTAAAAAGCAACTGACCACGCTCTTGAAACAATAGTTACAAAAATTCCCTCGGGCCGCTATGTTTAAGATCTATTCGAAGAGAAATAAATATAATTTTTATTTCATTTCAACCCGTGTGTAACCAATAAATAAACAAGGGTAATAAATAACTGATATTCAGTCCTTTATTACCCTTAAATTTACTTTTCATTGTGGAGAAGGAGACTCAAGAACCTATACTAAATTAGGCAAAAATAGCGCATCAAAATAGACTGTTTATCAGCCATTTAACTATTTTATAATTAAATAAAATATCATATAGTTAAGTAAAATAAAGCCAAAAGTGTGTGTAAATTTGTGTATAGCTATTATTCACACACACATGGAGACTCGTCTATTTGAACTCTAACGAAGCGTTTCCTTTTTCCTCAAAAAAACGCAAAGATCCCACCGGTTCATTGATTGCCGAAAACGTACCCATTCGCATGGCGATCACTTACGGCGGCAAACGGTTAATGCTAAACGCTGGCTACCGAATCGATACGGCCAAGTGGAACGAAGATAAGCAGCGCTCAAAGAACAACACAACCACAGCGGAGGCACTACGGCTACTGAGATCAACAATAAGCTCAACACGCTGGAGAACGGCATCAATAAATACTTCAAAGCCTGTGAGGTTAAGAGGGTTACTCTTACCCTTGCTGAGGTAAAATCAGTCTTTGACCGTATCACTAAAAACAAGAAGGAAAATAAAGAAACCTTCTTTACTGCCTTCGATCGGTTCACACTGACCGTCGGCCGGGAGAGTGACTGGGATGAAGACACGTATATAAAGTTTGGCGTCATCAAGCGTCACCTGGAAGGGTTCGATAAAAACCTGTCATTCGAGAGTTTGAATGCTGACCGGATGATTGATTACCTGAATCACCTCCGGACCAAACGGGATCTACGCAATACTACCATTGTCAAAAACCTGGGTTTTTTGAAGTGGTTTCTCCGCTGGGGAGCCAAGAACAACTACCCAGTCAACCAGGGGGCGTTAGTGTTTACCCCGAAACTGAAAGGCACTGACGGCAAGATCAAGAAAGTAATTTTCCTCAGCCTGGATGAGTTGACCCACCTTTACCGTTTCGAGATTCCGGCTACGAAAGAGTATCTGGACCGGGTAAGGGACGTGTTTGTTTTCTGCTGTTTTAGCGGCCTTCGTTACTCGGACGTATATAATCTCAAGAAGTCAGATGATCGTGGCTCACACATAGAGTTTGTGACCCAGAAAACCAGTGAGTCATTGAAGATCGAGACGAACAAGTATAGCCGGGCCATCTTGGATAAATATAAAAATATGCCATTCAAAGGGGATAAGGCCTTACCCGTTATTTCCAACCAGAAGATGAATGACTATATTAAAGAACTAGGCGAACTAGCAGGCATAGACACGCCTGAATCAATCGTGTATTACAAAGGGAATAGACGCATTGAGGAGACATACCCGAAGTATGCGCTGCTAAGCACCCACTGCGCCCGCAAAACGTTTGTGACCAACTTAATTTACATGGGCGTAAGTGACCACGTGATACGCCAATGGACTGGACACAGGGACCACAAGAGCTTTGACGTATATCATAAGATTGTCGATGATATCAAGTCTAGGGAGATGGCAAAATTTGATGAGATCTAATATTTTAATACGACAATGTCTAGGCCAAAACAAACCAAAATTTCAGAAAAAATTATTAGACTCAAAGCATCAAGAAGGCTAACTCACTTCAACTCATCCTTAAAGATAGTTTCGAATAGTCCAAAATTGAAGTCAATAATGACAGAAGTGTTTAAGCCTCATATTGATGACTTATCCGTTGCAAATAAGGTATCTCGCTTGAGTGACGACGCATTGGATGATGAAATTGATCAATACCTTGTTAATGAATTCAATTGTGAATTTCATAATAAATTTTCTCTTTATTTGATTGAGGCTTCTATCAATATGCCAGAGGCTATATTTTTCGATCTCTTTACTACTACTTATGAATTTTTCAGTTCAAATTATAAAAAGCCAATTGCTTGTATTAATAAGTTTAAGTCCATCCTCAAAAACTATCTATCGCTACCTCAACAGATACTCCTTTTAGATACCCTTCAAGATTGTTTTGAAACTGATGGTGCTTGGAATAACCGTGACCATCCACAACTATTGGTAATTATACATCATCTACAAATTGAACAGGTTTATGCACTTAAGGAATACCTTGCTATTGTGAGTGAAAAGAAAGAATCCATTTCTTTAAGAGATAGTCTTTTTTCCAACTATTTATATGAAAAAAGAATAATCACTAAAGATGAGAGAGAAGCAATTTTAAATTATAAAGAAATAAGTGATGACACCTTGATACTATCGGAGAGTATCAAGGAACAACTGGTTGAACCAGTTAATAGCTTACTAAAATATTTCACCTCAGAGGGCAGAAAAGTTCTACCGTATATTTTAGAGAAGTACCAAGATGTCAAACCAAGGAATGGTTTGACCGCCTTAATAATTGCCCTTGAATCATTTGGCCGCCTGCTCAACATTAAAGTTACGGAACGAGGTAAGCAAATGACTTTTCACGAGGCTCTTACAGAAAATTTAGGTAAAATAGGAACAATAGCTGCACTCAATATGTCACTGTCTGACTATCAAAACACAACTGACGAAAGAAAGAAGGACCAAATAAAGCAAATCAAAAAGGAAATAGAAGCAATATTACACACTGTAAATCAATAAGTTATAAAATATATTTTTTAATCAAATTTGATTAAAAAACTAAAATTCATGTACGCTCAACTTTGTCCCGTTCATTTAAACGAAGACAAATATGAGTTATGCCCCCAATTCATTTGCTTCTATTGAAGAGCGTCTTGAGCGCATTGAGCATCTTCTATTAAGCAACTCCAGTACCAGCTCTTTGTCTGATACCCGTGCCAATTGCACACGGCATATCTACGGCATTTCAGGGCTAGCAAGGCTATTAAATTGTAGTAAGCCAACAGCACAACGTATTAAAGATTCTGGCAAAATTCCCTTTACACAAATTGGCAGAAAGATCGTATTTAATGAAAAGGCGGTCTTAGTTGCACTTGACAAAAGGGAGGTGTTAGCATGAGGCAGCACCTAATCACCTACCCCAAGGAGCGCCAATCTAATACTGGTTCTTCAGCGCTACAGAAACTCGTTGCCCTCAAGGACGCGTACCAGGCTACTCGCTACCCGAACGTTCCGGCCAACTTCCGACCAAAGCCCAAATACGAGGACCGTACGGCGAATGGACTAACCACTTGTATTCTGGATTTTGTCAAATTCTCAGGTGGCTTCGCTACCCGTATCCAATCTCAAGGCCAATACCGGCCAGGCGTTGGCAGTAGAAAAGGCACCTACACCTACGGCACCACTCGCAAAGGCACCGCGGACATCCACGCTGTCATTAACGGTTGTCACCTCAGCATCGAAGTCAAGGTTGGATCTGATCGCATGAGTGAAGCCCAGCGGCAAATGCAAGCCGACATTCAAAAGGCGGGCGGTCATTACTACGTAGCCCGAACCTTTCAGGACTTCTACGACTGGTTCACCTCCCAGTTTTCCGCTTCACCCCAGGCTTAATACTAAAACAAAACCGCCTTCGGGGACCAACCGAAAGCGGCTAAAACTTGACAATATGAGTGCATTTGACCAGGACGAAGATACGCAAATTGACGTAGAAATTGAAGAAGAGTTTGACCCTGAGCATTTTAAACAAGATAATGCCTATGGTAGCCAACACGGGAAAGCGACAAAGTCAAACCGGAGCCGATCATAAGGAGGAGGCCAAACGGCAACTGCTCCTGCAAATGCTGGACACCCAGGCGCTGGTGGGGGATTTAGCCACCAAAGCAGTAGTATTTAGTCCGCCCCTCATTACGCGCCAGGAAGTAGGCATTTTTGGCCGGAGCACCATCAACATTATTCAGGGGGCGTATGGCTCCCATAAATCCCGCTTAGCCGAATTGATTGCCGCCCTGATGCTCACTGGCAATACTGGGGACGATCCGCATTTTCTGGACTTTGAGCGGGCGATGCTCGAACGGTTCTGCTTCTGCTACATTGATACCGAACGCAACCAGAAAGAAGAGCTTCCTTACGCCATTCAAGGCATTAAGATGAAGGCAGGCTACCAGTTGGAAGACAAGCCCGCTGGTTTTCATTTCACCTCCATCAAGGCCATTGAGCGGGGCCACCGCTTCGATGCGATTGAGGCCTTTATCAGCCACGTTCGGCAGTTGACAGACCTGCACCTGTTTGTGCTGATTGACGTCGTTACCGATGCCATTGGCGACTTTAACGACCCTAAGGAATCCATGAAGTTGTTTGACTTTCTGGGCAATCTCTGCGACCGTCACAATGCCACGTTTCTGCTGGTTATTCACCAGAATCCAGGTACGGACAAAGCCCGGGGGCATACGGGCACTGAAGCCGCTAATAAAGCCAGTACGGTGCTACAGATTGGGTTTGAGAAAACCGATAAAGGGGAAGACTCCGAACTCATCAAGCTGCGCTACCTCAAGTTGCGCCGGGGCAAAAGGCCCGAGCCGGTGTTCCTTCAATATAGCACCGAGGCCAATGGTTTGGTCCTGGCCAGCACGGATGCGGTTACAGCGCACATCAATCACCGCAAGCATAAGGCCTCGGTTGAGGACATGGCCGAGCGGTTGGAAAGCCTGCTGAGCGGTTGGAGAGCCTGCTGAGCGAGGGGCCACTGCCTAAGGGCGACGTCGTGGCGGTACTGATAAAAGACTTCAGCGCCAGCAACAAAACCATTCGAAACCGTCTACGGGAGATCACCGATCAGCAGCCACTAATGTACGGTAACGAAGGCCGAATGGTTAAGCTCCACGGCTATACGGAAGGCAAAAACGAGTACTACCGATTTGAGCCAATCGAGTGAGAAATTATTGGTGGTAAAGGTAAACCCCCTATATACACTTTACCACCTTACCACCAATAATCAACGCTGGCAAAAACACTTTACCACTAGACTTTACCACCTTACCACCAATGTCTATGGCTACCTACTTAGAACCTCATGACATATTGAATGCGACCGTTTCCTGCTTTGCCAATTCAACATGCCGAGCAATCCAAAGCCCATCAAAATGATGGCCTGGCTAACCAGCACCAAGTACCTCACCGTCCAGGAGCGTATATGCGTGGAGACCAACAAAGCCAAACGCGATGCCGACAAAGCAACCATACCCGCTATTACACCCAGCGCCGAATGCGAATACCATTCAGCGGATAAAGTGATTCGACACAGTGGCCTGCTTCAATTTGATATTGATCAAAAGGATAATCCCCACATCCGTAATTATACCAGCTTAAAAGCTCAGATTGCCAAATTTCCCTTTGTGGCCTACTGCGGTTTGTCGGTCTCCAAAACCGGCGATTGGGGCTTGGTACCGATTGCCTACCCGGAGCGGCATGGCCAGCACTTTGACGCGCTTAAACGAATCTTTGTCCGCTACCGCATCAATCTGGATGATAAGCCCCGAAACGTGGTCAGTCTGCGGGGTTACTCGTATGATCCGGATGCTTACTTCGCTAAGAAGCCCGCCCAACTCTTTGAACTCTACGATGAGCCAAAGGCTGTACCCGTCCGAGAGTTTAGTCGCACCATGGATGCCGATGCCGAACGAACACGGGTAGAAGCCTGCATGAGTGAGATCAACCGGCGGGCTATCGATATTACCAGCGGGTACAACTATTGGTACGCCATAGGCTGCGACCTGGCCAGCACGTTCGGCGAAAGCGGCCGGGAGTATTTTCATATCATTAGTCAGATTCACCCCGACTACAACACCGCTACTTGTGACAAGCAGTACACGCATTGCCTGAGAATTTATAAGGAGGTGCAGTTAAAGACGTTCTTTGGCCGCTGCCGGGATAACGGTGTATCCTGGAAGGAGCTAATGCCCTGGGAGCCGTCCGAGCGGACCAGACCCCTAGAAATAATTTCTAAAACGCGCATTTCACCTACCTACAAAAGTTTCGATCCATTACCTGCCACTAAGCCGGTAACTTCCACACGTATACAGCCTGACGTTACGCCAGTCGAAATGGTAACGGTTATAGTGGACACGCTGGACGACTGGGCCGCTACTCCTGGCTCAATTCTACGGCCGGATGAAGCTCAACTGGAACGGCTTGCGGTTGAGCCCGTCGACAACTACCCCTCCGAATGGGATGAACCCAGCCCGCCTGGCGCAGTACCGACCCTCATAGCGCAGGACTACTTTGACTGGCAGCGTAAGTATCCACCCTTTAACCAATTAGGCTTGGCCTCACTACCCACACAACCTTTATGATACACGCCACTCCATTAAGTACCATAACCTCCCTACTATGGGTTGAGGTAGATGCACCCGGCTTAGTCAGGCATTGGGCGCGAACCAGCCGTATCCTGAATGGGCTAAGCCAGCCAGAGCGTGAGGATACGCTGGCACGCTTAAAGGCCGGCCAGCGGATTGAGTATGAAAGCCTGGGAATCAGCATTGACTGTCCCGCTATGTCCGATGGGGATCATAACCGATTAGCCCATCTCATGAGCTATGAAGAGTGCGGCTTTCGGCTGACTATGTTCCGATCGGATGCAGCCTTGTTTCACAAAAACGGGCAGGATTACTCCAGCATGCGGGAGATGGCTGAGCGGGGCTTTCTGCCCAACCCGGCTATTGCCGTTAACCGGCTCAACAGGGTTGTCGCCACCGTTGACGGTCGGCTCGTCGACGTATTCGTACCGGTCAATCTAACAACGGTTAATTTTTTTAGCCACTAGGCCTTCACCAAACCGTACCAATCCAACCCACAACCATGAACGAGCTAAAAACAATCCCTGAACTTTTTGCGGGTAGTGAAATCAACCCTCAGGTCGTCATGTGCTATATCTGGCGGCAGGATAGCTATTACAAGCAGACGATCCAGGGGCCTCATCATCCCCAGTTCCTCTACCTGATTCAAGAAGCCGACAAAGTCGATTATGAGATGCGCTGGTTTCTGGCGGGCAACTCGGTATACATGACTAAGGTCTACAAGGTCATTCAGCATTTTGTCGACCTCAACCCCTCCGTCAGCCGCGGATTCACGGGGCTGGTGCTGGAGGATATTCACACGACCCTGCTGCTCAACCGGTGGTACGAACTACTACCCCGCTTTGAGCTGGCCCGCAACCGGATTCGAAAGCGATTCAAGCTGTGAGTCTATCCCATTTTCATTCTAAATCATTCTAAAATAGAATAAAACGATGCCATTTGAACCCGGAAAGCCCAAGACCGGCGGTCGTCAATCGGGCAGTACCAACAAGACCACCTCCGACATCAAAACCCGCATTGCCGCCCTGATTAACGACCAGTTTGAGACCATTCAGGGCGATATGGAAGAGCTCGAACCCAAGGAGCGGGTCACCGCCTACCTCAAGTTTTTGGAGTACGTCTTGCCCAAACAGCGGGAACAGAAGATTGATCTGACTTCCCGCCTGGAAGGACTCTCGGACGAGCAGCTCAATGAACTCATCGACCAAATCTTAAACAAGCCATGATTAGTAAACCCATTCTAACCCTTGACCCCACCGATCCGCGGCACCGAAGGCTCATCGCGGCCGCTATAAAAGCTAAGGATACGGCGGCCCTTTCCAAACTAAAGGGTAATACCCAAAAGCCGATCGGGTTTATTAATAGCTGGTTCTTTTATGGTCTGATCCCCTGGGAGATAGAGGCTGAGCGTAGTCACGTGCCCATCTATAGCCCCAGGCCCGGCTGGATTTTGCCCGCTTTGCCCGCAGGCGCCAGGGCCAAGAAGACAACGCGTCACCGATCATTGATGAACTGGGCATTCCCCTAGACACTTATGCCTTTTTAGCGTGAATCCAGACGACTACCAGCCTGCTAACCCAACAACCCCCATGAGCAAAATACCAACCGACTATATCGACATTGAACTGACCCACGCCACCGAAAATTGATTGCCGCAGCGCTTAAGAGTCAGGATACCTTAGCCCTGTCCGCCTTGAAGAACAACACGGGCAAACCCATCCGTTTTGTTTTTAGCGCGTTTATGTATCTGCTGATGGAGAGTAGCTGGGAGGAGAATCACGAAGAAGGGTACGTGGTGATTTACGGCATTGAAGCCCGCAAGACCTTACTGAAGCTCGCCTGCCTGGACCAAGAGGAGGACCAGTCAGTAGCTGAACCTAGTACCCTCCCCTTAGACACCTACGACTTTCTGCTATGAGAAAACCCGACTATCCCGATACAATCCTGGATCAGGATACCATCAACAAACTGTTGAAAGCTTTACAGGTGGGCATGATCGATATGGCTTACTTTCCGGGTCTGTATTTCCGCACTTGCGGCCAGATCGTTGACCCAGACCTGGTGAGCAAGCAGGAAGCTCGTCAGTTTAATACGATTAGAGCCAAGATTAAACGCGATACGGCTGGGCAGGTAGTACTGAATAGAGGATTGAAGATTCGCCTGCTCAATGCGATTCGAGTCAGACGTATCGACCTGCATGCTGACTTTGCCGAACTAGCCTTCGCCTACCGTGCCGTTAAACAGGACTGGTCGGCCATAACCGAAGAAGAGAAACAATTTTTCTTAACCATCTGCCGACGAATCAACAAATAACCTTTCCGATTCATGAAGAACGCCAATGCGATGCCCCCAATACCCACGGATATACTACGAAGCCTGCTCCGGGCGATCCGCAGCAACCAAATGGATTTAGCACCGTTTATCCCCCTGTATCAACCGCATGAAAGAGAATCCACCCGCGATTTAAGCCGGTTGAGTGAAGCCGAAAGAGACCGCCTGGGTAAGCTAGTAGCTAAAATAGGCCACAAATCGGGTACGATACGCATTACTAGTAGAAGCCTTAAAGTCCGTTTGCTGCAAGCCATCTGTCAGAACCAGTGGCGGCCCGACGACTTCCCCGAGATCCGCAACGCCTGCCAGCGGCTCACACCGGATCTGTCAGTATTCAGTGAAGAAGAACGGGATTTTCCGTTTAAGCTGGCGTTAAAATCAAATCTGTAATGACTAACCCGGTTGGGTTCAATGCGCTTGTGTATACGTACATAAATACTTGTATTAATACCGCTTACCAAACTACCAGCAGCAATGAGTTGGCTAGATTCGCTTAAACTAAAATTAGGGTTTCAACCTCAACCTTATCGGTTTCATATCCCAGAGAAGAAAAAAGAATATGTCGTTCGGGTGAATAACCCGGACGGCCGTTCTCCTTATCTGTCTCATATTGCTTTCCACTACCCTAAAATGGGCTACGTGCAGATGCCCGGCTACCGCTCTAACCTCGACCTAAGCCGTTTTACCAAAAAAGACGATGGAATGGGTTTGTTTGGCCTATGGCGGGCTATGGGTCAACCGCTGTCAATCTTACAGTATGCCGAAAAGGATAGCGTGTATTGCCTGATCGAGGTCAGACGGGATGAGATGGTAGTTATTGACAAAGGGCGGGAGGTAAAGTTTCCGCGCGGCAATGTTCTCTATTCGGGGGATTGTCCGAAATTATGGGGCACTTATACCGACTAGCCAACCGTAAGGAGCATATCACCGCTTTGGAAAACCTACAGTTCTACTATGACATATTTGTTGAATGCAACTATGATAGAAACGTATTTTTTCCGGAGCTGAAACGGCGGGGTCTAAACTATAACCATGTGCGGATGGGCATTCACATTGCGGACTATGGTCAGCGCTGTGTTCGAGATGAAAACGGCTGTTTGTACCTGGACATATTTCATGGGTTTGTTTGCGGCTGAGCCAAGCGTTTACCGCACACGATCAGCCTCGGCACTTGTCGGGGCTTTTTTGTTGACATCTGCTGCTATCTTGGTGTTACTCGTATAGCCAAGTCACATCCAGATGGAAGATAAAAAGCTTGCTCACCTTATCTACTGGAGTGAAGTGGCCACTGGCCTCAAATCAATCAATGAACTACGGTTAGTTCCTTAATTTCAGCTGTTTACGCCCTAATTTTTGCTGTTCACACCTCCCTTCTCCCCTTAATCTATTTATTCTCTAGTTTTAACTAGCCTAGTACGGGCAGACTTGCCTACCCCATCAAGTTCAGATGGTCCGGTTAATCTAAGACATGCCCTTTCCTGAACCCAATTATTAACGAAACATACGCATGATAACGAACTCTTTACCAACCGCTGCGCCAGCTTATGTAAGCCGGGCTACAAACCGTATATACCTGGTCAGTCCCCTACTAGCGCTAACTCTTTTTGTGCTGATGCGCGTTTCGGCTCAGGCCAATACGTACAATGTGAATACAACGGCAGATGGCACTTCCTCCAGTGGTACGGTCAATTTGAGGGGGGCCATCCTGGCCGCTGACGCGCTGGGCGGCACGCATACGATCAACGTCCCATCGGGAACGTATAACGTGACACTCGGAACAATCACGTTTGGGAATAGAGCCCAGAATATCACCATTTATGGTGCTGGCGCGGCATCTACCGTCATTAATATGACTACTACGAATCGAGACCGGATTTTCTTTATTAACCCAACCGCTTTCATTTATAATGTACAAACGACAATCACTGGTATATCCTTCACCAATGGCCAGTTGACAGCCGATAATTACGGCGGAGGAGCAATCATTGCGGGTGGCCCCAACAATGCCCTGACGGTAACAAATTGTGTTTTTACTAACAATACAATTGATGCCGCTAAAGCCAGCGCAGGCGGAGCCATTGCTTATTTAGGTGGTGGTTCCTTAACCATTGATCAATGCCAATTTACGGCAAACTCGGCCCCAGCTGGCACCAATGCCAATGGGGCGGGTGGCGCAATTGATTTTGAAGCCTATAGTTTTAGTATCAATAATGTCTACACCTATCCCGACAACAGCTTATCCGTCACCAACTCAGTATTCACCAATAATTCGGTGGGCAATAATGGACAAGGTGGCGCTATTAATGTTTCGGCGGGAGGCTTCTCAACCGTAGATCCGCCCCGCCCAACGCTGTCGGTTACAATCGCTGAAAATTCTTTTGTTAACAATAGCGCGCCTGGCTCGGGCGGCAATGGCCGGGGTGGGGCTATTTCGGCCACTAATTCATTCAGCCCTACGAATGTATTTCGTATTAATTATAATCGGTTTGTGGGCAATACAGCCAATGTAAGTGCTGGTAGTGCCTTGGTAAGTTTTGATACCCAGGGCAGTGTCGATGCCAGCAATAACTGGTGGGGTTGCAATGGAGGGCCAACCAGTTGTGCTGATAAGGCGTATCGCTATCCGGGCAGCAGTTCAGGTACCCTGACGACTTCGCCTTACCTGCTGCTACGGACTACCGCCAATAGCGCTTCCTTGTGTAGCGGTAGTACAGCGACCATTACCACCGGTTTTACCCTCAACTCGGCGGGATCAACCATAACGGCCAGTAACCTCTCTGCCTTTACCGGGGTGCCCATTACATTCAATGCGGCCCTGGGCACGATCTCGTCAGCTCAAACAACGATCCAGGCAACCGGCACCGCTACCGCCATCTACACCGCAGGCACCACGGCGGGTAGCGGAACGGTTAATACGGTAGTGGATAACGTACCCACTAATGATGCTACGGCCAGGGCTTCGATAACGGTGAACGCTGCCCCAATTATTTCCAACCTGTCGGGCAACGCAGCGATCTGCTTAGGCTCTTCCATATCTTTCAGTGCCACCGCCACCGGTAGCGGTACGCTTACCTATCAATGGTACAAAGGAGCAATAGCACTGCTCAACGGCGCTACCGGTACAGGCTCAACTTTTTCGGGTGCCACCACTACCCAGCTAACGATTGCCAATACAGGGACGGCCGATGCCGCGACTAACTATAGCCTGAAAGTTTCATCCAGTACGGGTTGCAGTACCACATCTACGCCGATTGCGCTAGTGGTTAATACACCCGCCAGTATCAGCAGTGGGCCGGCCAGTGCCTCCAGTGTGTCAATCGGCTCCAGTGTGCGGGTACCAGTGGTCGTGAGTGGCCAGGTAAGTTCTTATCAATGGTACAAAAATGGGGGTATCGTAAGTGGACAAACCTCAGCTACGCTGAACCTGACCAACGTCCAACTTAGTCAGGCGGGATTGTATTCACTGGTAGCCATCAGTACCTGCAACAGTGTCACCTCAACGGCCTTTACCTTAGCGGTCGTGCAGCCTGACCTCATCCCCCTGTTGCATGTGACCCCCTCGCTGGCCTACAGCACTACGACGGGTAGCGTGGTAGTGGACGTGTTTGAAATCAATTCCACTCCTACCAGTGGGCTCATAACAGTTTATATCTCCAAGGCATCGCTGCTAAATCTGAGCTTCGATCCCGGTGCGACTAGCTTTGGGGGCCGGTCAGTGCAGAACAGTCTGTGGAGCTTTGATGGCACCTCCAGTAGTGATGCTTATATCTTAACCACGACCCAGGTGATTGGAGCGGGCAGCAAGCTATCCGTTGGGCTGAGTAGCCTCCTGACACCGGGTACCACCAGGGGAACGATCGGCGTAACAGCTACCCTAGTAGGCAGTAGTGGCGGGGAGGTGAGGATGATCAACAACACCGATGCTGATACGATGGATTACTTCAATAAGTGAGGGTAGGGCAACAGGACATTACAGCTAAAGAAAGAGATGATACTTACAGCCACTATTCACTTGAGTAGTGGCTGTTTTACTTTCGCCTTACTTGGATCAAGAGCCGTTAACCGGACGCCGTAGGTAGTGAACACCCAGGCGGCTACCTCATCGAAGTATTGTGCGGCCGCAGCCGGGTCCAGATCGGACAGGGAACGCACGACCGTTACCACTTGGCCAGCGACTTCCCAGGGTTCAGACAGAAACAGTGCATTGAGCACCTTATCTGTTTCCTCTCTGCCCTTGTCGATCAGCTTACCGACCTCTACCACCAGATAGCCCCAATAATAGCCCCTCTGACCGTCGCCAACGCGCCAACGTATTTTGCTCAAGTCAATGGTATACTGTCCCTCTGGTAGCGCTCTAATGACCTCATACACGGTCTTGCGCGTTTCAGGCTGTTTTGTGTCGAGGTGAAGGGTCTTTTCTGCCTTGGTTGCCATGCAACAGTTTACATAATTGTGTAATTACATATAAAGCAGTATATAAGTATTATTTGAGGTATATTCGGGAAAGGCAAAGGCCCGCTACTTCTGACGCTCATAAATGCGATTTAAGCTACGACCTTTATTTTATATTCAAATTAACTAAACTGGGAATAGATTGTAGCTCCTGATTAGGTTTATTGAGCTAAGGAAGCTTCTTAACGTTCTTGAAGTAAGGGGCGTATTCCTGATCCAGTCCATCTTTTACCCTAATCCGGTCTCCTGTCGTAAACCCAATCACGGTGGCCAAGTAGCGGCCATTGTAAAAGCCTCCTTTCTTAGTTCTGGTAACTTCGACCCGGTCGCCCATATTGATTCCAGTGTTCATAGGATCAAATATAGCTTTTTGATGGTGAGGATTTGACGAGCCTACTTGTCAAAAAAGGGCTAAGTGAATAAATTCGATTTGAGCCACAATTTTAGTTAAACGTTCTAATCCCTAAGCCGAGAATAGATTGTAATGCCTGATTGAGGTTAGCGGTCAAATAGTAAATGCTTAGCTATTACTGGCAGACGCAACTGTTCGAAATAGCATTGCATACATTATTACAAAAACGGTGATACCGCCCCCATTCCTTTTTTTTGCAGCCACCAGTTTGGCTAATCAGATATCCATTTGAGATGAAGTTAGTGTTACCGATCATGGATTAATATTTCTTAAAAGGTAATTATTATTAATTATCTTAAAACATTAGTGACCTTAATGACCTTGAAAAGTCTAATAACTTAGATATGATGATTTATTCAACCTGTTCATGGAAAAACTACAGCGAAACCGAGCTGACACCACCCAACGTATTGTAGACGCGTTAGAACAACTATTAGCTCAGAAAGGACTGACAGGGGTTGGTGTAGGGGCCATCGCCGAAAAAGCTAATGTCAGTAAAGTGCTTATATACCGGTATTTCGGTGGCCTGGAAGGCTTGCTGGAATATTATGTCAAGATGGGCCGTATCGTCCCTCATTACGACCCCGCCTGGCTGGACCAGATTCATCCCACCAGCCCCGCAGCCTTAGCACCCATCTGGTCAGGCCAGGCCTTACAACTTTTTCGTCGGATGCGGGCCTCCCGGGCTTCCCGGGAACTACTTAAGGCTGCTGTCACTGAACAGGAGCCACTGGCTGAAACAATCAGCACCAGTCTGGATGCTGAGTTGACCCGGCTAACCCAGCAACTGGCCTTCGTTGAGGGCGGTGATCACCAGGCGATCTCGGCGGTGATGCTGGGTGCGCTCTCATTTCTGACCATACAGACGCAGAACGACCGGACGATGATAGGAATCGACTTACGTAGCGAAGCAGGCTGGAGCCGCATTGAGGAGGCTGTCAAAGGGATTTACAAAGCCATAGCCAAACAGGCTTTAGATTCCCCAGCATCCAGCTAACGCTTAAAGCTGATCAAGCTATGGTTAGTGCATGGTAATAAAGTCTTTAGTCCTTGCGCAATGCCAGGGTAGGTCGCCAAACTTGCAACCGGCTTGAAATGCCACTTAGCCACATCTGCCCAGGTGTGGCTTTTTGTTTCCATTCACCCTAAATTCTTGTCGATTCACACGATTTTCGTCACCACTTAGTAAATCAATGAGGTAAGTTTCATGTAAGTGTATTCATTTCGGAAAAATCTCTCCTTCTTATGAACCCCTACGTTACTTACATTGCCGGTATAAATATGCATGATGGGCCGAAAGTCATTGACAGCATTCCCATTGGAACAGTCCTTGAATTAGTTCGTGAACCAAATAATCCGGTTGATCCCAATGCTATAGTGATCTTTTACAAAGAATATAAACTTGGATACATTCCGGCAGCTGATGCTGGTAGGCTTACCAAAATTATTGATTCGGGTGCTTCTATTGGCGCCGAATTAAAAAGAGCTTGGTATGAAGAGGGGAAGGTGCTTACCAATATTAAGATATTCAAGTTTGAAACTCCCGTCAAGGAGCAGATAGAGCCAATTACAGCCGGACCGGTAGTGTCCGACCCTGTCCTTGCAGAGCCGGCTCAAAAACCTAAAACTAAATGGGGTAAAGTTGCACTGTATGCCTTTGGGGGTCTGTTGGCGATAAGTATCATAAATAAGTGTGCCGAAAATCAAAAGAGTGTTGAAGGAGTGCAATCTATTGTAGAGCCAAGTAATATAAGTTCTGTAGATACAAGTTCAGGCGTTGCTGCTGAACCTGTGAAACCAGCCAGCAAATGGGATTATTACGACGGCGAAGACAAAATGGGGAGTAAAGTACATACGGCAGCAATAGCGGCCACTGATTTACTAAACTTTGAATTTCCATACAATGGTGGCTCTGTTGCTACACTGATTGTTCGTAAGAGCAAGGGAGCAACCGATATACAACTAAGGGTCAGCAAAGGCCAGTTCGTTATTAATGCCGTTGATGGCGGGACGGCCAGAGTAAAATTTGATGGTGGTAGCCCGGTTACTTTCTCGCTTTCAGGGGCTGCCGATTATAGCTCTGATGTAGTATTTTTTAATGGAGAGACACGGTTGATCGCCAAAATGAAGAAGGCAAAAAAAATGATTGTAGAAGTTCAATTTTACAGTGAAGGTAATCGACAAATAGAATTTGATGTTGAAGGTCTAAAGTGGAACTACTAATTGAATTACCTCAACCATGCTATTCTCTCGAACAGTTTCTACCAAAAGGCAAAACAATTCTCCCTGGAAATCATCTATAAGTATCGGTTCAGGAACGCCCCCACCGCAAAACTATCATAACTTAACAGGGTAAATCAGGTAAATTCTCCCACAGTTTAAGCAAAAGAAGGTCAAATAATTGTCATTGTGATGAGGCAGGACCGAATGGTCAGCTATTAATTAGTTTATACAAAAAGACCCGGCACGACCAGCACCGGGTTCTCAATAACCTACTATCTATAAAGTCTTAATACACTCCCTTTAAAGGACTGCTGCTGCTTGCGTTCGCATCTGGGTCGTAAGCATAATAATGAGAATTCCCAGAATGATAGGGAAGACGCCAATGAATCCCATTGAATTGTTAAAACCCGCCGGGTGAAGCAGCAAGGGCAGTCCACCAGCCGTCAGTACGTTCGCCAGATGGACAAAGTTACTACTGCTTATACCCGCGGCTCCTCTTACGCCACGGGCTCCCATAAACGCGTACATGGCTTGAACGGCTTGCAGAAAAGCATGCATCATTGCCCAGAATCCCAACATATCTACGAAGCCCTCAATGGTGCCTTTTGAAAATACGGCAATCGCGATGCCAAACCCTATATCCGTGACTCCGTGCAGGATGCCCCAGATATTGTTTTTATCCAGCCGGTTGGAAAAGGAAAAGAGTAGCTGTAGAGCGCCCGCCAGAATCGCCATGGAGCCGATGAGTTGGCCTGATTGCGTTGAGTACGTACTAGCAAAAACAAACATAGTGGCCCCAATCAATATATAGAGTGAGCCCCTGGCAATCATCAGCCACTAGCGTGGCGCGGTTAAATTCTTCATTTTCATGGCGTTGAGTTTGTGTATGGCCCAACCTGCCGTAGAAGATGTTTGTTTGATAATCCAAAATATGGAAATCGCTAAAGGGCCGTTTTTGGCCTTGAGTAAACAGTAAGAAAGGCTATAAAAAAGCCGACACCAGAAGCATCGGCTTTTCAATAGCCCACTCTACGAGTCTACGAGAAAGTCGATTGCTATTTTGCATCACGATAGATTCAGACTATTCCGTATGCACACCTACCTTTCGCTCTGGCTGGGTCAGATGCTGTAAGCCTAACTTCGTAGGAAGTGCCCCCCCAGATGGCAAAATCGTCGAAGTATTAAGGTTTATGTTCACGAGATAAGCTTAACTTATTCGCCAAGGTTATCTTTAAAAACAAGCAAGGATATGGAAAAGCGAATAAAAGAGTATAACGCCATTAAGGCCAATGATCCTACGGAATTAAGTTCGTTAATGCAGGCTGCTATCAATGAGGGATGGCAGCCATTTGGTAGTATTGCGATCGGGGTTCTTCCCAGCCGTATTTACTACGTGCAGGCGCTGGTAAAATATGAGGACTAGAGGGCACTTTCCCTTATTGATGAGCTTACTAACTTCTACCACCAAATAGGCCCAATAATAGCTCTCTGCGTCGCCAACCCGCTAACGTACGTTTGTGAGATCAATGGTATAGCGGCCTTCTGGAAGTACTCTAATGACCTCATAGACGACCTTACGCGTTTCGGGCTGCTTCGTGTCCAAGTGAAGAGATTTATCAGCCTTAGTTGCTATACTACAATATAAGTATTGATAGACGTATAGGCAAGCAATCACAAAGCCAGCTACTAGCCATGTACAAACCTCTACAATTTAAAGTTTGGATTTGTAGAATGTATTTATCCGTAGTTGGTTGTGCAATAATATTGCTAATTGACGCCTGTAGATACGGGAATAATACCCTTGTACTTATTGTGTGTATTCCCTTGTTTTAAGTATTCTTTCAAAAACATCTGGATGCGATAACCTTTAAGACGGCTGGACTTATAAACTGCTCCAACTTATTGACTAACTGAATCTTATTCGTACGAGTTTGTATCTATCTGTCACTTAAAATTCCTCAGTAGGATGAAAATAAGAAGCTGTTTGAGTTAGGTTGTGCTTGAAACGAGAAAGCCATCCATCGGGGTTAAGTTGTGTGCAACAACCTTATTCCTCCGACCTGACGGCCTCTCAATGGCAAGGTATCGAAAATCTTATTTGCGTCAAACGCAAAAGTATTTGGCCGCTTCAACGTATTGTGGAAGCCATCTTTTACCTGACAAAAAACGGCATCATCTGGCGCGATTTGCCCGAAGGGTTTCCGCCTTGGCAAACCGTCTATTGGTACTTTAGGAAATGGAGCAAGAACGACACTTGGGTGCTGATGGCCAATGAATTGACAATGCTTCATCGGGTTAAAGTCGATAAAAAACCCTTGCCGACGGTGGCCCTCATTGACTCCCAAAGCGTCAAAAATAGCGCCACCGCTACGGAGCATATTGGGTTTGATGGGGGCAAACGGATTAAAGGCCGTAAACGGTTTATGATGGTGGATACGCTGGGCCACTTGTTGTGGACTGACCTGCGAGCCGCCAATGTGGCTGACGGCAAAGCGGGCGTGTTGTTTTGGGAACAGGCTGAACACCTTAATCGGTTGTTGGATGATTTGCTGTTGATGTATGCCGACAGTACGTTTGAGGTCATTTTAAGGATCAATTAGAAATGATGTATGACATGCGTGTCGTCATCTCCAAGACACCTGTTGAAGATCAACCCACTGACGGTAAGTTAGTTATTCACAAGTGGCGATGGGTGGTCGAACGAACCATTGGTTGGGCACTAATCGCCGATTAGCTAAAGACTACGAACGGACGATCCTATCGGCACAAAGTTTCATCTGGATTGCCCATATTAGGCGTACCATCAGACATGCATTTTGCTAATTCAAACAGATTCTAAACTTAACTGCATGGTGGGCTAAACTTAATCAATTAGTTAAACAAGCTGTAATTATTGCCGTCTGCATAGCTCTTAACGTTACTAGTTTTTTCTCTATTTATATATCGCTTACACCTCTTTTTTCTTCCCAAATGATCGCATCTTCTTCTAAAGAAGGAAAAGCGATCATTTGGGACTAACGTAGACGTACTGTACTATCTGGCTTACATAAGCCTATGAAGCAAATACCTGATTCCAATAATGAGAGTGGAAGAAGGTACTGCTGTGTGAAATATATCTGGCCAAGGAAAGTGACTGACCCCAGTTTGACGTGTCGGAGGAGTTGATACGGGTGATGAAAGAGGGGGAGTTGTGAAAAGAAGAATTGGAGTTAGGGTAGCTATGTACTGCGCTCACCATTAAGAGAGCAAATAATAAAATATGTCAGGTACATCCGGGACAGTGACCTCTTCGACTTTGATGGCCATGCGGACCCGAAATAGTTGGTGGACGTCTAATGGCAGGTAAGTGCTAGATTAATTTTAGATTAAAAAGAGCCGTAACTAGTTGAATGGTTTTATAAAGTAAACTAGAGCGTACTTATAAAAACAATCCTATTTTTTAACTTACTGTCCGGTTAGGCCTAGCTAAAGATCAAATCGGTAATTACCAGCCTATTGCAACATACATGAAGGATGTAACAGATGGGCATGCTAATCAGTATATCTATGTGAAAGATAAGCGCTGTCGTCATAACGGCCTTATTTTGGTGTGGATAGAAACGGAAAGCCCGGCTACGTTGTAGGTGGGTTTTTTATTTTTAAAAATAGTAAGGATTTGAGGTACTTGCTTAAAACTACAGGCTTAGCCGTGTCTAATTTCTACTGCTCTCTCAGAGCTTCGTAGCCGCTTTAACGCTTGCTGGGCCCGGGTCTTGACAGTCCCCAAAGGCCAACCTAATTCATCCGAAGCCTCTTGATGGGTGTAGCCCTGAAAGTACAATAATTGGATCAACTGACACTGGTGGGGGCTTAGGGTTGATTGAATCCAGATGTCAATACCAACCCAGTTGTAGGTAGGCGTACCGCTGCTTAGTTCGTCTAGGTGAAAATCCTCCAACCGCTCATGGGACGAGCCAGCTAATTTTAAATGAGTTGACGCATTATTTCTGACGATTCGCCACATCCAGGTGAAAAGTCGCCCTTTGGTCGGCTCATATTGATGAAAGTTGAGCCAAATATTGACAAAGCTATCCTGAAGCAAATCCTCCGCCTGTTGCTGATCGGTGATGATGCGCATTAGCTTCGCTAATAAAGTGGGCGCAAATCGGCTATATAGTTCCTCAAAGGCTTTCTGATTTTCCGCTTTAAGCAGGGCGATTAAAGCGGCTTCATTATACACCCTAGCAGACAAGAGCCGGTTGGATGACGTTGGGAGGGATGGCAAGATGGTAAGTTAAACGAAACCAGCTAAAGAGTATGAAATGTATATTTCATTTATTGAATATATAAATAAGTAACATTTAGTTTTGTTTAAATATAACATCAATAACAAGCATAGGTACGTAATCTCATAAAGCACAGATTGTTTTTAATGGACTTTTAACAGGAATAATGAGCTATTAAAGCTATTGGGGGAAGTGGCAATAAAACGGGCGGACGAGGCCTTAAACGATGCGATCAACTGCTGACCCTCCCATTATTTAAGTGTACCCGTTGTAGCTATTCAAAAAAACCTTATTATCATTCAACCCCTGACTCTACTGGTTTCCAATAGTCCCATTTTTGGAAACGAATGGGCGGGATGGTTACCGTGCTGAACCAGTAAAGACGTAAGGTGGCGAAATACGTCTTCCAGCCCTCAAAGCTGGCGGGCTTAACCGTGAAGGAAGAGGCCCCCATTAGATATGCAGATCCAATGGTCGATGGCAAGTCATCCACCGTCAGCATGACAACGGGCAAGAAGCGGGCTTGGTCATGAGTCCGCAGAAAAGCCAGGAAGTCAAAGCCATTTAGTTTGGCTCCCAAATCAATGTCTAACAAAACAAGTTTAGGGCCACGCCCATCCAGGGCCTGAATGTAGGTTATGGCCTCCGAAGAGCTGAACACTTGAATGAAGAAGGCTTCAGGAAAACTACCCTGAGCCGCTCGGGTTAGGATGTCGACTAGCAAAGGGTCATCATCCACCAGTAGGATAAGGAATTTGGGCTGCATGGCACGTTGGGGTAAGGAGCAACTTGACCGACGGCTAAGTGAGCAGGGGGCGGGGAAGGGACTCAGTCAAAACTGATTAGGCGAAAGGTAGACTATTTAAACGTAGCAGTGGGGTTTTATGGTTAATATGTTAATATTAATATCAAGTCATGTATAATCACGCTTGGTTTAGGCTGGCTTTTGAGACTTTCGCTCTGGCGGGATCAGTTGCTGTAAGCCGGACGCCGTAGGAAGTGCCCCCCCCAGATGGTAAAATCGTCAATACATTGAGCTATCGCAGCTTACCAGTCTTTTCAACCTTGCCCTTCCATCCAGGAGGGAAGAGGTAATCAAAAACCGTTCGGTAGCCCCTAGCGTATGTGTCGGTATGCGCTACGTTACTCCCTATCACTACGCCAAGTTGTGCGGTCTGACCAGACAGGCCATCTATAACCGGATCAATACGGGTACCCTGTTGGTCGTTCTGCTGGAAGGACCAACAGGGGAGTTGATTCGGTACATTGATGTGGAAGCCTGCCCGCCAGGCCGAAAGCCCTGGGGTGGCGGCAGACCCAAGAATGTATGAGCGCTATGCTGCTTATAAAGCGATTTAAGGCGCGATCTTACCAAAGCGTTCTAATCTAATAGTAGCGTCTGATTGAGTTTTTGGCTATATCACTGACACTGTAAGGCTGATCAAGCTTTAGGCTACAGAAGCAGCTCACCTACCTGACTCATCTTCAATTTTTATTCGGCCACACCGCTACCATTCCGTTTTTGCCCTCACCCGTTGAGTAGTCGGCCTAGGGGGATTAACCATCTGACCAACTCTAAGCCAAAGGCAACAAAACGGTACTAGGCCCGATCCCCTTCTTGACAAAGCAATACGGCCTGACTGATGGTGTATTGCAATAGCTCCAGCGAAAGGAGATAGTTTTTTTTCGCCAGTTCGCTACTACCTGCTTTATGGGCGGTTAGCTCCAACTTCTCCAGTCCAGCTGTGTCAAGTATAGAAACCATCGTGTAGGCGACCTTGTACCGGTTTACTTCATCGTAAAAGTGAATCAGGGTGTTCAGATGCTGAAGTAAACGAGCGTAACAGGCAGATAAATCAAGGAGGTTACTCCTGAAGTTTACTTGTTGTATGCATTCATTTTCGCTAAGAATCCAATTAACGATTGCGTCTTTCATAGGTCGATTATATACTCAGAGGAAATATATACGAGATATATGAACAGGATGGATTTTAACAAACAGCTACAAGTGGCCGGTATAACGACCATCAAATCCCCTCAGGGCTACCAAGTATCTTTAATAAGCCAACAAAACTTTACCCCAATCAGGATTCAGGTGAGACTTCCTACAAAGCTCAGCCTGCGTTGCTTGAAACGCACCATATGCCATTCCCATTTGATATTAGTTATGCCGGTAGATAGACACGGAAAGTGGCCCCCTGGCCCGGTTGGCTGTGGGCCGTGATAGCACCCCCATGATTTACAGCGACCCGCTCACAAATAGCCAGACCAATTCCCGTACCGGCAAACTCATTCTTGCCATGCAGCCGCTGAAAGACCTGAAAAATGCGGTCCACATACTTCTCATCAAAGCCAACGCCGTTGTCAGCCACATCAATCCGGTAGTAGGCTTTAGCCACTCGGGTAGGCTTTACAGATGGCGGTAATTCATCCGCTTCCAGAATTTGGGCGGTAAGTTGAATCAGGGGAGCAACCGATGGCCGACGAAATTTAAGGGCATTGCCTATCAGGTTCTGAAACAGCTGAGTTAGTTGCGAATCATCGCCCTGGATAGTAGGCAGGGGTTCTACCCTAATCTCGGCGTTAGTTTCGGCAATCACCATCTCTAAGGTAATTAACACCTGCTCCACGATAGCATTCAGGGCAACCGAGCTATTTGTATCTCGCTGAGTAGCGATGCGCGAAAAGTTCAGCAGATCCCGAATCAGCGTCGACATACGGCTGGCCGCAGATTGCATCCGCTCGATATAAACGACTTCATCCCCTGATAAGGAAGCCTGACGGGTCTTGAGTAAATCACCAAACTGCTGAATCTTCCGCAACGGCTCCTGCAAGTCGTGACTGGCCACGTAAGCAAAAGTTTGCAGATTGGCATTGGATCGGGAGAGCAGGCGGTTAGCTTCTTCCAGCGCTTCGTTGATGGCCGCATACTCCTCGTTGTTAGCTTCCAGTTCTTCGTTGGTAGAGGCTAACTCTTTATTGGCAGCCGCCAGCTCTTCGGTTCGCTGCTGGACCAACTGTTCCAAGGCAAGCTGAAGCTCCCGCTCTTCGGTGACGTCCCGCATGCTGCCTAACATTTTGCGAGGCTGACCACTGGCATCAAAATACATTTTGCCCTGAGCCCGAACGATACGGTGGCGACCCGTTTGCTGGGTGATGATCCCATATTCTTCATCCAGCAAACCGCCGAACTCGGGGGTGGTCGCCCGCCCCATAGCCGCTTCCACGTGAGCCCGGTCCTGCTCCAGGATGGGATTGTAAACCACGTCCCCCTCAATAAAGTCCTGGTTAAATTCAAAAAGTCGTTTGAGCGACTCCGAATAGGTGATAATTCCCGTGGACATACTCCACTCCCAGGTACCCATCGCGGCTAATTCGATCGCCCCACGGAGCGACTCTTCCGATTCCTGGGCTTTTTGCCGGGCCAGTACCTGCTGGGTGATATCGGTGGAAAGCACAATGACGCCAATCACCTTACCGTCTTCAGCTAGGTGGGGCGTATACACAATACTCAGCCATCGGTCGGTATTCATTCGAGAGGGTGCGTGGAGTTCGTACCGCGTCTGCTGGCCGCCATAAGCTTTATCCAAATAAGGCCGTACGCTCTTGTAGGCCTGCTCGTCGAGGAACTCCCGTACCGTTTTGCCAATCGCTTCGGTAGCATTGACCTTAAACCAATCCATAAAGACCCCGTTATACGACTGGTAGCGCTGCTCGGCATCCAGGTAAAAGATCATGGCTGGTACCGTATCCCGTAAGAGCTGCAAGTGTGCTTCGCTCTCTGCTACTTTTTGGCGGGCCAGTACCTGGTTGGTCACATCAATGGTCACGATGAGCACACCGGTAATGGTGCCTATTGAATTGCGCTGGGGCTGAACGTGATAGTCGACATACATGAAATCAAACTGATCTCCGCGCCGAATTTCGGCTCTAGCCTCCTGAGCCATGAAAGGCTCACCAGTACGCATCACTCGTTTTAAAAGTTCATCAAAGCCCTGCCCGGCTAGCTCTGGAATCGCTTTCAGCAAAGGCTTCCCCACCAGCTCTTGGGGATTACGGCCCGCCAGAGCGCTGTATAAGGGATTCGCCATCTGAAAGATCAATTTCTGGTTGTCGGTAATCATGGCAATCCCAACAGGGGATTGTTCAAAGGAAGCCAGTAAATGCGGTTGATTTTGATCAGCCGCCATCTGCAACGTTACATCCTGCGCTATCCCCGCCAACCGGATGACCTGACCGGCCTCGTTGAAGTAGCCCTGTCCACTAAATCTGACCCATCGCAGTAGTCCGTCATCGGCTCCAATTGTGCGATAAGTCAGGTCATAGTCACCTCCTGACTCGGAGTTCATCGCCCAGGCAACGGCCTTTTTGACCCCCTCGACATCTTCCGGATGGATGTATTGGATGGCTTGCTCGTAGGGAAGTAAATTATCTTTAGCCAATCCGAACATCTCCCGGCACTGATCATCCCAGATGACCAGATTCGTCGTCGGGTCTACTTCCCAAACCCCCAGCCCGGCCGCTCTCAGGGCAAAGTTTACATCCAGACGCTCATGCAGGGTCTTCTTGTCAAAAGGCTTATTGGAGCCAGTCATTGCGTAGAGGTATGTTGATCGAGGAAACTACGAAAGGGTAAAAGATTAATAGACTAAATAGAAAGGGAAATGTTCGTATCTCCTTTCAGTATTGATAGGTAGGACTAATCTACTTCAATTTCTTTCCGCTTGATCAGTCGCATGAGCTGCGTAGCCTGAAACTCGCACCCCTGGGCGTTTTAAAGCCCGTTCCATTTAGGTGCTCGGCTATCTGGGTATAATTCCTGCCAGCCTTGTGCAGCATTTTGACAATCGATAAAGCCCGTCGGCTGTTTTGATCATAAAGCAATTTATGTAGTTTGTGTAGGAAATGCAGGCTATAAAACATCTTTTTATTTTTTCTTCCCATTTGGTCATTTCTGATCCTGACCACCAAAGCTCCCTTTTTAGCCGGAATTAGTGGAATAAAAGGAGTTAATTAGAAGGCTAGAACCCTGGTCCTCTTGCTTTTGCCATCCACTGAAAAACTGCCGCTGGTCTGCTGTGAGGCAACAGGCTTAGTCAACCTGAAATAGATCTTCCAGAAGCCGACGGGCCATCAGGGCTTCTATGCCAAAACCAAGTATAAAAACCAGGCACGCAATGGCAATTATCGCAGCCGGTTTTCCGAAAAGGTCCGAATGAATAATTTCATCTATAATGACCTTACTTAGTGGGGCGAACCACCCAACAGACCCCAGCATAAGTATCCAGGAAATGGGTGATAACGTCATAACAATCTGAATTCGGCTACCCGTTTCGGCAGGGTAAATCCGCCCATAAATTCGAGGCAAGAATGGATTACGATAGCCAATAATACGCTCTATTTGAAATTCGGCAGGAGCCGTTATGTCTTGTATTGGTTGGTGAATGCGTTGATCCGTCGAAACAAAATCATACGTAGTCGCTAGCTCAGCAAGAACTTGTTGCCGAGTAAGCGGAGAGTCAAGGGTACATTTCCAATAGGGAATAAGCGGTATCATTTTACATGAAGATAGCACACTTACTGGCACGAATCGATTCCTAAATGCCTGTTTGGTGAGTGATCGATGCAGCCTGTCAAGCTTTTGTATCTTCTAGTTACTTAGTCGAGAATAATTGATTGACCACTAACAACGATTCCCTTTTATAGGGTCGCAGGCGGAGTACGATGAGTACAATGAATCAGTACATTCAGCCGGGCCAAATCAGGCAATTTTCCTTTTTGTAAATTTTTATCCACAGGGCTGAGGGGATGGTGGTGGATAAGTTCAAAATGGGTGTATAGGGGGTCTTTTCTGTGGGCGTGTGGACAGCAAGTAATTACGGGCAAAACGCCATTTTATAGCCGTGCTTTGAGTATGTTTAGATTCAGGCCAGGCGTACCCTTTTGGTAAACCGTGTAGGGTAGTCGCTTTTAAGATAATAAGGCCCCTGTTTTTTTAAATAATTAAAACTAAATGCCCACCCATTACGAATCGGCGCGAAGAATACGCTCAATTTCCTTCGCCCTGGTCTGTAACCGGCTGAGTCTTGCATCCCGTTCCCCAATGGAGTCTGTGACGCTCTCTACAGCCGAAAAATACAGTAAATCCGCATCGCTCGCCTGATGGGCCAGATCATAGGCGTTGACTTCCGCCTGTGTCTGCGGATTAGGATACACCGGTAGTTCGTCGGCAAATACTTTAATAGGGACGAATGAGGTGCTTATCGTTTCATTATCAGCTGTCTGATCCAACTGGAGAAATTCGTGGATGGCCTGATAGAGGTCTTGTTTGACAGTTTCGTTATCCATAGGTAAGGCGTGTTTTCTAAAAAAGCGCCTACTTAATAACAGGTGAGGTCGAGTAAGGTTTTTTAAGGCTGGGCAGACTACGTAGAAAGGGATGCTTACGGCTGGTTGTTATAGCAACCGAATGAAGGCATGGCTACCAGGAAACAACGCGAGCTAATTTGCAATAAGTAGGGTGGCAAGTGGGCTTACGGCGGCTGTGAGCTGACTAAACACTGGCATATTGATGAGTTGGGACTCATCC
>NZ_FOLQ01000048.1:1553-18306 GCF_900112365.1 Spirosoma endophyticum | reverse complement strand
TCTTCTTCGAGGTCTTTTAACCGTTTGACTTCTGAAGCCTGCATACCGCCGAATTTGGCTTTCCATCCGTAAAAGGTGGCTTCACTAATGCCGTGCTCCCGGCTGATTTGAGCGACGCCGGGCCGCCGGAGCGGTTTGTCCGCTGTCCTGCTGTTTGAGAATCGCCACAATCTGCGATTCGGTGAATCGTGCTGCTTTCATTTCCCTTTTATAAACCTGTGAAAGTTAGTTTTTTTTACTCTACTTTTCACTGGCTCACTTTTAGGGGTTCAGGACAAGTCAACTCATGGTTTATCGTCTACAACTATCTTCATAAATATAGTCCCATGTACGTCTATTAGCTGTAAATAGACTTATTGAAGAAGAAATTTTTCTATTCAAAACGCCCATACGACTACCCTACAAAACGGACAAAAGGGGTATGTTTGGCAGGCTGTAGAACATACTAAACGTACTTAAAGCACGCTATAAAAGGACGTTTTGCTCGTGATGACCTACGCGCACAGAAAAGGCCTGTGCACACCTCTTTTTGCGCTCATTCACGGTCAGCACCATAGGCCTGTGGATAAAATTTACAAAATAGATCATGCCTGAATTGGCTGTGCTGATTGGACTCATTACACTCTGGTTGCGGCCCTATAAAGGATAATTGGTGACGATATCAAGTCCAATTAGACCCATTAAAGCCCAGTCCTCCCTGACTGGGCTTTAATGGGTTTATGGTTAAACGGATGATTTGTCAGGTAGTCACAGGAAGTGTAAAAAATAAAAAGATGTTTTAGGGCCTACATTTTCTACATATCCTACATAGATTGTGCCCCGTAACTCAACAAAAAATGCGCGCGGGTGCAGGTTCCAGGCTCCGCAGGTAAAGCGTTTGCTAGATCGGGTAATGATCGATTAATGGACAGCAAACCTGACCAGTGCTTCTGTAACAAAGCCAAGTAGGCCGTTTAAACCCGTCTACCAAGGGTAGCCTCCATTCGGTTTTGTAGGAGGGCGGCTTTGTTTTCGACAAAAGTGTACGATCTGTTTTGGAGCTGGGTCAAACCTTCCCAGGGTGCCTACGTTATACGTTTGCTACGCCACTAACCTACCCGGCTCTTTTAGCAGGCTAAAAAAAGCTACTCTATGACTGAGCCCTTCGATCAAGCCCTCAAAGATCGCTTGTTTCACACCTTCATTGACCAGGCACCGGTGGCGATGGCCCTGTTCTACGGCCCCTAATTTATTATTACCCTGGCCAATCAGAGTGTGTTAACCTATTGGAACCGAACCCGGGAACAGGTCATCAATAAACCGCTCTTCGAGGCCCTTCCCGAGGCTCGTGGCCAGGGCTACGAAGAATTGTTAAACGGGGTCTTCAGGACAGGTGAGCGGTTCATCGCCAAAGAGCTACCCGTACGTTTAGTGCGCCATGAGCAGCTGGAGCAGACCTACATTGACTTTGTTTACGAGCCCTTCTATGAACAGGATGATCGTATCACCGGTGTGACGGTGGTCTGTACCGAAGTGACTCAGCAGGTGTTAGCCCGAATGGCGCTGGAAGAAAGTGAGCGTAACCTGCGGAACATGATTCTCAAATCACCCATGGCCATGTGCATCTATAAGGGACCCCAGCATGTGGTAGAGACGGCCAATGAGCGCATGATTGAGTTCTGGGGTCGACCGGCCACGGATGTCATGGATAAACCCATGTTTGAGGGCTTACCCGAAGCGAAACATCAGGGTTACGAAGCCTTACTGGATCATGTATTTACCACGGGCGAATCGTATTCCGCTCAAGGCATTCCGGTTAACTTGCCGCGTCCTGAGGGCCTGAAAACCATCTATATCAATTTACTGTATGTGGCCTATCGAGAAGCTGACCAGTCGGCCGGCCCGGGGCGTATTTCGGGCGTTATGGCGGTGGCTGTCGAGGTGACCGACCAGGTGCTGGCCCAGCAGCAGGTTGAAAAAAGCGAAGCTAGTCTCCGGGACTTATCAGCTCAATTAGACCAACAAGTGCAACAGCGTACCGGTCAGTTGAATGACTCCATTCTCGACCTGCAACGGTCCAACGACAATTTGACCCAGTTTGCCTACATTGCTAGTCATGATTTACAGGAACCCTTGCGCAAGGTGCAGCAATTTGGCGATCTGCTCAAGAACCAGTATGGCCCCCAATTAGGAGAGGGCCTTACCTACTTGGAGCGCATGCAGTGGGCGGCCAGCCGGATGTCGACCTTGATTCGAGACCTACTGACCTATTCCCGCATTACCATCCAACAGGAATCCACTCAGTTAGTGCCCCTCAATGAGGTGCTTCAGACGGTCTTAACCGAACTCGAGTTGCGCCTTCAGGAAACAGGAGCCGTCGTGGTGGTAGGTTCCTTACCCACGGTGTCTGGTGACGCTTCGCAACTGGGGCAACTGTTGCAGAATCTGGTGGGGAATGCCATCAAGTTTTGCCAACCGGGTGCCGTGCCTCAGATTGAGATCCGGGCTGGCCAAGTCGCCGCCAGCGACCTGCCGACTGGGGTCAAACCCACTCGTTCTGCCCAGGCCTACCACTGCCTGGAGATAGTCGACCAGGGGGTTGGTTTCGACGAGAAGTACCTGGACCGTATCTTCCAGGTCTTTCAGCGGCTGCACGGAAAAAGTGAGTTTGGGGGTACGGGCATTGGCTTAGCGATTTGTGAAAAGGTGGTGGCTAATCATGGCGGGGCGATTACGGCGAGTAGTAAGCCCGGCCAAGGAGCCACCTTCAGAGTGTATTTGCCTCTATAAATAAACTGGTGTTTGGATACCTCTCTGATCTACTTCAGTGTGGCCGTAAACCCCTTTGAGGAAGCCGAGCTACTGAGCTTGCTCGCCTATAGTCGGAGCCAGAATAGCCAATTAGGGATTACCGAAGTTTTACTTTACGTTAAAGGGAATAAACAAGCAGTTGAATCCCTCTATCAGCGCATCGCGCTAGATCCCAGACACAACAATGTTTCACAAGTCATCAATCGGCCGATCAGCCAGCGTCTTTTCCCTCAGTGGGCCATGGGCTACGAGACCATTACGCAACGCAACCTGGAAGCGATTCAGGAGGTGGTCAAGTTGGACTCTGGCGATCAGTCGGTGATGACACTCCCCAATAATGCAATCCTGCGGGCACTTCAGGTCTTTTATGATGGTAATCGATATAATTAATTAAAGCCCTAAACGCTGTTCAATATGACTTAGGGTATGGCTGTGTCTGGCATTGGGCGGTCAAATGCTGGGGTGCTAATGTCGAATAAAGACTACCCAATAACCCACTGTACCGTTACCCCAATTACCCACTATCCCAAAGTACTAACTACCCACTTACCCTAAAAACCACTATCCTGCAGTACCGTTACCCCGCGTACCCGTTGTACTTTATACCCGTTTACCCACTACCACACTGGCACTTTTTCACTATTAACAAGATGTGTTTTCTTATTAGCAAAACTCCATATTAAGCTTATAGCAAGATGTGTTTTGCGGGCCTGAAAACTCTTGATTACCCTATCAGCAAGATATGTTGTTCGCGTTAGGAAACCCTTGATTGCGCTAATGCAACAACCGTAAATTTCTCTGCCTGCTACCTCACCTTTTCATTATTAACAAGATATGTTTTCTGCTGCATAAAACTCCACCATTGTACAAAACGAAGGTGTCTGTTTTGTGGATCTGCCAACTTCGGAGGCTAGAGGTTTATAGGGCTGGGGAGGTTTTTGTAGGACAAAAACACATCTTGCTAAAAGTAAAATGACACCGTTTTGCAGACGACAAAAACAGCGCAAACACCGTTTGACAGTGAGTCGACCCCTGCCGATCTAAGTTGTATTTTTCCTTTCCTTTTCAACCTTTACTTCACGTAGATAGTAGCACTACCCCCTCAACACTGCTTGCCTTTTATGATGGATAAATAGACCTGCGAGCCGTTAGATAACTCAGGCGAAACATAAGCCCTTCTGGGCTGCTTCTGTTTTTAATTCGCATACTGGCAAAACGAAAACTCAGTCTATATGGTACTGGTATATTTTTCATGTTCCGATCCCCAGGGAGAGTATTACGAATGCAGTTATGGAGGAGAAACCATTGAAACCTGTCTGGATTCGCTCTCTCAGCTGGTTAGGAATGGCTGGCAACTAATCAGCGTAAAGCTCTCAGAATCCCAGGGCAACGCCATCTGGCTACCTGTTGAAGCCTTTGATGGACAGCCTATAAAAAGATCCCTACAGTTGCTTCAGCGCGAATGGGAAGCGGCCTTATTGCAACATTAGGACGGGAAAAATAGGTTAATTATGTTTCATATCTTACCTTGTGGTTACCTTTCCATGACCACTATGGCTAGTGCCCGCTTTCACGTTTTATTGCAAAGTAATCAGACGGTCTTTGATCGGCCGCTAGCTGAGGTAGGCAACCTACTGGAAGCCGCTGGTCAAGCCAAAATAAAGATGATAGCTACGCTGACCTCTCAAAAAGCGTCTATAAAACGGGCCAAAGAATTAATGGAGCGCTGTGATAAGTTGCTGAATGAGACCCAAGCATTGGGAAAAGAATAAGCGCCAGTAAATTCAACTTGAGCCACTGCCTATGCCCAACCGTGGTGTATTTAAACTGTTAGTCAGCCATCTGTGTACCCAACTACAAAAAGCAAGCTAGCCTTGATTATCAAATAGTTAAAAAATTGCACCTGTGTTTGCATATAACCTGCTGCTTCAGTGGCGCTTGTCCAGAAATACCCCCACTTTTAGGCCTATTTTTCTCTGATGACCCCGCCCTTTGCCATTTTGGAAAGTTCCGGACAGCTCACTTCCGAATAGCTGAATAGACGGGCTTGTTAAGTATAGATCGTCTGAATGGGTACTGATCCATTTCGATAAATACGTTCCCTCATCTACTACCCAGATAGTACGACCTCCTCGAACCTGGGTAAGTAAGACATTACCCAGGCCAACTCTGTGAGACGTATATCCAAGCGTTTATGAACATAATCCTTGCTGTTGGAGTTGCTCTACTAATCAGTTCATTCTGAGTCCCTTCGCCGCTCCTGTTCTGCCTTATAAGCTGTCGGTCAAGTTACTTGCTAACTCGCTACCAGCATGCACCTAACATTAAAACCCGTTGATGTTCCTTTTAAGGTGGGTGATACCGTCTGGGTGGATCAACCTTTCGGAGCCACCCATGAATTTCCCTACTTTCAGGGAATCATTATGCAGATTATTTTAGATGGGAGCCTGGCCAATACCTTACTTATTCGCCAACCTAAAGAAACCCATGAGTTGGTTATAACCTCGGCTGTGTACGGCTTAAAGCCAATGGGTGAGCATACGGGCGAGGCACGGGTCAATGTAACCGTTCAGCTTTTGCCGCACCGAACGAGTTTGTTTGCCACAAAGGAAGAGTTGATGGACTATCAGAATCAGCTTCATAACGAGTAACAGGTTATGATCTTTTTCTTTACCACCGCTGATGCCCTAGGGGAAATTCGGGAGGCTTTCGTTGGGGAGGTCGACTTAGAGGTAGGTCTGGGTCTACTGGATAATATCGCGGCAGAGGGGCACCGGCTGCTACAGGTCTCGATCCTGGAGGCAGGCCGTCTTAATGATGTCCCGGTAGAAGCGTTAACCGGAATAGCCCATTTGCCCGCCCTGAGGAAGCTCCAGCGAGCCTGGCAACAGATCTTATCGGACCCGGTTGAAATCAAAGCCCTTTATACCCAACATCTCCTGGTACTAAGAATCCGACGCATTCGACGACACGAAACCTGCATTGCCTGTCTGGAACAACTAGTTGATCAGTCTAGGCTTCGGTTTCAACACGTTTCCAAGGCTATTCTCCGGGAGCCTCATCGAAGTCGAATGCTGCATCAGCTCGAAGCTACCCTGAAGCGTCACCAGCAAACCTTAGTCACGGAACAGGCTAGTCTCCAACGACTCTTAGCTTAACAAGGCCAGGGCTTTAGGCGTTCTAGTGCAAACGGCGGATGGTCTTAGCCGCAGGTCACACGTCAAGCCGATTCACGCCATGCCTAAAAAATTAACTCAGTTCACCCAGACCGGATGGGCTCTTTTGCGCCTAGCCCTGCAAACCAACCACCGCCAGGAACTAAAAGATAATCAGGCCGCTGAAGAGCAAGCCGAATCTCAGTTAGATAAACGCCATCGACACGAAATGGCTCAGATTAGTTTATTTCTCCATCCGTTGGGATGGACCAAAGCCATCGCTCGCTATAGGGCCCAGCAAGCCGAGAGTCTTTTGCGCCACAAGACCCAACGCGCCTTAATCTTACTTCGCCAACAAAAGGAGCTGGTTGATTTAGAGCAGTGGATCACACAACAGCAGCAGCAAAGCACAGATGTAGCCTTGTTTACTCAACTTCATCATCTTTTCAACTGGTCACTAACCCTTCACCAGCAGCAGTCGTATCACACTGCCTTAAATCAGGGGCATACGGTCATCATCACCGACTCCAACGAACTGATCCTGTGGACAAGTCAAAGTTTTGGTAGCCTAACGGGTCATCAGCCGAGTGATGTAGTGGGTCTACATCCCAACCTGCTCCAGGGCCCGGCTACAGACGCTAGGATGCTGGGCTACGTGCGGGAGCAGTTAAGGGGCGCTCAACCGGTCGAAGTTGAGCTGGTGAATTATCATAAATCGGGTTCCGCTTATCTGTGTCACATGCGCATTGAGCCCCTCTACAATCGTCAGGGCGCTTTAACTCATTTCTTGGCGGTCGAGTATACTGCCGAGCCAGGGGTAGGTGCGCTGAAGGGCACTCAACTGTTGACCTAATTGGGTCAATACGGGGGTGTACAATGAATGTTGTACACAACCTTGCGTACAATGTGCGGTCATCAATCTGGCTGACTTCATAGTGCCCCTACTTATTTACTGGGTGGCTTAAAAATTTGGCCAACAGTTGCTTGCCTTCCATTCTGAACTAACTATTTGAGCTACTTTACACGTAACTACTTGACCCACAGTAACTTTTAATTAGATTTAGCTAACATATGATTTTTTCATATTGTTGGATAAGCATCAACAAGCCCCGGCACTAGTCGGGGTTTTGTTTTATTACCGTGAAGAGCATAATAGTTCGAACAGTATGGAGCTGCGAAAGTAGCCGCTGAAATGCTAAGATTCGTTAAGTAAAGGTTTTTTGAAAACTAGTCCTCACTCCTGCTATTCGTTCTACTGCTCCTATTTGGATCTGGCGCGTCCAAGCGGACATGGTACGTATTATACACCCACACAGCAATGGCGTTGAAGTAATCCATGGCACCGGCCGGGTCCAGGTCGGAAAGGGATTTAACAACTCTCACCGACGTACCGGCAATCGTCCACTGCTCCGATAGAAACAGTGCGTTCAATACTTTGTCGGTCTCCTCCCTCCCTCTGTCGATAAGCTTACCAACCTCAACTACTACGTAACCCCAATAATAACCGCGTTGGCCAGCACCCACTCGCCAGCGTTGCCGGGTTAAGTCAATGGTATACTGCCCATCATTCAGGGTCCGAATAGCCTCATAGATGATCCGGCGTGTTTCGGGCTTTGCGGTATCAAGGTAAAGAGTTTTTTCTGCCTTCTTAGTTGCCATACTCGAATTTAACCAAATAACCACAAAACCAAAAGACTAATTAACTAAAAAACCATTTGGTTATTTAACCAGATAACCGATCTACCAAAAGACTACTTAACCAGTTGGTCTTTCAACTATTTGGTCGACTGGTTTTTTGGTTACCTAGTTATTTAATTATACTTGCAGTAATGAAGACAATCACGATACTCCAGCAGAAGGGAGGAGTTGGCAAAACCACCCTTACGCTAAACTTAGCGTTGTTTTTTGCTAAGGAAGGCGCTAAGGTGGCTATCTGCGATGCGGACTCGCAGGGTAGTCTAACGGATATAGCTGATATGCTGGAAGGCGTTGACCTGGTTAGTGTGGAACGGGTTCTGGCTGGCCAGGTTGATGCGCAGGTACTGCTGATCGATACGTCACCACGTAATGATATAGAATTACCTAAGCTGCTGGCGATAACGGATTATGCTTTATTACCCGTCCGCCCGGGCTATCTTGACGCGCTGGCTATGAAAGCGACCGCCACGATTTTAAAAGCCTCCAGCGTTCCCAAGTCGGGTATCGTTCTAAACCAGGTCCAGCACCGCAATTCCGTAACGCGGGACGTGCTGGATATGCTGGCCAAGTTTGATATACCCATTCTAATGACCCGTATCGGACAGCGTGTTTCGTATACACGGTCGGCTATGACTAATGGTGTGTTCGGATCTGACGATGAGAAAGCGCAACAGGAGATTTCACTATTGGCCATGGAAATTCATTACCACCTATGAAGAGCGACAAACCCGATAACAAAGCTAAGTTTCTTGAAAAGTTTGACCAGCCTGCCAAGCCCGTCATTACGCAGGTGGTGCCGGTAGGGGAGGAGTTGCCCAAGAAACCGGCAAAATCCAAAGACGAGCCCAAGGATCACTTCAATGTTTTCCTGAGTAAGCCCGTCGGTAAGGCGTTACGGATTCATAAAATCAATACGGGCGAATCGGTGCAGGATATACTGGAGCGGATCGTCATTGATTATCTGGTGAGTAAAGGAGAATTGCCAACTGATTATTCGTCATAAGTGTATGGGAGCCGGATCTCGCTCAAACGCGTGTTAGTACTGTTAAGATGCCGCCTATGACTGAAACACCTACATTTACTGCACTGCCTACGTAGCCAAATGCCCTTAAGTTTATTTAGGGTACCAAAAACGAGACCGCTCCGACTGTCGTAAGGTTTAGGTTGGGAAACACTCTCGTCCCAACGTTCGGATCTACGTACGTATTACTTTGAATGGATTCCCCATAAAGCCGAAGATAAACCGTCTGACCACTCTTGAAGCCAGCTGTTAAGAGATCTTCTTTGGCAAAACCACCGGTCACATTGTTGTTAAGCACCGAGACAACCGCTGAAGTGTACATGTAGTTCGTACTGGAAACCGCTGGATCAGTGCTTAAAAAGTAACGTACATAGCCGCGGTTTGTAGCGATAGGGACAGGAGCAATCGAGTAGAGTACACTCACGCCAGAGGTACCATTGTACGTATTGCCGGAAAGGGTAAGGGAGATAACGGTTGTCGTCGCTAGTTTACCCAATTGAGTAGCGGGCAAAATTGTACCATTGGTTGAACTGGTATTCGAAACGCCAAATAATCGGTAGGTGCCATACCCCGCTTTACTCATGGTTAAATCATGTAAGCCGTAAGCAATATTAGCGAAACTATATTTTCCGGCAGCGTCCGTAGTGGTACTAACACCGGTCAAATCATCAACTGTTACTATTACGCCACTATTATCGGCCAGTGTACTGGTTTTATCATCCCAAAGCTGGACGGTTCCCGACAGGGCACCACCGACGGGGGAAGGGGTGTCGTTTGAATTGGTTGTGCAAGCGGATAAGAAGATAAGCCCCAGTAAGGCGACTAAACACAGATGGTAGTAGCGTTTACTCATGGTTTTAAATGACTGATGGTTGACAAGCGGATAGTTAATGAAGATGGCTATAAGCTACTTCGTAGTTACAACATATTACTATACTAAAAGCAATTTATATTGTTTGGTTGTTTACTCCAAGTTTATGTTAATTCATATAGATAAATTATAAACCATAGCGAATTTTTATAATACAGTCTCAACCATGGCTGAGACTGTTAAGCCTATTCTAAGGAATGAGGGGTGTAATTCGGCCCCCCTGTATAGTCATCGGCTCAAAACTCTATTTTAGGTTAGAAACCGTATCGGTCAGGCTTAATAAACTTCACATTGCCCAAACCTGTCTGGCTTCTATAAAAACCTTACGAAGCGTACTGAGTTAAAGTATGAATGTAATTCATTGTTTTAGTTATGCAAACCCAGGATATTAAACCCGATCTGATCGGTCAAATCGAAACATTCTTAACCTTTACGGCCGATACGGATAATGATACAATTGTTGCCCAGTACACCATAATTAATAGCTTGATTGATCAAATAGCCCTTGAGGATCATCCTACAGTCAATTCGTTTGAGAAGAGCCTTAATGAGGACCGGAATGATGATTATAGGTATTTCCTCGACTTGAATACCCTTAGCCCTCAACCGATCGTACGAAAAGCGCACGCCTTGGATGGACTACAGGAACGGTTTAGGCGACTTCTCAAACAACTCACACCGTAACAATAGCTATTGTTACGTTTAGTCAATAAATTATCTTACTGGATCAAGCTAGTGCCAATTTAAGCTTAAAAAAGAACAAGTATTTTCTGTAATAATATTTTTATAGGTGAAGGGTAACATATTCATAAAGTAGAATTCCTATCTTTGTCTACCTTGACAATCAGGGTTGTTGAAACGAAAATGGGTGGTGAATAGGCCCCGCACGGTCTATTCACTTTTAATGCGAAAGAATGCTTCCTTCCTCCAAACCAGAAATCCCTTTTCTACTACCAGGCTATCGCCATATCCGTGACGCTCAACTCATCGTACGCCTGGAGGGAGATGGAAACTATACAAATGTTTATCTGGATGCCAATCCTACCCCCTTACTAGTCAGTCGTACACTGAAATGGTTTGAAGCCCAGTTACCCACCTTTATTCGCCTGAGCAAATCCACGCTGGTCAATCCTGGTTATATCGAGCAAGTAAGGAAGGTGGATGCCAAGACGGTTTATCTAAAATTGGTGGATAAACACCAGCTGCTGGTTTCCAGGCGTCGCGTTGGTGAAACCTTAGCGCGACTGACTCAATGTAGTGAGCCAGCATAGTTGCGGGTAAAGAACTATACAGAGCATACATAAAAGTTAAGTAAAATCATTAGCATTTCTGCCAAAAATAAGTTTGGTTTAAAAAAAGAGGAAGGTAAGTAAGGGCTAGTGAATTCACTAGCCCTTCTTTGTGAAGTGGCGAGGTATGATCAATACGGCCGTCTTTGAAAAATGGGGGGGCTACTCAAGCACTCGTCTGACCAAACACATGTAACAACGTAGCTGTCTGTGTAGGGTAAGCTTGATGATCAACTGGTAACGTGCACTGGCCTACTAAGCTATAAGTGGAACTTGCCAAATTAGATCACACCCCTGCTATCGCCATTGGCTTTCAATTCATGGAAAGCTAATGATACTCATTGCGCTTTAATAATTTCTGAAACAGGGTGAAATTCAGATATTTAAGCGACCTTGCTGTTCATCAATTAATCCAACACTCGTCTATGCTTAAGCCGCTCTACTTTCTGGTCTCGTTGCTACTGACCCTACCCGTCATCGCTCAAAAAAGCGTGGTTCAGGATGATAAACTGAACGGCATCATTCCCCTCGACTCGGAGGGTAAGCCCGCTTATCAAGTCAACAACAACGTGGAGGGTGCCACTAAAGATGAGCTCTTCAAACGGGCTCGTAAATGGTTTGTCAAAACGTACAATGCCCCACAAGACGTCTTACAGGTAAACGATTCATCAAGTGGGGTATTGACGGGAACAGGCAGTCAGAGAACACCTGTTAAATATCAAGGGCTTGACTGGCAGGGCAACATGGAGCACACGCTCAGCGTCAAGGTGAAGGAGGGTAAATACCAGATAAGCCTGACGGATCTGAAGGTGGAAGGTAATCCGCTGCAATCATACCAACTCCCGAATGCTGCTCAAAACCAGGCCCCTTACACAGCTTTATACAGGGCCATCGACCAACATAACCGGAGTCTGATTGCCTCATTAGAGAAAGCTCTGGCAACCTCGACTGACTTTTAAGGGTGAATAGAATTAGCCATCAGAGACAATGTGGACTTGCTAGCTTTTACTGGACAAGAAGCCAAGTAACATTTGTTCAGAAAAGTGTCAAGTCTAATCTCACTAAATGCTCCTGCTTGTGAGAAAAGCTTTTCATGACTCTGCTGCTCAAATCAGGCGTTTTGGAAAAACTTGTTCTTACTCTCGTTTACGAATCGACAGGATTTTGATCCGATTGGTCGCTTGGGTGCACGTATCTGGAGCCGCTCGTTCATAGCGTATCCAAACTGGCAAAGGTGTAGTAGAATTACCTTCAAACTCTCTTGGCACTGAGTTGATAGCCAAATAGGAGTCCGAATTAATGAGCGTTACTAAGCCACCACCTCCGCAAGACTTACTGAAGTTGTCAATAAAAAGGTAACCCTTTGTCATGGCGGCTACTTCTCCTAACTCTATGCCTGAGCCTTTACATCCTAACAGTAAGCAAAGTAGCAGAATGGCAGTACGTTTAGAGTTCATAGCAGAAAGGGCTTTTTTGTAAGACCTGGATTTTTTCCTATTGGTTGGAATCCTGCGTTTTTTCCTCTCGACTCTTTAACTAGACCGCGGTGGCGACGGCAGACCCGGGTCGGCGCACCGACTGTTGGCCACTTGACCGGTATTCAAAATAATTGTTCCACAAAACCCTCCTAAATGAGACGGTGAATTCACGCAGAAACGTCATAACTGATCGAACACCCGCCACAACTGCGAACCCCAAATTTCCCTGCCTTTCTGCCATTAGACCTAAGATTCCTTACTCCACGATGGCCGGAAGCAGGTTGATCGATGCCTCTGCTTTATCGCTTACGGGTACGCTGCTGACAGTCGCAAACTTAGTGGTGGTTACGTCGTTTTCAATAAAAAATGATTGGGGGCCATTTTCAAAGGTTACGGATGAACCCGACTTCGAATAGTTGAATCTGAGCTCAAACGATGTTTCCAGTTGTTGATTAATGGCCATCGGAAATCCTTGTGTAGCGGTGAGGATGGGTCTAGGGTCCGACTGAAGCGCTTTCGTGACAAAGGCGAAACTAAGGACATACCCGGAAGTAACGGCAAAAGAAGGAGCATTCTGCCGACGAACAACCGCTTTCACCACGTACGTAATCGAGCCGGCATTTCCACTGAGCGTGTTGGTTTTTGCTTTAGCAATGGAGAGCGTAATGTGCGAAGCAGTAGGCGTTACTTCGCCTATTGTTGAGCCATCATTACCCAAAAAAATTAATTTCTCAATGGTAAACTCGCAGGGGTAGGGGCGAGTCATGCCATTGGCGAGTTGGCAATTGACTACAGCTGGTGGAGGATCGGTCGGCGGCGTATGATCCGTGCAGGCGATACTGATCAAGCCTATCAACAGACCGGAGGAGATGCGTTGCCTATATCGCTCCATAAATCTGGCCGTATGTATCATGATTAAGGATTTGATTAAAGTTATAGGGGATACCTCACTACTGCCAGCAAAATAAATCGGTACTAAATAGGCAGTTAAAACAATTGAGCAACCGGTTAGTGTAGGCCGGAGTGAACTGGGACGAACTGGACCGCAGTGGCGACGGTCAGTCCCTGCTGGCCGCTTGATAGGTATAAAGAATACCCCAGCTACAGGATCATCATACATCTGTTTCAATATATGGGCGTTTAATAATACGGTCAACAGCTAGGTCATATATCAGACGAAGCCTCGGATTTCTCAACCAACAAGGATGAATTTGTTGAGGCTCAACTTCTTTATAGGGATGTTTCAATAAATTAATATACCTTTGCCATTAACCAACTGGTTAGTTAATGGCTATCATTCAGGAATCTACTCAAAGTCGGATTTTAACCGAAGCGGTCACCATCTTTCAACAAAAAGGGCTTCATGGGGCCCGCATGCAAGAGATCGCCGACAAAGCTGGCATCAATAAAGCCATGCTGCACTATTACTTTAAAACCAAAGAGGAGCTATTCCAACAAGTTTTCCAACAAGCCCTCGACCTGTTTATCGCTAAAATTGAGCTAATCCTAACCAGTGAACTACCCCTCAATCAGATCGTCATCCACTACGTTGACCATACCCTGGACGCGCTGTCGGCTAACCCGACAATACCCGCATTTGTGCTGCACGAAATTAATCGAGATCCACAACGAATGATCGATGTATTTGCCGGTAACCATCGAATCAATTTAACCCAATTCGCAAAACATTTTCCATCCGCTAACGAAGCCCAGCAGTTTTTTACCGATATGGTCGCTTTGTGTGTCTATCCGTTCGTGGCTCAGCCCATGTTAGAAAAAGTGCTTGACCTGACCCCGATGGGGTATCTACAGTTTATTCAACAGCGTAAAAAACACATTAAAGATCGACTGTTGAACCAACCACTCAACCCAACGAACTCATGAACAGGACCAATTTATCCCCTCAATTATGGATTGGTTGCTTGGCGATCACCGTTTCGGTTAGTCTCTTTACCCAAGCCGGTATAGGTGTAGGCCTAGAGTATAGTTTGCTGAGTGGAATAGCCCTACTGGTTTGGATTCGACGGGCTAAATCAGAGCCAATTCCTCCACGGGTCGTTGTTTATTACCTAATAAATATTGTATCTCTATTGGGATTAAGTACCGTTCGCTATGCAGCTCACTATGGTGAGTTCGTTCAGGCGCAGTACCCTACCCTGTTCCAGGCTCACATGGCCAACACCTATAGCCACTGGTTCCTTATCCAAGTTTGCCTCCCCGTCTGTTTGCTTTTAGTGGGGGGCTACTTGCTCATCAAACAGCCTGCCACCGGGCTGTTCTTCGCGCTTTGGGGGTTTCTCTTTTGTGGCCTTGAAGCCTTGATCCAAGTGGGCGTAGAACTAACCCAGTTAACGCGATACCCGCATAGCTATTTCCTGGGTGTTTTTATTGGTATAGGGCAATTTTTGCTTAGCGCCTGGGGCTTATTAACCCTGGCCAAGTCAACTCCAACGTCGGCCGTTGCCCAACCTATTGAGTCAATGACAACTCGACGGATCAACTTATGGTCGGGTTTATTTGTCAGTTTTGGGGCCGTGTATGCAATTACCTTGTACATTCAGGCGGGGCCGCTTCCAGTTGGTGTCATCATTGGCTCCATGATGGGTGGCCTCATCGGGTGGCGAAAAACAACCGCTCACAATAGCGCCGATCCCCATAAAGTTGCTCCGCTATATCTGCTCTTACTCGCTTTATTTTATGGCCATGTCGGGGAGGAAGTATTGACGCATTTTAATCGAAGTATTGCCGCCATTTCACACCATCCCTGGAGTGATGCTGAATTTGAATATCTGATCACTTTGATTGGTCCTCTTGTTTGGGTGTTCGCGGGTTATAGCCTTTGGAAAAGGCAGGCTTTCGGCAACTTTATTTTATGGTTCATGATCGTAGGCATGATTGTCGGCGAGCCCACTCATTTACTGGTTTTTCCGGTTGTTCGCATGGTTCAGGAGGGAGTGCCTTACACCTACTTTTCTGGCATGTATACGGCCTTGTTTCCCATGATTCCAGCCATACTTGCTTTAGGGCTTATTCTGAATGATCATAAGAAAACGAAACAACATCCGACGAGCGCCCTTAGCTAAGGGATGCTTGTTAATCAGCCTCCTGCTATTGTGGATTCAGCCTTGTTGGGGTCATGGTATGGGTGGCACGGGTTTGTTGCATCCGCTCACAGGTTTAGACCATCTGCTGGCTATGCTGGCCGTAGGGGCTTGGAGTGCCCAACTGGGGGGGCGCTCGATTTATATCGTGCCAGCCTGTTTTGCCGGGATGATGGTTCTGGGTGGTGTAGCGGGAATAATCTACCCCATGATCCCGTATTTGGAAACAGCTATTGCGATGTCGGTACTGATGCTGGGTCTAGCTGTCACTATTGATCAACCGACTGGTTGGTTCGTAGCTAGTTTTGGGGTGGGTATTTTTGGTTTTTGCCATGGGTTCGCCCATGTCTCAGAAATGAACCGAACCGAGGGGATCACGGAATACATCCTTGGCTTTTTAATTACAACGGTTAGTCTTCATTTGATTGGTGCCTTTGGCGGGCTTCTACTGGTGGAAACGAGTCAAGGCAGAAGGCACTTACGCCAGATCGGTGTAGTGACGAGTTTAATCGGCGTTTACTTGTTAATGCGATAAATGGGTAGGCATATTGGATCGTATATCTAGCCTGAATGCATCACTGAGTGAAAAGATAACGCTTAACGGTTTGATCAACGTATGTATTACTTCTCTTTAGCCATAGCTGGATCAGCTTTTATTAGAAAAGTTATTATGGCATTCTCAAAAAAGGCTTCCGCTTGAGACGTTAGAATCTTCATTCGTCTGCTTCAAGCAATGTACGTTTCATAGCGTAGCAAAATGGTATTCTTAACTTAGTGGGGCTACGATCTCAACGCGGCCAAAACCATTACAATTAGTTTACTTGGTTCATAATCAACTTTTTGGCAATTTACATCCATGAACCGACTCCGTTTCCTCAAGAACCTCTTGGGCACTAGCCTGCTGTCAACGGCAGCCCTTGCCCGCCCCGCTATCATCGACCTCGAATCCGAAGCCCAGCGTGTGCGCCGGGAGTTACTCGAGGCCTTTGCTAGGTCCGAACAGCTTACACTGATCACGGCCACCCAGATGCCAGCCCAAGCATACGACTTTAAATATACGCCCGAAGCCATGAGTTTTGCCGAGCAGTGGCGGCATTGCTGCGAGTTTACCACAACGCTCCTGTCGGCCCGGTTAGGCATTGACAATCCGTACAAAAACGGCCGTGACCTCTCCAAGGCCGTGACTAAGCAACAGGTATTTGATGAGGTGAAGGCGCTCTACTCCTTTATGCGGCAAACCATCACAACGATCCCCGACGAGAAACTTTTCGAGCAGGCGGAGTTTGTGGGGGGTAAAATTCCCAACTGGCGGTATCTGTACGCAATGGACAATCACATTATCCACCATCG
>NZ_FOLQ01000048.1:0-1543 GCF_900112365.1 Spirosoma endophyticum | reverse complement strand
GTGGTGTCCAGTATGCCTGCACTGAATTTCGGGATCAGTTGAGAGGCCTGCCTGTCGTGCAAAGTATGAGTCGTAAAGGCAATTGCTGGGACAATGCAGTAGCTGAGAGCTTTTTCAAAACATTCAAAAGCGAATTAGTGAACCATACTGACTTTCCAACGCGGGCCGCTGCCCGGTTAGCCACCTTCGAGTATATTGAGGGCTGGTATAATCGTCGGCGGAGACATTCAAGCTTGAATTACCAAACTCCCGCTCAACAGGAATCTTATTTTTACACCTCTCAGATGGCTGCCTGAAAAATATCTCCAGTATACTATTGCAAGTCCAAGACGGATCATATACGAGTAGTTAGCCTAAGAGCAGGGGCTTTAACTAACTTAATACCACTTGTATAATAATTTACTAATGCTCAATCTTAAGCACTTTCTTATTGATCTTCAACAGGGAGCTTACTTGGACGCTACTATAGAGATACCACCTAAATTAGCAAAAGAAGCTGGTTTCAAGCGATTCTTGGCTGCACTGTACTTGTACTACATGGCAATACTCATTCTGTTGGGAGGAGTGCTAGCGAGGCTATCGGGCCCTTTGCATCTCGATTTTTTGAAAGCTTCCTTACTCACAGGAGTTATACCTTATTTTTTCTACCGACAATTGTTAGGACCCTTAATTATAAAAAGATTTGATTTTGTATTAGCTGATGCCGAAAAAACTAAGTGCGTAAAGCTTTACCGCTACGTTTTTGCTGGTGCATTTGGCGTTTTTTCCGTTGCTATCATTATTGTAATTTGTATATCTACTAGATCCTTCTAATGTCAAATACGTATACGACTGTTTGTGTCGGTCAGTAGTAAAAAATCACTGTCTTATAAAAAGGCACCCCCGTGAGACGTTAGAATCTTCATTCATCTGCTTTAAGCAATGTACGTTTCATAGGATACTGAAATGGTATCCTTAACTTAGTGGGGCTTCGATCTCAACGCGCCCAAAACCATTATATTTAGTTTACTTGGCTCATAATCAACTTTTTGGCAACTTACGGACATGAACCGACTCCGTTTCCTCAAGAACCTCTTGGGCACTAGCCTGCTGCCAACGGCAGCCCTTGCCCACCCTGCCACCATTGACCTCGAATCCGAAGCCCAACGCGTTCGCCGGGAGTTGCTTGAGGCCTGGGCTAGGTCCGAACAGCTTACCCTAATCACGGCCACCCAGATGCCAGCCGAAGCATACGACTTTAAATATACACCCGAAGCGATGAGCTTTGCCGAGCAGTGGCGGCATTGCTGCGAGTTCACCACAATGCTTCTGTCGGCCCGACTGGGCATTGACAATCCCTACAAAAAGGGCCGGAACCTCTCGAAAGCCGTCACTAAGCAACAGGTATTGGATGAGGTGAAAGCGCTCTACGCCTTTATGCGGCAAACCATCACAACCATCCCCGACGCGAAACTTTTCGAGCAGGCGGAGTTTGTGGGGGGTAAAATTCCCAACTGGCGGTATCTGTACGCAATGGACAATCACATTATCCACCATCGGGGGC
>NZ_FOLQ01000083.1 GCF_900112365.1 Spirosoma endophyticum | reverse complement strand
ATCAAGCATTGAAGTTTATGACGCCCGTTGAATACCGGCAGGCGGCTTAAGCTCCAGTCAAAACTGGCTCATATAACGGGGTAAGGACACTAGCTGTATTTTCAGTTCGTTTACTTTATCCTCTTCCGCTATCGTTCTGTCATTTTTGCTCAAGAGCGCATAATACTCTTTATATGTTTTCTCAATTTTAGGATCTATGGTATCCAGCAGGCCAAACAGATCTGAGGTCAGCAACTGATCGACACGCAGGGCGTTATGATAAGGTAGAACCTTACTGTCGAGTACTCTTATCTCCTGTTGTTGATCTCGGACCAGCACGTTTACTTCGCCATGTGCTAGCCCTCGAAGACACAAGGGCTCATGCGTAGTGACAATAAATTGTAGGTTTGGAAAAGCACGGCGCAGTGAATCTACAATCTGCATACGCCATCGGGGATGCAAATGATTGCCAAGCTCATCAATTAGTACGATGCCTTGTGTAGAATGATAGCTTGACTTATCAGCCGACAGTGCCTGCATAATATCGGATGCCAGTGCTATAATGCTTTTAAATCCATCACTAACTTCATCGATGACAAAGTCGTCATCAAATTGCTTTATGAGTAATTTGCCGTGTTTAACCTCTAATTTATCCCCGGTTTTCAAGGCTAATAAATCAAACAGAGCTGGCGCAACGCGCTTATTAAACTGCTCACTTTTCAATCCGCTTAGCCACTCATCCACTGCGTTAAGGACAACGCTGTAATCAAATAAATTACCAACCTTGGTATACCGCTCTGCGTTGCTGTCAGGTTTTAATCCACCTTTAGGCAGTAAACGCGTCGCCCCGTAACCCAGTAAAAAAGTGGGGGATTCAGTAGCTCCGCCTGTGATAGATTTTCGGTCGAAGTGTAGCTCAATGGGTTCATTGTGTTCGTGACTGTATACTGTACGTCGTCAAGTAAAAGTGGACAGATGCGGGTGAAAAGAGAAGAGATGGTTTTAGCCACTTTGGGCTCGCTGAAAAATATGACTTTTCCGG
>NZ_FOLQ01000026.1 GCF_900112365.1 Spirosoma endophyticum | reverse complement strand
GGCTCATCCAGGGAGACCGTGAAGTTATTCGAAGCTATTGGGTTGGGGTACACGCCATACACCCCATCAAGCGTAACCGGTACGGCTGAGTAGGTCCGGCTAGTACCCGATAAATCCAACTGCTTCAAGCGGTAATAGCTGGTACCCCGATAGGGATTGGCATCCGTGAACTTGTAGGTGTTCAGACTGGTGCTGTTCACCGCCACATCATTTACCTCCCCAATAGGCTCGAAACTCTTCAGATCCTTGCTTCGTTCGACTACATACCCTTTGTTACCGCTCTCCATGGAGGTCTGCCAGCTCACATCCACTGTCTTGTTGGCTTGGGCATCCGCCTTGAAATACACCAACGAGACTGGCATAGGAGCCGCCGTGCGGGTGTAGCTAGACAGAAAATCGTTTCCTGGTACTTGAACTCCTAACGAAGTTGGACTAGGCGCAATGTTGCAGGAAGCTCCAATATCAGCCACCGCTGAATTAGGACCTGAATAATCCGTTGCTACCGCCACGGTTGCTGAGATTACCGCGCTCAGCAAGGTGTTAGCGGGGATAGCAACCCCCGTTTTCTGCTGACCGACAAAGGCATAGTAGCCATTACCTGACGCTACATATGAGACATTGAAATAGGTCAGGATACTACCCGACAAGGCACTTACGTTATTAGGTACAGCACCCGCTTTCCCCAGCGAGATGGAAAAACCCATCTGGTTAATGTCATCAGCGCCGGTGATGGGCACTGAGCCATTATTACCAATGGAGAAACTGATAGTTATGGGACCGCCAACACCTGCGGCTGGATTGGGCAACACACTAGCTGCAGTGACCGCCGGATCAGGCTGTCCATAGCTCCTCAAGGCAGCCATTAAGATTAGGGCCCAGAGAAAAGTAAATTTTTTCATGTTCATAAATGGAAGATAGTAAAGTTTATGGATGCAACGATAAATGCTAAAGCGGTCGAGGATTTCATCTTACTTAATCCACGACTGCAATGATAAGCATTATTTTTTATAATAATCTAATTTTTTCTGCATTCGAATTCCTGTCAATCCGAATTTCACTTTTATTTCTCCCCAAAGCCTATTATATTGTTATGCTCATAACATCCCTTGATACACAGTGAGATGGCTACAGACAAACTTGCTTTAAGTTGAGGAAATAATAAACGAACTCGATCCATTTGTGGATTTTATCTTACTAAACTCGCAATAGCTTGAGCTTGTTTATTAAAATAATTTATACTGTTAGCATACGAGTTGTTATCGATCCGAACTTCGACTCCACTGCTGCCCACGATGATGGGGGTAACGTTCCTTCCTGTATTGTCCGGTGTTAACATTCTCGTTAGTCCAAACGACTTATACTTCTCCCTACAATCACTTCAGTTGTAAAGCTTATCGTTTGTGTCTAGATGTAATTCACCCAACTTACTTCAACAAAGACCGAGCCAGGCGTGAAGCTTACACCCACCAGTGAATCTTTGGTTCGCATACCCCTTTTGTGGAAGTGGGCGGTATTAGATAAACACATCGGCGATCAGGGTGAAATAGACGTACCATATAGGTTGGTTAATAGCGCATATATATAATGTATATAATCACAGTTAGGAATTCCACTGTAATAGAATCATAACCGAATAGAACCCTAACCGGACTTAAAGAAATACTTGTGTTGTCTAACATTGAGTAGGCAACCGTTGGATCAGGAAAAGTTCCTACTACCCCATGCGGTAGCGCTCATTGCTGGATTGAGTGTCAATTTAGCCGAATCAAAACTCACAGTAGTTTGCGTACCGATTCCGTCCGTACCACTACAGTACAACGTCCTGTTTGTGGCCGGAATTAAGATCGTCGTACACTTTTATCAGATTAGTTGCATACATACCGTGGTACCACCAAGGTTTGGTTGAGTGGCGACCGTAACGGCGCTACGTCACTCATATGCTTCTTGTCAGCTTCCATTATATGTTCAATGAAGTCGCTTCACCCGACTACCTTCACAATTCAGGTAGTGCTTTATGCAATTCATGTAGGACAGTCTGTTCTACCCTACCCTTCCATCCGTAGGTTTGTCCCGTTCCTCAGAAACAACCATAAACAACAACTACAATGTCATCTATGCAAACCATTACCAAATTAGGCGCTTTTGCCCTCACCTTTGCCCTAACGATCAGCACAACGCTGGCACAACAACCTGTTCGAAAAACAGCCGTAAAGGCAGCTCCCCGGCCCCACGCATCAACGGGCAAAGTCGCAACAACACCAGTCAGAAAACCAGTCGCTGCTGCTACAGCCACCCTAAAAACTCAGACACAAGAACCAGCTCCTGTAGCAAACTCAGCCCCGACGGCTGCTCATCAGTCACAGCCTCAAGCACAGCCCGTTACGAGACCAATTCCAATGACACGCCACCGGACTACAGGGAAACACGATGTGTATCTGAATGCCGGTATTGGCCTGGCAACCTACTACGGTGGCGGTGTACCCATAGGAATATCCGTAGAAGTAGCGGGTAAAAATAACTTTTCAGTAGGTGGCTCAATCGATTATTTCCGCTACAACAATGGTTATTATTCAAGTGGTTATACATTCGTTTACGCGGGGGCACGAGCCTCCTATCACTTAGGTGAAGCCTTAAATGTACAGAACAGTAGTTTTGATCCATATGTAGGGGCTACGTTGGGATTCCGTCATGCAGGTTATAGTGACTCGTACGGCTATAGTTATTACGACGGTTACTCAAGTTCCTATAATAGTGGCTTATTTATTGGTATCCATGCCGGTGCACGCGTCCTATTTAGCCCTAAAGTCGGCGCTTTTGCCGAGTTAGGCTATGGCGTATCAGCCCTGAAACTGGGCTTAACGGCAAAGTTTTAATCCATCACTCATTCCATTGACTATCTACACAACAAATACGATGAAATCCACACAACACATCCGAACCGTGCTACGTATTGAGCGTTCACGATTGCTGGGAACGGGATCAACAGTATCACGTCCTGTACGGCGCATATCCGCCTTCTTGACCGGACGGTAGTATAATCGTTCCTGCCCACGACAAAAGCCCGACTAAAGCCGGGCTTTTTTTGTTTTAGTTAAAAATGGACTGCAACTTGCTCCTATAAATTTACCAGGAGACTAGCAGCCTGTTGTCATAGGCTATTTTACTCGACACTTAACTCCCTCATTATGAGCAAACAAACAAAAATAGGCATTCTATTCGGGCAGGAAAATACATTTCCTCAGGCATTTGTAGACCGGGTCAATGAGAAACAAAGTAAGTTTAAGGCTGAGTTTGTAAGTATCGATCAGGTCGAACAAAGTGTACCAACCGACTACGCGGTCATTATTGACCGTATTTCGCAGGATGTACCTTTTTATAAGGCATTTCTAAAAAATGCGGCCTTGACCGGCACAGCCGTTATCAACAACCCCTTCTGGTGGAGTGCCGACGAAAAGTTTTTTAACAATGCCCTGGCCGTTCAACTGGGCGTTCCGGTGCCGAAAACTATTCTGCTTCCCTCTAAAGAACGACCCGACGACACGACGCACAATTCGTTCCGCAACCTGAACCACATGAACTGGGAAGGCATTTTTGCGCACATCGGCTTCCCCGCGTTTATGAAACCCCATGCGGGAGGTGGCTGGAAAAGTGTTTATAAAGTGGACAATCCGGAACAAATGTTCAATGCGTATGATGAGACGGGCCAACTGGTGATGCTTTATCAGGAAGCTATTGATTTCACGGATTACGTTCGTTGCTACTGCATTGGCGGCAAAGATGTGCTCATTATGCCCTACGAGCCCCGCAATCCGCATCATCTCCGCTACGCATCTGAGCTAAAAGCGACCGGCGACGCAGGTAAAAAACTGCTGGATACCATTAAAGACTACGTACTGAAACTGAACCACGGTCTCGGCTACGATTTTAATACAGTAGAGTTTGCCGTACGCGATGGTATCCCCATTGCCATTGACTTCTGCAACCCGGCCCCCGACGCTGATGTGCATTCGGTTGGTCAGGAGAATTTCGATTGGGTTGTTGAAGCCGCGGCTAACATGGCCATTGAGCGTGCTAAAACAGCACAGCCGGGAAAAGTTAACCTGACCTGGGGGACATTCGTGCAAGGTTCTGTGGCGAATACGACACCGGCTCCAGAAAAAGAAATACCTGCGACCAAAGCGGCCGTTGCGGATAAGGCTGAAAAAGCCCCAAAAACTGCGCCTGCAAAAAAGGAGGAAACGAAGGAAGCTAATCCCAAAAAAGCCAAGAAATAGGAACGGCTGTTTTTCTATATATTGAACTGCCGTGATGGAGAAATAATCCATCACGGCAGTTGTGTTTTCGGAGCATCAGCATTCAGAGTTCTGAGATAGTCTCTCAAGACGATTCATGCCAAGTCGTCTTGAATCATCCTCTCCAATACTATTTCTTTATACATAATGGTAGGAATGAGAATCAGCACGTTCTGTATAAACTACCTAGTACAGTAGCGATATATCGGCCTATTTTCATGGTTAATTGCCCTACAGAGTCAACTGCGACTGGCTACCTAGCCAAAATAATATTGGGTATTTATCCTTAAATACCAATTTACCATTCGTCACAAAAAAAAATACCCTTGCTGGTGTATCCACTATTTTTGGCCATCTTCGTATTTTCCAATCAATACAATTACCCGATCATCAACCAGTAACTTCATTAACTACTTAATCAGTACATGCAAAGAAGAGATTTTATCCAGTTGTCGAGTCTGGGCATTGGTGGCCTGTTGACGGCTGGAATTCCAGTATTAGGCAACTCTGTATCGCCCGAATACCTCATTGACGCAGCCGGCCGGGGTGTAGGTATTGATACAGCCGCCAAGAAACGGCTGGCCGACGTTGCGCTGAATGCAGCCAAAAGTAAAGGCGCCACCTACACCGACGTTCGCATTGGCCGGTATCTGCAACAGTTCATGTTTACTCGTGAAACCAAGGTGCAGAACATCGTAAGCGCCGAATCCTATGGGGTAGGTATCCGAGTGTTGGCCAACGGTTGCTGGGGATTTTCGGCGACCAGCGACGTAACGCCCGACGCCATTGCCAAATGTGCCGAAACCGCCGTAGCCATTGCCAAAGCCAACTCTAAACTTCTAACGGAGCCAGTTGTCCTGGCTCCACAAAAGGGAGTCGGAGAAGTAGTCTGGAAAACACCTATCAAGAAAAATGCCTTCGAGATTCCGGTTCAGCAGAAGATTGACCTGCTGATGAAAGTGAATGGCGAAGCGATGAAAAACGGAGCTACATTCGTTACCTCGAACCTGTTCTTCGTAAACGAACAGAAGTACTTTGCCTCAACTGATGGCACGTATGCCGATCAGGACATCCACCGTGTCTGGCCTACCTTCACCGTATCGGCCGTTGATCGGGCAGTAGGGAAATTCAAAACCCGCGACGCGCTCAGCTCGCCGATGGGCATGGGGTATGAATACCTTGACGGACTGGCATCCGAAAAAATTATGGCTCTGAATGGGCTGATCGGCTATCGTAATTCGTACGACATGGTCGAAGATGCCATATTGGCGGCCAAGCAGGCCAAGGAAAAACTTACGGCCAAAACAGTTCAACCAGGTAAGTATGATCTGGTACTCGACCCAAATCACCTCGGCCTGACTATCCACGAATCGGTGGGGCACCCCCTCGAACTCGACCGTGTATTGGGCTACGAAGCCAACTACGCCGGAACCAGTTTTGCGACGCTTGACAAGTGGAAGACTAAGAGCTTCAACTATGGCAGCAAGCTGGTGAACATCGTGGCGGATAAAACCCAACCTTACACGCTTGGCACAGTCGGTTACGACGACGAAGGTGTGCCGGCCAAGCAGTGGGATCTGATTAAGGACGGGATTCTGGTCAACTACCAGGCTATCCGCGATCAGGTGGCCATTCTGGGCGAAAAGGAGTCGAACGGCTGCTGCTATGCTGACAACTGGGACTCGGTTCAATTCCAGCGGATGCCGAACGTATCACTGAAACACGGCACAGAAAAACGCTCTGTTACCGATATGATCAAAGGCGTTGACAAAGGCATTTACATCATCGGTCGTGGCTCCTACTCTATTGATCAGCAACGGTATAACTTCCAGTTTGGTGGACAATTGTTCTACGAAATCAAGAACGGCGAAATCGTGGGCATGCTCGACGACGTAGCCTACCAGTCGAACACTCAGGAATTCTGGAACTCCTGCGCTCAGCTTTGCGACAAAGACGATTACCGAACGTTCGGTTCGTTCTTCGACGGCAAAGGTCAACCCTCGCAGGTTAGCGCCGTCTCGCATGGCAGTGCTACCACTCGCTTCAACGGCGTGAACGTTATTAATACCGGACGGAAGATTTAAAATAGTTTAGGGTATTCGGCAGGCTGACGCATAAACTTACTGATGCGTCAGCCTGCCGAATACCCTAAACCATGAACCTCAAAAAAATGGCTATTTTAACCAAAGCAGAAGCAAAAAAGATTATCGATAAAGTGCTCAGCTACGCGAAAGCCGACGAAACCAGCGTCAGTCTTACGGGTGGCCGCAGAGGGAACATCCGATATGCCCGGAACGCGGTTTCGACCAGTGGCGAATCGACAAACCTCTCCCTAGCCGTGACAGCTGTTTTCGGCAAAAAATCCGGTACGGCAACGATCAACGAGTTTGACGACGCAGCGCTGGAAAAAACCGTTCGACGCGCGGAGGAAATTGCCCGGCTGGCTCCCGAAAATTCAGAGTACATGCCGATGCTGGGCCCGCAAACCTATTTGCCCATTGATCCTTTTTCACGTAACACCGAGAACATTACGCCTGACTATCGGGCGCAGGCTGCCTTTGATAGTCTTGACCCCTGCCGCAAGCAAAACCTAACAGCCGCAGGATATATGGAAGATTCAACCGGTTTTACGGCAATTGGCAATAGTAAAGAACTGTTCGCCTATAACCGGGAGACAAGTGTTGAATTCTCCGTTACCGTTCGCACAGCCGATGGTATGGGATCGGGTTATGCCACCCGCGACGTAACAGATACGTCGAAACTTAACACGCGGGAAGCAACTGAAATTGCGATGCAAAAAGCGCAGGCATCGGTTGGTGCGCGCGCTATTGAGCCCGGTAAATACACCGTTATTCTGGAGCCAGCCGCGCTCGTTGCCAATACCGATGCCTCACTCCTGCTGGCCATGATGGGTTCGATGGATGCCCGCAATGCTGAAGAAGGCCGTAGCTTTTTAAGTAAAAAAGGGGGTGGCACACGTCTGGGTGAAAAGTTAATGGATGAGCGTGTAACCATTTATTCGGACCCGACGAACCCCGAAATCCCAACTTCACCCTTTGGTGGCGGGGGCGGTGGTCGTTTTGGTGGTGGCGGTGCTGATGGACGCCCTCAGGAAAAAATAACCTGGATTGAAAAAGGCGTCATCAAGAATATGTATTACTCGCGCTATTGGGCGGATAAGAAAGGTGTAAAAGCGACTCCCCCACCAGCGAATTTTATCATGGAAGGCGGAACTCAATCGCTCGCTGACATGATCAAGAGCACAGAGAAAGGCATTTTAGTAACGAGGTTCTGGTACATCCGACCCGTTGATCCACAAACGCTGCTCTATACCGGCCTGACCCGCGACGGGACGTTCTACATCGAAAACGGTCAGATTAAATTTCCGGTGAAGAACTTCCGTTTCAACGAAAGTCCAATCATCATGCTCAACAACCTCGAAGCGATGGGTAAACCCGTCCGCATCGGTGGTAACCTTGTTCCGCCCCTGAAAATCCGGGACTTTACCTTTACGAGCTTATCAGACGCAGTATAAAAGTCGATAGTCGTCAGCTGATAGTCAAGAGTCAGTAACACAACAAGTTATCGACTGACGACTTTTGACTATCAATTGACGACTCTTGGCTATCGACTAATCATTATTGACCAATTTTCATGAATCGTCGCGATTTTAATCAACTTATAAGCATGGGAGCCGCCGGGATCATGATGCCCGCCCTCCCTGCCTTTTCCCGGACTGTCACGCCCGAAGCCCTGCTGGAGCCCGGTCTGGATGTGTCCATGAAAAAACGCCTGGCCGATGCTGCCCTGAACGCAGCTAAATCGAAAGGCGCTACGTATGCCGATGTCCGTATTGGCCGATATTTGAATCAATTCATCCTCACGCGCGAAAACAAAGTGCAGGCTATCATCAACTCCGAATCGTACGGTGTCGGCGTTCGGGTGATTGCCAATGGTTGCTGGGGTTTCGCTTCCGTGGGCGATGCCCGGGATGAATCCGTGGTTGCGAAAGCGGCCGAAACGGCCGTAACGATCGCGAAAGCGAACTCCCGCTTATTAACGGAGCCGGTACAACTGGCTCCGCAGAAAGGCTTTGGTGAAGTGAGCTGGAAAGCACCTATCAAACGCAATGCGTTTGAAGTACCCGTCAAAGAAAAGGTGGATTTGCTATTGTCGGCCAATTCGGCAGCTATGCAAAACGGCGCCAATTTCGTGAACAACGTATTGTTCCAGATTAACGAGCAAAAGTATTTTGCCTCAACTGACGGTACGTATGCTGATCAGGATATTCACCGCATCGGGCCAAGCTTCACTGTAACAGCCGTTGATCCGGGGAACGGACGCTTTGCTACGCGTAACTCGCTGAGTTCGCCTATGGGTATGGGCTACGATTACCTGCAGGTCAATCCGAAAGACAAATCGACTGGTATTACTACCCGCTATAACAAAGGGTACGATATGCTGGAAGACATTACGTCAGCGGCTAAACAAGCCAAAGAGAAATTATCTGCGAAGTCGGTGGAAGGAGGCAAATACGACCTCGTTCTCGATCCGTCGCACCTTTGGCTCACCATCCATGAATCAGTGGGGCACCCCCTCGAACTCGACCGCGTGCTGGGCTATGAAGCCAATTATGCCGGTACGTCGTTTGTTACACTCGATAAATTGCAGTCGAAGAATTTTGCCTATGGCAGTAAAGAAGTCAATATCGTAGCCGATAAAACGCAGGTCGATTCACTTGGGGCCGTTGGCTGGGACGATGAAGGTGTGAAAACCAAGAAATGGGATCTTGTTAGAGACGGCATCCTGGTGAACTATCAGGCCATCCGCGATCAGGTCCACATCATCGGCGAGAAAGAATCCCAGGGCTGCTGCTATGCTGACAACTGGAGTTCGGTGCAGTTCCAGCGCATGGCCAACGTATCGCTGGAAGCGGGCAAAACACCCCTGTCGGTGCAGAACATGATCAAGGATGTCAAAAAAGGCATTTACATCATTGGCGATGGCTCGTTCTCGATTGACCAGCAACGCTATAATTTCCAGTTTGGTGGGCAATTGTTCTACGAGATCAAGGACGGTCAGATTGCGGGCATGCTCAAGGACGTAGCGTACCAGGCCAACACGAAAGAATTCTGGAATTCCTGCGTAGCCGTTTGTGATCAGAGCGATTACCGTCTGGGCGGTGCCTTTAATGATGGCAAGGGCCAGCCTGGGCAGTCGAGCGCGGTTTCTCACGGTAGTGCAACAGCCCGCTTCAACGGTGTTAATGTGATCAATACAGCAAGAAAAATATAAGAGTTGGTCAACAGTTGTTAGTCATCTGTAAATTTCTAGTGACTAACGACTGTCGACTTCTGCCAATCAACGACTAAAAAAATGGCAATCTTAACCAAAGAAGAAGCAAAGAAGATACTCGACAAAGTACTGTCCTATTCGAAAGCCGATGAGATGAGCGCCAGTCTATCGGGAAATCGCACAGGAAATATCCGATACGCTCGTAACTCGGTGTCAACCAGTGGCGAATCCAATAACCTTGGATTGTCCGTGACAGCTGTTTTCGGCAAAAAATCCGGTACGGCAACGATCAACGAGTTTGACGACGCAGCGCTGGAAAAAACCGTTCGACGCGCGGAGGAAATTGCCCGGCTGGCTCCCGAGAATTCGGAGTACATGCCGATGCTGGGGCCGCAAAATTACCTTCAAACCAATACGTATTCGGAAAGTACAGCTAAAATCGACCCGGAATTTCGGGCAAATGCGGCTTTCGATAGCATCGATCCCTGCCGGAAAAATAATCTGACGGCGGCTGGCTATATGGAAGACACTACGGGCTTCGTAGCCATCGGCAATAGTAAAGGATTATTCGGCTATAATCGGGAGACAAACGTTGATTTTTCGATCACCGTCCGTACAGCCGACGGCCTGGGATCAGGCTACGCCAATCCGGACGTAAACGACGTTAGCAAACTCGATACCAAAGCCACCACGCAGATTGCCATGCAAAAAGCGCAGGCATCGGCGAGTGCACGGGCTATTGAACCCGGCAAATACACTGTCATTCTGGAACCGACGGCGTCTGTCGAGCTACTGCAAAATATGATGCGCAGTATGGACGCCCGTAATGCCGACGAAGGACGTAGCTTCCTGAGCAAAAAAGGGGGCGGTACGCGTCTTGGCGAGAAGTTATTCGACGAACGGGTAACCATCATAACGGACCCAATGAATGCCGATTTACCGTTGTCGCCCTTTGGTGGCGGGGGCGGAGGAGGTGGCGGTGGCCGCTTCGGTGGAGGGGGCGATGGCCTGGGCTTGCCACAAGAAAAACGAACCTGGATCGAGAATGGCGTGGTCAAAAATATGTTCTATTCTCGCTTCTGGGCTGACAAAAAAGGCGTTAAGCCAATACCTCCTGCTGGTGGATTCATTATGATGGGCGGTACCCAATCACTGGCCGATCTGATCAAAAGTACGGACAAAGGCATCCTGGTCACTCGCTTCTGGTATATCCGTGCCGTTGACCCACAAACGCAGTTGTACACCGGCCTGACCCGCGATGGTACGTTCTATATCGAAAACGGTCAGATCAAATTCCCTATTAAAAACTTCCGTTTCAACGAAAGTCCGGTCATCATGCTTAACAATGTTGAAGCATTGGGAAAACCGGTTCGGGCAGGTGGCAATATGATCCCACCTATGAAGATTCGGGACTTTACGTTCACGAGTTTGTCAGATGCAGTTTAATAGTCGCTAGTCGTTAGTCAGGAGTCGATAGCATATAACAACTATCGACTCCTGACTAACGACTAGTGACTTCCCACCACTATGGACTAATTTTCATGAATCGTCGCAATTTTAATCAACTCATAGGCATGGGTACCGCTGGTATCCTATTGCCAAATCTCCCCGCTTTTTCCCGTAACGTTGCCCCCGAAGCCCTGCTCGAAAAGGGTATGGACGTAGCACTAAAAAAACGACTGGCTGATGCCGCTATGAACGCAGCTAAAAGCAAAGGAGCAACCTACACCGATGTACGTATTGGCCGCTACCTGAACCAGTTTGTCATTACGCGCGAAGACAAAGTCCAGAATATTGTCAATACCGAGTCCTATGGGGTTGGTGTTCGAGTGATTGCCGATGGTTGCTGGGGATTTGCCGCTGTGGTTGATGCCAAAAGTGAAGCTGATCTGGCCAAAGCTGCCGAAACGGCTGTGGCCATTGCCAAAGCGAATGCTAAACTGATGAAAGAGCCGGTACAACTGGCTCCACAGAAAGGCTTTGGTGAAGTGAGCTGGAAAGCGCCGATCAAGAAAAATGCCTTCGAGGTACCCATCAAAGAGAAAGTAGATCTGCTGATGTCGGTAAACGGGGCGGCTATGAAAAACGGCGCTAACTACGTTAATTCGGTGCTGTTCATGGTGAACGAGCAGAAATATTTTGCCTCGACTGATGGGACATATGCCGATCAGGATATTCACCGGATCTGGCCAATTTTCAACGTAACGGCCATTGATCCCAAGACGGGAAAGTTTGAAACCCGCAACGCTTTGAGCGCGCCCATGGGCATGGGCTATGAATATCTCCAGGCAAATCCTTCTGATAAAATAACCGGGGTCACGACTCGCTACAACATGGGTTACGACATGCTGGAGGACGTAACAGCAGCCGCTAAACAAGCCCGTGCCAAGCACAGCGCAAAATCGGTGGAAGCTGGTAAATACGATCTTGTTCTTGACCCCTCACACCTGTGGCTCACCATCCACGAATCAGTGGGGCACCCCCTCGAACTCGACCGCGTGCTGGGCTATGAAGCCAACTTTGCCGGAACCAGCTTCGCAACGCTCGATAAATGGCAGTCGAAAAACTTTAATTATGGCAGCAAGCAGGTGAACCTCATTGCCGACAAAACGCAGGTAGGCTCACTAGGTGCTGTTGGTTACGACGACGAGGGGGTAAAAACCAAGAAATGGGATTTGGTACGGGATGGTACACTGGTGAACTATCAGGCCATCCGCGATCAGGTCCACATCATCGGCGAGAAAGAATCCCAAGGCTGCTGCTATGCCGACAACTGGAGTTCGGTGCAGTTCCAGCGCATGGCCAACGTATCGCTGGAAGCGGGCAAAACACCCCTGTCGGTGCAGGATATGATCAAGGATGTCAAAAAAGGCATTTATATCATCGGCGACGGCTCGTTCTCGATTGACCAGCAACGCTACAATTTCCAGTTTGGTGGGCAATTGTTCTACGAAATCAAGGACGGTCAGATTGCCGGTATGCTCAAAGACGTTGCCTATCAGTCAAATACCCAGGAGTTCTGGAATTCGTGTGTGCAGGTCTGCGATGAGAAAGACTATCGGCTTGGCGGTTCGTTCTTCGACGGTAAAGGCCAGCCTTCGCAGTCGAGCGCGGTTTCCCACGGCAGCTCTACCGCCCGATTTAATGGCGTCAATGTAATCAATACGGCAAGAAAAATATAGAAATTAGTCGATAGGTAACAGGTAGTAATCATCAGTAAGCGTGCTGGCAACTACTACCTGTTACCTATCGACCGTTGACTATTGACTATAAATTATGGCAATCATACTCACCGAAGCAGAGGCCAAAGCACTGCTTACAAAGGTTATCTCCTATTCTAAAGCCGACGAATGTGAAGTTAACCTTTCAGGCCAGGCAGGTGGTAACCTCCGCTACGCTCGTAACGAAGTATCAACCAGTGGCTCGTTGATTAATAAGAACTTACAGGTTCAATCATCATTTGGCAAAAAAGTCGGCATTGCCACCATTGACGAGTTCGACGATGCATCGCTCGAAAAGGTAGTGCGCCGGGCGGAAGAGTTGGCTCAACTGGCTCCAGAAAACCCTGAGCATGTGGGTGTATTGGGCCCACAACAGTATCTAAAATCGAACGGTTTTTTTGATTCCACGGCTAAAATCACACCCGATATCCGGGCTGATGCCGTTATCAAAAGTCTACAGCTTTCGCGGGAACAGAATCTGGTGGGTGCCGGATTCCTGCAAGATACGTATGGCTATTCGGCCATGATGAATTCAAAGGGACTCTTTGCCTATCACCCCAGCACCAACGTCAACTTCTCCCTGACCGTCCGCACGAACGATGGAAAAGGCTCGGGCTACGTAGCACGGGGCTACAGCGATTTCTCCAAATTAGATACGGCCGCGGCTACCCGCATTGCACTTCAGAAAGCGCAGGGATCGGCGGAGGCCCGCGCCATCGAGCCAGGTAAATACACCGTTATTCTGGAGCCCACAGCGGCTGCTGTACTGCTCGAAAACATCTTCTTCAACATGGATGCCCGCTCGGCCGACGAAGGCCGCTCCTATTTTAGCAAGTCGGGAGGCAAATCGCGGCTGGGCGACAAGATCGTGGATGAACGTATTACCATCTACTCCGATCCAACTAACCCCGAATTACCAGCATCACCCTGGTCGGGCGATGGGCGCCCGCAGGAAAAGACGATGTGGATTGAGAAGGGTGTTGTAAAAAACCTGGCCTATTCCCGGTATTGGGCTCAAAAGCAAGGTAAAAAGGCGACTCCAAACCCTAACAATGTAATCGTTATGGGTGGTACATCTTCGCTGGAGGACATGATCAAAAGCACGCAACGTGGAATCCTGGTCACTAAACTCTGGTATATCCGGGAAGTCGACCCACAGACCATCCTTCTCACAGGCCTTACCCGCGATGGTACGTTCTACATTGAGAATGGCAAGATTAAGCACCCGGTGAAGAATTTTCGCTTCAACGAAAGCCCGATTATCATGCTCAATAACCTTGAAGCCCTGGGAAAATCAGAGCGAGTCGTTAGCACTGAGTCGGATCAGAATTACCTGATTCCGCCCATGAAGATTAGGGAATTTACATTCACCAGCTTATCCGATGCGGTGTAAGGAATAGCGATACAATCATCCATGAATTTAAGCAGTATTGGATATGTCTTACTTTATGGATGATTTTAATAAAGTTTTATAATATTAATGCAAATATAAAATTACCACATAAGGAATATTTAACTTAGGGTTCAGGTCCTTTCAGTGCTTGTTTATTGGCTAAAATTGAGTTCTGGCGGAATAAGATTTGTTAACAATGAGTTTGACTTTAGCTAAACAAAAAGGCCATATTCCAAAATAACATGAATTTTTAGGTCTAAAAGTCTAGCAAGCAGTCAGCTAATGAAGCTTTTCTCTGCAATGTTTTTCCCTATAAAACGTGCCATGGCAATAATTGCGAATTGATATGGTCATTATTCGGAAGGCAGTCGTTGAAGACAAAAAAGCGATTATTGAATTACATCGGCACGTTGCTCGGGTTAGTCAGGGGATTGCCCGTACAGAACCTGAAATAACAGAGCAATACGTTGACAACCTGTTCTGTACAATCGAGAGTCAGGGATTGATGCTGGTTGCGATGGATGTGACGAATCAAATCGTTGCCGGAATACATGCTTCGAAATATGGGTTACTCATTTTCGACCACGTATTGACAGGACTAACGATTGCCGTTCATCCTGACTATCAAGGGAAAGGCGTCGGCAAAATGCTCTTTCGTTCATTTCTGGAAGAAGTGCAGCAAACGTTTCCAGAGGTAGGCCGAATAGAACTTGAATCAAGAGCATCCAATCAAAAATCAATTGGGCTTTATCATAGCCTGGGGTTTGTACAGGAAGGTCGAATGAAAAATAAAACCAGGAATGTGGACGGCTCCTTTGAGAATAGCCTGCTCATGGCCTGGACCAAGCCCGGTTTTGGCTACAGCAGCTGATTCCGATACGTTATTGAGTAACAATCAATGATTACAGTTATCCAAGCTACTGACCAGGAGTTACCGATTATTCGGGATATAGCGTACCAAACCTGGCCTACTACGTTCGGGGAAATTCTGTCGCCTGCACAGATTCGTTATATGCTGGACATGATGTATAGTCTTGATTCGTTGAAAAGGCAGATTAGTGAGCAAAAACACGTGTTCCTATTGGCTCAGGAAACCGATAGTAAGGCGTATTTAGGCTATGTTTCGTACGAGTTCGATTATAAAAGTCAGTCTAAAACCAAGATACACAAGATATACCTGCTGCCCGCCAGCCAGGGAAAAGGGGTTGGTCGGTTATTGATTGACAAAGTGGCCGAGTTAGCCGCTGAGCACAGAAATTCAACAGTTTCCCTGAACGTAAACCGGTATAATAAAGCGATTCAGTTTTACGAACGTATGGGATTCAACGTGATTGATAATGAAACAATTGATATTGGTGATGGCTTCTTAATGGAAGACTTCGTCATGGAGAAACCATTGAACGTGACCTGACGTTTTGCGTGCAGTACGCAAGTAACACTTCTCAACGAACCTCTTTTGAAACCATTTATTTTCACTCGAATCCAATATACTTCCGGCGACTGGGACACTGACCAGCGGATGCCAGCGAACATCCTGCATTCACTGGTGGAGTATACCACCCTACCCATTGATCAGAAGGAAAAAGTAGTGCAATTGAACAGCCCCGATCTGTTCAAGAGTCCATTCTGCTACCTCAGCGGACATAAATTAGTTGAATTTTCGGGGCAGGAGCGCGATCATTTCAAACGCTACGTTCAGAATGGTGGCTTCGTATTCGTGGATGACTGTAACCACGATGTTGACGGCTTATTCGCCAAATCGTTCGAGCAGGAAATGGCCCGCACCTTTGGCCCGAAAGCACTACAGAAAATCCCGAATAACCACCCGATTTATACCTGCTTTTTCAAGTTTGACGAAGGTCCGCCGACTACCTCATTTGAGTTGAACGGCTGGGGCGACGACCTTGTGCATGACTATCTGAAAGCAATCATGGTGAATGGCCGTATTGGTGTGCTCTACAGCAATAAAGACTATGGCTGCGAGTGGGACTACGATTTCCGAAATAAACGATTTCTCGCCGAGGACAACACCAAATTCGGCGTCAACATTGTAACGTATGCGCTCACAGCTTAATATATGAAGTATGATATAAGATGTATGATTTGGTCAGTAATACACACTTCATATATCCTACTTCACATATCAACATCTACAACCTGAAAAATTACACGTTTGGAATCAACAGATTTAACCCACTACAAAGCGCTGGTAGCGAAATTGCCCCAGCTACGGAAAGAGATTGGCAAAGTAATCGTCGGGCAGCAGGAGGCTATCAATGAGGTGCTTATTTCGCTCCTGGCCGGTGGCCATTGCCTGCTCGAAGGGGTGCCTGGCCTTGCTAAAACCCTGATGGTGAAGACCATGTCGGATGCGCTGGCCATGCGTTTCAAACGCATTCAGTTCACCCCCGATCTTATGCCGGGCGACATCGTTGGAACGGAGATTCTGGAAGATGATCATGAAACAGGTCGTAAAGTCTTCGTTTTTAACCAGGGACCAATCTTTGCAAACGTCGTGCTGGCCGATGAGATTAACCGGACTCCGCCCAAAACGCAGGCCGCCATGCTCGAAGCCATGCAGGAGTACAAGGTTACCTACGGCGGAAATGACTACGCCCTGCCCAAACCTTTCCTGATTATCGCCACGCAGAACCCCATCGAGCAGGCCGGTACGTATCCGCTGCCCGAAGCGCAGCTAGACCGTTTTCTGCTGTATATCAAGCTCAGTTACCCATCGCAGGAGGAAGAACTTAACGTACTGAAAAGCACAACGGGTACGTCGCGGCCGGTGTTGGAAACTATCCTTTCAGATAAGGACATTATCGAACTGCAATCCTTGACCCGGCAGGTTCACATCAGCGAAGAGTTGATTGACTACATCAACCGGCTTGTTCGGGCATCGCGCCCGGATGGTTCACCCTCAGCCTTTGTCAAGCAATGGGGCGAGTGGGGAGCGGGACCCCGTGCCGGGCAGGCGTTGGTATTATGCGCCAAAGCCCGTGCCGTATTAAGCGAACGGTTCTCGGTTATTCCTGAAGACATCCAGACGCTGGCGTACCCGATTTTACGGCACCGGATTGCGCTCAATTTCCGGGCAGAAGCCGAGGGCATCACGACTGATCGGGTGATCCAGGAGTTACTCAATACGGTGAAATAGGTTTACTGTATTCATTTTCGGTAGTTGGTTTACGGAGATCTACCGTAGCATCAGTTCACTGAGAACCAGTCACCACGAAGCTTATGCTCATCACTGAACTAATCAAACTCAACAACCTGCAACTGGCTGGTAAACTGGTCAGCGATGAGTCGTTGTTGGGCATTCAAACCAGTCGGCGGTCGGGCATCGGGACGGAGTTTGAGCAGTTCCGGCACTACGCACCGGGCGACGATCCGAAACGTATTGACTGGAAATTATTTGCCAAAACCAGCCACTATCTGGTACGTGAATCGGCCACCGAAAGCAACCAGCAGATTCGGTTTCTGCTCGATTTGTCAGGTTCAATGAACTACACCGAAGCGGGTGTTAGCCGGTTGCAGTATGCCAAGATTTTGCTAGCATCGCTGGCCTATCTGGGCAATCGTCAAAGCGATCAGTTGAGCCTGTATACCTTGCAAGATGGAGCGGTACAAACGGCCGTACCAGCGGGAAAACAAGCTTTTCAGAAGATCGTGGCTACGCTGGAAAATGCCCAGGCGTCTGGTGCCTGGACGAGTCAACGAGCGGCTGTTCCGGAGTTTAGCCGCAAGCAGGCCGAAATGCTCGTTATCGCATCCGATTTTCTACAGGTCAACGACGAATGGGTAAATCTCATTCAGAGTATAGCCGGTCCGCGACGCGAAATCGTTATTTTCCAACTATTGGGTGATCAGGAAATGGATTTCTCGATGAATGGATTCTACCGGTTTCAGGATCTGGAAACCGGCAAGGAAATTGAATTACAGGCCGAGGCTATTCGGGATACGGTTCGGCAACGGGCAACGGATTATCTGGCTACGTTAGAAGAAAATTTACGTATCCCGCATGTACGGCTCATTCGGACACGCCTGAGCGACCCGATGGCCCTTGTTTTGAAAAAGTTTTTGTTGAGTTAATATGCAATTTATCGAGCCTTTATTGTTGTGGGGTACCCTGGCCGTAATAGTTCCAGTGGTCATTCACTTCTGGCACCAGAAGCAGGGAAAACTCCTGCCCTGGGCAGCTACTCAATGGCTCATCGAAAAGCAACAGCAGCAGAGCCGTGGTTTGCGACTTGATAATATTTTCCTGTTACTTGTTCGGTGCTTGCTGCTGGTGTTACTCGCGATTTTACTCGCTCAACCCATCCTGAACTGGTTCAATAAACCACCCACGATTCAGAAAGTGCACTTGGTGCAGCCCAGTACGTCCGTTGCCAATAACTTCAGGTTTGAGCTAGCTGAAGCCCTCAAAAAAGGCGACCGTGTTATTTGGGCTGATAATCAAATGGAGCCGGTAACTGATCAATTTACGCCTGGCCAGAATTCTGCTACGTTTAACGCGCTCAGCTTACAAACGGCAATCAATACGCTGGATACGAAAAACACGGATCTGCATCTGTACCTCATCAATAATCAGGCATTAGCCAACGTACCGGCCATCACGGTGCCTGCGCGATTCCAGCTTCATACGTTACTGGATTCAACCCAGCAGCCACGCCCCTACCTGGCCGTAAAAAACAACAAAAAACTTTTTGTTAATCAGGCAGGTAAGCTGACGAGTAGTGTTGCATTAGACCCAGCACTTAAGTTTCAGTCTGCCCCAGTACAAATGGGCCCGATCCCTACGTCGCTCGCATACAAAAACACTCAGGAGCGACAAACCGTTAAAGCAGCGCTCGCAGCCTTAACGGATGTATATGATCTCGACCTAACTAGTGGCGAAAAATCGTCGCCAGATCAGCAATATAGCTGGGTTTTAACGGATCAACTACCCACAAAAACCTCTGCAAAAACTCTTTATGTTGTTTCGGGCGTTAAGCAACCGCTGGCTAGTTCCAACGTCATTTTCACCAACGAAACGTTGACGCCCCAAACATCGGAACGTGTTGAAAGCGGGCAGTTGCCGGAGTGGCTGGGCGAACAGCTCATCCGCCATTACGGCCTGAAAACAATCTACCAACCGCTGAGTCAGCAAGGGTTAAAAACCTTATTTGTGACCTCAACGAAACCCACTACGCAGCAACAGGCGGGGTTGAACAATGCGCTGTTGCTGGCATTTGTCGTTTTATTAGTACTCGAACGCTGGCTTGCTTTAACTAAAAACGCATGAACGAACTGAAGCGCCTTATATCGTCGGTTACGTATCAACTCTACGCCAACGCGCTGCTGCGCTGCGTATTGGTAGCTGCATCATTATACCTGTTAACCGCAACATTTACAGGCCCCTCCATCTGGCCGATTGTTGCGGGTTTGCTTGGGTTTGGACTAGTTGCCTTTTTGAACCGGCTTTATCAGGACAAAAAACCGCAGGCCATTCAACTTATCCACAAAACCGTTGGCGATGTGGAATACAGCTTGCCCCTACTGACGAAGCCGCAACTCAATCTGGCAGAACAATTACAACTCGACCGGCTGAATGACCAGATAAGTCATGTCAGTATTCCGCTCGTTTTCCTATCGAAAGTGGGCTTATATAGTCTGGTTCTGCTGGCTGCACTGGGGATTCATTACGGGTATCCTCTGCTGCAAAACGATACGTTGGAAAGTCCCAAAAAGAAAGGTTTTCTGGCGGCATTTATCCCGGAAGCGAAACCTCAGGCTCCAGTTTTCCAATCGGCGGAGTTAAAAGTTCAACCGCCGGCCTACACACGTCTTCCGGTCATTAATTCGGCCAATTTAAATGCGTCGACTATTGTTGGCTCGGATCTTTCGTGGAACGTGCGGTTCAATACCAATCAGCAGGTGCTGGTGCGGTTAGTGAATAGCAAGGGGCAGGAATTAGCCTTTCGGTCAACAGGCGATGGCTTTACGTATCAGGACAAGCTGATTAACTCCGGGCTGTATGCCATCAAAGCGTATTGGCATCGAAAGAACGAAAAAGATTCAGTCGTCTATCAGTCAGACTTTTACCGACTAGAAGCCAAACCTGATCTAGCGCCTAAAATTGAACCGGAGTCGAAGGAGTTATACCGTTACCATTACCTGAAAGACCCAAAGACGTTAAATATCGCAGCTAAGATGTCCGACGATTTCAGCGTCTCGCAGTGCTTTATTGTAGCCACTGTAGCACGTGGCTCAGGCGAGAATGTCAAGTTTCGGGAAATCAAAATGCCCTTAAGTCAGGCAAATTTCAAAGAATCCCGGGTTACCAAAACCCTTGATCTGAAAGAGCTGAAATTTGCTCCCGGCGACGAGCTGTATTACTACTGGGCCGCGTTCGATAACCGCCAGCCCGAGCCAAATTTCACGAAATCGGATACGTATTTCGTGGTATACAAAGACACGACGCAGGTTGAAGAAAGTGAGTTGGCAACAATGGCCGTGAACATCATGCCCGAGTACTTCCGAAGCCAGCGCCAGATAATTATTGATACGGAGAAACTGATCGCGGGCCGTAAAAAAATGACCGAGAAGGGAGGCAATACCACTCATGCCTTCAAGAGTCAATCGAACGAAATTGGTTTCGACCAGAAAGCGCTGCGCCTACGGTACGGACAATTCCTGGGTGAAGAGTTTGAGAAATCAATTGGTGGAGGGGATGCGCTCCCAACCGACCGGGACGGAGACCCCGTGGTGGGTTTTGCGGCTATGCAACAGTATATGCACAAGCACGATGAAGGCGAAGGTGACCCAAGTACAAGGGCTGCTGCAACCACGGGAGGACACGACCATGCTGGTCATAGCCACGGGAGCGGAGGAGGCTCAAATGATGGCAAAGATCCTGTGGCAGCTCTGATGGAGCAATACATTCACTCGCACGATGACGCCGAAACAAATACGTTCCATGAGCAGTCTACACGATCATTATTGAAAATGGCGCTCGAAAATATGTGGCAATCGGAGTTAAATCTGCGGATGTACGAACCGGAAAAAGCCCTTCCGTTTGAGCAGAAAGCCCTGGAATACTTGAAATTATCGCAGCAGAAAGCCCGGTCGTATGTCAAGAAAACCGGCTTCGATCCCCCGCCAATCAAGGAATTGGAAACACGGCTTACGGGTGAGTTGACTAACGTAAGCCCGACGTTTAGTCAGGAGCGGACGTTCAGCCAGCATCAAATCGAGTTATTGGCTGCCGAATCTTTGGGATATGTGGATTTGCCTACCCTCAACAACAGGCAACGACTTACGCTACAACAACTTGGTAACGCGCTGGCGAATAACGTAGTGAATAGTGGCCTTCAAAACTGGGCGGTGCTGGCCTCACTGCAAAAATTGGCGGGCGGCAAGTCGCTTTCGGTTACAGAAAAAACACAATTGAAAACGAAATTATATGCCCTGGCGGGTGCAGCGGAACGTACTGGTCCGGCCTACGTCAGTGACCGCACGCTGCAACAGACCTTCTGGCGGAAGTTGAAATAGACAGCTCGGCCTTGTTCGGCATAGTCTCTGACTGATGCGCCAGCCCGGTACGTGCCCATTAACACTTCTCATGCAAACAACTGTAAACTGGACCAATTCGATTACCTGGCTTATCGCGCTTGCGTTGCTGATTTTACTGATCACTCAACTCTGGCTTCTTGCGCGCAATCAATCGCTGTCGATTGGAAGAAAATGGGTCAAAGGTGGATTAAATGTACTTCTGTGGCTGGTTGTGACTGGCTACTTCCTGCAAATTCATTGGCCAATAGCTCAACCGACTAACCACGCATTACTAATTGGCGATGAGGTTCCTGCTACGTTTGCCCGGCAAATAAAAGATAGCTTACATATTAAAGACAGCTTCACAAGTCGTGCGCTGACCGCTGCCTATGATTCAGTAACGCTCTTGGGACAGGATTTCCCAACGGAAACACTTACCCAATTGAGTAATTCAGCCGTGCAGTGGGTGCCCTACAATCAACCCGATCACTTGGAGGAAATTCAATGGAAAGGAATCGTTCGGCAAGGGGAGATGCAACACGTAACGGGCCGTATTCGATCAGCGAAGGAACAATTGCTCAAAATTCGGTTTGGTCGCCAAACCCTGGACAGCGTTGCGTTGCATGAAGGAAATAATACGTTTGATCTCCAATTTCCAGCCTTTGCGCGAGGACGTAGTCAGACCGATTTAGTGCTCGGCGCGTCGACAACACTTGATACAATTCGTTTTTTTACCCGAGCCACCGAGCCACTCAAAGTGCAATTTGTGCTCAGCAACCCTGATTTTGAAAGTAAAACCCTCGCCGACTGGTTGGGCAAACATGGGCATACAGTTCAGTTATCAGCAACGCTTTCGAAGAATGTAAGCAGCAGTGTCAATATTAATAAAGCTGGTAAGTCAGCGACGTCTACGCCAGATCTTATTGTGGCTGAGCCCGCCAATGCCGGTAATGCTATCGTTCGAAAAGCCGTTGCCGATGGGAAGGCCGTGCTGTTCATTAACCTGACCAATCCTGAAATTGAGTTGCGGGCTATCAACCAAGCGCTGGGGAGTAAATGGCAGGCCCGGAAAACAGCAAACGAAGCCCTGGTGCCAATTAGTAACGGACTAAACGCCCTACCCTATCGGCTGGTTGACAACCTGAACCAGTTTCCCGTTTCGGGCTATCCGATGGCTGTTCAGCGCACCACCGGACGTATCGGCGTCAGTTTGCTGAGCGAAACCTTTCCCCTTTCGCTCAGTGGTGATAGTCTTACGTATAACCGAGTGTGGATGGCTGTTCTGGCCCAATTATCTCAGTCAGACAAGAATACAGTTCAGGTGAACGCACCCGTATATAGTGGTCTTCAGCAACGGATTTACGTCAACAATGCCGATACGCGAGCGCGGACTATACGGGTCGGCAAGGACACGCTCCGGTTAAGTTACTCACCCATTAACGCCCGGTCAGCAGAGGGGATATCTTCATTCGGACAAGCGGGCTGGCAACCGATTCAGGATTCGCTCGCTATGTATGTTAATGCATTAAAGCCGACCGATCCTATGGCAGGTCAGGCGATCGTTAGTCGGTTTCTATTGACGCACTCGCAAAATCAGTTGATGCAGGAACGACTTGAACGAAACGTCACGGCCCAATTACCAAACTGGGCCTGGCTACTGATTATAATCGCCTGTTTCACGGCCCTTTGGGTAGAGCCTAAAATTCAATAGACGAACGATTTTAATGAAAGAGCCGTGCCACGGGTTGGAACCGTGGCACGGCTCTAGCCTCCTACTGACGTACCATCGTTAATAGCAATTCAGGCTCATTCGTCGTGATAAAATCTACATGCTGACCCAACAGCCAGCTTAAATCATCTTTGCTGTTTACTGTCCAGACGTTCGTGGTGAGTTTGAGTTGCTGGGCTTCCCGAATCCAGGCTTCATTTTTCTTGACGATGCTAAGGTGGTAGTCAAGTCCATTCAGGTGATCTTCAGCTAACTGAGCCGGTGATTTGTCTCCGGTCAGATACGTAACGGCAGCCTCGGGACTCAGGCTTTTTACTTTTTTACAGACATCATAGTCAAAGGCAATGTAATCGACCCATGCCTGAGCTTTCAGGTGGTGTACCATGTTCACGACCCGCTCTGTTAGCGCTAGTGACCGCTCTTTGCCCAACGTCGAGGTTTTTATTTCCAGGATCAGGCGTGTTTTGGTCTGCTTCATACCTTCCTGCAAATAAGCGGCTAATGTAGGAAACGCTTCCCCATTACTCAATTTGATTTTTGCCAGTTCGGCAGCGGGCGTTTTCTCAATCGCCAGCCCCTGAATCGTCCCATCATGATTGACAAAAAGTACCGAGTCGGCCGACATATGCACGTCGAACTCGCTCCCCATGCAGCCTAACTTGACCGCATTTTGTAACGAAGTGATCGAATTTTCGCTCGTTCCCGACTGCTTCCAGGCCCCCCGGTGCGCAATCACCTGATTACGAATAAACGTATCATTCACCACCCGAAACGTATCTCGCTTCGTGCCACCGGCCACCACAATATCGTACCAGGGTTTGTCGGAACGAGCGGCATCAGCTTTGATCGAAAGCTGATTCGTCTTATCCAGCGAGAATAATTTAGCATTTGGCCCCTGCAACGTGTAGCGACTGGCAGTCTCTTCTGCCTGTAGGGTGCCGATGGTTAATTTAGTGGGCGTGTACGTATAATTTGTGAGCGAAAAAGCAGATTGAGCCCAGGCAGGTGCAATACCCCAAAAGGCAGTAACAAGGCTGGCAGCTAGAATAGTAATCGATTTCATGAATAAAACAGGAGAATTACATTCGCCAAAGTTAAGGGGCGGAACCGCTCACTTTACCGGCCAATTACATTGATAAAACTTTCTTAATACACGCGCCTACTGTTTGGTACTGGTTGACGAACGTAATGCTTCGGCCACGTCGATTGGTAAATCCGATTCCAGCACACTGGCTCCGTCTTTAATAATAGCCCGATAGGCAGCTGCCCGTTCGTTGCTGCTACCGAGTTTGTCGTAGGTTGGAGCCGCCGAAATCATACACATGACACCTTTCGCATGCAATAGCCGATACATTTCCTGATTTTCCGGCTTTATATCCGGCCCGATATAGGCAATCATTTGTCCCCAGGGAATACCCGCCTTTTCGTAGTCTGCCATGGCTTGCGGAGTTTTCACGAAAGCCGAGAACATGCGATCTTTGTTATCCTTGTAATAGTAAAGGGCCTGCTCGGCGGTATGTACCGTGAGCATCACAAAAGCATCCGCTTTATGCTGCCTGATGATGGCAGTAATCATCGAAAAAGGCACGTCTTTTTTATCGAGATTTAAAACGGTTTTTCCACGCGCCCAGTCAATAGCTTCGGTCAGCGTCGGAATCCGATGATCCGTTACGTTCCCCTGGCCATCTTTCAGCCGTAACGTTTTTAGCTCAGCCCAGGTGTAGTCACCCACTTTTCCATGTCCGGTTGTCGTGCGGTCCAACGTCTCGTCGTGCATCAGCACGATCACACTGTCTTCTGTCAGTCGTGGATCAATTTCGTAAAAAGCGGGGGTGTACCTAAGCGTATTTTCAAACGTAGCGATAGAATTTTCGGGAAACCCTTTGACTATTCCGCCCCGATGCCCGCTGATAATAGGTTTTTTCTGAGCAGACCATTTGAAAAATGCGTGTAGATTCTGAACCGTCTTTATGGGTAATTGATGCAATGCCTGCCCATTCAAGGACTGCACAGAGCCAACCATAAACAACAGCACGGCGGTCTTCACCAGAAAGATTTGGTTTCGCATGATTACTAATTATCGATACGTCTTTTTAAAGAGCGGAAATGAAGTTTGTCTACTTGCAAATCGATATTCACAGATAATACAAAAGAAGGCAACCCAACGTATTGGATCGCCTTCTTTTGTATTATCAAATTATGACTAAGCTAGTATTATTGACTGTCAGCCGAATCGGATTGGGGCACCAGCCTCCTGCCATGCGGACCATCACCGTCGTATGCACCATCCCGATTATGGCCGTAACCATGATAATAACCGTGTCTGTGGCCCCAATAGCCACGGTGATGTCCGAAGGAACGGGGACCAACGAAAGCCATCAGGCTACCGAAGGTAAGGGCCGCCGTAAGAACCACGACCCAGGGGTTTAAGCGTCTTCTCATTAGTTCTGTTGTTTAGTTGTGTCGGTAGTTTCAGTCGGTTTCTGTGCACCGCCCGTTTGGCCAGGGCCCTGATCGTACCGTTGCTTGAAAGTGGTGTACTCTTCGTCACTCATCTGGCGAATTCGGTCAGCAAAAGCGGGCATGTAGCCGAATCTCCGGCCACGACCCCAGCGGCCCCGGAAGCGTCCACCCCCGAAAAGCCGGAACAGGACGCCGATGATCACGAAGAAGAAGACCAATCGGATAAGAAAAAAGGGCATGACGAATAAAGCGACACCCAGAAGCAGACCGGCTAAAATGGATCTTAAAAGATTGTTGTTCATTGTCTTTATAGTTTACTGTTGTTCTATAAAGGATGACGGGCAAGCGGAAAAATTACTTTACGAATAGCGAAAATTTTTCGAAAAATCTGTGCGCGTCTTCACTACACGTAGCATTTCACAAAAAAACCTCACGGGACAAGGCCCATGAGGTTTGGATTGGCTATAAGTTTCAGAAAGTCAATGACTAAGAATTATCACCACCCCGTCGGCGCCATTCATTTTTAAACTTCGCCCGTTCCTCTTCGCTCATCTGACGCCATTTTTCCCGCCAGGGCGGTCTCCCTGGTCCCCCAAAATTTGGACGGCCAGCGGGTCCGCCCGCTTTAAAACCGCCCAACAGAATTCGCGACAGGATCAGTAAACCCATCGCTTGCCAGAACGTTACAGCCTTGACCGGTACGACCGCCACCAATACGTTGTTCCACAGCCAATACACCGCAAACGAAAAGGCAAACAATGCCATCAGGATAAAAAACGGGAAGAAGAATCGTCTTCGACCGTAGGAATTTCTCATAGCGTTATAGTTTATCGAGTTCGTCGTACAAATTTTGTAATCGCCTGCGCAAATGCTGAACAGCGTATCGTTTTCGGGAAATGATAGTTTTTAGATTCTCGCCGGTCTGGTCGGCAATTTCCTGCAAGGTTAGATCGTCCAGTTCATTCTGAACAAAAACCGTTCGTTGATTTTCAGGTAATTCATCCAGCGCACGCATCAGTTCTTCCCAAAAAATATCCTTAAAAAACTGATCTTCCGGCGTTTCGGCATCCGACATCAGAATATCCCGAAAGCGCGTTTCGCCTTCTTCATCTTCGATCATCAAATCGGAAAGGCTGTCTTCCTTTTTCTTGCGATACGTATCGGTTATTCGATTTTTCGCCACCTGAAAAAGCCACCCGCTCATACTTTCGATGCCGTCGAGATCCACTACTTTACTGAGCTGGAACCAAACGTCCTGCAAAATATCTTCGGCATCTTCGTCTGATTTTACTTGTCCACGAATAAACCGCGACAGCCGATTTCCGTACTGCTTAACTGTCTCGATTATATTTCGTTTGGGCAATTCAGCCATTTGGAGATTCCATTAGGGTTTTCCACCCTGCTGGCCCGATGTCAGACGGTTGAAAGTGTCAAATATCCTGACTATACTCGTGTTGTTGCGTTGACTAATGAGTGCTGTCCGGTAAATTCCTGTCAATAAGTCTGGAGTGTTTTGCCGGGCCATCGCTACACTTGATCCTTATAAAATCGTTTTTTGTAGTGCTTATACTAGTCATCGAACATACGCGCCTGGGCTCCCTGACGCAAAGCGAATGAGCTTAGAGATATAGACAATAACAAGTCGGGTGAGTCACAGATCTAAACAATAATACGCTCATTTTTACCAGGAAAAGACTTGAATACTTAAGCTATTGTAACAGCAATACGTAGCTAGCATGAGTTAGCTTATCAATCCTGTTTTGCTGTCATCCTCTATGTTGTTCAGTCGGTCAAATCTATCTGCGTTTGGGAACAAAAAAAGTGAGCTATCGGTGCTCACTATGTAATGCCAGCTTAACTGAACAGCCGTAGTATCAGCACTACGTTACAGTCGGGCGCGGTTATCCAACTCCTGTAATACGTCAGCCAATGTACGAAAACGGTTGGCATCGCCAATAAAACTCAAGCCCGACATAATTAAGGAAAACCCGCCTGTACTCACCCAGAACCAGGAATCAGCATTAATTTCTTTGAGTTTCGAACCATGCAGCAATACAGCCAGTCCGCTTCCCAGCAGCATGGCCCCTCCCCCACCAAACAGCCAATATTTGGTAATCAGTTTTTTTTCACGTTGTGTTCTCATTGTGCTTATAGTTTGATTTCTTATTCTTCAGAGAAAACTATACTAGCGGCATCCGGTTCACAAAAAAACTGTACCTTACCCCATAGTTGTACCCTTTAAAGGTATTTATTCTCTCATTTGATGAGCATTTGGATGTGAAGAAATGTCCTTTTCACCCTGCGCTTTACCAATCCATTGTACAATTCGCCGTACTGGATTTTCGCTACATTTATCTGTTTCAAATCATTTCAACACGCAAATCGGCTTACTGATTCACAGACTATTATGAAGTATATTTTGCTTACCTCTTTTTTCTTTACCCTGTTTTCCTGCAAGCCTTATAAAGAGAAGGTTTGCGGAAAAATCGACGATAGTATTCGTCACTATATGGAACGTAAAGCCGATAAAGAGCAGAAGGAACTGACGATCGATGCATTGAAAACAACCGACTTTGACATGATCGGTGCAGGGCGGATCGACTCAATGAGTAAGGAGTATTACACTAAAAAGATAGCGTCTTTCATACGTCTTCAGCAGACCGCTGGAGCAAACGCCAAAGCGTATGGAGACTCGGCTGACTATTACATGAAACTGGATTCGCTTACTACGTTGCAAATCACGAACAGATGGCGAGATCCACAAGACTATTATTATTCAAAAACATACGTCAAAGCAACGAATGGCAACGTAAAGACCGACGATACGGTGCGATACGCGCTTGATAAGACGTATAAATTAATTCCCTTGTTCTGAAGCAATTACCCTTCTCATAAGTGACGTTCTTTCTGGTAATGATTGTTTCCATTGGTCTGATTTAATGCCTCCTCCAATCACCTGAGTAATCAAATTCGTTTCGGTCCAACCAACAAAAAAAGTTACTTACCTGGGCAACCCGTAGTGCGCCAAGCCAAAAACAAGTATATTCCCCTTTCGTTTATCAACTAATACGAACCCGCACTTATCTAACTTAGAACGCCGATGCCCGTTTTCACCCTTGGTATAGAAGAAGAGTTTCAGACTATTGACCCAAACACGGGCGAGCTACGTTCGCACATGTCCAAGATCGTTGATGGGGGTCAAATTGTCCTTCACGAACGTGTAAAGGCCGAAATGCACCAGGCTGTTGTGGAAGTGGGTACAAACATCTGCCATAACATCCACGAAGCACGCCAAGAGGTTACGTACCTCCGCAAGATGATCATTGAACTGGCCGAGAAGCAGAATCTGAAGATTGCCGCTGCCGGTACGCACCCCTTCTCCGATTGGCAGGATCAGTTGATTACGCCCAACGAACGGTATGATCAGCTCATTGAAGAGTTGCGTGATGTAGCTCGCTCGAACCTGATTTTTGGTTTACATGTACACGTTGGCATTGAAAATCGCAACGAGGGCGTTCAGATCATGAACGCCGTGCGGTATTTCCTGCCCCATATTTACGCCCTTTCTACTAATTCGCCGTTCTGGCGGGGTCGCAATACAGGATTCAAATCGTATCGCTCGAAGGTATTCGATAAATTTCCACGCACTGGTATTCCTGACTTCTTTTCGTCGGCCAATGAATATGATGAATACATCAATTTGCTGGTCAAAACTGGCTGTATTGATAACGGAAAAAAAATCTGGTGGGACATTCGACTGCACCCTTTCTTCGACACGATTGAGTTCCGCATTTGTGACGTGCCCATGCGTGTAGACGAGACGATTTGTCTGGCTGCCATCATGCAGGCGTTGGTCGCGAAAATTTATAAATTACATAAGCAGAATCTGAATTTCCGCCCCTACCGACGTATTCTTATCAACGAAAACAAGTGGCGGGCGGCTCGCTACGGTATTGAAGGAAAACTGATCGATTTCGGTAAAGAAGAGGAAGTACCGACACACCAGTTGATTCTGGAACTACTCAGTTTCATTGATGACGTAGTGGACGAACTCGATAGCCGTGCCGAGTGTGAATACGTACTGAAAATTCTGGAAATGGGTACCGGTGCCGATCGTCAATTAGCTGTATTCCAGCAGCACAACGATTTAAAACGTGTCATGGATTACATTATCGAGGAAACTTCTTTCGGTATCGTATAGTTAAAAGTAGAGCGGCTGAGAAGCCGCTATTTCTATTAATTATCCGCGGCTCCCCAGCCGCTCTACACTCTATGAGCTTACTAAAAATTGCCGTTCTGGATATGAACAACGGGCATGCCAACGAAGGCATGCGCTGTATTATACAGTTGATTCGGAACGTACAGGGCAATGATCACGCTGAACTGTCGTTCGACGTATTTAATGTTCGTGCCAACAATGAAGTTCCTGATTTAGACTACGACGTTTATATTTCCTCGGGAGGTCCCGGCAGTCCGATGGCTTCATCCGACGAATGGGAACAACGCTATTTCGAGTTGATCGATCAGCTTTTCGACTGGAACCGCCATAACGAACGTAAGAAATTTGTCTTCCTGATCTGCCACTCGTTCCAGTTAGTTGTCCGGCATCTGGATTTGGGTACGTTGAGCTTGCGGAGATCGACTTCCTTCGGAATTTTTCCGGTCCATAAAACGGACGAAGGCTATTCGGAACCCCTTCTTCAAGGCTTGCCAGACCCTTTCTATGCCGTTGATTCGCGGAGTTATCAGATCACGGAACCCACCGTTGAACGTATGGAGGCTATGGGTGCATCCATTTTGTGTCTGGAGAAAATCCGGCCGCATGTAGCCCTCGACCGGGCCATTATGGCGATGCGCTTTTCTCCTGAAATTATTGGCACGCAGTTTCACCCCGAAGCCGACAATCAGGGCATGCTACGTTACTTTATGACGCAGGAAAAGCGAGACCACATTGTCAGGAATTTCGGTCAGGAAAAGTATGACGACATGGTGGCGTATCTACAAGATCCAACCAAAATTGCCCTGACTGAATCGGTAATTTTGCCCGGTTTCCTGCGGCAGGCCATTCAGGCATTAGCCTCTCCCGTTACTGCCGAAGAGTCAGAACTTTTATACTAGCTTTTAACGTCGTTCCGATAGCAGTCAGACAATAAGTGAATTCCCGGTGATCTTTCATTACCGGGAGTTCCCGAACCATTTATGATCCAGCCCGCCCGCCAAACCTATAACCAAGCTTTTAGCCCAGAAGGCTATCAGACTTTTCTAGCTAAAATTGATGCTGACTTTCCGGGTCAGTTAGACTTTCGCGTGGCCGAAACGCCCATTTTTGTGCCGAAAGTGCTGACGGATAAGATTCTGCAAGCCTGCGATGATATTATAGAGGTCATTACTCAGGCGGATTTTAAAACGTTGACAGAGCAGGCGATTCCGGCTGGGCAGCGTGTGCCAAATGAAGATGATCACACGCAGTTTATGGCGGTAGATTTTGCGGTCTGCACGGATGAGTCTGGCGGTCCGTCGCACGGCGAATTAAAGCCACAGTTGATCGAACTACAAGGATTTCCATCGCTTTACGGATTTCAGCCATACGTAGCGAATCTCTTCCGTACTACATATCCAATTCCCGATAATCTTTCGCACTTGTTCACGGTTGATTCCAACGCCGAGTACATAGAGCAATTGCGTCAGATGCTGGTGGGCGATTGTCAGCCCGAAGAAGTTGTCTTACTGGAAATTTATCCAGAAAAACAAAAAACTCGTATCGACTTTGTCCTGACGGAAAAATACTTTGGTATTACACCCGTTTGCCTGACCAAAATAAAAAAAGAGGGACGAGCTTTATTTTACGAAAAAGATGGCCGTCAGATACGTATCAAACGGTTATACAATCGGCTGATTTTCGACGATTTACAAAACTTTCCAGACCTTAGAACCGATTTCCACCTGACCGACGATGTAGATGTTGAGTGGATCGGCCATCCAAACTGGTTTTTCCGAATCAGCAAGTACACGCTGCCCCTATTGAAAAGTCCATTCGTTCCGGCTAGTTATTACCTGTCCGATTTGACGGAATACCCGGCCGATCTGGAAAACTACGTACTAAAACCGCTGTTTTCGTTTGCCGGTAGTGGCGTTAAACTGACGATCAACGCTGCTGATCTCGACATCATTCCGACCGACCAGCGCGCGGGTTATTTACTTCAGCGCAAGGTTAAATATGAGCCGGTTATTCAATCGCCCGATGGATTGGTTAAATGCGAGATACGAATGCTGTTTATCTGGCCAAAAGGTGATGCTAAACCTACCCTTCTGACTAACCTCAGCCGCCTGAGTCGGGGCGAAATGATCGGAGTCAATTTTAATAAAAACAAAGACTGGGTTGGCGGCTCTGTTTGCTTTTTTGAGAAATAGATAATCATATATTAATTCAAATAAAGCTATAAACCAATATAAACTAACTCTTTCACGCAACTTGCGGCATGATCTAACTACCAGACATGCAACAAGTTGCGTGAACTATTTTTGGGACATTAGCCTTCGAAACTAACTTGCAGGAACGCATCTATAGTATATTATTCAACCTTATTAGCCTAACAAAAAAGATAGCCGTACGCTAAATACGATTAACTACGTATCTCTTTTTAATTTATATTAACCACATAATAGATATACATGAAACATTTATAAAATAAACATACATCATGTTTCCCTGGTTTTACTACGTTATCTCGTTAGGATTACTGGTGATACTTATCCTTCAGTGCCAACCTGAAGATCACCCAAAAGCGGTTAAACATTGGTTCCAATCTGATTTTTTCTTTGTGAGTCTGTCGCTCATTACGCTCACATTCATGCGGTTACCGAGTTTATTTCACAATGAAGAACTCAATCCCGACGAAGGCCAGCTAGTAACTCAGGCTATCACACTCCTACAGGACCCGGTATTCGGCCGATCGGTGGATGGCACGTCCATCGGCCCAATTAACAGTTACTTATTGTTGTTACCTCACCTGATTGGCTTACCTACCGACTATATAGCAGCCCATCTTACCAGCCTAATACTGATTGGCCTGGCCCTCGCATTTTTTTATTTTGGCCTTATCAGGCTGATCTTACCAGCCGCCAGTCGGTTAAGTTTAGTCATTATCCTCGTCTTTTTCGCCTGGGCTACTGAAAACGATTACCTGCATTATAGTAGTGAACTAAGCTCGTTACCCATCATTACGGCCTGTTTCTATTTTGCTATCAGGATACTTCAATCGACAAACGTATCGACAGGCCTATTGTGGGGATTAGGCATCGTGGCGGGCCTAACGCCCTACTGTAAACTACAGACTTTGCCACTTATAGGAATGATGCTCGCTCTAGTCGCGGGGTATTTATTCCAGACAAAACGGCAACAGGCAATTAGGCCATTCATCACCTTGTCTATAGCGTTTTTGCTGCCCACGATAGGTGTGTTCAGTCTGGCGTATTGGTTTAATGTTGAGCGGTATTTCATTGATTACTACTTCATTGGCAACTTAACAACCTATGCCCAGATTTATGCTGATGAACCATTAATCCATCGGAATTTCTTTATTAAGCTGCTGCAATTCCCAATTTTTACGCTACATCACCCCGATTTCAGTATTTTTATTTTGTCCAACAGTTTTTTCATTATACTGGCCGCAATCATTTTTAGCTGGTCGATCCGAAAGAGAGAAAGTATATGGAAAAAACCTTCCTGGACAACCGCGCTGGTATTATTGACCGCTCTGAGTGCCTTCTGGGCCGTTGTCACGCCGGGCACCGAATTTGGTCATCACTTACTGTTACTCGTGTTTCCTTTTGGGTGGGTCATTGGATTATGTCTTCAATTTGTGCTAAACCATCAGCCAGCTCAATTTCAAACTCGTCTGGCAGCAATTGTCCTCGGGTTATTGATAGGCGACATCACTCTGTCAAACCACGTTTTGTTGCCCCATATCAAGCAGCTTGCTTACCGCTCAGTAAAGCCAACCATCGCTTTGTCTGCCCAACCTGATCCAACCAGTTTGCTGACTCGAAATCCACCTTTGTATTGGTTTCCAACCAGAACAGAAGTTGTACTATCGCCCGTTGCTCACATCATAAAACAGTACGTAAAAGATTCAGACAAAATGGCCGTTTGGGGATGGAACTGCCGGTATTATGTGGAAGCTCAATTGGCGCAGGGGGTTAGCGAAAATCACACGCAACGTAGCATTGTTCCCAACGGGATGCGTGACCAGTACCTGAGTCGATATACGCATGAGTTAGAAACGAACAAGCCTGTTGTCTTTTTGGATGCGGTTGGTCCTTCCAGCTTGATTCTGACCAAACGGAGTCAGCAACACGAACAATTTGCCAGCGTTAATGCCATTATTCAAAATCAGTATTCGTTAGTCGCAACGCTTGATAATGTACGCGTTTATATACGCCGGGATCGGTTAACTTCGCAGCACCTTTCACCGATCACCAAGACCGTTTCGACGTTATGAATCCAGCAGCGGAAAAAGCGCTATTCGATCTCACAGGAAAAGTGGCCATTATCACCGGAGCCAGCAAAGGCATGGGCGAAGACATGGCCAGAGTATTCGCTCGATTTGGGGCGAAAGTCGTCGTTAGTAGTCGTAAACAGGATGCCTGCGATGCCCTGGCGAATGACATCAAAGCACAGGGTGGTGATGCTACGGGTATTGCCGCCCACGTGGGTGACATGAACCAGCTTCAGCGGCTAGTCGATAAATCCATCGAAGCATACGGCGGCATTGACATTCTGGTCAACAACGCAGCCTCCAATCCCGTCTTTGGCCCCTCACTTGATTGCGACGGCCTGGCCTTCGATAAGATCATGCAGGCCAACGTGAAGGCTCCTTTTGAGTTAAGCAAACTATGTTACCCCATCATGAAAGCCCGGGGCGGAGGCAGCATCATCATGATGAGCAGCATTGCCGGTCACACGCCCGATCCCGGCTTGGGTATATACAGCGTGAGTAAGGCGTCACTCAACATGCTCACCAAGGTGCTGGCGAAAGAATGGGGACCAGACGGTATCCGCGTCAATGCTATTTGTCCGGGTCTGATTAAAACCAAATTCAGCCAGGCCCTCTGGCAGGATGAAAAGATGCTGGATCATTTCACGAAGAGACTGCCCATTGCCCGCATGGGTACTACCGATGAAATTAGCCCGTTGGCCTTATACCTGGCCTCCAATGCATCCACCTATAGCACCGGCAGTCTGTTTTATGCCGATGGTGGAACCGTAATCTAACCCATTCCTATGCCTCCTCTCGACACCCGCGAAGTCTGGCTACGTGGCCCGTTACCCGACGTACCGGCTCTGGTACAACCGGTTGCTCATGCGCTACTGCAAGCCCGCGAAGAAGTGAATGCCTTGTTGCAGGACTTCCCGGAAAATCTGCTTTGGAAACGCCCCCTGGATCGAAGCAACGTAGCGCTCGCTTCAGTTGGTTTTCATTTACAGCATTTGACTGGCGTATTGGATCGTCTCCTTACCTACGCTCGTGGAGAGACTCTTTCACCCAACCAACTGACTGCCCTAGCCGCTGAAGGAAAGCCGACCGAACCATTTCCGTCGATTCAGGAATTGATTGATCGGTTCGATGAGCAGGTTGACCTGGCGCTGGCTCAGCTACGTATCACCAACGAGCAGACGCTTACAGAGGTGCGGGGGGTTGGGCGGGCGCAGTTGCCTTCAACCGTCATTGGTTTACTGGTTCACTCGGCCGAGCATACTATGCGCCATGTGGGTCAGTTATCGGTAACGACGAGGCTCATAACAGATTAACCTTTTTTTAAGTTATAGTTCATGTGCTTTTAACAATAGCATCTGACCTTTTCTACGAAAAGGCCGCTAGTTAGGCGAGTTGTTTCACTACATAAAATCTAATCTCATGAAAAAGCTAATTTGGATGGCTGCCATTGCAGTAACCGTATTAACAGGAAATGCCGCGCTGGCCAACTCTCCTTCGCAGGATAAGCCAGTATCAACAACGACGACAACAACGAAGAAATCGACGCCGGTTAAAGCCACTACGTCATCGACTAAATCGACTCATAGCAAGCACGTTAAGAAAGCTGGATGATCAATCTTGGAATCAATAAAAAAGCGAATCGAGAACCGATTCGCTTTTTTATTGTCCAATTTACGACTTAACGATTACGCTGAGCGTCACTACAGACTTCGTTTCGTTCGTTACCCGGAAGCGGTGGTCAATCCGTCGGCTGATAACCCAGGCAATCTGCTCACCAGATAGAAGCACACACGTTTGTTCTCGTTCAGAACGGCTCAGCTTGAGATCATTCAATAAATCGCTGACTAATTTATGGCCATTCAATCCCAATGGCCGGAAGCGGTCACCCTGCCGCCAGGGCCGAATGGTAAGTGGAAATACTAGTCGGTCAGCATCCAAACACGCTACCTTAGGATTGGTATCCGGCCGGAAGTTCTCGGGTTTATGAAATCGATCCATAGTCACTGTAAACTGCCCTGTTACGTCTAATGGCACTTTTGGCCAGTCTGTCAGTTTGATTTCGTAATCAGGTGCTGCTGAAAGTTCTTCCAGCAACAAGCCGGTCGCGCCAGACGATAATCGTTCATGGATAATTCGATGCGTTGGCGACTCAAACCTCTGCCCTATTTCCTGTGTCAATGACGCAACTAGCTGAACAGCCTGATCACTTGTAAAGCCAAACGGTTTCAGCCACTCCCCCAATCGGAATGGCAACTCCGGCAAGGCTACTAATTTTTCAATCGGCAGGAATGTTTCCCCACCAATTGGTTCAGCTATCTCCTGCCAGGAACGGTCAAGTTCGAGTCGAACCAATACGTCGGCTGCCCGTAATCGCTCAACCGTACGCGGCAATGTTTGCCACAAACCCGGATTTAAATCGACCAACACCGGCACCACATGGTGGCGCAGTCGGTTACGGGCGTACTTGTCATTGGCGTTAGAGCTATCTTCCCGGTAGGCTAGCTTTCGCTCGTCAGCATACGTAGCAATACTCGCCCGAGTAGCAAACAGCAGCGGTCGGATGATGCCGTTCTGACTGGCAGCAATGCCGTGCAAACCCGCTAAGCCCGTGCCACGTGTCAGATTAAATAAAATGGTTTCCAGCACGTCGTTCTGGTGGTGGGCGGTTGCCACACCGACGTAATGGTGTTCCGCAACAAGTTGCGCAAACCAGGCATAACGGAGGTCGCGGGCGGCCATCTGAATAGAAATGCCGCGCTCTGCCGCAAACTCAGTTGTATCGAACTGAGTCAGGTGGAACGGAACCCCGTACGCTTCAGCCTTGTTTTTAACGAAAAGGGCATCGGTTTCTGACTCTGGGCCGCGTAATCCAAAGTTAACATGAGCTATGGCAAACAGTTGGCCAAGACGATGAAACAGCTCAGCCATTACAATTGAATCGATACCGCCACTGACGGCCAACAATACACAATCGGTCGGTTTGAATAGCTTTCTGTCGTTAATAAATCCTAAAAAATCCCGTTCCAGCATACGGTGTCGGCTCGAAGCCGTAGTTTTGTCACTATGATTCGTCTCATTGCCCGCTTTCTTGTCATTACCATAGGGCTTGGTTTTCTGTTGGTATCTACCTCTGCCTCAGCGCAGGTTAGCAGCCCAACGCCTGCTCGCCCGTCGGCAACTGGTGGTGCATCAGATAAAGTGGAATTGTTCCATGCCGACAGTTTGGTCGTAATGAACATCCCTGGACAGGCTGTTCGGAAATTATACAATAACGTTCGATTGCGACACAAGGGCGTACTAATGTATTGCAATCTCGCCATACAAAACGTAACGACCAACGTGATCGAAGCCTATGGTAACGTCCGGTTGGTACAGGGAGATACCATCAACGTTCAGGGCGATACCATGTTTTACTACGGCAATACCCGTCAGGCGAATCTTCGGGGCCGCGTTATCATGCGCGACCGTAAAATGACATTGACCACGGCCCAGCTTGACTACGACATGCTGTCGGGCATAGCGCATTACCCCGTGCCCGGCCGAATTGTCGATAAAGAAAACGTACTGACCAGCCGCGAAGGTTTTTACGATACCCGATCTAAACTCTTTACTTTCCGCCAGAACGTTAAGCTGGTAAATCCCAAAGGTACGCTTACCGCCGATTCACTGCTCTATAACTCACTGACTCGTATGGCGACGTTCCAGGGACCGACGCGCATTGTCAATAAAGATGGCGTCTTGACGTCTATCGAAGGTCAATACAATACCATCACCGGCATCTCAAATTTCCAGCGACGAGCCACTATCGATACACCCAAATATCGACTTACCGGCGATTCGCTCTATTACGATAACATATTAGAATTGGGCATTGCAAAGGGTAATGTCATCATGGTTGCTAAAGACCGAAAAGCCGTCATTACCGGCGACCACGTTCGATACAATGGGAAAGCGGGTATTTCGCGGGTAACAGGCCATGCGGTGGCTAAAAGTCTGGCCAATGAAACCACGAATGATACCCTATATATGCGGGCCGATACCTTATTTTCTTTCGATAATAAATTGACTAACACCCGTCGGCTCCTGGGCCAGAAAAACGTATTTATTTACAAATCGGATCTGCAAAGTAAATGCGACTCGCTCATTTATGATACGGCCGATTCAACGATTTATTTCTATAAAAAACCCATCGTCTGGAGTCAGAATAAGTACCAGATGGAAGCCGATTCGATGAAGGCATTTCTCAAAAACAATCGAATCAATACCATGTATTTGAAGACTAAATCGTTCGTCATTTCGCTTGATACGCTCAATAATTTCAACCAAATAAAGGGCCGTACCATAACGGCTTACTTCACCACCAAAGCGGTTGTTAGTGACACAATTCCCGCCAAAACGTCTAAGCCCAAGGGTAGTAAACAAACGTCGACAATGGCTTCGGCAGTACGTAGTGTTTCGGCGATTGCAACGAATGCCCCGCCACAACGCGTATTGGATACTAAACCCGGTTCAACCACTGCTCCGATTCAGGAGCAAACTGTACTGGACCGCGTACTCGTTGATGGGAACGGGCAAAGTCTTTATTACGCGCTTGACGAAAAAAATAAGATGATTGGTTTAAATCACGTCGAATCCAGCAAAATGAATATTGAATTTGTCGATAACAAAGTCGGGCAAATTCGGTTTTATGGACATCCTGATTCGGAGTTGATTCCACCAAAAGAAATAACAGACGATGCTAAAGAACTGGATGGTTTTCGTTGGCGGAAGGAAGAAAAACCAACCAAGAATCAGGTTTTGTGGCTAGAAACACCACCAACGGAGAAGCCAGTAACTAGAAAACCATTAAAAAATAGATCGACAATTAAACCATTAGCTAAAAAAGGGGTTCCAAGAGGTATTAATTAACCCTTTTAACAATTTTTTAGATAACCAACCGTTGACTTTGTCTTTTATCTTGAATAGGTTTGTGTTGAATATTTGTGTACATAGAGGACTTTCATGAAACAAATTATACTTATTGGTGTATTGACGGGCTTGCTAGCGGCAACGATCCCTCTCCAGGCGCAGGTCGCCCAGCGGGATTCGGATGCTCGTAAAGGAAGTCGACTTGAATTGGGTCGTACGTCTCCACCAGGCAAAACGGGCTCGACTGGCCTTTCTTCCCAGCGGTTTTCGATCGCGCCAAATCCGACCTTATCGGGGTTGGACCGGGCAATGTCGGTAAACAAGAATACGACAATCAACGCGCACTATCGGTCGCTACTTATGGCCCAGTCAGGTACTAAACCAACGGCACGGGCAGTTTCCAACGAGGTTACACCCGCTGTTTCCAGCGAAGCGCGCGTGGGGGTCACACAGGAAAATAAAGAAAAAGAAGGAGGCCTGTATTCGAGTGAGAAGTTATGGGTTTCCAATGCCTACCCAAACCCAGCCGACGACGTTGCGGAACTGGATTATCAGTTTAACGCTCCGGTTAATGAAGCTAAATTAGTTTTATTGAACGTATTAGGTGAATCTGTGGCCGCTCACGAACTGGATCGTGGCGAGCGAAAAGTTCGTATTGCGACACGTCATCTGGATACAGGTTATTACCTGTATCAACTTTCGGTCGATGGCAAAAAGGTCGCCACCAAACGGCTTCTTGTTCGCCATCAATAAGAGTTGGCTCTGTTTGTTAAAATAGCATAAATACCGCCAGTGGTTGGTCATTCCCGGCACTATGCCAGGCTACATCGTCGTTAAAACGGTGTAGCCTGTATTTTTTTTGTATCTTTGCAACCCTATGCAACACCGTCATATTGTTAAGGCCCTCCTTGGTATTTGGGTCTTATTTCTCCTTGAATCGTGTAGTCCGTTCTCTAAATTACAGAAAAGCGGAAGCGACGATGAAAAATACAAAGGAGCTGTTGAATACTATAAAAAAGGGGACTGGTACCGTGCTGGCTTACTGTTCGAGGAGTTGATTCCCGTACTTAAAGGCAGCACAGAGTCTGAAATGGCTCAGTTTTATTATGCCTACACGCAATATCAGCAACAGCAATATTTGTTGAGTGCTACGTTATTCAAGAAGTTTTACGAGACTTTCGCCCGATCTGATTACGCTCAGGAAGCGATGTATATGTATGCCTACTCGCTATACAAAGACACGCCCTCGTTTAACCTGGATCAATCCAATACACTCACTGCTACTTCGGCGCTTCAGGATTTCATCAATACCTATCCTGATAGCAAATACAAAGAAGAAGGTACCAAATTGATTCTGGACTTACGCGCCAAGCTGGAACGAAAATCCTACGAGAAAGCGAAGTTGTATTATAAAACCAGTGGTTTTAACATTGCTTCCTATAAATCGGCTGTAATTTCTATTAACAACTTCCAGAAAGATTTTCCGGATTCGGAATACAATGAAGAACTAGCCTTCCTAAAAGTAGATGCCGAATTTAGTCTGGCGCAAAATAGCCTGGAAGGCAAGCAGAAGGAACGCTATCAGGAAGCGATTAGTTATCACCAGGCATTTGTTGATAAGTACCCCAGTAGCCGATTCTTAAAACAGTCGGAGAAGATGTACGAAACCAGCCAGAAAGAGATTGAACGGCTGTACAAACTGGAACAGGAGCGCGAGAAGGAAAAAGAACGGCTTAAAGACGCCACTCGCCCGGCAAAAGTAACCGCAGCAAATCAATAGTTTACCGTTTCTGATTTACGATTGTATAGCTTCTGACACACAATCGTAAACAACAAACCAAGTACTGAAAACCAAGTATATGGCAACGAATCAATCCATTATTACCCGCAACAACGACAAAATTGCGGCTCACACCGGAAATTTATACGAATCGGTATCGATCATATCGAAACGCGCCCGACAAATTGCGTCGAAGAATAAAGAAGAGCTGAGCAACAAATTGTCGGAGTTTGTTTCTGCGGTTGACAACCTGGAAGAAGTATTTGAAAACCGGGAGCAAATCGAAATTTCGAAATTCTACGAGCGTATGCCCAAACCAACCTCCATTGCAACGGATGAGTTTCTGGAAGGCAAAGTATACTGGCGCTACAACGACGAGGAAGCTCAGCAGTAATGTGAGTCTTTCATCATTTTCAGGACCGCATGGTATAGCTTTTACCATGCGGTTTTGGTGTTTTAGTCCCTTCATACTTTCACAAATACGCCTACTCCCAGCGCCATATGTCAGTAGCGGGCAAACGAATTCTTCTTGGTGTAACGGGAAGTATTTCGGCTTATAAAGCCGCATTATTAGTGCGGCTTCTCCTAAAAGCCGGAGCCGAGGTGCAGGTCGTTATGACAGAATCGGCACAGATGTTCATTACACCGCTAACGCTGGCTACGTTATCGAAGAAAACAGTGCTGTCTAGCTTCGTTAATACGGATAATGGCAGTTGGAACAACCATGTTGAACTGGGCCTCTGGGCTGATGCTGTTGTGATAGCACCCGCTTCAGCGCACACACTGGCTCGTTGCGCTACTGGCCTCTGCAATAACCTATTGTCAGCGGTTTATCTGTCGGCACGATGTCCGGTATTTTTTGCTCCGGCCATGGATGTGGATATGTACCTTCATCCCACCACTGCTGAAAATATACGTCGGCTTAAATCGTTCGGTAATCACATTATCCAGGCTGAATACGGCGAACTGGCCAGCGGCCTGGTTGGCGAAGGTCGTCTGGCCGAGCCAGAAACGATTCTACAGGTACTCGATACGTTCTTTGAGCATGAAGCATCGGGCATGGGGCCTGGAGAACTGACTGGAAAGAAAGTATTGATTACGGCAGGACCAACGCAGGAATCAATTGATCCAGTACGTTATATCAGTAACCATTCGACCGGTAAAATGGGCTATGCCATTGCCAGAGCGTTTGCCAAAGCAGGCGCAGACGTCACATTAGTGAGCGGACCAACAGCACTACCGGTTCCAGATCCGTCTATTCGACGTATTGACGTTCGGTCGGCACAGGAAATGTTCGAAGCCACACAGGCCATTTTTGCCGATGTCGATATTGCCGTTTGGAGTGCAGCCGTTGCTGACTACACACCCGCTCATCCCGCAGACCGCAAGATCAAGAAAAAAGAAACTACGTTCGCCATTGAGTTAACCAAAACGGCCGACATTGCCGCTACGCTAGGGGCTCAGAAACGACGTGGGCAACTAATAATGGGCTTTGCTCTTGAAACAGACAATGAACATGAGAACGCATTAAAAAAACTTTACGCAAAGAATTTAGACTGGATTGTGTTAAATTCACTGCGTGACGCGGGTGCGGGCTTCGGGCACGATACGAATAAAATTACCGTTATTGACAAAGATGAGCAAACCCATGAATTTGCCCTAAAATCGAAAGAGGACGTAGCACAGGATCTGGTAATGTTAATTGAGAATGCCTTAAAATCGGTGTGAATTAGTTGTCCTGCTTACAGAAGAGTCAGTGCCAGAGCGTAGAGTACTACCGAGAAAATCCAATGAAATCGATACAAGTAATAGTCCTGTTATGTTGTCTGACCAGCGCAGTACGGGCGCAGGAACTGAACTGCCAGGTGACAATCAACTCAGACCAGTTGTTTGCTCAGCAGAAGACTGATTTCTCTTATGTAAACCAGTTAAAAGGCATTATTACCGATTTCATGAATAATCGGCGGTGGAGCAATGACCAGTTTACGGTTGCTGAGCGTATTAACTGCTCGATGAATATCAACCTGGTCAAGTCATTGGCCCAAGGGGCTTTCGAAGCAACGGCCCAGATTACGGTAACCAGACCCGTTTATGGAACTACTTATGAATCAACGACTTTCAGCTACGTTGATCGTTCCTTCAACTTTGTCTATTTACCAACAACACCCGTTTATTTTCGGGAAAACCAGTTCTCCGATGATCTTACCTCTCTGCTGGGATTCTATGCCAATGTTATATTGGCTGTAGATTATGATACGTTCAGTAAGCAGGGTGGCAATCCATTTGTGCAACGGGCGTATTCGATTGTCAACCTGGCTCAACAGGGATCGCCCAATGGGGCCTGGCAAACGGGCGGTGATCGCCGTAATCGATACTGGCTCATTGAGAATTTACAGAATCAGCAATTGATTCCATTTCGCGACGGCCTCTATACCTATTATCGCCAGGGATTAGATGTTTTTGCGACTAACCCGGTACAGGTGCGGAAACAAACCCTCGATCTGTTGTCGACGATTCGCACCATTGGCCTGCAGTTACCGAATTCAGTATTACTCAACTCTTTCTTCGATGCTAAGTCGCAGGAATTGTATAATATTATGTTTGAAGGAACCCCGACTGAGCGTAAACAAGCGTTCGAGCTGCTTTCCTATTTAGACCCGGCTAAAACCGAAAACTACCGGAAATTAATTACGGATGGACAGTAAATAGTCATCCGTTGTTAGTCGTCAGCAACAAACCAGCTCCAGGCGTATTGTTATTGACTGACGGCTATCGACTGATAACTATTTACGGCTAACTACTCACTGATTTTGCTATCGCATTTATTAATTAAAAACTACGCGCTGATTGACGAAGTCGAACTCATGCCCGACCGTGAACTGAATATCATCACTGGCGAAACCGGGGCGGGGAAATCAATCATGCTGGGCGCTATCGGCTTGCTGTTGGGCAACCGGGCTGATACGCGTGTGTTATATAACCCGGAGAAGAAGTGCATAATTGAAGGTACATTCGGCGTATCAGGGTATAGTATCGAACGAATTTTTGAGGAAGAAGAATTAGATTATTCCAGTACGTGCATCGTTCGACGGGAAATTAGTGTCAGCGGTAAGTCGCGGGCGTTTGTCAACGATACACCGGTGAATCTTGAAACGCTCCGACGCGTAACGAGTCAGATGATGGATATCCATTCACAGCACGACTCGGTACTACTTGGCTCAAACGAATATCAACTGGAGATTGTGGATGTCTACGCGCAAAACGACAATCTGCTACGTCTCTACCGAGTTGATTATCAGTCCTACCGCTTGAAAAAGACGCATTATGACCAATTGAAGGTTGAAGCGTCAGCCATGCGTAAGGAGTTTGATTACAACAATTTTCTTTACGAAGAACTGGTTAAAGCCCAGTTGCAGCCCGACGAGCAGGAATCGCTCGAACAAGAGTTAACAATTCTTGAAAATGCGGAAGAAATAAAAGAACGCTTGCAATTGGCGTATGAATATTTAGATAACACGGAACAATCAGTTATTGACTTTTTAAAAGGTACGGTTAGCAATCTCGCTTACATCAGTAAGTTGTCGGACCAATATGAGCAGTTGCTGCAACGCGCCCAAAGTAGTTTGATTGAACTTCGTGATTTAGCGGACGAGATTAGCACGGAGCAGGATCGCGTGGAGATTGACGATACGCGGGCTGAAACCATTCGGGAACGGCTGAATCTAATTTACCAACTTCAGGCCAAACACCAGCTTAAAGACGTAGCAGGCTTACTTGCGCTACGTAATGATCTTGGCCTAAAGGTGAGTAAAGTGCTTAATCTGGATGATGCTTTAGCCGACGCAAAAGCACAAACAGAAACGGCCCGTGCTCAACTTCAAACCAGTGCCGACGCTTTATCGGCCTCGCGCCAAGCCGTTCTATCCTTCATCGAGACCGAGATTGGTGGCTTGCTTCAGGAGCTTGGTATGCCAAATGCTTCGCTAAAAATACAGGCTGAAACGAGTAAACCGACAACCACGGGTGCCGACACGATTTCATTTTTGTTCAGCGCGAACAAGGGCGTCAAGCCGCAGCAACTTAAGAACGTAGCATCGGGCGGTGAGTTTTCCCGATTGATGATGGCGATCAAATACATTCTGGCCAGTAAACGATCGTTGCCCACGATTGTATTTGATGAAATTGATACGGGCGTCTCAGGCGAAATTGCAATTAAAATGGGCAACATGATGCGCGATATGGCACATAGCCACCAAATCATTGCTATTACGCACCTCCACCAGATAGCCGGGCAGGGTACCGCACATTATTTTGTATATAAAGATCACTCCGCCGATAAAACCGTAAGCCGAATCAGGAAACTTACACTCGATGAACGTATCAACGAGATTGCGCAGATGATCGGTGGTAAAAATCCATCGACCAGCGCCCTCAAAAATGCTCGTGAAATCTTGAAACAAGGGGCTACGTCGGTAGCGAAATGAAGGTAGACTCACCAGTAACATTTAATTTCACCCGTTTTCAATGTATAAATTGACGCTTATAGTGGCCGGGTTGCTCGGCATTAGTGGAGTTCTCTGGGGCTGTAACTCGGGGAAGGAAACTGTTAAAGAAACAGAGAATGAGGTATTTGCTATCCATGATGAAGTGATGCCTAAAATCGACGACATCATGAAAATGAAGAAGCAACTAAAACAACGTATTGCGTTACTCGATAGCTTGAAAACCACGGGCTCAGCGACTGCTGCGGTTCGGACGGACGAAGAAAAAGAACAAGCTTCACGCTTAAGCCGTAACCTTATCGTTGCCGATAGCCTAATGATGGATTGGATGAGTCACTACAATGGAGATACGTTGACTAAACTCTCATCCGACGACGCTCTGCGTTACTTAAGTGCGCAAAAAGATCAAATATCCGATGTTAAAACAAAAGTTAATACCAGCATTGAACAGGCGAAACAGTATCTTGGTAAAAAATAGCCTGTATCTGCTCTTGGTGAGTTTGGCCGCATTTCTGTGGAGTTGTAACTCTTCGACAGATGATAAACTTCCCATCTTGGGCCAGCGGGAGGCCGTTACAAAGACGGTGGACGGGAAATCAGTAACCGATTCAACCTATCAGACAATTCCTGATTTTAAGTTTGTCAGTCAGTATGGCGATACGGTAACAGCTAAAACGCTTGATAATAAAATCTACGTAGCCGATTTTTTCTTCACCAGTTGCCCAACCATTTGCCCAAAAATGAAGGTGCAATTGAAACGGGTTTACGAGAAATTTAAAGGGAATCCAGACGTAATGTTACTGTCGCACACCATTGATCCTGCCCATGATTCGGTGGCAGTGCTAAACGAATTTGCTAAAAACCTGGGTGTAACGGGTCGCCAATGGCTGTTTGTCACGGGAGACCGTGACAAAATCTACGACATTGGCCAGAATAGTTATATGGTCACGGCACAGGCTGATTCATCGGCACCAGGGGGCGTTGTCCACAGTGGTGCATTCATTCTGGTCGATAAAGCCAAACATATTCGGGGCATCTACGACGGTACGACCGAAGCCGGTGTTGACAAACTAATGAACGACATGAACCGGCTGCTTGCCGAGTATACTCAATGATGCGCTTTACAGGAATTTTATCTGTGTTCGTTACCCTTTTTGTCCTTGTTTCCTGTCAGAGTGATGAAGAAATTAAGCGGCAGAAATACATTACCGAAGGCATTCTGGTTTATAAAAACAATTGTGCAAACTGCCATCAAAATAAAGGTGAAGGTCTGGCGGCTCTGTATCCACCGCTGGCCGGATCGGATTATTTAGCCAATAAAAACAGTGTAATTTGTTTGATACGGTACGGCCAGAAAGGACCAATTATTGTTAATGGCAAGCCTTACAACCGCCCTATGCCCGCTCAACCACAACTTAGCGACCTCGAAGTAGCAGAATTAGTTACGTATATCTACAATGAATGGGGAGGAGAGAAAAAACTAATCGGCGTTAAAGAAGTCACACCCATTTTAGATACATGTGTAAAATAGTCTTTAGCCGTCAGTCACTAGTTTTACCGCCTGGCCAGCAACTGACAACCAGCAGATCAAATTCCTGGTTCAACGTTGAACACCCCTGATGGTTTTCGGATTGAATACTGCGAAAAATCCTGATTGGCATCCAACCCAATTCCGTAAAGTTTTTCGCCTGTTAACTGGCTTAGTATCGTCACTCGTTTGTCTGTATAGACTTTCTTTGTCTGTGGCTTCCAGTATAGTTCGGGAGTGAGCAGTTTTTCCTGTTTCTGCTTATTGATAACAACCACGTGACCCATCACTACGTATAAATCTTTGCCTTTATCGTAGCGACCCGAGTCGGAACGTATCGTCGTTACTTCCTCACCTGTGGGGCTGTAGAAAACAATATTTACGGGTTTGGGATACTTCCGATCATCATTAATGTACCGAAACTGCTTGGGGGTTGTTAAGCGCACCTTCAACTTGGCGGCCTCGCTATACAGCAGTTTCACATCATTAATTTCTTCAATCGGTCCGCTATAGGGGACTACTTTTCTCGTCTGCTTAGGCTCTTCACAGGCCAATAATAGATATGAAGAATGAAGAATGAAAAGTGTAGAATAAAAAACAGCCTTTATCCTCGTCACTTCTCTATTCTTTATTCTACACGCTATATTCTCCATTCTTTAATAACTAGTTAATCAACAACCTGTTTCCGGAACCACCAGTCATTCAATGAGAAGCCCAGCGCGATACGCACATATTGCTCCCGAATCTGGGTACCTGTCAATACACCCCGCTGGCCACCCACAAGTGAGAGCGTTACGTGGTTTACGAAATAAGCACCCAGCGGCAGCGACAAACCTAAGCTACCGTTAATATCATTTATTTGTGCGCCATTCACCTGGTATGGAAGGCGATTGTACTGGAACCCAACCCGATAGGTAATTAAATCACGATACCGATTGGATGTAGGTTTAGGCGTATATTCCAGTCCAGCTGCGATATTCATTGCGTCCGCAAAGCCTCCGGATTGGTTATCGGCAGTGCGATATTGTGACCATTTCTGCATACCTACATCCACACCAAACAATAATGAATTGCCCTTTTCGAGGCTAATACCAACGCGCATTTGCTCTGGTAACGTTGCCTTCCCTTTAGAGTTTAATCGCAACGTATCAGGAACGGCACCTACATAGGATTGCTGATAGATATCAGTCTGATTCGCATTAATATTCATTTTGGGGTCATACGTAGCTCCCACGTTAAGTGTCCATGTGTCGCTTAATTTAGGACGCCAGGCTGCGCCTAACTTAAAGACGATATCGCTGTAGTTTGTGCGGCCCAATCGGGTTATCGTTACGTTATCAGCGTTTGGATTGAATTTATCGTATGTGAGCGCAGACGACGAGTGCGTGATGTTACCAAAAAGGAATGAAGCCTCTGCGCCGGCGTAAATATTTTTGGTAACGCGAACCCCATTCGCAAACGTCGCTTTATTCAAACCACCGCGGCCTGTATAATTATACACCGCGCTGTTGGTAGTACCTTGTAAGTCAGCCGTTTGCTGAATACTGTAGTTAACGTAGGTGTACGGCTTCAGACTAATCGACATGTTCCAACGCGAATTAGCGGGAAACGAAAGAGCCAGATAGCCTAAATTACCAGCAAAGTTGTTTTGTTTTTTGACCGTATTGCTCATGTTCTGGCTAATAGCGGTCGATTGCCCGATTAGACCCACCTCAAATACCGTAAAACGGGTGCGACGGGCCAGTAATGCAGGGTTTTGCAGATTCAGGTAGAAGGCACTGGCATTACTAATACCCACTTCGCCCATGCCCATGTTCGTTACATTAGCCGGGCTGTATAATTCTCCGACGCCCAGAGCTGAATAAGGTGAATTACCCAACCCCTGTGCCAACACAATCGGCGATGTCGCGGCAACGGCCAGCAAACTATGCGTTAACGTCTGGCGTATTCGCTTGTATATTTTCAACATTATAGCGTAAAATTCGATTCAATCCAATCAGCACCAATTCAGGCACTGCAAATATCGGCTGTTTAAGACGACTTTCAAAGGAAGCCGCATCACCACCACATACCAGCACCACAATACCCGGCCTTTGCTGACGATACATGGCAATGATGCCATGTATCTCAAACAGCAGGCCATTCATTGCGCCACTCTGCATGGCCTGCTTCGTATTCCTCGCGGTCAGCCCAGGCCACTCACTGGCCATATCAACCAACGGCAGTCGGGCCGTTTGTTCATGCATAGCTCGGAAACGCATGCGTAAGCCCGGCGAAATTAGCCCGCCCTGGAAGACGGCATCCTGATCGACGAAGTCAGCTGTCAGACACGTACCCAAATCAAGTACCAAACAATCTTGTCCTGGAAATAAGCTTACCGCACCTGTTGCGGCCGCAATTCGGTCAGTTCCAAGCGTGGTGGGCGTATCATAGGCTTTACGTATAGGCACCGCTGTTTGGCTATCCAACAACCAAAAATTGGTTTTTAAACCTAGTAATTGAGTACGGATCTCATCAGCAGGCCGACTGGTTGATGACACCAGCATGTGGCCCACTGAACGACTTTCAAGATCGCCTGCCAATTCATCCGGCGATCCATACCGACCGGTTTCAATTAACATTGGGCCATCGAACCAACCTGTTTTCAGACTAGAATTACCCCAGTCTACAACCAGATTCAGTGTAGTTGGCAGTTGGGTAGGGCTCCTATTTATTCCCATACGAAAGAGTGAACGTTGGTTTAAAGGCAAAATTTATACTCACCTAGTGTTTTAAGGTTTTTTAACGACGCAATTGTCCCTATTTGGATCGACAAATAGCAAAAGACCAGAATAGCTGTCATCAAAGCGACCTTTTTCTTGTTTCCATTATTTTATTTCAGAACTGGAAACATTTATTAGGGAATAACGTTCTATTGACAAAACCAGATCAAACTACTACCTTTGTCACTATCAATCCGGTCGACAGGTAGTTCTTTCATCAAAGCAACAGCCTGTATCTATTACGGCAAACCGTCGCAACGGCGAACCAACAAAACGTCGCACCGCAGTTTTCCAAACGTTTTGATAACCACCGTGTCTGGCCCCACCAGACCTTTGTGTTTGGATCAGGTAAATCATCCCAGTTTATAGTATAGTTTTATTTTCATCACGTAATTACTTGAATTAGTTGAGGTTACTTTGATTTATCAATCATAAAGCCCCACGAGCCTATATTATGGCCTGATAGCCTGCCTGTCAAACTGGCTGTTTCATATTTCAACAATCCCCAATTTCCATCCTTGCCGCTCCAGCGGTCCTTTCAAGGTTTATTGCTAACCTGACCTGTATGTTTAAGAAAGAAGAATTAGATATGAAGCTTCTCTCGGAGCTTCACCCCATTGCCGAGCAATTTGGCATCCGCAACATTGCCAAATTCACGAAAGAAAAACTTGTTTATGAAATTATAAAACAACAGTCTGAGAAACCCGGGCCCGAAATACCCGAGGCAACCGCGGCTGTTGATGAAGCGCCCAAGCGTGGTCGTCGGATAAAACCGGCTGCTACGTCTGATCCAGCGCAAATGAGTCTACCCGTGGAAACTGTAGTCGCTGCGCCAGATACAGCCAAGCCTCGGCAGCGTGTTCGCCGGGAGGTTGCAGCTACCGACGCAGCCGTTAGTCCTGAGCAGCCAGCCGCAGCAGTCCCTGAGGTGACTGAAAATACGTCTGCACCGGTCATAACGGAACCCACCACAGCTCCAGAAGAGCGCCCAAGCGAAGCAAGCCAACCAGCCCAGAATGGTGCGGAGAATCGGCCTAACCGCAATGGTAGTAACTTACCCGCAACAGATCGTCCGGAACGGCCATTCCAATCCGGGAATCCACGTAACGACCGAAATCGTACGAATGGAAACCCATCCGGGCCACGCGATGTGAACGCTCGGCCAGATAATAACCGGCAACGGATACAACGGCCCGAAAATACTCAATCAGGATCACGCGATGTGAACGCTCGGCCGGACAATAATCGGCAACGTTTAGACACTAACCGTGAGGCAAGTTCAGGTCAGCGTGATAACGCCCAACGACGTGATCAACGGCCGCGTACCCAACGCATAGTAACCGACGAAACAGGGCTAAACTACGGCGGCCAAGCTGATGAGGAGTTCATGACGCCAACAGTTGTAACGGAAGACAACGCAGCTAATATGCAGTCTTCGGGTGAAACGCCGGTTTCTGTTGTCAATTCGGAGGTTGAAGCTGTTAGTTCACCAGCCGAAACACAGAGAACTCAGCAACCCCAGCCCGAAACTGAGCAATCTGAGCAACCAGCTCAACCTCAGCAACCAGCGGCTCGGGAAGCGCAGGAATATCAAAACCGCATCCGTCGCCAGTATAATCAACACATTCGTGAGTTCGATGGTATCATTGACAATGAAGGTGTTCTGGAAATTATGCAGGATGGTGGTTATGGCTTCCTTCGATCAGCTGATTACAACTATTTAGCCAGCCCGGACGATATTTATGTATCGCCTTCACAAATTAAACTGTTCGGCCTGAAAACAGGCGATACCGTGCGGGGTGCTATCCGTCCACCCAAGGAAGGTGAAAAATATTTTGCGCTGCTACGTGTTTCGACTGTAAATGGTAAAACAACCGAAGAAATCCGGGATCGGATTCCGTTCGAATACCTCACTCCTCTTTTCCCTGAAGAGCAACTTCATCTGAGCAACCGCCCCGATAATTACTCGTCGCGCGTACTGGATTTGTTTGCCCCTATTGGCAAAGGACAACGCGGTATGATCGTTGCCCAGCCAAAAACCGGTAAGACCGTCTTACTGAAAGAGATTGCCAACGCCATCACGAAGAATCATCCGGAGGTGTACCTGATCGTGTTGCTGATTGACGAACGTCCGGAAGAGGTGACCGATATGGCCCGTAGCGTCAATGCTGAAGTAATCTCATCAACATTCGATGAGCAGGCGGACCGGCACGTGAAGGTGTCGAGCATGGTTCTCGAAAAAGCAAAGCGAATGGTTGAATGCGGTCACGACGTAGTGATTCTGTTGGATTCCATTACACGTCTGGCGCGGGCTTACAATACGGTCGTACCATCGTCGGGCAAGATCTTGTCAGGTGGTGTGGACGCAAACGCCCTTCACCGCCCCAAACGCTTTTTTGGCGCAGCCCGGAACGTGGAGAATGGTGGTTCGCTGACCATTATCGCTACCGCCCTGATCGACACGGGTTCGAAAATGGATGAGGTAATCTTTGAAGAATTCAAAGGTACCGGCAACATGGAACTTCAACTCGACCGTAAGCTGGCGAACAAGCGGGTTTATCCGGCCATCGATGTTATGGCATCGGGTACACGGCGCGAAGATCTGCTGTTAGACAAGGAAACCCTGCAACGCGTCTGGATTCTACGCAAGCATATGTCGGATATGAATCCGATGGAAAGCATGGACTTTCTGCTTGGCCATATGAAAGGGACACGTAGCAATGAAGAGTTCCTGATTTCGATGAATCGGTAGAATTCATATAGTTAAACACAGAGCGCACAAAGGATTACGCAGTGTCCACAGAGACGTAAAACCTGTGGCCTTGTATAATTCTTTGTGCGCTCTGCGTTTAAAAGGTATTAATTTGCACAAAAATCAGAAAAACTATGAGAGATCTGATTCAGTATGCTATTCCCGGCTTTGTCATTCTGCTAATTGCAGAGGTTATTGTCACAGCGATTCAGCAAAAAGATTACTACGACGCCAAAGACACGGCCAGCAGTTTGGCGATGGGGATTGGCAACGTACTTGTCGGAGTTGTCGGGAAAGCTATCGTATTGGGTACGTATTCGCTGGTTTACCAATTTCGGCTTTTCACCGCCGATATGACCCAGTGGTGGACATGGGTTATTCTGTTTTTTGCCGACGATTTAAGCTACTACTGGTTCCATCGAATTAGTCACAGCAGCCGCTACTTCTGGGCCTCGCACGTAGTGCACCATTCATCCATGAAATACAACCTGGGTACAGCGCTTCGTCAGACATGGACAGGCAATATCTCCGGGGCATTTATTTTCTGGATCTGGTTACCCCTGATCGGGTTTTCGCCGGTTGCCGTCATGACCATGCAGGCTATCAGTTTGTTATATCAATTCTGGATACATACCGAACACATCTATAAGTTTCCGGCACCGATTGAGTATATTTTCAACACACCGTCACATCATCGGGTACATCACGGTTCTGATCTGAATTATTTAGACAAAAATCACGCGGGCGTACTTATCATCTGGGATCGACTATTCGGCACTTTCGAGCTGGAACGCAATCGTCCGACCTACGGATTAACCACAAATGTTGGCTCCCACAATCCAGTACGTATTGCTTTTCATGAGTGGATCGCTATTGGGCAGGACGTTCGCCGGGCAAACTCATTCCGGGCTGCGCTGGGCTATATTTTCGGCCCTCCCGGCTGGAGTCACGACGGCTCCAGAAAAACAACGAAGGAGTTGCGGGCGAATCAGAAGCAGGTTACGGAAAAAGTATAAGCTGCTCGGCATAATCTATGACACGTTGAACTGTAACATTCACGTTTAAGGTTTTCTACTTTAAACTCAATGACAGTTTTTAACTCTAAGCAGCATAGAATAGTTACTCTATATACAATGCTGACGTGGATGCTCAGCATGTCAATTGGCAACCTAATAACAGTTTTAACTTTACCTCTAAAACGTTATGAAAACCGCCCTTAAAAGTCTGCTTTTCGCTAGTCTGTTCATCGGTTCAGTTGCGTATACGAATGCTCAGGTGTATGTACGACAACGACTCGTTGTACCCAGACCGCACGTAGTAATTGCCCACCCGCCTGCCCCTTCTCCGCGTCACAGATGGGTAGCCGAAGAATGGAGACCCTACCGCAACAGTTATCGTTGGCACGGCGGTTACTGGGTAGCTCCTCCCCGACCGCGAGCGGTATGGGTACCCGGTTACTGGGCAACCCGCCGACGAGGCTATGTTTGGGTGCCGGGTTACTGGCGATAGGTACAGAACTCAATTGGAAATCAGAAGCGGTCAGGTTAGTCAACCTGACCGCTTCGGTTGTTACGGATGATGCGGTAACTCAACGGCCTTGGACTCATGCCGCGCCATTTCTTTTCGTGCACGCCGACTGTGAATCAGTTCGTACGTAACAGGTAGAATCAGCAGCGACAGAACCGTACAGGTCATCAGGCCGCCAATCATGACGATAGCCAGTGGCTTCTGTGTTTCGGAGCCAATTCCCGTTGACAAAGCGGCTGGCAATAAACCGAGGGAGGCCATCATGGCCGTCATTACAACCGGTCGTACCCGGGTTAGGGCTCCTTCCCGAATGGCTTCGCTAATGGGCAGTTTGTTATGCAGGTTTTCCTTGAATCGGTTAATCAGGATGACCCCATCCTGCACCGATACACCAAACAGACAAATAAAACCCACGCCCGCCGATATGCTAAAATTGATACCCGTTAGCCAAAGAGCAAGCATCCCGCCAATGAGTGCAAACGGTACATTCAGGATAATCAACGTAGCATCGAGCGCACTGCCGAAGGTGAAGAGCAAAATCAGGAAGATGATCGTGATACTGATTGGCACGACAATCGCTAACTGCCGTTCGGCCCGCGTCTGATTTTCGAACTCACCCGCCCAACGCATTTGAAAGCCATCGGGGAGTTTCACCTGATTCCCTACCCGTTTCTGTGCGTCGGCAATGGTGCTGCCGAGGTCGCGGTCACGTACCGAGAATTTGATGGCAATAAAGCGGGCATTGTTTTCGCGGTACACAAAAGCGGGTCCTGACCGCGTGCCAATGTCAGCCAGCTCCTTGAGTGGAATTTTGCTACCGGAACGCGTTGGGACCATCAGATTCTCAATCAATTCGGGCGAATACCGAAACCGCTCATCGTAACGAACTTTGATATCGAAATGACGTTCGCCCTCGTAAAACTGCGTTACGGTTTTACCGCCAATCGCGGTTTCAATTACCGATTGGGCTACGTCGGTGGGCACGTTATAGAGCGCTAGTTTCTGCGGATCGAGCTGAATGCGAAATTCCGGCTGGCCGAGGTTACGGAAGACGCCCAGATCGCTCACGCCAGGCACAGTCTTCATGACATTGAACACCTTTGTCGCTTCTTTGTCCAGTACGTTCAGATCCTGACCAATGATTTTGATCGCCATCGAGCCTTTCACACCCGACACGGCTTCTTCTACGTTATCGGAAATGGGTTGCGAAAAGTTGAAGGAAACCCCGCGAAAACGAGCCAGCTTCTGCTGCATTTGCGCCACTAGCTCGTCTTTCGATACGTCGCGCTTCCATTCTTCTTTTGGATAAAGGTCCACAAAGAACTCGTTGTTGAAGAATCCCGTAGGATCAGTGCCGTCGTTTGGACGACCCGTCTGCGAAATGACACCCCGTACCTCTGGAAACTCCTCAAAAATTGACCGAAATTTGCGGGTGTAGGCATAGCTCTCATCCAGTGATACTGAATACGGCAGGCTGGCTCGCACGTAAATAGAGCCCTCATTCAACTGCGGCAAAAATTCTGACCCAATGTGAAACAGAAAGAGATAGACCGAAAAGCCCAGCGCTCCCAACGCAATGGAAATGATGGAAACGGGCTGGCGAATCGCCCAGTTCAGCGCGGGGACATAGGCGCGTTCCAGTCCATTTACCACCGGATTGTGCCGTTCACGTACCTGCTTGTTGAGCAGCAAGCTACACAGCAACGGAATCAGCGTAAGGCTGACGATGAGCGAACCCGTTAAGGCAAAACCAATGGTCCAGGCCAGTGGGCTGAATAGCTTGCCTTCTACTTTCTGAAAGGTAAAAATCGGCAGCAGAGCCGTAATGATGATAATTTTTGAGGTAAAAATGGATTTACCCAATTCCGTAGCATTCTGAACAATCCAGCTCAGTTTAGCGCGGTTGTTGAACTTCGTCATACCCATTTGTTGAGCTCGATGAGCCAGCATCACAAATAAGCCCTCCACCATTACAACAGCTCCGTCGATGATAATCCCGAAATCCAATGCGCCGATACTGAGCAGGTTGGCCGTCATACCTTTCAGACGAAGGCATATGAAAGCGAACAACAAGGCCAGCGGAATAACAATGGCAACCGTGAGTGTAGTACGCCAGTCGGCCAGGAAAATCAGCAGGATGAGCGTAACCAGAAATATCCCCGTCAGTACGTTCTCACCAACCGTATGTAACGTGTAATTATTTAACGTAGTACGATCGTAGAATGTCTTGATTTTGACGTCTTTCGGCAGAATCTGATTGTTTAACTCATCAATTTTAGCTTTCAATGCCGGGATGACATCGTTGGGGTTTTCGCCCTTGCGCATTACCACAATACATTCTACTACGTCGTCCTGCTTGTCGCGCCCGACAATACCCAATCGGGGCTGAAAGCTTTCCTTTACCGTTGCTACGTCACGCACTTTAATGGGCACGCCATTGACGTTGTCGATGATAATTCCGGCTACGTCCTCGGGCTTGGTCAGCAGGCCGATACCCCGCACAACAAGCGCCTGATTTCCCTGCTTGATGACATCCCCGCCAACATTGATATTACTCGATTGAATCGCCTGATCGACGTCTAAAGCCGTGAAACCGTAATTAGCCAGCAACGTTGGATTCAGGCTAACTTCAATGGTTTTGACTTTGCCGCCAAAACTCACGACGTCGGCAATGCCCGGCACGCTTTTAATTTGCCGCTCGATTACCCAGTCCTGAATCGTTTTCAGTTCCGTTACGTCCTTGTCTTTGCTTTCTAATGTGAAGCGGTAAATCTCGCCTGTGGGACCGTAAGGCGGCTCTACTTCGGCCGATACGCCGTTTGGCAGGTCTACGGCAGCCAGGCGATTCGCTACGTTGGTCTGGGCGGTGAAATTGTCGACACCATCCTCAAAAATCATGGTTACGACCGATAGGCCAAACAGCGAAACGGAACGTAGGGTGCTCTTTCGCGGCACCGAGTTGAGTTCCGTTTCGAGGGGTAACGTAACGAACCGTTCGACTTCTTCGGCCGAACGACCAGGCCACTGCGTGATGACAACCACGTTTGTGTTCGTTACGTCGGGGAATGTCTCGACGGGCGTGTTCAGAAAAGCGACTACGCCCCCGACAACGATCAGCGCAATACCGAAAAAGACGGCAAAGCGGTTCGTGAGCGCGAAGGTGATTATGCTGCGGATGAATTTGTTCATGGGCAAAAAAATGAGCGAGACCGGGCCGATTTCTATGGATCAAGCAAGGGGGAGGGCATAAGTTTTGTCATATTTTTTGCCTCGCTTGACCACTGCATAGACCCGATGGATGAGTTTATTTCGTAATGCGTTGATGACCAACATCTTATTTTTACCGTCGGCGACTTTACGTTGATAATAATCCTGTAACTCTCCTTTCACCTGTAGGGCCGACATGGCTGCCATATGGAGTAACGTTTTAAGTGATTTTCGGGCATGATGATTCACGCGGGTCTTGCCCCGTACACTACTGCCTGAAGAGTGCTCAAAGGGAGCTACGCCCGCATGGCAAGCCAGCTTTTTAGGATACTCA
>NZ_FOLQ01000006.1 GCF_900112365.1 Spirosoma endophyticum | reverse complement strand
TTTACGTCCCCGTCCTGGTTTGGTTTGTAGTCCTGCGAGTCCATCGGTTTTAAAGCGTTTCAGCCAGCTATTAACACTCACATGGCACATGCCCACAATCTGGGCAACATCTTTCGATTTACGGCCAGCCGCTTTGAGTAGGATGGCTTGGCAACGCATCCGAAAGCTATGGCTATCATTGGTTTTTAATTCACGTTCTAAATCGGCACGTTGGATATCGGTTAGAACCGGAGTATTTACTCGTCCCATGAGGGCAAGTTAGAAAATAATGCAAACTATTTCTCACGGACTACTTAGAACCAATCGCTTTAATCAAAAAAAGCTTCCCGAAAGTTGTAAATTTTCGGGAAGCTTTTTTTCTGCTCAGCGTAGTCAGAGACTACGCCGAACGAACATTAAAACGTCAGGACAATCTTGCCGGTTGTCCGGCGGCTTTCCAGTTGCTGGTGGGCGTCGGCGATCTGGTCGGCGGGCAGAACCTGGCTCACGGTGATTTTTAGTTTGCCGTCTTCAATGAATTTGTTGATGGTACGTAGGTCATCACCACTGGTATGTACCAGAATACGCTCGGCATGAATATCAGGCCGCATGGTCAGTACTTTGTCCATAGCGGCATAGGCAATGGAAATCAGCCGACCATTCGATTTGAGGACACTGGCCGAGGCAAAAATCGTGTCGGCGCCGGCCGTATCGAAAACGAGGTCGAGGTCACCTAACGATTCTTCGACCGTATTCTGGGTGTAATCGACAAATTCATCGGCGCCGAGCGATCGGACAAAGGCCTCGTTTTTACCCGAAGCGGTACCAATGACATATCCACCCAGGGCTTTCGCCAACTGAACCCCTAAATGCCCAACGCCACCCGACGCGGCCTGAACTAGCACTTTTTCACCGGCTTTGAGATGGCCGTGTTCGGTTAGTGCCTGCCAGGCCGTCAGGACTGCCAGTGGGGCCGCAGCTGCTTCCTCAAAGGATAGGGTAGTTGGTTTCAGGGCGAGGTGCGCGGCTGGTGACGCTACGTATTCAGCATATGCATTGCCGGGTTCGGGGAAATTGACCATGCCATAGACGGCATCACCCGTTTTGAAATTTGTTACGTCACTGCCAACTTCGTCAATCACGCCCGCTATATCCCAGCCCAGAATGATTGGGTGTGTGTACTTTTTAGAGTAGGGTGTGATGCCGGTGCGGGTTTTAAAGTCGGCAGGATTCACACCAAAAGCATTGACTTTTACCAGCACTTCATCGGCTTTGATAATTGGTTTGGGTACGTCCTGGATAGAGAAATTTTCGACGCCACCCCACTCACTTAATACAACGGCTTTCATTCGATTACAATTTGTGATTCTTGTGCATCCTTTAACAGGATAGTCGCCAGAAGAATTCACCCCCAAACCCATACTTGCGCAGTAATTGAAACGTATCAGCTTACGGTAGGTTTGGGGACTTGTCTTCGTCGATAGTCTAGAGTTGAAATCTCATTTCGGCAGTAGGGTAAATGCGCCCGTTGTTTGATCGTAGTTGTATTGGCGTGGAATACCGGTCGCTAATTCGACTTTCTCGATGTCTTCCGGGCTGATATGCTCCAATTCCATCAACAGCGCCCGTAAACTGTTGCCGTGTGCCGCTACCAGCACGGGTTGTCCGGCTTGCAGGTGCGGCAAAATAGCCGATTTAAAATACGGAATTACACGTGCGTGCGTATCAGCCAAACTTTCACCATGGGGCGGCTGGTCGGTATAGCCGCGACGCCACCGGAATACCTGTTCGGCCCCAAAACGTTTCTCGGCTTCGTCTTTATTCATGCCCTGCAAATCACCATACATGCGCTCATTCAGGGCCGCGCTACGTTCAATGGGTAAATCCGTCTGGCCAATCTCGTCCAGAATAAGGGCCATCGTTTCGATAGCGCGTTGTAATTCCGATGTAAAACCGATTCCGAAGTTTGGGGGTTGGTGAGCTTTGAGTAACGCACCGGCTTCGCGGGCTTCATGCTGACCCAATTCGGTGAGCGGGGTATCGACATTGCCTGTAAAGCGATTTTCTAAATTCCACTGCGACTGGCCGTGGCGAACGATAACGAAGAGCGGCATAAAAAGATCAATAGACTCGTGAATGATAAGGCACTAATTGGGCATGGTTTCTAAACAGGAAAAACGCTTAGAAACCATGCCCAGTAGTCCATTTCAACGAAGCCTTAGCCTTAATAATTCGACTTTATACCATTAATTCTCCATCGGATGATCCTTCAGTAACTGGGTTGGCGAATAGAAATCCTTCTTGCTTTCGGTAACGGCTTTACCTTTTTCACCTTGTTGGGAGGGACAGCCGGCGCCGACTTATTAACTAAGAAGCCTACAGGCGATGATTATAATGTAGACATGAGGTAAGGTAAGTAGGGGTTCATTTATAGAAAATAGGAATAGAGTTAATGAGTTAGCAGCCAGTTACGAACGCGAGGATTGAAGTCTTCGATGCATTCCCAATGGAACGCGTGCCCGGCCTCGTCATAGAAATGAAGTTCGCTGCCTGGAATCGCACCGGCTACTTCTTCGCTCATCCAGACGGGTGTAAAAATATCGTTCCGTCCGCCAATTATTAGGCAGGGCTTATCGATCTGGCTCAGTTGCGCTAACGTATTATGAGTGATGCAAGCGTCGGCCTGCCCTTCCAGCCCATGCAACGGCTGGGGCGAGGCATCGATAGCAGCCTGTTGTTGACTGGCCTGAAGTTCAGCAAACGTAGCGTCATCATCCCAGCTCCGCTTGGCGTAAATCAGCAATTGAATATAATTTGCAAACTCTTCGGGACGGAGCCGGGCCTTGATCGTTGCTATATGCCGGAAGATGGCTGTGGCCGTGCGGTCGCAACGCGCCCACGGACACATGAGTACCAGTGAACGAACTTTATCCGGATGCCTCAGGGCCAACTGCTGAGCAATCGTACTTCCCATCGATACGCCAACGACCCGCACTGATTGTAACCCAAGTTTGTTAATCAGGCCCGCATAATCGTCCGCCATTTGTGCGGTGCTATAGGGGCCTATTGGCTTATCGGACTGTCCAACACCCCGGTTATCGCCCAGAATACAGCGAAACGAATGCTGCCAGTCATCGGCGTGTTTTTCCCAGACAGAGCCGGGCGCTGTAATACCCATAATCAGCAGCAACGGCTCTCCCGATCCCCGCTCCTGGTAATACAAGTTAATGCCGTTGGTTTCTACAAAAGGCATAGTCAGGAAAGATTATTTAATGAGTAAAAAAATCTGCCGAATGGCTTCACTCATTCACTCATTTAATTACTGCCGGAAGTAGTGTTTCGTATACCCAGCGACCATCGTGCAACGTAACACCATCCGGATCGTCCATTGCTTCTGATCCTTCATCTTCACAGATAATCCAGCCGCTATATTGCTGCTCGATCAGCCACTGGGTTATCCCCACAAAATCAACTTTGCCCTTGCCCAGTAGTGCAAATTCGGGCTCGCCACTCCAGTCTTTGTAATGAACCAGATTAATGAGCGATGCGTACTCTTTCATTTTTGTCAATGGGTCCATACCGCCATTGATAAGGTGGCCAACATCGGGGGTCCAGCCGGTTACCGATGCATCAAGCGATTCGATAATTACGCGGTAATCCTCCTCCGTCCGGGTTATGGATGAATGGGGAGAATTGGGGTGAAAACTACAGGGTACGCCCTGATCTACCGCCCGTCGCGATACACGATTAACGATATTGACGAGATTACGTCGGCGGGTTTCAAGATTATGCCGTCCTGTTGGTTTTTGAACGGTGCAGAGCAGCGCACCTGGAAACTGTTTTAGCAGGGCAATACATCGATCAGCTTCATGCCGCTCCTGTTCGGTTTCATCGGCCCCATTCCAGTCGAGGGCTAAAGCAATGGCGGCTAATTCAACGCCTTGTTCATTGAGTTTCTGGGCTAGACTTTCGGGATCGGGCAGATCGCCCATCCAGTTATGAATTGGCTCTATACCCGCAAAACCCGCCTGAGCCGTAATATCAATCATATGCCCCAGGCGATTAGCGTGGGTTTGACCATTATTGTTCATGAACCAAGTGTAAGCCTCGGCTCCGAAGCGAAAAGGAAATGGAGATAGCATAGTTATTCTGTTGACGTACTGAGCCTATGTGATTGAAATTGAACGTTTGCGATCATCATTTTTCCATGGGATGATCTTTCAGCAACTGGGTTGGCGAATAGAAATCCTTCTTGCTTTCGGTAATGGCTCTGACTTTTTTTACCTTGTCGGGAAGGACAGCCGGGGCGTTGTTGCCAAATGAATTTCGTACATAGGTCAACACGGCGGCTATTTCGTTGTCTTTCAACAATCCGCCAAAGGGAGTCATCGGCACCTGACCGGGATAGGTCTTGCCCCCCACATCGATTGGACCCATAAGTCCTTTCAAGGCGATCTTGATCAACCGATCCTCGTTGCCCGATACCCATTTTGTGCCAATAAGGGGCGGAAAGCCGGAGGCCGTAAGCCCTTTTCCATCGGGTTGGTGACACGTAGTGCAATAACCTTCCTTGCCGTAGATTTCTTTGCCCAGATTGTACAGGGCTAGTTCTTCACCTTTCAGCGTTGACTTCACAACCACCTCTTTTTCCTTCTTCACATTTTCGCCCTTGAGGTGAGCAACGGCTGCATCATAGGCATGAATCATCCAGTCATCCAGCGGTTTCTTCGACGCTTCTGCCAGAATGGGTAATCCCTTTTCCTTGCCAATCCACGAAGCCGCGACAATGGCGTCTAACCGAACCCGGCTATTATCGTCACGGACGGCCTGCATGAGCAAATCGGCCTGATCGGCAACCTGATGACCCGTATACCGCACCACCTGAACGGCAGCCGCCCGGGCGTGGTAATCTTTTGCCTTCAATACCTGACGTAGCAGCGGTTGGTCGACTTTATTCATGCCCCAGCTCACCCACAGGCCTTCCAGCAAATGGTGTTCGTATCTCGGATCTTTTTTGTCCAGTCCGGCTACCCAGGTTTTGAGTTTGGCCAACACTTGATTCACATCCCGGCCTCTCAGTTCGCGCCGGGTGCGGTACCGGGTACGATATTCAGGAAGCTTCAGATTATCCAGGAGTTCTTCGATGCTAGCGCCGTCAATTTTAGCCGGTTTCACCAAGGGCCGCGACGGATACGTAATGCGGTAAACCCGTCCGTGCGAATGGTCACGCAGTGGGTCACGGGCGTTGTGCTGCATGTGTCCGATCAGGATGTTGTGCCAGTCGATTATATACAAGGAACCATCGGGTGCAAACTCCATGTCGACTGGCCGGAAGTTCCGGTCCTCGCTAACAACCAGATCGGCCCGGTGGTGGCTTTTATAGCCAGTTCCATCATCGGTCAGCGTATGTTCTTTCGTGCCCAGAAAGCCAATAGTATTGTTGATTAGAAAATCGCCCTGAATATCATCCGGGAAATGGCGGCTGGACACAAATTCCAGACCCGACGTTGGACGTACACGATGAGCCTCTTCGACCAGTTGAACCGACTTATGCGTAAACTCTCCGTAGCGCGGCAATACCGAACCGGGCATCATCCAGCGAACATCGGGGCTGGATGTTTCGGCGAAAAAGGGTTGTCCCCAATCATCGAAAGCAATGCCCCAGGGGTTGGGAATGGAAAGCTGAGCGGTACGTTCCAGTTTGTGAAGCTGTGGGGCATACCGGTAAAATCCACCGTTCGTGGCGCGTACTGGGCCGTAAGACGTTTCTACGTTGGTATGCAAAAACACGCCCTCGCCCGAATAAATAGCGCCGGATGGGTCGGTAGTGAACGCGTGGCTGTTATGGTGGGTGTCATGATCATCATAGCCGCTCATGAGAATTTCCACTTTGTCGGCTTTTTCGTCCCCGTTTGTATCGGTGTACAGTTTCAGGTTAGGGCCCTGCGATACATAAACGCCTTCTTTCGCCAGTTCGAAGCCAAGAGGCAGGTGTAGGCCATCGGCAAACACGCTTTGCTTGTCGGCCTTGCCATCCCCGTTTGTGTCTTCGAGAATGATGATCTTGTCGTTGGGTTTTGAATCGCCCGGCTTGTAGTGCGGGTAACTCGGCATGGTGGCAATCCATAACCGGCCCTTGTTATCGAAAGACATCTGCATGGGTTTCGCCAGGTCCGGAAATTCCTCTTCTGATGCAAAAAGCTCAATTTTGTAGCCCTGAGGTACTTTTAGCTTCGCCAGTGCCTCCTTGCCCGAGAGATACGTTAGGCTGCCGTTTTTCTCCGGATTATAATTGGTTTTTACGGGTGGCAGCGGTGACGTGTTTTTATCCGCAACGCTAAGGTCTAGCTTTTCGCCTTTTGATGCCGCCAGCCAGACAGCGTTGTCCCGAATGGCCGTTAACTCCCGAATTTTCTTTATTTCTGCCGGATAATTATCCGGTCCAAATGGATCATACCGACGACCATACACGTGAACGCCATTCGGAATTTTATAGTCGTTGTGCCACATCCAGTTCTTCTCCATCACGGCGTCATGAATCAGTTTCCGGTTGGCTTCCGCTTTGGGCGATGCCTTGCCAAACACCTGATCGGCCAGCAAGACGCCTAACTTTTTATAGCCTTCCTCTGTGAGTTGAGAACCGTCGATGGTTAGTGGTTCCTTGCTGTCGTCATACCATTTCTGGGAAGGCGCAAACGCATCGACAAAGAGCACTTTGTTCTGCTCGGCGACCTCCTGCATGGCCCTGGCATACAGGGCAATGTTCTCATTTTCTTTTTTGCCATTCGGAAGGTCAAGCGTGGCCGACAAATCCTCAAAGGCGATGGGCGATACGATGGCCAGTTGAGGGGCATTACGTCCGTTGTATTTCTGATTGAGTGTCCATTTGATAAAGGCATCCAGTTCTGCTTTGTAGTTCGCCAGCCCTTCTTTGCCCTGAAACGATTCGTTGTAGCCAAAAAAAGCGATGATTACGTCGGTTTTGAGCCGGGTAAGCCACTCATCGGGTGATTCAAACTGACCCTGACTATCGGACGGATTGGCATATTCAGTCTGAAATTTCTCGGCACCAGGGAATGCCCAGGGCGAAAATCGACTCGAGCGAGGCCGGAAACCGGGCGTATCCCCCGCATCGCACATGTTACGTATGTACAGCGAATCATCAGGATAGCGAACCTGCATTTCGGTCTCGAAGTTGTCGTAATTCATCATTCTCGACCCGAGGTTATTGCCCAGCAACATGATGTGCGCCCCTTTACCAACTTTTAGTGGATCGGCGGCCGTAACCGAGCGTCGGGCCGATTGAAACGCCGTAAACGCAACAATAGCCAGTCCAACCACAACGAGCGAGCCAATGAGGCTGGATTTTCCAGAAATTAAGGACTTCATAGCATCAGGATTTTTTCGGGTGGCCGTATGGAACGTCAATGGCGATTTTGCCCTTCCATTTTTTGGGAACAGGTAAGCCTAATTCCCAATGGATGGCGTTGATAACCAGCCGCTGAAATGACTCGACCTGGAAATCTTCGGGATGGCCGAGGGTTGTTATAAAGGCCTTTCCACCCCACTGATTCTGCCACGTCCAGGCCACAGGGTTATCAATGGCTTCTTTATCGGGATTAACCGATTTGCCCATTAGCAACGGCACTGCGCCTTTTGCCGGGTAGTCTGGCAGAACGCGATAGAGCCAGGAAGACGCGTGAAAAGACGGCGCAACGCCCGTCAGGATTGGATTCTGAGCCGCTGCCGGAATGATCGTTACGTCGGTCGTGCTTTTATGGCCGTAGTGCGTATGTTTAGCCTCGCCACCCCAACCCGGAGGAGCCCCGAACGCAAACTCACCGAAGGCATTCCAGCGTTTACGGTCGTCGCCGTCGGGGTAATTGAAGGCGTGGGTCGTGGTGCGGAACCCCATCACCGGCTTGCCTGATTTCAAGTAATCGTCAATGTATTGCAGTTGTTCTTTCGGGAGCAGCCGCCAGCGCAAATAGAAAACCGCCAGATCAGCCTCGCGCAGAGCCTCAAGGCCGGGAATATCTTTTTCGCCGTTGTAATCGGGCTGAGATTTCAGTACGGTCGTGCGCATACCGTAATTCTTTTCGAGTTCGGCGGCAATCAGCGGCAGCGTCAGTTCGCCACTGTACTCGTGATCGCCCGTCACAAACACTACGTATGGTTTGGCTTTTGCTGAATCGGGATTTAGATGATGAGCAATAGCTTCGGCCTGACTCGCTACACCCGTCAGGGCCAGCAGACTCGTTGCCTGTTGCAGAAAGGCACGTCGATTGGTTTGCATGAAAGGCTGTTTTAGGGAAAAGAATCAACCTGCCAATCTAAGCGGATTTGGGACTGGATTTACTTATGATGAGACGTATTCATCTGTTTTTGACTATTCGACGTAGTTGAAAGGCTGCGTCAAACGGCAGGGCTACGCGGAGTAATTCAAACCACACTTTCCTGTTCCTGAAGAATGACCCTGTCCCGAAATCGTTTTCGGAAATAGATGAACGAGCCTACGACCAGTACGCCGTATGTCAGGGATAAGATGTAGGCACCGTCCACGAAAAACTCCCGGTAACTGATGTTGGCGTGCCCGAAGTTCTTGTAAAGCAATACCGCTACGCTGCCAAGATAACCGTACCAGTCAGCGAGTGTCACGATAAAGCCGACCGTGCTAACGTACCGAAACGATGCAATCAAGCGCTCGAAATACAGCCCGTTGCAAGGCACATACGCCATGTATAACCCCAACCCCGTCAGCAGAAACCAGTTGCCTGGCGACAGATGACCCGTCGAGTAAGCATACGTACTTAACCCCACTAAAGCACCACCCGCCAGCATCAGCCCGTTGAGCAACGCGAAAGCCCGAAAATTGTTGGTGACGCGCTGGAGAAGCGCCATCACAATAAGAATGCCGAGCGCTATCAATGTTTCCGTTTTGGCAAAAACGCCCGGATTCTGCACGCCCGCATCCTTCAGAATTTCGGGGCCAAAATTGTCGCGGAAATCGCGGAAGGCCGAGAGTAATACGTAGGAGGCAATGAGCAGCACCAGTCCCGGCCTAAAGCTTCTGACGAAGGCCCGACGCTCGGCCGCATCCATTGGTTTACGTTCCGTACGTAGCGCGCGGTCTTCAGCGGTTGGTGGGGGCAATAGCGTCAGCGCATAAATTGACACCAGCATGGGCAGGACGAATAGACTTCCCGTTACAAAGGGCAGCCAGAATTCCGACACACCCCAGTCGGCCCGGATTGTGAGCGCCACGGTTTTGACGAAGCCCGACGCAAAAATGAAGGACGCCGTCAGGCCCGCTACGAGCGCATCTGTCTGCCGTCGCCCTTCCAGAAAGCCCAGCATGGTTCCGTAGATCAAGCCCAGGGGCAGTCCATTCAGGAACAGAAAGATGATATTGTAGGGCGCTGGAACCAGGGCAAACCCAAGCAGGGCCAGTAAGGCAATCGCGACAAAGAACAGAATATTGATAGCCCGTCGTCCGGGCGACATTTCAGAAACGACTTTAATGCCGATTCCCTTCGACAGGGCGTAGCCAAACACCTGAGCCGTCACGAGCCAGATTTTATAGCTGATCCCGGCAAAAGCCATGCCCTCGAACGTAACGGCTGTGATGCCCCTTCGGAAGGCATACATACAGGCATAGGTGCAAAACGCAGCCGTTGCCCCAAAGATCACGAACGTAGTGGGGTTACGAAGAAAAGCGGGAGATTTTGGCATGATGCAATATATTCATTTTGTATTACATCAACAGGCCGAATAGGCTACTGAACAATTTGGGTAAAATAAACGCTACGATTTATCCAATTAACCGCTCACTCATCGCTACGTAGTACTCAATTCCCGGCGTTGGCAGGTGCGGAATCTTCGCTTGTTCATCCCAGGTTCGCAGCAATAGAATACCCTTGAAGTATGGATTTGTCTCAAAAGACAGGGCTTCTCCCGCACTCATGGGCCCGCCCTGAAACTCCAGCGTTCGCAAACTCGCTTCCGACAGTCGGGCAAAGTAATTCGGATTTTTAAATACCAGATAGCGCTTGGCATTGACGTGATGTTCGATCAGTTGGGCCACTTTCTCCGAAAATCCCCGCTCACGCAGGTAATCGGCGCCCAGTCGCTCATGATCAATCGTACCGTAGCCGTCCATGTATCCACCCGCTAATTCGGGTGGTAATAGATGACCAATGTCGTGCAGAAACGCAGCGACAATGGTTTCATCATCGGCTCCTGCCTGTTCGGCCAGTTGCGCGCATTGCAGGGCGTGTTCGAGTTGGGTGACCGGCTCTCCAAAATAGGCGTCATCGCCACTTTGGGCGAAGAGATTCTTGATGGTTTCCATCTTTATTATGTTGTTCGCGATGGTGCGTTTACGCGTATTGCAGATACGTCCGTTCAACGGTTCCGTCGTCGTATAAATCAATTAAGGCATATCCGGCTTTGGTTTGCTGATACGTATCACTTTTCCACCAGTTGCCACTAACGGCTCCGTTGCACAGATATGTAACCCCGTTGTAATCAACCCGGTCGAGCAAATGCATATGGCCGCTCAGCGCTGTTTTTACGTTGGGATATTGATAAAAAAGCTTGAGTAATTCCGGCGTATTGGATAGCACCAGCCCGCCCGAAATTGTCCAGTTGCCGTCTTTATTATTCTGCTCGCTGAAGAACGCAGTAGGACTAAAAATCGGGATGTGCGACATCACTAAAACCGGCGTTTTTGTGCCGGTTTTGGCTAAATCCTGTTTTAGCCAGTCCAGTTGCTCTGGGTCAATATTGCCCGTATACCACATACCGTCCGGCTTGGGCTGTACACTATCGAGGATGATAAAATGCCAGCCGTTCTTATCGAAACTACGATACCGACCACTGATCTTCATGAGGTCAACGGCCCATTTCTTGCCGTACATCGGATCGCTTTTCGCGCCCTCGAATCCCCAGACATCATGATTGCCAATGCAGTATTCAATGGGCAGTGAGTTGTCGGCTTTCATGACCGTGTGCCAGGCATCCCATTGTTTCTGTACGCCATCCCGATCCTGCTTCAGCGCATCCATAATTACGTCGCCCCCGTGCAAAACGAACGATGGTTTGTCGGCCTGATTCTGCGCATGATGGAAACATTTCGCTATGCTTTCCATCGGTTTGGTGTCCGGCGTTATGTGCGTATCGCCGATGTAGGCAAAGCGAACACTACGTTTCCTGGCAGCGGGCGCGGTAGTAAGTAAGGGCTGAGACGCGGGCACAAGTGGCAGTAGCGCAGCCGATTTGAGGAGGGTTCTACGGTTCATAAGTTCAGCAATGAGCTATGCATGAGTACAGATATGACAGAGAAAGACCATCACCGATTACCGCTACTGATGGAGTCAATGGGCTTCCCAACCGGATGGTCGCTTTTAAAATCGAATCCCAACAACCGGGCTAACGTAGCGGCAAGCTGATTCTGGAATAAAACAGGCCCATTACTTTGCTCACCCGACGTAGCGACGCCCGGCCCCATTGCTGCTAGCCATATCTGGTAAGAATCGGCGGTTTTGGTGCCGTGATCTTTCCAGCGGGCTTTGGGTGTGTGCCCTCGTCCGTGATCGGTCGTCACTAAAATAGCTGTTTTTCCGGCGTACTGCGGCATGGTCTGGATCATTTTCCACAGATCGGCCAGGTAAGTGTCAATGGACTGAACCATCCGTAGATGATCGTGGTAACGTCCGGCATAGGCCAGATCATCGGTTTCGTCGAACGACAGAAACAGGATGCGCGGCTGCTTCTGCTTGACGTATTGTCGAGCTGAAAAATAGGTCAGGAAGTCAGCCCGCACGCCGTCGCCAAACTCCCGTGGGTATAACGTAGTCAGATCACTCAGGAGCGAATCAGCAGACGTAACAGGGTGGCTTGGTTCATTGGCAGAGCTGGCTGGAATGCCACTTCGCTTTTCGTTAACGGCCGCTTCGATCACATCCCAGGATGAAAACACGGCTACTTTTCCTTTGTAGTCCGGCTGCTGATTCAGAAACTCTAATACCGTTACGTTCGGATTGTCAATCTTGTCGTTCGACTTGATGCGGTCGTCCGCGTAGCCGCTCAGAATTTCGTTATAGCCCGGATAGCTGAACCAGTGCGGATTCGATACGTTCATGCGATTCCCCAACTGCCGATTCCCGTAAAGCTGGCCTTGCTTTCCAATTGTGTTCCACAGAAATGGCATAATTCGTACCCGGCGTTCGGCGGGCGTAGCGGCCCAGAATTGTTTACGGGCACTGGCCGTATCGCGACTGTACACTGGATCGAAAAGCAGCGTTGAGTCAGCCCCATTAAAAACCTCCTGCCAGCGCACGCCATCGAGCGTTACCAGAATGAGATTTTGAGCTGGTTGAGCCAAAGCGGAAACGCTTATGAAGAAGCTGAGTAGGAAAAGAATACGTCGCATAGTTTATCGGATGTTCGGCGTAGTCTCTGACTACGCTCAACTGCTATAGCTAAAAAGACCTATACGGTTTTAAAAACCGTATAGGTCTGGCTTGAAAGTAGTGAATTATTTCAGTACCCACATCGCGGCATTAATATCATCGTTGCCACCGAACTGACTCGCTAGCGCTGCGCTGTTGTTCGCGGTATTGTACGAGCGCTCTGTCGATGGATATTGCCAGCGTAGTGGAATGCGGGTACTGTTGCCTGTACCGGGTCCAGTCAGGAACGTTGGAACGCCCGTCCGTCGCTGATTGTAGAAGGCTTCCATACCCGATTGCTGAAAAAATGCCAGGTATTTCTGGGTCAGAATCTGGGTCAGACCTGGAGCACCCGCTACATATTTCACGGCTGCCTGCGCGTAATAATCGGCAAAACTGACAGTAACCTGATATGTATTGAACAACTTATAACCACCATCGGCCGAGAAAAATACGTCGTTGCTACCGTCTTTCAGGCCATAAAATCCCCAGGATGCCTGGATGCCTTTTTTGTAATAATCTTCCGCGCTGCCCGTCGCCCAGCCCCGGTTGATGCCTTCGGCAATCGTAAACTGCAATTCAGGATAGCCGATAATGATATAGGGTTCAGCGGTATACGTGCTGTAATAGTGTTTGCGATTCTGGAACGAATAAGCGCCCTGATTCGCAGCCGACGACATAATAGCTAAATCTTCGCCCGACGATGCACCAACAAATGCCGCAAAATCGGTTGGCTTGATACCGGCGGCAACTTTCGCTGTTGCGGGTTCGGCGACCACAAACGTGCGTGGATCTTTCAGCGCTGTCAACGTACCCAGATACGTAGCGGCCATGTTCTCACGCGTAGCGCTTTGACCAAAATTGTCCGGATTGCGAGGATACTTGTTGAATTGAGTGTTGTAGACGTATTGAAGATTGTCGTCCATCGAACTCATCACCGGAAACCTGGTGGGGTTATTGACAACCTCCGCAAAGCGCGTCTTCACGTTCAGGTCTGTATCGGCTTCTTTCTTGCTCAGGCTAATCAGCACCCGCAGTTTGAACGTATTGACCACCTTCTGCCATTTGCTCAGGCTGTTATTCAGATAAATATCACCCGTGAGGCTGTTATCGCTTTTTGCGATGAGGGCGGTCAGGTCTGTATTGGCGTCGTCGAGCCATTTCAGAACCTGCACGTACACTTCCTTTTGCGTATTGTATTTGGGCGCTTGGTTATCAAGGCCCTGCAACGCGTCTGTCAGGGGGATATCACCTACCCGCTTGGTCATGTTCTCGAAAAAGAACGCCCGGAAAAATTTACCCAATGCCGAGTATGCATTCACGTCGGGTAAGCCTACTTTTTTGGCTTCCTGTTCCATTTTCACTACGTCTTTCAAGGTCGTGTAATAGAGATCGGTTGACGTCCAGGCGTAATCGTTGGTTGAGTAGTAGTTGTAATTACTGGCATAAAACTGGTTCCAGCGCTGTTGATCGCTCCAGCCTCCATTCGTAACGCCATGGTAGCCCGTTGGAGCCGTGTTTGCATTATACATGTCATTCAGTACACCACTGAAAACCAGCGATGCGGGAGCGCTGGTAGGCCGGTTCGGGTCCTGTTCGAGCTGATCAAATGGCTGTTCGCAACTGGCCAGTGATAACCCAAGAACCGTTAAAGAAAGCAGGAGAATTTTATTGAGTTTCATGAGATTATAGTCGTTAATTGACAGTCGTCAGTCACTAGCGGAGCCACTCTTGACTTCCGACTAATGACTGACGACTATTCTTAAAATACCAGATTCAGATTGATACCGTACCGACGTGTCGTTGGCGTTTGCAGGCCCGAGATGCCGCCCGTTAGATACTGGTCGAGGTCGATGTCTTTGTATTGGGCGAAGTACAGCAGATTGCGCCCCACCAATGATACACTGGCCTGCTTCACACCGACATGGCGTAGCAGGTTTTGCGGCAATGAATAACCAATGATAACCTCGCGCAGTTTGGCAAAGCTCCGGTCCATCAGGAACGATTCCGTAGACCCAAACGCGCGGGCGATGTAATCCTGTTCGAAAGTTTTCGTGGTGTTTGGGCCATATTTTAACTCGCCGTAATTCAGTACATTACCGTTCACGTCGTAGTTGATGGTTCCACCTGTCAAAGCGACTCCCTGGCCTACGAAGGACGTAATGCCCTGCACATCATTAGGCCGGGCAGCCCCATAAGCACCCTGGATCGTTTCGATGTGCCGTCCACCCTGGAAAGTTTTCTGCCGGACATAATCGCCGATGACCCCGCCAACGCGACCGTCGAACTGGAAACTGAAGTTGATGTTTTTGTAGCTGAACCGGTTGTTGATTCCCCAAACGAATTTCGGATTGACGTAACCCAGAAACTGCGACACCGGGTTTATGATCGGCCGTCCACCGTCGTCATTAATCAATTGACCATCAGGCGTCCGCACAAATGCGCTCGAATAAAATCCGTCGGTTCGGTCGCCAATGTTGATAAACCGTTTATCGCTACTGCTTCCGACAAAAAAGTTTGATGCCAGTGTGTTGATACCGCCTTCTGGATAGACTTCTTTCAGTCGTTCTGTATAGGTGGAGTAGTTGGCGACAACATCCCAATTGAAGCCTTTTGGCGAACGAATAGCCTGCCCCGTCAGCGAGATTTCACCACCCTTTTTCTGGGTACTGATTCCGTTAACCAGTCGACCGGTGTAGCCCGTTGCTTCCGACGATGGGAGTGTGAAAATGCGCGGTCCGTCGTTGCTAACGTAGTAAGCCGCATCCAGTGCCAAACGGTTGTTCAGGAAACGAATGTCCAGTCCGATCTCCGATTGTGAGGTCGAGTTGGGTTTCAGATTTGGGTTGTTGAGCGTATTGGTATAATAAGCCGCCGGTTTATTGTTATAGGCCAGGGGCAAGGTATACACCGCCGAGTTCTGATACGTTGGTCCACCATACGACGAGTTATAATCGACACCATAGCCGAGCGGAAACGAAGCGCCCGGCGTAGAGCCGATGGTCGATTGGGTCAGGCCGTCTTTTACGTTGGCATACGACGCTCGCAGTTTCAGGAACGAGATACCAAGTTTGGCCGGTAACTGGACGTAGTCCGAAATGACCGTGCTCAGCGCCACCGACGGATAGAAGTACGCATTGTTCCCCTTCGGCAACGTCGAGAGTTTGTCGATCCGGCCTGTGGTGGTCAACGTAGCGTAATCGCGGAACGTAAAATCAGCCGAGTAGTAGGCCGATAACACCCGCATATCCGACTGGAAATTCGACGCAACAACTGGGTTCGATGAGTTGGCAAAATTGTAGACGCCCGGTACGTTCAGGTAGTTGGTGCTGGCGAAATCGGAGTTGTAATTGAAAATACGCGCTTCACCACCGACCAATGCGTTAATGGCCAGATCGGGCGTAACTTTCTTGTTGTACTGAACCAGCACCTGGTTAATATTGTCGAACAGGTTCCGGCGATCTTCGCGGTAGTCACCCCTGGCTTCTTCGCGGCCGTAGCTCGTAGCCGAATAAGGGAATTTCTCCGTACGAAGCAGGCTATAGGTTGTCAGTTGTGTTTTGGCCGTAACCGTCAACGCATCCGTAAGTTGGTAACGTAGCGATGTGTAGCCGTACAGGTTGCTGTTGTAATGGCCGCGCAACCAGTATTTTGCCAGGAACCACGGGTTATTATACCGCTGATATTCCGCATAAATCTGTTGGGAGCCTTCTTTGCCGGGCTGCCAGATCTGCTTCATGTCGTCGATATTCCAGTCGGCCCCACCCCAGGCAATGATGTTATAGATTAATGAGTTAGGGCCGTAGTTTACGTCCGGAAAGTTGGGCGTATACTGTCGGTTGTAGTTCATGCTGGCCTCAAAGCGGAGTTTGGGCGAAAAATTGTAGCCACCCGTTACGTTGAAGTTCGTTACGTTCAGCTTGGTATTTGGCACCAGTCCCCGCTGAAAATTGTGCGACAGGGAGAAGCGCATATCGTATTTCTCCCCCGATGCAGCCACCGCTATGTTGTTGTTCGACTGAATACCGGTCTGGATAAACCGGCTGAGGTTGTCCTTGCCGCGTGGCAAAAATGGCGTTGGCTGCCGGTTGCTGGTAAAGGTTTTGCCGTTTGGGAATGTCGTGGTGAACGACTGGCCCGGCAAAACCGGACTGTCATATTGCGGAATTAGCTGACCATTCAGTGCTGGTCCCCAGATGTCGTAATCACCGTCGTTGAGGCCGTTGCCTTTCCCATCGCCGAAGGCATACACACCGTGATCGCCGGGACCGTATTCGTCCTGTACTTTCGGAATCGCAAGGAATCCCTGGTCGGCCATCTGGCTCGTATTGACTTCCACCGAAAAACCACGTTTATCTTTCGTGCCGCGTTTTGTCGTGATCAGAATGGCCCCGTTTTTTCCCCGGAAGCCATACAGCGCCGAGGCCGACGCGCCTTTCAGCACGGTATACGTTTCAATATCATCGGCGCTAACATTCCAGGTATCAGACGTAATGGGAATCCCATCGACCACGAACAAGACGTCTGAATTGCCACGTAGTGAAATGTTCGGACGGCCCAGGAGTTCCGACGAAGATCCTATTGTTAACCCGGCCACTTTCCCCGTTAGGGAGTTGATCGGGTTTGGTTCGCGGGCTTTCAATAACTGTGTTCCATCGACGGTTTGCACCGTCACCCCCGTTTGCCGGATATCCTTTTTGATGCCGAGCGCCGTCACGACGATTTCGTTCAGTGTCGATGAGCCGACAACCAGCGATACGTCGATTGTTATACGATTGCCCACGGCAACGTCCTGCGTTTCATACCCGATGAACGAGAACGTCAGCGTATTGGCCGATTGAACAGAAATGGAATACGTACCATCGGCGCGGCTGGTTGTACCGGTAGTTGTGCCTTTCACGATGATCGACACGCCGGGCAATGGCTGGTTGTCTTCACCGGAAACAACCCGACCGCTAACGGTCTGCGCGAAAGCGGTCAGGCCGGATAGTAGGCAAAACAAAAACGCTACGGCCAATCGACGTAGCGTGCGAACCGGGCGGGCGGTTCGTTGCCGGAGTGGTTGCGGTAGCGTTGAAGAAGGTAAAAAAAGAGTCATGCGTTTGCAGGTTGAGATTACTCAAGTAAATTCCTGCAAAAGTAGAGTTCCGATATTACCTCAATATTGACCAATCATCAATGGTTTGTGAACAGATGTTGGGGAGATTTCACATGAATTTAACAGGTATGAAATAAGCGCTTATTTCTACAGCGCAGCTGTGTTCTTAGGTAACCCCAACCACTGCTGAACACTTTCCTCGGCATAACCCGCGCCTGAACTCATGCCCTTGCCGCCAATACCCGTTACGATGCGAATGTTCTCGTCGACGTTGTGTTCGAAGATTTCGTCTTTCGTCTGGCTATAAAACCCCGCCCATGTTTTTTTAATCGTTAGCGGGAACGTAGCAATTCGCCGGGCTTCGGCCAGCATCAGATCGTTGATGAAATCCTGCGTGTGGTAGCCCAGATCTTCGGCCTGTGTCGCGTCGGCGTATTCGTGCGAATCGCCCACGATGATGGAGCCGTCTATGGCCTGCTTGAACAGAATATGAATGCCCCACTTTTTGAGTTCAGCCAGATGCTCGGGCGTGCGAGCCATGACATTGGCATAGGACGGGCACTCCTGAAAAGCTTCATACCGACGTATCGTTAAGCCGGTCAGGATGTTGCCGGGTAAGGAAAGGCCGGAAACCGGCTCGGCCAGCAGCATTTGTAATTTACTTACTACCAGTCCGGCATCGGCCAGAACGTTGGGGAATAACAAGCGTACTTCGTGGCCGCTGCAAATCAGCACCCGATTAGCCTGGAACCGCTCCCGATTGCTCAGCGTAACGATGGCACCACTGTAATTGGATTGCACGTCAATGACGGCTGAACCGGGTCGGTAATCAACGTCATATTTCTGCTGAACAAAGGCAATCAGCCGGTGAATCATCTGCTCCGGCTCAACGCTCATCTCCTGGGGAAAGAAAATTCCACCCACTACGTAGTCGGATTGCAACGACGGGTATTTGGCCAGACATTGGGCTTTGGTCCATAACTCGCTGGTATAGCCGATACCTTGGTAACGGTCGTGGAGTTCATTGGCCAGTGTCCATTCGTCGGCATCGGACGCGATATAGATCGTGCCATTTTGCCGGACGGTCAGGTCGGTTTGGCGCTGAATATTTTTGTAGATTTCCAGGCTCCGACGGCCATAGTCGAACCAGCGCCCGGCCAGCCCCGACGGCACTACCTGCCCAAAATTGCGTACCGTCGCGCCAATTGGATAACGGTCTTTTTCGAGCAACAACACGCGTTTACCGGCTTTGGCGGCATGGTAAGCATGGAACGTGCCGAGCGCACCCGAACCAATAACTATTAAATCGTAGGAAGGCATTTTTCAGGAGGAAAGGGGAGAAAGGGAGGGTGTATAAACAAAACAATTGCCCCCTCCTTTCTCCTTCTATACATTAATCGTTTCTTCTCTGGCGGTGATCAGGGCAGGTAATTCATGAAGAGAACCTAGCAAAAGATCGTGCGGATAGGCATCTAATTGATCACGCGAGTGCGTACCATTCGTGAGCCCCAGATTCAGCGCAACGCCAGCCGCCCGGCCCGACAGCAGATCAGAAGGCGTATCGCCAATATTGATGACGGCTTTTGGACTCGTTACATTGAGGATACGCATCGCCCGTTCAATCATGTCCGGATAGGGCCGTCCGCGTTCGACTTCGTCGCTGGCAATGGAGAGTTGAATGAAGCTGTCGGGACTGCCGATACGTTGGTCATCTAAGCCGTCGAGCCAGCCCAGTTTCTCCAGAATAATATCGGTTACGACCCGATAAAAACCGGTTGTCAGAGCAATTTGAATACCACGCTCGCGCAGGTAGGCAAACGTTTCCAGACAACCTTCGGTGGGGGTGGCGCCCTGCGTGCGGTAATGATTTTCCAGAATCCGGCGAAAGGCATCATACGATACGTCTACCTGCGGCTGTATGTCCGGGTGATCGTTGCCCAATTGTTCTTTCCACAGCGTTTCGAACACGTAGCGCTTAGCTAAGCCCTGCATGGCCAGAATCCGCTCGTCGGAAACAGACAAGCCTGTTTCGGTGGCTGCCTTGGCAAAACACCGTTCTACTTCGTGGTGGTCGGTAACGGTTGTTCCGGCCATATCGAAAACCACTAATTCAATTGGTTGCATGGGTAGAAAAGTCAGGGGAAAAGTCAACAAAACAACAGAAACTTTCGCTACGGTTAACTTTTGCCCTATTAAGAAATAAAGAATTTGTCTGGCCTCGTCTGGCCATTTTATACGTAACGATTACGCTGACTCGCCCCGTAAGGCCAAAATCAAATTCGTTTTCAGTTCGTGTAGGTGCTTTTCCAGACCGACCGGATAGATGTGCGGGTTCACAAACCGTTTTACACCCGGATGCAGACTGGCTAATTGCGTTTGCACCCGATCGCGCACTGAGTGAATATCGGGCAAAACATACACCTGCTTGCCATTCTGAAAAATAGGAACTAACAGGTTTTCGTAGGGCTGACCAGCATTGAAACGGCGTCGTTTGGTGAAGTCCATCGGATCGATCATGACGGTGCCTTTCCCTGTCGTCGGCTGATCCAGCTCGTTCGTTTCCGAATCGAAAATCATATCGGCCAGAAAGCCACGATCGTCCAGATACCGACGCACCTGCTGAATTCCCGGTGTCGAAATTTTAATGGCCTGCTCCGACAGTTTCATTTTGTAATCCCAGCGGTCCGACACTTCATTGCGGAAAGCGGCCAGTTTATACACACCACCCAGCGCCGGTTGATCGAAGGCCGTAACGAGTTTGGTGCCCACGCCCCAGATGTCAATTTTAGCGCCCTGCTGCTTCAGACTATTGATAATTGTTTCGTCCAGATCGTTGCTGGCTACGATGGACGTATCCTGAAAACCGGCTTCATCCAGCAGTTTGCGGGCTTCAATGCTCAGATACGCCAAATCGCCGGAGTCAAGCCGGATGCCGGATAATTTATGGCCGCGCGCGACCAGTTTTTTGCCCGTTTCGATCGCATGCCGGACGCCCTGTAACGTATCATATGTATCGACCAACAGTGTTACGTTGTTAGGCATCATTTCGGCATACGTATCAAATGCCTGCTGTTCGGTATCGAACGACATCACCCAACTGTGCGCGTGCGTACCCCGAACCGGAATGTCGTAGAGCTTCCCGGCCAGTACGTTGGACGTCGCATCGCAACCACCAATGTAAGCCGCCCGGCTGGCCGTCATGCCACCATCGAACCCCTGCGCCCGACGCAATCCAAATTCCAGCAGGGAATCTTTCTCGGCCACTAACCGGAGTCGGGCGGCTTTGGTCGCAATTAACGACTCGAAATTGATGAGATTCAGTAGGGGGGTTTCCAGCAACTGGCACTGTAAAATCGGGCCGCGTACCCGAACCAGCGGCTCATTCGGAAACACGACCGTTCCTTCCGGAATCGCGTCGATGCTGCACGTGAGCTTCAGGTTGGCCAGATAATCCATAAACTCTTCCTCGAACATCGGCGCATCATCGTGACCAGTGAGCGTGCGGAGGTAGCGCAGGTCTTTTTTTGAGATACCGAAGTTATTGATGTAGCCAATTACGTTCGCTAAACCGCAGGCTATCGTAAAGCCGCCACCGAACGGATTTTTGCGAAAATACAGATTAAAAACGGCTTCTTTTTCGGCCGTTTTCGACTTCCAGTAGCCATAGGCCATCGTTACCTGATAGAGATCCGTCAGCAAACTTAGCGACGTATCGTAAAGCTTATTTGTCATAGGTAACGAAGGTACTATTCAGTGGCTTTACAGAAAATTAATCGGGACAAAAACAAAAATCTCACTACTTTGGTCTGATAATTGTAAGGGCCGATTTGCCTATGACTGATTCTACTCAACGTAACTGATTAATCGACAGACAATACCATCATGCAGAAGTTAAGCCTTTCTCAGTCCCTTCAGCAAAAACTATCTCCGCAGCAGATCCAGTTTATTAAACTGCTGCAGATTCCAACGGCTGAACTGGACACGCGCATAGAAGAGGAGCTGGAAATAAATCCAGCCCTTGAAGAGGGAATGGATGAGGAGTATGAGCCAAAAGAGGAAGACCCATTTGATGACGGAGATGATTACAAGGAACGCGACGACGAGCTGGACATAGACGGATATATCAAGGACGAAGACTACGCCGGATACAAAATGCAGGGCGATGGTAATTATGCCGAGGAGGATCGTGATATGCCACTGGCCACTAGTTCAAACCTCACCGATGCGTTGATGCAGCAGTTTGGCTATCTGGATTTAAGTGAAGAGCAACGTATCATTGGGTTGCAGCTGATTGGGAGTATTGAAGCCGATGGCTATATCCGTCGATCCATACAGGCCATCGTGAATGACCTCGCTTTTTCGCAAAATATCTTTACCGATACCGACGAAGTCGAAGAGGTGCTGCACAAGATTCAGTCGTTCGATCCGCCGGGCATTGCCGCCCGAACGTTACAGGAGTGCCTGATTCTGCAACTTCGGCGCAGAGACCAGAGTGACCCGTATGTAGGGCTGGCCATTCGGATTATCAATGAATTCTTTGATGAGTTCTCCCGAAAACACTACGACAAAATTCAGCACCGACTCAACATCAGCGATGAAGCCCTCAAACGGGTCGTTGATATTATCATCAAACTGAATCCTAAACCCGGCTCGGTGGAAGGCGAATCGGGCACCGTGCAATACCTGATTCCCGATTTTATTCTGACGAACAGTAGCGGTAAACTCGAACTGTCGCTAAACTCAAAAAATGCGCCAGAGCTACGGATCAGCCGCTCGTTTTCCGATATGCTCGATACGTATGACAAGAGCAAGAAACAGAATAAAGTCCTGAAAGAAACGGTATCGTTTGTGAAGCAGAAACTAGACGCGGCCAAGTGGTTCATTGACGCCATCAAGCAACGTCAGCAAACGCTGCTTAGAACCATGAACGCCATTGTGCGCTTCCAGTACGACTTTTTCCTGACGGGCGAAGAGTCCCGCCTACGGCCCATGATCCTAAAAGACATTGCCACGATGATCGACATGGACGTATCGACAGTCTCGCGGGTGGCTAACAGCAAATCAATTCAGACGGAGTTTGGTATCTATCCGCTCAAGTATTTTTTCTCGGAAGGTATTTCAACCGACTCAGGCGAAGATGTCAGCAGCCGTGAGGTAAAGAATATCCTGAAAGAACTGATCGATAATGAACCAAAACTCCATCCGCTATCGGATGATAAACTTGAAACAATTTTGAATGAACGGGGATACAACATTGCCCGGCGGACGGTCGCCAAATACCGCGAGCAACTCAATATTCCCGTTGCCCGTTTACGAAAAGAACTATAAAAAATGATGAATTATTAATGATGAATGATGAATGAAAGCAGTTAGTAACTTTGCTAAGTTCACAAGATCAGTTATCATTCGTTAGCTAAGCACCTTATCATTCATAATTCATCATTACCTGTAACTCATTGACAAATTCTTTTGCTCGCTTTCTGTCGGTTATTCTCCATCCCTTGCTGATGCCGACGATCCTGTTTGGTTTATTGCTGTTTCAGGTGCCCGCCGTGCTGGGTATGGATGCATTTTCCAAGTCCTTACGCCTTAGCCTGCTCGTGCTAATTTTTGTGGGTACGTTTATGGTGCCGTCGTTACTGATTTATTATCTCTACCGCAGTGGGTACGTCAAAAGTTTGCTACTTACCAGTCTGGCCGACCGCCGATTGCCGTATTTCCTGATAGGCATCGTTTACCTGTTTGTGGCGTATCTGTTCGCGTTTCAGATGCAACTCATCTCAACCCTTGCGCCCGAAGTGGGGATTATGATCGGTAGTATGGCGGTATCCATTCTATTTGTCGGGATTATTAGTTTGTCCTGGCAAATTAGCGCTCACACGGTTGGTATCGGGGGTGTTGTTGGCCTCATTGCCTGCATCATGATTAAATTTGGCATAACAGACCTGTTTTTTCCACTGCTTCTGCTTGTGCTCCTGACAGGCCTGGTTGCAAGTGCCCGGCTGCAACTCAACGCCCACACGCCAGCTCAGATCAGTGCCGGACTAGCGCTGGGATTGAGCATAAGTTTATTCACCGTATTCTGGTTCATGTAGGTTTAAACACAGAGATAACAGAGATTTACACGAAGAACACAGAGCAAATTGAAAGAACATAGTATTCTCTGTGCTCTCCGTGTACATCTCTATTAGCTCTGTGTTTACCCTTATGTTCGAAAATCTTCTCTACGAGGTGACGGATTCCGTTTGCCGGATCACCCTAAATCGCCCCCAGGTTTATAACGCTCTCAGTCCGGGGCTGATTCGCGACATCACAGCCGCTGTTGAAGCCGCTGGTGCCGACGATCAGGTACGCGTGGTCGTTATTACCGGCGCAGGCGACAAAGCCTTCTCATCGGGTGCCGACCTGAAAGAAGGTGTTACCAGTGCGATGTCGACGGGAGGACAACTTCAGTTGGGCGAATCGCTACGCACAACGTATCACCCCATGATTCGGGCCATCCGCAACTTGCCAAAGCCCGTTATTGGCCGAATCAATGGCGTAGCGGCTGGAGCGGGTTGCTCGCTGGCGTTAGCCTGCGACCTGGTGATTTGTGCTGATGAATCTTATTTTAGTCAGATATTCGTAAACATTGGTCTGATGCCCGATGCCGGTTCAACATTTTTCCTCCCCCGGTTGATTGGCCCACAACGGGCGTTTGACCTGTGTAGCACGGGTCGCCGTGTCTATGGCCCCGAAGCCGCCCGGATAGGATTGGTGAGCCGTTCGGTTCCATCGATTGAATTGGACGAAGCCGTTACTAACGTAGTAGCCTATTATGCCACGGCTCCAACTCGCGCCATTGGAGCCATGAAACAAGTTTTGAATCAATCGTTTTACTCTAATCTCGACCGTCAGCTGGATCAAGAGGCTGATAATCAGGATATATTAGGTGGTTCGGCAGACGCAGCTGAAGGTATTGGTGCTTTTTTGATGAAGCGCAAGGCAAATTTTTCAGGGAAATAGGTTGACAAACGTCTTTTTTCTACCTACTTTTGCACTCCCAATCAACGGGAAATGCTTTATAGCAATGCATTTGTAGCTCAATTGGATAGAGCACCTCACTACGGATGAGGAGGTTTGGGGTTCGAATCCCTACAAGTGCACATCTAGTTAAGACAACCCGCTAATTATCAAATAATTAGCGGGTTGTCTTGTTGTTGGGGGACGAAATAGGGGACGGTTTTGTAAAAATTGAGCAAATATGTTTGAAAGTATACTAAGTCAATTCCTTCTTGATGTAATACCTGCCTACAAGGAATATATTTCTATAAATAATAATGCAATTCTTGACAATGGTGCTGACATCCGTAAAGGTTTAGAGGCATCAGTTAGCCTTTACCATTTTGGAGAACACTATGCACAATGCCTTAATCAAGATTTTAAAAAGGTAGTAAAGCCAAGATTAGTCAATCTGTGTACAGATTATTCACTTTTAGGAAATGTCGCCGATGTGCGTAAGCATAGATTTTTAGACAGACAAAACCCCAAATTTCTATCAGCGAATAGTATGATAGAAAAATATATCATTACAAAATACAATGATGAATCTGGGGAGTATCAAGACACAGAAAAATCAATTGAGATTACTCTAATCGATGGCGTAAAAAGACAATTAATGGATGTGTTAACTAATGTTATGAATATGTGGTATGCTGAATTATATAATGAAAATATTATTAAAAAAATTGAATATCATTCTAATTATGTATACGGAGTCAGGCAAAAGAAAAACAGAAATGCAGTAAAAGATGTCGAATTGCACCAAACATCAGGATTAGGGTTAAATATGCAAATGGTATTTCAGGTGTATGATAACAACACGAGTAAAATCGTTCCTTTGACTACTGGAGAACGTATGCTCCGATTTGGCTATATAGATAATGATACTGGTTTGCACGCTGAAACTGATCTGCCATTTATAGAAACTGAATATATTGAACTCCAACAATTAGGCTCTGAACAAGAAAGACTTGAATACAGCAGAAAAATTGCTAAAAAGAAAGGTGTAACTGACAGATTAATGCTGCAACTAAATGCAGCAAAAATCAATAGAAAAAATATTTAAAAGTAAATTTTGTTATTAAGTCTTTCAGATAGAATTTGGTAAACTTAAGGAGAATGCACCTTACGTATAAGCTCCCCATCTTGATAATAGTCAATTCGATAAGATTTTCCGGATATTAAGGTATCGAACTCGATGTAAGCGCCGAGTTTGTATTTTAAATGGTTTTCATGTGAGTCTGATGTGTAGTGACGCAATTTTAACCTATCAAACTCGTCGTTTACTAAACGGCCCTTGTATTTCTTTTTGATTTCTATTAATAGTAAATTATTCTCGTTTTCTCGGCGTTTATGAACTATTATATCAGGATATACAGATAGAGTTTGAAACTCCTTATCATTTTTTACCTTTTGATTAATTTTTGTTAATTTATCACTTAAAAATTTTAAACTCTTTTTGTAATTATTAGCTGTATTTTCAACGTCACCATTATATTCAAAATCCACGTCAAGATTAAGACAGAGTGGGTATATTCTGTCCCCTAGGTATACTGCAAGTTTATGTGATATAGTCCGCTCATGTAGATTTTTTGTGATCAGATCTGAGTCTTTTCTATATAATTCGTCAATTGAGTCTATAAGTATATTATGCAATTCATCTGTTCCCATAATTTATTAAGTTAATTATTGGTTTATATGCGTATATTATTGTATAAAGACATGCTCAATACATAAATACTTATTTTGTGAATTATATGCTATAGGTCAGTCAATATTTTAAAGGATTTACTTTACATCCTTTTCCAATAAGAATTGATATAGTAATCATTGCACCAAATGATTGATTTAAGATAATATATTCTCCGCCATATCATCTGGTTTTACGACAACTATAAGGGTAGAACTGTAGACATCTATCTTTAAGTTATCTATATTTTTTTGCCTCCTCCTATTACCATATATCTCGGGGTACTTATTTTTCATGACAAAAATCAAGGTTTCCGGCCTTATATTACGAGGATTGATTTCTAGCTCCTCTTCATTGATTGTGTCCTTATTTTTTAGACCTGTAATACAGGCTATTAGTACAGTTTCATAGAAATGCATGCCGCTGGCCCTAGCTACACGTATTTTTTCGGTCTGCATCATGGAAGTAGACGCGTACTTTTTCATTGTCCTGTAATCACATGCACCAAAGCTCTCTTGATTTAATCCCTTAGTTAAGTGGATACAGTAATCCTCAAAAAATGTATCTAATTGTTCCTGTGAGTAGGCATTTACTTTATGACCAGCAACAAACCGGCCTAACTTGTTGCGGTCTTTCATACTAATAGGTTTTTAAACTGTCGTTTACGTCTGTTACTATCGACGTTTCTAACATTATGGCATATTGAACTAGCCCACTTTTCTATATTATCTGTATCTTGTTGTTTGGGAGTTAGATAGCGTTCTGCCAATTTATTGAAAAGGTTCTCGTCTTGAGTATGCAGCATTTTAACTGTTGCCTCTGATATAAAACGGCTACAAGGTTTTCGACTGCTAATATTGATACCTGTGATTAAAAAGGTCTTATACGTTTGTATAGATGTGATATTGTCAGAATGGGTTGAATCTAGTTTGTCCCAATATTCCACTAAACCTAAAGGGTAATTTTGGGACATTTTGCCATTTTCCGAATCGATAGTTTCAGGGTACTTACTTGTCTTATGTGACTTTACATACCTACTGCTAAGTCTGCATTCCACCATATATTCATATGGGGTGGAATGCGGACTTAGCAGTAGTCTTCAACCAAAATGCTCATCTTAGGCCTTTCGGTTATAAAAAGAATAGCCCACTAATCGAATTTTTACGTCCAGTAAAAACGGCCCATTCGCTGTACACTTAAACGGTAAAAATCTATTGCATCCCCTTCCCGACTCGAATGAAGCGATTGCCACAAGCATAGCAGTAAAATCGTTGTGATGGCACTATAAAATCTAATGCCTTTGCCCAGGAGGGGCGTTTAATCCGATCAGGATGATCATCTTTACAAACCGGGCAATGGCTTTGGAAAGTAGCGTGCCGGAGAAATTCGCGGATAAAGAGTGCCAGTAACAGAGTGGCGCTCCCAATGACAAGATAGTGAGCCAATTTCATGATTTAGGTTGTACGTTTACTGCCACAAGTTAACGTTTACCTAATAATGAGAACATAATAATGGTTGTCTATTGAGGGCTTATTTATTAGGAGGTTATTTTGATAGAAGCTGATCCAATTATTCATCTTTTTTATCCTATAGCTGTCTAGTAAAAACGGGCTACTGCTCGGATAAATTAAACTGTCTGGCTGCCTTTTCAAGAAGAAGTAGTTTTATTTTATCACTGGTTTCTGACTTGGTATTAAATTTTTCGTGGGTACGCCCCCCTTTCGGACAAATTAGTAGTATCGAATGATCATTCTTGATAGCGTTAAGTTTAGATTGACACACTGGGCAGTAAGCTCTAAGTCGACTGGCCGTCCATTGCTTGTGGGTAGCGTCCCATCGCCAATGCCACCGCCATATCCAGTATACGAACACATCTTCCCGATAGGTGAATAGTTTGAGATTCCTGGACTTTATCAAGACGTATTTAACAGTAAATACGGTAATGTGCCAACTCAAGCTCATTATTCCCCAGAGCCGAGTTAAAGCATTTCTAACGGGTGTTTCCATGCGTAATTTCCAATTTCAAAAATCTAGCTAAATATACTTTCACTTACATATTTATAGGTATAAGTTAATAAGTATTTATTCTAGTAAACTTGATTTGATGGAAGATCTATATAATATAGTAAAGATTTACTATGATTATGCGTTGTCGATCTTTCAGGTGTATGGAAAATCGTTGGTATTCTGTTAGTAAAAAGTTGGTCATTTGCTCCTTCTTCTGAAGTCAGCCAACTAGTAATCGCTGGTATCTACCCTAAACTCCCCACGGGCCTGGCTAAACGGGCTGTTACCTTTCACGTGATTGTATGAAAAAGATCGTTTGCTTTCTTGTCTGGACAGTTATGTCTGTAGTTGCACATGCCCAGCCAGTAGCTCAGTCGACCGATTGGGTAGAACTGGTCAATCCACTCATTGGTACTGATTCCAAGCCCAGTTTATCGAATGGCAATACGTATCCGGCTATTGCCCTGCCCTGGGGTATGAATTTCTGGATGCCACAAACCGGCAAGATGGGTGATGGTTGGGCCTATACGTATGCTGCCGACAAAATCCGGGGGTTTAAACAGACGCACCAGCCATCACCCTGGATGAACGATTACGGTCAGTTTTCGATCATGCCCATGACCGGAAAGTTACGTATCAACGAAGACGAACGCGCCAGTTGGTATTCACACAAAGCCGAAATCGTTAAACCGTACTATTATAGTGTGTATCTGGCCGATCACAACGTCACGACCGAAATTGCACCGACCGAGCGGGCCGCCAGCTTTCGTTTTACGTTCCCGAAAACCGACAGTTCATTTGTAGTAGTCGACGCCTTCGATAAAGGATCGTACGTGAAAATCCTGCCGAACGAGCGGAAGATCATGGGCTACACAACCCGCAACAGCGGTGGAGTGCCAGCCAACTTCAAAAACTATTTCGTCATATACTTCGACAGGCCTTTCGCTACGTCGCAAACCTGGCGTGAGAAAACACTGAGCAACGCATTGGAAAGTGAGTCTACGCACGCAGGAGCCGCCATCCGGTTTAAAACCAGTAAAGGCGAACAAATTCTGGTGCGCGTTGCTTCATCATTTATCAGCTATGAGCAGGCCGAACTGAACCTCAAAGAAATTGGGTCCGACACGTTCGATGCCGTTAAAGGGAAAGCTAAACTCGCCTGGAATAAGGAGTTGAGCCGAATTCAGGTGGAAGGCGGCTCGCTGGGGCAGATGCAAACTTTCTATTCGTGCCTGTACCGCTCGTTGCTCTTTCCCCGGAAGTTTTACGAACTCGATGCCAGCCAGAAAGTCGTGCATTACAGTCCCTACAACGGCAAAGTTTTGCCCGGTTATATGTTCACTGATACGGGTTTCTGGGATACGTTCCGGTCGCTGTTTCCGTTTCTGAATCTGATGTATCCGTCGCTGAATGCGCAGACACAGGAAGGTCTGGCCAATGCCTACAAAGAAGGCGGCTGGTTGCCGGAATGGGCCAGTCCGGGACTGCGCAACACCATGATCGGCTCCAACTCGGCCTCTGTCATTGCCGATGCCTACCTGAAAGGCGGACGGGGTTACGACATCAACGCGCTGTATGAAGCTGTACTGAAAAATTCGGAAAAGGAAGGCCCAATGGATGCCGTTGGACGGCGGGGTGCTACGTATTACAACGAGCTGGGTTACGTTCCCTACGACGTTAAGATCAATGAAAATGCTGCCCGGACGCTGGAATACGCGTACGATGATTTTGCCATCTACCAACTGGCTAAAGCGCTCAAACGTCCTCAGAGCGAGATTGATCGCTTTGCCAAACGGAGTCAGAACTATAAAAATCTGTTTGACCCCAAAACAGGGCTGATGCGCGGCAAAAACAAAAATGGCTCGTTTCAGTCGCCATTTAATCCGTTTAAATGGGGGGATGCCTTCACGGAGGGCAATAGCTGGCATTATACCTGGTCGGTTTTTCATGATGTGCAGGGATTGATTGGGCTGATGGGTGGTCCACAAAAATTTGTGACGAAACTAGACTCGGTTTTCACCATGCCGCCCGTGTATGACGAGACGTATTACGGAAGCGTTATCCACGAAATTCGGGAAATGCAGATTGCCAACATGGGGCAGTATGCGCATGGCAATCAACCCATCCAGCACATGATTTACCTGTACAACTACGCCGGAGAGCCCTGGAAAGCGCAGTACTGGCTTCGTGAAGTCATGGATCGGCTATATCTGCCAACGCCGGACGGGTACTGTGGCGACGAAGATAACGGTCAAACATCGGCCTGGTACGTGTTTACGGCCATGGGTTTTTATCCGGTTTGTCCCGCTACTGATCAGTACGTAATGGGTGCTCCGCTTTTCAAAAAGGTTACGGCAAACCTGGAAAATGGGAAACAGATTGTCATCAATGCGCCTGCCAATAGTGAGCAGAACCGCTACATCAACACACTACGTATGAACGGGAAACCGTATGGCAGAAACTGGCTGAGTCACCGGGAACTGATGCAAGGCGCTGTGCTGGATGTGGACATGTCGGCAACGCCAAACCAACAACGGGGGATCAAACCAGCGGATTTTCCCTATTCGTTTTCGACGGCGGAAGCAAAATAGGCGTTCGTCCGTTACGTTTTACATACTATCTGAACGGCTCGTCAGTAGCCGGAACCGTATTTTATCTTTTTTGCTGAACTAGTCCTTACCCTTACCTCATGCCTACATTACCATCATCGCCTGTTGGTTTCAACTTATTAGCCTGGTCGGCCCCCATTTCCGAGAAAATGCATCCTATTACGGAGCGTCTTAAAACAATCGGTTACGACGGGATTGAGTGTTTTATTGACTACCAGGACGTAGCGGCTTACCGGCAGTTTGGCGATCATTTGCGGCAATTGAATTTACAAAGCACCTGCGTGATGGTCATGAGTCCCGACGAAAATCCGGCGAGTGATTCACGCCAGATTCGGGATCAGGCGCTGACTCGACTGAAAGAAGCCATTGATCGGGCGCAGGCTATGGGTGCTTCGGTCATATGCGGACCGTTTCACTCGGCCTTTGCTATGTTCTCACGTCAGGAGCCCCAACCCGATGAGTATGAACGTAGTGCGGAGGTGCTTCATGCGGCTGGTGAATATGCCAGACAGGCCAACATTGTGCTGACGCCGGAGGCCCTAAACCGGTTCGAGTGCTATTTGTGCAACACCATGAGTCAGTTACTGGAACTGGTGCGCCGTGCCGATCATCCGAATGTGCGGGCCATGTTCGATACACACCACGCCAACATGGAGGAAAAGCGATTCCCGGATGCCATACGTACCATTGCGCCCGTGCTGGCTCACGTTCACATCAGCGAAAACGACCGCGGTACACCCGGCGACGGACACATTCCCTGGGACGATACGTTTCGAACCTTGGCCGAAATCAACTATACCGGCTGGATGACCATCGAAGCCTTCACACGAAACGATACTGCGTTTGCGAATTCGATAAACGTCTGGCGGGAATACAACGACCCCTGGGACATCGCCGAAAATGGTTTCACCTTCATCAAAACGATGCAGGCTAAATACGCGAAGTGATCGTTTGCCAGCTTGATGATGTGATTTTAACAAGCCGAAAGTCTTGAACTTTCGGCTTGTTCTGTTTTATGGTATTGACCTAAATAATTACCTTACAGGCAGCTCCTTCAGGTTGATTATGTGTTTGGCTAACAGCGGGTTGTCGGCCATTAACGACTTGATATGATAAAGAGTTTTGTCGGGAAGTTGCTGGCTCCGGCTGATAATATCGACACCTTCGGGGGTGAACAGCGTTCCTGAAAACCAGATAACCGCCCACTGGCCATCGGGGTCCTGCAAAACGACTTTCCATTTGCTACGTAGTACGCTTAAGGCTCCTTTCCCGCGCCAGACAAAAGCCGACGAATCGCTCGGGTCCTGATAATCGAAACCAGTCAGCGTTTTTGACCCGCCTTTTTTTACGTACTTGACTTCGTCGAGCAGTACGTTGGTGTCGCCTTTTTTCTCCGCGATTGAATACGTAAACGTAGGATTGAGTTTGTCGCCTTTCAGCCACATCGGAAAGTTCGTACTGCAAATAAACCAAGTCCCAACCAGTGCTTGAAGTAAGTGTGTCATAAGAAACGATGAGTGGTCAACTGGAAACGGTAAACGATGAATGTCAATTATCGGCTTTTATTCTGGCAGACAAGTACGTAATTTTAACTAATAGAGCGCCGGGTAGTTTATCGAATGCGTTAACAGCCAGGCCAAAAAGCACCCATTGCCATTGGTTTTAACAGTCTATATTGAAGCATGATTTTCTCCCCGCAGAAAGACGTAGCGATTAAGCAGTATTCGTTACAGGAAAGTAGTAGCCTTGGTAATACGGTTTTTGACATCGTCGAAGCGAAGGGCGAATTCATTCGGCGTAAATCCAACTTCCTGGTACCACATCGCAAGGACTTCTACTTTTTTTGTCTGGTACGGAACGGTAGCAGTCGCCACTGGGTGGATTTTGTGCCGTATACATTGCAACCCAATATGTTCTATTTTTCGTCGCCACAGCAGGTGCAAGTGAAAGAGAAAACCGAACCAATGACCGGTATTATGCTCTCGTTCACAGAGGAATATCTACAGCTTGAGGGCAATCAGGTGCTTCGGAAACTGCCTATCATTCAAAATCCCGATAATGCCCATGAACTGGCGCTGGCGCCCGCGCATATGCAGTTTCTGGAAGAGTTGCTGGGCAAAATGTTAGTGGAGTTTAATACCGAACATAGCTGGCGAAACACCATGCTGCAATCGTATGTCAACGTATTGCTGATTTATTTGAGCCGTTTGTACATCGACCAATCTCAGACTGTTCAGCGTTCTCCAGACCGGGGATTGTTGAAAAAATTCAGTGCGTTTATCGACAGCCATTACAGCACGCTGCATCAGGTAGCCGATTATGCCGATCTGCTGAACCTAACACCAGGCCATCTGAATGATCGCATAAAGCAGCAAAGTGGCAAAACGGCCATTGAGCACATCCACGAACGATTGGTGCTGGAAGCAAAACGTCGACTCTTACATACCGATCTTTCGGCCAAAGAAATTGCCTGGCAACTGGGTTTTGAGGATGATGCGTACTTCCACCGATTCTTCAAGCGCCTGACCGGTGAGACGCCTGCTACGTTCCGGACGACGATCCGCGAAATGTACCATTGAAACCGACATACAGCCAGTAACCAACCCCACTGAGTGCCGTAGCTTTGTGACCTCAACAAGCACAACGTAGCATGGACTCAGAAGTAGAAAGGAACAAGGCTATTGTCACCCGGTTTAATAAGGAAGCAATTGAAGAAGGACGCCTTGCCGCTTTCGACGAATTGATTGACGATTCGTTTATCAATCACACAGCACCCGCCGGAATGCCGCGGGGCCGGGACGGGATGATACGTTTCATCCTCGACGTACTGCGACCTGCTTTTCCCGATCTACGCGTTGAAATCTACGATCAGGTCGCGGAAGGGGATAAAGTCGTTACCCGAAAAGCTTTTCATGCCACCCACGCTGGTACGTTCATGGGCGTTCTAGCTACAGGTAAAACCATTCGCTTTCCGGTAATCGACATTGTGCGGTTAGGCGACGGTAAATACATTGAACATTGGGGCATTCGCGATACCCATTCCGTTCTGCAACAGATCACCCAGTCTTAACAAGCCTTCCATTTTTGTATGATTAGGCAGATGAAAACGTACCTCATTTTGATTCGTGAACCGGATGGTCGTGCCACCATCCCCTCCGCCGAAGAAACGCGCCAGCACCAACTTGACTGGAAAGCCTGGATAGATGATTTATTGGCGAAAGGTCATTGGGAAGGTGGTCAGTCGTTAACACTTGCGGGTAAAGTCATACGACCAACGGCCTCGGGTCCAGAGATTACAGAAGGTTTGTATCGGGTAAATGGGCAGGAAATTGTGGGTGGTTACCTATTGCTCAAAGCCACTGATTTTGACGAAGCCGTTGCCCTTATGCAAACCTGTCCTGTTTTCGACACCGATGGATTTGTGGAAATTCGGGAGACAAGGTGAGGGTTATTACCTTTTCCTAAGTAGTTCTTTTTGAATCACTGGATTAAAGCCCGGTGATTCAAAAAGAACTACAATTTTAGCTTAATTTTCAGTCTTCCCAACACAGCCGTAATGCCGACGATCAGAAAGGCGAACAGGAGCGATTTAACAAGGCCAACACCGCCAGTTTTTAGGGATTCGGGTAGTGAAAGGGCAGATAAATCGACCAGGCTGTAGTAGAGGTAAGGGAGTACGTAACAGGTTAGTGTGCTTGTTCCGGCGGGTTTAATAGGGTCAAACCAGGACGCTTTCCCGTTCATGTCGACCAGCCAGTAAATGCCGGCGTAAACGATAAAGCCAATGCCGCAAGACAGGAGAATCCAGGTGGGTGTGGCTTGAATTTTTGAGATAATAAAGAAGTTTCTGGCCAGGAATCCAGCGACGAGAAACAGGATGCCTATGCCCGTGAAAAGTAAAGGTAATTGCTGAGTTTTGCCCATGCGCTGTACCCGTGTCAGGAGCAACGTCGCTAGTATTCCAGCGAAGGCAAATGCATTGAAGGCACCATTGTCCAGGGTCCAGTTGCGTGGGCCGTCGGGCCAGAGTGCGTGTAGCCAACCCGCATGACCAGCTATGGTCAATACGGTGAAAAACAGCCAGGAAATGAGTAGCAGAATCGGTTGTTTGTAGAGAAATAAATAGAGGATGGAACAGGTAAAGTACGTCCAGCCGATCAAACCTAAAATCCCCCACCACTGGGGCGTCATTCGGGTTAAAGCATCATCAGGACCACCTCTGAAAATCACAGCCAGATAAGCCAGTAATCCCACGCCCAGTAATTGCAGCGCCGTGAAAACTGTTTTTAAGACGTCTTCGCGTTTGGGGTATTGATTCCAGATCAGAAAAAAGCCCAGTACCATTAAAATTTGATACCACTCAACACGCATTCCTGTAGCCTCCGCGTTCAGGTCGGGCGTATTAACGGTGAAGACGCCCATCACCAGTAACGCAATCGATCGAAGCGTAATGTGCCAGATGATTTGTAGATAAGAATCGCCTTTGTCGAGCCGCTGGCGGATGGAAAAGGGAATCGACATCCCGACGATAATCAGGAAACAGGGGAACACTACGTCCGAAAACCCCAGGAAATCCTGGTCCGCATGAGCGTGTTCAAGCCAGATGGGAATGCCCGATAAGGTGCCAAAATCATTGACAAAAATCATGATCAGCATCGTCAACGCCCGGAAGACATCGATCGAAAACACACGTTTCAGCAATAAATCTACAGGTCTGGATGGGATGGACGTGGATACCCGCGAAGAATACGACTGGTTCATGAAATATAAATAAGACGGACGTCAGTATAAGCCGGTATTGACGGTATTCTATTCAATTTTTAGAAAACCTGGCTATATAGACGTATCGAGTTGATCCGTCGAAACAATGATGTCTTCAGCGAATAAGCCTACCTTCGTGGTTTATTTGACAGGCACAACTATGACTTTCGACGAACTGAATCTGAACAAACCGCTGCTGAACGCCTTAACCGATTTAGGGTATACGACGCCGACGCCCATTCAGCAAAAAGTATTCTCGGTTGTGATGTCGGGTAAGGATGTGTGCGGCATCGCGCAAACGGGTACGGGTAAAACAATCGCTTACTTGTTGCCGTGCCTGCGTCAGCTTCAATTTACAAAGGACAAGCTCCCGCAATTGCTGATCATCGTGCCCACGCGCGAACTGGTCGTGCAGGTCGTTGAAACAGTTAAGGAACTGACCAGCTACATGAACCTTGTGGTGGTGGGTATATATGGTGGCGTCAATCTGAAGCCGCAACTAGCACAAGTGCTACAGGGACTGGATATATTGGTCGCCACGCCCGGTCGCCTGGTCGATTTGATGACCAATGGAGCCATAAAGACAAAGTCCATCAAGAAACTGGTCATTGATGAAGTAGACGAAATGCTAAATCTCGGCTTTCGGACGCAATTGAAAATCGTGCTTGATCTATTGCCGCCAAAACGGCAAAACCTGCTGTTTTCGGCTACGTTGACCGACGAAGTAGAGCAGTTGATGCACACGTTTTTTACGAATCCGGTGCGGGTAGAGGCTGCGCCCGCTGGCACGCCGTTGGAGAATATTGAACAGACGGGCTACCTGGTTCCCAATTTCTACACGAAAATAAATCTGCTGGATCTGTTTTTGAGGCAGGATGATACCATGACTAAAGTCCTAGTTTTCGTGGCCACCAAGCAACTGGCCGATCAGGTTTACGATCAGATGGAAGAGAAGTTTCCGGGTGTTGTCGGTATCATTCATTCCAACAAAGCGCAGAACAAACGATTCGAAGCGGTTGATCAATTTAAGTCCGGTACGTACCGGATTCTGATTGCAACGGATATTATCGCCCGTGGCATTGACGTAGCCGACGTATCGCACGTGATCAACTTCGATATGCCCGACGTACCGGAGAACTACATTCACCGCATTGGGCGAACCGGGCGCGCCGACAAAAAAGGTATCGCCATTACGTTTATCAGGGAAAGCGAAAGCGAGCAGCAGGCCGCCGTTGAGCAACTGATGAATTACCAAATTCCGATGCTGGGCTTACCCGAGAATCTTGTCATTTCGGACGAGTTAACGGCTGATGAGAAACCTAAGGTTTACATGCCCAATATTGAAGTAAAAGTACCCAAACGGGAAGACGTCGGGCCTGCTTTCCACGAAAAAATTGACAAGAATAAAAAGGTGAATATTCGGCGCGATCATGCCGCCGAAAAGATGTTAAAATACGGCCGACCGATCAAGCGGGTAGGAGGGAAGAAAAAGCGGGGCGAGTGAGCCTAAGAAACCATCTGAAAAGCCCCTAAATCCCCTGAAGGGGACTTTGTTCACGCTCAAACAAAGTCCCCTTCAGGGGATTTAGGGGCTTTTATATACTACTTTCAATTAGGTACTGCGTATTACTCTCGACCGCCCTTCAGGGGGCTCAGGTTGAGAATAGTCGAGCAAAGCCCCTTCAGGGGCTGGGCGTAAAACGAAAAAATTCAATCCTTTTTTCGAAAATAAACGTTGTTGCTGATTGACTCCAGCCGTACGTCGGGGCCGCCACCATTCAGCGTTCCTTCGAGAAGGTAACCGACGATTGGGTGTTTCTCTTTCTTTTTGAAGCTGATATCCATATCGGAATATACCTCACCGGTAATGGTTTTCATCGCCAGATTGGCGCCCTTTGCTTTGGGCCAGCTCATGTCGACATAACCACTGATGGTCTTCGCAAAGACCGCCCCCGCTGCTCCCTGAATGTCAATATTGCCGTTGATCGTCTCAACTTTTAATTTGACCTGACGGGGCAGAAATACCTGGTAATTAATGTCGCTGCATACGTAGTAATCTTTGCCATTACGTTCCGTACGCCAGTGCGAGGACGTATTGCCGGGGCAATCTTCGGCTTTTCCTTCCTTTAGTAATTCATTGTCGAAATCGGTTTTCAGGCTGACCTCCCCCGATGTAGAACTGGACGTAACCAGCAACGCATCGTTCAGCTTCCCGCCGTTGATAGTCACCTCAATACGTATCGACATCGTCGGTTTATCCCAGTAACGAACCTGAATGCTGTCGGCAAACTTGAGGTTGAGGTTAACGCCCTGATTTGCCGAAACAGACAAGGTCTTTTCAATGATTTTCTGGGCAAAAGCTGGGCCGACGAGCAAGCTCAGCAGCAATGAATAGACGATCTTTTTCATGGGAATGAGGAGGGTTTGGATAAATCATTTTTGCTTCCGAATGTAGATATTGCTGTTGATCGTCTTCAGTTGGATTTCCACCCCACCTCCGTTTGTCGTGCCGTCGATGTTATTGCCACCACCCACTCTCGACATGCCGTCTTTTGTCGATTTTACACCCAGATCAAAATCGGTATACATTTCTCCATGAATCGATCGGAGCTTCATATTGGATTTGGAACTGGCAGGCATCGTAATGTCAATTGGGCCATTGATGGTCGATATCGCCGTTGGTTTCTCCTGACTCAATGCCGAATAAACAACCTTGATTTCGCCGTTGGTACTGTTGGCTACAATAGGCCCTGTTACGTTGTTGAGGTCAATGGAGCCATTATTGGTACGTACCTCCAGATCGCCATCCATATTGCTGATAGCGAGCGTTGAACTCTGCCAATTTGTTTGTTCAAAAAGTAGCGCGACCTTACGGGGAACCCGGATGGTGTATTTGATTGGTTTTCTCGTCGCTTTTTCGATTCTCAAACCTCCACTTTCCGTTGTCACAGCCAGACCAATACCGGAGTTATCGACCGCCGAATTATAGATGGGTTTTAGTCCTTTCGCCCGCTCGGGGGGAGCCTCGTAGCCCGATGCCTGAATGATGACATCGTCGCCATTGTGACCTTCGATTTTAATGTCGCCCGCGTCCATTTCAATCGTTACCTTTCGGTCTTTGGTATTCGCCAGCTTGGTTTTGTATTCCTGCGCCTTGGCACTGCTCAGGCACCATAACAGGCTGACACTTAGCACTAGGATCTTCTTCATGTTCATTAATTATTTGGAGTAAATGGTTGATTTTTTGAGAGTTAATGGGACGATGCAGGCACACACTTCCCTAGCCGTTCCCGACCATTGACCGGCTGAAACGAAAGTCTGTCTGTTCTTTGCAAAATCATGTGATTAAGCAGTTAGTGATTAGGAAGGAGACTTGCCGCCCTGAACCAGGTTGTTCAGCCCTTCCTGCGCTTTTTGGCGTACGACGTCCAGAACTTCCTGATTCTGAGCCAGCCGCTGAATTTCGTTGACCGCCCGCTTCTCTTTAATTGCCACCAACGCATCGATGAGCGTTAATTGGACGTTTGCATCGGTTTGAATCGTCAGCGATTGAATGAGTGCTTCGCGCACACCCGGTTCGTTCTCGAAGCGTGTCAGTGCCTGACAGGCCGCCAGTCGTACATTCACGTTGGCGTCGAAATTCAACGTATTGATCAGCAGCTGCGTAATATCACGGTCGGCCTGGGAGAGTTCGTAACTCTGATTCACGGCCTGGATACGTTCGCTGGCCGATGTTTTGGGATGCTGTTCGAAGGCCAGCACCTTTTTCATTTCGAGTGTCGGCATGGCATCACCCGAAGAAACCGTCTGTTGTGTACGTTGCTGATCAGATCGCCACTGGTCGTAAAATCGCCCGCCCGAAAAACCAACAATCAACAAAGCAAGACTGGCCGCCAGACGCATGAACCAGGTTGTCAGGCTACGTATTGGCCTTGGCTCAGGTGCCGTTAGCTTGTCTACCAGGCGATTGTTGAACGTAGCCGACGGATGCTGCGTCCGGGCTTCGGCGAAGTAGCGAAACGGGGCCGCATGCTCCAGCAAATGGGCTGGAATCGTTTCCTGCTGGAAAAACTGCCGCAATTCCTTTTCTTCGTCGAGGGTTGTTTCGCCCTCGTAATATTTCTCCAGGAGCTTTTCAATGTCCGGCTTCATAATTATTTGCTTTTACGTAACTCTCCCGCAGCCGTAGACGTGCCCGCGACAAAATCACCCGTATGTTATTGATGCTAAGGCCCGTTACCTGTTCGATTTCCTCAAACGAATACTCCTCAACATCGCGTAAATGGAGAATGAGCTTTTGTTGGGTGGGTAAATCCTCAACTAAGCGACGGATCAAGCCAGCACTGTCGGCTAATTCTACCTGCCGATAAGGAGAAACCCCCTCAGCCTCAAACTCCTTCAACCCAGCATCGTTGGCCATTTTCTGGTGCGCTGGCGATTTTAATCGATCCAGACACAGGTTCTTGGTCATTTGCACAGCCAGCGCTTCCACGCTATGGTACGTATCCAACTGCTGCCGATTGGTCCAAAGCCGCAACAATACGTCCTGTAGGGCATCCTCGGCTTCTTCGCGGTTGCGCAGAAACAGTTGAGCCAACCTAAAAAGGCGACCCTGAACAGGCAATATCCGTTGTTTAAAGGCTTGTAAATCCATTTCAATGACAAAGACGACTAAGTCAGGAAAACATTACAGCGTTGGGAAATATTTTTTAGAATTCTCCGTGATGATTGATCCATTTGGTTCTGCTACGTTGGCATTTGGATAACTGTTGACCAATAATCTCTGGGATTAAACTTACCTTCGTTGGGATAGAACACAACCCGAATTTATTCATACATATGCCTTTTTCATCGCTTGGTTTGTCTAAACCACTGCTGAAAGCAGTAGCCGAACAAAATTATACACAGTCGTATCCCATTCAGGAACAGGCGATTCCGGCGATTCTGGAAGGTAAGGATATTCTTGGGATCGCTAAAACGGGTTCGGGGAAGACCGCCAGTTTTGTGTTGCCCATTCTGGAATTGTTTCATCGGTCCAATGCCGTCAACAATAAATCACTTAGTGTATTGGTGCTGGTCCCAACGCGGGAACTGGCCGTGCAGGTAGCCGAAGTTTTTCAGGCATTTAGTCAGCATCTTCCCCAAAAAGTAAAAACGGTAGCGGTGTATGGTGGCGTGGCCATTAATCCTCAGATGGTTGCTGTATATGGAGCCGAAATTGTGGTTGCTACGCCGGGTCGACTGCTGGATCTGGTGGCCCAACGAGCGCTACGTTTGTCGGAAGTAGAGCTTCTGGTGCTGGATGAAGCGGATAAAATGCTGGATCTCGGTTTTGCCGATGAGATGGATCAGGTATTCGATCTGTTGCCCGAAAAACGGCAGACGATTCTTTTCTCGGCTACGCTCGGCGATGCGATTCAGGACATTAACGCTAATCTGCTCCATGAGCCCGTAAAAATTGAGATTGTCGAAGAGGAGCAGAATCTAGATTTAATCAAACAACTGGCCTATCGCGTTGATCCCGAACGGAAGGGGCCGTTGTTGCGGTATCTGATCAAAACCAGTGGCATGAAGCAGGTGCTGGTCTTTGTCTCATCGGTGCGCACAGCCGACAATCTGGTCGTCAAACTCAACAAGAACGGGATTCAGTCGGCAGCTATGCACAGCAAAAAAACACAGGGCTCCCGGATGGAAACGCTACGTCAGTTCAAAGCGGGAAAACTGACAGTAATGGTCGCTACGGATCTGATTTCCAGAGGCATTGACATTCAGTTTTTGCCCTATGTTATCAACTTCGAGCTACCCCGATCGCCGAAAGATTATATTCACCGCATTGGACGAACGGGCCGCGCCGAGGCCTCGGGGGAAGCAATTTCACTCATCTGCCCCGAAGATGAACATCACTTCAGAATTATCCAGAAAAAGATGGGCAAACGGGTCGAGATGATCGATACCGCAGACCTGAATTTGCTAAAATACTAGTGCGTCTATAGAAATAAGATAGGTTTTGTCGTCAGACACTCTGTAATAGTTTATTTAATAGTACTGTGAATCCTTTAAAAAGTTTCATATTATTACACGATAAATTATTTATAGTTACAACTATACCTGAAGACAAAATTCTTATGAAGACACGTTTTCCTTATGTTCGTTTTATCGCCCACCTATTTGTAATCAGTATTGTACTGATACGTCCGGCAGCAAGCTTTGGGCAGATTTATAGCAATACGTTTACTGGTACCGGAACGTGTCCAACACAGGGTAACGTACCGACAACGTCGACTACTGCTACAGGTACTCCATTGACGAGAAGTACGATTGGGTGCACTGTCAGCACGGGTGTATTTAACTCGACCGCCATAAATAACACCTCAACTATTAACGATGCCTCCTATATTGAGTTTTCTGTAACGGCTAATCCTGGGGCTCAACTAAACGTAGCGTCACTTAGTTTTTTCAGGCAGGCCAGTGCTACAGCTCCTAATCAGTTAGAAGTAAGGTATAGCACCGATGGTTTTGCTACATCAACCAGTTGGGTAAGTGCGCCAAATACACCAACAACCGGGACTATCATCACCTGGGATTTTGCCGACTTTACAGTGCCTTCTACAACTACGTTAACATTTAGGTTTTATCCATATGGTACGCAACGGGCAGATTTAACGGCTCCTGCTTCTTCATCTGCGGGGACATTCAGACTGGATAACGTTACGGTAAATGGCACGGCTCCGCTTCCCGTCAACTTGGTTTCGTTTGTCGGCAAATCCAGTAATAATTCGGTTGTATTAAACTGGGTAACGGCCTGGGAAAAGGAAAATCAGGGATTCGAAATTCAAAAAAGTACGAATGTCGAGAGCTTCGAAGCAGTTGGTTTTGTGGAAGGTAACCGGAGTACTCAAGTGCAGTCTGTTTATGAGTTTACAGATACCAATGTGCTGCCTGAGCAACTGTATTATTACCGGCTTAAACAGAAAGATACGGGCGGAGAATTTGCGTTCTCACAGATCACGGCGGTGCGAGCTGGGACGGGTGAACAGGAAGAAAAACCAACCATTTTCCCCAATCCAAGTCGAGGTAGTTTCACCCTTTCGGGCAGCACTCCAGACGCTACTGTCAAATTGTATTCAACGGCTGGAGTAGAAATTCCTATTCGTGTCAATCAGAGTGGAAACCCTAAAAGACTTGATGTGGCCGCCAGGTCAGTTTTATCTCCGGGCTTGTATTATCTAAACGTACATTCGGCTGATGGGAAAGCAAAAGTGCTAAAAGTGTTGATCTATTGATGAGTGTTGAGAAGCGACAAATAATATTGTTTCAATACAACTTCTGCAATACACCCCCACCCCCCTGAAGGGGGCTTAGGTTGAGAATAGTCTAGCTAAGCCCCCTTCAGGGGGGTGGGGGTGTATTGAAACTGATCTCGGATAGATTAGAAATTTGGCTCATCGGCACTGGGTCCGTAACTACCCGGAATCGGAATGTTTAACAAGCGAAGGTAAACGCCTAGCTGCGCCCGATGGTGTACTATCTGCGAAAAGGTTATGCGAATCATTTCGCCTTTGGTCGTTTTACTATAAATTTCTTCGCCATTACGCAGCGTCCATATTGGCTCCAACTGCTCATCCGTTGCCTGACTCAGTGAGGCTTTTCCATCAGCTAATGATTGCTCAAAAAAGTCGAGTAATTCCGCTGTGTTGTTGATCGAAACGGGCGCATAAGGAGCGGTGGCGAAGTCAAGGCCGTCGGTCGTGAGCACTAGGGTAATCCATGTTGGTAACTCGGCAATGTGAGTCGCTAAGCTTCGAATCGTCATGCTTTTTTCGTGCGGTTGCCAGTCGTATTTATCATCGGGAACGCGACCCAGCATATTACGAGTTGTTTTGGCTTCCTGCTCCATTTCTATTAAAAGCATCTGAATTATTGACATGGCTGTTCGTTTTTGTTTACAGCACAAAGATCGCTGCACCCACTGACAGCCCTATGTCAGTAGTGTTTCGGGATGAAAAATAAAGGCACAGTGTTCAATTAATCCCAAAAAGCTCAGTCAGCATGCGTTCAAACTCGGCTTGTAGGGGAGCGGTAATCGTGATTTTCTCTGACGTGATGGGGTGTTCAAAATCAATACGTTGGGCATGTAACAGCATCGTGTTCATGTCGAAATGATCTTTGAATAGCTTATTCTGCTTGTTGCAGCCGTGGGGCCGGTCGCCGATAATGGGGTGTAAAATATGCGCCATGTGCTTACGCAACTGGTGCATACGTCCCGTAGTGGGAGTGAGTTCCACCAATGAATAGCGCGACGTAGCATGTTTGCCGAAAGGCAACGGGACCTCTGTGCGACGCAGCGTTTTGACATGCGTAAACGCTTCCTGGAGCAAACCTGCTCCCCGACCATCATCACGCCGGAGCGGGTAGTCGATTTCCTGCTCGTCTTCGGTGTAGCCCCGTACAATCGCCAGGTACGTTTTTGCTACGTTACCATCCGAAAACTGTTGCTGCATAACGGAATTCATGGCTTCATCGAGCGCGAAAAGCAGTACTCCACCCGTTTTTCGGTCCAGGCGATGGACGGGATACACACGCTGCCCCAATTGATCACGCAGGAGCTGAACCGCAAATTCGCTGGCATCGCTGGCAATCGGTGACCTATGAACCAGCAAGCCGTGGGGTTTATTGATTGCCACCAAGTCGGGCGACTGATAAACGATAGGTAAATCAGCCATTCAGGATGGAAAGCCGGAACTGGCCTTTATTTCGTCAATCTGTTTACGATGGCGCTCAACGTGAGACGCCATCACCAGAACCGCCTGATATGTATCCAGCGTGCCGAGCGCTGGATGAATGAAATAGTGCGTACGCAAATCGTTTTTTGTGTTTAGAACAAGATCAATAGCATCTTGTCGGCGCTCTTCGAAAGCTTGCAGTGCGTAGCTGGCGTCACCAAATCGACCCGTTGGGACGAAAGGGGCAGGGGCCGCTAATGTGAATAATCGGCTACGTACAGCCTTGATAACATCAACATCCGATATCCGGATATCGGCTCGTTTAGCAGGGTCGGCAGGAACGCTCATTCCGGCCAGTATCGCTTTATAAATACCTTTCTCAACTAGGGCGATGTGCTCGACGCATTCGGCAATGGACCAGCGATCCACGGTGGGTTTATACGTTAGCTGCTCAGTAGATAACCCATCAAGCGACTGTTTAAGATTCGCTAACGTCGCATTAAGAGAATCCACGGCGTAGCTACGTTCCGAATCGGTAACGGGGCCGGTAACAGGAAGAGATTGCAGGTTTTCCACGTCTTGATCGTAGGGGATGGACTGGATGCAAAGGTACGATCGATTTATTTTTTAGCTGCTTCCACTTTCTTTTCCGTTGGTATCGTTGCAACATCGCGTTCGCGCTCGGTTTGCTCAACATAGACGGCGTAATCGGCGGGTTCAATCTTAATGCCAAAATGGTTGGCGTAGGCCTGCGTGAATTCAGCGCCGAAATACAGGATGGCCGCGGTATAATAAATCCAGGTTAAGATGACGATGAGTGAGCCAGCGGCCCCGTATGTCGAACTTGTGCCAGTAGTGTCGATGTATAAACCGATCAGGTAGCGGCCCAGCATGAAAAGTAACGCGGTAAAAAGAGCACCCCAACGCACATCTTTCCAGGCAATTTTTGCATCGGGCAGGACTTTGAATATGACCGCGAAAAGAATCGTGACAACAACCGTACTGATGGCAAAATTAATAGCACTGACTACGTATACACCAAGTCCAGGCAGGAAACGGGTTAGCTGGCCACTCAAAGCCAGAACGATTCCGTTCACGACCAGCGATACCAGTAGTAGGAACCCCAGGCTGACAATCAGCGAAGAGGATAGCAGTCGATCTTTAATTAGCTTCAGCCAACCCTGTTTTGGTTTGGCTTTCACCCGCCAGATTAAATTAACTGAATCCTGAATTTCCACGAAAATGCTGGTTGCACCAATTACCAGCGTGACAATGCCGATAATCAGTGCGGTATTGGTTTTGCCAGACAGACCTACGCTCTTGATCATATCCTGAATCTGCTTGGCGGCCTCGTTACCGACCAACCCATTAATCTGCCCAAATATTTCGCCCTGAATCGCTTCCTCGCCCAGAAAAATACTGGCCAGCGACATGATCAGTACCAGGAGGGGGGCCAGCGAAAAAATAGTGTAATAGGCCAGGGCGGCACTTAATTTCAGGCACCGGTCATCCATGAAACCATTGAAGGAATCCATCAGTACGGTCCAGGCGTTGGAAAAGAATCCCTTCTGAACGTTAGCAGGTTGAGTCGTCGTCGGCATAGGTATCGAGTCGGCGAATAAACTGTTGTAGAATCGCCCTAGTAAGTTTGCCATGAGTTGAGTATCTTATATAATGGCTGAAGCTGCCCGCCAAACCATGCCATAGGTCAACAAGCAGCTTCAGCTGTAAGGATAACTATAAACTTAGACGAGTTGTTGCCAAATGAAACCTAACGGCCCATTTATAAAGTCTTCTGTTTAATGCGGTTAATGCAAGTCTGCCAGCCATTGTTTAGCAAAAAGACGAGCTTCGGTAACGGGTTCTTTGCCTAGGCGATATAGAAATTTCCACTCGGCAGGTTTACGTTGATAAACAGGGTTAGCAAATTCCTGCTTGCGACCCATTGGTGCTAACCGTGCGTCAAAATCGACGGTTTCACTAAGCGTAATGAATGCCTGTAAACGTTGTTTTAAAAGTGGTCCAAAGTCGGAATGAGCATCGAATTCTGCTTTCCGCTTACGTTCTTCTGACAGGCGATCTTTATCCCGTTCGGGCTCATTAGCCGATTGATTCATACTGGCCTGCATCTGTTGTTTAAGGGAAGCCAGGTATTGTTTTTTGAACTCAGCCGGCGGCAGGATCATCATCTTTTTTAAGCTCGCTACGTGTTGGGCGCGCGTTGTTCGAGCACTGCCGGATAATGCAGCGAGTTCCTGTTCTTCCTGGCTTAGTTGTGCTTGAGCCGCCATTTTTAACATAGCTGGGTCCATTAAGCTAAACGACTGATCCATAGCGCCCATCTGCGCCGAAAACTGACCTTGTGCAACTGATTTTTCTGCCTGGTCGGCTTGTTTTTTCTTCGCTATGTATTCATCGGTATAGGTCTCATCATACGGATAATACGTTCGCAAATCCTGAAGCCATGTTTGTTTGAACGATGACGATTCGACGTAAGCCCGCACGGCCTTAGCCAGCGTTCGTACGGTTGTCGCACGAGCCGACCCGGGAAGTTGACGAACGGCCTGGCGCATGGAATTAGTAGGATTAAAGAAGAACCAGCGCGGTTCTCTTAGGTTCAACAGGACGTCCTGCCGAAGTTTCGGTTCTTCGATGCCCAGCTCGGTCATGACATCGCCGGAGTTAGCGGCCATCAGCAAAGGACCTGCGACCAGTACGGCTAAAAAAGAGAATTGTCTGATAAATTTCATGATTAAAAAAGAGGATGGTTCAGCCTTGTCAGGCGAAATTGGCAGGTCGAGACACGTAGCGAAAGCACGTTGGTAATCAATTGCTAAAAACGATTCATGAACCGCGTAAATCAGTCCCTGAAATCAACGGGTATTTAGGCCAGAGGTGCCCAGTTGCAATCGGTTTACAGGATAATTGTCGGCGACTGACTGGTAGGAAATGAGGCTGGCCTACTTATTTTAAGCGAATCAAACTTCTTCTTTTGCCTCACTGTACGAACCGCTTATGAGACCTCTTTTTCTACTAGCCTTCACTACTTTATTGTGCTCCATACAGTTCGTTTCAGCGCAGTCGGATAACCCGCCGATTGTTCTCAATGAATGGATTTACGAAAAAGCACCTTTCCCGGAATGCCATGCCTCCACGCTGGCCGAGACACCCAAAGGTCTGGTTGCCGCCTGGTTTGGCGGCACACGCGAACGCCATCCCGATGTAGGCATCTGGGTGAATAGCCGGTCGGCCACCAACTGGACAACGCCGGTAGAGGTCGCAACGGGTGTACAACCCGACGGAAAGCGGCTGCCCTGCTGGAATCCGGTATTGTTTCAGGTACCCGGTGGCGATTTGCTGTTGTTTTATAAAGTTGGTCCCAGCCCATCAACCTGGTGGGGCCTGTTGAAGCGGTCGAGCGACGCAGGAAAAACCTGGTCGGAAGCGGAACGGTTGCCGGAGGGGATTCTGGGACCAATCAAAAACAAGCCGGTCTTGTTAGCCTCGGGCGTTTTGCTCTGCCCAACCAGTTCGGAAGATCACAACTGGCGTGTCCATTTTGAGCAGACCAGTGATCTGGGCAAAACCTGGCAAAAAACGGGGCCGATCAACGATGGCGTGGAGGATGGAGCCATTCAGCCGAGTATTCTGTTCCATGCTGATGGGCAATTGCAGGCCCTTTGCCGGAGCCAGAAAAGCGGATTTATTCTGGAAACCTGGTCAAAAGATAACGGTAAAACCTGGTCGCCGTTGCAGAAAACGTCACTTCCCAATCCAAATTCGGGAACCGATGCTGTGACCCTGAAAGATGGCCGTCAGGTGCTGGTATATAATCCTACATCGCCTGTAGCAGGTAAAAGTGGTCCAAGAACTCCCTTAGACGTAGCGATTTCCAGCGATGGCAAAACCTGGAAATCCCTGGCCCGGCTCGAAAGTGCACCCGGCGAGTACTCCTACCCGGCCGTAATTCAAACCGCCGACGGACTAGTCCACGTTACCTACACCTGGAAACGAAACCGGATTAGACACGTAGTACTCGACCCAACCAAAGGGTAGTCGTTAGATAATTGTTGTGTAATGTCTTGAAAATAGGTCTATTAGGCATAACTTTTCTGTAGTGCTGTGTAATTTGTTATTGTCTTTTTTTTACACGATGCTACGTCTTTCGCTAGTCCGTTGGGTACTGCTACTTGGCTTAACCGTCATGAAACTGACGACTATCGCCCAATCAGTCACTCGGTCGCCCTATCTGCAAACCGTTACGCCTACTGGTATCACCATCCGTTGGCGAACCGATCTGCCGACAGATAGTCGCGTTCGCTTTGGCGCTGATCTTTCGCAACTTACTCAGCAAACGACCGATCCTGCGGCAACGACCGAGCACCTTGTTACATTAACAGACCTGCAACCAGCCACCCAATATTTTTATGCTGTCGGTTCGTCGGCAGGCGATTTAATGGTATCCAGTGATCAATATTTCCGGACGTCGCCCGTTGCCGGATCAACGGTACCTGTTCGTATCTGGGCACTGGGTGATTTCGGTAGTAGTACCGTAAACCAGTTTCAGGTGCTCGATCAATACCGGCAAGCGGCTCAGAGTCATCCGGCCGACATTTGGCTCTGGCTCGGCGATAATGCCTACGATCAGGGGTACGATTCCCAATACCAGCAACGATTATTCACCATATACAACGACATTTTAAAGCACTTGCCCGCCTGGTCAACGCCCGGCAATCATGAGTATGCCGATGTACCCACCAACCTGAATATCGACTATTTTAAACTAATTACCGTTCCGCAACAGGCTGAAGCCGGGGGTGTACCGTCGGGTTCAAAGCTCAACTACTCATTCGATTACGCCAATGTGCATGTCGTTTCGCTGGATTCTGAAGGTCAGGATGACGGGCGACTTTACGATACAACGGGCCATCAGGTACAGTGGCTCAAGCTCGATTTAGCCGCCAATCATCAACCCTGGACGATCGTTTTCTTTCACCATCCGCCCTACAGCAAAGGCTCTCGGGATTCTGACGTATTTGATGATCAGACGCAACTACGTCGGAAACTTGTTCCTATTCTGGAACGCTTTAACGTCGACCTTGTCCTGAGCGGTCACAGCCATATCTATGAACGGACGTACCTGATAAAAGGGCACTATGGCCTGGCCAATACGTTCAACACAAATCAACATGCCGTGTCGACCAGTTCCGCCCAATATGATGGTTCTGCCAATTCCTGCCCCATTGTCAATAAACTGTCGGGCGTGGTCTACGTAGTGGCGGGCAGCGGTGGTCAGTTAGGCGGAAACGGCAATGGGTATCCGCATCCGGCCATGGTGTACTCGAACAATACGGTAGGCGGTTCCATGCTGATTGACGTAACCGATAACCGGCTGGATGCTCAGTGGCTGGCCACCGATGGCACCGTAAAAGACAAGTTTACGATGTTCAAGCAGGTTAATAAGCAGCAGACACTTAGCTATAGTTCTGGTAATCCGGTGTCGTTAACGGCTTCATGGCCGGGTACTTACCGGTGGAGTACTGGCGAGACAAACCGCACAATCAACGTATCACCGACAGTGTCAACGACCTATACTGTCAGCGATAATGTAGGCTGCCTAACCGATACGTATATCGTCAACGTAGAGAATGGCGATTTGCGGTTTGATGGTCAACTCGTACTGTATCCTGATCCCGCAACTGGAGTCGCCACGATTAAAGCATCCATGCCCGATCCGGTAACAATTGACCTGCAACTGACAACCAGTGATGGCACGGTTATCTTCTCAAAACAGTACGTCAATACGTCGCAGGTACTGGAGCAGGTCAACCTCGCTACGCCGGGTCAGTATTGGTTCATTGCCTCTATTGGCACCAGGCTTGTTGGCCGAATGAGCTTTACGTTATAGGTTTGGTCAGGTTATTCGCCACCAGACAACCAAAAAGAGCATAAACAGAGCAAACAGAATCAGTATCCATTTTAATACGGGTAGGTAAGCCCAGTGGGAGATCAAAAACAGCCCGGCAATACCTCCCATAAATCCCAGCACTGTCCATCCCATAGCAATGAACGCCACCGACCCCAGGATAATACCAACATCACGAACATCCTGGTAACTGGCTGCTTTGCTGAGAAAAAATACCAGACCCACCACACCGAGCAGGCTGACCAGCATGATGCGGGCTAAGCACCACCACGGATTGCCGGGCGTCCAGAAAAAGGGTGCAAAAGCCAGCATAACGCCAATAGCGGGCAGAAACAGATTCAAAAACATGACCTTCCAATGCCCTAAGCTGCTGATGGGCTGATTCACGGCAACAAAGATCCCGGCAAAGGCAAACATGAGTATCCAGATTAGTTCAGGGCCAATCAGGTAAGCGGTAGTTCGGTTCATGAACGAAGTCATCGGCCCAATCAAAAGGCTTTGTAGTTTTTTACGTTTTCCTGAAAATCAGTCAGTACCTTCCTGAGTTGTTTGTCGAGTTCCGCATAGATCACCTGAAGTTCTTTGTCATTCTTCTGGCAATAGGTTTCGATGGGCGTAGGGCGGGACGTAGTACTTTCCTCCAGATCAATCTGGCTAATGGTTACCCGATATTTTCGATTGGTGCACTCAACCACGAGGCTATACCGGAATGAATAGATGCCACCTGCCGAACTCTCCGAACGAGGCATCGTAACCACCTGCGTAGACCGACTGACTAAATCACCGGTTTTTTTATCGCTCAACGCAAAAGTGTCCTTCGCCGAATGAAAGGATTGAGCGATCCACAATCTGGACCGTCGGAACAGATCGCCTTGTGATACGCTGCCGCAATCGATGATCTCTGAGTACGTTACTTTCTGATTGACGAGAGGCAAAAGGCCATGCAGTTTTTCGTTCATGATAACGGGTGGACAATCGGCCAGAACGGGGCCGGTACTCAATAAATACCCCAGTAGTAGGGCAAAAGCCATAGTTTTCACGGATGACGGAGTTGTTTGGTTTGGGTAGAGGAATAGTAATTAGCTGTAAACCTCGTCAAAGCTAGAAAAGGGTAAAGAGCACATCCAACCTGAGTTGGCAGTCGGTAGGTATGGGTAAACAAGTAGCGGAAATAACGTATTGGTTTGTGCTGGCCCTCGAATCCCATTTTCTGATTTCGCTCGGCTTTGATGACTAGGTTTGTAGATACAATAAGGTAGGAGAAATGGATGAAATACAAACGGCTAGCCTTGACGTTAAGGCTAGCCGTTTGCAATTTTAATGATGTGGAGAGAAGCGGAAAGTGGATTATAAAAAGTATCTGGCTATTTATTGAATTTTATATTTGCCTTCCAGATGTTGTAATTTTTTTCGGCATTCGAACTGAAAAATAACAAATTGCTATCGCCCCAGGTAGGATCACTTTCGTCGGTTTCTCCCTGCGTGATCTGGACCAGGTCGCTGCCATCAGCTTTCATGACGTAAATATGCTTGTTCTGTTTCTTCGGGTTCTCGCGGTTACTGGCAAAGGCAATGTATTTACCATCTCTTGAGAAAGCGCCATCCCGGTTGTTGTAATCCCCCGTAGTCAATTGGGTTTTCTCGCCGGTTTTAAGGTCCATTGTAAACACCTGCATGGTTTTCCCAACCATAATGTTATAAATAATTCTATTGTTGTTGAGGGGATTCAAACTGAGGTGAGCGCCCTCCGTAATGACGGAATAATTTCCTCCTTTCATGTCCATCGAGCAAATCATACGACTGTTACTCATCTTGGTTGTAAAGAGAATTTTGGAATTGTCTTTCAATACAACAGGTTCAGCATCATCTTCGCCCATGGCTCCTGGCGAAATGTAGTTTAATCCCACGCCGTTAATATCTGATCGCACAATTACTGCTTTTTCAGGCTTTATGTAGCTGAAAATGACGCCTGTATTATTGGGTAACCAGGTTGGGTACGCTGCGTTGTTAACCAGTGGATTCGTGATAGGCTTTCCAATCTCTTTACGAACAATACGGTAGTTTTTGTTGGTCTTTACTTCAATTCTTCCATTGGTCAAACCGAGGGAGTATGATACGTCGATGGCATTGTATAATAGAAACTTACCATCAGGGCTAACCCTGGCAAAAAATTCCTGAGAAGCGTCGGAGGTTTCGCGAGTCAGGTTTTCCGCGTTGCCCGTTATACCCGGTACACTTGGAACTTGCGCCATCAGATGGCTTGACATACTGAATAGTGTGACGACTAAAGCGCCCTTGGTAAGATTCATAAGGTTTGAATTACGTAATGAATGAGTGTTAAAGTTTTTTGAAGTCGGAGAAACGACCAACCACGTTGAGCGTATAGCTCCCATATTTCCCTTTTGCCGATGTCGAGGTACGAGCCGTTATTTTGTAAAGTCCTTTTGATAGCGTCGACTGGACAATTTTATACGACTTGTTCTGCGCAGATGCCTGTGAGGGAATCGAAATGGTTGCTCCGCCAACAGATTGCAGATAGAGTTCAACGAAGGTGTCGCTGGACGAGATTTCGAGGTCCAGCATATTGGCCCCGTCATCGTTCACCTGCAGGGTATATTCGTCGTAAGCGAGTTTGTTCTGGTCCGCCTTGCTGGTGGCTGACCACTGCCCTGTTACGACCATGGACTGAGATTCGACGCTAGTCAGATTGGCGACTTTCCCCGTTACCCGCAGGTTGTAACTGCCGGTGCTACCCCGTTTGGTCGTAGCGACCATCATCAGGTACGTCCCTTTAGTAACGGTCCTGATTTCATAGGCATAGCGCCCTTGCCGTGACGTAGTAAATTGCCTGCTGGGTAGATCATACACCCAAATCCCGGCATCGGTATCAGGCGATTCGAGTTCGACATCGAAACCGGTACCATCCTCAGTAACGTCCACCGAATAGAAGCGATTCTTAATGGTTACCTCATTTCCTCCTCCGCCCAATGGTCCCCAGTCCAGTTTGGACTGCAGTACTGTCGAAGAAATTAGGGTAGCCCCGCCTTGTGTGCCTTCTAAAGACAGTGAGAACCGCCCAACAGCCTGCCGTTCAGCCGTTACTACGATGCGATACGTACCCGCATCGAGCGTGTATTGTTTGCTTAAATCCTGCCCTTTCCCTTGTACATCGATCGGCAGATCAAATGCGTCAAACAGCGCATATTGAACATTGATATCGCCGGATGTAAGCCGTATGTTTATCTTCTGATTTCCGGTGGGTACGTCGAAATTGTATTGAAAATTCTTGAGTGAATTGTAGTTCGTAAATCCCCCGGCGCCACCGACTTCTGCTTTCCATTCGCCAACGGGACGGCTGGTAGGTGCGTATGGGTCAATCGATTTCTGGCTGCACCCCCAAAATAGGCCTGGGAATAAGAGTAAGAAAAATGCTTTTTTCATGTTGAACCAATGAACTACAAAGGGTAAGAGGAAGGTCCGGCGGTCCGTTTGGGTGTACTAATTCTTATGAGAAAGACTTCAGTCGGAAATTAAGATCCGTTTTTCCATTGTTGTAATTTGAGGTACATTCGCCGGTATTTAGCTCACTCAATTCTAGTCATATTTCGGGCTTGCTTTTAGGATAATTTCCGAATGAGCGCAAGCTCTTTCCGAACGAAGGCAATTGCTTTCCGAATCGTTTTTAGTGCAAAAAATCAGGAATTGGCAGAGAAGCAGTCGGTTCAAAAGTCCTACATTTACCCGCACTCATAGCTGCCTGTCGAGGAACTTTACCACCGTGTTGGATGAAAACGTATCGTAACAAATCAGCTTTCCTGCTCTTGTTTTTCCTCATCCGAACCAGTACTAGTAATGCCCAGCCATACCAAAGCTTACCCCTTCAACCCGACAAGCTTAGGTATGCCCGGGAAATTGAACAGGAAGCGATAACGAAGAAGGACACCCTGCTCATGGCAGAAGCGTACTACTTGTACGGTAAGGTGTATGTAGCTGCCCGGGATTATCTGAAGGGCAAGAATTACTTTGTGAAGTCACTCCGGATTGTGGAGCAACAGCGCAAGTTCGACAAAGTCAGCCGGATCTATACACGATTGTCGAAGTTGGAAATAGACCAATCCAATGGAGCTAAAGCTTTGGAATACGGGCGTTTAGCCCTTGCTTACGTACGCAATGGGTCCAAACGGCAAATCATATCTGCTTATCAGGTTATTGGGAATGCATACGTTGTCATTTGCCGCGATAGTTTAGCCAACAACCGCAAACACCCATTGCAGGATAGCCTGTTCTATTACTGTAAGCTGAATGAGCGTATAGCTTATGAATCAAAAGATACGCTCGGTATTGCTGCGGTCAGTAGCACATTCGGTGAACTATACAGATATCAGCGAAACGTCAAAGCATTTCAATACTATAGAACAGCCCTGGCGCAGTATAAGGCAATAGGCCATACCCATAATCAGGCCAAGACAGTGCAGGAGCTGGCCTTGACCTATCTCCGATTTAATCAGCCTGATGAGGCTTTCCCGTTGTTGCAGGAAGCAGAACGAATGTATAAGGCATTGAATATTAGGGAGTTTTATACTGAAAAGTCATTTGCCGAGGCATGTCTGCAATATTACCAGCAAAAAAAAGACTGGGAAAAAGCCTTTGAGCAAGCGCAACTGGTGCGAACCTACGAACAGGGACAAATGATAGCTGACCGGGATGGCGCCGTTTCTCGCCTGAGTGTAGAATATGATATCGAAAAAAAAGAAGCGCAGCTAAAAAGTCAGCATCGGGAACTGGCACTCAGTAAAGAAAATCAGCAGACACAGCAGCGGTTTCTGATGGTGCTTTCGACGTTGCTGCTGGGAACCGTAATCGCAAGTGGTGCTTTTTACCGGCTGTCACGGAAAAATCGGCGCCTTAGCCTGCACAACGCGGCCTTAGTGCAGGAGCAAAACCACCGCGTTAAAAATAATTTACAGTTAGTATCGAGCCTGCTGAGTTTACAGTCGAATCGCCTTTCAGACGAAAGTGCCAGAAATGCGGTGGAAGACAGCCAGCGACGTATCGAAGTAATGAGCCTGCTTCAGCGTAAACTCTATGATGACGAAAATCTCGCTGCAGTCAATTTAGCTGACTTCATCCGGGAACTGATCAAAATGGGATTGCAGACGTTCGAACTGGATCAGGTTGAGGTTACCTGCCAGATTCCGCCTGCCCTCACCCTACCCGCCGACTACATTATGCGCGTTGGACTAATTGTGAATGAGCTGATTACGAATGCCTGCAAGTATGCCTTTCCCGAACACCCATGCCCTGCGCTACGAATAGAGGCCTCTTTAGATAAAACTACATTTCGTCTGGAAGTAGCTGATAACGGGAAAGGGTTGGACGAGTCTTCATTGCCCTTAAAATCATTTGGCATGCGCCTGATTCAGATGCAAGTGGAGCAACTGTATGGAACGTATCGGATCGGAAACAAAGGCGGCATGACGTTCGACATGGTATTTAACCTACTTCCCACTGCCACCAAGTGGAAAAAAATATAACACGATTTATATGAAATCGCTCAAAATTCTGATTGTTGAAGACGAGCTGGTAACAGCCCACGACATTCGGGAAACGCTGGAAAAAGCGGGCCATGAAGTAACGGACATCACCCGTAATTCACCCGCAGCCTTAACGTCGGTACGTATCAATCCACCCGATTTGGTATTAATAGATATCCACCTGGAGCATTCGGCCGAAGATGGTATTGATCTTGCCCTCCGGCTGCTGGCAAAGCAGGCAATCCCCATAATTTATCTGACCGGGCACTCGGAGCAGCCGACCATATTACGGGCCCAACAGACGCGCCCCGCGGCTTATCTTCTTAAACCCTTTCGCCATAAGGAATTAGCGATTCAGGTCGAATTAGCCTATTATAATTACCAGGCTACCCAGGCTAATTCGGTTGATCCTTTTTTGTCGGATAGCCTGTACCTGCCTGTAGATCAAGGGAAAGGGTATGTCAAAATCAATAAAAACGAGGTTCTCTTCTTACAGGCCGATAGGGCTTATGTTGAAGTCTATTTACTGAATGAAGAACAGAAGCAGGTTTTCTCCATGAATCTGGGCTATATAGCGCAGTTTTTTACGAATCCCAACTTCTACAATCTATCGCGATCCCTGTTAGTGAATTTGCAGTTTGTGGAGCGCATTGAAAAAAATCAGTTTTACGTAAAGGGCCGGAAAGCGCCTGTTCAGTTTCCGGAAAATAATCACAAACTATTTTTACAGCGGTTTGCGATCGTTAAAACACCTTCGAGAATGTAAGTACGTGGATCAATGGGATTGCCAAATTCTGTTGATCTTGTATAGTCTTTCCTCAATTCATGCCGCCCATTTTACAGTTCAGTCAGATGGTCCTTCTGTCGCCCTGGCGTGTCGATTAGTTTTGTTGACACCAACCATTGGCCTTATGGAAGCTTTTTTTGTCATCAGTACCTTGCTCATTAGCCTGGCCGGTAACACGCAATATATGCCCGTCGGTGCCATCACGATGTGGACAGAGGGCTACGTAGTAACGACGCAGAACGATACGATTCGTGGGCAGGTGCGGGTCGGGTCGCTGGTGAACGATTCCCCCGCCAGCATTATCATTAAGACGGGCGATAATGCTAAATTGAAATTGAAAGGTGATGACCTTATACTCATTGCGCAACGATTGCCCGACTTTGCCTATTCGACGGGCAGCATTCCCCGCGACCGGGAGATGATCATTTTTGAGCGCGTTCCCAATCCACGGCGCAAAGACAAGCCGATGCTACTGGAACGCCTGACTCCCGCTGGCGGCAACATTGCCCTTTATTTCGACGTAGCAGGCTGGAAGAAAACGACCGAATATTCCTTTGGTAATTTTGTGCTGGGTGTCGACTATCAGGACCTCAGCTACATTGCGCTGAAAAACCGGAGCGACGCATTCGTGGCGAAGCGGGGAGAGATGGAGACCGTTCATGACCGTTTGTTTGGCGACTGTCCAACCTTCATGCAAAACTACCCGACCGCTACGCGCCGGGACTGGCGTGGATTTGGCGAAATGGTGGCCGCATACAACCAACTTTGCCAGTAAGGAGGAACAAGCTTGTCCGACCAATCCAGAAACCTACTTTCGCGGTATGTATTGATATACTACCAGGCTGCTCGGGAACGTAGTGGTTTATAAATGCGGATAGTTAGGTCTTCCAACATGCTTTCTTTTCGATTACTCTGGCAAATTCCGGCGGCCTTACTGCTGGGGGTTATCTTAGTGCTTTCTCTAAACGAATTTGCCGTGGCGAGCGGCAGTCGGCGGACGAAGGATATTTCCTATTTGCCGCCCGCTACAACCCCGTCCGACCCGACCGATCGCCACCTGCTGGATGTGTTCTCACCCCGAAAACGCGATCCCGGAGGCCGTCCGGTTGTGCTGTTTATTCACGGAGGTAACTGGAACAGTGGGAATAAAAATCTCTATGCCATCCTCGGCCGACGACTGGCCAGGCAAGGTGCTGTCGCCGTTATTATCAACTACCGGCTTTCTCCGAACGTAGAGGTGCCTGCAATGGCCGAGGATTGTGCCCAGGCGGTTCGCTGGGCTACCCAGCACATTGCTGAATATGGTGGAGACCCGGACCGAATTTTTGTTATGGGGCATTCGGCAGGGGGCGGACTGGCGGCTCTGCTGGCTACTGACGATCAGTTGTTTACTAAAATTGGGCTGGCGAAAAATCCAGTGAAAGGCGCCATCCTCGATGATCCGGGTGGGCTGGATATGTTCGATTATCTGAAAAAAATGGAATACCCCGGCGACGATCAGTATCTGGTACCCTTTGGTAAAGATCCTTCCATTTGGCGCGATATGTCGCCCATGTACCATGTACGGGCCGATAGTCCGCCTATGTTGGTGTACGTGGGCGAGCATACCTATCCGAGTATTGCCAGCAGCACCCGAACGTTCAATCAACGCCTGCTGGAGCTTGGTGCCCGGCACACGTTTACCGTAATTCCAGGTAAAAAACACATCGCTATGGTCACCCAGTTATTCTGGCAGCATAACATCATCTACCGTGACTTGCTGAAATTGGTAGGTGTGAAGCCGTAAGAAAGCTGGCATTCCGGCCAAAAGCTGCATTCCGTTAGCGCGTAATGGCGTTTGTTCTGTTCAAACCGCAGGAGACGAAATAATTCACTAGTATTCGACTCATAATGAGGAGAATACTAGTATCTTCCCCCTCTTTTACATACCATTAAACACTATAATCATGGAAGGTATCAAAACCAAAACCGTCGTATTCGTCACGGGAGCCTTTGTTGTCAATACTGGCTGGGACGAATGGCAATCCTATTTCCAGAGTAAAGGGTACGAGACGATGGCACCCCCCTGGCCGTTCAAGGATGGGACAGCTGCCGAATTGCGCGCCCGGCAACCGAACGACACCGATTTAGCCAAATTAACGCTGAATGAACTGGTCGATCATTACATGGATATTGTGAAGGCGCTTCCCGAAAAACCAATCGTAATCGGGCATTCGTTGGGCGGGTTGATTACCCAGATCATTGTGAGTCATGACCTGGCTGCCGCAGCCGTTGCCATTCACTCCGTTCCACCGCAGGGCGTATTTCCCTACGAGTTCTCCTTTCTGAAAGCGGGCTGGAAAGCCCTGGGCTTGTTTACGGATCTTGACGAAACGTACCTGATGTCGTTCGAAGACTGGCAATATGCGTTCGTTAACGATATGCCGCTGGACGAACAACAAAAAGCCTACGACGAAAACACGATTCCAGAGTCGAAAGTGGTGGCCAGGGGTGGATTAACTAGTGCTGCCCATGTGGATTTTGAAAAGCCACACGCGCCCCTGTTGCTTACGGCCGGCAGCATCGACAACATCATCCCGGCTCACCTCAACCATCGTAATTTCGAGGCCTACAAAAGCAATGGTTCGGTGCTGGATTACAAAGAGTTTGAAGGACGTAATCACTTTGTGCTTGGGCAACCTACCTGGAAAGAAGACGCCGACTATATTCTGGATTGGCTGGACAAAAACGCGTAAAGAGGTCGTTCTTTAACTTCCCGAAAGAGGGCCACCCGAGCGGCTCAAAACTTCGGGAAGTTAATTTGGCGTATTGGCTGGCAACAGTTTTACTACGTAGCAAACAGGCAGTGGTAGCTAATTCTTTTAAACAACGCGTTTTTACAATCTGTTTCTGACGTAAACTCAATAGCACGTTATGAAATCGATTGATCATTTTGTTAATCTTCTACTCGACCAGCCGGCAACAAAGCCGGTATCGCGGCAGGATTTTCTCCAATTTACGAGCCGCAGTCTGGCGGTAGGTGCTATCGGCAGTACGCTCATTGCCTGCGAGAAAAAGCCCGAAACCACTACGTCCACGCCAACGGCCAGTACGCCCGGTGGGGCTGCCCCAAAACTACCCGCTACCTCGCCACCCGCTACGGTCCCTGCCGAACAGCAAAAACCGATCGAGCTGGAGCAGATCAAAGCAAAGACCGAACAACAGGAAGGTGATACGCCTACGCCCATGCCAGAAGATCAGCGGGTTGGTTATGCGCTTGTTGGCCTTGGTCACCTGACGCTTAATCAGATTTTGCCCGCTTTCGGGGCTTGTAAAAAATCAAAAGTTGTGGCTCTGGTAAGCGGTAGTCCCGAGAAGATGCAAAAAGTAGCTGCGCAGTATGGCGTAAAAAAAGAGAGTTGCTACAGCTATGCCGACTACGATAAATTAAAAGATAACAAAGATGTACAGGCCATCTACATCGTCTTGCCTAATGGCATGCACGCCGAATACACCGTTCGGGGAGCGCAGGCCGGTAAGCATATTTTGTGCGAAAAGCCGATGGCTAATTCCGCGGCTGAGTGTCAGACGATGATTGACGCCTGCAAAAAAGCAGATCGTAAACTCATGATCGCTTACCGGATTCAGTACGAGCCGCACAATCGAATGGTGCGCGACATGGTCCAGACGGCGAAATTTGGGAAGGTAAAGTCGATTATTGCGAACAACGGCCAAAACTCCGATAATCCGAAACACTGGCGATTTAACAAAGCCTTAGCCGGTGGTGGTTCGTTGCCCGACGTTGGACTCTACTGCCTTAACACGATTCGATACGTACTGGGTGAAGAACCAACCGAAGTAATGGGCTACATCCACAGCACGCCCGACGATCCGCGATTCAAAGAGGTAGAAGAACAGGTGAACTGGATCATGAAATTTCCGAGTGGCGTGCAGACCAGTTGCGCTACCAGCTACGGACATCACGACGACAAAAGTTACCGGGTGCTGGCCGATACGGGCTGGATCAAAATGGACCCGGCTTTTCCCTACAAGGGGCTGAAACTGGAAACGAGTCAGGCGCAGGGAGAAGTAAACCAGATCATTGAGCATAGTATTTCTGACAAAGACCATTTTGCCACCGAAATGGATCACTTCTCGGAATGCATCCTGGACAATAAAATCCCGTTTACACCCGGCGAAGAAGGTCTACAGGATCAGAAAATTATGGAAGCGATCTATCAATCAGCGAAGGACGGGAAACCAGTAAAGCTGGAAACCATCACCAAAAAAGACGCATTCCGGGGGCCAGAACCGAAAGCGAGTTAATTAACTGGTACTGTCTGGACGGTCACGTTTGCCTGAATTTTATCCCCGGACGTGGCCGTCCAGGCTACACTAATTAATAAACCAACTCAGCGCCATGACCCCCGCTAATCCGGTTACGGAAACCAGCGTTTCCATGACCGACCAGGTCTTGATCGTATCGGCCATCGACAGCTGGAAGTACTCTCGGAACAGCCAGAATCCGGTGTCGTTGACATGCGAAAACATCATGCTTCCAGCCCCAATACTCAACACCATCAAATTGGGCTCAACGCCCGTAGCCGTCAGCATGGGCGCGACGAAACCCGCTGTTGTAATACCCGACACAGTAGACGAGCCCACTGCAACACGTATCAGAGCGGCCATCCCCCATGCCAGCACGTAGGGATGCAAAGTGGAGTTACGCATCAGGTCGGCAACGGCCTGGTTCACACCGCCATCGGTCAACACCTGTTTTAGGGCACCGGCCCCGCCAAAAATCAGAAAAAGCATGGCCACATCTTTTATCGCATCGGCGAACAGGCTGGTTACTTCCGGCATGGTTTTTCCTCGCCAGATGCCCAGCGTGAACGTAGCCACGACGACCGAGATAAACATGCTGACAACCGGCTCGCCCAGAAAAAGTAAGGTTTGCTGGCTCAATGAACCAGCGGGCAATAATGAACTACAGAATGCACTTAATCCAATCAACAGAATCGGGAGCAACACGGTCAGGAAACTTACCGTTGCCGAGGGCATTTGGTCTTCCTGTAAATCGGGTGCAATAAACGCGGGATTGGGTAACGTAGTGTAGCGTTTGATGGTAGACCCAAACAACGCACCCGAAATGAGAATAGCCGGTATTGAGACGATGATGCCATAAAAGAGCGTCAGGCCCATGTCGGCGTTGAACTGTTTCAGAATCGCCAGGGGAGCAGGGTGGGGTGGGAGGTAGCCCTGCGTCACCGATAACGACGCCAGCATGGGTAGGCCGATGTAAAGTGCGGGCAGTTTGTATCGATAAGAAACCGTAATGACCAGCGGCACCAGCAGAAGAAACCCTACCGAATAGAAAAGCGGCAAGCCAACAATAAAGCCCGTCACCAGAAAAGCCCATCGTGCATGCTGTGTACCAACCAACTCCATGATTTTCTGGGCAATACGTTGGGCGGCACCACTTTGCGCCACCAGTTTACCGAGCATCGCACCTAAAGCAATGATGGCCGTAATGGAGCCTAGCGTACTGCCAATGCCTTTCTGGATGGCATCCATAATGGCCAGCGGCTTTATTCCCAAGGCCAAACCGACACCCAGCGAAACAGCTAGAAATGCCAGAAACGGGTGCAGCCGAGCAATCGAAATGAGGGCGACAAGAGCCAGGATGCCAAGAAACGTGATGACCAGAAGCGTCATAAATAAGGAAAGAGAGCTGCCTCGTGAACAAATAGATTAGCGGATCGGCGTATCTCTTGAATCGGCGTAAGCTTTACTAAAATCGATCATTTTTACCTGTCCGGCAACGTAGCGAATGCCCTGAAAAATGTGGTTGATGAACGTAGTATCTGTTTGGTAATCCGTTTTGGCATGGCCCAACGTCGTGCACCAGGTATAGCCGCCGTCGAAATTATAGTACCAGGCGGAGGGATATAGTTCTGTGTATGAACCGCCGAACATCTTCACCTTCTCCGGTTCGTCCTGATTGAGCGACGTCAGATCATTTGCCATAATGACCGTCGGACCTGGCGACATATTCTTGGTAAAATAAAACTCATCTTCTTTCTCCCACACCTTCGGCAAGCCCTGCATAGACGGGTGCCTGGTATCCAGCACCTCAACCCTGAACTTCTGAAACTTTGGATGCCAGGCAAACGTACCACCCAGCATTCGCTTGAACCAGGCCCAGTTGCGCTCTGTACCCATAACGGAATGAATGCCCACAAAGCCTCCTCCGGCTTCAATATAGCGCCGGAAAGCCAGCCGCTGGGCGTCGGTATCGAATACGTCGTTGTTCGTACTCGGGAAAATTAGAAGGGTGTATTGTTTCAGACTGCTCTCCGTAAATACAGTTGGCTGAGCCGATGAATCGACCGCGAAGCCGTACTGCCTGCCGAGCTTCTGAATGCACTGAACCGCGTTCGGAATGTTGTCGTGGACGTAACCTTTGCCATTTTTTGTATAGACCAGTACCCTGACTTTCTTCCAGTTGACATCCTGGCTCCAGCCAGTGCTCATAGTGAGGAGAAAAATAAACAGCCCTGAAAAGGCTACCGCCGTAAATCGAATCATCTTTGCCTATAATTGATGATTCTATAAGCACCAAATACGGCTTATCTACGCTTGCCGATCAATGGGTAATCGAAAGAAGAAAGCCGCTCCGTCGGTAATGCTGGTATCCAGTCCAATCTGGCCGTTCATGCTCCGGATAAATTCGCTCGAAATGGCCAGACCAAGACCCGTGCTGCCCGGCATGGAGGTGCCGGATGCAGATTGAGTTGCCTGTCCGTTGAGGCTGGGGGCTTTAAAGTAGCGGTCAAACACTTTGTCCTGATGCTCGGGCCGGATTCCTGCTCCGTGGTCACGCACCCGGAATTCAACATACGTATTGACCTGTTGCGCTGATATGTCAATGACACTGTTTTCGGGACTATGCCGAATCGCGTTCGAGAGAAAGTTGACCAGCACCCAGGAGACTTTATCGGGGTCAGCCAACACGATGGGGAGTGCTGAAGGAACCGTTATGGAAAGTCTGATACGTTTGTTCTCCGCCGAGACCCGAAGGGCATTGGCCGCATAATTGACCACATCGACAGGTACCACGGCCTGTATGTTTAATTGAATCTGGCCCGATTCGACCTGCGCCATATTAAGCAGTTCACTCGTTAGGTTCAGTAGCCGGTTGGTATCGTCGCTGATATTGCCGATGAGTTGTTTCTGCTCGTCGTTCACCTGTCCAATGCGGCTGTCTTCAAGCAGCTTAAGGCTCATTTTGATACTGGACAAAGGCGTCTTGAGTTCGTGTGAAATCGTGGCGATGAAGTTGGTTTTGGCTAAATCGAGTTCTTTGTAGGGCGTAATATTTTCGAGCACCATCACGTAACCCGCTAATTCAGAATGTATTTCGCCAGTACGGATCACATCGACCCTATGCGTTCGCCGTTTGAAATAACTTTCTTTCCCGCGTCCATCTGCCCCTAGACCATCTGGTTTGAAGCCGTCCGGTCGGGGACCATCCGGTCGGGGATCGTAAATTTTGAGAAAGCCATTCTGTTCGGTATCCAATGGGGTATCGGTCATGATATCCTGGATCAACGTCCGCATTAAGTCGTTTGAAGCCGCAATGTCCGGCGCATATTGACCTACTAACTGCGCTTCGTCCATACCCAACAGTCGGCAGGCTACGGGATTGGCGAATAAGATGCGCCGTTTTTCGTCCATACCCACAATGCCCTCACTCATAATGTGGATAAGGGTATCAATACGTCGTTTCTCGTACAGCACCTGCGCCAGATTGGAATGCTCATATTCATCCAGTTTCTGCGCCATTGAGTTGAACGATTTCGCTAGTTCGCCAAACTCATCGTTGGAATCGATGTGCAAACGCTCTTCAAAATTACGTTTGGTTACCTGTTTGATCCCCCGCGTCAGCTCGCGCACGGGATTGGCGATGTAGCCGGGGAAATTGATGATGAACGAGAATAAAATCAGAAAGCATACCGTTCCTGCAACCGCTACCCACAGCAACGCGTCTTTGGCCGTTTGTTTGGCCGTTTCGTTTTTACGGATAATGGCCTGTCGGTTAATGTCGTCCAGCGCGAACAGGTGTTGCCGGATTCGGGCAATAATCGGAGAATCAGTGGGTTTGCTACGTAGCCGATTAAATTCCCGGCGTAAACTACTGGTTATTTCCTGCTCCCCGATTTCTGTCACGTTGCCTTCCTGCTTTTTGAGGTTTCGATCAAAATCCGTTAAGCCTTCGGGGTCCTGTTCCGGTGTTTCGGTGGACATCGCCAGTGCCTTCTGCATATTGCTGACATATTCAAGCGAGATGTAATTATCCTTTAAGATTGCCTGCGAATCGCTGGAAAGCTCATTCAGGTAATAGGCACTCAAGCCGCCGAGTACCAGAATAATGGTAAACATAAACGCCAGAGCGACGGCTATTTTGCTTTTTATACTCATGGCTACGACAGTATGATCAGGTCGGTATCTGAGCCCGACAGTTTATTGAGAAGTTGGTTGAAGGCGTTCGTCCGCAAAATAATCTGGATCAAGGTAAGGTGCGGCTTGCCAATGCAGACCGTTGTAATGTTCCGACTCTCCACTTCGGTCATGATGCTGGTAACGATGTTGCTGCTCTTGACATGAATCACCTCTGCGCCCAGTTCAGTAGCTAATTTAAGGTTGTTGATCAAATGTCGCTGTACGTCGAGCTTAATACGGTCGGAGCTTTCGGATGGCGTTTGGACGTAAAGCACAAACCAGCGCGAGTTATAGTAAGCGGCCAGTCGCGCCGTTTTGCGAATAACGTGTCGGGCAATCTCGTGATTGGAACTGATGGCGGCCAGAAATCGCTCGGGTTTCGCCTTGCTATTCGCTGGAAGCGAGGTTTCAATCTTGCGTTCAACTGCGGTTGCTACCTCACGTAGCGCCAGTTCGCGCAGTTGTAGAATCTTCTCGGCCTGAAAAAAGTTACGTAGCGCCGTTTCAACTTTGCCCGGATCATAAATCTTCCCTTCTTTCAATCGCGTGATCAACTCATCAGCGGTGAGGTCAATATTTACGACTTCGTCGGCCAGTTGCAATACCCGATCCGGCACGCGCTCGGTTACGTCGATGCCCGTAATTTGATGCACCGCTGAATACAGGCTTTCAATGTGCTGAATATTAACCGCACTGATTACGTTAATGCCCGAATCCAGAATGTCCAGTACGTCCTGCCAGCGCTTTTCATTTTTCGATCCCGGTATGTTCGTATGGGCCAGTTCATCCACAATCACCAGCTCGGGATGGCTATTCACTACGGTCTGCACATCCATTTCTTCCAGCTCGCGGCCTTTGTAAAACAGCTTACGCCGGGGAATAATGGGTAAACCGGCAATTAGCGCATGCGTTTCGGCCCGTTTATGTGTTTCAATGAAGCCAATTTTAACGTCGATTCCTCCGCGAAGCAGGGTATGGGCTTCCTGCAACATACGGTACGATTTACCAACCCCCGCGCTCATGCCAATGTACACCTTAAACTTCCCCCGCCTGGATTGACGGAGGAGGTTCAGGAAATGTTCGGCGTTCTGGTCGTTGGGATTCATAAAGTTGTAGAAATTTTTGTCATCCCGACGCAGGAGGGATCTTCGTTGATAGCAGAAAAGATTTTCTCACCCGAAGATCCCTCCTGCGTCGGGATAACAAAAAAAACTTAAAAACTAACCGCTAAACTCGTTGTCAATGAGGTATTTGTATTACTGTCACGGCTTGCTGTTTCAAAGATAGCGTCCTGACTGTTGTAAACTTTTCCTTCGATCCTGAAGAGCGCAGTGGGTAAAATAAAGTAGTCGACATTCAGCGAATAGCCCCAGATTTTGAAGCCGTTTGGTGTTCCTGTTGCAATGATTACCCCGTTTTTGTCATCGTAATATTCAACCCGCCCCGCTAGTTTCACTACGTCACTAAACGAATAGCGGACAATGGCCACGGGGGCATACCAGACGTAACTGCCATTGCCTACCCGGCGACCGTCGGGGCCAACGGGTTTGCGATCGGCGCCAATATCGAAGCCAAGAATAGCGCTGACTTTTCCGTTTGGATTCACAATTGCGTAGATGTTATTATAAAATCGCGTTTGTTTCAGTGAATCGGGTCGGTCGCTGCCCAGGAAACTACTCCAGTTCAATACAAAATTGGCCGTTGGCTTAAACTGCACCTGCGTACTAACCGATGGACCGGAATAACCAGGTAATTTGGCAATCCGTTGCCAGCCATTCAGTACCGATCCCAAAAGAGTCCATTTTCCATTGGGCGTGTTGTACGTCAGTTTGGCACCTGCCAGATAATAGGGTGAATTTTCAGCCACAAGGCTACGTGTCAGCGTCCAGCAATCTTTCGAGATCGCACTTTCAAACCCAATATGCGACGAGAAAATGCCCGCGTCGAGCCAGAGATCATGCGTTTTACTCAATTTTACTCCCGCGTTCGCTTCAAATATATTCTTCAGTAAACCTTGTTCAGCGGCATAATTATACTGCGCATACGTACCAACCTGAATCGCCAGATTCGCCCGGACGCGGTCACTGGTATAAGCTCCCTTGATAAACGCCAGATTTACGTTTACTTCGCGGTTTCGCTTGTGATTATACAAAAATCCAGGTCGCTCCTGAGCGGTTTTTGGTGCCGTGAAATCGTGTGTGTAGTAGGCTTCAACGTAGCCCGTGACGGTTAATCCTGAATTAGGTGCTACAGCACTCTGTGGTTGAACTGGCGTCAACGTATCTTTCGTGTCATTTATTGACTGAGCAAGTAGTGGTGAGGTATGAAAAACTATTGCAATCGCAACAGTCAGGAGAAAGTTATTTTTCATTTTAGTACCCGGCTTTAACCAGGTTTTATGAATTGTTGTACTCGAAAATTATTGGGTCAAATACTCGGCAATTGGCCCGATCGCCAGTGCCGGAAAAAAACATAAGGCACCTATTATCAGGATGACCGCGGTTAAAAGCACCGCGAATGTCGATGATTCAACAGGCAAAACTCCGGTCGTTGGTGGAACGTAGTGTTTGGCAAGCAGGAGGCCGCCAATGATCAGGGGACCCAGCAGTGGGATAAATCGGCCTAACAGCATGACAACTGCCGTCGACAGGTTCCAGAACGGTGTGTTATCACCCAATCCCTCAAAACCCGATCCGTTTCCAGCGGCAGACGATACGTATTCGTAGAGCATCGTGGTAAACCCGTGATAACTGCCGTTGCTCAACCAGCCGAGCGTTTCCGCTGGATTAGTGGTGTTGTTCCATACCGCGACTGCCAAACCAGTTGCACCCAGATAGAGTAGCGGCAACATGACAATCACGAAAGCAGCTACCTGGATTTCCGGTATGCCTACCTTCTTCCCCAGCAACTCGGGTGTTCGGCCAATCATCAGGCTACCAATAAAAATAGCAATGATGATGTATAGGAACATGTACAGGAACCCCGTTCCAACACCTCCGTAAAAAGCGTCTACCTGCATGCCCAACTGCATAAATAAACCCGATAAAGGCGTGTAACTATCATGCATTGACGTTAGCGTTCCTGCGGGAATAACGATGTTTACGCCACACCAGAACGCAGAGGCTGCTGTACCAAATCGCATTTCCTTACCCTCCAGACTGCCCATCGACTGGTCGATACCCAATTGGGTAATCGCTACGTTGCCTGCTAACTCCTGCGCCATAATTGGGATTGTAAGCGATAACCAGCAACCCGTCATGATCGTAAACAGCATGACGGCCAGCTTCCGCCGGTTTAGAAAATACCCCAGGAAGCAGATGAATGCCAGCGGCAGTAACAATACGTTCACCAGGTTAAGTATGTAGCTGACAACGTTCGGATTCTCGAACGGATGCGCCGTATTTGCTCCGAAGAACCCGCCACCATTTGAACCGAGGTGCTTAATGGATAGCATGGCCGCTACCGGACCTGTAGCCACAGTCTGTTCTGCGCCCTGCAACGTTTTAATAACCTGGTACGGCTCAAATGTCATCGGCACACCGGTAAAAATCAGCTCTATTGCGCCAAGCAAAGACAGGGGCATGAACACCCGCGTGATCGACAAAACAAAATCCTGGTAGAAATTGCCGAAACGCTCGCTGTGTTCACTTCGCAATGACCTGACCACTGCCACACCTACGGCCAGACTTGTTCCTGCCGACACAAACTGCAAAAACGTCAGCACCGCCATTTGCGTAAAATAAGTTGCCCCGCTTTCGCCCGAATAGTGCTGTAAATTCGTGCTGGTCAGAAAACTAATGGCCGTGTTTAGGGCCAGCGTCCATTCCATTGGTGGGATGTTGCCCTGGTTCCAAATCGGAATTTGAGCCTGGACAAGGAGCATAACCAGCGCATAGAGTAACCATACTCCATTAACTACCAGCAACGCTACAGCATACTGTCGCCATGTCATCGGTTGGGCCGGATCGATTCCGCCGAGTCGATAGATTAATCGTTCGAGAGGAGTCAGAAAGTCCAGTGGCGTTGTTTCACCTTTGAACACGTGGCTTAGGTAGCGTCCCGTTGGAATTGCGATCCCCACGGCCAAGCCGAAGAGCAGCCCAAGACCAATATAATCGGTGATCATTCTGGTATTTGATTGTCAGCTTTACTGAAGAACTCGATTGGTAACCGAATCCCTCAGCAAAACTTTATTTGAGTTGGTCAAGTGCTACGTTCAGTTTTAACACATTTACCGTTGATGGACCAAGTAGTCCTAAGAGAGGGCCTTGGGTCTGTTCATCAACAAGTTGATTCAAGCGTTCGACGCTGATGTTGCGGTTCTTAGCAATCCGTGCTACCTGAATTTTGGCGGCCGCTGGCGATAAATCCGGGTCCAGGCCTGAACCAGAAGCCGTAACGAGTTCAGCAGGAATATCGGCTTTGTTTACCCCTGGGTTATGTACGAGGAACGTATCAATCCGGGCCTGAACGGTTTTCAGATAGTCGGGATTTGACGGACCTTTGTTCGACCCCGCCGATCCGGTTGCATTGTAGTCAACGGCCGATGGGCGGCTGTTAAAATAGCGGTCTTCGGTAAACTTCTGGCCGATCAGCGCATAGCCTACGACCTTGCCATTGACTGTAACCGTTTCGCCTTTGCCGCCCCCTGCTGCAAGCGTGGCTATTCCGGCTACGACAATAGGATAAACAACGGAAAGAATAACCAGCAGAATAAGCGTAAGCCGAATGGCTGGTGAGATGTGATTTTTCATGATTTTTATTTTTATACCACCGGGTTAAAACCTGGTGCAATTGATTCTATTCCCCATTTGCACCGGGTTAAAACCCGGTGGTGTCATAGCGTTACACAAATAACCCGACGACTAAATCGATCAATTTAATGCCAATGAACGGAGCGATAAGGCCGCCAACACCATAGATAAGCAGATTCCTACGTAGCAGGGCCGATGCGCCAATCGGTTTGTATTCAACACCACGTAGCGCCAGCGGAATCAGCATGGGAATAATGATCGCATTGAAAATAACCGCCGATAGAATGGCCGATTCCGGGCTGTGCAACTTCATGATATTGATTGCCTGCAAGGCGGGAATCGATAGTACGAACAGGGCCGGAACGATGGCAAAGTATTTCGCTACGTCGTTGGCAATAGAAAACGTTGTCAGGGTGCCCCGTGTGATCAGCAATTGCTTCCCAATTTCAACGACCTCGATAAGTTTGGTTGGGTCATTGTCCAGGTCCACCATGTTACCCGCTTCTTTGGCGGCTTGTGTGCCGGAGTTCATCGCTACACCTACATCGGCTTGTGCCAGAGCGGGTGCGTCGTTGGTCCCGTCGCCCATCATGGCTACGAGCTTGCCGCCTAGTTGCTCGTGGCGGATGTAGTTCATTTTGTCTTCGGGTTTGGCTTCGGCGATGTAGTCGTCGACGCCCGCTTTTTCAGCGATGAACTTGGCTGTCAGTGGATTGTCGCCCGTAACCATCACTGTTTTAACACCCATTTTTCGCAGTCGGTCGAAGCGTTCCGAAATGCCGGGTTTGATAATGTCCTGCAATTCGATGACACCTTTAACCACTTCATTTTCAGAAACGACCAGCGGAGTGCCGCCATTAGCAGCAATCTTTTTGGATTGTTCCTCCGTTATGGCCGGGAAGATATTGCCTGCCCGCGAAACGATGTTGCGAATCGAATCGGTGGCCCCTTTCCGAATCCGCACCTGCGAACCGTTTTGGCCGCTGGGCATATCGATGCCTGAAGACCGGGTTTCGGCCGTAAACTTGATCAACGTAGCACCTTCGGTTGATAATCGACTCGTTACGTTCGTGCCGGCCAGTTCGACAATGGATTTGCCTTCCGGGGTTTCGTCGGCCAGCGAACTGAGTGCCGACGCCCGAATCATGTCGTCTACGGAAATACCCGGAGCGGGGTAGAAATTGGTTGCTTTCCGGTTGCCAATGGTAATTGTGCCCGTTTTGTCGAGCAGCAACGTATCAATATCCCCCGCCGTTTCGACGGCCCGGCCCGACTTGGCAATTACGTTCGCCCGCAACGCGCGGTCCATTCCCGCAATCCCAATGGCCGAAAGCAACCCACCAATCGTCGTTGGAATGAGGCACACGAACAGTGAAATCAGGGCCGCAATGGTGATTGGCGTATTGGCATAATCCGCAAAGGGCTTCAATGCGACGCAGACGATGATGAAAATCAGGGTAAATCCGGCCAGCAGAATCGTCAATGCAATTTCATTCGGCGTTTTCTGCCGACTTGCTCCTTCCACCAGCGCAATCATCCTGTCCAGAAATGATTCGCCCGGTTGGGTTGTTACTTGTACTTTGATGCGATCGGAAAGCACTTTCGTACCGCCCGTCACCGACGATTTATCACCCCCCGATTCTCGAATAACCGGAGCTGATTCACCCGTAATCGCCGACTCGTCGATGGTGGCTAAACCTTCGATGATTTCGCCGTCGGACGGAATAATGTCGCCCGTTTCGCAGAGAAACACATCGCCTTTTTGCAGTTGCGCGGAGGAGATTAACTCAATGCGGTCATTGCCAACGACTTTTTTTGCGGGCGTTTCCTGCCGCGTTTTACGTAGTGATTCTGCCTGCGCTTTACCGCGTGCTTCGGCAATGGCTTCAGCGAAATTGGCGAACAGAATCGTCAGCAACAGAATGAACGTGATGGCGATATTGTAGCCCAGCGTTCCCTGCGACGTATCGCCCGTGATGGCGATGTAGGCCGTTACCAGCACCATTACGACGGTACCGATTTCGACGGTGAACATGACCGGATTCTTGATGAGAATGGCCGGATTAAGTTTGACAAACGAATCCCGAATTGCCTTGCTTACCAGCTCGCGCTGAAAGAGGGCCGGGGAAGAATTTTGCTTTGCCATGATATTGGTTTCTAAATCAGAATTTTTCTGACTTAGATGTTTAATTATTTAAGTGAGAAGTATTCGGCCAGTGGGCCCAGCGCCAGTGCTGGGAAGAAGGATAAGGCGGTAATGATCAGGATAACGGCGAAGGTCATCAGCCCGAACGTAGCGGTATCCGTTGGCAGTGTTCCAGACGATTCTGGTACGTATTTTTTCTGCGCCAGTAGACCCGCAATGGCTACCGGGCCGATGATTGGGATAAACCGCCCCAAAATCAGCACAATACCCGTGGCATAGTTCCAGAAAAAATTGTTGTCGCCCAGCCCTTCAAATCCCGAACCGTTGTTGGCGTTTGCTGAGGTGAACTCATAAAGGACTTCCGTGAAACCGTGATTAGCTGGATTGTTCAACCAGGCTGAAGGCTTCCCAACCAAGTCGGACGCGACCCCGGCGCCGTTTGGATAGTTAATATAAACCCAGGCAGCTAGGGCCGTTCCGCCTTTTACCAGTAACGTACTGAGCAAGGCAACGATCGAGGCAATCTTGATTTCCCGCGCTTCGACTTTCCGTCCGAAGAGTTCCGGGGTCCGGCCTACCATCAATCCTGAGATGAAAACGGCAATGATGAGGTAATAATAGTAGTTCAGAAAACCGACGCCACAACCGCCGTAGAAAGCATTGGTCATCATCCCCAACAGCTCCATTGTGCCCGACAAGGCCATTGACGAATCGTGCATCGAGTTGACTGATCCCGTCGAAATAATCGTTGTGACAATGCTCCAGTAGGCCGACGCCAGTGGGCCGAAACGTACTTCTTTGCCTTCCATCGCGCCGGTTGGCTGGATCACACCCAACTGGGCAATAGCTGGATTACCATGGAATTCCGTTACTAGTGTTGGAATAAGCAGGCAAAGCATACCAATCGTCATGACGCTATAGACAACCCAAGTGAAGCGCCGACGATTGATCAGGAAACCCAGCGCAAACAGCATCGCGATTGGTAGAAGTACTTGCGCCACCATTTCAACTACGTTAGTAAAATAGGTTGGGTTTTCGAACGGGTGCGCCGAGTTGGCGCCAAACCAGCCTCCGCCGTTGGTTCCTGCGTGTTTGATGGCAATCATACCAGCCGCTGGCCCACGTGACACACCGACCGTATCGCCCTGCATGGTTACGATACTGTCTTTGCCATCGAAACTGGCCGGAGTGCCGCTGAAGGCTAGCAGTAGAGCGACTACGAACGAAATCGGCAGCAGGATTCGAGTGATCGCTTTTACAAAGAATACGTAGAAATTACCGACGGTATCGACTGCTTTAGGCAGAAACGATCTCACAACTAACAGCAGCGAAGCGATACCCGTTGCGGCCGAGGTGAACATCAGGAAATTGACCACAAACAATTGCGTCAGGTACGTTAGCCCCGACTCGCCCGAATAGTGTTGCAAGTCGCAGTTGACCATGAAGCTGATGGCCGTATTGAACGCCAGATCGGGCGTCATTGACGGGTTTCCATCCGGATTAAGAGGCAGTGAGCCCTGAATCAGCAGCAGCGTAAACGCAAAGCCTAACCAGACCGCGTTGATTGTGAGTAGTGCTATAAGGTTTTCTTTCCAGGTCATATCGCGGCTGGAATCCAGGCCCGCGAGCCGATAAATGAACCGTTCGATTGGCCCATTGGCAGACTCCGGTTTAAATACGTTGGCAATGTATTTGCCCAGCGGAATGGCCAGAAGGAGAGTTAATCCATACATGACCGCGACGCCTAATAATTCAGTTGACATAGTGAATGTGTTTTACTCCAGCGATAGGAGATGGAGACGATCCGGTTAAAATTTTTCCGGTTTAATCAGGACGTACAGCATGTACGCGAAAACCAGCAGCGAGACAATAAATAAGAGCGAGAGCATTTTTTTCAGAGCGAAAGAGTGAATAGGCGAAAGAGCAGATAGCTGTAACAGCAGTTTTACGCTCTTACACCTTTAGATTTTCTCGAACCATTCGATGGCTTTGTAAAAAAGAGCGAAGCAGATTAGTGCTGAGGCAACAAGAAGCAGGAGTGTACCCATGATCGTGATTGATTAAAAACGTTATCTGGTACGGGTATGCCAAGAAGTAGTCCAGAAAAACTTTGAAGGTTACTGTTTTGAGGTAACCAATTGAATAATAGGGATTTGTTTTATCTTTGCGTGTTCTATGACATCATGCTAAAAAAGCTGACCCTACCATTTTGGTAGGGTCAGCTTTTCAGTTTGATAATATAAAGAGCAAAGGTTGGAAAGGAAAATAAGCCTGTTGAGGGCTGTGTGCTGCACCGCTGATTGTTTGCCCGTAGCTTAACCGAAGTAATCGGACACTTTATTGTTTTATCTTACTTTGCCTTTACCACTGTAATGCTATCCCCTGGTGCCATGATCTCACCCTTACAGCAGGATTTAGAAGACCTTGCTACGTTGCTCGAACGAGCTAAAGTTGAAAGCCTGACCCACCTGAATGCGCTGGATCAACTGCCGACAAAAAGTACATACAGCCCCAAATTATCCGGGAACCAGTTGCCAAATCAGGGTGTAGGTACGCTCAGGGCCGTCGATGAATTTAATGAACGACTGAGGCAGGTTATCGTGGCATCGGCGGGTCCGCGCTATTGGGGTTATGTGATTGGGGGTACCACTCCGGCATCCATTGTGGGCGACTGGTTAGCCACTGCTTTTGACCAATGTACGTTTGCGACGGCTGGGCAAGGTGATATTTCGGCTAACATTGAAATTGAGACGATTCAACTGTTGCGGCAACTATTCAATTTGCCCGATACGTATCAGGGTGGATTTGTCAGTGGAGCTACGATGTCAAATTTTACCTGCCTGGCGGTAGCGCGGCAGTGGGCAGGTCAGCAACTTGGGGTGGATATTTCCAATGATGGTATGGTGCCGGGCATTACAGTTCTATCGGCTGAACCGCATGCATCCGCGGTCAAATCGCTGGCAATGTTAGGCATTGGACGTAATAATGTCGTGCGAATCAACCATGTGGAAGGGAATCGGGAAGCAATGGACATCAGCGATTTAGAGGCTAAGTTACAGGCTCTGAATGGCCAGCCTGTTATCCTGATTTCGAGCGGAGGTACAGTCAATACGGTTGATTTCGATGATATGATTTCCATCGGTAAATTGAAAGAAATCTATACTTTCTGGTGGCATGTCGACGGGGCATTTGGTGGTTTTGCTGCCTGCTCACCAACGTATCGACACCTACTGGCTGGCTGGGAAAATGCCGATAGCATCACTATCGACTGCCATAAATGGTTGAATGTGCCGTACGATAGTGCCATTTTCTTTACGCACACGAGGCACCGACAACTGCATATCGAAACGCTGCAACCACTTAATAGCCCATATCTGGGTGATCTGCTATCGCATGTAAATTACCAGACACTGGTGCCGGAAAGCTCAAGGCGATTACGGGCATTACCGGCCTGGTTTAGCCTGATAGCGTATGGCAAAGAAGGCTACCAAACTATTATAGAAACGAATATTCGACTTGCCAAATCATTCGGTACGATGCTGGCTGGTAGTGATCATTTTGAGTTGTTAGCCCCAGTCAGACTTAATACCGTGTGTTTCTCACTGAAAGAATCTGAAGCAGAACCGGAGCGGGTAAAAACTTTTCTGTCTACCCTGAATGATACAGGTTTAGTCTTCATGACCATTACCGTGTATAAGGGGCGGACCGGTATTCGGGCGGCTTTTTCAAACTGGCGCACAACCGACACTGACGTTAGGATGGTGTTCGATAAAATGCAGGAAATTAGTTACCCGTCGCTTAAGCCCGCTTCCTGAAGTTTTCGGTAAAGTGTTGTCAGGCCGATGCCCAACAGTCGGGCGGTTTCTGTTTTGTTGCCATTCGTCTGACGTAGCACCCGACGGATGTGTTGCTGTTCTACAGTTGCTAAATCCAGTGCGGTCGGGTCGTTTGATAGTCCATTTTCCTGTATCTCATAGGGGAGGAGATCAGGCGTCAGCTCAATGGAGCCATCGGGAGACGTATCGGCGAGGATAACAGCCCGCTCAATGACATTTTTTAGCTCGCGTATATTGCCCTTCCACGCATGCTGCTGTAGTTTTTGCACAAAGGTCGGACTAAGTTTCACGATTCGCTTCCCAATCTTGGCCGCACTTTGTCGGGCAAACTGGTCAGCTAATTCAGGGATGTCGGTACGTCGATCGCGTAAGGGTGGGAGCTCAATCTGAAATACTGATAGTCTATAATACAAATCCAGCCGAAACCGACCGGCAGTGGCTTCTTGTTCCAACCCCCGGTTGGTGGCTGCAATCACGCGAACATCCGTTTTTGTCGGCTTGGTATCGCCTACTCGCAGGAACTCATGCGTTTCAAGCACACGTAGTAGTTTGGCCTGTAAGTCGAGAGGCATTTCACCAATCTCATCTAAGAAAATAGTGCCTTTGTTGGCTTCAGCGAACAGCCCTTTCTGGTCGCGGTTGGCTCCCGTAAAGGCCCCACTCCGGTGACCAAATAGCTCACTTTCCAGAATGTCTTTGCCCAGGGCTCCACAGTTAATTGCCACGAATGGCCCTGTTCGGCGGAAACTGGCCTGATGAATGGCTTGCGCAAATACTTCTTTCCCGGTGCCTGTTTCGCCCGTCAGCAGTACAGTTGTATCGGTGACGGCTACTTTACGAGCCAGCTCAATAGCTTGTTGAATGGGTTTTGATCGGCCAATAATGCTATCAAATCCGTATCGCTGGCCAACCTGTTGTTCAAGTTGTTTGATCCTGAATTGCAGATTAGCCTTCTCGACAGCCCGACTGACCAGCGGAATAATCCGGTCGTTATCGTCGCCTTTGGTGATGTAATCAAACGCCCCGTTTTTTATGGCGGTTACACCATCTGAAATGGTACCATAAGCCGTTAATACAATGATTTCGGTAGCCGGATAGAGTTGTTTTATCTGGGCCGACAGCTCAATGCCATTCTTGTCGGGCAGTTTTACATCGCTGATCACTAATTGAACTTCCTCATGCTCAAGAGTTTTGAGTCCACTACGTGCCGTGTCAGCTTCAAGGACGGTATAACCTTCGAGTTGTAGAATCCGGGCCAGAAGCTGACGTAACCGGGGCTCGTCATCAATAATCAGAATAGTAGCAGCCAAATGGTCGAAAGTAAGTGTTTGGCAAAGTTAGATTCTTTGGATTCTATTGATTCACGGCACCCGCAGAAACTATAGAATCCAAAGAATCTTATTTTTTCAGGTGAATCTCCTGCGCTTGTTTCTGCGCTTTGAGTGCCAGTTCCGTAGCCAGAAAGCAATGCTCCTGCGTCATCGCCGTTTCGGTTCGGTTAAGAACGTCATTGACAAGTTGTTCGCCGTAGGGCAACGGTTCTTTGTTGCAATCGATATAGCGGGTTTCTTTCTGGTCTGTTATAAAAAGATGGTTCCCCCCTTCGTGTCCAGCCGGGTCGATGTTCTTCCGGATCTCAATGAACCCTTCCGTACCCAGAATGGTCAGACGTCCATCACCCCATGATTTCAGGCCATCGGGCGTGAACCAGTCAACCCGAATGTAGCCCATGCCGCCATCACCACGTAGCATGACGTCGCCGAAATCTTCGAATTTGGGATATTGCGGAAAATGAACGTTGCCTACCTGTGAAGCCACTACGTCTGCTTTTTTAGATCCGGTGAAGAACAGAAACTGGTCGAACTGGTGCGAGCCAATGTCGCAGATGATACCCCCAAATTCTTTCTTGTCGAAGAACCACTCGGGCCGCGATTTGGGCGTCATGCGGTGCGGACCCAGGCCGATGGTCTGAATAACGTTGCCGATCGCACCTGCCTTGACCAATTCGCCCGCTTTCACGGTAGCCCGGTTTTCGAACCGCTCGCTATACATGATCGAGTAAATGCGCTTGGTATCTTTCTGCACCTTGCGTACGTCGGCGAGTTGTTCGAGTGTCGTGATACCGGGCTTATCGGACATATAATCCTTGCCCGCCTTCATGACCCGAATGCCAAGGGGAGCCCGGTCGACGGGTATACCGGCGCTGAGAACAAGCTGAACGGTCTTGTCGTCCAGGATTTCTGACTCACTTTTTGCCTGTTTTGTCTGTGGATAACGCTTCACAAAGTCAGCCATCAAATCAGGCTCTTTGGCGTAAAAGGAGACGAATTCACCCCCGCCCCGAATAACCGCTCCAATCTGGCTATTGATGTGCCCATGATTCATCCCAATGACGGAAAATCGAATCCGGGCGGCACCTGCTGGTGTAGAATCACTCCCGAGTGATCCACTACGTAGGATAGCCGGTGCGCCGATCAATGCAGTTGGCAAAGCCGGTAATACAACCAAACCAGCCGCTGTGCTGATGGTTTCCTTTATAAAATTACGCCGATTGGCCTGTGGTGCGTTCATCGTTGATTAGTTAGATTTCTTCGCCAGCTCCAGTGCCTGCGTTGTTGTATAGTATTTGGCAATCATGTTGGGCACTTCCCAGGCGGGTAGCTTCCCGGCTTTGAGGTAGTCGAAATATTTCTGCGCCACCCGACCAAAATGCGCTTCGTGGCCTTCCTTGTATTTTTCCGGAATGACCACCTCCCAACCCGTAGCGATTTTCTTTATATCAACGCCCGGAAATTCCTGCTGAATTTTTGGCAAAGCAGCTTTCAGGGAAGCCTCCAGAGTCTTGTTTCCAGCGACGGATTCGATATACAACGTCGGCTTGTATTGCTGGGCTGCTCCTTGGCGGATGATCAGGTTAGCTTTGGTGCCGCGCATGATCGAATAGTGCGTATCACCCGCGCCTTCCGGTGCTTTGTAAGCCCAGGTAACCGATACTTTGGCATGAATGCCCCGCAGTTGGTAATTGATCTCGCCGTTACTGTACACCCGCAGAATACTGTCTTTCACTACGTCCTTTTTGAGGTAATCCGGAAACGTGTTCTGCTTGGTGATCGCTTTGAATTGGCTCAAACTCATGTCCGTAGTCCAGCGTCGGGCCGAGGTCAGGCTTATATCTTTCTGGTAGTCAATAGCTTGTTCTGGAAAACACTCCCACTGCACTAGGTCAACCAGGTGGGTTGTTACGTCCACAATGCCTTCACCCTGTTGTGCTACGTCCATAAACCAGGCCGGACGCGTGAGAATGCTACCCGATACGTTCTTGTAAAAATGGTGAACGCTTTCTTTCGTAACAGCCGGATTGCCGGGTGTTCCCTTCTCCAGCGTACCAAACACATCCAGTTGTTGAGAAAAGGCGCGTTGCAACATTGTAGAGATTTCGTATCGCTCGGTCATGATGTCGTAGAGCAGTACGTTCTTTTTTTCGGCAGTTGTAAACGATTCTTTCAGCTTATCGAAGTTCGAGGCATTGATAACCATTGGCTTATCGGCCAGTACGTTAAAGCCAGCGTCAACGGTTTTCTGGATGTAGTCGGTTTTTAGGCGGTTATTTCCAGCCATGACCACTACATTACCCTTCTTCCCGGCAATCATCTTGTCGAAAAAGTCGGCCCCTTTGTACACCTCTTCTTTCCAATGAGTTGGATTGTCGGGACGGGTATTGTAGCCCTGAATTTTGTCTAGATGCAATTGTAGATCGGGGCCATCTGGTGCGTAGACATGAACGACTGAATCGACACCTTCATACATGGATTTTTGAACCAGTGCAGCATGGAAATGGCCGGGGTCCAACGTAATCAGTTGAAAGGCGGCTTTACTCGTTTCGCTCTTCTCCGACGACTGGCAGGCGGTAATTAACGTAGCCATGAAGAGACAAGCAACGGGGGGGGATAACTTCATTGAAATGGTTTTTAAAACACAGAGTAACAGAGAAAAACGCGGAGATAACCAAGGTGAGAATATGATAGAAAAACTCCGTATTCTCTGTGTTTTCCTCCGTTACCTCCGTGTTTAATCATTTAGCGGAGACTACCATTTTAATGGCATACGGAGCCCGTTGCGGACGTGACAGGAGTTTATTCGCTTCCGGATCGTTTTTGAACTGCTCCTTCTTTGGGTCCCAGTAAAGTTTTCGATTCAATTTCATCGCTGCATGATGCAGCAAACAGGTTGTACAGGAGCGGTGACCTATTTCAGCGGGAGCAATAGGTTCTTTCCGGCTCACGATGCTCTCCAGCCAGTTGCCGTGGTGCTCTTTGCTGACTGTCAGGTGAACTTCGTTCGGACCAATGACCGACTCAAGGATTTTTGGATCGCTGGCATCGAGTTTTTTCGCTGCATTTTGTTTGGCAATCGGATCACTGGCCGTTACGGCAGCGTCGCCACGGGAGACAAAGATCCAGCCCTTTGTTCCTTCAAACTTAATGCCGTTGGGAATCTCGTTGCTGACGACCATATGGACGCCATTTTCATACAACCCTTCCGTCCGGAAGATGCCGTGAACATCCCATAGACCACTTTTTGGGAAATCGGCTTTCCCCCAGATTTCGATCGGGCCCGTATGTTCGGTGTTCATGGCCCAGTGTGCGCAGTCAACATGGTGGGCGCCCCAACCCGTAATCATGCCTGCACCGAATTGCTCGCAACGGAGCCAGCCTGGCCGGTCATAATCGGCCTGGGGATGCACGCGCTTCTCGGTATAGTAAACCTCGGGCGTTGTGCCCAGCCACATATCGTAATTCAGGTTTTTGGGCACCGGCATCTGCGGCTCTTCATTCCCCGAAGGATCGCCCGGCAGGCCAACGTATACGGTTTTTAATTCGCCGATACGTCCGTTACGTACCAGTTCGGCCGCATACCGAAACTGCTCCGACGACCGTTGCTGACTGCCCACCTGCACAATCTGGCCCGATTGCTTCACGGCATCCGCCATCATCCGGCCTTCGGCAATGGTGAGCGAAGCGGGTTTCTGCATATACACATCCTTTTTGGCCCGGACGGCATCAATAACAATGGGTGCATGCCAATGATCGGGCGTACTGACGATGACGGCGTCGATATCTTTATTGAGCAATAACTCGCGATAGTCGTGATATACTTTAACGCCGTCGTAGTCCTTGCCGGTTTTTTTTGCGTAATAGCCATTGACTAATTTCTTCGCATCGTCGGCTCGTTTGGTGTCCAGATCGCAAACGGCCATAATCAGCGCGTTGTCGTACTGCCAAACGCCCGGCATATCATGTCCGCGAGAGATACGTCCCGTGCCGATGGCCGCTATATTAATGCGGTTACTGGGCGCATTTTTACCAAAAACGGAAGCGGGCAAAATCGTTGGGAAACCACTGATGAATGCAGTTGATGCCAGCGTACCTTTTGCTGCCAGATCGAGAAACTTTCTCCGAGTGACAGGTTCGTTTTTTTCGATTGACATAAACGTAAGCGTCAAAGACGCGTTTAATAGTCTGTATTATCTAAAGTCAGCGACCTGGTTATCTTACTACGTTCAAAGAGTGAATGAGTAAAAGAGCGAATGAGTGAAAAAAACATGCGTTAGCATTTTCACTCATTCGCTCTTTCACTCATTCACTCTTTGATATTATTCCTCAGTATCCTGGATTCTGCGGAAAACCAGAGGTGCCATCAGCAGCTTTCTCCGTTCGGTCAATCTGCGTTTGTGGAATGGGGCGAAGGTTATTTGTCTCTTTTACGTTTGCCGCACCCTGTGGGTTATATAGTTTAACCCGCTCTACCAGATTCCCCCAGCGTTTTAAATCCATCCAGCGCATCTGTTCACCCATCAGTTCACGACCGCGCTCTTCCATCAGGAAGTCCATTGTGGCACTAGCCGGCGTAATTTCCATAGCTGTTTCTTTACCAGGCCAGGCCGCCCGCCGACGTACTGCATTGATGGCCGCAGCCGCTTCTGTCGGTTTCCCCAACTTAATCTGAGCTTCGGCTAAGATCAGGTACGTTTCGGCTAGGCGGAATGCCAGATAGTCGCGGCTACCGGGCTCATATGTTTTGTCGGGCCGGAGAGGGTCGAAGAATTTTTGAAGGGGCAGGAACAACGTTTCGTTGTAGGCACTCGGCACGAGAACCTGGTACGGTTTTTTTGCCCGTTCTGCCAGTGGCATTTCGTAGCCAGGAATAAAAATGGCTGTGTCACCCGCTTTGAACGTAACGGTTGGCTTCGATTTATCAAAGGCCGTACTAAATGTACCTGGATTGTTGCTCAACCATGTATCCCGGAACGATTTTTTATACCGGGAGTCATTCACGCGATCCTTGAAAACAGTTTCTAGGGCATAGGTTGTAGGGCGTAAGCGCCGAAACGGTCGGCCATAAAAAATATCCCGAACCATGCCGGCCTGCGTATCATACTGCATACCGAAGAACAGGTGAAGGTTGTTACCTCCGGTGTTCCCTCCAGAACTGGCTAAAGGAGATGAGGCAGCATTGGTCAGCGGATCAGATGTATACTGAACTGAGAAAACTACTTCATCATTAATTTCGCCTGCGCCCTGGGCAAATACACTTGCAAAATCGGGCAATAATTTAAACCCATAGTTGGCAATTACATTCTGAGCATACGTAGCGGCTTTGGCGTAATCGTCGGCTGCTTTCGCTGATGATGTTGCTTTTGTCAGGTATACGCGAGCCAGAAGATGTTCCGCAGCCGCTTTTGTAGCCCGGCCATAGTCCGACGATCTGGCCTTGTTCTCCAGATCCGGCAATGCCGATTCGAGATCAGACAGAATAGCTTTATAAATATCGGCTTCTGTTGCCCGGCTGGTTTTTTTTGTAGGGCCCAGCGTTTCCGTCAATCGCAAATCTACACCACCCCACTGCTGTACCAGAATAAAGTAATAGTGCGCGCGCAGAAACTTGACTTCGGCAACCCGCTGTTTTTTTAGCGCGTCACTAATTCCCGTTGCTGCCGGGGCACGTTCGATCACCGCATTGCAGGTGTTGATACCCCGATAAAGTTCTTCCCAAACACCCTGTAGAATATCGACAAAACTATTTAGCTGGGTATCGTAGAAATGGAAACCCTTGTAACTGCCGTCAGAACCGGTCGCGTACAAATCCGTCCCGAATTCTGTCATCGTCAGGCCCTGTTGCGTTGCGTAGAAGCTTCGTAGTGGCGCATAAGAGGCTCTGGTCGCATCCTCAAAACCCTTGGGTGTATTGATGTAATCGTTCCCAATCGCCGAGATTACTTTTTCCTCCAGTACGTCTTTACAGGATTGGCCAACCAGCAGGAAAGCCAGCGTGCCAAGTATGCAAACTGATTTTTTTATATATATACGGTTCATTTTTTCAGAATTTAAAAGTTGTATTAAACAGCCCGGTCCGGTATGTTTAAAATTTAACGTTTAAGCCAAAGGTCGTTATCCGGGTAGCGGGCGTAACATTGTTGTTGATGGTGCCGTCAGCTGTTTCAGGATCGACACCGTTGTACTTCGACCGATAGGTTGAGAAGATGAACGGCTGCTGAATACTGGTAAATACACGTAGCGATTGCATCCCCAACTTCTGGGTCAACTTTGACGAGAAGGTATACCCAAAATTTATGTTACGAACTTTTACGAATGTACCATCGAAGTAAAATAAGGCTGAGTTATTGACCGGAAATTCCTGGTTATGATTGGGCCGTGGGAATTCATTGGTCGGGTTATTGGGTGTCCAGTAATCTACTTTAATTTGATTGTACCGACCTGCCAATTGGTTGTTATCCCGGTGGAATCCGCTCAGAATTGTTTGACCGAAGCGACCATACACGAAGAAGGATAGGTCGAACCCTTTGTAGCTAAAGCGGTTGGTAATCCCACCACTAAAGTTGGGGATATCTGAACCCAGGAACACCCGGTCATCGGCTGTAATTTTGCCGTTATTGTCGGTGTCCTGTATTTTAATTTGCCCAACACCGCTTTGGTATGATTTTGCTACATCAGCTTCGCTCGTCTGCCAGATGCCCGCTTTTTTATAGTCATAATATGCAGTTAACGGCTTTCCAATAAACCACTTGTTACCGAGGTCATCTACGGCACCATTGTAGAGTGAAACAATCGCTTCGTTATTTTTGGTGAAAGCGAAATCCGTTGTCCACTTAAAGCCACTTTTTGAGTTAACGTTTACCGTCGACAAACTAATTTCGACCCCCCGATTGCGGGTTTCACCGACATTTTTTGTAACGGCGTTAAAGCCAATAGACTGAGGCAATTGGTCAGACAGTAGCAGGTCGGTTGTGTTGGTCTGATAGAATTCGATCGAACCGGCTACCCGTCCCCGCCATAGGCTAAAATCCACCCCGATATTTGACGAGGTCGACGTTTCCCATTTTAAATCAGGATTGCCAATCGTACTGGGCCGATACCCATAAGCTGCCGTATTGTTCCATGCATATACAGTACGGCTCAGCAATCCCTGTGTTTGATAAGGAACCACCCCCTGGTTTCCTACCGAACCACGGCTAACCCGTAATTTCAACTGATCGAGCCAGGTAACTTCTTTTAGAAAATCCTCATTGTTGATGTTCCAGGCCAGAGCAATACCGGGGAAGTTACCGTATTTGGTGTTTTCACCGAAACGGCTTGAGCCATCCCGCCGTAACGTAGCGGTTACCAGGTATTTATCCTTGTAGTCATAATTGATCCGACCCATGAACGAGTTAAGCGTCCACTGAATTAAATTGCTACCCACGCCCAGCACCAGACTGGCATTGCCTACATTATTAAACTGCTGCGTTTCGGCCGGAACACCTTGTACGGAAAGATTAGTGTATTCAAAATTATCCCGTTGAATGGATTGCAACGCCGTTATTCCTACGTTATGATCACCAAACGTCTTGTTATACGTCAGGATGTTTTCCAATGTATAATTGAATCCAAACTGATTGTTATTAGACGCCGTTGGGTCACCCCCCTTTCGATCGTTCGTCTGGGACCCAGTAAAACGACCTGCCTTCGACACGGAGAAATCAGGGCCAAAGTTGACGCGGTACTTCAAGCCATTGATGATATTGGCCTCGGCATAGATACTGTTGAAAATGCGATATTTCTTGATTTGATCTACTTGAGCACCCGGCACAATTTCTGCCAGTGGGTTAGTCAGCAGCGCATCGTTGGTAGGCGAGAAGATGATGTTACCATTATCATCGTAAGGCCTGCCAAGTGGGTTTTGCGAAAGTGTGAAACCGTATGGGTTAAGATTGGCTCCATTTCGAACGCTGTACATCATATACGAAGAAACACCGACTTTGATCACCTTATTGATTTGATGATCAATGTTGGCCCGCAATGAATAACGCGAGTAGTCCAGACCTGGATTAATGCCTTTGTCAAGAAAATAGCCAGCGGAAATATAGAACTGTGTTTTCTCGGTTCCCCCTTGAATGCCAAGTGAGTGGTTTTGCTGGAATCCCTGCCTCAGGATCAACGATTGATAATCGGTGTTCCGATTGGCGGCAATACCAGCGGCTACAGCAGGGTCCCCCCCTAAAGGCGCAACGTGGGCGTCTGCATAAGCATCTGCTACACCGGTGGGTACGGCCTTTCCTGTAGCATCATTATACTCATTGGTAGACCGGTAAGCTTCCCGTACGAATTCGGCAAATTCAGGGCCATTGAACAAGTGAACTTTGTCTAGCGGATCTGTAACGCCTGCGTAGGCATCGTAGCTGATTGTCGTCTTTCCGTTGTTATTGCCCCGTTTGGTTGTTACCAGGACAACACCATTAGCTCCTCTGGCACCATATATAGCCGTTGCGGTGGCATCTTTTAGAATTTCCAGCGAGGCAACATCGTTTGGGTTCAGGTCTTCGTAACCACCCGTGGTAAAATCGAACGGACGAGTGCCTAACAGTTCATTTCTATCCCCGGTAAGCGGAATACCATCCACTACGTACAATGGATTGTTCCCCGCGTTGAACGACCGACGTCCCCGAATCCGGATCGTCGGTGTCGAGCCTGGCTTGCTCCCCGACTGAGCTACATCGACACCTGCAACACGGCCCTGCATCGCCTGACCTATGTTTGTAATGGGTTGTTCGGTAATTTGCTTCGCCGAAACCGACGAAATAGCACCCGTCAACTGGCTCTTTTTCTGCGTACCATACCCAACCACGATGACTTCGTTCAAGGTTTTATCATCGGCGATCATCTTAACGTCGATCGTTGATTTCGATCCGATGACTACTTCCTGGGCCAGAAAACCCACCGATGAAAAGACCAGTGTAGTTCCTCCACTCGGCACATTGATTTTATAATCCCCATTCGCATCAGTGGTAGTACCGCGGGAAGTGCCTTTAACCGCTACGTTAACACCCGGTAAGGGACCATTATCATCCGTTGATAGTACTTTACCCATCACGACGCGTTCCTGTGCTGGATCTGAGGCTGTTATGGGGTGTATGGAGGGGGCGCTAAACGCCGGTTGACCAGTCAGTACGAGTGCTGTCAAGCCAAGTAGAGGGAGCCACGATTGCCGTGGCGGTTGTGTAATAGTTGTTCGCATTGTAGGTTTAGGAAAAAGTGATTAATGATTAGGCAATGATTTGGCTGAACCGGTCGCGATTTCGAACGAATCGCCGGGTTGTAGCCGGATGGGGTCCTGGTGTTTCAGCAGGAGATTTATCTGCCCGGAAGTCAGGGCTACGCAGGTACTTTTTGGGCGTTCCCGCACTTGAAACGTAGTGCCAACCGCTTCAATGGTAATATCGGCCGTATGAACCCGAAACAGACGGGCTGACGACGTATCGTTGCGGTGAACAACGGCAAAATCGGCTTCGCCTTTCAGCCAAACGGCTCTGGGGGTTTCGTCGGTCCACCGGCGGACATACTTTACAGAGCTATTGGCATGTAACGTAATGAACGAATTGTCGGGTAACTGAATCTGGCGAGTTTGGTTGGCATCGGTGCTGACGGTCGAAACCGACTGATTGGGGCCATACTGCATCCAGAGTGCCCAGCCAATTAGCAGCACTACGCCCAGCGCTGCCGCCACCGTACGGATAAAATACCACCACCCTACAACAGCCCGCACATCAGGCTGAAGGGGACGAAGATCCTCCATCGTCTGAAACGATTCACGAATGCGTCCCCAAACGGATGAAATCTCGTCGGACGATAGCGCTGGAAGTAATGGCTTACTGCCTTCGATAATAAGCTGTCGAGCGGTTTCAACTTTATCGGCGCAGTCGGGGTTTTGATCGAGCCAGTTTTGCCAGTACGCTACTACCTCATCGTCGTTGGGGTACTGCACCCAACGTACGAACAGGTCGTCGAGAGCAAGCTCTTCAACGGTGTAGACGGAATATGGCTTATGAGACACGGTATAGAACTGTTGCGTGTAGGCCAAAGCGTCAGGAATAGGGGTTTCTACTTATTTAACTACAATTATGAGTTGAGTAGGACGTATTTACTGTATACTGTATAAATATGGATTATTTAAGGAAATCGTATCTAGTTTATATAATTTCACTCCGAACAGCTTTACTGTAAGCTTCTGAATAATAATAGACAATAAAAATAAATTAATCGATTATTTTTATGCAAGCGCTTCCGGGAACGTTCCCGGATAGTATTATTATAAAAATTAATTGTAAAAAATAGAGACATTTTGTCATTATTATCGTTTAATCTTATAACGAACTTCCAGGTCCGCTCATTAAAAATATTGTACTTTTTTTAGGTATAAGTGATATTTTATGCGCTCATTTGTGGCTCAGCATGAAATTCACGTGGTTCATTTTCAAGTGGTTGCTGACACGTTGTATTTGAAGATCGTATCACACTATAGTGTTGACAGAGACCTTAATCTGACGTAATGTCTGGTATCGAATTTTAACTATTGTGGCCTTTGCAGGTTATGTTTTTATACTATGAAAACAAACCCGAATCGAGGTTGGCAGGTAAAGCCGCTTTGCCTTCTCTGCATACTGTTTTTCCTGACACATGTGCCTCTTTCGAGCGTAGCTACGTCGATGCAGATTAACTATAAATCACAAGATTCAACGAAAATACAGACAACTCAGCCGTCTTCACGGACGTTTACTGCGTCAACCGACCAACGCTTTTTCTTTTTCAGTGATACCCGTAATAACGAAAATCGCCGTGTGCCTGTGAGCGTATATGGGATACGGGCAGGTTTCTTGTTTCCTCCAAACCATAAGCGCCCTGAACTTAAGAGTGGTCGTTCGGCTAGTTTTAAAGCAGGAGCCGGTTTTTATTTTATTAATCAGCACCTGGATCGGCCAGGATTACTGCCCAATACATCAGAATCGGTTACGCGTCATTTGCGCATTGCAACGGTATATTACGAGCGCTATCTGCTACGTCGTAAAGCTTTTGAAGTGAGTCTGCCAATAGAATTAGGCTATGGACACTCACGTTATGAGATCAATGACGATTTATCGAACAAGCATGAAGTAGCGCGGGGCATTTTCCTGCCGCTTGGGGTAGGGGTTTCAGCGGCTTATCAATTTCCATCCATATCCTGGCTTCGGCCAATCCATTGGTTTGGTTTGAACATATTGACTGGCTACCGCTTCATTCTTAAAAAAGACATTCCCGATAGTAATATCAACTATACCGGTTTCTATATATCGGTCGGCCCCTCGTTTTTCCTCGAAAACCTGACTGCAGATGTCAAATACTGGCGCCAAAAAAGCAAAGCCCGAAAATCATCACGGGCTAACCAGTGAGCACAAGGGTCAAATTATGCTTCCTATCTATAAATTGATATGATATGAGATCGGGGCTTCCCGCACGCTATGATATATATTCTCATAGCAATCATACATCACAGCGCACGGGCTGTCCCGCCCCTACATCTTTCACGCGTTTACTTCTTCTTCCCACCGGATGCTAACGGCCTGTTCAATGTCAGGGTGTAAGCTGATGGCTACCGGGCAGGTGTGCGCAATTTTTTCCAGGCGGGCGCGGATTTCATCGTTTGGCAGGAAAGACTCTCCATCCCGATTGGCCTGAAGGGTTAAATTAATCTCAATGCGGGCAATTCGCCGGGGAGGCTGGTTCGTCATAATTTTTGTTACGTCGAGTGCGCTGCCTGTCAGATCAATACCGTCACGGCGAGCGTGTATGGCCATAGTCGTTATGATGCAGGTGCCTAGTGCATTAGCCACCAGATCAGTCGGTGAAAATGCTTCACCCCGACCCTGATTATCGGTTGGTGCGTCCGTGTTAATGTGAGTGCCAGATTGCAGGTGAATACAGTCGGTACGTAACTCGCCGAGGTAGTTGATATGAATTGTAGGCATAAATCAGTTGGTAAGTTGATAGGTAATCATTTTATAAATTAATTCACTACCGGTTTGGGCTTAAACATATAAATTAATGCCCTAGTTACACAACTTAGTGGCGGTGATTTTGTGAAAACGGGCAAAAAATAGTAGCTTTAATTCAGGATATTACGAAAATGCGAACGATATACGGATTAATTGGGCTGGTTTTAAGTGGTATGCTCTTTTCCATGCAGGATAGTATAGCACAGCGGGTGACACAGAAGGCCGATGCCGACGAAGAAAACTATAAAACTGTCACCACCTTTGGCCTTACAACGAATACTAACTCAGGCATTATTGGGGGACTTTCATTCCGTCAGTCAAAGCTGTTGTCGGGAACCTTGTTTGGTATGCCGCAGGCTCGCTATTTGAGTGTGGAGCTTGTTAATGTCAAACACCCCAAGGAACTGCCGTCATCGCTTAATTCATACGGATCGCGTTTTGTCGAAGGCAAGGAGAATTATCTGTTTGTGCTACGTCCGCAGTATGGTCGGGAAGTACGATTGTTTCAGCGCAATGGCGATGAAGGAATTGCGGTAAGTGGAATTCTGGCGGGTGGCCCATCGCTGGGTATTATCAAACCATATTACCTCGAAGTATCTTATGGTAACTTTACCCGTACGGTCCCAGCTTCGCAGGTAAACGGATTTACTACGCCTACGGGAGAGACCGTAACGGGCGCAGGAGGTTTTTTTCAGGGCATCGGCGAATCGAAGCTTACGGTAGGACTGAACGTAAAAGCGGCCCTGAGTTTTGAATTGAGTGCCTTTCGAACTAATACAACAGGTATTGAAATCGGCTTTCTGGCTGAAGCCTTTCCCAATAAAGTTGTGATCATCCCAAACACCGATCCTACCGGCAAGCGTGAAGATGGCAATCGCAGCTTCTTCACATCAGGCTATATTATCTTATTTTTTGGGAGTAAGAAGTAAAAAAGAGTCGACAGTCATCAGTCCAGAGTCATTAGCGACCAGCAACACTAACGACTCTGGACTGATGACTGTCGACTCTCGTGAACTTTACGCCCGAAAAACGAATTTTGCTGGAAAGGATTGAGGAGCTATGATTGAACTACCCGTAATACCCTCCGAACAACAACGAAAAAAACGCCCCGACTGGCTTCGTGTCAAACTACCAATCGGTCCTGAATACGCTAAAGTCCGCAAACTAGTGGACGAGCACAAGCTCCACACTATTTGTGAAAGCGGTAACTGCCCGAATATGGGCGAGTGCTGGGGAGCCGGTACGGCTACGTTCATGATTCTGGGAAATGTCTGTACCCGGAGCTGTACGTTCTGCGCTGTGGCGACGGGACGTCCTAACGAATATGATACCGACGAACCCCGGCGCGTGGCCGAAGCTATTGTGCTGATGAAGGTTAAACACGCCGTTCTGACATCGGTTAACCGCGATGAATTGAAAGACCGGGGTGCCGAAATCTGGTATCAGACAGTACGTTTGATTAAAGAAGCTTCCCCAACGACGACGATCGAAACACTGATTCCTGATACGAAAGGGAATTGGGAGGCTTTGGAACGTATGATTTCGGCGGGTCAGGAGGTTGTATCGCACAATATGGAAACCGTCGAGCGGCTTTACCGTCGTGTTCGGCCTCAGGCTCGTTATGAACGTAGTCTGGAGCAGATTCGTCGGACGAAAGAATACGGCCAACGGACAAAATCGGGCATTATGCTGGGTTTAGGGGAAACGAAAGATGAAGTCGTTAAAGCTATGGATGATCTGGCGGCAAACGGACTGGATATTCTTACCTTAGGCCAGTATCTGCAACCGACCAAAATGCACCACGAGGTGATCGAATGGATTCATCCCGAAACGTTCGCTATGTATCGGGAAGAAGGCCTGATGCGTGGCTTGAAATACGTTGAGTCAGGACCGCTGGTCCGGTCGAGTTATCATGCTGAGAAGCACGTGAATGTTTAGTTGATTGACAAGTTTTCAAACAATTAGGCAGTCCCATTATTTATACAGGAGAGTCCGGGCCAACGGTCCGGACTTTTTTTTGCCGTATGAAAAAATATGACTTCATCATAGCTGGGGGAGGCATGGCGGGTTTAAGTCTGGCATATTATCTCAGTCAGTCTCCGTTACGCAACCGCAGTATCTTAATTCTGGATAGTGAACTCAAGAACCGTAACGACCGGACATGGTGTTTCTGGGAGCCCGATGGTGGGTCTGCTACGTACACGTCGGCGTTTGATTCTATACTGTTCCGCAAATGGAAAACCGTTAGCTTTCATGGTACCACTTATGCCGGAGCGCTTGATATGGGTGACTATCAGTACAAAATGCTACGTGGTATTGACTTCTATGCGTTTGTACGTAACGAACTGAACAAGCACCCAACTATTGAGTTTCAACAGGCGACTATCAACCGGATCAAAGATACGCCCCAGGGAGGCTTCGTTATTGCCGACGATGAGCCTTATCTTGCTGACTACGTGTTTGATAGTACATTCGCGCTGAAGTTAGATCAGTCTGAAAATCATAATCTTCTCCAGCATTTCAAGGGCTGGGTGATTACAGCCGAGAAACCATGCTTTAACCAGAATCAGCCTGAACTTATGGATTTTCGGGTGGCCCAGCATGGTGATTGTCGGTTTATGTACATATTGCCTTTTGATGAAAAAACGGCTCTGGTTGAGTTTACGCTTTTCAATGACCAGCTTCTGACAGATGCTGAATATGAAGCGGAACTCCTTCAGTACATTGACCACTTTTTAGACACGGGTGGCTACAAAATTTGCGAAACTGAATATGGGGTTATCCCAATGTCTGATGAGTCGACAGAGGAAAACCATGCTGAACACATCATCAGAATTGGTACGTCGGGGGGGTTCACAAAGCCATCTACTGGCTATACTTTCCAGCGGACTCAACGTTATTTGCAAGCTATCGTTAAAAATCTGGCAGAAACGGGTAAGCCGAATCGGCGGTCGTCGTGGTTTGCTGGCCGGTTCAAACTTTACGACAGTATTTTTTTGAACGTACTGGAGAAACACCGCCATAATGCCGATGATATTTTTACCCGGGTTTACGCCGAGAATCATCACCGTGTTTTCACATTTTTAGATGAGGATACCCGGTTTATTGACGAACTGCGGTTATTTGCTACTATGCCTTTTTTACCCTTCGTCTATGCTTTTTTTGATGTATTGCGCAGGAAGGCAATCGGCTGAACCAACCTCATACTCTTATTAAGCTTGTCCCCTGCCTAGAAACTTGTAGCTTTGTAGTTTCAAACCAAGTCACACGCAGCAGCAATGCCTTATCTCTTCACTTCCGAGTCTGTCTCTGAGGGACACCCCGACAAAGTCGCCGATCAAATATCCGACGCGCTAATTGATAACTTTCTGGCGTTTGATCCATCCAGTAAAGTAGCCTGTGAAACGCTCGTAACGACTGGCCAGGTAGTTCTGGCTGGCGAAATAAAAACCGATACGTACCTAGACGTTCAAAAAATTACGCGCGAGGTGATCCGCAAAATCGGCTACACCAAAAGCGAATACATGTTTGAGGCCAACTCGTGTGGTATTTTTTCGGCCTTGCACGACCAATCTGCCGACATTAACCAGGGCGTTGATCGTGAAGTTGCCAATGACGATTTCGAAACTTTAGCCAATGCACAAGGTGCTGGCGATCAGGGTATGATGTTTGGGTATGCTACCAATGAAACTGATAATTACATGCCTTTACCGTTGGATCTGGCTCACGCCATCCTGCGTGAAATGTCGGTGATACGGAATAACGAAATTGAGCTAATGCCGTATTTGCGGCCTGACGCCAAGTCGCAGGTAACAATTGAGTACTCGGACGATGATCAGCCTATCCGGATCGATACGATTGTTGTTTCGACACAGCACGACGATTTCGCTGATGACGAAACGATGCTGAAGAAAATCAAGGAAGACATCATCAACATTGTTATTCCCCGGGTTAAGGCCGCTCAGAAAGCCGAGTTGCACAGTCTTTTCACGGATAACATTACGTATTACATCAACCCAACGGGTAAATTCGTGATCGGTGGTCCGCACGGTGATACGGGTCTAACGGGTCGTAAGATTATTGTTGATACGTATGGTGGTAAGGGTGCACACGGTGGTGGTGCTTTTTCGGGTAAAGATCCTTCCAAAGTAGACCGTTCAGCCGCTTATGCTACCCGTCATATTGCTAAAAATCTAGTGGCAGCTGGCCTTTGCGATCAGGTGCTGGTGCAGGTGTCGTATGCCATCGGCGTAGCGAAGCCTTGCGGTTTATACGTAAATACGTACGGAACTTCCAAAGTGGATATGCACGATGGCGTAATTGCCGAGAAAGTTGCCGAGATTTTTGATATGCGTCCCTACGCTATTGAACAGCGGCTGAAACTTCGCAATCCAATTTATTCTGAAACGGCTGCTTATGGCCATATGGGTCGTAAGAACGAAGTTGTTACCAAAACGTTTGGCTCGAACGGTCAGACTAAAACGATGGAAGTTGAGCTGTTTACCTGGGAAAAACTTGATTTTACGGATAAAGTCAAAGCCGCTTTCGGCCTGTAAGTAACGCGGGCGGAAGCCGGCGAACTTAGGACTTTAAACCTTTGCGGGCTCTTGCTCGCATTATAAATAAAAAGAAAGCCTCTCCAAAATCAATTTTTGGAGAGGCTTTCTTTTTATTTAAACGATTGGTTTATAACTCATCGATTTCAAAAATCTCGTCTTCTTCTGTTCGGGATTTAGCCTCAGTAATAGCCGGGCTGGAAATGTCATTTCGTTTTTGCTTGAACCGAACGAGCTTGTCTTTCAGGACATCCATCACCCGGTCGGTGGCACTCTCGAAACTTTTATCATGTTCTTTGACGAAAATTTCTTTGCCCGGAATCAGTAGTCGTACTTCGACTATTTTCTCCTTGACCTTGTTGGAGTCAGCTCCTTCCAGTCGTAAAAACACTTCTCCGCTAACGATACGGTCATGAAAAGTGTCTAACTTATCAAGTTTAGCCTGGATAAAATCTAACAGGCTTTGATCGGCCGTGAATCGCACGGCATGAATTTGTAGTCTCATTGTGTCGCCTTTAAGATGAATTGAAACAAAAGCATCAATGGATTAACTAAGTTTGAGTAAAAGGATCAGAAAGTCAATGCCATCTACGAAAGATGCAACCCAGTTTCACGGACTTTGTTACTGAAAAAAGTTAATCGTCTGTAAGGTGACCTTTTTAATTGATATCGTGAAACGGTTAAATAAACAGATTCTTTAAAAAGTATAATTAGCCATTATGCTAAAACTACCTGAATCGGCTTGTTAGGACGTAGCGTAATCAACGGTTTAGGGCTAATGCGTTGGCTTGGCACTGGCTGAAAATCAAAATTACGTACCATCATCGCCAGTAAAATCTGCATTTCCATCAGAGCAAATTGATTGCCGATACACAGGCGCGGACCTCCTCCAAAAGGCAGGTATGCGTAAGGATGCAACTGCTCTTTGATGCCACCCGGCGCAAATCGATCTGGGTCGAAGCGTTCGGGATCAGGCCAATTTGTGGGATCTCGGTGAAGTAGGTAGGGGCACACCAGCGCTGTAGCGCCTGCCGGGATGGTGTACGATCCAATCGGATCATCGCCCAGTGCCAGGCGGCTCATGATCCAGGCCGGTGGATAAAGACGTAGCGACTCCTGTACGACCTGTAATGCGTAGGGGAGGGCACGAAAAGCATCAGCAGATGGTATTTTGGCATCGCCCAACACCGATTGACTCTCTGCCCGAAGCTGGGCAACTACGTCGGGATGTTGCGTTAATAAATGGAGCGTCCAGGCCATAGAGACCGCTGTCGTTTCGTGACCAGCAGCAAACAACGTAACGCATTCATCACGCAATTGCTGGTCTGACATGCGCCCAGAGCCGGGCCAGTCGCCCATTTCTTCATCCTCTATGCTGATCAACATGCCCAGCAGATCGTCGCCCTGATCGGCGTTCCCGTTTTTTCGGCGCTGGTTAATTAATCCGTAAATAAACGAATCGACCTGGGTGCTTGCCCGCCGAAAGCGGAGATTACCAGGGGTTGGCCAATGCAGTGGCAAGCGCAACGGTGATACCAGACGTTCATTGGCCATGTAATTCAACGTATCGAGCGCCGATGATAATCCACTAAGCTGGGCTGCTACATCGGAACCGAACAGTGTTTTGCAGACAATCCGCATCGTTACGTCCATAAATGCCTGTGACACGTTCACTGGCTGTGTTCGATTACTTTGCTTCAATTCATCGATCCAGTTCGCCGTTTCAGTGATCATCGTCTGCGCCAGCGCTGCTAATTTCTGACGATGAAAGGCAGGTTGAGCTAGTCGCCGTTGCCGACGCCAGAAATCACCTTCGCTGGTGAGCAGTCCGTTCCCTAAAAAAATTTTGAGTACCTGAAACGCAGGCGACCGACCGTAATTGCGGTGATTTTCCTGTAAAATGTGTTTGCTGTCTTCGGGGCTGAAAACCAGATATTGGTGTCGTCCGCCAATCCGAAGATGCACCATACGATTTTGTTGACGCTGCAAGGTTTGTAGCGTACTTAATGGATCGCGGAAGAACGCAAGCGTGTTGCCAATCAGCGGCAGACCCGGAACCAGGGGCACAGTAAGTGGAGCAGAGGCAGTCGTTTCCATAAAAAAAGTCGTTCCGAATAGTATTTCAGAACGACTATAAATATAGCTTAGAACTATCGAAACGCTACGAATTGACAACCTCGCCCCCGTTGACATGGATGACCTGACCGGCAAAATACGATGCATCTTCCGACGCCAGAAACACGTAGGCAGGGGCTAGTTCCGCTGGTTGGCCGGGACGTTCCATGGGTACATCTTTGCCAAACTCCTTAACTTCTTCGAGCGTTTTCGTCGCCACAATCAAAGGTGTCCAGATCGGGCCGGGTGCCACAGCGTTCACGCGGATTTTGCGCTCAATCAGATTTTGCGACAGCGAACGCGTGAAGGCCGTCACAGCTCCTTTAGTTGATGCATAATCAATTAGGGCTTCACTTCCCCGATAGGATACGACCGACGTCGTGTTAATAATGCAATCGTTTTCAGCCATATACGGCAATACGGCTTTCGTGAGCCGGAACATGGCCAGAATGTTCAGCTCGAACGTTTCGCGCATTTGCTGATCCGATATGTCAATAAATTCCTTCTGCTCAACGTGGTTAGCCGCGTTATTTACCAGAATATTGACGTGTTTATACGTATCGATAACAGTACTGACCGCTTCCTGAATAAAAGATAGCTGCTTCAAATCGCCGGGAATCAATAAGCAACTTCGCCCTTCGGCTTCAATGAGCGCTTTCGTTTTTTGCGCGTCCTGCTCCTCACGTGGATGATAAAGTACAGCCAGGTTAGCCCCTTCGCGGGCAAAATGAATGGCTACTGCCCGGCCAATTCCCGAATCGCCACCGGTGATGACGGCAATTTTGTCTTTTAATTTATCTGCCCCCTGATAATCATCCCGAATATAAATCGGTTGCGGGTCCATTTCATATTCCAGGCCCGGCTGCGCGTTCTGATGCTGGGGCTTGGTTTCAATTTCCATTTGGTCCATAGTAGTCATGAGTCGATAGTCGTCAGTAAATAGTGAACTTCATCCGATAGCTGTTCTTAGCTAACGACTATTGATTATCTACTGACGACTTGTTTTTACGCATTTACAATTGTTCCACCGTTGGGGTGTAAGACCTGTCCTGTGATGTATGAAGCATCTTCCGAGGCCAGAAACACATAGGCGGGCGCTACTTCGCTGGGTTGACCGGGGCGTTTCATTGGTACGTCTTTGCCAAACTCAGCGACTTCTTTCGCCGAGACTGAAGACGGATTAAGCGGTGTCCAGATCGGTCCGGGTGCTACGGCATTGACCCGAATCCCTTTGGTAATCAGGTTGCTTGATAAGGCCCGAGTAAAAGTCATGATCGCACCCTTGGTAGACGAGTATTCGAGTAGGTCAGCACGACCCTGATAGGCCGTGATCGACGTAGTGTTGATGATCGTGTCGCCCTTATGCAGGTGTGGCACGGCGGCTTTGGTAACCCGGAAAAACGAATAGATATTGGTTTCATACGTAGCCAATAAATCGTCGTCGGTAGCCTCTTCAAGGGTTTTATGTTGTAGTTGTAACCCGGCGTTATTGACCAGAATATTGAGTTTGCCGAGTTGCTCAACCGTACTATCTACAATATACTTACAGTACGTTTCCTGCCGAATATCGCCCGGCAGTAGCAGGCATTTCCGGCCTTCGGCTTCAACTAACTCTTTGGTTCTCTGCGCATCGACCTCTTCGCGGGGCGTATACGAAATCGCTACGTCGGCGCCTTCTCGGGCGAAGTGAACGGCCACCGCCCGACCAATGCCACTATCGCCACCCGTAATGAGTGCGACTTTGTCTTTCAATTTGTTAGCACCTTTGTAAAGATACCGGATCACCTTAGGCTGCGGGTCCAGTTCGGCTTCAATACCGGGCTGAATATCCTGATGCTGTGGGGGAATTTTAGCTTCCATAACGTTGCTGTTAACAGACTTAGACGCTTTTTGAAGCCTTCTAAGTCTGGGTGTTTATAGGTGGATAAGCCCAAAGCAACGCAGGTTGTTTGCAAAACCGATTGAAACACTGGATTTTGTTAGGAGCGGGGTTTAAGCATAATCAATTGCCATCTGCGCGACTTCGGCCAGAATGTCGTCTACTGTTTCTTTGAGTTCCGGCCCCATACGCAGGTACTCGGTCGGATATTCATCTTTAAGGAAATACAACGTAGCGTAATACAGCGGTTTGAAGCGATCTTTTAATTGCCATTCTTCTTGAGTGAAATAGTTGTAAGCGGTATGGTATTGTTTTTTTGCGAGGAGCAAACGTAAAAACAATGTTGCTACATCACCTCCATTATCCTTTGAGGAAAATCTTACCAAGGTAGGTTCCTTTAAAGGAACTAATTCTTCAAGCCCTTGAAAGATATTGTTCCACAGTTGAATAATTTTTTTAGACAATAAAAATCTTATCTGTGCGGAATTTGAAGGATCAATTGTATTAGGGAGATCACTCGTGATTTGTAAAGCAAGTTCTTTTCTAGAAATGTCTACAGATAAGAAATATCTTAAAGCGATTTCACTCTTTAAATCATCATTGAAGCTTTTTGAAAAGAATAATATTTTTTCAGTTTCAATATTAATTACATCATCTGGCAAGTATTCAGGATCAGGCACTATAAGAATGAGACATATGCCTTCAAATACTAATAGGGGTACAAGTAGTCTATATTTTGTATTTTTTGTATTATTATTTACATATAGATTTGGGTGTGATATTAAGAAGTTTTTGTTATCGATTTTATGGCTAATAAATAATTCTATTAATATTTCTTTAGCTTTTTCAAAATCTTTTAAAAAAACATAACATGATATAATATCTAGTAATACCCTTGTAGTCCGATTGTGAAAGTTTTCTAAATGAGTAACAGCCTTCTGATAATTATGTTCTCGCAGTAATCTTTCTACTTCACTGTACTTAGATGACACATCATTTAATAAGTCATATCTTCCTTGATTAGTTAAAAAAAGTACTGTTTTCTTTTTCAGTATATCTTCCATCTCCTCATCCTTTAAAACCCCTGCGAACGCTGTTGTCAAAAACAAAGCTGCTTCTGGATCTAAATTTCCAATTTCCATTGCTTGTAAATGGCCATCAATACGTTCCTGCATCCACTCAGCATCGCCTTCAAACATCGTTTCGAAAAAGCGTATCAACCAAAGCACCCGCTGGTCGGTTTTGCGACCGAAACGCATAAGATACCAGATATTGAAAAATCGTTCTTCGAGCCGGTAGAGGTGATTTTTAGTGTTGGTTTCTATTTTTTCGACAAGGCCACTATTAATCAATTGCTTCAATTGAGCTGAAACCACTTTGCTTTCCAGCCGTACGACCTGAGCCAATTCTTTTGTGTTAGCAGCATCCCACGCCGTAGCCAGCGCAGCCATAATCTTTTGCTGTTGAGCGGGCAGATCGTCCATGCGATGCTTATAGAGAGGTGTAACGCGGTCGAGTAATACTTCCAGATCGCGAAAAACGGAGCCTGAATCATTTTCGACAAGAATCTCAAATAGCAAGACCATTGTCCGAATTACTCCGCCCGTTAGTCGGCGGATGGCTTCGATACGTCCCGGCTGGCGTTCGATCAATTGCTGCACAGCCTCAGTGTGATACGTTTCGCCCAATTTTAAAAACAAGTCGATGGCTTCCTGCTGTGAAAGACCATCTAAATGAATGATTTTGAAGAACTCGTAGAACGGTTTGGTATAGTCATGCACTTGCTCAATAGCCACCGACGTAGCGCCAATTAGCCGTAGTTCTGACTTAGTGAGCAGCACTTCACGCAGGCGTTGTTCTTCCTGAGTATCTAATTTTTTCAGTACGTCGCCGATGTTATCAATGAGCAATAACAGTTTTTTATTTCGTTGTTGAAGCGCACCAATGAGCGTCTGTAGAGCTTGTTGTTCGTAATCTTCCTGACCGTATTGTTTCGTCATTAGGTCGTATAAATCCGCAAACGCTACGTCGGTTTCGCCGAGATACTGCGCAGTACGTTCCCACACATCGGCCAGCGAGCTAATGCCGTACTCTTCTTCGTTGAATACGATCGGAATAAGTCGCTCGCGTAGCGCTGGCATATTATCTATTTCGTAAGCGATACGTAGCAACAGCGTCGTTTTGCCCATTCCCCGAATCCCCTGAATAAGATAATGTTGCTCGGGCTTGGTCATGGGCGAGTCGCGTATGTCACGGAAGAGCCGTTCGAATTTTTGCTTGCGGGCAATGAATCCGGCAATCAGCGCTTCTTTGCTCTGATTATGTGGATTATAGATCGTGGCAATTAGCGGTTGTGAGTTAGCTGACATATTTTTTCCACCAGATTTTGAGAATGGATGAATTAAATCGGTACGCTTTGTTATCGTCCGTTTGGTGTAAGTAGCCGTCGTATTCCAGTGACTCAACAGTTGCCTTATAGTTATCGGCAATACCGTGTTTAACAGCCAGATCATGAACAACGGATTTCTCTAATGGTATTTCTTCGGTGGCTCGGTTCAGTACGTCATGTACAAATAGATATTCCGCGCCGGGTTCAAGCCGTTTTTTCAGACGCTCGTAATATTGTTCGAAATAGATTTTGTTACGTTGGTGAAACACCTGCTGAAACGCTTTCTCCGCTTTCTGGCGATCAATTGGATTGCCGTTGCTTTCATACACATCGATAACTTCCTGCACCAGTAATTGCACATGAAAAGGCATTAACCAGTCAATCTTTTGCAGAATAAAGCGAACAGTTTCGTCATCGATCTGAATCCCTTCAAGTTCTATGAGTTTCCGAAAAAGAGTACAAGCTTCCTCTTCGGTTAATGGCGGAATATCAACGTATTGAAGTTGATTGACAAGATCGCTGGCGTCAAGTTTTTTCACTAACGGCTGTAAGCCAATGGAACCCGTTAGCAGAAACTGCACCTTGTTTGCCAGCTTGCGGTTGTGCATTAGTTCGCGAAATAGTTGCAAAAAACGTCGGGCTTCCTGTTTGCCGTGCTTGAGAAATATATTGTCGAGCGTTTCCGTAAACTCATCAACCATGATAATAAGCTTACCGCCATCTAGGTCTAATTCTTCCAGCAGTTTCTCCAGGTCCGTCTGGAAATTTATCGGTTCTCCTTTATCGAGAGAAACATCCAGAAATGGAACCGATACTTTCAAATTGATACGTTGTAATAATCCACTAGCTACCTTTTTTAGTGTATCCGTCACTTTCGACATCGTTCGAAAAGCTGGGCTGTCAATCACTTGTTTCGCTAACTCTTTATAGAAACCATCCACCGAATCAATGGATTGTGTGATTACATAGACGTAGTGTTGTCCCGTTTCAGGATTATCCTGAAGGAAATTCATCGCCGATGTTTTACCAACTCGTCGGGGTGCTGACAGATATATAGAGCTACCATTGCGAATGGCGCGACGTATTTTGCTGATTACCTGCGGACGCTCGAAGAAATCACTTCCAGATACGGCCTGACCAATAACGTTTCTCATTTGACAATAAAATTATTGTCAAATATATTAACAATAAAAATATTGTCAAATAATTTAGCAATAATTTTATTGTCAAAATCTAGTCGAGTCAATACGGTATAGATAATTGAGTTTTGTACTTTTATAGTTAAACGACGCCATTTATGAATATTAACGGCGATGCCAAAGCGGCTTGCATTTATGATGCCATCGTCATTGGCTCTGGCATTAGTGGAGGGTGGGCGGCTAAGGAACTCTGCGAGAAAGGATTAAAAACGCTCGTTCTGGAGCGCGGTCGTGACGTTCGGCATATTGTTGACTATCCGACGGCAACGCAGAATCCCTGGGAGTTTCCACATCGGAACCGAATGCCTGAAGCCTTTGATCAGAAAAACCCCATTGCGACAAAGTGCTACGCCCTGGATGAGAGCACGCAGCAGTTTTTCGTGAAGGATGCCGAGCATCCCTACGTGCAGGAAAAGCCGTTCGACTGGATTCGGGGCTATCAGGTTGGTGGCAAATCGCTGATCTGGGCACGGCAGACGCAGCGGTGGAGCAAGTTTGATTTTGAAGCCAATGCCCGCGATGGAGCAGCCGTCGATTGGCCAATCCGGTATGAAGACATCGCGCCCTGGTATAGCCACGTTGAGAAATTCGTGGGTATCAGTGGAAATAAAGATGGATTGGAAACGCTTCCTGATGGTGAATTCCTGAAACCTTGGGAACTGAACTGCGTTGAGAAACACATTCAGAAGCGTGTTGCCGAGCAGTACAAAGACCGCCACATTATCATTGGCCGGTGTGCGCACCTGACTGAGCCGAAGCAGATTCACTATGATCAGGGACGGGCGCAGTGCCAGGCGCGGCATTTGTGCTATCGGGGTTGCCCCTACGGTGGTTACTTCAGTAGTAATTCCTCTACGATTCCGTGGGCCGCTAAGACCGGCAAGCTAACGCTACGTCCCGATTCTGTCGTTCATTCGATTATTTACGATGAAACCAAGGGAAAAGCGACGGGTATTCGGGTAATTGACACGCATACGAAGCAAATGACGGAGTATTATGCGCGGATTATTTTTGTCAATGCGGCCTGTTTGAATACAAACCTTGTGTTGCTGAATTCTACGTCAAAGCGCTTTCCAAATGGTTTGGGAAATGATAATGATCTGCTGGGTCGATACGTAGCGTTTCATAATTATCGAGGCAATATTGTCGCTGATTACGAAGGTTTTGAAGATGGATATTATTACGGACGTCGACCAACAACGGCCTTTATGCCCAATTTCCGGAACGTTCGTAAACAGGAAATGGATTTTCAGCGGGGCTATATGGTGGCTTTCAGCGCTGCCCGTTCTAACTGGCATCTAGGGGCGTCACAGGAAGGTTTTGGGGCCGGATTTAAAGACAAATTAAGTGATCCGGGAGCCTGGAACGTGTTCATGATGATGCAGGCAGAAACCGTTCCGCGGTACGAAAACCACGTGCGGCTTAGCGCCGACCAAAAAGATGCCTGGGGTATTCCGCAACTCGTGACGTCTATCGACTACACCGATAACGACCTGAAGGTGATGAAAGACTTCCTGGAACAGGGTGCTGAGATGCTGGACAAAGCGGGTTGTAAAAATATTAAGCCGTACGATGATCACCGAAACCCTGGTCTCGATATTCATGAAGTAGGTGGTGTCCGGATGGGTCGTGATCCGAAAACATCACTGCTCAATGCACATAATCAACTACATACCGTGAAGAATGTATTTGTTACCGATGGGGCAGCCATGACCTCAACCGGCTCTCAGAACCCATCCATTACGTTTATGGCCTTAACTGCACGGGCGGCTAATTTCGCAATAAATGAAATGAAAAAAGGAAATTTATAACGTGATAGGTACGGATCAACAAACGAAAGAGGCACTTCTTGCCTTATGCCAGCACTACGTACAGCAACGTATCGATACGGCTAAAGAGGCCATGCAGGCTGTCCAGGAATCGGCGAATTCTGAATCGAAAAGTAGCGCGGGCGACAAATACGAAACAGGTCGGGCGATGGCACAACTGGAGCGGGACCGACATGCGCAGCTATTGGCTGAAGCCATGAAACTAAATCAGGAATTAAGCCGGCTGAACATAGATAAGCCGTATGATAGTATTCAGCCGGGAAGTTTAGTGATTACGAATCGGGGTGCTTTTTTCATCAGTATCAGTGCAGGCAAACTTACGTTCGAGGGCAACGATTACTTTGCTGTTTCAGCTGCCTCGCCTATTGCCACCGTGTTAGCGGGCAAGAAAATCGGCGATTCTGCTACGTTCAATAAACTGACGTATCAAATCCTACAGGTGGTTTAACTAGTAAACCCGCTCACCGCCAATCCATGTCTGGCGTACTTTAGTTTGCCGTAATTGTGGATTGGGAACGGTCATTATATCCTGATCAAGCACGACAAAATCAGCTTGTTTGCCCGGCGCAATGCTGCCGCGAAGGTGGTCTTCGAAACACGCATAAGCCGCCCAGCGAGTCATTGCCAGCAAAGCTGATTTACGGTCAACGGCGTTTTCCATTTGGTAGCCACCATCTGGAAAGTTTTTCGCATCCTGCCGGGCTACGGCCGCATGAAAACCGAATAGTGGATTAACAGCTTCGACTGGGAAATCACTGCCAAAAGCAATCAGGCTATTCTGTTTCATGAGATCCTTAAAAGCATAGGCGCCCTTTACCCGAACCGGCCCTAATCGGTCGGCAGCCCAGTACATATCCGACGTAGCATGAGTTGGTTGAACGGAGGGAATGACCGAATATCGCCCAAATTTCCAGACATCCTCCGCCGAGACAACCTGCGCGTGTTCGATACGCCACCGGCGATCGTTTTTACCTTTTAGCAATTTGCCATACAGATCAAGCATGAGGTGATTGGCCGAATCGCCGATGCAGTGGGTATTGGCCTGAAACTTTGACTCGTACAGCAACTTCGTTACACGTTCCAGCTCAGCCGGACTGAGAAGCAAAAAGCCGCCTGTTTCCGGACGATCATTGTAAGGACGTCGGAGGCAAGCCCCGCGAGAACCAAGCGCTCCGTCAGCATAGAGTTTGAACGCACGAACGGTTAGGCGCTCCGTCTGGAAAGGACCACGTTTGAGGAAATAATTTATATTCGGCTCGCCAAGGCTAATCATCGCATAATCACGGATTTTGAGTTTGCCAGTACGTTGCAGACTGTCAATCAAGTTGATTTCATCGGGGCTGATACCCGCGTCTGATATGCTTGTTAGACCCAGGGCGACGCAGGATTTCTCGGCATTTAACAGCATACGTGCCTTGTCGGTGTTATCAGGTTGTGGAATGACCCGTTTGATAAGCTGCATGGCATTATCTACGAGCACGCCTGTGGGCTGAGTATTTATAACTAAAATTTCGCCACCGGGCATCTTCGATCCGGCTGTTACGTTTGCCAGTCTAAGTGCTTTTGAATTGACGAGCAGAGCATGGCCATCCACGCGCATTAAGGCAACTGGAATATTCGGGAAAGCGGCATCTAATTTCTCTTTCGTCGGAAATTCTTTGTCTGTCCAGTCATTTTGATCCCAACCCCGCCCCGTGAGCCACAGTATTTTCGGGTGTTTTTGATAGAAACTTTTTAGTCGCTCAATCACCTCATCGTAGGAATTCGCCCCAACCAGATCGGCCTGATCAAGCACCTGTCCCAGTCCCAGGAAATGCGCATGAGGATCGTAAAATCCAGGGTAAACGGGTTGCCCTTTTAAATCGGCCGTAGTTTCGGCATCATACTGATTTGCAAGGTCTTGAGTAGAGCCAACCGCTAGAAAATTTCCATCTTTTATCGCAAAGGCATCCGCCGTGGAGAAGCTCGAATCGGCGGTATATATACGGGCATTAGTAACGAGCAAATCGGCCTTTTTCCGGGATGTACAACTGGGTAATAAGATCGGCAAGAGCGCCATTAAGCGCAAAAGATGTTTCATAATGGATGGTTGGGAAAGATTGCAAGATAATCGAAAGTTAATAAGCCAACCAGCTAATCGTAGATTCTTGTATTTTTGTCCAGATCGTTCTCGTTAACCTTAATTCAATGAAGCTCAGCAGTTGGATTCTTTTCACTTGTTTATCTTTTTCGGCCTTCGCTCAACAACCTGCCCAAACTCCTATTCAGCGTGCCCTGCGTAATGCTACCATTATGCAGCAGGGGGAAGTAATTACACTGGCTGATGCTATTCAAACAGCACTGGCTCAAAACTATCAAATCAAGGTAACGCAAACCCAGCAACAGGTAGCTGCCTACAATAATACGCTGGGTAATGCGGGTATCTTACCTACTTTGTTCGGTAACCTGACCAACAATAATTCCAATCAGCACCTGCGTCAGACCTACCTGGTACCCACTACGTCTCCAACCGACCGGCCGGGGGTCATCAGTAAAAACACGACAATCAGTCTAAATCTGAACTGGACGATTTTCAACGGTTTTGCTACGTTCTATGTGCTCGATCAATTGAAAGAGTTAGTCCGGATCAGTGAAGTAAATACGCGAGCCAACATTGAGGCAACCGTGGCCAGGGTGTCAACATCTTATTATGATGTCGTGCGTCAATTGCAACGATTGCTTGCTGTACGACAGGCGCTTGATATATCCCAGTATCGGCTCGACCTTGCCAAGACTAATTTTGAAGTAGGGAGCTTCTCGAAAGTTGACTATCTGACAGCTCAGGTTGATTATAATGTAGATAGTGCGGCTCTCATCGCCCAGCAACTGGCTTTGAGCAACGCTAAAATTTTGCTTAACGCGCTTTTAGTACGTGATCCTAGCACTGAATTCGCAGTACGTGATACGATTCTAGTTCGCTCCAATCTAGCATTGGAACAATTACGTGAATCATTGATTAGCAATAATCCCTTGTTGGCCGCTGCTGTTCTGAACCGGCGTGTAGCGGATATCAACATAAAGCTAGCGAAAGCGCAACAGCTTCCAACGCTTAATCTATTGTCTGGATATACTTACACAAACACCAATAACCAGGGAGGCAACACGACCGTTGCCACTGCCCGAAATAATGGCTTTACCTATGGTATTCAGGCATCGGTGCCAATTTTTAATGGATTTAATCAGCGTCGGCTAAACCAGGTAGCCTCTGTGAACGCACTAGCCGCAGAGTACCAGGCGAATGACCAGCGTGTACAACTTGATCTGGCCCTGACGCAGACGTATCAGCAGTACAAAACCAATTTGCAATTATTATCGCTCGAAATTCAGAACTATAAAATCACCACACAAAACGTGGATATTGCCTACGATCGATATCGATTGGGGACCTTAACGGCCGTTGGTTTTCGCGATGTACAGCGTAACCTCCTCGATGCTCAGCTTCGGTTGATCGATGCTGAGTTTAATTCCAAAACGGCTGAGATCGAACTCCTGCGCCTGAGCAGCACCATTACCCAGGAGCTTGGCCGTCAGTAAACAGTTTCTCGGGGGATGCAGTTATTGTAGATAATTCACTAACTACTCAGCTGGTATGCCCTGGACAAAGAAAGAATATCCCGATTCGTTGAAGAATTTCATGGCGCCGGTACGTAACAAAGCCATCGACATTGCCAACGCGTTGCTCGCTGATGGCACCGACGAGAAACGAGCCATTGCGATTGCAACGGCCAAAGCTGAAGAGTGGGCTTCGAATCGGGGTATAAAAATCCGGAAGGCCAACGCACCAGAGACGCCCAAAAGCGACTCACTTCGCTGATTTAACAGGCTTCTTTACCTGATCTTTCAGGAACTTTAGCAACAGTTTTTCGATGCCGTCAAGTCCGTGTGGGCTTGTTTGCCTAAAGTGTGCTTTTTGCTTGATGTACGGGTTCAAATCCTGACATTCATAGGCCTCCAGTATTTGCGGGTGCACGTAGTGTTTCCGGCAGACAGTGCGTGTATTCCCTAATTGATGAGATACCTCGTCTAAAACTGTATTTACATTTTTCTTCAGCTCTTTCTCCGTGTCACAGGGTTCTAACTGGGCTAGAAGCCGCAAAGCGTTCACCGTACCAGCCCAGGTCCGGAAATCTTTTGCTGAGAAATCATCACCCATTGTTTCACGCAAGTACGTATTAACCATGCCGGAGTCAATAGGATGGCGGTTTCCACTTTCGTCGAAATACTGGAATAACTCTTTGCCAGGAATATCGCGGCAGGCTTTCACTAAACGGGATAACCGCCGGTCGTGGAGCGTGATATCGTGGTAAATTCCTTTCTTCCCTTTAAAGCTAAACCGTGCTTCAGTGCCTTCCAGTTTCACGTGCCGGTCTTTCAAGGTTGTTAAGCCATACGAACCATACTCTTTTTCGTACGAAGCATTACCCACTCGAATCAGGGTTTGTTCCATCACACTCAGGGCAATGGCAATAACTTTCTCCCGAGACAATTCACGGGTTTTGAGATCGCTGGCCAATCGAGTACGGAGTAGGGGCAGGGCCTCGCCAAAAGCCACCATCCGAAAGAACTTTGTCTGACTCCGAATGGCATTCCATTTAGAATGATACCGATACTGCTTTCGATTTTTGGTATCAATGCCCGTCGCCTGCAAATGACTGTTCACTTTAGGGCTAATCCAGACATTCTCCCAGGCGGGGGGCAAAGCCATACTACGAATTCGGGCCAGCGTTTCAGCATCGTCTACTTCATGACCTTGTTGATCAAAATATTTAAACTGGCTAGGGCTGCCCTGGCGGCTAATGCCAGGCATTGTATCACTCACATAGATTAAGCGGGCGGCCCTGGCCGCTTCGGCTGAATCGTGAGTTAATTCCGGGAAATTCACGTTCGTTGAGTAGTTGGTAACCGAAAAATAAGTGACGAAGTAACTGATTGAAGAAGGGATTAGTTAACCGGATCGCCCACTTTTTTTTCAGGGCTTATTTGCCTCACTTCTTTTCAATTAACCGGGTTCCAGCACGCCAGTCTGACGCTTTTCCGAAAAACCAGAGGGCTAATGTAGTAGCATAGTGATAGAAATCAGTAGGATGGACGAAGTTGTTGAACGAATCGGCTTTAGTCGCAAGTCCCATCATCATGGCCGCCAGGACGACCCATAATCCTCGCTTGTTCCGTTGAAGTAGCGAAAAAACGGCCAGTAGCATAAGCACTAAAATACCCAAAGAGGGCACGATCGGCGTAAAAACCCGTCCATCAGGCAGCGATAGGCTGATAAACAGGAATAAGCCAAAGAGGATTGTTGCAACAAAGGTTATCAGCGAAAGCGTACGCTGGTTCAGCAGGGCATAAACCGCCGTTACGGCACATACAACCCCCAGGCTATCGGATAGCACAATCATAGATTGGCGTAGAGGTTCGAGCGATTCATACCCCGCAAAATGAACCACGCTAATCAGTGCGGCTAGTGAGGTTGTTAGCAAGAAAAACCCCCACAATAACCGATTAAAGAGCGCAATTCGCCCAAAAAAATGCCAGAATACTCCGATGCCCGCCCCGGCCAGAATAAAGCCGGAAAGGATGTGCGAAAAAATCATCACGTAATTTACGAAGATTCGGCTACTTTTGCCCAACTTTTTAGGGTAACAAGTCGAATGGACGGAAGAAGAAAGACCCTTCCGAATGTTGAAACTCGTTTTTCTTTCGTCTATCCGGGTTGGTATTAGATAACCGTATCGCCAACGATTTACAAACCGTCATGAGTGTTTTAGTTAACAAAGACTCCAAAGTTATCGTCCAGGGCTTTACCGGCTCTGAAGGCAGTTTTCATGCCCAACAGATGATCGAGTATGGTACCAACGTCGTTGGGGGCGTAACGCCCGGCAAAGGTGGCCAGACCCACCTCGACCGGCCCGTGTTTAACACTGTTCAACAGGCTGTTGATGAAGCCGGTGCCAACGTTTCCATCATTTTTGTGCCACCTGCTTTTGCTGCCGATGCCATTATGGAATCGGCCGAGGCTGGTATTAAGGTTATCATTTGCATTACCGAAGGTATTCCAACAGAAGACATGGTCAATGTAAAAAATTACCTTGAGGGCAAAGATGTGCGGCTAATTGGGCCAAACTGCCCCGGCGTTATGACGGCTGAGGAATGTAAAGTTGGTATTATGCCAGGTTTCATTTTCATGAAAGGTAAGGTTGGTATCGTTTCCAAGTCCGGTACGTTGACTTATGAAGCTGTTGATCAGTTGACGAAAGCAGGATTGGGTCAGTCAACAGCCATTGGTATTGGGGGAGATCCCATTATTGGTACAACAACCAAGCAAGCTGTTGAATTGCTGATGAATGATCCCGACACTGAAGCGATCGTTATGATTGGCGAAATTGGTGGCGGTATGGAAGCTGAAGCTGCTCGCTGGATAAAAGCTGACGGGAATCGTAAGCCCGTTGTAGGTTTCATTGCGGGTCAGACTGCTCCTAAAGGTCGTCGGATGGGTCATGCTGGAGCCATTGTCGGTGGGGATGATGATACGGCTGCAGCTAAAATGGCCATTATGCGTGAGTGTGGTATCTACGTCGTTGAATCGCCCGCGTTAATCGGCGAAACAATGCTGAAAGCCTTAGGAAAGAATTAAATAAAGAGTGAAAGAGCGAAAGACTGAAAGAGCGAAAAGATGTGAATTAAGATGGACCACTATGTTCATAGTAATACTCTTTCACTCTCTCACTCTTTCGCTCTTTGTATTTTCAGTCGCTACTGCTCAGACACGTATTAATGGCATCGGTCCGGAGAATCGTTTCTATCCGATCCACGATTTTCGTAACGATTTTCAGGTATATGACGAAGGAGCCAAAGCCTATATACCATACATTGTTGAGCAACATGCCGATCAGACAGCGCTAAGCGCCTATGTCGATCTTGAAAGTAACCGGCATTATAATTTACTGGTATCGACTCGTCAGGATGGGTATCTGTTTATCAATGCGGCTCTCAAACGAAAACTTCGTGCCAATCAGTGGCAAATATTAAGCATTGATAGCCTGTTTCGAACGTATCGCCAGCCCGAAATTTTCCTGACTGTTTACGGGGCTCCGGGTATCAACGACAAGCAACTTTTCATCGGTTACCCTAAGTCAGCTACTCAGAAGCCTGTCATCCTACGGGATGATAATCTGAGTGTTCGGCCCCGACCTCGAACAATTTATGAGAATTTCCTGGGCTTTGGGCTGTTATTTCTCCTGGCAACTCACGCTTTTCTGTTTGCCTTTTATCGTAGAGCCTTTCAACGTTTTTACAATTTTCGTGACTTGATTTCGCTACGGTCGCAAGATGATTCGTTCCTGATCAACCGCCCGTTAAGCAGTGTTAATCTGCTATTTACACTTAATTTGAGCTTCATCATTGCTTACCTGATTGTTTTCGTACAAAGTCGTAATCTTGAGGTATTTGCTTCGCGGGCGCTGTTACTGGGTGAGCAGGGCCTGGGCGGGTTAGTAGGTGAGTTTTTTTTGTTAAGCGTGGTCGTATTAAGCAGCCTTGTAAGCAAATACGTATCGCTGGAAATAATGGGAGGACTCTATAAATTGGAAGAAAGTATACAAGTTCATTATTTTAAAATATTACAGTCGTCATTACTATTTTTTGCGTGTCTGACCTTGCTGTTGGCTGTCCTTGCCTACAATACACCAGCGATGCCGTGGTCGCAAAGTATATTGCTATTACCATTGATTGGGTTTTATGCTGCTCGCCTAATATTGCTATACTTCGTTATCCGAAGCTTGGAGCCTATCAAGAATCTTTATTTATTTTCGTACCTTTGTATCGTTGAATTGATTCCACTCATCATAGGTTTGCGCTTTGCACTATGATGAAAGGTTTACAGTTTATTGTTGCTGGCTTTTGGTTAATCGGCTAACCTAAACGTGTTTTTTGGCTAAAAACAAAAACTGCAAACTAAAAACGAACGATTGACCCGAGTAGAGATTCAATGAACGAGACCAGCATGCAACCTACCCAAGACCGGCTCACGAAAGTTAACCGGCTTCTAGTGACCCAATCCCGCCCCGCCGACGAAAAATCACCTTATTTTGATTTAGGAAGCAAGTATAATCTTCAGATTGACTTTCGGCCTTTTATCCAGATTCAGGGAGAGTCATTTAAAGATTTTCGTCGTCAAAAAATAAACATCCTGGCACATACGGCTATTATCTTCACCAGCCGAAATGCCATTGATCACTTTTTTCGGATTTGCCAGGAAGGGCGTATTGAGGTTCCAGCCGACATGAAATACTTCTGTATTTCAGAGCAGACCGCAAATTACCTGCAGAAATACATTGTCATTCGGAAACGTAAAATCTTCAACGGGACTAAAACCGCTACAGAGCTGTTTGACCTGATCAGGAAGCATAAGAACGAGAAGTTTCTGTTTCCTTGCTCGAATATCCGACGTAATGATATTCCGGAATTTATGGATACCAGCGGTCTACACTTTACCGAGGCCGTAATGTACGATACGGTACCAACTGACTTATCGGATCTTGATATCCAGAGTTATGATATTATTGCCTTCTTCAGCCCATCGGGCGTAAGCTCACTGTTAAGCAATTTTCCTAACTTTAACCAAAATGGCACGCGGCTGGCAGCTTTCGGCCCTACGACTGCCAAAGCCATTACCGATGCTGGCCTAACGATCGATATTGAAGCGCCGTTACCCAATGCACCGTCTATGACGGGGGCGCTGGATTTGTACATTAAGAAGACTAACAATCCGTAAAAATCATAGTTATTTACGCGTTGAATGCCGGGATCGGGTTTTTGACTCATTTCCGGCATTCATCATGTAAATGGGCCCAATAATTTGATTATACAGGCGTTTAGTTGTAAACTGTGATAGTATTTACAGGAACGCTGTTACCAGCGAGTAGTAGTAGTTCTGAATTTCGGTTAGGCAGTATGATTCGCACACTCTACGTTTATGCTTTGTTCCTGCTGACGGTTGCAGGCCCGACCGCTTTTGCGCAACAGGACCCACAATTTAGTCTATACATGTATAATCCGTTATACTATAACCCAGCGGCTGCGGGGTCGGAAGGTGTAACGCGGATTCAACTTACGCATAGAACTCAATATTTGGGCTATCAGACAATTGGTAATGGCGATGAGAGTGCCGCACAGAGTACGCAGCTTTTGTCGTTCAACATGCCACTAGCCAAGATTAATAGTGGGATTGGTATTTATGCCCTTAATGACAAATATGGTCCGTCAATAAATCAGGCGGTGCAAATATCATACGCGTATAGGCTAGCGCTTAAGAATGGGACATTAGCCATAGGTGTACAGGCTGGTATGTTTAACAAGGGATATGATTATGGCCAGTTTCGCCCGAGTGATCCTGGTGACCCACTTATTCCAGGAGGACGTATTAACCAATTTAAACCGGATATAGGCGCTGGAGTATATTACAATACAGTTGACTATTGGATTGGGGTCAGCATGACGCACTTAAATAAGGCGAAGTACAGCTATGTGACCGACCGGTCAAGTGACCCGTCTGATAGTAAAGCTTATTTAACCGCAGGCTACAGACTGGGAATTGGTTATAACATTGATGTACAGCCATCAGTTTTAGTTCAGTACAGCACAGTTCAGGGATTTCCTGGGTCTACAGTGGCCGTAAACTTACTGGGTACATACGACAATCGAATCTGGGCTGGACTAGGTTATCGCTTTAAGGATGCTGCTATGGCCACAATTGGCATTAATCTATTGCGTGATAATGCCTTACGTATCGGTTACTCACTAGATGTTATTACTGACGGTGCAAAGGCAAAAAGCGCAACGTCTCATGAGATCATACTGGGCTATGCCTTACCGGCACCGGATGTACGCAAGAAGCCAATTATAAGGACACCACGTTTCCGGTATTAATGCAAGAGAAAGTAGAACTGTTCTTGGAACTTTACTGGAGCGTAGCAAAGCTGGGTAACAGGGTTATTAGGGAGTTTGCTTCCAGTAGCTTATTTTTGGGAAACGGGCTAATTTAAGTAGAAAATTTATCTCCTTAAACGGCAAATACCTAGCTAAAAGATAGGCTGTAAACAGAAAAAAAGCCGATCCCAAGTTTTACTATACAATATCCAAATAGATTTTCGTTTTTAGTCTGGTCTCGCACAAGAAGAAGGTAAAAGTTTTACAATGATGAATTATAACTCGTTAACAGTCAACGCAACCCGGATAGTGATGGTCGCTGCAGTAGTACTGCTGATGCAAGGTTGCGGCTTTCTGAAGTCAAAATTCGGTGGCAAGGGCGGTAAAGAGGGCGAAGTAGGCGTTACAAATGGTGAAATTACCGCCACCGGACGTAAAGGCTGGAAGCAACCAACGCCGTTTGGCATGGTACTTGTTCCATCCGGGTCGTTTATTATGGGACAAGCCGACGAGGACGTAGCGGCTACTCAGATTAACATGAACCGGCAGGTAACAATCAGTTCATTTTATATGGATGATGCTGAAATTTCGAACCATGAATACCGCCAATATGTCAACGCACTGCTGGCTGACTCTGTGTCGACACTGGGCGAAGAAGAAATTATGGCCAAGTATTATCCTGATACGACCGTATGGAAAAATGACTTTACTTACCATAACGGTGATCCCATGCTGGAGCACTACTATGGACATCCTGCTTTTGACACATATCCTGTGGTAGGTGTGAGCTGGGTTGCTGCAAAGCATTTTTGCAAATGGCGTACGAATACACTTGACGATTTCCGTACCAAAGACGGTGGTTACAAATCCTTTGGTTTCCGTTTACCGTCTGAAGCTGAATGGGAATGGGCCGCTCGTGGTGGAAAAAGCGGAGCTAAGTATCCTTGGGGTAACCCTTACGTAGCAAATGGCAAAGGCTGCTATCTGGCCAACTTCAAGCCGCAGCGTGGTAATTTTGATGCTGATGGCTACCCATATACTGCTCCAGCAACAGCCTATAGTCCTAACGATTATGGCTTGTACAACATGGCTGGTAACGTAGCAGAGTGGTGCCGTGATGCGTATGCAGACAATACCAATGCGATTGTATGGGACATGAACCCCGACAATCAGAATGCTGATGAGCCGCGCAAAGTAGTACGTGGTGGTTCCTGGAAAGACATTGCTTATTACCTTGAAACGGGTACCCGTTATTACGAATACGAAGATCAAAAGCGTTCTTATATTGGTTTCCGTTGCGTAATGGACAATCTCGAAGGTCGTACTGCATCAGCTCGGGGAGGTCGCGCTAGCAAAGCTAAGAGCAGCAAAAAAACTTCATCGAAGAAGGTGTAACGAAACTTGAACGTGTTAATCTGGTAGACTGTAGTAATAGTCTATGCAAAATTTACGTGTAGGACGTTAAAGTTTACTCCATAATCAGTTACCTATTCCAACCAATAATAGTTTATCAAGTTCATCATGGCAGCAGCAAAGTCAGAAAGTTTCTTTTGGGATCGTTTAGTACCAACCATTTATAGTGCCGGTGCGGCCGTCGTTATTTTCGGAGCGTGGGCTAAAATTACACATAATGAGCAGTTTGGTTTTATGTTAACGGCTGGTCTATTGACTGAAGTAGTTATTTTCGGTCTTTATGCCGTTCAGAGTTTCACTAATCCTGCAACAGCAGATGACGGGTATGCCTGGGAAAAAGTGTATCCTGAACTGGCCGATGATTTTAAAGGTGAGGCTCGTAAGCCAGCTCCACAGGCAAATGGCTTAACGGGTAATATGGATCAGATGCTGGCACAGGCAAAAGTAACACCTGATGTGTTTGAGCGTTTGGGCTCAGGTTTTCGTAATTTGAATGACACCGTATCTAAGCTCTCTGACCTTACGGATGCGACTGTGGCCACGAACGATTACGCACGCAATGTGAAAGCAGCTTCCAGCTCGCTTTCTGAAATGAATAAGTCATATAATACAGCAATTACGGCCGTTAGTTCTATGGCTGATGCAACGGCGGATACAAAAGAACTGCGGGATCAGACCCAAAAAGTAACTAAGAATATGGGTGCTCTGAACGCGGTTTACGAGCTTGAATTGCAGGATACTAATAAGCACCTGAAAGCAATGAATGCCTTCTATGGTAGCTTGACGGCAGCTATGGAAAATATGAGCGATGCTAGCCGTGATACGCAACAGTTCAAAAGTGAGCTTGCTAAATTGACTGGTAACCTAGCTTCTCTCAATGGCGTTTACGGCAGCATGTTAACAGCCATGCGCGGTAATTAAACTTACGTATAGAGTTTGTGGGCTCAGAGTTATTCTTTTTTTAACTCTGAGCCCATACCTTGACCTATACATCCCATAATTTTTTAATTCTCACTACCATAAGTTCATGGCAGGTTCAAAAGAGACACCCCGTCAGAAAATGATCGGGATGATGTATCTGGTTTTGACCGCATTACTTGCACTGCAAGTTACTTCGGCCATTCTGGAAAAATTCGTTTTAATTAATAATAGTCTGGAGCAATCAACTGGTGCCGTCAGTAAGGTTAACCAGCAAACGTTCGACAATATTCGGGCTACAGTTGAAAAATCAGGAAACCGGGCCACTGATCTGGCCATCGTTAAGCAAGCCGATGAAGTGCGCCAGTTGACTGCCGGGTTAGTTGGTGAGATAGATAAGCTTAAAGAGCAGCTTGTTGATGCGGGCGGTGGTCGTGATGAATCAGGTAATATCAAAAATTTGAGCGAGGAAGAGAAAGTCGCTCAACTCATGATTGGTACTGACCGTAAGGGGGCTGCCTTCAAATTGAAAGATCAGTTAAATGGGTATGTAGATAACGTATCGAAATATTCGGGTTCAAAATATGCTCCAATGGCGCTCGATGGAAAGGATGATCCGATTGCAAATCGGTCGCCTGATCAACGTCGGAAAGATTTTGCTGAACTTAACTTTGCGCAAACGCCTGTACCAGCGGCTTTAGCCGTTTTAAGCCAAAAACAGGCTGATGTTCGGCGGATCGAGGGTGAAGTACTTGATGTTCTGGCCAGTAAAGTAGGTGCGCAGGATGTGAAGTTTGACAAGATTCTGGCCATGTTAAGCATGGATTCAAAAGTAGTTGTAGCAGGTACCAAATTTAAGGGACAGATGTTTTTAGCGGCATCGTCTTCGGGTATTCAACCACGGATGAGCTTAAACGGTGGCGCAGTACGCGTGCAGGACGGCCAGGGTATAATTGAGTTTACGGCGCAGGGTGGTGCTTATGACAAAAATGGTCTTTCAAAGCGGACGCTTACAGGATCAATTGCTTATCAGACTCCCGCTGGGTTAAAGACAGTTCCTTTATCGGCTGAGTACTTTGTTGCAAAGCCCTCATACGAAATTGAATCTGGCTCCTTTCCGCCTTTATACCTTGGTTGCGCAAATAAATTAAGTGTACAAAGTCCACAGTTAGGCGCTTTGTGGAATCCAAGCTTTTCGGCTGAAGGCGGTTCGGTTATTACATCTGGTGAGAAAGGTAAAATCACGATTGTTCCAAGCGCTGCCCAGCTAACATTGAATGTTAGCAATGCTGGTAGTTTATTAGGGAAGAATGACTTCCGGGTGAATCGTGTACCGAAACCTACTATTGAGTACTACGTAGGTGGGACTAAAGCTGGAGACCCAAGAGGTGTACCTGCTGGACAGGCACGTAGTGTACGTGTAACGGCAGTTGCAGATGAAAGTTTTCGCAACTACTCTCCCGATGATGCTAATTTCCGCGTGACGGGTATTACGGTAATTTTAGCAAGAGGTACCCGTAAAGTTGGTCAGGTTAATTTAGGGCCTGCTGGTGGGTCACTGGGATCAATGGCTGCTGAAATCCAGCCTGGCGATCGCCTATCGATTCAGGTTGACGGTGTTCAACGACGAAATTTCAGAGGAGATATCAGTGACGTCTCTATGGGAAGTCCCCAGCAAACAGTACCGCTTTATTAATCGTACTAAACAGAGAAGTCTTTCGTTATCAACAGGAACGAAAGACAACAAAAACAACCGTTGACAATGAAACAAGTTAGAGCGATAGCCGTAACCGCTGCACTTCTGGCGGTAGCAGGTGGAGGGGCAATGGCGCAGGAGAAAGCAAGCACCGGCACTAACGCGCTGTCGGTTCGGGCAATCAACGAGAACGATATTATGATGAAGAAGACCCTTTGGCGTCGTATCGACCTGAAGGAGAAGCAGAATCAGTCGTTATTCTCAAAGAATAATGAAATATCCAAGTACCTGATTGAGGCGATGAAAGCTGGTTTAATCGATGGTTATGAAAATGACTCGGTGACAACCAAACTGACGCCTGAGAAATTTCAAAATAGACTGATCATGCCGAACACAGGTGGTGGTTTGTCGAAAGAGGAAATCGAAGCTGGTTTTGGTAAAGAAGGAACAGCTGGTGCAACAGATGGTTGGGATACCAAAAAAACAGATCCCAAAACAGCTGCTAAACCCGCTGACGATGGTTGGGGAACCCCTAAGAAAGCAGCAACTCAACCAGCCGACGATGGCTGGGGCGCACCTAAAAAGAAGACTGTAGCCAAAAACACAAAAGGTAAAAAGGGCAAAGTAGTCCAGCAACCAATTGTGGAAGCTCCAAAAGTTGATACGGTTGCTAAAGTAGCCGCTGTTCCAACTGGTGATGAATACTTTGCAAAAGAATTCAACATCATGGAAATCAAGGAAGACTGGATTTTTGATCGGAAGCGTTCACGTTTGTATTATGATATTCAAACAGTAACGATCTATCTGCCTTCAGATAAAAACGCGGCTGGTGTAGAAACTCCACTAGCTACGTTTAAGTACAAAGATCTGGATAAGTTGTTCCGTAGCGATCCGAAAAAATTCATTTGGTACAATCCACAAAACCAGGCTCAACATAAGAATCTGGCCGATGCTTTCGATTTACGTTTATTCTATGGTCGGATTACAAAAGTGGCCAACCCAGGTGATACAGACTTAGTAGGAATGTATGGAGACCGGGAAGGTTTGCTGAAATCCTATCAAACCGAATACGAACTGATGGAAACCGAGCATAGTCTCTGGGAATATTAAAAAAAAGCGGCTGGAAAGCCGCTTTTTTTGTATGATGCAACCTTGAGTGAGCGGCTTTATAGCCGCTTTACTTTTTTACCCGTTTTCCAACGTGTCAAAATAGTGTTTCAGCTTAATTGCCCGATCTTTTCCAACCACTTCTGCAACGTCATCAAGCGTGGCTTCACGGATTTTTTTGACTCCTTTAAAATGCTTCAGTAACTTGGCTGCGGTTTTCTTGCCAACTCCTTCTACATTTTCCAGCTCACTAATAAGACTATTCCGGCTACGTTTATCCCGGTGATACGTAATAGCGAATCGGTGAGCTTCATCACGAATCCGCTGAATGAGCTTGAGTGATTCGGATTTCTTATCAATATAAAGCGGTAAGTTATCCTCGGGGAAATAAATTTCCTCCAGCCGTTTGGCAATGCCAATTACAGGTACTTTACCATATAAATCTAACGCTTTCAGCGCGTCGCAGGCAGCGCTAAGCTGGCCTTTTCCACCGTCAATGACAATTAGATCGGGCATGTCGGTTCCTTCTGTCAGTACGCGGGTGTAGCGACGTGTAACAACCTCAAACATACTGGCAAAGTCGTTGGGTCCAACAACGGTTTGAATCGAAAAATGGCGATATTCTTTGTTGGCAGGTTTACCGCCAATAAAACATACCATTGCTGATACAGGATTTGTGCCTTGAATATTCGAGTTATCAAAGCACTCAATACGGTTTGGAAGCGTTTTTAATTGTAAATCCTGCTTCAATCGGATTAGGACGCGATCTTTTTTGCTGGCGTTAGCCGTGGCTTCAGCGGCTGCGCGTTCCTGCCGTTCACGTCGGAAATAAAGCACATTCTTCAGCGACATATCGAGTAATTTCTTTTTGTCGCCAATTTGTGGAACAGTAACCTCCGCCTTTAAATCTACATCAAGTGGTACGTTCGATATAATCTCTTTCGCTTGGTTTCCATACTGCTCCCGAAACTCAATGATCATCATCGCCAAAAGATCAGCGTCCATTTCATCGAGTTTTTTCTTGATCTCAACCGTATGTGTCTGAACGATTGTCCCATTGACAACCTTCATAAAATTGACATAAGCCGAAATTTCATCAGAAGCAATGGAGAAAACATCCGCATTCTCAATTTTCGGATTAACAACCGTTGATTTACTTTGAAAACGCTGTAATACGTCAATTTTATCCTTGTATTTCTGCGCCTGTTCAAAGGCTAACTCGTTAGCGGCTTCAACCATGCGCGTTTTAAAGTACTCCTGCGCTGGTTTAAGATTTCCTTTTAAAATATGGTGAATCTGTTCAACGTCACTATCGTAATCTGCCTCGGCCTGCTTTCCTTCACAAGGTCCTTTACAATTGCCAATATGATACTCCAGGCAAACTTTATATTTGCCCGCTGCAATATTTTCGGGAGCAAGATTGTAATTACAGGTACGAATAGTAAACAGTTGGCTAAACATATCCAGCACTGTATACATGGGCTTCAGATTGGCGAATGGACCATAGAAAGTGCCCTGCTTGCGATCAATATGCCGAGTGGTGATAACGCGAGGGAAATGCTCATTTGTAACGCAAACGAATGGATAAGTCTTATCGTCGCGTAACAGAATATTAAACTTCGGCTGGTAGCGTTTAATAAGTTGATTTTCAAGCAGCAGCGCATCAAATTCAGTATGCACAATGGTAAACTCAATCTTCCGAATCTGACTCACCAGACGTAGCGTTTTTCGGTCGTGTTGCTTTGAGTTTGTAAAATAACTACTAACCCGATTCTTCAGGTCTTTCGCTTTGCCGACATAAATCACCTCGCCCGATAGGTCGAAATATCGGTACACGCCAGGTTCGTGGGGTACTTTGGTTAATTCTGTTTTATAGTCGAATTCAGCCATGCTGTATGCCGACCAAAATGATCAGCTGATTGATATGCGGTCGTTACCGATGGTCGGTATTACAAAACAACCTATTCTGGCTAAAGGTTGCCTGATTATTTACATAAAAAAAGCCAGCATTCTTGCTGGCTTTTTTTATGTTTTATTGCAAAATTTCTTCTTCGTCTTCGGGTACAACCTTAGGTGGAATATACCGTTGAGAAGAGTCAATATGATATCCACCACAATCAATTTTGAAGTTATTAGGCTTGCGGAACGGTTCCGGTCGATAGCTGGTCAATGTAGGATCTTTGTATATTTTTTGCATATACATGGCCCAGGCAGGCATAGCTTGTCGACCACCTTGCCCTAATTCAATCGTGCGAAAGTGAATCGGTCGGTCATCGCCACCAACCCATAGGCCCGAAACCAGGTGCTGCGTCATGCCCATGAACCAGGCATCGGAATAATTCGACGTAGTACCAGTTTTAGCCGCAATCTCATTACCGCCGTCCAGTAGTTTGTATTGCGTCCGTAGCCGTTGGGCTGTACCGCTTGGTTCTTCAACAGCTCCCCGCATGAGATGCAACATTTCGTAGGCGCGGTTGGCACTAATAACCTGGTTGGCATCTGGGTGGAATTGCTTTAACACGTTGCCGTTTTTGTCTTTAATTTGCCAGATTACCATCGGTCGAACGCGCATACCGCCATTCGCGAAAGCACAGTAAGCAGCCACCATCTCATACACTGACACGTCGCCAGTTCCCAGGCACAGTGTTGGGTTATTGGGTAGATCTTTGCTTTCGATTCCCATGTCGTGCGCATATTTAATGACCGTTGCGGCACGGGTTTTTTTGATCAACTGAGCGCTTACCGTATTAATGGATTGGCCTAATGCTTCTCGTAACGACAAACTTCGGAAACTATATTTGCCATTCGAATTTTTTGGCATCCAAGGCGGCCCGCCATTATTATCCTCTCCATGGGCAAATACTGTCGGCTGGTCGACAACATGGCTACAGGGTGTCACAAAGCCCTGATCCATAGCGGTTAAATAAACGAATGGCTTAAACGTCGATCCCGGCTGACGTCGGCTTTGGCGAACGTGGTCAAACTTCATGTGTTTGAAGTTGATACCACCAACCCATGCTTTTACGTAACCAGAGCGCGGGTCCATCGACATAAAACCGGTGTTAAGTAAGCGTTTATAATACTTGATGGAATCTAGCGAACTCATTGTTGTATCTTTCTCGTTACGCCGGCCGCCGTATACGAAAACCTTCATTTTGACGGGTTTGCGCATCTCCTGCCAGATAGCCTTCTCATCGTTGCCGTAAGCGGCTTTCAATTGCTTGTAACGAGTGGTACGACGAGCAACAGACTCAATAAAGCCTGGAATTTCGACGTATTTCTTCGTTCGTGGGTCTTTTTGCACCCACGGGTTACGTCCGCGCCAGTGCTCATAAAACTTTTTCTGCTGATCACGCATATTGGCCATAACGGCTTCTTCGGCGTAAGCCTGCATACGGGAGTCGATAGTCGTGTAAATTTTTAGACCACTCGTATACAGGTCCAGTTCAGAACCTGTATTTTCTTCGTTATACTGCTTAATCCACCGTTTAATATCCTCTTTAATTACTGACCGAAAATAAGCCGCCATGCCTGTATTCTGATTCTCAACGCTGAAGTCCAGTTTTAATGGCTTATTCTTATACGTAGTGAATTGATCGTTGGTCAAAAACTTGTACTTTTTCATCTGCCCTAACACTACGTTCCGTCGGTCTCTGGTACGTTCTTCAAACAGACGCGGATTGTAAAAGGTCGGATTTTTAAGCATACCCACCAGCAAAGCTGCTTCTTCCACGGTCAAATTCCAAGGCTCCTTGCTAAAATAGGTTTTTGCTGCCGTCTTGATACCATACGTATTGTTTCCGAAAGAAACCGTGTTGAGGTACATCATCATCACCTCCTGTTTGGTATAGTTTCGTTCCAAACGTACGGCCAGAATCCACTCTTTGGTTTTTGCAATGACAAGACTGATAATGGGAATATGTCCCAATACGCCACGCAGTTCTTCCTGCCGGGTATCAAACAGGTTCTTGGCTGTTTGCTGGGTAAGCGTACTGCCACCTCCTGAACTTGACGCGTCTTTGAACGTCAGGAAGCCACTAACAGCCCTAAACAGCGACCGGGGGTCGATGCCAGAGTGTTTGATGAAACGAGCATCTTCGGTAGCCAGTAGAGCCGATGTAACGTTGGGCGACACTTGCGAAATTTCAATGGGCGTTCGGTTTTCAACGTAGTACTTTCCCAACAGTTGGCTATCGGCTGTGTATACTTCGGAGGCTTCTTCACTTTTCGGGTTTTCAAGCGCTTTCAAACTTGGCATGCCGCCAAAAAGCCACAAAAAGTTATAACTGACGGCTACGATATAGAGAACCAACAAGGCAACGCCAAGCAGCGATAATCGCCAGAGATTTCGGATTATGTTCCGGTAGGGACCGGGAGCAAGTTCAAACATTACAGGTGTTTGGGATTATGGTTTCAGCGTATGGTTTTCGGAAGCTAAGACAAGATTTACGGAACGTTGTAAACCTAAAACTATAAACTGTAAACCCAACTTTATTTTCGTTTTGCCGTCGTTTGGTCGGCCGCAATCTGCATTTCTTTTGCCCTTGGCACTAACTGGCTAGCTGGGTAATCGCGCACAAAGTCAGCCAGTGCCTGCCGGTATTCATCGACGCTTTTGACTTTGCCCAACAGCATGACACGTAGCAGCGCTAATTTATCTTCTAATTGCGTGCCGGCTAAACTACTCAGGGCCGTTTCTGCCTGGGCTAATGCCTCGGTTGACTTATTGTCTTTATAAAGTTCGTAAATAGCGGTGTATGTTTTCTGGGCCTGCGCTTCAGAATTTGTTGTCGGAGCAGTGGCAGCTAATCGGCCAATTAAACGGGCATAAGATGAATTTGGATACTCGGTAACCAGTTTATCTTTCCAGGCAGATGATTTGCTCAATTGGTCATTCGAGAGGTGGAGGAGATAGTACACCTCTGGTTTTTGAAGCGTATTTGGGTATCGCGTCAATAGTTGTTCAAACGTAGGAATGGCATCTGCAGGCTGATTGAGTTGAAATTTGTATAGTTTGCCTAATTTGTATAGGGCATTCTCAATCCGCTGATTTGCTTGTGTCTGTGCTTCTATCGTAAACGGGATTTTTGCCATCATGGCATCTTTCCTGGTCTTTTGCCCAGCAACGAGACCTGTAGTAGCAGTTGTTGCGGTAGGTGTATCCAGTTGAGGCTGTAGCGGTGCATTCGGATTCACCGCATTGGCGGGTACGCTTCCGTTGATCGGGCTGTTTACATTAGCTATCGACTCCGAGGCTTCCTTATTGCTACGTCGCCAGTTGTCTTCAAGAAGGCGGTTACCCCAACGCACTGAAAATTCCTGCCGTCCCTGACTTAGGGCTACGGGATTGTATAGAACCCAACGTTCGGACGGTTGCAGATTAGAATTAGTGGCTCCCGCTACGGAAGCTGGCCCGCCTTTCGATGCCAGTTCTGTAGCTTTCTGTGCGGCAAGCGCTTGGTCTTTAGCTTCTTTATCCTGCTGATCAATAACCTTGTTCAGTAGTTTGTCGAGTGCAGCCGGGTCCATCTGTGCCATATGTAGCAGGCTATCATCGGTTCGGATGGTAGTTTTGTATTGCACGAATTCATCCAGCGTATTTTTTCGATTTAGCAACGCTGTGTATTCGGGGGATTGCTTGGGAAGCAACGTGAGTGCACTATCGTAATATACTTTTGCTTTGGAATAATCGGTTTTCTTCTCAAAATACAGTTTTCCTATTTCCAGATACGTATAGGGCACTTGCTCTTTATTAACACCCGCTGCCTGAATAGACTGGCTGTAATATTTAATTGCCTGATCGATCCGACCGCTACGGGCTTCGAGCAAACCCATTGTAAAATAGATCTTATCTTTCAGGTCGGTATTCTTACGGTCGTTCAGCATATTGTCAAACGTTTCTGCTGATTGCGCCATTTTCTTTTGATCACCCGTCAAACCATTGCTTTGAATGGCGAATAAGTTCGCATAAAAAGAGAGATCATAGGTAGGTTGCGACTTTAATACCTGGCGATAATGGTCAACCGCTTTTGCTGGCTGACCTATCAGATCATAAAGCTGGCCGGCAATCAGGTGTAATCGGGCGGTCGCTTCATTCTTTTTCAGAACGGGGAAGGTGGCCTCTAAAATACCAACGGCCGTTATATATTCGCCCTGACGTTCATGAAGATAGGCTTTCGTTAAGTAGAAGTCCCGGGTATTATTCTTGTCCAACGGTTGTGTACGCAGGTATTCCGCTACGTTCAATGCGTTCGTAAAATCACTCGTTTCAACGTAAGCCCGCATCAAACCCACTAGCGCCGTGTGTTTGTCGTTTTCGTCGCTACCCTTTGTATTTACGTATTTGAAGACCTCAATCGCATTCGGCAAATCCTGCTTCAGCAATCTCGCCCGGCCGATAAGAACATAGGCATTGTCGAGCCACTTGCTATTCTGATGGCGTTCGGGAATGAGGGATGCTTTCTTAATGGCGTCATCTAACTGAGGCTTTACCGATTGAATGCGCATTGAATCAATTGGTAATAGAATGGGTAATAGATGGCTATAGTTTTCCTGCCTGGTTTTAAACAGTGTCTGCTCAGCAAGATCAATCTGGTCACGGGCAATCACATACGCATTGAAATGTGCATTCAGATTGTGGTATCCTTTGCTGATCGGTTTAGTGCTGTATTGAGAACACGAAACCAGTCCGCCGGTCAGTGAAACAAAGACCGTAAGCAATAAGAACAGATGGTTACGTAAATTGCAGGACATTCGGAAATAACGCGTAATCACTCGTACTAAAACGTTCAGAGCCGACTTGACAATATAGAACGTAAGGCCAAATTAACGAATTTTGCCCCACATATTGCATGCTGCTTTTTAGTTCTATGGAAAACGACCCTGAACAATCCAATCAAAACGTACCGAACAAGCCAGTTCGGGACAATGATCCTATCAAGAAGGCAACCGAAAAAAGTACGTCGTTTGTTCAGTTCAGTGGTATTGCTTTTCAAATGCTCGGTACTATTGGCTTAGGCGTGTGGGCAGGAATGAAGTTGGACCAATGGCAAAATAATCATCGCCCTGTGTGGACTATTGTTTTGTCCTTAACGGCAATCGGGGCATCGCTTTATCTGTTCATTCGTCAGCTTACGAAAAAATAGTTTGTCAAAGGTTGCAGATCTAACCTGTTGATTTTAATGGACAACTATTGCCTGAAAGCCACTTGCCATGCTCCGTATATTCTTATTTACCATCATATTAACAATTGTATTTTTCGTAGCCGAACAATATTTTGTTGCGACTTGGTTGCACCCTAGCTGGAAGATTTTACTAATCTTCTTTTTCAGCGTCTCATTTCTAACACAACGGTTGGTAGAGACTGGTTTACAGGGTAATCGGGAGCGATTGATCCCACTCTACCTGGCCGCAACAGCCGCTCGTCTGATTTTGGGACTGGCTTTCATTGGTTTTTTTCTATTTCAGCATATTGATCATCAGCGAACCTTCGCTTTGGACTTTCTTGTACTATATATATTCTACACAGGTTTTGAGATTTGGGGCGTTACTCGTAACTTGCGACGCGATTCGTAAAAAGGATCTGTCACATCATATGATGCGTTCTTCAATTAATAAGTTTTTATTGATAACGGCTCTCATTTTGAGTTCGTTAGTTGGTGCACAGGCACAGGAGCATAACCACGAGGGTGAAACGCCCGCCAAGCAAGAAGGCGAGGCACATGCTGAAAAGGGAAAATTTAATGTGGGTGACATGATCATGCACCACATTAAAGATGATCACGGATGGGAGCTTGCACACGGCTTTACCATTCCGCTGCCCGTAATTCTTTACTCGAAAGATCGGGGACTTGAAGTGTTTTCGTCATCACGGCTAGCTCACGAACAGGTTTACAACGGGTATAAGAATGAGCACGGTAAAATTCACCGCGTCACGGAAGCCGGAGCTGTTGATCATGAAGCTAAGTTTTATAACTTCTCCATTACTAAGAACGTAGCGTCGCTGTTATTGAGTGCTATTATTATGCTGCTGCTATTTCCAGCCGTCAGTCGCGGATATGCTAAAAACAAGGGCAAAGCACCATCAGGTATACAGTCGTTGCTTGAGCCGATAATCCTGTTCGTCCGCGACGAGATTGCCAAGCCGAGCATTGGTCCTAAATACACGAAGTTCCTGCCTTATTTGTTGACGTTGTTCTTCTTCATTCTGGTTAATAACCTGCTGGGCTTGTTGCCAGGCGCGGCCAATCTGACGGGAAATATCACGGTTACCCTGGTGCTGGCTGTTATTACGTTCCTGATCGTTACGTTCAGCGGGAATAAGCATTACTGGCTCCACATTCTGAAGCCAACAGGAGTTCCGATTGCCTTGCTTCCAATTATGGTTCCGGTAGAGATTATAGGCGTTTTCATGAAGCCCTTATCGCTCATGATTCGATTATTCGCCAACATCACGGCTGGTCACATTATTATTTTGAGTTTGCTGGGACTTATTTTCATGGCCAACCACATGGGTGGTATGACAACCAGTATCGCTATTAGCCCGGTTGTTCTGTTCTTTACCCTGTTTCTTAATCTAATCGAGTTGCTGGTGGCATTTCTTCAGGCGTTCATCTTCACACTGCTCACGGCTATGTATATCGGCAGCGCAGTAGAAGATCACCACGAAGCTGATCACGGTATCGGTTATGAGGGTACTACGTCAGAATTAGGTTAATCGGTATCTATCAACTGATTAGCTTAGTTGATGGTGTTTAAGTTGCAATCTTTTGTTTCACTAATAAATCTGTTTGAATTTTATGTTCGCAATGTTGTTTTCCCTGCTGTTAGAAGCGTCTGGTAGTGTTTCAGTTATGGGTGCCGCTATCGGCGCTGGCCTGGCCGCTATTGGTGCTGGTTTGGGTATTGGTAAAATTGGTGGTAGTGCTATGGAAGGTATTGCCCGTCAGCCAGAAGCGGCTGGTCGTATCCAGACTGCCATGCTTATCATCGCGGCTCTGATTGAGGCCGTTGCCCTGTTCGCAGCTGTTATTTGTCTGCTGGTCGCTACAGCGGCTTAAGCAGACGCTAAGTTTGAGTAGGCTGGTTGCATTAGGTGCTGGCGTCACTACTCACCCGTTTCCTGGAAAACGTTCGCCCATTTGGGGTTGCCGGTGGGCGAACATTTTCCAACAAAAGATTGATACGTATTCTATTAACACTGACTTCTCCATAATTCAAACTCATGGATTTACTTACTCCCGATCTTGGCTTATTATTCTGGCAGGTGGTGGTATTCCTCGGCCTGTTTCTGATTCTTCGCGCTTTTGCCTGGAAACCCATCACAGAAAGTCTGAACGAACGCGAAAATAACATTCAAAGTGCTCTTGATCTGGCTGAAAAGACTCGTCTGGAAATGACAGCCCTAAAGGCCGATAATGAAAAATTACTGGCTCAGGCGCGTTCCGAGCGTGAAGCTATCCTCCGTGGAGCGAAAGAAACTGCCGATAAAATGCTGGCCGATTCGCGCGATAAGGCTGAATCGGAAGGCAAACGCATTCTTGAGCAGGCTCGCGAATCAATGCAGAATGAACGGCAGGCATTGGTCGCTCAGATGAAGAAAGAAGTCGTTACACTCTCGCTGGATATTGCTGAGAAAGTTCTTCGTAAGGAACTTAGTGATAAATCTGCTCAGGAGAAACTGGTAACAGATCTGGTATCTAATTCACGCTTAAACTAACCGATTATGGCTGTCGCTACAGTTGCTGCTCGCTACGCTAAGTCGTTGTTAGACCTGGCGCAGGAAAAAGGCCTGACCGAGACGATGTATAAAGACATGGTGTTCTTTAAAAATACAGTGGACCAAAGCCGTCCATTGTTGTTAATGTTAAAGAACCCAATTGTTCGTGCCGAGAAGAAGAACGCTGTTATAAAAGCAATTTTTAGCAGTCGTTTTAATCCGATGACGATGGCATTTTTTCAGATCATTGCCAATAAAAATCGGGAAGGCATTATGGATTCTGTTGCCGCGGAATTCATCAATCAATATAATTCCCTAAGAAGTATTGAACGGGCAACTATCGTTACCACGATGCCGCTGACAGATGATTTACGCAAGAAGTTTACGGCGATTGTTTTGCAAAAAACGGGCGGTAAAACCGTTGAGTTAGAGGAAAAAATAGATTCCAGACTTATTGGCGGTTATGTATTACGTTTGGGCGATCAGCAGATTGATGGTTCCATTCGCAATCAATTAAACGAGCTACGCCTGAAATTCTTGAATTAAAAACTTTGGATAGATAGTACTTGACCGAATGGGCCGCTTTTTTTTAGAGCGGCCTATTTTTTTAGGCTATATTTTTATAGGTAAATCAGGCTACCTTCTGAAAGATCATTTCGCTGGTACTGGATTATCAACGGCTGGCAACGTACTATCGAAGCATTTTAACTAATTTAAGGTGTGTGCTCTTAAAATTTTCCCGTTCATAAAACCGGATAGTGTCAATACGTTTCTGATTGGTCGTTACTTCAAGATTTACGAAGCCTTCCCGATAAGCCAACGTTTCGAGGGCTTCTACTAATTTGTGGCCAATTCGCTGATTACGAACGTCAGAGCGGACAAACAACTCCTGAATTTCGCCGACTTTACCACCGTGATGCAATAAGTACTGAACGTGACAACTTGCAAATCCAACAAGCTCTCCGCCTTGTTCAGCCACTAAATAATGGATCAATGGATTGGCTAGGTTATGGAGGAAAACGCTCTTAAAAGCGCTCTGATCTAGTATTTCGTCTTCCAGTATACACAAAAAATCATAGACAGTCGGTAGATCTCCTGTATCAGCGGGCCGTATCTGAAGGCTATGTGAAAAAGTAGATTGAGTGATCACAGTGATTTAGAGGACGTAGGCTCTATCAAATAAGATGGAGCGTTCAAGTTCGTCATTTTCCGGGTTTACTTGAATTTGTATGCATAAAATCATTGTGTTTGCTATGCTTGGTCTAGGCTTTTCCTGTTCGAGTCGGAAATCCGCAATAGAGGGCGAGAAAACCAATAATAAAGATTCTGTATCTCAATCTACCACTATGAATGCGTATGATCAGGATCGGCAGTTTTTGCGGCAGCATCACGCCGATTTGGTTGAATTAAAGATTGGGGATGCCCGAGCGCTGATTTGTCCAGCTTATCAGGGGAGGGTAATGACGAGTAGCGCCGATGGGCAGTCCAGCTATGGTTGGATTAACTACGACCTGATACGTTCCGGTAAAACGCTCCCGCATATGAATGCATTTGGGGGAGAAGATCGCTTCTGGCTGGGACCCGAAGGTGGACAATATGCGTTATTTTTTAAAAAAGGAGATCCTTTTGATGCAGCGCATTGGCAAACACCTGCCGCCATCGATTCGGAACCGTTCACGATTACCGATACTACCAGTACATCCGTTACGTTTGCCCGTAAGGTATCGTTGACAAATTATACGGGCACTCAGTTTGATATTGGTATTGAGCGGACAATTAAACTTTTATCCAGTTCCGAAATAAGTCATCAGCTAAACACACCTGTCGATTCGCTCAGGATAGTGGGTATTCAGTCGGACAATATCATTACGAACCTTGGGAAACAGACCTGGACGACACAAACAGGAATGCCATCTGTGTGGATTCTGGGAATGATGAACGCGTCGCCCGAAGCGACTATCATTATTCCTTTTCGGTCAGGGGAGGGAAAACCTATCAATGATATGTATTTTGGCAAAGTCCCAGCCGAACGGCTGCGGATTGGCCAAACGGCAGCCTTATTTAAAGCTGATGCAAAGTACCGGAGTAAAATAGGCGTGTCGCCCACACGTGTCACAAACTGGATTGGTAGCTATGACCCCGTGACCCAAACGTTAACGTTGGTGACCTATGACTTTAATCCGGACGACCGGCAATACGTTAATTCAGCCTGGGAGCACCAAAAAGAACCCTATGCAGGTGATGTGATAAATGCGTACAACGACGGTCCTATGAAACCCGGCCAGTCGCAGATGGGTCAATTTTATGAGTTGGAATCGTCGTCGCCAGCGGCTAATCTGGCTCCTGGTGCGAAACGCAAGCATCGGCATACGACCTTTCATGTGCAGGGTTCGGAACAAATATTAAATAGAATGGCCCAGAAACTATTGCTTACTGATTTATCGCAGTTATAGTAAGCATGACTACGGCCCCGGCTTCCTGTTATCTGCAAGTCCTAGAATTCCTGTAATACATCTGACTCAAATACGTGTTTGCCGGTTAGCTCCTGTTGCATGGTTAATAGTATCGCATTGGCGACTTTATCGGCATCAATACCTTTATATTTAGCCGGGATTAACGGGCTAAAAAGTCGCATAACGCCGGATGCAATACGTTCGGTGAACCGATTCTCGGAACGGTCACCAAAAAGGAGCGAAGGCCGAAAAATCAGTAGCGTAGGGTAGTTCAATGCAGCTAAGTCACGCTCAACTTCGCCTTTAACTCGGTTATAGAAAATAGAGGATGCTGGATTGGCACCCATTGCCGTAACGATGGCAAATTGCTGGGCACCGTTAGTCAACCCCAGCCGCGCAATATCCATCGGGTATTGGTAATCAACTTTACGAAAATTCTCTCTTGAACCCGCTTTCTTTATAGTTGTACCAAGGCAACAGAAGATATCGTCGGCCTGAGCGAGCAAGCCATTGGGATGATCAAAATCAAACTGAACTTCTTGTAAACGAGGATGCTGCCAGCTCAGTGACTTTCGAACTAATACTTTTACGTTGGAGTAGATCGGAGAGTCAACAAGACGATGGGTAAGCAAGTTGCCAATGAGGCCAGAGGCACCGAGTACTAACGCAGTCTTATGAGTGGGAGTAATCATGGTAAAGAAGGATTTCTGCTAAATTAGTCACTTCGTTACCATAGGAAGACACTGAACCTTGAATTCTATTCTATGCGGGCTACTTTTTCCCATTACTTATGGACATTTATCGTTCTTATCGCTGCGTCATTGATTGCATTTCGTGGCCATGAAGACGATTTTATTAAACGGTTGGTCGATCAGTTTAGAGCTTATAATCGAGAACGACCTACCGAAAAAGTGTACGTGCATACGGACCGTGATGCGTATCTGATTGGTGAAACGGTCTGGTTGAAAGGCTATATTTTAAACGGGTTTACCCATGAAGCCGATACAGTAAGCCGAGTGTTGTACATAGATTTAGTAGATCCGGTTGCCAAACGAGTGCGATTACGAGAGCAACTCCGGGCAACAATGAGTTATGCGCCCGGCCAGCTCTTTTTGCCCGATTCATTACCCGCCGGAACGTATCAGCTTCGAGCATATACGAACTTCATGCGCAATTACCCTGATGCTTATTTCTTCTCTAAAACGCTAACTATTTTGCCTTCGGATGAGAAAAGTGCTGCCGGTAGTACTACACTCCAACAGAATGGTCAACCTGATGTGCAGTTTTTGCCGGAAGGTGGACAATTGATCGCCGGAATTGAGAATCGCGTTGCCTTTAAGGCCGTCAATTCGTCGGGGCGGAGCGTAGCTGTAGAAGGGTTTATCCTGGATGCAAAAAAAGATACGGTTATTGGGTTTTCCAGTACGTTCCTGGGTATGGGTTATCTTACATTCAAGCCCGAAGCGGGACAATCCTATACGGCGTTTGTCCAGTTTAATGATGGTACCCGGAGCAACTATCCGTTACCACCCCTGAAGGCGCAGGGCGTAGTGATGCAGGTAGATAACCTGAGTCACAAGGACAATATCAAGGTGTATCTGCGCCATAACAAAACCAATGCCGATACAACCGCTAAAATGACGCTGGTAGCCCAGACGCGCGGCCAGATTGTGCAGGTGGCTATTATTCCCTTGTCTAAAAAGGCATCCTTAATCCAATTACCCAGAGCGCAATTTCCCGAAGGTATCGCGCAACTTACTTTATTTGATGAGACGCATGTTCCTGTTGGCGAGCGACTTGTGTTTATTAATAAAAGCGAGCAGATCAACATTGGCCTAATGACCAGCAAAACGAGCTACAAAAATCGGGAACAGGTTGACCTGACAATTAAGACAACCGATGCCAGTGGTAAACCCGTTGCGGCTAATCTTTCGCTTTCTGCAGTAGATGACCGGCTCGCTCCCGAAGCTGATTCCAACGGAGCAACCATTGTATCGCACCTGTTACTGGCTTCCGATTTAACGGGTGCGATTGAGCAGCCAGATCATTACTTTAATCCAGTTTATAAAGATCGCTTGACGCAACTTGACCTGTTGCTGATGACGCAGGGCTGGCGACGATTTGCCTGGACCGACGTACTGTCCGGAACGATTCCACCCATCAAATACCCAATTGAACGGGGACTGTCGCTGACAGGACGGGTTGTACGTCCGAATCAGAAAGATATTGGTGGCAAAGTGAACTTGACATTCATGATACTCAACCGCGACAGTACGAGAAGTTTTCTATCGGGACAAACGGATGAAGCGGGCTATTATGGCGCCTATGATCTTGATTTTACCGATACAACGTCCTTACTGATCAATGGCATAAAGGGGAGTGCCAACCGTAACCTGGTTATAACCCTCGATCAGCTACTTATGCCAACCGTGACAATCGCTCGCGTACCTTATAATCCGCTCGAATTTCGCCGGGATGAGCTGGCGGAGTTCATGAAACGGGCAAAGGAATATCAGGAAATTGAACGCCAGATTCGGCGTAACGGCGAGGTATTACTCCAATCGGTAACGGTGAAGGCTAAAAAATATAAGGAGCCTGACTCGCGAACTATTTATGGTACTCCCGATGCATCGGTTAAGTTTGACCAAATGAATACATCCGGTCGGCAAACGATTCTGGACGTGATTCAGGGACGTATCGCTGGTGTTCAGGTGACAGGTTCAGGCTTTAATGCACAGGTGCAGATACGTGGTGCTGCCAATTTCAGTGGGCCTGTTGCTCCCCTGTTTCTGCTGGATGGCATGCCTATGGACTTGCAGGCAATCATGGGAATTTCGGTACAGGACGTTGATCGGGTCGATGTACTAAAAGGCGCATCTGCCGCTATTTATGGCTCACGAGGGAGTGGCGGGGTTATTTCAATCCTGACCAAACGGGGAGGAGCTAACTATGATTTCACAAAAGAAGTTGCCCCCGGTACGTTGGTGGCTAAACTACCGGGCTATGCTCCAGTACGTGAATTTTATGCACCACGCTATGATGTCAAAAAGCCAGAGCATGTGCGACCTGACTTCCGCACTACGTTGTTTTGGGCACCTATGATTCAGACCAGTGCCGATGGGCAGGCAACGGTATCCTTTTTTACGTCCGATGCCAAAACTACCCTGCGACTGCGGGCCGAAGGCGCAACCACGGGCGGCATGCCCGGCGTAGGACGGGGAATAGTGCGGGTAGAATAGTAATCTCATCAGTAGGTTTTAACCCAGTGATAAGATTATTTCCCCTTCGTCCCGGCCTGTTTTGTCAACTCAGCCCGTTGGTCGTCACGTAGCGTTGGGTATTTAATGCCGAGTTGTTCCAAGTACGTCTTGTACTTCGTTGGATCATAGTAAAACTTCTCCAGCCTGGGCTTGAATTCGGCCATTATCTTCTTGTTCAGGTAGACTGCCGGAAGTTCTTTCTTCGAAATCAAGGGGGTGTATTTCGTGTCTTTCGTTTGCTCGTCGTTAAAATACGCCTTTGCTTCCTGAATTATTTCGGGTTTCAACAGCATGTCCAGCAACGTCATGGCTTCGACTTTTGCACCCGCCACAACACCTTTGTGAGCAATGGGCGTGGCCATCGAAATCGCGTCCGACCAATGGTGACCCGGCAAGCCAGGAATGTTTGAGGGATAAAGCAGCACAACCGTTGGCACGACCCACGATATGTCGGATATATCATCGGAGCCGCCGGTCAGTGGCACCATGGATTGCCCACCCATCATAACCGTGGGAGCTGTCGGAACAGGGGTGCCAATGGTATCTAATTTTATAGCTAGCCCTTCTCGTTTAGGCGATTGTAGTTCTTTCTGCGTAGCCTTCGCCAGCATCTGATCTTCAGCTGACCAGGTTGGTAAACCAATTTGTTTGATGTTGTCGTACATCACCGAGGCTATCGGTTTGTTAAAATGCCCCGGCCAGGCCGACCCCAGAATTTCGTAAGTAAACTTCGTATCGGTCATTAAGGCAGCCCCTTCGGCTACCTTAATGCCGGTTTCAAAGAGTTTTACGATTTTAGGATATGACCGTTCCCGGAAATAATACCAAACCGATGCTTTCGAGGGTACTACGTTCGGTTGGTCTCCCCCATCCGATACAACGTAGTGGGAACGTTGGGTTAGTTCCAAGTGTTCGCGCCGGTAATTCCAGCCGACATTCATTAACTCAACGGCATCGAGCGCACTACGTCCGCGCCACGGGGCAGCCGCTGCGTGAGCGGCCTGGCCTTCAAACGAGAACTTGGCCGAGATCATACCGTTATAGCCCGCATCGCCATAGGAAACACTGAGATTGTCGGCTACATGTGTGAAAATACAGGCGTCTACATCTTTAAAATAGCCATCCCGAACGTAAAATGCCTTCGTGCCAAGAAGCTCCTCAGCTACGCCCGGCCAGAGCATCAACGTACCGGATAACTTATTTTTCTCCATAAGCTGCTTTACCGACAGAGCCGCGACGATGTTAAGTGCCTGACCTGAATTGTGACCTTCACCATGGCCCGGAGCGCCCTCTACAATCGGGTCTTTGTAGGCCACACCGGGTTTTTGACTGGCTTTGGGAATGCAGTCTATATCGGAGCCAATAGCAATGACGGGCTTCCCCGACCCCCACGTAGCAATCCAGGCCGTGGGCACTCCGGCAATGCCTTTTTGGATCGTGAAGCCTTCTTTCTCAAGTAGCGTAGTCAAGTATTTAAATGACTCTTCTTCCTGGAAACCAAGCTCCGAAAAACTAAACAGCATATCATTGATCTGCTGCGCCTGATCTTTCCGCTGCTCCACTGCCTTGATGGCTTCCTGCTTTAACTGATCGAGCTTGCCCGGCTGTTTTTTTGCAGACTTTGCCTCTTTAGGCTGCGCCATCAATAAAGCTGGCACAAGAAGGAATGTAATAAAGATAGATATATAGTATTTCATGGAAAATATGAAATTTAATTCTGATATAATAGCTTTAGCCGGTATAAATATATTGTATAACTTGAATAGTTTGTAGTAAATAAAAAAAGAGCCAGTACCAATTTATGGTCTGACTCTCTTTTTTTATGCTATCTACTAAGGTTGCTGCTACGTAGTCGTCATGATTTTCATATTGATTGGGTCCCAGCTATATGGTTTTTTCTGGAAATAGCTCAGATTCCCACACTGCGTTGGACCACAGGCACGTAGACCGAACGTAGCATCTTCTACGTTTGGGGTGTTCTGGCGTATCGAACTGAAGAAATTGACAAAGTGCTCGTAGCGGTCGCCTTTATATTCTTTTGGAAACGAATATTTAAACTCCTTAGGACCGTCGAGTTCGGGATGTGGTGGATACAATTTGTTGTATTCCGCAATGAATAATTCCTTCTGATCTTTCGGGAAGTTATCAATCGACATGCCCGGAGCCTTGGGGAATTTATTCCGGTGAACGGTCAGGCTATCGAAGCCGAGCGACAGGTCACCTTCTGTACCTACAATCCGTACCAGATAATTGCCACCGCCACCATCAACAAAGTTAGAACGAGTCGTCAGGTTAAATTCCGGGTGCTCTGCTGTTTTTGGGTAATCGTAGATACTCAGTTGAATATCAGGAACATCACGTCCATCTTTCCAGTATCGAGTGCCGCCGGTTGAGTACACACGGGTTGGCCCTTTGGAGCCGGTAATGCAGTGAAGCGACGTGAGCAGGTGAACGTATAGATCACCGGCGATACCGGTTCCGTAGTCCCGGTAATTCCGCCACCGGAAAAAGCGGAGTGGGTCCCAGGGGCGTTTTGGCGCACTACCCAGATACGTATCCCAGTCGACCGTTTGCGGAGAAGCATCGGGCGGAATTGAATATTGCCAGGCGCCCATCGCACTGTGGCGATCGTAGATGGCTTCGGCAAACACAAGCTCGCCAATGTCTCCGGCTTTCAACAGTTCACGCGCTTTGGCAATCAGGAGCGAGCTGGCAAACTGGCTACCTACCTGAAAAACTTTGCCGGTTTCTTTCGCTACTTTAATAAGCGTATGGCCATCTTCAACTTTCTGAACCATAGGCTTTTCGCAGTATACGTGCTTGCCTTTGTGCATCGCATCCGACGAAATTTTTTCGTGCCAATGGTCGGTCGTACCATTGATAATCGCATCGACATCGGAGCGCTCCAAAATCTCCCGGTAATCTTTAGTAACTGGAAGCTGATCGCCCCAAAGCTCTTTAGCCCGACGCAGCCGTCCGTCATACAAATCGCAGGCAGCTACCATTTCGACACCATTGACCATCAGTGCCGTTTGCGTATCACCGATACCCATGCCGCCCGTACCGATCAGAGCGATACGTACCTTATCGTTGGCCGCAGTGCTGCTGTGGCTTTTAACCAGATTCAGGTATTGGGGTAGGGGAGAACTGGTTTCGGCAAGTGCCGCTGGCGCTGCGGCAGCGGCCGTACCAGCAATGCCAAGCGTCTTCAGAAACGTCCGTCGGGAATTTGTTGCGTTGTTCTCCGACGAACCCGCCTGTTTGTTGTCGTTCATGGAAAGAGTTTAATTGGGAATTGGGAAAATCCAGCTAAAAATAAGTTAAAATTTAGAGAAATGAGGTGCTATATACCCTGAAAATGCTTGCGCTATCTAGTAATCATACCTTTGGCAAAGTTTGAAACTTTGTCGAAGGTTAAAGGGCTCATTACAGTTTCGTGGGTTTAATACCAACCACATTAATTCCATGTTGGGTAAGCGTTTCCACTTTGTTGATATTATTGGTCAGCATTCGTACTGATTTAACACCAATTTCATTCAGGATGTCGGCGGCTTGGGTGTAGTCTCTCGCATCCCGCTTAAAGCCCACTGCTTCGTAGGCCTCGGCTTGTGCTACACCCTTCCGTTTATAGTCGACGCTTTTTAACAGGGCAAAATGACCATTTCCTTTACCTTCCTGCTCTAACCAGATAATAATGCCTTTGCCTGCTTCCTGAATGAGCTGTTGAGATATTTCCATTTGTTCCCGGCAATCGCACTCGATGCTGTTGAAGTGATGGCCAAAAATGCAGGAAGAATGCACGCGGCATAGTACATCTTCTTCCCCGGCTACATCGCCCATAATTAAGGCAAACGATTCTTTTTGCCCGTTGTAAAAGAGTATTTAATGTTACTCTCCAAATTTAGTTTTGAGGTTTCCCTCAGCCATTTTAACGATCATAGTACGCTCTTTTTGATTAGTGAAGGCTGATGTCTGGACGTAGCGCATAAACCAACACGAATATAATTTACCCTGAATGTAATGTCCAGGTTCACTTTTGGAGCGGTAGGTCAGGTTTCGTGATATGGCTAAGGTAAATTCCTGAGGATCTTACTTTTTGTTCCTAAATGCTGGTTAAACCCGCAAATCCAAACCCATGAAAACGAAATCTATTTTGCTGGCTGGTTGGCTAGGTATAACGCTTACGTCAGCCATAGCCCAAACGACGAATTATCCGACCATTGGGCAGGTGATTCGGGTCGACCCGCGACTGGACAAACTTATTCCCAAAGAAGCCAAAATAGAGGTTCTGGCCAGCGGATTTACCTGGTCTGAAGGGCCGATCTGGATCAGGAAGGGAAATTACCTGCTTTTCTCCGACGTACCGGAAAACACAATTTTCAAATGGACGGAAAAAGAAGGCGCCAAGCCGTTTTTGACACCATCGGGCTACACTGGCCTGGGCGAGTACGGGGGGGAGCGAGGCTCCAATGGCCTGACGATCGACACGAAGGGGCGGCTTATTTCCTGTGAACATGGCGACAAGCGCGTAACAGCCATGCCCCTGGACGGCAGCGGTGGCAAGCGAACCCTGGCCGATAACTACAATGGCAAGCGGTTTTGTAGCCCCAACGACGTAGTGGCCCACTCGAACGGCAGCTACTACTTCACCGATCCACCGTATGGGATGCGTAAAGGTGAAAATGACCCGGATCGCGAAACAGACGGTTATGGCGTATACCGTATTGCTCCCGAACGTAACGGAGTCCCAGGCCAAGTGTCGATCGTCGTGAGTGACCTGACTCGACCCAATGGCGTAGCCCTCTCGCCCGATGAGAAACTACTCTACGTCGCTCAATCAGACCCTAAGAATCCGGTTTTGATGGTCTATCCCTTGCAGGCTGACGGATCAGTTGGAAAGGGACGTATCGTTTTTGGACCTGATGCGATGAAAAAGCAGGGATTTGAAGGTGGTTTTGATGGCATGAAGACCGACCGCGACGGTAATTTGTGGGTAACTGGTGCCAATGGCTTACTGGTCTTATCGGCCGCCGGGGAATTTCTGGGCCATATTAAAATTGGTAATTCAACGGCCAACTGTGCCTGGGGCGATGATGGCTCCACGCTTTATATTACCGCCGACATGTATCTCTGTCGAATCAGGACAACGGCTAAAGGATGGTGATATTTAAGGATGAACTATGAATGATAAATGATACACAAAAAATAGGATAAAACAGATACGAACTATCATCCATAATTTATCATTCATAATTCATCACTACTACGTTAGTTCATCGTTATTAGACTAACTTTGTAGAGAGTACATCGCTTGAATTTAAGGAATTTATTCTCATGTTAGAGAATCGTAAGTGGGTCATTATCGGAGTTTTCTGCATAGTTGGCCTTTTATATCTGGCCCGATTGTTCTATTTGCAGGTCCTCGATGATACCTATTCATTAGGAGCATCGAAGAACTCGATTAAGCGGGTAATCGAAATACCCTATCGAGGTCAGATATATGACCGAAACAATAAACTTCTTGTTGACAATACGCCTGTTTACGACTTGTACGTAACGCCCAAACAGGCCCGAATTTCGGATACGCTGGCGTTCTGTCAGTTAATGAATCTGACCAAATCCGACTTTGATAGCATCATGGGACTGGCTAAAAACTATTCGTTAGTGAAGCCATCGTTGTTCATGCGCCGACTATCGAAAGAGGATTTTGCCCGGATTCAGGATGCACTGGTAGACTTTCGGGGTTTTAAGCCAATGATCAGTTCGGTGCGGTCTTATCCGGGCCATACGCTTGCGAATGCACTGGGTTACATTAGCGAAATCAGCCGCAAGAAGCTCGATGAGCAGGAGTATCCTTACTACCGGCAGGGCGACTATATTGGGCAAAACGGGCTGGAAGAGCAATACGAAGAACAATTGCGGGGTCGGCGGGGCGTCAAATTCATCATGCAGAACGTACACGGTGTCAATAAGGGATCGTGGAAAGATGGTGCTTTCGATACGTTGGCCGTTGCTGGTAAAAACCTGATTACGGGCATCGACTCTGACCTGCAACGATTTGCGGATAGCCTGATGCAGCACAAAGTAGGTGCCATTGTGGCCGTTGATCCTTCCACAGGCGAAATCCTGGCATCCGTGTCAGCGCCAACGTACGATCCGAGTCTGCTATCGACCCGGGTCTTCTCGAAAAATTATCGGGAGCTGATCAAAAATCCTTACAAGCCACTTATTAACCGGCCTATCATGGCGAGCTATCGGCCCGGCTCGACCTTTAAATTGATTCAGGCCCTGGTCGCGCAACAGGATGGTACGTTGCTGCCGCAGACAGTATACGGCCACGCAGGTTCGCCCATGCGGTGCCACTGCCGGGGGGGGAATGATCTGCGTGGGGCGATTGGTAATTCCTGCAACCCGTATTTCTATCAGGTATTTCGGAAAATGCTCTACAACAACGCCGAAAAAAATACATTCAAGGCATCGGCGGTGGGATTGGCAAAGTGGCATGAGCGGGTTGAAAAATTTGGTATTGGGCAGCGGCTTGGCGTCGATCTGCCGAGTGAACTACGCGGTAATCTGCCCGACGTACCGTATTACGACAAAATGTATCACGGAGCGAATCGCTGGAAATTTTCCTATGTTTCGTCGCTTAGTATCGGCGAGGGTGAGCTGCTGATCAGTCCGTTGAAATTAGTCAATCTGGCGGCTTCCATTGCCAATCGGGGGTGGTTCATCACACCTCATTACATAAAAGGCTTCGGTAAGCCAGGGGAGAATGTACCGGCAGAATACCTGGAACGTCACGACACGGGCGTTGAGCGTCAATATTTCCTGCCAGTTATCGACGGAATGCGTCGGGCCGTACTAAGTGGTAGCGCGAAATCGGCTAATATTTATGGCATTGACATGTGCGGTAAAACCGGTACGTCGCAGAATGCCAAATACGGGCATAAGTTTGATCACTCCATTTTTGTTGGCTTCGCGCCCATGAACGACCCCAAAATTGCCGTCGTCGCATTCGTTGAAAATGCTGGTTGGGGGGGCGATGTGGCCGCACCGATTGCTGCTTTGGTTGCCGAGCGTTTTATCAAAGGGAAAACGGATTCCAAGCATTTAGCAGCCCGGCTTATGGCGGCCAGCTATCTGCCTCCAATTGCTGGCGTACCAGCCCCTCGAAAAGCCGTGCCGATGAAAAAAGATACAACCCGGTACCTCGATACCACAAGAATACCAACGCCCAAGGCAATTGCGCCTAAACCACTTATGACCGCCAACCAGCGCCAGAGCACGCCAATGGCGGGTGCGGGTGGTATTTAATCTTCGTTTATCCGATTTTGACATCTAGTAACAATGGCGCGCCGTAACGATCCTTTTGCGCAACCAATCGACTGGCTCACGCTTTTATTATACCTCGGCTGTGTAACAATAGGCTGGCTGAATGTCTACGCGGCTGTGTATAGTCCTGAGGACCAAACCAGCCTCTTCGATATGTCGACCAATGCCGGGAAGCAGTTGATGTGGATTGGCACGACAGTCATTCTGATTATCTGTATTCTTGTCGTCAATCATACATTTTTCGATACGTTCGCTTTCGTCTTCTACGGTGTTATGATTGCCATGCTGCTACTCGTTTTGGTGGCGGGTGCAAACATCAATGGATCGCGGTCGTGGATTAAGTTTGGCGGTTTTCAGCTTCAGCCGGCAGAGTTCGCAAAAATGGCTACGGCCCTGGCTTTAGCCAAGTATCTGGACATACCGGGCGTTAGTCTGAATAAGCAAAAGGACCTGCTCTACATTGGAGCCATCATTGTGCTGCCCTGTATTCTGATTCTGGCTTCCAACGAAACGGGCTCTACGCTGGTATTTGCCTCGTTTGTAATCATGCTTTATCGCGAAGGATTGCCCGGCTGGATTCCGGCCATCGGCATTGCGGCCGTCGCTTTATTAATCCTGGCGTTAATATTTTCCAAGCTGTATATCTTCATTGGCATCGTTGTTCTTATCGGTATCGTTATCCTGCTTATGCCCCGGTACAATCGCACGATAAACAACCTGTTATCGATGGGGATCGTTGCCATTGTTATGATGGTGTATGTGGCGGGAGTCGATTTTTTTGTGAACGATGTCCTACAAAAACACCAGCGCAACCGTATCAAAGTACTCGTTGACCCAACTATTGATCCGTTGGGTGTTGGCTGGAACGTAACGCAGGCTAAAATTGCGATCGGCTCGGGACGGTTATACGGGAAAGGGTTTCTGGAAGGAACACAAACCAAACTCGACTTCGTGCCCGAGCAAAGTACCGACTTTATCTTCTGCACCATCGGTGAAGAACACGGCTTTCTGGGTAGTTTCGTGATCATTGCTCTCTTTGTCGGACTGCTTACCCGCATTGTCATTCTGGCCGAGAAGCAACGTACTAAATTTGCGCGGGTGTATGGCTACTGCGTGGCGGGAATTATATTTTTCCACCTCATGATCAATATCGGTATGACCATCGGCCTGATGCCTGTTATTGGTATTCCGTTGCCGTTTTTTAGCTACGGGGGTTCATCGCTCTGGTCATTTTCGATTCTCCTGTTTATCTTCCTCAAACTCGACTCCCGCCGATCATCCCTGATGCGTAGGTAGATTTGTAGTTGAATTTTGGCGGTACGTTAGGTGAAAGCTATTTCTTACGTTAATCTTTCGACTGAATTACCCGATAGTCTTTGTAATTCTTTTCTATGATTGAGTCCTTGAATAACTTAAACTATTCGTTGCCTTTTTGGGGCCCATACTCTTTCGTCAGAAATGATTCAATGCCGTAATCAGCGCTAAACAGCTAGGCGTATGAGCTATCAGCTACTAGCTTGGTGGGGTGCATGACGCGTGTTTGTTTAGATATATTCTGCTTTGCCGCCGATAAATTCTTAGCACCAAGCCAGAAAATTTCATGGATAATGCGCTCGTATTGAGCACACTTGTTCGCTTTAACTGGATACGAAATCACCCAGACGCTCTCATTCTGCTTGGCAGTGGTGTAGACGGTTTGACTTATACTTGGCGCGCTTATTGAGGCAAGCAGAAACTATAGTCCTGTGAAAAATCAGTACGTAAACATCCGGTCACTATCGGTAGCGAGCCTGACTAATACGGTAGGCATGGCGAATTCGGCAGGCTTCCCCGTAATGTCAGCATCTGTTATGTTACGCGCTTTCGAAGACATGCCTGATAAATAGAACTTACCGCCTGCCTTGGCAATGGCCTCATAATGTTCCCTCAGTTTGCCTGTCCCCAACCCCACTACTTTATCCATTTCGGTGTCTTTGAGCAAGGTAACAGCATCGCCCGCCAGAAAAAGTGAGACAGTATGTCCTTCATCGAGAGCCGTTTTTGCTACCAGAAAACCTAAAGCCGCTTTTGTGGCATTTTCCGGGCCACACGTAATGTGGATAAGGAATTTCATCTTTTTCGCGTTCGCAGTAGAAACAGTGGTTGTGGATGTCTGTGCGTAAGTTGTAACACCCATGAAGAAGTACCCGAGAACGATCAGTAAATGTCTTTTGCTTGTCATACTACGTTGCCAGGCTGTTATACGTCGTGAATCAGAGGCTTTATCTGCTCGGCCATCTCTGGTGTGACCGTTACCTGATGAACCTCTTGGGCATGTTGGGCGGCTATTTGTAACACGTCAGATTCGCTTTCAGCTTTAACAACAGCAGGGCAGTCGAAACCCAGGTCTTTGCAGTGTAGTTCTTTCATGGTAATAAAATTTTTTAGTAAATGATTTTTGAATAGCTCGTAAATGTGAGAAATTATTTACTGGTGATGAATAGGTATTTTTACTGATTTATTTAATGGTAACTTTTTTAGATAACTGTCTAGTAATTAGGCTTGTTGAAATGAATAAATGAATACTGTTTCAAGTAGTATTATCTGTAATTCTGCTACAATTTTTCTAATAAAAAGGGCGTTCAGATTGAGAACTCATAAAATGGTTCTCAATCTGAACGCCCTTTTTATTCGTGATTTTATCTGGTCCGTAACCAGCCTCCCTACGTTGTAACTCTCACCTAACTCACTCCCTGCGCTTCGACCACGGCAATGGCCACCATATTGACAATTTCCCGTTCTGATGAGCCAAGTTGTAGTACGTAAACAGGCTTGCGCATACCTAATAAAATTGGGCCAATCGCGTCGAAACCCACCGAACGTGGTCCGGCGGCTTCCCGCATCAGGTTGTACGCGATATTAGCCGCTGACAGATTCGGGAAAATGAGCGTGTTAGCGCCTTCGTCTACCAACTTGCTAAGCGGATAATTCTGGCGTAGTAAGTCCACATTGAAGGCTAAGTGTGCCTGCATCGAGCCATCTACGACCATCTCAGGATGTTTCTTTTGTAGGATCTCAGTGGCCTGCTGCATTTTATCAGCGTCTTCCCCTTTAGCGCTGCCAAAATTGGAATAGGTCACCAGAGCGATGCGCGGTTTGATATTGAAGCGCTCAACCGTTCGTGCCGTCAGTTCCGTAATCTCGACAATCTCTTCGGCCGTAGGATTCATGTTGACCGTTGTGTCGGAGAAGAATAGCGGGCCCCGGTTGGTCAGCAAAATGTACATCCCCGCCACTTTCTGCACGCCCGGCTCTTTACCAATAACCTGCAACGCAGGCCGGATGGTGTCGGGATAGTTCTGCGTCAACCCTGAAATCAGCGCGTCGGCCTGACCGGTTTCAACCATCATAGCGCCAAAGTAATTGCGCTGAAGCATTCGTTTTCGGGCTTCGATAGCACTCACGCCTTTGCGATGTCGGTTTTTATAAAATAAATCGCCAAACTGATCGACAAGTGCATGCTGCTCCGCCGAACGCGGATCGATGATAGCGACATCCGCAAGATCCAGATTATTCTGGGTGATCATGTCTTGAATCATGGCTATTTCACCCAGCAAAATGGGCTGCGCAATCCCCTCATCTTTTACTTGCTGGGCCGCCTTAAGTACTTTCAAGTTTTCGGCGTCGGCAAAAACGACCCGTTTTGGATTCGTTCGGGCCTTATTATTAATCACCCGTGAGATTCGCGTGTCCTGTCCCAACCGCCGGGCCAGCTGACTTTCGTAGGCGTCCCAGTCGGTGATTGGCTGCTTCGCTACGCCCGATTCCATCGCGGCTTTTGCCACGGCTGGAGCCACCGAGACTAGCAAACGAGGATCAACGGGTTTAGGAATGATGTAGCCACGCCCAAACATTAGGTTATCTGTTCCGTACGCCATGTTGACCAGATCAGGAACGGGTTTCTTCGCCATATCGGCCAGGGCTTTTACGGCCGCCAGCTTCATGGCTTCATTGATTTCGGTAGCGCGCACGTCGAGCGCTCCCCGAAAAATGTAGGGGAAACCCAGTACGTTGTTGACCTGATTTGGGTAGTCAGATCGACCCGTTGCCATAATAATATCGGGGCGGGCTGCAATGGCGTCTTCGTAGCTGATTTCGGGCGTGGGGTTGGCCATCGCAAACACGATCGGATTTTCAGCCATCGAACGTACCATGTCCTGGCTCACCGTATTACCTTTCGATAAACCGACAAATACGTCGGCACCAACGAATGCTTCTTCGAGCGTGTGCAGGTCGCGGGACGTAGCGAAAAGGGATTTACGTTCATCAAGATCGGTACGATCCGCGCGGATAACGCCCTTGCTGTCGCACATCACTACGTTGTCGACGTTGGCACCTAGAGACACATACAATTTCGTACACGAAATGGCTGATGCCCCCGCGCCGTTTATCAGAATCTTTGCTTCCTGAATGTTCTTGCCAACGATTTCGAGCGCGTTCAGCAGGGCAGCCGCGGAGATGATGGCCGTACCGTGCTGGTCATCATGCATGATGGGAATATTCAGTTCGGCTTTTAGCCGCTCCTCAATCTCGAAGCATTCTGGTGCTTTGATGTCTTCCAGATTTACGCCCCCAAATGTTGGCTGCAGAATTTTTACCATTCTGACAAACTCATCGACATTTTTGGTATCTAACTCAATGTCAAATACATCAATATCTGCGTAAATCTTAAACAGTAACCCTTTGCCTTCCATAACGGGCTTGCTGGCTTCGGGGCCAATGTCGCCCAGGCCCAGCACGGCCGTTCCATTACTGATCACGGCGACCAGATTTCCCTTGGCTGTATATTTATAAACGTCTTCGCGATTGGCAGCAATGGCTAAACAAGGCTCAGCTACGCCCGGCGAATACGCCAGTGATAAATCGGCCTGCGTACTGTAATCTTTGGTGGGAATAACTTCGAGTTTGCCCGGACGCCCTTTCGCGTGATATTCAAGGGCATCTTCACGACGTATCTTTTGTTGCATAAATTGATGATGTAATTACATTTTTTCGCTGGCAATTTAGGTAGAGTTCCTTAATAACCGTAGGGTAATTACTCACTCAATTTATACTAAAAAGAACTGGCTGGCGCGAATCACTATCCGCGCCAGCCAGTTCTTCATTACTCAATGGGCAATTCTAATTAATCACTGCATAGTGATAGCTTACTAATTATCAGTTATTTGCCTAATGAGAGAGTGATCTCTACTAGGCCGTCTTTACCAGGTCAACCAGTGTTTCGATCCAGATCGGGCTGTCGTTTAGGCTTTCGACCAACTGCCAGTGTTTGCCGCCAGCCTGCTCAAACAATTCTTTGTATTCTACGCCAACTTCAATCGTCGTTTCCAGACAATCTGCGACGAATGCAGGCGAAAATGCCAGTACGCTCTTAATGCCATTAGACGGGAATTCCTTAATGACCTCGTCGGTATAGGGTTTAATCCACGGGTCGCTGCCAAGGCGCGATTGAAACGAAGTCGTGTATTTTCCTTCGGGAATGCCTAAAGCTTCGACCAGCAGGCGCGTCGTTTCAAAGCATTGTGCCCGATAGCAATGTTGATTCAGCGCATTGAACGTATTGCAACAATCACCAAACTGACAGACTGTTTTCGTTACATCACCTTTACGAATCTGTCTTTCGGGCAATCCGTGGTAGCTGAACAGAAAGTGATCGTAATCATAAGCCGCCATGTATTTGCGGGCAATCTGTGCGAATCCTTCGATGAATTTCGGATGCTCCAGAAAACGGTTGACAAACCGAATGGCTGGAATTACGTTCCAATCTTTAACAATATCCATCACTTTCGCATATACTGAGCCAGTTGAGGCTGACGCATATTGCGGAAAAAACGGTACGACGATAATGTTAGTCAGGCCAAGTTGCTGGAATTCGTTCAGACCTGCATCAATGCTGGGGCTTTGGTAGCGCATCGCTAATTTCACTACGTAGTCATCGCCCAGCTCTTTTTGCAATTCTTTCTCAACGACTTGTCCATAGTACTTCAACGGCGAACCCGTTTCGGTCCAGAGCTGCTTGTAAATTTTTGCTGATTTAGGGGCGCGAAACGGAGCAATAACGCCATTGACGAGCAGTGAACGCTGAACGAGCGGAATGTCGATAACCCGACCATCCATCAAAAATTCACGCAGGTATTTACGTACGTCGGGTACAGATGGACTATCGGGGGTGCCAAGGTTGACGATTAAAACGCCCGTTTTACCAACTACTTTTGTTTGGGCAACGGGGGATTGTAAAACAGCTACTTCCATGAAGGAGAAAACAGTGATTTTAACGAGTTAGTTTGTTACGGTTTTAGGTTTGCAATGTTGAGCGCACGGTTTTAATTCAACGGCTTTCGTAAGCTGAAAGCCGTACACTCACTTTGCCTGTGGATATCGGCTCAAGTCGGTTCGGGTGAAATCGCTGAAAACTTCACCTGGTAAACCTGTAAAGACCCTAATATCGGTTAGGTCGCGTCCACCCCGGCCACTGGAGAGCAGAATACCACCATGTTGCTGATAATCGTCCCAGGGCAACGTGAAAAGGGGGGACTGGTCGGTAATTTTGGGATAGCGAGCCCACTGCGTTACCAGCCTTGATTTCTTATCTACCCATATTTTATACTTATTGCCGGGCATGCTACTGCCGCTTTTGAACGTCATTTGAAGCACATCGGCGGGTTTGCCTAATTGCGTAATCTCATCGCCCAGGTATTTGAGTGTTACGCCCGGTTCTTTAAGCCTGAAGGGCATCAGAAGCCAGTATGAGTCATTAATCCAGTTTTGCTTGCCTTGTTTAACGTATTTAGCCACTGAATCCGGATCGGTCAGTTCATCGCCGTTACGGAAAACACGCCCTTTGTCATTGTTGATATTCAGTAGGATTGTCTGGTCATCGTGAAGATTATCGATTCGAACATCACCCGACCATTTGTCCCAGACGAACTTCCGTACGCCAGCAAACGTCCAGGTAATCAACTGGGTTTCATTCCACGATTCCCGCCCGCCCATCGCATTCATCACAGCATCGGCAATCTGTACGGCACGTGTATCTGAACCCGCTATATCGAAGCCCGATGTGGGCGAATTCGTTAGTTTGGTAGACTGAGCAAGGCCAGTCAGTCCGTTGAGCAGTAAAAACAAAAAAAGTTGAGGTATTTTCATAGGATAAGGCCAGAGGTTCTGTCAGTTAGCATAGAACAAGGCCTGATTTTGTTTGGTTTGGCCGTGACTGGAATTATCTCGATTTTGTTAGAATAGTGTCATTCAATCAACCAAAGCGCAGCTAATTTAACTTATTTACTACGTTTTCGCGCGGCTCGTTTTGCGCGCTCCAATTGTCGATACGTATCACTAAATTCATGACCCGTTGCCATTGCATTGGATAAGGCCGGAACGCCCGGTCGTCCTACCACAGCTAACCAGCGCGTGACCTCTTCGGCTGCTGTTTGGTAGGCCAGCATCGTATGGAAGGAATCGCCACCGAAAAAGTCACGGGTAGTTTCTAGGTCAGCCAGTTTGAGCATAGGATGTTGCGGGAACAGCACCCAATCATCCTCACCAGCGGTCGAAAGCGCTTGCTGCAAACTATCCGGCTTATCCCATACCGCCGGATTCGTGAAGCGATAATCGACCATTAAGGCCAGCCCTTCGTTGAACCACTGTGGAATCTGACGTTTAACGCGCCACCAGCCCAGGCGGGCAAATAATTCGTCGTGGCAGAGTTCGTGCGCAATCACGTCGGGGTTATTGCCATCCGGGCCCAGCACCAGGTAAGACGTGCCCCAGGGCGTTCCCAAACTACATCCGGCCCCTTCACCCCCCGCGCAATATTGTTCGTAATCAGCTTGAATTGGGCAGTAAATCAACGTAGCACGACCGCGTCGATCGCCCCAAAAACGGTGGATGCGGTCATGAGCGACACGGACGTGTTGTTGGAGTTTTGCCTGTTGAGACGCCGTAGCTGTGCGACTGACGTATGTTTCGCTACCAGGAGCAAGACGATGGAAATCCGCTGATTGTCTGACGTACATACACCGAAGTACTTGTGGGTAAAGCAGCAAAGCCCCAATTGGCAAGGCAATCAGCAAGGGAAGTACGTAACGGCGCAATACGTTTACACGCATGAAAAATCAACGGATCGGGTAAGCGGTTTATTTGTTTTGACGGCTGCGGCTGACCGTCCAGTGTTCAAAATTATTAGTTAGAAACGAATCGGTATAGATACGGGGCCTTATGAGCTCCCCCGCTGAATTTCTTGTCGAGACGTTCTAAAATCCCCAGACTGAGCATCTTGCGTTGAAATCCCGATCGATGCAATGGCTGATCCAAAATCGTTTCGTAAAGACATTGCAGATCGGCCATGGTAAATGTATCAGATAGGAGATTAAAACCAATCAGTTTCCGGTCAAGATCGGTTCGAAGCGTTTCCAGTGCTTTTTGAACAATCGTCTGGTGATCCAGCATTAATGCGGGAAGGCTAGCTAGATCATACCACTCGCAACTGTCCGATAAGGGATCGGGAATGGGTACTGCTTTTGTGAAATCAATCAGGGCGTAATAGCCAACCGAAACAAACCGACGTAGCAACCAATGGTTTTCGTCAGGAACAATGCCTTTAGCTTCCATAATGGCTCGCATAGGGGCCGGATCGTGGCGGCTTCGATCGCCAAAAACGTAAAATTGTTCCAGAAAAATATCATACAAACCCGTTCGTTCGGCCAGCACCCGGCGGGCTGCATCGTTCAGATTTTCGGTTTCCTGAATAAATCCAGCCGGTAGCGCCAGTAAGTCTGTATTTCGGTATGACAGCAGCAGAATTTTCAACTGGTTCTGATGAAACCCAAAAATCACGAAGTCAATAGCCAGACCTGGCAGAAAGCCTGCACCATCTGGACTGATTTCTTCGGGGATTGGCTGATTGCTCATTCGATTAAAATTTAGGCGCAAGTAACAAAAATTTTGGTGGTCTCAATTTAAGTTTTGATTATTGTATCAATTTGTGACAATAATCAAACTAATTCCGTATTTACCCCGCAAACGTAGTGTTGGGTGGTTGTCAATACGTTTCCTTTCCCCTAAAAAAAATGGCAATGAAAACTCTTTTTATGCTTTCGGTACTGACTGTTCAACTGGCCCATGTGGCCGTTGCCCAAACCGCTCCTCAGGCCAAAACAGTCAACGGTGTTGTTGAAGGTGTTACAGAATCGAGCGGAATTCGCGCGTTTAAAGGCATCCCTTTTGGTCAACCGCCCGTCAATGATTTACGCTGGAAAGAACCCCAGCCGGTTAAAAACTGGCAGGGTGTTCGCAAAGCAGACAAGTTTGGGCCACGCGCCATGCAACGGGCTGTTTTTGGCGACATGGGTTTCCGATCAAACGGCATGAGTGAAGACTGTCTGTACCTGAATGTATGGACGCCTGCAAAATCAGCCAATGAAAAACTGCCGGTGTTAGTTTATTTCTACGGTGGCGGATTTATTGCGGGTGATGGTTCAGAAGCGCGCTACGATGGTGAAAGCATGGCCCAGAAAGGCATTGTAGCCCTTACGGTAAACTATCGGCTCGGCGTATTTGGCTTTATGGCCCACCCTGAACTAACAAAGGAGTCTCCGCATCACGCGTCGGGTAATTATGGTCTGATGGATCAGACGGCCGCACTACGTTGGGTAAAACAGAATATTGCTGCCTTTGGTGGTGATCCGAACAAAGTAACTATCGCTGGTGAATCGGCTGGATCTGTGGCCGTAAGTGCCCAAATGGTATCTCCGCTGGCGAAAGATCTTTTTGCGGCTGCCATTGGTGAAAGTGGTTCACTGCTAGGTGGCATGTCACCTAACTCACTTGCCACCGCAGAACAGAGCGGTGTTACGTTTGCAACGGGTCTGGATGCAAAATCGTTGGCGGATTTGCGGGCGATGCCAGCCGAAAAAGTGCTCGAGGCCACTGCGAAACCGGGTGTTCCCTGGTTCACCTCTACCATTGATGGGTATTTCCTGCCTAAAGCTCCGACGGCAATTTTTGCGGCTGGTGAGCAGGCTCACGTACCCTTGCTGGCTGGCTGGAACTCGCAGGAAATGGGCCCAAATGCAATATTGGGCAAAGAACAGCCAACGCCAGAGAATTATGCAAGTGCCGTCAAAAAACTATACGGCGAACGTGCCGATGAAGTGTTGAAACTCTATCCCGCTACAAACGAAGAGGAGGTTTTGAACTCAGCAATGGATCTGGCCAGCGATCGGTTCCTGGCGTTCAGTACCTGGAAATGGGCTGATATGCAGATTAAAACGGGTGGCGGCAAGCCGGTCTATCGCTACTATTATTCTCGTCCGCGTCCATCCATGACCGCTGAAATGGGCAATGCAACCGCCGGATTAGCCGGTGGCGTTGTGAAGGGAGGGGATACACCCGCCAGCAAAATACCACCAGCTCGCGGTGCCGTGCACTCGGCTGAAATTGAATATGCTATGGGAAATCTGGCCAGTAATAAAACGTACGCCTGGACTCCCGATGACTACAAGGTTTCAAAAGTTATGCAGGAGTACTTTGCCAATTTCATTAAAACCCACAACCCAAATGGTCCGGGTTTACCAAAGTGGCCAGCAGCGAACAGTGGGAGTAGCGTTCAGTATATGCAGATCGACGTGAATACCCGCCTTGAAACGGAAAAAAATCGGGCACGTTACCTGTTCCTTGATACGTATAATACGAAGCAGTAATTTGAGTTTATTCGTTTACCAACTTCCCGAAAGATTAAATCTTTCGGGAAGTTCTTTTTTACTGGCTACTGATCATCTCCGCAACTTCCCGGCCTGTTTGTATGGCAGCATTGAGCGAGGGGTAAGCCGTTTGGTCACCACATTGGTAGAGTGAATCGCTCAGTTTTAGGGGGTGACGAAGCGCATTTGAACCCGCTTGAATGGGGGCATAAGCGGGCAGGGCATGAGGAATATGATACGTCCGCAAATGCCGCCATTGTTGCACCTCACTACCGAACCAGCCCGTTAATTCCTGTCGGATCTGTTGAGTTAAAACGGGTTCATTCACTAGTTCCAGACTTTGTGTGCTAACGGAAATGAGCGTCTGCCCGGCCGGTGCATAGTCAGGAGCTACGTCACTAAGAATAGCTACGTTATGCACTGCCGAACTGCGGTGTGTATTGAGTAATAGTAGTTTCTGAGCCGGGTTCGATTTGGGCGAGTTTGATGCAGCAAAATACGTACAGGTTGTATGATTAAACGATTGTTCAGTAGGAGCAGGATTTCCCAGCAACGTAGCGGCCTGGGCTGCATCGACGGCCAGCACAATAGTCCCCGCCCTAATCGTCTCTCCATTGGCTAACTGAACTGTGTTGTCCGAAATTTTTCCAACTGGACTATTAAGCCGAATTTGTTCCGGCGATAACCGACTGGCTAGCTGATTCGCAATAACGCCAATACCCCGCGCAGGTACGGCGGCATCACCCGAGAAGAACATACGAAAGCAAAACTCGAAGAAATTACTCGAGGTTATAAGCGCATCTTCCAGAAACACACCCCCAAAAAATGGCCGAAAGAATCGTTCTATGATCTGGTCTGAGAAGCCATATTCCCGCAGAAATGCTAACGTAGTAGTGGGTGTTTGCTGAAACAGTTCGCTAATTGGCAAGCCCTGAGTTCGGCGCATCAGTTCGGCAATCCGCAGTTTATCGCCCAAGGTTCCAACAGAAGACCCAATCATTCGAAAGACAGAAAGTGGCTCCTGTAATGGATTCAGCACCGTTATCCATTCATCCCGCTCCCGAATGAGCGCGCCAGAACGAAAGGTGCGTAGATCGAGCGCTGCGTAGTTGAGCAACCGTTGCGCTTCGGGATAGGCCGTCAACAGAATCTGAAAGCCCCGATCGAGTTGGAAACCGTCGACGGTATCGGTGCGGACACGCCCACCCACACCATCGGCTGCTTCGAGCACAAGAGCATGAATCCCAGCTTGTTTGAGGTAAACGGCGCAGGCTAGACCAGCCATACCGGCACCAATAATAACAACGGGTGAATCCAGATTGGGCAAATCCGTAACCATGTCAGCGATGAGTTGAGTTTATGAATAAACGTCAAATTTAACCGCTACGCCGACCTATCAATAAGTTCGTTATTCATTACGTGGTACTTTTTTTATAAATTTTGACTATTTCTAAGTTTGTGAAAAATTAATGTTCTGATAATCAGATCCTATTAATTACGTGTTATTGCTTTTTTTTAGAAAGTATTAATTTTGCCCGCATGATTTGCGTTATGGCTGTATGAACCTGTTGGTCGTCGATAATTTCGATTCATTCACCTACATGCTGGTTGATTATTTACAGCAGGCAGGTGCTACGTGTCGCGTCGTGCGAAACAATGAATCGTTCGCTGATCTGATCAACGAACCTGTCGATGCCGTTGTGCTGTCGCCAGGTCCGGGTGTACCGAAACAGGCTGGCCGGCTCATGGATGCTATTCACTATTACCATCAGCGTGTGCCCATGCTGGGTATTTGTTTGGGGCATCAGGCGCTGGGCGAATTTTTTGGGGCATCATTGATCCGGGCCGAACGACCCATGCACGGGAAGGTATCGACAATTCGGACCGAAATTGACGATGTGTTGTGGCAGGGCTTGCCGACAGAATTTGATGTAACGCGCTATCATTCATTGGTGCTAACAGATCTGCCATCTAATGAATTAGTGAGATTGGCTCTAACGGAACAGGATGAGGTAATGGCCATCCGCCACCAGACATTGCCGATATGGGGCGTGCAGTTTCATCCCGAAGCGGCTCTTACCCAGTATGGATTGAAGCTTATCGAGAACTGGATTGATTTTGTATTGTTTACTTATAAAAAAAACGACCTAACCACAACCTTAACCGCGCAATACGTATGAGCTATCACATTCGGGAAGAAGCGGGTTTCCGCTACGTAGATGAAGGTCAGGGCGAAGTGCTGCTGTTACTGCATGGCCTGTTTGGTGCCCTCAGTAATTGGGACAGTGTTATCAACACCTTTTCGGACCGATACCGGGTGGTGATTCCCTTGCTGCCTATTTACGAAATGCCTATCCGTCAGGCTAGTCTGGAGGGGTTGGTGGCCTACATTGAAAAATTCGTTGCTCAGAAATCCCTTCACGACATGACGCTGCTTGGCAACTCGCTGGGTGGTCATTTAGCTATTCTTTATGCGTTTAAAAACCCCGAGCAGGCCCGCCGATTGGTGTTGACAGGAAGCTCTGGGCTGTTCGAGAATGGCATGGGTGGATCGTTTCCAAAGCGGGGCAGCTATGATTACATCGCCGAGCGTGTGGCCTATACCTTTTATGATCCGAAAGTCGCGTCCAAAGACTTGATTGACGAGGTATTTGAGATTACGAGCAGCATCCCCAAGTGCATGAGCATCGTGGCTATTGCGAAGTCGGCCCAACGAAATAACGTAGCAAAAGACCTTTACCGAATTCAAGTGCCGACGCTACTGGTGTGGGGATTGAACGATACCATTACGCCGGCTGAGGTAGGACATGAGTTTAATCGGTTGATTGCCAATTCAGAACTGCACTTTATTGATAAGTGCTGCCATGCACCGATGATGGAACGTCCTGAGCAATTTAATGCGTTGCTTGATAGCTGGCTTGTCCGGCATCCTGTTTTCAGTGAAGAGTTATCCGAGAACAGTTTTGAAACTATGACTTAATTTGTGTATTTTTCTGCCAAACAGGTTTTTTTAACATTACTAAGTATGCTGGCCGCCGAACTAATAGATCCTATGCTGCCGTCCCTAAAGCCAACCGACCTGGTCGGACAGGCCCTGGAGTGGATGGAGGAACACCGCGTCGGGCAACTCGTGCTGACCGATCAGGGCGATTATCGGGGCATTGTTAGCGAAGAGTTGCTACTGGACGTTGCCGATGACGAACGCCCTTTAAGTGACGTAATGCGCCTGTTTGAAAAGACGTATGTGCAGGAAGATCAGCATCTGTTCGAGGTGTTAGGACTTGTCATCCAGCATCATATGGAGGTAGTTGCGGTAACCAGTGCAGAGCGGATATTTAGTGGAACCATTTCCGTTAATGAACTGCTCAAACAGTTTGCGCAGGAACTAGGCGTACAGGAAGTGGGTGCCATTCTGATTCTGAACATGAATGAGCGCGATTACTCATTATCTGAAATCAGCCGTCTGGTTGAATCGAATAACGTCAAGATTGTAAGTAGTTTCTTTTCCAGCGCGGCCTACGGCCAGCCCGACCGCTCCCGCCTGACGCTCAAGCTGAATCGACGCGATATTACACGGGTCATCTCAACGCTCGAACGTTTCGGTTATCACATTGAAGCAGCTTTTGCCAATGCCCCTGTCGAAAATATTGACCAGGATCGGCTCGACTCGTTGCTTCGTTATTTAAATACATAGGATAGTCGACAGTTGACAGTCGATAGTCATCAGTGAATATTGATACCGGGACTATCGACAAATGACTATCGACTAACGACTTCTCTTTATGAAAATCGCCATTCACGGGCGCAACTTCCCCGAATCGGCTCGTCCATATATCCAGTCCATGTTTGAGGAACTGGCCAGACGGCAAGCTGAATTAATCATCTCCAAAGGGTATCGTGAGTATCTGGATAATGCAGGCGTAGCGCATTACAGCCAGGCTACCTACACTATTGAGGAAGGTGTTACAGATGCCGACTTTATCTTTAGTCTGGGGGGCGATGGCACGTTGCTTGACGCCGTTACGCATGTAGGTGTCCGGCAGATTCCCATCATCGGTATTAACATCGGGCGGTTGGGTTTTCTGGCTACGGTCGCCCCGGCATCAGTGCGCCTAATGATTGATGCTCTTTTCAGTGATCAATATAGCATTGATGAACGCGTATTGGTAAGCGTTCGGTCGAGCCAGGATATTTTTGGAAACCTGCCTTTCGGCCTCAATGATTTTACGATAACACGTACGCAGACCTCATCGATGATCACCGTGCATACGTATCTCGATGGCGAATTTCTGAACTCTTATTGGGCCGATGGTATAATTATTTCAACACCCTCCGGCTCTACAGGCTATTCGCTCAGCTGCGGAGGTCCCGTGCTGCTGCCTCAAACGAATAACTTTATTATTACGCCCATTAGTCCGCACAACCTTAACGTGCGACCTATGATCGTAATGGATAGTTGTCAATTGTCCTTTGAAGTTGAGAGTCGTAGTGGCAATTTTTTGGCTGCCCTGGATTCCCGGTCATTTACAGTTGAGACGGCCGTCAGGATCAGCGTTCAGAAAGAAGCGTTCAAGGCCAGGCTGGTGAAACTCAGCGATGATAATTTCCTCAATACGCTACGTAGCAAACTTAACTGGGGGTGGGATATACGCAATTAAAAAGCGTAGATAGCTAAAGTTTTACCACTTGGTATGGCTTGTTTTAGGGCTCATATGTCCTTATAGAAGATAAATTTTACGGTATAGGGCCAATAAAAGCCACGGCCCTACCGTTTCGGAATTGGCTGGTTTACGAGCCAGTCAAGGTTGATTCACGTACTTCACGAATATGAATAAGCATAAGCAGTTGGTGATGAGTGTTGCGGCAGTTTGTCTGCTGATGGGCCAGGTTACGGAAAGCTCGGGGCAACGGCGACCGAATACGAATTTTGTTCCATATTCATCGGTGACGTTTGGAGGTGGTACGTCTACTTATTTTGGTAATCTGGCTGGATATCGTACCGGCTTAAAATCATTATTTACGTTGCCCCGATGGAATCTTGGGCTGGGCTATACGCGTCAGTTCACGCCCCATTTTGCCGCTCGTGCTATGTTTACTTGGGCGCGGATTACGGGCGATGATTATACATATACTAAAAATAATGTTGAAGAATATCTCTTTTTATATGCACGTAACCTACATTTTCGTAATGACTTAAAAGAGTTTGCTGTTACGGGTATATATAATTTCAAGGAAGATGGACGCAACCCCAATGCTAGAGCGAAATTTACTCCCTATTTATTTGGGGGCATAGCCCTATTGGCACATAGCCCTGAGGCCCGCACTCCGGTCACCACGGAGCCGGGTAGTCAACAATGGGTTAAACTTCAACCATTGCATACAGAAGGACAAGGGCAACCTGGTTTTGCTAAGCCGTATTCGCTGGTAACGATTTCTATACCGTTTGGTGTTGGTGCGCGATATAAACTTAACGATAGCTTTAATATAGGGGCCGAAATTGGTTTTCGATATTCGTTTACGGACTATCTTGATGACGTAGGTGATGGTACTTATGCTGATAAAGCGACACAACAGGGTGTAGCGACGGTCATGACAGATAGGAGGCTTGAGGAGTTTGCGGCTCGTACTAAAAATGCCCCTGAGCGTTATAGCATACTACGAAGCTTATATGACAATGGTACGGCTGAGCAAAAGGCGAATATCGCTGATGCATTGAATTCATCAGTACGTAGTATAAAGGGAATCTTGAACTTGAAAGATAGCTACTTATTGACCCAGTTTACAATTCAGTACATTATTCCGTATAAAATCAAGTGCCCACCCATTAAATAAACGCATGGTAATCAGAGAAGTGACTGGTCTACTAGAGAATCAGACACTTTCTGCTGACTGCATACTATTACCTGATTTATGTCTCACTATAGAATCAACATAGCCCGGCTGGTGATAGCCGGGCTTTTTATCAGTTTTAGTACGCAGGCTCAGAAAATGGAAGTAGGCGGAGGCCTGGGCGGGATGCTCTGTAAAGGCGACGTTTCGCCGACACTCAATCCCCGATTTTATCGACCAGCGGGGAACCTGTTTTTCCGTTATAATGCCACCCGTTCATTTTCAATGCGGGCAGGAGTCGCCATTGGTGGTTTGCGTGGTGAAGATCGGATTAGTGGCGATCCTTTTCAGCAGGCACGGGACTACTCGTATCGTACGAGTCTCAATGAAGTAACGGTAGATTTTGAATATAATTTTTTCAATTATAAACCACAGCCAAAAGTAAAAAACTGGTCACCCTACATATTTGGCGGAGTAGGAATCGTCAACTTTAGTAATGCCGTTATCAAGGCGCGTGGTATGCTTGCGTTCCCCTTGGGCATAGGCATAAAATATGAAATAAAACGGCCGTGGAGCGTTGGCGTGGAGTTTGGTACCCGCTTCACAAACAACGATTATTTAGATGGATTGGGTGATAGGACATTTGGTGTAACCAACAGTAAGTTAGGACAAGGCAACCCCGGCTTGAATGACAGTTATACCTATACAGCGCTGACGGTGAGTTATACATTTTATAAGATCTTCTGCCCGTAATAGAGCGCCCAACTGCATAAAAAACAAAAAGACTTGCAGAAATACCATCTACAAGTCTTTTTGTTTTTTATGCTTTCTTATAGATTCGGCAACGTATCATTTCAGGAAAAAGCCGGGGTGTAGTCTTGAGTGAACGTAGCAAAAGTGCGTGGCGAATTACCTGTAACAGCCTGGACATCTGGCGTAACGAACGAAGCCTCATTTCGACTATAATGTGCATAATCTTCCAACAAGCCGTCGGCTTGCCAGATTGGAAAACCCACTCCAAGTAAGGCGCTCCGCATGGCTTCTGATGGAACGTCTATAAATGTAACTTGCCGATTTAGTGATACGGATAACGCGTCGGCCATATCTTTGTGGGTTAATGCCTGCGGCCCCGTTAGCGTATAAGTTTTACCCTCATGTCCCGATTTAGTAAGTGCCGCAACAGCTACGTCCGCAATATCTCGAATGTCGATGGCACTGATCCGGGCATCGCCAATGGCCGCGAAGAACTTCCCCTGTTCAATAATCGAGTCTTTGAACCCCAGTAATCCTTGCATAAACAAATTAGGGCGTAGGAACGTAAAGTCCATTCCCGATTCTCGAATGGCCTCTTCAACAACGGAATGATAGCGGAGAAACCGTACCGGCGATCCCTTGTCAGCGGCTAACTGGGATAACTTTACAAGATACCGCACCCCTGCCTTTTGCGCTTGTTTCACAAAGCTAAGTTGCTGAGATTTGGCTTGTTCTGAGGAGTTTGTTAACAGGAACGCTCGCTCTATGCCCATTAGAGCCTGAGCCAGCGACGTAGCATCGTTGAAGTCGCCTATCACTACATCGGCCCCGGCTAATGTGGCGAATTTCTCTGCATCTTTGGGCGAGCGGACCATGGCACGAAACGGGATGCCACGCTGCGATAGAAGTTGGGTAAGCGCTGTACCAATGCTGCCCGTTGCTCCCGTAATGAGCAGGGTAGGGTTTTTAGCTATTGGCTGTGAAACGGAGTTCGTTGTGATAGTCATATGCTTGTCGTTTAGTGGCTCGCTACAGGTTCATTTAATTGAATGAGCAAAATTGGGTTGACCGTAGTGAGCCTAAAAAGTATTATTTGTGTTTTGACAAGACAAAGGTCTACTTGAACGGCCAGGTAAAATTGTAAGAAAACGAAAATGACTACGCCAATGAATAGCCAGGTAGTAGAGGCCGACGCTCGGTTGGCGACCGTATTCAGTCATTTTTATTGTGTTCAGCAAACCTTGGATGCGTCACCGCTCCGTCAGCAGTTATTGCCTAATTATGAGATGATTCTGGCGTTCAATTTTGGCCCGGAAATTCCTGTTTCCATAGGTGATAACGATTATATGGTTCGCAAAACGGCTGTATTGGGTCCCTTGCAGAAGGTGATAACGTATGAACTGCCTGCTGGTGCCGATCTTATTGTTGTGAATTTCACCCTCAATGGGTTCCATAGGCTGTTGAAAGTGCCCATGCAGCAGTTTAGCGCAGGCGATGTGTATAACCCCGACGTATTGCTCAACAAAAACTGCTTTGATGATTTATGGCAGCAGTTGGCCAGTATTCCCGAATTAAGCGATCGGTTGCAGCTATTGAGTGAGTATGCCCTAATGTTTGTTGCTCCCGTCGAGCCGTCGGCACATCCCCTGATGGATAGCATTCCCTATTTTAAGGAATCGGCTACCGACCCAATTAAAGCCCTGGCAGATACGTATCAACTGTCTCCTCGAAGTATTCAGTTGCGTTTTCAGGCGCAGCTTGGCTATTCAGCTAAAGAGTTGATTCGTTTTCTGCGCTTCAAAAAAGTACTTGGTTTTCTATTTCAGGCGTATCCTGCTCCCGTTGACTGGCTGGATCTTGTACTGAAGTTCAGTTATCACGATCACAGTCATCTGATTAAGGACTTTCACTATTTCCTGGATATGACGCCCCGTCAATTCCTTGCCCAACTCGCTCAGGGTAACGTGTGCATCAGCAAACCGGGCAAGTTTTATTAAAGTTTGTGCCTCTGTGGACAAAAACAGTGTTTACAGCTAGGGTGCTTTCTTAGCCTGCGCTTCCAGGATCAATTGCAGATTTGCGTTTTCGGGGGTAATGTGGGCGTACGTTCCTTTGCCTAACTGAGCCAGTTTTTTGAGACTTTGGCTATTGATTTCCTTTCGGCTGAAGGTGAATATTGTCAGGTAAACATCCTGGCGACTGGATTCGCTCACCAACTGAAAAACCTCATCACTCACTGGGAATTCGCCGTCGGTGGCTAACACGATGCGATTGTTACCCGCTCGGATGTACTGCTTGTTGGCTATTTTGTAGGCCAATTGAATGCCGCCGTTTCCATCGGTGTCCCCGCCTGATTGAAGCTGATCGATCACGCGGGCAATTTCATCAGCCTTCGCACCGGATGTGGGTTTTAACGCCACGCGCGCTTTTCCGGAATACACTATGATCGAAATCTGATCTTCAGGACGCAGCAAATTCAATAGCGATTTGATGGATTTTTTCAAAAGAGGCAATTTATACGGCGAATCCATCGACGATGATACGTCTAGCAGTAACACCATATTGTTCGTCGCAAAGCCTGTCAGAGAAGCCGCGGCACTCTGTTGATTGCTACGATCTATGTATACCGTATCGACCGTTGGACGATCGATGAAAACGGTATCATGCTTTACTATCGTCTTGCCGTCTGTTGCCGCCAGTCCGTTCGTTGCAGGGTCAGCAACCAGTTTCTGTTTCGATGGAGTAGAACTGTCTGTTAATCGGCTAGCGGGTTGTTCTGGCTTAATAGGGAGAACAGAAGCTGATGATGACAAAGCCTTCGACCGTCGGAAAGCCGTGATATTCGGTTCGCTGATGGATTTCAGTACGTTAGTCTTGGCCAGTTCGCTGAATTTATTGTAGGTATGGGCTAGCTCATTGAAAAAGTAGTAAAACGATTCGTAGGGGCTTGTTGCATAGTCAGACGTGGGCAGTTTGACTTTCTGCACCATCTCAGCCAGTTTGATCGAATGATCGGCAAGGTCTTCGTAGGGTGTGTATGGACAGAGGCCGTTGCTACGTCCATAGCGTTGTAAGCCCTTTAGATTCTGGAATTCGTTGGTAATCAATTCTCTGGCTTTCGCCTGCACCGAATCAGTTGCGGGTAGTTGGCTAGTTTCACCGCGTAAATACGCTCTCATGCCAAACAGCACATCTTTATCCAGATCCAGTAACTGAAGCATGGCCTTTCCCGCTACGTTCCACGAATCAGCTGGTTTTTTCAGCGGATAACTTTCGTGAATGCGTCGCACGTCCCGATAAAGTTGTTCTTTTTTCCTGTCAAACGTATCGAACAGATACCCATACCGATCCAGAATAGCATCGGACCGTTGAAAGTTATCTTTTACGTACTGATTTTCGCTCGTATAATTGATCAACTCAATGCTTAGCTCATCCATTTCGGTCAGCATACCCAGCAATACCTCGGCCTGGCTGTTAATTGACGTGCGATAAGCCTGAAGAATCTGGGCGCTGTTAAGGCGCAAAAGCTGGTATTCAGAAAGCGGCACTTTATATGCCTCGTGCGAGTACGTCAGGCCATTCCGTTTCCCTCCACGCGCCACTGAAGCCCGATAACTGTCGGCCGAATATTGATAGTTACGCATCAATAACTGCATCTGATTCATCTGACGTAACGATTCGTTTATGAAGTCCAGGTAACTAGTCAGGGCCTGAAACGTAATAACGCTCTCCGGGTCATCGGCTGGCGTCGTCGCAAAAGCAATTGGCGGTATGTCCCGGAAAGGCTTGACTCCCTTGGGTTGTGGTGTGGCGGCTTCCGGGACATCAAATGCAAAAACTGGCGAATAGGCAGGATAAGCCAGTAACTGCCTGACCGACGCGCTGTATGTGATAAATTGCTGCTGCCAGTTCAATAAATCATTGTTGTAATGATTGATGAACGAAAGGTAGAACTCGTTTCCGTGTTGAGCCGATTGGCGGGTGGCAAAATTATAATCGTCAACTGCCCGGCGTTTCATAGCCTGTATTCCCTGCAAGCCTGTTCTAAACGCCGAAATCATATCGCTGGCCGGATAGTCAATGGCCGACTTGCCTTTGCCAAACTCAACGAGCAGTTTTTCGTCAGCCAAAATGCTTTTCTGAACGAATTCAACGGGCCAATCGGAATGGTTGCCTTTGTTGAGATAATACCGTACAGTATCGAGCAACTGTTGCTGGCTCTCCAGCACCTGGTCCATTTCTTTTTCCGTATACAGATACGGGTTTGTAGGCAGATAAGGCTGATACCGGCGGTAGACTCGCTGAATCTGTTGATAGAATTTAGCCTTATCTTGACCAAACTGAGTCAGTAGTACCTGAAGACTGGCAATCAGTTCGTTTGCCTTTTTGAAGTTGTCCCGCTCATAATCCTTCAGCCGATTGTAGGTTTCCAGTGCTTTGGTCGTACTGTCAATTTTAGAGGTCAATTTCCAGATAGCTTTTACCCCGGCATTCAATCGTGTTTTTTCGGCTTCGGTCAATCCGTCGTTAGTGAGGGCTTTTTTGTAATAATATTCCTCCAGCAGCCCCGACGGAGAAAGCGCTATGGGGAAATTCTTATTCGGTATATACGAACCGATGTTAGCATGATAAGCCCGTATCTGTTGAAATCGACTGGCGACCTCAGTGACTGATTGATTCAGAAAGTCGACGTAGCGATTAAGGGATTGTTGAGGTGTTTCCTGGAATTGGTGACCCGCAACAAATACCGAGGATAACGCCAGAAATAGCCATAAGGACGTCTGCATGACCGAAATAACCAAAATAAGATACGTAGTCTGGTAACTTTTGATTACGTGGATTCACCTAGTGATAATCCTCGTTGTTGGGAACAAGCCGAAGCCGGTAACGGAGCGTGAGCTTCTGCTGCACATCGGAAGGGATGACGTTCTCCTGATATTGAGTGGGAGCCACCCAACCCGACCAGTCGCTGGATTGAGTTGGATTTCGGGGTAAATCCAGGGTAAATAGCATCGGTTCGTTATGTAAAAATACCCGTACCTGCCATTTATTAACGAACATGGGAGCCGTTGCCCACGGCAGAATTACGAACTTGCCTTCTTCCCGAATGGCCTCCGGTTTAGGGAAGTTACCGCTGTTTGCACCGCCGATGTAATCCATTGAAATAGCCGAACTAATCAAATCGTTGACCAATAATGATTTCTCTGTCCGTACTTCGACTTCCAGTGCTGCCCAACGGCCATCAAACAGTAATCGTTGGGGTTGCTGTGCTGAATGTATAAGCCAAACTGTTAGCCATCCCGCCAGGACAATTCCGTCGGCGATCTGGAGATAGTTCAGATAATCCGCTACCAGAAAACGCTGGGCAAGATACCAGACGATAAAGAAACTAATGGCTCCTAGGGCCAGTCCAGCCAGAATCATAAAATAACCATAAGCCATCTGATCATCAGAGCCGCCACCGGCGTCTTTTGTCATCCAATCGACGACGTAGGCTCCCGACATGAAGCCTAGTGGCGAAATGCACAGACTGGCCACGAGTACGGTCAAGAAGCGTTCCATACTATTGTCTTCGGTAATTAATTGGGCTTTGGTCATTGACGAGGAAGGTTACTACGTTGATAGGATCTGTTATGGATTTAGCTTTTGTATAGCCAGTTGCTCTGTGTCGTTGATAGCCCCTTTATCGGCTTGAAATGATCCTCTGTATTCGTTGATAAGAAAGATGGCCATAAACACAACAGGCAATCCGCCAATCACCAGGGCTATGATTCTGGTAGTCTGTGAATTGTAGAGGTTTAGGCCCGTAAGTATAGCGCCGAAAATTAACAGGAGTACAATGAAGCCACTGCTCATTCCGCGTCCTGCTGCGTCGTTATTCGGGTTGTTATTAGTGGCTAAGAGGTACAGGAGCGAAAGTCCGTATATACCAATGATGAGCCAGTTTAATAGTGTGATAGTTTTCATGGTCGAACAAAAGAGGAGGTTACGGGTAATGGGTTGATCATTCTACCAACTCGATACGATAGAGCCTGGTACGCTCGCTACTGAGGCTGCTGCCTTTGAGAAAAGGGCGACTAACATCTACCGTTTTTGTTGAGTTTAGCATGAGGCTAAGTGCATTAAATCGGGTTTGTGGCCCCTCAAAATAACTGAGTGGAATCATGTGTGATCCGCCCCCGCTTCCAATGATGAGCGTGATGTAATCGGCCTGATTACTGCTGCCATCTTCTTTGACACGATGTCCCCACTTGTCTTTCCTTTCACTGATCTTGCTCACCAGTAATTCATTGTAAGATGTTTCGCTCTGCCAGCGTTTCCAGAATGACAGCCAGGAATTGCCTGATTCGATGTCCCGCCACCGGAGTAAAAGGGGCTGACTGCGGGAGTGAGCGGCCGGGAGCGCTAAATGGCTGGCGTCGAGGTCGGGTTGTGTTTCAATACGTCCCAGTAAGTGTTCAGTGCCGTCGGTCATTACGACCGTGAACGTATACATTTTATTGCTCTGAATAGCAGTATCTGACTTCGTTACCAGTTCATAGTACGGAAAGGCTCCGTAATAATTTGTTGACCCGCCATTCAGCCGTAAGGCTTGTCCATTGACACGTAGTTGAATTGCTGGATTGGCGATTGTTTTGCCCATTGCATCTTTTACGTATCCCTTAATAAAGTGGCTAGACGATCCATCTTCGAACACGCGCCGATGAACGACTACGTTCACCTGAAGCTGTGCTGGATCCGTCAATGGTCCGGTCGATTGGTCAGAGGTTCCACAGCACATTAGTAGGGTCAATGCCAATACGAAGAAACAGTAGCGAGTAAAAACAGGACTGGGCGACAGCATAAGGAGCTACATGTAAACGTGTTATCATATTTTTTCAAGCAGGCTCAGAAACTCCTGTTTTTTATTACGCGAAACAGGTAATGCCTTGTTGTTTTCCATAACGACTTCGCCACCGTCGCCCCGGATGTAGCGCTGCACGTAGCGCAGGTTGATCAGGTAGCTGTGATGCACCCGGCAAAACCCCTTGCTTTCCAGCACCTCTTCCACTTCTTTCAGGGTCTTGGAAATCAGAATGATCTGGCCGCTACGTAGCGCAAATCGGGTGTAGCCGCCATCGGACTCGCAGTAGTAAATCTCCGCACTATGAATGATTTGCAGCCCTTCCATCGTGGGCAACGCGATACGGTCGCCCGCCCGCTGGCTTTGCAGATACCCTAAAAACTGGTCGATTTGAGAAGGAGCATGACTGGCCAGCGCCTGTTCGGCTTTGGCAACGGCACGTATCAGTTCGTCCTTATCAATGGGTTTCAGGATATAATCCAGTGCATTATGCCGGATGGCTTTAATGGCATACTCGTTAAAGGCCGTGGTGAAAATCACACGGAAACCATTGTACCGACAGGCTTCAAGCATCTCAAAACCGCTCATTCCGGGCATCTCAATGTCCAGAAAAACCAGGTCTGGACGCAGGCTGTCAATGGCGGTGTGCCCTTCCTGCCCACTGGCACATTGGGCCACTATGGTTACGTTGGGGCAGTACCGTTTCAGTAGCAGGCTTAATACGTCTCGGCAATGTTTTTCGTCGTCAACAAATAGAGCAGTCATTATGGTTTTAGGTTCTGAGTGAAGGTGATGCAAGTACCGGCTGGCTGGCCGTCAGTCGTAACTAAATCAAGGCTTTCAATATGGGCGTCAACGCCATAAATATCATTCACTAAAGCTATTCGTTCTTCGGCCACCTGACTGCCCTGAAGCTGGTTTTCGGCCATGCTTCTGGCATGCATACTGGCTGCCGCAGCCCGTCCGATGCCATTATCGGCAATGGATATAGACAGCTGATTTCCAGCGCGTTTGCAATTGATTTTTAGCTGCGGATGGCCGTTTAGTTGCGGTAATAAACCCCGCCGAATGGCATTTTCTACATAGGGCTGAATCAGTAACGGTGGCACTTGCACTGTATAGGCATTGAGCGCTGCATCTATCTGAACATCTACATCAAAATGTCCATCGCATCGCAATTGCTCCAGTTCAATATAACTCCGCAAGGCAATTAGTTCGTCGTGCAGGGAAACCCAATCGGTTTGCGTATTCGCTAATATTTGCCGCATTAACGTAGCAAATACGGTTAAGTAGCGGGAAGCCTGTTCGCTATCGTTCTGTAAGACAAAGTTATTGATTGCGTTCAGGCTGTTGAACACAAAATGCGGATTCATTTGCATGCGCAGGGATAACAGTTTCGCTTCGGCAATGCGTCGGTTGGTGTCCGACAACTGCTGTTTAGCTTGCTGATAGTCCGGTTTTGTTTTCACAAGTTTCGCATCCAATGCCACAGGTATGGCTATTTCTAAGGTAATGGATAGGCAAAAGAACGAATGATCTGCGAGGCAAAATAGCCTGAATGGATAACAGGTGGATTTGAGTCCATAACTGGTTGCCTGCGAAAATAACTACCGTAGGTATCGGAGTATCGGGCTGACGCTCTGAGAATTAACTTCTTCACTACGTATCGCCCGACATCACGGCTATCGTTACCCTGAAAAGATGGTAAACTACCGGTTATCGAAACGGTAGTATCCGTTTTCGCTTAACTATCGTTTATATTCGCTTCGCCGACCGCCAGAATCGCTGGTAGGTATTTAAGTAACTATGAAGCCCGCTCCGTGTAAAAAAAGTAGAACGAACGTAGTGAAGCACAGGGAGAAGAGGTGCCTGTACCGATGGCAAAATAGACTTACCCTGTTGCTGTTATGTCTGGTCTGGGGACAGGGGCACGGTCAAACACCGACATTGGCGTTTCAATATCTATCGCTGCAGCAAGGACTGGCTGGTAATTACACCACGGCGGTCACGCAGGATAAATCGGGTTTCATCTGGATTGCTACCGTTAAAGGGCTGACCCGATTCGATGGGCTGCGCTGCCTGACGTTTACCCATCAGCCGGGTAATCCAAAATCGTTGTCGCATCGGATTGTCCGCTATGTGTTTACTGCCCAAAATGGGACGCTCTGGGTGGGCACACAGGAGGGTTTGAATCGGTTTGAGCCAGCAACACAGTCGTTCCAGCGCTACTCATTTTCCCATTTAGGCGCAGGGTGCAACTTTGTTCGATTTATAACCGAGGGCAGGAATGGTCAGCTGTGGATAGGCACGAAAGGGGGCGTGGTGGATTTTGAGCCAGCTACTGGCCGGGCAAATCTGCTTGCCCTACCGGCTGGATCGCTTCCGGTAGCTAAATCCATTCGCCGAATTTTGCCGGACGGACATACACTCTGGATTGGTACGGAGGGAGGTCTCTTCGCGTATGACCTCCCAACCAGAACGTTTCGTTCCTTTCGTCACGATCCGGGGGCTTCTACTACGTTACCTGATAATTACATAACGTCTCTGGCCCGCAATCCCCAAACCGGCGAGCTACTGATAGGTATGAACAAAGGGCAATTAACCACCCTGAATCCATCCACAGGTCTGTTTCGATCCATGCCCCAATTGGCTGCCGATCAACCTGTTTCGGCGTTGCTGTTCACGCGCTCGGGCGAATTATGGGTTGGTGTTAAGGGAAGTGGACTTTATCGTTATGAGGCCGTAAGCAATCGAATCTTCAGTTATCATAACAATGAAAAGAACCCGAGAAGCCTGATCTCAAATTCTATTAGTGCGCTCATGGAAGATCGGTCGGGCGTAGTGTGGGTTTTAACGGATGATTCGGGCGTTTGCTGGTTCAATCCCAAAGTCGATAAATTTCACTCGCTTTATGATGAAGTCGGGTATCAGCCAGTCAATACGCAGGGATTTGATGCCGGAGGCCTCTGTGTTGACCGGGCGGGTACCATATGGGTGGCTACCCGCGATGGGGTAGCCCACATCAACCAGCACACCAAGTCCTACAGGTTGTACCGGAACGATCCTAAAAATCCTCGTAGTTTAGATAATAACCTGACTTACTCCGTCATGTCTGCTCTGGATGGGCATATATGGGTGGGTACGTCTACGGGTTTGAACAGGCTTGATCCTGCTAGCGGGCGCGTAGAACGCATTCCGAACCTGACAGCCGCCGATGAACCTGCAAAAAAATCAACGATCAGCTTAGCCAAAGGAGTTGCAGGGAATCAAACGTTTAAGGTCATTAGAGCGCCTGATGGGCGTTTGTTTTTTGGCACAAACGAAAAACTGACCATTTATGACCCCAGGACGGGCCAGTTTCGTCACCAGTTTAACGATTCCCTGCTTCGGAACCTGCCCGGCAAAAACTATAATGAGCTATTCTTTGACCGTCACCAAAATTTGTGGGTAGGTGGTTTAGGACCAATCTTTAAAATTAGCCCGGATTTACGGCTTTTGGCCCAATATACCCATAACGATGACGATCCGCAGAGTTTGCCCGACGAAGGCGTAACGGCTTTTGCCGAAGATCGGTTTGGGCGTATGTGGATAGGTACCGATAACGGCCTGACCTGTCTGAACCAGAAGACGGGCAAATTTCGTGTATTTACGACGAAGCAGGGCTTGCCTCACAACGATATTTCGGCCGTTCTACTGATTGGGGACACGCTTTGGTTCAGCACCAGCCGAGGGCTGGCCTGCATGGATGTCCGACGGCTCCAGGTTACGATCTTCGACGAAATGGATGGCTTTTCTGCTTCGGAGTTTGAGTCGGCTTCCGTTACCCGCGATTCTTCCGGGCGGATTTATTTCGGAGCCTTGCGCGGATTAGTGTACTTGCAACCAAACCAGATTCGGTTGAATCGCTTCGTGCCGCCCGTCTACCTGACTTCGCTTCGGGTAAATGCGCAGGAATTGCTACCTGACCCAGCGGCTACCCTGGCTGGGTTGACGCTTCGTCACACCCAGAATATGTTTACCTTCGAGATGGCTGCCCTAAACTTCGATAATCCTGCCGGTAATCAATATGCCTACCGGCTCGAAGGCTTCGAGGAGACATGGAATCAGGAGGGTAATCGAGCCTTTGCTACGTATACCAATGTGCCGCCCGGTGCCTACGTATTGCAGGTCATTGCGGCCAACAACGACGGCGTCTGGAATCGAACGGGCTATCGACTTCCCATCACCATTCTGGCACCGTTCTGGCAAACCTGGTGGTTCAGGTTACTTTCGTTGTCAGCCTTAGTGGCGATAACGGTCGTTATTGCACGCTGGCGTGAGAAGCGATTAGCTACTGAACAACGCGAAAAAAGTGAATTGCGGGAACGGATTGCGCTGTCGGAAATGAAAGCGCTACGTTCCCAAATGAATCCCCACTTTTTGTATAACTCGCTGAATGCCATTCGCTTATTTATCCTTCAGAATGACAGCGATAATGCCGACAAATACCTCGTTAAGTTTGCCCGGCTGATGCGGCTGATTCTGGACAATTCGCGGCAGGAGTGGGTAACGTTAGCCAGTGAACTCGAACAACTGACGCTCTACCTGGAACTTGAACAACTTCGGTTCGACAACAAATTCATATTTTCAGTAACGACCGACCCAACACTACGGCTGGAAAAAACGGCGATTCCGCCTATGATTATCCAGCCCTATATTGAAAATGCCATTCTTCACGGAATCGCGCACAAAAAAAGTCAGGGCTCCATTCAGATACGTATTGAACGCAAGTCAACTCATTTGGAATGCACCATAGACGATGATGGCGTTGGACGACAACGGGCTGCGTCGCTCAAACAACAGCCATCGACACACCAAAGTGTTGGTCTGCGCGTAACCGAAGATCGGCTCCAACTCATTGGGCAACGTAGCGGCCAGGCATCGGGCGTAGAGATTCTGGATAAATACGACGACGATCAACAGGCCACCGGGACGCGAGTCATTATTGAATTACCCTTTTTGGATCAGTAATGCGGGTAGAAACCCGCACTACGTTACACCAACGCGAACAAATCCTGAACGCCCAGCATTCGTTTGCTGATGAACCCTTCACCAAATTCCACGCCAATCATATGACCGTGTTCGCGGGTACGGGATTCCAGAAACTTCATGAACGGCTCCCCCGAGATATAGCTTTGGGGCTCATCACTTTCAGGGTTGAAGAACTGACTTTTATACGCTTTAATGGCGGCTAGTTTCTGATTCCAGTAAGGTGTTACGTCCACGACAAAATCGGGTTTCAACGACCGATCCTGAATAAAGTAGTACACAAATTTAGGGCGGTGCGCTTCCTGTGGCAGGCCGTCTTTGCCAACCGTTTTGATTTGGCGCAGACCCGCGTAAAAGCAGGCTTGTGTGACCAGTTCGGCCGCACGGCCGTGGTCGGGATGGCGATCGTCGACGGCATTTGTGAGCACGATTTCGGGCTGAAACTGACGTATCACCGCGATCAGGGCCATTTGATGTTCTTCGTCGTTTTTGAAAAACGCATCGCGGAAACCCATATTTTCACGGGCTATCAGGTTCATCGCTTTAGACCCTTCTATTGATTCCTGTAAGCGTATTTCGGGTGTTCCGCGGGTGCCTAGTTCGCCACGAGTCAGATCGACTCCAGCTACTGTTTTTCCTTGGGCAACAAGTGATAGAATCGTGCCCGCGCAGGTCATCTCAATATCGTCGGGATGAGCGGCAATGGCCAGTACATCAACGGTCATGTAGCGTAGTTGTCAAATTAGTGGTTGTCGGTTCAAAGCAGGTGCTGTAACCAGACAACCAATTAATCAACCAATCTGCCATTTTGTTCCGTGTTGTCAACTTTTTGCGAGTTCCTCTTTGGGTTTGCGTCGGCGTTTGGGAAGCCGGAATAAATTGCTGCCAGCCTCTTCGGGTGTTTGGTCGCCCAGCAACACCCCCCAAGGCCGAAGGCTGTCTACCCGGTCGAAAATTACTTTCATAATGGCAATAGCCGGGATAGATAGAAACATGCCCGATACGCCCGCCAGTGCCCCGCCAATCAGGACGCCAACAATGGATATGAGTGCATTTACCCGAACTTTAGACGCTACAATCAGAGGGACCAGTATATTGTTGTCGATAAATTGAACCAGCAAAAAGATACCTACAACACCTAGAATAACAGAAAGTTCTGGCTGATTACTGAACGTTATAATTACCGTTAGCAACGTAGCAACCAGGCCGCCGATGTAAGGAATTAGATTTAATATTGCCCCCATTATCCCCAGTAAAATAGCATATTGAACGTTCAAAATTAACAGCCCGACGGAGTTGAGTGCAGCTACGCAGGCCGTTTCGATAAGCAACCCAACCACATAACTCTGCACAACAGATTTAACCTCACCCAGCACTTCGCGCACGCGGTCCGTATGTTTCTCCGAAAAAAGCACGATGACAAAATGCAGCAGCATGGTTCGGTAATAGAGCAGCAGAAACACGTAGATGGGCACAAGCGTCAACGTACCGAGTGGTCCTGTAATGAAGCCCAGCGTATCGGGGCTTTGCAAGCTATCGAGCGTTGATGCCTGCGCTTTCTGGAGGTATTTTTCCTGCTGTCGATAGCTGACATTATATTCCCGTCGAACCCACCGTTTGGCATCGCTAAAAAAATCGGTCAGATTCTGCCGGATTTTAGGCATATCATCCGCAAAGTCAGACAGTTGCATAGATAGCAGCACCGCTAAGCCCGCTACGATAATGATGGCTAGCAGCAGGGCCAGGCTAATGGCAATCACCTTGTGCATTCCCCATCGAATGAACCGCTGCTCAACGGGACGTAACAAAACGGCAATCAACCCCGACATAGCCAGTGGCACCAGAATATCCTGCCCCAGGTAAATAGCGGCTGTCAGGATCGCTAAAGCGAGCAAAGAATGAGAAAACTGGTGGTAATGAGGCCGTAAAGGTTCAGTGGTCATAGAATTGGATTTGTTACCGAATTGAATCAATCGGATAATCAACATCTCACCTTCCGTTTTGTTCGTTAGCTTGTCAGTTGCAGCGCAACTTCGATCGGTTTTACCGTCTTTCGCTAAACTTGGCGTATTTTTGCAGATTCATTCATTATGATACCAAGTATTCGCGATATCGCTTTTCAACTTCGACAGGGACAACTTGTCGCCATCGCCGACGAAACCGGCTGGTCTATTGCCGCTGACCCCGTCAATGACGTGGCTGTCGAGCAATTGCTGACGTTGTTGTCCATTATGCCCGCTGGATTACAGCTGACAGTGCTTATTCAAAACACGGACCAGTTGGGCATGTACGTAGCAAAGGTGCCCGATGTTGCCTATGATCTGGTCGAGTTTGCCGAAAATCCGCTCATCGTCGTGTATGATCAGGGTAAAAATATATCGCCACTTGTCGGGCGTATTTTACAGACACAGTCAACTACTGATCCCAAAAGTTTGCCTGCTAATGGCGTTCAACCCTTTGGACCACTGGCTGTTCGGCGGTCGTTGAGCGCTGAGGTTCAGCGTTTAATTGGTAGTTTTGGTCGTGGGTTATTGACGATCCCCTTTGAATCCTTATTGTTACCACCATCGGTCGAGGCACTTGTTCCACTACAATATGGCACGCTTCCGGGCATGCCTAAACGGCCACGTATTATGCGACTGGGCGTTAATGGAGAGGTTAGTTTTATAAGAAAATAAGTCGTTGGTCGATGTTCGTGAAGTACTGATCTACGAACGACCATTGACTGACGACTGTTAATTGTTCATGAATTTCAGCGATACGTTAGATAAGAATCCGATTTTTGAGACCGTTGCCCGCGAAGCTGATGCACTCGGTTTGCCGGCCTACGTGATCGGTGGATTCGTTCGTGATTTGGTGTTGGGGCGCCCGTCAAAAGATATTGATGTGGTGTGCATTGGCAGCGGTATTGCCTTGGCCGAAGCCGTTGGAAAAGCCCTTAAGACGAACGTATCGGTATTCCCAAATTTCGGAACGGCCATGTTGCGGACCACTCAGCCGGCAGAAAATCAGAATGAGCAGGCGTGGGAGGTTGAATTTGTGGGTGCCCGGAAAGAGTCGTACCGGGCTGAATCGCGTAAGCCAATCGTTGAAAATGGTACGCTTGAAGACGATCAGAATCGACGGGATTTCACCATCAATGCAATGGGAATCAGCCTGAACCGAAAAGGTGGTGACGTAGCTTATGGCAAACTGATCGACCCGTTTGACGGACTGAAAGACATCAAGCGCAAGCTTATCCGTACACCGCTCAATCCCGATATTACGTTCTCCGACGATCCGCTACGTATGATGCGGGCCATTCGGTTTGCCTCGCAACTTGGTTTCGACATCGAGCCCGATACGTTCGACGCTATTGTGCGCATGAACGAACGGATTACCATCGTCTCGCGGGAACGCGTAACCGATGAATTGAACAAAATTATCCTGTCGCCTACACCCTCCTATGGCTTCAAGTTGCTCTATCACGCTGGTTTACTGGAGCGTATCTTCCCGGAACTGATTGCGCTGAAGGGCGTTGAAACGATTGAGGGGAAGGGCCACAAGGATAATTTTTACCATACGCTTCAAGTCCTTGACAACATCGCTAACCGGATTCGGAAAGATGGTACCGATGCAGAAAATGAACTCTGGCTACGTTGGTCTGCGCTATTGCACGATATTGCCAAACCGGCTACCAAACGGTTCGATCAGAAAGTTGGGTGGAGTTTCCACGGTCACGAAGACTTAGGCGCACGCTGGGTGCCGGGAATTTTTCGAACCATGAAATTGCCGCTTAATGAGCATATGCGCTTCGTGCAAAAGCTCGTGCGTCTCCATCTGCGACCGATTGCGCTTACGAAAGAACAAATCACCGACTCGGCACTACGTCGACTGCTATTTGATGCAGGCGACGATTTAGAGGGCTTGATGGCACTCTGTCGCGCCGATATTACCTCTAAGAATTACGAGAAAGTACAAAAACACCTGCGTAATTTCGATAAGGTCGAACGTAAATTGCATGATCTGGAGGAGCGAGATAAGCTACGTAGTTTTCAGCCGGTTATCACAGGTGAGTTGATTATGGAAACCTTTGGCTTGCCGCCTTCCAGGGAAGTGGGTGAGTTGAAAACGGTAATGCGCGAAGCTATTCTGGATGGTCTGGTTCCTAACTCACTCGATGACGCTTATCCATTTTTATTGGCCGAAGGCCGCAAACGCGGATTAACACCTAAAATAGTGAAGAATGTAGAGTGATGAATGAAGAGTAAATTAGCTGGCATCACTCACCACTCTTTAGTAACTAACTTATGGAGAATAATAATACCAATTTTCGGCGCTTTTTTGGCGCATCACTCACCATTCTGGGTGTCGTTGTCGTTCTGTTTGCGCTCGTGGCGTTTCTATCGGAAGGGAAGCCCGTGTTAGGCCTCCACGTGTCGAAAGGCGAATCAGCTGCACCGTTCATCGTGGGCATGATTTTTCTCATCACAGGCGTTAATCTCGTGCGCGAATCGTAGGAAAGATAGATGGTGTAGGATATACGATGTCAACTGAGAAACAAATACATCCTATATCATACACCATACATCAATTCACCGGTTTGGCTTTTAGTAACCAGGCATATGTATTGACGGGGAGGGGCAACCCGTTCGGTTGGATTTGCAGATACATCAAGTGTAAGTGGGTTGGGGAACGAGCCTTATAGGCATTGAAGCCGGTTCGCCCCATTTCGGAGATTTTCTGCCCGGCCTGGACCCACTGGCCCGGCGATACGTCGACCTGGCTGTTATGCGCGTAGTAAAACAGGCCATTGAGCACGGGGTCATATACCCAAATCCAATTACCTCCCCGGTATTCAGACCCTGGTTTCCAGGCGGTTTCGATAGCTAGTACCAGGCCGCTGCTCATAGCCAGCACGTCGGCAGGTTGGCCTGTTCGGTCGTCCAGATTATCCTGATTACGGTCGGTGATAAAAATATCCTGTGCCGGGTGACTTCCCCGCACGTTGTAATCGAACAGATCGAAACCATTGCCCCGATAACCTTCGCCGTGTGTGCCACCGATGGCGCTGGTTGGGTAGCCACGTAATGGAAAACTAAAATACGAACCCGTTTGGATCAGACTATCGCGTTGGAGTGAATCCTGATGGTAATTCTCTTCGCTTCGAAAGCGTTCCCGCAAACTAAGCATGATTCGGCTGAACTGCATCCGGGCCGAATCAGGGGTTATACTCTCCACCCGAATCTGCGTATACAAGGTTTGAAATTGCTGGCAATACGTATATAAAGTGGGCTCGTCGGTATTATTGACAAGCACCTGCGATGATGCTACATTTAGTCCACCCACCAACAAAGCCCCCAAAACACCGGCTATACGCATGAACGAAGTTACATCAATCTTCACTACTAGTCTCTTCAGTTAAGTGGCCAAAAATACGCAAAGTAGCGGGATGGATGCATGAATTAACCAACGGGCAGGTTAGTTCGACGGCGCTTATCTGCTCAACAGTACGTTAGAACGGCCGGCCGGCAACTGGTTTTTCGTGTGATAAATCGTTAATTGACTGATTACCTAGTCGATAAACAAGGCTAAAAAGAACTCAACTCGCTAGGCTAGTAAGCTGAATTACAGTGCCCAGAAGCGCTTTTTTGTTAACTTTTGACCCGCTGCAAAGAAAATTATAATTTCTAACGAAAAATTTAGAAATACATTTGGAAATAAAAATTATTGTGCCGTCCTTCGCTTAAATTTAAAACAAGCAATGCAAACAGGAACTGTAAAATTTTTTAATGAAACCAAAGGGTTTGGTTTTATTAAACCCGATGAAGGTGGTGAAGACATTTTTGTACACGCTTCAGGTCTCATCGACCAAATCCGTGAAAACGACAAAGTGAAGTTCAATGTCGAACGCGGTAAGAAAGGCTTAAATGCCGTGAACGTCGAAATAGCTTAATTGTAAGATATAAAGACATCCGTTGTAAAAAACATGCCCTATGGCATGTTTTTTTTTGCCCTGTCGGTTCATAGGGCCATTTTTGCGGTCCAATTGTCCATTCAGTTGCATGACCCAATCATTTGAACAACGCGTTGCTGCCCGGCTTGGCTTACCGGCTAAGTCAGTAGCGGCAACCATCGAATTACTCAATGGCGGAGCCACCGTTCCGTTCATTGCCCGCTATCGTAAAGAGGCCACCGCATCGGCCGATCGTGGCCCGCTCGACGAAGTACAGATCGGACAGATCAAAGACACGTATCTGAAACTACAGGAGCTTGATAAACGTCGGGAAGCCATTCTCAAGGCCATTGATGAACAGGGCAAACTTACGCCCGAGCTGCGTCGGAAACTCGAAGCGACTGACTCGCTTACCGACCTGGAAGACCTGTATCTGCCTTATAAGCAAAAACGAAAAACCCGCGCCATTCTCGCCATTGAGCGTGGATTGGAACCGCTGGCCAACGTCATTTTTGCCCAGCGAGAAGTAAATATAGACCGAGTAGCGCAACGGTATCTCTCCGATGCTGTTCCGGCTGTATCGGATGCACTACAGGGCGCTCGCGATATTCTGGCCGAGCGTGTAACCGAAGATGCTGATGCCCGTCAGCGTATGCGTAATTTGTTCGAGCGCGAGGCTATTATACGTTCCAGCGTCAAAAAAGGGAAAGAAGTAGAAGGCATAAAATTCAAAGATTACTTCGATTTTGCCGAATCTCTCCGACGTGTACCCTCACATCGGTTGCTGGCGCTTCGTCGGGGCGAAACCGAAGGCTTTCTGGCCGTAAGTATTGGTCCTGATGAAGAAGCCGCTCTTGAGCGACTGGAACGGCAATTTGTGGCTGAGCGGTCTGGAACTCCAGCTTGCAAAGAACAACTCGTGCTGGCGATTCGGGATGGCTATAAACGCTTGCTGAAGCCGTCGCTGGAAACCGAGTTTGCCAACAGTTCAAAAGAGAAAGCCGACCTTGACGCGATTCAAATATTTGCCGATAACCTACGTCAACTATTACTTAGTCCACCGTTAGGCCAGCAGCGCGTGCTGGCTATTGATCCTGGATACCGGACTGGTTGCAAAACGGTTTGCCTGGATGCGCAGGGTAATCTGCTAACCGACACCGTTCTATATCTGGCTCAGTCCGAAACGCAGCGGCAACAGGCCATGCAGACGGTTCAGAAATTGGTTAGTCAGTATAAGATTGACGCCATTGCTATTGGCAACGGTACGGCCGGCCGCGAAACGGAGGAGTTTGTGCAAAGCCTGCAACTGGATAAGCCGATTTTCATGGTCAGTGAACAGGGTGCTTCGATTTATTCGGCCTCCGAGGTGGCTCGCGATGAGTTTCCGGATCGGGACGTTACGGTGCGGGGAGCCGTGAGCATTGGCCGTCGACTAATGGACCCACTTGCCGAACTGGTTAAGATTGATCCCAAATCAATTGGCGTGGGCCAGTATCAGCACGATGTGGACCAGACGGATTTGAAGACGAGTCTGGATACTATCGTTGAAAGTTGTGTCAACCAGGTGGGCGTATCACTCAATACGGCTAGTGCCTACCTGCTGCGCTACGTATCGGGGCTGGGGCCGCAACTGGCAGGGAATATTGTCGCTTATCGGGCAGAGAATGGCGCATTTACATCGCGTGAACAACTTAAGAAAGTGCCTCGACTTGGGCCAAAGGCGTTTGAACAATGTGCTGGTTTCCTACGTATCGAAGGCGCTAAAAATCCGTTGGATAACAGCGCGGTCCATCCCGAACGCTACGCCCTTGTCGAACGGATGGCTACTGATGTAAAGAGTACCGTTACGGATCTTGTTCGTCGGCCCGAGTTGCGTCAGCAAATTCAGCCGGAACGTTACGTAACGAATGCGGTTGGCTTGCCAACACTGCGCGATATTCTGGCTGAACTTGCCAAGCCCGGCCGCGACCCTCGTGAACAACTTTCGGTATTTGAATACGACGCACGTGTGCGCTCAGTAGAGGACTTACATGAAGGAATGATACTGCCCGGCGTCGTGACCAACATCACGGCTTTTGGGGCATTTGTAGACATTGGTGTTAAGCAGGATGGCCTGGTTCATGTGTCGCAAATGGCCAACCATTACGTCTCCGATCCAAAAACGGTGGTTAAAGTATACCAGAAAATAAACGTCAAGGTGATGGAAGTGGACAAGGTTCGGAAACGAATTGCGTTATCAATGAAAATTTGATAGGTTGCATGTACATGCGATCCTGATATTTCTAGAGTCCTATCTACAGTAGTACGCTAATTCAATTTCTATGCAACATCGCTGGCTCTGGGCAATCACGCGCCCCGTTCTGCTAAGCACCCTTCTGCTTTCTTTATTAACGGCCTGTAACGCACTACGTTCCTCTGGCCCATCCGTTAGTCGCCGTCCTTCGGCAGCATCCGCTCGACCCGTTGCCCGCCGAACACCAAATGGCAGAGCCCCGGCGGTTCCAGCCAAACCAACAGGAAAAGTCGTCGATACCCGAACGTACGAAAATCGCTACGTTCCGGAAGTTGTGAAAATTGCCCGCACTTATACTGGCACCCCTTATCGTTCGGGTGGCAACACGTCGGATGGAATTGATTGTTCAGGTTTGGTATACGCCGTTTTTAACACCGTAGGGCTGAAAATGCCACGGATCTCTTGGCAGCAATCAGAAGTGGGTCGTGAAGTCGAAGTTGCAGAAATTCTGCCTGGCGATTTGATTTTTTTCGTTCCCGACAAGGGCCAGGCGGGTTACGTATCGCATACAGGAATCGTGACGGAAGTAAATGGAGCGCAGAATATCCGTTTCATTCATGCATCCTCCTCGCGGGGTGTACGGGAAGACAATCTCTATGCTGACTATTTTAAAGGCCGTTTTGTGAAAGCATTACGTCCCTTTTAAATTTTTTTGTCATCCCAACATCTGCTAGTGCCGGTGCGCTAGGATGGATGACAGAACAAACAAAAACCGCCTTCAAAGGCGGTTTTTGTTTTGAAACAGTGGCGCTAGTCAGTTGGCTGAAGTCTTAGCAGGCTTCAGCAGAAACGGCTGTTTGACTGTCTATCAAGCAACAGGCTGAGCGCTATTGATGAGTTCTTCCCAATAAGCACGATCTTTTTTCTTCAATCTCATTTCCAGGCTCAGAGCCTCGTTGCGGGTCGCAAACGGCTGGGTGAATTTTATTTCCCAAGGCTTACCATCAGCCGTAGCTGGGTTCGTTTTTGCATTATGCTGCCACAGCGTGATTTTCAGGTCTTTGCTCTGGCCGATAAAGTACTTATCGGTCGATGGGCTATAGATAATATAAACGGTATGCATAAGGTGTCGGGACTATTACCAAAACTACGCATTTGATCATACAAAACAAACTTTGGATGAGTAAGCGGGTAAGTTCAGATGGTCGGTTAAAAAAAACGGGTTCTGGTTTGGGTCAATTTGATTTTTTGCTCATCTTTGCACCCACAAAACGCATATCCGCGATTTGATGGGGGATTAGCTCAGCTGGCTAGAGCGCTTCCATGGCATGGAAGAGGTCATCGGTTCGACTCCGATATTCTCCACTGGTTTGCACATTGCTAATACACAACGCTCATACGGAAACGTATGGGCGTTGTGCGTTTTAACTATTTCCACATTTATAACTTCTTTCTCGCCAATGCCTAAAGTACACACCGTTTTGGGTGACCTAACCGAATACCTTGATTACAAAGAATCTTATCTGAGAGCCGGTAGCTTTAAAGTCTACCGGCTTTTTGCGTTTAAGATGAGAGAGTTTTTATCAGTGCACAACTTAAGTCACCTTGAAACAAAAAAGGTAACCCCTGCCCAATGTGAACAGTATAAGCGCTTTATCCTCAAAAAGCATTCGGACCCAACAACCCGAAATAAAGAAATCGGGCAAATGAAATGCTTCTTTTATCAGTTCACGAAACCCGGCTGGGAGCGATACCGGGTGAGTCCAGCCGCCAATGTTGAGTTAGTGCCGAAACAGGATTCCGAAATGCACGAACCATACAGTACTGAACAGGTAGCGGAAATCTTTGGCGCGATCCTAGCCAAGCGGGATTACTGGTTACTGCTGTACATCTATTTTATTCACTACACCTTTGCTCGACCTGGGAGAGAAGTACGATTTTTGAAGGTAGGCGATTTAAAGCCCCGTGCTTTGCTCATACGCCCCGAAAACTCAAAAACCAGACGTACCAAGACACCAACCATTCCAAAGCCCCTAGAAGAACTAATAGGTTATCTGAGCGTAAAGAACTACCCGTTAGACTGGTATATCTTTGGAACCGATGGTGAGCCGGGGCCAATTGCTTGCGGTCAAAATATGTACTACTACCGGCACAAAGAAATATTGAAAGCATTAAACCTTGTTGGCCGCTATACGCTCTATGGGTGGAAACACACCGGCAACATTCGGGCTATCCAGTTGGGCGTAGCAGATAGGGAGCTACAACTACAGAATGGCTTTAAAGAACACCGGACATTAGAAATATACTTACGTCGTCTGAGTGCGTACTATTCGACTGAGATATATGACAAGTTTGTGTAATTGCAACCAATTCACCTTTCAACCCATAATACAATGAAAAACCTATTCATCTCCCTTTCCCTTGCAACCCTATCCCTCTTCGCGGTAGCGTCTTGTAAAACAAAAAGTGACCCAACGCCTGCTACAACTACAGATGCCTACGTAGGCGAATACAGCGTTACTGGTAATGATGCTTTTACGGCCAATGGCAAAACGGCTAACAATAACCTTACGGCTAATCTAACCGTCATGCAATCACCTACGCCTGGTCGTTATTTCTTTTTTGAAAAGTACGGCACCGTTGAGTATGGTTATTTTGTGACGGTAGTCGGTAGCGACTTTGAGAGCGAACGCATTGTAGATCAAACCTTTCCAGATGGTAATAGATGGATTGGCTACCGAACGACTAAAGGTAAATTCAATGGGAATGAGATCGTATATCAATCGGAAACACCCGCCTTCAATATTGCGAACTTTGGGCTTGGTAGTTACCCGACTTCATTTAGCAGCCTGTCAAGAAAGGTAACGTATAGAGCTACTAGAAAATAAAAGTTTTCGAAAAGTAGGCTACTACACCTATAACAAATCTTAACTTTGCTGACAGGATTTAATTTGAGTGTTAAAGTGATTAATTTAAAAAAGGCCGCTCAGTGAGCGGCCTTTTTGTTTACCCCGGATGCCAAGCTTGCTACCAGCAACGGGTAAGCAACCCATTAGCAAAATAGTTTTCTTTTTCAAAAAGTAGGCTACTATGCTTACAACCTACTACAAATACTATCTTTGCAAAGGAATGTTATTTAGTGTAGATAGAACTGATAATCAAAAAAGGCCGCTCCCTGAGCGGCCTTTTTGTTTACCCCGGATGCCAAGCTTGCTACCAGCAACGAGGAAGTTAACTACGAAAAAATAAAAGTTTTCAAAAAGTAGGCTACTACACTTACAACCTACTACAATAACTATCTTTGCCTAAAGGAAAATTTAGTACATTTACACGTTGATTTCAATTAAAAAGGCCGCTCATTGAGCGGCCTTTTTTTATCCCAAGCGCCAAGTTCTTACTTATTTCCCTGCTGTTCTTCAAGCTTTTTAAAGTCTACGGCTACTTGTGAAACCGTACTGGCAACGGCCCCGGCTGTAATGATGTACCCGCCAATTATGGGAAGAATACCGCCCCCGGTCAATAGCGTTGCGCCTACAGCCGCTAAACCAAATCCGACTTTTTGCAGGATGGAAAAGATTTTAGGCTTAGGTGCCACTAGCCGTTGGGCTATTGAAATGTTATCTTGAGTAATCATAAAAAAGAGGTTTATTGATATTTAATTAAAACACAAACAAAAACCACTACTTAGGCTAAGGGAGCGGTTGAGATCATCAATCCCCCGTGATTAAACCAAATTCTAACCTGATCGAGCGTGTAGTTAAACCATAACTGCGCGTAATTATTTGGAATGTCTGCGGCTGTCGGATTGGCCGGACTCGCATGTACGCGGACCTTCATGCCATCCTGCATCACATCTATTACCGCGTTCCCGCTTGAATCAAGGCTTTTTAAGATACTTTGCCCTGCTGCTTTTCCTTTGATCGTAACAGCGGGTGAATTGCCCCCAGCATCGTTAAAAACGGTAGTGCCATGATAAGACCGCAATTCGTTTTGGCCACCAAAAATTGAGAACAAGCCCGAATTTGTACCGCCAAAATTGAACGATATTGTTTGACCGGCTCCGAAACCTGAAAACGTGAATTGGCGATTATTCGCCGATGACATTACCACATCACCATAAAACGCCCCGCTATTTGCCGAAATATCACCCAACTTTGAAGCTTGATAATTTCGTCCTACTTCCCTAAGTTCAGTAGGGGATGTTTTACGTAGAGTAATGGTATCACCTGGAGAGAAAACAAAAGGGACATTGCCCGATAGTATTATAGATGCACTAGGGGCAATGCTTACCACTACATCACTTTGTAAGGTTATTGTCTTGCCAAGCGGAACATCATTAATTTCTACAATGGTATTTCCCGCTTCTGCACCGGGAATGTAGATGTAATTACTACGGTAATTATTCGCACTAAACTTTCTTCCTAATGCATGGTTCAAATCGTCTTTATAAACCAATACAGCTTGCTCCCTAACATCGCGCATGTCTAGCGGATAGTTATCTTTTATCCGGTTTCCATACGCTTGGTTTGTCAACTCCTCTTTAACTGTTTCTGCTCCACCTGTGCGAATGTTGCCCCATATGGTCGCGTTTTCATGCCCATTTCGCAAATGAATCGCGTACTTTCCGCCACCAGCTTTTAAGTTAAATGTATTGTTTGTATAGGTGTTATCTGAGGACCAAACACCCGTCCCTGAAACTATTAATCCGTAAGGGTCTAAAGGTCTGGTAGCTGGACCATCCCATACGGTAGAAACAGCAGAGTAGTCACACTGATTATGATTAACCAGCATTCTATTTGTGTGGTCAAGCCGAATAAAAGAGGCTTCATCTATATCATTACCTTCGTGGTAAAGTAGATTATGCTCAATGAAACTTTCCTGAACGTTGTTTAAATTAACGCAATCTTGTTGCGCAAAAATATGACAACCCGTTACGCGCCAATACGGGGCACTATACGCGTTTACTCCTATTACACCGTTTCGAACAGCAGGCATATAGCAGTCTATTATTTGCAGTTGCTCAATACCGGGAAATCCTGTTGAATCGGAACGAATACCATCGGTTACACTAACTAAACGGCAATTAATAATATTGGTATTGTTACTCGTTACACCATTAGAAATTAAATGAATCCCTTTCGTATCAGCCGCCTTTTTTGTTGTACTCGCCCGAACATAAACTTCTGATATTGTCATCTGGGAAGGATTGATAATTTCTATTCCCTTCTTGAACTGAAATTGACAATATTGAACCGTGTCCATATCAGCCCCATAGATTTCTATGTGTGATAAAAAACCCTGCTGTTTCTCAACATACGTAACACTAGGAGCCGCAATGCCTAATATTTTTATGGCAACGGCATCTAATAAATTAGCCCCGGCTTCTAATCGTAAACCCTGCAAAAAAGGCATATACATTCCGTCGGAATTGTCAATAACAATTGTATCAACATTTCCCATTTGACGGATAAACCCATGTCTTAATGTGCCTGAAAAATGAACAGGAACATTGGTAGCCGTTGCCGTACCATCTACCATAATCCCCCCCCTTGGCATGGCTAACCGTTCCCCTGAATTTAAGGCTTCTTGTAGCGCATAGGTATTCAGGGATATTTGTGCAACGGATTGTTTCCCAGTCTTAAGGCCAAAACGCGTAAGGCTTTGTTTGACCTGGTTAATTTGGTTTATATCGTCTGCAACCCGATTGAAACCCTGCAAGGTATTCGCTTGATCTTGTGTCATTAGGATAAAATTTAAGTCGTTAAATCTTCATAAAACTTTACGTAATTAATATTTTCTTCTACCTGAACCGGCTGAGTTGTTGGCGTATTCGGATTAACCGGATTGCTGGTTATAACCCCGGTTGGTGTAGATACGGTAGTCGTTCCCCCGGCTACCGTTGTTTGTCCGTTGGCAGTGGTTGTGCCTAATTGGGTCGATTTTTCGGCTACTGCTTGAGCGGCTTTTATTTCGGCTGTCTGCTGTTTCTTGCGTAAAAACAGATAAAGAATCAAGCCGAATAGGAGTAAATAAAATACGTTTTTATTCATCGTTTTAAGGAGTTAATTGTAATAAAATGCAAATGCCATTTCGGGATTGCCTTCGTAGATAATGGCTGAAATCATCACGTAGGAAACAATATATAATTCTCCAATTCGGAACTTATCGGGCTTTTCAAATAAGTACATAGCTATGGGATTGAAATAATTAAATCATTGTCTGTATTCGTCGTTCCCGTTGGCCGCTTTTCGATAATGAATACTAAAACACTAGCAATTGCGGCAACAAGGAATATCGACCACGCTTTACGCGGACCCGAAAAAAATAAAGTCAGAAACGTAGCGGCCAATGCGAAATAGATATAAACCTTTTCGCTGGTTAGTAAGGCTTTGAGCGAATCAGGAGCGACTAAGCCCCCATACAGATAAAATCGAATGTCAGTGGCTAGTCGATCATTCGCACTTAGTAGACCATCTGGTAAAACAATCGTGTAGCCTTCGGCGGTAATCGGTAGATAGCTATTATGCCTATCAGCAACAGATGTTTTTTGAAAGAAGGTAAGGGGTTGACGGTCGTACGGGTTTTCATAGATTTCTACGGGGTGGGAATGAAATCGAATCGGTAAGGCTCCAGACAGCAACGCTTTGTTGCGCTCGGTCTCAGACCCTAGTGGCTTGTAGCCGGTTTTGCGCTCGGTCGGTCCTAATTGATTGGGTAGGATGGTAAAGCGCGTTACGATCAAATCCCCATTCACCGGATAAGCATACAGGATGCCCCCGGTTTCTTCGTGCAAAGGGTAGGCCGCTTTTAACCCTTTGAGAACATCGGCTTTGATGACCACCCGAACGGGACTTTGTAAGATCCATTCTTTGCGACCTTCCGTCGTTACTTCCCGGAAATACCCGTTTTTTATTAATTCAGTAATCATACAGAATCAGAATAATATTTGGTCAGTTTCGCGGATTTTTCCCTGAGGACCGTTTGATCGGTTGCATCGATGCTAAAAATGACGCCAAGCGTAGCGCGTAAAACAGAAGATTATTTGGAAAAGACATTGCCCCGGCTCAAGACGGCCAGGGCAATAGTTGAACCAGGTTAAACAAACTAAACTTTGCCCGTAATCCGACCCGCCCCGAAAGCGGCTAGAATCAGAAACATTAGGATAAATCCTTTCTTCTGTCGAGCGAAAAAGATGGTAAGAAGCAAGGCACCCAACCCGGCTATAATTGCCCAATCAAACGTCTTTAGCGTCACACCGGCAACGCTATACGTATTGTCTTCAGCCGTTGCAATGGCCGCGCCTGACTGACTGAGATACGGGGTAGACTTGCTCAAGAAATCAGCCGTAATAGCATCGTTCCAATCAGAAGCGTATTGGTCAATAGCCGCCCCAAAAGGATGATCGTTATTTTTAAAATACGCGGGCCAATACTCTTTATTGAAATCCGGCCCCATAAACGTATTCGGGTAAGTTTCAATAATCTTTTTGATGCCTTGCGCCGTAACAGGGTCCGTTAACGTCTGAATATTGGGATTGACCACAAACTGTTCCTGCAACAGCACTAAGGCCAGATTAGGCCGATTCCAGTGATTACGGATGTAATTAAATACATTCTCGAATTGCTGTACGAACGTGTCAGCACTGCTACCCCGGTCATTATAGCCGTGTTCGCACAATACCGCCCGAACCCCTGTTTTCACTACGTAGTTATCGAAAACAAATTCAACCGGCGCAAACGGTTGGCGGCTGGTTGGGTCAGTCACACCGGGGGGCAATCCCGTACGGGGAAGGTTATTTAACACTTCATAAGATTGGCGAATGTTAGAACCCCCATACGCGGCCCCATACAATAGCACCGGCACTCCCAGACGTTTGACTAATTTATCCCCGAACATTCCCCAGCTATCTGGGTACGTCTGCATAGGACCAATTACCTGCGTAAGTTGCTGGAAACGATTCCCCCCGTTGCCGATGGTATCAACGAGCGCGTTAACCCGTTCGTCGGTACTAGCGATTTGATGACTCTTATCCTGCCCCCCAGACATAAACGAATGGCCGAATAATACAAAGACTTCCCCCGCTCCTACACGGTCGATAACTGCCGAAGTCGTTCCATCACTCACCGTTAGCTTATACCATCCACCTGGAACCACTACGCGACCTGAAAACGAACCATCGGCATTTGCTTTGAAGGTTCGGTTTATAGGCAAAGCATATTCCAGCGTTTGAACAGCACCCACTTTAATAACCGTGAACATGGCAGTTATCGTAGCGTTTGACGTTGCCCCGTCTCCAATGATCGGGATAAAGGATGATCCGGTGTTATCCCGCTGGTAAACCGCCCGGTTGAAAGGTTCTTGTAGTACCATAAATTAGAGTGCGTCGGGAACGACGCTGTTAAGAAAATGTAAGAGAATCCCGAAAATGCCGCCTAGTATCAGAATCTTTTGGAAGGGCGTTAACCCTTTAAAATCGTCTGATAACTCATTGATTATGTAGTCCGAAACGAACCAATACAAGATCATACCACACAGCCAAACGCCCCCGAAAAGAGCCGAACCATAGAAAAACAGATTCGAGATTTGTTGCAGAACAGCAGAGAAAAACCCGGCATCGATAGCCCCGGCGAGTGAGTTGGTAATAAAGTAGCCCCCCAATGTAATGGCCGCTTTGATAATCATCTGGTTGATCTTGCGTAGAACGGCCTGTTTTGTCTCATAGACAAAATCGGTTTCGGGAACGACGCTTTCCCCCGAATAGATGCCGAGTTCGATTTGTAGCTCCTTAATCTTGCGCTCGTTAATAGTCGCGTAGCCGTACAAACTCCGCTTTTCGGCATCGCTGGTTGCTTTGCTCGCCTGTTCCCGAAATCCTTCCGCTTCTGTTTGCAGTACGCCCAGCAAGCTTAGTTTCTGGTCTTTTTCTTCTTGAGCGGCCTTGATTTTATCGTCTGCAATCTTATCTAGTTGAGCTTTGAGATTTTGCTCATCACTATTCAATTCCTCTAAAGTCTTCATACTTAGGTAGGTCTTTCGGGACAAACTGTTTGATTTGTTTTTTTACGTCCTTGATGGTAATTAACCCGTCTTTATTCCCGTCTAGCACCTTATTCCAGTAATATCGATTGCGTCCCAATTGGCTAGGTGAATCCGCCCGATAGAGTATGGTTTTATTAGCCTGACCCAAAAAAGCCGGGGCAAATACCGCTATGTAGACATCGTAGACATCGTGCATTTTACCGGCATAGGGAGCAAAGTATTTTTCGATGTAAACCAGTTGTTCTACCAGCGTCATACGAGCTAATTGGTTGGGCGTAGTGCCTACGCGCCTGCACGTTGACGGAATCATCTGAATTAGACCAACGGCCCCCGAATACTTGTTTCTGACGCTTGGTCGAAACGTGCCGGCACTCTCAAACCGAAAGACGATCATTAACCAGTTCGGGTCAATGTGAAGTCTATCAGCACTCAGAACAACGGCATTTTCAAAGGCTACTCGCTCCGTTGCTGGCACCATATCCGCGTAAATAAGGGTGCGGGAATGGCTAGCCGTTTGAAGGAATAGACCCGTTAGAAGGGATAAAGAAACTAGGTAGTTTTTCATGTGAGTAATGGGTATTAAAAAAGCCGGGGCGAATGCTACGCCCCGGCCCTCTCGAATGAGCGAATAGTTAAAACTGGTAGCTTATGCGCTTATTTCGCCAGCCGGTATATAGTGTACCAATTCAATCAAAACACTTGATTGGGTATTGGCGGCAACAGGGGCAAACGTTACCCGCTCCTTCATACCCACGCTGGCATGGGGATTTCGGTCGGCCTGTTTTAAATCACCCGCCGTTGTGGTAACTACCTTATTGGTTAGTTTACCGTCAACGTCTGCCGGATTATCCAGATTTACCCGTCCGTATGTTGTATCGAGCGTAACGTACGTTTGAATTGCGCCCCCGGTCATGGCAGTACTATTATCCGCAATAAGAGCGGCTAAATCCTTTTCCCGTTGCCGCTGTATTTTCATAGGCGTTGCAGACGGAAGAACTTGAGTAACGTACACTTCATCGGCTTCAATCAACTGTGATACAGATACCAACGTGTTGATTAGGATAAACTGAGAGCGTTTTACTAGTGGCTTATTCATCTCAAGAATTAGTTAAAAAAGAGGAAAGATTTTATTTCAGAAACCCCCTATTACTGAGGGTTTTGATTCTCGTTTGTACCATTGGCCAATGGTGTTTCCGACTCCTTTGGAACAACAGGTTTTGCCGGTTTTGGCTCTGGATGCTCCGAATACAGAATAACAGACGCATTCAGCGAATCACCCAAATCGACATTGTACGTGCCGGTTGCCAGTGATTTCACGGTGCCGGGGGCCATTGAAAACATAGCGTGTTTTACGGCCTTTGCCTGTTCTTCTGTCAGCACGGCCAACGCATCGTCAACCGCCGTGTCAGTGAGTAGGATAGGGGTATTACCCGCATTGATGAGCTTGGACTTTTGACCACCGGGGACTACCAAAAGACCCGCAATAACTGTAATGAAAGAAATTTTAGAAGCCATCGCTAGTTGCGTTTTAAGAGAAAGTAGAGAATAAGAAGAACGATAAGAATGAGCGCAAGCGGGAGCGGTTGTGCCACTTCCGTAAGCGTAGAAACCCCTGAACTATAGCCGGTTGGAATGTATCGGGTAATAACCTCTTTAATCTCTCCTACGGTTATTATACCATCATTATTCGTGTCAAGTGACTTGTTTGACGTATAAGCATTTGACGGACTGGCATACACTTTTTGGCTATTTGGCCGCCCTATATAAGCGGGGGCAAAAACAGCCAGGTAGAGATTATACAGATCAACCATTTTGCCTTTATAGGGCGAAAGGTATTTTTCTACATAGTCCAACTGTTGATCGACCGTCATTTTTGCCAGTTGGTCAAGGGTGACGTTCCAGCCCTTAATTGCAACGGTAGTGAACTGAATTAGACCAACGGCCCCGCTGTTTTTATTGCGAACGGATGGCAGGAACGTATTGGCCGATTCAAATCGGAATACAATCATTAACCAGTTCGGGTCAACTCCAAGCCGGGATGCAATAGCCTTTATTTTGGCTATGTTTGCGCTTGAGAACTTGGATTCAACTTCGTATGCTAGTAGTGCCATAATTACCCGATTTTAACCCCTGCTTTGTCTACCCAATGGTATTCTGAGATACCAAGCGTTACGCTTTTGTAGCGAACAAACGTGTTACGATTGCCACTATACGGAATGTTGGGAAGTATCATTTCGCTTACGTAGGTGCCTAAATAATCACCCGCTTTCGCCTGTATGTTCCCCCCAAAAAAGCCTGATTCCACATCGTACGGGGCTTTATCAATACGAATATTGATTGTCTGTTTTGCCGTAACGGTCTTACCAATGAGCGACGGTGTAGCCGTTCCCCCGGTTGAAGTTGAGCCGCCCCCGGTCGTAGTTCCCCCGGTTTTCTGTACCACTGCCCAAAATTGTATCAGTTCTTCCCGTGTCAGTTCTTGGGTTAAATCAGTGGTCAGTTCTGACCCACTGAATAACACCCGGTAGGCATCAGCAACGGCCTTGTAATCAGTGATTAGTGCCGCCTGTTGCATAATCAGTGCCGTGTCCGTTCCGTCTATCGACATCATTAAGGGAATGCCGGAACGGTTCATGGCATCCCGTAGGGCCAACGCTATCTGGCTGTTTTTATCCGTACCAACGGCATCGAGATAGGTTTGCTGCTTACTCTTACTCCAACCCCGAACGAGCAAGTAAATAGCGATACCTGCAAGGGCTATAAGGAGTAAATTATTATAGGCTCCATCGTTGGCGGCTTTTAATCTATCGTTCACGGTATTAAGCAGTTAAGAAGTAAAAAAACGAACTATAAAAACGTTTTGGCAATCGCCAGAAGCGGTCCAAACTTTTCTTTGAGAATAGGGAAAGCTTGTTCTATATCCGCTATGCCAATCTTTCCAGCATCGGCTTTCGCTTTCAAAGCGTATGCCTTACGGATGTTTTCAGGGGTTAACACCTGTTGGGCAAATGCCGGGTCTTCGTTGATCCCGTCCGTTATCCGGTTGATAATGTCAATGGATAAAACAGGATCACCCGTTGCCTTTGAGAGTGCATTAAAGAGTCCTTTGCAGGCTTGCAAGGCATCTTCTAATGTGAAAACTTTAGGGGTTTCCATTGCCTTTGCTTGAGCGGCTTCAACTAATTCTTGTGATGCCATCAAAGGCTTGCCGTTAAGAAGGCCAACTTGTACAGATTTTTTGTCGTTTAACATGGTTGTTGTGTTTAAGCGGTAGGGGGTAGGGGATGCAAGGGGAAGGGGGATTACTCAAATAGGGATGCTCCCTTAAATGCGTTTTTCACCTGTCCAACGGCGGTAACGGCTTCACCCGCTTTTTTCACCGTGTCCATAATATCCGGTATTCCATCGCCATCTTGATCTTCATTCCAAAGCGTATCAATCTTCTTTTTGTAATCCGGCCATTCATCCAAGAATACTTCAACTTTTGCCAGTACCCGCTCAACACTCAGTTTGTGCCGTATCTCCGATTCCAGTTGCTTGTACTTATCATCTGGAATATTGTAGGGATTATTTGTGCTAACTGGTTGGGCTGGTTGCATAAGTGCTTGAACAGTTGTTCCCTTCATAAAAGGGAATTTGAAAGAGCCGGAACGGTCGTTTGTTTTCTGCGAGTGTTCAAGCTTATAAGAGCCGGGGGGTAATAGAGCAAGGGCGTTTCTAAGTGCCTGAACACTGGCTTGCATATCAGTCTCCTTTATGTTCTGAGCAACCTTACCGTTACCCTGATACAACCACCAATAAGGAGACTCATTAAGCTGTAACGATTGGATTGCTTGTTCTACCGTGTCCATATATACGCAAGGTGAAAGAGTTGAAAAAGAAGCCGGGGGACAACCCATTCAAGGGACGGTTTACATACCATTATAGCCCCCCGGTTTCTTCTATTTCTTCTTCATGTCGGACAACTTCTTACGGGCTGCTGAACGCTGCTGCTTTTCCCGCTTGATTGCGTCGTTATGTTTTTTCACTTCTGCGAACCGCTTTTGTGCGTTTTGAAGGGTGTCCAAGCTTGCACCGGCTTTCGGCATTTTGGGGAATTTTCTGAGCTTCGCCATTTTTGGTTAAAAATGAGGGGGGTTAAAAAAATGGGGACTTACGGTTTCTAAAGGTTACGATCCTACCGAAACCCGCCCCTTCGTCGGGGTTGTTTTATTTTAGCGGCGTCTCTTTTTGGAGAAACCAAGTGCCGGTGCTATGAATGGTTTCCAGAGTAGGAAGCCAACGATGATTAACACCAACCACCAATAGTTCGATAGGAAGGTAGAAACCTGTTCCATAATCGTTGGTGCGCTGAAAGTGGTATCACCACCCGTTGATACAGACCCGCCCCCGGTCGAAGTCGAGCCGCCCCCGGTTGACGTAGAACCGCCCGTCGTGGTGCCGCCCGAACCTGTTCCCGGTTCGTTGCCAGCGGTTGACGTAGCCGTAACCCAGTCAGAACCAACGGCTACATACCCAACGAACGCGGCACCGGTGCTAGGTTGACGATACGTTGGAGCGTCGCCAACAACCTGCAAATCAACGTAATTGCCAAGTACGAAATCAGCCGGAGCAAAACCACCGTTCAAGTTGGCAACGTAAGCCGGTTGTACGGCTACCAGTTTCATTACGCCCCCGTAGTTACGGCCAACGAGCATAATTTTCTTACCACCGCCCGGACTGTCATCCGTAAAAATTGGGCCAGTGTTACCCAAATAACCTACCTGCGTATAAGCCATTGTTTAGAAAAATAAATTGTGAGAAAAAAAAGAGAAAGAGTTCCTTAGTAATTGAATGGCAGGTAGTTAGTTGGACCTAACAACTTCCAACCCGCGTACGGTTTGAAATCCGCTATGAATGCCAATCCGCTCCCTAATACGACACCGGGGAACGCCCGTCCTTTTGGCATCATACCTTGCGAATCAAGGCTTAACATTCGGCTCAAATCATCAGAAGGCGTATCGACATAATCCGTGACAACCATACTGTTAACGCCAATTGATTGCAACCAAGCCCGGTTTTTGAACACGTACCGGCCATCGGCGTTCGTTGCAAAAACTGACTTAGCAAACGGGGTTTGCACTTCATAAATAGGCCGGTTTACTGCGGTCTGCCCTATCTGAGCAACCTTAACATTAGCGTTTGCCATTTTTTGATTTTGGGTTAAAAAAGAGAAAGTAGATAAGGATCATCACGACCAAAAAGGCGATAATCAGCGTCTTAGGGTCTGAGAAATCAAGGTTGAAAACGCGGTTACTTGTGGACGGTGCGCTGTCAATAGCGTTGTCTTTTGCGACGTTGGACAAGTCAATTGAATAGCCTTGAGCGGCTAGATTCTTATTTTCTAAGATTCCGTTCTTAGTCAGAATGCTTAGAATCTTGTCCCCGTAGGTGAGAACCTTGTTAAAGATGTTCTCAAACTTCGTATCCCCGTTAGCGGCTGCTTTCGCTTTCGCGGCTGTCAGATCGGCAATTACTTTCGGGTCCGTCGGTGCTTCCGGAGTCAGTCCGTAATCGTTGATATAGGACTGTATATCAGCATCCGTTACCCCCGCTAACGCAAGGCTCCACCATGTATCCGTTGTAAACATTATAGTACGTTTTTATAGTCCAGGTCGAAAGACTGAGAGATGGGAACTTGAAAGCCTTCCGCGTAAACCAAGCCATCTAAGGTTAGATTGACTTTGCCCGATTTGAACAGGTTGACAAAGGAGCTTGCCGCCGTAAGTACTTCATAGGCTGAAATGCTTACGTTCACGTTAATGATGGTGAACCCATTCCCGGCAATCGTAACCGGCGTTGTCAGTAGTGCCTTACCCAGTGATTTACCGGCTGTCAGAATATCAAAGTCTAAGGCTTTAATTCGTAAGCTGGTAGCCAGAACGTTTTGCACCTTGAGCGGTAAAATGAAGGTCAACGCCCCGGTTTTCAAACTCACCTCTTTGGGAATCCCGACACTAAATTCCAATTGCCTTGCCGTGTTGATCTTATTAGCGATATAGAGCGTAATCAACAGGACGATTGCAATAATTATAAATCCCTTTTTCATCGTCTACCCCGTTTAGAATTGCGCTGTTTCAGCCATAAGAGAAAGATTAGTAGCAACCCCGCGCCTACGAAATAGTACCATGTTGGAATGGCAGTAGCCGCATTGCTTACCGTTTCATCGGTAGGGGAGAGATTGGACGCTTGGTATTCATCAAGCAACTGTTTGTTAATCCGTGCCAGTAGCGCGGCATCGGCAGTGTAGCCTTCAATACTTTGTTTGGCTCCAAGTGCATTGGTCAGATTATACTGCGCTTGTTCCCTTTTTGCCAGTGCGCCCACCCATCCAAAGGCCGCGCCAACAACGGGCAAGGCAGATGCCGTTTGGTTGAAAATGGTAAAGGCGTTATCGGTTCCGGCTGCTGCTGCTTCTGCATATCGGATATTGAGAACACCTACGCGTTGCCGAATTAAATTTGTCCGATTAGAAACGGCTTTAATTCGAGTGGCCAACCAATCCAGCCGGTTAACATCCGATGTGTAAGGAAGCTTAACATCGGCTATCGTTGCCTTTACTTGAGCATTGAAACTTTGGACTTGCAAACGGTCAGCTTTAATTTCTGCACTGTTTGCCATTGTCTCTCCTACCGGTGCCGGTAAATACTTTATTAAAGCATTTCCTAATGCATCAGGGTCTAGCTGTTCATCATACGGAACATAAATTGTATTAAGGTCTGCCATATTGCATTACCCATTTGAGTGATACAATATTAGTTTACGTTTTAGTATATATTTAGGTTTGCGTATCTTAACGCCCGGTAACTAACGATAACCGACGTTAACCGATAAAAACGGTCTTTAATCAATGGATTCGGCTAAAATGGGCGTATATACTAAGACTGATTTTGCAATGGCTTATGGAGTAACTAGACCATTATTTGAAAAGTGGATTGAGCCGATTAAACAGGATATTGGTTGGAGAGATGGACAAAGGCAAAAATTCCCGCCCCGGCTTGTTAAAATTGTATTTGATTATTTGGGAGAACCGAAATAGGATTTGTATTTATTGATATAAAAAAAGCCCGTTCGATGTGAACGGGCTTTTAAATTAATAATTTATTAAACTTCAACCGTCAGTATATTTAAGTGCAAGATCATTTAATTTAATAAAACTTTGATCTTCTCCGCCAGAATACATAACTCTTAACTCAATCTCTACATCTTTAACGACTTCTCGGATAATATTTAAAGGAAGGCTTATATTAAACCTAAGAACGGTTAGGGTTTCATTTGGGAAGATTGGAGAAGTACCTGTAGCCGAAATTTTAATCCTCTTATTTTCCATTATTGTGTGTGAATGATTAGTATTTGTAGTATCATACGATATATCAATTGACTTTGGCGGATTATTAATATATGCATTCACTTTGTAAGTTGATTCTACAACGTCGCCAGAATTGATAATAGTCCCTGAAAATTCAAATTGGATTCTTTCATTATTACTTCTAGCTTCGTTTTTGGAAAAACCCCATCCAAATATCTGTAAAAAAGAAGTTGATTTTCGTCCATATGATTGCCGTATTTCATATTCTTCCATAGGGACGGATAGAAAATTAAATCTTTTGTAAAACCTGTTATCTTTAGAAATATGTGGTGCATCAATACTTCTTGGTATTTTGATGATGTAAATGGTTTTTTCTATATCTCCATTTTCTCTTAATGGGAATATTAATAAGCTAGGAATGTTTCTTTGAATACTTGAATTGATAACTTGCTCAAGCCATTCTTTGGTAAATATATTTCCGTTTACATAAGAAAGTGAGTGAGCTTTATGATCTAATTCTTTAATCCCATAAATTATTATGCCTCCATCTGAGTTAGCAAAGGAAGCTACGTCTTTAGAAATATCTTTCCGCTTGCCATCACTTTTATCTAATGCCCCTGCTTCCTTAAAATCTAAATAAATAGATTCTTCAACTTCATTAGTTATAAGTGATTGAATGTCTTCAATTGAGTAATCTTCTTTTTCGTAAAAGGATTTCATATAAATTGTATTTAGAAACTATGTGGTTGTGCCCTAACAAAGCAAAAGAAACACCTTAGTTACCTTAAGGTGTTATAATCCAAGCCCCCGAAAGCCTACCAAACTTTTACCGAAAGCCAGCCAAAAGCCCCCCGAAAGCCAGTAAAAAGCCTATATACGTGCTTTAATAAGGTCGTTGAAATCGTTGTATTCGGCGTATAATCCAGAGCAATCTGTTACCGTACAACCGGCATTACGTAACTTAATGACTGCTTTCTTTCCGGTATCGTCATTGTCCAGAAACGTAAATACTACTTTGCCATCCACTACCCACTGCTTAATTAATTGATCGTTTAGGTTTGTGGTACTATTAAGCACAATTGTAGTATGGCTTGGCTGAATAACTCCATAGTGAACCAAAGCAGATAGGAAGTCGAAAAAGCCTTCAAACAAATAAACCTTATTGCCAGGTCTGGGAATGGTACGTATGCCGGTGCCGCCGATGTTACATTGAAACTTATTGGATCGTACCGCCCAACTTCCTTTATCTGATTCAAACCCTACCCCGAAATAATTACGATCATTCAACGAGTAGTGTATTTGCTTCACCCACCGTCTAGCCAGATGTATTGGAATGCCCCGGCTTTCTACATATTGGGTTAGCGCGTAATGCCTGAGTTCTGTAACATCCGTAATGATGTGTTTCCCCCTGTCAGCTTCATTTGTTTCGTTGGTTGGCTTTTCTACCAGTGAGTCAGGTAAAACGTTGTCTATACTTAACAATCGCTCTACGGCCTCTATAAACGAGCATTTCTCAAGTAGTAAGACCAAACGTATCGCATCCCCTTTTTCACCGCTGCTATAGTCAGTAAATACGTTTTTGTGAGAGTTGACAAAGAAAGACGGGGTGCGTTCATTAGAGAAAGGGGAGAAGTACGCATAGTCATTAATTGCGCTCCTACTATGTTCTGCTGGTATTATGTTGCGGGAATATAGATAAGCGGGGATTGATACTTCTTTCGCCCGTAAAACCAAAGCATTTTCCATTGTTTGATTGAAGGTTATGCTTTCTTTTCGGCGGAATAATTATAAATCTTGCCGCCGAAAAGAAAGGAGTGGAAAAAAGAATAAAATAAAGTTTTCAAAAAAGTGCCTACAACACTTACAACATTCAACATTTACGCGTAATCCCTTGATCTACTGACCCCTTTTACCCCAACTTCTCAAAAACCTACTTACAACACTTTCAATAAATCCGCTCTATTTGTTGTAAGATGTTGTATGTTGTTGTAAGAGGAATAAGATTTATCTTACAACATATAAAGCATTGAAAGACAAGCGTTAATGTTGAATGTTGTAAGTGTTGTAAGACGATTTGAGAAAAAGAGTATTTTTTTAAAATGGACCGCTAACGGGGGCCATCTCTAGCGTTTGGCCCTGATTTGGGAGTTGTTTTAACCAGTACCCATATGCTACGTTTTGTCCTATTCGGTGCGCTTTCCGCTCAACTCCCATTTTAGTAAGGGCACGGCCAATATTTTCGGGGATGATTCTAACGCGGTTTTCAACTAAGGAGCTTAGTATTTGGGCCAATTGGAAGGGCTGGAAGAATTGACCGCCGTTCTCTTTATCAGACGGGGTAAAGTGTTGCAGTAGCATTTGGTACTCAACAGTACGTGCGCCGTATTTCTCGTTGTTGGCTTCCGAGTGCGCTAGGTCTTCTTTGGTAAGATTGATTACATAATCGTTTATAAACAAGTAAAAGGCTTGCGCCCATACTTTGTTGATGTCTACATCGACGTAACCGCCCGGCTGACCTTCGTTGTGGTTTATTATTATTATCTCGAAAACCACCCAGCGCACGTTACCCGTTTCATCGACTAGAAATTCACGCTTATTAGTGGAGCCTACAAAACTGGCATTCCGGGGCATAATCGAATCCTTTTTATCGTAAGGCAAGCGGACCTTAATCTGAGATTCCGAAAACGTTGCTTTTACTTGGTTTACATCCTGTTTTGTTAAAGCAGACAGTTCGTCAAGATTAAGCAAAAAGTTTTCCGCTAATGCGCGTTTTGCTTCCTTACCAATAATATCCGGGTTCTTTTTATAATAATCCCATAGGGGAGTACCATTTACTAAATACTCCCAAAAATAGGTTTTGCCATCGTTCTGTTTTGAAAATAATACGATGCATTGTTTATTAAAACCGATTTTGCCGAACGCTTGAGCAATCATACGGACAAGCATTTTCTTAAATTGTGCGCGCCAAAAATCTTGGTCTGTTGTTTGCACATAATCGGCTAACGTTTCAATATAATCTGTTTGACCATCCCACTGTTGAAGGTTTTGAAAGTATTCAACAATGGGATTAAAGCGTGGAACTAAGGTTGTCGTTTTCAAGAGCGTATTAAGTTGTTTATCAAATCCGGTGAAACCCTGCTCATATAATTCTTCTTCAAGGTCTGCCGGATTTAAGGGTTTAAAAATATTATCTTCTTTGTCTGCGTACTCTAAATCAATCGCTACAGTGTTAAAACGAAACAAATACTTTTCAGCTAAATAGTCTCGAATTACCACGTATTTAATGGGCTTATCAGAAGCTTTTCCCATTCATGTAAGGGTAATATTATTGGTGGGTAACTGAATTTAAGTATTGCGTTTTTTCGTCAATCACTTGTCGAATGATTGCAATTTTTATTTCGTCGTTCGGCTCTCTTTCAAGTTCGTGCCGTAAATGATTAATACATCCTAGCCGGGTCATTCTCATATACATTACCCGTAGTTGGTCGGTTGAAAGTTCTAATGGCATGGTACAATTATTTATTTGAATCAGCTTTTGAAAAATAAACAAATACCCAAATAGCATTTAGAAAGCATAAGAAAACTCTAAATTCTTGCGGCCAATAATCCGCGTACCAATCACCAACGATAAATGCTAAATTCATGTAAATAAATATCGAGCCTAGAAAAAACACGATAAAAAATAATAAGGTCTTTTTCATTTATCAGTTTCGTTTAGATAGTTGAATCCTAATACATTGTGTGCAGTTGCTACGATAGCAAAAGGAGCTTTTGTAATGCTTTCTGAATACTTCCAGACATCACGAAAAGCACGATAGTAATTGATGCTATCCCGCTTGGAGAATACTAACAAGGCTTCCCGAAAAGCCATTTTCTTGGATTCCGGTGCGACTTCATACAAATTGCCCATACCGTTTAATTCTTTTTTAACTACCTGTTTTTCAATCATTTCCATAATAAAGTGACCGTTTAATTAAACCATAGTCTATATTTACGTTCAAACGTGCGTCATTTACGTTTAAACGTGCAACAAGATTACCGCAAACCAGAATAAAAAGCAAACATTATTATGGAAACAGGTCTGAGGAATGATGGTCAAAAACTTAGGGAGATATTAAAACTGAAAGGTTTTGATATGACAAGCGTAGCTAAGTCATTGAATGTCAGTAGGGCAATAGTTGAAAAGGACTCGCAGAAACCAATGCTTTCGCGTAAAGCATTAGCAAAATATACTCCATTATTATTTCGGAGTATTGATGCTTTTTATATGGATGAGACTTCTATACCGGAAAAAGGTATGGATTATAGTGTAGGCGAAAGTCAGGGACTTGTATATAAAGATGAACTAATAGAGTCCATGCGCGAGACAATTCGGGAACAGCGCAAGCATATTGATACACTGACCAGTATGTTACGTTTTTTTCCGAGCGCGGTACAGCAGGCTACAATTACAGCGTAAATGATCCTGCTGGTAATACTTCTAAAAGATGATAATTATTCGGCTCATAAGCCGTACCGCAAACCAGAAGAAAATCCGATATTCTCCACTGATTAACAAAAAAACCACTCATTTCGAGTGGTTTTTTTGTTTTGTGGTTACGTAATAGCGTTTCGCCAGCAGCCATAGTCCGTAATCTGGCAAGCTATTTTTGTCTAAAACAAAAAAGCCGTGCCCAGTATAGAGCACGGCTTTTGAAAAGTTAGCTTCCCTTTGTGAGGAAACATCTTTATTTATCGATCATTTCAGCATCTGCCAAAATGTAATTCAGTTCGTAAATATTATCGGCATTCAATTTCAAGGTACCATGAAACGTCCGGCGTTCATCAGTTTTAAATTTCTTATCTGTTTTTTTGAATTTCAGCGATACTACTGATTCGGGGCCGGCACCTCCGCAAAAGAAACAGGCGCTGTAAGGAAAAGCCGATAGTACGTATATATTTGACTCAAGGTCAACAGGCAGTACGTAGCCTGTCAGTTCAACTGTTTTACCGTTCAGTTTTTGGATGCCCTGCCCGAAGGTTGGGTAAAGCATATAGACCGATTCTTCGGCATACCATTTTTTCTTGAATGTAACGTCACGCAGAACTTCCCACGAGAGTTTTACCGGTTCGGCGGCTACCGAAGTCGATGTGGTTGGATTAACCCGATCTACAGGTGGTAGCGCTGGGCGAAAAGCGGTAGCTACGGACACTACGAGTAACGAGGCAATCAATAATCGAATCATGGCGTTGGCGACTTATACGATAGAAAATGAAGGTAAAATTACAAAAAAGATTACTTTTACTAACTCATTTTGTTTCGACCACGCTACTTGTGCCCGATTCACTAAACGATAACGCAAAAGACGGCTCGGTAATTCCCATTCGGTTCACCCGATTGTACATGACTTTGCTCATTATCCTGGCTATTTTGCTTACGGTAGGGCAGATATTGACGCAATGGTGGCTTCGAACTGTTCAGGATGAATTCTGGATAATCCGGTATTCGGCTTTGCAGCGCCACCAAAGTCAGCAAATTGTGAAGCAGGCGCTGCAGGTAGTTGATATCGACGAACAGGATCATTTTAAGGAGAATGTAGATGCGTTGCGGCAGGTATTTCCTGTTTTCGAGAGTTACCATATGCAGGTTCGCAAAGGACGTGCCGATGATGTTAAAGTCGTTATTACAAACTCCGATACGATTCAGCGATTATACGAAGGCATCCGTCCTGAGTTTGAAGCCTTTCAAAAAGGAGCTCATCGACTTATGCAGCTGCAACGTTTTGAGGAGGTTCGGCAACCCGACGTTCAGTTTGCTTTCAAACTTATTCTGGCTAACGAAAAACCATTTTTAGAAAAAATGGATGGAATCGTTCGGCAATATAATGGCGAATTGAGAGCTAAACTCATTATTCTACAATCAATAGAACTTTATTTATACATATTCATTGTAGTGGTACTGGCGAGTTTTGGTTTGCTGATTTTTCGCCCGGCGGCCCGAAAACTTAAGCAAACATTTGCGCAGTTAGTTGAGGCTGAAAGCCAGACGGCAGCTGTGAATAAAAAACTCCTGAGCGTCAACCGGTCGCTCAAAGAAACCCGCCAAAAACTGTTTGAAGCAACCAAACTTCAGTATGAACAAAAACTCGACGACCAGAAACTGCGAACATCCTATCTGATTGCCGGGCAGGAAGAAGAACGTAAGCGATTATCCCGCGAATTGCACGATGGACTGGGCCAAATGCTCACGGCCATTAAATTGCAGATAGAGGGACTTGAAGCGGGGTTAGCCCGAGCGGCCATTCCCGAACAGAATGGTGCTCCAGCCTATTCCAAAAACCTGAAGACATTAAAAAGTTTGGTAACGCAAACAATTCAGGAAACCCGGTCAATTTCTAATGATCTGATGCCCAGTGTTTTGAGTGACTTCGGCGTAATTCCGGCCATTAAAATGCTAGCAGAAAATGACCGAAGTGAAACGGTGGATGTTACATTTAAAACAAACCTTACGGCCGATATGCCCCGATTAGACAAAGATGTCGAAATCATGCTGTATCGAGTTACTCAGGAAGCAGTTAGTAATGCCGTTAGGCACGCCAACCCATCACATATTCATATTGAGTTGAAAGGACGTGCAAACACATTACAGCTTGTCGTAAGTGATGATGGCCAGGGATTTGAGGTGCCACGAAAAAAACAGGCTAACGCCTTAATGAAATCAAAACTGGAGAGCAACAGCGATATCACCGAACCCTTGAAATTACGACCGCCTTCGCAGGGGTTGCATAATATTCAGGAACGTACTAAGCTGCTCAACGGGAAATTCAAAATTTATTCTACACCAGGGAAAGGAACGAAATTACACGTCAGTATACCCTATCAAACGCATTTTGCTTACCATGACTCCTACTAAATTAATGCTGGTGGATGATCACTCGATCGTTCGTGACGGTATTCGACTCTTGCTGGAACAGGCTGATGGCTTAGAAATTATTGACGAAGCCAACGATGGCGAAGAGGCTCTCGATAAACTCAAAGCGCATCAGTCCGATGCAAGTACGTTGCCCGATCTTATTCTGATGGATATTTCGCTGCCCGGTATGTCGGGCATCCAGACGACGCAGATTGTAACACGCTTATATAAAAATGTGCGGGTGCTCATGCTATCGATGCACAACAATGAAGATTATATTCTGAAGTCGGTTGAGGCTGGTGCTTATGGCTATATTCTCAAGGATTCGTCGTCAGATGAAATGATTAAAGCGATTCGTACGATTGCTTCAGGGGAGAAGTATTACAGTTCGCCAGTGGCTTCGATCATTTTGAGTGGCTATATGCAGCAATTGAAAAAAGGCAGCCGTCATGGTCGTACCGAACGTCAATCCAAATTATCAAATAAGGAGAAGGAAATATTACAATTTCTGGTCGATGGAATGAGTAGCCGGGAGATCGCCGAAAAGCTACAGCTTAGTGTTCGAACCGTTGATAACCACCGGGCTAATATGATGCGCCGATTGCAGGTACGTAATGCGGCTGAGCTGGTTAGAATGGCAGTCGAGGATAAATTGATTTAAAAACGACAGCATCTTTGATTATAAGCCCTGCTACGGATTTCTGGAATGTTCAGACAAACGTAGCAGGAGAAGCGCTGATAGCTAAGTCTAGCTGCGATTGCGAACTCAGTAACTTTTTTTTAGGTTTGTTCCATAAACCGGCAAGCAGCCGGTTTTCCATTCCCCTCTTACTATATTTAGTAGGTAGATTTTGTGAACTATAAAACCAATCTCAATCATGTCACTTCGCTTAGGAGATATTGCCCCCGATTTTGAGGCCGACACAACCCAGGGCCACATTCACTTTCACGAATGGTTAGGTAATTCATGGGGAATGCTATTCTCACATCCTGCCGACTTCACACCTGTTTGTACAACCGAATTAGGCAGAACAGCCTTGCTCAAAGATGAGTTTGGCAAACGTAACGTAAAGGTCATTGCCGTATCGGTTGATGATCTAGACTCACACAACCGCTGGACTCCCGACATTAAGGACGTAACAGGCAGCGAAGTTAACTTCCCAATTATCGCCGATTCTGACCGGACTGTGGCGACACTTTATGATATGATTCATCCTAACGCGAGCGAGAAAGCAACCGTACGTTCGGTGTTTGTGATTGGACCTGATAAAAAAATTAAACTGACATTGACGTACCCAGCCTCGACGGGACGTAATTTCAACGAGTTACTACGTGTCATTGATTCCCTTCAATTGACTGCTGATTATCAGGTTGCCACGCCTGCCGATTGGCAACAGGGCGATGATGTTATTGTAACGCCTGCCGTACCGAACGATCAATTGGAAGCTAAGTTTCCCAAAGGAGTGACATTTGTGAAGCCTTACCTACGCACAACGCCCCAGCCCAACAAGTAGTACGTTTTTAAAATTGTAGGATTATAAATTTGCTTTGTGCCTGTCCGGTTGCTTTGTAATCCTACAATTTTAAAACTTTACAATTCATTACGTCGTTAACGCTGCGTTATCATATAAACGAACGACGCGTTATGGCAAAGCAAACAAACGATAATCCAGAACACAAAGAAGGGCCGGTCGCTACGGCTATCGAAGAACAGACAGCTAAACTGCCTTCTGATATTTTCTTATGGGCTGCCTTAGGATCAATGGGCGTTTCATTGTATCTACAGGCACAAGGTGATCGTGATCGGAGCTTATTTATTGGCCAATGGGCAGCTCCTTTTCTACTACTTGGCCTTTATAATAAGCTGGTTAAGCTAGAAGGTCACGATTAGGTATAGTGTGGCAAATTAATTAATGGAAGCCCCTTGTAAACGCAAAGGGCTTTTTTTGTTGGTTGTATTCGAAGGTAAACCTTTAATTTCGGGCTGGCATTTAAGTTCCTGCATGAAAACACGCGTTCTAGTCAACCTCATTTTTCGGCAATATGGTTTATGGATTGCGGCATTATTGATCTTAGTAGCAGGTATTTGGGCCGTTCTCTCCCGTCGACCAGCGGACATGGATTGGCGGTTTGTGCAGGCGTTTGGCATTAAGTTGCCTATGCACTATACCATTCATGGAATCGATGTATCGCGTCACAACGACCGCATTAACTGGGCACGCGTCCGTCAAATGGAAGCTGATGGTGTTCGATTACAGTTCGTATTCATCAAAGCCACCGAGGGCGCTACGTTGGCCGACAAGCATTTTGATAAAAACTGGAGTGAAGCTAAAAAATCTAACCTACGACGGGGAGCGTACCATTTCTATCACCCTACCCGAGACCCCATTAAACAAGCTGATAATTTCATTAAGCATGTGGATCTCAGGGCGGGTGATTTTGCGCCGGTTGTTGACTTTGAAGTAATAAACGGACAGTCTGACGAAACGATTGTTAACGGACTCCGCTTGTGGCTCGAAACCGTAGAAAAACACTATCAGGTTCGGCCGATTATTTACACAAACGGTAACCTTTACAAGCGATATATCAAGCGGAATCTGGACGACTATCCACTCTGGATTGCCGACTATTCAACCAAGCATCTTCGTAGCTATAATGCCGATAAACTTTACCTCTGGCAACATAACCCGAGTGGCTGGGTAAAGGGTATTCGGGGACAAGTCGATTTCAACGTATTTGTTATGGATGAAAATCGATTGAACGATATTTGCCTATAAGTCTAAGCTAGCACAGTTCTGAGGGCAATGTTACGTCTCGTTCATAGGTTTACTTTCGTCAATTCCGCTGGTCCTGCTAGCCAATCTTTCGCCTGTTCACCAAAGGCTTTCATGTGAGGCATCTGGTCGTGTGCCAGCAAACCCGCTTCATTGTCCCAGCGTTCGTGCATAATAAAACGCTCAGGGTGTTCTGCACTTTGATACAATTCATAGAGCTGGCAGGCCTCTTCAGTACGTACCTGTTCGACCAATTCAAGTAAGCTGGTTTTAAGATTAGCTTCGGCACCGGGGCGGGCCGTGATAGTAGCAAAAACTAGTAAGGGCATAAGAATACATTTAGGTTAAAAGATGTCGTTAGCCATAGTTTACCCTTGCCAGATTTCCCAGGCTTTTTCTGCCTGTAATTCCAACATTCGCAGGCCGTTATGCGTGGCCGCTCCGCGTTCTCGGCCGAGTTGCATGAACTTTGTCTCTATGGGATTATACACCAGATCGTAGAGCAAATGATGATGGGTAAGCAGGTGATAGGGGAGGGCAGGTGCTTCGTCAATGTGTGGGTATGTACCAACCGGCGAACCATTGATAATTAAATGATAATCTCCCAGACCCGCCGATAAATCGTCGTAGGTTAATGCATTGTCGGTCTTCGTGCGCGATACGAATTTATACGCGATGCCTAAATCGGCTAGTGCCACCGTAACAGCCTTTGACGCTCCGCCCGTACCTAATACTAACGCTTGTAGCTCATGAGGTGTGCGCTGAAGCAAATTCAGCCAATTGGTTAAAGATTGTCGGAACCCGTAGTAATCTGAGTTGTATCCCGTTAGCGAACTGTCCGACTCGAATTTAATTACGTTCACCGCGCCAATTTTTTCTGCCGATGCATCCAGGCGATCTACGTAAGGCAAAACAACTAGCTTGTGGGGAATTGTAACATTCAAGCCGCGCAGGCCAGGCAATTTCAATAAGTCTGGCAAGGCTGTGATGTTGGGTAGCTCGAACAAATCGTAGCGACTGTCGCTAATGCCTTCACGAGCAAATTTTTCGGTAAAGTACCGTTGCGAAAAGGAATGAGTAAGTGGAAAGCCGATAAGGCCGTAACGTTTCATGATAAGGATAGGATTAAAAATGCCTATGCCACAGCTTTCTAGCCGTGGCATAGTAATCTCATTATACTTAAGAATTTACCTGATGGTCTCTATTTAGAGGAACGCTTTTTAATGAACTCAAACACGATAGGTAACACTGAAAGGCCAACGATTCCGAAAACAACCAGTTCGAAATTCTTCTGGACAAACGAAATATTGCCAAAAAAGTAGCCTAATAGCGAAATACTAGTTACCCATAGCACTGCCCCCATGATACAGAATTTGATATAGGTACCATAGGTCATGCTACCAGCCCCAGCTACGAAAGGAGCAATTGTCCGTACGATAGGAATAAATCTGGCAATAATTACAGTCCGGCCACCATATTTGGCATAGAATTTTTCTGTTTCGGCAATGTATTCACGTTTGAAGAACAAGATACGTTCCCGTGATTTAATCTGGCTTCCCAAAAATTTACCGACGAAATAGTTGACGTTATCCCCCAGTAATGCCGCGCCAATGAGCAGTGGAATAATAGCCCAGACACTTAACTCATTTGTTGGTCGGGCAGCCAGAGCACCAGCAGCAAACAGCAGCGAATCGCCGGGCAGCAATGGCATAACAATCAAACCTGTTTCGGTAAAAACAATCAGAAATAAAATAGCGTATAGGAGTACACCGTATTCGTTGGCCCACAGATCAAGATAACGATCCAGATGTAGCAAAAAATCAAGTAGCGATTTGAGGATTTCCATAAAATAAGTTGTCAGTCAACAGTCATTGGGGTCATAGAAGATAGGCGTCTACGACTACCGACTAATGACTGACCACTGCTGGCTAGTGTCTATTTATCTAAAAAGTGAGAGAACGTATCACCGCGTAAGCCTAACCGGATGGTTTCCAGAGGGATAACTTCGTGAGGAGCAATATTGCCAAGGTTAACATTAGCACCAAGGAGCTTAACAAACCACACCTGCTGTTCTTTTTGGGGGGCTTCCCATAAAATGCTTTCGAACGGAACCTGCGTCAGAATTTCTTCAACCAGCCCCTGTCGGACTTCGCCACTTGCCCGAAACAAGCCAACTGTGCCGCCTTCGCGCGCTTCGCCAATCACTTTCCAGGCACCCGCCTGTAATTCGGACTTCATCAATTGAATCCACTTGTAAGGCGGAATAATTTTTGCTTCGTCCTTCGAGCCCACTTCCGACAATACAGTTACCTGAGTTGCCAACGTACGTATGTAGTTACATTTATCGTCCTGGTTCATGTCGATTGAACCATCTGACACTTCAGCATGCTCCAGACCATATTTGTCTAACAGTTTTCGATATTCATCGAACTGATTACGTACTACGAACGCTTCGAATAATGTCCCACCAAAGTAAACAGGAATACCTGCCGACTGATAAATGGCTATTTTATCTTTCAGATTTGGTGTGACAAATGATGTTGCCCAACCCAATTTAACTATGTCTGAATGGCCAGCAGAGGTGGACAAAAAGTCTTCCACCTCGCGTAGACTTAACCCTTTGTCCATTACCATTGTCAATCCACTCTGGCGGGGCTTTTCGGTACGGTCGGGTAACTGTGTAAGTGTATAATTCATTTGAAATAATCAAATAGGCGCATAAAAATCGTTCAAAAGTAGTATAAGTCTTGAAAATCTCACAAGAAAGTCCACAAATAATAGCGTCCTTTGGGCTTATAGCTTAGTTTAATACTATTTTTGTTGCCTATGAACAATGCTACGAATCAACGCCTAGATTTCTTCCAGTCCCAGATTGGCCAATCTATGAGTAATAGCATCTCTCCGCTGGGGCGCTGGCTCAATGGGACTATTCGGGCTGCGGATTACGGACGATTAGTGGCTGATTTTACCGTTCGTGAGGATATGACAAATCCAGCGGGCGTACTTCACGGGGGAGCTGCAACTGCAATTCTGGACGATTTGATTGGGGCGATGGTATTTACACTTGGGCGCGAGTTTGCCTATACATCTATTAACCTTACTATCGACTTTTTGCATGCAGCTCGGTTGGGCGAGGTAGTGACGGCCGTAGCTGAGCTTACAAGGGAGGGAAAAAATATCGTTCACTGCGAGGGACGTATTATCGCTGCAGATAGTAAAATAATTGTTAAGTGCGCAACGAATCTGATACAGACGTCGGTGAAACTACCATTTTAACGTCCATGAAGAATCATGCTACCAAGGGATGCACATTACGAAAGCCTTAAATTATCGTATACAGGTAAGCCAGATCCTAAGTAAATGATTCTTTCTAAGTTTTATTTCTTATGAAATCCAACTTTTTAATGCCTGTCAGAGTCTGCTTGATAAGAAAAAACAGAAATATGCCCTTTGTTTGAGCATGAAAACCAGAATTGTTTTTTTATCACCTTATTATTGCTATTATTGACCAAAGATACTACTTCTGACAGGTTTGAACGAAACGTTACCCCACTATGGAAAAAGTCCAATGGCCTTTCGATACCCTTATTACTAAAAGACAAATATGACCCGAGCTCGCTTAGGTTATTTGGCATAAGGCATTGAAAAAATATTGAAAGAATAGGTTGACTTTTGCAATTCAGTCTTAACATTGCAGAAAAATCGTGAATTAATGGATCATGTGTAAGGTGATCTGTGCGGCCAGTCACATTCGTTGACTGTATTTTTATGAGAAAGGTCATTTTCTGGCTGATGTCTTGAAAAATTAATACGAAGCCAGAAGAAACATTTGTTTAAAAAATTAGTCATAAGTACATCTAAGGACTGCTTGCAGACTGAAAAGTAGATCGTAGACTGGCTAGTTGTAGTGAAAACCACTGATTTAGTGGTCTGATCATTCTCTAAATTCCACAGCCGTACCTGAAAAGGAAATTTTATTTTTTGAAACATTGCGTCAAATTAACTCAATAAATATGCGAACATTTATCCAACAACACCCCATGAGGATGCTGGCTGGACTCGTGTTGCTAAGTTTTGCAATACCTACTCTTGGCCTTGCTCAACAGGCTGATACAGTCCGGGTTCAACCCGCCACAGTTCAACAAAGTACGTCAACAACTGCCCCTAGTGGTTACTACGAGCGCGAAAACATCTACCGTCTGGGTAAAGGAATTTACACAGATACCTTGCGTAGAAACGATTTCAAAGCTCAGGCCAGTGATGTTGCGGAACTGGACGATTGTGATACGACTTTTCAAACATTTATTCTGGTCCGTCGTCTGTCTCCCTGGAGAGTCGGTTTATACGCCGGACCTAACTTTGCTTATTGCGGTACTTGGGAAAATACGTTTGGTCCCAATAAGCGTGATAAAACCTTATATAACGGCGCGGGTATTAATATAACCGCTACTGTTGATTATTTTTTCACACCTGCTATTCGTCGTCTTCGTTTTGGTGTGGGGACTGCCTTTGGCTACCAGAACTATATTACACGTAGTATCTATAAAGATTACTTGTATGGACTGGCTGCTGCGCGTACCCCAAGCGTGCCGGCTAGTCAGGTTCAGATTGATCAACGAGCGTCGGAAGATATGTTCCTGACAGTAGGTCCGATACTGACGTTTACACTAGCTCGTAGTCGTCGTAATCCGGAAGCTACAACGTTTATCGAAGCAGCTGCTCGTGGCGGATTGTTCCGCACAGAAGCCGCAACCATTGCTGCCTATATTCCATCGCAAGGTACATTACAACCCGGAGCTGTTCCGTCTCTTGTTAATGGGGGAGCTTTACTTCGATCAGTTAACCCCAGCTCGAACCTTTATCACTTAGGCGCACTAGGATCGTTGGCAGTGTTCTTCCCATTACGTAACAACTGGAACATCGGTGTGCAGGGGCAAGGGTTTATTACTCGCCTTAACTATCTGATCGTTAATGGCGTTGATAATCAATTGTACGAGTTCAAACGTAAACATGGTGGTTTCACGGTTGGTCTGGCTGTTCGGAAAGGATTCGTTCAGAAGAAGCTGATCCCCAAAGCTCCTGTTTCCTGCCCAACCTGCGAACAGATTCCTGAGTTGAATGTCAATTTTAATGGTGCTTCACTCAAGGGTGCATCGTTATCATATGCTGATAGCACGAACGAGCAAAAGTTTACCGCCGTGAATAAGTCAGCAGCAGCACCAGTCATTAGCTGGCGCAGTACGACGCCGAATCCAAGAAACGAAACTTTCACGGCTCGTTTGTACTACCGTCCAGATTCAGTAGTTGCCGGTAACGCAGATCAAGTGATTGCTCAATTAGAAAATACGACGGATACAACGTTAGCTTTCCCACCGGCCTATTTCTCTAACGGACAATTAAACCCTGGGTTCTATTACGTAACGGTTCACAATAAGCAAGTTGCTAAATGTGGTACCTGTATGAGTGAAGTAGCAACGAGTAGCTTTGCTAGTATTCGGGATAAGCCAGAGTTTGTTGACTGCAAATACCGTCACCGTCTGGAGCGTCTGGAAGTATACTACCGCACACCTTACACGCGTGAAGTGGCTAACGTCTGCTACTGTAACGGTACGATCACCTCGGTTGGAGATACCGTTACTCGCCTTCGCTATCGTGGTCTGAATCGTCTGTTGGCAACCAGTGCTATTGAGTTCGATACAAATACGGTTATCCTAAACCTCAATGAGCTGCCAGGTGGTCTTGCACAACAACTACAGGCTGAGAAAACAAAAATTGAAAGTGGAAACGCTATCCGCTTCAAAAATCGCCGGGTACGTCCACAGGTTCAGTACTTCCGCGCTGTGTTCTCCGTTACGAAACTCCCATGCAATGGTCAGCCAGAGCAAGTTGTGGGTAGCTTCAATACGACGATTAGCGATAACAGCTACACGATCACTGACCTGAAACCATTGACTGATGCTCAGAAAGCTAAGTTACTGGCTCCGCCTGCACCCGTTAAGAAGAAAGCGACTCGTCGCCGTGCTGGCAACAGTGGCCGTCGTGCAGATGTAATGTTCGGTGTAGAATAACAAAGTAATAACAAGGTAAAAAAACCGGGGGCCAACGCTCCCGGTTTTTTTGTTATCTCGTTTCTATTAATAGCTACCCTAATAATCCAACAATATAAATGCGATGGTTTTTATTACTGACCGTGTTTTACTGCTTCATGACCATGCTTAACGCTCAACCACAACCTGGACATTCAGCGCCTAATGCCGTTGATGCTACAATGCATACATACTCCATACGGCTTCGACCTGGACAGGATTTGAAAACAGAATTAGAATCACTGGTTAAGCAACAACGTATTGGTGCAGGCGCCATTCTTACTTGTGTGGGGAGCCTAACAGACGTAACAATACGGCTGGCCAATCAAGAGAAAGGAAGTGTGTGGAAGGGGCATTTTGAGATCGTGTCACTCGTTGGCACACTGTCAGTAAATGGTAGCCATATCCATTTGTCCGTATCCGATTCAACTGGTCGGACCATTGGCGGGCATTTACTGGAAGGTTGTACGGTTTATACGACGGCCGAACTACTTATTGGCGTGATGCCCGATATCGAATACGTTCGTGAAATTGATCCTACGTTTGGTTACCAGGAATTGGCAATCCGAAAGCGAAAAAGAAAATAAGTAAGAAAGCCAGATCACTCGAACTGGCTTTCTTACTTATACGGGTTTTTATGAAAATAGAAATTACAATCGGCTTCTCTATACAAGAAATTTAGTTCCGTTTGCTCATTTCATCGCGAATTTTGGCTGCTCGTTCGTATTCTTCATTACCGAGCGCTTCTTCGAGCATCTTTTGTAGTTCTTCAGAGGATGCGTTTTTTAACTGATCACCAAATGAGCGTGTTGAAGGTCGGTTTGAAGAACGTACTAATTCTTCCTGTTCTTCCTCTTCATCATTGCCGCTGGCTGTTATGCCCGCTTCTGATAAGATGGATTCATTCGTGTAAATCGGTACGTCGAACCGGATGCCAATAGCGATGGCATCGGATGGCCGGGCATCAATAACTGATTCCCGAACGCCATCAAAGCACACAATCTTGGCGAAGAAAATGCCCTCTCGCAGATCGGAAATCATAATTTCGCGAACTGTGAATTTAAACTGTTCGGCAAACTGCTTGAACAAGTCATGAGTCATTGGCCTGTTCGGCACAATTTTTTCGATTTCAATGGCAATAGCTTGTGCTTCAAACATGCCAATGATAATAGGCAACCGCCGGTTGCCATATTCTTCTCCCAATACCAGCGCAAACGATCCTGACTGCGACTGACTGGGTGAAAGTCCTAATATTTCCAGCTTAATCTTATCCACGGCGTAAAAATAACAAAAAGTCGTAAGGCATGGCCTTGTAAGTCGCAAGTAAATATTAGCAAATCACTATTACCCACGACTTACAAAGTTATATTTCACGACTTTTTTACAGAGCTTTTACCGCTTTTGTCAATCGGGGCAGTACGTCGAATACATCACCAACGATACCGTAATCGGCCGATTTGAAGAACGGGGCTTCTGGGTCTCTGTTAATAACAACAATTACCTTCGAGGAGTTTACACCAGCCAGGTGTTGTATCGCACCCGATATACCACAGGCAATGTATAAATTTGGGCTGATTTTTAGGCCTGTTTGCCCTACGTGCTCAGAGTGAGGACGCCAGTCAAGATCAGAGACTGGTTTCGAGCAGGCTGTAGCTGCGTGAAGCGCTTGGGCCAGATCTTCGACAATACCCCAGTTTTCAGGGCCTTTCAAACCACGGCCAGCAGATACAACCAGATCAGCTTCGGGCAGCAGGATATCGCCAGATGATTTTTCGGTGTTTTTAACCGAAATGACAAAATCGGAGTCGTTCAGAGCAGGAGTGAAGGCTTCGACTGGCGCAGTCGCGTCGGTTTCTTCAGGTGTAATCGTGTTCTTCTTGATGGCCAAAATTTTAATGTCGGCTTTCAAGTCATTGTAAGCAAAGGCTTTACCAGTATAAATGCTGCTTTTGACGCGAAAACCATTCGACAGGTCGGGCAATTCAATCACGTTGGCGGCTAAACCTGCTCTCAATTTACCGGCCAGCCGAGCGGTCATGGCATCGGCCAACGATGATTTAGCCAGAACAATTATATTACTGCCTTCCTGCTGAGCGGCTGCTGCTACCACGGTAGCGTAGGCCATGCCATTCGCTTCATTCAGTTTCGGGTCAGATGAATGCAGTACTTTGGCTGCACCAAAGCGACCAGCCGAAGCCAGTTCTGTATCGTCAGCCTGACCGATAATGATGGCCGTAGCCGATGTACCAGTCATTTGGGCGACTTTCGCGCCGTAGAAAATAGCCTCCTGAGAGGACTTCTTGATTTTGCCTTCGTCTAATTCAGCAAATATGAGGACTGACATGTGTTTGGTCGTTAGTGGTTTACAGTCGGCAGTTGAGAGTCATCAGTCAATAGCATTCTAACTATTGACTGATGACTCTCAACTGCCGACTAAATTACTTTTGCTTCGGTGTGGAGAAGCTGGATAAGCATTTCTGCTTCGTCGGCTTTAATCATTTTAACTGCGCCACGAGGAGCTGGTAGCTCATAGCTGCCAACCGTCGTAAGTTTGTCAGTGCCGGTTGGCTCAACGACCTTAAGAGGCTTGGTACGGGCGGTCATGATGCCCCGCATGTTGGGTATTTTCCATTCGGCAATTGGCTCCTGGCAACCCAATACGAGGGGTAGTTTAGCTTCCAGGCTTTCTTTACCACCCTCAATTTCACGAGTAATTTTAGCCGTATCACCGTCTATGTCGAGCAGCATAACCGGCGAAATGGAGGGCATCCCAAGCATTTCACCGACAATACCGTGAACCTGGCCACCATTGTAGTCGATAGACTCACGACCCATCAGGATCAGGTCGTAGTTATTTTCTTTGGCAATGGCTGCAATTTGCTCGGCTACAAAATAGGCATCGGTAGGCTCGGCATTCACACGGATCGCATCGTCGGCACCAATGGCCAGACATTTGCGAATAACGGGTTCCGTATCACTTTCGCCAACATTGAGTACCGTTATCGTAGCACCCGTTTTTTCCTTAAGTTCAACGGCCCGCGCCAGGGCATAATCGTCATAGGGGCCGGTAATGAACGTTACACCAGCTTTGTTTAATTTGGTATTGTTGTCCGTAAAGGTAATTTTGGTGGTGGTGTCGGGCACACTGGTTACACACACTAAAATTTTCATACGCATTGTGGTTTTGTGGTTGTTTAAGTAGTTGGCAGTGTCTGTAAAGCCGTCGGTAATCAACGTACTAACCCTTTACAACTTGGTACTTATTACTACTTTTATACCCCAAAAGTACAAACTGTCTCACATAAAAGTATGCATGCATACTATTTTTTCTTACGTGAATGAATACGGAACGCATCCAGCAATTAATCCAATTTGTCCAGGAAGAACCCAGCGAGCCATTTAATGTTTATGCGCTGGCTATGGAGTACCTAAACAGTCAGCCTGAGCAGACCAGGATTTATTTCGATCAGTTGCTGATCGAATATCCTGATTATTTACCTACGTACTATCACGCAGCCGCGCTTTATGCGGAACTGGAGGAGCGCGATCGGGCCGCCGAGCTGTATGAGAAAGGTATCAAACTGGCGCAGACCCAGAACAACCAGAAAACATTACTGGAATTGCAGCGGGCGCAGCAGGCTTTCGAGGACGATGAAGATGAATGGTAATTAGTGACGCTGGCGGTTTTTCTTTTGCCGCACCAACTCCTGCTTGAACAACAAAGGCACGGTAGCCTGCTCTGGAATAGTGTAATTTATAGCCAGAAAATAAGCTCCCTGTACTTTCGGTAAATAAACAAACCCACGTACCGATTCGCCGGGAGCCAGCGTATTGGCTTTCAGAGCCAGCTCGCGCCAGCGATATTCTTCATAATCAAAGCGTTGCATCCGGTCGGCGAAGGTGCTATAGTCTATAGCCCGTTTAACAGCAATGCCTTGATAGGCCAGGCCATGACTAACCCGATTCGTAACGTATTCGTTGTAGGAGCGGCTCTTGCCTGACGATGATACGTCGGAAGCAACAGCCGCCACCATCAAGATTGTGTTGAACACCTTAGCTCGTTTTAGCCGCTTCTCTTCCTGTTTCCGTTTCAGCTTCATGCGCCCAGCCTCGTAGGTTGGGTCAGCAGCCGAGCGAACAAGCGCTAAACCTGGGTTTTCTGGCTCTGAGAGCGTATCCTGAGCAGCACCGAGAGCCGAGAAATGAAAATCTGCCGGATTTACGTCGATGGGATGATCAGTGTGGTTTTTTACCTCGATATCGAGCGTTACAAATTCCAGATCTTCACGCTCAAAGGAAGCGACTACACCTACTCCATTCTGCTCGGCTTTCGTAACCGAACGACCATCAATCGTAGTTACATCGCCCGAAATGGGTTCGAGCTGATAGGTTGTAATAGTCGGAGCACAGCTACTTAACGTATTGACTATGAGGCCAACAAAAAATAAATCTTTTAGTCTGGAAAAAGGCTTCATGGTCTTTTTGAGTTGACGCGGGGAATTGTGAGTAAGCCGTGTAAAGTTAACTAAGAAGATGATTTAGTTGTGTTAAGGACAGGCTGGTTTTTGCCATGAAAAGCTACCGTTGAATAAAACGCAGGGTAATGTTTCCGCTTCTGTGAGAAAAATCGACAAATTAGATAGGAAACCTAGCCACAACTGAAACATGTACTATCGAAAGTTCATTCCGTCTACGCATTTATTGCCCTTTGTGGAGTGCTACTTCGCCTGGGAAAAGAAGGATGTTCTAACGCAACCTATGTGCATTGAGTCGCCCCCAACGGGCTTTGCGTCAATGGTATTTAATTACGGTGATGGTTACTGCGTTGACAACAACAAACATAATTTGCTGTTAGCTCCCTCGTCCTTTTTAACTGGTCAGGCTACACAGAGCTATACCCTGAATTTAAGTGGGCGCATTGGCATGGTTGGTATTGTTTTTAAGCCAGCCGGGTTATCCTCCCTGTTTGGCCTGCCCATGTATGAGTTTTCCGATGAACGGATCAGTCTGATTGACGTACTGGGCAAATCGTTTCAGTTTCTCCATGAGCAAATTCAGGAAGCTCATACGTCGGTTGATCGCGTTTGCCTGCTCGACCAGTTTCTGAACCGACAACTGCTCAAAAAAGGTAATACGTTCGACCGAACTGACTACGTAGCTAATGCCATTGTCGACCGGAAGGGGGTTGTAAACGTCGGTGAATTAATGGACGATATGTACGTTTGCCGACGGCAATTCGAACGGCAATTCTTGCAGAAGGTGGGTGTAAGTCCCAAATATTATGCGCGTATACGCCGTATTGGTTATCTCTGTGCGCAACTGGCAGGTCAACGGTGGCACGTAACCGACTGGCATGACCTGATCTACCAGTGTGGGTACTACGACCAATCGCACTTTATCCGGGATTTTACGCAGTTTACAGGTAAGCGACCATCGCTCTACGTGAAAGACAATCTCGAATTGATGAATTATCTATCCTGATGGAATGTCGCATATTTACAATTGTATAGCCAACTGACATTCATATCTTTATATAATCTACCTGGCATATCGCTTCACTGGTGATACGGTTTGTTTTGTTAGCTTTATGGACAGACAGGAAGGGAATAGCCTTGTGCAGCCAGATGGTGTACTTCTGATTGCATGCCCTGCCTTAGAGTAGGGACGTAATTTCCAATCCAGCGCTATTCCTGCGTTAACCGCCCCTCATAAGAATTTAGAATTAACGCGCTATGCAGGAAGCAATTATCTGACTTAAGCCTAATGACTCGTCTTGTTCTCATCATTCTTATCCTGTATTCGGCTGTTGGGTTGGCGCAAACGCCAGCTCAGCAAAAGGCTACGGTCAGGAGAGATCTGGCGGAGCCTATTTCTCTGGAACACTATTCGCAGGAAAAGGGACTCTCGCAGGGGACAGGCTATGCTATTGCCCAATTCGATGATTACATCTGGTTTGCTACGCAGGATGGGTTGAATCGGTTTGATGGGTATGAATACAAGATGTTTCGGGCGGGAGGCAAACAGGGTCTTAGCAACAGCTTTGTTCAGGCCTTGCTGGCCGATCGTCAGGGGCGTTTCTGGATTGGTACTGGTGGCGGCCTCAATCTATATGATCGGGAAAATGAAAACTTCACTACGTTCAGTAGTGTATTTGGTATCAAGCATGCTGTTGATGACTTGTCGATCAAAAAACTGCTCGAAGACCGCAACGGTAACATCTGGATAATGACGGAGGAACGGGGTCTTTATCGCTTCAATCCTACTACAAAACAGATCAAATCCTTTTTGCCATCGTCGAGTAATCTTGTCAGTTTTTCACTTGACGTATCGGGGCAACTCTGGGTCGCTGCGACCAATGAACTTTACGTGTATCGACCCAACTCCGATTCTTTTCAGCCAACGTTCATTCATAACACCCTTCATTTAAAGCCTCAGACGACCCTCCTCTCAATCCTCATTGACGCCCGCAATGCTCTGTGGATCGGGACGTATGAAGATGGCGTGTATGTTGCCTCACTAGCGAACGGGCTTCTATCCGATGCAGGGAAATTGTCAGTACATGCAATAACCCATTTTCAGCAGGGAAATTCAGTTAAGCACCTCACGAGCAACCAAATTACCTGCCTGATGAACGATAGGTCGGGGCGTATCTGGATCGGTACCAGAACGGGTGGTATTTCAATGTATAACCCCGATAGTCAATCATTTACATCCATTCAGCACGCCGGCAATAATCCCCAAAGTCTGGCTGAAAATTTCGTGTGGTCATTGTTCGAAGATCGCCAGCAGATTGTCTGGATTGGGTTGAGCAGCCATGGTATTGATAAATATGACCCGTTGAAATTTCAGTTTCATCGGATTCAGCAGGATGAGCATGCGCCACGTAATACGTTGCCCGATGATATGATTTTTGCCATTTACGCGCATCAAAACGATTTATACATCGGTACTGAAACAGGAGGGATAGCCCGTTATTCGCTGGCGACGAAACAATTCGTTCCATTTTTAACCAACACGCAATCGTCGACCAATTTTCTCACGCATGAAGTACGGGCCATTACGTCGGATGCTCATAAAAACCTTTGGTTTGCCAATACGCAGGGCCTGGGTAAGTATGATCCCCTCAGGCGAACGCTGATTACGTACCCATTAGCGCATCGAAAACCACTTTACCTGTTTTCGGCTCAGGCAATAAGCCAGCAGGCAGGTGGGCAGGAAATCTGGATCGGCGAACAGGGTGGACTCTGGCGGTTCGATTTGACAACCAACCGCTGGAAAGACTGGAAAGATAATCCGGCTGTAGCAGCCATCTCAGGCTACACGGTTCGGTTGATTAAGGAAGATTCTCAACAGAATGTCTGGCTTGGTACGTTAGGACACGGTCTGTTGCGCTACGATCCAAAAACGAAAAGAATCGCGGTTTTTGATAAGAAAAATGGCTTGCCCTGCAACAATATCCGAAGTCTCCTGGAAGACGGTAAGTGGCTGTGGATCGGGACTGACTGCGGACTTTTTCAACTGGATTTACAGCAGCTGCGCCTAGTAAGACACTACACCAAAGCCGACGGCTTACCGAACGAAGTCACGTACGGAATCCTGAAGGACAACATGGGCTATTTATGGCTGAGCAGTAACAAAGGGCTGGCGCAGTTCTCGCCAACGCGGGGACGTATTAAAACCTATGACCTGAGTGATGGCCTGCAGAGCGATGAATTCAATACAAACGTGTGTTATCGCGATACGGATGGCACGTTGTTTTTTGGGGGAGTACATGGTATCAACTATTTCAATGCCAATGAATTAAAGCGAAATCTGTTGGTGCCGCCCGTTAAGATTACGGCCGTTACGGTGCTGGATAGTGCAAGGCCACCCAATCAAAAAAAACTGACTCTTACGCATGACCAAAACTTTATTGGTTTCGAATTCGCGACGTTGAACTTCTCCAATACTGAAAAAAATAAATACCAATATAAGTTAAAAGGCATTGATCGTGACTGGGTGAACGCGCAGCACCGGCGCTACGCCAACTATACGAAGTTGCCCGCTGGTGACTACGTCTTTCGGGTGAGAGGCAGCAACGACGATGGTGTCTGGAATGAGCAGGGCGCTTCTATCAGCATCGTCATTAAGCCGCCATTCTGGGAAACCCTGTGGTTTAGAATAGCCTTGCTCGTCTTGTTGATTGGGGGCATGTACGGCGTTTACCAATACCGTATTTTTCAACTGAAAAGTCGCCAGGCACAGGAGTTGAACGTAGTGGTCAGAACGCAGGAGCTTGAACGCCAGCGTCTTGCTAAAGAACTCCACGACGGTGTAGGCGCTAATCTGGCTGTTTTGAAAATGTATCTGGCTTCATTAGGTAATCCAGCTATACCGACAGAGGAGTTGAAAATACGATCAATGGCTATTCTGAAAGCCTCGCTCGACGACATTCGCAGCATTATTCGTGACATGCATCCCCGCAGTTTGGCCGAGTTAGGGTTAGCCCAGACGATCGCCGAAATGGCGATGCTTATCAACGAGAGTAAGCGGCTGAACGTAGCGTTTGTTTCGAACAATGTTCCCCAAAATTTGCCCGCAACGATTGAAATAAATATGTTTCGTGTGGTGCAGGAGTTACTTCAAAATGCCATAAAACACGCCGAAGCCAGCACCGTCTGGCTAAATCTTGACCACGAATCAGGAGCTTTGTTGCTTACCTACCGCGATAATGGACGGGGGTTGGACACCACGCTGGTAGAACGGGCGTCGGGTAATGGCCTCGTGAATATTCGGCAGCGAATCGCCCTTCTAAAAGGAACCTATCAACTGACATCCGCCGAAAAACAGGGGATGTCTATCCAGATACAGGTGCCCACCGCAGTAAGCTAATTCGCTGCTGCTTTACCTCAATAACTATATTTTGCGTAGAAATACGTATCAATATACCAAGATCTTCGTATAGCTTCGTCCTGTCTTTTCTCCGATCTTTGGTTCATTAAATGTGGCCAATTTATGGACTCTAAAAAAGAGTACGCAGCTCGTATCTGGCTGGTTATCTCGCTGCTAGCCGTCGTGGCTGCCGTGGCAGGATTACTATTAGTTTGACATAAATACTGCCGTCGTGATTATCACGTGCTGCGGGAGGTTCCTGCCCTGGCTGTGAGTAAAATTAGGGGCGATTCAGCCTTATTGATGAAAAACCCATAGCCATGAAAAAAATCCTTTTCGCGTTGTGCCTGGCAACGACTTCTCTTCTCAACCTGACGAATAGCTTTGCCCAGAAAGGCAAACTTTATACATTCCCCATTGGCGTTGAATCGTATACGTATCGGAATAGCTTTCCCAAAAGCGTTGTCGCTACGTTGGACACGATCAAGGCGCTCGGCATTACGGATATGGAAGGTGGTGCTCCAAAAGGAATGACCGAAGCCGAATTTAAAAAGATGTGTGATGAGCGGGGTATTAAAATTTCGGCAACTGGCGAAGGCTACGATCAACTTGTGAAAGACCCTATGGATGCGGTTAGAAAGGCAAAAGCCCTGGGGGCTTCGTTTGTGATGGTCGCCTGGATTCCGCATCAAAAAGCCAGTTTCAATCTTGACAATGCCAAAAAGGCCGTTGCCGATTTCAATCGAGCTGGCAAAGTGTTGAAAGAAAACGGCATCACATTCTGCTACCACAACCACGGTTACGAATTCCAGCCTTACGAGAATGGCACCTTATTCGATTATATCGTTAAAAATACTAACCCCGAATACGTTTCCTTTGAAATGGACATTCTGTGGGCGCAACACGGTGGAGCTGACCCTGTACAATTGCTGAAGAACTACGGTAGCCGGTTTAAACTGATGCACCTGAAAGATCTCAAAAAAGGCATCAAAGGTGATTTGAGTGGCGGTACACCACCCGAAAACGACGTAACGCTTGGTGAGGGACAGGTTAACATTCCTGAAATTTTACGCCTGGCGAAAAAAGCGGGTATCAAACATTATTACATCGAAGACGAAAGCAATCATGAGTACGAACAAATGCCCAAAAGCATCGCGTATCTGAAAAGCTTGAAAGAGTAAGATTTCGCTATGGGTAAGCCGGTAAAACCTGCTGACGCCATTGAAGCCCATCTATCAAGTAAAAACGTCCCGAAAAGGCTTACCTTTTCGGGACGTTTTTACTTGGTTTAAATCCCCAATGTGCCACCCAGCGTAACATCGGCATCTGGACTGTGTGCCGGATGGCGGCTGGCGTGATGGCTGCCAGGATGTTCGTCTTCTTCAACTTTAGAGCGCTTGTTTACAAAGGACTCGGCCAGGATCGTCAGTTTGCGATCGGCTTCTTTCTCTTCGGCTAGTGTTAGCGCCAACAACTCAGCCGACTGGCCGAAATCCAGTACGTTGGCCAGCGTCAAGAGGGAGCCATAGCTGGCGATTTCGAAGTGCTCAATTTTTTGCACCGCAATTATCAACCCGGCATCACGCGTCAGCGAACCGGCTTCCGTATTGGCAATAACCCGTTTGGCGTCATTAATCAGGCCGTCAATCGCATCTGATTTTATCTCCTCGGTTTTTACGCCAATGATTCTGAAAATCTCTTCCAGACGTTCGATCTGAACCTGACTTTCGTCACGATGTTGCAGGAAAGCTGTACGTACTTCGTTTGTTGTACCCGCGTCGGCCTGGTTGTTCAGCGCATTAATTGAGTGCTTTTCGGCGTAATAGACTTCTTTTAATTCGCTGATAAACAGATCTCTCAATCCTTCGTCGGTAGTGGAGTCCTCGCCACCAAAAAAACTTGCTATGCGGTCTGTCAGAGATGCCATGTTATGTGTGATTTAGATTAATGAGTCAAGTCCAGATGGATCAATATAGTAGCATACAACTTACGCGCCTGCTTTGTGGCATGATGTTCGCGTTACGTTTTGGTAAGACGAAAGCCTCGCGTATATCAACAAAACGGTATCAAAGGTGTTCGGGTATCGGCTGTAAAATTTTTGACGTAGTGGTTTCTGTTCGAGAAGATCAGTACTACCTCGTAGTGTTTTTTAACTAAGACAACTCTGTTTTTTTACTACAGACCGCAACTTACTTACCCGTGCTGTAGTTACAGCAACTACATTATCAGTAAGTAGTATGAGTAACGTCAATAAAATTCTTTATTTCGTCGCACAAACCTACCGGCAGATCCAAATCTCGGTAGCAAAAGGTGTCGAGCCGTATACATATGGCGATTTTAACCGGCAGTTTAATCGATTGCTGGAAGCATCAGACGAAGAGCATGCCAAGCAGCTTTCGATGCTGTTGACCGAAGAAGCAAGTCAGCATAATTTAACGGTTGATTATCTACGTCAGGAAATGGAATTCGAGATTCGGGCGGCCGAACTGGGTAATCGTACTCAGGCTGCGCTAGATGACAATCAGCCAGATTTGTATGATCAGCGTATGAAACGATCCGCAAAATAAGTGTTTATATTCCAGTAGTATACTAACAAAAATCTGGCACTCGTGCCGGCTTTTTTTACGCTTTTAGCAGCAGATTCAGCAGTTTCCGGTCCAGCTTATGACCGTACCAGTCTTCGTAGGCGACGTCGGTACGTCGGGAGTCCAGAATGCCAAAATCACCGATGAATTCCCAGAGCGCAAAGCCAATGCCGTGGCTCGACAGAATATCGAGCACATCGGTAAACCAGGCCAGAAAGACGTCGTGTGGCGTTTTGTTCCAGCATCCACATTCCCCACAATGAACGCCAACGCCCTTATTTACCAACTCAATCCACGGCTGGTAGAAGGTTTCGAGCATGGCACGACTCAGGTATTTATTTCCTACCTGCCCCGGCCATTTAGGTTCTGGCAGATGATCCGGGTCTTTGTTGGCCCAGGGCGCTTTGTAGTGTGAAATAATGCCCGGATTATACCCCCGGCAACTTTGACCGATGTTGAGGTCGATGAGTTCGGGAATAACCGAAGTGCCCGTATCGTTCCCATCCGCAATGACCAGATGGTTAGGGTTTTCCTTCCGAATGGCTTCTGATGCGGCTTTCGCCACCTTGCGATAAACGTCGCCCGGCACGGTGCTACGTTTGGAGTGCTGGTCGTTCATGTCGGCCCGCATACTCGGCTCATTCAACAGGTCGAAGCTGATTTTCGTGGCTGATACGTTCTTATACCGTTTGGCCCACATGTTCCAGTGAAAACAGAACGCATCGAGTGCGGCCTGGTCGGTCCAGAGATTATACGGCTCGTTGAAGCCTGCGTTGATGCAATAACCCGGTGCCCGATGCAGGTTCAAACTGACATGCAGCTTGTATTTATGCGCCAATGCCACCAACGTATCAATTCGATCAACGGCCTGCTGGTCAATTTGATAGACTTCGTTGGGTGTAATGTTTCGACTCCTGTCAAATTTCAGATAAGCTGGATACGCCATTGGGAGCCGGACAAAATCGAACCCCCAGTCCTGCATCCATTTAAGATGATCTTCCTGAGTTGCCTTACGAGATTGGGCAGGATCGGGCGAGAAAAAATCCAGCAGATTAAACCCTTTCCATTTCGGTAACTTATTTTTTGCTACGTTCTCCGGTTGCGACGTAGCAAAAACCGCTGGTCCGGCTGTACTCACAGCGGCTGTGAGTAGGCCGGTATGTTGGATAAACGTCCTTCGTTGCATGAAGAAATAGAGAAAGCCAAGTCGGTAATCTACTCAATGCATATACCAATCATTTCGCTTTCGCTTTGTGCACCGTTTTGTTGGCCTCGCGAATCGCACGGTGCGATAAATCGTAGGTAAAGCAGCTTTCCCAACCTCGAAAATCGTAGTGCCACCACTCCCACGGAAATATCGAAAAGCCTACCTGTTCCATCGCGGCTTTTAAAATAGCACGGTGAGCCAGCGACGCGCTATCCGACTGCGTGTAATTATGATAAGCACGGGGCGTCGATTCATCGTAATCAGATGGCATCGACAGCCGTTTGCCGGTTTTTCGATCGAAAAGCGTCAAATCAATAGCCATACCCCGGTTGTGTCGCGAGCCTTTTCGTGGATCAGCCACGAACGTAGTATCGCCGTTTTCTTCGTAGAACAGGACAGTGATGGCATAGGGACGATAGCCATCGAAAAGCAGCAAACCAAGCCCCTGCTTCTTCAGATTTTCGTGCGCCTGCCGAATGGCGAGTGCCGCCGGTTTCCGCATGAATACATCGGCCGTGGGGTACAATTTTCGCTTCAGAAAATTATTGGTGTGGGCATACGTAACGTCGAATTGAGCGTCGGGCAGAATGGCGCGCATATCCACAAGCTCATTATTGGGGTCGGCGGCTACGATCTTTTTATAGATCGTTACGTCATTGACTACGGGTAAGCCATACTTGCTTTTAGGCAAATCAAAGGTCAGTGGCTGCGCTATGGATGCGACTGGCAAACTGAGGAAAAGGAACGTAGTGAACAGGCCGTTTTTACAGAATTGATTTTTCATAGGGGAGGTTGTATATGGTTCATTCTGGCGTTCTGGCATGGATCGGTCCGGCGTTCCGGTAAACCCGCGCCAGATTACGCTGTTAAATTATCGACCAGGCAGCGCTCAAGGTTTTGTAAGCCGGTTTTTAATTCATCGGCAGTAGGATACCCGAAGCCGATGCGCATGGACGTTCTGGCCTGCTCGAACCAATGTCCCGGCCCAACCAGTGTGCTGTACTGCGCATATAATGATTCATAAAATGGGGCTACGTTAAGTTGGTAGCCCGATTTTAGTCTGGGAAAACAGACTACACCGGCAGTCGGCTCTACCCATTCCAGGTAAGGCGTTTCGGAAAAGAAGGTCTTGATAATCTCGAAATTGATGCGAATAGGCTGATGCGTTGCAGTCAAAATAGCTGCCTGATTTTGCAAAATGTGTAACGCAATCTGCTCATCGACCACCGAGTTCGTAATCATGATCTGTTCTTTTGCCGCCAGAAATTGGGACATTAGTTGCTTATCGCGACAGATGATCCAGCCAATTCGTATACCGGGTACGCCAAATGCTTTCGATAGCGAACTAACCGAAATTACGTTCGGGCTTTTCTCGGCAAGATAGGGAGTGCGTGGCGTTTGGAAATTCAGGTAGCGATACGTTTCATCGACCAGCAGATAACAATTGTGAGCTTCGGCTAAGGCTACCAGGTCGATCAATACGTCTCCCGAAATAACTGTGCCCGTCGGATTATGCGGATTGGTGATGCTGATCAGGCGGGTGTTAGATTGAATCTCCTGACGAACCTGGTCTACGTCGAACGCATAACGTTCCTCAAATGTCAGGTCGATGATGCTCATCTCACAGTTGATGGCCCGTGGTGTTTCGAGATTCGTTCCATAATTGGGACGCACAACAACCAGATGATCTTTCTCGCTGAGCAACGTAGTGGCTACGATAAATAAAGCGGTAGCCGCCCCACTGCAAACAAGCACGTCGTTGGGCTGGAAAGTTGTGCCTTCGCTGGCAATACAATTCAGAAGGTCGGGGTGTCCCCGGTGATGTCCATAACTTAAAACGAGATCGCCCAAGGAGAGATTCAGGTCTTTCAATTGAATGTCCCGCACGGAACTCTCCGCCAGATTATACGTAATCGTCGAATAGCCAATTTCTTCCGGCGATTCTATTTCAATCGGCATCCGCGTGTACTGCATAGCTAGATCAGCGTAGTGTGTAGCGGCTGAAAATAGTCATTTGCTGCCACTTTACTACCCTTCCTACGCCCTGGCAGAGCTTATTATATAAAAAAACGGAACGCAGATGCTCCGGGTCAGATCAGCGTAAATATGTCTAATCAGTGGTAGCCGCATTCCATTTCGGAGGACTAAAGGCGAATGAAAACTGACTTAACTAAACTTGAGCGACAAAACTTCCTGCGCCAATTGCCAGTGCCCGTTCCGTTTTCGCCAGATACGCAGATAAGCCTGTTTTATCTGGTTGAACGTAGCATAGCCGTAACTAAATCCAAGATCGCCCGACGGAGCCGCGATGGTTTGTGCCGGCTGGTAATCAACTTGTTGGATGGATGAGTTGGCCAAGTGTTTAGCCGTTGCGCCCTCATACAGTACGTGGCCTTCGCGCAATAAACGGATCGAGTCGCTGGCTGGTAATACGGGTTGATAGGCATCGTGCAGGCTTTTCTGGCGGGCCGTTTCCGCAAAGAGCGATTCCACCTGTCTCAATTCCCGACTAATCACCGACGTATCCAGACCAGCCACTACCTTAGTGGCAAATTGATTGGGTGGATTTAACTCTGGAGCGGGTTGGTTGGGCTTTTCATGTGTGCAACCGAAATCAATCAGTACTTTCCAGTTGCCCGTTGTGGTTTTTTGCCAAACGCTCGTGAACTGCCCATAAGCAACGGGTACCTCTTCCAGGGAGCGCGGCCGCAACTCAAACGGACCAGTAGTAAAGCCCAGCGTCCCCGATTTAGCAATCTCAGCGTAATTCGGTCGCCAGCTTAGTTTGGCTGGTCCGACGGGCGATTTTTCATACGTAGCCTTACCGGGTCTGAACTGATTCTGGACGAAAACGACTGATTTTTCGTCGAGATTGGCAAGAAATGCATCGCGGATTCCCTTGTCAATACCCGCCTTTGCAAAGCTACGTTCGGCAGCGACTAACGCTTCATAATCAGCCTGAACGGTAGTAGGTTGGTTAACGAATGGCGTGAACCAGAATAGCGCCAGGGCGTGATAAAAGATTGGAAACATGGGTTTGTTGACTGAGTGAGCCGAAAGGTACGTTTCCGCCTTTTGGCCGGCCACTTAATACAAATCCAACACGTTAATTTACAGGCTGAATTGAGGGAAATAGGCTTTCAAATAAATCGTAGTTTCAGCGCTTTTGATAGCATCCGATGAATCTTAAAATAACTGGACCAGGCCGGAACGGATCGACGCTTTGACTTGTCTTGGACAAATAATGAAACACGTACTAATCTTAACGGGTCTGAGTGGTAGCGGCAAGTCAACCTTCGCCCGTCGGTTCTGCACCGAAAATCCGAATTGGCTACGGGTCAATCGTGATGATTTCCGGCGAAGTCTGCTACCCGTATCACTTCCTGACTATTGGGCAACCTGGTCCGATAAAGATAAAAACCGCATTGAGCAGCTTGTCAATGAGTTACAGAAGACGGCTATTCTGGTAAGTCTGGCTAAAGGCTGGCATGTTCTGATTGATAACACGAGCCTGAAACTAAGTTATATTAATGAGTTTCGGAAGCTGCTGATTGAGCATTTCGATGAAGTCGAGCTACGTTATGCGTTGATTGAAGCGCCTATTGAGGAGTGCATTCGCCGTGATCAGAATCGCCCGGATTCAGTGGGAGAAACCGTGATTCGGAAGCAAGCCGAACAACTCGGCATACTGAAGAAGAATTTCAACTTTCAGACGGAAATGCTGACACGTAGTGCCGTATTTCAGCGAGAGCAGGATGAATCGCTGCCGCGTTGTATACTGGTCGATATTGATGGAACCGTAGCCAGAATGGGCAATCGGTCACCTTTCGACTGGCATCGGGTGGGCATCGATACGCCGAAATGGCCCATTATTCGACTAGTGCAGGCTATGAAGACATCGGGCTATAGCATCGTGTTTTTTTCGGGACGGGATGCTGTTTGTCGTTCCGAAACAATGGCCTGGCTTAATCAATATTTTGGTTGGCAATCGGATGACTACGAGCTGTTTATGCGGGCCGAAAAAGACAATCGGAAAGACTCCATCGTGAAACAGGAATTGTTCGCACAACACATTGCCGGGTGGTATTACGTCGAATTTGTGGTAGACGACCGCCAGCAAGTCGTGGACATGTGGCGACGAACATTGGGATTGACTTGTGTGCAAGTGGACTATGGAGATTTTTAGTTTGGTATTCAGCAAATCTATTTTCGCCCCATCTTTGTTATTCCTGCAGAAATACAACCAATGCCGAATTGAGGACTGAGCGAATGACTGCTCGTTCACTCATTCGCGCTATAGCCATTAAAAAATGAAACTTCTTAAAGTAGCCGCCGGAGTGCTTAACCAGATACCACTGGCATGGGATCACAACAGGCAAAATATCATCGACGCCATCGAAGAGGCTCAGAAGCAGAACGTTAGTCTCCTATGTTTGACCGAACTCTGCATTTCGGGATACGGTTGTGAGGATGCATTTTTCGCTCAAAATACGATTGATCAGTCGATTGCATCATTGCTGGAAATTGTCGAGCATACCAGCGATATTGTCGTGGCGGTCGGTTTGCCACTTCGGCATAACAACCGGACCTATGACACGGCCTGCCTGATTGCCAACAAACGAATTTTGGGTTTTGCAGTGAAGCAATATGTGGCGAACAATGGCGTCCATTACGAATCGCGCTGGTTCCAGCCCTGGAATCCCTACGTTCGTGACGAAATCAAGATCGGCGACTTTTCATACCCGTTTGGCGACGTAGTGTTTGACCTGTCGGGCGTTCGCATTGGTTTCGAGATTTGCGAAGATGCCTGGGTGGCTAACCGGCCGGGTCGTATTCTGTATGAACGGGGCGTTGATGTTATCCTGAACCCGACGGCCAGCCACTTTGCCTTCCTGAAATCGCAGGTACGCGAGCGCTTCGTGGTTGATGCCTCACGGGCTTTTGGTGTCAGCTACGTGTATGCCAACATGTTAGGTAATGAAGCGGGTCGGATAATTTACGATGGCGACGCGATGGTGGCGTCAAACGGCGAACTGCTGGTATCCGGAAATCGCCTGAGTTACGAAGATTTTCTGATTGTTCCGGCGGTTGTCGATGTGGATGCTACCCGGCTTAATCAGACGCAGAACCGGGGCAACATTGCGTTGGCGTATCCAAATCTTCGGGTTTCGGAGCGATTCGAATGGCCCGACATTGCGCCGGTTGTTCAGCGAGCCGAACTCGAAGCCTGGGAACGGGGCGGATACCTCAAAGAAGAAGAATTTGCGCGGGCTGTTGCGCTTGGCCTGTTCGATTACCTGCGAAAAAGCCGCTCGCAGGGATACGTTTTGTCGCTGAGCGGTGGAGCCGATTCATCGGCTATTGCCGCACTGGTGTTTCTGATGATTCGGATGGCGGTTGAAAATCTTGGTATCGACGGAGTTAAGAAAAAGCTTGGCTACATCAAGGCTATTCAGGACTGTAAAACGCCGGAGGAGATACTTGGTAAACTGCTGACCGTGATGTATCAGGGCACCGAAAATTCATCGGATGATACGTTCAATTCGGCAAAAGAACTGGCCGACGACATCGGTGCTACGTTCATGAATATTAACATCAATGGACTCGTCGATACGTATCGCGGCCTGATTGAGGAGCAGTTAGGTCGCCAACTGTCGTGGGAGACGGACGACCTGGCATTGCAAAACATACAGGCGCGGGTGCGGGCTCCGAGTATCTGGATGCTGGCCAATCTGAACAATGCGTTGCTGCTAACAACCTCCAACCGCTCCGAAGCCGCTGTTGGCTATGCTACGATGGACGGCGACACGGCGGGCAGCATTTCGCCAATTACGGGCATCGACAAGCATTTCCTGCGTGGCTGGTTGCGGTGGTTAGAAACGGTTGGGCTGAACGTTAAAAATGAATCGACACCAGCGGATCGCACCGGAGCGACCATTGATTCTACCGTGTCTGACCAGCTCATTAAAGTCAAGGGATTACACGCTGTCAATAATCTGCAGCCAACGGCCGAACTCCGGCCGCTGGACAAGAAGCAAACCGACGAAGACGACCTAATGCCGTATGACGTACTGAACTCGATTGAAGAAGCCGCCATCCGCGACAAGCAGCCGCCGATTGACGTATTGAAATTGGTTGAAGTTCGGTACGATGGCCACGACGGCAGGCCGCAATATGACCGCGAGAAGCTCCTGGTTTGGGTGGAGCGATTTTTCAAACTCTGGAGCCGTAACCAGTGGAAGCGCGAGCGTTATGCACCTTCCTTTCACCTCGATGACCACAACCTCGATCCGCGTTCGTGGTGTCGCTTTCCGATTCTGTCGGGAGGTTTTGAGAAGGAACTGGCCGAAATGCGTGACTGGGCGGCCGGGCAAACGCCGAGCAGCCGCAAGAGTACGCCCGGCCGAAGCAAGATTGGGTTTTAGGTCTATATTTGGTGAAAATGAAATTATTGCAGATCCAGATCACAACTGGATCTGCAATGCCTAGCTACTTATTCCGCTCCTGAATAGTAACGGTAAAGTACGCATTCGAAATTTGTAACTGTGCGCAACCTCATTCCCGGTCTTCTTTTTGCGGCCCTTTGGGCATCGGCATCCGTCGCTACTAAGTTTGGTGTTCAGTCGGTTCATCCGCTCATTCTGGCTAATGTTCGATTCTTTATCGCAGGGGGCGGTATGCTGCTGTTTGCGTATGGTATTCAGCGTACCAAAGATGCCTGGCCAACGGGCGTAGAATGGCGGCAACTGGCCATTTTCGCGCTGCTCAACACAACGATCTACCTGGGCGCCTTTGTGCTGGCGCTTAAGCAGGTATCAGCAGGCATTGGCAGTTTATCAACGGCAACCAATCCGCTTTTCATTGCCTTGCTATCGGCGATCTGGTTGCGTCGGATGCCGCGCTGGAATGAGACGGGTGGGTTACTGCTGGGCCTGACGGGCGTAGGTATTGCTACGTATCCGCTGCTTCAGAATAGTTATGCCACCGTCGAAGGACTGCTCATATTGCTCGGTGGTATGGTCTCCGTGTCGGCGGCTACGGTGTATTATGCCAGTCTTACATGGCGATTACCTGATCTCGTTATCAATGGCTGGCAGGTGTTGTTGGGCGGTCTATTGCTCCTGCCATTTACCTGCATCAGTGCTGCGGTAGACCCAGCGGCTTTCAGTACGTCGCATTACGATATGAGGTTCTGGGCGTCGGTATTCTGGCTTATCCTGCCGGTTTCTGTCGGCGCTTTACAATTGTGGTTTTACCTTGTTCGGCAAGATCCCATCCGGGCGTCGCTATGGCTGTTTCTTTGCCCACTTTTCGGCTTTATATACTCATATTTCCTCATGGGCGAACCCATCACTACGTATACCATCGTCGGTACTGCGCTGGTAATTGGCGGTCTGTGGCTGGGCAGGAGGGTGGCGTCTACATAAGAAATTGTCCCTCTACGAATTAGGTTTGGTGGGCTGGCTGGGTAGTAAAGGCGTTAGTTTACTGTCAGCTAATTGTTTTGCCTGTTGCGGCCAGCTGGAAGGGTCGTAAATGCGGTAATGCGAACCCGCCGACGAGAGTATTTCCCGAATACGCTCGACAGGCGTCTCGGCTAGTTTAGAAAATTGCCGGATACCCGCCTGTACCAACAAATTGGCCACTTTTGGCCCAATGCCTCTAATTTCTACGAACCGATCTACACTGTCGACACCTGGCTTATCTGTCGGCTCTTCAATAATGGTCAGTTCAATATCTGTGCCATCCGCTTCGCTGATAATATCTATAACTTCGGTTTTTGCCCCATCCATTGAGTCGACAGTATCCGACAATTCCATGACATAACCAGTAGGACTGATGATGAGGTCGAGGGTCGTGTTTTCATTGAGCACATCACCTACGGGTTCGGCTTCTGGTTTATGAGTTGTTGCCTGATCATGACGCAAATGATCAGATACGTCGCCAATAGTTTTTCCCTTCTTTGTCATAGCGTTGAGTTGAGTTAACTGGCAGATTTTGCCACGGCTAAATCAGTTGCCATTTTAGTTAACTCAAGCTATAGCATATTGTTGAGCCGATTATTGGCCAGGTTATTCTTTCACCACAATCATTTCTACGCGTCGATTGAGTTGTCGGGTGGTCTCAGTATTGTTACTGGCGATGGGTCTTGTAGGCCCGTAACCGCGCGTAGTGATCCGGCTGGCCGCGATCCCGTTCTTCACCAGGTACTCTTTCACCACTTCCACGCGCTGCTTCGACAGCCGCAGATTCTCGTCGAAATCGCCCTGGTTATCCGTGTGCCCCGACAGCTCAATTTCGGCAGTGGGTTTGCCTTGCAGAAACTGCAGAAGTTGTTCCAGCGCGGGCATGGCGTCGGGCAGAAGTTCGGGTTTGCTTTGCACAAACTGAATAGCACGTAGTTGCGTCGTTTTGCCAACAGCGGCCACAACAAGTGGGGGCGTATACACCACTTTAGCGTCAAGCGTTTTAGGGGGCGCTACGCGGGCATTGGTAGTCGATGCCGTATTGCCAGAAGTTGATTGGGCAGTAGCTAGTGTATTCGATACGGCCACTGCCGACGTAGCTGCCGTTGGTGCAGGGGGCGGAGGTGTACTAGCGGGCCTTGTACCAGGCAGGTACAAAAGTGTTGGGCGCTTCTTAAGGGACTCAACTCTGGACGATGTAAATACGAGTGGCTCATCATACGTATCGTAACCAGGCGCCTGGAAACTAAGAAGGTACGACTGTTTAGGGTCGAGCTTAAATGAAAAACTTCCATCAGCGTTGGTTAGTTGCTGCGCTTTAAGTACACCCGCCTGATTTTTAGCCACCACCGTAGCGCTAACAATTGGCCTTTTCGTGGCGGCATCCTGCACACTCCCTTCTACAGATGCCATTCCCTGGGCTGGTTTGGCCGATTGCTGAGGCTGACTCCAGCTGATTAAGGGCACTATGTTAATCAGGCATATTCCGCCAGCAACTACTACACAATTTATCCACTTCATGCTATATAGGCAACGAAAAGAGCGATCCCAAAAGTACGCTGAAAAAGCTAAAAGTAAAGGTAATGTCATGGTGTAAATAAGCTGCTTTTAGGTTACTTTTTAAGCTTAAAAAATTGACTATAATTAACTGATAATCAAAGTATTATGCGGCTTAAATTATTGGCCAAAAATGAACCCTGAAAGATGATTTTTCGTTAATAAATTATGACACAGATAACCAACGTGACGATGCATTCCCCGAACGCTCAGGCACCTCTTGCACCGACTTCAGCGGGCAATTTGCCGCTCGATGACAACTGGCGGAAATCGATTCCGGCGCAGGTATTTCTGAACCATTTTTTTGCGATGGATTATCACATTCATCATCAGAACGACCTTTTTGACCTTATCAAATTTCCTATTTTTAAACAGTTCTACGGACGCGTAACGGATGAGAACCGGAAAGCGCTGGAGAAATTATTATTGAATAGCTGGAGTGCCGAATATGCATTGCGTATTACGCCCGTTGTCAATGACGAGCAGTATCTGCAAAGTTCGTTGCACTGGACGTTTCCACAGGCTTATTACAGCGTACTGTTCAGCGCACGGGCATTTCTGGCTGTGCAGGGCATTAATGTTAGCAATGAAGAGTTGATCCGGAAACGGGTTGGCAATATGGTCGTACGCGGCTATTATCCGGCATCAGTTGGCTATTACGCACTCGGCCCGATTAATAATTATCGGATTCAGCGGTTGCCGATGGCCAAACGGTTCAGTGCAGCTACTAAAACCGATTTGTTGTTGCCATCCCGGGCGGCTTCGGCTCAGGCTGAGCTGGCGCAATTCCTGAAAACAACGCGTGATCAGCGAGTGAAAGCACTACGTAATGCAATTCAGAATAATCCGAAAACGGCGTTACGTAGCCCGAAAACGGGTGAGATTTTACAGAAATTCAGTATTGAACAGTACAAACAACTGGCGAAGCAGATCGGCTATACGACCTACTTCGATATGTTGAGCCGGTTGCGAATTTCGTCGACAAATCGTGAGATCGAGCGCTTTGTTGACTCTGAGATTGACGTTAAATTGTTTCACCAGAGTCTAGTCAACATTGTATCGCATGTGAATACCGTACATGAAGCTTACATTGCCAAGGCACTCGGTATTCAGGCGTACCGCCAGCTTGTGGCTAAATTGCCGTCGTATTTACAGGAGAGTTTTGTGCGGGAGCGTATGAACACGATCATCGCACCCATGCTGACTCCTCCAGCCTCAGAACAGGATTCCTACCTGCCAATGGCAGCCTAGTAGTTTTGGTTAAATCAGGTAAGATTCTTTTTCCGGTAATGCCTGATCGCTGGTCTATAATCAAAAAAAGTCTGTCATTTCCTCACCGATCGGTGAGGAAATGACAGACTTTTTTTTGCTATTTAATTAAAGAGCAACCGCTTACACAATTTTTTTATGGTCAGTTTAGAATTGGTGTGAACTTGTGGAATTCCTCTTTTTCACAACTTAAAATTATGAAACCAATTGTAAAAATTGCCGTTGGCGTACTGGCTGCGCTTGTTTTGATTATTAGTGCTGGCCTGGCTTATGTTAAACTAGCCTTACCCAATGTGGGGCCTCCACCCGAAATGAAAATTCAGGCAACAGCCGCCCAGATCGAACATGGCGAATACCTGGCTAATCACGTGGCCGTTTGTATCGATTGCCATTCTACGCGAGACTTCACAAAACTAACGGGGCCAATGATTGTTGGTACGGAAGGCAAGGGCGGGGAAGCATTCACCCGGGAGCTGGGCTTCCCTGGTAATTTCTACGCGCGAAATCTAACCCCGGCAAGTCTTGGTGCCTGGACCGATGGCGAAATTTTTCGGGCTATTACAACGGGCGTAAATCGTGACGGTCATGCGCTGTTTCCGGTGATGCCCTACGAAAATTATGCGCACATGGACCCTAACGATGTCAAAGACATCATTGCTTATCTGCGTAGTTTAGCCCCCATTCCCAACGCGATTCCGGCTGATGAGCCTGATTTTCCGATGAACTTTATCGTAAATACGATTCCCGCTAAACTCGAACCCGGCGTACGGCCCGATACGACCGACCGAATCGCTTATGGCAAATACGTAACAACCTTTGCCTCCTGTGGGGTGTGTCACACACCCGTTGATGCGCAATCGCAACCCCTACCGGGTATGGACTTTGCCGGTGGTCGGGAGTTCCCGGTACCAACCGGAACCGTTCGCTCCATGAACATCACGCCGGATCAGTCGGGAATTGGTAGCTGGACGAAAGCCGCCTTTATAAGCCGGTTTAAAGCCTACGCGACTAGCGATCAGCCAACAGTTCATGAGGGAGAATTTAACTCGCTGATGCCCTGGACGATGTATGCTAAAATGAGCGAGCAGGATCTGGGCGCAATCTACGATTATCTGCACACCCTGGCACCTGTTCAACACAAAGTCGAGCGGTTTACACCTAAGGCTAAACTAGTGGCGAGTAATTGAAAAAAAACGCCTGGTAAAAACATTATCTTTTTTCTTCCGTTAACTATATGTAACGCATGTGCAGGCTTGTTACGGACATAAGGAATTTAGTATGTTGCTATAGAGTATACGAATTATTGCAATAGATTGCCCCTTATCATCTTCAGTACTGTACCTGCCGTAAAGTGACACGAGCTATCCAAATTTTGGAAGCTCGTGAACATTGAAAACCTCCTGAATTTTGCGATTGTCATATTGCAAAACGGGAGGTTTTCTCATGAATAACGACGTAGCGTGCTTACTGCACCGAAGCTGCCAACTTGGTATAGGTCAACGTAGATAGTATGATGCCAGTCCCAGACTTAACAGATAGTTTGGACAGCTCTTTATCCGGAAAGAAAATGCCCGTCATGACGGTAAGTCCATTGTCGGCAAAGAGTTCGGCAGAGGCAACGTCGACCAGCAACGTTAGCGAAATCGTTTTGTCGGTCGATAGGCGAGGGGCTGTCATTCGCTTTCCGAAATCCTTCTCAAAATCTGTTTTGCCCGATTTCGTCCGGTCAACGTAGTACGTATTGGCCCCTTTGTCGTATCCGACGATTATCTCGTTGCCTTGCTCATTGGCGAGTATAACGGAGAAATCACTCGTGGCCGGTGCAGAAAGCGTCAGTTTGAATGTATCATATTTCCCCCCGGTTTTGGGCGTCAGATCGTAGCTGCCTTTTACGTTCACATTCGTCAGGGATATTGTTTTGCCATTCAGTGCATTAAGTTCTTTCACGGGTGTCGACGTCAGATACAGTTCTTTGCCCGCTTCTTTGAGGCCGAGGTCACGCGGTACAGTGGTAGCACCGCGCCAGGTTTCGGTAGGTACTTTATTCGCGTACTGCCAGTTATTCATCCAACCCATCAGCACGACCCGGTTGCTGGTGTTCGAGAACGTAACGCCCGCGTAATTGTCCGTTCCGAAATCCATCCATTTGGTTTCTTTCGAATAAGCCTTGAAATCCTTTCCATCAAAATCGCCCAGGAAGTACTGCGCTGCCGATCCTTTGTTTGGTCCACCGGGGTTGATATTCACGATCAGCACCCAAACATCCTTGCCGTTGTGCTTCAGCGGAAACAGATCCGGACATTCCCAAACGCCACCATGCGCTCCCGCGTCGCTGCCAAACTCGCTTTCTTTTGACCAGGATTTAAGGTCTGGTGAGGAGTAGAACGTAATGCGATCTTTGGTCGCCAGCGTCATGATCCACTTTTTCTGAGCCTCATACCAACGCACCTTCGGATCACGAAAATCGGTGATGCCGGGATTGGGCAGCACCGGATTTCCAGCGTATTTAGTCCACGTTTTACCGTCGTCGAGGCTATACGCTAGGCTCTGACTTTGAACCTGTTCGGGTTTCGATTTCTCTAATTTGGGATTATGATGTGTGAAAATGGCAACCATTGGCACCTGTCCATTCTTGCCGAACCCCGATGTATTGTTTGCATCGACAACGGCGCTGCCCGAAAAAATATAGCCCAGACTATCGGGATATAACGCAACGGGTTGTTCCTGCCAATGCACCATGTCTTTGCTGGTGGCGTGCATCCAGTGCATCGGCCCCCACACGCTGGCATCGGGATAATACTGACAGAATAAATGATACGTCCCTTTGTAATAGACCATTCCGTTCGGATCGTTGATCCAGTGGGCCTTGGGCGAAAAGTGAAACTGCGGCCGGTACTGTTCCGACTTCGTATCCGCCTGACCCATCGACATGTGACTCATGGCAACCAGCAGGGCAATCGGTAAGAGTAGCTTTTTCATAGTGCGTAGCGTAAGTAATTCAGGAATAAGAAAGATATAGTGGGGAGTCAGCTATATAACGAACCGCCCCCCACCATAAACTGGACTACCAACCTAAAAGGTATTTTTTATTGGTTTGATTTTAGAAACCGACATTCTGCTTGTAAAGCCCTTTGGTAAAATTGATTTCCCGTTGCGGAATCGGCAGATACTCGTCGCGGCCAGCGGTGAACGTAGCACCACTCAAATGGGAACGTCTGGTTTTTTCTTTGGTTATGTAGGCGTTCAGCGTTTCGGCGGCAATACCCCAGCGGACGAGGTCGAAGAAGCGCGGACTTTCGGTGGCGAACTCCAGACGGCGCTCAAACTGTAACGCTTTTCGGGCATAGGCCTGCGTCCAGTTGGTCGCTGTATATGGATTGATCAGGTACTTGGATGGGTCGGTTCCATCTGCTTTTTTCGTCCGTCCGGTGCTTTTAGCCGCCCTTGCGCGGATTTGGTTAATCAGCGGCAATGCCAGCGCCTGCTGCCCTAATTCAATGTAGGCTTCAGCCTGGAACAGCAGAACGTCGGCATACCGGATGATGTCGATGTTTTTCGAAACGCCCATGAACGGCCCCTGCTTTTTATACGACGAGCTGGTGGCCAGTTGCTGTGATTTCATCGCCTGAAAGTTTCCGTAAACGCCCGGATCGCGCACCCAACTGTTGCTGAACGGGGACGCTGCATTGTATTTGTACGGATGACCGTCAATGCCAATCGTGTGGTCAACACGCGGATCGACCGTTGCGGTTTTGAAGTCGATAACGCCGTCGTTGAATGTATCGAATTTGGGCAATCCGTTCGCATCTGTTCCAAACGCGTTGGCTAAGTTCTGGCTGGGTTGGTGGAAGCTGCAGCAACCATATTGGGGAGCACCATGCGGATAATTTAGCCCATCTTCAAAGTTGAGTCGACCCACAGTTGTTCCATCATTAATTGAGTATTGCACCGCAAAGACCGATTCAACGCCATTGTCATATTCGGGCAGAAAATTCTCCGCAAAATCAGGTTGCAGGCTGTATTTTCCTGAACTGATAACGGCCTGAGTTAACGTAACAACCTGTTGCAGTTTGTCTTTATTGATACCCGTAACTTTGTTGTTGTCATCCTGTTCATAGGCCTGATACAGCCGCAATTTCGCCAGATAGGCCGATGCCGACAGTTTGTTGGCCCGCCCTACCTGCGTTTGTGAAACCGGCAGGTTATCGACCGCATACTGGAAATCTTCCGCGATTTTGTCCCACAGCTTATCGTTGGTTAGTGCCCGGTTCGACACCGTCAGAATCTGCTCGTTCGATAGCGTTTCGTCAACGTAGGGAACGAACTTGAACAGCATTTTTAGCATGAAGTGCGCATGTCCCCGGAGGAAACGCAGTTCGGCCTGACGAGTTTTCTTCAACGGGAAAGCTGCATCGGTTAGCGCGTTGATTGAGCGTAACGCTACGTTAGCCCGCGAGATGGCCTTGTAATAATTCTCCCACGTATACGGATGGTAAAAACCGCCACCCTGCTGCGGCTGCGTCAGGTTGTGCTGCTCGTAGAAGTTGATGTCCTCCAGATCAGCCACGCCACCCCCGCCTTTGTAGGCATCATCGGAGCGCACGCTGCCATACACCCACATGCTGGCAATGGGTCCAATCATTTCGCCGTTACCCAGCGCAGCATAAGCCGCCGTTACCAGCGCATCGGCATTGTCGGCACTCTTGATATTATCGGAAGAAAGCGTTCCCTGGGGCTGGTAGTCCAGAAACTCTTTGCAGGACGTGAAGAAACTGCCACCGGCAATGACCAGCAATGAAAACAGAACTTTATTTTTCATGATTGTAAGGTCTTTGGGATTAGAAAGAAACATTTAAGCCGAACGTGAAGGTGCGGGGTACCGGAACCGTGTTGACATCCGTCCGCTCAGGATCTGGCCCCAGGAAGGTTTTGCTTTTAAACCAGACCACGTTCTCCGCCATGGCATATAGCCGCAGGCTCGATAAGCCCAGTTTACCAATCATGTCCCGCTGGAACGTATAGCCCAACTGAATATTCCGAATCTTGAAGTAGGACGTATTGACGTTGAAATAATCCGACGAACGTGTTTCGTTATTGCCATCGGCCAGGGTAAGCGCCGGGATGCGCGACGACGTATTCTGGGGTGTCCAGGCATTGAATACGCCCGGCCCAATGTTGTCGCGGCCACGGATGAAATTGTTGTAGAACGTGTACGGATCAAAGCCCGTCCGGCTGGCCACGCCCGAACCGAAGAGGGAGAAGTCGAAATTTTTGTATCCCAGTTCAACGCGGGCACCGTATTCGAGACCGGGCAGCGTCGTTCCGAAAAACTCCTGATCCAGCGCGTCGATTTTGCCATCGCTATTCAGATCCCGGTAGCGAATACGGCCCGGAGCCGCACCCACCTGCGTGGCGTGATTTTTTACGTCTTCCTGATTCTGGAAAAGGCCATCGGTCCGGTATCCGAACAAATCAAACTGCGAGTGGCCCAGGATCGTCGTTACGGCATTCCCCGCAAACGCCGACCGAACTTCTTCGGGAAGTACTGTTATTTTATCCCGGAAGCGGGCGAAGTTGGCCGATACGTTCCAGGTGAAAGCCCCTTTAGGTTTGCCAAAATAGGTCAGGAGCAGTTCAAAACCTTTGTTGGTTTTAGTCGCGCCATTCACGAATTTCAACTGCCCTTCGCCCACGGCTGAGGCAACTGGTGGTTTGATCAGAATATCTTTGGTTTCGCGGGTGAAATAGTCGAACGAGCCCACCAGACTGCCGTTCAGGAATCCAAAATCGACACCTACGTTCAATTCGTCGGTCGTTTCCCATTTGAGGGCTGCGTTTTCGCCCTGTGTCTGTACGAAACCAGATGGCAACGTACCGCTGTTTGTGCCGTTCAGGTCGTAGGCCGTCCCTACATTCCAGTACTGATCAAAAAAGCCGTCATGACCATTGGGCACTTGTGATGCCAGTGTACCGTAGCGAGGCTCAAATAGGCCAAAGCGGGCCAAATCCCCGATGTCCTGGTTACCAATGCGGCCAACACCCGCCCGCAGTTTGAGGTTAGAAATAGCCTTCACGTTGCTCATAAACGCTTCTTTGTCGATGCGCCAGCCGACCGATGCTGCCGGGAAGAAACCGTATCGATTATCCTGGCCAAACCGCGACGAGCCATCCCGACGTAGCGTCAAGGCCGCCAGATAGCGGTCGCCAAAGCCGTAGTCAATCCGGGCAAACTGCGACAAAAGACGGCTACCGGTTGAACTGCCATTGCTGCTGGCATTGCCCGAAGCTGCACTGAGCACAAAGAAATCTTCGGTCTGCACCGCGAAATTTTCCCTGTATGATGTTACGTCATTCAGATTGTCTTTGATCGATTCGACACCGGCCAGTACGTTGAACCGGTGCGCACCCAAGTCAAAATTGTAGCGTAACGTATTGGTCCAGGTCAGGCTCAGAAACTTGTTGGTGTTCAGCGTCAGGCTGTTCAATGAGCGGGAAATAAATCCGTTCTGGAACGACTGTTCAATGTTTTTGTTGGCATAACCCGCATTGTCCATCCCCAGCGATGATCGGAAAATTAGCCCCCGGATCGGCTCGATCTCGGTGAAGACGTTGCCGAATACGAAGTTCCGGTTGATCTTATCCCAGCGGTTAATGTACTGCATGAACACCGGGTTGTTCCGGTCCGAATAACCCGATCCAATGGGACCGGCATAATCACCTGTGCTGGTGTAGACCGGAATCGTTGGCGCTAACGTGATGGCCAGGCCGGGCGTTGGAGCGCCCCCAAGATCATTGGTTACCGGCGTTTCTTTGGAGGTCGTCATTTGCAGATTAACGCCGAATTTCAGCCGCCCGTCGAACATACTGGTTGCCCCGTTAACGCGTCCCGTAAGCCGTTGATAGCCCGTAAATTTTACCATGCCCGAGTTGTTGAGGTAGCTCAGGTTGACCAGCAACGACGAGGTTTTGGTACCACCCGAAATCGTCAGATCATTGTTCGTAACATAACCTGTCTGGTAAAGCTCTTTCTGCCAGTCCGTGTTACCAGCCGGTACGTTCTGATTGCCCCCAACGTAGGGCTGTACCGTTACGTTATTGAGCACTGGATTACTGAAATTCCTGTTCCAGTCGAACGCGTAGATTTCGCCATAAGCCGACGCCGGATCGGCTCCATCGTTCACCGATGCCTGCCAGAGTGCCCGCCCCCGATCAACCGAATTCAGCATCTTGAAGCGTTCCGGTTTTTCCGACTGCGCCGAAATGCTGGTGTTAAACTGCACATGCAATTTGCCGTCGGTGTTGACCCCGTTTTTGGTCGTTACAATGATGACGCCGTTCGACGCCCGAGACCCATAAATAGACGCCGAAGACGCATCTTTCAGTACCTGAATTGACTGAATGGCCGTTGGGTTGAGGCTCTGAAACACCTGCGACCGCTTGGTGGGCATCCCGTCGATGATATACAGCGGATCATTGTTGCCTAACGTATTGGCCCCCCGAATCAGAATGCGGCTGGCCTCCCCGGAGGGCGTCCCCGACTTCTCAATGTACAGGCCTGGCACCCGGCCCTGCAAGGCCTGCATGGGATTTCCCGAACTGGTATTTTTGGTCGTTGCTACGTCCACAATGGCCACCGCGCCGGTCAGATCCTGTTTGCGGGCCGTGGTATACCCCAATACCACAACTTCAGCGAGTTGACCACCTTCGGCCAGCAGCACCGTGATTGTATTTGCGTTGGTAATAGCCACTTCCTGCGTAGCGTACCCAATAAAAGATACCGTAACCGCCGTGGCATTTTGCGGCACCCCAATCGAAAATTTTCCACTAACATCCGCAACGGTGCCCGTTGTCGTTCCAGGGACGATAATGCTGGCTCCGGGCAGAGCCTCCTTTGTTTTGGCATCGAAAACGGTCCCCGTAATCGTGCGTTGCTGGGCCAGTGCCAACGTAGCCGTTAGCAGGATGGCCAGCGTGAACAGGTAATTTTTCATGTTCATAGATGTAAAGGTTTAAAGCGTTGTACTATGGAAAGAGGAGCGTGATATGCATTGCTAAATCAGGTTGTTAGTAAGGCACTATTCATGATTGTTTCTTCGGAAAAAAGCGGTGTCGCGCCCCGTTGTGTCGCTACGTAGGCACCGGTGGCGCAGGCAAATTCCAGGGTCTTTTCGGGCGATTCTCCTTGTAGGGTTTTGTAGAGAAATGCGGCCAGAAAGGCATCCCCACTGCCGATGGTGTCTTCTACCTCGACGGGAAAACCAACCTGGCTGTATAAGCCGGTTTCATCCAGCAGCACGGCTCCTTTTTCGCCCAGCGTCACACAAAGCGTTTCCAGCTTATAGCGTCTACGCAGTTGATTCATGGCCTGGTGCAGGTCCGTTTCTTCGCCATACCAGGATGATAACTCAACCAGTTCATGTTCATTGATTTTCGCAATGTCGGCGTAGTACAGGAGGGTCTCTACGGTTGTTCGTTCGTAATGGGGCGCGCGAAGATTCACATCGAATACTTTGCGGGGAGCAGCCTCCAGTAGCGATAGCAGCGTTTCGTGAGACTGGTTACTTCGGGCAACCAGACTGCCATAGACAAATAAATCGCTTTGCCGTACGGTGTCGAGCAGGCCTGGTGCCAGTTGGATATAATCCCAGGCAACCGGCTGGACGATCTTGTAGGTCACCTCATTGCTGTCCGAAATATTGGCTTTTGCTACGCCCGTCAGATGCGATTGGCCAACCTGAATCAGGTCTAGCGGGATACCTTTCTGTGCCAGGAAATCCAGTAGTTCGCGGCCCAGGTCGTCGCTACCTACCCGGCTGATAAGCTGGGAGTTAAGGCCGAAGTTACGCAGGTCAGCGGCTACGTTCATGGGCGCACCACCGGGTTGTTTACTGGTTGGTAATACGTCCCAGAGGATTTCGCCGAAGCAGGTGATCGTTTGGTTCATGATCGGGAATGAATTAATGAATGACGAGTGTTTTTTCGACTTGCTCCAGACTGGTTCCCTTCGTTTCGGGCATCATGCGCCACACAAACAGAAGTTGCAGCACCATCATCAGGGCGAAGAAGGAGAACGTAGCACCACCCCCGAAATAGTCGGCAATGACGGGGAAGGAGAAGGCAATAATGGCGGCCATGAACCAGTGCGTGAAACTGCCAAGTGCCTGTCCGCTGGCCCGGACTTCGGACGGAAAAATCTCGGAGATGAATACCCAGATAACCGCGCCCTGCGAAAATCCGAAGAAGGCAATGTAGACGAACAGGAAGATGGGGACACCCGTAAAATCCTGAATAAAGAACGCGCGGGCCACGAGGCCAAGCGTCACAATTACACCGACGGACCCAATGAACATCAGCGTGCGACGCCCGAAACGGTCAATGATGTTGATGGCTAGCAACGTGAAAATGAAGTTGACAAGACCAATCCCCGCCGACGACAGAAAGGCCGATTTCGGGCCGAGGCCAGTCATTTCGAAAATGCGTGGGCTGTAGTAAATAATCGCGTTGATACCCGAAACCTGATTGAAAATAGCGAACAGGACAGCCAGTTTAACTGGTGTTTTGTACTTCGCTGAAAATAGCTGGCCTTTGGGCTGGTCGTTGGTCGCCAGAATGGCGTTAAGCGTTTCCTGACTGGTTTCTTTATCGATCAGGTCCAGAATGGCTTTAGCTTCATCGACTTTGCCTTTCTTCAGAATAAGCCAGCGTGGACTTTCGGGAACGGCCAGAATGGCTAGCAGAAAGATGAGGGAAGGTATGGCCTGCACACCCAGCATCCAGCGCCAGGCGTTGGGCCCCATATCCTGCATGAAGTAATTGGAAAAATAAGCGATCAGAATCCCAAATACGACATTGAACTGGAACAGCCCGACCAGACGGCCCCGCGACTTGGCCGGTGAGATTTCGGAGATGTACATGGGTGCCGCGACGGATGAAGTACCTACTCCCAGTCCGCCCAGAAACCGAAAGAAAATAAACACGTACCAGTCGGTCGCTAAGGCCGAACCCAGCGACGATACTAAATAGATAATGGCAATCCAGAAAAGCGTCGTTTTGCGTCCCAGTTTATCGGAAGGTATGCCGCCGAGCATGGCGCCAATGACGGTACCGATAAGCGCGATGGAAACGGTGAATCCATGCTCTATAGAGGAGAGTCCCCATAAAGTCTGAATGGCTTTCTCCGCGCCTGAGATGACTGCCGTGTCGAACCCGAAAAGGAACCCGCCCAAGGCTACGACAATCGACCAGATTAGTACTTTGTTATTCATAGCAGTTCTGAATTTTCGATCAAAACTACTACTTGGGACTACCCTGAATAACTAAATAATATCTCAAAAAAGTTAAACTTTGATACAGGCCTTTTTTAAGGATTAATCAGCTGATAATTAGTCTTTTATTGAGAAATTATGAACTCCTCAACAAACGGCTCTTTCACTTTTGATACAGGGATTTTCAAAATTGATACATCTGCATAAAAGCATTTTTCCAGAATGGTACAATCAATTGACTGTGTATCACTAAATGGGCATTGTTTTAGGAATTCTTATATTCCAGCGGGGTTTGGTTATATTTTCCTTTAAAAGAGGTCGAAAAATAGGTTGGTGACGAGAAGCCTACTTTATAAGCAATGTCAGCCACCGTCAGATCATCCTGTTTCAGTAGAAACCGGGCTTTGTTCAAGCGCACTTCCTGAATGTATTCGTTTACGCTGTAGCCAAGTAGCGCTTTCACTTTGCGGTATAACTGCACCCGCGACATACCCAAATCCCGACCAATTTCCTCTACATTCAGCTCTGAATCATTGTATTTTTCCTCGATATGGGCCTTAAACTCGGCAATGAATTTCTTATCCAGTTTGTTAGGAGCGTTGCCTGCCAATAGCTCAGTAGGAAGCTCGCTGGTGTAATGTTCACGTAGCAATGTCCTGTTTTTCAGCAACGTTTTTATGGTCGCTTCAACATACTTCAGATTGAAGGGCTTCGTGATGTAAGCATCCACTCCCATTTGAATGCCTTCAATTTGCTGTTCGTTGGTGTTTCTGGCAGTAAGTAAAATGATGGGAATATGCGACGTCCTGAAGTCGGATTTCAGAATTGACGCTACGCTCAGGCCGTCTTTCCGGGGTAGCATAATGTCGCAAACGATCAGATCCGGAATTTGATCAAAGGCTATTCGTAATCCTTCTTCGCCGTCTAATGCCTTGTATACTTGATACGTAGTCTGGAGTTTTTGCTCCAGTAAACTATTCAGATCTTCGTTGTCTTCAATTACCAATACCGATTTTTCGTGTTGTTTGCCCGAGGACGGGATCGATGTTTTTATTTCGTTATCATCCAATACTATTCGATTCTGCACGGCTGGCAGGTCTTCAGCAGGTTCAGTTTGGCGTTCGCTAGTGTCCAGATGCGCGTTCCCCAAGGGCAGTTCAATCGTGAAGCAGGTTTCCTTACCCTGTTCACTACGTACCGATAATGTACCCTGATGCAGCGTGATCAATTCTTTGGAGAGCGCCAGACCCAGTCCGGTACCAGAGGCTTTGTAGGTGCTCTTTCCCTGGTAAAAAACCTCAAAGACATGGGCTATTTCAGCGGGGGTCATGCCGATGCCATTGTCTTCGACACGTATCTGCACGTGGGTAGATGAAGATATTCTAACGTAAAGATATATACGTCCTTTGTCTGGTGTGAATTTAAAGGCGTTCGACAGCAGGTTGAATATCACTTTATCGAGCATGGCGGGATCGAACCAAACCATAATCTGCGGCTCGGAAGCGATCAGTCGGAAGTCAATTTTATGCTTTGAGGCCGTTTTTTCGAACGCGGCCATGATGTCTTTTACAAACTCAATCATGTTCTGTTCACTGGCCAGAACCGGCATTTTGTGGCTGTCGATTTTGCGGAAATCCAGTAACTGATTCACGAGCCGAAGGAGACGTAACGTGTTCTTCCGGATCAACATCATCTCCTGTTTCAGCAGCGAATCCCGAACTTTGTCGTTCTCTAAAATATCTTCGACCGGGGCCAGAATAAGCGTTAAGGGCGTGCGAAACTCGTGCGAAATGTTGGTAAAGAACTTCAACTTGGCCTCATTCTCGATCTCAGCCTGTTCGGCCAGTTGCTCGATCTGGTTTTTCTGATCGGAGATCTCTTCATTCTGTGCCTCCAGCCGACGGTTAATTTTCCGGTTTTCACGTAGCGAATAGAAGGATAATAGCCCAAAAATTAGCGCCAGGGCCAACGTAATCGAGACGGCGTAAATGATGGTAGCTTGATTTTCGGAAATCGCCTGTTGTTCCACAATCTTCTTTTGCCGTCGCTCAATATCTTTTTGCTGGGCAATCACTTTCTCGTTTTGCAGCTTCATAATCCGCACATTCGACGAATCGATGAGCGTAATCTGAAGCTGATTTTCCCGTTTGAATGGCTGCTTTTGCAAAATGGCCATCGCTGTTTGAATAGCCTCTTCTCCACCGGTCGGATACAAAACGGTTGCCGTCAGAATGCCCCGTTCGACCAGATCGATTCCCTCGTTTGCGCCCGATAGTCCATCGACGCCAATGATTTTCAGCGTTTTTTCGCGTCCGAGTTTTTTGCAAATGGTATACGCTTTCAGAGCAGTGCGGTCATTTTGCGCAAAAATTAGTTGAATGCCTGGGCGATTTTTTAGCAAGCCAGTGAGCTGACTTTCAAAGGATTGTTTATCCCAATTGCCAGTAAGCTTACTGACAAGATGAATACCCGGATGGCGATTTAGCGCGCCAATGAAACCGCGATGCCGGTCGATGTCCGCCGAAGACCCTGGGCGCTCGCTGATTTCCACTACGTTACCTTGTCCATTCAGGAGGTTATTGGCGTAGGTTCCGGCGGTATAACCAACGTCATAATTGCTGGCGCCGACGTAAGACGTATACTGCTCGGAATTGGTACGTCGATCCAGAATAATCACCGGAATTCCCTGCTGGTATGCTTTTTCGAGGATGGGCGTAATGGGCTTCGCTTCATTGGGCGTAACAATTAGTACGTCAACATGCTGGTCGATCAGTTGCTGTATCTGTTCAATTTGACGGGCCGTATTTCCGTTGGCGTCTTTCATGATGAAAGCGACTTTCGGGTCAAAGGATAATTCCCGGTACATGTTCTCCTGCATGGTTCTACGCCAGGAATCGGCCCCTGTACACTGCGAAAAACCAATCCGATACGTTCTGTTCTCAGAAGTTGAATTACAGCTAACTAACAATGATAGCATGCCAGCCATAAGGACGTAACGCGTGTCCTTATGGCTGGGAAATTGCTTTTTTACCAAAAAAAGAACCGGTCTAGCTAACCAGTTAAGTAGCGCATTCATAATAAAGAGGCAAACTTTCGGTACTGTCCAAAGATAATCTATAATAAATTGGATACAAGGTCAAGAAATAAGTATCTAAACAGGATTCTGGAAAGCCGTTGGCTAAAAGAGAACGTAATGGATTCTACAAAAATACGCTACTTCGTTGACGATAACAGAAAGTCAATCAAGAACGGGTGTCAATTGAACCAGACAATTTGCGGGTTCAATCACTGGTTTTTTCACTTTATGTACGTAGTGATTTTACCTATAACCAGCTAAAGCGACTTTTGCTACCGATATAAATAACCAGAAACCACCATGAAAATCCTCTATTCTCTTTTCCTGTCGATGGCTGTCGCAGCCACGACGACCTTCGGCCAAATCGCTAACGACAATAAATTCGACGTACAAATTGACGGTAAGGATTACGCTACACAACCGCGTCGAATCAGAATAGGTAAATTCTGGTGGATTACGGCCAACTCCATAAAGCCCGATAAATCAGTACGTATCTGGCTGGGGAGCTATGACAATAAAGATAGTATTGAGTCTGGTACGTATCTGATCGTGGATGCGGATAATCCTGATACCAAAGATAACTGGAAGCGAATTCAGGAGTTGGGTACGTATAAAGGGCTGGCCGTGGTTAAGTACGTTGAAGAAACGAAAGAGCCCCGCATAGAATATCATGTCGGGAAATCGCAGAATAACAACGAAACGATTACGGTTAAAATGGGAACCGATGGGTTTCTGGAAGCAACGTTCAATAGTACGTTAGCCGGAACCTTCTGGAAAGAGAAAGCAACGGCTACCGTGTTTGGTGGGATGGGCCGACTGATCAACAAGATGGAAGACAAGGCCATCACCAAATCGACGGGCTATGATTCGGCTATTGATCCCGAAGGAAATGGGTACAAAAAACAGAGCCAGACCGACAAAATCGTTTTGTCGAATGGTATAGTCAAATTGAAAATGAATTGATCTGGGATCTGGCGCGAGTAAACACACGCGCCAGATCCAGACCGCTTGTTTTTTCCTACACCATAACCGGTCGCTTATACGCCATCTGTTTTAACAAAAACATAACCCCATGTTTGGCAATTTGCCCTCTGTATGACTTATACATGGCCGTAAAATGGGGATACGTACGCAGACGGGCTTCGGCCAGGGGAGAAATTCCCAGGAGTGAAACGACATCGCCATCGTTAACTTTTGCCCAATCTTCCTGATGCAGATGCGGCTCTTCTACCGCATAAGGAACTCGCTTATCATCAGCTTCAGCTGATAAATAATGGCCGTAGGCCGCAATCAGGAACGTAATGCGGTGAATATCCCCTTTCTTTTCTAACAGATCAAGCAAGATAGGTAAGACAAACGTCGGGAGTTTCGAAGCACCGTCGCAGCAAAGCAGCGCTAACTGATCGCTGACCGTCGTGTTCATAACGCGGTCAATCAGTTGTGATTTATAGTCGTCCAGATCGACGTCCAGCGGAGCCAGGGTTGTAATATCCTGGTTCATAAAGGCACGTACATATGTATGGAATAAGTCGTCGTTAACTGCTTCGGAGACCGTGCGGTAACCAGCCAGAAATGCCGGATAAGCCAGCATCGTATAGGAGGCAATTAAAGCAGGTACGTCTACTTCAACAGAATCGTTTGAAGAGACATTTGAATTGTTAGTCAACATGATGAGTGTTATGTGTTAGTGGATGTCGCTATTAATTTTCTATTCGGCTGTACTGAGAAGTTGCGAAATTGAATCGGCATGGTACTGCCATTTGTCGTCGCGGTGGCGTAATGACTGAGCAATGCCAATGATGTTAGCGCCCCATTTGCCTTGCTCCTCAATGCTTGCCTGGTCGTAGGTAGTCTGGCGCGTTGGCTCCCAATAGAAAAGCTCCGTTTTATCATCGTAGATGCCAATGGGTGTGCATCCTTCTTTGGCAGCTACCTGTAGCAAAATGGCATCGGCTTCGGCATGTGTGGCACAGTAAATATTGTAGTACTGCTTCCTGAGCAGATATATGACTGAAAAACGGTTCATAGTGATGATGATTAAATGAACACAAGCGGTCGTCATGGACGAATAATAGTCGTAAACATCCGCTGTGTAAGTAACTGAATCGGTCTGATTCAGCCGGGGCAGTGTCATCTGCCACAATATACGTAAGGCTTGTCGTTGCGGTTTTGAAAACTACGTGTAGTTACATGTAAATTTTCAAAGCGCTCTGTTTTAGTACCTAAACAACAACTTCGCCTACTGCTTAATTAGTTGAGCGGTCCCGCTCTCAGATTTAATTTAAAATAAGAAAAAATAGCGGACAATTCTATCCGATTCAATGGCCAATTCAGCGATTCCCAAAAGCTTTTAAGGTTCGAGTTAACGCTTCCGTTACTACTACGGTTCTGTTAAAAAGCTATCTATACCTAATGAGGAAAAAGTACAAATACTCATCCATGCTACCTTAACGCTATCTGAATAGTTTAGAGTGTATACTAGTTTCATAATCAGCGTAAGTTATTTGTAATCAATTTAAAAGAAGCAAGGTTTGTGCCTGCACTTCTCAATTCAATAACTAACTGATGTACTAAAATAGTTTTGCAATATGAGTATAGTGCAATAAGTGCCTGTCATTTTTCAGTGAAAACGAAAATTGTACAAGCGATTCTTGGTGAAGTAATATAACTGAAACAGAAAAAATGAGGGACTGGTCCAGTTGACAATGGTTTACATAAGTCGGCTTATTCTATATTCTTCCCGTAGCTGAGCAAAGTCCTGTTCAGATATAATTTCGTTCGCTAGTAGCCACTGAAGTCGATTTATAAAATCTCCTTCTGATACGTAGCTGTCTATTTTCGTGTATTTATTTCTCATATGGCTTTTAGAAGCCGAAATGACATCATCTATAAAAACCAAGACACTTTGCTCGTCCGGGATATTTCGATAGAAAAACAAGTTCTGTGAACCTCCAGTTAATATTATATCGTCTTGGTGTTCAGTTAAATAGTTGGCAAGAGCTATACCGAGCCATAGTATATAATTCATTATCAAATATTTAATTTCTAATAATGAATTATGCTGAATTAAATTAGCTATAGTTAATATAAGAGGAATAGCAATACTGATATACAAGAAGACTTTGCCTGCTAAGATATTGTCAGATTGATAGTGCAGGTTAGACCCAATCTGATCAAGCTTAATCTCAAATTTTGTGAATTGGCTTATAGTTTTCTGTTCTACAAGAAGCCTGTCGGAGTACAACCCAAATTTTCTGTAGCTGAAGCGTCGTTTCTGAATAAATTCTGTTGGCATTCTTGCTTTTCTGTTGATTGACCTGATTCTGTTTTTTGGGGGAAAGATACCTAACTTTTCCTGTTCTCATTCCACTACATAGTCGGGACGTCCATGCTCCGAAAGGTTCTGATTTAGTGGGAATCTACCTATCTCAAGCTTTGTGAAATTAGCTTTCATGATCTTTTTTAATCCTGTGTAGCGTTAGTACCCCGCCGAATATTTAATGAAATGAGGCCGGTTATGTATGTTTTTGGACAGAACCGAATGGATTTCTATACGGTTAGTTGGGGATATAACCAGTCGGGGCTGTTGCCAAAAGCAACGCGGAATCTACTGGTAATACCTGTATTGAAAAGCTGGAATCATTAAAAAATACCTATGGAATACAGACAATTAGGCGCATCGGGACTACAGGTGCCCGTTTTGAGTTTAGGTACCGCTACGTTCGGTGGGGGCAACAAATTTTTTAAAGCCTGGGGAAGCACCCAGGTCGATGAAGCCACCCAAATGGTTAATCTCTGTCTGGAGGCTGGTGTCAATTTGTTCGATACTGCAGACGTTTATTCCGACGGTCTTTCGGAGGAAATATTGGGCAAAGCCATTACGGGTTTGCGTGATAGAGTGCTCATATCAACTAAAGCTACGTTTACGTTCGGCGAAGGCCCCAATAATCAGGGATCATCCCGGTTTCGTTTATTGAAACAGTGCGAGAGTAGTCTCAAACGCCTGAAAACGGACTACATCGACATCTACCATATGCATGGCTTCGATGGGGTTACACCCGTAGAAGAAACGCTACGTACGCTGGACGATCTGGTACAGAGCGGCAAAGTGCGCTACATTGCCTGCTCTAATTTCTCGGGTTGGCATCTGATGAAGTCACTGGCTGTGTCGGAGAAATACGGTTGGAATCGCTACGTAGCTCATCAGGTGTATTACTCCCTGGTGAATCGTGAATATGAATGGGAACTGATGCCGCTTGGCATCGACCAAAAAGTAGGAAGTCTTATCTGGAGCCCGCTGGGGGGTGGGCGTTTGGGTGGTAAATATGGACGCAACAAACCTGCGCCAACTGAAGGTCGGGTCGTAGAGGGCGGTAGCCCCGTTCCGCAATCGGTTATACCCGAAGCGATTTTCTATACCATCACCGACGCTTTGGATGAGGTAGCTGCCGAAACCGGAAAGTCTGTGGCTCAGGTATCAATCAACTGGTTATTGCAACGGCCAACGGTTTCGAGCATCATTATTGGCGCCCGGAACGAAGAGCAGCTCAAGCAAAACCTAGACGCTGTCGGCTGGAACTTAACCGTCGATCAGATCAAAAAACTGGATGCTGCCAGCGATGTGCCGACGATCTATCCTTATTGGCACCAACGCCAGAACCTGACCTTGAACCCACTACCGAAGTTTTACTAACGCGTTTTCATTCTCGCCGGGTTAAAACCCGGCGCAAAAACATAGAACGGATGTGCTGCGTCGGGTTTTAATCCGACGAGAATGAAAATTAGTCCCCTTATACAATGATACAATTTACCCGTTTAGACCACATTCTGATTTCTATTCCCGAAGGAAAAATCGCCGAAGCTCGGGCGTTTTATACGGACGTACTGGGCCTTACAGAAATTCTGGGAGATCATCCCAAAGGGGCTATGTGGTTCCAGATTGCCGATATTCAACTGCATGTTCGCGAAGAGGATGGCGGAAGCTATTCAAGTCGGCATCCCGCTTTTGAGGTTGCTAATCTGGACGTAGCAAAACAGGATTTAGAACGTAGCGGAATCGCCATTTCCTATTCCTCCGAGATCGACGGGCGGCAACGTTTTTTCTTTCGAGATCCCTTCGATAATCGGTTTGAGTTGCTGCAATTTGTTGACTAACAACCTGGCCAATTTCAGGTCATCAACCAGAATCGTAGGCTGGTAAAGACAATACTATCTTAGTTTACGAAAGCTGAAGGTTTAGTATAGCTGTGCGTTCTTTTACTTAACTTTATGGCTGAGAACTAGTAGTCAACCTGGGCAAATAAATCATTGGATACAGATTTAGTAACGACCAGCGAATTGTTTGAGCTGCTGACAAAGGCCACCCGGGATGCGGTCTGGCATTGGGATCTGGAAGCCGACACCGTTTGGTGGAACGAAGGGTTTAATACGTTATTCGGCTATGAGACACAGGTGAGCGAAAGCGGACCAGCATTATGGTATAATCATGTCCATCCCGATGATAAAGATCGGGTCTTAGGCAGTATTCATGAGGCCATTGAACAGGGAGCTACGAACTGGTCGGCAGAATATCAGTTTTGCCGGGCTAATGGAACCTACGCTACGGTCTACGATCGGGGATACATTCTCCATCGGGACAGAAAGCCGATACGTATGGTGGGTGCCATGCAGGACATCACCGAGCGTATTGTCTTACAACGGGCGCGGGATGAAAGTGAAGAACGACTACGTTTTGCCCTGCAATCGGCCCAATTAGGCACTTGGGAGTATGATCCCCTAGCTGGCACGGTTAATTGGGATGACCGCGCCAAAGAAATTTTTGGTATACCCAGGGCCAACGCAATGGCCTATGAACACAGCCTGGCCTATATTCATCCAGATGACAGCCGCAAAGTAGAAGAGGCTGTAAAATGGGCACTGAATCCAGCGTCTGGCGGGCATTATGACCTGAAATATCGTACCCGAGCAGGGGATAATGGTCAATCTCGCTGGGTACGTTCTATCGGCCAGACGCACTTCTCGGAAACAGGTCAGGCGTATCGTTTTTCGGGAGTTGCTCAGGATATTACCGAGGAAATGCTGGCCAAAGAGAAAGCCGAACTTTCTGAGCAACAGGCCAGAATAGCTGTAGAAGGAGCAGGGTCGGGCTCCTTTTCGGTCAATATGGACACAAATGAAATCATTTACTCGGCTTCCTATGCCCGCATCGTAACGGGAGAAATAACCACGGGCCTTAGCCGGGACGTATTTATTGAGCATATCCATCCCGATGATCGTTTGATTCGGGAGCGGGCCTACGAAATGGCCAGCGATACAAATACAGTTAGTTACGAAGCTCGTTTTATCTGGAAGGATAAGTCTGTACACTGGGTCAAAGTACTGGGTCAGTATTTATCCAATTCGGCTGGTAAGTCAGTCACTTTTTCAGGTATTGTAACGGACATCACTCGCCAGAGAGAAAGTGCAAAAGCGTTGAAAGAAGCGGAAGAACGTTTTACCATTGCTTTCAACAATACGTCGATGGGTATGGCCTTCACCGACAAACGGGCCAATTTTACGCTGGTCAATGAGGCTTATACAAAGCTCCTGGGCTATTCTATTGACGAGTTACAACACTTAAACAGCTTCGAACTAACTCACGCCGAAGACCGCGAAGGTAACCGCAAGTTATTCGAAGAAGTTGTGCGGGGTGATCGGCCTTTCTTTAATCTGGTTAAGCGATATATCCATAAAGATGGTTCTATCCGGTGGGTACAACTGAACGTTACGCGGGTGGCCGATGCACAGGATGAAACCCATAGCATGATCATCATTGCAGATGATATTAGTGCAGAGGTAGCTACCCGGCAGGCACTTCGGGACAGTGAAGCACTGTTCCGAAGTATTACCACCGCATCGACTGCCGCTTTGTGGACTACGGACGAAAGCCTGGCCATTACCTACGTAAGTCCAAAATGGGTTGACTGGACGGGTGTTCCCCTGGAGAAGCACCTGGGAAATGGGTGGTTGAATTATGTCGTCATCGAAGATCGTCAACGGGCAGCTGAACATTTTCTGGCCGACTTCAGGGCGTTCCGATACCATGAAAGTCAGTTCCGTGTGCTTAACGCGACTGATGGTAGAATGCGTTGGGTGGTTTGCACAGGTACCCCGCAGTATGCAACAGATGGGCGCTTCACGGGCTACATTGGCGCTATTCTGGACATAAGTGAGCGCATTGAGGCCAATGCAAAGCTCCGGGCCAGCGATGAACGGTTTCGGAATATGATCACGCAGGCTCCAGTAGCCATTGGTATTCTGAATAGCCGGAATCTGGTTGTCGAGACAGCGAACACGTCCATGCTGGAAATATGGGGTAAGGATATGTCCATTATCGGCTTGCCTCTGATCGAAGCCTTGCCCGAACTTGACGGACAGGGTTTTATCGAATTATTGGAAAATGTCTATGATTCAGGTATTTCTCACTATGGATATGAGATGCATGCCCAGTTGCACCGGAAGGGAAAACTGGAAGATGCTTACTTTAATTTTGTCTACGCACCCGTACGGGATGAAGTAGAAATGACGAATGGTGTGCTGGTTGTTGCTACTGAAGTTACCAGTCAGGTAAAAGCCAAAAGAGCCCTTCAGGAAAGCGAACAGCGTTTCCGGAATTTGATTGAAGAGGCACCGGTAGCAACGAGTTTGTTCATTGTCCCGGAGATGATTATTGAACTGCCTAACGAAGCTATGTTGAAGTTTTGGGGGAAGGACAGTGCGGTGATCGGGAAAACACTGCGTGAAGGCGTACCAGAATTGATAGGTCAGCCGTTTCTTGATATTCTTCAGCAGGTATACGCAACGGGCATTGAATATAGCGCTCAGGAAGCTCGAGCCGATTTGATGGTGGATGGGCAATTAAAAACCTTCTACTTTAATTTCACCTATAAACCGCTACGTAACGCTGCCGGAAAGGTTTACGCCATTCTCGACATGGCCATCGATGTTACCGAGCAGGTTTTGGCCCGTCGGACAATTGAAGCGAGTGAACTACGTTTCCGTTCCCTGATGGAGGCTATGTCGCCCATGACCTGGACCAATACGCCCCAGGGCGAAGTTGATTTCTACAACCAGCAATGGTACGATTACACAGGGCTGGGTTTTGAGCAAACTAAAGCCTGGGGTTGGCAAGCTGTAGTTCATCCCGACGATCTGGCTCATACGCTGGAGGTGTATAAGGCTGCCTTATCAACTGGAACTGTGTTTGTCGTGGAAAATCGCTATCGCCGGGGGGCAGATGGGATGTATCGATGGCATTTGAATCGGGCGTTGCCCATTCGTGATGAGGAAGGTGTGATTACGGTTTGGGTGGGTACAGCTACCGATATTCATGAGCAGAAGGAACTGGAAGCCGAACTGGAAGAACTGGTGCAGGCTCGTACTGAACAATTATTGGCGTCGAACCATGACCTCCGGCGTTCGAACGACAACCTGGAAAAGTTTGCTTACATCGCTAGCCATGATTTGCAGGAGCCACTTCGGAAGATACAGGCGTTCGGTGACATCCTGAAGAGTCAATATGCTGACCAGTTGGGCGAAGGCGTCGACAACCTGGAGCGGATGCAATCGGCAGCCAGCCGAATGTCACAACTTATTAGAGATCTACTAACTTTTTCGCGTATCTCAACCCGCCAGGAAACGACATCCCTGGTACATTTAAATCATGTACTTGCCGGCGTACTCGACGACCTGGAGATAGCTATCAAACAGGCCGAGGCTCGCGTGCGGGTAGGAAACCTGCCAACCGTATTGGGCGACGAATCCCAGCTACGTCAACTGTTCCAGAATTTACTGAGCAACGCGCTGAAATTTCAGAAAGCAGACGTTCGGCCGATAATTCAGATTCAGGTTGAGCAAGTTGGCCCTAATGACATACCGCTATCGATCAGACCTATCCGTCCTGTTTCGGCTTACTACTGCATCAGCGTGTCTGACAACGGGATAGGATTTGAAGAAAAGTACATAGATCGAATTTTTCAGGTTTTTCAGCGGCTACATGGCAGAACTAAATATGCGGGTACGGGAATCGGCCTGGCCATTTGTGAGAAAGTAGTGACCAATCATGGGGGGGCTATTACGGCCGTCAGCCAACTGGGTCGGGGGGCTACGTTTATTGTGTACCTGCCTGTCGTCTAAATTTTTATTTAATTTTTTTTAGTATCAAAACCTATTGATAATCAATAGGTTTTGATACTTTTTTTGTGAGTTTTAATAAGGTTTAAGGAATTTTCAATCACCCCATGCAACCTGATCCTACTGTTCTTACATCTTCCTGCCAAATGACACAAAGAATACAAACCTGGATTGCATAAACTTCAATTTTCCTAAACCCTTATTTTGCTTACAACCATGAAAACGTTCAGCCACATCCTCACTATGGCTCTGCTTGCCGCTTCAACAGCCTCCTTCGCTCAATCGACGGCTACCAGCCCAACCGATTCCAGTTCCTACACTACGTATTCGACGACAAAATCAACGAGAAGAATTGAGCATATTACATCAGATCTCCATATCTACGTTGGTGTCAATAATTTCGGTGGGTCGCTGCCTGCGGGTTACGATTTTCGTCCTATTGGTTCGCGCTACGTAGCACTATCCTGGCAGAAACGCATTCCACTCGCCGTGATGGGTTCCACAAAACTTCGGTTGGTAACGGGACCTGAAATCGCCTGGAACAACTTCATGTTCGAGCGGTCGCCCGAGGTGGGACGTAACATGTTGGTTGAGCGCAATAATCAGCTTGTTATTGAGCAGGCAGACACTGACCTGCATAAGTCAAAACTCGTTACGACTCAGCTTAACTTACCCGTGATCCTGAACGTTACGTTCCGATCGGGGTTGACGTTCGGCGTGGGAGCTTACGCCGGTATACGCCTGGACAGTTACACGAAAATAAAACCCGAAGGCGGATCGGCCGTTCGGACACATGGGTCTTACAGCCTGAATCCCGTTCGCTGGGGACTTACTACCGAGCTGGGTTTCCGGGGACAACCGAAACTCTTCGGACGTTATGAACCCAATAGTCCATTCAAAGCAGGACAGGGGCCAGACGCCAGCGTGTGGGCTGTTGGGATCAAATTCTGACCGCACGGGCGGCCCCGCAGGATTTGTATGATTTTATTGACCGACTATGATTTTATGCATTGGCTTTCAGGGAAAGCCAATGCATAAAATCATAGTCGGTCAATAAAATCACAAAAATCCCGGTTCTGGCATGCAACATTCTCTTCGCGCCTGCATCTTTATCTCGATTGCTTCAAAGGCGCAGTAAATCCAAGTAATTATCCACTCATCCCAGCGTTCAGACCGCTTGTGTAAGAACAGGTACTTTGTGATACCCACTACCTACCTTTGCCATGTACTTAGTGCAAGACACAAAGCAACCTTCTGAAAGAATAAGACAATGAAAAAGCCTTTGACTCATCACATATTGCTATTAGTGGCCTTCTATGGTCTGCTTTTGCTAAGCCTGACAAACTCGTTCGGTCAGGTTCTGACGAGAGGCACCGTAAATGGTAAAGTAGCCACAGTAGCAGGAAAGTCGCTGGAATTCAGTACCTTAATGTTACTGAAGGCGAAGGACTCCACCTTGGTAAAAGGAGCTATCAGCGACGTCGATGGAAAATATGCATTCGATAATGTTGGCGCAGGTCAGTATGTCGTAGCGGCTCAGCAAATTGGTTATCATAAAACGTATAGCGCACCGTTCGCGATTGATGAATCACATCCGGCGCTTGAATTGCCTACTTTAGCCATGACCGACGAAACGAAAAACCTAACTGAAGTAAAGGTTGTTGCTCAGAAACCCTTTATTGAGCAGCAGGTTGATCGCACGGTTATGAACGTCGAGAACAGCATCGTAGCCAGTGGCAACACCGCCCTGGAAGTACTGGAAAAAGCACCCGGTGTGACCATCGACCGCCAGAATGACCAAATTCAGTTGAAAGGAAAAGCGGGCGTTATTGTCTATATCGACGGCAAACAAACGTACCTGTCTCAGCAGGAAGTATCGAACCTGCTCAAAAATACACCCAGCGATAACATTGCTTCAATTGAGATAATCACGAATCCAGGTTCCAAATATGATGCGGCTGGTAACTCCGGGATTATCAACATCAAGATGAAGAAAAATAAGAATTTCGGCACCAATGGTACGTTCATCATCGGCACGGGGTATGGTTGGGTAAATAACTTAGCTGGTGCCCGCGACGATCTGCCAAAATTCAATACGTCGCTGAACTTGAACCACCGGGAAGGGAAAATCAATTTCTTTGGGAATTATAGTTATGTAAATCGACAGAGTTCGCAAAGTAACGAGATCAACCGGGCTATTCCCTTCAACGGTACTACCACCTACTTCGATCAGTATTCGTTCCGGCCAAATCAGTTTACGGGACATTCCTACAAAGCTGGTCTGGATTACTTTATCAATCAGAAAAGCACGATTGGTGTGTTGATCAATGGTTTCTCGAACGATTGGCGGTCGTCGGGGGTGAACAATACGTTCATCAGTGATGAAAATCATAAGCTGACCAGCAAGCCTGCTACCAAAACAGATGCCCGTAATTATTTGTCAAATCTTACGGGTAACCTCAATTACAAATATGATTTCGACGGAAAAGGCCGGGAGTGGACCATTGATGGCGACTTTGTTCACTACGGCGGTAAGAATAACAATGACTTGAGTACAGTCTATTATGGTCCTGAAATTCTGCCGGTTCGTCCGAATCAGGATGTGCGTAATAACATGCCATCGACCATTAATATTCTGGCTTTCAAAACAGATTACGTGCATCCATTAAAAAACGGCGGCAAGTTTGAAACCGGCCTGAAAAGTAGCTTTGTTAATGCCGATAACAACACCCTTTACGATACGTTGCAGCAGGAAAGCCGCCAGTGGTTATTCGATGCCAGCCGCTCGAACCAGTTCAAATACACCGAAAACATCAATGCCGCCTACATTAACTACGCTGGTAAGTTCGGTAAGTTGAAAGTTCAGACGGGGTTGCGGGCCGAGCACACGCACTCAATTGGTACGTCGGTTACGCTGAATCAAACCGTTGATCGTAACTACCTGAATCTCTTCCCGACTGTATTTCTGTCACGCCAGTTAGACACGAATAACGTACTGAATTTGTCGTTCAGTCGCCGGATTGACCGTCCGGATTACCAGAACCTGAATCCGTTTGTGTTCTATCTCGATCCATACACCTATCAAAAAGGAAACCCGTTTCTACGACCACAATACACCAACTCGGTTGAACTGACGCACGTTTTCAAAGGGACTCTGTCAACGACTCTGGGTTATAGTCGCACAACGGATTTTATTAACCAGGAAACGCCCCGGCAGATTCCCGCTGAAAACATAACCTATGTAACCGCTGAAAATCAGGGTCATTTAGATAATGTAAGCCTGAACGTAAGTTTTCCGGTAGTCGTGGCTAAATGGTGGCGGATGCAGAATAACATCAATACGTATTACCAGAATTACCAGACGTTCTATTCGGGCACGCCTTACGAAGTAAAGTTAGTGGCTTACAATCTGTACACGTCCCAGAATTTCACGCTGAACAAAACGATGTCGGCTGAACTATCCGGCTGGTACAATTCGGCCTCGCAATATGGTTTCTATCGGGCGCAGCCAATGGGTGGCTTTAGCGTAGGGGTGCAAAAGAAAGTGATGGAAGGCAAAGGGAACGTTAAACTCAATATCAACGACCCTTTCTGGCTGAACCATTTTAATGGTCGGGCTGTGGTTCAGGACATCAATTTCCACGTAGCATCGCGCTGGGAGAGTCGCAGAATCATGCTGACGTTCACGTATCGTTTCGGCAATCAGAATCTAAAAGGGGCTCGTGATCGGAATTCGGCCACATCAGCTGAGCAGAATCGGGTAAAAGCAGGGAATTAAACAGAAATAGCGAATAATGTAGCCTGTATAAGAATGAGGGTAGGGTCTCAATCTGGTTTACAAACAGGATACAGGTTACATTTTTTAGATAAGATTTTTAGTTTAGGTTAAGAAAACGCGAAAGCCATGCTCACCTTGAAGCATGGCTTTTTTGTGCCTAACCAGTAGAGATTTAGGGGAAATGATAAAAAAACAACCGCTACCCAATCAGGCAGCGGTTGTCCGGCTTCAGTATTTATCGTAGGACCAACACAGTCCATTCTGGACATACGCAAAAGGTAGGCTGTTGGATTGTCACTAAATCAGCCTGACGTAAAACAGAACTGGCTCTCCGGCAGTTAAATTGCGATTAAAAAGGCCAATAGTGGCAACAAGATTAGCTTTATGTGTTGGCGTAGATAAGAGCCCGGTTGAGCGAAAAGGAAAAAGATGTATATTGAAGGCCATGAACACTCATATTATAATCGGCTCGTTTGTTGTCCTGCTGGGCGTAGCCCTGATCCTTTGCGGGATTGTGGTAATGCGACAGGGACTGGTCGTTAACGATTTAAAGAACAAATCTGCTCATAAGTCATTATTGAGTGACCCGCGTTATATTAAAAGTAGCACAACCCTGGAGAAACATAAGGAATTAACGCGTGTATATGTCCAATACAGCGAAGATATTGCTCGCCAGGCCAAAGCGAATGAGCCGGACAAAAAGAAGCATATTGCCGCCATTGAACACAAGAAAGAAACATTATATCAGCAGATGGATTCGCTGGAAACTGAGTGGAATACCCTTTGGGTAGAATTATCCAACGAATACATTGAACCCGAAATGACAGCTCCCAAATAATTCAACGGCAACAGCCTTATCGTCATTTGCCTTTCCAATTTACGGCGTACTGAATCATAATCGTTTGACAAGCGCAGAAATGAAATCGAAAATTCTGCGTCCTGACGCAACCGTATCGTTACGCAACCCGTACCATGAGTATTAACAAGGAATTCAGACAGCCGTTGCTCAATTGAGTAGCGGCTGTTTTCTTATTAACTTATGCTGGGAAATAAAGTCTGTAATGGCGGAATAAGGCTCTGCATAAGTAGTATGCTTCACGCAACGTAGCGATTCGGTCGTCTGGTCGGGCTGAGCTAGATATTAATGGGCATTGTAAACGATTCTATCATCGTTATGAACAATCCTACTATCGGGGTGACTTTCCACTTTTTTGCCAGTCTACCATTATATAATTTGATGCTACACGCCCCGATCGATTGGTTGGGGCTTTTTTGTTGGCCACCTCAAACATTGGCATTGTAGATCCGATTCAGGTTTAAAAAAGGATTAGAGCAGGTCAAGGTTTTGGGATACGTCCGGCCAATTATACAGCGCTATTCGTAAGTCCACCAGAACCCGTTCAATTTGGACCAAATCTGGTCGATCGGGGAGAGGACTTATAATAGCTGCTGCTTCAATTCGGGCCACTTTCTCTTCCGCTTGTTTGATCAAATCATCATACGCGAACGCACCCGACCGAATGTTTAAGAGTTCAGCATGGTTTGGCCGACGTACAATAACCTGGCCAGTTTCCAGAATCTCCGTCGCCATATCCAGCAAGCGGAACGTATGCATCATATTTTTGGCATCGTAGTTTTTGCCGTGATTGAGCGTGTTCTGATACCGAGCGTCGTTACGTTTCTCAACCCAATCCCAATACTCCCGATAATCTTTGCAGTAACTGGAATATCCGTCATGATTCACAGACAGGTACGCCAGTAACGTAGCATTTTTGGGGATACTGCTCAATGATACTTCGGTTGACTCTTTGCCTGAGATAATTCCCTGAAAACCTAACGTAGCTGTTTCGTCGTAGAAAAGTGCATATACATCACGGGCATGCGGAACGCTTGCCAGACCGCAATTTTCCTGTTTCCAGCCATGAGCCGCTAACCAGTCCAGGACAGGTTTTGACCCGGCTGAAGAAGCACTGCCTTCCAGTACGTAGCAAAAGTTGAGCAGAGATTTTCGCTCCTTCGGCAGTGGATTCAGGATTTTCTTGTTCAAGCCCCGCGCTTTTTTAATCTGGCTGACGGCATAACCAGCAAAGGTGTCTTTGCAGAGTTTTGATAGAAAGTCAGTAGGCTTTAACAGGTCGAACAGCGGATGCTTCTGGAGAATACAGTCAGCTGGAGCGCAGAGAAGTTCGAGAATGTTAGGGTTGTTTTTGGAAAGCAATTCGACAAACCGGCGCAGCTCATAAAAAACCACATCGTTCTTGTCATCGTTAACCTGCTCAACGTAATTCAATCCGTAAAGATCAGCCTGAGGTAGAAGAAATACCCCTCGAATATCAGTGTCAGATGTAGGCAGGTCGGTACCGTAGGCGCGGCTGCCGCTTATGCACTCGAATAAAATTAGGTTACGGTCTCGAAGGTTTTGAATGGTCATTGAGATTGGTTTTTTGAATTCTTGCCGGTTTTATTCGGTGCGAAACATACGTATCGCTAGTGTAGAACTTGACAAAACTAGTCTATAAGAAAACCAAAAATCCTTAAAAAAAGATAAGGTTCCCCGATCGAAGCGGAGAACCTTATACTGACTATTCCTAAACCCTTAACCTTTTCTACATGAAAAACTAACTTTTACTCTTTTCTGTTCCAAATACCTAATTTTTAGATATTTATTCCAAAGTGCTGAACATCAGGCGTTTCGCTAGTGGATTGGTTCGCATTCCAGAGGAAGTTGATCATCCGGGCTGTGTGGCCAACCTGTTTTGTCCAGTTACTGGCGTTTGCATCTTTCTGCTTGGCCAGTTTATCAGTTAGTTGAAGAGCCGCTTCGTTGAACTTGATACGATCGGCAGGGCTGATGTTCAGCACAGCGGTCGGATTTTGGTTGTACAACGAGACAACACTCATAAAGTTCTGCCAGTTGGTAGTATTTACAAACTTGGCAATGTTAAGTTCTGCATACGAAGCAAATTGCTTCTGCGAACCATTGACAAGCATCGTACTTGCCGGCTTGTTGGCTGCCGGGCTATCATCAGTGTTGGTGGTGGTAGCCGCGGTTGCCAAAGTATTTACTAATCCTAATCCAAGAACCAGTGATGCAAAGATAACACGCGTTTTCATTGTTTTGTTCTATTTTTGTTTCAATCAGATAACGCACAAAGGTCTATAGAAAGTTTGAAAGTGCAAACCCCGTATAGGGCCGTATCGGAATTTTGTTCCGAATTTAATGCGGTTTAGAGAGAATTTTATGGAATGGGTCGATACGTATTGCAAGGAAACAGTATAAAATTCTGCGATAATGGGAGGTCAGTTCTTCTTTATACGTTTTGGAAAAATTGAAATATTCTTTAAAATGTTATATCATTGGTTGTAATTATTCATCGCTGCTTGTATGCCCATAGTACAAAAAGTGAGCGCAGCATCGCCCGCGCGGTCCAGATAAGCCGGTAATTGGATCAATTCATCTTCCGGAAACTGTCCCAGTACGAAGTCAACTTGCTTTCCTCTAGAGAAATTGTTGCCAATACCTACCCGCAATCGGGCGTATTCCTGCGTACCCAACGATTCATCGATACTCCGTAGGCCGTTATGCCCCCCCGCCGAACCTTTGGGTTTCAGGCGCAGCTTATCAAACGGTAAGTCTTTGTCGTCAGTGATAACCAGCAGGTTTTCAATGGGAATGTTTTCCTGCTTCATATAATACAGTACAGCCTTTCCGCTAAGGTTCATATACGTAGTGGGCTTCACAAAAAATAACTGCTTGCCTTTGTGCTGCCATTTGGCGGTATACGCCAGACGCGTCATCGAGAAGGTGAAGCCGTGTTGTGCAGCCATCCGATCGAGTACCATAAACCCGGCGTTATGGCGGGTGAGAGAATATTCAGGCCCTATGTTGCCCAGGCCAACAATCAGAAATTTCATTTGCTATTGATTCAATAAAGCTACCGATTCGTGATAGCTGGTTTGAGTGCCGTCGGGAAACTGACAATCCAGCCGGTACACATACATACCTGCTGGCGCCGAATGACCATTGACTTGCCCATCCCAAATGGGTTCACTGTTTAAAAGCACAAAATTAGTATGATTATACATGACAACACCTCATCGGTCGTAAACCGTAAAGCGGGAAACTGTAACAGAAGGAAAGGCGAAGTGTGTCGTAAAAACATCGTTAATCTGGTCAGCATTAGGCGAAAAGGCGGTTGGTATATAAACGATTCTAGGGCAATCGAGCTCGATCAATACGGACTGAGTAACCACACAGTTATTTGTGTCTCGGGCCGTAATGACATAATTCCCGGCCTTCAGTCCCGAAAAATCGGCGCTACGTTGATACGTTTGCCCATCGAGCGAGTAATCTGTGGGGCCTGTCACACGGCTGCCAGCTACTGAGATGACGCCGTTTTCTTTGCCGCATTCTTCGGGAGTTGTTTGAACATCTTCCAATTGAGGGCCCGTTCTGGGGGCCACGCTGATATTCTGCTTGATCGTGCATCCTGTTCCATCCTTCGCCACCAGCGTATACGTACCAGGTTTTGGGCTGTATGTATTACCTGTAGCCAGTACGCTGGTTTTAGCTCTCGACGAATACCATTTAATGTTTTTACCCGTAACGACGAGATTAACCGGGCTGCCTTTGCAAAACCTAGTACCCGATTTTAGCACAATTCGGTATAACTCGACTTTGCCGCCCGATGAGTCTTCGCAGGTTGTGCCGTTAGCGATACTTTCGTAGGTACCAATCAGACTCTCGTCCGCAGGGTTATACATAAGTTTTCCCCGCCAGAAGCAAAGATCTTTAATTTCTGTACTCCCGTTTTTGTCGGCCTCACTAAACGTAACAAACGATGGCGTGACCTGCCCTGACAAATAGGCTACCCCTCCGAAAGGTACATCAGGAACAGATGTTTGTGCTGTACCGCCAAGGGTGCTTCCCGTTTGGGTAAGGGTCATGGTATAGTTATACACGATCTGATTCGGATCAGTCGGATAGGTAATGCCAAGCCAGTAGCCCGCTACGTTCTGCGCCTTGCTCACGATAGCCAGCAGCCCCAACAAAAGGGAAAGGCAGCTTGTAAACCCTTGTTTCATCGCTAACGAAGTTTTTACATAATGGCTTCACCCGTTGTTACCGCTAAAGTAGTGACAATTATGCATTTGTGTGATTCATGAATTGGCTACGCTGTCGTTGTCAAGCAGAATGTTCGTTTAATCGCTTATTTTTACCCGATGAACCAACAACGCCTGATTCTGTCCAGCCCGCTGCTCGAAATCGTTATTAGCCGCCTGGCGCAGCAATTGATCGAAAATCACCAAGACTTTAGCGATACTGTTCTTTTGGGGATGCAGCCGCGGGGGATTTATTTCGCTGAACGTGTCAGCCGCGAAGTCAATCGGGCGCTAGGTCATAACGTACCGCTGGGCTATCTGGATGCTACGTTCTACCGCGATGATTTCCGTCGTCGCGACACGCCACTACGTCCGAACACAACGAATGTGCCGTTTATTATTGAGAATAAGCGCGTAATTCTGATCGATGATGTATTGGCAACGGGCCGTATGGTTCGGGCTGCTCTGGATGCCATGACCGCCTTTGGTCGACCCCGCAAAGTTGAACTGCTGGTGCTGATTGATCGACGGTACAACCGCGACCTTCCCATCAAACCCGATTATACAGGCATGCGTGTCAACACCCTTGAGTCGCAGCAGGTACTGGTTGAATGGACGGAACAAGGTGCCGACGCCGACCGAATCTGGCTCGTTGGCTGAGCTATGCAGCCAAAGTAGATACGTTCAGACTACTCTGATGAAAATACTCATTTAGTAATCATTTTGGCTAAGTATATATAACTGTTTAGAGGCAGAAAACAGATAATATTGATGTTCTAATAATTAAGGATTTATTTGTCCGATTTTGAGGGTATATACGTAATTTGGATTGTCGGTTTTTTTGTAATTTAGCCGACCGTAATTACCTAAAATGAGGCCTCTGAATCTACTTCTACTTCTTTTCTTGATAGTTTCTTATCTGGGTACTGAAGCCAGGGCACAAACTGTCTACACCGTCACCGGTTTGGTGACCGATTCCCGAACCGGAGATCCCATCCCATTTGCCAGTGTGGCCCTCGTTGGGCGTCGGAGTGGTACGGTCAGCGACGAAAAAGGCCATTATACGCTGACTGTTAAAATTTTGACGGACTCGCTGGCTGTCAGCTCGCTGGGCTACAAACCTCTTCGTCGGGCTATTGATCCGGAAAGACCTACCCAAGCGGTTGATTTCAAGCTGGAGTCGTCTGGGACGGCCCTGCAGGAAGTCACCGTAAAAGCAGGTGAAAATCCCGCGTGGCGCGTGCTCCGTCAGGTTCGGAAAAATAGGACGATCAATGACCGCAAGCGGCTGTCAGCGTATGAATACGACAGTTACGTAAAGACGGAAATTGCACTGAGCCACGTAACGGAACGGATGCGGAAGAATCCGCTGATCAAGCGGATCAACGAGGCCATGAGCAAGCAGGATTCGATCGTGGACGATGAAGGCCATCGGCTGCTTCCGCTGCTGGCTTCGGAGTCGGTATCCCGCTATTATTTTAGAAGTAGCCCCGAGCGAAAACGTGAAGATATTCGTAAAACCCGCATCAAAGGTGTAGCCGTTGACGATGCCGGTCTGAGTTCGCAATTACTGGGCGGGACAAACCTGGTCAGCCAAAACTTCTACGACAACTATATTCCGATTCTGGGTAAGGATTTTGCGTCACCCATTGGCGATAACTGGAAGAACTGGTACGAATTCTTTCTGGCCGATACTACGCAGATTGGTGATCACGTCTGTTACGAAATTCACTTCGATCCCAAACGGCCCGAAGACCTGGTCTTTATCGGGAAAGCCTGGATCGATACCACGTCTTTTGCCCTTTGCCAGATTGAAACGCGCATTGGCAAAGATGCTAACCTGAATTACGTGCGTGGCCTGACCATCGAGCAGGAACTGGAAACAACGGTCGATTCCAGCGCCAGTAAAACAGCTTCTGCGGGTTGGTTGCCTGTGAGTATCAAACTGACCGCCAACCTGACGGGCGTTGGAAAGCAATCGCTTGGAATGCGGGCGCAGGTGACCCTGCGCAATAGCAACGTAGTAGTCAACCGACCGCATCCAATACTCTTTTACGAACAGCCCATCGAGCCAAGCGATACGGTCGCCACGACGAACGAAGCGTACTGGCATACGGTACAGAGTACACTTGCTGGAGCCGATTCCTTGAGTAAAGAGGACCAGAAAGCCCGTGAAATAATCGCAAAACTACGGGCAGTTCCGGCTGTGAAAGTGGCCGAGGCTATCGGGCAGGTTGCTGTTACGGGTTTTCTTAAAGCAGGGGGGCTCGACATTGGGCCATATCCTTATCTATTCGCGGTGAACAGCGTTGAAGGGTTACGAACCCGGATAGGCTTTCGTACCAACGAGCAGTTTAGTCGTAACCTGGTGCTACGTGGGTATGTCGCTTATGGCACACTGGATGCCCAGTTTAAATACGGAGCCGAAATAGATTATCTATTCTCGCGGCAGCATTGGACCATAGCCGGCGTTCGTATCGCTAACGATCTGGAACGATTGGGGCTGACGCCTGAGTTGATTGGAGGCAATCGTATTTTTTACGCCTTCAGCCGATTTGGGCGCTATCGGGGTGGATATCAGAGCTATCAGAAAGAAGTGTTCTTTAAAACAGAACCCGTTAAAGGAATTCTCCTGACGGCTATGCTGGGCAGCCGGACATTTGATCCGCTATTTCCATTTCGCTATCGGGTAGACCCCGAATTAGGTGATCAGTCGACACTGCGATCTGAGTATAACGATGCGTACTGGGCCGTTGAAGCTCGGCTAGCCCGCAAAGAAAAATATTTAATGGATGGCAATGAGCGGATTACACTTGGCACCAAACGGGCCCCTGTCCTGACATTGCGCTATACCCGTGGATCTAAAATGCTGGGTGGCGACTTCAATTACGATCGGTTTACGTTACGAGCGCAGCAAACGTTTCGGCTTGGCCCGCTTGGCCGCACCACCTATCTGCTGTCGGCGGGTTATACACCCTCTACATTACCGGCTCCGCTGTTGTTTCCGCACATTGGAAATCCAACTCCGCTATTGACGACCAACACCTTCAACCGAATGCAGTTTTATGAGTTCGTCAGCGATCGTTTTGTGGCCATTCATGTCCAGCATCGCTTTGAAGGGCTATTGTTCAATCGCATACCGGGCATTCGAAAATTCAACTGGCGATTGATCGCTAACGTTGATGCGTTGTGGGGAAGTATGTCGAAGGCCAATGAGGCTGTTGCGTCGCGTAAACCCCTGCCGGATGGTGTAAGACCTATTTATTTTGGGGCGCTCGATGGTAATAAACCCTATATGGAGGTCGGTTATGGGATCGACAATATCTTTAAGTTGATACGTATCCAGGCGATTCACCGGCTAAATTATCTGGATGACGGCCCTAACAACATACCGCTTAACTCATTTGCCTTGAAAGCATCGGCAACTATCAGCTTTTGACGTCATTTCGTAATCATTTAAGAGCACAACGAGTTATTGAACAAATAGCTAGTTACTGTCATGTCTCTTGTTGCCCCTGTTACCGTTCATAAAATCATTGGTGAAAGCATAACGGAGTCTCCCGACTTGCTGGCTGTTGAGGAACCGCTGGAAATTCAACTGGGTTTTGGTCCAGTTACCGATCGGCAACAGCGATCAGTGTCGGTCACGATGCGGACGCCCGGTCATGATGAAGAACTGGGCATGGGCTTTCTGTTCACTGAAGGCATTATTCAGCGACCCTCCGATATAGTTTCGTGTCGCCATTGCGTGCAGGATTCAGCTAAGGAGGGTAACGTACTACGGGTTGAATTGCATCCTGACGTAGTGGTGGACTGGGCAAGACTGGAACGAAATACGTTCACATCGTCGAGTTGTGGGCTGTGTGGCAAAACGACGATCGAGGCTGTTATGGCACTCACGGCTGGCCCAATCCTGTCTGATTTTACCGTCGAACCTGCCATATTGCATACATTGCCCGACCATGTTCGTGAAGCGCAACGGGCCTTTGCCTACACGGGAGGTATTCATGCAGCCGCTCTGTTCGATGCTGACGGGAAATTGCTACTTGTTCGGGAAGACATTGGGCGTCATAATGCGCTGGATAAGCTCATCGGAGCGGCTTTCTGGCAAAATTGGTTACCCCTGAGTAATTACGGTGTTTTCCTGAGCGGACGTATCGGTGTGGAACTGGTGCAGAAGAGTTGGCGGGCGGGCGTTTCAATGCTGGCCGCCGTGGGTGCACCCTCCAGTCTGGCTGTGCAAATGGCGCAGGAAGCCGGCATGACAGTCGCCGGTTTTGTCAGAGATAACCGTTTTAATCTGTACAGCGAGCCCAGCCGGGTACGACTCATGCAATCTGCTTAAGCGAGTGCGTTGTGTGGCACAAGTATCGATAAAGCACCCGGTTGAATAGCGGCTTTTAACTGAGTGATACGTCCCTGGTATTCGCCATCAACCTGAAAGTAAGCCCGTCGATGCGTTTCGATATGGACAGACGTAGCGGGATGAATTTCAATCTTTTTGGGATCAAACGGCCGATACTGCCAGAATAACTTTACAATTTCCCAGAACGATAATTGCCGGAAAATAACGACTTCGAACTTCCCGTCGAAGGGATCGCCATCGGGATTGATAACAGCACCAGTGCCATACATGCGGGCGTTAGCCAGTACGACCATGAAGGCTGCCCGGTTTATACACTCATCCCCAACCGTAATGGACACCCGCATCAATCGCCGTTTCTGCAATACGTTCACAACCCCTTTCAGGTAACCCCACTTGCCTCGCAAATTGTATTGTTGATAATGTTTAACTAATTGAGCGTTCAGGCCAATATCGCTGAGGTGCAAACAGATGTTGCCGTCGTTTACCGAAATAATGTCCAGTGGCTTAGGCGTCCCGTTCACCAGCACATCTAGACTTTCGTGAACGCCAGAAGGGATACTTAATTCACGGGCCATGCCATTGGCCGAACCGGCTGGTAAAACACCAAGCAGAATATTGGTCCCAAGCAATTGAGTGGCCACGATTTTTATGGTGCCATCGCCCCCGACAGCTACTACCCGATCGGGCTTGTGCTGGGCAATTTGCTGGCGTATCGTTTCTTCGTCGGTTTTGCCATTGAGGTAGAACGTGTGGAAAGTATGCGGCAAATCGGCGAAGTAATCATTTATGCCGCCTTCCCAGACGGTTTTGTCGTTTCCACCGGAAACGGGATTAATGGCAAATAAAAAAGTCAACGGCGGAGTGCAGTTAGTGAGCAGTGGTAAGTCAATGGGTCAAATAGACCTCATTTCAATAACTCAAACCGTTTATAAAGGTTATAAGCAGTGTGTATTGACTGAACGTTATGGAAACTCTGTCCCCGCCAACCATTTATGAAAAGACCGGAAGTCTGAAAGGCAGGCTAAAAGGTCGTCTTTTGTCGTGGCTGCATCTGACCGAACGGCCTGTGGTAAAGGTATATCGCGGTTTTGGCAATGATCATCAGCTAACGATTCACGGTAGCGTATTCCATCGAAGTGCACTCTCCCGAACAAAATACAGGAGCAACATCTGGGTGAATTTGCTTGGTCTGATCCGATTGTTTTTGGTAAAACCCTATCCGCATGCAACCGTTAAGGTTTGGGCGAATGATCAGACAGCGCAGGCAAAAACGGATGCTGAAGGGTATTTTCGACTGGAAATTAAGTTACCGCAACCACTGCCGCCGGGTTGGCACCGTATTCAGGTACAGCTTATACATGAAACTGTACTTGCCGAGAGCGAGGGGAGCGTACTAATACCACATCAAACGGAATTTGCCTGTATTTCAGATATTGACGATACGTTTCTAGTCTCTCATTCGGCTACGATTACCAAACGACTGACCGTGTTACTTACCCGGAATGCCCATACCCGAAAACCATTCGAAGGCGTTGTAGCACATTATCGACTGCTAGCCGAAGCGAACAGCGGCCCAGCAGCAACCAATCCGTTTTTCTACGTATCGAGCAGCGAATGGAACCTGTATGACTACATTCTGGAATTCTCGGAGAAGAACGGCCTGCCCGAAGGTGTTTATTTTTTAAGTCCGTTAAAACGATTGAAAGACGTACTGAAAACCGGCCAGAATAAACACATGACGAAATTTATGCGCATTGTGCGTATACTGGAGGCTTATCCGAACCAACGATTTATTTTGTTGGGTGATGATACACAGGAAGACCCCACAATTTATGCATCAATTGTCGAGCACTTTCCAACTCAGATTCGTTGTGTGTATATCCGGCAGGTTCATGGCAAAAATGAGCCGAAAACCCGAGCCAAATTAGTAGGAATCGAAGCAAAGGGGGTACCGTATTGTTACTTTGCTCACAGTGCCGAGGCTCGACAGCACTCGATAGATAATGGCCTAGTTGCTACGTAGTAATATATCGGACAGCCTCTTGCTGTTTGAGTAATTTTTAATAAAACAGCAAGAGGCTGTTTTTGGTAAAAATATGGATCAGAACACGCCCCCCGAAGAACTAACCGGTGAACTTGAAGTTGGTAAGCCCTATACCGAAGCCGCTGGTGTTACGGCCATTGTAAAATCGCTTGAGCATATTGTAAACGGCACAGACCTGATACGTGGCCTGAAAGTATTGGCCGACTTAAATCAGAAAGATGGGTTCGACTGCCCGTCCTGCGCCTGGCCCGACCCCGATGGACATCGGTCAAAGCTGGGTGAATACTGCGAAAGCGGGGCAAAGGCCGTAGCGGACGAAATCATGGATAAGCATACGGCCTCGCCGGTCCTGTTTCAGCGTTATTCCGTAGCCGAATTGCTCCAGAAAGGCGACCTCTGGTTAGGGCAGCAAGGGCGTCTGACACAGCCCCTTATACTCAAACCGGGGGCTACGCATTACGACGCTATTTCGTGGAATGATGCTTTTCAGCTCATCGCCGATCAACTCAAGGCACTTGACTCGCCCGATGAAGCGATTTTTTATACGTCGGGACGTACCAGTAACGAAGCCGCTTTTTTGTATCAATTGTTTGTGCGGATGTTTGGTACTAACAACATGCCCGATTGCTCGAATATGTGCCATGAGTCAACCAGTGTGGCCCTGGCCGATTCGCTTGGTCTTGGTAAAGCATCGGTAAAATATGAGGACTACGAGAAGGCCGACGTCATCATGATTATGGGGCAGAACCCCGGCACGAATGCGCCCCGAATGCTCACGCCCCTGGAGGAAGCCAAACGAAATGGCGCGAAAATCATTGCCGTCAATCCGCTGCACGAAGCCGGATTGCTGGCCTTTAAATACCCCCAAAGTCCCCGCGATATTTTGTTTGGCGGGCAAAAACTGACGGATGTATTTCTGCAGGTACGTATCAATTCGGATCTCGCCCTGATGAAAGCGATGGCCAAAATCCTGCTGGAAGAAGAGAAAAAAGCACCAGGAAAAGTATTGGACCAAAACTTCATTCAGCAATACACATCGGGTTACAATGATTACGTAAAGAGTCTCGACCAGTTCGAACTAAATGACCTGGCCGCACAGTGTGGCCTGACCGTGGCACAAATTCAGGAAGCGGTTGACCTGTTCAAATACACGCCCAAGCTGATCATTTGCTGGGCAATGGGGCTAACGCAGCACCGGAATTCCGTAGACAGTATCAACGAAATTATCAATCTACTGCTGCTGAAAGGCAGTATCGGTATTGAAGGGGGAGGGGCTAGCCCCATTCGTGGGCACAGCAACGTGCAGGGCGACCGAACGATGGGAATTTGGGAGAAGCCGAAACCGGAATTTCTGGACGCGCTCAAACGGGTCTTTAAATTTGAACCACCCCGCGAAAATGGGTATGACACCGTAGCGGCTGTAAAGGCTATGAAAGAAGGTAAAGCCAGGGCGTTTTTTGGGCTGGGCGGCAATTTTGCTATGGCCGTTTCGGATACAAACTATACTGCTGATGCTTTAAAAAATTGCAAACTGACCGTTCACGTATCGACTAAACTGAACCGAAGTCACCTCATTCATGGCGAAACCGCGCTGATTTTACCCTGCCTGGGCCGCACCGACAAAGATATTCAGGCGACTGGCGAACAGTTTGTTAGCTGCGAAAGCACTACAGGCGTCGTGGCTCAGTCCCACGGTTCTGTAGACCCTATTTCATCTAATCTGAAAAGTGAAGTAGCGATTATTGGTGAGCTAGCGAAGGCAGTTTTTTCAACACCGACCGAGACGGTCGGACGTGACAACAATACTTCCAGTGCCAACCTTCCCGGTCGATACTACATAAATTGGGACGCCCTGATTGCCGATTACGACAAAATTCGTGACCTCATTGAAAAAGTAGTGCCGGGCTTTGATAACTACAATGAGCAAGTGCGGAAACCGGGTGGTTTTTACATTCCGAACGGACCACGGGTTCGGGAGTTCAAGACAAAAGACGGTAAAGCGCACTTTACGATCAACGCGCCCACGCATCATGAGCTACAGCCCGGCGAGTTATTGCTGATGACGGTACGTAGTCACGACCAGTTTAATACAACTATTTACGGTAATGATGACCGTTATCGGGGTATTTATAACGAACGGCGGGTGGTTTTCATGAACTCCGACGATATGGCCAATCTGGGCTTTACGGAGAAACAGGTTGTGGATTTACACAGTGAGTACAATGGGCAAAAGAGAACGGCGCATCGGTTCTTAGTCATTCCTTACAACATTCCCCAGGGTTGTACGGCGGCTTATTTTCCTGAAACGAACGTACTGGTCCCTATTGATTCGATTGCCGACAAAAGCCACACGCCTACGTCCAAATCAATCGTCATTACCGTGACGCCAGCGGCTGAGTGAGTACATGTTGAGAATAAGCAATTAGTATAACGCTTGCGGATCGTGTTAAAAAAGCGATCCGCAACTAATTACTTCGTCGCCACGTAGAAAAAGTCCAGACTGCCGGCTGGGTCGTTGCTTACTACGTAGTCAGTATAGTTGATTTCAGCGGCAAGACCGTCGGCTTGCAGAAGCCGGTTACGGTTCAGGCGGTTCATCAGATCGTAAGGAACTTGCAGCAGTCGGCGGGGCAAGCGGTATTGCAGATTGAAAATATCGAAGCGGGTTAGTTTCTTGACCGATTCCTTATTCTGCTCATAATACGTCATTACCTTCTTGTTGCCGTGAATTCCCTTCGTGTCAACGGCTGAAAAATACTTGTTCATCAATGATTTTAGCCCGTCGGCGTAGTATTCCCGTACATGCCAGGGATTACGCGTGAGCGAGAACGTTTTGTTGACCGTTGTCAGCAGGAGTTTACCACCCGGCTTAAGCACCCGATGAGCTTCCCTGATAAATAAATCGTCGTTTTCGATATGTTCAATTACCTGAAACGTTACGATAAAATCGAACATATTGTCAGCAAGACCCGCGAGAGGGGGAATGTTAGCGGCAATGAACGTAGCGTTCGGATACTCAGCACTTAGCGCCGAGATTAACTCCTGATTTTTGTCGATGCCCGTATACTGTTTGGCGGCTTTATTGAGTAATTCGAGGCCCCGGCCCCAGCCGCAACCGATTTCGAGGACGTTGCCGCTTACCATGGTGGCTGCTTCGACGTAAGGAAATAAAAGCCGTTGGTGAACGGGATTATCCGACGCGATTTCAGCGGAAGTAATTTCAGTGGTTTTGTACATGCGTTTGTAATTCGTACCGTAAAATTAGTCTATTTGTATAAGTAAAGAAAAATGAACGGCTCTGGTAACCCGAATGGTATCATTTTTTCGTTATTAGTAAGCAACCTGCAGAAATGTCTTTGTAGGCTGTTATAATTAACGCTAACCAGGCTGTAGCTATGCCGGTTGGGGTCAGTTTAGGTTGATCAACTTTACTGTTGTTTATGCGAATTCTATCTGCTTTGCTCCTTATTGCCCTCGTATCGGGCTGCTCAACCACCAAAAAAACGCAGCAGGCCAAAATCAATGCGGACTATGATGCCCGCGCCAAAGGGCTTAACAATCAGGCTGGCCAGTCGGCCGCTCGCCCAGCCGATAGTCAACGAGCTGAGTCTCAACGGAACGACCGCCCAAGCAGTACTACACCCGTCGAATCGCGTCCGGCTGTTGCGCAAACACCGCCACCGGTTAAGGTTGCCACAGATGGCCCCGCGCTGGGCACGAGCACAAATCTGTCAACTAAAACGACAGGAGAATGGGTCGTTACGTCCATCAAAGGGAAATTTCTAGCGAATGACTCCACCAGCGTTCGGGTTTATATGGACTTAACGGCCAAAACGCCAATGGGTGCCCCTGTGTTGAACCCAACCGATTTTTCGGAACATTTTCTGATTGCCTATGTCATGTATCCTGACTACAACAACCGCGAACGGTTGGGTTATGGCACGGTGCCGCTCAATGCCCAGACGGTTGGGCAGGAAGGTGATCACCTTACCCTGACGTTTGACATAAAACGCCCAAAAGATGCTGTCAATGCAGTTTTGCTCACTGAAATTACGGAAACTAGTAGCGGCACGAAGGCACGAAATGATTTGTCGTTACGATTCCGGGCGCCCAGATTGAGCGACCGATTCAGCTTATTCGATAAGACTGGCCAAAAGCCGCAACTACGTAGCTACGTAAATGCGGGCGATACGGTTATTATCCGGGATGTCAGCGGTACAAATAAGTCATTGTATGGCGTTCGCTACCGGCATGATTTCGATGCGGCTTCATCGCCCATGAATACGTCGCCCCGGCCAGCGTCTAAATCGCTTAACGTTGATTCGACACTCACGATCACGACGAATCAGCCGTTTGTGCTGCCCCGTGAAGGGTTATATTATTTTGTGGAAGATACAACCGATGCATCGGGCATTGGTTTAGTGGTTGCCGACAAACGGTTCCCGAAACTAACCCGCCCCGAAAAGCTCATCAAACCGGTGCTATACATGAGCACCAGCACAGAAATCGGCGAACTGAATCAGGCGCAGGACGTCAAAAAAGCCTTTGATCGGTACTGGCTGAGCCTGATGTCGGGAAATGAAGAAGTAGCCCGGAAAACGCTGAAAGCTTACTTCGATCGGGTTGAAGAAGCCAATCGCCTGTTTACGAGTTATAAAGAAGGCTGGAAGACCGATAAAGGCATGATCTATATCGTGCTTGGTGCCCCAGATCGAGTGCAACGGAACCGGGAACGCGAAGTGTGGGTTTATAATCGCCGGGCCAATGTCTCGGAGGTTAATTTTACATTTACGAAGAAACCGAATCAATTTGTCGAGGATCACTACGAACTGGTGCGCTACATAGAATATCAGCCGATTTGGTACCCGATTGTCGAAGCATGGAGAACCGGCGCAATCCGCGAGTAAATCGCCCGAATAAAACGAATCATTCCCGACCCGGTGGGTCAAGACCGCAGTTTCGTCCGCAACCCGACGAAATGGTATTTGGTATTCAGTCCGTTATCGAGACACTCAAGTCCGATCAGCAGATTGATAAGCTATATATGGAACGGGAGTTGAGCAATCCCGATATTCAGAATCTGGCTTTTCAAAACCGTGTTACGATCCAGCGCGTGCCGGTCGAAAAACTGGATCGGCTAACCCGCAAAAATCACCAGGGTGTGGTTTGTCTGGTTGCTCAGGTTCAATACGTTAAACTGTCCAACGTCATCGCCGACGTATTTGAACGGGGCGAAGCACCCTTTTTCCTGCTTCTCGACCGTATTACTGATGTTCGGAATTTCGGGGCTATCGCCCGCACCGCCGAATGTACGGGCGTACAATGCATTGTCATTCCGGGCCGGGGAGCTGCCGCTATCAATTCCGACGCTATGAAAACGTCGTCGGGTGCACTGAACCATATCTCGGTTTGCCGCGAAGCCGAACTCACTGAAACCGTGAAATACTTGCAGGAATCAGGCATCACAGTGGTGGCCTGTACCGAAAAATCAAGTCGTGATCTCTACGAGCGTAGTACCAATCTAACTGGACCGCTGGCCATTATTATGGGTTCGGAAGAAGACGGCATCTCGCCTGAACTGCTCAGAATGGTGGATACGCACGTTAAGATTCCATTGTTGGGTGCTGTGGGCTCGCTCAACGTGTCAGTTGCTACCGGCGTAGTACTTTATGAAGCGGTAAGACAACGTACTGTAGCGGCAAACGCAGTATAGCTTTTGATAAAACGATATAGAAAACAAATTTTATAAAAAACAAAAAGACCGACTTATCAACAGTCGGTCTTTTTGCTGGTACATAACGCGAACGAGACGTCCACGTTACTTATTTACGACAACTGCAAGTCGTCAATTACGCGCTGCACTTTCGCCTTTAGTTGCGCGTACGTATCGTCGAAAGCTTCTCTGCTGGCCAGTGGTTCGCGAACACTGACGTAGAACTTGATTTTAGGCTCTGTGCCCGATGGCCGCGCTGAAATCTTGGTGCCGTCGGCCGTGAAGAATTGCAGTACGTTAGATGATTCGATGCCCATTTTGCCCGCTTCAATGGCCGTTGTTGTGCCTGCCTGAACGTCCAGACGCGTCAGCGCTTTATAATCATCCATCCGAACAACGGCTGCTCCGGCGATTTCTTTAGGCGGGTTGGCCCGGAAATCAGCCATCATCTGCTGAATTTCTTCGGCTCCCGTTTTGCCTTTTTTCGTCAACGACACGAGCGATTCGTAGTAGAAGCCGTTTTCCTGGTACATCGCCATCAGCAGATCGAACAGGCTCTGGCCTTTGTCTTTGGCATAAGCAGTTAGTTCGGCAATCATGGCGCAGGAAGCAATGGCGTCTTTATCACGCACGAAATCACCGATCAGGTACCCATAGCTTTCTTCGCCACCGGCAATAAATTTCTCTTTTCCTTCCAGTTCGCGGATTACTTCGGCAATGTATTTGAAGCCGGTCAACGTATTGTAGCAGGCCACACCGTAGCGTTTACACATCTCGTCGATCAGGTCGGTTGTAACGATGGTCTTGGCTACAAATTCCTTTCCGGTTAGTTTTCCCGCATCTTTCCAGGCGTTGAGCAGGTAATAAATAATCAAGCTGGCCATCTGGTTGCCGTTCAGCAACTCAAACTCCCCGTGGTGATTGCGGGCACCTGCACCCACGCGGTCGGCGTCGGGGTCGGTAGCCATAATCAGATCAGCATCGATTGAATTGGCCAGATCGAGCGCCAGTTGCATAGCCGCGCGTTCTTCTGGATTCGGTGATTTTACGGTTGGAAAGTTGCCGTCGGGTGTAGCCTGCTGCTCAACAATATGCACGTTGTTAAAGCCCAGCGCATCGAGTACACGCGGCACCAACGTAATGCCAGTTCCGTGGATGGGTGTATATACGATATTCAGATTAGCCTGCCGCTTAATAACGTCCGGGTTGACGGCGTTAGACTTGACGCGCTCCACATAGGGGGCGTCAATTATTTCATCAATCAATTGAATTTTCTCCGGTACACCTTCAAACTTGATATCGTCAACCGACGTAATCTTATTCACCTCGCCAATGATGGCTTTATCGTGCGGAGCGACCACCTGGCCGCCGTCGTTCCAGTAAACTTTGTAGCCGTTATATTCCGGTGGATTGTGCGAAGCCGTTACAACAATACCACTCTGGCAACCCAATTGCCGAATCGCAAACGAAAGTTCGGGCGTTGGACGCAGGCTGCTGAACAAGTATACTTTAATGCCGTTCGCCGAGAAAATATCGGCGACTAATTGGGCAAATTCAGGACTCATCCGGCGACTATCGTGTGCGATGGCTACGCTGATGTCTACACCCGGAAAGGCCGCATTGATATAATTGGAGAGTCCTTGCGTAGCGGCTCCAACGGTATAACGGTTCATGCGGTTGGAACCCACGCCCAGAATACCGCGTAATCCGCCGGTGCCAAACTCAAGATCACGATAAAATGAGTCGGTCAGTTCTGCTATGTTGCCGGAGTCAATCAGGTGCTGGATAGCTTCTTTTGAAGCGCTATCGTAGTTTCCAGCGAGCCACTGGTCAACGCGTTGCTGGGTAGAAGGATCAAGGGTCGTTGTCATGCTTGTCTAAACTAACTGTTATTGATTACAGAGTGAATGTATTCGGTTTGTGTGTAAAAAAGAACATTATTTTCGGGAATATGTCAAAAAGCTTTTAGGTCTACTAGCTTCCGGTTAAGTGGGATTTAGTGAAACCCTGTTTTCTCATCACTGTTTCGAATAGACACGTAGCATTGCTATTAAACAGAAGTCGAAAGCCAAAGACGCTGAAGATTTCAGGCATTATAGATGAAAGTATTAATTCGCCAAAATTACACGTAGCTGGTTGTCTGCCAAACCTACACGATAGATTCTGGTATGTATTTTTAAAATACACACCAACTTCGGGAACATATCAAGCCTGATTAAATAAAAATCCCCAACGTAGTGGTTGGGGATAAAGGTATTGATAGATGGTAATTCTGGAATTACGTCAAAATCGGCTCCAGGGCGGCCCGGTTTTCATTGAGCCAGGCATGAATGTCGGTCACAATTTCGCGAATGCCGAGTTCCGGTTTCCAGCCGGTTAGCTTCGTTACGTTCGTATTATCTGTAATATAAAGCCGGATGTCAGCGGCCCTATTTTCAGCAACTTGTTTGATTGGAATAGTTTTGCCGGTCACCTCCTGGCAAATTTTAGTCAGTTCCTGCAAGGATGCGCTGCTTTCATTGCCTCCGCCTGCGTTCAGAATCTGGCCGTTTACGGCATCTAAATGATGCAATTCCCAGTCGATGAGTCGGTAAAGGTCGGCAATGTGAAGCATGTCGCGGGTTTGTTTGCCCGTCCCACCATAGCCAATGTAGGCGAGTTGCTGCTCAAAATAATGCTTGGCGATCCAGAGCACCATCACACCCTGATCGACTTTTCCCATTTGCCAGGGACCCGTAATGACACCACAGCGATTGATGACCGTTTTCAGGCCGTAAAACTCGTTGTATTCCTGAATCAGAAGTTCGGACGCCAGTTTCGTAGTGCCATAGAGCGATCGAGGGCCATCAAGGGGGAAGTTCTCGGCAATGCCCCGCGACGATACGCCCGGAACAGGTTGGTCATCGGTTAAGACAAACCGTGTATCAGCCTCCTCGAAATTAAGTGTTTCAATGGTTTTGATTGGGTAAACGCGGCTGGTCGACAGGAAAATAAAATTGGCCTTATGTTTTAATGCGTAGTTAAGGCAATTGACCGTACCAAATAGATTGGTGTTGATCAAATAGTCCGGCGTACCATCAAGCCCTGCCAGTACCGATGGCTCGGCTGAAGCTTCGATCACCGTATCAACGGCAGGGAGCGCATCGAAGTCTTCTTTATTTCGAATATCGCCGTGCAGAAATTCAATGCCTGCGGCTTTCAGGCGGGACAGGCTTAGTTCAGAACCACGCCGTTTGAGATTATCGAGCGCAAAAATCTGGTAGTGCGGATAATTCTGTTTCAGGGATATGGCTAACGAAGCGCCAACAAATCCGGCCCCGCCGGTGATAAGAAGTTTCATAGGGAATGATGAATGATGAATTATAGATGATGAATCACTATGGGCGCAAATCATTTATAATGCATCATTCATAATTAAGTTGTAATACGTTTTAACTGGACGTTTTCGACCGGACGAATGACCAACGGTACTTTCTCGACCTTAACGGAACTACTGTCCAGACCGAACCAGCGGTCTTCGGGGGTGGTAAATCCTTTGATCGTAAAGTATAGATTCATGATAAAGCGCTCACGGGCTGGTAATTCGTTTTCGAACGACAGAAACTTTTCGAGAACCACAAATCGGAAATCGCCAATTACATTTTGACGGCTCAGCGATTCGTAGCGGCTCGTGATGTCCACTTCTTTGTTTTTTACCATGTCTTCAATCACCTTGCGGAAGAACAGGTTGATACGTTGCTCAACCCGGAAACCGAGCTTAAACGTCACTTTATAGGCATCGTCGGGGGCGATCGTATTGACTTTATATTCCATCGTATAGGGGTCGTCGGTGGTATCGACGTGAACGAACCAATAGATATCGGCGCGTTTTGGGCGTTTCTGGAAGATCGAATAAATAATTTTCGACTCAATTTCCGACTGCCGGGCTGCATTGCTCATGAACACGATGTGGGTCGCGTATTTTGGAATGCTAATGTCGCGACTGAGTTCCTTGATCGCCTGGGTGTACTGGTCGATCCGGACGTACTCCGTTAAGCGCAGTTTGATCTGGAACGCCTGTAGCCAGATGTACATGACCCCCGCAATGGTTGCACCAATCAATACCGATACCCAGCCACCATGCGGGAATTTGATAAGATTCGCTACCAGGAAAGATCCCTCAATGCCGAGGTAAACCGTCAGGAAAAGAACGACCCACCAGGCTTGATACTTATGCGTATAGAGGTAATAGGACATCAGCAACGTAGTCATCAGCATGGTCAACGTAATGGCCAGGCCATAAGCCGCTTCCATGTTCGATGACTCACGGAAATAGAGCACTACGCCTACACAACCTGCCCAAAGCAGCATATTAACGCTTGGTACGTAGAGCTGCCCTTTCTGAACGCTCGGATAACGTAGCTGTACTTTAGGCCAGAAATTAAGTCGAATCGCTTCACTGATAAGCGTAAAAGAGCCACTGATGAGTGCCTGACTGGCAATGACCGTAGCGGCCGTAGCGATAACGATGCCAACGGTCAGGAACCAGGGCGGCATGATCTCGTAGAAAGGAATCCGGTCTTTTAACGTCTGTCCCTGCATACTCACCAGCCACGCACCCTGACCAAAATAGTTGAGTATCAGGCAGGATTTGACAAACACCCAGCTAACCCGAATGTTGGCCCGGCCACAGTGCCCCATATCGGAATACAGGGCTTCGGCACCTGTTGTACACAGGAATACGGAGCCAAGCAGCCAGAAACCACCCGGATATTCAGAGAGAAGCCACCAGGCGTAGTAGGGGTTAATAGCGGCAAGAATGCCCGGTGCATGAGCAATCTGAATAGCCCCAAGGGTACCCAGCATCACGAACCAGACAAGCATGATAGGACCAAATGCGGTGCCAACTACATTCGTACCAAAGGCTTGAATCAGAAACAGAATCGTTAGAATCGCGATAACTATCTCGATAATCTGCACATGGGTAATAGCTGGATAGAGCAGACGCAGGCCTTCTACTGCCGACGACACCGAAATAGGTGGTGTAATAATACCATCAGCCAGCAAAGCTGAGCCTCCAATAATAGCTGGTAGTGTAAGCCAGCGGGCATGACGTCTTACGAGTGCATAGAGGGCAAAAATGCCTCCCTCCCCCCGGTTATCGGCCCGTAGAATCAGGATGACGTACTTAACCGTGGTTTGCAGCGTGAGCGTCCATAACACGCAGGAAAGGGCGCCCCGAATAACGTCGGCCCGGATTATATTTTCAGGTCCGATAATAGCTCGGAGTGTATACAGGGGCGATGTACCAATGTCACCGTAGATGATACCCATTGCCACCAGCAAACCAGCGGCCGTAACGGCATCTATATGTTTCTTGTCTTCCATAAAATAGGCTTTCGCCTTATTGGTACGAGCTGGTCAAAACGGGGCAAAGATAACCGATGTTTAGATTCATTAACGTTGCTTTAATTGAAAGTTGACAATTGCTGTCAGACTCAAAAATTGTACTGGCCTGAAAAACCAGATAATAGTATCTATCGTATGTATTGATATCAGACGTGGCGGCATACATAGTTCCCCTACGGCTAAGGGTTTTGTTTAATTAGGTGTGTTTGGCAGATGGCCCGTTTATTTAACGGGTCATCTCTTATTATGGCCTTAGCTTGAGACGTATGACGCTAGTGAATAATAATTCATTACTTCTGGCTATTGCGGATAAGCGCTACATAAAAACGAATTGACGTCAGATAATCTTTTATGTTAATACGCTCATTTGTACCATGAATCCCCTGTGTTTCGGTGTCGTTAAGCGGTATGGGTGAAAACCGATACGTAGCGGTCGTGAGCCCCGCATAAAACTTGGAATCCGTGGCACCTAACATCACATAAGGGGCTACAACTACGTTGGGAAAAACACTTTTGATGGTCTGGTGGATTTTCTGGAAGACAGGGGAGTCCGGGTCTGCTAACGCCACCGGATCATTCCCCTTGCCCAGAATACTGACGGTAATGCTATCGTTTTCAATCACTTCTTTTACCCGTTCAACGACTCCGTCAACCGTATCGCCGGGTAGCAACCGGAAGTTGACCGTAGCCACGGCGTCGATGGGTAGTACATTGTCTTTAGCGCCAGCCTTGAAAATGGTGGGTGCCGTTGTGGTGCGAATTGAGGCATTACTTGATTTTGTCTGCGCCAGCTGGTGTTCAATAAGTGGGCTAAATAACCATTGATTCGCCAGAATCAGTCGTTGCCCAAACGGAACTTCTGAGGCCAGATACGACAGCATGTGATTGATGCCGCCATCTAAACGGGCTGGAAATGGATGATGTTCCAGCTTACTAACGGCTTCGGCCACCATCCCAATACTGGTTTGTTCGGGGGGCATTGACGAGTGGCCCCCTTTGCCAACGGCTGTGAGTTCCAGGCTCAGGTACCCTTTTTCGCTGATACCGATTAATGCCACTGGCTTCTTTATGCCCGAAACGCCGTCGGTTTTGATAACTCCGCCCTCATCCAGAATATATTCGAGCGAGACACCCCGTTGTTTCAATGCAGCAGCAATCGCCTGGGCGCCATGTCCCGATGTTTCTTCGTCCTGTCCGAAAGCCAGCAATAAGGTTCGCTCGGGCTGGAAATTGCTACGTAGCAGGTACTCAACTGATTCTAACAAGCCCATCATGCCCATTTTATCATCGAGCGTACCACGTCCGTAAAGGTAACCGCCCTCCATAATGCCCGCAAAAGGTGGACGTTTCCACATACCCTGCGTTCCCTGAATGACCGGCACAACATCATAATGTGCCATCAGCATCACCGGTTTCAAGGCTGGGTTACGACCTTTCCATTCGTAGAGCAAACTGTATTGAGTAAATGTCTCACGTTTTAGCCGCTGATGAATAAGTGGATAGGCAGTCTGTATGTAGCTCAGAAACTTGTCAAATTGAGTAGTATCTGTCAGGGTGTACTCAGTGAAGGAAACGGTAGGAATCTGTATGGCCCTGGCTAATCGCTGAATTGCGGAGTCGGGGACCACGATTGGTGCGGCTGGTGGCACGTTGGTCAATTGATGCGAGGTTAGCCGAAACGTATTGACAAACAACACGGTAACCAACACGATAACCAACACGATAACTAATAGAGCCGTGACTTGTAAAAAAGAGCGCATAGAATAGGTTAGTGTAAGTTGTAAGTAGTTAAACAAACGTATCGTTTGCGCACATGCCTGACTAAGACTGTCCCAAAAACGCTATAATTTTATCTAAAAGAAAAATTTATTTGGATAAGATGATTTATGCCAATTTTAAATATTGGTATTGTTTAGCCTAGGCCAATAATAATGATAAAGTCTACCTACGTGCGGATAGACTTCATTCGGCGCTTCTACATTGAGCTACCATGTATTGACCCTTGAGATTGCTTTGCAGTTACCGGCCTCCGGATACGAAATTCTTCTCTACCACTAAACTGCCCTGAAAACATTTCGGGGGTTAGGTGTTTTTGTGAACTTGACGATACCAAGGTTTAGCCCATCTGCGCAGCCTTTTTGCGTAGTCGAATATTTTTTTTAGTTTTTTGGGAAAAAGATCCTTTCACACCATGCCAGCTAACCGGAATGCCCTGATTCGCTACCGGGCTATTGATAATTGCCTGACAAATAAGTTTCGTCGATGGACGCTCGAAGCGCTCATAGAAGCTGTTTCAGAAACATTATATGAATATGAAGGCATGGACAAAGGCATCAGCCGACGAACGATTCAGGCCGATTTGCAGATGATGCGTAGTGATAAGCTGGGGTACAATGCCCCCATTGTTGTGCTCGAAAAAAAGTACTATACCTATGAAGATCCAGCCTACAGCATTACACAAATTCCATTGACCGGACAGGATTTAGGACGTATCAGTGAGGCTGTTGAAGTCCTAAAACAGTTCAAAGGGTTTTCTCATTTTGGGCAGTTGAGTGGCGTCGTCCAGAAACTCGAAGCACATGTCTATTCTGCCGCAACAAATCAGCGAACGGTGATCGATTTCGAGAGAAACGATAACCTGAAAGGGCTCGCGTTTCTGGATAGTCTGTATCAGTCGATTATTCAGAAAAAGGCCATTCGTATTACATACCAATCGTTTAAAGCTAGGTTACCTAATCAATTCTGCTTTCATATCTGGTGGCTGAAAGAGTTTAATAATCGCTGGTTTGCGGTCGGCGTTCGTGAGCATCAGCTTGAGGTATATAATCTGGCATTGGACCGTATTTTGAGTATTGAGTCAGCCAATGAGATTCCGTATCGAGACAATCCTGATCTAGATGCGGATACATATTATCACGACGTTATTGGGGTGACCGTCAGCCCGCGAACGCGCCCTGGTCGGGTGCTGATCTGGGTAGCTACTGAACACGCGCCCTACGTCGAAACCAAACCAATTCATCATTCGCAGCAAGTTATCGAACGGCGTATGGATGGCATTGTAATCCAACTAACCGTTCAGCTGAATTTTGAACTGGAACGCGAAATTCTGGGCTTTGCCGATGGTATGATGGTGTTGTCGCCCCCAGCGCTACAAAAACGAATCTGGCAAAAACTTAGAAACGGACTAGCAAAATATGAAATGGATACGCCGGATGAGCAGTCTGTATAAATGCGAAGCCGCTGCCCAACGAACTCTATTGGGCAGCGGCTTCGCATTTATGCAGGGCACTCAGTTACTAATTTTATTGCTTAAAATAATCAATCCTATCAGCATCGGAGTTGTTGCCCGTGTTTGCTTCGTCCTCACTTCCCTGCAGCACCATGGCGCTAATCGTTAGCTGCCCTTTGGTGCCTTCTGGATTTAATAACCCACTCAGGCCTACTGATAGTATCTGCTGTCCCCCGATCGTGACCTTGCTAGTCAGAATGTAGAATGCCGAATTAGATTCCCCATCAAAGTTCCACTGATCGTTCTGCACAGAGCCGGGATAGCCTGGAATACTGGTCGCATTCGGATCGAAGTTCAGCGGTAACATGGAGTCTTTGGCGATATACAGTGAAACAATCCCCGTGCTGGCTACCCCATTGAGTTCTGCCACCTTTATCACCACAGTTACGTTGTTTTTGCCATAAATCGTGTTAGGGCTGGTGTAGAGAATAGGGGCCAGATCGTAATGGAAAGGGTTATTAGAGCCGCTTTGTTGTGAATAGATAGGGTTGCTGGACGACCCCATATTCTTTAAGTACAGAAACTTGCCATTGGCTGTACCAATGATCGCATCCAGATCGCCATCGCCGTCAGTATCTCCCAAACTTGGACTGGCATTGAGATCAATACCGTTACCCTGTCCGCCGAAGGGGTTAGTGCTTCCCGTCTGCTGCGAATAGATAGGGTTGATGGCCGTACCTACATTTTTGAAGAATAGAATCGTACCATCGGCCGTGCCCACAATCGCATCTAAATCGCCGTCGCCATCCATATCGCCCAGACTCGGGCTGAAGTTAGAGTTAGCGCTAACTCGCAAATTCGGAGCTAAGCCACCAAATGGGTTGGCACTTCCTGTCTGTTGGCTATAGATTGGGTTAGTTGCCGTGCCTACGTTCTGGTAGTATAGAAGGTTACCATTAGCTGTACCTACAATGGCATCCATATCGCCATCACCGTCTATATCCCCCAAACTTGGCGCGGCATTGGGGTTCTCATCATTACCCTGCCCATCAAAGGGGTTAGTACTTCCCGTCTGTTGAGAATAAATGGGGTTGATGGCCGTACCCACGTTTTTGAGAAATATAAGTGTGCCACCAATGGTACCCACGATCGCATCCAGATCGCCGTCTGCGTCTATATCCCCCAGAGCTGGGGCGGCATTGTTGTTTATATCCGAGCTATTGAAGGGATTAGATGACCCCGTTTGCTGCGAATAGATAGGGTTATTGGATGTACCTATGTTCTTAAAGTACAATAGTTTACCATCGGCCGTGCCCACCGTGGCATCCAGGTCGCCATCCGCATCTGTATCTCCCAGACTTGGCGCGGCATTTGAGGTTAGGTCTGTAGTACTGAAGAGTTTAGCCGAGCTATTGCCGGGAGTAAAGTTTTGAGCCCTGGTCACTCCATTGGCCAGACAACCCAACAGCAAAAAAACGAACTGCCAGTGTATGCGCTTCAATCGCATGAAATCAGTACCACGACAGATGGGCGTTTGTAAAAGAGAATTCATAAGTAGTTTTTAAAAGAGGATGTTAATGGACGGTTATTAGCTGTTTGTACTGGATAAACCTTTAACGGGTTAGTCAGTACAGTAACGCCTTATTACCACGTAATGTATTAGACTGTTTTTGGTCAGATATTTATGAAAAGTTTATATTATTAACATGTGTGTTTAACTGCCAATAACTTTGCTGCTATGCTATGTGTAAAAACAAACAACTTTGTTGACTTCCGATTTAGAGTCAGTGTAAAAAGCGAATCCAATACGAAAATTAGTAATAAGAAATAATTTATTACCACATACGCCCTACTTATTTAATAGATGAGATATAAATACTTGAACTTGTTTAAATTATGGCAATATAAATCTCTGAATTCCAACGTAATATAATTTTGGCGCAACTATTTTTTTTAGTCTGTGGCATCGTTTCTTGTATAAAGACACAGTCTGTTTTATTTAGTTAATGGTATAGCTTATGTTATAAGATACTGATTAGCTATAAGTGAAAAAGAGTAGCATAGACACTATGGTTTGATCTTAAGGAAAAGTATAACGTAATTACGCTTGTTGTGCATTCAGTTCTGAATGTAGAACGAACAGAAGGATAAGACAAGATTCAATGATCTCTGTATATAATAGAATTTGTGTTTACGACAAGGTATCCCACAGCAAATACCCATTCAGCCCCATGATGAGGATGGCAACAATCCAGGATAAGCCTTTCACCCAGGAAGGGTTGACAAAACGACCCATTTTTAGCTTGTCGCTGGTGAATTGAACTAAAGGTACAACGGCGAAACTGAGTTGGAGCGATAGAATAACCTGACTAAATACAAGCAGTTCGCTGGTGCCTCGCTCTCCGTAAAGAATGGCTACAATCAGGGCAGGTACAATGGCTACTAAACGTGTAATAAGCCGACGTATCCAGGGCTTGATACGTAGGTTTAGAAAGCCTTCCATGACAATCTGGCCCGCCAGCGTACCCGTCAAGGTAGAGTTTTGTCCCGAAGCCAGCAAAGCCACGGCAAACAGAATCCCCGCTAGTTTAACGCCCAGAATCGGGTCGAGCAGGCGGTGTGCATCGGTAATGTCGGCTACTTGTTGATTGCCGGAAAAGTGAAAGGCTGCTGCCGACAAAATCAGGATGGCCGCATTGATGAAAAAGGCCAGAAATAGAGAGACTGTCGAGTCGATGGTGGCAAATTTGATGGCTGACTGCCGGCCGACATCGTCGCGGCCGAAGTCGCGGGTTTGTACAATGCTGGAGTGCAGATACAGGTTGTGCGGCATAACGGTAGCCCCCAGAATCCCGATGGCAATATAGAGCATGCCCGGATTGGTGATGATTTCAGTATGGGGCACTAGCCCAGCCACTACCTCGCCGACGTTGGGTTGTGAAACCAGCAGTTCGTAGCCAAAACAACCAACAATCAGGAAAATCAGGCTGGCAACGATACGTTCTATCACCTGAAACCCTTTATTCTGTAGGTACAAAAGGAGCAGTACGTCGAGAGCCGTAATAAGAATACCCACCGTAAGCGGCAGGCCAAATAATAAATTTAAGGCAATGGCCGAACCAATTACTTCGGCTAAATCTGTAGCGGCAATAGCAATTTCAGCCAGTAACCAAAGACCAATGGATACTGGACGACTAAAATGATCGCGGCAGGCCTGCGCAAGATCACGGCCAGTAGCGATACCTAATTTTAAGGCTAAATGCTGAAGGAGAATAGCAAATAAATTGGAAATCAGGACAACCGATAATAACCGGTAACCAAACCGGGCGCCCCCCGCAATATCAGTAGCCCAATTGCCGGGGTCCATATAGCCTACCGCCACCATCAGACCAGGGCCAGCATATGCCCTTAGCGTTTTGAAAAAACCGCTGTTGACCGGAACATGCACCGAACTATGTACATCGGCCAGTGAATTTGTGTCATTAGCCTGACGCCAGCCTTTTATTGGTGTATTCGTTACATCCATTGAATCGAGAAAAGTATACGCTATGTCTACCTAAGACGTTGAGTAAAGGTATAACGTAACAAAGGTATGTATTGTTTAAATAAATTTTTAGATTAGTCTAAATTTTTAGAAAGTTTAACATAAAAATTATCTTTGCTGGTAAACTGTTTTCAATTGTTTAGCTGTTGCAATTACGTAACCGAGAGTTTATGCAGTCCTTTACCGAAGAAAATTACCTGAAAACCATCTATTACCTCGCTAATCGGCAGCAGGGAGAAGTCAGCACGAATGCACTGGCAGAAATGACGGCAACTAAGGCAGCTTCGGTAACGGATATGCTACGGAAACTTGCTGATAAACAACTTATTCATTATAAAAAATACCAGGGCGTACGATTAACAGAGGAAGGTGAGCGACTGGCGTTACAAGTCATCCGGCGGCATCGGCTCTGGGAAGTATTCCTGGTGGAGAAACTCGGTTTTGGCTGGGAAGCTGTTCATGAAATTGCCGAAGAATTAGAACACGTTCGATCGGAAGAACTGGTTGCCCGATTAGATACGTATTTGGGTCGACCGAAGTTTGATCCGCACGGTGATCCAATTCCAACGCCTGCGGGCAAAATGCCCGAAACCGGATTTCGTAAACTGTCGGACGTAGCGACCGGAGAAGATGTCTGTTTGAGAGCTGTGCTGGAGCATTCGACCGAGTTTTTGCAACACCTCGATCACTCCAACCTAACCCTTGGCTGTTCGGTAACCGTTACAGAAATCAATGCCTTCGACAAATCGGTATTGGTGCAGATTGAAAACGACCGGACTGTATTTGTCAGTTACGAAGTCGCTAAAAATTTATTGGTAGATAGTCATTAGTCGTCATTCAGGAGTAGCGGTTTGTGACTGCAACCATTACTCCTGAATGACGACTAATGACTAATAACTGTTTTATGAAACTATTAGACTGGTATATACTTAAACGTTTTCTGCAAACCTACATCTTTGTGGTGTTGGTGATCGTGCTGGTTGTTGTGATGATTGATTACACTGAAAAGGTGGACAATTTTCACAAGACCCATGCCCCCGGGAACGAGATTTTCTTTAATTATTACCTCAATTTCATTCCATACTGGGCAAATTACATCAGTCCGCTGATGGTCTTTATTGCCACTGTATTCCTCACCTCCCGACTGGCGGCCCGTACCGAAATTATTGCCATTTTGAGTAGTGGCGTCAGTTTTATCCGCTTGCTGTTTCCTTACGTTCTGGGGGCAACGGTACTGGCAGTGCTCACCTATTTTATGGTTAATTATATAATCCCGAAGGCCAACAAAACCCGGATCGCCTTCGAGATCGTCTACATCAACGATGCCTATACCTACTCGGGGCGTAATGTGCATTTGAAGATTGCGCCTAATACATACGCCTATCTGGAGAGCTACAACAACACGAGCAACACGGGCTATAAATTCACCCTGGAGCGCGTTGAAGGGAATCAGCTTAAACAAAAGCTAACGGCCGATCGGATCGAATGGGAAGCGAAGAAAAAGAAATGGGTTATCCATGACTACAAAATCCGCAGCATCGACGGGTTAAAAGAAAACTTAACATCGGGCTCCCTTATCGACACGACATTAAATCTGAAACCTGATGATTTTGGCTCAGATTTCAACCTCTACGAAACGCTCACCCGCCCCGAACTCAATAAACGGATTGATCTCCTGCAAAGCCGTGGAGCGGATGGTGTTGAAACGTATCTGCTCGAAAAATATAGCCGCGATACAAGACCATTTGCCATTATTATCTTAACCGTAATCGGCGTAATTATGTCGGCCCGGAAGAGTCGCCGGGGCGTGGGGTGGCAGGTGGCATTGGGGTTCATTCTCGCCTTTACGTACCTCTTGTTTTTCATGCTGGCGAAAGGTATCGCCGAATCAGGTAACCTCAATCCAATTGTGGCGGTTTGGCTACCAAACGCTATTTTTGCAGCCATCGGCGTATTGTTGTACAATACCATTCCGAGGTAAGAACCGATGAATGAATTATACATGATGCATGATGCATGATGAATTGGCTACTATAGCATTCATCATGCATCATGCATCATTCACCCTTATGGTTAACAAACCTTCCCTTACGGATTACCTGCAACTCCATTTCATTGTCCTGATCTGGGGGTTTACGGCTATTCTGGGCAAGTTACTACAACCGCTCGACTCGTCGGCGGTGGTTTTGTTTCGAACGCTGCTGGCCGTTGCGGGGATGGGTACCTTGCTGTTCATCCGTAAACAGTCTATTGACGTTTCGCCTGCCGATCGCTGGCGACTGCTGGGAACGGGGGCCATTATCGCGTTGCACTGGGTGATGTTTTTTCTGGCGGCCCGCATCGCCAACGTATCGGTTTGTCTGGCGGGCATGGCCACCAGTTCACTCTGGGCGAGTGTGCTGGAGCCGCTGGTGCTACGTCGGCGGGTGCGGACAATCGAAGTGGTGATGGGCGCTGTGGTAATGGCTGGTCTCTACCTGATTTTTCGCTTTGAATTCGACAAAGTCGTTGGGCTGGCAATTGCCGTATTTTCGGCCATGTTGTCCTCCCTGTTTACTATCATTAATAGTCGATTTACCCATAAGTACGATGCGCTGGTTATCTCATTTTATGAAATGGCCGGTGCCGTAGTGGGTGCTTTTGCGCTGTGGATGGCCGTCCGTGCGGCTGATCCGCTGGCCGCAAACCACGTTGTTCAATACGTACCTGAAACCTCCATCCAGTGGCTGTGGCTGTTGATACTGGCTCTTGTCTGCACCGTATATGCCTATTCGGTTGGCGTTCGGTTGCTACGTAAATTCTCCCCGTATATGGCAGTCCTGACCGTTAATCTAGAGCCTGTTTATGGCATTCTGTTAGCTGTATTGATTTTTGGCGATTCCGAACGTATGACGCCAGGTTTCTACATTGGCACGCTCGTTATTCTGGCGGCTGTGCTGGCTTATCCATTTATGAACCGTCGGTTTACCAAAGCCACCCTGCCGACTACTATTTAAGCGTATCAAACGAACTATGTCTATTTCTTTATCGCGTGTTATTACAGGGCTGCTCGTCCTTTTTACGTTAGTAATAATCGTCCCTTTAATTGCCCTGGCAACCTATAATCATCCCTCGCCAACCGATGATTATTGTTTCGCCAATACGGCCCTTCACTTTGGATTCTGGCAAGCTCAGCAATTTTACTACGATGGGTGGTCAGGGCGATTTTTTCAAAACTTCATTGTTCATGCCAACCCATTAGTGATTAGATGGCTAGGCGGCTTTAAAGTTTTTCCGGTTGTTGTTTTGATCTTACTGTTAAGTGGCTGTTATGCCCTGGCCAGCCAATGGCTTTATCGCTTCTTTGGGAAAGACGTTAAATTGGCCTTAACGCTGGGGATTTTCATAGGGTTTGTAACGGTACTGCCTAGTGTTTCGGCTTATATGTTCTGGTATACGGGCATGACTACCTATGGTTTATCGAGCATACTAGTGTTGTTTTTTCTGGCGATTTTGCTGGCACATCAGCATCGGGGATTTGGCCTGCAACCCGGTTATATTCTGGGCGAAAGCTTTCTTGTCGTAGCTATTATCGGGTCAAGCGAGACCACCATGATGATGGTCATGTCGGTATTAGGACTCATGACTTTGGTGGAATTGATACAACGCCGGAAGGTATCGGCTACTACGTTGATTTTACTGGTTGTGGCCGCCATATCGTGTTACTATCTCCTGAAAGCACCCGGTAATTTTGTCCGGATGGGCGGCAATCCAAATAGCCGGGATATCCCCCTGACATTGGTGTCATCGTTACGGTATGCCGCTACGTATGTGCCGCGTCAACTGTTATTAACGCCCTGGGTGCCTCTCTTGCTGCTGTATCTGCCTATTGCCTGGAAACTGGTTGGTTCGTACCGAACCACTGCCGAATTGCCATCATACCTGCGCGTGCATCCGCTGCTGGGTCTGTTACATGGTTCCGCTACGGTGCTGGTTATGATTTCGCTGCACTTCTATGGCGTTGGGATTCCGCCCATTCCCCGGTTGATTAACCTGATCAATCTAACGTTCTGGCTTAGCTTTCTGTATAATGCAACGCTTTTAGTGGTAGCGCTGCGTCATCGATTTCAGCCTGCCGTTATAATGCCTTACCTCCGTCCGTTGATGCTGGTAGCCGTGGTCTGGGCATTAATCAGTTCGTTAGTTGGGTCAATGTTACCAGTTGTGTATGGCGACTGGCTTAGTGGCCGTGCTGCCCAATATGATCGGGCAATGCAGGAGCGGTATGATCAATTAGCCGGTTCGCCGAGTCCCGAGGGTGTGCTATCTCCGTTGCCCGTTTACCCGACTTCTCTTTATATCGAAGACATTCAGGCGAATCCAGAACATCTCTGGAACCGCTGCTGGGCTGAGTATTTTCATAAAAAAACGATTCGGCTAACGGATAAGTCAAGTAATTCATCCAGTAACCACCTATGAATTCAGCTTATATATCGCTTAGGCAAGCGTTAATCGCCCGGTCAACGACAGTGGCGCTCGCGCTGGTTGTCATTCCTTTCCTCTGCTTTGGCCTACTGTTGTTTACCTACGTAGTGAACGTGCCCTGGATGGATGACATTGAAACCTTCCTGAATTTTATGCTGGGTTATACAGGCTCCCATACGATCGGCGAGAAGCTGGACTGGCTGCTCCGACCTAATAACGAACACCGGATGCTGGTCGGAAAACTGATTACACTGGCACTCTACAAACTGACTGGAACCGTAAACTTTCGTTGGCTGATCTTTGCAGCATTTGCTTTTTTTCTGGGGATTGTACTTGTGCTTTACCGGGTTTTTCGGTCCATAAATCTGCCGTTGATCGCGTTCGTACCGGTTCCCTTTTTAATGCTTCAGCCCCAGTCTTACCTCACGACCATGTGGGCCATTACCGGGATGCAACATGAGGTGGTTATCGCGTTGGTTATTACATCGCTTTTCCTGCTGGCGAATGGTAGCCGCAATCAGTTTGCCGGTGGGCTTGGCCTGCAGATACTGGCGTCGTTTTCAATGAGCAATGGCTTGTTTGGTTGGGCAGCCGGGGCTGTACTACTGGCTACACAGCGGCAATGGGGACGGTTGGGCATCTGGCTGGTGGCAGGTGTTGGGGCGGTCCTGTTTTATTTTCATGATTTTCAGAATGCTCAGGGTAATGATAGTAGCATTACGTTCTTCCTGGCGAATCCTCACCTTACCTTTTTTGGCTTTTTTACGTTTACGGGTGGCCTTTTTGATTTTTTCTTCGAGTCCGAAATTTTCCGGCGGAGCATACTGCCCACTATTGCAGGCATGATCCTGATTCCGGTGATGCTCTGGCTGCTCTGGCGCATGAACAAATCACTCCTGCGGGGTGGCTGGTCGTCTGATACGCCTAAAAATCAGGAACAGACAGCGCTATGGAAGCGCCGGTATTTTTTCACGGGTTGCTATACATTCCTGATGGTCAATGCGGTCATTATAGCCTTCCTACGACCTCGTTTTGGGTATTTCGTTATGCTGGTTAGCAACTACATGATCTACCCGGCTTTGCTGGTGTCGCTGCTGTATCTCAACGTATTGAGTGAAGAGTACCAAAACCGAAAGATTATACGTCGATGGATGACGCTCGGCGCCGGAATCAGCCTGATGGTGTGGGGCGTCTGGTACGTGCTTCGAATGCCCAAAGTCGCTTACCGTAAACAGGAATTATTAACCAACGCGTATAATCAGAAGCGTAACGATGTGGGTCTGGGGGCATCGTTAGGCACAACTTTTGCCCAGTCGGCACAGCGGTGGATGGACGATGCGGTTGCCAAAGGCATGTACCAATATCCCGCGGCTTTTTATACGCCTTATGAGCAAATGTTGCAGGAACCCATTGCCGGAAAACCCACCAGTACGATACCGCTACTCGTAAGAGAGCACCCTGATGTGGATTTAGTTCGGACAAACGCGTGGCGGGTACCTGATGGCCTGTCAAACGCTTGTTTTATCGTAAAATCAACGGAACGGACGTATCTATTTCCGGTGCCGACTTTGTTTTCGCCCAAACCTTTTTTCCTGGGGCGCAGCATTCCTGTGTTGGAATCAGAAATATTAAAAACGTCCCTGTATCCCGGCACGTATAAAGTCGGTATTCTGCTACACCCGACGCAGGGTCCAGCTATTCAATATCTTGACCACACGATCACGGTTCAGTAGGTAGCTAGCCATCAGAGCTCTACCGTTCCTTAAGAAAACGAGTTGGATTATATCCTGAACGTCAAAAAAGTTTACTTTTGTCAATTCTGCCACCGACTCAATCTATACTACGTTGTCAAATCCACAAATTTCAATTATCGCACCATTATTTAATGAAACCGAGTCGTTTCCAGCGCTAGTTTCTCGGTTAAATGCGGTGATGGATGCCTCGCCACTATCGATTGAAGTTGTACTTATTGATGATGGTAGCCGCGACGATACAGCGGCATTGATGCAGCAACTAGCCTTAGCCGACTTTCGATATCAGTGCGTCTTTCTTTCCCGCAACTACGGCCACCAGATTGCGCTGACGGCGGGTATCGCAACGGCCTGCGCTACAGAAGCCCTGTTTATTATCGACGGCGATTTGCAGGACCCGCCCGAGTTACTAACAGAATTTTATCGGAAGTTCCAGGAAGGCTACGATGTTGTGTATGCCGTGCGTAAGAAACGTAAGGAGAACTGGTTTAAACGAACAGCTTACGCATCCTTCTATCGGTTAATGCGGTCAATATCCTACGTTGATGTGCCGCTGGACAGTGGCGATTTTTCGCTTATCAGCCGCCGGGTTGCCGATGTGCTGAACAAGATGCCCGAAGAGAGCCGCTTTATCCGGGGCATGCGTAGCTGGATCGGTTTTAGGCAAATTGGCGTCGAATATGAGCGGGATGCGCGGTTGGCTGGTGAGTCGAAGTACTCCTTCAAAATGCTGCAACGACTGGCCTACAACGGCATTTTTAACTTCAGCGAATACCCGATCAAGATTATTACCCGGATTGGTATGGTCACCATCGGAGTGGCGGTGATTTACCTGATTCAGACCCTTATCAAACGATTTGTTTACCACGACGTACCACAGGGATTTACGGCCCTTCTGTTCGCGATTGTTCTGTTCAGTGGTTTGCAACTCATCGCGCTGGGGTTAATTGGTGAATACGTATTACGTATATTTTTTCAGGCCAAAGGTCGCCCGCTGTATGTGATTCGGGAAGTGATCCGGGATAAAGAACGTCAGCCTTTATAATGCTTTGCCGGTCAGAGAACGTAGCAGTAACCTAGCTGACTACTAACCTGGCCGCATTAAGTGCCCAGTTGATCCGATGAGAACGTACCATTATCGTGTTGTAGGTCAAAAGGGTCTATTGAAAATTAGTCGCTAATCGTCAGTTTAAGGTCGGTATACTGTATCGGATGACTGACGATTGCCGACTACCGATTATCGACTAACGGATGCTCTTTAACTCGCTACAGTTTTTACTGTTTTTTATTGTCATTACGCTCGGTTACTTCAGTCTGAAGTGGCAGGGTCGGTGGATATTGTTGCTGGTAGCCAGTTGCTACTTCTACATGGTTTTCCAGCCAGCCTATATCCTGATTCTGTTTCTTACGATTGTCATTGATTACATCGCTGGTATCTGGATCGAAAAAACAAGTGGCAAAGCCCGGCGATGGCTGCTGATTTTATCCCTGATTTCCAACCTTGGCATTCTGGCGTTCTTTAAATACCTCGGTTTCTTCACCGAAAATGTAGCCAGTCTGTTCGATACGCTGAACATGCCGGATATCGCCCATTCCGTAACGGATTTGGTCAATCGAGTATTTGTGAAAGTGTTGCATGTATTCGGGCAAAGCGGCATTACATCCTATAAAAGTAACATGAGCATTCTGCCCATTGGTCTGTCGTTTCACACGTTTCAGGCGATGAGCTACACGATTGAAGTGTACCGGGGAAACCACAAAGCTGAACGACATTTCGGCATTTACGCGCTCTACGTCATGTTCTATCCACAGTTGGTGGCTGGCCCGATCGAGCGACCGCAGAACGTGCTGTGGCAGTTTCATTCGTACTTCAAATACGATGTTGAGAAAGTAAAGTCCGGGTTGATGCAGATGGCCTTTGGCCTCTTTAAAAAACTCGTTATTGCCGACCGGCTGTCGATGCTCGTAGACCATGCCTATGCGTCTCCTGATCAGCACAATGGGTTGACGCTGCTGGCGGCTACGTTCTTCTATACGTTTCAGATTTATTGCGATTTTTCGGGTTATTCCGATGTCGCAATTGGCGCGGCAAGGGTCATGGGCTTCGATCTGATGGAGAATTTCCGAACGCCCTACATTGCCCAATCCATTTCGGAGTTCTGGCGACGCTGGCACATTTCCCTCTCAACCTGGTTCCGGGATTATCTCTACATTCCGCTGGGCGGCAACCGAAAAGGGGAAGTTCGACAGTACCTGAACATGCTGATCGTATTTCTGGCCAGCGGCCTCTGGCACGGTCCCAACTGGACCTACGTGATCTGGGGTGGCCTAAATGGACTCTATCAGATACTGGCCGTGCTGCGCGACAAGCTATTGACAAAAATGGGTTTTTCCAGCTCGGCAACGTCGCCCGTTACCAACAAAGAGATCCGCAAATCACCTGTGCGAGCCGTGCTGAATACCCTTATTACGTTCGCCCTGATCATGCTGACATGGGTATTTTTTCGCGCCCACAACCTGAGTGATGCGTTCCTGATTCTGCAACGAATTGGTACACTGTCGCTCAATGATACGATCGATAGTCCGATGAACTCTGTGGAAATGTGGTTCAGCGTTTTTCTGATCGTGTTTTTGCTACTGAAGGAGCAGTTTTTCCTCATGATTCCAACACGTAGCACCGCTCGCTTTGTCGTGCTGTTCGCCCTGATCACATTCGTGACGTATCTGTTCGGCGTTTTCTCCTCCAATCAGTTCATTTATTTCCAGTTCTGATTTGCAGTTTGCGAATTGCAAATCTTAAGTACCTAGTAGGCCAAATGCAGGGCTCACTCATTTTCCCTCTGAAAATTCCATGGCTACGCCATTCATGCAGTAGCGCAAGCCAGTAGGCTCAGGCCCATCGTTGAAGACGTGGCCCAGGTGCGCATCACAAACGGAACAGCGGACTTCCGTTCGATTACCATCAGGTTCGTTGTAAACTGCATTCGGGACAATTGGTATGTAGAAACTGGGCCAGCCCGTATGGGAATCGAACTTGGTGGCAGACGAAAAAAGTGGATTGTGGCAAGCGACACAGGTATACGTACCGCGCCTGTGTTCATGCGTCAGGTCGCTGCTGTTAGGCCATTCAGTGCCACTCTTACGAACAATGTTGTATTGCGATCGCGTTAGAGTTTCTTTCCATTCGGCATCCGTTTTTTCAACCCGTCGCCCATTTGGCGATGTGGCTCCGGCCGGGCGACGATGGGGAGGACGAGGCTTGGCCAGATACGTACCATAGGCCCACAAACCACCGGCAAGAACGAGTGCAATCAGGAGAAAGAGCGTGTTTAGCTTCATACCTAAAAAACACCGAAGCGACGAAATTAATTACCCAATCGCCACTTTTCGCAAAATCGAGTCAATCACCTGCAAGGTCGTTATGCCATCGGCTTCGGCCTCGTAGTTGAGCATAATCCGGTGGTTGAATACGTCTGGGGCTACTTCTTTAATATCCTCAGGCAATACGTAGTCGCGTCGGTCGAAGTAGGCGAGCGCTTTAGCGGCCAGGTTGAGGTTGATACTGGCGCGGGGCGATACGCCAAATTGAATATAGCGGGCTTCGTCGCGAAGGTTATATTCCAGCGGTCGGCGGGTGGCGAATACCAGTTCAATAATGTACCGTTCGAGTGTTTCCGAGATCGTGATTCCGTTGATTTCGTCGCGAATAGCAACCAGTTCTTCCTTGCCCAAAACCGGTTGCACTTCGTAATTGAAGTTCATGTTCGACATCCGGCGCATGACTTCCAGTTCGTCGTCTTTACTCAAATAATCGACGAAAACTTTCATCATAAACCGGTCGACCTGCGCTTCGGGCAACGGATACGTACCTTCCTGCTCTACGGGGTTTTGGGTCGCCAACACCAGAAACGGTCGATCCAGTACGAACGTTTCCTCTCCAATGGTTACCTGCTTTTCCTGCATGGCTTCGAGCAAGGCCGACTGCACTTTGGCGGGTGAACGATTGATTTCATCGGCCAGAATCAGATTGGCGAAAATCGGCCCCTGCTTTACCTCAAACTCGGCCGTTTTCTGATTGAAAATCATGGTCCCAATCAGGTCGGCGGGCAACAGATCGGGTGTGAACTGGATGCGCTGAAAATCTAATTCCAGCACTTTGGCCAGCGTATTGATCGTCAATGTTTTGGCTAGCCCCGGGACGCCTTCCAGCAGAATATGACCACCCGTAAACAGCCCAATGAGCAAGCGGTTAAGCAGCCGTTCCTGCCCGACCACAACCTGGCTCATCTCACTGAATACTTCGCGGATTTTTGTATGATACGTAAACGAGGTGGTTGGCTGCATAAAGTAGTCGTCGGTCAATAGTCATTAATCGTCAGCATAGATAGCAACTAGTTTACTAGCGACTGACCACTATTGACTATCGACTCTTTTTAAAACGTCGCCCGAATGCTTCGGTCTTTGCCATGAATATCTTTATAAACCTGAATATTGGAGAAACCCCTGTCGGCAAAAACTTGCCGGGTTGCCTCGCCAAACCGCTCGTTTATTTCAACGTAGCAGGCACCATCTTTTGTCAGGTGGCGAACGCAGAAATCAGCAACGGCTTTGTAAAAAACCAGCGGATCGTTGTCTTCCACAAACAGCGCCAGACCCGGTTCGTAGTCCAACACGTTCCGGTTCATGTCGGCCGCTTCGGAACGCGTTACGTAAGGTGGATTACTCACAACGCAATCAAACCGGCGACTAAAATCGGGGGGTACGTTCAGAATATCCTGAATCTCGAACGTAACGTCGGCGTTGAGGTTTTCGTTATTGTGCTGCGCCAGCGCGAGAGCTTTATCCGACACATCCCAACCCGTCACAACGGATTGCGGCAGGAACCGGGCCAGTGTGATAGCGATGCAACCGCTGCCCGTGCCGATGTCTACAATGGGAACGTCATCGGTGCGGTCGGCAAAATCGTGCATGATAAGCCGCACCAAATCTTCGGTTTCGGGCCGGGGAATCAATACGTCGGGCGATACCTCGAACTCTAACCCACAGAAAATCGTCGTGCCAATGACGTGCTGGATAGGTTCCTGGCGATTGAGTCGTTCCAGGATTTTAAACCAGTCCGGTTCGGTTCGATTGGGTGGCAGCGGTTTATCGGTAAGAACATCCGTCTTGCGGAGCCCAAAATAATGGTCGAGCAGCATAAACGCCATCTCCCGCGCTTCTTCGGATGGATAAGCTGTAATATTCTTACTAAGTCGTTCGTATAGAGGCTTGGCGGTGGCCATTGGGTTCTGTCGAGTAATTTTGCCAAAAATAGGGAAGTTTTCACGGTTTATGGTGTTTGGTTTACGGCGAATCGTCGTGGTGAAATACTGGAAACCATAAATTGAATCCTGTTAATGAGACATCACTAATCGCAAACAATGAACGAAATCTTCATGCTTCGCGCGCTCGAACTGGCTACGCTTGGTCGGGGCCATGTTAGTCCGAATCCAATGGTCGGCTGTGTCATTGTTCACGGCGAACGTATCATTGGTGAGGGTTGGCATCAGCGGTATGGCGAAGCCCATGCTGAACGTAACGCCATTTTTTCGGTTCGTCCCGACGATATGCATCTGCTGCCCGAAAGCACAGCCTACGTAACACTCGAACCCTGTTCGCATTATGGCAAACAGCCACCCTGCGCCGATTTGCTCATCGAAAAGAAAATTGGGCGGGTTATTTGCTGCAACGACGACCCAAATCCACTCGTATCGGGCCGGGGATTTAATAAACTGCGAGCCGCTGGCATTGCGGTAGAAACGGGCGTTTTAGCTCCCGAAGGCCGCGAATTGAATGCTCGTTTTTTTACATTTTTTGAGAAAAAACGACCGTACATTATCCTGAAATGGGCTGAAACCACCGATGGATTTATTGGCGCAGTAGGAGGGAAGCCCGTAAAAATAAGTGGTGATCTATCGCATCGATTGGTCCATCGGTGGCGCAGTGAAGAAGATGCCATTATGGTGGGTACCAACACGGCTCGCAATGACAATCCTAGCCTGAATACGCGACGATGGCCGGGTAAAAATCCAGTACGTATAGTTATCGATAACCAACTTTCTCTTGATCAAAACCTAAATCTGTTCGATGGCTCTCAACCGACTATTGTTTATCACCAGATTGATAATGAGAACCTAGCCGATCGTCCCAATATTTTTCGCTCTTTCGTTACCCGGAGTGCCGGACCGTTTCTCAATCAGTTGTTGACTGACCTTCATCAACGTAATATCCAGTCGGTGCTTGTTGAGGGCGGTGCTACGTTGCTTCAATCGTTTATGGATGCTGGTCTTTGGGATGAGATGCGGGTATTTCGCAGTCAGACGATGCTGGACAAGGGTCGGTTCACCGATGCGGTAGAAGCGCCCAGCGTGCGCGGTACGTTAGCAAGCCGGGAAATGGTGGGCGAGGACGAACTGTCGGTTTATAAAAATAGCCCTGGAGGTTAATCCGGGGCTATTTTTATACGCATTATATTAAGCGAGACCTACTGCGACTGGGCAACGGGTGTCGCGTTGGCTCCAATATTTCCACTCGCTACCAACGTTGTGCCTGACATAATCTTGACGTTGGCACTATAGGTAGCCAGCTTGTCGTAGAAACCAGCTTCATTGACCGTGAAATACTTGTTCGTCGCAAACTCGCCGGTAGTCCCACTGATGGCATCAAGCTGTTTCAGCGCCGTGGTGGAATTGTCGGAAAGTTTACCCGGATAAATAGATGACGCATAGGTCGTTCCGGTTGTTGTTTTGTAGAGAGCCATCTCGACCAACGTAACCGAGGAGCTATACTTATAGAACACTACTCGCCCGTAAGCAGCCGATCCGGCTGCCGACGTTAGGGTATACGATTTATAGGTCGTTACCGTACCACCGCCTTGCGCTACGCTTAAATTTGGCTCATATTGTTGCTGTTCGCACGAACTAAGGAATGCGAGCATAGACAGAAAAAGGCCCACTACAGGGATAATGCTTCGTTTATTGAAATATCGGTTCATAGCTTGGGTAGCAATTAGAAGTTGAACATCACACGGCCATAATAATAGGCACCGTTGGAACCTTGCTGATTATTGGAATACAGGTAGAAGCCCTGATTCTCAGACCGGAGTATTTGAGGGTATTTATCGAAGATGTTGCTGCCGCCAATGGAGAACTTCACACTACGATTCAGGTCATAGCCAACGCTTAAGTCAAAAATGGCTTGGGGGGAGAACGTCTGGTCGTAAAAGTTTCCATCGTTATCAGCAGATACAGACCGTTCTGTAACTGACCCATAATACGTACCTCGCAGCATGGCATTAAATTTATTGATACGGTAGGCCATGGAACCAATCAGTTTAGTTCGGGGCGTTCCTGTTTCAAACTGCCCCACTACATCGCGGCTGAGGTATTTGCCTACGACCTGCTCGGCAGAAAGATTCGCTACGTTCAGGTTCAGCGTTTTTCGGTTGAGGACCGTGTTCTTACTGAAAATGGCAGCAAGGCTGAACGTAAGGCTTTGTCCCCCTTTCAGGTTGAGCGTGTAATTACCAACGGCCTCCAGCCCTTTAGACCGTACATCGGCCCCGTTGACGAAGAACTGAGCTTCCCCATCCCCAATTACTTCGCCGTAATTATTGCCAACTTCCGATGCGTTGAAATAGCTGGTTCTGAAAATACGGTTGTCAACATCAATCTGATACGCATCCAGGGTTACTTCCAGGCCCTGAGTAGGCTGGAACGTAAGGCCAAAACCATAGGTGCGGGATTGCTCCTGCTTCAATCCTTTAATGCCTAATACGCGGGCAGCCGTGCTATTGGTTGGATAGGTCGTTACGTCCAGCGGTTGTGGAATGCCGTTCGCATCGGGCACGAAAGCCGTGGCTGTGTGCGTATAATTTAACTCCTGCAACGAAGGGGCGCGGAAGCCGGTAGCAAACGATCCACGTAGCGACAGCGTTTTAGTGATGGAATACCGGGCCGCCAGTTTGGCGATCGTTACACCACCGAAATCAGAATAGTTTTCCAGCCGGAAAGCACCGGCCAGCAAGAATTTTCGCGTTAGTTCCAGTTCGGCGTCCAGATAGGCCGCCATCGTTGTTCGGAACTCATTTCGTTCGTTCTTAGGACCAAAACCAGCGAAGCACTGGCAGTTTGAGGACAACGACTTAACCGTCACTTGCTGGCCAGCATAAACCGACAAGGGGTTGCCGTTGGCATCAACAATGGGTGCACTGCTCGCATCTTCCAGCGGCTTGCCATCCGGACCAACCAGCAGCCCGTCTTTGCCTACTGTAAGAATACCCGCTGTTCCGTAGCTATAACTTTCTTCCTGACCTTTAATGATTTGGTAATTCTCTACGCGCATTTCAGCGCCAAAGGCGATGTTCAGGCCATTCATCACCTCTTTGAAATAACGGGAGAAATCGAGGTTGGTCGAGTTCTGCGAGAACTGGTGCGTACCCAGATTCATGTTTACCGGCGAATTGGAGCCCAGCGAGGCATTGAACGTGTTGACCATACCCAGGCGCATCGTGTTTTTCCCGAACGTATTGCTGAAGTCAACGCTGAAGTTGCCAATCTTGCTTTTAATACCCACCGTGTTCGAAATATCCGACGTATTGGAGGTCATCTGTGGCCGGAATCCGTTGGGATAAAGGAGGTAGTTAAACCGGTCCGTCTGCGCGGGTCGGCGGAAATAGCAGGAGAAACCTTCCAGATACTTGTACGAAGCTCCGCCAAAACTGTAGATCGTTGTGGTGGGGTTTATTTCATAACCCGCGTTGTAAAATGTGCTACCCAGCGTAATAGCGGGCATACCGGCGTATACGGCGAAATCAGCCTTCGTTAATCCGCGGGCACTCATCAGACCATCTTCGGTTTTCAGCGAAGTCATCAGCGACGTATTACCGGCAACCTGCGCGTTGATTAATTCAGGATTTGTGATCACTGGATTCCCCGCCTTGTCGGTTCTGAGGTTATTCAGGTACGTATTGTCAAAAAAGCCCCAGTCATTCACAAACGGACGTAGCGTTGGGCGCCGTTGGGTGATCTGGCCCGAAATGTTAATGTAGCCTTTGTCGCTCAGTTTAAAGCCATAGTTGGCGTCGAACTGATAATTGAAGCCATCCGGTTTTCCCGATTTGGTCAGCGCTCCGGCTTGTCCGCCTGTATTGGCATAGCCTCCGCCCGTGAGGCTGGCCGTCAGTTTATTCGTTCCTTTTTTCAGAATGATGTTCACAACGCCGGCCACAGCATCTGAACCATACTGAGCAGCAGCACCATCGCGGAGAATCTCGACCCGATCAATCGCCGAAACGGGAATGGTCATCAAATCAACGGTGGTAGAAGGGCTACCAACCGCTGTTTCGGTGATGAGCAGGGCCGACGTATGGCGTCGCTTTCCATTCACCAGAACCAGAATCTGATTCGGCGCCATGTTCCGTAGCTGAACCGGATCGACGTGGGAGTTCAAATCTCCTCCCTGCGACCGAACAGCATTGAAGCTGGGCGCAACAAACGCCAGCATCTGCGCCAGATCCATTTGAGGAAGACTGCCCATTATATCCTTGATCGAAATAACATCGACTGGAACCGGCGATTCAATGATGGTGCGCCCAACATTGCGGGTTCCGGTCACAATCAATTCGGTCAGTTCATTCACATTTTCTTCCAACGGAATGTCAAACGAGGTGCGGTCGCCTACTTTTATTTCCTGCGCTTTAAACCCGATGAAGCTAATCACCAGCACATCGTTTGGCTCAGCTTCCAGCGAGAAAATGCCCTTATTATCCGTGGTCGCACCCTTTTTTGAATTGCCTTTGACCAGAACATTAACGCCCTGGAGGGCTTCGGACGTAATGCTGGTGTAAACTTTCCCGGTTATTTTCCTGGATTGAGCCCAGGCGGTCGTGGAGCTTATGATGACGAGAGCAAACAGCAGCATCACTACCGGAATGACATTATGTTTACGTAACTTTCTTTTCATGATTATGGGAGAATTAAGTTGGAAAACTCATGTTTAAGTACTCATTGCAGGTACTCTGCAATCGGATCAGGTGATTGCCTAAGCTCTATTTTGATCGATAATATCCTGAGAAACGCCCTCTCGAAAGACTGGGAAAAAACACCTTGTGGGAAGAAATGAGAGAGTTGAGCCAGGTTCAGCCCTGTTAAGTTGAACTGATTGGTTGTGTCGTAGACTCGTTACGGTGCCAATTCTGTTGACGTTCTGAGGCAGGGCGCCCGCTGTAGTTGTTGGTTGTCGGGCAGGTAGGAGATGTATAAAACATAATGCCGGGCGAATACCTCCTTGACACTGAATTTCCAGCAATTTGAATACGCACTACATGTTTCATGGCGTTTCAGGTTGTTAGCAAGGTGAATTTTTACGTATGGATAATGGGAAAATTTGGGCAAAAAACTACCTAAGGTCGATTTGGTAGACCTGCATCAGATACCTAGAAATTATGTTTATAATACGTTTGTGACTAATCTATTAATGCCGGTTGATTAGCCATAAAATTCATGAATAGATATACCCTCCATTACCATTTGTGCGCACAAGGTGAGAGTTTTTCTTGTTGTACTTTGTCAAATATGCCAATTATAATTGTGTTAACAAATAAATAAGCAAAATATAATATCTAATTGCTAGAATAATACAATATATGTCTTTCTGGTAAGCCTGTATTGATGACACAAGCGACCACTAGTTAATTTTTTGAGTACTTTTCTCCTGGGATTCCGCATGAACTCGTGAGTAGTTATTTGGTTAGTCGGGTAGTTTAGTTCGTCGGTAAGCAGGAAGTTACAGGGATTGGTTTTAACTTGGCAGTTGATCTTTATACTAAGTAGTCTTATCCATAAACAATACAGCAATCTACTAGTCTATGAAATACCTCTTCTTGACATTAGGGATGATTTGGGTTATTTCGGCTCGTGCGCAAAACGCTCGTAACGCTGAGGAAGCCATGCATTTCATTAAATTGGGCAATACGTTACGAATGGTTGATCGGCCGCAGCAGGCAATCGCTTTGCTATTAAGGGCCTTGCCCGCCGTGCAGGCTAAAGACACCTACATGGAAGCCGTGGCCTACGAGAATTTAGGATTTGCCTACAGCGAGCAGGAGAATAGCCAGGCGTCTCTGCGCTATTTTCAGAAAGCCCATCAATTGTATCAGAAATTAAACTTTAGTGCCAGTGAAACCGCCATGCGTCAGCTGATCGGGGAAACGTCCAGTAAGGATCTGTATGCCGGTATTGACATTGGTGCGTCGGGGGTGAAACTGGCTATTTTTCGTACGTCGTTCGAAAACGGCTTCTATAGCAAGGATGTCAAAGTCAAGCCGGTAGCTCCCAACGTAACGTTAGTTTCAGGAACCCCGCAATCGTTTCAAACGGGACAGGAAGTGCTCAAAACCTACCTGGATTCGATCCGGTATTACAAGATTCCTGCCGACCACGTTTATATGGCCTTTAGTAGTGGAGTCAACGAAACATTGGGCAAAACACCGGCCAGAAAGCGAAAATTATATGAGCTATTTTCGACGCTTGTGGCGGCTAATTCACCCGACAGTTCGTCGCTTGCCATCGATACTACGTTGACGGCCGCCCGCGAGGCCGAATTGTTTCTGGTTGGCTCCGTTCCCCGTAAGTTATGGACAACAACTTCCTGTATCGACATCGGTAGCGGTAACACAAAGGGAGGCTATTATGATTCGGATCGTCAGTTTCATCCAGTGAGTCTGCCGTTTGGAACAAAAACGCTGGCTAATCTGATCGATAATAATCGGTCGTTATCAATTGATGCCTACAAAGAGGAAGCGCAAAGAGTTATCAAAATGATCGCCGATACGACGCTAAATGTTGAGTTCAATACAGCTAGTCCTGGCTTACACCAGCGCAAAACGGTTGCTTTGGGCGGGGGCATTGCCTGGGCAATGACGGTGTACCTGCACCCTGAAAAAGCCGGAATGACCGCCGTGCCGCTGACGATGAGCGATGTCGAGCGGTTTTCCCGGTTGGCGAAGACCGATTATCAGAGCCTGATTCACCCGGATCTAACCGATCTGATGGACCCGGTCGTGCGGAAAAAAGCGGAAACAGACCTTACCAATGCGCAGAATCAGTTCAACGAAAAACAGCTTATTGCGGGTGCTTTACTGTTAGAATCTGTTTTCAAGGCTTATTCCAATACGTCGATACCCAAGCGGTTTGTGTTTATCCGGGATTCAGATATTAGCTGGGTAACGGGTAAGTTCATTGAAACGCTTAACCAGAACTACGAGAAAGCGATGGCCAAAGGCGCGCGCTGAGTTCTGTCATTGTACCAAGAGTTCTGTCTGAAGCCGTACCACGATAACAAACCGTGGCACGGCTTCATTGATTTTGATTACGCTATTTTCTGACCAGATGCCCATACGCCTTTCGTTTGTAAGGACGTGTTAGTACGTACCAGATTCGCTACGTAGCCCGGTTGAATTTTGCCTAGTTGATCGCCCAGGCCGATAATTTCTGCGGGAATCACCGAGGCCATCCGCAATGCACTGGTCAAGGGAATACCTGCCTGCTCAACCGCAATTTTGACGCAGTCGATAAGCGTAATAGCCGAACCGGCCAGATTCGCTTCGTTGTTGACGTACCGGCCCGGACCATTGGTATCGGGTTCAAAATGCACAACAAACTGGCCCAGCTCGAACGTAGGCCGGGGTGGGTTGGCAAACAGCGCATCCGAGATCAGGAATAGCCGTTCGCCCAGAAGCCGGTAAGCAATGCGAATGGCGGTTGGGTTGCAATGGTAACTGTCGGCAATAATGCTGGCCCGCACGCTGGGATGGTCAAAAACGGCACCCACTACGCCCGGCTCGCGACTCTCGAAACTGCGCATGGCATTGTAGAGATGAGTTGCCAGTGGAATGCCCTCGTCAAACGCCCGGGTGGCCTGCTGATACGTAGCGTTGCTGTGGCCGAGCGAGAGGAGCGTATTGGGATGTTTTAATCGGTTGATCGTATTTAATTGATCAGGCGTCAGTATTTCGGAAGCCAGTGTCAGAATCCGGATAACATCGGCGTTGGTGCTGAACAGCGTTTCCAGTTCCCCTTCAGCGGGTGTTCGCACATAGGCCATGCTGTGCGCCCCCCGCTTGATAGGGTTGAAATAGGGACCTTCGATGTGAATGCCTGGCACGCCCAGCGGATTTTCGTTACGTACCGTCGCCACAGCTTCCATCGACTGCTGCATAATAGCAAGCGAGGTGGAGTGGATCGTGGGCAATAAAGTTGTTGTGCCGTTTTTGGCGTGAGTTTCATAAATATGCCGAACCGTTTCGGGGGTGGGTTGGTCATTGAGGAAGAGAGTTGATCCACCATACAATTGAAGATCAATTAAACCCGGAATGAGGTAATCGCCGTTGAGGTCAACAACCGTTACGTTGTCAGGAACTTGAGTTTCGGAAGAGGACGTAGTAACCTCCAGAATTTGACCATTCTCGACACGTACCGACGCGCCGGTTAACCATTCATTGCCTGTGAAGACGGTAGCATTAATAAACTGATTCATGCGAAAAAGCGGGTTTCCTTCTGTGTGATATGTCAATTATGGCCGGAATGTAGCCGATTTTTCGTTTTTTTGCGAACTGGTTTGTGCCAGAATCAACTCGTTTTTCCTTTGAATGCTGTTCGCTTAACTCCTCCCACTGGTCCTGTTCGGGCCACGATTCCACTAGCTTCCTCGAAGAGTGAAAGCAACCGGGCACTCATTATCGATGCGCTGACTGGGTTCCAGTGTGACCTGCAAAATCTCTCGACCGCTCGCGATACACAGACGATGATTCGTCTGCTAAAGTCAGACGACGCGGTAGCCGACGTTCTGGATGCCGGTACGACGATGCGTTTTCTAACCGCTTATTTTGCCGCGACGGGCCAGAAAAAGATCATGACGGGCACTCCGCGCATGTGTGAGCGACCCATCGGCATTCTGGTCGATGCGCTCCGCACACTTGGCGCCGACATTACGTACCTGAAAAAAGAGGGTTATCCACCCCTGCAAATCAACGGGTTTTCACCAGCTGAAAACAACCGGTTGCAGATTCGGGGTGATGTGAGTAGCCAGTATATCTCGGCCTTGGTCATGATCGCCCCAACGCTGCCTAATGGCCTGACCCTGGAGTTGACCGGAGCCATTGGGTCACGGCCCTACATCGAAATGACGCTGGAACAAATGACGTATTTCGGGGCTGATGTTCAGGCCGACTGGGCGAAAAATATCATCACCGTTGGGCCAAAGCCATATATACCAAAGCCTTATGCCATCGAATCCGATTGGTCGGGAGCGAGCTACTGGTATAGTGTAGCCGCCTTAGCTGACGACCAAACGACCGAGCTGGAATTATTGGGCCTAAAAGCCAAATCGTTACAGGGAGACAGCGCTATTGTGGACATTATGCGGGCGCTGGGTGTTGAAAGTACATTTACTGATTCGGGGGTTAAATTAACCAAATGCGCGCCGGAGTCCTCGCTGGAGTGGGATTTTACAAACTGTCCCGATCTGGCGCAGACGGTTGCAGTTTGCGCAGCCATGAAAGGCATTCCACTGATATTGACAGGAATTGAAAGTCTAAAAATTAAAGAGACCGACCGTATAGCCGCTTTGCAAACTGAATTGCAAAAAGTTGGTGCTGAGTTAGTTGAAATAGAGACCAATGCCCGTTACATCGTTCGCCAGTTCAGCATTGGTCCCGAATCGACGGCTACCATTGCTACGTATGACGATCACCGCATGGCGATGGCGTTTGCTCCTGTAGCCATGCAGCAGGAAATCGTGATTGAGGAACCAGGCGTCGTCGCTAAATCGTACCCGAGTTTTTGGGACGACATGGCACGGGTCTTAACGGTGGAGACCGTTGCTTAAGCCACAAAAGATGGTTAACGAATTATAATGGACGTATTCCTACAGCTATAAAAACACAGCTATAGGAATACGTTTGACCTGTTCTTGCCCTAGCTAGTTGCCTGATTTACATAGGAAATTCATACTTCTTCGCCCATTTAGCTTTAATCTCCGCCCGAGCCTGAATGAATTCTTTATCGGTCCCCTGCGCAATGGCATCCAGCGGGAGACGTAGGGGCCGGGTCCCTTTTTCCATATTGATCAGATCGAGAACGCCATCGGCAATGGTTTGCGGATTCATATTAAACTCGGCCATTTTGCCAAATAGCCCGGCCCCAATGGCATTGAATTTTTGAACCGCAGCATCACCGTATTCAGCGATAATATCCGCTCTGTCGGCGTTGATGGCGGCTTTGCTGCCATTGTTCATTTCGGTTGGATAGACGCCCGGCTGAATTGTTACGTTCTCGATGCCAAAATCTTTTAACTCATCCTGTAAGCCTTCCGTAATTGTTTCCACTCCGAATTTCGACAGGAGATACGGAATCATGAACGGAACCGTAAAGCCACTGGCCCCCGACGTAAGGTTGATGATGAGTCCGTTATGGGTGGCCCGCATGGAGGGTAACACGGCTTGATACGTGCGTAATACACCGAACAGGTTTACGTCCAGCATTTTCTGAATCTGCTCTAACGAATAGCCTTCCAGGAGTCCAAACCCCGTCATTGCCGCATTATTGACCAGCACATCAATCTTGCCATATTTTGCCAGAACAATCTGTACCGCTTGATTTACAGATTCATCGGAGGTTATATCTATGTCTACTACGTCTACATTGGGCAGTGCGGCTAACTCGGTTGCTACGTTGGCATTTTTACCGGTTGTGCCACGCATACCAGCAATTACAGTATGGCCTTTGTTGGCGAGTGTTTGCACCATTAATTTACCAAAACCGGTACTCGTTCCTGTTATTAAAATTACCTTTTTCATTGTCTTTTGTGTTCAAATCAATTGATAAATTGATGACACAAAGGTGCAATAGCAGGTGGCTCCACTCCCTTGATATTTGCTAAAAAAACACTTGATAAATGTCAAGGATGTTTCACTATTGGGCTGAAAATAAACGATTTAGCCCGAGGAGCTTTGATCCGTTAGTTCAGTTTAAGGAAATTATTTTTTTAGCGATTGATGTCTGATGCGGCTAAGTGTTTCGGCAGAAATGCCCAGGTAGGAGGCAATCATACTTTGCGGTACACGATTCGCCAGTTGGGGTGAGGTTTTAAGGAAATTCTGGTATTTCTCTTCGGCCGTATAGCTGATCGACGCGTGAATTCTGTTTTGCAGGGCCACGAAACTCCTGGCCAAAATGCCGTTTATCAGTTCATTGAAAGCCGGAATTTCGTGGCAGATGTGCAGGAAGTTTTCATGGGTAAACAACAACACGACCGAATCCTCCAGCGCGTCGATATTCGATTGGGCGGGCGTACCGGATAACAGACTTTCGCGATCGCCGGTCCACCAATTCTCAATCGAAAATCCCAGAATATGTTCCTGCCCTTTATCATCGACCCGATACGTCCGTAAACACCCTTTGCAGACGAAGGCGTCATATTTCCAACTATCGCCCGCCTGCAAAAGGTATTGTCTCTTGCGAAGTTTTTTGAGAATACCGAGTGACTTTATTAACTCAAACTCTTCGTCGGTAATCGCGATTTTGCTGCTTAGATAGCTTTTGAAAACATCGAACATATAGACATTGTAACAACGTCCGAAAGATATCCATTCCTGGGTCTTTCGACAAGCGTTGTTAGCTTACGCTATTCAGACTTAGTCAGTTCTTTGGTTTGAGGTTTCAGTAAACCAAGCAACGTATCGGAGCCGATTTGCACACCCCAGGGAATACCCGCCAGATCGACCATGTAATTGCCGTTGTGATTGGAGAACGGTGTCGCTTTTCCTTCTTTTCTGGCGGCCAGTACCATATCCAGTGGCGCAGTTCCAACGAATATAAAATCGTAAACGGATTTCTTATTGTCCAGCACAAGGTGATGAAAATCTTCTGATCCCATAGCTGTTGGGAAGCCGGACGTTATAAGACTACCTTTCTTCACGACTCGTTGCAACGTAGCATTTATTTTGCTTACCAGCGCCGAATCATTGACAACGGGGAATGAATACCCCTTTTTCTTCATGATCGGGAAAAGCCCCATTGGCAAACCGTTACTGATGGCGATGCCACTGTCAATTCGGCTAACACCATCGTACAAAAGCTTTCTCGTCTCGGGTTTCAACCACCGGAAATTCACTTTAACCAACGCCGAAGCGGGTATCACGTTGTTGTCCTGACCCGCCTGAACAGAGCCAACTGTCAGTACGGCTGGTGTTTGTGGATCATTGCTTCGGCTAATGATCGTTTGGTACTGAAGAATGGCCTCGCTGGCCATAATGATCGGATCTTTAGCCGTTTGTGGCGACGAGCCATGGCCGCCAACACCCCGAAACGTCACATCCAGTTGATCCGTACCGGCCATACGCGTGCCGGGGAGATTCATGACCATGCCGGTGGGAAACGGGCCGGTGTGCATCGCCAGCAAATAGTCGGGTAGGGGAACGTGCTTGATAAACACACTGTCTTCCCGCATGGCCCTGGCCCCCATGATCGGTTCTTCGGCGGGTTGCGCCACCAGTACGAGAGTCCCTTTCCAGTCCTGCTGAAGCGTTTTCATTAGTTTGGCAATGCCCAGCAACCACGTAACGTGCGCATCGTGTCCGCAGGCATGCATCGTTGGTACTTCGTTGCCATCGGGCAGTTTTACGGTAGCAGTACTGGCGTAGGCCAGGCCCGTTGTTTCTTTGACCGGCAACGCATCCATGTCCCCGCGAAACATTACCGTTGGGCCTTCGCCATTTTTCAGAATGCCCACAACGCCCGTTTTTCCAATCCCCGAATAAACCTTGTAGCCCAAACTGGTTAACTCTTTCGTGATGATGCCTGCTGTCCGCACCTCCATAAAACCCAGTTCCGGATGGGTGTGCAGGTCTTTGAACATCGTTACCAAACGTACCGAATCGGCATAGGCCAACTGGCGAACTTTATCCAATAAAGCGGTGGAAGGTTGGGCGAAAGAGGCAGACCAGCCAAACGTAAGTCCAAGAAAAGTAAGGAGAAAAAATGACCGCTTTTGATCCGGAAAACGAAACGTTATCATGCGTGGTAAATTTAGAATGCATGCCAATGTACTAAAAATAAGTTATCTCCTTGTAGTTGCTCACTTCGAAGATTTTTTGTTATAATATTTTGTGTAATTTACTATTCGAAAAATAATATTTTATACAAAGACCAAAAATTCTACAGAATGAATTAATATAGGAAATTACTTCAGTGCGTTTTTAACTTCATGTTGCCGCCCATAAATATAGCGTAAGGCGATTCCAACCCCCCAGCCTGTGCCGTTTGCGGTAACGACAGCTTGCTGTTCTGACTTGTTGTTGACCGTATAGAGCAGATTAGAACGTAGAGCGTCGCTCAGACCCCAGTATTTACGGACGTAGCATCCCAACTCCAGAAAAGAAGCCAAACGAACTGAGTAGTCAACGCCCAATTCGGCAAGGCCGCTGATCCGGTTGAAGGTCGTCGTGCTGTTGGTGAGTCGTAACGTATCGGTTGAACGAACTCTGCCACTGTTGCGGGAGCTATACCCAATCAGTTTAAAATCGTCCAACGGCCCAGCCCCATTCGGGATAAGCCAGACTCCGGCCGTGAGCCAGAATCCCGTACCATTTGCCGATTTTTTACCCGATCCGATCCGTCGTTTCAGCCGTAGCGGAATACCGGAACCACTATTCTGGTAATCGAAAATAAGTGGCGTCTGGCCGTTGGCAATAGTTATATTCAGGTGGATAGGTGAATGTGAATAGCCCGTTTCAACAGCCCACGCGTTCCGGTACGTATACCCGATTAACACGCCCCAGAACGGTTTTGTCTGAGTAGCACTGCTGATCAAGCCATTGAACGAATTCGTTAACCTACTGCCATCGGAACGGAATCCGCCTTCGGCACCAACATACCAGGTCTGTACTTCACGAAGTCGGGGAAATAGCGGATTGTCTGCCTCCGGTCCATTGTGGTATCGACCGGTCGATTGCGCGCGGTTTGGTTGGTAAGGCGTATATCGTTGATCCGGATCGGGTGTGAGCACTTGACGTCGTTGGGCTGGGGGCGTGTAGTAGTTCGTGTCAATCACGACTTCCTGCGCCAGCGCCGACACCGACAGACCGAGTGAAAAAGCAAGAAGGAAGATGTGTTTCATGCCAAAATAGGAGTTTAGTCGGACGAACAGTGCTATAATACTACTTACGCAGGTTCTAATACCTTCGTTGCGGCTAATGAATTACTGCTCACTTTTTTCGCAATCGGTCACTCGATTTGCGTAGTTCGTCAATGACCGCGTGGACTGGTAGTCTGACCTTTGTTGTGTACTAATTAACACAAGAACGTCATGAATGCCACTCCAACTATCCTCGTTTTAGGCGCAACCGGAAGCATCGGCTACGCTGTAACTGCCAACCTACTCGCCCGCAGATTCCCTATTACGATCCTCGTTCGCAACCGCGCCAAAGCCGATGCTTTGTTCCCGAATGAACCAACGCTCACTATTGTCGAAGGCGATGTGCAGGATGCGGTTTTACTCAATCAGCTTGCTGTTGACAAAGATTTCATTTTCCACGGCATCAATTATCCTTATAACAAGTGGTTCGGCAACATGGACACGGCTACGCAGAAGATCATCAACGCGGCTGCTCAAAACCAGGCTACGATTGTGCTCCCCGGCAACGTCTACAATTTCGGGAATACGAAAGAGCCAATCCGGGAGGATAGTCGTCCGAATCCTTGTACAAGAAAAGGTCAGCTACGCGTTGAGATCGAAGCCATGCTGGAACAGGCCGCTAACGCTGGAAAGTGTAACGTACTGAATGTCCGGCTACCGGATTTCTGGGGGCCAAACGTCTTGAATGAGGGTATAAGACCCATCTTCGAGAATGCGCTGAACGGTAAAGCTATGCCCTGGATTGCAAACGCCGATATTCCGCATCAGTTGGTTTACACGAAAGATGCCGCCGAAATTATTGTTCGGCTAATGTTGCAAAATATAGACCTCACCGAATCGTCGGACCGCCCCAACCCCTCGCCTAAAAAACAGCAGAGAGGAGAAACTGCCTATCAGGTCTGGAATTATGGTGGAACGACGGTGCCGTCGATGCGGGCGTGGTTTGGCCAGATTAGTGCATTGACCGGTAAACCGCTGAACGTGCAGCTACATAGTCGATTTTTATTTAGCGTGTTAGGCTTATTCATGCCTGTTATGCGGGAGGTGAAAGAGATGTTGTATCTCTACGAGAACACAATTTTACTCAATGATAGAAAAGTGCTTGTCCTGTTCCCGGATTTCCAGCCGACGCCAATGAAACAGGCATTAACCGAAACGCTGACCTGGTTTTCGGAGAACCAGTTGAAGCATTCTTTTACGCCCGCAGTTGGAACAAATTAATTGTCTTTATCTTAACAATCATTCATACTAATTCTATTAGACACATGAAAACGCTATTGAAATCCGAAGAATTCATCCAGTTTCTGGGCGCTATTTACCTTTTCTCCCAGTTGAATTTTGCCTGGTGGTGGTTCCCCGCCCTATTATTAGTACCTGATCTGAGCATGATAGGTTATGTCATTAATCCAGCCGTTGGCGCAGTCTTGTATAACCTTGTCCATCATAAAGGTCTGGGTGTTGTGATTGGATTAATTGGCCTGATGTTGGGTAACCAGACGCTGATGCTGGCTGGCATCATTCTCTTCGCTCATTCGAGCATGGATCGTATGTTCGGGTATGGCCTGAAATACGGCGACAGTTTCAAGCACACGAGTCTGGGAGATTTGTAGTGTAGGCGACAGCCCACGATACGTTGCTAAGCTTGTGCCAATCGGTAAGCGCCGGGTGTTTGTCCAGTCCACTTTTTGAATGATCGAAAGAACACACTCGGTTCCGCGAAACCCAGCAGATAAGCAATGTCGGTTGTACTCAGATTCGCTTCCTGAAGATGCTTGACAGCTAGTTCCTTCCGAATCTCATCCAGCAGTTGCTGATACGTAGTGCCCTCTTCCTTAAGATGCAGTTGAAGCGTACGGACACCCATAGCCAGTTGATCCGCTACGGTGGCCAGCGTCGGTTCCTCCCCTTTCATGATCGTGACAATTTTGGATTTAACGCGGGTAGTCAGTGATGGGGCTTTAAGCCGATTGAGAATGTCGGCAGCGTGTTTCTCAAAGAGTATCGATAAGCTAGGGCTGGCGTTTAAAACGGGCAAATCGAGCAAAGCCGCATCGAGAATCATTTCGGTTTGGGGCGCGTCGAACGTCAGACGGGCCGGGGCAAATACGCGTGAATGCTCGCGGATATCAGCAGGATGCGGGTAGGAAAAACGTATCTCAGTCGCGTTAACGGGATACCCGATCAAGGCCCGAATAGCGGCCAGATAAATCGATAGCTCGGAGTTTAGGGTATGATCCAGGTAAATTATAGCTGAACTGGTTATTTCAAGTGATAGGGTAAATGAATGGCCCGATCGCCGACCAGTTGTCCGAATTCCTTCACAAACAATATCCTGATACTGGCAGAGTTTCTCAAATGCTTTTCCCAACGTCGGGCTATGCATCATTACGTAGGACAACACGCCAAACGCAACGGGATTGATCATTTCACCAAGTTTCAGGGCAATATTCGGGTCGCCGGTAGCGGCTGTGACCTCGCGCCAGAGTGCCTGCACCTGCCGAACTTCTACGCGACCGTCTGGGTCACGCAATTGTTCAGGACTGATGTCTATTGAACGGGCCAGCGCCTTTGTATCGGCGCCTAACTGGCTGGCCGCAAACAGAATCAGGTTAATGGAAGCAACAGAAAGTGTATCGCTGGGAGTCGTCATTTACCGAAAAATACGATCGTGTGAAACAAGCAGGTCGGGGAAAAGGCAACTGGGAATCTCACCCGATTCATAGACGTCTACTAAGGCGTACTCCCCATCTTCCAATACGTAAACGTTAACCGCCTTTTCTTTAGGCTGAACAATCCAGTATTCGCGTACGCCCGACTCCTGGTATAGATTAAATTTATCGTTGAAGTCGTTCCTGGCCGTTCGGGGGGATATAATCTCGATAACCCAATCGGGAGCACCCAGGCACCCGTTATCGTCTAATTTGCTGAGATCGCATATCACGCAAATGTCGGGCTGCACAACTGTATGCAATTGGTCGGGCTTACGTTCATTACGCACAGGCAAACGTACATCGAACGGAGCCGTATAGATTTGACAACTATCGTTGCTAAAATGAAGGCTAATGTCAACAAGTAGATGGCTTACAGCTAGTTGGTGTGCCCGTTTAGGCGCTGGCGACATTCGATAAATTTTCCCCTTGATCAGCTCAACGCTTTCGTCGAACTGCCATTTCAGGTAGTCCGCATACGTATAGGTGCCGTTAGGATCGAGTTGTGAGATGTCGGTAATCATGAACTGTATCGGGCGATTTCGTTACGCAAGTTCCTAAAATAGTCTGATGCCCGCAACAACCGGCTGCCATACCACGAAAACAACTCGCCATCCACAACCACTACGTGTGCCAATGGGCAGATTGCCTGAACTTCAGCGACGTGTTTGTCTGAAAACGGATATGGTTCTGACGATAGGAAAATCAAGTCGGGCTGGGCTGCTTTCAGATCGTCGGGCGTGATTTCTGGATAGCGCGTTCGATCGGCAAAAACGTTCTGAAAACCAGCGACTTCGAGCATCGAGTGAATGAACGTAGCATTAGCCGCCACCATATACGGCCTGCGCCAGATGAAGTAAGCGACTGATGGGCGAGGGGCAACCGGCAGGGGGCATAGAGTTGTCTCTATAGTTTGGGCTATGTGTTCAGCTTCGGAGCTTTTCCCCACTAATTTCCCCACGTCCCGAATCATGGCCAGCGCATCGGGCAGGCTTACCACATCGGTGATATGAACAACGTATTGACGTTGAAGCTCCTCAATTTCTTCACGCGTATTTTCTTCTTTATTCGCAATAATCAGATCGGGACGTAACGACTGAATCTTGTTGATGTTCAGGGTTTTGGTGCCGCCTACGATCACTTTGTCCTTAACTTTAGTAGCGGGGTGAATACAAAATTTCGTTATGCCGCTAATCTTTTCGTCAAGACCGAGATCGAAGAGTAGTTCGGTTTGCGATGGCACAAGCGAAATAATGCGTTTGGGTGTCATAAAGCAGACATTCAGTGGCTTAAAAAGCCGATTTAACACCGATTTAACTGCATTTAACAAGATTTTGTCTGAGAGTTGAGAATTTTGTGCAACGTTTACTATATCAATTGCTCATTCTACCATGAAAAAATACCTATTCTCCGCACTCGTGGCTAGTCTATTGTCCACGACGCTGTACGCCCAGACAACGGCCTCGGCATCTGGTAAAATTACGTATGAAGGCATGCGTCAGATTGATCGGTCGCAGATGCGCATGAACATCAATGGGCAGGAAGTTCGGCCGGGAAGCCCCGGCGCACCTGATGCGCCCGAAGGTGCTCCTGAAGTAATCTCGTTCACCCAGAAGCTCGTTTTCTCCGGCACGATGGCCAAGGAAGAACGCGACCGTCCGCAAGGCATGATGTTCCGTCGGCAAGCGGATGGTGCAGCGGGCGGAGATGGCCAGCGGCCACAGCGAACAGGCCCACGTATGAGCCCGCCTTTTGAACAGGAAACCTTTCTGGACCTGGCCAATCGGAAGCGAATCGACCTGTTAACGGTAAAGAAAGATTCGGTAACGAAAGAGACGTATCGCTCTGAAAAACCCATGCCAGCCGCGACGGATTGGGTAGCTAGTGATAAAACCAAGAAAATTGCGGGTTATGTGTGCCACAAAGCGACCGCTACGCACCGGAAGTTGCCTTATACGATTTGGTATACCACTGATTTGCCGTTTACCTACTCGCCCGTTGCCGATCTGACACCTCCTCAAGGCGTGGTCTTGCTGATTGAATCGGATAATGAATCCTACAAGGCAACCGGTATCTCGATGGAAGCCGTTGCTGCCAGTGCCGTTCAGCCGCCAGCGGATGCAAAAACCGTTACGTCGGAGGAAATGGAACAACTTCGCCGGAAAGGCATGGCCGATTTCAGGCAGAAAATGATGCAGAATGGCGGCTTTCAGGGTCGCAATTAAGTGAAATGATTACTAGCTGAAAATGTACAAAGTAAAATGAAAAATGGACCGCGTGGCCCCCAACGTGTAATGAAAAGACGAACAGTTACCAGATGGCTGCTGTGGAGCGCATTATGCATCTTACATTTCACTGTACTCAGTACTAACGGCTTCGCGCAAACTATCCGGGGCGCCGTTGTGGATTCGGTGAGTCGGAAACCGCTCATGGAAGCGTCGGTATCGTTGTTATCGGGTAAAGATTCGTCGCTCGTTTCGTTCGGCATTACGGATGGCGACGGGAAGTTTGAATTTCTGAAAGTAGCGGAAGGGCAATACCGGTTGCTGGTAACGTATGTAGGTTACCGTGGCCGTGCCAAACGTATTTCTGTCACGAAAGACGATCCCATTGCCGACGCCGGAACCATAGATATAGTAGCGCAATCGCAAACCCTTACAGAAGTGTCGGTACAGGGCGAACGCGCACCCATCGCTGTGAAAGGTGATACGCTGGAATTCAATGCCGGATCGTTTAAAACCAGGCCCAACGCGCAGGTCGAGGATTTGCTCAAGAAACTGCCGGGTGTTGAGGTCGACCGAGACGGGAATGTGAAAGCACAGGGACAATCCATTACAAAAATACTGGTCGATGGTAAACCATTCTTTGGTAATGATCCAAAAATGGCTACCCGAAATCTTCCCGCCGATATTATCGACAAAGTGCAGCTTTTCGACCAATCATCGGAACAGTCCGCTTTTTCGGGCGTGGACGACGGCGACCGCGAGAAGACGATCAACATTACGACCAAAAAGGATAAACGAAAAGGTTCGTTCGGCCAGCAGACCATTGGGGCTGGTCCAAAACCCGGTGATGACGCTCGTTATTCGGGTCGGGTGAGTCTGAACCAGTTTAATAATGGCCGCCAGATTTCGGTGCTGGGTATGGCCAATAACGTCAACCAGCAGGGCTTTACGGCGAGTGATTTAGGCCTCGGCAATAACTTCGGTGGGGCAGGCCAGGGCCAGGGTGGCGGAGGGGGCAGCAACGTAGTGCGGGGTGGCGCCGGTGGCGGAAGTGGTAATGGAGCGGGCCAGGTGGGCAGCAACGCCATCACACAGTCATGGGCCGCAGGTATTAATTATCGGGATGGCTGGGGCAAAAAAGTTGACGTTGTCAGCAGCTATAATGCCAGCAATACCAACACGCTCACCAACCAGCAAAGTCATCGGGAAAACGTAATTCCCAGTGGTACGTCGGGCACAACGACCCGGCCTGATGCCGGATTTGTACGCGATCAGACCAATGGTTCCGACAATACCAATACCAATCAGCGGGTCAATCTCCGGCTCGATTACCGGATTGATTCATTGACAACAATCCGGGTTATTCCGAGCCTTTCGTGGATAAATTCAGACTACAACAATCAAAGTGAAGCGAGAACCGTCACCAATGAAGGTGTCATGGCCAATTCGAGCGTGACCAATTATACCTCGGCAGGCAACGGTTTTACGGGAAATAACTCGTTGCTGCTGTTTCGTAAGTTTCGCAAGAAAGGCCGAAGTTTTTCGGTGAACTGGACGATCGGGGCTAACAACCAGAATAACGAAGGGATCAATAAGTCGGTCAATCAGTTTAATGGATCATCGACTAGTCTGACGTCTGGCATTATCACAAAAGACACGATAACGGGCATCACCACGCAGACCATCAACCAGCGCAACAATCAGCAAACGCGTTCGATGACCAACACGATCAACGTAAGTTATACCGAGCCGCTTTCGCTACGTCAAACACTTGAGTTTCATTATAATCTGTCGGACAATCACAATACGTCGAACCGGGCAGTCAATGATTTCAATGGCCTGACAAATCAGTACGATCAGTTGAATCCCCAACTGAGTAACAACTTCATAAACGATTATATAACGAATCGGGGAGGACTGACGTGGCAGACAAAAAGGCTGAAATACACGTACGCGTTTGGGCTGGATGCCCAGCAGGCAAGTCTCAATTCTGACAACCTGAGCAGTCAGGAGAGAAGCCTGAATCGGTCGTTTTCGAATCTGTTGCCCAACGCCTTATTCACCTATAATTTTGGTAAGAGCCGGACGTTACGTCTGAACTATCGGACCCGTGTCAACGCACCGTCAGTTAATCAGTTGCAACCGGTAGCGAATAATACGAATCCGCTTAATATTCAGAACGGTAATGCTGCTCTGCAACCCGAATACGCGCATACCATATCGCTGAATTACAACCGGTTCGATGCGGCCACATTCCGTAATACGTTTGTCTTTCTGAATGCGAGTCGGACGGATAATAAAATCGTCAATTCAACGGAGTTCACGTCAACGGGCGCACAGACAACCACACCCGTGAATACCAATGGCTACTATACTATCAACGGGTCGCTGGTACTGGGTCGGCCGCTTAAGTTAGGGGCGCAGAAAACCAATTTGAATCTATCGACCAACCTGACGCACAATCAGGGAACGAGCTTCATAAATAGACAATCGAACCGGGCTACAAACTGGCTGATTGGTCAGGGCGCTACGATAAGCTCAAATTTTACGGAGAAATTAGACCTGAACCTGTCGGGCAATATCAATTGGCAATCGGCTAAATATTCGTTGCAGCCGCAGCAGAATACGACCTTCCTGAACCAGACGGTTACGCTCGATGTCTACTACCAATTGCCGCTCAAGTTTACCTTCTCGACCAATGTTTATTACAACCATTACGGCGGTAGCTCGGCCAGCTTCAACCAGTCGTATACGCTCTGGAATGCAACGCTGGCCCGGCAGTTGTTCAAGCAAAATCAGGGGGAGTTGCGGTTTCAGGCGTTCGATTTGCTGAACCAGAACCAGAGCATCGTGCGGAACGTAACGGATACGTACACGGAGGAAGTGCGAAGCCGCGTGCTGAACCGCTATTTTATGATCAGCTTCGTGTATAACCTGCGCAAGTTTAATGCAGGGGTTACACCACCGAGAGACCCCTTCAGCCAGCCAACCAGGGGGCAGGGGGGGCAACGCGGTCAGGGAGGAGGTGGCAGACGGAACCAATAGATAAGAGTAAGTTTATAGAAAAGGGCCAGTCGCTACGTAGCAACTGGCCTTTTTGTTGTCAGATGTATGCACTTGGCTACGCCAGATAAATTCACCTAGTTCAAGCTGATGTTTTTTGTGTTTCTATAGATATTATTGATGATTTTTGTGATCTAAATCACTATGTCTATATCGTTTTAGTGATTTGTTCGGGCTGTAGACATAACAAATCAAGTAGCATTCGCTTATCCAATGAATATCCAGCAGTTAGAATACATTACCGCCGTCGATAATTTTCGTCATTTTGTTCAGGCCGCAGACCATTGCAATGTCACTCAGCCTACCCTGTCCATGATGATCAAAAAACTGGAAGAGGAACTGGGTGTAAAGATTTTTGATCGCACCAAGCAACCCATTATTCCGACACCCATTGGGCGGCAACTTATTGATCAGGGTAAAGTGATTCTTCGCGAGGCAGGTCGGCTGAATGAACTGGCCCGACATTATAACGGAGATTTATCGGGTGAGCTAAAAATCGGTGTGATTCCTACCATTGCTCCTTATTTACTACCGCATTTTGTGCAAGCGTTTATTCAGCAGTACCCCGAAATTCGTCTGCACATTTCGGAAATGATCACCGAACGAATCGTCAATGAGCTAAAAACGGGTAACCTGGACGTAGGCATTGTTGCCTCGCTGTCAGACGATCCGGCGTTGCAGGAAATCCCGCTTTATAAAGAGAGGTTTTACGCCTATGTCTCGGAAAAAACGATGCTGTATAATAAGCAGTATATTTTGCCCAGTGATATAGAACCCAATGAACTTTGGTTGCTGGAAGAAGGCCATTGTTTCCGTACTCAAATCCAGAAACTCTGCGAATTGAGCCGAAACAGCACATTTGGCAGCAGTTTTAACTATAAGTCAGGAAGCATCGAAACCCTGATGCGGATGGTTGACCGGAACGGCGGCATCACCATTTTGCCCGAACTGGCGGTGGTCGAACTCTCGGAGGATCGCAAAAAATACATACGGAACTTCCAGTTTCCAGAGCCCACTCGTGAAGTATGCCTGGCTGTAAACCGCGAGCAGGTCAAGACTCGACTGATTGACGTATTGAAGACCTGCATACTGGCATACGTTCCGAAGCAACAAAGTATCAATCGCTGACAAAGTGCTGAGCTTTGTCAGCGATCGAAACCCCACCAGCTACTCGTTTAAGCCACTTTTCGGGTTTGGAAATTTGATTCGTTGCTGCGTATTTCGTTGGCCAGGATCGCCAGATATGAATTCCCTTCCTTTGTGTACCGTCTGATCTCGTCCGGCGTCAGGGAGATTTTAATCTCATATAACCCCACAGAGCCACTTACTACGTTAAAAATAAAATCGCCCGACTCACTTTCTAATAAGCTATAGTTCCAGCTTTCCTTGGCCAATTCTTTCATATACTCTATTACAAATCTGTTTCAGTATACTTTCCTTTCGGAATGCGATCTACGACGGCTTCCGAATAACCCGTAGGTAATTTGCCGCCGGGTAACCAAAGGTTGTTGGTGCCCATCTCATTCCCCGATGGTAAACGGACGTGCAACTCTTCCGGATTGGGAATATCAATTCGAACTAAGGGTTTGCCCTGCCAGCTATTGGCCGGAATGCCCAGTTCCACCTCGATAGCCGCTACGTTCTTTGCCGTTTTTAACAACATCGCATCCATTTCCTGTTTCGCCATCACAAATTGTGAATTATCCGGGTAACCTAACAACTCCCGGCCGTAATCATCCAGTGCTTTTTTAGTGACTAAGTAAGAGGCTCCGTTTTTAAATAAGGCCAGTTGATACGTAATGTAGGGGGCTTGCAGATAAGTTGACGGATCGGGCCGCTGGCCTTTGGGAATCGTCAGTACTTTCTGGGAATCCCAGCCGCTTATCCAGGAATCCTGTAAGAGAGGAACTTGCGGGCTTACGTGATCTGCACACGATAAGGCCACTACTGACAGCATAACCGCCAGCAACGATTTGATAAAAGATAGGTTCATGAAGAGGAACGTAGATTAGTGGATATCGAGCAAGGTTTAGCGAGATGCTATGCTCTATTACGTTCCAAAAATAGCAATAGCACCAAATTATATGAGGTATAATCCGGTGCTATTGATTGAACGGTAACTTGTGGAAGCTGTCTCTTTCAAGTCAATGTATGCTTCGACTTGATGGGAGCTTACCTATCAAGGGCTGGTACTGCTCTTCTGCTGATTACGTAGTAACCTCTTAATTGAATCGTCCAGATCGGGAAACTTAAACCATGCCTGTTTAAAATAAACCGTTCCGTCAGGTTCGATCAAATAAGCCATATTGGGTGCTTGCCCAAAAGCTAACCAGAAATCATTTGTCGGATTGTCTACTAAGACAGGAGCCAGGAGCGCATTCTTCTGTTGCCATTTTTTCGCAAGCAGCTTCCTTTCTCCATACGTTTTGGCTTGTTTCGCTTCAATGTGATCTCTAACATTTGCCGGAGCAATCTCTATTCGATTGTTTTTTGAATAAGGACTGATCGTATCGGACGGATGGGCATCAATCGTATAAACAAGATAGATATTTAATTTGTCTCGGTATCTCGCGGTTAATGCATTGACATCCGGTATGTTAAGGCGGCTTATGTCACAGGTGTAACTGCCTGTAACCAACAGGAGCGGTTTATTATTTTCCAGAATTCCTGAAAGTGAAAATTTTGCGCCGTCGGTTGACAGGAAAGTAATATCCTTTATTTTATCTCCTTTCTGATAACCAAGTTTCGCAAAATCCTTGTAGTTATTTTTTATTCCTTCTGATAAAGGCAGGTCGATTTTAGCTACGTCGGTAGGAAGTTCTTGATGGCTATTACGCGCTGTATAACTTGTATGACAAGAACTTAACGTAGCTATTGACAGCAACCCAATAAGGTAGCTCAATTGCTTCATGTGTATAACGTCAGGTAATAATTTAGAAAAGAAAAGTTTTCACTCCAATTGATTAATAGACACCAGAAAAAAAGCTAACTAACTTTATCGGTATCCAGCGTGAAATTATAGAGAATAATCTAGTGGAGAGATTAAAAACTCTTTAAAAAAATATCCGTGTAACTAATTGATTTATAGCGCTTGAGCCGGCGAAAAGATTGACTAATAAGCGTATATACTCAGCAATGAATGAATTGAAAAAACAGATGAGTAAATAAGTATTTATGCTACTAGTTTCAACATAAGAAGGTGAGTATTTTTCCTTGGCAAAGCCTGTTTACGTCGGTAAGAAGCTAGTTTTTTTTATTATATAACAGGTAATAATCTAATTAACGAGTCTCTATATACGTATGAGTGATTTATTATAAATTATGACAGTTCAGTAAGGCAAATTACTTATACCGATAGTGAGCTGGGCAGCAAAAATTATTTTTGCTGCCCAGCTCACGAATTCACTTTATATACCGGAAATCTTCATCTCCTTTTAAGGCCAGCAATGTTTCGTACATAGGCTTGATCACAGCTTTTATATAGGGTGGTTGTTAGAGATTACTCAAACAGCTGTTTTGCCAATTCTTCTTTTGATAGGTCAAAGTGTTCAGCAATATTTTTTAGTATATTATTCAAGGTGCCTATCTTGATCGGATCATGGCGCGGGATAGTTTCGTAATGCTGCCCGTTTTGCATAGTTTGAATTCGGATATGGCTGCCCGTTTGACGAACCGCTTCATAACCGAATGGTTTTAATAGCTTTATCAGTTCCAATCCAGTTAGATTGCGTGGTATTTTCATAAGGCAAATACCTCATCTTTCACAAAATGAAGCCGGATTAATTGCGGCCATTGTGATGGATGATCGTAATGACAGTCAACCGCATCTCGGATCATCGTTTTCAACTCAGCCATCGTTTCACCCTGAGTAAATATATTTTCGCCTACGGCTTGTGCAGTATAGCCGCCTTCCGGATCTTCTTCAACTAAAAATATCAGTTCTTTCATCTTTTGACCGATAACAGTACAAGATAATTAAAAGTAGCCGGAAATCGTCCGGCTACTTCTTTGTGTTTCTTACTTTATATACCGAAAATCCTCATCTCCTTTCAAGGCCAGCAATGTTTCGTACATCAACTTGATAACGTTCTGTACGTCGTCCATGTGCACGGTTTCGACAGTCGTGTGCATGTACTTGAGTGGCAGCGAAATCAGGGCTGAGGCAATTCCTTCGGTAGCGTAAGCGAATGCATCGGTATCTGTACCCGTGGAACGACTGACAGCCTGCCGCTGGAACGCAATGTTCTGTTGTTCAGCTACGTCGATCAGGAAATCCAGTACGTTATTCTGCACGGCTGGGCCGTAGCACAGCACCGGACCATCGCCACATTTCAGGTCACCCTGTTCTTTTTTGTCATACTTTGGTGATTGCGTATCGTGCGTTACGTCGGTACAGATAGCGAGGTCGGGCTTCAGGCGACGGGCAATCATTTCGGCACCACGCAGGCCAATTTCTTCCTGAACCGCATTGACGACATACAGCGTAAAGGGCAGCGTTACGTTGTTTTCTTTTAGCAGCCGGGCCACTTCGGCGATCATGAAACCACCCACGCGGTTATCTAACGCCCGACCCACGTAGTAACGCTGGTTCAATTCCATCAGCCCATCAACGAACGTGCAGACGGTGCCCACATGGATGCCCATATCCAGCACCTCCTGTTTGGTAGCCGCCCCTACGTCGATGAACAAGTCCGTTACTTTAGGCGCCGTGTCTTTGGCAAGATCTCGAACGTGGATAGCGGGCCAGCCGAACACACCTTCCACAACGCCTTTTTTCGTATGCAGATTCACCCGCATCGACGGGGCAATGACCGCGTCGGAGCCCCCGTTTCGCCTAACGAATAGATAGCCATCGTCGGAGATGTAATTGACAAACCACGAAATCTCATCGGAGTGGGCTTCGATAACGACTTTGTAGTCTTTGCCCGGCCCGATCACGCCAACGGCGGTACCATACGTATCGACGATGTATTCGTCGGTATAAGGTTTAATGTAATCCAGCCAAATCTGCTGCCCCGACGATTCGAAGCCGGTAGGGGAGGCATTGTTAAGGTATTTGTACAGGAAGATTTTACTGTGTTCGTTCATTTTAGATAGCTAATTGTCATTGGAACGCGTATGATTAAGCTGGTCGTATCATACGCGTTCCAATTAGGAAAGTAAATGTAAAAAATCAAAACCCGATCCGCTCGCGGGTCTGCTCGACGCCCATCGAACGTAGCAGTTCCATGGCGATGCGCTCGTCATATTTGCGTTTCCAATAGTCAGCTTCCAGGCGCAGTTTGTCTAACTCGATCTGCTGTTTTTCAACCAGTAGCCGGAGGGTTTCAAGCTCATGACTGATTAATTCGTTTGTTTTTGGCTCAATAACCTGCGCGGGAATGGCTTCGTCGCTGAGCAAGGTAAGGGGTGATATCGCCAGTACGTTGGCAATTTGGGTCAACCTAGAGAGGGTCAGATCAGTTTTCCCGCGCTCGATATCGCCGTAGGCTGTGGTGGATAAATTCAGCAGATCGGCCATGTTTTCCTGCGATAAACCACGCTGGAGCCGTTCAAGACGTATTTTTTCTTCGATGGATGTCTTCATATCAAGTAACGACGATAAATTCTAAACCAAAACCGATACTAATTTTCGGAATGATAACGCAATTTTGTGACGAAACAATTCTCGAACTTACACCAACCGTTATTGGTTTTCAAATCAAAGGAGTAAACCCAATTATGAATAACGAAAAAGAATTCCGCAAATATGCCGTGCACCACATGGGGCTTAACGGTCTGACCGTGGACGGTTACGTAAACCACACTGTTGAAAACATGACCCGCTCGGTCATTGAAGAGCGTCCAATGAACTTCCGGGAAGTAGATGTATTCTCGCGGTTGATGGCCGATCGCATTATCTTCATGGGACTACCCGTTGACGATAATATTGCCAATATTATTATTGCCCAGATGCTGTTCCTGGAATCGGCCGATCCGAAAAAGGACATCGTCATGTACCTGAATAGCCCTGGTGGATCTGTTTATGCCGGTCTGGGTATCTACGACACCATGCAACACATCCGGCCCGACGTAGCGACTGTCTGCACGAGTCTGGCCGCTTCGATGGGTGCTGTGTTATTGGCTGGCGGTGCCGCTGGAAAACGCTCAGCGCTTCCACACGCCCGGATCATGATTCACCAGCCATCGGGTGGTGCACAGGGACAATCGGTCGATATCGAAATTACCGCTCGTGAAATCGTTAAACTTCGCGAAGAGTTATACGAAATCCTGGCGCTGCATTCGGGCAAAGACGTTAAGCAAATTGAGAAAGATTCGGATCGTGACAAATGGATGCGCGCCGAAGAAGCGAAAGAATATGGCCTGATTGATGACGTACTACGTCGGGAAAAATAAGCCACTGTCTGACAATTAGCTAGTTGCTAAAGCGCGAGGATTACAGGTCGTAATTCTCGCGCTTTTTTATTGGCAGGCTGGCGTGGTGACTCGTGCCAGTATATAAACACTTGGCTGTTTGCTTACCAATGGATAACTTTGTTGAGAACCAAGAACGCATACTCATCTGAGGTGGTTATTTTTGCTGAAATTGGTTTGATAAGCATTTATACCAAACTGTTTTAAAATTCAGATAATAGGCGTAGTCACTCGTTTATTATCGACTAACCCCCAGCCCATTTACCCTGCAAACGTTCATGCCACAAATTAGTTGCTCGTTCTGTGGACGGCGCAAAAACGAAGTAACGCTGCTGCTGTCGGGCATCGACGCACACATCTGCAACTACTGCATTGAGCAGGGTCATCAGGTGGTGATGGAAGAAACGCGCCCCCGGCAGAGTGAACCGACGGAGGTGAAGATTAACCTCATCAAACCCGTTGATATGAAGCGACACCTCGACCAGTACGTTATTGGTCAGGATGATGCCAAAAAATCGATTACCGTTGCCGTCTATAATCACTACAAACGGTTGATGCAGCCCAAAACCGACGATGACGTTACGATTGAAAAATCGAACATTATCATGGTTGGTGAAACGGGAACCGGCAAAACCTACCTGGCCCGATCCATTGCCAAAATTCTGGAAGTGCCCTTCTGCATTGCCGATGCAACCGTTATTACGGAGGCTGGCTACGTTGGCGAAGATGTTGAAACCATATTGACACGCCTGTTGCAGGCCGCCGACTACAATGTTGAAGCAGCTGAACGCGGCATCGTCTATATTGATGAGATTGATAAAATTGCCCGCAAGTCCGATAATCCCAGTATTACTCGTGATGTCAGTGGTGAGGGCGTTCAGCAGGCACTACTGAAATTGCTCGAAGGATCGGTCGTGAACGTACCACCCCAGGGTGGACGTAAGCACCCCGATCAGCGGCTGATTGCGCTGAATACCGAAAATATTCTGTTCATCTGTGGCGGAGCATTCGATGGTATCGAGCGGCATATTTCCAAGCGAATCAACACGCGGCCCATTGGTTTCTCGGGAGACCGCCGATTAAATGACATGCTCGAAAAAGGCCATTTGATGCGGTACATTTCGGCACTTGATCTGAAATCATTCGGACTGATTCCCGAACTGATCGGTCGGTTGCCCGTGCTGACGCACCTTGAACCACTCGACCGCTCGGCGCTGATGCAAATTTTGACGGAGCCTAAAAATGCGATCACCAAGCAGTACGATAAGCTCTTCCAAATGGAAGACATCAAACTTCATTGGGACCCCAGCGCGTTGAATTACATTGTTGACCAGGCGTTGCAATATGGTCTTGGCGCACGGGGGCTGCGCTCTATCTGCGAATCGATTATTACCGATGCCATGTTTGAGATGCCATCCCAAACGGGTGTTAAAGAACTTACGGTTAGTCTGGAATATGCCCGCGAGAAATTTGGCAAATCCAGTACCCATCAAATACGCTCGGTAGCCTGATAAACGTACCTAAAAAGACAGCCCCCGATTTCTTGATTGAAATCGGGGGCTGTCTTTTTTTAGTTATTTTTTAGTACGTGTCAACAAATGAAACTTTCCGTAGTTACCTAACTGATAGTTCATTTATTACACTCAATTAAATAACCATTCTTGTTATGAGGAACATTACCCACAAACTACTGGGAAGTGCGTTGATGATTACGCTGTTTGCTGCCTGCAGCCGTCCGGTAGCTTATTTTCAGCCCAGTGCTCGTGAACATTTCGCCACTACACAAACAAAAACTGCACCCGTAGCCTCTGTTGAAACACCAGCCTCTGTCGTTGCTGAAACAACCACTCCCGTTGCAACAGTTATTCCAGCCGAACCAGTTGCCAAAGCAAGTACCGCTCTGGATCAAATGGATGCCCTGGTACGTAACGATAGCAAGTTGGCCGAGAACAAAACGGTTCAGAAACGCCTGAATCGGGTGCGGACGTTGCTGGCATCGGCTTCTGCCAAAGCGAGTCTGACGCCTACGGAGGTGGCTGCGCCGAAGAAAATGAATCTGGTGGAGCGCATGATGCTTAAAAAGATGAATAAGAAAATCAACAAGCAACTTGCTCCTGCCAATCCTGAGAAAGCAATGGCTAATTCTGGTACGCTGGCTGCTGGTGCCGTGTTGGTAATTATTGGGTTGCTCCTGCTGATCCTGACAAGTGGCACGGCGGCAACGGTTGGCCTTGTCGCGGTTCTGGTGGGTGCGGTTATCCTCCTGGTCGGGTTGCTATAACATACTAAATCAATACCAAATAAAATCCCTGTTTAACAGAAGAATTCTTCTGTTAAACAGGGATTTCCCGTATTATCCAATTCGTTTGATCTATTTTTTTAGCTTTTATCTCAACAAACCGACAAGGTTGTGGTTGTTGTGATGAGTCTCAAACGTTTACATTAAAACCTCTCTCCTTATGAACACATTTTCCCGGTATTTTTTTGCCACCATTTTAGGTGCTACTATCCTTTCTTCATGCAGCCGTCCAGTGGCTTACTTCCAGCCCAGCGCCCGTGAACACTTCGCCACTGCACAAACAAAAAATGCACCCGCTAAGATTGCCGAAACGCCTTCACCTGCACTTGTTGAAACCACAACTCCCGTTGCAATAGCTGATCCAACTGAACAGGTTGCCAAGGCGAATGTGGCACTGGATCAAATGGATGCGCTGGTACGTAACGACAGCAAATTGTCGGCTGATAAATCGGTTCAGAAACGACTGAGTCGGGTGCGGACTTTACTGGCAAGCGCTTCTGCTAAGGCGAGCCTGACGCCCACAGAGGTGAGTGGACCGAAGAAAATGAATCTGCTGGAGCGGATGATGCTCAAGAAGATGAACAAGAAAATCAATAAGCAACTCGCCCCGGCTAATCCTGAGAGAGCAATGGCAATCCAGCCGCTTCTGGTACTGGGTGCCATATTGGTTATTGTCGGTTTGTTACTGCTTATTTTTGGCAGCGGCACGGCGACAACCATTGGTCTTATCGGTCTTTTGGGTGGTGCGGTTCTCCTCTTGCTCGGCCTGCTATAGACGAAGCTTACTACCTGATCAAATCCTTGTCTGACGAACTGCTTATTCGGCTGAGCGGGATTTAGTATAAATTTCGGCTCTTTTGATCTATTTTTCATTTTTATCACAACAAACCTATCAAGTTGTAGTTGTTGTGGATGAGTCTCAATTGTTCAATTTTAATTATATCGTATACTATGAGAACGCTTTCCAAGCACCTTTTTGTCGCTCTTTTGGGCACAGCTCTTATTTCGTCGTGCAGCCGTCCGGTAGCTTACTTCCAGCCAACTGCTCGTGAACAGTTTAAAACAGCGCAGCCCGAAGCCGTTGCCACCACCACACCAATTGAGACCAGTCAACCAGCAACAGTAGAAACGCCTGCACCCGTGGCTGCACCAGCCGAGCAGCTCGCGCAGACAAAGCAGGCCATAAGCCAGGTAGAAGCGTATGTTCGGAATGATAGCAAGTTGTCATCGAACAAAAAGCTGACCAAACGCATGGCGCGCCTGAATGACCTATTGACGAACACCAGCAACAAAGCGGCAGTAACGACGAATCTTTCTTCCGCAAAAAAATCGACGCTGATGGAGCGCATGATGCTCAAGAAGATTGACAAGAAAATAAAAAACCACGTAGCACCCGACCAGACGAAAGTGATGGATAGCAATATTCGTTTGGGGATTATCATCGGAATTATCGGTTTGCTCTTGTTATTGCTAGCTAATGGTGGCGTTCTGGCCGTAATTGGTGCTATTGGCCTTATTGTAGGCTTGGTGCTGATTTTGCTGGGCGTTATTAACGCATAAACAGTCACACATACTTTTTTGGAATGAGTCACTTACCAGTTCTTTGTCTCATCCATGGCCACGGCGTAGATGCTTCCATTTGGGATGGCATCTACGCCGATTTGGTTTCGGATGCTCAGGTACTAAAACCTGATTTTGCCCGCCTGACGAATCATAAGACAATTGAGGCCTATGCCGAAGATCTGTATGCTCGATTGCAGAGCGCACAAGTTTCGAGCGTCGTGTTGGTTGGTCATTCGATGGGTGGTTATATGGCGCTGGCATTCGCTGAGCAACATCCTGAGATGGTACAGGGATTAATTCTGTACCATTCCACAGCTACCGCTGATGATGAAAAACGTAAAGAGATACGTCGGCAAACCATTGATGAGCTGAAAGCCCAGGGAACGGTGCCCTTTATTCAAAAGCAATTGCCGAAAATGGTGGCCACTACGTATCCTTCCGAAAAAACGCAGGTATTGATCGATCGTTTTCTGGACTTGCCTGTCGATGCTCTTATTGCGGGGGTAGAAGCCATTGCCGGTCGTCCGGACAGAACAAATGTGCTGCGTACCGCTCAGTTTCCAATCTTGCTGGTGCTGGGCCGTGAAGATCAACTGATGCCATTCGAAAAGACGGCGCAGCAGGCTGAATTGTCCGACAAAATTACGGTAACACCCATTGAGAACGCAGGGCACTTGAGTATGGTTGAACAACCCGAAGCCGCCATTCAGGCCATTCGGTCTTTTATAGCCCAGTTATAATCATGTTGCCAATTACTAAAGAAGGAGGCTGAACGAGCTTCCTTTTTGTGTTTTAAGCCCATTTCCAACTGATTATCCGTAAACTTGCATCTTGTTTTAAAAATAGGCCGGATGAGCCGAAATTATCCGGCCGAATTATCCTGTTACGACAATGGCCGAGCTTTTTAACGTTTATCCGCTATACGACATTGAACCCGTTCGTGCGCAGGGAAGCTACCTGTGGGACGTCAATGGCACCCGCTATCTCGATCTCTACGGTGGTCATGCCGTGATTTCAGTTGGGCACACGCATCCGCGATACGTACAGGCGCTTACGGACCAGTTGCACAAGATTTCGTTCTACTCTAATTCGGTCAAGATTCCATTGCAACAGGAGCTGGCGGATAAATTGGGTGCTCTTTCCGACCACCCTGATTACGCCTTGTTTCTGTGCAATTCGGGGGCCGAAGCCAATGAAAATGCGCTCAAACTGGCGTCGTTCCATAACGGTCGTACGAAGGTAGTCGCATTCAAAAAGAGCTTTCACGGGCGTACGGCCGGAGCCGTTGCTGCTACCGATAATCCATCTATCGTAGCTCCAATTAATTATAATCAGCACGTTACGTTCCTTCCTTACAACGATTCGGAAGCGGCCCGAACCGGCATCACTTCAGAAACCTGTGCCGTAATCATCGAAGGTATTCAGGGCGTTGGTGGCATCCAGGTGGCTACGGATGAGTTTTTACAAACGCTTCGTAAACGTTGCGACGAAACCGGCACAGTCCTGATTCTGGATGGCGTTCAGTGTGGATACGGTCGGTCGGGAAAGTTTTTCTCGCATCAGTTTAGCGGTATCGAAGCCGATATTATTTCGATGGCAAAGGGCATGGGCAACGGGTTTCCTATTGGCGGCATTCTGATTTCCCCCAAGTTCAAAGCCAGCTACGGATTGCTCGGCACTACGTTCGGTGGCAATCATTTGGCCTGCACGGCGGCTATTGCGGTGCTGGACATCATGCGTGACGAAGGATTGATGGAAAATGCTACGAACATAGGCAACTACTTAATGGACGGCATCGGGCAGATTGGAGGCTACAAAGAGCTGCGTGGCCGGGGCCTGATGATTGGTATTGAATATGATTTCCCTGTCGATTCGCTCCGTAAAACGCTCCTGTTCGAGCATAAGCAGTTTACGGGTGTAGCGGGAAAAAACACAATTCGACTGTTGCCCTCGCTGGCAATCGGTATTGACGAAGCCGATCAATTCCTGGAAGCGCTGCAACATTGTTTAAACGCAAAGGGCGCAACGGTTACGCAAGGAGCGCAATGACGGAAAATGAGTTATCTCGTGTTGTTTTCGATTGTGCCCTAAAAGTTCATAGAACGCTTGGTTCTGGATTGCTTGAGTCTGCGTATGAAGAATGTTTGTCATATGAACTTCTAAATGCAGAACTTCTTGTTGAGAGACAGAAAATACTGCCGATTGTTTATGAGTCAATTAAATTAGATGCAGGTTATCGGATCGATTTAATGATTGAAGGAAAAGTCATAATTGAATCAAAGGCAGTTGAGGTATTGACGGATGTGCATATGGCACAAGTATTAACCTATTTGCGATTGTCCGAATGCCGATTGGGATTGCTGATAAATTTCAATGTGACTTTATTGAAAAACGGCATGCGTCGTGTAGTTAACAACTTGTAAAAAATCTTTGCGTTCCTTGCGCTTATCTTAGCGCCTTTGCGTTTAAACCATAATGACCAATTTTCTTTCTCTTGCCGACGTCACGAATCTCGATGCGTTAATTCAATCCGGCCTCGATGCCAAAGCCAATCCCTTTGCCGATCAGCACCTTGGTAAAAACAAAACCATTGGCCTGATTTTTTTTAATTCCAGTCTACGGACGCGCCTGAGTACCCAGAAAGCCGCTCAGAACCTTGGCATGAACGTAATAACGCTGAATGTGGGTGCTGGGCAGGATAGCTGGGGGCTGGAAATGGAAGAAGGCGTCATCATGAATGGCGACAAAGCGGAGCACATTCGGGAGGCCGCTGCCGTTATTGGCCGGTATTGTGATGTAATCGCGATTCGGGCGTTTGCCGAACTTAAGGATCGGGATAAAGATTACCGGGAGCAGGTCATGCATCAGTTCGCGAAGTATGCAGGTGTACCCATCGTTAATCTGGAATCGGCGACGCGCCACCCGTTGCAATCACTCGCTGACTGCATTACAATTCAGGAAGCTCAATTGAAATCATCGTTGATTCCAGCTCGTCCGAAGGTGGTATTAACCTGGTTGCCGCATTTTAAACCACTACCTCAGGCCGTTGCCAATTCGTTCTGTGAATGGATGAACGTTCGCGCGAATGCAGGCCATGTTGAGTTTGTGGTGACCCATCCGGAAGGTTACGAACTCGCCCCCGAATTTGTTGGCAATGCCCGTGTGATCTATAATCAGGATGAAGCGTTTGCCGGTGCCGATTTTATTTACGGTAAAAACTGGTCGTCCTATACGCACTACGGTCAGGTACTGACGCAAGACCCGTCGTGGGCCGTCACCATGGCCGATTTACGCCTGACCAACAACGGAAAGTTCATGCACTGTCTGCCCGTTCGTCGTAATTTAAAAGTGGCTGATGAGGTACTGGATAGCCCGCAGTCGCTCGTAATTGAACAGGCTGCCAACCGGGAGTGGTCGGCTCAGGCGGTATTGAAAGAAATCTTAAAAACAATGTAAACCATAGAAAGCCTCCGTCTCTCCGGGTTTAAAAAAGATAATGGATAACCTAACTGTTATAAAAATTGGCGGCAATGTCATCGATAATCCGGAGGCATTGAACCGTTTTTTAAAAGCCTTCGCCAGTTTGGTCGGTCCTAAACTGCTGGTGCATGGTGGCGGAAAAATAGCGACGCAGGTGGCGGAGAAACTGGGTATTGAGACCAAAATGGTTGACGGTCGACGGATCACGGATCAACCCATGCTCGACGTGGTGACGATGGTGTACGGTGGCTTAGTCAACAAGCAAATTGTCGCTAAACTTCAGGCGCTGGACGTTGATGCCATTGGGCTGACGGGTGCCGATGGGGGTACTGTTCTGGCCAGAAAACGTCCTGTTAAGGACATTGATTATGGGATGGTCGGCGATATTGAGGAAGTCGATTCGGGCCAGATTCAATTCTTTTTGCGGCAGAGCTTGACGCCCGTTTTTGCGCCCATTACGTATACCCGTGGCGGTGATTTGCTCAATACAAATGCCGACACAATGGCCTCGGCGATTGCGGTAGATATGGTTCGGCACAACAACGTAACGCTGGTCTATTGCTTTGAAAAAAAGGGTGTTCTGAAAGACCCAGCCGACGACAATAGCGTCATCAATGAACTCTACCCGTCCCTCTATGCTGACCACAAAGCCGCCGGAACCATCAATAAAGGCATGATTCCTAAATTAGACAATGCGTTTAAGGCTTTGGGTAATGGCGTAGCGAAGGTTATCATCTGCCACGCCGATGAAGTAGCCGAGGCTGTTAAGCAGGGTGCTGGAACGACCTTAAAAAAGTAAAGCGGCCGGAAAGCCGCTCTTATGTAATATCGTGAAATTTAAGCGGCTCTCCGGCCGCTTTACTTTTCAGCCAGCAGGTGAGCAACACGCCGAATGCCCATAAACCGTTGCTGATAATAAGAAGCGTGGAGGTAATCGTATCGAACGCCCCCGTTCCAGGCTGAATGAATGAATTTGACTTTATCACCAATAACTTCTGTAATCAAACCAACGTGGCCAATCCGGTTGCCGCCCGACCCGTGACCTTTGAAGAGGATCAGGTCGCCGGGTTGCGCTTCGTCTTTGGCTACCGCTTCACCAACGTTTCCCTGGGCAGCGCTGGAATGAGGTAGAGAGACACCAAAATGTTTAAAGCAGAAGCGGGTAAAACCGGAGCAATCGAAGCCCCGTGTTGTGGTGCCGCCGGAGCGATATCGAATCGAAAGGTGCTCCTTGGCGAAGCTGATAATCTCTTTGACGACGGGGATTTTTTCGTAAAAATTTGCTTCTGTTAATGAGGCTTTAGAAGCTTCCGTTACGGTGGGTACGGTTTGTGCTTGAACGATGCCAAACGAGACAGTACAAACTACTGCCAGGAGCATTTTTCTCATAATAGAAGTGGGTCAAATCCAAGTTACATGCTTAAAAGTATCGAATATGAACCGAACTACCTATTAAATGAGGAAAAGTTTCTACACTTTTAATGTCAATTTTACGTGCCAAAACCCCTAAGTTGCTGAGGCTAAGTGTCCTGAAAACTGAAAATTTGCGTTTATTTTTTGGAATTTAATGTACTACGTTCGGACGGGTTAGCCGCTTATTTAAATAAATCAGCGGCCTCTCAATGCTTTTGCGTAAGCATTGAGAGGCCGCTGATTCGTAGGTCGAAACCGCGAGTGATACGTATTAATTAAAACCAGTTTGCGCCGACAATCCGGAAAGGCCAGGGAATGGAAGCCAGAATGAGCAATAAGCCTAAACCGTAGAAAATTCCGACTAACCGCTGCTTAGTGATGGCATCGGAAGCGCGTTTGGAGCGAGAATAGCCAATGGTGATGAGCACAATAGCGATCAGCATGCCGGTTGTGTGTTCAACACTGTAGAAGCGGTACAGCTTGTCGCTCATCAGGCTAAAATTAACTTTCGGGCTTATAAACAACAGAATCAGCCCCAGAATCAATTGTGTATGCACTGAAATCAGGGTGAACAGGTACAGTTTACGGTTACCGTCTGTATAACCACTACGTCCCTGCCATTTGCTGATGGCAGTGACAACGGCCGCTAGTAATAAAATAAGGGCTATCCAGCGAAGCCCCGAGTGGGCGTGTACTAATCCGGAATACATGAGTCAAGTTAGTTGTTTGATTGGCAAAGAAACAACCAAATAGCCAACTTACATTGCCAATCGCTTGTTGAGCCCTTATGATTCTTTACAATACAACCTACAGCGTTGCCAGCGAGATCGCTGACGACTGGCTTCGGTGGATGAAGCGTTTTTTTGTACCAGCCGCTGTGGCTACGGGATTGCCCGTTAGCTATCGAATTCTTCGACTACTAACCGAGCTTGACAATGGTGGCGTAACGTATTCCTTTCAGCTCGATTTCAACACAATGGAAGACTACAACACCTATCTGGAAATTCACGCCGATGGGTTGCGTAAACGGATCGAGCATCGGTTCGGGAACCAGTTTATCTCCTTCGATACGTTACTTGAAGAGGTTTAAACTGCAACGGCAGCCCGGCGGGATTTATCTGATTAAATTGATTGACATGATTTTGATTATCCGGGTTATACAAGCGAAAGTAAAGTCATAGTAATCAATAAAATCAAATAAATCCCGGTTCCCCTTTGATTCTGAAAACAGCGCCTTCCAGCGATTCATTGACCCGAATCTGGCAGGCTAATCGACTGTCTGAGTCGGCGTCGGGTAAGGTGTCCAGCATATCCAGTTCGGCATCCTGCGCGGATGGTAGCGCATCAAGTCCGTCGAGAACCTGTACGTGGCAGGTCGCACAGAGGGCCATGCCCCCACAGGTCGCCAGGATGTCATAGTCCGACGCTTTCAGTACTTCCATCAGGTTCAGGTTAATGCCTTCCGGTATTTCTATCGGCTGTTGCTCGCCGTTTCGGTCTTCTACAGTGAATGTGATCATAGGGAAATTCAGTCAGTCGTCGTCAGGCGATAGTCTTTCGTGCTTTCGCATCAGCACTGACGACTGTTGACTAATGACTATCGACTTATATTAAAAAGTTGGCACCCCGTTTACGGTTGTGTACTTGAAACTCAGTTTCTGGTCGGGATGAACGTAGTGAAATGCACTTTGGCACATTAAAGCCGCTTCGTGGAAGCCGCACAGAATCAGTTTCAGCTTGCCGGGATACGTATTGATGTCGCCAATGGCGTAAATCCGTTCGACGTTGGTCGAGTAATCCGTCGTGTTGACGCTGATGGCCGATTTGTCGATACTCAGGCCCCAATCGGCGATGGGACCGAGTTTCGGCGTCAGGCCAAAGAGCGGGATCAGGTGATCGGCGGGTAGTGTGGTTACGGTTTTGTCTTTCGCTGTAATGACAACCTCATTCAGATGGCCATTCCCGTTGATACTGGTAATCGTCGATTGCAGCACCAGATTGACGCGACCCTGATTCGCGAGGTTGACTACTTTCTCGGCCGAATCGGGCGCTCCCCGGAACGTATCACTCCGATGGACGAGCGTTACTTCACTGGCAATATCCGCTAGAAAAATCGTCCAGTCGAGGGCTGAATCGCCACCACCGGCCAATACCACCCGACGGTTGCGTAACTGTTCGGGATTCTTCACCATGTAGGCAACACCTTTTCCTTCGAATAACTCCAGGTTGACAATTTCTGGCTTTCTGGGTTCAAAACAGCCTAATCCTCCGGCAATGACCACTACCTGACAGTGAACGGTTGTTCCATCGTTCGTTGTAACAATATAAGAACCATCGATTTGCCGATCCAGACCTTCCACGCGCTCGCCTAGTGTGAATCCCGGATTGAAGGTCGCAATCTGCTCCATCAGGTTGTCCACCAGCGTCTGTGCGTTGATGGCTGGATAACCGGGAATGTCATAAATCGGCTTCTGTGGATAAATCTCCGAAAGCTGTCCACCCACCTGTGGCAGGGCATCGATCAGATGACACCGCATTTTCAATAAACCGGCTTCAAAAACGGCAAATAGACCCACCGGACCTGCGCCAATTATGCAAATATCTGTTGTTATCATGTGGTGGTAGCCGTGACACAACTAGCGCATCACAGTACGTCACAAATGTAGGGACCTGGTTGCGGCCACACTCATCATAAATCGGAATGAGGGATAAGCAAATGGAATAGGAAGCATTCAAATTCGAGCATCCTATGTCACGTCCTGTTGAGCATCGGACGAACCTATCTATCTTCACCGATAAATGCCCGCATGATGCACCCGTTTCTCTACATCCTGCTTGTTTTACTGCTTACGCAGACTGCTACACGCAGTTCTGTAGCGAATAGCCACTACGTTAAGTCGAGTGATGGCAACTGCGAATCTGTTCAGTCGGGTGATTGGACTAATCCGGCTACCTGGTCGTGCAATCGCCTGCCAACGATTGACTATCTGGTCACGATCAATGCTGGCCATATTATTACCGTTTCGACCCATACAGCCCAGGCTAAACAGATTATCTACAGGGGCGGCATTATCCAATTTTCTGGAACGGGCGCAAACGTGTTTGTAAAAAATGGCTCATCTTACGTAGTGGCTCCCATTATTTATCGAATCAGGGCTGGTCAGCAATACTGCGATCAAAGTGCGTTGGTTTTTACGCCTAAAACGACGCTTTCCTTTAGCGCTACGTTCGATAATTCAGCTATCTATACCAGTCAATCGCCTGAAAATCAAAACGACATCAACAAGCTTTATGGTTTTTCTGATTGTAATACGCACCACAGTATCGCCAGCGCCCGGTTCGGCTGGAACTGGCGTGACAACGCCTTGCGGATATATGCCTACTGCTACCGCAACGGCGAACGGGTCTCGCAGGAGTTGGGCGTGGCGCTTCTAAACACGGCCTACGACTATCAGCTCAGTATTGTGGGCGGAAATTACGTTTTCACCTTTCAGGGGCAACAAACCGTTATTGCCCGCGGTTGTACGCTTGTCGAAAGCACACAGCGCTATTTGCTCTACCCATATTTTGGTGGCGATGAAGTTGCGCCCCATGACATTACGATCGCGATTACGGATAAGTGATCGGGGTGATTACACTCAATTTACCAGATGAACAATAAAGTCGCCTTGATTACAGGGGCCAATTCAGGGTTGGGACTGGCCACGGCCAGGGCGCTTGCCAACCGCTCGTTTGACCTGATATTACTGTGCCGCAACCAGCAGAAAGGACAGGCTGCTCAGGCTGAGGTGCAACAGGAAAATCCCGACGTGCGGGTTGATCTGGTAACCGCTGATCTTGGTGATGCTGGGTCGATACGTCAGGCAGCCGATTATATTACTGCCCATTATTCAGCGGTAGATGTGCTCATCAATAATGCTGGTTACACGCCGTCTACGCTTGACTTTACAGAAGACGGGATCGAAAAATCGTTCTATGCCAGCCACATCGGCCATTTTCGACTGACGTACCATCTGACGGATTTATTGAAAAAGACAGCTGCCAAAACCGGCGACGTGCGTATCATCAGTCTGTCATCGGCCGCGCATGCCTTGGGTAGTAAAGCCCGCTTTTTTCGGCGAATTACCGATTTATCCTTGCTTTCGGCGTACGGAGATGATAAACTGGCCAATCTGTTATTCGCCAAAGGAGCCGCCCGACAATTTGCCGGTACGGGCATTCGGGCGTATGCTGTTCATCCTGGAGTAGTTAAGACTAATTTTGGCGGTGATGCACCGGGTTTTTTTGGCAAGATGCTGTGGCTGGCAACTCCGTTTATGCGCACGCCGGAAGCAGGCGCTAAAACCACGGTTTTTCTGGCCTCGGCTCCCCTCAAAGCCATTGGAGAACAGAATGACGGTGGTTATTTTGCCGACAGTCGTCCTAAAGCAACCACTAACCGGGACGTTACCGAGGCTAATGCTGACTGGCTCTGGCAGAAGAGTTTAGCCTACGTGTAAGTGAATTAGCTGTACTGGCTTTCAATCCAGTTTGAGCTTCATACCTTCGTGAGTCGCCGTAAACCCCAGTGATTCATAAAACCGAATGGCGTCTGGTCGTCGTTTGTCCGACGTGAGTTGCAGTAAATGACATCCTTTTTCTCGGGCCCGGTTAACAGCATAGGCAAATACTTTGGTGCCAATGCCTTGCCCACGATACGCTGAATTTGTGCGTACGGCCTCCATTTGCGCCCGCATTCCTCCCTGATACGTTAGGTATTGAATAAAGGTTAGCTGAAATGTCGCCACCATGTCGCCATTCATTTCGGCAACGGTCAATTCCTGATTCGGATCTTGCTCGATTCGCGCAAAGGCCGCTACGTAGTTGTCGGAAATAACTTCGTCAGACTTTTCCCGTGATGAGCCAAGCGTATCATCTGACAGCATTCGGACAATGGCAACGAGGTCGTCTTTTGTGGCAAGCCGGAAAGTAAGGCTCTGGAGCATAGTTTTGTTATCTTATCTGCCCTGCCAATTTATAGTCAATTCTTTTCTAAACACCCACTCGCTTTGGGTTGTTACTCATTCAGGCCGTTTAGCCAGTTTATTTTTCTTCCATGCCAGCCAGGGTACCCGCAGTTTGGTTTGTTGATGACGACGAAGATGATCGTCTTTTTGTTCGGTCGGCATTTGAGGATATCGGTCCCGCAGTAACGGTGTTGACGCTTAATAATGGTGAGCAGCTTTTAGCCGAACTAAAGGATAGTGGTGGGTTACCCAAGCTGATTTTACTGGATCTTAATATGCCAGGGTTGAATGGCTTCGAGCTACTCCGGCAACTACGTAGTACACCCTCTTTTACGCAAATCCCGGTGGTGATTTTCACTACGTCATCCAATGAACTGGACCGCCAAAAAAGCCTGACCGCGGGAGCGAATGGCTTTTTAACTAAGCCCACTACGTATGATGACTTATCCCGCATGGCCCAATCCCTAAGCCAGCAATGGGTGTTAACCGCTACGGCTTAACCTCGACGTGTGGTGTACCATCATAAAATAATAAAGCCAACCAGGGATCGCTCGATCCCTGGTTGGCTTTATTATTAACAGCAATAGAGGAAAATGTCTGTCTACAGCTTCGTAATCAGACGACTTCGATCATTTTCCAATCGTGATTTCCTTTTCTTTATAACCACCGCGCGTTGAGAGCAGTTTGACTTTCGCTTTGATTGGCCCCGGCTGGTTAAGTTTGACGTGGAAGACAGCTTCCTTTTTCTCGCCAACTTTCGTATAGCCCGCATAAATGGTTTTGTCAACCAGCTCCGGCTGCGTGATCATCACTTTGGCCTCTTTGAACCCTTTCAGCAAGGCTTTATCGATGTCTAACGTAACGCGATCTTCCTGAACCATCTTAACCCGCTTTGCCTGTTCCAGGGCCACCGGCAGTTTGCCCGAGTTGGTCCAGGTGGCTTTCACTTCATATTCGTTATTCGCCAGCGCCTTCACCGTTACGTCGGTCAGGTCAATTTGAGGCAGTTCTTTGGCCATCGCCAGGTTGAACATGGACTCCTTCGAGATCCAGGTTTCCAATTGCCAGGCCGGTCCATTCTGCGAGAAAAATTTGGGGTTAAATCCACCGATCTCTACGGCCCCTAACTGTGGATGCGTCATTTTTGTCCAGGGCTTGAATCCCCGTTTGCCGTTCGCTTCATCGTCCCACATCAGGCCATCGTAATCGTCACGGTCGCCGTCGCCGTCGTAATCTTTCATGGCGCCGTTGTTCCAGAGTTCATCGCCGTACCAGACCGCACCGTACTGAAAATAACCGAAATCGGGACCATGTCCGAATAAAGGCGTTGGTTTGGATGGTTCGCCCGTGAAACGGTTGATCTTGTTACGGGTATTGTAGGTTTCATACACATCGCCCGCCCACGGATAGCCCGTAAACGATAGCCCCAGACTGTCCATGTGCTTGTAGATCGCCAGATCGGGCGGGAACATGCTCTCGGCGCTCGACGACGTGGACGGTGGCCGCAGGTGCATCGGTACGCTCGTATCCATCGAGTTTACCACCGTAATATTCGGGTGCCCCATCAGCCAGACGTAGGTTGCGCGGGTTTCGGTTTCGCTGAGCGGATACTCGCTGGCACCCCCTTGCGTATACCCCCGGCCGGTGAAGTCGCCCCCCTGATCGGGTCGCCAGTTTTCCGGGTAATTGCGGTGGTTATCTAAACCGCCGATGCCATCTTCATTGTATTTGCCATCACCGTCATTATCAATGCCTTCAGTATACACAAAATAATCGCCCTGCCCCGGCTGAACGCGTTTCATCAACCGACCCGATTTGTCTTTAGGGTTCAATACGTAGTCGGCTTTCTCCAGCTCTTCTTTCGTCGTCGCCTTTTTGCGAATCTGGTAAATGATGCCATCGCCATCGAAGTCATCTTCCGAATCTTCGTCAAAAAGTCCGTCTCGATCGTCGTCGTGGGGACGTAGCGAACTGCGGTTGCGTTGCGCCGTATACAAATACATATTGGCCCCATCCGGGTTGTTTTCCGGCCGTAGATAAATCGACTTGGTGTCCAGCAGTTTTGTGATGGCGGGGTCTTTGCCGTAATTGTCCAGCAGATGTTTCGTTAGCCAGAAAACCGCTTCGCTGCTGGTCACTTCGCCACTGTGGCGGCCTCCTTCAAAGTACGCAGCGGGCTTATCGGTGTGTTTGCCCGTTTTCTTGTTCGTCAGCGTCATTTGCAGAATCGGGCGGCCTTCGTAACTCTTCTCAACTTCGTATAAATCAATCAGATTTGGATACTGCTCGGCCCATTTTCGGTACCAGCTATAGATCACATCGGGTGTATGATACGTATCGAAGGTGAGCGTTGTGCCTGGTTGATACTGAACGTCTTTGAACTGGTGTTTTTTGAAATAACTGATGCCATGCCGCTCACCTTTCACGGTGTAAAATTTGCGGGCTGTATCCTGTTCTGGCCACTTCTCTTCGGTGCCGTAATAGGATTTCTGGGCGTAGATTGTTGATGAACAGAGAAGACAGAATAATAACGTACTGATTTGTCTCATAAACGATTGGTTTCTTAAGAGAATAGAGATGGGCTTACACTATGTAAAAGATGATTTTTACACTGGCAATTTATTGATGATTTTGCAGACCCCGAATAGGAGCGAAGAATCTATTTGAAAAGTGCTTGTTTTCCAACTAAAATAAATGTTTTGTGAGGTATGAGACTTTCTTTCTTTACGGTTCAATCTAGCAGAACTATTAACAATAGCCACAAAGTCTCGTAACATGATTTATATTTACTCTGCTATTATTCCTAAATCCAGACATCCATGAAACTGTACCTTTTACTCCTGATCGCCTGCCTGTTCTGCACAAAAAGCTGGGCGCAGGCCGACGTCCAGAAACGCTACCAAACCCGGTTGATCATGGTCGAGAATGGCGGGACCGTTGACCTCGATCAGGGGACGTTTACGTTCACGGGGAGTCTATCGCTGGAGGATAAAAAGCGCATTGTCATCCGGGGGAAGGGTATCGACAAAACCATCTTGAGTTTCAAAGGCCAGACCGACGGTGCTGAAGGTTTACGTGTGTCTAATGCCGAAGAGATTGTCATCGAAAACCTGACCGTTCAGGACACAAAAGGAGATGGGATTAAAACCATGAACGTGAAAGGCATTACGTTCCGAAACGTGAAGGTTGAATGGACGGGGCCACCCAAAGCCGAGAACGGCGGCTATGGTCTCTATCCCGTGCAGTGCGACAACGTAGTGATTGACGGATGCACGGCCATTGGGGCCTCCGACGCGGGTATTTACGTTGGACAGTCGCGCGGAATCGTTGTGAAAAAGAGTAAAGCCTATCACAACGTAGCAGGCATCGAGATCGAAAATTCACGCAATGCCGATGTATTCGATAACGAAGCCTACGACAATACGGGCGGTATTCTGGTTTTCGATCTACCTGATCTGGTGCAGAAACAGGGCGGTAATGTGCGGGTATTCAACAACTACGTTCACGACAATAATCTGCCAAACTTTGCACCCGCTGGTAATATTGTTGCGAGCGTATCAGATGGAACTGGCTTACTGATTCTGGCTGCAAATGGGGTGGAGGTGTTCAACAATCGGTTTATTCGCAATCAAAGCGTCAGTACGGGAATCATTAGTTATCTGATTACCGAGCTGCCCATTAAGGACAAAGCGTATTACCCATTTTCGACGGCGGTTTCCATTCATGATAACGTGTATGAGCGGAAACCCGGCCCCGCTAGTTCGCGCGGTCGATACGGCAAAATCTTTGAGTCAATTCTGAAAACGGGTCAGGATGTGCCGCACATTCTCTACGATGGCATTGCCGATCCTGCTACGTTCGATAAGGACGGAAAACCACTGGCCGACAAGCGTATCTGCATCCGAAACAATAAAAATCAGAGCATTGTCAACCTCGATGCCGGTCGTGAATTCAAAAACGTTTCTTTCGATGCGATTCCCTTTAATTGCCAACTGGAGCCACTGAAAACCGTCACGAGCGCTCGTTAAAAGAATGCGTACTTACCTGCTTTGGAGCTTGCTACTACCCGTATTGTGGCTAACGTTGGTTAGCTGGCGAACGGCGGCTATTCCCGAAAAACTATCGGATTATGGGTTTTTTAGCGGCAAATTAGCTGATCAGCAACCAGCGGCCGGGGTCGTTCCTTACGTGCTCAACACACCCTTATTTTCGGATTATGCCGAGAAACTGCGCTTTGTAAAATTACCCGCTGGTCAGGCGGTGGCGTACAACGACTCGGCAGTGCTTAACTTCCCGGTTGGCACGACATTGATCAAAACGTTCTATTTCCCGAATGATTTTCGAGATCCCGCTAAAGGACGCCGATTAATGGAAACACGGCTGCTGGTTCACCAGCCAGAAGGCTGGAAAGCGTTCGATTACGTATGGAATGACGAACAAACCGACGCCTTGCTGGAGGTTGCGGGCAATACCAAAACGGTTCGTTACGTGGATGGACAGGGGCAAACTCGCCAACATGCCTACTCCATTCCCAACCTGAATCAGTGTAAAGGATGTCATAATCGCAATGAGGTCATGACGCCCATTGGACCGTCGGTGCGGCAACTCAACGGCGAACTGGTATACGGTGGGAGTGGGGTCAACGCTAGGGAAAACCAGCTGACGCACTGGCAACGTAGTGATATGCTGACGAGCTTACCCGCTTTAGAAAACTGCCCCAAAACGCCCGTCTGGAACAAACCCGAAACGGGATCAATTAACGACCGGGCGCGGGCGTGGCTCGACATCAACTGCGCGCATTGCCATAATCCCAAAGGTCCAGCCATGACGTCAGGCTTAAATCTGAGCGTTTCGGAGACCGATCCAACGGCCCTAGGAGTCCTGAAAACACCTGTTGCAGCCGGGCGCGGATCAGGTGGTCATCCGTTCGATATTGTACCGGGCAAGCCCGATGAATCCATCCTGATTTACCGTCTGAATTCGACGGACCCCGGCGAGATGATGCCCGAACTTGGCCGCAAAACCATTCAGCCCGAAAGCCTGGAACTGCTACGTGCCTGGATCAAAGAAATGAAGTAGCACCACGACAGCTTTCAAGTAATTTTTACTGCTCTACTCGTTTTGTCTTTGTGGTCAAAACGATTCTACACGTACTCTTTCCAATGAACTCTTCATTTTTGCGCTTTGGTCCGGCCTTCCGGGTCATATTTACGCTCTTAATTTTTAGCCAATCTACTCGGGCCCAACTGCCGCCCATTTTTGATCAGACTCGCGCTCAGACAGCCCAGACGGAAGCCACCGTCCGGCGGTTTCTGGCTCCCGTAAAAATTCTTTGGCGTACGGGTTCGATTACAAATGCGGAGCAATTACTAAAACCCGGTAATGGGCAGGCTGATCTGTCGGGGCAGGGTGTTTGCTCACTCAAAAGCGATGCGGCTGGCAAGCCCAGTCTGTTGCTGGATTTTGGCAAAGAACTCCACGGCGGTCTGCAAGTAGTGACGGGGCAGTGGAAAGTCAGCAAGCCCATCACGGTTCGAATTCGGTTTGGGGAGTCGGCCAGCGAGGCTATGGCGGATATCGAGCCCAAACAAAACGCCACCAACGACCACGCCATTCGGGATATGGTCGTGCAGGTGCCGTGGCTGGGAAAGCTGGAAATCGGGAATACGGGCTTCCGGTTTGTACGTATTGACCTGATCGATGCGGATACCGAACTGCTGCTCAAAGAAGTACGGGCCATTTTTACCTTCCGTGATATTCCTTACCTCGGTTCTTTTCACAGCAGCGATACGTTGTTGAATAAAATCTGGGCAACCGGCGCCTACACCGTTCACCTCAACATGCAGGACTACCTCTGGGACGGCATCAAACGCGACCGGCTGGTATGGGTGGGCGATATGCACCCCGAAGTATCGACCATCAACGCTGTCTTCGGCTACAATGACGTAGTGCCTAAAAGTCTCGATCTGGCGCGCGACATTACTCCCCTGCCCGGCTGGATGAACGGCATCAGTACGTATTCGATGTGGTGGATTCTCATTCAGCGGGACTGGTATATGCACAATGGCAATCTGGCGTATCTGAAGCAACAGAAAGCGTATTTAGCCAGTTTGCTGAAGTTACTTATCGAGAAGATTGATGAGAAAAACAGCGAAAAATTGGACGGTACGCGCTTTCTGGATTGGCCTTCGAGTGAAAATACCAAAGGCATTCACGCCGGATTGCAGTCGATGATGGTGATGTCGTTAAGCGCTGGTGCCGATCTGTGCCGTGTGCTTAATGATCCGGAAACGGCGAAGAGATGTAATGAAGCCGTAGCCCGCCTGAAACAGTATGTGCCCGATCCTAATAAGTCGAAACAGGGAGCGGCTCTGCTGGCCTTATCGGGTTTGGTACCGGCCCAAAAAGCTAACAGGGACGTGCTGGCCGTGGATGGGGCGCATAATTTCTCGACATTTTATGGGTATTATATGCTCCAGGCTAAAGCAAAAGCAGGCGATTATAAAGGTGCCCTGGCTAATATTCGGGAGTTCTGGGGCGGCATGCTCGACTTAGGCGCTACTACGTTCTGGGAGGATTTTAATCTGGATTGGGTGAAGAATGCCGGGCGCATTGACGAACTGGTGACCGAGGGTAAAAAAGACATCCACGGTGATTGCGGGGCGTATTGCTACGTTGGTTTTCGGCATAGTCTGTCGCACGGTTGGGCATCGGGTCCAACACCCTGGCTGACAGAACACGTACTGGGTATCAGCGTGGTTGAGCCGGGTTGTAAAGCCATTAAAGTGACCCCCCATCTGGAAGATCTGACCTTTGCCGAGGGCAGTTTTCCTACGCCCTACGGTCTGGTAAAAGTGAAGCATACGAAGTTGGCGAACGGCAAAATCCAGTCAGATATAAGTGGTCCCAAGGAAGTGCGCATTATTCGGTAACGAGGATACGTCGCGAAAGAACAAGTAAAAACTACGTTTACAGAGACTGTGTGCGGTTATTTGTTAAGTTAGCAGGATTAAAACCAACCTGAATTTACCCGTTACTATGAAACAGTTCTTCCCGGCTCTTATTTTCATGGCTTCTGCTGCGCTTGCCCAACCAGCACCGCCAGGTCGTGGTGTCGCACATATATCAACGTATCAGCCGCCTACATTCACCGATACTGACCGCCTGAAACGGCTGGAAGCGGCCTTCCCAATTGTTGAAAAACTCTACCGGGAACGAGCCGAGAAATTTCATTATCCGGGTGTGGCGTTCGGGATTGTATTAGATGGTAAACTGGTTTATTCGGGCGGTGTCGGTTATACCGACGTAGCGAAAAAGATACCTGCAACGGCCAAATCGCTGTTTCGGATCGCATCGATGACCAAGAGCCTGACGGCGATGGCCATTCTGAAACTCCGCGATGAAGGCAAACTTCGGCTCGATGATCCTGCCGAAAACTACATCCCGGAACTGAAAAGCCACAAATACCTCACCGCCGACGCCCCCCGCATTACGGTCCGCAACCTGATGACGCACTCAGCCGGTTTTCCCGAAGACAATCCTTGGGGCGATCGCCAACTGGCTGATACGGATGCTGATTTACTCAAACTTATTAAAGATGGTATTTCGGATTCCAATGTGCCGGGTTTTGGTTATGAGTACAGTAATCTTGGGTTTGCCATGTTGGGCCACATTATAAACGTAGTGTCGGGCAAACCGTATCAGCAGTACATCACCGAAACCATTTTGAAACCGCTGGGCATGAACGATACCCAATGGGAATACACAAAAGTGCCAACTGACAAACTTGCCCTTGGCTATCGTTGGCAGGAAGAAAAGTGGCTTGAGGAGCCGCTGCTTCACGATGGTTCCTACGGTGCAATGGGTGGTTTAATTACGTCTATTGACGATTTTAGCAAGTACGTAGCGTTACATCAGGCCGCCTGGCCACCGCGTTCGGATGCTGACAGTGGCCCCATAAAACGAAGTTCATTGCGTGAGATGCAGAAACCCTGGACGCTGTCGGGTTTGTCGGCACAGGCGAAAAATTCGGCGGGGGAGTTCTGCCCTGAGGTAAGTGGGTACGGCTTTGGATTAAGATGGGGGCAAAATTGTAAGGGGCAAATCGGCATAGGGCATACGGGTGGACTGCCCGGTTTTGGGAGTCAATGGCGCATTCTAACCGATTACGGTGTTGGTGTTATTGCCTATGCTAATCTGACGTACGCAGGAATGGGAGCGATCAATGCGGCTGTACTCGATACGTTGGTCGCCATCGGAAAACTTCAGCCGCGCCAACTACCAGTGTCAAACATCTTGGCACAACGTAAAGCCGAAATTGTAAAACTTCTGCCCGACTGGACAGGCGCTGAGAAAAGCGGCATTTTTGCGGAGAATTTCTTTCCTGATAAACCCGTTGCGCTACGTCGGAAGGCTGTGCAGGACTTGTACGCCAAAGTTGGTAAAATTCAACGTGTTGGCGAATTGATGCCCGAGAACCAGCTACGCGGGCACTTTTTGCTAGAAGGTGAAACCGGGACGATTGACGTATTTTTTACACTAACTCCCGAGAATCCCGCCCTAATTCAACAATTGGATTTTCGGGAAGCGAGCAAATAAGTAGCAATGACTCAAATTCGTATTTCACCGGCCACCGATCAGGATATTCCTGAGCTAAACCGGCTGGTTAACAGAGCGTATCGGGGCGAAAGCTCTAAAAAAGGGTGGACTTCCGAAGCCGATTTGCTTGGTGGTCTTCGAACCGACGAAGATGCATTACGAACGATGCTGGAAAATCCGAACGTAACGATTTTGACCTATAAAGAATCGAATCATTTGCTGGGATGCGTCTATCTGGAAACAAAAGGTAATAACCTTTATCTGGGTATGCTAACGGTTTCGCCTGACGCGCAGGCCAACGGTATTGGGAAGCAACTGCTAGCGATGGCCGAGCAAATGGCTATCAATCAAGGTTGTCGGACCATAACGATGACGGTTATCAGCCAACGTCATGAATTAATTGCCTGGTATAATCGGCGCGGCTATCAGTCCACAGGCGAAACCCAGCCCTTCCCGGATGACCCTCGTTTTGGCCTGCCAACTCAGCCACTGGAATTTATCGTGATGGAAAAACTTATACTATAAGTATATAATCGGGAGACGCCATTTTTGAGTTTGCGGATTAAACTGCTAATTTCACAACGTTAAAACAAAACACGATACCACAAGCCTTATGTCAGTTTCCAAACGCGTCCTGATTGCCGAAGATAGCTCCGTTATCCAGAATCTGGCCCGCAAAATTCTTGAGTTTCAGAATTACGACATCACGGCCGTTAAAAACGGTGAGCAAGTGCTGCAAATTCTGGAAAAAGAAGACTTCAGTATCCTCCTGTTGGACATTAACATGCCGCTGATGGATGGTATGGAGTGCGTACGGCGCGTTCGGGCATTGCCCGATAGTGAAAAAGCCAGCGTACCCATCGTCGCCATTACGGGAAACGCCAAGAATTACACGGAGGAAGAATTTAAAACAGCAGGCTTCAATGACGTACTGGTGAAACCACTTAACTTCGACCGATTGGTAGAAGTGGTGAATCAGCTCACAGATAAATAAAAAGCGAAACCGGGCCGCCGGAGCGGAGTGAATGAGTGAAAAAGCGAATTGCTAAAGCATCTGGTTTTGTTCATTCGCTCTTTCACTCATTCACTCTTTCACCATTATGCTCATCACCTTACTCGGTACGGGAACGTCGTCGGGAGTACCGTTGATTGGGTGCTCATGTGAGGTGTGCCGCTCTGTAGATTTTCGGGACAAACGACTCCGGACATCCGTCCATATCGCGGTCGATGGGCGTAACTTCATTGTCGATACCGGTCCCGACTTTCGCCAACAAGTACTTCGGCTGAATCTGCAACAGCTTGATGCTGTTTTATTTACGCACGAGCACAAAGATCATACGGCAGGCTTAGACGAAGTTCGGGCCTATAATTTCCGGTCAGGACAGGATATGCCAATTTACGGTCGACCGACTGTGTTGGCGCAATTGCAGCGTGAGTTTGCCTACATTTTTGCCGACCATAAATATCCGGGCACTCCCCACGTTCAGGTCAACGAAATTCGCAATGAGCCGTTTGATGTCCTGGGCGTCCGAATCGTGCCAATCGAGGTAATGCACCATAAATTGCCCGTTTATGGATTCCGCATCGGCGATTTTACGTACCTCACCGATCTCAACTACATTTCTGACGTGGAGCTGGAGAAAGTGTACGGCACCAAAATTCTGGTAGTCGATGCATTGCAACGTCAGACACATATCTCCCATTTTACCCTTGATCAGGCCGTTGCCCTGGCCCAACGTGTTAATGCCGACCGGACATACTTTGTACACATTAGTCATAAACTGGGACTACACAGAGAGGTTGAAAAAGAACTTCCCGACAACATTCGATTAGGCTATGATGGTTTGCAACTAACAGTGTAGCACCGACTGTTCTGCTTGCCACTACAAACCAATTGCTTCCACGTAGCGTTACCCGTGAAGAATCTTTCCCAACACGATGGTAGCCCAGATTAAGCCGTCCCGCTCATTTTCCAATGAATTATTGCAGCAGTATCGTCAGCAGGGTGACGTCCCGGCCGATACGGTTATTGCGGCCGTAGTTGCAACTGAAGGCCCAACCGGACTGCGCTCATTGATGACCTGGCTGGCCGATACAACCAATATGCAGCCTGTGAGTCAGCATCCGGCGGTTCAGGACTTTTTTGTTCAGCAGGCTAAGCTGCCTGCCTGGGCTGATGTGGAAAGAATGAAACGGGGCATGGCCTTTTTCAAAAAACACGCTCAACAGATTGGGTTAACCCTTGGTTTTTACTCGCTTCCCTATTCTTATCTTGGCGCGAACGGCGCGCAGGTACTTTGGATCACCGAACGTATCAAAAACGATACGGCCCGACGATTACAGGAAACCGGCGAGTGGGTGTTTGCGGTGAACAATTCAAAGGAGTGGGAGACGGGTAACGCTATCGTCCGAACGCTGAAAATCCGCCTGATTCATGCTGGAGCACGGTGGTTTTCGTTGCATTCCAAACGATGGAATAACGACTGGGGATTCCCTATCAATCAGGAAGATATGGCTGGAACCAATCTGGTTTTTTCGTATATCGTGCTATTGGGATTACGCAAAGCTAAGGTAGCCATGACGGAGCAGGAGGAAGAAGATTACCTGCATCATATTAACGTAGTGGATTCCCTCAACGGTGTAGTCGACGAACTGATTCCGACGAACCTCCGCGAAGCTTATAACCTCAACCGCGCGATCGCTCAACGACAGTTTAGGTCTTCCGAAGCGGGTATTGGCCTCACGCGTGCCCTATTGAACGCTATTGCTACGCAGATCGTCCAGGCCGGGGCCGGCAAATCAGGTTTGACCCAACCCGAAACTATCCGGAACCTCGCGGCTGGTGAAATGCGTTTCTTCCTGGGCGATCGCTATGCCGACTGGCTGGGTATTCCAGACGTGCCTGTCGAAAAGAGACTGATTAGTTTGGTCAATCGACTGCCTATTTTTTCAACCTTAATTCCCGCTCTCTGAACTGAATGGGACAATCGATCCAGGGAAAATCCTACCAATCAATTGTCTGGATTCCAGTCTAGGATACTATATGATTTATCAATTAGAACCGATTGCTGCGCTGGCAACGGCGCCGGGTATTGGTGCCATTGCCGTTGTGCGGGTATCGGGCGAAGGGGCCATCGCCATCACAAACCGATTTTTTCGAGGAAAAGACCTTACGCAACAGGAATCGCACACAGCCCATTTTGGTACGTTGCGAAACGCTGATGGCAGTATTATTGACGAAGTATTAGTAACGATTTTTCATACACCCAAGTCGTTTACCAAAGAAGACGTTGTTGAGATTTCGTGCCACGGTTCGGAGTTTATTATTCAGCAGATTCTCCGCCGATTAACTACAGAAGGCGCTCGGTTGGCTAAACCCGGTGAGTTTACACAACGGGCTTTCCTGAATGGGCAATTTGACCTGGTGCAGGCTGAAGCCGTCGCCGACCTGATTGCCTCCGACTCTGACGCCAGCCATCGCGCTGCATTGACCCAGCTACGTGGTGGTTTCTCAAAACAACTGAAAGTGCTACGTCAGCAGCTCATCGATTTTGTGGCTTTAGTCGAGCTGGAACTGGATTTTGGTGAGGAAGATGTCGAGTTTGCCCACCGGGATAAGCTTCGACAATTGATGCTGGATATCCGGCGGGTGCTGCATCCGTTGATCGACTCATTTTCAACGGGAAATGCCATAAAAAACGGCGTTCCGACAGTAATTATTGGCAAACCCAATGCGGGTAAATCGACCTTGTTGAATGCCTTGCTGAACGAAGAAAAGGCTATTGTCTCCGACATTCCCGGCACTACCCGCGATGTTATCGAGGACGAGCTATTTTTGGATGGTATTCGTTTTCGGTTGATTGACACGGCTGGTTTACGACAAGCTACCGACCAAATTGAAGCCATTGGTATCGAACGAACGCAGCAAAAAATGCGCGATGCCGCTTTGGTCGTTTATCTGTTCGACGGGAAAAACGTCCTGCCCGATGAATTGCGAATAGCGGTTGAGGATGTGCGTTTGTCAGGAAAACCGTATCTGCTGGTTGGTAATAAACTTGATGCCATAGACGATCTAAAACGTCAGGCATTGCAAAACATCGTAGGCGAAAAAATTGTCTGGATCTCGGCCGCTCAAAAAACGCATCTGGACGAACTCAAAGCAGCCCTGTCGGCACGCGTCCGCACCGATTCGGCGGTACAAACGGGTAGCGCCGTCGTGACTAACGCGCGCCATTATGAACACCTTACCGGCACAGACGACGCCCTCGCACGTGCGATTACTGGCCTGAACTCCGGCGTAACACCCGATTGGCTGGCCATGGATTTACGGGTAGCATTGCGGCATTTAGGTGAGTTAACAGGCGAAATCACAACGGATGATCTGCTGGAGTCCATTTTCAGTAAGTTCTGTATCGGAAAGTAACTTGATGCTGGGTAATGTTAAACCGATAACGGCTTATTTTTTCTCTACCGGTTTGCTACTTTCTTGTATTCACAATTTATAGGAACGATTTTATGAACGCTTGCAGATTTACAATTTCTACCTTATTTAGCCCGTAAATTCAACTAGTCGTTAATTTAATGAAGGTTTTTGTGAACGATTTCAGGCTTCTATGCTATGGATCGTGTAGGGCAATTGTTCAAAATGCATGTTCACTTATTTCAGCTTGGTTCATATATAGGGTTTTCCCTAAATTTTTAAACCGTTGGGTTTTCACTATTCCATAACCATATACAATAGTCCTATTTTTGCTAAACAAAATTCTATTTACTAATGCAGGTATACGAACCTATTGGATTTTCAGCAGGTTAATTTCTAATAAGCCAATATCCTCAATCGTTGTTTCTGCACCTAATAAAAGCGTTTTAATGATACGAGTACTGATAGCGGATGACCATAATGTCTTTGTTGAGGGCATTGAATCGCTTATTACAGGAGCGCCGGACATCAAAGTGACCGAACGATGCTATACTGTTCAATCAGTTATTGAGCGTTTGGGGCAGGCAGCTGTGGATGTGATTTTACTGGATATTTCATTTCCGCAAGTCGACGATGGGCTGGGACTTTGTGAACATATTACTCGCAGCTATCCAAAAACGAAAGTGGTAGCATTGACCATGCACGACGATGCAAGTTTGATTAAACGGGTTGTGAAAAAAGGCGCTAAAGGTTATTTATTGAAGAACACAACAAAGAATGAGTTATTACAGGCTATCCAGACGGTTTACCACGAGAAGCAGTATTTTAATGACACTATCATGCACATTCTGCTGAATGAGGGACCAAAGACCCGCAAATCGACGGCTGGAGTCGGTGTAAAGCCGAACTTGACGCCCCGCGAATCAGAAGTGCTGACACTCATTGCTCAAGGTCTCACTACTCAGCAAATGGCTACTCAGTTGTTTGTGAGTGCCAAAGCCGTCGAGTTTCACCGTAGTAGTTTACTGCTGAAGTTCGGTGTTCCTAACACGGCCTTGCTGATCAAGAGTGCCATGGAGATGCACTATATTGACTGATAGATACTTACCTGTGACCACTACGTTACTAAAGTCCTGCTCTACCTCATCAGCATGTTCGTCCTGGTGGTTCAGTGTTATGCTGTTTTTTAACCTGTTGGGTGGAGTTCAGCCAGTAAACGCTTTATCAGAGTCTGGATCGATTGATCCGTTAAAACGGGAAATTTGGCAGTTTGTTCAGGACAAAAAGTATGGAAAGGCAGCAAATGCGTACGATCGTTTAGGCAGGCTTTACCATCAGCGCTATGGGTACAATAAGTACACCATGGATTCATACCTGAATGGATTGAAATATTATAGCCTAGTAGGTGATTCATTGGGGTATTACAATGAGCATATCGTTATCGGTGATTACTATACGCATGATTATTTTATGCACTTGTATGCGGAGAAGTACCTGTTGAAAGCGCAGCAGTATTTTGAGCAAACCCACAATATCCCTAAAGTCATTGAGTGCCGATTGGGACTTGCCAACATCGCTCAAAACAAAGAGCCAATACCTGCCGATCTGCTGACTCAATTACGCAAAACTGAGCGATTGAGCCGCCAATATAAACAGACATTTTCACAGGCTTATGCCATGAATCTACTGGCCAACACCTATTCACGCGTCAAGAAGCCAGATTCGGCCGATTATTTCGCGACTAAGAGTCTGGCTATGTCGCATCAATTGAAAGTTAACTGGCTCATTGCCCTAAATTATTTTTATCTAGGAATTGTCGAACAGTTCCGAAACCATTCGACCGAAGCGATTGGCGCCTATCAGAAGAGTTTTAAACTAGCCGAAGCGGAGCATAATCTGTCTATGCTACGGGAGCTATCCAGGCACATGGCCGATAGCTACTCGCGAATGGGCGATGACAAAAACGCATATGCAGCCTCGTTAAAGGCACTTGATTTTACGAACCAGTTTTATACATCCGAACAAACCAAAAGCATTCGACTCCAGGAATTGGATAGTCAGATCAAGACACTAGCCGTAGAAAAGCAATTGATCGAAGAACAAAGTCACAATCAGCATGTGCTGAACTCCATGCTGGCAATCGGATTGATTATCAGTGTATTAGGCGTAGGCGCTCTGGTATTCTTACGGCGTCAGCAAAAGTTGATTGCGCATCAGGAAACGGTTATTGCGCAGCAACAGATCCGGCAATTGGAGCTAAAATCGTTGCGGGCTATGATTGAGGGGCAGGAAGGCGAACGGAGCCGCATTGCCCGTGACCTGCATGATGGTCTGGGGATTCAACTATCCAGAATCAAGTTGTTTGTTGAGGCACATCAGGAGCAATTACCCTTGTCAGTGAAAGAACCCTTAAACCAGTTTTTAGATGAAGCCTGTACAGAGACCCGGTTGATTTCCAATGATCTGCGTCCGTATGCCCTATCTACGTTTGGGCTTATCCCCGCTCTGGAAGATCTGGTTCAAAAATTAAATCTGGTCAACCAGACGAAGTTAATTCTGGAACATTATGGTGAAGTGCCAAATCTGGGTGACGAGGCCTCTGTCATGATCTACCGGGTTGTGCAGGAGCTACTCAATAACGCCCTTAAACACGCCGACGCCAAAACCGTGACGGTACAAGTCATGACCAGCGATGAAACTACATTAATCAGTGTCGATGACGACGGTAGGGGAGCAGATTTCGAGAATATACCGTCCAAAGGCAATGGTATCGCCAATATTAAATCACGCATCGCTTACCTGGGCGGACAGGTTATGTGGCAAAGTGAAGCCGGAAAAGGTACATCCGTCATGATTTCACTGCCCATGCACAAGTTGCTTAAAGCCATTCCAGTCATCAGCTAAACGCTAATACATCCGACTGGGGATCAGTCAGCAGGTGAATTATAATTAGAAATATCTACTAAGTCTATTGAACAAGTAAATTTTAATTTTTTCCTCATGATTAAACATGTGCTTTCAGGGGTCTTCGTCCTGAGTAGCTGGATAGTTGTCCACGCCCAGGAGAGAGCCATTACCAGTGCATCAGCGGAGAAGAACCCGCCTGCACTGGCGACTATAAAATCAACCAAACCTATCGCTAATACACCTTTAGATATCAAGGCCCTGGTAAAAGGAGTGGTATCTGACGAAAAGGGAAACACGCTTCCGGGCGCAACTGTATCGGTGAAGGGAACGACGTTGGGAACCACGACCGATGTGGAAGGTCGCTTCTCGATCAATATGCCAGCAGGGGCAAAAGTGCTGGTGATTTCCTTTATTGGCATGAAAACGCAGGAAGTTGAGGTTGGTACGCGGACCAATCTCAACATTACGCTCCAAACCGCCGACCAATCCCTGGACGAGGTGGTCGTTCGCATTGGCTACGGAACGGCAAAGCGGTCGGATGTTACGTCGTCAATCACGACCGTGAAAGCAGCTGATTTAAAAGATATTCCAGCGGCTGGTATCGATCAGTTGCTTCAGGGTAAAGCCGCCGGGGTAACCGTCACCAGCAATGGTGGCCAGCCCGGTGGTGGCGTCTCGGTTAAAGTGCGTGGCGTTACGTCGATCAACAGTAATGATCCGTTGTTTGTCATCGACGGCGTACCGTTTGTAGGAGGAAATACCTCAAATAGTACAGGCTATGCGGGCCTAGGCGGTGGCGATGGACAGACCGGCAATAGCGTGATGGCCATGCTGAACCCGAACGACATCGAGAGCATCGATGTATTGAAAGATGCTTCAGCACAAGCTATTTATGGCTCACAAGCGGCCAACGGCGTCATTCTGGTCACTACCAAAAAAGGCAAATCAGGCGAAGGCAAGATCAATTATGAGATGTACACGGGCGTTTCGGAAGTGGCCCGTCGGCTGGATCTGATGAAGTTACCGGATTTTGCCCGTTATCAGAACGAAGTCCTGCCCATTATCGGCAACCCCGTGGCCGACGAGTTTAAAAATCCCGATCTGTTGGGCAACGGTACCGATTGGCAGGAAGCGGTGTTCCAGCACGGCAAAATCAACAATCACCAGTTGAGTTTTTCGGGGGGCAAAGACCGGACTACCTACTACCTCTCGCTCAATTATTTCGATAATAAGGGCATCTTGCTGGGGTCAGATTTTAAGCGCTATGCGTCCCGTTTCAGCCTGGATACCCAACTCAAAAGCTGGGCCAAAGTGGGGCTTAGTGCCAACGTATCGCGCAGCATCCAGAACGTATCGCTGGCCGATGCCGCCGAAGGAACCATCTGGTGGGGGGCTTCGACCAGTCCGCTGACCCCGGTGAAAAATATTGATGGCACCTGGGGCGGTGGCCAAACAGTGGGGGGCGTCCAGTATAATGGGTCAAACCTGGTCGGTAACAGCCAGTTCCGGGGTAATACCAAAACCTCGAACAATGTTTTTGGTAGCCTATACGCCGAGTTGCAGTTTACGAAAGACCTGTCGCTTCGGAACGAACTCTCTTATTCGTTGGGGCAGGACAACAACGTTGCCTTCCAAAAAGCAGGAAATGTTGGCAGTACGTCGTTTCGCAGCAAATTGATTGACTCCCGTTCGGACAGCTATTACTGGTCGCTCACCAACTACCTGAGTTACAACAAAAATCTCAGCAAACATGGGATTCAGGCCACGGTAGGTCATCAGGTGCAGAATTCATATTATCAGTCTATTTCGGGGACCAAAGTGGATTTGCAGGCCAATATTTTCGATCTCAACACGGGTAGCGCCGACCAGACTACCTGGGGCCTGGGCGGGGGCAAAGGCCAGTGGGCCATGGAGTCTTATTTTGCCCGGGCCAACTATACGTATGATGATCGGTACTCGCTGTCGGCTAGTTTCCGAACGGACGGCTCATCGAATTTCGGCCCAAACAACCGCTGGGGCTACTTTCCCGGCGTCTCGGCTGGCTGGACGATCTCGAACGAGAAATTCATGAAAGGACCCGTCGCCAATGTCCTGAGTTACGCCAAACTACGGCTTGGCTATGGGATAGTTGGGAATCAGAATTTCCCCGGTGGCGCGCCCAATCCAGCCTATGTAGGCGCAGTACAATTCTTCTCCGGTCCGGTGGGCTTCGGTTCATCGAACATGATCAACGGGATTCCCAACCCGGATCTAAAATGGGAGTCGGTGAAAACGGCTAACGCTGGGGTTGATCTAGGCTTCTTTAACGGACGTATCGACGCGACGATTGATGTCTATAAGAAAGTAACGTCCGACATGATCATCTTCCTGACCGGCCCCAACCTGATTGGGGTAGGCGACCAATGGGACGATTTGAAAGCTCCACTGGGTAACGCCGGTCAGATGACCAACACGGGTGTCGACATTGGCCTGACAACCACGAACATCAAAAATGATAAATTTAGCTGGAAGTCGAACGTCGTATTTACGCAATTCACGAACCGCTACGATAAGGCAGCCAGTGCGGCTTCGGCGCTGGATGGTAAGGTGTATTACAACAACTACCTGATTACGCACACGACTCCCGGCAGTCCGGTGGGCTCGTTCTGGGGATTAAAAACGGATGGTTTATTCCGTACGCAGGCCGAACTGGACGCCAGTCTCCCGCAGTTTGGCTATAAAGTGAACCAGACCGAAACCTGGCTGGGTGATGTTCGCTTTAAGGATATCAATGGCGATGGCAAGATTGATGCTCAGGACTATACGTTCATTGGTAGTCCGCTGCCAAAATTCACTTGGGGCTTCACCAATACCCTCAACTATGGCGACTTCGATTTCTCGCTGTTCCTGCAGGGCAGCCAGGGTGCCAAAGCGTTCAACTTCCTGCGCTGGCAGTTGGAGGGGCTTAATAATGCCTATACCAATCAGCTAAACACCGTAACGGATCGCTATACCGATGCCAACCCGAACGGAGCCTTACCCCGGTTTACCAATACGAACAAGAACAACACGGCCATGTCGGACCGCTACGTAGAGGACGCATCGTACTGGCGCATTCAGAATATTACGCTGGGTTACCGACTGCCAAGAACGCTGCTCAGCAAAGTGAAGGTATCGAATCTGCGGATTTACGGGACGATTCAGAACCTGAAAACTTTCACCAATTACTCGGGCTACGACCCCGAAATCGGCGCTTTTAACAACAGTATCAAACTGATGAATGTAGACACCGGCCACTATCCAAACCCACGTACGTTCACGATAGGCGCCAATCTGCAATTCTAAAATTAAAGAGCGAAAGGGCGATAGAGTGAAAGAGCGGATTGCTGACGCATACCCTTTTACACTCAAGGTCTTTTTCACGATAGGCAGTAATCGCTCTTTCGCTCATTCACTTTTTCACTCTTTAAAAGATGAAACTCAAGCCATTATATGCCCTGATTCTTCCGGCGGTGCTGTTGTCTTCCTGCTCGAAAGATTTCATTGACCGCCCTTCACTGTCGGGCACCACAACCGGAAACTATTATAACAATGCCGACGAAGTACGGGCCGCCACCAGTACGCTCTACAGCGGCCTGCCCTGGCGCAACTACGAAAGCCGGGCGCAGGATGCCATTGGCGACGTAATGGGCGGAAATATGTTTACCTACACCGATGTCGAGTACCTAAACTTCTCGGTCTCATCGGCCTCCGATCGCGTTGGCGCGGCCTGGGGTGCGTTTTACAAGATTATTGGCTATGCCAACGTCATGATGAAAACGTTTGAAGAGAAGAAAGCCGCTGGTGGGGGCGCTGCCTACCTGGACCCCGCCATTGCCGAATGCCATTTTATTCGGGGTACGCTGTATTTCTACATTGCCCGTACCTGGGGAGCCGCACCCATCATCACAGATCCGGGTGCTACGGCCCTGTCTGGCAATTTTAACATCCCGCGTTACCTGCAAAAAGACGTACTTCGGTTTGCGCTCGACGAATTGAAACTGGCCGAAACGGGTTTGCCCGAATCGGACGTACCAGGCCGACTAACGAAATATTCGGCGAAGGGTATGATGGCCAAGTTGTATCTCTACAACAAGGACTACGCAAACGCGAAGGCGAAGGCCGAAGAGGTCATTAATTCGGGTAAGTACATGCTGGTGGACGATTATATGGGTATGTTCACCAAAATGAGCCAGAACAATAACGCGGAAACCTTATTCTCGATTCAGCACCAACTGGCAGGCGACCCCTGGGGAACGGGCAATATTAAAAATCCAGATCGGGGTGCCGGTGCCTTACGTACCGCCGAAGCCGATGCCTGGGAAATGTATGTTCCTTCGCTCGATCTGCTGAAAGAATATGAGTTTGGCGATTTGCGCCGGAAATGGTCGGTAATGGAACAGGGATGGTCGAACCTGAACTGGAAACCCCAGCGTGCCAATTCGCCCAAGTACAATGCGTTTATGGCCAATGGATTCAAGTATGATACGTTGCAACCTACGGAAGATGGCGGCAGTTTGAGCCCTACCCGTTCGAACATCATCAAGTACTTTGCTGGCCCCGGAAAAAGCTTTGGTGGCGAAGCCGTTCTAGGCCAGAACTCGGGCAATAATGTAGTGCTGCTACGTTACGCCGACATTCTATTGATCTATGCCGAGGCTACGTTGGCTGGTGCCGCATCGACCAATGATGCCAAAGCGCTCGACGCACTGAATAAAGTGCGGAGCCGGGCCGGGCTGACACCCAGAACGTCGTTTACACTCGATAATATCCTGCACGAACGCCGGGTCGAGTTTGCCTTCGAGGGCGACTACTGGTACGATATTCAGCGGCAGGGATTCGCCAAAGCGAAGTCAATTATTGAGAAGCAGAACCGGGGAACGGTGACGGGAGCTAACTACATCACTACGTTCACGGAAGACAAGATGTTTCTCCCAATCCCGGCGGGTGAGATCGTACAAGACCCTGAACTGGGAAAAGATCCGGTCCCTTACTACAACTAATTCCGAACAAGCAATCCGATGAAATTGACTAGATTAAATCGCATAGCGGGCTTATTATTTCTGGCGTCACTGACAGCTTTCTCGATAAGCTCCTGCACAAAAGATACGGACGGAAGCCCACAGATTGCCCCCGGTAATCCCGTCGCTACCAAGCTCATGCCGGACTCGGCGGCTGGTGGGTCACTGGTTACGTTAACGGGTACAGGCTTAGGAGATATTCGCAGTATTGTTTTTGAGAAAGGGAATGTACCTGCCGGATTTCAATCCACGCTCAATACGGAAGGAGCCTTACTTTTTCGGGTTCCTTCTGAGGTGCTGGGCGGCACGCAGAACATTATTTTCACCAACAGCGCGGGCAACACCCTGAAGGTTCCGTTCAAGGCACTCGCCTATCCGACGGTAGCCTCGGTCTCGAATTATAACTTCACGAAAGGCACGGTCATTACGCTCACCGGCAACAATTTTGACGACGTAACAGCGGTTACCCTCACCGATTCTATAAAGGGAGTTTCAGATGCAGTAACGATTGTTTCCAAAGCGAAGACCCAATTAGTGGTTCAGATGCCTGCTTCATCACTTAGCCGGGCTCCCCTACGCATCACCAACGGCACTGGTCGAATAACTTCCCCGCAGGAATTTGTGAACGTCGATAAAGCCTACCAAATCTTTACGGATGCGTATGGAACTGGTTTTCAGGATGCTTCCTGGGGAGATGCCGGTGCCATATCGTCTAAAGAGTTTGCTTCGGGAACGGCATCCGTTGGCAAGAACTTTCAGAAAGGCAATTGGCACTTGATCGCGTTTGCCAACAATTCAGCATCAGCTCTTCCGTACTCCGCCGATTACACCTACGTAACAGGTTGGATCAAAGGCGCTTCGGCCGATTACTCGCTTTACCTGACGACGGATGCAGGTAAAGCTGGCTTCGGTGATTTTGTTGAGTCGAATAAAATCAACGTGAAAGCGGGGGTTTGGAATTATTTCAAAATCAAGCTCTCTGACATGGATTTCTGGTTGCCGGGGAAAACGCTGAAGCAGGTCGGTTTCCGTATTCAGGGACCTGACAAACAGGATGAAACTTTCTATTTCGATGATCTCATGCTGGTAAAATAAAGTAGCGGCAGATCTTAACTTCCCGAAACGGGACCGCCCGTGCGGCTTCAAGCTTTCGGGAAGTTCATTTAGAGATATATTTTACCCATATGCTATCACTTTCATTGACTAGATTTGCTCAGCTCCTTCACCCAAAATTACCTGCTTTTCTTCTAGTTATGGTTCTCACATGCAGTCTTTCCAACTGCAAAGCAGCTGAGCCGATTCCAGTAATAGACACAGTACAGAAACCAACAACGCCCGCGCTACCAACTAAAACGTCAAGTCAGCTCGTCAATAGCCAGGCTACCCCATCAACAAAAAATCTATTCACTTATTTGACGAATCAGTACGGCCGTAAGGTGATTTCGGGCCAACAGGATGATGTGGAATATGTACTGGAAAAAACGGGCAAAGAGCCCGCCATTGGCGCGTTTGATTTAATCGACTACTCACCCAGTCGAGTTCAATATGGCGTTACGCCAAGCCGTTCCAGCGAAGCCATTATTAACTGGGCGAAAAAGGGAGAAGGGCGGGGTATTGTTAGTTTGTGCTGGCATTGGAACGCCCCCACCGATTTGATCAATCAGGCACCCGACAAACTCTGGTGGAGTGGCTTTTATACCCGAGCTACTACCTTCGATCTGACAGCTACGTTGGCCGATAAAAACGGGGAGCGTTACAAACTCTTGCTACGTGATATTGATACCATTGCGGTGCAACTCCAGAAGTTTCAGGATGCCGATGTGCCTGTACTCTGGCGACCCCTGCACGAAGCGCCCGGTGGCTGGTTCTGGTGGGGAGCTAAAGGACCTGGCCCATTTAAAGAACTCTGGCAAATCCTGTACAACAGACTGACCAGCGAGCATCAACTGCATAACCTGATCTGGGTATATACCGGAACTGATGCGTTGGCTCAAGACTGGTATCCGGGTGATCAATACGTTGACATCGTAGGGCTGGATATTTACGCAGACTCAGCTGCAGACTTAAACAACAACTGGATCAGCGCACAAACGCAATTTAATGGCAAAAAGCTGGTTGCACTGTCAGAAACAGGTAATTTGCCAAACCCCGATAAAATTCGTGGCGTTGGCACGTGGTGGTCATGGTTTGCCGTCTGGACAGGCACTGACTGGATAAAAAAACAACCACTTGATTTATTGAAAGCGGCCTACTCAGATAATGACGTTATTACCCGCGACGAACTACCGAATTGGCGGCTTCCCTAGCATGGCGAGTTCGATTTCCTTTCGTACTATGTTTATCAATTCCCTTTTCCTGCCGGTTAGAAAACTGAGCTTGTTTATAAGTCTATTTATATCGGTCATTGGATATGCCGCCCCCCGGCCAAAGCTAATTGATACAAAAGCCACGAAGGAAACCCAAGCGCTCTATTATAACCTGCATAAACTAGCCCCAAAACATATATTGTTTGGGCATCAACATGCCACAGAGTATGGTCATGGCTGGAGTGGAGATTCGGACCGTTCGGATGTTAAATCGGTGACGGGCTCTCATCCCGCCGTCATTGGAGTCGACTTTAGTGGCTTATCGGGTCGCTCACCCGAATCTATCGAAAAGACAAAGGCATTCTTACGGAAACAAATTAGTGATACGTATGACCGGGGCGGAGTAGTAACAGTGGCCTGGCATTTTACCAATCCGGTAACCCCGCAAACGGGTTTCAACTGGAAAGATTCGGTTTCGGCACCGGCAGTGGCTAATCTTATTCCGGGCGGATCACATCACGAGCAGTACAAAACAATTCTACAAACGCTGGGTAGTTTGGCGGGTTCGGCAAAAGGGCGGGATGGGAAACTTGTGCCTATGTTCTTTCGCCCTTATCATGAGTTTGACGGCGGCTGGTTTTGGTGGGGAAAGTCCCATTGTACACGAGAGGATTTCAGGACGCTCTGGCGTTTTACCGTTTCCTATCTGCGCGACAGTTTGCAGGTCCACAATTTCATTTACACATTTTCGCCGGATTGCCTCTATAAAACCGAAGCAGAGTATCTGGATCGCTACCCCGGCGATGCGTGGGTCGATGTAGTAGGCGTTGATAATTACGCCGATTTTGGCCGTAATGGCCACTATAATCTCCCGGCTGGCATCGCTAAACTAAAGATCATCTCACAGTATGCCCAGAAGACCGGTAAACTGGCAGCCTTTACCGAAACCGGCCTTGAGTCTATTCCCGACACGACCTGGTGGACAAGCTCATTACTAAAAGCATTGCAAGCGGAGAAAGTAAAGCTTGCTTATGTATTAGTTTGGCGAAATGACATACGAAGCCCCACACACTACTATGCTCCTTATCCAGGACAGGGCAGTGTTGCCGACTTTTTGCGATTTTATCAGGACTCTTACACGCTGTTCGAAGTTGATCTTCCCAACCTGTATCGACGCCGAAAACTGCTTGTTTTTTAAGCGAAATTGGGCCTAAAACCAACAATTTCTATACTATTACCTCTCGTTAAGTCAGTGTCATGAGTCATTTGGCTGCAAATCGGCTGGACTTATTGAGGCTGCTGTTTTAGCTGATACGTTTTCCGTTATCTTAACCTCTGAATAGCTGGACAAAATTGCAGAAACAGGTGGTGCGCCACTGCGATTAGTCCTTTCACATTCAGAAATTATGAGCAAAATCAGGCGAAGTTTTATTCCTGAAGATCGATATTCTATCGTCCAGGAAGCCATTCGCGACGGCCATGCCGAAATCTGTCGTAAGTACAATGGCATGGGCCACCCCGCTATTCCCTTCGTTACGGCGCAAGTGGCGCTTGAAATACCTGAGCAAAGGAAAAGAAGGCCTGAAGGACTCTACCTTCTTCTTATTGATGAGGTACTCTTTTTTTAATTCGTGCGTAATGTACTCATAACCAAGGGCATTGAATTCAATGTCTAATAGGTGCCGAATACTGAGAACAACCTGCTGCTTATCTACCCACTTTCATCCAGCTTCATGGTCATCTGACTGAGTCGGGCACCTACAGTACCCAACTGGGGTTGGTAATAATACACGCTGTCCGTCGATAGCCGAAGTAGCCACCTGCCTGACCGAACTTCGTCAGGAGCTGGGCGTGGGCATTACGTTAGGTATGGATTACCATCACCGGCTGTCGGTGGCCGAAGCCGCTTCATTCTGCCAGAAACTACTAATTGGTACACTCGATTTCCTGGAGGAGTCCATTCGGGGTCAGACTCCGTCAGCCTATCAGATGCTCCGCCAGATGGTGGACATTACGTTTGTCATCGGTGAGGAGTTTGCTAGTAAATGGAATTTCCTGCCTTACATTGAGCAGCATATCACCAACTTCGGACGGATCGACGTGTGCAACGGGGGTAGGCTGAGGGAGTCAATAAAGGTGGCAGGCTGATGCAAAGCTCATTACATTGACATCATGCCCCACAATCCGCTTGGGCCTATTTGCACAGCCGCAACGATCCATCTGGCGGCAGCTATTTCCAATTTTGCCTGGCTCGAAGTGTCCCCCTACGACACGGACTTACTGGGGCAGCGCGCATTTTTCATCAATCTCCCTTTGATGAAAAATGCGGTGTTTGCCATTTCCGACGCGCCAGGCTTGGGCAGATCACGGGGTGTATCCTCTCCAATGAGCTGATCGATACCTTTGCGGTTCACTCGGTGATTATGCAACAGCAGTTGGTGGGATCTAAACTCTGGCCACCGCCCTACATCGTGGCTACGTGATGACCATTGATTACGGGTTTGAATCGGCCGATCTCTATACCCCCAGTCGGCGTCAGGGGACGCTACGTTGTTACCGCAACCATACGACTAATACCAGTCTGTATGAGCAGATTGGTGGTCAGGACATCACCACGTCCATTAACTTCTCGGCCTTAGCGCATTACACTAGGGTGCCAAACAAGGGCTAACCACCTGCGGCTTAATCGATCAAGGCCGTTTTTTGTTAGCGATGGGCTTTGCCGACTTGCTTGAGCAGGCCTTCTCTGGGGAAACCAATATCATTCAGGCCGCCCGTCTCAGGCAGACCTTATTGGTGGATATGGGGACTAAATTCAAAATATTAATTCAACAAAAAGGCGTTACTGGCCAGGGTCTTTCCGGTCTTAGCCTACTCCCTGAAGCAACGAGCTAAGCCATAGCCTTAGGCGAACGTTAATAGCCCAGATTCTGGGTTAACAGCGGATTAAGGCCAACTTCAGCAGCAGGTATGGGAAACAACAGCCTAAATGGGGTAACCATTCGACCATCGGCCGGTAAGTAATTCGCTTGGGCTTTGATTTTCTCGCCAAACGCATTTAAGGTTGCTATTGCCGTACTACTACGAATCAAATCGTACCACCGCTTATTTTCAAACGCTAGTTCGACCCGCCGTTCGTGTAGAATAAGCTGACGCAGGGTGGCCTGATCGGCAGCCTGTACACTTGGTAAACCCGCCCGAGATCGAACTGTGTTCAGCGCAACCAGTGGTGATTTACCCTGTTCATTCTGCGCTTCGGCCAATAGTAACAACGCTTCTGCGTAACGATAAATCGGGAAATTATCAGCCGAACCAGTCAGCGCTGACAAGGGAGCGTGCAAATATTTCTTTATGTACGGAACCGCCACCCGGCCAGCCGGTGTCGTTGTATAGCCCACCACGCTTTTGACAGCCGAGAAGGTAAATAAATTACTGGCGCTATAGGTGCCTTCGGTAATCCCGATGGAGGCCTCCAGCCGTTTGTCCGACGGTTCATACGCGCTGATTAAATCCGATGTGGGCGTATTGACCCCAGCGGCCCCGCTGTTGTTGATGGCGACACCCGTTAGCAACGTGGTATTGGTAGAGCGGGGTAGAAAATTGAACGATAAGGTGTTCGGCGTAGTGCCTGTCGTGGTGCCATCCAGATATTGTACCTCAAAAAGCGACTCTTTGCTGTTTTTATTCGTTGGTAAAAACGCGCTGGCATAGTCGGCATTCAAGCCGTATCCCATGGTAGGTAAGGTAGCCAGTAATGTCTCTGCTTCGGCCCAACGCTGTAGCGTGACCATCACATCCGCCAGCAGTACCGTGGCAGATCCTTTGGTGGCCTCACCGGTTTGCGGAAACTTGGCTGGTACGTTCAACTCACGGATAGCATCGTTGGCATCGGCAATAATATGCTGGTAGACCTGCTCCACCGAAGCGCGGGGCAAAAATGCACTGTTGGCGTCCTTTACTTCGTCAACAAACAAGGGCACGCCACCAAACAGCCGCACCAATTTGAAATAGGCAAAGGCCCGTAGAAATTTGCTTTGTCCATCATAACTGTTCACCGAAGCAGCTGGCAGTCCGGAAGCCGTTTTTAAGCGGGAGATGACAATGTTGGCACGCGAAATGATTTGGTAGAGATACTGCCATTCAGCCGCCGTGTACGAATTGGTTGCCCCATCCTTAAAATCTGAAATGTTTTCCCGAAACACAAAGGCCGTACCCCGGTTGGCCAGCGCCGACTGATAAAAGGTGTTGTCCGAGCGCATTTCGGATAAATAAAAGTCATTGTTCATCAGATCAAGCAGGGGGGCGTAAGCGGCTGTCACGGCCTGCTTAAACTGGGCATCGGTCTGAAAATACGTGTTATCGGTGTAGGCGGCTTTAGGCGACAGATCCAGAAAACGTTGCTGGCAGGCCGAAACCGTAAGACTTATCACGAGGGTATATAAAAGAATCTTTTTCATGGGGAGCGTTGCGTAACGGGTCATTAACGAAAGGTGGCGGTAAGGCCGATGGCGAAGGTTCGGGGAATGGGATAGGCGTTCTCATCGACCTTCAGGCCCAGGGTGGCATCCTGACCCGCGAAGTTAATCTCGGGGTTCATGCCACTGTAGCCGGTTAACACCAGCGCCTGCTGGATGGAGCCGTATATTCGTAATCCTCTCAGCGCCGAACGGTCATTGAGGCCAAAGGTGTAGCCCAGCGATACGTTTTTAATCGTGAAATACGTAGCATTTTCCAGCCACTGCGAATTGACGCTCCGGCCCAACCCCGTTGTGCCGGTTTTCGTACGGGGGTAGACCCCCGAACCGGGATTGTCAAGCGAGCGCCAGCGATCAGCAGCCGCAGCCAGGGGAACCCGAGATCCATCCAGGTTTGTCTGGTACGCCCATTTGGCAGCATTCAACAGTTGGCCACCCACCGAAAAGGCAGTACTGATGTTTAAGTCAAATTTCTTGTAAGTCAGGTTATTGCTGAATCCCCCCGTGAATGCAGGCGTTGGGTTACCGATAAACGTCCGATCGTTGACGTCATCGATGACGCCGTCGCCGTTAATATCCTTCACTTTGATTGTGCCAATGTCCGACAGCCCATTGGGAGCGGTGGCCGTAGCCTGGTATTTAGCAGATTGATCAAGGTCGGCCGCATCTTTATAGAGCCCAAGAAAGACAAACCCATAGAACTCGCCCAGCGCATGATCGGCCTGGTTGCGGAAGTAATCCGAAGTGACGGTGTTGTTCCGACGGATGTAGCCGGGATCTACCAACGCCTTAATCTGGTTTCGGTCGAACGACACGTTGAAGCTGCTGTTCCAACGAAAGTCCGGCCGACTGATGTTTACCGTGTTCAAGGTTATCTCGTGACCCCAGAAAGCGAGTGCTCCGACATTGTCCAGAATAGACGTATACCCCGACGAGGTAGGCAACGGCCGACTCTGAATAAGGCCGTCCGTGTTCTTGAAGTAGTAATCGTAGGTTACGTTCAGCCGGTTGTTCAGCAGCGTCAGGTCAAATCCTAAGTCGAACTGGCGGCTACGCTCCCAGCGCAGATTTGGGTTACCCAGATTGCCGATGGTCGTTCCCTGCGTAATGACGTTGTTGAAGTCGTAATAGTAATTGGCGGTGGTCGACTGGGCTACGTAGTTGCCGAAAAAATTGTTACCCGTAACGCCGTAACTCGCTCTTACCTTCAGTAAATTGATGGCTTTGAATCGCTTCATGAACGATTCGTCGCTGACAATCCAGCCTGCCGAAACGGAGGGGAAATCACCATACTGACGGTTTGTGCCGAAACGTGATGAACCATCCCGCCGGAACGCGCCCTGAAGCAAGTAGCGACCTTTGAAACTGTAGTTCAGCCGCACCAGCGTCGATAATAGCGAGTAGGCCGTATAGTTACTGCTGCCCGTAACGCTGGTGGCCGCCGTCAGATACGTAATGTCATCGTTGGCAAAACCCAGCCCCGACAGGGTGTTACTTTCCTGGGTAAACTTCTGAGCAGAATAACCAGCCAGCAAATTCAACTGATGGTCCGTCCTGAAATCCAGGTTGTAGTCCAGGTATCCCTCAGCCGTGTAGGAACCGTTATCGACGGCGCTACTGGTTCCGTTCGGGTTGTTCACCGTTGAGTTAACAACGCCGGACTGGTAGTAATGACGAATCTCGTTGCCTTTATCAATACCGGCGTTGAATTTGAGCTGCAAACCTTTCACGACGGTGTAGTTCAGGAAGGCATTCCCCAGCATACGGGTCGTCTTATAATCATCGTTCGTTAAATTAAACTGGGCCAACGGATTGATGTAAGCGACCATACCTGGCGAATAAGTATCACGGTTGTAGCTGCCATCGGCATTGTAAGGAGATTTCAGAGGGCTGGCCTCAAAAATGCGCTCGAACAAGCCGCCCACCCCATCCGTTGCTAACCGGTTGTTGTGGTCGATGCGGTAGCTTGGAGCCAGACCGAAACCTAGTTTAATGCGTCCCCCGGCGATGGTCATATCCTTATTCAATCGGCCACTGAACAAGCGCGTACCCGTATTGATGAGTACGCCTTGCTGCTCCTGATAGCCAAAGAGCGCCGTGGAAGACGATTTCTCGGTAGCCGACTGCACGGTTAAATCGTAATTCTGAATTGGGGCCGTTCGGGTCAGCAGGGTATACCAGTTAGTGCCCTCGCCGTATTGCGACGGGTTTTCGTACTCAGCTGGGGTGGTGGTGGCTGGATTCTCGTACTTACGAATGTCCTGATACCGCTCGTTCATAAACGTCGCGTACTGCTGAGCGTCCATGACTTTTGGCACCCGATTGCCAGGCAATTTCTGCACGCCATAACTGGCATTAAACTCAATCTTAGCGTCGCCCGCCTTGGCGTGTTTGGTGGTAATCAGCACCACTCCGTTAGCCCCCCGAGAACCGTAGAGCGCCGTCGCCGAGGCATCTTTTAGCACGCTATAGCTTTCAATTTCGTTCGGATTGACGTTGTTGATACTGCCGGTGATGGGTAGACCATCCACGACGAAGAGGGGCTGATTTTCCGAATAAAAGGAAGCCGCCCCCCGAATCCGAAAGTCAGCGCCCCGACCGGGTTGCCCGCTGCTCTGTTGAACTGAAACACCGGCAATCTTTCCCTGAAGCTGCTGAGCAAACTGCTGAACCGGCATATCCTCAAGCAACGAAGCATCCAGCGTAGCGACCGAGCCGGTAATCTCCCGACGGCGCTGACGACCGTAACTCACGGTCACTTCCTGTAACTGATTGCCTTCGCCAGCCCCGAGCTGGATGTCCACAACCTGTTCGCTGCCCGCCTTTACGGTAACCGATTTAACTTCTTTTCGAGCGTAGCCTACAAACGTAGCGGCTACCGTATAGGTACCGGGAGCGACCGTTAAGCGATACCGCCCATTAGCATCCGCCACTACTCCAGTTTTTGTGCCTACGATTAGGACCGTAGCACCCGGCAATGGGCCCATATTATCGGATAGTAGGCCCCGAATAATTCCGGTAGCCGACTGAGCCTGTACGGGTGATAGTATACTCAATAGGATACAGCCGAGCAAAATTCCTGTTTTGAAGGGTAAGAAAGAGAAAAGTCTACGCATAAACGTAAGAATAGGAAGCGATCGCCGGAGCGATCCAGGGAATACGATTTGAGGGCGCAAACTTCGAAATTCAATGTTTCGCTAGTGTGACGGTAGTGTTACCATATTGTAAAGAGAGTATTTCGTAGCTGTATCGTTAGTTGAAAACTCGTTTGGTAGCAATGTCTCTCCCAATCAATTACCAACAAGCAAGACCTTATATTTAACATTGAGTTAACAGTGTGCCACTACCTTTGCAGCCTATCTTACTCGCTCATTTGTTATGCGTTTCTTTTTTTTTCGATGTGTGATTACTTCCTTGCTTGGCGGATCTATCCTGACCATGGCTACTCAAAGCGTTGGTCAACCCGTAGCGGCCGAGGAACCCGTGCTCAACACCCCCGGCCCTCCGGCAGCCGTCAAAAACGGTGACTTTTCCATGGCGATTATTCCTGACACCCAATACTATCTAGCGCAGGCGCAACTGGGCGGTACCTTTGATATGTTCAAGGCGCAGATCGAGTGGATTCAGAAAAATCAGGCCAAAGAAAACATCGCTTACGTAGCCCACATGGGCGACGTAACGGAACATGGCGATAATCCAGTAACCGCTCGCTCTGAATGGTATTTGGCCAAGACGGCGCTGTACGGCCTGGAAAATCCGGTTAGTATCCCTTACGGTATGGCCATTGGTAATCACGATCAGTTTCCCTCTCAGCACGCCGTTACCGGAACGACTAATTTCTATAACCGTTATTTTGGCATTAACCATTTTGAGGGGCGGCCTTATTACGGCGGACATTATGGCACCAACAATGACAGCCATTACGATCTGTTCTCGGCGGGTGGCTTAGATTTTATCGTGTTATACCTGGAGTACGACTCTTACAACGAAGACCGCACCAACCTCTACAACTGGGCTAATGAGATATTAAAAAAGTATGCATCGCGCAAGGCGATTGTTGTCAGTCATTCGCTGATTCACTTCAATCCGGAAAAGGGCACCAACACACCCCAAGCTCCTTTCAACGCGGAAGGAAAAGCCGTCTACGAAAGCATGAAGGCCAACCCGAATGTGTTTATGATGCTTTGTGGACACGTGGGCGACAGCGGGGAGGGCTACCGCACAGACGTTTACAATGGCCACACCATCAGGACGTTTCTCAACGATTACCAGAGCCGTCCTAACGGGGGACATGGACTGATGCGTTTGTATACGTTCTCGGTTAAAAAGAATGAGCTGCGCGTGAAAACGTTCTCGCCCTATTTTAAGGAAGAAGAAACCGATGGCGATAGTCAGTTTACCGTGCCTTTGTTTAATTAACTGCGATGACAGGTTTTCTCCCGGAACCTTGCGCTAGTCGCCTAGTTTTTAGGTAAGCATCGTATGCTACTAGTTGAACCGCAGTGCGGGCCTGCTGAATAGTTTTTAAAAATTGTGAATTTGTCTCCAGTCTGAATCGGCGGTTTAAATGGACAAACGTTGGTGCTATCGTTTGCAATAATTAGGGCAATTATCTTACCGAAGCTCGTGAACATGAATCCTAAATGAATAGTGAATTTTACAGGCAGTAGCGGAATAATAAAAAAAAATCTTTAAATTGACTAAGGGATAAAGCTGGTTTTGTAGACGTAGTAATATACAGGCTTTGGCTGTTCCCTCGATGACCGAGAATATATCGAATAAACTTACCCAAGCGAATCCATTTGGTAAACCAGATAGTGATCCGATTGTGGTTGACACCGAGTTCCCGATTCGGCAGGCTTTCGCCCAGAATGTCCGGGTGGGCTATGATTTACTATTTCGACGTTATTATTGCACATTGTGCAGTCATGCGGTGCGGTTTGTACACTCACGAACCATCGCCGAAGATCTGGTTAGCGAGGTATTTTTTAGCTTCTGGAAGAACCAGGTACACCAACACATTACAACCTCTTATCAGGCCTATTTATATGCCGCTGTGCGGAAAAGGACCTATACGCATCTGCGGCAGGAATTTCAGTCGGAAACTCTATCGGAGCAGACGGAAGCTGATGCCCTGGATGCGGTCGTTTCCATGGACCCGGAGCAACTCCTTCAGTATACTGAACTCGCTCAACGCATCGAGGAAACTGTTCGAACCTTACCTCCCCAGTGTCAACGCGTGTTTGTGATGAGTCGATTCGAAGGGAAAAAACACCGCGAAATTGCGGACGAGTTACATATTTCTCAAAAAACAATTGAAGCCCACCTGAGCCGGGCGCTGGCCCAACTTCGTCAAACTCTTCACTTAGGTCTATTTATCTGGCTATTCCTGTTTTTAGCTTCTTCTCCATCCAGCATGCCGGTTGCGGGTGCCTCAGAAAAAACGTTCGTTGACTTATGAATCAGGCTATTACAAAAGAAATACTAGCTGAGCATTTTGCTGGCCGGTCGACAGCCTTGCAACGAACGATGATTGCCGAGTGGTTGCAGCAACCGGCCAGTCAGGCTCAGTACATAGCCTGGCTCGATGAATGGGAACGGCACCATCTCCAGTATATGGCCGATGAGGATAGAAATTTTCAACGGTTGATGAATCGAATTGATAGCCTGGAACAACAACCTGCGCCCACAGCAACCGCGCCAGCACGTATTCGTCCGTTGCTCACAAATACCCGCTTGTTAGTGGCGGCTACAGTTGTTTTCTGCTTATCGTTTGCCCTATATATCGGGCAGGGACAACTACGTTACCAAACTATTGAAACCGCTTTCGGCGAAACGCGCCGGCTAACTCTCTCTGATGGATCACAGGTAACACTGAACGCCCACTCGACGCTTCGAATACCGCGTTTTGGCTTTGGCAATAGAACGAGGACGGTTTGGTTGACGGGGGAAGCGGCTTTCTCGATCAGCCATACACCTACTCATCAACGATTCATCGTCAATACGGATCGGGGGGTGGATGTCGTGGTGCTAGGTACTGAATTTAACGTGTATACTCGCCCGACGGGAACCAAAGTGGTGCTGAGTAAAGGGGCGATCCAGTTGAATTATACCCGTCCAGCCAAACCAAAGTACCAGCTTCGATTGAAGCCCGGTGATGTCGTGAGCGTAGATTCATCCGGCCTGCTAACCCAGAATCATACCCACGAACCGGATGTAAGTTCGGCCTGGAGCGACCACCGATTCGTTTTTAACCGTACAACTGTTCGCGAAATCACCGACCTTCTCCGGTACACATACAACCTACGTGTTGTACTGAAAAGTCAGGAACTGGCCAGTCGCACAATTACCGGCACATTCAAGGCTGACAATGCGGATGAATTTCTTCAGGTGGTAACCGGACTGCTGGAGATCAATTATAAACAATACGACAACACGGTTACCTTTTTCGACTAATAACCTTTTACCCTTACTAATCTCAGTATATGCGTTCTAATTTTTACCCCGCTATGTTGCCAATACTATTTGTTGGTGCATTGATGAGCGGTTTGCATCCTGCTCATGGTCAGACATTTGCTATGGCAAGGCAACAGCCCCGAGTTACCCTTGCTTCACCCGCTACGGCCACCCGCCGACTGGCTGATGTACTGAACGAACTGAAAGCGCGGTATCAAACGGATATTCTGTTTGAAGATCGCACAATAGCCAACCTGACCGTGCCTGCCGATGTGCTGGCGGGTAGCAACACGCTGGAAAAGTCACTCAGTCGATTACTAAAACCATTCAATTTACGCTACAAAGAAGTGAAGCCGGGTACCTGGGTGGTGCTCACTCGTAAGTCAACGGCCACAACGGCCGACTCGCGATTTCCGGTAACGGCCTCCAGCGATCAGGTATTAGTAAATGGCGAGTTGCTCAATTCGACAACGGCCTCACCAGTGGCTGCATTAGCCAGTACGGCTCCTGAAGACACGCCAATTTCAGGCACCGTTCGGGCAACCGACAACGGGGAGACGCTACCGGGGGTGAGTGTGGTTGTGAAAGGCACCAACCGGGGCACCACAACCGACGCCAGTGGTCGGTATCAGCTAAGTGTTCCAGAACCGGCAACTGGCCCGGCTTCCGTAACGCTGGTTTTCTCCTTTGTTGGCTACCTGACTCAGGAAGTAGCGGTTGGTAATCGGCCCGTAGTTGATATACGGTTGGCTCCCGACGACCAGACCCTCAGCGAAGTGGTAGTGGTTGGCTACGGTACGCAAAAGAAAACAGACGTCACTGGTTCAGTGGCCTCCGTTAAATCGAAAGAACTGAATGCGCTGCCGCAAACTACGGTTACCCAGGCCTTACAGGGCCGGGCGGCTGGGGTGCAGGTCACCCAGAACTCAGGTCAGCCGGGCGGAACTGTTACGGTCAGAATTAGGGGTAGCAATTCAATTGTGGGGGGTAATAATCCGCTGTATGTAGTCGATGGGTTCGCTTTGGCGGGTACACCGTCTGCACTAAACCCTGCTGATATTGAGTCGATTGATGTTTTGAAAGATGCCTCGGCTACGGCTATTTACGGCTCGCGGGGTGCCAATGGCGTTATTATCGTGACTACGCGCCGGGGAAAATCCGGGAAAGGTCAGATTGATATTGACAGCTATTACGCCGTTCAGCAGCCCATCAAAGAGATTCCGTTGCTCAATGCCCGCGAATACGCCGAGCTGGCCAATGAGCGAGCCAGTAACGATGGGCTGACGCCTTACTTCACGGCTGATCAGATCAATAATTTTGGCACAGGAACCAACTGGCAGCGCGAGCTACTTCGGAAGGCCCCCATGCAAAACCACGTATTGACGTTTTCGGGTGGTAATGACAAGCTACAATATTCGGCTTCAGCCAATTATCTGCGTCAGCAGGGTATCGTTCAGACGTCGGATTACTGGAAAGCGGGTGCCCGCGCGAACATTAACCACAAGGTAAATGACCGGCTGAGTCTGGCTTATTCGCTGGTGGTAAGCCGCACGAACCGAAATCTGGTCAGTGGCGAAAATTCGAGTCGGGGAGAGGGCGTTACATCGGCAGTGCTGGTGGCTCCGCCAACGGTGGCGCCCCTTGATGCTAATGGAAATTACAGTAATGTAGTCCCCTACACCTTCAGCCCTAACGTGTTACGTAACCCATTAGCCTTGGCGCGGGAAGTCGATAACCAGACACAGCGGGATTACACGCTGGCCAATATGGCGCTGAATTATCAGCTAATAACTGGTCTGGTGTTCCGAACGTCGATCGGTATCGAGAGCGACAAAACAAAAGGGAATCTATATTCATCCCGTCGGCTGACCGATCTGACGCCCACGGGCTCGGCTCAACAATCCTATGCTGACCAGCTGAATATACTGAATGAGAATACATTAACCTATTCCAAGACGCTAGCTGATCGGCATAACCTGACAGCACTGGGCGGATTTACGTACCAGAAACAGACCAACCAGGGGTTCAGCGCGTCGGCAACTGGGTTTGCTAATGACAACCTGAAATATTATTCGCTTCAGGCGGGAAGTGCACCCGGCATTCCAAACTCATCGTACAGCGACTGGTCGCTGCTGTCTTATCTGGGCCGACTCAATTACTCGTTCGCCGATAAGTACTTATTGACCGCCAGTTTACGGGCGGATGGGTCGTCCCGCTTTGGGGAAAACAACAAGTGGGGTTATTTCCCTTCGGCGGCCCTTGGCTGGCGATTGATCGAGGAGCCCTTCCTTAAAGATACCCGTTGGTTATCGGATCTGAAACTACGCGGCTCCTGGGGAAAAACGGGTAATACGGGTCTGTCACCTTATCAGACACTTAACCAGCTAAGTGCTTACCAGACAATTTTTGGTAATGACCTGACGATTGGGTATGCACCCGGTTCGGTCCTGTCGAATCCCGACTTGAAGTGGGAAACCACAACCCAATCGAACATTGGCCTGGATGCGGGATTTCTGCAAAACCGGCTTCAAGTGACCCTGGATTTTTACGTAAAGAAAACGACCGATTTGCTAGCCACCGTTCCCTTGCCACCCGGTTCGGGTTATAACCAAACCACTCGTAACATCGGCAGTATTCGCAATGCGGGGGTTGAAGTATCGGTGTCAGCCAATGTGCTGCGGGGGCCGGTTCGCTGGGATGTGTCGGCTAATGCATCGGCCAATCGCAATCGGGTGCTGGAACTATCGAATGGCAGCGACGTATTTGGCACCACGTTGGCGAACCCACTCGGTGTTCCGGTCAATCTGGTGCGGGTGGGCCAGCCGGTGGGGGTATTCTACGGATTTAAAGAGGCTGGGCTGGACGAAAAAGGCGCCATTAAGTTTGTGGACCTCAACGGTGATGGCATCATTAACGACAATGACCGGACCATTATCGGCAACCCCAATCCGAAGTTCACGTACGGCTTTAACTCAACCGTTTCTTGGAAGAACTTCGACTTGACCGTTTTCCTGCAGGGAGTTCAGGGTGCCGATATCTTTAACTTCAATACGGCTAGTTACGCCAACAGCTTCAATTTTGGTGAGAATCAGTTGAAAGACTTGTACGCCAATCACTGGACGGCCGCGGCTCCCGACCCCAACGCCAAGTACCCTAAAATCAGCGTGAATACCCGGTTTCGGGCCTCGGATCGTTACGTAGAAAGCGGGTCGTATCTACGGCTCAAAAATATTCAGTTAGCCTATAATTTGCCGGCTGCCAAGTTGGGCCTGACCTGGCTACGGTCGGCTCAGATTTATGTGAGCGCCCAGAACCTGCTGACTTTGACCCACTACTCGTGGTATGATCCGGAAGTGAGTACGCAAGGGGGCTTGCAGGGGGGCGATGTCACCCTGGGCATTGATCAGAACAGTTATCCTAATACTAAACTTACGACGCTCGGTGTTCGCATCGGCCTATAAAGCACTCTCTAAGTCATGAAACGATTTATCTTAGTTGTAACCGGTCTGAGTTTGCTGGTATTGTCCGGCTGCCAGGACGTATTGACGGAAGTGCCACGGGCCAATCTGTCACAGGCCAATTTCTACCAGTCGCGGGCCGACCTTGTGGCGGGGTTGAACGCCGTCTATTCGATCATGCGGAATGGCAACTACTATGGCACGAACTATCCGGCCCAGTTGGAAGGCTTGACGGATTATGCCATCTCGCGGGGTACGCAAACGCCCGTTAGCGAATACCAGGGACTCGACGGCACCAACATTGCCCGGACCAACGCCATCTGGAGCCAGACGTATCAGGCCATCAATTCGGCTAATATTATCCTGAAAGCGGCACCGGGTATCGCTATGGCCGACGCTGACCGTAATCCTCTTTTGGGCGAGGCCCGGTTCCTGCGCGCGCTTAACTACTACAACCTCATCCGCAACTATGCCGCAGTACCGATCCATACCGAGCCGACCGAAAACCTGAGTCAGCTGGGTGGCAAACGCGAGCCGGTCACGGAGGTGTACAAACTCATCATCGCAGATTTGCTGGAAGCGGAGAAAATCCTGCCGGCTACCACCAAAGAAATAGGGCGGCCAACGTCATGGGCAGCAAAAACCTTGCTGGCCGACGTGTATTTGACAAACGAACGCTGGGCCGATGCCCGTGATAAAGCCGATGAAGTGATTCAGTCGAAGGCGTATTCGCTGGTAGAGGTGAAAACATCTGATGACTTTGAACGGCTATACGGCGCGTCGGTTGTGACGACTACCGAGGAGATTTTTTACCTCAAATATGCGCAAGTAGCGACCCAGGGCTGGAACTACGTCGCTTATTTATACCCGGCCGATAATCCGAATGCGCCGGGGGGCGTGCGGGCTCATTTTAGCCGCCCCGATCTGCCGCTCATCAAAAACTGGGATGACAAAGACCTGCGTAAAAACTTTAACCTGTTCAGTACGTATCCCAACCGGGCTGGCGTATTAACCAGTCTTCCGGCCGCCGAGCCACTTGGATTCCGCAAATACAAAGATCCCAATGCGGTGAACGTTGGCAGCGACTGCCCGATTCTTCGCTACGCCGATGCTCTGTTGATTTATGCCGAAGCGGCTTCGCAGGCAGCAGGCGGCCCAACGACACTGGCACTGGAACGATTAAATATGGTCCACCGGCGCGCCTATGGCTATTCATCGACCGCAGTTTCGCCCGTCGATCTGGTCGCTACGGGACTAACGGCGGCTTCTTTCCGGGAGCTGGTCATGACCGAACGCGCCTATGAATTTATGCTGGAATTCAAGCGCTGGCACGACCTCAAACGGCTGGGGACCGATCGGTTAAAAGCAATTATTAAAGCCGCGAAAGGGAAAGATGTGGCAACAGCTCACCTGCTTTGGCCTATTCCCATTCAGGAAATTGACAATAATCCAGACATTGCTCCTGCCGATCAGAATCCTGGTTATTGAGCCTTAGTGCTAATGGCCTGTATTGCTTTGCCTTTTCCAAAACGCTGAACTTTAAATTTTTTTCCAACATCTAAGTTTACCAATGAAGCATACATTTTTCAGGTATCTGCATCAATCACATGCGCAGTCAAAGCGTTGGTTCGTAATGCCTTGTTTAGTAGCAAGTTTTCTCGTTGTTCTACAGACTATTCCGGTTGTGACAAATGCGGCAAAACCCCTTGCGGTTCGTCGGGCGGACGTGATCATTTATGGCGGTACGTGTGCGGCTGTGACGGCGGCTGTACAAGTGAAAAAAATGGGAAAGACAGTTATTGTCGTCTCCCCCGATAAACACCTGGGTGGGCTGTCATCGGGTGGTTTGGGTTTCACCGATACGGGTAATAAAGAAGTCATAGGTGGGTTGTCACGTGAATTTTACCAGCGGCTCTACCAACATTATCAACAGGATTCGGCCTGGAAATGGCAGAAAAAGGAGGAATATGGCAACAAAGGGCAGGGAACACCGGCCATTGATGGCAACTCCCGTACCATGTGGATTTTTGAGCCTCACGCAGCCGAAAAAGTCTTCGAGGATCTGGTGTCGGAGAATGAGATCACCGTGTATCGAAATGAATGGCTCGACCGGTCGAAGAAGGGCGTAACCCAAAAAGCGGGGGTTATTACCTCCTTTCGTACCCTGAGCGGACAGATCTACGAAGGGAAAATGTTTATCGACGTTACGTATGAAGGAGATTTGATGGCCGCAGCGGGTGTGAAGTACCATGTAGGTCGGGAAGCCAACAGCGTGTATGGCGAAACATCAAATGGGGTGCAGCCCAATGTATTTCAGCACGGGCACTATTTCAAGACCAACGTAAGTCCCTATAAAATACCGGGTGATCCCAAAAGTGGTCTTCTCCCGGAAATTGCAACTAGTGGACCGGGCGAGAAAGGCGCGGGTGACAGTAAGATTCAGGCTTACTGCTTTCGCATGTGCTTTAGCAACAACCCCGACAACCGGGTGCCTTTTCCGAAACCGGCTAATTACGACCCGGCCCGGTATGAACTGCTGGGCCGCGTATTTGATAGTGGATGGCGTGAGACATTTCAGAAGTTCGACCCCATACCAAACCGAAAAACGGATACGAATAACCACGGCCCATTCAGCTCCGACTACATTGGCAAAAATTATGATTATCCTGACGCCACCTACGAACGTCGTAAAGAAATCATCCGGGACCATCAGTTATACCAGCAGGGTTTGCTGTACTTTATGGCCAATGATTCGCGCGTTCCAGACGATGTGCGAAAAGACATGAGCCAATGGGGACTGGCGAAAGACGAGTTTACGGACAATGCCAACTGGCCGCACCAGATCTACGTCCGCGAGGCCCGTCGTATGCTGGGTGTTTTCGTTATGAAAGAAGCCGATGCTCTTGGGCAAACCAATGTACCCGACCCTATTGGAATGGGCTCTTACGCCCTCGATTCACATAATGCACAACGCTATGTGCGTCCCGATGGGTTTGTGCAGAATGAGGGCGATATTGGTGTTCACCCCAAACAACCCTATTCGATTGCGTACGGGTCTATCTTGCCCAAAGAAAGCGAATGCAAAAACCTGCTGGTTCCGGTCTGTGTATCCAGTTCGCACATCGCTTATGGGTCAATACGGATGGAACCGGTTTTCATGATTCTGGGTCAGTCAGCCGCAACGGCAGCCGTTCTGTCGATCGATAATAACGTACCTCCCCAACGATTGCCTTATGCAAAATTGCGTGACGTTTTACTGAAAGATCGCCAGCGATTGACCCTTTAAAAAAAGTTACTTTCCTTTCGTCATAACCTACGGTTGCCAATTCATTATTAAATTGGCAACCGTAGGTTATGACGAATGCGGTGTTTTTCTGGAGTGGATGGGAGGTTTTCGTGAACGATTTTAGTTTATACTTATAGCTGAGGTAAACCATTAAACGATAGCGGATTAGGTACTCAACAAGTACAAATAATTACCTCTTTATTTGACGATTATGGGCGGTTGAAAAGAGGGGAGGAGTTTGCTAAACTATTGCTGTATGGCCCAACGGGCTTCCGCTAATTGGACGGCGGCTGGGTAGGAGAGGTGATTGATTAATTGAATGTATTGTCAACTTTATCTCTTGCATACAGGTTGAGAACAAGACAAATATTCAAACGATTTAAGCTGCATATTTAGTGCTATGAAATGCACTTCATTAATTACTCAATCCGCCGAGGTTGCGGACTTCACTTAGATACTATATCATTAAATTTACAAAATAGTGATAAATCAATTCGGCAATAAGCTTCGTTCCCGAAGAACGAAGCTTATTGCCGAATTGATTAAAAATGAAGGTATATATGTAACGAGGCTACCTTACCACCCCTTATTCTGCGTTAGCGATGGGTTCAGCGCAATTTCATTGATAGGCAATGGCCACAGATAATCTCGGACTGGATCAAACTTGCGAAAACTAGCTTCCTGTACCAGAATATAGTTATCTGCCGTTAGCCGTACTGCCGCTACTGTTCCGAATTCTGCTTTGAAGAAATAATTACCTAAAATAGGCTTAGGCAGTTCTATTTCGGCAGTTTTCCAGCGGATCAGGTCCCAGTACCGGAAGCCTTCCTGTGCCAGCTCAACCCGACGCTCCCGACGGATTTCATCCCGCATGTTCAACCCGTTGGTTGTAGCAAACGTATTCGTCAGCTTCGCCACGCCCCCACGTTGGCGCAGGCGATTGATGGTCAAGTCCAGATCGGCATCGCTGATTGAGCCATTCAGATCATACAGCGCTTCGGCATACGTAACAAGTACTTCCGCGTAGCGTAAAATTGGACGGTCGATCGTAGACGCTTGCGTATTCCAGTCATCAACATTCGACGTTTTACGGAACATAAAACCAGTTTTATTGAAAACCAGCGGGGCAATATCAAAAATGGGTTTCGTGGTCATCATCGGATCGCCTTTCTTCATGAACGTATCGCTCATTCGTGTATCCCGATCAACAAATACATCGGTCGACACAACAGGTGCTTTATATAAAGGCGATTTGTTGATCGGCAATCCATCTTTATAGAGGTACGAATCCGCCAGACTCTTGGTTGGATTCATATTTCCATTTTCCAGGGTTCCCCGGTAGTAGCTATGCGTTACAACCCGTTCAGTTAATGATACGCCGTATTGTCTGACAATAATATTTTCCCGGTTTTGGCGTCCCTCACCGGCCAGTTGCCATATATCAAAGTAGGACCCTGTGTACAGCTCATGCTGCTTACTATCGATTACGGCTTTAGCGGCATCAACAGCCACTTTCAGGTGCTTGGCTGGCTCACCGTAGTTATGGTATTTTGAACGTGTTCCTTCGAACAAGGCCACCCGCGCCTTGAACGCTAAGGCGGCCGTATTACTGATTCGCCCAAAATCAGCCGTTCCCAACGTAGTTGCAGTTGGCAGCTTCTGAGCAGCGAAATCCAGATCCTGATAAATCTGATCAAAAATGGAAGCGCGCGGACTCGCTGGTACATTTAATTCGGCAGACGTTTCATCCAGCGTTTTCAGAATCAATGGTACGTCTCCATAGCGCTGAACCAGGTTATAATAGCCAAAGGCGCGGAAAAAACGAGCCTCTGCTACGTACCGATCAATAATTGATTGCGCTGTATTAACTGCTGCTCTGGATGCTTTTTCAATGATGTTGTTAGCTGCCCGTATCAGCAGATAATTGGCCGTATAATTAGCATCGGTAGCCGGTGCCAGGCGCGAACCATCACTTATATTGTTTGAAGCTAGTCCAAAGGCATCATCCGACCAGATGTCTTCACTGGCGTACGTAACGTTGTAGGTTGAGCTATAACCTTGCGGAGTAAGCGTGCCAAAGGTTGGCAAATATGTGTATAAGTAATTGGAAGCGGCTTTAAGGTCGCCCTCTGAACGCCAGAAGGTCTGATCGCTAATGGCTGTTTCAGGCAGCCTTTCCACTTCACAAGATGGTAAACCTGCCAGCATGCCCAATGAAATCGCCGTGTATTTAAGTATTTTTTTCATTGACTTGATAAGTTCGTTCTGCAAGTGACAATCAATTAAAAGGAGATATTCAGGCCCATCGAGGCCGTAGCAAAAAACGGATAGTCGTTCTGTACACCATCGCGTGTCTCAGGATCATAATACCCCTGGAAGGCTTTCAGGCCCGAGATAGTGAATAAATCCTGACCGGAGAAAAAGAATCGAGCCTGATTGATATGAGCTTTCTGCGTCAACGTAGTAGGCAGCGTGTAGCCAAATTGCAGGTTCTTCATACGGAGGTAACTGGCATTGAGCGTCCACTTGTCCGACGCCAGGTAATTATGCGTTGCCCCTACGTAGGGACGTGGGTAAAGAGCGTTCGGATTTTCGGGCGTCCAGTAATCGCTGTGAATGGCCAGCGCCTGCTTCCAGGTAACAAGCAATGGTGCAATGGATTCGGCGTTGGCCCGATAACTACGTTTGCCAACGCCCTGCATGAAAATCGTCAGATCGAAACCTTTCCATTGAGCGCTTAACGTGAATCCATACTGGTAACGGGGGTTAGTTGTACCGAGTAAAGCCAGATCTCCATAATCGGCCGCCGAACCCTTTCCAACCGTGATCCGTCCGTCACCGTTCTGATCAATGTATTTTACGTCGCCTGCACCCGAGCGATTGTCCTGAAATGCCCAATTCTTAACCTCATCGGCGGTTTGGAAATACCCCGCCGTCTGATAACCCCAGATCGTATTCAACGGGTATCCTTCGACCAATCCATTCGTACCCGTTCCAATAACTGTACGTCCTGAGTAACTCAGCAGTTTATTATTATTATCCGATAAGTTAGCGGAGACTGAATATGTAAAGTCTTTGCCCACCTGACCACGATATCGGACTTCCGTTTCCCAGCCCCAGGATTTCAGTTCACCATTGTTCTGCCTTGGCGTGCCGATACCAATTGTACCCGGCAACTGCATAGGTGTCAGCATATTACGATTGTATTTTACGTAATAATCGCCCGTAAATTGAAGCCGATTCTGAAAAAATCCGAGGTCAATACCAAGATCACTCGTTTCAATGGTTTCCCACGACAAGGCTGCCGACGGAATCGAGTTCTGGAAGATATACGATGTTCGCGCATCGCCCAGCACCAGGCCGGAGCCTCGACTCAACTGACTCAGGTAATCATAGTTTCCAATATTGTCGCCCAGAGCACCTCCCAGACGACCCCACGATCCACGGACTTTAAACTCAGTAAATAGCGGCAATGTCCGGGCAAACCATTCTTCGCGCTGCATGTTCCAGCCTGCCGATACAGACGGGAATATCTTAGTCCGTAAACCGGATGCCAGTTTCGAGCTTTCATCCTGCCGGATAGTAGCTTCGAACAGGTATTTACCATCGTAATTATAGTTGAAACGACTAAATATGGACTGGAAAGCCCGCGCTCCTACGTATTCGCTGTTGCTCTTGGTTCTATCGTCGCCAAGGTTCAGCGTTGGCAGGTCATTGCTAACCAGATTAGAGGACGTTGTCGTTACACCTTCTTCCCGGTAGTCTTCCCACTGATACCCACCCAACAACGTAAAATTGTGTTTATCGCCCACCTTGAGGTCATACGTTGCCAGAAACTGCAGGTTAGTGTTTCTAATCAGTTCATTCGTGACTTGGAACGAGTTCGGATTGTTGGCATAACTTAAAATTCGGGATTTTCCCCAGAGCGGTACAGTGCGGGCGAATAGCTCCCGGTTGGCGGGCCGATACTGCACTCCGGCCACGGCCCGTAAGGTTAGTCCTTTCACAAAATTGGCCGCCTGGAGGTTAGCCACGCCGTCGAACTGCCGCTTGTTCTGATCATTATAGCCGCCCGATTCAAGGATACCATACGCGGTAGCCGCTGAGCCTGCGCCGTTATAGCGTCCTTCCGGGGTGAAGAAGGGCGTTCGCGTTCGCAGCCGGTAAACCTGATACAGCAACCCTTCCCCATCGACTCCGGCCGATGATTGCTGGATACGTTCGAGTGTATAGGATAATCGCGTATCGAGCGAAAGGTGTTTGGTTAGCTGAGCCCCCAGATTTAGTCGCAGGTTGTAGCGTTTCGCATTATCAGGTCCGATTTTAAATACGCCCTGTTTTTCATAATAACCGGCCGATAACAGAAAGTTTACCTTATCGGAACCGCCCCGAGCTGTGAAGTTGTGAGTCTTCATCGTCGTGTATTTACGAAGCAACTGATCCGTCAACGATTGCTGATTATAAAATAGATACGTACCGGTGTCCGCTGGATTTACTACGTAGGGAATCCCATCCCGAATACGCTGCAATTCTTCATCCGTGTATTCAGGAGCGCTACCCGAGTTTTTACGAGCCAGGTTTGAAAACAAGGCCTCATCCATCAAGCTCATACGCCCTGGTACATTAATAGCCCAGTCGACACCGTATTGCGCGAGATAATCGAATGTAACCTTACCTGCTTTCCCTTTTTTAGTTGTAATTAAAACAACCCCACCCGCAGCCTGCGCGCCATAAATAGCAGCCGCAGCAGCATCTTTCAGCACACTGATACTCTCAATATCATTCGGGTTAAGCGTTTGCATGGTAGCAATCGGTACGCTTACCCCATCGAGCATCACTAGGGGATTGACGTTCCCATTGGCCGACGTAACCCCACGTATCTGGAGACTAATACCCTGACTACCCGGCTGACCACTCTGCCGCGTGATTGTTAATCCAGGTGTAACACCCTGAAGCGCGTTCGCTAACGTAGCACTGGGTCGGTACTCCAGCGCCTTCGAGTCAACTGTTGAAACGGCACCCGTCAGGTTTACTTTCTTCTGCGTTCCATACCCAACGACAACAACCTCTTCCAGAGCTTTATCGTCATTCTGTAACTGGACATTAATCACCGACCGGTTATTAACGTCAATCTCCTGGCGGATGTAGCCAACAAAACTGACAATCAACACGGCATTTCCGTTGGGAATGGAGAGCTTAAATTGACCCGATGCGTCCGTCGTTGTCCCCCGTGTTGTACTTTTTAAAACGACGCTTACACCGGGTAAGCCTTCGCCTTTTTCATCCGTGACTTTGCCCTCTACCGGACGTGTCTGCGCCAGTACCCGTGCCGGTAACCAGACGTTCAGCATTAGGAATAAAATGAAATATAAATGTTTCATGGGTATAGGATAATTAGTAGGTGAACGATCAAGAAGGGTTACTTTCAATGCTAAAAAGACTTTGATATATACAAAATTACGGTGATGAACAAACACGAAAAATGGTAAATGGACCGTAGAAGATGGATGATAGTATGCTACTCCAGTTCGAAAAATAGAGTTATATCTTCCGACATTGGTTGTTTAGCCCTGTCAGAAGACGGATTCAATACCTGAAGAGTGGATCAGTTAATGCCTAATGAAATTGCCCTAATACGAGAAAAGACAAGAGGTAAGTCTGTTTGCTTGACTAGGATAAAATGAGGACAGTGTGTGCCACGTGAATCATTATGTTGAGTCTACTCCAGAAATGCTATCATTTGAAAAAACACGATCACCTATTCTATATTTTACAAAAAAGATATAGTTATCCAGCCTTCAGTGGGGTAGACATTAATGCCGGATTAAAAGCAAAGAACAATCCTAGCCTTTTTTACTAGCTTATTTCACGGCAAAGTCCATTTTTGACGATGACTAAATTGTTGCTTGAGCCCTTTACCAAGGGTCACCTGCCTCTGACTTATTTCAGTAAGAATGGAACGTTTAATTGAACGGTGATGGGGAAAGAGCTAAGCCTGCGGTTTAGATCTCCGATGCCAGGGGTTGGGTAGTGGATGATGACGCAGGATGATTAACTCTTGATCCTTTCTGCTTTCCAACAGGCTACTCCCCCTGTTCTCATTCGACTCATTGAAAATGACCATGACATTGTGCCAGCTCTACTGGCCGGTGTCAACCTTTACCTCCCGGAACATGAACGGATTATCGCTGATTCGTAGTGCTTTCCCGCTGGTAGTCGTTATGTTTCTGAGAATGACCTCTTTCGTGATGACATAGGGGAATTTTTCCTGGTAGGTATTGTCTGTCATTTGCGGATTGAAATTGGCAAAAAGGGCAGTCCCCCGGTAAGTTTCTCCATGCCCCGAGTCGTCGATCCGGAGATTTTCAATGGTGATTCGTTGAGGCATATAGCAGGTGTAGCCGAAATTATGCTGACCTGAATAGGAGCCGCTTATCAGGTCGGCACTAATGAATTTATCGCCTGCTGGCACGAAAACACAATTGCGAATCACCACCTCTCCCTGCCAGCTACTCCCATAGTCGGGGCGCAGGTTGACCAGGCTCCTGCCGCGAAGGGTCGAATTCTCCACCAGTAAGACCCCGCTACCAATGGCATTGATGCCCATATGGCCCAGGGTTGAGTTGCGGATGGTGGCATTGGCCACGCCCTGGTGGGCATCAAACCGGGAGAGGGTACACCCATCATAAAGCAGATTTTTACTGAAGTTAGAACCCAGAATACCCCAATACGTCCTGTCGTTTATGTCATTGGTCTGGCTGCAATTTATGAAGGATACATGAAGGGCTCGGTTGACCGAAAGGTCATACGTACCCATTGAGACGGGTTTACCGGCCGCGCCGATGGTGCTATACGTCTTATGCCCAGTAAGCATGGTGTTTTTTACCGTGACATAGGCGCAGTCACCAATGTTGATAAAACCGCCATAGGGCGCACCGTGGTCTTCTTCACCCTGGATGTGGTGCTGTAGCCCCTCAACCAGCACATTGGACCGTCGGATGGCGATGTTTCGGTTATAATAGGTATAGTTTGATTCGGCTTTATTGGCAAGGGTGGTGAAACGCCCCCCCGTAATCGTCAGCGGTTTCTCGTCGATAGGCAGCGCGGAGATGTCGGTGATCTGATCGAAATCCCAGATGATGGGGGCGTTCATATCGACCTTGCCGGTTTTGTCGACGACAAAAATATCGGTCTGCGAAGAGCCATTGTTTTGGTTGAGCCCAAACCGGATGTAGTGCTTTACGTTCGCATTGGTGACCGTAATCAGACAGGGGCCCGGCAAAGACGCTTCGATTTTTTGCTGGTTCTTCTGAAGGGAAGGTATCGTTTCCAGCTTAAACGGTTTGAGCTCTGAACTGACCGTGAAAACCGACGTATTGCGATTTTGCACCTGGGTGTCGTCAATCAGAAAGGAGGCCGTGCCAAAATCCGTGTCCGTCTGAATGAACGCTGTGCGTTCCTTGCCGCCAATATAATAGGTGGCTTCCGGGTCGGCTTTCACCAACAGGCCGTGCCGGTTGGCAAAGGCATGGGTCGCAGCGATAGCGTCCATATCGTCGGCTTTGCCATCCCCTCTGGCGCCGAAGTCACGATAACGAACCCGTCCGGCGGCTTTGAATTTAGCGACATCCCTTGGCGATACGTTTAGCTGCAAGTCTCCATTTGGATTAGTGGATATGCCGCTTTTTCCTTTTTGGGAGGTGATTACTACGTGGTCAGGTGAGCCTTTCGTCTGCCCCTGAGTCACCCATGCCCCTAGTACCAGGAGGACCGTCAGGAAGCTATCCTTTATCATACGAATTAGCTTAGTCGTCATTACTTTGGGATAAGTGGGTGAGATGCTTTGCCCTCTTAACCCGTTAATTACTTCGATCCCTGTACATTGAACGTCTGGTAAAGGGGCTGATTGGAGCAATTTACTCACTGAAGTACGGAGCAAGTGGAAGGGGCAATCGGATAGTGGTGATTTTGTCGGTACACTAATCGTAGTTAAAGAGCCGCGTACATTCTGGTCTCTGGACGTGGCTTTTCAGGTTACTGATTTTTTCACTACACTTACCGGTTGAAAGCAAGCGCTTTGTCCATCCGCTGCCAGATTCCTCTACCCAGTCCACACTGCCCCAACTTCTGGATGGCTATCGCAGGGCAGTCGCCGATGGGAACGCCAATGGGATTAACGAGTTGGTTCGGCTTACTTACCACTCAACGGTCATCGAAGGGTCAAGCCTGACCTTGGCTCAAACCCGAAACCTGATTCAAAACGGCCAACCGATTGTAGACAAATCCTTCACCGAGCAAGGGCGTATGATCGACCATCACCAGGTCCTGGAGCAGATACTGTCCTTGGCCAGACAAGGCCAACCCCTCAATCGAATTGCCCTCCAGGCGGTAGCCGCCACGCTGATGGCTCAGACGGGAGGCCTGATCTATTCCTTATTAAGCTCTTTAAATACCGTCAGGGAGACTTACGCCTTGACTCGGCCATGGTCGGAAGGCGGAAAGTCGTGGCGGCTCACTAACTACCCGCAGCTATTGATGCGTTGCTCAAGGGCATCAACACCCGCATCCATCAGGTGCACACACCTCTCGGCAGGTCTATGATTTATCTTCCGAGTCTCACTTTCAGTTGTTAACTCTTCACCCCTTTTGAGCGGGCAACGGTCCCATGGCCCGGCTAGTAATGAACTACATTCAGCACTACCACCAGTTACCGCTTCGTGGGGTCTATATTGACCACCGGCTGGCTTATTTCACCAGCCTGGAAAGGAGTTGGCGTCAGCAAACGACGGTGCCTATTGTGCATTTTATGCATAGCCAGTTGTCTAGGCTGTTGGCGGAAGGCCTTGCCCAGTCGGCTGATGAGCAGGATTTAGCTGGATCGAGTTGAGCTTAAGCTATTCAGTGGAGGGGCTACAAACCCAGTGATCATTCCCCTCCCATAAGTGTCTTGTACTGGAAATAAACCGACGTTTAGTTGAACGTCAGCAGGGTAAATTGGATCGTTTACTGCATGGTTAACTCTTGTTTTGGTATACCTGGTCAGGGCTTGCTGGCCGGTAAGTTTTTGTTACCGCCTTTATACATCAATCCTTCATTGTACTTAAATAAACCGTAGCCCGATCCTTCCTCATATCCAGGCACATCTTCTTTCTGGTTTTTAACGACCTCCTCTGAAACGGGGGTGGTAAAGGGCATTTTCCCCGTTGGACTAAACTTGCCCGTCACAATGTCCAGCAGTGCGTCAGGTGTGGTGCCAAACGTGGCCAGAACGCCCTTAATTGAGTTGCTGGCATCTTTCCGGTAGATTTCGTCGATGACCCAGGGGTTGCTGTAGTTAATCGCCAAAATGGTCGGTCTCTTAACCGTCAATGAATTGACATAGGCGACGTCAATTGAATTCTTGGATAAGGACAGATAGATCGGCGACCCATCCGACGCGAACAGGGGCTTAGCCGAAGGCTTTAGCCAGAGTAGGATCACATCCGCGTCTTCAGGCGTAGCCACAAACGTAATGGGGTAGTTGCCCTCATTGGCCGTAAAGCTGGTAGCCGCTGTTGCGGAGCCACCAGCCCTGGCGGCATTGGCTTCGAAATACACTTTCGTTTGAGGCTTAAGGGGCAGCAGGTCGGCTTCATTGCGTAGCAGAACAATGGACTTGCGGTGGGCCAGATCGGCTTTAGCCTGAAATTGTGCGTTCCCCACAAGGCGCTCGGCGGCAGCCTCATCCACGTAGGGGTTTTCGAAAAGCCCCAGGTTGAATTTTTCCAGTAGCAGCCGAAGCACCGAATCGTCGATCAGTTTGGGGTCGACCCTGCCACTTTTGACCGTAGCCAGCAAATTGGCCGGGTCAGCCGTACCCGAGTAGAGGTTAACGCCCGCTTCCAGGGTTCGTTTATAGCGCTCCTGAATGGAGAGGTTTTCCGCTCCCCAGGGCATCATTTCAATCGGCCCTGTGTCGGAATTAATGATACCGGTAAACCCTAATTCGGTCCGTAACAGATCGTGAATAACGGCCCGGTTGTAGGCGTAAGCAATGGGTTCATACTTGGTATCAGCCGGGAGCGAATAATAGGGCATAATGGCTGAGGTACCAGCTTTAATCGCGGCTTTGAAGGGAATCAGGTTGTTGGCAAACCTGCCCCCTGGAAAGACTTCTTTCTTTCCCCAGTCGAAGTGAGGATCTTGTCCTCCCTGTCCAGACCCTCCCCCGGGAAAGTGCTTGGTGGTCACCGCCACCGAGCTAGGGCCGAGTGTTTTTCCTTGAAAGCCGTACACAATTTCGGTCATCATCTGACCTGCCCACTGAGCATCTTCCCCAAAGGTCCCTTCAATGCGCTGCCAGCGAGGTTCGGTGGCTAAATCGGCCATGTACATATACCCTTTTCGGAGGCCGACTGCCGACCATTCCTGGCGGGCAATGTCAGCAAACTCCCGCACAAGTGTCAAATCCCGCATGGCTGAGAGGCCTAATTCGCCGGGCCAGGCCGAGAAAACCGTTTTACCAACGCTGGTGCCGATGGCAGCTGCCCCGGTAATGTGGTTACGCGGATTGGATGCAATAATGGCCGGAATACCCAAACCGTCGCTTTCGCAGAGTGCCTGGAGTTTATTGGCCCATTCGGCTGTGGTACGAGCAGTTACATTCGCTCGTAAAATGAAGTGACGAAGGTGATATTGAGTAACGGCTTTGGTCGTACCCGCTGCGTTCATGATCGGCGTCGGCAGGGGTTTACGGGTAAACATGTTCTGGCTGGCCACCAAATCCTCTTCATTGAAATCGCTGGTAATGGGCTCTTTGGCTTGAGCCGTTCCAAACGACTGGTCGTTTTTCATGCGGGTGGTACTGATGAGCATGAAACCGACCTTTTGCTGGATTGACATTTTTGCCAACAAGTCGCGACTGCGCTCCTGAGCGGACAACCGCCAGTCTTCGTATTTGTCGAGCTGGCCATTCCGGTTCAAATCTTTAAACTGTAGTCCACCCTGTTCCAAAAGTTTCACGGATCGCACGCCCAGACGGGGTTGTTTAGGAGCAGATTTTGACTGGCTAATGGCTTGGTTGGTGAGCAACATAAAAGCCGCTACCAAAAGCCTTATCCTGGGTATCGGCATAAGGCTACAGGTTGGACCAAGGAGGGTTCTTTCCTGGCTAGCCTTCATGGGTTTCGAGCAGA
>NZ_FOLQ01000004.1 GCF_900112365.1 Spirosoma endophyticum | reverse complement strand
CACCAGCCGAATCCGGAAGGTCTGAAACGAGACCAGCGAGGGGGTGGGTCTGGGGGGCACATCGCTGACCTTGAAGGTCACATCGTAGGGGGCTTCCCGGAGCTGGTTGCAGTTGGTCTGCCAGCTGAAGGTGGCCGTGGCGGGCTGGGCCTGGGCCACCCCCCCGTTGAGCAGTCGGGCGTAGGCGGGCTGGATGAGCTCACCGGGCGCCAGAGCAGTGCCATCCTGGCCCACGTTGAAGACGCCCCCGAAGCTGGTGATGATGACGCGCTGGCCATCGGGATCGGTGGCCGTGACGGGCTGGTTGATCAGGGTGCCAGCCTCCACGCACAGGTCGGGGATGGGGGTCAGGAGGGGGCGTTTGTTGAGATTGTCGACGACTACGATCTGCATGTCGCGGGTGATCTCCCCGATGAGCACACCGTTGCGCCATTCTTCGATGATGAAGGCGAAGTTGTACTGGCCTTCCTGTCCGGGGGCATCCCAGCAGAGTTCACCGGTGGAGGGATTGATGGAGAAGGTGGGCGTACCGCCGGTTTCGCTGGCGGTGCTAAATCGGGTGGGGTCCTGGTAGACCGGAATCGCCCGTCCATCGCAACCTGTTGACGTAGTAGCGGTTTTAGGCACACTAAGCCGGAAGGCCAGGCTGTCGCCATCGGCATCGAAGGCGGCCGGATTGTGGCAGAACTTCTGATTCACACGTCCTGAATCCAGGGGTGGATTGAGCATGACGGGCGTAGAGTTGAGGCCCAGGTTGGCATTGATCAGAATCGTCGTAGAAACGAAAAAGCGAAGATTATCCGAATCGCCGGGAGGAGGTAAGTTTTTAGTATCCTTGTTTCGATTAGGAACTGTTATACTAATTGTATAAGCGCCCGGTCCCGGATAGGTATGAATAATTTTGTAGATGTTAATCGAAGAAGTACGCCCATTGATATAAGTGCGTGGCTCTTGCCGCTTGACAGCGGCTGACGTTCCATCTCCGAAGCATAAAGCAGGATATTCGCTTGCCTGATCGGCAGCAGGCTTACCTTTTACTTCATCGAAGTAAGCGGTGAAGGTGATCTCATAAGTAAGAGAAGTGGCCGAGATGCGTTTGGTCGTAATTTCTCCCGCCCGCACGTGAGTGGCCTGGCTAATGGTGGGAACCAGCACCACGCCTAAAAAAAGGCTCCACAGCCCAATCGTATAAACTAACCGCATAAAGTTATCGCGTTTTCAACACAACGTTACAACGTTTTTACGGACAAAAAATGTATTAAGATGATACGCATTCGTAGCGAGTCGTTAGTCCTTAGTGGTGACGATGTCAGATTTCTTTTGCGTCAGCCACTAACGACTGACGACTCGCTACGAATAATTAGCTCAGTACAGCACCCAGGTATCTTTGCCACCACCACCTTGAGAGGAGTTAACCACGAGCGAGCCTTTGCGGAGCGCAACACGCGTCAGGCCGCCAGGAATGACGTTAACACCATCGCCGTAGAGAATGTAGGGCCTCAGGTCGACATGGCGTCCTTCGGCCTGGGCACCGACGAGACAAGGTACCCGCGAGAGAGAAATAGTTGGTTGGGCAATGTAATTACGGGGATTTTCCAGAATTTTCTGGCGGAATAATTCGTGTTCTTCGGGGGTGGCTTTGGGGCCAATAAGCATCCCGTAACCACCCGCTTCGTTAGCTTCTTTCACGACCAGATGCTCAATATTTTCCAGCACATACTTGCAGTCCTCCTCTTCCCGGCAGATGTAGGTCTTTACGTTTGGAATAATGGCTTCTTCGCCCAGATAATATTTAATGATGCGTGGTACATAGGCATAAATTACCTTGTCATCGGCAACGCCCGTTCCGGGAGCATTAGCCAGTGCAACGCGGCCTCTTTTGTATACCTCAAAAATACCCGGTACCCCGATCATCGAATCCGGATTAAAGGCTTTAGGATCTAAGAACGTATCATCGATACGTCGGTAAATCACATCGACAATCTGGAATCCTTTTGTGGTACGCATTTTAACATAACCGCCCGAAACGACTAAATCACGAGCCTCTACCAACTCGACGCCCATTTGCTGAGCCAGGTAAGAATGCTCGAAATAAGCCGAATTATAGATGCCGGGGGTCAATACAACGACCGTTGGGTTAGGGCGGTCGGCAATGAACTGGAGCATCTGAAGCAGCCGGGTTGGGTAATCCGACACAGGCCGAACGCCCGTCTGGGCCAGTACTTCGGGAAACGTTTGCTTGATGAGTTCGCGGTTTTCGAGCATGTAGGATACGCCCGACGGACAACGAAGATTGTCTTCAAGAACCATATACTGGCCATCGTCGCCCCGAATTAGATCGGTACCTGTAATATGGCACCAGATACCCTTTGGTGGTCTAACGCCCAGGCAAGGTGTCAGAAACGATTTGCTGGATTCGATCAGATCACGCGGAACGACACCATCGTTCAGAATATTCTGCTCATTGTAAACGTCATCCAGAAACATATTCAATGCCTTTATTCGCTGAATTAGCCCAGCTTCGAGATTATTCCATTCGGCCGATTCAATGACACGGGGAATAATGTCAATTGGCATGATACGCTCGGTGCCCTCACCTTCCGAATAGACGTTGAACGTAATGCCCATGCTCATCAAAGCGCGTTCGGCCGCGTGTTGCCGCCCGATGAGATCTTCTTGTGTAAGTTGCTCAACGCGCTGACGAAAAGGTTCATACCCATGCCGGACCTGCGTTTCGTTGGAGAACATCTCATCGAAAAAGTTCTCAGTCTTATAATTGGTGAACGAAAAATTGGTGGTGGCCTGACTCTGTGACTGAGTCATCCCTTTACTTGTCTGCGACTGAGATTGGCGGGCATTTTGTTTTTTCATGTAACAATATATGTATGATTACGGACTGAGCCAAATAGAATATGGCACTGTTAGGTATTAAGCGATACAAAACGATGCAAAAGTAAAGTTTTAATAGTAAATCATTTTGATAAATCTTTCCCAGCTTCTACGTAGTGCGAAACGAAGCATAGCGCCGAGCTGATATTGCCGTCCATTACCTTATTTACGTATTTACTTTAAAACGATTTTAATGCAAATCGCCCTTGATTGCCTTATTTCGGCTATTCTGTTTATTTTTCTGAGCCGATGCAACAGTATTTTTACTTAGAACGTAAGGGCAATAGTGTTACCAGCAAAGGCTGGTCATGCCTAACAAAACCAATCTATTAGTTCTATGAAAACACTGCTTGTGTTCAGTTGTGTGGCCGCCTTAGTGGTGAGCCTGAATGCCTGTAATCATAATTCGGTTGATCCGTCTACGGATGGATCCGCACGGACATCGGGCGCTGCGAGTACGACCCTAACCGGCCCGCATAACCTGACGACGGTAGACGTATCGAGTCTGCCAACGACTATTACTACGTATATCAGCACCAACTACGCTGGGGCTACCGTGAAGGAAGCGAAGAAAGATGAGAAGGGAAATTATGTGGTGGCGATTACGGTGAACGGTAGCGTCAAACTGTTGCTCTTTGCCACAGATGGTACGTTCGTAAAAGTAGCTGATGGCAAGCCTAAACATAGACCCGGCGATTCAACCCATCATCGCATGCCGGGTGATTCCGTTCGCCATCATCCGCCCGGTGATTCGGCTCATCATCCAAAACCAGCGATCGGTGATTCAACGCACCATCCTCGTCCAGGAAAGGGTCCCGATTTGAAAGAGGTGACCGTATCAAGCCTGCCGGTCGCCATTACTACCTATATCACAGCCAATTACGCCGGGTCGACGATCAATAAAGCGGTTCAGGAGGCAAAAACCAGTGATTACATCGTAAGCATCTCAACCGCCGACAGCAAGCGCGCACTTCTGTTGTTTAGCGCAGACGGTACGTTCAAAAAAGCCGTTTCGGGTAAGTAAACGATTAGTATTGTATGGTTTAATGCAAAAATCCTGACTTATGTCAGGATTTTTGCATTAAACGCGAAAACAAATGGATAATTTCATAGTCATGTTATGCATACCAGACTTATATACATAGCTATGAAATCAATGTTCTTTGTGCTCATTCTGTTTGTTTTGGGTTTTTCGACGGCGATGGCCCAGACAGAGAAAGGTAATCGCCTAATGGGCGTTAATGTTGGGAATATAACGATACCGACATCAGGAGGGGGCGGTACAATTGTCAGTCTTCAACCAACCTACGGCTGGTTTGTGGCTAATAACCTGGTGATTGGTGCTGGGATACCGTTTTTCAATGTTAGCTCAAATGGTTCCCGTGCTACCCAGATCGGGCTAACCCCTTTCTTACGTTACTACGTTGGGCCGTCTCAGGTGAAGCCATTTTTTGGTGGATCGCTGGGTATCGTTAATACATCTGCATCAAGCAATGGCTCTAACGCTGGTTCAAGTACCGATGCCCTGTACAGCTTAACGGGGGGCGTGGCTTTCTTTATAAATAAATCGGTGAGCTTCGATTTGGGTCTAACCTATACGGGGGGAGCTACCGGATCACTTAACACGCTTCTGGCTGGTAGTGCCAATGCATTGACACCAAACATTCCCAAAGCGCTGAATCTCAGCTTAGGCTTTCAGGTCTATTTCGGTAAATAATTTCACCGGTTTTACCATATTAGGTACCAGGAGTATCAAGGATTTGAGGAAAGCTTGGTGTTCCTGATACCTAACAGGGTCAAATTCATAAGAAATCTTACCACAGATAATGCACTGGGTTTTTGATACGTTCGTCATAAATGGCTTTCACGGTGGCCATCTGTTCAGTCGAAGGAGCGGGTCGTTCCAGGGCCTGAAGATTGGAGGTTAGGTGAGCGGGCGTTGATGCGCCAGGAATGATACAACTGACGGCATCGAACGTTAGAATCCAGCGAAGGGCGTCGGGGGCTAAGTTGGTATCGTCGGGGAAAATAGCGCGTAGTTCCTCAACAGCCGCCAACCCTGTTTCGTAATCGACTCCCGAAAATGTTTCTCCTTTATCGAACGCGGCTCCCTGTCGGTTGAAATTGCGGTGATCATCAGCCGAGAACGTCGTGTCGGCACTGAATTTGCCAGTCAGCAATCCACTCGCCAGCGGCACCCGAACAATAACACCAATGTTTCGTCGCTTTGCTTCTGTGAAGAACAGCTCAGCGGGGCGCTGCCGAAACATATTGAAGATGATTTGTACCGTTGTTACGTTCGAAAACTCAATGGCTTTCAGCCCTTCCTCTACTTTCTCGACGCTCACGCCCAGATGTTGAATCTTCCCTTCGTCTTTCAGTCGGTCGAAAAGCTCAAAAATTTCGGGTCGATAAAAGACGTCCGTCGGCGGACAATGGAGTTGGATCAGGTCGAGGGTTTCCAATCTCATATTTCGCAGGCTATCCTCAACAAAAGTACGTAGTGCTGTCGGTTGATAAGCTTCGTTGGTGTGTGGTTGCAACCGTCGACCACACTTGGTGGCTACGTAGATTTGTTCGGACCGGGAGCGGACAAGTCGCCCTACGGCTTTTTCGCTTTCGCCGTCGCCATACACATCAGCCGTGTCGATGAAATTGATACCTGCATCAACGGCGGCATTAAGAATATGATCGGCGTTGGTATGGCTAAAGGGTTCCCCCCATTTGCCACCCACCTGCCAGGTGCCGAGACTGATTTCGGAAACACTCAGGTCCGTTTTGCCAAGTTTTCTGTAATTCATGAGAGTTTTTTATTCTGGTAGCGTGGACTTTCAGTCCACACTACGTATGGATTATAATTTCACCCCAAATCGCTCACCCAGTTCTTCAAGACTTTTAATAACGGGTTCTACTACCGGAATGCCGCTAGCCAACCGTTCCGCTTCCATCATTCGTTCGGGATCGCCGGGAATTAAAACCTGATGTCCTTCCATCGCTTTTGCCTGCCGAAAACGCTGAATCCACGTATCCATGTGGGTTTTGAATTCATCGGCGGGCCGGAACGCATCAATCCGCATGGCGCCAAAAAAATGTCCGGTGCCAACGCCAACGCCTTCATCTGCTTTCATAAATCCAGCCGTAGCAAAGGGCGGTACCCACGGGCCATAATTTGCGCCGGAAAGTACACCCGAAAAGATATCGACTATAGCGCCAAGTCCATACCCCTTGTGGGAGCCGTGTTCGCGGTCGGTGCCGAGCGGTAATAGTGCCCCTCCGTTGCGAACGGCGTTGGCATCCGTCGTGGGTTGTCCTTCAGCGTTTTGGGCCCAGCCTTCAGGGATATTTTGTCCTTTGCGCTGTAGAATTTCGAGTTTGCCATAGGCCACGGCTGTCGAGGCAAAATCAGCCAGGAAAGTGGGCTCGGTGGCCGCCGGAATGGCTACAGCTATAGGGTTAGTACCCAAGAGCTTATCCAGCGAAAATGTCGGTGCTACCAGTGGAGCTGCATGCGTCATGGCCTGCCCGATCATATCGTGCTCGGTGGCCAGCAAGGCATGATAACCTGCAATGCCGAAATGGTTGGAGTTACGTACCGCTACCCAGCCTGTTCCGGCGATACGTGCTTTTTCGATGGCGACCTGCATGGCCCACGGACCTACAACGAGCCCCAGGCCGCGGTCGCCATCAACAACGGCTGTGGATGGACTTTCGTGGACGATCTTGATATGGGGCTGTGGGTTCAGCCGGCCAATATCATAGAGCCGAACGTAGCCCGGCAGACGCGCCACACCATGCGAATCAACACCCCGAAGATCGGCACTAACGAGGACATCCGCAGCTAAACGGGCATCGGTTTCGGAACAGCCGATGGCGATAAAAATTTGTTCGGTAAACGAACGGAGTTGGTTAGCAGTAATCATGGTCGCAAATTAGCCAACGCGTAGCGAATGGGTTAAATTTTTATAAAAATTGCGCCAACTACCTACTTTTGGTGTTATAGCAACTAATGCAACTAGTGTTATTATGAAGTCACATCGCACCTGCCGTTCACTTTTATTACTGAATTTTATTTTACTGATCGCTTCTTATTCATGGGCTCAACCGCAGGATACGCTTACGTCGGAGCAGCTTCTGCAACGAAAAGGCCCTTCTTACACCGCCTTACTACGTCCTTCCAAGTATTTGGCCCTTGATGTGAATCATACGCTGGGTGGTTTCCGGCGATACCGGTTTTTTGTCGGCGACGAGCTTCATTTTAAAGCTCGTGGTGAGAAGTATCGGGAAGAACTTTACGACATTACCGATAGTACGTTTAGTGTACTGATGGCCAACGAAGTTATGAATCGTGACGAACCCGTCACCTTTCGTTTCGATGAAATACAGCGCGTTTTTCTGCACCGGCGAATTCCATTCATTACAGCGGCCGGTACGCTCTTTCCCATTGCCGGGGGCGTTTATTTACTGGCGGATGTGGTCAATAATCGAGGCTTTTATACGAATACGTTGCCGGTTGTTGGGACCCTGGTCGTAAGCGGAATATTGTTTCATCTTATCAGTAATCCACATGTTCGGATCAATAATAACCACCGCTTGAAAGTGTTACGAACGTATTGATTGATAGTACATTTTCCGGCGGCTGTATCGTCGGTATCAGGCTGAACAGGCGAATAAGTTGGTTTTACAAAAACTGATTACATTTGTTTTATGCTGAACTCCATTGCCGATTTAGAAGCCGACTGGTATCGACAGTACGCAATGTACACAGAATCCTATCAGTCAGGACGTTCGACGTTTATACCCAATCTGCTTCCCCAAACGGCGGTGCGATTTTCGGTTTATCAGACGCTCGAAATCCTGCATAAACGGCTGGGCACCGAGACGCTTCGCCGAGCCCTGAACCCCAATGAAACCATCGACAGCCCGGCAAAAGTCTACACCGATAGTTCGTGGCTGAAACGTAGCAATATGGTCGGTGTTAACGTCCGAACGATTGGCTCGTTCTGGAATGTTATCAACTACGTATTCACCCTGCCCGCCAGTCATGATAGTGTTCACCTGCTTCCTATCTGGGAGCCAGGCGTTGTGGGTAGTTTGTATGGCATGGTGAGCTGGCAAATTAATCCCGAGTTTTTTGACATTGAACTGGCTCGTTACGTGCCTGCACTCGATTCGGTAGAAAAGCAACTCAAGATCGTGATGAACCTGCTTCACGCGATGGGTCGAACGGTTGGCATGGACGTTATTCCCCATACCGACCGTTTTTCGGAGATGGTGCTGGCTTGTCCTTGCTTATTTGAATGGGTGCAGCGAGACGAAAAGGGGGGCAAGCCTGCGAAACTGGCCGATCATTCCAGCTTTGTCTACCGCTACGTAGAGGAAGCGATCTGGCAGTTTCTGAAGTTTCACGGACCAGCCGACGGTACGTCTTTAACCTGTGGAAAGGACGCTTTCTTTTCGAGCGATATCGCCGTTCTGACCGACGATCAGCGGCTGCGTATTTTGTTCGGTTATCCGAACGATTACATAGGTCGACTCAATCGGCGGGTGGCACTACTGCGGCACTTAACGGCGCAGGGTTTCGAAACGCTGCCCATGACGATGGCTCCGCCCTATCGGGGCCTGCACATTGATGCCACTGATTATACGATAGACGATGCCGGGCAGATCTGGTATCAGTATGCTTTCGACAAACCAGAAGCCATGTCGCGTGTGTTCGGGCCACTGGCACGGTTTAAGTTTTACGAATCGAAGCATAATAACCGGAACTGGGAGCTGGATTTCGATCAACCCAATCGCCCAGCCTGGGAGTACATTTGCCGGAAGGTTTATGACTGCCAGCGAGCCTATAACTTCGATTTTATGCGGGGCGATATGGCCCATGTGCAGATGCAACCGGGTGGTGTCCCAACCGAAATTGATAACGGTCCGGCGTCCCGGCATTATGATCCGTTACTAGCCATAAAAAAATACGTACAGGCGCAGGGCGTGCCTTATTATGCGTTTTTCGCGGAAACGTTTCTGGCTCCACCCGATACAATGGGGTACGGTAATGAACTGGATCACCTCGATGCGATTGAGGCTGATTCGACACTGGGCGATTTGCAGTCGCTGGTGGTTGGCTCGACGGAGTTTAAGCATCAGTTCGCCAGTTACTATGAGTACGCACGAACGCACCGGTTCGCCCCGAACTTCACGGTAATGACCGCCGACAAGGACGATCCGCGATTCGATAAGTTCTACCGAACGGGGAATCTATTCCGCTATTTCACCGCGCTGTTTCTCGCCGACATGCCCAGTTACGTAGGATTGGGCTTTGAAGTACGCAATCTGCACGAAACGCGCGGAGCCAACGAAGAATACTCAAAACTGTACGTCTTCCGGATTGAGGACGACCGTCAGCCCGACAAAGTGACCCATGGCCCGTTTATTTGGGGGCAAAATGCGCCCCAATTCGAAGCTATTTTACGCATACGCCAATTTGCTGAACGTATCTGGTCTGACATTGTTGGGCAGGAAACGCGCTGGCTGGTTGGCCCTCATCCTGTCTCTCAAAAAAAGATTGAGGGAAGCTACATTGTCTGGACGCACGTTGCGCCAACGGGTTATGCCTTTGCCGCTAGTATGACAGGAACCTTACCGGAAACCATACCGACTGTACCGGTGGGTGAGGTAATTTTTGAGGAGAATGGGTGCCGGATATATAGGCTGGCGTGATTGTCAGTATGTATACTTTTTGTTATATTTCAGGAAATTAAATCAGTCAAAGAAATGGAAGCAGTTGTTGAGCAGCCCGCCCTGACGGATTATGAAATTGAGAGAGGTAAACCCATGCCCAGTTTTAATCACGGATTACTTGAAGCCAGAATTATATTTGAGGTGATGTATCATTATCGCGATACATTCGACATTGTTAGCGAGGTAACCCTTCAAAACCCCAATCCTCCAACGGTCCCTGATTTAAGTATTTTTCCCCTACAAGCTTCCAACTGGACGAAAGACGAAATTAAAGTTGCTCGTGTTCCTTTGACAGTAGTTGAGATCTTATCGCCCTCGCAATCCGTTACTGAATTGATTGAGAAATCATTAACTTATTTCTCTGCTGGTGTAAAATCATATTGGCTTGTACAACCGATGCTACGGGTCGTTTTTGTACTATTACCCGGTGATGAAGAATTAGTCTTTCACAACAACACCCTAACCGACCCAACCAACAATATTTCCATTGATTTGAAAAAGGTGTTTCGGTAGTTCTTTCGGCTGTACCTTTGCCCTGATGAATCGCAACCTGAGAGACGGCCTTAACTTTGCCTCCAAACTGACACCCAAACGCGTAGCTAATGCGCTGAAGGTGATTTACAGTTACTACGTTGCAAAACAGACCGGTCGCCCGGTGCAGCGAGGTTTACCGATGTCGGTGTCGTTCGAGCCGACTACTTCCTGCAATTTACGATGTCCTGAGTGCCCAAGTGGTTTGCGGTCGTTTACCCGCCCAACCGGAATGCTCGGCGAAGACCTCTACAAACGTACCATCGATGAGCTGCATGAAACGCTGCTTTACCTCATCTTCTATTTTCAGGGAGAGCCGTATCTGCATCCGCAATTTCTGGAACTGGTACGCTACGCTACCCAACGTAACATTTATACCGCTACCAGCACTAACGCTCATTACCTTACGGATGCCAACGCCCGTAAAACGGTTGAGTCAGGCTTAGACCGATTGATTATATCTATTGACGGCACCACGCAGGAAGTATATCAGCAGTATCGGGTAGGTGGGAAGCTTGAGAAAGTGCTCGAAGGCACGAAAAATATAATTCGCTGGAAAAAAGAATTAAAATCTAGGACGCCCCATGTCGTCTTTCAGTTTCTGGTTGTGAAACCCAATCAGCACCAGATTGAAGAAGTTAAAAAACTGGCCGATGAATTAGGTGTGGATGAAGTTGGCCTGAAAACCGCCCAGATTTATGATTACGAACACGGCTCTGACCTTATTCCGACGATCGATCAATACAGTCGCTATGCGGCACAGCCCGACGGAACGTATCATATCAAAAATGGTTTCGGCGATCATTGCTGGAAAATGTGGCATTCCTGCGTCATTACCTGGGATGGTCTTGTCGTACCCTGCTGCTTCGATAAAGATGCTCACCACCGGATGGGCGATCTTCAGACCCAATCTTTTGCTGATCTCTGGCAAGGCCCGGCCTATCACGATTTTCGCCAGACACTGCTACGTTCCCGCTCTGAAATAGAAATGTGCCAAAACTGCACGGAAGGGACAAAGGTTTGGGCCTGACCTTATTATAGAAAGAGTGAAAGAGCGAATGAGTGAGTAACTGGTGTACCCTTTATTTACCCTTTCGCTCTTTCACTCAATCGCTCTTTTATTTTTGTGGAACATTCCGTGGAACAGTGCTTGGATTCGTGGAAACTATGCGGCATCTTTGAACCTGCAACGCACAGACCCATGGGTAAAGTCATTGCTATCGCCAACCAAAAGGGGGGCGTCGGTAAAACTACAACAACTATCAATTTGGCCGCCAGCTTGGCCGCCCTCGAATTTCAAACGCTCATTGTTGATGCGGACCCTCAGGCGAATTCTACGTCGGGTCTGGGTTACAATCCAAAAGAAATCGAGAACAGCATTTACGAATGTATGGTCGAGGGGGTACGCCCACACGACGCCATTATTCAAACGGACTTTCCGAATCTGGATTTACTGCCGTCGCACATTGACCTTGTCGGCGCGGAAATCGAGATGATTAATCTCCAGAATCGGGAGGATAAGATGAAAAGTACACTCGACAGCATTCGCGATGAGTACGACTTTATCATCATCGACTGTTCGCCTTCGCTCGGGCTTATTACGATCAATAGCTTGACGGCTGCTGATTCTGTAATCATTCCGGTTCAGTGCGAATATTTTGCGCTTGAAGGATTAGGTAAGTTACTGAATACCATCAAGATCATTCAGTCGCGACTGAATACGCATCTAACCATCGAAGGAATTCTGCTGACGATGTATGACTTGCGCGTTCGGTTGTCAAATCAGGTGGTTGGTGAAGTAACGAGTCATTTCCAGCAGATGGTTTTCAGTACCATCATTCCGCGAAATATTCGATTGAGCGAATCACCCAGTTTTGGCGTGCCCGCTTTGGCGCAGGATGCCGACAGCAAAGGAGCCGTCAGTTACCTGAATCTGGCCCGCGAAATTCTGATTAAGAATGGCATGATGCCGCATGAAGTTTAAAATATGTATGATGTATTATGTATGATGTATGATTGCTGAAAGTAGTTATACATCATACTTCCTACATCCTATATCATACATCTTTACACATGGACAACGCAAACACCAAAGCACCGAATAAGAAGATGATAGGACTGGGCCGTGGCTTAGGTGCTTTGTTGCACGATAGCGAATCGGTTAGCCGCCAGTCAAAACCTTCGCCGTTTGAATCGATCAGTACGATGACTGAAATCAGTCTGTCGTTGATCGAGACAAACCCGTTCCAGCCCCGGACCCGTTTCGATGAAGAAGCGCTACAGGAACTGGCCGACTCAATCCGAACTCAGGGTATCATTCAGCCCATTACGGTTCGGCAACTGGGCAAGGAGCGTTATCAACTTATTGCGGGTGAACGGCGCTTGCAGGCGTCAAAAATTGCCGGATTTACGACCATTCCGGCTTATGTTCGCACGGCCAACGACCAGCAAATGCTGGAAATGGCGCTCATCGAGAACATTCAGCGTGAAAACCTAAACGCCATAGAAATTGCCCTAAGCTACCAGCGACTTATTACCGAGTGTAGCTTAAAGCAGGAAGAACTAGGCGAACGCGTTGGCAAAAATCGCACGACGGTTAATAACTACATCCGGTTATTGAAATTGCCGCCGATCATTCAGGCATCGTTACGGGATAATAAAATTTCGATGGGGCATGCCCGGGCGATCATCAATATTGAAAATCCTGATGTTCAAATTCGTCTGTTTACCAAAGCCGTAGACGAAGAATGGTCGGTTCGGAAGGTAGAGGAGGCCGTTCGGAATCTGTCTGACGAATCGCACGACTCGTCGTCAACCCGCCGTGTTACGTTGCCAAAGCAGGAAATGCGCAGTCTTCAGTTCAAACTATCGTCGATGTTTGGTACCCGTGTATCTATCAAGGCGGACGAGAAGCACAAGGGCGAAATTAAAATTCCGTTTACATCTCAGGAAGAGCTAACCAAAATTCTGGAGGTCCTGAACTCGCAGGCGTGATCGTGTTAAATTACCTTAAAAGGGTAACCGACTGGTCGGAACGAGGAAGCTTTGAGCGTTGTCTGTGTATGAAACGGTTTTCAACCTTACTGCTGGCTTTCTTATTATTCATATCAACGGCCTGGCCGCTTTTTGCCCAGAAACCAGCTATTGTTCCGGCGCCAACGCCGGTGGCTATTGATTCCACAAGGCAAGGCCAATCTGCCACCGACACGATTCCTCCAACTGTGCAGCGGAATGGAATCAAAGTGGGTACGTCTGTATTAACGGACGATGACGCCCCATCGCTGGATAACCCCGACACTGTTCAGGTAACTGCGAAACAGGAAGCTCAGATTCATAAAATCATTCCTCGTAAGGCAACTATTCGCTCATTAATGCTTCCCGGACTGGGGCAAGCTTACAATCGACAATACTATAAAATTCCGTTTATTTACGTCGGTTTCGGTGTAATGGGCTATCTATTTGTCAAATATCGTGGCCTGGCCAAAGAGGCTGGAATAGGTTATGAACGACTGCTTTATGGAGATAAAATCCTTGAAGGAATAAAAGTAACGTATCCGCCGGGGACATATCCTGCTGCCGTGGTAAATTCCGGTCCCTTTTTCGTACCAGCTAAATATTTACCAGTAACAGAAGTAGCCATTGGTATAAGTCCTTTTTCGGATAGCAAAAGTATATTTCGGACAACGGCAAACGCCAAAAATGCCTATGATACGTTCCGTCGTTATCGGGATTTAAACCTGTTACTGTCTGGTCTTTTGTGGGTAATCAATATCGTTGAAGCCAACGTAGCGGCTCATTTAAAAACCTTTGATTTAACCGATGACATTTCGATGCTCGTCGAACCTAATGTGCTACCGATGCCCGGAGTTGGTTTTGGCCCAGGTGTTCGAGTAGCATTTACGTTTAAATAAGGTTTACGGTTTATAGTAAGCTTGCGCATGAATAGTAATGAGCCAACCTACCATAAACCGCATACCGTAAACTATAAATTCAAGTGAATATTCTTCTTTTAGGCTATGGCAAAATGGGCAAGGCGATCGAGCAGATTTTACTCGAACGAGGTCACCAGATTGCAGGCCGCATCGACCGTGGGGACGGCCCCGGCCATAACCATGCTGAATTGGCGAACCTCAAATCCGATGATGTCGATGTGGTCATTGAGTTTAGTTCGCCCGAATCAGCCGTTGAAAATATTACGTACTGCATTAGCCGTGGCTGGCCAGTGGTTTGTGGGACAACGGGCTGGCTCAGCCATCGCACGGAGATTGAGGCTTTATGTGCTGAAAAGAAAGGTGCGTTTTTTTACGCATCTAATTACAGTATAGGTGTTAATCTGTTTTTTCGGCTAAACAAAGTATTGGCCCAATTCATGCGAAACTACCCATCCTATCATGTTTCCATGACCGAAATCCACCATACCGAAAAGAAAGACGCCCCCAGTGGTACCGCCATTACGCTAGCCGAAGGTGTGATGGAACACTTGCCAAACAAACGTCGCTGGGTAGGCAAAGGTACAGATACGTCTTTGATAGATTCGACCGATGCGGTTGAAATAGAATCACTACGGGAAGGAACGGTTCCGGGAACACATACTGTTCGCTATGACTCCGATGTCGATGAAATTGAGATCCGGCACGTAGCACACAGTCGCCAGGGTTTTGCGCTTGGGGCAGTCGTTGCCGCCGAGTGGCTTGTAGGCCGTGAAGGTGTATTTGGGATGGATGATCTGTTGGGTGAATGACTAATTATAAATTCTGCGGGATGATTGGTGAAACAATACCAGTACATCTTCGTAATTTCGTTATTAATTTAGACGTAGTTACCTCCTGTTAATCTGATACTTCGTTCGTAATTTATTGCCACGTGGGCGTTGAAGCGGCCGATGCCGTCTCGTCATAATTCATCATTATTGAGCATGTCTGAAGTTAAAACCAGGGCCGAAGTGAAACCGGCTAAACCTAGAAAATCGGCTACTCGTGAGTGGTTTGATTCCGTTTTATTTGCCGTTGTGGCCGCTACGCTTATCCGGTGGCTGTTTATGGAAGCCTTCACGATTCCAACGCCTTCTATGGAAAACAGCCTGATGGTCGGTGATTTTCTGTTCGTGAGTAAACTCCACTACGGTACCCGAACACCCCGAACGCCTTTGCAGGTGCCGCTAACGCACCAGAAAATATGGGGAACTGATATTCCTTCGTACAGCAAGGCAATTCAGCTACCATCATACCGGTTACCAGGCTTTACACACGTGAAAAACAGTGATGTGGTTGTGTTCAATGTGCCGCCCAGATACCTTAATGATAATATTGACTATCCTGTTGATTTGAAAACCAACTACATCAAGCGGTGTATTGGGATTCCGGGCGACGTACTGGAGGTCCGACAACGCGATGTGTATGTGAACGGTAAGTTGTTTCCTGCGCCACCCCGTTCGGAGCAGAAATATTTCATAAAAACGACGGAGGTACTGGATGCTACGTTCTTCCGCAAGTACGATATCGTGAACGATTACCGCGATCCAAGCCAGCCAACTGAAAACTGGAAGCCGCTGGAGCAATATAATGACTCGACCAAAGCATCGACAATGGTAGGCTATAGCATTACGACGACCAAAGATGTTATTGAGAAATTCAAAGGGTTCGATTTCGTAAAAGGTATTGAGCCGATGACGGATAAGCCAGGCGAAATGTCGTCCCAGATATATGGAACGCCAACGTTCAAGTGGAATCACGATAATTTTGGCCCTATTACGATTCCAAAGAAAGGGGCGACGATTCAGATCAATGAGCAGACAATTGCGCTCTACGGGCCAGTTATTGAAATGTATGAGGGAAATGAGAACGTAGTGGTTTCACCTACGAGTGTCAAAATTGGTGGTCAGCCTATTACATCCTATATCTTCAAGCAGGATTATTATTTCATGATGGGCGATAACCGGGATAACTCGCTCGATTCGCGCTTCTGGGGCTTTGTGCCCGAAGATCATATTGTTGGTAAGGCGGTTTTTGTCTGGATGTCACTCAACCCAAACCCCGCCAACATCTGGAACAAAATTCGCTGGAACCGCCTGTTCCGCACGATTGACTAAGTAGCGTGGTGCTTGGGGTTAGGAGCATGGAACTGGGATAAAACTTCCTTGCTCCACGCTCCTGGCCCCAAGCTTTTCACCACTCAATAGGAGCCAGTCCCTTGCTTTCTAAATACGCATTGGCCTGACTAAAATGCTTGTTGCCAAACCAGCCTCCATAATTAGCTGCCATTGGGGAAGGATGCTTCGATTTCAGAATCAGGTGGTTTTTGCCGTCAATAACAGCTCCTTTTTTCTGAGCGTAGGCGCCCCACAACAGAAATACTACGTTTTTTTTCTCGTCCGAGATTAGCTTAATAACGGCATCGGTGAAGGTCTCCCAGCCTTTCCCCTGATGAGATCCGGCTTGTCCAGCTCGAACCGTCAATGTCGAGTTCAGGAGCATAACCCCCTGACTGGCCCATCGTTCGAGATTTCCCGATTTAGGGATTGGCTTGCCCAAATCGTCCTGAATTTCCTTGAAGATATTGATCAAAGATGGCGGTTTGGGAATACCGTCCGCTACAGAAAAAGCCAATCCATTCGCCTGGCCCTCGCCATGATACGGGTCCTGCCCGAGGATGACAACACGTGTGTCATCAAAACTGCATTTATCAAAGGCGTTGAACATCAGGCGACCGGGTGGATAAACGCGCTGAGTACTGTATTCCTGTCGGAGAAACTCGGCTAACTCGCCGAAATAAGGTTTATCGAATTCAGGTTGCAGGTGAATTTTCCACGATTCGGCAATCGATACATTCATGTGTAGGGAACTGATAAAGTTGATTCGGCATTATACGCCTACAAACACCGGAATCCACTCCCTGAAAAATATTTTGAGAGTGGTTCTTGCGTAACAAAACTAATCAACTTAATTTTCGTTGTAAGGTTGCAAAACGACACTAAATTTATGGTTTCGTCAGTCTCAGAAGGTGTGAAAGTTAGCGTGAAGACGGAATATCAGGCTGATTATTCCAGTCCGCTCCAGGCGCATTACGTATTCACCTACCGCATAACCATCGAAAATACCAGCGACTATACGATTCAGTTGCTGAGACGTCATTGGCTAATTTTTGATTCTAACGGCACAGTTCGGGAGGTCGAAGGTGAAGGCGTAGTTGGTCTGCAACCCGTGCTGGAGCCGGGCGAAATCCATGAATACGTATCGGGCTGCAACTTGCGGTCAAGTATCGGAAAGATGGCGGGTACCTACCTTGTCGAACGTATCATCGACGGCAAGCAAGTTCGCGTAACCATTCCCGAGTTCACTATGGTTGTGCCGTATAAATTGAATTAATAAGCAAGTATAGTGAAGAATGCACCGCATGGGCGGCTCTGCGTTAGGGGAGCCTCAAGCATTCATTCGGAGCCGCTTGGGCGGTAATTTTGCATTAATCATTAGCCATCTTGATCGCTGCTTATCTTCGTTATTTGAGTCGTGCCCGCGACGAACATTCGCTTCATTCTCCCTTTCTTTTCTCATTATATACACAGATTATTCGAGCCAAAACAGGCTCAAAATCAGCGTTTTCTCCAATCAAGTCTTTACGGAAAGAGCTTCGTCGGAATCGTCAATCAATTACCATTGCTGACTTTGGAGCAGGTTCGAAAGTGAATTCCTCCCGCCAGCGTAGTATTGGCGACATTGCCCGTAACTCGCAGAAGCCAGCGCGTTTCGCCCGATTGCTCTTTCGGCTTATTCAGCGGTTCGAGGCAAAAACTATTGTTGATCTGGGTACATCGCTCGGTATAACGACGGCTTATCTGGCAGAAGCTACCAAGTCATATGGCGGCCATGTTACTACGTTTGAGGGTTGCCCACAGACGGCTACCATTGCTCAACAGAATTTCGAGCGGTTGGGTATTGGGAACGTAACGGCCGTCGTTGGGAATTTAGATGAAACACTGGCTTCACATATTTCCGCGCTTAACTCCATTGATTTTGTGTTTTTCGATGCGAACCATCGTTATGAGCCGACAGTACGGTATTTCGAAACCTGTCTGAGTGCTACCCATAACGATACGGTATTTGTTTTCGACGATATTCACTGGTCGGACGAGATGGAACAGGCCTGGGCGTATATTAAAGCACACGCGGCTGTTACGGTTACGGTCGACTTATTTTGGGTGGGGTTGGTTTTCTTCCGCAAAGAGCAACCGAAACAGGATTTCGTACTTCGGTTTTAACGGAAATTGCAGGAAATTACGTTATCTTTCGAGAGGCTTTTTGCTCCTAAAGTACGTATGAACGTCCTGACTTATACTCGATTAGGCTTACTAGTTAGTGTACCGGCGCTATTGCTGAATCTGGTTTCCTGTAAAGATGCGCCAACCCCAACGGGGGAATCTTCATTTGATCTGATTCAGCAAAAAATATTTACACCTTCCTGTGCTACGTCGGGTTGTCATGCGTCTGAGAAAGATGCTACGTTTGCGCAGCATGGGCTGGTTCTTGCCGCGGGGGTGGCTTACAAGAATCTGGTAGGTATTGATCCAAAAAACAGCGCGGCTCTGGCCGATGGTCTTAAACGCGTCAAGGCCTTTGCCTCGCTGGAGAGTTTGTTATACCACAAATTGAGTGTGGATGCCAGTCACCATAGTGGAAAACTGTACGGAAACCCGATGCCGCTGGGTAGTCAGCCATTGCCCAACGGCCAGATTGAATTCGTCCGGCGATGGATTGAGGCCGGTGCTCCGGCGACAGGTACTATTGCTGATGCTACGTTGTTAAGTGATAATACCGTCACGACTGTTACCTATGACCCCCTGGTGGCTCCTGCTGCGGGAACCGGCGTTCAGATGAATATTGCCCTGTTTGATATTCAGCCGAAATTTGAGCGAGAGTTGTTTACGCGTCAGATAGTGGGCAATACGCAACCCATTTACGTTAATCGCTACGAAATCAAAATGCGGAATGGCAGTCACCACTTTGTGGCCTATGATTTCCGGGATAAAACGATATTGCCCAGCCTGAATGATATCCGGGATTTGCGAAATAATGATAATTCTCTAAATCTGATCACCGCTATTTCGATGTCGAATCACGTCTATCTGGCGGGATCTCAGGCTCAGTATCAGGATTATACGTTCCCGGAAGGCGCGGCATTAGTATTGCCCGCCGGGGCGTCACTCGATCTAAACTCGCACTACGTCAATAACACCAACGCGGTGATGAAAGGAGAGGCCCAAATTAATTTATATACGGTCGACAAAGCGAAGGTGCAACGTATTGTTCAAACCCTTGACCTGAGTAATACGAGCTTGGCGCTGCCAGCTAATACGCGCGTGACTCAAACCAAGTCATTTACATTTGCCAAAGCGCGAAAAATTCTGGCGCTGACTTCCCATATGCATAAGCTGGGTGAGAAATTCGTGATCAAAATAAGGGGCGGCAGTCGGGATGGTGAAGTAATTTATACGTCCACCGACTGGGCACATCCTGATATTATTACGTTTAAAACACCTATCGAATTGCAAAAAGGCGAGGGGCTAACCTCCGAAATCACGTACAACAACACCACAACGAAAGCCGTCAGCTTCGGCCTGACCAGTGAAGATGAGATGGGAATCATCTTCGGCTATTACTTTGAAGAGTAAGTGAGTCAGAAGCAAATGATATAAAAAAAGCCACTCCAGGAGTGGCTTTTTTTATATCTATAAACCTGAAAGATTTACATTATTTGGCTATTTCAATATTGACGCGGTGTCCTTTGATCGTGTTACCTTCCATGGCATCAACGACCCGGTTAGCTACGTCTTTCGGTACGTCCACGTAGGTGAATTTATCGAAGATATCGATGCTGCCAATGCTGTTGCCAGGAATGTTGGCTTCACCGGCAATAGCCCCTACAATGTCGCCGGGACGAACGTAGTCTCTACGACCAACGCTAACCATTAGACGGGTCATGTTCGCTTCACGTTCACGGGGAACGCGTTTATCGTCACGGTCGAAATAAGGCTTGCGATCTGCACCTTCACCACGTCCATCCCGATCGTTGAAACGAGGACGTTCTGGTCCGGCACTCCGGTCGCGACCAAAACTTGGCCGGTCTCCGTCGGTACGGCGATCACTGAAGCGCGAAGCACCGCGTTCTCCGCTCCGTGGCGGACCGTCGTTACGGTCACGGTCACCAAATCGTGAACCAGAACCACCCCGGCGATCTTCGAAGCGACCAGCACCAGCGCCACGGTCTGCATACTTGTCGCGACCATTCCGGCGATCTTCTTCCAGATTAAGGTTTTGATCAGCAAATTCGTTTTTCTCCAGACCCATGCTTCGTTTTACCAAAGCGGCTACAATCTGCTCGGTTGAGAAACCGGTGTGGTGTAGTTGAGTCAGTAAATCGTCATACAGATTCAGGTCTTTGCTTTCCTGAATCGTTTGTTGCAATTGCTCAATGAATCGAGCCTTGCGAACACCAACGATGTCTTCGAAGGATGGAATAACGCCTTTCTCAACCTTTACTTTCGTATAGGTCTGGATTTCGCGGAAGCGATATTTTTCGTCACGACCAACGAACGAGAACGCCCGGCCTGATTTACCGGCGCGGCCTGTCCGGCCGATGCGGTGTACGTAATATTCTTCGTCAAGCGGAATGTCGAAGTTAATAACAGCATCAACATCGTCTACGTCGATACCGCGAGCCGCCACGTCGGTGGCTACCAGAATGTTGGTTGTACCCGAACGGAACTTGCTCATTACGTTATTCCGTTGCGCCTGGCGCAGATCACCGTGCAATCCTTCGGCCTGATAACCCCGGATTTGCAGGTCTTCAACGATCTCGTCTACTTTACGTTTCGTGTTACAGAACACCAGCAGCAGTTTCAGGTCATACATGTCGATTAACCGGCACATAACCTCAACTTTCGCTTTCGCTTTTACCTCGAAATAGACCTGCTCAATATTGACGTTCGTCAGTTCTTTCTTAACGACTTTCACTAAGACAGGATCTTTCTGGAATTTCTGGGTGATCTGCATGATCGGCTTCGACATCGTAGCCGAGAACAGGATCGTCTGCCGCTCTTCGGGCATCTCTTCCAGAATGCTTTCAATATCTTCGCGGAAGCCCATGTCCAGCATCTCATCAGCTTCGTCAAGAATCATCATCTTAACATTGCCAAGTTTGAGGGTATTGCGTTCCATGTGGTCCATAACACGACCCGGCGTACCAATTACGATGTGAACACCGCTTTTGAGTGACCGAATCTGCCGCTCGATGGAATCACCACCGTAAATAGCTTCGATGCGAACACCGCGTTTGTATTTAGCCAGTTTCTTGATTTCCTCAGCTACCTGTAGCGCTAGTTCGCGGGTTGGGCACAGAATAAGCACCTGCACCGAACGGTCCTGTACGTCAATCAGATCGAGGGCAGGAATACCGAAGGCAGCTGTTTTACCGGTGCCAGTCTGTGCCTGTCCGATCACGTCACGTCCTGCCAGGATTGGCGGAATCGCTTCGGCCTGGATGGGTGATGGACTAACAAAGCCCATATCCGTAACGGCTTGCAACACTTCATTCGAAATGTCTAAGCTGGAGAATAAAATCTGATTGGGGTCAACTTTAGGTTGTTCCGACGTAGTAGCTGGTGTCGCTTCTACTTTGGTTTGTTCTGCAACTGGAGTTGTAGTAAGCGGAGTGTCTTCTACTTCAATAACTTCGTCAACAGCTTTTTCAACATCAGCCTTGGCCACTGGGGCTTCAGGGTCATTGAAATCTATGGCGGCAATTTCCGATGGAGTCATGCCTTTGGTTGCAATTTCCATTGCAAGTTGATCGATGCTCAGTGCTTCTTCCTGAGCATCTGCTTTTGTTTTTTTCGTTTTCATTAACTTGGAATAATAAGGTATAAACCCTCCAAGCGAAGACGAGTTGTATGCCGGTGAACGGCGCGATACTGCGAGAATTGCCCAACGAACGAAGCTGCCCCAACGACCCAACAAGGACCACATATACCCCCGACCTATTTTAAAGGGGGAAAAGACAACGAACCGGTGTGCCGTTCCAGCGGCTTACCGGTGCGACCGATTGACGATTAGCCCACGCGCGCTTGCTCAAAACCCTGGACTGTCAGATCCATATGGGGAGCGTCTACACAGAAAACCCATCCTGTACATCCGTACCTTGGCTCTGTCAGACCTAACTCAGCGTGAAAAAAAGGAGAGAAACAGAGACGCGACGGATGTCGCTTGTAAAATCTGGTGCAAAACTAAGGATAATTTATCGAAAAAGCAAGTAAGGGCTTATTATTATTGTATTTATTTTAGAAAGGCCTTGCTACGAGACTGCATCAAGGGGTCCTTTGTTTATTACATTTTGACAATAGTTGTACCCAAATGAAAGGAATCAAATTTTACATCGTAGATGTCTTTGCCACGAATAAGTATGAAGGTAATCAGTTGGCTGTTTTTCTGGATTTAAGCAACCAACTTTCAGAGCAGCAGATGATGAATATGGCGAGGGAAATAAATTTTGCCGAGACAACATTCATTAAAGCCAATAAAGATAATGAGCGCTTTGCCGTACGGATATTTACACCCGAGCACGAAGTGCCATTTGCGGGTCATCCATCGCTTGGAACGAGCTATATTATTTCAAAATTTCTGCTGCCCGAGGTTCAGAAAAAGCTGCTACTGGAATTAGCACACAGCGATATTGAAATCTCGGTTTTAGAACCCGAGAATCTGGATGAAAGTGAAATCTTTATGCGGCAAACCCAACCGGAGTTTCGGGAATTCTTCTCGCACGAAGAGGTTGCGCAGGGACTGGGCTTGACATTAGACGATTTAGATCTTTCGTTGCCGATTCAGGAAATAAGCACAGGATTACCGTATATTATTATCCCGCTCAAAAGTCGGTCGGCCATTGATGCGATCAGTCTCGATTACGAATCTTTCAAAAATTTCCTGTTATTCAGAAACAAGTATAGAACTAATAGTAGCACCGGTCACTCGACATCCGTATTCTTTTTTACGAAAGAAACCTACGAAGCAACGTCCGATTATAACGCCAGAATGCTGTTGATTGAAAATAATAAAGTGTCTGAAGATGCGGCAACAGGCAGCGCCAATGGGTGTTTGTTAGCGTATCTATTAAAGTATTCGAACAACATTGTTAACGCCGTCGTGGAGCAGGGGTTTCAGATAAATCGGAAATCATATATTTATCTGAAAGGGGAACGTAGTGATGATACGTATGAGATTAATGTTGGCGGTTGGGTCAAGCTAATCTCAGAAGGAATCTGGTATAATTAGAAGAACGCTAAGTTGCCCAAAAGCAAAACTCCCCTGCTACGTTTCCGCGACAGGGGGAGTTTTGTTTGAATGCTAGTGAAACTACGATTGCGAAGTCGGCTGTGACGTCGGCGTTGCGTTTTCTTTAGTACCGTAGCGCTTGCGGAATTTGTCCACACGGCCAGCCGTATCGAGCAATACGTTCTTACCCGTATAGAATGGGTGCGACTGGGAGCTAACTTCAATTTTAACGAGCGGATAGGTTTTACCTTCGAACTCGATGCTGTCTTTGGTTTGAACCGTTGAGCGCGTCAGGAATTTATAATCGCTCGACAGGTCGTGGAATACCACTTCGCGGTAATCCGGATGAATGCCCTTTTTCATGATTAATCTCAGTTTCTTGTCATCTTCTCGGTTTCCGACCGAAAAGGACTGCAAAGGTAAGGTGTTTTGAGTGGATTGCAAACCTTTTTGTAGCTTCTTTCATGGCCTGATTAGTAGTCATATAAATCTGTGCCGTTGCCTAATAATGCGTTAATAAAGGCTTGTCCCTCTCACCCTTTATTCTTACTTTGCCAATCAAATACAATCCCTCTATAAAATGGTATAGGACGTATTCCGCCATCGTTAACCATCTATAAACGCTAATTTTTTATTTCTTAGACTATCTCTCCGATGGGCTATTGTTAAGTCGCTAAGACTGACACCTTAACAATTTCTTAACCTGCATGGTAGAGTTGCACGTTTCAAGGATTCACCAAAACACCCGAACCATCCGGGTTAATTTTCCGTCTATTTTAAGAAGATTCCAGCATTCCATTCCAAACCAGAAAAATAGCTTATTACTGACCTTACCAATAGAGTAAGGGCTGTATCCCCTGAAGACGCAGTAGTATGTGTTTGATTAATAGGCGTTTATAGGTCATTAGAGAGAATATATACTGAATCTGGAACATTAACTGAATTTATCATTTATTCATATATAATCACAAGCCCTAATATTTATGTATGTAATCAAACGTGATGGCCTCCGGGAGTCCGTCAAGTTCGACAAAATCACGGCTCGAATCGAGAAGCTGTGCTATGGCCTTGATCCAGCTTATGTGCAACCTGTGGAGGTCGCTGTAAAAGTCGTTAGTGGCCTGTATGATGGTGTCAAAACGACCGAACTCGACAATCTGGCGGCCGAAACGGCTGCATCGATGACGACCAAGCACCCAGATTATGCGATTCTGGCGGCTCGGATTGCTATTTCAAACCTGCACAAAGAGACGAACAAATCATTTTCGGGTACGATCAAAAAATTGTACCAGTATGAAGATCCGAAAACCGGAGAGAATGCCTCACTGATTGCTAAAGAGGTGTATGACGTAGTACGGCAACATGCAGCCCTGCTGGATTCTACGATCATTTACGATCGGGATTACGGCTATGATTACTTCGGCTACAAAACACTCGAAAAGTCGTATTTGCTGAAACTGGATGGTCGTATTGCCGAACGTCCGCAGCACATGCTGATGCGGGTGGCCGTCGGAATCCACATGGAAGATGTCGAAGCCGCTATTGAGACTTACAATTTGCTATCGGAAAAGTGGTTTACGCACGCGACACCAACGTTGTTCAACGCCGGAACGCCCAAGCCGCAGATGTCGAGCTGTTTCCTGCTGACGATGAAGGATGACTCCATTGACGGTATCTATGACACGCTGAAGCAAACCGCCAAGATTTCACAATCAGCGGGTGGTATTGGTTTGAGCATTCATAATGTTCGGGCAACGGGTACCTACATCAAAGGCACCAACGGTACGTCGAATGGGATTGTGCCGATGCTACGTGTGTTCAATGACACCGCTCGCTATGTTGATCAGGGTGGTGGAAAGCGCAAAGGCTCATTTGCTATCTATCTGGAGCCCTGGCACGCCGATATTTTCGATTTCCTGGATCTAAAAAAGAACTCAGGTAAAGAAGAAGGTCGTGCCCGTGATCTGTTCTATGCACTCTGGACGCCCGATCTGTTCATGAAGCGTGTGGAAGATGACGACGTCTGGTCGCTGTTCTGCCCGCACGAGTGCCCAGGTCTGGCCGATTGCTACGGTGATGAGTTCGAGGCTTTGTATACGCGTTACGAACGCGAAGGCCGTGCCCGTCGGACCATTAAAGCACAGGAGTTGTGGTTTAAAATTCTGGAATCGCAGACCGAAACCGGCACACCTTACATGTTGTATAAGGATGCCGCGAATAAGAAATCGAATCAGAAGAACCTCGGTACCATTAAGTCGTCGAACCTCTGCACCGAAATCATCGAGTACACAGCTCCCGACGAAATCGCGGTTTGTAACCTGGCCTCACTTGCCCTGCCGAAATTTATTACGCGAGGTAAGGATGGCATCATGCGGTTCGATCACCAGAAGTTGTATGAGGTGACTAAAACGGCCACTCGCAACCTCAACAAAATTATCGATGTTAACTATTACCCGGTTGAAGAAGCGCGTCGGAGCAACATGCGCCACCGGCCAATTGGTCTGGGTGTGCAGGGGCTGGCGGATGCTTTCATCATGCTACGTATGCCGTTCGAGTCGGACGAAGCGCGTCGCCTGAACGAGGATATTTTTGAGACGATTTATTTCGGTGCCATGACTTCTTCGATGGAGCAGGCCAAAGAATATGGTCCATACGAAACCTGGAAAGGCTCGCCGATTTCGGAAGGTCAGTTCCAGTTCGATATGTGGGGTGTAAAACCAAAATCAGGTCGCTGGGATTGGGAAACCCTGCGGAAGGACGTAGTGGAGCACGGCGTTCGGAACTCGCTGTTGCTGGCACCCATGCCAACGGCCTCGACGTCGCAGATTCTGGGCAACAACGAGTGTTTTGAACCGTACACAAGCAACATCTATACCCGTCGCGTATTGTCAGGCGAGTTCGTAGTGGTGAACAAGCACCTGCTCAAAGATCTCGTGAAGCTGGGTTTGTGGAACGATGCGATGAAGAATAACCTGATTCTGGCCAATGGCTCGGTGCAGGCGATTCCGAATATTCCGCAGAATATCAAAGACCTCTACAAGACGGTTTGGGAGATTAAACAGAAGCATATTATCGACATGGCCGCCGACCGGGGCGCGTACATTTGCCAGTCGCAGTCGCTGAACATTCACATTCAGGATTCGAATTTTGGTAAATTGACGTCCATGCACTTCTATGCCTGGAAAGCGGGTCTGAAAACGGGTATGTATTACCTCCGTACGAAGGCTGCTTCTGATGCAGTAAAGTTCACCGTTGTGCAACCACAAGCCGAGCCGCAACTGGAGCCCGTAATGGCCGAAGCTGTAACAACGGTCGAAAAACCACTCGACTACGTACAGTATGCGAAGGAGCACGCCCAGAACGTAGCACCACAGCCTGTACCGATGGTAACGGACCTCGAACAGCAATATGCCGCCATGACCTGCTCACTGGACGACCCGGAAGGTTGCGAGATGTGCGGTAGTTAGTAGGAATATTATTAATCAATATATTTTAGAGGGGAGCAATTAAGCAAATTGCTCCCCTTTCTATTACTACTTTGAAGAAATGAATTACTTAGACCAATTTCAGCAATTATCAGAACAGAGAAAACGGATTGATGATCTCGTTACTAACCTGAACTTGGATTACATAAATAAAATCAAAGGCCGATTTGTCAACGAAAAAGATCCATACATGCAAGCTGAAGTTAGTTTTTCGTTTAGAATGAGAGCTTTAGGCTTTCATCTAGGTGCAATGTTAACATATCTTGAATCCATCCCTCAGCGTCTGCAGGATTTGCATTATGAATCGAGAAAAGCAGGACTAAGCCCTATGAGCTTATATATTGGTGAGGAATTTGCTATTGATGTATTGCACCTTTTTAAAAGCGTACTTTTTAATTTGGTCTCGTTTATTGATTATACTGGTACTCTAGTCTGCTGTTGTTTTGAACAGCAAAATATACAGAAATGGGATGGCCTTAAAAGCGCTTGTGATAGTAAAGAAAACCTACTTAGCCGACTAAAATTGAGCAGTTCAGTAAAGTTATTCGAAAAGGAACTTGTTAACCGGATATACAAATTAAGATCTGTAGTTATTCATAACAGAAATATTTGGGTTAACATAAATACGAAGTGGGATCTTATGAATAGTAAATATGAGGTAACAATACTGGCCCCACAAGCAGAGGTAAAGAAGTTTTCGGAACTTAGCATTTAGAAAGCCAGCCTTTGATGGATTTTACGTTCTGGCTATTGAAACGAACTTTTGAGGGTGTTGAGCAGATATTGAATGATCTGCTAAGTGATATAGAAACAAATAGAAAGATCCCCGTCGGCAAGGAGATTTTTTTACAAGGTGAATAAAATGTTCTTATCACTAGTGAATCAACAAAAAAGCTATGTGTAGCTTCGTTGTATTTCTGCTCTTTCCTAGCTTCTTGTATCTTTGATAAGAACTGATTATTATCATGAGAGCTTTTAATTATCGAGTCCTGCTAACACCCGAGCCAGAAGGCGGTTTTACGGTCACAGTTCCTACATTGCCTGGCTGTATTACCTACGGCGAAACGGTTGATGAATGCATCGCCAATGCTAAAGAAGCTATTGAACTCTATATTGAGAGCTTAGAGGCTGACGGTGAGAATGTGCCCACTGAAGAAGGCGTTTTGGAGTATAATGTTACGTTGGTAGCATGAGTAAAACGCCATCGTTTACCGCAAAAGAACTGGTTCGTTTACTAATTGAGCGTGGTTTTGAATTTGATCGACAGAAAGGGAGTCACGCTATCTATAAACTACCGGATGGTACTAAGCGCGTTATTGTCCCAATGCATAACCGTGACATTCCTAGAGGAACATTTCATTCTATTTTGAAGCAGGCGGGTATTGATAAAGAGGACTTACAAAGCTAATAAGCAATTATGAAATTTCGCGCGAACCACACTCTTTATAGAGGAAGGCTTTGGTCCCCAATAATCACTTTAACAACTCCGCCAAATAGCTCTTCACCAATTTAATGCGTACCTGATAGAGGTGGTCGTCGGCGGAAAGCAGGCGAGTTCGTCGGAGGTTGGGTAAACGTAACGTTTCGGTGGCGTAACGTAGCATCAGTGCATCAACCTGGGCTAATCCCTTCGCCAGATCGAAGTTGAGGGATGAATTAATACTCACTACCTTTTTTGCTGCTGCCTGTCCTTCTTCCAAGGGAATACGCTGGTAATCGACGGCTAACGTATTGACAAACAAATCTTCGTCTCCGTAGATTACCCGGCCGTTCACGATGGTACAACGAACGGCACTATCGTACTGAGTCTGTAAAGCGGTTAATGCAGACTGGTCTGGAGACTGCTTGCGTAAAATGAAAAAATCGGCGTTGTAGCCTGTTTGAATAGCACCAGCCTTTATCTGTCCCAGTGCAGCGGCTGGGTTTTGGGTAATCATCGCCAGCAACTGCGCACTGCTGACGTCGAGAGAGACAGCATCGCAAAAATACCGGGCAAATTTCAATTCATCCCAAACGTGCTTGCTGCCGCTGGGTGCCCAGTCGGAACCCAAGCAGACATTGATGCCGTGGTCGAGCAGTGCTTTTACGGGAATCGTGTCACGGTACAAGATCAGATTAGACACCGGTGACCAAACGATGCTGATGTGATTGTCGCGTAAGAAATCGAGGGTATCGGGGTCTGAATAATCCAAACCACAGGCATGCGTTAACGTTAGGTGCGCTGTTTTGAGTGCTTCTGGATTGGGGAGTTGCGAAAGCGCCTTGCGAAATTCGGTAAACTCCCGCCGACTAAATCCGTCCGGTTTCCCTCGTTGAAGATAACCCGCTCGTCCTTCGGCCAGGTGAGCGATCGACGCGTAGTAACGACTGTTGCCTTCCTGAAGGGACGTCAGAAAATCCGTAAAACTGGGGTGGCGCATCATGGGCCAGGCAGACGTATCGTCACGGGCGTGGATTGGGCTACCAGGCGCGTCGAAATCCGGTCCGGGTCTGACAAAATCTACGACCGAAAAAACCTTTTTAGTGAATGGCAGCCCCAATTCAGCCGGGTCACCGGTGTTGCGTACGATAAAGCTGGGCAGACTTGCATTATTCTCTAGTTTGATCGTCTGCTGAACGAGCGTTGTGCCGCCTGCAACGGCCTGTAATTCCGTGATGACGCCATGCAGTTTCTGCACTTCGCTAACGGCGATTGCAATCGAAGTAGCCGTTAAATGGTCATCTTTCTCCGTTATGTAGGATTGAACGATCGGCTTGGTGAATCCCAGATAGTCCTGTATCCACTTGCTTTCAATGTATTCTTTGAAGTTTTTTATCTCCTGCGTGTATTGATCGTTATTACGCCATTGATACCGATTGCTCCAGACGGCCGGACTTTGCCAGAGCGGGAAAATGTTGTATTCCGAATGGACGTGTAAATTGATCAACCCCGGAAATACGACTTCATTATCCGCCAGCTCCAGCAGAATCAGGTCAGGGAGCGAAAGAGGCACTTTGCCGTTGTGAACGTTCGTGATTTTGCCGTTTTGGACCAGAATCGTTTTGACAGATTCGCGCCCCTGAGCATCCACTACGTTACCCATTATGCATAGGGGACGGCCGGAAGATGAGAACATAGCGATTGATGAAGTAGTACGTCCGTAAAAATAGCGAGATAATTGAGCGACAGTAAAGTTGCTGCCCAGTCATTGGTGAAATGTCCGATCAGTTTCGCCTGAATCCCCCTTTTGTACCCTATTAATATTCTTTAATCTTCAGGTTATGGCCAAACACGATTGCCGGATAGGTGGTTAAATGCACGTATTCGTTCCGTTTCAAACGTGCCACGACAGCTATTGTCGGCGGGTTGGAACGGAGCTTAATTTACCTATTAGTATGGCAAAGACAGGAGCCGACCTACTGGTCGAACGGTTGTTGGAATGGGGTGTCGATACCGTATTTAGCCTGCCCGGCGATGGCATTAACGGCATTTATGAATCACTGCGGAATCGGCAGGATCAGATTAAACTTATCCAGGTACGGCATGAAGAAGCAGCAGCTTTCATGGCATGCGGTTATGCCAAATTCACGGGAAAACTAGGGGTCTGTATTGCTACGTCCGGTTGTGGAGGTATACATCTGCTCAACGGGTTATACGATGCGAAATACGATGCTCAGCCCGTATTGGCCATTACGGGCCATACTGCCCATGACATTAGTGGTACGTTCTATCAGCAGGATGTTGATCTCGTAAAAGTGTTTGCTGATGTGGCCGTTTATAATGAGCGGGTCATGGGGCCAGATCACGTCGTCAACGTAGTGGATCAGGCCATTCGAACGGCACTGGGCCAGCGTACGGTAACGCATATTTCGTTTCCAAAAGATTTCCAGGATTGGACAACAAGCGATGATAAGCGGTCGGAAGTCAACGAGCCTGATCATAGCAGTGCGACGATGGTCAGTCAATACGTATCACCTGATCCAAGACAATTACAACGGGCCGCCGACCTCATCAATGCGGGGGAGAAGGTAGTTATTTTTGCCGGTCGGGGCTGTCTGGGCGCTCGGGAAGAAGTACTGGCCCTATCCGAGGCCGTCGGTGGCCCGATTATCAAAGCATTGCTGGGCAAAGGCGTTGTACCCGACAATGATCCACATACGACGGGCGGTCTCGGGTTGCTGGGTACCGCTCCTTCGCAGGATGCCATGCAGGAATGTGATACGTTGATCATGATTGGCTCGCGGTTTCCGTACCTTGAGTATTTTCCCAAACCAGGTCAGGCACGTACCGTTCAGATTGATCTCGATCCATCGCACATTGGGTTACGAACACCCGTTGAAGTGGGCTTGATGGGCGACAGCCAGGCTGTCCTACAGGCCCTATTACCTTTGCTCCACCGAAAAGCCGACCGTGGTTTTCTGGAAAAAGCCCAGCAGCGCATGACTCATTGGAATGAGTTGATGACCGAACGAGGTACTCAGGAAGCTATTCCCATGAAACCGCAGGTCATTCCGCATACGCTTAGTCCGCTTCTAAACGACGATGCCATCGTCACCTGCGATTGTGGCAACAATACAACCTGGGCTGCCCGGCATATTCAATTGCGGGGCAATATGCAGTTCTCTACGTCGGGCTTACTGGCAACAATGGCGTCTGGATTGCCGTATGCCATTGCGGCTTCAGTGGCTCATCCCGGTCGTCAGGTGGTGGCGCTGGTGGGTGATGGCGGCTTTACGATGCTCATGGGCGAGATGGCCACGGCAGTGAAATACAAACTACCCATCAAGGTCTTTATCTTTCACAATAATTCGTACGGACAGATCAAGTGGGAACAGATCGTGATGGAAGGAAATCCCGAATTTGCGGTCGATTTACAACCCATCGATTTTGCCGCCTATGCCCACGCGTGTGGGGCGAAGGGATTTACCATGGATGATCCCAAAAATGCAGAAGCCGTGATACGTCAGGCGTTGGAGCACGATGGTCCTGTTCTGGTCGATGCGATTGTCGACCAGAACGAGCCACCGATGCCGGGGAAAATTACGACCGATCAGGCCATCGAATTCGCGAAAGCGCTGGTGCGCGGAGAACGCGATCGTAGCGAAATCATCAAAAATGTAATCAGCAACCAGTTTCACGAAGCCGTCGCCACCAAAGGCCGTAGCCTGCTGGGTATTTTGCCGGGATTGTAAGATAATAGAGCCAGTTTTTACATTGGTTTCTTCGCCCAGATCAACCCATAATCCATTTGGGTCGGAATGTTTTCGGAAGTAGGCTCTAAACCTGCTTCCGAAAACCAGCTCCGATACTCGGCCCGGCTGTAGCATCGGCCTTTGGTTCCCCAAAATAGTTGGGCCGAATAATCGTTGACCGCCAGCGGTCCATCTAACGTATCGTTCAGGAAAGCATCGTGCGCCCAGAGTTCACCACCGGGCCGAATCGCTGCGGCAAAGCGATTGGCTAACAATTGGCAGGTGGGCGTTGGCCAGTCGTGGAAGAGGCTGGCTGCCAATAGGATATCTGTCTGTGGAATCTCATCAACCAGCATATCACCCGCTGCGAACGTCACGCGGCCCTTCACACTCCCGGCGCCTGGACGGCCACTGCTGGCAAACTCGTCCAGCAATTCAGCCGCCACATCCAGTACCGCCGGTCGATCCAGTATCGTAGCGGTTGAGGTTGGATTATTCAGCAGCCATTCGAAGGTGTAATAACCCGTGCCGCCTGCTACGTCCAGCAAGTGACCTTCACGCTTCGAGAGTTTGGCGGCCACAATAGGCGAGAGATGGCGGGCACGTCCGGCCAAACCCAGCGTGAATTTTCGAGACAGTTCTGGATCGTCCATGGGGGAGGGGCCTTCGCCTTCTTTTACGAACGAAATACCTTCTGGCGCATCCAGGGGCCCATCATTTTTCAGCCGAATGGCCATCTCTACTACGCCCGGATCATCTTTCTCCAGTTCGACGTAACCCGCCAGGTTAGGCGTATGGGTTTGTGTTACGTAGCGCCCTAATTCCGTGATACGTAATCGGCCAGATTCGTCGTAGTCAAGCAACTCCATCGCACAAAGAGCCGGGAACAGTACCATCGCCGGACGTTCGTTCAATTGGAGCCGGGCGCTCAAGTCGGCTAATGAGAGGGGACCAGCGCTTAATTCCTCAAATACAGGCAGGTGGTGGACAGCCGCAATTAATAAGCGCGAGCCGAACATAGCCCGTAAATGGCGGGTAATAGGCGCAAGGTCAGGTCGAATAACGTTGAGCATTGAGTTAGTACGGTTTTGATTAGGTAAGAAAGTAAAGTGAGTGCCAAATATAGAAGCTGGTCTTTACTCTTCTGAAGAGAATTGCCAGAAGTGAGTTAAAGCGCCGACTCATTGGGTGAATATAAATATGTCGATATACTATTAGACGGCTAAAAGTCCAAAAAAATACTTGTTTATTATTATTTTAAACTTTATCTTAACCGCTCAATAAACATTCCCTGCTCATGAAAACGTCACTTTTAGTGGTTGCCTTTGTGCTGAGTACGGTATTGCAGAGTCTGGCTCAGGCCGATGAGGACGCAATTAAACGGGTGTTACGTAGTGAAACGGAAGGCTTTTTTAAGCGAGACAAAGCCGAATGGGCAAATGCCTGGGCACATACGCCTTATGTTCATTTTGCAGCCAATTTGTACGGAGGAGATTTTCTGCTCGTGAAAGGATGGAATAACCTGGAGAAACAGTTTGCCAGCCAGTTCAAAAGTTCAAAAATAACGGATAAAGTCACGGTGCAGAACGCAAACTATACCGTTCACCAAAACGGGAATATGGCATTTGTGGCGTATGACCAGACGCTGGTCGACAGCCACGGTAAAACAACGTCCAAAGAGTCGCGGACACTCGAAAAAATAAATGGACAGTGGAAAATTATCAATGTAACGGCGCTCACCAATCTGAAAAATTTTGGATTAGCGCAGAATAAATAAAAGATGGTAGGATAGAGAGCAACTCTCTTGGTAATATGTGATGCGTGTAAATTTTAAGTCCGGTCAAGTCTATGGCCGGACTTATTTGTTCGTGGTTTATAGAGCGTCTAACCGCCAAATTGTTTAGCCAGCCCTTCCAGCGTATGCAATGGCTGAACGCCCGACTGTCGCCACACAATCTTGCCGTCTTTAAACAGAATCATAGTCGGAATACTCCGAATCTGGTATTGGTTGGCGGCCGCCTGGGCTTTATCTACGTCGATTTTAACGACGCGAATCTTATCACCAACCCGCTCTGTGAGCTGTTTCAGAATGGGCGCCTGCTGTTTGCAGGGACCACACCAGTCAGCATAGAAGTCAACCAGCACAGGCTTATCGCCGTGAATGAGCTCTTTGAATGATTTTTTTGCCTGATTCATACGTAATGTGCGTTTTATTGATCTGATGTGGTTGATTTGTACCTACATAACACCGTTCGGCGGCCGACGGTTCTAGGTTTATCAGCAGCACTTTATCAAACTCACTATGCGCTTTCTATTGTTTCTGTCAACGTATTTACTGGCGATAGCGGTCTTCGGGCAAACCTCTTTTACCGAACAGCTTGCCAGACATCGTGATACGTATAAAAAAGACCTTTTAGCTTCCGGGGGCGGTCCGATTAAATTAGAAGAAGATTTGACCTATGTGCAGTTTTATGCGCCCAATTCAACGTATCGGGTAGAGGCCACGGTGGAGCTGACGCCCAGAGCAGAGCCCTTTGAAATGCCAACCTATAGCGGAGCCACCCGAACGCACGTTTCTTACGCCGTGCTGTCATTTGTGCTACGGGGTAAGCCCCAAAAATTAACCCTATACCGCAACCTGAATTTGATTCGCCGGCCGGAGTATCGCGATTATTTATTCCTGCCGTTTAAAGATGCTACATCGGGAGAGGCCAGTTATGGCGGGGGACGCTACATGGATCTGCGGATCGGCGACATAAAAAATGGTACGTTAACACTGGATTTCAATAAGGCCTACAATCCCTACTGCGCGTATAGTGAAGGCTACCCGTGCCCGATTCCGCCCAAAACGAATACACTATCGGTAGCTGTCGAAGCCGGGGAGAAGGCGTATGGGAAAACTCACTGATGGCGCCTACCAAAACGGGCGAACACCGACTAGATTGGTGTTCGCCCGTTTTGGTAAATCTTACGTAGTGAAATTACTGCTCTTCGTTGACTGGCTCGTTCATGATGGTGTGGCCCATCTTGTCGCGTTTCGTACGCAGATACCGTTCATTATGTGGATTTGACTTAATTTCTATCGGGACAGTATCCACGATCTCCAGTCCGTAGCCCATCAGACCCGCGCGTTTCTTGGGATTGTTTGAGATGAGCCGCAGCTTACGAATACCAAGATCACGCAGAATTTGCGCTCCAACACCGTAGTCGCGGGCATCCATTGGCAGACCCAGATCGAGGTTTGCCTCGACCGTATCGCGGCCCATTTCCTGAAGTTTATAGGCTTTCAGCTTATTGATCAACCCAATGCCACGCCCTTCCTGAAACATGTAAACCACAACGCCTTTTCCTTCGGCTTCGACCATTTTTAGCGATTCATGAAGCTGGGCTCCGCAATCGCAGCGGCAGGAGCCGAAAATATCGCCCGTGATGCAGGACGAGTGAACACGTACCAGGACGGGCTCATTGGGTTCCCAACTACCTTTCACGAGGGCAAGGTGTGTGTCGCCCGTGTTGCTTTGTTTGTAAGCGATGAGATCGAAATGTCCCCATTCGGTGGGCATGTCGACGCCAATTTCGCGACGAATCAGTGTTTCGGTACGTAGCCGGTATTCGATCAGATCCTGAATGCTGATCAGCTTCATACCGAAGCGATCGGCCAGCACGCGGAGTTCGGGTAGCCGGGCCATCGTGCCATCTTCATTCAGCACTTCGATCAGTACACCCGCTGGCGAAAGACCCGCCATGCGCGCCAGATCAACGGCAGCTTCGGTATGCCCGGCCCGGCGGATGACACCACCTTCCACGGCACGTAGCGGAAATATGTGCCCTGGTCGGCCCAGGTCGTCGGGCATAGTGTTTGGATCGACCAGCGCCTGAAGCGTTTTGGCGCGGTCGGAGGCTGAAATACCAGTGGTGCAACCGTTTCCGAGTAAATCGACGGATACCGTGAACGGTGTTGTATGAACGGACGTATTGCTGGTGACCATCATGTCTAGGCCCAGCGCTTCGCAACGTTCCTGTGTTAGGGGAGCGCACATGAGACCACGGCCTTCGCGCACCATGAAGTTGACCATTTCGGCCGTAACCATTTCGGCCGCGCAGATCATATCTCCCTCATTTTCCCGATCTTCATCGTCGACAACCAGCACAATTTTACCCGCTCTGATGTCGGCAATGGCTTCCTCGATACGGTCTAACCGGATGGGGGCTAATGCTGGATGATCTACATGTGAATCATCCGATGGCTCAGTATTCGCACTATTATTATTCATCTGTTTGGTTGATGCATATCAGCGGAACTATCTTTGGTATTCAATAGCCCGGTTGAGTAGAGTTCCCAATCGTTTGGACTACTCTATCAGTTACCTGAAAACTGATTTTAAGAAAGATACGTTTCGCGGGATGCGAAAATGTCTGCTCGGGCGTTTTTCAAGATATAGTAACTACTTGATTTATACGAACGATAAATTTACTCACCGTGTACATTTTACAAGTATGGCTGGCTGGAGCTGGAATGAGAATCGGTGCGCCCATTCGGCGATTACTGATTGCATGGCTCTTTGTTTGCCTGCATGCCCTTCCTTCGTTCGCTCAGACGATTGACCCCAACAACAACTACTGTAACAATTCTAATGGCGCTCTACAAGGCGAATTTACATTAGATAATATCCGGGTTTGTATTGATGACCAGATCAGGGCCACTGCTCCGTTAACCTTAGATGAGATTTCTTATATACCTGATTACAAGGGCGCTGGTATTCCTGATAATAGCTTGCAGCTAACGGGTATTTTCAAATATTCAACGGCTGGTACATATACAATACTACAAAAAAGTACAATCAATGGGGCGCTAGCTGTTAAATGCCGGACTGTTACGGTACTACCTCGTGATCCAGTTCAGTTTACAACCAAGGCATGTACTGGTAGGCAAGTTACCTTACAGGTCAATGCTGCTACGTTAGGTCAATATGACACTTATGTGGTTAGCTGGGGTGACGGGACTAATAAAGAATTAACCCGGGTTGAACTAGAAGCTAATCCACAACATGCTTATGCTGCTACATCAAATAATGTAAGAACGATAACTATAGAGGCTGTTTATGGCTCACTCAATAACGTTACATGTAGTTCGCGCAGTTCGCAGCAGGTTGCGCTGGCATCAGATATAAGCCAGCCCGTTATTCAGGCCTTGACGGCCGTTGACAACGGTACCATTACGCTTCAATATCAGGTCGGAGCAGCCTCGCCCGTGCAACTGTATCAAAAAGTAAACGGGTCTTATGTGAATACAGGTCAACAATTTACGGGGCCAGCCACGTTTACCGTTAAAACGGATGCCAAACAGGTACAGTGTTTTAAGATCATCTCGCAGGACGTTTGTGGCAGTAATTCGATTCCATCCGACGAAGTCTGTAGTGTAGTCGCTGACGCACAGGCTACCAACAAGAAAAATACGGTGAACTGGCAGGCCTATGCTGGTCCGCTAGCACAGAGTCAGTTTAAAAACTACCAGGTTATTCGCAACGATGCGCCATTGGGAGCGGCCATAGCCAGCCAGAATACCACTACGTATTCAGATACTGACGTGACCTGCGGAACGCAATATTGTTACCGGCTTGTGGCAACTATTGGGAGCAGTGCGACGGCTACCTCAACGCAAACGGTCATTACGTCGGCGCCCGCCTGCGTTACCGGAATCAGTGGCACCGTGCCCGATAATCTGGGTACTGTTGTTGTATCGGTAGAGAATAACCACCCGTCTATTGTAACGTATCTACCCACTACGGGTGTCCCCCCTAACTATACGCTGGTTGTCAGCCGTGCCGATGCCGGGTCGGCAGCTTTTACGCCGATTACTACGCTGGCCAGTCAAACATCCTATGTCGATGGAAGCGTCGATGCCTCCACAAAATCGTACTGCTATCAGGTCACGTATCAGGGCGGATGTGGGCTGGAACTACCCCCGTCACAACCCGCCTGTACGATCTTGCTAACCTCATCGTCAATCAAATCTATGGATTGGACGTCGGCCTCCCCGTTTACGCCAGACGCCGTGACCGATTATTCCGTTGAACTGATCGACTCCGTTAGTACGCGCGAAAAGAGCGTCGGCATCACAACTCATTATGACCGAAGTCCAAGTGAAGTGGTGTACAGGTATCGAATTATTGCCAAGTCGGGTAGTTACATAAGTTATTCCAATTACCAAACGTTTGAGCGGGAAGACCGCTTCACCTTACCCACTGCGTTTACGCCCAATGGCGATCAGGTAAACGATGAATTTTTGCCGAAAGGCTTGTATGCCGAACGGTTCCTGATGCATATCTACAGTCGCTGGGGCGATGTAGTCTACAGCACGACTGATAAAACAAAGGGCTGGGATGGCATGGTTAATGGATTACCGGCGAGTCCTGGACAGTATGCCTATCGTATTGAGGTCATAGACATAAGCAATCAGACGATTGTGCGCACGGGGGCGGTGTTGTTGATTCGGTAATGGCTGCCGAACGTGAGTTAGCCTATTTTTATGCGGCTACTTATCACAGGCAGGCCTGTCATTTCGTTTCCATGAAAAGGATTTCCTGATTCTGGAAACGATTAAAATTTACTTTCTGTGCGCGTTTTACGATTGTGGCTGACTGGAGTTGAAGGGATAAGCGGTTTACCAGTTCGTTGGCTGCTTATTATGTTAGGCTTTGTGTTCGCCCAACCCAGTTCGTCAGTTGCCCAGGACGCTACCAATAATTATTGTGAGAATCCACAAGGGGCCGAAGTGGGTGGATTTAAGTTGGACAAGACGAGGATATGCGTAGGAGGCACTATAGCTATTGTTGCTGGTAGTGTGCCTGCTAACCTGCTCAATGTTGGCTATGCTCGTGAGTATAGCGGTAAAGGTATCCCCGCTAATTTTGAAACAGGCCCATTTACGTATGCGAAACCAGGTTCTTACACCCTGTTGCAGGTGGGCACAATCAATGGTTCAAGAGCGCTGGCCTGCCAAACGGTAACTGTCTTACCACTCGACCCTATTTCTATTTCGCTTAAATCCTGTTCAGGCCGAACAGTTACCGTCACACCTAACGTAGCAACGTTGGGCCAGTATGATAGCTATACCATTAACTGGAACGATGGCAATATAGAAACATTCAGCAAGGCCGCTATGGAAGCTAATCCACAGCACACTTACACGGATAATGGTCCTGACACTCGAACCATAACCGTCGAAGGTGTTTACAATGGCTTGTGTAAAACACCTTCTACCCAAACGATTAAGTTAGTGCCAGCCGGGACGATACCGGCTATTACGACGCTTAAAACCGTAAGCGATAATTCAATTACATTGCAGTATCAGGCTGGTTCGGGGGCGGTGGTGCAATTGTATCAGAAAGTAAATGGCGTTTATACGGATACGGGTCAGAAAGGAACAGAGTCCGGTACGTTCACGGTTCAAACGGACGCCAGGCAGGTGCAATGCTTTCAGGTCGTCGCGCAGGATGTCTGTAGTAATTCGGGGTTGAGATCCGAGGAGGTTTGTAGTATTGTCCTGGATGTTAAGGCGGCTAATAAGAAAAATAACTTAAGCTGGACACCCTATGCGGGTACCTCATCCTCGACCAATCAATTTCGGTATTACCGGATGCTGCGCAACAATGCACCAGTAGGGGGTACCATTGTTAACAAAAATATCACTACGTATACCGACGACAATAACATCGTTTGTGGTACGCAATACTGTTACAGCATTGTGGCCACCATTGATGGAGTTGCTCAAACCGAAATCACGTCAGCCTCTGTTTGTGTGACGGGTGTCAATGGTGACCTACCCGATAACCTGGATAACATAGTGGTTTCGATTGAGAACAATCGACCAAGATTAACCGCAACGCTGCCGAAGCCAGCCACCGGCACCCTGTCCAGTTATACCCTGGCCATTGCCCGTGCCGATGGGTCATCAGGCACGTTTAATCCGATTGGCACCGTGCCGAATGACAGCATATTTATTGACAATAGCGCTAACCCTTCGGCTGGTTCTTACTGCTATCAGATAACGTACCAAGGCGTATGTGGGTTGACGTTGCCGCCATCAAAACCTGTCTGCACGGTTTTCCTCAACTCAAAAGAAAAAACCAGCCTTGACTGGACATCCGAATCGCCCTTTGTGCCGGGACCCGTTTCCGATTATACGGTGGAGGTGACCGACTCGCTGAATGGTACTAGCCAGAAAATTCCGCTCGGTACCAGTACCCATTATGACCCGCCTGCAAACGATCCAAATGCGCAAAGTGCTACGTATCGAATCATTGCTACGTCGGGTGGTAAAATCAGTTACTCGAACTTTTACACGCTTCATCGGGACTCCAAAGTTTTTATACCCGATGCGTTTACACCCAACGGCGATCAGGTAAATGACGTGTTTTTTCCAAAAGGTGTTACGGATGATCAGTTTCTGATGAATATCTACAGCCGTTGGGGGGAGGTCGTTTACAGTACGACCGACAAAACAAAGGGCTGGGATGGCACAATCAATGGCCAACCGGCGAGTTTAGGGCAGTATATGTATCGAATCGAACTAAAGGACACGACCGGTCAGAAAACGGTTCGTACCGGGGCGGTATTATTAATACGATGAGGTAGTCGGTAGTCGTCGGTCGATAGCTGCCAGTTGAACGGATTGCTGTTCAGCTTATAACTTTTTTAATCCATCCTCCCATTGCTTAAAGGCCTGTTGGTACGTCTTGTAACGTGTCAGATCGGGCTCGAACGTATCACCAAATTTGACGCGTTCGGCGGCTTCGTCCAGTGTTTTTACAATGCCTGCCGCTTTCATCGTCAGCAAAATAGCACCCATTGAACCGCTTTCGTTACTCGCGTTGAGACGTACCGGAATGCCGGCCATATCGGCCAGCATCTGCACCCAGAAGGTCGATTGAGCAAAGCCGCCATTGGCATGAATTACCCGTGCCGGGCCTGTGTGTTCAGTCAAGAGCCCATTGATACTAAGCAGGTTAAACAAGACGCCTTCTAAAGCGGCCCGTACGAAGTGCGCCCGCGTGTGCTGCCAGTCTACGTGTAGGTAAGCGCCACGCACGGAGGCATCCCACAAAGGGGCGCGTTCGCCCTGAAGATAGGGAAGGAACAATAATCCGTCGGAGCCGGGCGGAATGGTAGCGGCTTCGGTTAATACGGTTTCGGTATCCTGTTGGGTTAGTTTTTCAGAAACCCATTCCAGTACATTGCCGCCATTGTTGGTTGGGCCGCCCACAACGTAGTAGCCTTCATCCAGAAAATAGCAGAAAAGCCGTACCTGTGCATCGCGTAGCGGTTTTCGGACGGTTTGCCGAATGGCACCACTTGTGCCGATCGTCAACGTAGCCGTACCGGGTTTGATAGCCCCCGCACCGAGGTTAGCCAGACAGCCATCTGATGCACCAATGACCAGCGACACGCCTGCCGGTAAGCCGGTTCCAGCTGCTTCGGAACGAGGTTTGTAAGGTCGCTGGTACGTTGTAGGAACGGGTGTTGACAGTTGATTGGGACGGACACCGGCATAGTCCATAGCCAGTTTGCTCCACTGACGCTTACTCTCGTTAAATAGCCCTGTTGCGGTGGCAATGGAGTAATCAATCTCGAATTCGCCGGTGAGTTTATGCCACAAATACTCCTTAATGGACCCAAAGTAAGCCGTTCGACGTAGTAAGCGTGGGTCGTGTTCGCGCATCCAGGCCAATTTGCAAAGCGGGATCATGGGGTGGAGGGGTGTGCCGGTTTCTTTGTAAATGGCTTTCCCCAAATCAGCCTGCTTAGTGCGGAGGTTATTTGCCTCGGCTTCGGCGCGATTGTCGGACCACAGAATGGCGTTGCCAAGTGGCGTTCCATCTGCGTTCATGGGCAGTAGGCTGTGCATGGCCGTGCAGAACGCTACGTGCGTGATGGTATGCCCGGCGTTGGTCAGTTCGCGGTTTACTTCGGCCATGACCTGCACAAAGGCCAGCCAGATTTCTGCCGGGTCCTGTTCGGCGTAGCCTGGTTCAGGATTGAGGGTCGTAACCGGAGCGGATGCATGGGCCAGAATCTCACTTAAATCGTCTGGCATAGCCAGGGCTTTTACGTTGGTCGTGCCGACATCAACGCCAACGAAACAATTCATAGAATTAGACGTAAAAAGGAATTGTAACACAGAGTACACGAAGGTGCACAGAGGAGAAATAAAATCTCTGTGAATCTTTGTGCGACCTCTGTGTTACAATCCATAAAATGTCACAGCGTTTTCACCGAATACCTTCGCTCGAACCTCGTCACCCCAGGGAGCAACGTATTCTTCAACCAGTGTTTTGACCTGTGTATAATCCGCAGCCACCAGGCAAACGGGCCAGTCGGAGCCGAACATAAGCCGATCTGGACCGAAACTCTCGAATACTACGTCCAGATACGGGAAGAAATCCTTTTTGCTCCAGTTCTCCCAGTCGGCCTCGGTAACCATGCCGGAGAGTTTGCACGATACGTTAGGTTGTTTGGCGATCTCGACCATGAAATTCGACCACCGGCTGATTTCCTGTTTCTTGATATACGGCTTAGCCAAATGGTCGATCACGAAGTTAACTTCGGGCACAGCGCGTACCAGATGCAGCGCGGCCTTGAGCTGGCTAGGATAGATCAGAATGTCGTATGTCAAACCAAAATCGGCCAACGTGCGAATACCTTCCACAACCGCAGGACGTGTCAGGAAATCGTCGGGTTCGCCCTGCGCTACGTGTCGATATCCCTTAATGTCGGGATATTGAGAGAAGAATTCCAGCCGTTCAGCTAACGTAGCGGATTGCAAATCGACCCAGCCCACCACGCCTTTGATAATGTCGTAGGTTCGGGCCATATTCATCAGGAACAACGTTTCTTCTTCCGACTGCGAAGCCTGCACCGCCACACAGCCGTCTATACCGTTTTCGACCAGAACGGGCTCCAGATCGGCGGGTAAAAAGTCGCGTCGGATGATGGCCATATCGTCCGTAATCCAGCTATCACGAACGGGATCAAAGTGCCAGAAATGTTGGTGTGCGTCGATGGTCATAATTTTTTGAGTGAAAATTGCAGAGTGAAGAATAGTTTTTGTGCCAACCTTATTCTTCACTCTGCAATTTTCATTCTTAATTAAAAGAAACGGCCGTCTGTTTCTGTTCGCCTAAGCCCTCGATGCCGAGTTCTACTACGTCGCCGGGCTTGAGGAAACGTTGTGGTTTCAGGCCCATGCCGACGCCCGCTGGAGTGCCGGTAGAAATCACGTCGCCGGGTAACAGGGTCATGAACTGGCTGATGTAACTGACGATGGTCGGCACATCGAAAATCATATCGTCGGTATTGGAATTCTGAAGCGCTTCGCCGTTGATGTTGAGCCAGAGGTTCAGTGAGTTAGGGTTCGGTACGTCGTCTTTCGTGACCAGATAGGGCCCCAATGGCGCGAACGTATCGGCACTTTTACCTTTCACCCACTGACCGCCCCGCTCTAACTGCCAGGCCCGTTCGCTGTAATCATTATGCAGGGCATATCCGGCGATATGGTCCATCGCCTGATCCAGTTCAACGTAACTGGCCTTCTTCCCGATGATGATCGCCAACTCAACTTCCCAATCCGTTTTTTCGGAACGTTTCGGAATTACTACGTTGTCGTTGGGTCCACAGAGTGCCGTGGTCGCTTTGAAAAACAGAATCGGTTCGGCGGGCGATGCGGCTCCGGTTTCGGCCGCGTGTTTGGCGTAGTTCAGACCAATGCATATGAGTTTAGATGGCCGTTTGACGCAGGGACCGAAGCGTTCGTCTGCCGAAACTTCGGGGCAGGTGTGGGCATGGGCCGTGAGCCAGTGCGCCAGCCGCTCGGTGCCATTGCTGGCAAAAAATGATTCATCGTAATCCTCACCAAAGTGTGTTACGTCGATGTGTTGGCCGGTGGGTAATACTACGCCGGGATGTTCATGGTCGGGGGAGCCGAATCGAAATAGTTTCATGCGGAACTAGCTAGACTTTGAAAGAAAAGCAGACTAGGGCGCAAGTTTAACCATTCTATGGCAAATGTAAGCGGATGGGCTCGTAGGAATCACTGCAGGAAAATACAAATCTGATTATACATTCTTTATAGTAACGCTACGTCTGTCCTGTCTTTTTATTCAACAAATACGGGCGCTGACTTGATAGGTCCCGATCCTATTGCGAAAAAGGCCATGCAGATTTTCGCGGCCAATTCTATCAAACTGCCCAATGCTGCTGAAAGTTGTAAATAAGAGAATGTTTCGCTTACCATGCCAAACCTGATTGGTTTCGTTAACCGGTCGGGTTTGGCATACTTGCTTATTCCAACATGCGTATCATCAAATGACAGCTCTTGAGGAACTTCGCCAGGCTCCTAATCTTCCGCGAGTTATTAGACAAGCTTGAACAGGCATGGAAAGATAAACAGCGTCGTCGCCATGAATTCTGGGCGGATGCTGATGAAGGTATAAAAGCTGAATTTATTCTGGGGAAGTGATTTACCATTCTCCGGTATACGGCCGTCAGTGGAAGGCTTCAACCCGCATCATTCGATATTTGATCCCCTTCGTTTATGATAACAAATTAGGTGAAGTTGGATACGAAAAAGTAATGGTTCGCTTAACCCGTAATGACTACGAGCCAGACATTTGCTTCTGGGATGCTGAAACAGCCGCTAAGTTTGGGCAAAAGCAATCCGCGTTTCCACCTCCCTGTTTTGCCGTAGAAATCTTATCCGAAAGTACAAGAGAGCGTGACTGGATCGCCAGCCCGGTAGGCATTAAAATGACGGATTATGCCCTGCACGGTATTCGGGAGTATCGGATTGTCGATACCGAGCACGAAACAATTGAGCAGTATTTATTAGAAGGTAATATTTTTGTTCTGGCTCAGAAATTGAAAGATGGTACGCTGGAATCTGAGGTGATTGCAGGGTTTAGAATTGGGGTGAAAGCTGTTTTTGAGGAGTAAGTTTCAACATAAAATGGGGCCACGATTGAAAACCGTGGCCCGTTCAAATCGAGTAAAACTTACGCGTTCAGTCTTGTGAAGCCGCCATCCAGCGGGTAGTCGCAGCCGGTAACGAATCCGGCTTCGTCGGAGCAGAGATAGAGAGCCAGCGCGCCAACTTCTTCCGGCTCGGCCATACGACCAATGGGTTGAGTTTTTGACAGTTTCTCGAACATTTCGGCTTCTTTACCTGGATAATTTTTGGCCAGAAATCCGTCCACGAAGGGCGTATGCACCCGAGCAGGCGAGATACAATTGCAGCGTATCTTGTCTTTCAGATAATCCTTCGCTACCGACAGTGTCATGGTTAGCACAGCCCCTTTGCTCATCGAATAAGCAAAGCGATCGGAGAGGCCCAACGTAGCGGCCACGGAGGCCATGTTGAGAATGACGCCCCCGCCGTTGGCTTTCAAGTGGGGAATCGTCGCGTACAGACAGTTGTAAACTCCTTTTACGTTGATCCGGAAAATCCGGTCGAAGTCGGCTTCGGTTGTGGTCTCGACCGTGCCAATGTGCGATACCCCCGCGTTGTTCACCAAAATGTGAATGGGTCCCGAAGCGGCAATCTGGTTGATAACGGCTATCGTCTGCTCCTGATTGGATACGTCGACCGCGTGGCCCGTGGCCTGGCCGCCCGACTGGTTGATGCCATCGGCAGCCTGCTCGGCCTGCTCACTGTTGAGGTCAAGAATATGGACTGATGCCCCTGCCTGTGCGAACGCCTTTGTAATTGCCAGCCCGATGCCGCTGGCTCCCCCGGTGACGAGGGCCGTTTTGTTTTTGAGTGAGAACATAAAGAGTGAAAGAGTGCAAGAGCGAATGAGTGGCCGGTGCGTCAATATTCGCTCTTGCACTCTTTCGCTCTTTCGCCATTTTAAAGAGAAACACCCCGTTTCCAGGGAATGAAATCGTCCTGTCCTAGCCGTTCGGCCTGGGTTATTACGTCGCCCGATGCCAGCTTGATGATGTATTCCAGCAGGGCGTCGGCGTTTTGTTCGATGCTTTGTTCGCCGTCGATGATCGGGCCACTGTCGAAGTCGATTACGTCGGGCATTCGGTTTTTAAGGATTGTGTTTGTCGATACTTTAACGACCGGGCTAACGGGATTTCCGGTGGGCGTACCCAGGCCGGTGGTGAACAGAATCACATTGGTACCCGAACCTGCCATACCCGTTGTCGCTTCGACGTCGTTGCCAGGCGTGCATAACAGGCTTAATCCGGGCGTAACGGCAGGTTCAGCGTAATCCAGTACGTCGGCAACGGGTGCTGTGCCACCTTTTTTAGCCGCTCCTGCCGATTTAATGGCATCGGTAATGAGGCCGTCTTTGATGTTGCCCGGCGACGGATTCATGTCGAAGCCCGAGCCAGCCGCTTCAGCCTGCGCCGAATAATCACTCATCAACGTAATAAATTTCTGCGCTTTGGCCGTATCGGCGGTGCGGTTAATGAGTTCCTGCTCTACGCCATTAAGTTCGGGGAATTCCGCCAGTACGGTCTTGCCACCTAATGTAACGATCGTGTCTGACAAATGGCCCAGAACGGGATTGGCCGAAATGCCCGAAAATCCATCGGAACCCCCGCACTTCAGACCAACAGTTAAGGCACTTAGCGGAGCCGGTCGGCGTTCGAGTTTATTGATCTCAATTAAGCCTAAAAACGTTTCTTTCACTGCCTGCGCCATCAGCGCATATTCGGTGCCAGCTTGCTGCTCAAATATCAGAAGTGGTTTATCGAACTTTGGATTTTGCCGTTTAATTTCAGTGGCTATTGTATCGGCCTGCAAGTGCTGACAACCCAGACTCAATACCGTTGCTCCCGCTACGTTCGGGTTATTGATAAATCCGGCCAGCAATGAGCCCAGATAAGCCGAGTCCTGACGAGTGCCACCACAGCCCATCTCGTGGGTCAAAAACTTGATACCGTCTATATTCTTAAAAGGTCGGTTCGCCGATTGATTTAGGTGCGTCAGGGTTTGATTCTGTGACTCATCGACAAACGGCTGCATCTTTTTGATGTGGGTCATGTCACCTGCCTTATATAGACTTAGCAATTCATGAACCTGCTCGCGATAGGTTTCGGGTTGCGAGTAGCCGAGTTCGCGCTCAAAGGCATCTTTCAAAATCAGTACGTTCCGATTTTCGCAGAAAACCAGCGGTACAACGAGCCAGTAATTCCGGGTTCCCACGCTGCCATCCGCGCGGTGAAAGCCCATAAATGTGCGGTTCTGCCAGAGCGAAACGTCGGGCGGTTGCCAGGAATACGGCTGTTTTTTATCCAGACCGTAGCGGTCTGCGTCATGCTTCAAATTAAACGTAGTGATAGGTTCCCCCCGGCGAATGGGCTGGGTAGCTTTGCCAACCAGTACCCCGTACATGGTAATTGGATCGCCGGGCTGGCGGTCTTCGGTCACGAATTTATGCTTGGCCCCAACGGCGTAGGGCAACTCGTAGGTATCATTCTCAAACTCAATCCGCTCCCCCGCCGACAGGTTGCGAAGGGCAACAATGACGTTATCGGCAGGATGAACTTTTAACACACGGGCAGCCATCAGTGAATGGGTTGTTTAAGTACTAAAGAAAGCATCAGGCCGAAATATACCACCCTTTCTTAAAAAACTTTACCCCGCTCTGTTGCGAATGTGACCGCCAATTCCAAGTTTTGAAGTTCCAATTCCTACCCTGCTCATGCCTCCACCGTTGTCCGCTAACCAAACCGGCTTTCCCGCCGGACGATTGATGTCTGTGGACGTCTACCGGGGCTTCGTCATGTTTTTGATGGCGGCCGAGATTCTACAGTTTGATCATTTGCACGAGTCTTTCCCGGACAGTGGATTCTGGGCATTTCTGGCTCACCACCAGAGCCACGTTGCCTGGGCGGGCTGCTCGTTACATGACCTGATTCAGCCATCGTTTTCGTTTCTGGTCGGCGTAGCGTTGCCCTATTCAATGGCTAGCCGGGTAACGCTGGGTCACTCCTTCGGACAACAGTTTGGCCGGGCACTTCGCCGGTCGCTGATTCTGATTTTGCTCGGTATTTTTCTCCGTTCCACCCACGCTGAGCAAACGAACTTTACCTTTGAGGATACACTCACCCAAATTGGTCTGGGTTATCCATTCCTGTTTTTGATAGGGCAAACGAAGCCCCGAACCACCTGGATTGCGTTCGGGCTGATCCTGTTCGTGTATTGGCTGGCGTTCGTGCTCTATCCGACTCCAGGACTCGATTTTGACTACAGCGCGGTGAATGTTCCGGCTGACTGGCCTGAGATGTATACCGGCTTAATGGCGCATTTTAATAAAAACAGCAACCTCGCCTGGGCATTCGATACGTGGTTCCTGAACCTGTTTCCACGCACCAAGCCGTTCCTGTTTAATGGGGGCGGCTACACGACGCTTAGTTTCATTCCTACGTTGGGAACCATGCTTTTAGGCTTGCAGGCGGGTCGGGTGCTACGTTCCGGAGAGACACATCGGGCGATGTTGACCTGGTTTCTAGTTGCAGGAGCCATTGGGCTGGCCAGTGGTGTTTTGCTTCATGTTTCAGGGATTTGTCCCGTAGTCAAACGTATCTGGACACCGGCCTGGGTGCTGTTCAGTGGAGGCTGGTGTTTCTGGCTGCTCGCTTTTTTTTACTACGTTGTCGACGTAACGGGGCGACGTGGCTGGGCATTTCCGCTGGTCGTTGTCGGGATGAATTCCATCGCAATCTATTGTCTGGTGCATCTTATTGATCGTTTCATTGTTACGTCTCTTTATACTCATTTTGGCCACGGCCCTTTTCAAGTACTTGGCCCGGCTTATGAGCAGTTGCTCATTGGCATCGTGACGCTGGGCGTTTTTTACCTTATTCTTCGGTGGATGTACAACCGAAAACTTTTTATCCGGATTTAATTTTATGCCCACGGCGAACATTCTGAATCTCTTCGATCAAACTATTTTTTACGGTTCGATTACCATTGACAACGGTCGCATTACCCGAATTAATCGATTGGGTAACGAGCGGGCTGGTGAACCGTATATATTGCCCGGCTTTGTAGATGCGCATGTTCATATCGAGAGTTCCCTGTTGACGCCCCCGCAGTTTGCACGTCTGGCCGTGGTGCATGGTACCGTAGCAACGGTGTCGGACCCCCACGAGATTGGTAATGTACTGGGCGTGAAAGGCGTACACTACATGATTGAGGAGGGGAAACGGGTGCCGTTTAAGTTTATGTTTGGTGCCCCCTCCTGCGTTCCGGCAACAACTTTCGAGATGGCCGGCGCTACGATTGATGTTCAGGATGTTCGGGAGCTATTAGCACTAAAAGAAATTGGCTACCTGGCCGAGATGATGAATTTTCCGGGCGTACTAAATCAGGATGCTGATGTACTGGCCAAAATCGCGTTGGCGAAAGCCTTTAATAAGCCCGTTGATGGCCATGCTCCCGGCCTGATGGGGGATGACGCCCAACGCTATATTGATGCGGGCATCAGCACCGACCATGAATGTTTTACCTACGAAGAAGGACTGGATAAAGCCAAACGTGGTATGCAGATTCTGATTCGCGAAGGAAGTGCTGCCCGTAACTTCGAGGCATTGATTCCGTTGCTGGCTGAATTTCCGAAACAAATCATGTTCTGTTCCGACGACAAGCATCCTGATACGTTAGCAGAGGGACATATCAATCAACTGGTCGTGCGGGCGCTGGAGAAAGGGCATTCCGTCTGGAACGTATTGAGAGCCGCCTGTCTGAATCCTGTATTGCATTACCGTTTGCCCGTTGGCCTGTTGCGCGAAGGCGACCCCGCTGATTATATCGTAGTTGATAATTTAGCCAGTTTTCGGGTGCAGCAAACCGTAATCAACGGTGAAGTTGTGGCCGAAAATGGCCAGTCGAACATGCCAGATTTGCGTAGTGAGCCGGTCAATCACTTTAATTGCTCACCTAAAACGACAGAAGATTTTGCGGTGATGGCGATTCCCAATGTTACACACATTCGGGTAATTGAAGCGCTTGATGGACAGCTTATTACCAATGAACTGCATCTTGAGCCACGTATTGAGAACAATCAACTCGTGCCGGACATTGAGCGCGACATGCTGAAATTAGTCGTTGTTAACCGGTATCAGGACGCTCCACCCGCTATAGCATTTATCAGGAACTTTGGGTTGAAACATGGAGCCATTGCTTCATCAGTCGGCCACGACTCACATAACATTACGGCTGTTGGTTGCGATGATGAGAGTATTTGCCAGGCTATTAACCTCGTTATCGAGGCTCAGGGGGGATTATCGGCATGGAGCAGGGGGCACGGGGCAGGGAGTAAGGAGCAGGATGTAGATGGACCAATTGCTGACCCCGCGCCCCATACCCCGCACCCCATGCTTCTTCCTCTACCAGTTGCCGGTTTAATGACGGATGAAGATGGCTACGACGTAGCGGCTCGATACACGACACTGGATCAGTTTGCGAAACAGGAGTTGGGGAGTACGTTAGCTGCTCCTTTCATGACGTTGTCGTTTATGGCCTTATTAGTAATTCCTGATCTGAAACTGAGTGACCAGGGATTGTTCGATGGTAAAACGTTCTCATTTGTACCGCTTCAAATAGTGAAATAGAGTTTTAAAAAAAATTTATTTAGTTGCCTTTTTTAATTCTATTTTTTATCGGTATGTTTACAGACCACAAGGCTATTCCTAACCTCTACTTATTCCCTCTCTACTATGGCTCGCTCTCGTACACAAATCGGCCCCGACGACGAAACCCTTTGGAATTTGTTTCGCAGTGGCGATGAAAACGCGTTTGCCCGGTTGTACCAGAACTATGTTCAAACTCTCTACCATTACTGTGCGCACTTTGCTACCGACCGTGCGCTGATTAAAGATTGCATCCACGACCTGTTTGTCGAACTCTGGAAACACCGTACCACCATCGGACCAACCACCTCAGTGCGGTTTTATCTGATGGCCTCCATCAAACGTAAACTTGTCCGCCATTTAACCGCTGAACAGAAATTAATCAGCCAGGATGATATTACAAATGGTCGGCGCGTAGGCGATACGTTACCCGGCGCTGATCCATCGCACGAGAACCTGCTTATTGCCCATGAGGAAGATACTTTTATGAACGATTGTCTGCATCAGGCGCTCGAAAAACTTCCCCGTCGTCAGCGTGAAGCGGTTCACCTGCGGTACTTTCAGAACATGAGTAACGAAGAGATTTCTGCCCTCATGCAAATCAATATTCAATCTGTTTACAATCTTATTTTCGGTGCCATGAGCAACCTCAAGCGGTATGTGACACCGGAAACTGTTTCTTTCTAATTCCGACTATTCCTAAGCCTTAATCTAACTCAGCCCGGTACACCTGATCGTGTACCGGGTTTTTGTTTGTATAGGGCGTTCGGGGTAACTTCGCTGAATGAATACGGACTCAACGCCCCTTCCTGAACGGGTTCGCCCCCGCACCCTCAATGATGTAATTGGTCAACGGAAACTGATTGGCCCCGCCGGCGCCCTACGTCGGGCTATTGACTCCGGTCGCCTGCCGTCCATGATTTTGTGGGGACCACCCGGCGTTGGCAAAACTACATTGGCCTTACTGTTAGCTGAAGCTGTCAAACGACCATTTATTGCTTTGAGCGCTATTAATTCTGGCGTTAAAGAAATTCGCGACGTTTTGGGTCGGCCGAGCGGCATGTTTCCGCCGGTGGTGTTCATCGACGAGATACATCGCTTCAACAAAAGCCAGCAGGACGCGTTGCTAGGCGCTGTTGAAAAGGGCCAGATTACGCTTATTGGTGCCACCACTGAAAATCCCTCATTCGAGGTAAATAGCGCGTTACTCTCTCGTTGTCAGGTCTATATCCTGGAAACACTCAGCCGCGACGAGTTAATTCAGGTTGTGGACCGGGCGATTGCACACGATCCATTTCTTCAATCCAGGACCATAACGGTCGAATCATACGACGCCTTACTGCGTCTCTCGGGTGGGGATGGGCGAAAACTGTTGAATTTGCTGGAACTGGTAGCCTCGGCGCACATTTCATCCGATCCGCTGATTATTACCGATGAGGGTGTTACGACCGTTGCGCAGCAGAACATTGCCCGGTACGACAAGTCGGGGGAGCAGCATTATGATATTATATCGGCCTTTATCAAATCGCTACGTGGTTCTGATCCAAATGCAGCTCTGTATTGGATGGCACGCATGATTGTGGCGGGTGAAGATCCTATTTTCATTGCCCGCCGGATGCTGATCATGGCTTCGGAAGACATTGGCAACGCGAACCCAACGGCCATGATTATGGCTTCAGAAGCTGTACAGGCCATTCGCGCTATCGGTATGCCCGAAGGCCGGATTATTCTGTCGCAAGTGGCGGTCTATCTGGCAACCTCACCTAAAAGCAATGCGAGTTACGTAGCGATTGATGGTGCGATCGCCCTAGCCGAACAGACCGCACACCTGCCTGTGCCCCTGCATCTACGTAATGCGCCCACGAAACTGATGAAGCAAATTGGCTACGGGAACGAATACCAGTATGCGCACGCCCACGAAGGCAATTTCGCTCAACAGAATTTCCTGCCCGACGATCTGAAAGGTCACAAGCTTTACGAACCCGGTAATAATGCCCGTGAGGCCGAAATCCGCCGGAGTTTGCAGAAATGGTGGGGGGAGTGGTACGGGTATTAGCGTTCAACTACTACCACCGCACCTGCCCATCACCTACAACGATCCATTTTTCGGTCACTAATTTTTCGAGCGCAAACGGGCCTCGGGCGTGGAGTTTCTGGGTCGAGATGCCGATTTCGGCACCTAAACCAAACACGGCTCCGTCGGTGAAACGGGTAGAGGCATTGGCGTAAACGGCAGCCGCATCTACTTCGCGTAGAAACTGATCAATAATCGGCTGATTCTGAGACAGAATCGCTTCAGAATGTCGCGACGAATACGTTTGAATATGTGATAAGGCTTCGTCTATCCCGTTCACGACTTTCACGGCACATTTGTAATCTAAAAATTCCCGGCCAAAGTCCTGTGATTGAGCGTGTTGCAGGTTTGTATAGCCCGCTTTCTCGAAAATAGCGTAGGACGTTTCATCGGCGAACACTTCCACATTCCATTTGTTGAAATCAGCTGTCAGCATGGGCAGGAATGTATCGGCAATGGTTTCATCAACCAGCACACAATCGAGTGAATTGCAGACTGATGGCCGTGAAACTCGCGCATTAACGACAATAGCAACGGCTTTCTCTAAATCAGCGCTTACCTCTACATATGCATGACAAACGCCCGCACCCGTTTCGATGGTTGGCACCAGTGAGTTTTTGCGTACGAACTGAATCAGCGAGTCTGAGCCACGGGGAATAATGATATCTACGTAGCGGGTTGCCGTCAGCAATTCGTTCACAACGGCCCGATCGGGGGGTAGCAACGTAACGGCGGCTTTCGGTACACCAAATTCAACCAATACGCTTTGAATCAGGCTGATCAGATAACGATTGGAGAAGTCCGCTTCTTTGCCTCCTTTCAGCACACAGGCATTACCCGATCGCAGACAAAGCGATGCTACGTCGACTGTTACGTTCGGGCGAGCTTCATAAATAACACCCACAACGCCCAGCGGAACGGCAATTTTTTTGAGCTTCAGACCTTGCTCGATGGTACGTTCCAGAATAACCTCACCCGCTGGATCAGGCAAAACAGCTACTTCACGCAAACTTTTAGACAGATCAGCGACACGGGTTTCGGTTAGCTTCAGCCGGTCATATTTAGGATCGGTGGTGGGCATCCGGTCTAGATCTTTCTGATTTTCAGCCACAATCTCAGCCGTATGGGTCGTCAGTACGTCGGCTAACCGATTGAGCAAATCCGTTTTTGTAGCAGGGCTAAGCCGCCGAACGGAGGCTGCGGCCTGCTGGGTTGCCTGGAGAAGCGGTGTAATGGGTGTCATAGTTATAAAAGTACAATATCGTTTGCATTTGCTACGTCAACGTTTTGCTGATTAAGCTGTTGCGCTAACGTTTCAGACGAAATGCGGGCGCGGGCTACGGCTACTGTGGTTTGGTCTTCATCCAAAATTTCAATCATTTCACCGGTGGCAAATTCGCCCAGTATCGCCCGAATGCCCACCGCCAGCAAACTTCGCCGTTTCTGAAGGGCTTTCACCGCACCGGCATCGACCTGAACCCGCCCGACGGCCAGACTGCCGCTACCAAGCCACCGGTTCCGGGCCGAGAGGGCAGAGGGTTGCGGAATAAATTCGGTTCCGATTTCGCTACGGAGTGCCCGGCTGATACTTCCTGGCTCTTTGAGTCCGAAAATGACAACCCGGATGCCCATACGCGTAGCTAGTTTTGCAAAGGTTAGTTTAGACGCCATACCGCCTAAGCCCAGTGATGATTTCTCTGTTCGTACCACACCAAAAACCCGTTCGTCAAAATCGATAATCTGACGCATGATCTGGCCGTTGGCATCCAGCAATCCGCCCACTGAGGTACAGAGCATGAGTGCTTCAGCCCCGAAACCTACAGCAATGAGCGTGGCAAGCTCGTCGTTGTCCGAAAACTTCAGTTCACGGTTGCTCACTACGTCATTTTCGTTGGCAATGGGAATAATGCCGTTGGACCAAAGCTCTTCGTAGGTTTGTTTCAGTTGCAGAAACTGGTCACGATTCGCAAAATGATGGCGTTCGCACAGGCTTTGCGCAATCGAAATGCCATAAATCGAAAAGAAGCGGGAGTATTGATTCAGCAGCAGCAAATTGCCCACAGCTGCCGCGGCTTTGCGTTGGGTAATGTCGCCCCGGTAGTCATGGATAAGGGCTTTCCCGGCACCCACCGCTCCCGACGAAACCAGTACGATGCGATAATGGGGATGTAGTTCCGCCACTTGTCGGGCGATGTCTACCATAACTGGTTCGTTTGGTTCACCAGTTGGTTTTGTAATGGAAGCCGTACCGAATTTGAGTACGAGAATGGGTTTAGACATGCGGCAAAGATAACCAGTAATGCAGCAGCTACAGTACAGGTTCGGTGAAACGGGCTTTTTTGCGAAGAGCCGCTTTGAGTTGCTTCAGATAGTCGGCCTTCGGAATTTCAATGGCTCCATATCGCCGGACATTGTCGTTAATGAACTGTGTATCAAGCAGTGTGTACTGCTGTTGACGAAGAATTTCAATGAGATAATGAAACGCCACTTTCGACGCATTGCTGGTATGATGGAACATCGACTCGCCAAAAAAAGCCGCGCCTAAGCTTACTCCATACAGGCCACCTACCAAACAGTCGTCTATATACGTCTCAACGCTATGGGCCAGCCCCATCTGGTGCAGTTCGGTGTAGGCGTCAATTATTTCGTCTGAAATCCAGACACTATCGTCTTCGGAACGGGGACTTGAGCAGGCTCGCATGACGTCGGTAAAGGCCGTATTGATCCGAATTTCGAATTGATTTCGGTTAAGAACCGGACGTAGTGATTTCGCCGGTTTATAGATATCGATGGGGATAACGGCACGCGGGTCGGGTGCGTACCAGTATAGCGTACCGTCGGTGTCGGCCATTGGAAAAATGCCGTTGATATACCCATAAATCAGGTCGTCGGCGGTTAACTTATCCATGAAAATCGTGGAAGTGTTGCCCGACAAAGATAGAAAATTCGGTGCACATGAAGTAGATAAATGGCTTGTGTATATGTAACCAAACTGATATATTGCAACGTTAAGTAACCGATTAGTACCCACCATCCATGTTCCCTTTCCCGTTTGTCCGGCACCTGCTGCTGTTGACTATGTATGCTTTGCTATGCACGGATATAGCATTGGCGCAAAAAGCCGCTGATCCAGCGCCTACCATCAAATTTGGTAAAATAACACCCAGTCAATTTACAAATTCTGTTGCGGATTCGACCGCCGAAGCCATCGTCCTGTATGACTTTGGTGAGGTAACGTTTGATAATAATGCGGGCGAACTATGGATGAATAGTAATTACCATGTTCGTATACAAATTCGTAAGAAATCTGCCTACGACCGGGCGACTATTCAGCTCTCTACCCGTCGGGGTAAATCAGGCCAGCATGAGATGGTTTCCGACTTTGATGGCTATACGTATAACCTAGTCGATGGGAACGTATCAATCGATCCATTGACCAAAGCAGGTCACTTTACCGAAAAAGCCTCGGATCAGGTGTGGCTTGAGAAATACACGCTGCCTAATGTCCGGGAAGGCTCAATTATTGATTATCAATACACCCTTCGAACCCCTTTTAGTATTGGTTATAATCCTCGTACGTGGCGATTCCAGCAGGAAGTGCCGGTTAACTGGAGTGAATTCCGTATTACTATTCCTGATTACTTTTATTATAAAATTATGCAGACCGGCTATTTAACAATGGCCATCAATGAAAATAAATCGACTGTTGGACCTGATATATTTCCGGGTCATCATGGTGTATCAGCATCAGCGTATCGGTTTGCCATGAAAGATGTTCCGGCTTTCCACGATGAGGCTTATATAACGACGGCCGATGACTACGTATCGAAGATTGAATTTGAACTGGCTAGCTATCAGGTGCCTGGGGTAACGGGTATGTTAAAAAAGGATATAGCCGTTGGGTGGGATGCCATGGACAGAACCCTCCTTGATGACGCCAATTTCGGTGGGCAGATCAAACGGACGGGTTTCCTGCGTGAAACGGCCAAATCATTACTTAGCCAGCATCCCGATACGCTGAGTCGCGTGAAGGCAGCTTATGATTTCGTGCGCCAGACGATCAAATGGAATGAGGGAGCCGCGCTCTGGTCGAGTAGTATCAAAAAAGTATTCGAAGATAAAAAAGGAGATGCTGCCGACATTAATCTGCTGCTGATTGCGCTGTTACGTGAAATGGATATTGAAGCAAATCCGGTGATCCTCAGCACCCGATCGCATGGGCACGTTAATGAAGTATATGCCTTGCTGAAGAAATTCAACTATGTTGTTGCCCAGGTTTCGGTGGGTGGAAAAGACATGCTGCTGGATGCAACCGATCCCTACCTGATACCTGGTATGCTACCCCTCCATTGCCTGAATGGAACAGGAAGGCTGGTCCACCCAACGAAGCCCCGATTTATATCGCTGACTCCAACAGACCGTGACGCGGAGGTACATACGGGTAAATTCACGCTTACCGACGATGGTGAGGTGACGGGTACACTGCTTCATTCGCACGGAGGGTATAGTGCCTGGAATACCCGTAAACAATTTGCACTTGACGGAAAGAAAAAATTCCTGGAGGGCATTCAGAAAAAACGCCCGGCCTGGCAGATTGAAAAGGCTGACTTTTCGGGAGCGGATCTGAAAAGTAGCGCGTTTAATGAAGATTATACAATTACTATTCCCGAAGCCTGTGGTAGGGCAGGCGATCGACTGTACCTCCGCCCCATGCTGACGGAAGCACACGGCAGTAATCCGTTTAAGGAGGCCGAGCGACTCTTTCCTGTGGATTTTGGCGTTTCTACCGATGAAACATTTATGGCGACTTATACGCTGCCCAAAGGATTTCAGGTGGAAGAACTGCCAAAAACAGTGTCTATGGTGTTGCCCGAAGAGGGCGGGCGGTTCTTGTACCAGGTATCCGTTACCAACGAGAATCAGCTTCAGGTGGTCAGCCGGATTTTACTACGTCGCCCTATATATTTTGCGGGTGAGTATGGGCCTTTACGGGAACTATTCAACCGGATTGTGGCTAAACATGCCGAACAGGTTGTCCTGAAACGTGGGACCGTAGCCGAGAAGAAATAAATCCATTATGAAAAAACTTCTTTTACTGATTTCCCTGGTCAGTCAGGCGGCCTGGGCGCAGGTCGACTATCAGGCTGGTATCCTTTCGGCAGATCTGAAAGAGAACGCACACGCTGTCGTTCGTCGGCACGAAACAGTCTTCACCGTTAAGTCGGCAGGAGAGGGGCATTTACGCATACGTAGTGTGGTGACGGTGTTGGACGAACAGGGCGACGATCACGCCAAAAAGCAGGTTTGGTACGACAAGCTATCTAAGGTAATCAATTTTGAAGGGGCTTTGTATGACGGCAATGGTAAGCTGATTAAGAAGCTAAAAAAGACTGATATTGAGGATTATAGTAGTTATTCGGATTATAATCTCTTCGACGATAATCGGTTTAAATCGGCGACATTTCCGAAGCAGCCTACCTATCCGTATACGGTTGAGTTTATTGTTGAGACGACTGAGCGTAATCTGATGGCTTACCCAACCTGGATACCTCAGGATGAGCAGCACTTATCGATTGAGCAGGCCATGTTTACGGTAAATATGCCAGCGGGTCTTGGGTTGCGCTACAAGCAAATGAACATTCCGACGCCTGTTGCTGAAGAAGCGGCTGCCAACGGAGGGAAAACCTATGTCTGGAAACTGGCGAATATTCCGGCGGTAGAATTTGAACCGCTGTCGCCCCCGGCACGCGAGCAATTGCCCATTGTCTATACTGCTCCGACAGAATTTGAGGTGCAGGACTACAAGGGAAAAATCACAAGCTGGAGTGATGTAGGCCGGTTCTACCACATCCTGAACGACGGCCGTGATCGCATTCCCGACGATCTTCGTCAACGGGTAATCGAGTTAACAAAAAACGAAACCACTACGTCCGGAAAGGTAAAAAAACTCTATCAGTTCTTACAGGAGCAGACGCGTTACGTTAGTGTTCAGTTAGGGATTGGTGGCTGGCAAACCATTGAGGCCGAGAAAGTTGCCGTTAGTAAATATGGCGATTGCAAGGCGCTGACCAATTACACGAAAGCCCTGTTGAAAGCCGCTGGTGTGACGGCCCACCCGGCGTTGGTTCGGGCGGGTGATAACGAGCCGGATGCCTTGACGGACTTCCCAAGTTTTCAGTTTAACCACATTATTTTGTGCGTTCCCGACGGGCGTGATACGCTGTTCCTGGAATGTACCGATGGGCATAATCCAGCCGGATACGTCAGTGATTTCACGGGAAACCGTCATGTTCTGCTTATCCTGCCGGAGGGGAGCCGATTAGTAAAAACGCCCGCCTATCGCCCGATTGACAATCTCCAGCAACGACGCATCACCGTCAAAGTGACCGAACAGGGTGATGCTACCGCCGATGTTCTGACACGCTATACGGGTCTACAGCAGGACGTTTATGCCAGTGCACTCCATCGGCTGAACCGCGATGATCAACGTAGCTGGTTGCTGAAACGCATCCGTATTCCAGCGTTTGAGTTAAATAAATTTGCTTATAAAGAACTGCCGGGAGCCATTCCGTCCGTTACCGAAAATCTGGACCTGACGGTGCGTCGTTGGGCGACAACCAGCGGAACACGATTATTTCTGCCGCTCAATCTGATGTCAGCTCTGGGGCAGGCAACACCGCTTACTCAGCCGCGCAAAGCCCCGGTTGATTTAGGCTCAAGTTATGATTATGAGGACAGTGATACCATTACGTATCAGCTTCCCAAGGGCTACTCACCAGAATATCAGATTGAGCCCATGACGATTGAGTCAAAGTTTGGCCGTTATTCCGCCAAGTTTGCTGTTGACGGTGGACAAATCACGTACATCCGGAAGGTAACCATGCACCGGGGGCGGTTTCCAGCTACAGCCTATGCCGAATGGGTAGACTTTCGAAAGAAAGTGGCCAAAGCTGATCGGGCGCAGATGGTGTTCGTGAAAAATTAGGAAAGCCGGATGGCCGTGCTACACTGCGAATCCTAGCACGGCCATCCGAACGTATCACTGTCGAACAAGTCTGGCCGTTCCGGTTTGGGTTGGGGTGCTCACCTTGAGTAAATAAACGCCCGGTGCCCGGCTGATTCGAACATCATGTTTCTGAATGACGCTGGCCTGCTCGATACGATCTTTACTAATCTGACGGCCCTGCATATCGCTCACAACAAACTGTAGGGATTGTCCGGCGGCTCCGCTGATTTCTACCGCAGCCGTCTCTCCCGCAACCGGGTTGCCCAGAACACGTACTGAGAGAGTTGTTGTTTCTTCCGCGGCAAGGCGTGCTCCACTACAGGAGGCTCTCAGGTCCCAAACGTAACTGACCATTTTTCCATTTTGCCGAGCCTGCAACGTAAGTGGTTTTGTATCATTGGCTGTGCGTAGTTCCTGATCCACAAATCGGGTGGGGTTTGTCGTCCAACTCGTAATACCCGCTGCCTGATATTCGATAGGTGAGCCATCACCCCCGCTGGTGTTGAACGTAATAGCCCCTGTCGAACAGTTGTAGGTGGGTGCCATAAGGGTAAAGGCACCAGGCAGGGGCGGTTGTGGTGTTGGCGGATTGGTGCAATAGGCCTTCAAATCCCAGACGTACGTAACGACTACCCCATGCTGACGAGCCTGCAAGGTAATCGGTTGTACGTCATTAGCCGTAATAAGATCATGATCGACCGACTGATATGGATTGGTCGTCCAGTTGGTAATGCCCGCTGCCTGGTATTCGATGGGCGAGCCATCACCCCCGCTGGTATTGAACGTAATGGCCCCCGTCGCGCAGTTGTAGGTAGGTGCCTGTAGAGCAAACGCGCTGCCACCGGCTGGATTAATGCTGAGGATATACGTAGTGCTGGTGGTCAATCCATTAATATCACGGGCCGATACCGTAATGGTAAAGATTCCCGACGCAGTGGGGGTGCCGGCAATGATTCCCCCACCGCCCCCACTGAACGTAAGATTGGCCGGTAAACCAGAGACGCTGTAAAAAAGTGGTAGGCCTTCTGGATCAGTAAACGACGGAATTGCCTGGAAAAAAGGTTGCCCTACGGTGCCTGTCGCGTTCGCAATGACGGGTGCAACAGGTGCCTGATTCGGCCGTAAATAGTACAGTTCCGGCGATGATAAGCCAGTAGGTTGGGCTGTAAAATACAACTGGCCATTGGCGTCGACTAAAGTTTTTACTTTTCCCAGTATATCCGTTGCGTCGGGACTAAATAGCGACACTTTCCAGGTACCCGCATCGGTACCATCACTTCGCCAGAGTTCTAAATCACTATTGTTACTGGATGTACGAGCCGAAAAATATAGCAGGTTACCCGACACAATCATTTGACTGACTAGCCCTGAAGTAAGCTTTTTGACCAATACTGTCCCGGCCTCAGTGCCATCGCTCATCCAGAGTTCATTTGTATTGGATACGAAATAGAGTTTGTCGTTAAACACCGTGAATCGTTCGGCGGACGGTACGTTCTTTACCTGTTTCGATCCTGCTTGAGTGCCGTCTGTTGACCAGAGACCCGCTGATGGGAAATAAAAATACATCTTGCCATTGTAATAACGATAGGTCCCGATAAGAGACACACCAGCACCAGGCGTCAGATCCAGCGAATAAGTACCTTCTGGTGTTCCATCACTAATCCACGGTTCGTCGCCAGTTTTACTCTGGTCGTAACCCCTGAACATTAGTTTATCTTCAAATTGAGTAAGCTGACCAATGAAGTTAAAAAAACGGCTGCCGAAGCCGCCATCCATAACTTCTCCACCTTTTACAAAATGAGTTCCCGCTACCGTTCCATCCGTCACCCATAGGTCATTTGTATTACCTGTGGCGTAGAAAAGCCGGTTATTTATGGCTCTCATTGAGGAAGGCCCCCTGCCTACATCTAGACCCCCAAGTGCTTCAGATAAAAGCTTCGTTCCGGCAGTTGTTCCGTCGCTTATCCAAAGTTTATTGTCGCCGGATGGCGAAAACTTATCAACAAAAAACAGCTTGTTATTAGCAACGGCCAATAAAATAGGATTACTAAATTGGACTGAAGAAAGATCCTTGACAAGGGTCGTCCCGGCTGTCGTTCCGTCAGTAACCCATAAACCACCTCCTGTGGCACTGGTGGCGCCGAAATAGAGTTTATCATTGTAAATTACTAAACTACCAACCTCAGATCCTTTGCCAGGTAACGTATTGATGTTCTTGAGTAAAACTGTTCCGCCGGGCGTTCCATCGGTCGAATAAATCTCTGGTCCATCGGTCGAAGAACTCGCCGAAAAATAAAGCCGACCTTTATACGTCACAAAACCATATGGATCACTTCCGGTGGTTGGCGTGTTGGTAATTTTAATCGGTAATTGCGCCAACAGATAGGTTGGCACGATTAAGTTGAGGAGAAATCCAATGGTAAACAGATGGATTCGTAAAGCTATTTTTTTCATACGTAAAAGGTAAATTTAGAAAGGGTGTTTCGTGTGATAAGTAAAGAACTGACGCTGTATTTCCCAGTATCTTTTGAGTGAACGGTATTTTACGTACTGGCTTCTGCGTGCTGGTTAGTCGCAATCTAATGTTGGAGGGGAAACAGGCTTCTCATTTTTGTTCAGTTGAACGAATTTTTTCAGAATCATATAGCGGGGGATCGAACGTAATGAACCAGAAATGACCCTTAGTAGGATTCAGCGTCTATACATCAAGTCGGTGGCAGATGTGCTTGTGCAGAAGAATACAAAGAAACTTAGCTTTCATATGGGTTAAACCAAACCCTTTGCCTACTGTCGAACGTTTACATAAGAACGATTTACAATCAATCATGAAAAAAGGCCTTATTTTAGTATTGGTGGCGCTGCCACTGTTGTTTAATCAATGCGCTGTTAACAACCAGCTTTCGCAGGCAAAAGCCCTGGGAGAGTGTCGCTATACGATTGCATCCGCCGATAGTATTTATCTGGCGGGAATCGATGTTCGGCAACTGCGCAAGATAGAAGACATTAATCCAGCCCGTTACCCCCGGCTGGCAACGGGGTTGCTGACGCGGAACGTACCACTCGACGCCCGGCTCAACATTAATATTACAAATCCAACCAATAAACTGGCGGGTATCAATCAACTGGAGTATCGGATTCTGCTGGCCGGCCAGGAATTATTCAATGGATTTCTGAACCAACGTATCGAAGTACAACCCGGTGGCGGTACCACTCTCGTTCCGGTCCGGCTTAATACGAATGCGTATCAATTGTTTACGGATCCTAAAACGCGCGATGCCTTTACACAATTGGTGCAGAATCTGTCGGGTTCAGCAGGAACACAGCCATCTAAACTGACAATAAAAATTAAACCAACGCTGGATTTACTGGGTAAACAGGTTAATTATCCTGGCTATATCACAATAGATCAGGACGTAACGAACAAAATATTGTTGGGTAATTAGCGCCAAACCATACACGTTTGTAAGACCTGCATGGTTTGATAAGACTTGAATATAGAGTAATGAGAGTTGACTAACCAGTAGCATTTCAACTGCCCCAGCTTTTTTAGGTCGGGGCGGTTTGTTTTGTCCCTTGAAAACGCGATTTTCAAATTTGATTAACCAACCATCCAATGCGCCATTTCTTTATTGCCTTTTTAGTAGCGGCTTCTATGCTGTCGGTTCGGGCTCAAACCAATCGTATCCAGCTAACGCACGACGACGCTAAAAAACAAGTGACCGTTACGGTCGATGGAAAACCATTCACGGCCTACATCTATCCAGGGCCGACGGTTCTGAAAAAGCCGGTGTTGTATCCCATCCTCTCGGCAGGCGGCAATTTCATTACCCGAGGCTGGCCGCTTGACCCGCGCCCCGGCGAACGTATCGACCATCCACACCACGTTGGCATGTGGTTCAATTATGGTGATGTGAATGGTCATGATTTCTGGAATAACTCAACCGAGATTGGGCCGGAGCACAAAGGTCCGTTTGGAACGATTGTTCATACGGGCGTTAAATCGATGAAAAGTGGCAACGGTGAAGCTGAACTGGTCGTTACGGCTGACTGGCTGGACAAAGACAGCAAGGTTATGCTGCAGGAAACAACGACCTATGTGTTTCACGCCAATGCTGACAGTCGCACGATTGACCGCAATACGACGCTGAAAGCCGCTGGTAAAGATGTCATGTTTAAAGACAACAAAGAAGGGATGATCGCTTTGCGCGTGGCTCGCCAGTTAGAGCAGCCTTCAACCAAACCGGAGGTGTTTACGGATGCACAGGGCGTAGCCACCAAAGTGCCAGCGATGAATAACGAAGGTGTAACGGGACACTATAAGAGCAGTGAGGGTGTGGAGGGCGATGCCGTCTGGGGAACTCGTGCACCCTGGGTAAAACTAACGGGAACGCTGGGAAATGAACCTGTTTCGATCGTTATGATGGATAATCCCAAAAACGTTGGCTATCCAACCTATTGGCATGCTCGCGGATATGGTCTATTTGCCGCTAATACACTGGGGCAGTCTGTTTTAAGCGAAGGCAAAGCTCCGGCTCTAAATTATACACTGCCAGCGGGAAAAGATGTTACGTTTCGTTACCGCCTGTTGATCCAATCGGGCAACGTAACGGATGCTGTGCTGGTCAAATCGACGAAGTGGTAGTCCGATTGTGAAGACTGTTGTCAATAAGGCCGATTCTCGTAGTTGTTTTTTCTGCGAGAATCGGCCTTTTTTATGCCTAAATCGTTTATACCAACGACAGACCGCGATTTAACTAATTTAGATGTACTAACGCGGAACGGTAAACGCGCCCGTCGAGTGATTCCAGCCATACACGTAGCGTATTATTTTCGTCGGTAGCCCGGCCAAGCTCCATATCTATCTGACGGAGTAAAAAAAGCAGTTGATGCACATGCCGCCATTGTTCGGCCAGCCGATCAGCCGATTGTTTTGTATGAAGTTTCTGACGTGCATCCTTCGTTAACTGCCGTACACTCATCTTGAGATGGTAGCGCAATATGATCAGCCGACTGGCCATTGGCAGATCGGTTGGGTTACGTTCCATGTGCGAAATACTCTTGGCCAGCACATTGTTACGTTGCTGAAGCTGGTCGGATACAATCATCCAGGCTTGTTCAGCTTGTAACGATTCATAGTTGACAGTTTTCATGAGATCGTACGGTAAGGTTTGCAAACAAATATAATTACAAATGATTCAATTGTCAATTACTTTTTATGACAAATAATCGTCGGAATAAAAGCTTTTCTTCCGACGATTAGACAAGCAGTGTACGGGTTAAGTTTAATACTACCGTATAGTATATATCTAAGAAAATCACGAACCTCGGATTCGGCCCTGTGGAAGAACCTTTGGGTCAACGTTTGAAGTTTGACGCTAAACATCGAACTTCAAACGCCGAACGTTCCCTCTTGCTTATGGACCCTACCTACCGTGCCCTCATCGTCTGTACAAATCACACCGACTACCAGACTAAATCACATAAAACGGGCTTGTGGCTAAACGAGGCTACGCACTTTTATGATGAATTAGCGGGTCGAAAATTGCCTTACGATATTGCCAGCCCTGCTGGTGGGTTAGTTCCCATCGATGAAAAGAGCATTGATCGGCGGGATACTATCAACGAAAAATGGTATCATGACGTAACGTTTCGAGATAAGCTGGAAAACTCCCTTCGCCTGGATGACGTGAACCCAGCAAAATACCAGATTATTTTCTTTGCCGGGGGGCACGGTACACTGTGGGACTTTCCAACGAATTCGGCAATACAGCGGATTACGCGCCAAATCTATGAAAGCGGTGGTATGGTGGCGGCCGTTGGGCACGGCGTCAGTGGATTACTGAACGTGATGTTATCGGACGGCTCGCTTCTGATCCAGAATCGGCAGATAACGGGTTTCTCAAATATGGAAGAAAAGCTCGTTCGGCTGGATGATGAAGTGCCATTTCTGCTCGAAGATGCGTTGCGAGAGAAAAATGCGCTTTACAGTAAAGGGTTGATTCCCTTCTTGCCTTTCATCGAAGTTGACGAGCGCTTAGTTACGGGCCAGAATCCCCTTTCTGCCCGAAAAGTTGGCCGTAAAGTATTGGAAGAAATGTATGAAAAGTAATGATGAATGATTTTGCATAGAATCATTCATCATTACTTTTCATCATTTTTTATACCACTGCTTGCGGAAATACTTCCCGCAACAGTTTCAATTCCTGATCTTTATCTGAAATAATAGGATCGCTGACCCCCCAGTTGATATTCAGATCGGGATCGTCCCAGCGAATGCCCGATTCGGCTGCTTTATTGTAAATGTTGGTGCATTTGTAACTGAATACGCTGTCTTCCAGGGCTACGAAGCCATGCGCGAATCCCTGCGGAATATAGGCCATGTTGGAAAGACGGGCATCCAGTAAAAACGTTTCATATTGCCCAAATGTGGGCGAATCGGGCCGTAAATCGACCGCTACGTCCAGCACCTGGCCAGTAATAACGCGCACCAGTTTTCCTTGTGCAAACGGCTCATTCTGCATGTGCAACCCGCGCAGCACACCTTTTACCGAAAATGACTGGTTGTCCTGCACGAACTCCATTGGCAGGCCTAATGACGCAAAAAGCGGCTTGTTGTAGGACTCGAAAAAAAAACCTCGTTCGTCTTCAAACACACGTGGAATTAGTTCAACCAGGCCTTCGATGGCTGTTTGGCGGACTTGCATAAATAAGGTCGTTACGTATAGATAGTTGGTCTTATTGGCAAATTTATGAAACTGCCGCCGTAAGTCGTACTTTTGGGCCGAATCATTTTACGTAGTGATTCCCTTAATCAGTATGACTTATTCGGAATTAAGTGCACAGATTTTTCAGAAACAGTCTTATTTATGCATTGGTCTGGATACCGACCCGCGCAAACTTCCCCGCCACCTCCTGACCGAGTCCGATCCGGTCTTTGCGTTTAACAAAGCCATTATAGACGCTACGCATGACCTCACTGTGGCCTATAAACCCAATATTGCCTTTTACGAAGCGCAGGGTCCACGCGGTTGGGAAAGTCTGCAAAAAACACTCGATTACATTCCTAACGATTGCTTCACTATCGCTGATGCCAAACGGGGTGATATTGGTAATACGTCGGATTTATACGCCCGAGCGTTTTTTGATCCGACCGCTGCTGGATTGGCGTTCGACTCCGTTACTGTGGCGCCCTACATGGGACGTGATTCGGTTACGCCTTTTCTGGCTTATGAAGGCAAATGGGTCATTCTACTAGCCCTGACTTCGAACATTGGCAGCGCTGATTTTCAGCGTCAACTGGTTGGCGATCAGGAATTGTTTGAGATGGTGATTGAAACGGCGCGAACCTGGGCTAGTCCTGATCAACTCATGTTTGTGGTTGGAGCAACCCAGGTCGATGAATTTAGTCGGATTCGGGAAATGGCTCCCGATAATTTTTTACTTGTGCCGGGTGTTGGCGCGCAGGGTGGAAATTTAGAAGAAGTTTCGCGTCTTGGATTAACGGCAAAGGGTGGACTTCTGGTGAATGCATCAAGGAGTATTTTATACGCATCTGACGGTCTGGATTTTGCCGAAAAGGCGCGCGCAGAAGCTAAAGCTTTGCAAACAGAAATGGCCCGGCAGTTAGCGCATATCCGATAAACATATTTCTAAGTAAAATGCTACCAAACAGGTGTTTCAGCGTCTGAAGCAGTGTCTACTGTTCACCGCTAACTGTTCACCGACCTGTGCCCGAAGTCTTTCTTTATTTTGTCTGGCAATATCAGTATTTCACAACAACGAAGCTCATCACTACCGATGGTGACGTAGTGCAGGTGTTACGCCCTGGTTTTCGGAATCACGATGCCGGACCCGATTTTACGAATGCCCGGTTGCTGATCAACGACGTAGAGTGGGTCGGTACGGTCGAGATGCATACTCGAACATCTGACTGGCTGACACATCGTCATCAGCATGACCGAGCTTATGAAAACGTAATTCTTCATGTCGTGTGGCAGGACGACCGCGTGATAAGCGGACGGCAAGTTAACCGGGCAAATGGGACGCCGTTACCCACGCTTGAACTAAGTTTACTTGTTGCCCCCGCTCTGCTGGAGCGTTATAATAATCTAAGTGATTCGCCAGCGAGTATTCCCTGTGCTGATCAATTTCGATCGGTGTCGCCGTTGCGCATAACATCGATGCTGGATAAGGCTATGTTCCAGCGATTGGAGCGAAAAGCCGCGGGTGTCCGGGCACTTTTTGAACAGACGAGTGGCGATTGGGAGGAAACGGCTTATCGACTACTCGCCATAAACATGGGGTTTAAAATCAATGCTGATCCGATGGCGCAACTTAGTCGGGCAGTGCCGTTGAAAGCAATCCTGAAACATCGTGACGTACTGTTACAGGCTGAAGCCATGCTATTTGGCGCAGCTGGCTTGCTAACTGTTGAGCAACCTGACGACTACGTAACGACTCTCCAGCGTGAGTACCGATTTCTGTCTGCAAAATATCAACTTGCCGATAAACAGGTGGAAGCGCATGCCTGGAAATGGGGGCGATTGCGCCCCGCTAATTTTCCGACTTTGCGGCTTGCCCAACTAGCGCGCTTACTAACGCGACATGCCAGTTTATTTTCGCTTTTTGTGGGTGCAAATAATGCCGAAGCGTTACTGAAATCACTACAGCTAACCCCGTCGGATTATTGGCAGTCGCATTATCGATTTGGGAAAATTACCGAAAGAATAGTGCCCACACTTGGACCTGATTCGGCAGCAACGATTGTGATCAATACGGTTGTGCCACTCCTGGCTGCTTATGCCCATCACCGGGGAGAACCGGCTTACATTGACCGAGCTATTAACTTACTGGAGCAATTACCAGCCGAAAAAAACCGCCTGACCGAAGGATGGGATACCCTTGGTTTGGGTATCCGCACGGCCTTCGATTCGCAGGCGGCTATTGAATTACATAATGAATTTTGCGCTGTCAAAAAATGCCTGAGCTGTCAGATCGGCGCAGCACTTATAAAAAAATGATGAATGATAAATGATGAGTTATTTTTTTGCAAATCATTCATCATTCATCATTCATCATTCATCATTCATCATTAACTTACTACTACGTCCTGTTTAGTGGCATCCCAGGTTACACGCTTGCCCGTATGCAGGGACATGGTAGCCATGATGTTAGCAACCGAGTGATTGAAACCAACCCGAGCCGGTGCGTTTGGCTCCTTGCGGCTACGAACACACTCCATCCAGTTTTGCATGTGTAAAGAAGTCATTGGATCGCCACCTGTATTCGCTGAAGTGGCCATTTTGGCGGCTTCTCCAAGCGACATGGTAGGCAGCAGATTCGCCTTCATATTCATTTCTTTGGCGTATTTTTCTTCCAGGCCACCCTCCGGCGAAATCTTGTTCGTATCGAGGTTGATCATACCACCGTTCGAGTAGTAGTACTCTTTTACTCCGCCCGCTTCGTTGTTCATGCGTGACGAATACAAGACCTGGAAACCTTTGGTTTTATCGTTGTCTGGGCCGTAATCGAATACCGCGGTGAACGTGTCGGCGTTCGTACGGCCATCTTTCCAGACGTAAATGCCACCGTTAGCAACCACGGAGCGTGGATGGTCTAAGCCACTGAACCAGTGAACTGTGTCGATCTGGTGCGACATCCACTGCCCCGGAATACCCGACGAATACGGGTAAAATAACCGGAATTCAAGGTACTTGCGTGGGTCCCAGGCTGTTTTCGGACGATTCAGTTGGTAACGATCCCAGTCGGTGTCTTCTTTCTTAATTTCAGCCACCAGTTTAGGCCGGCGCCAGCGACCGGGTTGGTTGACGTTCCAGGTCATTTCGACCATCGTAATATCGCCAAACTTCCCTGATCGGATGAACTCATTTGCCTGGTGATAGTTGGGCGCACTACGTCGTTGTGAACCAACCTGCACAATTTTCTTTGAGGCTTCGACTGCTTTAAGCGCTTTGCGGGCATCTTCCAGCGACTCGGCAAAGGGCTTTTCGCAATACACATCGCGTCCCGATTCAACGGCGGCTGCGCAATGCAGGGCGTGCTGGAAGTCGGCGGTGCTGATAATAACGGCGTCAACATCTTTGCGATCGAGGAGTTCGTCGTTATTGCGGGCTTTGAAGAACGTACTGTCGTTCAGGCCTTTTCCTTTCAAGAACTGTTCGGCCTCTTCCCGACGGCGGTTCCAGATGTCTGAGACGCCCACGAAGGCAAAATTCTGGTTTTTGGCGTGTTCAGCAAAGGCGGGGGCCAGCGACTGCCGGAAGCGGTCCGAGAAACCAATGATGCCTACCCGAACGCGGTCGTTCGAGCCAAGGATGCGGGCATAACTGCTTGCCGAAAAACTCATACCAAGTCCGGCGAGTGCAGATTTCTTTATAAACTCACGACGATTTTCCATAGAATATGCTAAGGTGTTGAAAATATGTGATCCAGTATATATGTCTTTGTCTTTAGTCGATAGCCGTGCCACCGTTTAGAAGCGTGGCACGGCTATCTACCAAAGGCACTTGATCCAAAAGTCTAACGTCTGATTGTCAGTATCTTTTAGAGAGTTTTAATTTTCATGTTTCGGTAGGACACCAGATTGCCATGATCCTGAAGGAGAATATGCCCCTTCGTAGCTTCGCCAAAACGCCCGTTCGCGTTGTATTCCGGCGCTTTGTATTTGCTCATGGCCACCAATTCGCGGAATTTTTCGCTACCCCGTTCGTATTCAACTACTTTTTTCCCGTTTAGCCAATGTTCAACGTGCTTGCCTTTCGAAAGGACCCGGCCGGTATTCCATTCGCCAATGGGATGAGCCTGTTTGCTGGTGGCCGGAATCAGGTCGTACAACGAACCGACGGTGCGGTTGCCGTTACGTCCCAGTTTGGCATCGGGGTGTTTGTCGTCGTCCAATACCTGAAACTCCAGTCCGAACGCCGATCCTTTGGGTTTTGGCGAATGCTCAACTACAAAATATTTAACACCACTGTTGGCACCTTCGGTCAGCTTGAAATCGAACATCAGATCGAAATCGCTGTATTCGCCGTCTGTAACGATGTCGCCGAAGCTTTGCGACTCTGAACCATCGGACTGCTGAATAGTTAGCAACCCATTCGCTACGTTCCATCCTTTTTCGGGAAACTTGTCTTTATAGGCCCCGCGCCAGCCGCTGGTCGTTTTGCCATCAAACAGCAATTTCCAGCCGTCGCTTTTCTCTTTAGCCGTGAGCGTGTTGGGCGTCTGCGGGTTTTCAAAAGCCAGCAAGCCGAGTAATAAACCTGATAGAATTAATTGTTTCATAGTGAAAGAATGAATGAGCGAAAGCATGAAAGAGCGAAACCTATCTTAAAACTTTCGCTCTTTCATGCTTTCGCTCGTTCACAAATTAAGCTTGAGCGTTTTTGTGATGTAATCCTTGTTAATCTGCGCACACTGGGCAGGGGTTTTGTCTGTTTCCGGAACACCATCCAGTTCAATAATTCCCCAGCCGCTAAAATTAATATCGTCCAGCGCTTTTATAACGGCCGGAACATTAACATTTCCCCGACCTAATTCAACAAACTTGTAGGCTTTGGGATCGTCGGGTTTATCGGGCCGGGGCGACATCGTGTCTTTCAAATGCAGCGCATAAATGAGGTCTTTGTACTGCTTCACGGCCTTTTCGGGTTGCCCACCTCCTTGCTTGTAGTGAGCAATGTCGAGTTCCAGCTTCATGTAGTTAGGGTTCATGGCCTGCACAATCACGTCGACTTCTTCGGGTGTTTCGCCAAGTTGGCTCATATGATTGTGGTACGTGGCCTGAACCCCTAAGTCAGCGGTTTGTTTCCCGATCTCATTCATAACGGTTGCCAGTCGCTTCAATTCGTCGGTCGTTGGGAGTCGATCTTTCGGGCGGGCCGAATTGGTTAATTGAATAGCCGATCCGCCGAGCGCTTTCACAAAACTGGCGTGCGCTACGTGCATGTCGATGGTACTCTGCTCTTTAGCTGGGTCAATCTCAACGTTGCCGCTCGAAAACATAGCCAACGTTAGCTTATGCTGATCAAGCAACGCTTTCAATTCGGAAGGTTTGGCGCGGTATGGCCCGAACGTATTGGCTCTGATCTGAATACCTCGATAGCCAAGAGCTGCCAGGTCGGCAATAGCCTGCGCATCGTTGCCGCCCCAGGTAATGGATGAGTAGGCGATTTTAAGGTTTAACTTTTTCGGTAGCCCGGCAACTAGTTGGTTGACTCCGGCCGTAAGTGCCAGCGTTGACAATCCGGCAGTTGTTAGAAACTGTCTTCTGTTTACAACGTCTTGCATAATTGAGTGAGGTAAAATAATCGGTACGATCCGATGAATTCGGTTACTGATGATGAATCGGGTATAGTTTGGAAACCTCACCTAAAAGCGTATCGGTGCTCAATTCTACTTATTGATTTCTTTTGAGTATGAAGCCATCGTTGTGAACGTAGCGATAAATAAGTAATAGCCAGTTGAACATGAAGGCTGATTTCGGGTAACGTTGCTCTTGCTAATGCTCAACTTGATTCGTCTAAATAGAATTGACGTACTGACATGGCACGACGCCGTCGACGATAATTAATCACTTTGTGAAAAATAGAAAGACGATCAGGAAGCCCATAATGGACGTAACAAAGCCGAACATGAAGACGCTGTAGGCAATACGTAGTAGCTTGTATTTTTTCGCCAGCACCCGTCCTAAGTAATAAATGTCGCGGGTCATGGTAGCGTAGAGATAACTGCTATCCCGCATCAATTCGCTAATGCCCCATTGATATTCGTCCATGCTCATGCTATGGAAGTTGCCGAAGAACAGCAAGTTTCCCTTCTTCTGCTCAATGTCTTCGTGCGTAAATGTACCCTGCGTTACGTTCGGGCGGGTGGCCAGTATCGCAAAAACGATAGTCAACAGCGCCGTAGTCAAAAACATGGCGGTCGGCACCATCAGACTCGGGTTTTCTTCAATCCGGCGCGGCAAAATCGACACAATCACCGACACCATAATCGAATTGACCGAAATCATGATGTTGGCCTTGCTATCGGCAATCTCACTCAGCCGAAGGTGATTTGTCGAGGTAGTCCGAAACATGGTCTCAATACCCCGTTCAGTCTTGTTGTCTTTATTCTTTTTCTTATCCTCGATCGGAGGGGCTTCTGCCGTTGCGGATTGCCCGGCAGGCGTCGGCTCCGCAACCTGTTCGGGCTTGCCTTCTTCCCCTTTTTCGGCTTGTTTGTCCTTCTGGTGACGTAGGTTCTCTGCCTGACTTTGGCCTAGTAGTGTCTGGGCGTAATCCGTGAAATAGCGATGCGTTTCGAGTAGGGCAATGTTTTCCTGCCGCCAGTCGCTGCCCGAAATGTCGGTTCCGGTCAGTTTCTCCTGCTCTTTTCTGAGAAGTTTCTGTTTGGTCTTGTAATCATCACTGCCCAGATGAAATAGATCAGCATCACAAATAATCTGCTCCAAAAGATTCCTGGGCGATTGCGGCATCTTCGTCGCCCGAATGCAATGCTTCACCGTTTTTATGAAAGGCGATTCCTGCTTTTCTTTCTTTAGATAATCGGCTGCCAGATCGGCGCTACGTTCCTCATGCTCTTCGGGCGGGCCGGTCAAGTGTCCCAAATCGTGAAACCACGCTGCCGCCATTACCGACAGGAAATCGGTTTCAGCCAACTGGTAGTGCTTCGCCATTTGCTCCGTTGCCTGAACCACTTCCTGAGTATGTTTCAGATTATGGTACAGCAGGTCCGGTTTAGGATGTTGGTCGAAAAACTTGACAATGTGCGTTTCAATGTGCGATAAGAGCGAATGGCTCATGGTAGCTGGCGTAAAGGTTGAAAGAGAGTAGTGAATCGCTCCGAATTTACGAGGTAACGGTGGATTTTTCCTGTTGATTAGATCAAAACCGGAAGCCAAGCGATACGTACGGCAAGGCGCCCTCGTCTGAAAACCCAACCGATGCCGTTACGGTGAGCAATTCGGCGGGTGTAACGAACAGCCCTCCGCCATAGCCATCATGCCAGCGTTTTGACTTTTCGCCGTCGAGCCATACGCGTCCAAGATCATTGAACGCAATCAATCCGACGCTCCCCGGAAAAAGAAAGGACCGGAAGTTAAATAATTTTAATCGCGCTTCGATGTTGTGATAAACCACGTGATTTCCCGCAAACCGATACGTTCTGAAGCCGCGCAGGTTCGTTTGACCACCCAGGTAGAGCAACTGAAAAAAGGCCGGATTGCCATACGTCAGCCCGCCACCGATTCGGTTTACCAGCACAAACCGCGCCGACTGGCTGAAGCTGGTGTAAATGGTCATGTCCGATCGGAGTTGGATCAGGTTGTTGGGCCGCTCATCGAACCCCTGAAGCCCTAGCAACGTAGTGGTCCAGTACAATCCTCTGGACGGTTGCACCGGATGATTGCGACCATCGATAGTCAAACCGGCTTGCAACCCTCCGTAGCTTTCCCGACGCAAAAAACGTTCGGGTGTCGGTAACTCATTCAAATACGTTTCAATAAATCGCCCGACATTGTCTGTTGGATCAAGCGTGAAATGCTGGAAGATTGGTCCCACAGCTACCTCCATGTGCTCACCCATTTTTCGTTTCAGCAACGCTGCTACGTTAATGACATTGTAACGGGTTCGATAGTAGCGAATGCCCCTGCCTTTTTCGTAATCCGATTCGTTGCCCGGCCCAAAGAAGTTCGTTACGTTATCGGGGGCTCGTGCGAAGGCATTGATCCACAGGTCGTTTTTGCCAATCAGATGAGTGAAAATCCCATCATATCGAAATGACATGGCCTCGGTAGCCAGCGCCCGCGTGACCATCAGGCGATTCATGGAGGCATAGGGCGACTTTCGAAATCCCTGCTTTATCAACTGAGCACCAACGCCTAATAGTATTCCATCGTCCAGATTGAAGCCTGCCGTTGCCAGCGGAACCAGCCTGTCGTACTTGAAGGCGTGCGGATCAAACGCATTGACAGCCTTATCAGTAGACAGGCGAAACGTTGCCAAATTTCGGGCGGGCAACGTATTGGCCTCGGTACTCAGGTCGTAGATAATAGGCTTGCCGGGATCGCCTGTTACGGCGAAAACATCATTGCCCTTGCCACCGATAAGCCGAACTTTAATATGGGCCGATTCAGCCCCACTGACCTCAAATCGGTCATTGCCCTTCTGGCCATACAGCCGGATTTCGTCCGTGACTTCTGCGTCGAACACGCGGTTATACAGGCGTTGTGCTATTGAGCCATCTTTGGCAATTTTAAAGACCAAAACCGCTATCTGGTCGTCATTCTGGTGCTCAATCCGAAACAATTCGGTTTTGTCTGAGCCGGGAATGTCCACCGATTTAGCTAAAAAACGATAATATTCCAGCCCTTTCTCCAGCAACCAGCCCCGACGAACTTTAAGCGTTTCCAGGATTCGATTACCCGATTCATTTCGGATTGTATCGGGTAATTGGCTGATGGCCCGTTGCAGTACGTCGTCCGTTAGCGAATCGCGCAGACTGGTGATAACAGTCATCCAGTCTTTCGCATCCAGCCCCTGCAAAAACAGTCGGTCAACATATCGGGCGTTGAACATCAAGCCATTTACGTTGGAAAGTTTATCCGTAAATCCCTGAAATTTAGGTTGTAGCCAGGGCAAAGCGGCAATGCCGGGCAAGATGCCCCCAGCCCTGAAAAAAACCTGATCGCGGTCGCGTGGAATCGGGAAATACTCTTTGCCAGCTTTGGTTTTGCGGCTTCCCCAGCGCCACTGGTCTTCGTGGCGGTCCCAGTCGCCCATGAACAAATCGAGCATTCGGGCACGTAGCACGGCTTTCTGATCAACGCTGTTGTCGTTGTCATCTTCGAGAGCGTCGATCAGTTTTAGGGTACTGATCGACTTGCCATCACCCGGACTACGTTCTTCGAACAGAAAAACGCCTTTCCCGAAATCAGCCTGATAAATACCTAAAGCCGGATCATCGGGGAGGTAAACGATTTTGGGACTGGCGTGGGGCACTCCGGCGGCCTTCGCCAGCGTAGGTACGACCAGGGGTGCGTAGGGGTAGCCCGCTGAAATTTCGTCCTGCAATACATCTTTGGCAATCGTTTCCTTCAGGGCATCAGGCAGGGCATTGGCCGGATCTTTCTGAATACTGCGCAGCACCCACTCCTTGCCCTGACTGTCTTCGATACGTAGCGATTTAGTTTGCATACCACCGCCCCGTTGCAGAATTTTAAAGCCGCCGTTGGTGCGGGCCAGATCGAAAACAGGCAATTTAACGGGTGTGGCCCACTCCCGGCGGTAATTGTTCCCCAGCATCAACCGCTGAAAAGAACCCGCCCGCTCGTAGTCTGGTGCAATGGCGACTGTGATGCTGTCAGGCCAGGCAGTTCGCGTTGGTCCATTGCCTGACTGATTAGCAGTAGGCGGAATCGTGAACAACGTGGCTGAATGGGCTTCGGTAGCGTTAGCCGCTTCATCGACGGTGTAGAACGTAGCGTTTACCTTACCGTTCGTCAATTCGTCGAGCATTACGTATCCCCATTCACCGCTCACAAATTTTGCCAGTTTGCCGTTCTTTACCCGCTCCCGGTTGATGCCTGATCCGCTAACAATGTAGTTGCGGGAACCGTCGACGATATGCTGAATGGCATGGTCGTGGCCCGATACAAACACGACGTTCGGAGCCGGGGTCATGGCTTTCTCCATCACCTGAACCATGTGCCGATAGGTTGGATTGGGTAAATCCTGAATGTTGCCAAACACGCCCCGCACGAGCGGATATAACGACCCTATAATGGGCAACGGAATATACAGCCCGGACGAAAATTCGGTCAGGGGGAAAATATGTTGTTTGATTGTATAATAGCCACCGTGAATACCGTAGCTACGAAAGGGATGGTGCGTCGCCAGAATGATGCCTTTGTCTTTGTTTCGAAAAACAATGTCCGACAGCCGGGCAATTACTTCCTCTTCGTTCTTGCAGGCGCAGTCTGAATCGGGGCCGGGCTTGGCGTATTGGTGCAACCACCACTGCGTATCAATGATGATCAGCACGAGCTTGTCGTTCAGGTGAATCTCTTCGGGGCCGGGGCAACCGTCGGTGGGTAACAGCTTGATATTGGGTGATTTGAGGCTATCGAGCCACTGTCCCTGGCGTTTGATACGTTCCCATCCATCGGGGTGACTCTTGGCCCAGTCGTGATTTCCCGGAATAAATAATACCTGCGATTCTTTTCCCTGGCCTGAATTGGTTAGTCCAGGCCGGGCCAATCCGGGCCGGGCCTGATAACGTAGTACCGCCGTCAACGAGTCATAATCTTTGCTGCCTTCTTCCGATAAGCCATGCGGATACACGTTGTCGCCTAGATACAGAAGCGTCGTCCGCTTGTTGTTGAAATCATACCGGGCACTAACAGCATCGACCACCGGATTTTTTCCATTTCGCAATCGCCCGGCGTCACCAATCAGAACAACGCGATGCCGAACGGAATCTGCCGGAACAGACTGCGGGAAGGCCGTTGTCAATGTGCAAAAAGTACTCAACAGAACCGCTACCCAACGGCCTGTTTCCGGTAAAATTTTCCTCATTTTTCAGGCTCGGTTTGGTCGTCGGTGTAGTTGATGTGGACACGTAACGCTCTCAGGTTGGCAATTCCCTGCATGGGCTCCAGGTCCATATACTCGATACCAGGCTTCAATTGTCCATTTTTTTGCAAACTAGTAATAAACGGTAAATAGTCAGCCGCTTCGGCCGTATGGCTATAGACTAAGGCGATAGTGTCGGGTTGTGTCAATCGTTCCTGCGTTCCCAGAATATAGGCTTTGTCGATCCGTTTCTTGAGTACTTCGTAGCGAATGCTGTACGATCCCTCCACGTCGAATCGGCGCTCGTCCTGCCGGAAACTGATGTCAACCGTGTTGGTGTGGGCCAGAATCAACTGAGTCGTTTGCAGGGGCAACGGCAGATGAGGCAACAGCCGATGGGTGAGCTGAGCCATTTCGATCATTGACGTCAACTGCCACCGGAACAGGTCCCGACCCACATCCAGCGAGAACGGTTTATCGGGCGAAATCGACTGGCCAACGTAGATGGTGTACTCGGTGCCATCGGTTCGATACCGTTCGAAATAGTGCGGATAAATGGTTTGCAGCCGTTTTTCTTCCTGATTGATGTACTCGTTCACCGTTGAGTTAAGCCAGTCCATGCTCCGTTCATATTGCCTGAGCGCCTGATTAAATAGCCCGCTTGTCTCACTCGTTTGCGACAGATACTGAGCAAGAACGCCTTCCAGAGTGGGCTGATGTGGCAGTAACAAGCGGAAATAGGGATTTACTTCCTGTGACAGAAAACGCGCATATTCCAGCTTATCTTCCGGATTCAGCCCGGCAATTAGTCGATGTTGACACTGGAAACTCTGTGTTCTAAGCTCGTCTGATCTGGCCCAGTCGGCCGGAAAATCAGGATGGGCAAAAATCGCTTCAATTGCCGCCAGCTGATTGGCCATATCCTGCTGAACGGCTTTGTGGCGCTCTGCCGATGAATTACGAATATCAACGGCCCCATACAATGGAAACACCTGCGGGAAACGTACTGGAATCGGCCGACTTTCGGCGTTTTTGTTCTGACCCAACCGCAATTCTTCCCAGGCCGCTTCATAAAATTTCCATTCGACCGAGGGTTGTAGAGATGTAAAGCGTTTCTTTATAAGCTGTTCGATTTGGTCGTTAAAATGATTCAGCTGGTAACGTAGCAGTTCCTGAACGAGGGGCAGGATACGTTCGATTTTTGTCAATACACTCTCGTCAAAGGCACCCGATTGGGAACTTCCCATTTCCAGAATTCCCAGCACTTCAGTGGCCGTTGTGATCGGGTACATCAGAAAGCTACCAATGCCTCTTTCCTTGAGTGACTGCCTCTCTGCTTCCGGGAAACCGTCCAGCGTAGGAAAGAGGTAGGGCATTGGATGCTGTGAGATTTTTTGTACTATTTTCTGCGCTACCTGGTCATTATACACGTTCAGGTTGATGCCCATATGACGCAAAAAAATGCTCCGGGCATTAGTGTCAGGCGTGTACACAAAATGGCCATTCACCTGAGGTAGCGGAATGATACTCAGTTGAAGATCGGGCTGGCTGTATAAGTTTCTCAGAGCAGACTCAAACCGCTGGTAGATAATTGGTTCACTATCCGACTGGAGATGGGCAAACGTATCCTGCAACTGCTGAATGGTTTCAGTTTCTGTTACGTCTTCCAGTTGAAAAAAGCAGAAACCGTCAAATGTAAACTGGTCCAGCGGTAGCAGGGCAATGGTATCCGGCAGGGGCGCCGAGCCGCTGGCGAAATCGATCCAGGCCGGTTGCAGAGGAGGCAATGTGCCTTTTATACAAGGCTCAACAAAGGAAATGTTAATGTCGATCCGGAAATACTTCGTCTGCCCTTTTTTATGTTTCTGAAACTGGAAAGACGGCTTCGACTTCGCTGTTTCAACACCATAGCATTTCTCCAGAATGAGTTGATAAATAAAGCGTTTTCGTGACTCCATCCCAATTTGGCTCGGAATGTCGGCCATGAATTCTGGAAATTCCTTCTGTAAATCCCTGAATGCCGATGAATACTGAAATACCGTCATCGGAATGGGCAAGCCAAACGCGTACGGAATGTCGCGGCTGGTTTGGGTAAGCGGCAGGACGGCCACGGTGGCTAATTGAAAAAGTTCGGCCAGTCGGGTCTCATCAATCGGTTGATCCGATTCTTCGGTCAGCGCAATTGCTTCGGTGAATTGAGCAATTAAGAAATTGTATAATTCATTCAACCCGTGAGCCGCGTCAAATGCCTGCTGCTGGGCTTTCAGGTAGGCGACAAAGGGTCGAAACGACAGCCGAAACTGGAGCGGTAACTCGTCCGGTTTCGGAAGTTTGTAAAGTGTTTCCATATCGGTGTATTCGTGATGGCAATGTAAATTTTATTCGTAGGATTATATCCCAAACGTTTGGCTATCTGTCTGTTATAGGAGCGAATCGGCAATCTGCTACGCATCTGTAGGTGAACGGGCCACCGGCGTACGTAAAAACAGATTCTTACGATAATTCGAAGAAAGTCCTTCTTTTTTAACAACAGCTACGCATTCGTAGTTCGTGGAACGAGTGCTGAAAAGTAGGCATCTGGCTGGTAATAATCGCGCTGATGTTGAGCAGATCCAGAATGTACAGGCTGGACCAGGATTGTCCGGCTACAGGAGGACGTTGACACTCTCGTTTGAGGGTAACCTCATGAAACGAGTCGTATAGGTAGACGTTGGTAGGTTATCGCTCTTTTGAGGTAAAACACGTCAAGCCGGGTGCCGTTGGTATTGCTACGTTCGGGCGCTCTCCGGCTGGCGTTATCAGTATGATTGTCCTGGCTCATATGAGCCAATTGTAAGGTATTCACCTGGACAAGCGGTACAAAATCCGGTGTCCAGCCCTAGTAATTTCGTTAGGCTGACTGGCCACTGTCGAAAATCGTTTCATTCGCGATATAGTCTTTCACCTGACCAACGGTTTGTAGCTTTCCCCAGTCTTCGTCAGGAATGCGAATGCCAAAACTTGCTTCAACCTGTATCAGCAAATCTGTTACGTCCAATGAATCAAGGCCCAGGTCGCGGGCGAAGTTTGCCTGATCAGTGAGAGCCGTTAGGCTGATACCGATGTTGGTAAGAATGCCCTGTAAGCGATTATTTATTTGTGAGGCTGTCATGGTTTCAAGAGTTTTTGGTTTGTTGTAGTTAAATCTCCCGAAAGTTTGACGCTTTCGGGAGGTTAGCGAGGCAGGTCAGACAGGTTCGGGTACGGCTTCTTCCACTTTTGTTTTGCTAAAGCGATTACCAAACCACTCCTGGAGCCGGTCAACGAGGTAGTACATCATTGGCACCAGGTAAATGGTCAGGATCATCGAACTGCTCAGTCCACCGATCAGTACCCAGGCCAGCGAGTTTTTCCATTCGGCACCGGCACCGCTCGCGGTGGCAATGGGAATCATACCAATCACCATCGCGATGGTCGTCATCAGAATCGGTCGCAACCGTTCTTCGCCAGCGTGCAGAATCGCCTGCCGGAAGGGAACACCCTGCGCTTTCTGCTGATTGGCAAAGTCAACGATCAGAATAGCGTTTTTTACCACCAGACCAATCAGCATCAACATACCCAGCATGGCGAAAATACCAATGTTGGAAGATGTCAGCGCCAGGGCCAGCAACGCACCAATGATCGCTACCGGAACTGAAAATAACACGACGAACGGATAAACGAAACTGTCGTAGAGCAACACCATGATGAAGTACACCAGCATCAGACCGGCCAGCATGGCGATACCCAGCGAACCGAAGCCTTCGCTTTGGTTTTTGAAATCACCGCCCCAGCTGACAGTTACGCCAGCAGGAAGCGGATTCTTTACCAGATCGGCCTGAATCACAGCCGTTAACGTACCAGAACCCGTTCCTAACGTATTGGCCGTAACCGTAACCGACGAGCGACGGTTTTTGCGTTCCAACAGCGATGGCCCGTTGCTGAGTGATACGTTGGCAAACTCTGCCAGACGTACCGCGCGGTTGGTCGATGGGCTAAAGAAATTAATATTCTTAACATCGTCAGGATTTTTGCGATCGAAGGCATCAAGCATCACACGGATGTCATAATCTTCGCCACCATCCCGGAATTTAGAATCGTCGTTACCGGCGAAGGCGTTTTGCAACGTACCGCCCACGGTTTGAATGTTCAGACCCAGTTTGGCCATCTTCTCCCGGTCGATTTCTACGCGCACTTCGGGGTTGCCCGCTTCTACGGATACGTTCACGTCGTTGGCGCCGGGCGTCTTACGGATTCGGTTGGCCAGATCTGCCGCTGCAGCTAGGTTCTGGTCTACATTATCGCCACTCAGGAAAACCTCGATGGGTGCCTGACCCGAATTAACGATACCAATAATGGACGACCCGAATTCGATGGCTGGAAAGCGTTCTTCCAGCTCTTTGCGGACCACCATCATATACGACTCCGTTGGCAGATGCCCAGGCCGCTCGTTGGCTGGGGCTAATTCAACGGTTAGCTCCGTCCGGTTGACGGCTCCCTGACCGGTACTGTTGACACCCGTACTGGCACCGCCTACGTTAGCAAATATGGTTTCAACTTCGGGTTTGCTACGTAAGTAATTTTCTATGTTTCTGGATGTGAGGTTATTCTGTTGCAACGAAACGCTCTTGTCGAGTTTCATCGTCAGCAGAAATTTGCCCTGATCACCCTGTGCCACGAACTCCGAACCAATGACCCCCAAGCTCATTACCCAACCTGTAAAGACGAAAATTGCGATCAGAATTCCGGTGAACGCCAGTTTGTGGCTCAGCACCCAGCCTAAGCTGGAGTGATATCCGTTCGTCAGGGCTGTCAATCCTTTTTCAAACCAGATCAGGAATGCCTGGAACGGGTTCTTCGGATTCAGATGCTCCAATTTGGCGAGCATCGACGTCAGCCACGGCGTCAGCGTAAAGCTCACTAACAAGCTAACCAGGGTAGCGAAGGCAACTGTCAGTGAGAATTGACGGAGCAAATCGGCGATAACGGCATCCACAAACGTAATCGGAACGAAAACCACCACAATTACCAACGTAATGGCAACGGCCGCGAAGCCAATCTCACTGACACCATCGAGCGTCGCCTGCCAGCGATTTTTGCCCATTTCAAGGTGTCGCTGGATGTTTTCGAGCACCACAATTGAGTCATCGACCAGAATCCCGATTACCAGCGAGAGCGCCAGCAGCGTCATCAGGTTGAGCGAGTAACCCATCACATACATGAACAGGAAGGCCGAAATCAGCGAAGCTGGTACCGACACCATGACGATGAACGCATTACGGAGGCTGTGCAGGAACAACAACATCACAAGCGCCACCAGGCCAACGGCCAGAATCAAATCGTGCGTAACGGCTTCGACCGATGCCAGCGTGAAAATGCTGCTGTCGTAGGCAATGGCGAAGTGGACTTTGTCTTTCGCGTTTTCTTTCTCAACAGTGGCCAGTTTCTCCTGCACCAATCGGCTGATTTCGACCGCATTGGCGTCGGATTGTTTCTTGATAAACAGACCAATACCATTCTGGCCGTTATAGCGACTGATGCTGCTTGGATCGGTAATGCCGTCGGTCACGTTCGCTACGTCGCCGATACGTATCGGGCTGCCATTTGGCGGGGTAGCGACGACTAGCTTCCGAATATCGTCGAGCGAGGTAAATTTCCCGGCGAGACGTAGCGTCATGTTTTCGGTCGTACTTTTCACTTTCCCGGTCGGGAAATCGAGGTTCGCCTGACCGATGGCCTGCGTTACCTGAAGCAGCGACAAACCGTAGTAGTTCAGTTTATCATCATCGACGTTTATCCGGATTTCGCGTTTGTCGCCACCCACCATCGTGATGTCAGCGACGCCCTTAATCTGCTGAAGAACAGGAAGGTACTTATCTTCCACCTGCTGATAGAATACTTCGTTGGGCAGCGTCGATGTCGCCAGCAACTGCATAATCGGCTGATCGCTGGGCGATATTTTCGACAAAGAAGGCTGCTCGGCGTCATCAGGCAAATCGCTGACCATTTTGTCGATTTCCCGTTGCGCATCCTGCAAGGCTAAATCGATGTCGGTACCCGGTTTGAACTGCACGACAAGCACCGACGCGTTCTCAAACGAATTGGCTTTCACATCGTCGAGGTTATCTAGCCCTGAGACAGCATCCTCAATTTTTTTACTGACTTCCGTTTCAACTTCCGAAGGAGCCGCACCGGGATACAACGTAGTGATGGTGATGACCGGCGTCGAGAATTCGGGCAACAACTCGTAACTCAACAAGCGGTACGAAAACAGGCCTCCAATCGTCAAGATCGCAAAAAGCACGATAATGAAGGAGGGGCGTTTGATTATGGTTTCGACAAATTTCATAGTCGTGATTTTTATAGAGAATCCCCAACCCCCTAAAGGGGGCTAATTCCACCGGTTAGGGGGTTGGGGGTGTTTATGTTATTGAGCGCTAACCAGCGTACCGTTTTGTAGATTGATCTGACCGCTGATAACTACCTGATCACCAGATTTTACCCCTTTCGTGATTTCGTAATATTCATTGGTTGTCGTGCCAATGGCGACCGATTTCAGAACGGCTTTCCCATTTTCGATGACGTAGAGCTGGGGTTCTTTGGCCGACCCAATGATCGCCTGACGAGGTACGGACAGCGTTTGGCGTTTCAGTTTGTTCGTGTTGGCAATGGAGCCATACATACCGGCACGTAGCGGATTAGCGGTTGAGTTGTGCACCGTAATTTCAACCGGGTAGTTGTGAGCGGCATCGCCCTGAGCGGCAATCATCGAAATGCGGCCTGTAAAGTGAGCATCCGGATAAACCTCGGTGACAATCGGTAGGGACTGACCGACGTGAAATTGATTGATCGCTTTTTCTGGCACCTGAACGACCAGTTTCAGTATCGAAATATCGGTCACTTTAGCAATTGGTGCTCCAACGGATACAACAGAACCTTTTTCAACCATTTTCTCCGTGATAATGCCCGAGAAAGGCGTCGTGATGGTCGTGTTCGCAATTTGCTTTTGAATCTGTTTAATCTGCGCCTGTGTCGAGCGGATGCTCAGTTGCGTACGCTCCAGATTGACGGCGGGTGTAGCATCGCCTTTCACCAGATTCTCATAGCGTTTGAGGTCATTCTGATACCCTTCCAGTGTTACCTGTAATGCTTCTATCTGATAATGAAGTTGTTCGTCGTCAAGCTTGGCAACTAACCGGCCTGCGCCAACCGTTTGGCCTTCTTCAATAGGTAAGGCCACAATTTGACCACCCGCTTGTGGGCGAATTTCGATTTCCCGATTTGGCGAGAATGAACCTAAAAATTCGGTTTCCTGCGACAGATTGCGCAGTTCGGCAACAGCGGTCCGTACGCCCACTTTCTTGTCGGCATCCGGCTTGTAAATTTTTGCTTCTACTTCTTTTTTGTTGTTGACCAGCGTCCAGGCCGTCAGACCTATCAGGGCAACCAATGCGAGTACAGTGATAATGCGTTTCATAAATTTTGCTTTTCGGAGATTAATGGTTGTGTTAATGGGGGCGATTTAGCGGTTAACTAAGCTACCGGTTGCTTTTTTCCAGTCGAGTTCGGCAGTGCGAAGGTTGACCAACGTAGTGAGGTAGTTGTTCTGCGCGTCACGTAGTGAGGTTTCGGCCTGAACAACATCAGTGATGTCAACCGTACCTTCCTTGAATTGAAGTTGAGTTTGGGTGTAGACTTTTTCCGCCAGAGCAACCTGCCCCCGGTTGGTTGAGAGATTTTGTTGTTCGACCAGAAATTTGTTGCGTGAATTGGCAATGTCCATCGAAATCGACTCGCGGGTTTGCCGAAGCTGTACGTCTAATCGCTGATCATCAATTCGCTTCTGGCTGAGTTTGGCTTTACGAGCCAGACCGTCGAATACGTTCCAGTTCAGTTGAAGCCCGAGCCAGTAACCCGGTAAGTTTTTGATATAGGAATTGTCGCCACCAATGGCATATACCGAACTGTTGGCTACGCCATAGGCCGATACCGTCGGCACGAAGCCCGCTTTTACGTTTCGTTGCTCCAGCCCGTTAATTTCCTTTTGCTGATCGAGCAACTGTATATCCGTGCGGTTGATAGTGTACTCGCTGCTCGGAGCAACTGGAATCGTTTCTTCAATCGCTGTCCGAACCTGTAGCGAATCCGTCTGGGGCGTACCAGTCAGGTATTTCAGCGCATTGAGTAACTGGTTATACGTAGCCTGGAGCGATTCGATCTGCGTTTGCGAGGAGGTTTTACTGAGTTGCAGTCGATCAACGTCAATGCCTTGGGCTAGCTGGTTTTGGCGACGCAAATCCGTGATCCGAATCAATCGCTCGGTGGATGCCAGGTTAGTGCGTAAAAAGGCGATCTGTTGGGCGGTCGTTTGCAGATTGTAATACGTTGCCGATACGTTGTAGGCGACATCTTCTTTCACTTTCTGCGTTTGCAGCGCCGATAAATTCCGGCTGGCTTTAGCTGCTTTAGTCGCAATCATCAGCGACTGGTTATACAATTGTTGAGTGGCCTGCACACTGGTCGATAGATTGTATGGAAGCCCGAATGCAACCGCCGAATAGCTTCCTTCGGGACCGCCAAAGACCGATGCGGGGATAACCTGACCCGGAATTTTGAGGTAGCGTCGGTAATCGCCGGATAGATTCACTTGTGGACGGGCGCTCGCTCTTACCTCGGCAATCTGAGCCTCGGTTTTGATCTCATCAAGCCGGGCTGTCTGCACATTGAAGTTGTTAGTCAGGGCTTTATTGATCAATTGATCGAGCGTGTAATCCTGGGCTTGTGCCAATGCCCCAGTGAGTAGCAGCGTAGTGGAGAGGAACCATCGAATGGTTTTCATGGTTGGTGTTGAATAATTTGTTTTAAACATGGTGATTAATCAAGAATTTTAAATATTTGTTTAAATGGTGGGCAAAAAAATATCAGACTTTTTCAAACTCAAACAAGTAGTTCGTAATCATGTCTATGACTAGCTGTTTGTGATTATCCGCAAATTTATCGAAGCCAGCTTCGTCCATTTGCCACATTTTCATATGCATAGCTTTCCCGATAAACAGGAATTGGATATTACAAAAGATCATTGGAAGCAGGTGAATGGCATTGATCGCTCGGACAGTTCCCTGCTTCACTTCCTGTTGTAATTGCTCTTCAAACATGGAGTGATGAATTTGTTTCATAACACCAATGCTGTTGACCATACGCTCTGGATTGCGATGGACTTCGTTCATGACGAAGAGCGACAGGCTTGGATTCTCCTTCATTAATTGAAAGTCATGCCTAATCAACTCAGCAATCTTTTCGCGCAGGCTGATTGGTTTATTCATAATATCAACCATTCCGTTGAAGAACAACTGAATCATTTCTTCGAAGATGCTTATAAACAGCTTCTCTTTACTACGGAAATAATAATTCGTTAAGGCTATATTGATACCAGCAGCATCGGCTATATCCCGTGACGTAGCCCCATCAAATCCCTTCTCCAGGAATACCCGCTTGGCAGCTTCCCGAATGCGCTCTTCGGTTGACTTTGACGGCAGTACGCTACAATCCATGGACTTTTTCATTTAACGTATCAAAAGTATGTTGTCCTTAACAAACAACCAAATCATTCAAATGGTTTTTTTAAACAAATGTTTAAATTCTTGAAATAGTGAAATAAATTATGATTTGGAGTGAAATTTATTGGTTTAGTGCAATGGAATAGATTAAAATATGCATCGTCTTACAACGGCATCGGTCGACCATTACTATTTTAAACCGGCGAATAAGACAAAAAGCCGGGCAAAACGGCTAGTGCCATTTGACCCGGCTTACTGAAGAGGTGAGCGAATTAAATGATAGTCACAGGAAAATCGACGTTCAAGTCATCCGATCCGGGGGCGCTTGTCCCATTTTTGGCGTTCGGCTGGTGACGTAGCTGAACCTTCAGTTTTCCCATTGCGGCTACTCCGGCTTTCAGCGTAAACGCCAGCCCAATTGGATAAGGCCCCGGTGTTGGATTTGAGTCTTTATCCGTAATTGTTACGGTTAACAGATTAGCTGCCGAAGGCGTATAGACAAACAGATGTTCGTTCGCTTTCTCTCTGATTTCAGTTGTCGCATCTAGTGTAGGCGTTTGAGTTTTGTCGTAAAGCTGAACCGCTCCCGAATAGGTTGCATTTGCTTTCAGATTCAGGGTTGCCTTTGTAAAATCAGCCGTTGTGTTCAGGTTTTCAATCGTAGCTGTTACTACGTCCTGAGCATTAGCGGTGTTGGTCAACGATAGAATGGCCGTTGTGAGGGCTTCATTATCGTCTGTTGGTGCTACGTTCTGCTCGTCGTTTTTACAGGCACCGGCCAGAAATGAAACGGCTAGTACGGTCCATAGGGCTGTTCTTATTGATTGCATGACTCAGGTCGTTAAAAAGTGAAATTATATGTTGAGGATTGTTAACTGCGAGTCCGTTATTGCTGTGATTTCTAATTAGTTCTTCTTATATTGCTGATAATCAGTCAGAAACTAGATAGTCCATTTAAAATGGGACACGTACTTTCAGGCTAATGTTCCGTCCCGGTTCATCGGCGAAATAACGGAAGCGGTTCAGATAATCGCGGTAGTCTACGTTCGCCAGATTGCTGCCGGTCAAAATCACACTCATCGACTGCCTACCGACTTTGGCCGCAAAACCCAGTTCGGCACCCAGTAGGAAATAAGCGGGTGGGGGAGGAGCAAAATCGCCTGTAAAGATGACGTCCCCGTTTTCCTGCCGACTTGTTACGGCGGGTGCCCGATTCTGCCGCGCTACGTATAAGCCACTCACCGAAACGTACAGGTTTGAAAGTCGCCCTAACCGCGCCCAATCGTAACGGAGGCTGTTGTCGGACCGATTGGGTGGAATGAAAACGAGGTAATCACGATCCGTCTGGTTATAGGCGAACAGCAGCGAATTTTTGGTCGTCAGCGTTAATTGACTGGTCAGCTTATAAGTAAGTGTCGCATCAATTCCCCGAAATCTTGCTTGTACCTGTGCATAACTGTATGAAGGAAACGCGCCCCGCTGGCGGATAACCGGCACAGAGTCGGGTTTGAGGTAGATATAATTGTGAATGAGGTTGTTATAGATGCCAACTTCGCCACTTAGTCGATGGCCGGTGTATGCCAGTACAAGGTTTCCATTATAGGCTTGTTCGGGCTGTAGATTCGGATTGCCACGTTCATAGGCAACCGCGCTTTGATGTAACCCATTGGAATACAGATCTGCTACGTTCGGCGCGCGCCAGGCAGTGCTGACATTCGCTGTTAGTGTTAAGTCAGGCCGTAATTGATAGGCCGCGCCCAGCGAGCCATTGGCGTTCTGCCAGTTGTGGGTTGTGAAGTACGTTTGAGTGGTGGCTTCGTTGAGGAAATACGCCCGCAACCAGCGATAGTCATAGCGCAGACCAGCTTCTAATGTCCACCGGCCAACAGCATAGCGTTCAATACCAAACAAGCCCGCGCCATAATTACGGAAGTTAGGAATCAGAAATAAGTATTGACGCACGTTGCCCTGCGTGATTCCATTGAATCCAACACTGCCCGACCACTGTCCGCTGTTCGTGGTTTTTATGTCCCGATGCTCCCAGATTAAATCGGTAGTATGCGTGATTAACCTGAGGTATAATTCAGGATTCAACGCGCCACTAAACGATATGAAATCATATTCGCGACGCGTATTCTTTTGTCGGGCAAAGGTGGCTGTTAAGGTACTTTCATTTTTGAATCGCCAGTAAGTACGAATTTTGAGTAAATCATGCTGTACGTCCTGATACGGACGATTGAGCGCATAGGAAAAGCCCGGTTGGGCCAGCGGTTCAGGGCGGCTGATGGCGGCATAAAGATCGGCTAAACTACCAACCTGGGCACCCGTAAACAGCCCAATTTTTGTATCAAACTGGCTGTAAAACACCTCGGCCCCCCAATTCTTGTGATCGTAGTGAATGTCACCTGAGAAATTGTTCTCGTGATAACTAGTGTTTTCCAGGAAATAATAGGGCGTCCTGACATAGCCAGACCGTTTAATCGTACCTTGAAGACGCCAGCTTAACCCCGTCAATTTCTTGCCGGGCCGCGTTCGGCTGAATGCTCCTTCCAGCATACCCGATGCCACACCCATGCCACCATTTGTAGCCCCCACTACGTTCACTTCACCACCAATGCCCGGCTGCGTTGGCATGGCTTTAGGCTCCACTAAAATTACCCCACCGATGGCATCGGACCCGTACCGAATACTGGCTGCGCCCTTGATCACGGTAAGACGCGATGCCAGAAACTGATCGACTTGTGGCGCATGTTCGGTGCCCCATTGCTGATCTTCCTGCCGGATGCCGTTATTGAGAATGATAATTCGGTTGCTGTATAAGCCGTGAATAACCGGCTTGGAAATACTGGGTCCGGTTTGAATGGAATATAGTCCAGCCAGCGATTTAAGGCTTTCGCCCAGCGACTGGCCGCGCGTTTGGTCGAGAGCCGCACCCGATAAGCTGACCTGTGTCTGGAGAAGTTGCTGGGCTTCGGATCGGTGTTCCGTTACAGTCACTTCATTCAACGTAACGTTTTCGGATAGCAGCGTTACCGACGAGCTTGTTGGGTCAGCTAGCGGAAGGCGAATGCTACGTGTCTGCTTTTTATAACCAATAAACTGATAGTCGAGAGTGTAGGTACCTGGACATAATCCCGTTAGCCGGAAATATCCGTTAGAATCGGCAACGGCTCCTTTCCCGACTTCCCGCACATAAACTGTTGCACCCACTAAAGCTAGCTTCTCACTCCGTTGCCGAGTATCCTGACCCTGAATTTGCCCGGTCAATGAGTCAGTGCATACGGTCGAATTCTGGCCCCAGCCAAAGCGTGTAATGCATAAAACCAGCCATAGGCAAATGCAGTGGCTGGTAAGTTTTCTGTACGTACGCTGGGTGAATGGCCCTGATTGCATTCTATTACTTATTCCTGATGACATCGTTACGTAAAATTGAATTTCACGCAACGATGTTGCAAAAATAAGAAAATAGACTTATCTACCTCTAAAAGTGAGAATCTTTTTGCAATAATGTTGCAATTGACGTGGGCCCGGCAAATGCTGTTTAAAACGTGAAATTGCCTCCGTAATCGCGGCTATGGTCACGCCAGACGCTGTGGTAGTGGATTTGATTCGGATAAACTACGCCCGTCTGACAGACAAATTCGATCCAGACACTGGGGCCGTCAATGCGCACATAATCGGCGTTGGCGGTCAACGTAGTATTTCCGGAATAGGCGATGTATGTATTGTCCAGTTCATTTTTGTAAGTAGCCAGTAAACTAGTGGCCGTAGCGTCATCTGTATCCTGCAGCCAGGGTTTCATGGCGGCCAGCACCAAAGCCTGCTGATCGGCGGTTAAGGTGCTGGCCTTGATCCCCACTTTTGTGGCTGGGAATTTTCCATCGTTATCCGGGCCAAGTACTACGTCGCTGAACGTGCTGTTCAGTTTGGCATTTGCCAGTTGGTCGGTGCTTAATGAAGCCAGCATGGCTGCCATTGCCGACTGCTCACCGGCGAGTGGCGCGTAAACGGTACCGGTCCCATTTATAGCCGTCCAGCTTCTGGGTTCAACGCCTTCAAAGAGTGGCGTCGCGCTTTTCACGGCACCTCCATTATACGTAGTGTTTATGGCCAGATGGTGACCGCCGTACTGAAGTTGCCAGGTACCGGTTGTGGATGGCGTACCCAGGAAAGCGATAAAGTAAAGGCCCGATGAATATGAACTACTGTTGCTTGTCAGATTCAATATATCGTCTGCCGCCCTGATCTGGGTAATTTCACTGTAACCCTCATTGGCGGTTGTACTCGTTGCTGCTGCCACAACGGCCAGGGCAGCCGTTACCTGATCCGTCGTTAGTGTGCTGAATGACAGACCATTGCGGCAAGCTGAGCCACAAGGAAGATTTGACCATTTGATGGCATTGGCTTTGGTATAATCAAGCACCAGCGCTGCTTTTTGAGCGGTCGTTAGGGTAGCCATGAAGGCTTCTGCGGCACAAACGACTCTGGCCGTTTGGGTAGTCGCGGTGCTGCAATCGGGTGATGTTGTCGTGGAAGAGCCAGCCGAAATAGTGGCTGTGGTTACGCAGGTGCCGACTCCATAGGAAGTAGCCGATACTGTAATTGTCTCAGAAGTAAAACTCGTTGTACCGTCGAATGTAAGAGGAACGGCTACCGAAGTTTGTCCGTCTTTCACGGTCGTTGTGTAGGTGTTGGGTGTGAAATCAGCACTGATAATCGCAAACGTAATGGAACCTGCCACAGCGTTATTCAGGCCAATGGACAGCGTTGTACTCTGCGCCGAGCCGTTGTTCGTGAATGCCGACGTACTAAGCGCTACGGTTGAACAATTTAATGAAGGGGCGTACAGGATATCATTCTCCGTTTTTTTACAGGAAACGACTACGCCAAGGAACAGGAGAATAGCCAGGTAAGAATAGATGGATTTTCCGTTCATAGGAATTGACTTTAGGTGTGCTATGTTCAAAAATCAGATTCGACTCATTCAATTATACCCGTATCTTCCCACTGTTTCAGCCAGTCTTTTTTGACGCCCTGCACCTGTGAAAAAAACTCGTAGAAAGGAAGCATGTCCTTTTTGTAATCGCCCGTCACGTAGAGCGGTTTGCTCAGAGGAACTAATTTGCGGGGCCAGTCGAAGCCGACAAGAATGAGAGGAACGTTCGCCTTGAGCGCAATGTAATAGAAGCCTGTTTTTAGTTTTGAAACATTGCTTCGGGTGCCTTCGGGGGCGATACAGATGTGTAGCTGGTCATTTTGGTTGAAAACATCAACCATAGCGTCCACTAAATTATTCGACTTGTTCCGGTAGACTGGCTTACCGCCTAGAGCGCGAAATAACCAGCCAGAATACCATGTAAACAGGGAGCTTTTAGCTAAATACTGAATCCAGATATGGATTGTTGGCCGAATGCCCAAGCCAATTAGAAAATCCCAGTTGGTTGAGTGCGGGGCTACCACCCAAATCGCTTTCGGTACGGTGGGAATAGGTCCAGCTACGCGCCAGCCCCAAATTTTAAATAACCAACGGGTAATAGCACCCAGCATAATAATCAGTCAATAGTCGATAGTCAACAGTCTACAGTAACTGTTGACTATCGACTATTGACTGCCCGGCAAAATTAATACTTCCGATCGTTACGTTCTAACCAACGGCCAGTTATGAATGCCGATACTAGCAATACCGCGTAGAACAGAAGTGTCAAAGGGGTTGATAAATCCATGTCGTTATCAGTTGAATTCTGATGCAAAAGTAAACAGAAAGCGCTAATAGTCGCTAGCTATCAATCGTTAGTCAATAGGAAAATAAGTAGACATGATCAACTAGTACCTAACAACTGCTCACTAGCGACCGCTCGGGCGTCCTTATGATGACTATTGGCTTACAAAACCCCCTTTGTGCTTGGAAGGTTGTCCAACTCCTTGATATCACGCCGGACAGCCATTTTAATGGCTTTAGCAAAGGCCTTGAAAATGGCTTCTATTTTATGATGTTCGTTGTCTCCTTCTACCTTAATATTCAGGTTGCAAAGAGCTGTGTCGGAAAAAGATTTGAAGAAATGGTAGAACATCTCGGTAGGCATATCACCAATTTTCTCGCGCCGGAATTCGGCATCCCACACGAGCCAGGGACGACCTGAGAAATCAATGCCAACCTGGGCAAGAGCCTCATCCATGGGTAATAAAAAACCGTAGCGGCTAATACCGCGTTTGTCGCCGAGGGCCCGTCGGTACGCTTCACCCAGTGCCAGCGCCGTGTCTTCAATGGTATGATGCTCGTCGATGTGCAAATCGCCGTTGACCTGAATGGTCAGGTCACCTCCCGAATGTTTGGCTACCTGATCGAGCATGTGATCGAAAAAGCCAAGTCCTGTATGTATATCAGCCCGGCCTTTTCCATCTAGGTTTAGTTCTACCCGAATTTGAGTTTCCTTCGTACTACGTTCAACCAGAGCCGTACGGGCTGGTAAGCGCAGAAATTCATAAATCTCATCCCAGTCGTCGGTAGTGAACGCAATTGCGTTTTGCATATCCGTGGTCAGGCCAGTTACATCAGCCTGCTGAACCGTCGGCAGACCGTTGGGAGGCACAAACAGAATGGCTTTTGCTCCGAGGTTAATGGCGAGTTGTACGTCAGTCAGTCGGTCGCCGATTACATAGCTGTTCGCCAGATCGTAGTTATCCGAAAAATAATTGGTCAGCATACCGATGCCAGGTTTGCGTGTCGAAGAATTATCACGCGGGAAATGACGGTCAATATGGACTGCCGAGAAGTGAATATTTTCGCCTGCGAACGTAGCGAGCATCTTATTATGAGCGGGCCAGAAGGTATCTTCAGGGAATGAATTGGTACCAAGACCATCCTGGTTTGTCACCATTACCAGTTCATAATTAGTTTCTTCGGCGATTTTACGCATCGCTGAAATGGCTTTAGGAACATAGTCAAGCTTGGCGAATGAATCAACCTGTTGATCGGGTTGCGGCTCGATAATGAGTGTACCATCGCGATCAATGAACAGAACTTTTTGCATAGAAATAAGCGGGAATTAGCGCACAAAGATACAGCCTCTTGGCGTTGCTTGAGAAAATGTCTATGTTTGCAGTATAGTTCTTATATCGGTCCTATAGTTATATCCGCACTCGTTATTTTATCCTTATAAGCCGTAAGTTTTATACGCTGTCTGGCTAACAGCAATAAGGTTGGTCATATAGACATAGCCAGATTCTTACAACTTATAGTATACCTGTTACTGAGTTGCTTTTACAGTCTTATTGGTACGAATGAGTCATAGACAGTTGTCAAAATAGCTTTTCCGTATACTTATAATCTCTATAAAAACAGCCTAGCCAATAAAAAATTTAAATACATTATCTTATAAATTTGTAAACACTTAGGTAAAACATGCCGACAATTTCATCCAGACTAACCCGAATCGGGGTTTTCTATGACGGTAATTATTTCTTACATGTAAGTAACTATTATAACTACTCCCACGAACGACGCAGTCGCATCAGTATCTCAGGTTTACACGCGTTTATTCGGCGTCAGGTAGCCGAAGAAGAGGGGGTTAATGAACGATTGTGCCAGATTGTTGATGCTCACTATTTTCGGGGACGATTGAATGCGCACGAAGCCAATCAGCGCGGTAATCAACTGTTCTATGATCGCTTGTTCGACGATATTCTTATGTCGGAAGGCGTCGTAACGCACTATTTGCCCGTGAAAACGTATCAGGGTTACCGGCAGGAAAAGGGTATCGATGTTTGGCTGGCACTCGAAGCCTTCGAACTGGCTCAATATAAGAAATTCGACGTAGTGGTACTCATTACATCCGACGGGGATTATGTGCCGCTTATTCGTAAACTGAATACGCTTGGTTCACGTATTATGGTGCTAAGCTGGGATTTTGAATTCCTGAATGAGCAGGGTGAAAAACAAGTAACACGCACCTCACAGGATTTGCTGGAAGAAGTTTCTTATCCGGTTGGCATGCATGGCTTGATTGATGATCGGAGCCGCCGGAACGATACCGTTATTCAGAATCTTTTCGTGAAAGCGCAGACCCGCCCTACATTTACGGCCGTACCGGCCAACGGCAGCACTTATAGCAATACAAATAGTTTCAGTCACGGTGTCGATACGGGCGATGCGTATGAAGGATACCTGCCATCGGATGAGCCAAACTACAACGTTGCCGATACCGATGTGGTGGACGATGATCCGGAAGGACGTAAAATCAGTACGATTCGTAGTTTAAAGACGGGCTATGGCTTTGTGAATTACCCGCCTAATAATCTGTTTTTCCATTACACAAGTCTAATAGATACTGATTTCAATGAGCTGCAGGTAGATGACGAAGTAGAATTTACGCTTGGTCAAAATGCTGAAGGTAAGGATATTGCCGTAGACGTACGGTTGTTACGGCCATAGTATGGATGTCCTGCGTGCGGCCGTTACCGACATCTCCGCGTTTCGGTGGCAGGCATTGGCCTGGGCACTGGCGCAGCAGACGTACGCAGAGGGTTTTGTCGCTTTTCTGACTAATAATCGTATTGAATATCCTAATGACCCGTTTCCAAACCGACTCTTTGTTGGGGCGAAACGGGTCATTCCGTTTTCAGGTGAGAATACGGCTGGTACAGACGCATTTGAGATCGTCTACAAAGCCCATAGCGAACGTCCGTCGTTTCTGGTAGGCTATTGGGGTTATGACCTAAAGAACCAGCTCGAAGCCTTAGCCAGTTGTCATCCCAATAGACTGGGTTTTCCGGAAGCTTATTTCGTTGAACCTGAGTGGGTAATTGATTTTGAAAATTCTACCGTTTCAGAAAGTAACGTAGTGATTAGGGGCGACGGCGATGCAAACGAATTGCTGAACCAGTTACTGACATACCCCCAACCTAACGCCCCCCGTCCCAGGCCCCCTGCGCAACGCAACATCCAGTGTCGGGTTACGCCCGAAACGTATCAGGATACCGTTCGCCGAACACAGGAGCATATTCTGGCAGGCGATGTATATGAATTAAATTACTGCATTGAATTTTTTAGTGAGAAAGCAACGCTCGATCCGCTGGCAATGTATCGTGCGTTGACTGAACGTTCACCCATGCCCTTTTCAAGCTTTCTGAAAATCGGCGATAAGTACGTAATGGGTGCCTCGCCGGAGCGATTCCTGAAGAAAGAAGGCCAGAAAATTCTATCCCAACCCATTAAAGGAACTGTCCGACGAGGAATAACGCCAGACGAAGATGTGCTGCTACGTGACCAACTACTAAACTCCGAAAAAGAGCGGGCCGAAAACCTGATGATTGTCGATCTGGTACGTAACGATCTGGCGCGTAGCGCCGTAACGGGCTCTGTTCAGGTTGACGAACTGTTTGGCATCTACGGGTTTCAGCAGGTCTACCAAATGATCTCGACTGTTTCCGCAACACTGCGCGAGAACGTAACATGGGCCGAAGCCATTCGAAATGCCTTTCCAATGGGCAGTATGACGGGTGCGCCAAAAATCAGGGCAATGGAGTTAATTGATGAGCTGGAAGTTAGTCGGCGGGGCGTGTATTCAGGGGCGATTGGCTTCATCACGCCCGACGGTGATTTCGATTTCAACGTAGTCATTCGGACGCTGCTATATGATGCCCAACGTCAGTATGCGTCATTCTCGGTCGGGAGTGCCATTACGTACGATGCTGACCCCGCGCAGGAATGGGAGGAGTGTCTGCTGAAAGCCCGAGCCATTCGGGAGGTGTTGGAGAACAGCCACTAGTCGTCAGTCGCTGGTCAATAGTAAAGAGGACTACGTTAATTACCTCTAATTGGGCTCGGTAAACCCCTGATTAAAAAAGTAAACTCTTCTTTATGGAATTTCTCTCTACTTTTTCTCTTAAGGGATAAAGCTTACAACGATCGTGGCTGAAAATCGCTCATTGTGAGTGCGTTGGCCGTTTACGAAATTAACTACTATAAATTTAGTTAAAAAACGTTAACGGAGTAACCAACTAAAATCTGTTCGTGTAGCTTTGCTTCCATCCTGTTCAACTTCATTCCTGATGCTCCATGAAAAACCTTTTCCTGCTGGTCGTATTATGTCTGTTTTCGGCGGCACTCTGCGCACAAAACCCTCCATTAACCCGATTCACACTGCAAGGCCGCGCCGTTGATACGGCGTCCGCACCCCTGGCTTCATCGACCGTTATGTTGCTGAGTGCCAAAGATTCATCACTGGTAAATTTCACACGTACAAATGACACCGGCACCTTTTCATTCAAAAATATCAAAGCGGGCAACTACGTACTGAAAATCTCATTTGTGGGGTTTATTCCTTACAATCAGGTAATTAAGCCGACGGGTGATGCCGTTGTAGATCTTGGTGAACTGAAGATGAAACCCATAACAAGGGAATTAATGGAAGTTGTGGTTAGAACAGCAAAGGCGCCGTTGACGATTAAGGGCGATACGATTGAGTATAATGCCAGCTCGTTTAAAGTGCCGCCCGGTTCAACCGTCGAGGATTTGCTACGTAAACTACCGGGTGTTCAAGTCGATCAGGATGGTAATATTCGAGCCCAGGGCCAGGAGGTAAAGAAGGTGACCGTTGACGGAAAAAGTTTTTTTGGCGACGACCCAAAGTTAGCGACCAAAAACATACAGGCCGAAGCCATCACTAAGGTTCAGGTCTTTAACGATAAAACCGAGCAGGCTAAGCTAACGGGTATTGATGATGGAAAGAAAGAAAAGACCGTTAATCTGGAGCTGAAAGAAGAATTCAAGAAAGGGGGCTTCGGGAAAGTTACGGCTGGTGCAGGGCCCGCTTCCAATAACGTATCGACCCGTTATGAAGGCAAAGGCAGTTATAATAAATTCAATAGCAAACGGCAGTTTTCGGCTTTATTACTGGGCAACAATAGTAATCAGCAGGGCTTGTCTTTTAATGATTATCAGGATTTTAGGGGAAGTAATTCCTTCAACTGGAATGACAATGCCGACTTCGGGTTCAGCGGGTATACGCAATACATCAGTTTCGGTGATGACAATGAGAGCCTGACAATTCCGATTAGTGGCGGGAATGGACGTGGTTTTTCCCGAAATATGGCGGGGGGGCTTAATTACAATTATGATACCAAGACGACTAAACTGAGCACTAGTTACTATTTTAACCAAACACGGCTACAATTAGACGCCCTTCGTAATAATAAGCGCTATTTGCCCGGATCGACCGTATTGAGCACAACGGACACCAGTAATCAGGCCAACCTTAATACCAATCACCGGGTGAGTTTACGCTTTGAAAAACAACTCGACTCATTACAGACATTGATCGTGATCAGTAACGGCCGGTTCGGATTCAGTAGCAGTGATCTGCAAAGTACACAACGGGTTTTTCAAAATGTAGCCGCTACCAATGAGGTGCCAACTACGTTGAGCCGGACATTGAATAACAGTTCAGCGAATCAGTTTAACATGGCCAATACCTTGCTGTACCGGCTGAAATTCAAGAAGAAAGGTCGCAGTTTTGGCGCCAGTGCTACGTATCAGATCAACAAGAACGATGGTGATTTACTCCTGAAAGCCCGCAACGAATTCTTTCAGGCTACAAACGTCAATGACATGTTACGGGTGCTGAATCAGGACCAGGGAACAAACTCGCTGAGTAACCAGTACAAGGCGAACCTGCTTTATGCCGAACCATTTGCCAAAAAATTCTTCTGGGAAACATTCTATAACTTCAATCTCCGCTATGATGAAGTGGACCGCGACGTGGCAAACCTTGACGATAGCCGTCGGCAGATTGACTCACTGAGTTTATACTACAAGAATAATTACCTGTTTAACCGCCTGGGGAGCAGCATCCGCTATTCATTCAAAGGGCTAAACATATCGGCGGGATTAGCCGGGCAGCAGTTCCAGCTTGATGGAAAGTTTGCCCGCGATCAGACACAACCTCTCCAGTCGATCCGGCGGACATATACAACGGTGATTCCGAATATTGGCCTGAATTATTCAATGAAAAATAACCGGTCGCTCGGAGCAGGCTATAATGTGGGTGTGCAGATTCCGTCATCGCGGGATTTGCAGCCAGTGTCGACGAACACAAATCCACTGTATATCACACAGGGTAATCCCGATTTGCTACCCCAGCTAAATCATAACATTAACCTCAGCTTTAATTACTTCAATCCCGGTAGTTTTATCACCTTCTGGTCCAACATCTACGGCACCTACTACGTCAACCAGATCGTATACAGCCAAACCTATGATCCGCAGACGCTCATTCAGACCACAATGCCTGAGAACCTGACGGGTGGCCGTAATCTGGGGACATATCTGTATTTTGGTTTTCCGCTCAAAAAAACAAAAGCTACCCTCAACCTGAATACGCAACTAAACTTTGGTCACAATCTGACACGTATCAATAAGATATTGAATGAAACCAACAATGAGAATTATACGGTGGGCGCGCGGCTCGAATTAACACCCAAAGACTGGTTTACGTTTTACGGAAACGCCAACGTTAGCGTTGGAAACACCCGCTATTCAATCAATACGACGCAGAATCAAACCATCTATAATAACAGCTTTCGGGGCGATCTGAATCTGAAATTGCCGGGTAGTATCTACCTGAATACGTCACTTAATTATAGCGTTTATAAAAACGAAAAGCTGGGTTTTAATCAGCAGATTCCAATTCTGAATTCGTCGCTTTATCATATTTTAGGAAAAGCGAAAAAAGCCGAAATTCGACTCTCAGCCTATGATTTGCTCAATCGGAACGTAGTGGTTTCACAGTATGCCGGGCAGAATTACACGAATACCGAGCGGATTCAATCGTTAGCCCGTTATTTTTTATTGAGTTTTACGTATAACATGCGCGGTGTGCAGGATAAAATGCGCCGGGATGGCTATTAATAATCGCTGTTTAAATTTCCTTTCCTACCATGAAGAAATTACTTATAATCCTAGGCCTGCTGATCGGTCCGGTGGCGATGGCTCAGAAAACCGATGGCGTTGTTACGTATGTTCGGAAAGAGCATTGGTTTAAGATCATTAACCGGCTGCCGTTTCTGAGCCAGGAACAGAAAGATCGCGAATCGCAGACCTTTAAGAACTTTGAGGAGAACGATAAAGGTATCAAGATGAAACTTGCGTTCAGTCCGAACGAAAGTCTGTATACTTATTTCAGCGATGAACCCGAAGAAGGTGGGTATTCGTGGCGCAAATCAGAATTTTTACTGTATCGTAATTTTGAGAAAGATAAAAAGACGGACATTATCGAAATGCTCGGCAAAACATACATTATTGACGATTCACTGCATGCCCCGGTCTGGAAAATTGGCAATCAGATTAAAGACGTAGCGGGGTACATCTGCATGAAAGCCGAAACTCAGGACCCAATAAAAAAGCAAAAGATTACAGCCTGGTTTGCACAGGATATTCCCGTCCCGGCTGGTCCAGAACGGTTGAATGGGTTGCCAGGCCTGATTCTGGAACTGGACATCAACGATGGCGACGCCGTAATTGAAGCCACTAACGTAACATTCAAACCCCTAACTCCCGACGACCTGAAATTGCCGAAACAGAAAGGCAAGAAAATCACGGATGCCGACTATGATGCGCTGATCAAGCAACGGATTGAAGAGAATATAACAGCACACCGAAATCCTTATGGTTGGGGTGGAGTTCGGTATTGACAATAAGCTCAATTTCCCAATGTCAGTTTTCCTCCATTAATATACGTCACTTTCCCATTCAACTCCATGGCTTTTGCGTTGACAGCCGCGCCAATTGAAACGACATGAGCTGGCCGAATGACCACCCGATCGGAGAGCGTGGGAACACGTCCGCACGCCCAGGTCGTCGGGTCGTTCCAGTTGCCCGATTTTACGCTGGTTACTACGTTCGTATAACACAGAGACTGAGCCAATAACCGCAAATAAGCTCCCTGCGAATAGATGGCCGGTTCGTTGAGTTCCCATGAATTTTCGGGGTAACTGGTATTCCAGGCTTTATACGATTTCTGAACCGGCTGGTTTTGTGGTGGGCTAATGACGGGGCCTGCGTAGGCAGCATCGGGCGTGTAGGTAGGATTTGCACCACCCACCAGGTAGCCGGGTGGCGGGTTGGTATCGAAAACCGTACCGTCGCCAAACCAGGAATGGTACATGGTCGGAGCCGAAAATTCGCCACCATACCCACTCATGTTGGTCAGGTAACAATAGGCGGTTGGGTTCACACCGTGCAGGTAATGAATGAAGCCCATGCCTGCATCCCGATAGTTGGCTTTATTCGCAGCATCCTGATTATAGGTGTTCATTGAGAAAAACATATTTCCCTGATGCGCCTTGGTTTCGTTGCTTCCCCAGGTGTAATTACCATCTTTCAGAAACGCCCTATAAGCGTCGGATTGATTCAGATAGGCGGGGAGATTATCGCTGTTATTGGTTTTCAGACTGGCTGTATAAGTCGATAAAATAGCATTCTTAACGCTGGTTGTAGCCCCTGATAATCGAGTATAATACAGAAGTGCATCCTGATACGTTGCTTCGAACGGATACGCAAACCCCCATTGCATCAGGTGAACCTGGGCGTAATTCGCATCAAAAAAAGTCCGGTACGACGCATCGCCGGTTAAGCCGTAAAGAAAAGCAGCGGCCGCCACGCGTCGGGCCAGGCGGTCATTTTCGGTGTAAGTTGCTGCGACGCTACTAAAACCTGTATTGTTGAAAACCACACCTGGATTACTCGTTGTCCAGTTAAACGCACTGATGGCCGCTGTTTGTAATGTGTTTCCATACGCCTGCATTTGCGGATCAATGAGCGATTTAAACTGAATGGCGGCTAGTGCAAAAACGGCCGCACCCGTAGCGGTCGCATCCGTGCTGGCGGCTCCATACCGACGTGGGTGCGTATCGGCGCTGGGTGGCGACGTAGCACTAAAATCTGTTACCGACACTTTGTGGAGTAACGAGCCATTAGGCTGCTGCATGCGTCGCAGCCAGTCGAGTTCCCATTTCACCTCGTCCAGCAAATCCGGAACACCATTGCCTGATTCGGGAATGTTGAAGTCGTCGGTCCAGGCCGCCGGATTCTCCTGATACGCCAGCAGCATGTCCATCAGCGGTCCGTACGTAAACGGAACATATTTGTTGTAATCGCCTGCATCGAACCAACCACCCTGCAGATTTTGAGACGTAGTGGCCGACGTGTTGGTGACCAGCCGGCAGTCGGTATCCTGTTGAGCACCCAGAAAGGCGGCTCCATCCGTCCAGGGACTTTGTGCATAAGGCGTTTGTTTCGCAAAACCGCTACGTTGATAAAAAAAGACGCGGGTGGCCTGTTTCAGTACGTTATTGTACACTGTGTTACTGATGGCAAAGGCATAGGATCGCTTTTGCTGGACGGCATCAAATACGTAATAACTGCCCGCATCCTGTACTGATGAAAAATCGAACCACCACACTTTATCCCCCGACTGCGTATGCGTCGCTCCACTATTCCAGGCTACGGGTGCTCCCTGAAAGACGACCGCATCGTTGGCCGTTTTTCGGATCTGATACGTACTGGATGGCGTAAAGGCTTCGGTTGCATTATAACCCGTTTGCGGATTGCTGATGACGGCAATCTTTTTCGCCATCGGCAGGTAGCCGAACTGATCAATTTTCAAGTGATTGTCGATCGTAACGACCGGTTGAGTAACGATAGCCAACTGATAATTTTTAACGAAATTCCAGATAGTTTGCGGAACATTGAATAACGAACTCCAGCCGTGGTTGGCGTCTTTCGTCATCAGAAGCACTACTTTCTTGCCTGAGCTACAAAAGGTTAATGAATCGACGTTTGGATTATTAGGCGCGAGTGCGGTTGTTGAATACGTACCCCAATTGTTGCAGTTCATGCCCGCAAATGTCGATAACGGCCAGGCATAAGCGGGCGTTTTGGGATACGGTTTGATGGGTGGTTCTACCGTCGGGTCGCCTGCGCTGTGGATGTGCAGAATGGGGACCGGTTTATAGTTAGCCGCTGTAAAGTAGGCATTTGAGTACGTATTGTTGACCCATAAACTGGCGGCCACTGGAGCAAAAGCCGCGATTTTATTGGGCAGAGCCATGCTCAGAAAATAGCACATAAATCCACCGCCCGAGTGCCCGGTGATGTAGACCCGATTCGGATTGATCTGGTACGTCTGCGTAAAGTAATTGATCAGATCCGATGTGAAAAGTACATCATCAGGTGCGTTCGGATCGGCAGGATTTGGCCCACCGGTATCGCCCACTGAACCGAAGCCAGGGGCTGTGTCTGCGTATTTATTGAATTGAATGCTGCCGCCTACAGAAACGGCATTAGGATAAACTACGATGAAGTTTTGCGTATTAGCCACCGCGTCCAGTCCGGCATACGATTGAAAACCAGCACCCGTTCCACCATCGCCGTGAAAGGCAATCATTAAGGGCAAATTGGCGGCTGGAGCGCTCGCTGGCAAATGGTACGAGAACGTACGGACGCGCCCTCCCGAGGTGATATTGCCTGAACCGTTCACTGTATTTTGTGCCCAACCGGAGAAGGCAAGGAGTAAGCTTATTACCGAAAAGAAAAGTTTAAATTCTCTCATAGCTTCAGTGTATTTATCTATAGTCGAGTTTGATAAATAAATCGCCTATACTACGTAGCAAGAAAGAAATAAAGTTAACTTAATTAGTGGATTTCTTAGCAGCCGGTAGGTAAGCTCTTTGTATTTATACAAGTCGCTCCAGCAAAAAGCCCCGATCAATAATGACCGGGGCTTTCTTATATGATGTATGAAATCCTTTTACATTCCCTGCGTAGAGAACTGCACTTTATCGACGGCAAACAAAGGTTTTTGTCCGGCACTTGGATTTACGAAAACAAAGTAGAGTTTATGCACACCCGTAACCGGTTGCCGGAACGGCAGACTAACCATACCCGTTGATCCTATCTTGGCTTCGACATCACCCAGCAGTGTACCGGTTGGAGAATCTAGCCGAGCTTCGAGCTTACCACCCGCAACCTGATCGTTTGAGGCAAATACTGAGGCTGTAATGCCTTGAATACCCGTCAAATCAATATCGGTGAATTCCAGGTAGCTACCCGATTTGAGACCGATTGCCGATAAGCCCATCTTTGGAACATCATACTCGAAAATATCCCGTTTCACATCGGCCGAAACGGCTTTCATCATGGGAGAACGTAGCGCCAGCGATGTTGAGCCGGTCAGCGGGCCGATTGTGCCATTGCCCCGGTCGGTATACGTAGCGGTCAGTACGTAAGAACCGTCTTTTTTCTGCTGAGCGGGTACGTAGTCGCCCGCGATTGGCTTACGATTGGCTGCTTTATCGTCGGCCAGCGATAGGATATAACGAACCATGTCGGTCACTTCACTTTCTTTCAACTGGGGGTGGGCGCTCATGGCCTGTTCGCCCCAAACACCACCACCGCCCGTAATTACTTTACGAACCAATTTACTCTCAGCCTGAGCACCTTTATATTTTCTGGCTACTTCGATGTAGGCGGGTCCAATCGATTTCTGGTCAATGGTATGGCAAGCTTTGCAATCGCTCAGATCAATCAGGCGTTTGCCTGTCGAGAAGCCCGTATTAGCCTGGTGACCTTGTGCCAGCATCGTTTTATCGAACCCTTCGAGGTAATCAATCGTCATGGTTACGTCGTCGGCGTTTATACCTTTCTGCAACGTACCATCTTCTTTATCAACGACTTTAACGGCGTATTTAACGGGCTTGTCAGGAAAGTAAAACGTTTTATTGCCGGCCACCGCTACTTCCACTTTAGGTTCATCGTTACCGACTTTAATCTCCATTGTTTTCGTTGCTACGTTTCCGGCGGCATCCGTCACCGTCAGCGTAGTGGGGTAAATGCCGGGTTTCGTGAACGTAACCGTCGGGTTGGCTGTCGTTTGCTTGGGCATGCCTTTGCCAAACGACCATTCGTATTTAAGTACATCACCATCATAATCCATTGACCCTTTCGAGTCAAATTTCACGGCTAGGGGAGCAGCACCGACGGTTTTGTTGGCACTGGCAATCGCTACAGGTTTGCGGTTACCGGCATTGTAGGTAACGCGTGCCAAACGAGCGTCGGCGTTTGCACCAAACCATTTCTGGCCGTACTCAATCGTATAGAGCGAACCGTCATTGGCAAATTGCATGTCGATGATGTGCGAGAATTTTGCGCTGGGCATGAACGTCTCCATCTTCACAAAATCACCATTCTCTTTCATCGTTACCGGGTGAATCCAATCCCGAATCCAGTCGTAAGCAAAGAATTTGCCGTCGTAATGGCGAGGGAATTTGACGTTCGATTCTGGATAATCGTCGTAATAATACACCGGGCCACCCATCGCGTTACGTCCCCCTTTTCCAACAATAGCACCGAACTCCGGCGAATCGGCGTAGGGATAATAAATATAGGCTTTCTGAGCCGGAGGTAATTCCGTCAGACCGGTATTGTTGGGTGAGTTGTTGATCGGTTTCATGGGATCGAACAACTCACCCGTGGTGCTGTCTGCAAACGTACGCTGGTGGTAAGGGCGGTTGTCGGCAACGAACAGCGGCCAGCCAAAATAACCGGCTTTCCGTGCCTGGTTCATTTCGTCGTGACCGCGCGGACCGTATTTGTCGCTGTTATTCCCGGCATCGGGACCAACTTCGCCCCAATACAGAAAACCAGTACGTTGATCGACCGAAATCCGGTAGGGGTTACGGTTACCCATCACGTAAATCTCGGGCCGGGCTTTTGGATTGCCCTTTGGAAACAGGTTACCTTCCGGAATGGTATACGTACCGTCGGCTTCGGGGTGAATCCGGATAATTTTACCGCGTAGGTCGTTCGTGTTGCTCGACGTCGCGCGCGCATCCCAACCCCGGCGACCTGGCCGCTCGTCGATCGGTGCGAAGCCATCCGAATTAAAAGGATTGGTATCATCGCCGGTCGAAAGGTACAGGTTCCCTTTCCGATCCCAGGCAATGGAGCCACCCGTATGGCAGCAACCATCGCGTTTGACCGGAACGGTTAATAAGACTTTTTCGGTACTCAGGAGCAGCGTATCCTTGACATCGTCATACACAAAACGCGAGAGGTGTTGAGCCGTGTCAGCAACCGTTTTCCCCGTTATGGGTGAGTAGTAGGCATAAATATACTTGTTCTGCTTAAAGTTCGGGTCGATGTTCAAACCCATCAGGCCATACTCGAACTTGGTGAAAACCGGAAAGTTAGCGACTACTTTTTTCGATTTCTTCTTCGGATCATACACCGTCAATTCGCCTTTGCGCTGCGCATACAACACTTTGCCGTTGTCCAGCACCGCCAGTTCGGTTGGTTCATCCATGCCCTGAATCAGAACCTCCTGCTCGAAGCGGTTTTCTTCGGGAAAAGGCTTCGTTTTAACCTGGCCAAACTTCAGGCTGGTCGCCATAACGGACTTGATGCCACCCAGAATATGTTGCAAAAACAATGGGTCAGCATACGACTCATCCGTGTGACCGCCACCCGTATAAAACGCCTTACCGCCATCGAAATCATGGTGCCATATAAATGGGTGATTGTCACCATTTTTGCCGCCTTCGTAGGTTTTTTCATCGAGCTTGCCCAGTACCTTGAGGTCAGTTCCGATGTTTTTGTAGCTATACCACTCGTCCCAACGCTTCCAGCGATCGGGGAGCATTTTGGTAGACGGGTGATTTTTGTCAATTATTTCAATTTCGGCATTCTGCTGTTTGGGGTGGTTCAGGAACCAGGCACCCGCCAACTGATTATACCACGGCCAGTCATATTCGGTATCGGCAGCTGCGTGAATACCGACGTAGCCACCCCCCGCCTGAATATAGCGCTCAAAAGCAGCTTGTTGCGTGTCGTCCAATACGTCGCCAGTGGTGCTGAGCCAGATTACGGCGCTGTATTTTTTGAGGTTAGCTTCGTTGATCTTGGTAGCGTCTTCGGTCGTATCGACACCAAACCCATTTTCCTGACCAAGTTTCATAATCGCCAGCTTGCCAACGGGAATCGAGGCATGGCGATATCCTTTCGTTCTGGAGAAAACCAGCACTCGGTTGAGCGCGCTCGGGTTTTCAGCCGAAACGGTAGCCGGCTTGGTTGCTGTAGTACGTTTGGCTGTCGTCTGAGCCCAGCCGGGCACGCTTATGCCAGACACAGAAGTTGCCAGCACGCCCGCCAGCAACAACGCGCGGGAGTGAAGCTTTAAGTTTTTCATAGGATTGGAGATTTATGCAGATTATTTGGGTTGAGATCTGGGGCCAGTTGAAGGGTTAATTATTTTGCGATTCGATTGGCTTTTCCTGAGAAACAAAAGTAACGAAAAAGCGAATGCTACCGTGTAGTCATTCGCTTAAACTAAGGGTTAAAATCGCTTAATCTACTTTCCTGAAGGTCATTATCGGTTTACCACTACGTAGCAAGGTTAATCGGCCTTCGGCGACCTGATACGTTAGCGCTGTATTGAGTTCACTGATGAATCTGCTTTCAAGCGCACCCACTTCAGCCGGGCAAGCCATCCGCGTTGTTGCCAGTGGCCCAAAAAGAATCTGTCGGGTATCTGCTTTCATTTGTCCGCTGAGTCGATTACAACCTGTCGTACCGGTTACGCGATTCTCAGTCAGTGAAATTTCCAGCCTTGGTAACTCATTGTTGTTGCGGTTGGCCGTGATCGGTTGATCCTGTAGGCTGGTCAGAACCCAAATGTCCTGTAACAGGGCGAGTTGACGTAGCGAAACGCCACAGCCGACGTAATTCTTGCCTTTGTAATCGACTTCAACCCGGTAATCATACCGTTGGCCGGATAATTTATTGACACAGCTATCGGGTCGAAACAGGATATTGATGTGACCGCTTTCCACGGGAGCGCTGTAGCGGAACGTGCCATCAGAGTCGTTTTGCCGTTCGGGCGCAGTCGTGTTGAGGCTATCACCATTCATGGCTTTAAAACGCATCGTTCCTTTTGATGGATTGATTGTCAGCGACCACGATGGATCATTGCCCACCGCTACGACGTCGTCGCCTGCTTTCAGGTTGTTCGTATAGTCCGCAATTTGTAGCTGGTTGGTGGGCGTCATCATGGCCGCAAATTGGGTTGATGGGCGACGACAGCCAGTAGCCAGAAGCAACAAGCCGAACAGGAAAATTCGCATGATTTCAGAATGAGTAAGTTCTGATTGTAAGACTCGTTGTTATCGGAAAAGTTTAACCCGGTCTTTAGCAGGTACTCGTGTTTACCAGGAAAGGCAATGGTTCCTGGCTGTGAGCCGTCGAATTGCTACCAAATGGCCCGCCAATTCAACTGAGAACATAAAACCCGGCCGCCAGACAAACGGTAATTTTAAATCAATACTTAAATCAGAAAAAGCGTAAGTCTACGGGAAAGAAACGGGTATTTTTCCCATTGTAGAAGTCGAAATAGACAGAAATCTTTGTCTATCTAAACCTTACTTTCATGGCTGCTAATTTAAATCTGTTAATTCCTGAATTTCAAGAGAAAGTCACGACGCTGCTTCAGAACTGCAGGAGAAGAGGAATCGAAATGAGACCTAATGAAGGGTTACGGACGCCTTTTCTGCAGGCCATCTACTGGCGACAATCCAGGACAAAAGAGGTGATTCAGAAAAAGATAAACGAATTAAAAACAAACGGTGCTCCCTTTCTGGCGCATTGTTTGGACAATGTGGGGCCACAGCACGGCGAGCCAGTAACGAATGCGCTTCCCGGATTTTCGTGGCATCAGTGGGGCGAAGCGCTCGACTGTTTCTGGGTTGTTAACGGAAGGGCTGTCTGGGATTTAACGACCGTCGTTCATGGGCAGAATGGCTTCATGGTCTACGCCGACGAAGCCAAAAAGTTGGGGCTCGACGCCGGTCTCTTCTGGACGAGTTTGATAGATGCTCCGCACGTACAATTACAAAAGGCTTCCAATCCTACGAGAGTGCATTCGGTCGTAGAAATTGACCGTATCATGGAGGAACGGTTTGGCAATTGAGTCGCCCTTAATCGCCCTATGGTCTCTTCAAGCCTGGAAACAACGTAGCAAATACTTATCGCGACACCACCATTCGCTTCGTGAGCAGTCCCTGAGCTGTTTCGACGCTTACTACGTAGCTCCCGGTTGGTAGACCATTTACATTGAATTGAATCGATTTAGGCGTGGGTCGTGACGTGCCCACCGACATAAACCGCCCCTGCATGTCGGTAACCTGCATGGATTTTATGCCTTGAGTCAGTAGATCGGATTCCAGGATAACCTCGGCTGAGGCTGGATTTGGATACAGCCGTGCGTCGGAGGCCAGGGGTTCCACCGCCGTGATAATCTGCCGAAATATGGGTGCTGCGGGGAAATCCTTAAATAGCGTTGTCGTTTCAGTACTGGCATCGGTGCCAAACCAGTCGGTCAGGATAGCCGCATATACCTGCCGGAAGTCGGTCTGCATCTTCAGGTTATTATTATCCAGATCACTTAGATTCGGATTCTTACCCACCATAGGCGATTTGACCGCTGTCCCAAAAACAAACATCGGGGCCGAGGTGCCGTGGTCGGTGCCGTAGCTACTGTTCGAGATAGCCCGTCGCCCAAATTCTGAGAATGTCATACCCACCACCCGATCATCGACTTTAAGTTGTGTCAGATCATTTTGAAAGGCTAAAACCGCGTCAGACAGGGTTTTGAGTAAGTTGGCATGGGTGCCTGTCGTGGTGTCGGTTGCAACAACTTGCCCGGCATGGTTGTCGAAACCACCCAGCGTTACGTAGTAAACCTTGGTCTGCAAGCCGCCACTGATGAGCCGGGCAATGATTTTGAGCTGGTCTGCGAGCGGGTTGGACGTAGGATACGTAGCCAGGTTCTTCCCCTTACCAGCCGCTATTTTGATTTGTCCGGCATAACTAACCGAACTGGCCTGTTGCTGGCGAATATAGTCGATCTGTTGACCGGCATAGCCTGGAACAGATGATACAGGGTCTTTGGGCTTATCGCCAACTAAGCGGGCAAACGTATCGGGGTCCTGAAGTACAATGGCCATCGAATCGGTCGGGCTGAGCAGCGTTGTGGCCGTAACGTAACCAATCTGAATGGCCGGTGGATCAGGCATGGTCGTAGTCGGGTAGCTGGCCGGAAAACCAGGAAATCGCTTATCCAGGTAACGACCCGCCCAGCCTGAGGTGGATGTTTGGCTGGAGTCCACAGCCGTCATCCAGATATCGCTCGCCCGGAAGTGCGAGAAGTTAGGTGTTGGATACGAAACACCCTGTGCAATGCTTAATTTACCATCGTTGAAAAGCTGCTGCATGCCCGTCATGGCTGGGTGAAGCCCAGTTCCGGCGTAGTTTTTTAGTTTCAGCGCTTTGGCTTCGGGAATCGCAATATTACCCCGAAAATTTGGAGCCGTGTATACACTCATCTGGTCGAGTGGAATCACCATGTTCAGTCCATCATTGCCGCCCTGCAACTGAATAATGACCAGTACGCGGTCGTTTTGATCAGCCAGGCTGAGCAGCGACTGGATAAACGACGACGGACGGGCGAATGCTTTGGCCCCGTAGCCATCAATCAAAACTGGCAGCAACAGCGAGGAGGCTACGTGTTGGAGGAAGTTTCTTCGTTTCATGAGGAAGTTTAAAGAGCAAAAGAGTGACGGTCCGACGTTTCGGTGAGCGAAAGAGTGAATTGGTTGGCGCCAGCTTTTCGCTCTTTCACCATTCACGCTTTCGCTCTTTAATCATTAAACAACCTGGAACTCGGCCATTCGGTAAACGTATTGGAGAAAAGCCGTCAATTTTAACTGAACAGCCTGTTTCTTGGCCGCGTCGGTTGGGGCCTGTACGTACGCATTCCATTCTGCTCCCCATTCGTAGCGTGGAATCGAATTGAGCAGAATCGTATCGGTCAAAAAATCTTTTTGTTGCTGCGTGGGGGCAATCGCCAGTAATTGACTGGTCAGCTCGCTAACCAGTTTGGCCGGGTCTGTCGGGTCTGACAACGTTTTGACATAGGCCAGTACGTCAATGACTACTTTGCCGTTTAGTTTCAGGGCGTTGGTTGTCAATGAATCGCTGAAAAAGCCACGCAAACCCAGTGTGGTCGAATTGATCCACTGCTGGTAATAGCCTGTTTGGTAATAGGCTGTCCAGCCAAATACGGTAGGTGGATTCAGCAAATCCTGCTGCTCCTCTTTAATTCGGGCGTAGATATAATTGCCAATCTGGTAATAGGCCGTAATATTCTGCGTAGGATCGGGGGCTTGCAATCCCCAGAACCGGAATGTACCAATAACTAAATCAGTAGGCGATTTAATAACTGCTCCACGAATGGACTCATCGAAGAAGTGCTGGCTTTGAAAAAGAGCTGTTAATACCGGCTTGATCTCGAAGTTGCCTTTTCGGAACAGATCGGCGAGTGGCTGAATGAAATTTGTTTCAACGGTTGCCGGGATGTCCGAATTGACAAACCAGCGGTAAAGTTTCCGGCAGATGTAGCGGGGTGTTTCAACGTTACGCAGAATCATATCCAGCAAATCGTTCAACTCATCCAGACCCGCATTGGCACCCGTACGCCCTTTGATCACGGTATTCTGATACGTTGCCGAGAAGACTTTGTCAGTTGTATCGTGTTTGGTTGGCCGAAATGCGCTGCTGATGGGCGTATTGACCGCATCGCGGTAGCCCGTGTCGGCCCAACCTGTCAGCACTTTAGCAGCCGCCCGAACATCGGCTTCTGTATAGCCACCATCGCGGCCAATGGTAAAGAGTTCCTGAAGTTCGCGGGCATAGTTTTCATTGGGCGTACCTGCTACATTCTGATTACCGTTCAAAAACCGAAGCATGGCCGGGTCCTGGGTAATGGCTATAGTAAACGCCTTGAAATTGCCCAGCGCGTGTTTTCGAAGCAATACGTTATACTGGTACATGTACCGATAATCGTTGACAGTCGAATCGTTGGTTACGAAATGATTTGACCAGAATAACGTCATTTTTTCGAGTAACGATACGGGCTGGTTGAGCATTAGATTAGCCCACCAGTGCTTTATATACACGTTATATTTCCCCGCATTAACCGAATCGAATGGACGGTCAGTAAACGTTTTGCTGGTTGTCAGGTCGAGGGGCGGAGCGGGCGTGGGCTGGTCGGTGAGTAGTTTCGTAACGATCTGAGCCGCTGTTTGCCCGGTCAGTGTTTTTAGCTGATCGGCTGTTGGACCAAACGTTGCCCGCCGGAGCAAATAGGCAACCTGATCGGCCGTTAGCGGTTTCGTATACGTATCGAGTAGCCCCACGATGTTGTTGATTTAACGGTTTGTTCCTGACTGACAATAAATATACCTATAGGGTTTAATGGCTAGATCGTAATTAACTGACTTTTAATATAAAAGTCACAAAAAAAAGTCCCGAAACCGTTCAGTTTCAGGACTTTGCATATTGTAAAAATACTCAATATCAGGTGTGAGTATTTTTACAGCTGAGGTTGCTCCAGTGAGACCGTTTCATTAACATGCTTGCGATTGCGCATAAAGAAGTACAGGCCTCCGAATGCGAAAATCAAAACAACCGGAAAAATCACCATGTGCGACAACGTCGCCTGACCAGCGGCCAACTCAATCGCGTCGCCAGTAAGTCCACTGCTCTTAGCGGCTGCTGTTTCTGTATCAATCCAGCCACCAATAATTGGCTGGAATATAGATGTGGCGAACATGCCCATACCGCCCATGATAGACATGCCAAAGGCACCAGAACGGGGAATGTATTCGGCAATGAAGCCAATCATCGTTGGCCAGAAATAGCATACGCCAATAGCAAATATTACGGCTGAAACATAAACCATTGGTCCCGTTGCAGTGCTCATCAGATAAACGCCCAGGGCCGCAAAAATAGCTGAGCCAAGTAGTACGCCGGTTGGGTTAAGGTTATGTACAACTGGGCCAGCAAAGTAGCGACCAACGGCCATCAGGCCAGTTACCAGTGCCAGAATAAGCATTGGACTAGCGCCCGCTTTACCTAAAATGGGGCCTACCCACTGCTCAGGACCAAACTCCGAAATAGCCGTCAGAGCCATGCAAGCAAGCATAAACAGATACAGGGGAGAAATCATAGATTTCAGGTTCTCTCCCGTCGATGCGGCACCCTCTACTTTACTGGCCGGAAATTGTTGCCCAAGGAACATGAAGGCATAAATCACCGCCGGAACCAGAATCGCTCCAATTTGCAATTGCCAGCCCAGTCCAGCGTCGGTCATGAATTTCGATACTAACGTACCAAGTACGATTCCACCCGGAAACCACATGTGAAAGCGGCTAAGCATCTTAATTTTCACATTGCCATCATACATATCGGCAATCATGGGGTTACAGGCGGCTTCGACCGTTCCATTGCCAAATCCAACGAAAAAGGTCGACAAGAGTAGCGTCCAGTAACCACCGGCGAAAATAGTCATCACCAAACCTAGGATGTGTGTGGCAAAAGCTACCCATACGATGCGCTTCGGACCAATTACGTTGTAGAGTGGACCGCCAAAAATCATGGCAATTGGAAAACCCAGAAAAGCCATAGCGTTGACATAGCCCAATTGCTCGGCAGTCAGGTTAAACTCTTTTCCCAACTGAGTAAGAACGCCAGCTCGGATGGCGAAAGCCATAGCGGTGGTAATGAGCGAAAAGCAACTGGCGTTGAATAGTCGCGAACGATTAATAGTTAGGGCCATTTTCTACGAGAGGGATTTAGTAAGTATTAGTACGTTAGTCCATTAAAAGACAGGAACCTGAGGAAACTCCCCGTTTCCTGCTTGTTTTTATGCAAATTTCCCGAAAAATAAGAGAAAACAGCTAATTTTCGGCCGCAAAAATGAAGGCTTTTACGGTTCTTTATTGCTGATAAACGATTTCTATTGGCCAGTTTTAGTAGTATCCTATTAACCAGGGTATTAGCGTATCCTCGCTAAAATGGTAAATCGAATACAGTAACCAACCATCGTGAGCCTCTTTTCTAACTTGTTTACTCTCAACTTATCATAAAGATGCACAGAAAATTGCGAATGGGTATGGTTGGCGGAGGTCTCGATGCCTTCATTGGGGCTGTCCACCGCCGGGCCGCTAGTTTCGATGGTGAAATCGAATTGGTTTGTGGCTGCTTCAGTTCATCGCCCGATAAATCGAAAGCAACCGGTCACGCCCTGTATTTACCCGAAGACCGCGTTTACGCGTCATACGAGGAGATGATTGAGCGGGAAAAAGCACTGCCCGAAGGTGAACGGATGGATTTTTTATCCATCGTAACGCCTAATCATATGCACTTCCCGCCCGCTAAAATGGCGCTTGAAAATGGCTTTCACGTGATGTGCGACAAACCCATGACGCTGAACTTAGAGGAAGCGAAAGAATTAGCGAAAATCGTTGAAGCATCGGGCTTAGTATTCGGGCTGACGCATAACTATACGGGCTATCCGATGGTGAAAGAAGCCCGCGATATGGTTAAGAACGGTAAACTGGGTAAGATTCGGAAAGTAGTCGTTGAGTATCCACAGGGCTGGCTGTCGAAAGATGAAGAACATAATGACTACAAGCAGGCCATCTGGCGCACAGATCCGGCCAGATCAGGGGCTGCTGGTTGTATGGGCGACATTGGAACCCACGCCGAAAATCTGGCTGAATACGTAACAGGGCTGCAAATTAGCGAACTCTGTGCCGACTTGACCGCCTTTGTGCCCGGTCGTCAACTCGATGACGATGGCAACGTATTGCTACGTTTCGAAGGCGGTGCCAAAGGCGTTTTGCACGCCAGTCAGATTGCCAATGGTGAAGAGAACTCCCTGAAAATTTATGTGTGGGGCGAACTGGGTGGTTTAGAATGGCATCAGATGGAACCCAATACGCTGAAATACAAAACGCAGGAAGGGCAACGGATCATTCGCCCGAATGTAGGCAGTCTGTCGGCGTCAGCGTCGGCTCATTGGCGCTTGCCAGCGGGTCACCCCGAAGGTTTCTTCGAAGCATTCGCGAACCTGTACCGCAACTTCGCTTACGCCATCAAGGCGCATATCGAGGGCCGCGAACTTGACCCAATTTATGACTTTCCCAAAGCTGCCGATGGCGTTCGCGGACTAGCGTTCATCGACACGGTCATCGCGTCGAGTAAAGATGATTCTACAAAATGGACCAAGTTTGTTCAATGATTTTTTAACACAGAGAGCACAGAGATTAAACACAGAGGACACGAAGCTTTTCTCTGTTTGCTCTGTGTTTCTGTTTTTAACCCCAAACCAATGCAAAAAATTAACGTCGGTGTTGTTGGCACCGGATTCATCGGACCTGCGCACATCGAAGCCCTGCGTCGCCTTCCCAATACCAATGTCGTCGCCCTTTGCGAAGTGACGGCTGAACTCGCCCGTCAGAAAGCCGACCAGCTCGGTATCGAACGGTCTTACACCTTTGATGAACTCCTAAAGCAGGATGATATTCAGGTAGTGCACATTTGTACGCCTAATTTTCTTCACTACGCTCAGTCGAAGGCGGCTTTGCTGGCGGGGAAGCACGTCGTGTGCGAAAAACCCCTGGCGAAAGACTTGCACGAAGCCAAAGAACTGGTTGAACTGGCCGCGCAAACGGGTTTAGTGAATGCAGTACATTTCAATCTACGCTATTACCCGCTGGTTCGGCAGATGAAGGTGATGCGGGAGCAGAACGATCTGGGCGAAGTGTACTCAATCATTGGTTCGTATCTACAGGACTGGTTGTTCTACGATACCGATTACAACTGGCGGCTTGAGCCCGACAAATCGGGTGATTCGCGGGCTATTGCCGACATCGGTTCGCACTTGATGGATAGTCTGGAATACATTACCGGGCTAAAAACGGTGGCGGTTATGGCTGATTTCAATACGATTCACAAATTTCGTAAGAAGCCATTGAAACCCGTTGAGACCTATTCAGGGAAGATGTTGCAACCGGAGGATTATGCCGATGTCCCCATCAACACGGAAGATCATGCCAACGTATTGCTACGTTTCGACAACGGCAATCGGGGCGTCATTACGGTATCGCAGGTGTCGGCGGGTCGCAAAAACCAGATGAAACTGGAAATCGCCGGATCTAAGAAAACCTATGCCTGGAACTCCGAAGCACCGAACGAAATGTGGATCGGTAACCGCGACGGTGCCAACCAGTCGTTCCTGCGCGATCCATCGCTGGCTCACCCCGAAGCCCGGTCGGTGATCAGTTTCCCCGGTGGGCACAACGAAGGATTCCCTGATACGTCGAAGCAGTTGTTCAAGGAGGTTTACGACGCCATTGCCGCCGGTAAACAACCCGAAAAGCCAACGTACCCCACCTTCGCTGACGGTTATCGGGAATTACTTATCTGCGAAAAAATTCTGGAGAGCAACCGGAAGCAGGCTTGGGTAGAGATTTAACTTTTAAAACACAGAGCGCACAGAGGTTTGCGCAGAGTCAGGGAAAACGTTGTGTGCTCTGTGAAGCCTCTGTTCTCTCTGTGTTTAAACTTTTTATAGACGCTTAACCAAATACAACTTATGAAGACAATGAAAGGGCCTGGAATCTTTCTGGCGCAGTTCTTGGGTGATGCTGAACCATTTAATTCGCTTGAGTCCATTGCCAAATACATGGCTGATTTAGGCTACAAGGGTGTTCAGATTCCAACCTGGGACCCGCGTATGATTGATCTCAAGAAAGCTGCTGAAAGTCAGACGTATTGCGACGAACTAAAAGGGAAACTAAGCGACATTGGCGTAGAAATTACAGAGCTGGCCACTCACCTGCAAGGGCAGTTGGTGGCTGTTCATCCGGCATATGGCCCCATGTTCGACGGCTTCGGACCTGCCGAACTGGCGGGCAAGCCCAAAGACCAGCAGGCCTGGGCCGTCGATCAATTGCTGATGACCGCCAAAGCCAGCAAAAACCTTGGTCTTAAAGTTAGCCCGACGTTTTCTGGTGCGTTGCTGTGGCCGTTTATCTACCCATGGCCACAACGTCCGGCGGGATTAGTCGAGACGGGTTTTAAAGAACTTGCCGACCGCTGGTTGCCCATTCTGAACGCCTACGACGAAGCTGGTGTCGATCTGGCTTACGAACTGCACCCCGGCGAAGATATACACGACGGTATTACGTTCGAGATGTTCCTGGAGAAAGTAGGCAATCATCCGCGCGCTGGTATTAATTATGACCCGAGCCACTTTGTGTTGCAACAACTGGATTACCTGCAATTCATTGATTTCTATCATGATCGTATTTATGCGTATCATGTGAAAGATGCCGAGTTTAACCCAACCGGCAAACAGGGCGTATATGGTGGTTATCAGGGCTGGGTTGAGCGGGCTGGACGGTTCCGTTCACTGGGCGATGGCCAGGTTGATTTTTCAGGTATCTTCTCTAAACTGGCACAGTATGATTATGATCGCTGGGCCGTACTGGAATGGGAATGTGCGCTGAAACACCCAGAGCAGGGAGCCGCTGAAGGTGCACCGTTCATCGAAAGTCATATCATCCGCGTCACCGAGCGCGCATTTGACGACTTCGCCGGAACTGGTGCCGACGATGCGTTTAATAAAAAGGTGCTGGGATTGTAAGCAGATAAACGTAACATGCCCTTGAAATCAACTAACAGGCTGATTTCAAGGGCATGTTACGTTATAAATCTGTCTTATGATGGAAAATAGGCACGTTTTGTTGGTAATCGCGTGGCTTTTGTCATCGGTAGCCTACGCTCAGGAAACCCGAGAAGTAACAGAGCGAAAGGGTAATTATTCGGAAAAATACACAGTGCTGAAAGCTAATAAACGTACTAGACACGGACCTTATCAGCAATTTTTCGGGGAGAAATTGATCGAAAAAGGTGAGTATAGTCAGGATCAACGGGTTGGGCCGTGGGAGTTTTATGATATGATGGGAAAGCTGGATCAGACGTTCGATTATACAACCCGTCAAGTTCTCTTCTCGACTCTTTACAACCAGCCCGATTCATTGCAAAAGGTATACACAATCATTACTAACGCTGACACTACGTATGCCCCACTAGCAAAACCACCTGTACCCGTTGGCGGAAAAAACCAACTTGTCAGAATCATGATGACGAACCTCCGTTCTCCAGGTACCCCCCTGGGGTTGGGTAAGACAAGTATGGTCACCGTAGCCTATCTGGTTGACGAAACCGGTAAATTCGGGCCCGTTCGCATTGTACAGTCGTCAGCAGAACCAGCAAAGACTGCGGAAGCGTTGCGGGTCATTAACTTATACAGTACGTTACAATGGCTTCCTGGGGAGTTAAACGGGCGTAAAGTCAGTACAGTTAGCATGCAACCTGTCCGGTTCTATCATGAATGAACATTTTGCTAACAGGTCTTGCTACTCGTTTCGAACAGTCATCGCGTATTTTGACCGCTAATCAACAAAATTTGACAGAAGCCCAAAAATGATTTTGCAAACTACCAGATGTAGGTCAATTTTATAAAAAAACAACCAACACTATGGCAGGTCAAGGGTCGGGTGGCAACGTACTGGCTGCTCTTTGCAGTTTCTTCATTCCGGGGTTGGGTCAGCTTCTACAGGGCCGTTTGTTGATGGCTATTTTTCAGTTTGTTTTGGCTGGGGCCCTTTGGTTTATACTAATGGGATGGATCATCCATTTATGGTCCATTATTGATGCCGCACGGTTCGATCCCGCCAGGTAATCAATTCGTTACGTACCGCTTGCTTGTTGGGTGTAGATGGTTTCTACGCTGGTTTAACTCCATACTCATGCCTCCTTTCCCCGTTTCCAGTTCCATTCTTTCGACCACGCATCTTACTCAATTCCTACAGGAGAAATACAAGTTAAGCCCCGATGCTACGTGCCGTCTGTTGAAAGCAGGCGTTAATCATTCGTATCTGGTGACGAATGGTGCGGCCAAATCGATCTTCCGTATCTATAGCCTCAACTGGCGTAGTAAGAAAGAAATCGAAGAAGAACTGCGATTATTGAATCAGGTCAACGAAGGCGGTATTCCTGTGTCCTACCCGCTGGCTGACGTAGCAGGCACGTATATTCAGGAGTTGCAGGCGCCCGAAGGAAAACGATTTGGCGTTCTTTTCTCATTTGCCGAAGGCGAAAAGCTACTCACCTATTCGGAGGAGTTGCATTACAAAATGGGCACGATTATGGCCCGCTTTCATCAGCTTACGCAAAATCTGACGCTGGAGCGGGTCACCTATACACCGCAGATTATGCTCGTTGATTCACTTGAGTATCTGAAGCCGTTTCTACCTTCTGAATCAGAAGAAATGCAGTTTATGCACAACACGCAACGCTTTCTGCTGGACGAATTAGCGAAAATTGAGTCCCAAGAAATCCGGCAGGGGCTCGTTCATCTGGACATCTGGTTTGACAATCTGAACATTGCCGACAATGATAAAATTACCCTTTTCGACTTCGATTTCTGTGGGAACGCTATGCAGTGTTATGACCTCGGCTATTACATTTTGCAGATTCATAGTACAGAAGCCGACGAGAAAGACTACGTAGCAAAACGAGCTAGTTTTCTGGCTGGCTACGAATCGGTTTCGAAAATCAGCGATGAAGAAATGCGATTGCTGCCTATGCTGGGGTTATGCGTTTATTTCTTCTATTTAGGTGTTCAGTGTCAACGCTTTGATGACTGGTCGAACGTATTTGTGAATGAGTTATATCTAAAACGATTTATTACTTTGCGTGTGAAACGCTGGGCTGATTTCAATAAAATGCAGATTAAATGACACCAATGTTCTTTGCCAGTCAGGCTGACTTTCGGACGTGGCTATCGGCAAATCATGACAAGGAAACGGAACTGCTGGTTGGTTTCTATAAAGTCGGTTCGGGCAAACCGAGCATGACATGGTCCCAGTCGGTGGACGAGGCCCTTTGTTTTGGCTGGATCGATGGTGTTCGCAGATCAGTTGATGTGGATAGTTACTGCATCCGGTTTACGCCCAGAAAGCCCAAAAGTATCTGGAGCGCGGTAAATATTCAGAAAATAGAGAACCTTATACGGGAAGAATTAATGCATCCAGCGGGCCTGGCGGCCTTTGAGAAACGAGAGGAAAACAAGTCGAAAATTTACGCCTACGAACAGGATGCTATAAGCCTGACAGATGAGTTTGAATCTGAATTTAAGGCGAACGAAAAAGCGTGGACTTTCTTTCGAAAGCAGGCTCCTTCTTACCAAAAACTCGCTGTCCATTGGATAATGAGCGGCAAGCAAGCCATTACCCAAAAAAGTCGCCTTGCTAAACTAATAAGTGCCAGTAAGTCCGGCCTAAGAATTTAGGTTTATTAGCAGTTTGGCGCATGCTCTGACTACTGTATTGGTCAAAAATTCAGTACCTTAGATACCCTAATTTGGTTATTCGGGCATTAGGGCCTGATGCCAGATCGAGTGCTTCAGGGCTATGCAACGAGGATACAGTTGGCTGTTGATTTGGCTTGTAATGTTATTGCCAAAGATCGTGATGGGGCAAAACCTCATTCCGAATGGCAGTTTTGAAACCTATCGAAACTGTCCCCAGCAGGATAATCTTCTGGTAGAAGCTACCCCCTGGTACAACCCCAATCGAGCTACTCCTGATTTCTACCATACGTGTTTTAATTCAGGACAGATGGCCTTGCCACCCCGCACGGGCCAGGGGTTGGCACGCCTGTTTTTCGACCAGGGCTGGGGCGAATATCTGGGAGTCCGTCTGACGAAGCCGCTGGTTGCGAATGAATGCTACTATTATGAGATGTACATCGCCACCGATACGCCCAACAAATATCAGACAGAAACAATAGGGGCAACTTTTTCTGTTCAACCGATTATAGCCCCTGCAAGTACAGAGATGTTCAAAGTCGGGCCGCAGGTTCTCGATAGGCTCTCCAGCATTCCTCGGTTAGCGTGGCAACGAATTGCTGGTTTTGTTAATGCGAAAGGAGGAGAGGAGTACGTAACGATTGGAAGTTTCTTCAAAACGCCCCCTTTCCTAGGCTTTAACTACGTGTTCATTGACGATATTTCGCTTTTGCACGTCAAGCTTGATCTGGGAAAAGATACGACGTTGTGCGGCCGTAAAAGTACTCGTCTGCTTGACGCAACAGTGCCCAATGCCAGTTATTATTACTGGAATGACGGTAGTAGCAAACCGACGCTACTGGTGACCAAACCCGGCAAGTATTCGGTAACGGTGGTGACGGCCTGTAAAACGCTGACTGATTCCATAAAGGTTGATTATGCGCTGGACTTTGATCTGGGTGCCGATACCACACTCTGCAACGGACAAACGCTGGCGTTGAACGTACCGGTAAATACGGCTGCCACGTACCGCTGGCAGGATGGTTCGCTGCAAAATAACTACACGGTTAAGCAGGCCGGTGAGTACAGTATTCAGGTCACCCAGGCGAATTGTACGGCGTCGGATACCATTCAGGTAAAGTACATTCGCCCCCCTCAACTAGAATTGGGGCCGGACAAAGCGCTTTGTGGAGCCGAATTGGTTACCATTAAGCCAATTATTGCCGAAGGGACGTTTGCTTGGCAGGATCAATTTGCGGACGTAGCACGAACCGTAAACAGTTCAGGGGTCTATCGGGCAAGTGTGCAGAACGCTTGTGCGACCGTTTTAGATTCGGTCGAAATCTCCTACGGCGCCTGCGATTGCATTCTGTATACCCCCACCAGTTTTACTCCCAATGACGACGGACAGAATGATACTTTTCTGGCGTTTGGCTGCGGTGATATTACCATTACGTCGCTCTCAGTTTTTAATCGTTGGGGCGAGGTTATTTTTCAGACTGATAAGGCTCCATTCCAGTGGAATGGATATTATCATGGCGAGCTATGCGAAATTGGCGTCTATGGCTGGAGCATTCAGTATCAGTTGAAGCAGGAGCGTCAGGTAACACCTGGTCAGAAGCAGGGGGTTCTCAGTTTGATTCGTTGAGAGTAAGCCACAATTAATTGTCTATAGACACTATCCTGATAACTTTTCTCGTGATTTTTGCTCGTAGACCTTACTTTAGGCACTTATCTACTGAGCGACAACTAGAAGGTATGAAAAAGCAGATCGAAGCAACGTTTATCGTCAGTTTTCAAATTTTACTTCTATTTGCTGGTTTGGGATTAACGGCCTTTGCTCAACCGAAAAAGCCTCAATTTAGGGTAGTGGCTCTTGCCGAAAAAGGGGGAGGTGTTCATGCCCCTTTCGTCGCTGAAGCAAAGAAATGGCTTACCCACGTAGCGGCTTCAGCTAATTTCACGATTGATTATATTGAAAACACAGAGCCAATAAACGACCAGTTTCTGGCCCACTATCAGTTGTTCATTCAACTGAATTATCCGCCGTATAGGTGGACCGATACCGCCAAAGCAGCTTTCCAGAAGTACATTATCGAAGGCAAAGGCGGTGGGTGGGTTGGCTTTCATCACGCTACGTTACTGGGCGAGTTCGATGGGTACCCGATGTGGCCCTGGTTCTCGGAATTTATGGGTGGTATTCGTTACAAAAATTACATCGCTACGTTCGCCAAAGCCACTGTGCGTGTCGAAGCAGAAAATCATCCTTGCCTGAAAGGTGTACCGGCTACGTTTACCGTTGAAAAGGAAGAATGGTACACCTACGATAAAAGCCCGCGTCCAAACGTGAACGTGCTGGCGACCGTCGATGAGTCAACCTATTCACCCGATTCAAACCTGAAAATGGGGGGCGACCATCCGGTTATCTGGTCTAATGAGCATATGAAGGCTCGCAACGTGTACATGTTCATGGGTCACCACCCCGATTTGTTTAAAAATGATGCTTTTGTGACGGTTTTTCGAAACGCCATTTTCTGGGGCGCGGGGCAGTGATACTTGCTGGCGTTTAATAAAGAAAAAGCCATGTAACTGATAAAAATTAATGTATTGCGCTGGGTTTTAACCCAGTGAAGTATATGTGCATTATGACGAACCAGCCTACAAACAAATTCTTTACATCGGATCTTAATTGGGACGATTACCGCCATTTGGTTAAGGAGATAAACGTTCCAGCCAAAACGACGTTGCTGCAAGAGAGCGAGGTGTCCAAAAATGCCTATTTTATCAAAAAAGGCTGCTTACGAATCTGGTTCAACAACAATGGCAAAGACGTTACGTTTCAGTTTTTCTTTGAAAATCAGGGCGTGTCTTCGATAGAAAGTTTTAAGTCCGGGCAGCCGAGCCTATTTAGTATCGAAAGTATTGAGCCATCGACCTTGCTGGTGATTTCAAAGTCAAATCTGGAGTTGATGGTGAAGGAAATTCCGGGTTACCAGGCGTTTATGCAGGAGCATATTTTTCAGCGCCTAAACCACTATTCAAAACTTTTCCTGTCGCATATTAAGAATAACCCGCAGGAACGGTATCTCGAACTGCTGGCCGAAAGCCCTCACATAATCCAGCGCGTACCGCAACATTACATTGCTTCTTATCTGGGTATTACGCCCGTCTCGCTGAGCCGAATCCGGAATAAGGTACTGGCGGAAAAAAAATAATACTACCCGTATTTCTTAACAATTGTTATCGCGCCAACGGCAATGGCTGGCGGACCTTTGTCCAAACAAAAAACGATAACTATGAAAGCCGCAGTCATTCATCAATTTGGCGAAACTCCCCGTTATGAGAACTTTGCTGATCCAATTCCACATACAGAAAACGACGTAGTGATGTCGGTGAAAGCCGCATCAATCAAGAATATTGATCGATCTCAAGCTAACGGATCGCATTACGATCGGTATAAAAACCTCCCCGCCGTGGTGGGAACCGATGGTGTCGGCATGTTGCCGGATGGCACCCGTATCTATGCGTTTCGGGCCGGTGGCACACTCGCTGAAAAAACATTGGTTCGACAAGGAGCCTACGTGCTTTTGCCCGAAGGTATTGACGATGTAACAGCCGCTGCTTTACCCAATCCGGGATTATCGGCCTGGTTTTCGCTGTATCATCGGGCCGGATTAAAGCTAGGCGAAACTGTGCTGATCAATGGCGCGACAGGCACGACGGGTAAAATGGCCGTTCAATTGGCCAAATACTTCGGTGCAGGAAAAGTAATTGTTACGGGCCGAAATTCAGACGTATTGGCAACGCTCCCCGAACTAGGCGCTGACACGGTTATTTCGTTGGTTCAATCGGATGCCGACCTGCAGGCTGCGCTAAAAGCAGAACAGAAAAAAACACCTTTCGACGTCATTATTGACTATACCTGGGGCTACCCCGCCGAAATTTTGCTGGGTATATTAACGGGAAATGATTTACATGCCGATGCGCATCGGACACGCTACGTATCGGTGGGCGAAATGGCTGGCCCGACCATCCAGCTTTCATCGGCTACGTTACGAAGTGCCGCGATTGAACTGTATGGCGTTGGTGGAGGCAGCATTTCAAAAGAGGTTATGCAAAAAGTGCCGACGGAGATATTGCCGCAACTTTTTGATCTGGTCGTGAGCGGAAAACTGAAAGTAGAGACTGAAGCGGTAGCCCTAAAAGACGTAGAACGTGCCTGGAAACAAGGCGAAACGAATGGGAAAAGATTGGTAATTGTGCCGTAGTGAAACTAGTCGCTACACATCGGCATAATCCAGCTCTTTGCCGTATGTCTCTTCCATCGTTGCCAGCGACCAGGCTGCCAGCGCAAAGCAGACAAGCGCTACAATGGCGGCTGACTCAAGGACACCCAAGGACGGTTTCATGGCCTGATACGCAGGAATGCTGAGCAACGTAGTGGCCCGAACGTTATTGGCGACGGACGTAGTGGCGGTGGCCCGGAGATTGGTACCGAAACTCTCGGCCGTTATCGTCAGGAACATAGCGATGTAGCCAATGCCAAAACCCATCGCCGTGCATACGCCATAAAATGCACTGGCTGACTGAATGCCGCCGAACAGGTAAATGGACACGAAAACAAGTGTCAGGCCCATCATCAGGCCAATCGCTTTTCGGCGCGATTGTAGCCATTGACTGAGGATTCCGCTAAATAAATCGCCCACTACGACGCCAATATACGTGAACATGACACCACGGCCCGGTTGAATAACTTCCTGCACACCAACGGCTTTGCCGAATTCATTGCTGAACGTCGCCAGAATACCAATAACCAGATAGGTTGGCAGCGCAATACCCATGCAGCGGAGGTACCGTAAGATAGAGCGCCTGTCTTTGAATAAAGCCCAGAAATTACCCCGCGACACGTTTACTCCCTGTATGCGTTTGAACATACCCGATTCGAGCACGCTGACACGTAGTAACAGCAAACCTAAGCCCAGCCCACCGCCAATCAAATAGGTAGTGCGCCAATCGAAGAGGGCCACTGTAAAATACGCTACGACGGCGCCAAACAAGCCGACGCTGGCTACCAGCGAGGAGCCATACCCTCGTAGGTGCGGAGGTAAAATTTCACTGACGAGCGTAATACCCGCCCCCAGTTCGCCTGCCAGGCCAAAACCGGCCACAAACCGAAGCCAGGCGTAGAGCTGTGGGTCATGCACAAAACCGCAGGCCAGATTGGCAAGCGAATACGTAATAATGCTACCAAATAACACGGATAATCGGCCACGCTTATCGCCTAAAATACCCCAAAGAATGCCACCCACTAATAAACCGGCCTGCTGGAAATTGAGGATGCGGCCACCTATCAGTGATATTTCAGCTTCGGAAAGACCCAGATCTTTCAGGCTTGGCACCCGCACAATGTTGAACAGAAGCAGGTCATATACATCCACAAAATAGCCCAATGCGGCCACAATAACCGGCAACGCAAATAAAGGACGTAGTGATACAGACGTAGTGGAGGAGGGCATTGTGAAGAGAGTTATTGGGTACGCATAGGAAACGCCGGAAGAAAACCGTACCCTTATTCAAAAGCTTGTTGGTTTGCTTCCGGCGTTTTATTTTATTTCTTTTTTACCAGAATCGGATATAGAGCATGGAAACCAGCATGATAATGACTACGACCATAGCCATGTTAGTTGGTGCCAGGCGGAACATAGACGCATCGATGGCCAATCCTTTGGGGTTTATTTTTGGCCCGGCCAGACTAATGAGTATCATCATGGCAACTGTCAGAAAGAACGCCCAACCCATAGCAATCAGGAACGGGATCTCATACACGCCATCACTGTTTAGAAAAGCCGTATACATAATCGTTTCAGGACCAAACAGGCGGGGGGCAAAGTTATTGAACAGTACGGCAAAGCCGAAGCCACCCAGAATACCGGCAATGGCCGCTATACCGGTGGTACGTTTCCAGAAGAAGCCCAGCAAAAAGACGGCAAATATACCGGGGCTGATGTAGCCGGTATATTTTTGAATAAACGTAAAACCACCTTCGCCACCAATGCCGAGCGCGTCCTCCCAGGCCAAGGCAATGGATAGGGCTACGGCTACCAGAATCGTGACTCGTCCGATCCAGAGCGAACGGGATTCACTGGCGCTTTTATTGATGTATTTCTGGTAAATATCCAGCGTAAAAATGGTTGAAATCGAGTTGGCCTTACCCGCCAGCGAAGCCACAATGGCCGCCGTCAGGGCAGCTACCGATAACCCTTTCAGACCTGTTGGTAAAAACGTGAGTACTGCCGAATAAGCGTTATCGCCCGATACAACACCATTACGGAGCATTTCGCCCTGTAGTCCACCGTTTTTATGAATTACGTAAGCGGCAATACCGGGCAGCATCACAATGATCGGCATGAAAATTTTGAGTATGGCCGCAAAGAGGATACCCGTACGGGCAGTTTTCAGGTCGGCGCCCAAAGCGCGTTGGGTGATGTATTGATTACAACCCCAGTAGTTGAGGTTAACAACCCACATGCCACCAAGGTACATAGCAATACCTGGCAACGTCAGATACCGCTTTATATCGGCCTGGGGAGCACCGGGAGTCGGTTTTTCGAAAATCATGTGGAAGTGGTCATCGGCATCTTTAAACATGGCACCCAATCCTGAAACAATGCCTCCGTCCAGTCCCATCGTTAGGCTTACCTGTTGCAGGGCCAGATAGGTAGTAACCAAACCGCCAATGATGAGGACCAACACCTGAATAACGTCCGTGTAACCAATTACATTCATACCGCCAAGGGTAATGAAAACAGCGAACACGCTCAGGCAAATAATAACGATGTGAAAGCTATCTCCCCCTATCAGGCTGCTGATAGCCAGCGCACCCAGGAATAAAATGGATGTCAGGTTGACAAATACGTAGAGAAATAACCAGAAAACGGCCATGATCAAACTCACCGTTTCGTTGTAGCGCGTACTCAGAAACTGGGGCATCGTGTAGATACGATTCTTGAGGTAAATCGGAATGAACCACACTGCTACAATAATCAGGGAAATGGCCGCCAGCCATTCATACACAGCAATAGCCACCCCAAAACGATAGCCATCACCCGACATGCCAATGAACTGCTCGGCGGAAATATTTGAGGCAATGAGCGAGGCTCCAATAGCCCACCAGGTTAGCGAGCCTTCTGCCAGGAAAAAGTCTTTGGTATCTTGCTTTGTTTTTTGATTTCGTCGATAAATCCAATAGCCATAGCTTGAGACACCAATGAAATACAGGAAGAAAATAACGTAATCGGTTAGGGCAAGTTGGTTCATCGGAACAGTCTTATAATTGTTATGTTAAATCAGCCTGTAAAAAAGCAATTATTTCTCCAAATAGGCTTAGTCTAGGGCAAAATCATTTAAAGATTAGCAAATCCAGTATTATTTGAAGAGGCTGACAGGCTAATGTTAGCAAAAAAATGTGCGTACAGAAAAAGGCACGAAGTTCGCTTCGTGCCTTTTTCTGTACGCAGGAAAGCTAATTACTTGATGGCAACCAGCCGAATGGGTTGATTGACTTCCAGATTTGGTGTGGCTAGTTTAAACGTAAATTCTTCCTTCTGGCTCTCCGCCGATACACGGAATGTATACGTACCGTCGGGGATTTCGCTCATGTCGAACTGCTGACGGATGGCACTCTTCTTGCGGCTCTTGCCCGACACAATTTCCTGAAACATAACCTGACCTTTCTCATTCACTACCTCGAGGGTAACTTTCTCTTCGGGCTTATATTTTTCCAGGCAAAGCCATAGCTTGGACGTATTGTTCGCGGGAAACATGGCTGCGACAAAAGCCTTTGTCAAGTGGTCATCCTGGCCCTTGCCAAAGGATGATACAGATAGGCTTATTGTTAATAGTAATGCGCTGGCAATCAGTTTGATGGACGTTTTCATTGGTCTGAAAAGATTAAGTTTAAAACCTTTATTGTCGAACCAATGATGCCAATGAAACTGCCAGCCGCTGTCGTTTGGGAGCAACGGCTTAAGAAAAGGATGAGCGGTTAAACGTCACTCTACGAAGTCTAAATCTTTGCCAAATGTCTCGTCCATTTGGCTGAGTGACCAGAACGAAAGTCCATAAACGACAGCTCCAAGCAACCCTGCCGCGACTAGCGCGCCCATCGACGGTTTAAGTGCCTGAAATAGCAACGTCATCGGAATAAGTGTACCCCGAACGACGCTTGGCACCGACGTAGTAGCGGTGTTGCGAAGGTTCGTACCGTATAGTTCGGCCACCATCGTCAGGAACATGGCAATGTATCCCGTACAGAAACCTGCTAACAGGCAAACTGTATAAATGCCACTGGCGGTGTGAATGCCTCCAAACAGGTAAATCCCGCTGAGAAGCGCACTAAAAATTAAGAGCCCTGTAATGGCTTTCAGTCGCGATTGCAGCCACTGACTTATTGGCCCACTAAGCAAATCACCGCCGGCCAGACCCACATAAATCATCATGACGCACCGGCCGGGTTTTATGCCTTCTGCAATACCCAATTCCTGCCCAAACTCGTTGGCGAACGTAGCCAGAATCCCAACGATGAACCAGGTCGGAATACCCACTGATACGCAGCGGAGGTATTTGATCGCCTGTGGCCAACTACTGAAAAAGTAAAGGAAATTGCCCCGGCTGACACTTTTGTGGTCAGTTTTCATCCGGTTGAATAATCCCGATTCAAAAACGCTTACACGCAGTAGTAACAGAGCGAGGCCCATGCCGCCACCCACCCAGAATGCCGTTCGCCAGTTAAAATATTCGACAGTCAGGTAAGCGACCCCCGCGCCAAGGTAGCCGATGCCCGCTACCATGGACGAACCATAACTACGTATCGCTTTGGGCAAAATCTCGGAAACGAGTACCATGGCGGCTCCAATTTCACCGGACAAACCAACGCCAGCCAGAAACCGAAGAAAAGCGTAGGTATTTACGTCCTGTACAAACCCACAGGCAATGTTGGTCAGCGAATACGTAATGATACTGCCAAAGAGCACAGACATACGCCCGCGTTTGTCGCCTAGGACGCCCCACAGAAAACCACCTACCAGTAATCCCGCCTGCTGACAGTTCAGAATAAACGTGCCCGCTTTCGACACATCGGCTTCTGACAAGCCCAGTGACTGCAAACTTGGGACGCGCACAATACTGAAAATCAGCATATCATACACATCGACGAAGAAGCCCAACGCCGATACGATCACCGGTAGGGCAAATAAGGGGCGGTATGAAACGCGGGATGAAGTGGGGGAGAGTGTCTGCATAAAAAGGGGAGAGGGATAAAGGAGGGAAAGAAATATAGGTTAGTATCCCTCTCCATCCTCTTTTATTCTTCCAGATAATTCAAATCCTTACCGTGGGTTTCGGGAATGGTCAGGATAGCATAAAAGCCGAGAATGAAGCTGATTAAACCCACTACGGCACCGGCATTGATGATGTCCAGTGAGGGTTTGAGCGCCTGATACGTTAGTGTCATCGGGATGACCAGGCCACGAACCATATTGGGTATCGTGGTGGCCGCTGTCGCCCGGAGGTTCGTCCCGAATTGCTCAGCCCCGATGGTCACGAACATGGCCCAGTAGCCGATGCCAAAGCCCATGGCCAGGCAAAGCCCATACAGAACGGTCGCGCTCTTGATCCCGAAATAGAGATAAACTAAGCCGAATATGAGGGCAATCCCCATGAGCAGGGACACCGCTTTTTTGCGTGACGCCATTGATTGACTGATGAAGCCACTGACCAGATCACCAACGGCCAGTCCAACGTAGCACCACATAATAGACAAGCCCGGTTGAATTTCTTCAGCAATGCCCAGTGCTTTCCCGAACTCGTTACTGAACGTGGCCAGAATCCCGATGACGAACCAGGTGGGCAAGCCAATACCAATGCATTTGAGGTAGCGACTGAGCCGGTCGGCATTGGTGAAAAAGGACAGAAAATCACCCCGCTTCACGTTTTCCTGCTCCGTCACATTTTTGAACATGCCCGATTCAACCACGCCCACACGTAGCAACAGGAGTCCAATGCCCAGCCCACCACCTACCAGAAAGGCTGTTTGCCAATCGAAATATTTTACCGTGAAATAAGCCACTACAGCGCCCGAAAGGCCAATCCCGGCCACGAGCGATGTACCAATGGCGCGTTTTTCTTTCGGTAGAATCTCACTCACGAGCGTAATCCCTGCCCCTAATTCACCGGCCAGTCCGATACCCGCTACAAACCGCATCAGTGCATAGTAAGTGACCGGGTCCATAAACGTAACGTGCTTGATGAATCCGCAGGCGATATTAGCAATTGAATACGTAATGATGCTACCGAAGAGAACCGACAAGCGACCTTGCTTATCGCCAATAATACCCCACAGAATACCCCCGAGCAGCAAACCGCCCATTTGCCAGTTAATAATGCTGGCACCAACGGTCGAAATTTGTTCTGGCGTAAGGCCAAGATCAGTTAGGCTTGGTACGCGAACGATGCCAAAAAGGAGTAGGTCGTAAATGTCAACAAAATAGCCTAATGCGGCCACGATGACCGGCAAGCCAAATAGTCCGGCAGCGGCAGATTGTTGTTTTTCAGAAAGAGCAGGAACAGCCATCAGGCAGAATCAGAGAGTAAAAAACTAAACGATTCTGCAATAATACGAAATGACCAAAGAAGATTGGGTCCTGTCTGAATTTTCATTTTTCTGACAGGATCAAGAGGATAAAACAGTATGTTTAGTTTTCATCCGAACGTAGGCCCGGCTGTCAATCCTGACAGAAAAAATCAACGCTTGGCGGTCAGTAGTTTCTTTTGGATAAAGACATCGGCGTATCGACGGCCGAGCGTACGGGCTGAAGCGGTGTCGAAATGAGTTGAATCGCCTTTATCGGTCAGGCCCGACGAGACGACACAATACAAATCAGGATTGTGGTTGGGAGCTTGCTGAAGGGCATCGTTGATCGTTTTCGCTTCTGGATTGCGCTTGACAACGAAATCGCCCAGCGTCCCAACGACAAACGGTACGTGAGGAGCATTCAGGTCTTTCCGGAATCGTTGAACCAGTTCGGTCAGTTTTTCGCCATAAGCAGGTGCGTTGGTCGGCGTTGAATCCGATTCGCCCTGGTGCCAGATAAAACCGGCTAATTGTCCATTTTCGAGCGCTTTTTTTGCCCGACGTAACGCGTCATCGTACGGATAGGATTTTGTGGGTTCATAGTAAGCGCCCGGTTTCCAGGCATCAATGCCCGAACCACCTACGGCGCTTGGAATCAGACCGATATTGAGGGTTGGATACGTGTTGGCCAATTGTCTGGCAAAGGTTAAACCTGGTCCAACGCCGATAACCGCTGGTTTATCGAAATGCATCGGGTCGCGGGCCGGAACCCAGCTCAATTCTTTGGTCAGCATCCAGATGCGTAGATTAGTCTGCTGATCTTCAGCGTCGGGAACACCCCGTCCCGCCATGTTCGACTGACCAATGAGCAGAAACAAGTGCAACCGGGGTGGTACATCCTGTTTAAACGCCAGCGACATAAGAAGAACGAGGCTAAGCAGCAAGGGCGCTTGCTTGAGGAAATTACTACGGTTTGTCATCAGGAGAAGCAATTTAACGTAAGCAGACGCTATTCTGACAATAAAATCTGGTCATCGTCATTCCTACTTTCAGGAATATGCTCGACCACGGGCGCTGGCGGTAAAACAGGTTTGGGGAGTCTTTCGTAAACGGCATAGGCAATGCCTAATGACCATACTTTCAATCCCACACGAGCGAAAATCAGTCCCTGCTGCACAATCAACATACCCAGAATAGTGGACCAGTTACTCATCAAAATGGCTTCGTCGAGCAGAAAATAAACGCCGAACAAAGCTGTTCCGATCAAAATCAACAGAACATACAGGCCATATGTCTTCCCTATGTTTCGCAGCACTAATCGGCCAGCTCGCCCAAACGCTCGAAAAGCATTCGACTCATTTTCGCGGAACATGATCACTTTAGCATAGTCGCCAACGCAAAGCAGGAAGGTAGCCGTCATCGCGAATAAAGTAAAAAACAGGGCGCCAATCCAGAAGAGACCGCGCTCGGTTAACGTACCGCTCAAGGCAATACCCGCGAGTGTACCCATGACCAGCCAAAGTCCTCCGCCAACCAGCACAAAGAGCAACGTAACAAAAAATAATTGCAGAAAACGCCGAACATAGTGGCTGCACCCCCGCCAGAACAGGCCAATACTGAATGGCTGTGACAACTGCGCAAATTGAGCCAATATGCCGCCAGCAAAAAATACGCTCAAGAACACGTACAGAACACCTAGCCAGCGTCCAACGCTCATGAGCGGGGTAATAGCCCGTTCGCTACGTTGCATGAAATCCGAATAAACCGTGTAGTCGAATCCGTCCAGCAACTTCATGAAGGCCAGTGAATTCTGATCTTCAATTTTGAGGGTGTTATAGAAAGGCAGCGCCACCAGCAAACCAAGCACCAGCGTGATGCCATACATCAGCCACAGCAACCGGACTGAACGAATCGTTTGCCAGAAAGCGAGAGACAGGCTGTTCATCAGGAAGGAGTTGGCAAATCGTCTGATTGAATAGCTGCATCCGCTGAAAATGAGCTGGTTTGCGTCTCTACATCTTTCGTCCCCAGCAGCGGGTGCTCGGTTCGAATCTTCTCCTGCAATTTCAAAAAACCATCAATGAGGGCTTCCGGGCGGGGCGGGCAGCCCGGCACATACACATCTACCGGAATGATGCGATCCACTCCTTTCACTACGTGGTAGCCGTGCTGCCAGTAAGGTCCACCACAGTTCGAGCAAGAACCCATCGAAATCACGTAGCGTGGTTCGGGCATCTGCTCATAAAGCCGCCGAATTCGGTCGGCCATTTTATAGGTGACCGTACCAGATACGATCATGACATCGGCCTGACGGGGCGAAGGGCGCGGAAAAATACCAAATCGTTCGAGGTCATAATTGGCCGCAAAGGCCTGCATCATTTCAATGGCGCAACAAGCCAGCCCGAAACTCAGGGGCCACATCGACTTCTCCCGCGACCAGTTCAGGAGTTCTTCGGACTGCAGCATAATTACGCTGGCTTCACCCGTTTTATCAGAGGAGGGTTGAGTTGTCATATTACTGAATAATTTTAGGCAGACGGTTAAGTATGTCCTCTTGATAACGTAATGTAAAAGGCTCCAGTTGTCGAACTAAACTGGTTTCCGGGGAACCCTGGTTCACCGGTCGAATTACCTTGCGATTGATCCGACTAGCCGCTGAACCGAGCAATAAACCAACGGCGGCTCCACCCGCAGCGGCAAATGTGACCGTCAGACCATGCGCTATGGGACTTCGAGTCTGATTGGTACGTAACGATTGATTCGCTAAATAACCGATAGCCAGCGCTCCCACAATGGCTCCCGTTATCAACATGGGTTTATTCGTATTGCTGCGAATGACCACCTTACGAATCCGGGCAAGCGGAATACGCTCGTCTCTAAGATAGAGATACGAATTGTCAATATCGTCCATTGGGCCTCTAAAACGATCACCCTCTTTCGTAACAACCCGAATCCGATACGTATTAAACGTGGGTTTTTGGGCAACTAATCGGATTGGCAATGAGGTACTTAGTAGCAATAGCAGCCATAAGTAACGTAGTGGGAATAAGCTCAACGTTTGTATCGATCATTTACTTGCTGATACAAATGCGTGGGGACTTTCGTTTCTATTGTTGGAATTTTTGGCTGCGGCTTCACCCAGTCAAGATAGCCTTTTGCCCAGACATACGCGAGTCCCAGTGCCAGAACGACCACAAAGAGAAAGGCTTCGGTCAAGGCAAACCACCCCCATAAACCATCGGTACTTTTGATAAGCGCGGCCTGACCAAACACCGTTGCCCACGGAAACAGGAAAACCAGTTCAACGTCGAACAACACAAATACCAGCGCCACTACGTAGAAACGAATGTTAAACTGAACATTGGCGTTACCAACGGGCTCTTCTCCCGATTCGTATGTACTGTTTTTCTCTATGTTTGGCCGGTGTGGACGTAATAAGCGTGCCACAAATAACACCACCGCAATGAACGCGAAGGCAGCCAGAATAAACAGCAGAATAATACCGAAATCGGAAAGCATGTTTTTACGGTGTTCGGTTTATGGTATTTGGGTTACAGTGACCAACGCATGATAAGTTCGCGTCAGCCACTGTAACCCGTAGGTCCTGTAACTTATTTCTTTCTTGGTTTGTACAGGTTATACACCAGCGAGATCTGAAGGTTTCGGTTATAATACAGCGCGCTGGCTTCTGGTGATACGTTCGTAAAACCGTAGATATAGCGAATATGCAAACTGCATTTGGAGAGCATATCCAGGAAATCGTAGTGTACGCCTACCGCCAGACCAACATCGCTTTGGGCAGATGGACCGCCTATGGCTCCCGTGCTTAACGCATAACTGAACTCAGGTCCTGCCTGTACGGTCAGCCCTTCAGTTGGAATGTAACCCAGCAAGATGGGGAGGCTGGCGTAATAGTACGGATTTTTCGTTGTGGTTCGGCCGCCAACGGTCTGTTCCTGTTGAAATGTACCGCCTTTAATGGCAAGCAGAGCCTCCGGTTGAAGTACCCATTTATGCAACCGATACCGATACATGAGGCCCAGATGGGGTTCCAGCGCCCGTTTGGGAATATTGACACTGGTACCGGTAATATGCACCTGCGTGAACGTAGCACCGAATTTTATGCCGAAGTGACCACCAACGGGATTATTACTTTGCGCTCGAACGAACAACGGCGCGCTTATGAAAAAAACAAAAAAGAGTAATCGGTACGTATGCATACTAGACTGTTAACAGATTGAATTTTCCTTTCGCTACTGGATTAGGACGGATTCACGAAAGATAAGGCCCGGCGATTCGCCAGGCCCCACAAAATTGGTTAAAAAATGTTAAGAAGTTGTTGGTAAGGTTAGTTGCCTGGCTGAATTGAACCGCTAATTGAGTCGCGGATCAACCGGGTAATGGGCAATAGACTTATACTCACCGCCCATTCGCTTCAAAACGCCCCGCCAGAATTCTTTCGTTGGCGTATCAAACAGAAAGTCGGCACTCGTTGAACTGATAATCCAGGCTTTCTGGCTTAACTCAGCATCTAACTGGCCTTCGCTCCACCCCGAATAGCCAATAAAGAAGCGAATATCACGCTCGCTTAATGTACCCACATTGATCGCTCGCTTGATTTCGTCAAAATCACCACTCCAATACAACCCCTCGCGTAACCGGATCGAACTATCAATCAGATCAGGGCGACGGTGAATAAAATGAAGCGTGTTTTGTTGTACGGGACCGCCCACAAATAGGGGCAAGTCGGGCTGAATATCCTCAATCACATCACCCAGATGAATATCAGTAAGCTGGTTCAGCACCAGGCCGAACGTACCGGCAGGACTGTGTTCACAAACCAGAATAACACTACGTTCAAAGTTTGTGTCGCCCATGAATGGCTCGGCAATCAATAAATCTCCATTCGTGACGATTGGCGGGGTCGTATTCATAAGCCATTGGTATAGTTAACATCTCGTATAGGTACAAACGCCTTTTGGGCAGGCTATATTGACTTAAAAAAACATAAATACATTATTCGGTTCGGCGATCAGGCGCTAAAGTTATCCTACGCTAAAATTAATGATGCGTGCCCAGGCGATTGGCCTGGTATGGGCGCCAGTAAGGTGTTTAATAAGTTGGTAAGCCACTATAAAAATTCAGTTCTAGATTTAAGTTAGCTTTACTAGTTCGCCATAAAGTGACGTTCGTTCCGTTTGTATAATTAACGCCACTCTTTCTAGCAGGCAAGTAGGTTGTGATGTATTTTTACGGGCGATTTTCCCACAGACATTTATCAATGTGCTGGTCATGTTGGTGGCAAAATTTGCCTGAACACGAAAACTATACGAATGATGAAAAATGGGCTTCATGATCGGCGAGGGTTCCTCCAGAAAAGCGCTTTAGCCGCGTTAACCACGCTGGTAGGCACCGATGTCGTTTTTGCCGATAAAATGCCTCGGTATCATCGGCCATTGGGCTTAAATGCTGAGTATGACCCACTCAAGGGGAAAAGCACCGAGATGAAAGTGTTGGGTGATAAACCCTGGAATGTTGAGTCGCCCATTCATCTGTTAGACGATGCCATTACGCCTGTCGATAAGATGTTTATCCGCAATAACGGTCTGATACCAACTGAGCCAATTGATCTGGCAAAGTGGACGCTCACGATCAAAGGCGAGTCGGTAAAGGCCGAAAAAACGTATACCCTGGCTGAGCTAAAAAAACGATTTAAGCCGTACACGTACCAGCTTGTGCTTGAGTGTGGAGGCAATGGGCGGGCGGGCTACGAACCCCAAACAACGGGTAATCCCTGGGATCAGGGGGCGGTTAGCTGCGCTGAGTGGACGGGTGTTCGCCTGAAAGATATTCTGGCCGATGTGGGCTTGAAAGACGATGCGGTTTATATCGGTTATTACGGCAAAGATCCTCATTTGAGTCAGGACCCTACAAAAGTGGCTATTTCGCGTGGAGTGCCCATTAAAAAAGCGCTTGAAGAAGAAACCCTGATTGCCTGGGCCGTTAATGGTCAGGATATTCCGTTGGTGCATGGTTATCCGCTTCGGTTGGTAATTGGTGGTTGGCCTGCCTCTGTATCGGGTAAATGGCTGCACACGATAGCCATACGAAACAAAGAGCATGATGGTGCGAAAATGGAAGGGCATAGCTACAGAATGCCGATTCGACCCGTGCAACCCGGTGAAAAAATTGCTGAGACGCCCCAAAATTTCCGCATCATCGAGTCGATGCCAGTTAAGTCGCTTATTACGTATCCTAAATCGGGTGCCTTGCTCGAAGGTAAAAAAACGCTGTCGTTACGTGGTCATGCCTGGGCTGGCGACCGGAACGTAGCGGAGGTGTCTACGTCCATTGACTACGGCGCTACCTGGCAAAAGAGCAAACTAGAACGCCCCAAAAATCGCCTGGCCTGGCAGAATTGGTCGGCTGATGTAACATTCCCGCAGGCGGGTTATTATGAAGTATGGGTGCGGGCTACGGATAGCAATGGGGTTATGCAACCCATGGTGATTCCCCAATGGAACCCCGGCGGTTACCTCAATAATGCCTGTCATCGAATTGCCGTGAAGGCTGTATAGAAACTAGCATTTAGCGTTATGAACGTAGTAAAAACTATATTTTTTATCGGAGCGATACTGATCGGTTTGGCTAGCTTTCGAACGGCTCCAGTAAAAAATTCGACTACAGCATCAGTATCTTCAGTAACGGTAGCCGATACGGGGAAAATTGACGCCGAAACAGGGTTGATCAATGACCCGAGTCTGATGATGGTGAAGGCACAATGTACAGCCTGTCATTCCTCAAAGCTTATTTTGCAGCATCGTTTCACGCGGGCGGGCTGGGTAGACCGTATCCGGTGGATGCAGAAATACCATAAACTGTGGGATTTAGGCGACTCAGAAAAAGTCGTTCTGGATTACCTCGAAAAGCACTATGGTCCTGAGACAGCCGCCACTACGAATACGTTCCGGCGTCAATCCCTGAAAAATGTTCAATGGTATAAGCTTGATAAATAAAGAGGTTTAAACACAGAGCCACGGAGTACACAAAGTATTGCATACGATTCTATAGTCTTTGTGTACTCCGTGGCTCTGTGTTCAAACCTCTTTTTAGTGATTGGCAGTAAACTCAAACTCTATTCCTGAAACGTCAGCCCGATTTTCTTGCCAGATATGCGCTCCAGTAAGGGACGTAGCATCCGGTCGGCGTTACGACGGGTTTGGTCCAGAATACCACCGTTCAGGGCCGATTGTTTAACCTGCTGCTCGGCCTTACGATAGGCATCGCTCACCAATTGGGCGTCGTCCAGAAACGAAAAGCGAGTATCATAGACGCGCGAGCGATCGTGATTGATTTTCCAGCCGCACAGTTCGGGTTTAGGAAGTTGCACCGTAACAGAATCACCGTCGGTTGTGATATTGGCCGGGCTAATGCGGGTCAGGTCGATGCACCCAGTGGCTTCCCCTTCTACAATCAATACGGCGTTGGCATTAGGCAGAAACGTATTGACCTGCTCGTGCTCGACGATGTTTTTGAATGTATATTTTACCAACTCCAGCTTGCCTAAGGCTGTGATCTCCTTCAGAACAATGCTTTGTGTAGTATTATCGCTCCGCCGGAATCGGCTTAGCACACTGTTGCCGCGAATTTGCTCCCAGATGGCAATCAATCCTGCCACCAGCACAGCTATTATAAACAGGCGAAATAAGGCGTTAATGAGTTTGGACATACTTTTTTATACTGATGCTCCAGCAAGACAAAAACGAAAAAACTCCCAAACCGTTGCCAATTTGGGAGTTTCGAAATCAGATAATCTTGATTAGTATGAATGCTTAGGCTCTTCGGTCGTTTGCTTCTCTAGATCGAACAGGTCGTTCAGTACGTCGATGAGCGTTTCGGCTTCACCCCGCTTGCAAGCTGCTTTAAGCTGTAATACGGGAAGCTTAATGATTTTTTGCATAATGCCCCGCGTAATTTTGTCCACTTTCTCGGACTCATCGGAGGTCAGGTGCTTCATGTGCCGGGCAATTTCGTCACGACGAATCTGCTCCAGCGCATTTTTAAGTTTATTGATCGTTGGCGATACAACCATTTCCTTCGACCAGTCGCCAAATTCGGCTACGGCCTGTGTCACAATGGCTTCGACCTTCGGAATAGCCGCCAACCGCTGATTCAGGGCTTCATCGGCGCGGTGGCGAATGTTATCAATGTTATACACCAATACGCCTGGAATCTGCTCAACGGCCGCATCAACGCTACGGGGAACCGACAAATCAATGAAATATTTGAAAGTCAATACGTTGACGTCACGTAGTAGTTCGGGGGTAATCAGTGGATCATCGCGCAGAACAGACGAAATGATGACGTCGGCCCGACGAATTTCATCGGTTAAATTAGAAAAATCAGCTACCCGAAAACCATGCTGACTAGCCAGCGCTTCGGCCTTGGCCTGCGTCCGGTTACAAAGCGTAATATTTGTTAGCTTACGAGCTTCCAGGTTCTTGCAAACATCCGTACCAATTTCACCCAGGCCGATAACCAGCACGCTGGGGTTCTGATGTTCGCCCACCAATTCCTCAATCAACTCTACGGCTGCATACGAAACCGACGCGGCTCCATCACGAAAAGGCGTTTCCTGCGCTACCCGCTTATTCGTAAAGAAAATGGTATGCATTAACCGGTGCAGAAACGGCCCGGCCATATCTAAATCGGCCGACCACTGGTATGACTGCTTTACCTGGTTTGGAATCTGCATGTCGCCTACAACCTGCGAATGCAAGCCAACGCAAACTTCGAACAGGTGCCGAACGGCTTCGTCATGTGCCTCAAAAAACTGGAAATAAGGCAAATAGTTGTCGGTGTCGGTCAGTCCTTTTTCAATCAGTAGCAGCCGGGCAATGTCGGCATTCAGATTCTGTTCACAAGCATAATAGACCTCTGTGCGGTTACAGGTAGAGATAACCAATAAGTCGGTCAGTCCGAAAAAATCCCGTAGCCTCAGCATCAATCGCTTTGCTTCGTCTTCGTTAAGTGCAATTAGTTCCCGCACATGAAGGGGTGCAGTTTTGTGAGATAAACTAATCGTTTTGAAGGTGTCTAACATTGGTATAAATCGCACTAATTGGCCAATGGCCTATACAAAATTACGGTACAATTGCCGGACATACATGCTCGCTCAGTAAACCGTTCTCTATTTAGAATACGTCCAAATAGTTGAGGTCTTTCTTTGTTACATCCTATTCGAATTTAGAACGCTGATGGTTGCGTAGACGTTCGATTTTACACATTTAAACCACTTTTATCGTTCATAGAACGTAATCGGGATTGTTTTCTACTACCGGGCAATTTACTACGTTGTTTAGGCGAAAGTACGCATGACCTTATAACCGACAATGCCCCTATTTTTGTACCATAACGAAGGCTGTTCTTATGCAACGGTGGGTCGGCGGCCAATAGCCAGCATAAACAGCAGGAAGACATGCTAAAGTCATTTGATATTTATAGTCAGAATAACATTCTGAAAATTATAGTAGCCCTGAATCTGTTGTTGGTAGGAACAGGATCACTGCTCTACACCGATCGACTCATCACTAAACTGGAAGATCGGGAGAAACAGTACGTACAACTTTACGCCAATGGGATTGGCTATTTATTCGGATCAAGTCACCCCGATGCTGGTGATTTAACTTTCGTAACCGACCAGATTCTTCAGGCTAACACGACAATTCCCGCCATTTATGTTAATGCTGATGGTGCAGTGGCCTTTAGCAAAAATATTGATGATATTCCTGATGGGCTGACGCCCGAAGAGAAAAACCAATTTTTACAAAGAAAAAAACTGGAAATGCGCAAAAAGCATAAACCCTTGGTAGTGGATCTGGGTGATGGCCAATTGGGTTTAGTTTATTATGCCAACTCCAGCCTGTTGCGTCAATTAGCCTATTTCCCCTATGCATTGTTGACCGTCATGGCGGCTTTGGGGGTGCTGGCGTATCTAGCCTTTAGTTCGTCGCGTCGGGCTGAGCAGAATCGTGTTTGGGTTGGATTAGCAAAAGAAACTGCCCACCAGTTAGGTACACCGATGTCGTCGCTCATGGCGTGGGTAGAATATATGCGCTCTGACCCTGACCAGTTTGATGGGTCGATAACCGACGAAATTGCGAAAGACGTTCAACGATTAGAAACCATTACGTCCCGTTTTTCAAGTATTGGGTCGGTGCCAACGCTGAAAGAGGAGAACCTGAATGAGGTTGTCCAGCAGTTTACCGATTACCTCGCAAAGCGCATTTCAACAAAAGTGAAAATGACGCTTGCCAGCCAGTTGCCGCCTGATAAGATGGTCAGAATAAATAAGTTACTGTTTGAGTGGGTAATTGAAAATATCTGCAAAAACGCGGTAGACGCGATGAAAGGCGTAGGCGAACTTCGACTAAATATAGTGGCTTTACCACATCAGGAAGTGGCTATCGACATCACCGATACGGGGAAAGGAATCTCTAAAGCGAATATGCAGAAAGTATTTTCGCCGGGTTTTAGCACCAAAAAACGTGGTTGGGGATTAGGGCTGACGCTGGCCAAACGCATTGTGGAAGAATACCACAGTGGGAAGCTATTTGTTAAAAGCTCGGAAGTTGGTAAAGGTACTACGTTCCGAATTGTATTGAATGCCAGTTGACTGAATCTCACCTATCCTGATAGGGAACCCAGAGCGTATCTGTTTCAATAACATTACTTACGTTTAGATCGCGGTCCCGAATTCTGATTTGAAATTTGGTTGGATAAATTGTGTTCCTCGTTCCATACGGGAAAATCTGATTGAAATCCAGTGTGCCTTCAATCGGCCCGCTCGGTTTATTTTCGGCCAGATTTGGAAAAATCAGCGTCAGAAGAACTGGCTGACTATATTCTTCATATTGCTTATTGACGAGTCTAAACGTCTTTATTTCATAATTGCCCCATTTTCCACTAGATGCGTAACGGATAGAGTCGGCTTTGTAAGATGAGGCACTAGTACCCAGGTTGCCATCGCCATCTTTAAAGCCAATCGTAATCACAACAGAATCCCGTTTTGGTTTACCAACACCGGTGCCAGCCGCCAGCGGATAGCGGAAAAGACCTTTGAATTCGATCTCGGGTGTGTTTGAATAATTAGGCTCGGTGAAGCAGGATGATAAAATCAAGGCTATTCCTACTACGAAAAGATACGGTTGAATTTGTTGCCGTCGCATACTGTTGTACTCGTTGTGCAATAAACGCTTTTGTTACTTTGTCTTTTTCATTAACACTCTCGACCGGAGCAGCGGCACTGCGCCAATCGCTCCGGCAACAAATTCTGGCACTCAGCTCAAGTCCACCCAACCGCGATACGTTCGAGTCGCTGGCATTGACTGTGTTTCAGTACCAGGCGGCTTTTAATCCAGTTTATAGCAACTATCTGCGTCACCTGAATTGTCAGCCAGAACAGGTCACGACCTTGCGCCAGGTACCGTTCATGCCGATTGGGTTTTTCAAACAACATGCCATTTTAACGGGTATAGACGTTGAAAGCAATCCTGTCAGTACTAGTACACTTACTTTTGCCAGTAGTGGCACAACCGGAGAGCAAACCAGTCGTCATTACGTGCCCGATGCGGACCTGTACGACGCCATCAGTACCCGGATTTTTGAACAGACATATGGTCCACTTCAAAACTTTCATATCCTGGCTCTGTTGCCGTCTTACCTTGAACGAAATAACTCATCGCTGGTGTATATGGTTCAGCGATTTATAGAGCAAACCGGTTTAAATCAGGCAACAAAATCCGCAGAGAACGCCTTCACAAGCGGCTTTTTTCTCCATAATTACGATGAACTGACGGAGCGGTTACAACAGCTCGCCCGGCAGCCCGACGGGAAAAAGATCCTGTTAATCGGGGTTACGTTTGGCTTGCTGGATTGGGCAGAGTCAACTCGTGAATTGACGTTCCTTGGTAAACTTCCTGATCTGATCGTTATGGAAACCGGTGGCATGAAAGGTCGGCGGAAGGAATTACTGCGCGAAGAAGTTCACGAGATACTGACCAATCACCTGGGTATACGTAGTGTTCATTCGGAATATGGCATGACGGAGTTACTCTCACAGGCTTATTCGATGGGCAGTGGCGTGTTTCGGCCCAGCTCGACGCTACGGGTGTTTCTGCGCGATATTAATGATCCGTTTTTCCTGTATCCCGAAGAGTATAGCCGTGACGGCGAGCGTCGCACCGGCGGAATCAACATAGTGGATTTAGCCAATCTGGACTCGTGCTCATTTATCGAAACCCAGGACTTGGGGCAATACATTGGCGATGCTGACGAATCAATCGAATCAGGACCGGGCAACTTTCGGGTGATTGGTCGGTTTGACAATTCGGATGTTCGCGGCTGCAATCTGATGATCGGGTAGTATATTTTAGACTTCACCCAGTAACGTACCAGCAACGCCCAGACCCATTACGATACCACCAAGCAATAACGCCACCAATTCGCCTGGGCTAAATGCCGGCTGGTATTCATTCGGATGAGTTTTTTCGTAGAGGTAATTAAGTTGTTTAACGGTTGGTATCAAAAATAAAAACGGCATCAATAGGAGTGGAAGCAGTGCCAGGGAGGTCGGTATAGTCTGGTCCAATAGTCGCTGAACAATCGCTATTACTACGTATCCTGTTGCGTAAGGGTTACTGCTGATGCCAGGGTGGCCTTTCTCTATGGCAAGATCATTAATTGTTTCTAATAGAGAGTGCGTAAAAAACACCGCGAAAATAGCCCTCCAAACCGGATAGATGTCCCAACCATATGACTCTCGAAAGAAGCGCCAGGATTTGTAAAACCAATAAATGGTGTAAAGTCCAAATGTGAAAAACGAAAGCAGACAAAACACCCAGACGGGCTGCTTCTTCACATAATCAACATACTCAGCAGGTTGGTAGTTATTATCCATGAATAGGTCAAATTCGGGAGGCAATTTACTGATTATGTGATTCGGGAGCCACAGGCACATTTACGAGATTTTATAAAACAGGAAGGATTTGGGCTGTTTCTGGACAAACAAGTGAGGACGTTGACGTTGTGTTTATTTTAAAAACCGCTCTTGCAATCCAGTCCAAATCTTCGTAAATTGTCCAGATTCACAACGATACGATGAACTTCAAATTAACCTCGGAATTTCAACCCACGGGCGATCAGCCTAAGGCAATTGAAAAGTTAGTCAAGGGCGTAAACGAAGGCGAACCCGCGCAAGTGTTATTGGGCGTAACCGGTTCCGGAAAGACATTTACAGTGGCCAACCTCATTGCCCAAACCAACCGGCCAACGCTCGTTTTAAGCCATAACAAAACCCTCGCAGCCCAGCTTTACGGTGAGTTTAAGCAGTTTTTTCCCGAAAACGCTGTCGAGTATTTCATTAGCTACTACGACTATTACCAACCGGAAGCGTTCATTGCCACGACCAATACGTATATCGAGAAAGATCTGGCTATCAACGCAGAGATCGACAAACTACGACTGGCGGCAACGTCGGCCCTGATGAGCGGTCGGCGGGATGTTATCGTTGTCGCATCGGTCTCCTGCATTTACGGCATGGGCAATCCCGAAGAGTTCAAACGTAACGTCGTGCGTATTGCGGTTGGTGAACAGATGAGCCGTAATAACTTTCTGCACCAACTGGTCAGCATTCTGTATAGCCGAACGGAAGGGGAATTTGAACGCGGTAACTTCCGCGTCAAAGGCGATACCGTCGATCTCTACGTAGCATACGCTGATTTTGCCTACCGGGTTATTTTCTTCGGCGACGAAATTGAAACCATTCAGCAGATTGATCCCTCAACGGGCAAGAAAATCACCAGCGAGAATATGGTCACCATATTTCCGGCCAACCTGTTCGTGACGGGTCGTGATACGCTCAATAGTGCCATGTATCAGATTCAGGACGATATGGTGGCTCAGGTACGTTACTTTGAGTCCGAGTTTCGGGAACAGGAGGCCACTCGTATTCGGGAGCGTACTGAATTTGATCTTGAAATGATGCGTGAACTGGGGTATTGCTCAGGTATTGAAAACTATTCGCGCTATTTTGATAAGCGGCAACCCGGCCAGCGACCCTTCTGCTTACTTGATTATTTTCCAGACGATTACCTGATGGTTGTCGATGAAAGCCACGCCACGATTCCGCAAATCCGGGCGATGTGGGGTGGTGACCGCTCCCGAAAAACCGCTCTTGTTGACTATGGTTTCCGACTGCCATCGGCGATGGATAATCGGCCGCTGACGTTTCAGGAGTTTGAGGACTTGTCGGGTCAGTCGATTTACGTATCGGCCACGCCGTCGGATTATGAACTTCGTCGGAGTGAGGGGGTTGTGGTAGAGCAACTTATTCGGCCAACGGGGCTGCTTGATCCCGAGATTGAAGTACGCCCGAGCCTGAACCAAATTGACGATCTGCTCGAATCCATTGATGCCCGAATCAAGAACCACGAACGGGTACTGGTCACTACGTTAACCAAGCGAATGGCCGAAGAACTGACCAAGTATCTGGACCGGGTTGGTATCAAAACAAGGTACATTCACTCGGAAGTGAAAACGCTTGATCGGGTCGAAATTCTGCGTGATTTACGCTTGGGTAATTTCGACGTACTGGTGGGCGTTAACCTACTGCGGGAAGGTCTGGACTTGCCTGAAGTATCGCTGGTAGCCATTATGGATGCCGACAAGGAAGGCTTTCTGCGCGACATCCGGTCTTTGATTCAGACCATTGGCCGTGCCGCCCGAAACGTTAACGGCAAGGTGATTATGTATGCCGACCGAATTACGGGATCGATGGAAAAGGCGATTGACGAAACAAACCGGCGTCGGGCTATTCAGTTGGAGTACAATACGGATAATGGCATCACACCAACAACCGTACTGAAGTCGCGCGAATCCATTATGGGACAGACCAAAGTGGCCGATTCGAAAGCAAAACATTTCTATGTAGAGCCGGAAGAAATTCGCATCGCGGCCGACCCTGTCGTGCGATACATGGGCAAAGGCGATCTGGAAAAAGTTATCAACGAGACGCAGTCCAAAATGGAACGTGCCGCCAAAGATCTCGACTTCCTGGAAGCCGCCCGCCTTCGCGATGAGCTGTTTCAATTGCGCGATAAGTTGAAGAAAGAAACGGCGTAGTAATCATAAAACTAGTGAAATCATATAATTTTTTATATGGTTTCACTAGTTTTACCTATAGATATATTGTAAATTTGTAGCGGTCAGGGAGAGATCCCAGGCCCCTCCTTGGGGTGATGCGGTTCGGCCGTGTCACCCCATTGTATTTTTAACTCAATCGTGCCGTCTCGAATTTCAGTTGGCGTAAATTGATATAATGTCTCTTCCAGAAGCATCCACACGGCAATTACATTCTCCGCCCGGTGAATTTGTAATTTTAGGCCTCTTATCAATTCTCCTTTTGTAATACTGCTCATTATGTGGATCAAAATATAATCGGCCTGCTTTTTGGCATTACGTATTTCACGTTCGATCGCTGAAGCAGTGGGTGTATAGTTATGCTTAAACTCTACTATGATATCCTGATCAATAAAATAAGCGTCCGGATTTTTGATATGTGGTGTATTATCAATTGGTAAAAGCCGTACCTTGAAACCTTGTCTGGCCAGAATAATTGCAGTTTCAATGTTTCGGGTCGCTTCGTGAGATGCGTGTGTTAGGTGCATTTCTACGTAGCCACCAGATGGTTCTGTTTCGTTCTTGCGAAGGTCTGGGTAAATGAGTGGATAGTCGATTCGAGACATTATACTTCGGTGGGCAACTTAAGAAAGCCTGCAAGTTACAAAATCTTCCTACCTTGCAGGCTGTCCGTTTAAAACCACTTTATACCCATGAAACGCATCCTTATTATCCTCGGTATTCTGGCCGCTGTGGTGCTTGTTGGCTTCTTTACGCTACGTAGCTGGACCAAATCCAGCAGTCCCGAAGCGATTGCGCAGATTGATCAAAATGGTTTAAAGGTTAAGGTCGATTATTGCCAGCCTTACAAGAAAGGACGTAAAATTTTTGGTGGCCTGGTGCCCTACGGGAAAGTGTGGCGTACGGGCGCCAATGAAGCCACTGTAATTGACTTCGACCAGAACGTAGTGGTGGCCGGACAACCTTTAGATGAGGGAAGTTATTCCCTTTGGACTATCCCATCGCAGAACGGTTGGATTGTTATATTCAACAGCGAAACGGGACAATGGGGCACTAATTACGACCAGACGAAAGACGTACTACGTGTGCCGGTCCTATCACAAAAACACAGTCCAATGGCCGAACAGTTTTATATCAGTTTCAGACCGGCAACAAATGGTATAGATATGTCATTGGCGTGGGATGAGACCGAAGCGATTGTTCCGATTCAGAAGCGGGGTAATAACAATTAACGGTGAAAGCTTACGGCAATAAACTTCAGTGCATCCGGAAGGCCGGTGCGCCAGTATGACCACGTATGCGCCCCATCGCGAACGCGGTATTCATGTGGAATTTTACGGTCAAGTAGTGCAAGATGCAACATGGCGTTGCCAACAGTCAGCGCATCGTCGTCCCCACAATCAACATACCAGCGAACCTTAACAAGGTCACCTTCTGGTGCTGATTTAGCCAGCGTAATCGGGCTATTGCGTTTCCAGGTAACAGTCAACCTGTCCTGTCCCTTGGCAGGCCCACTAAAGATGGGGCCATAAACGGTATTGTATCGTTCCTCTGGAATGGCCGCAAAGGTTTCATCCGTGCGGACGGCTGCGCTTAATGCTGCACAGCTACCAAATAATTCCGGGTGGTGCATGGCCAGCATTAATGAACCAAATCCACCCATTGACAAGCCTGACAAGGCCCGGAATTCCCGCTGGGTACGGGTTCGGAAGGTCGAGTCAATGTGCGGAATCAGTTCCTGCACGAACATATCTTCGTAGCGAACTTTGTTCTGATAATCATTCACATACCAAGTAACGCCCGCATCAGGCATGACAATAATCATCGGCGGTAGCTCCCCCGACCTGATTCCTGCATCGGCAATGTGGTCTGCTTCACCAAACTGTATCCAACTCCCTTCATTATCGCCCAGTCCGTGCAGCAAATACACTACCGGATACCGCCGATTTGATGTGTAATAATCGGGTGGTAAATAAATCGAATACTTTATTGCCCGATTCATCAGCGAACTGTTCATCATCATACTCTCCAGCAAACGAGTCTGCGGAGCGGATACCACTGGTACCGGCCCGTTGTTCTGAGGAGTTGTCAACTGAGCCCGTCGTCGGGATTGGGCAGTGGCCGTAAACGCCAGTAGGCCAAATAATGAACAGAGTAAGAAACTACGTAGCGACATCGGTGAATTGGTGAGTGGGGTATTTGAATGAATACGGAATTTACATCGTCTTAGTGTGCAGAAAAAAGCCTCCACGTTTCCGCAGAGGCTTCAATATATCAAAAACTTAAAAGTTAATTAGCCAACGCTTCCTTCCAGGCTGATGGCCAGAAGTTTCTGGGCTTCTACAGCAAACTCCATCGGCAGCTGGTTCAATACTTCTTTGGCGTACCCATTTATAATGAGCGCTACCGCCTGCTCGGTTGGGATACCACGCTGGTTGCAGTAGAACAATTGATCTTCACCAATTTTCGACGTAGTCGCTTCATGCTCAACCGTAGCCGTGGGATTGTTCACTTCCAGGTACGGAAATGTATGTGCTCCGCATTTATCGCCCAACAGCAACGAGTCGCACTGCGAGTAATTGCGCGCGTTTTCGGCACGTTTCAAGACCTGCACCAAGCCCCGGTAGGAATTCTGACTTTTACCCGCCGAAATACCTTTCGATACGATCCGGCTCTTGGTGTTCTTGCCGATATGGATCATTTTTGTACCCGTATCAGCCTGCTGCATGTTGTTCGTAACCGCTACAGAATAGAACTCACCAATGGAATTGTCGCCTTTCAGGATTACTGAAGGGTATTTCCACGTAATGGCAGAACCCGTTTCAACTTGCGTCCACGAAATTTTGGAATTGGCACCTTCGCAAATACCGCGTTTGGTTACGAAGTTATAAATGCCACCTTTGCCTTCTTTGTCGCCCGGATACCAGTTTTGTACTGTCGAATATTTGATTTCAGCATCGGCATGGGCAACTAGCTCAACCACAGCCGCGTGAAGCTGATTCTCATCCCGCATCGGAGCTGTGCACCCTTCAAGGTAACTCACATACGACCCTTCGTCGGCAATGATCAGCGTCCGTTCAAATTGTCCCGTACCAGCCGCGTTGATGCGGAAGTAGGTCGATAATTCCATTGGGCAGCGAACCCCTTTGGGAATGTAGCAGAACGATCCGTCGGTGAAGACGGCGGCATTCAACGCTGCAAAGTAATTGTCTCTAGCGGGTACTACCGAGCCCATGTATTTCTTCACCAGCTCGGGATGATCATGAACGGCTTCGGTAATGGAACAGAAAATAATACCGCGTTCAGCAAGGTCTTTTTTGAACGTGGTGGCTACTGAAACAGAGTCCATTACGGCATCGACAGCTACACGCGGCCGATCGCCTTCCTGCTCAACGACACCTGCTAATCGCTTCTGCTCGTTGAGTGAAATGCCTAATCTCTTGAACGTATCGAGTAGTTCAGGATCAATTTCGTCGAGCGAGTTGACAGTTTTCTTTTGTTTCGGAGCCGAATAATACTTAATGGCCTGATAGTCAATCTTGGGGTATTTAACATTCGGCCATTTGGGTTCAGTCATTTCCTGCCACATCCGAAAAGCTTTCAACCGGTTTTCAAGTAACCAGTCAGGCTCGTTTTTCTTGGCGGAAATAAAACGAATCGTGCTTTCATCAAGGCCCACAGGGGCCTCATCAGCCTCAATCAGCGTCTCGAATCCGTATTTATATTCGGCGTTGGTTATGCTTTCTAAAATGTCCGCGTCCTTACTCATAGTCTCGGTTAATTGCGTGGTTTTCGCACCGCTGCAATATATTTTTAACAATCTGCCGGGGGTGTACGTTCCGGGCAGGTTGGACAAATATCGTAAAGTTTCCGTTATTTCAGGTATCTCATTACGTATAGCCTATTTACTTATGGCCCAGCCTCGGCGACGCATCAACATTGAACTTCTTCTCGGTATTTCAGCTACATTTCTGAGTTTGGCCGCACTCGTTGTTTCTATTTTTCAGACGAAGATTGCCCGCGAGCAACAGCAGGCATCCGTGTGGCCATATTTACAGACGCCAAAAAGCCATGTTGACGACGAGTTTTCTCTCAACCTGGCGAATGATGGGGTAGGGCCTGCCATTATAAAAAACGTAGAGGTGTATTACCAGGGGAAGCTATTCGACAATCACAATACTTTGTTTAGGCAACAACTGCGAGAGCGTTTGCTGAAGGTTGTAAAAGACAGTGGTAAGCAGTTTAATTATGGCTACCTGTACGGAAGTATGCAAAAAGGTAATGTCTTAAAATCTGGTGACAGTGTGAACCTGTTATCAACTGTTCACAATGAACGAGTAGCAGAATTACTAGAGTCCGTTGTTGATGATACATCATTTCATTTGCGGATTCAGTACGCAGACGTCTACGGCAATTGCTGGCAACTCGACCGAAACAACGTAACGTCTTTGGGTAAATGTTCCGAGCGGTAAACAACGAATGCCACTACGTTAGTAATGGCATTCGCTACGTTGAATAAATCAGTCAGCCTGCTGTTAATTGATACTTCTCGTTGTTACTTTAATGCTGCTGTAATACAAAGTCGTAAGTCCCTCAAAGCCTGAATCGGTCCCAACAAGCAGCCACAGTTCGCCCTGGGCATTCGTCCTGGCTGTGAACGGCTTATCGGTGTTGGTGCGTGTGATGAGTTTATAATCTGTTACGTCGTCACCGGCGCCAATGTTTCCCAGCAGAATAGCCGCTGTACCATCATTATTTTGAGCGCCCTTATCAACGTTGAGCGAATAAAACCCGTCTTTCAACTCCTTGACCGGCTCAACAGCCGAAGCACCCGCTTTCAGATAAACACTTCCGCCAGGCGAACCGCCGATACCTATAGAATTAGTGCCATATTTTGACGCCAGTTCGATCTCGAAAAGCAGTGAATAATCGTTGTTGGGCTGTAGACCCGTCACTTTCTTTTTGATAAACATGAAAGCATCGTCACTGCGATTCATGCTCTCCAGCATCAGGGATTTACGGGTTGTATCCAATGGAGCGGGCAATCTCTTATAGGCCGCTCTAAATTCCATAATGCTATCCTGGGCCGTGCCATAGTCGGTAATACCGGCAACCCATCCATCACTGTCGCGTTGAAAGGAGGATTGATAAGGAAGCCCGGGCTGGGAGGGAACACTCTCTTGTTGGCAAGCGGAAAACGTGAGTAAACTGCCAGTGAAAAGGATAGTCAAAAACAACGTTGATCTCATTATTAACTTGATTGGTTTCCCTATATTGAGTCCACCAGGTTTTCAACGGTTGCAAAGACTAGCCAAAAATCTTAGCGAAAGCGGCCCCGCCCAGATTCATTTAGCCCGCGAAGAGCAAGATAAAAGGCTATAACATATATCATTTGCGTACTTGCGCCAGCCCAATCTTCTTTTAACGTAGTACCGAATAATAGAGCACCGATGGTTAGTCCGCCTAAAAAATAACCCCACTTACCTAGCTGACCGCCCAGCAAAATCAGGATACCACTAGCTAACTCGACAAATGGAAGCGTATATAGGAACGATTTTGTCAGGATTGATGGCAAAATCGTATTGGCAAATCCCGCTCCAGTTTTGGTTACAAATTCGCCCAGTTTCGGTATACGCACGAGGCCATGCATGAGCATGTTGATTCCTAAACCAAGGCGTAAAATAAGTTGGGCTAACTGATTGGTATTCATAAGGTTATTGCTGCGGTGTCAGGCAAGCTAGGCAATGCTTCACCGAAATGTACTCATCATTTTTGATTATACGCTATTCCTCTTCCTCACTTAGATCACCATCTTCTACATCTTCCTCCTCCAGCATATCATCATTGACGCCGTTTGTTGTGCCATCTGACGGTACATCGTCATGATCGTTAACCTCGGCTTTTTCAGGCTCCGGGCCCTGCGCTGTAACTGGATTCATGTAGGTAGCCTGCGGTATACCCGCGTTGGATTCTTCCGCCTGGGCTAATAATTGCGCAACGCCCTGATTATCGTCGTCGGCTGGATTATAATCACTATTGTTATTAGAATTCATGTTATTGTTATTTTAAATGCTTAACCTTCAGGCCTATAAGGTGTCAAAAACCTTACAAGTCTATTTACGACCCCGACCGGGTTACGTGACCACCTAACGCGTAGTTATCGTCCTGATGATGATCATGTTCGCCGGTTGGATCACCATCATCGTCTACGGGTTCATCGTTCAGGTCTTCTTCCTCGATATACTCTTCATCGGAGTCGTCGTCCCCGTTTTCGGGGAACAGGGCATCTATAGGAGTGCTTTGATTTTTGAAGTCTTCGGCGTCAATCAGCCCCATAGGTGAAGCAATTAGCTCTTTATCCTCAGAGCTTTGGTGATTTACTAGCGTTGCCATGTTCGTTGAGTTGATCGTTATACCTAAGATAACCCGGTAGAATGCCGAAAGGTTAGACTTATTTGGTTACCATATGCCTTACCCGTAGTTTGCCTATTGCATGAAACTATTTCTATTTGTTATCAGCCTGTTGCTTTCGTTTCTGAGCCGCGCTCAAACTTCCCGTGAGCCGTTGTTCACATCCTTTGACGGAACCAAAATTCATTACGACGTTTTGGGCGAAGGAAAGCCCGTTGTGCTGTTACATGGCTTCATCTCTAATAGCGAAAGCTGGAAACGGGCACCCGTTCGGCAGGCGCTGGCCGACGCTGGTTTCAAAGTGGTTATGCTGGATTTGCGTGGAAATGGTCAGTCTGACAAACCGCATACCGCCGAAGCCTATCGGGATAATGCCGAACTAAAAGACGTAATAGCGCTCATGAAACACCTCGGCCTGACGAATTACGACGTAGTGGGCTACTCACGCGGGGCTATTTTGACGGCAAAATTACTAACAATGGACAAGCAGGTGCACCGGGCCGTAATGGGTGGGATCAGTGTCGATTTCTCAGACCCCAACTGGTTTCGGCGCAAGAATTTCCACGAAGCCCTGACCAAACCCGGTAGTCATCCCGAGTTGCAACCCGCCATCGACTACGCCAAAAAATCTGGCGCCGATACGGTCGTACTAGCTCGCTTGCAGGAGTTCCAGCCCGTTACGTCTCGTGCGGAACTGGGTAAGGTTAAGGTTCCGGTATTGGTCGTGAATGGAAATCAGGACAAAGACAACGGTGATCCGCAGACTCTGGTTGATGCCGTGCCGGGTTCTAAACTGGTCATCGTCCCAGGCGATCATGGTGGGGCTATGCGTACGCCCGAATTTGCGAAGGCGGTTGTGGAATTTTTGACTAAGTGATTACGTCAACGCGACAATGGCGTCTTTTGCGTTTGAGAAATTAAGTGTAAAGCCAGCATCCAGCAATTTTCGTGGTACTTCGTTCCGACTTTTGAGTACCAGCTCGGTTTCAATCCGCAGGAAAAATGCGCCCATAGTAAGCCTCCATTCTGTCCTTTTTCCAATGCTCAATCAGGAGTTGACCGATGAAGCCGCTGCCACCAGCAAGAATGATTTTGGGAGGTTTCATAATGGACGTAGCAAGAGGAAAAACAACACCGTGAAACAAACACTCAGCCAGGGACTGAGACCGAGCCGATACGTTCGGATGAAGTGCTGGCCAATAATTAATGCATTGCCGATTAGGACGAGTGCTGCCCAGCCAGCAGTTAAACCGACAGCGCTAATTAGGCTGCCTACCAACAGACTCATGCCTAGATGACCCGTATAATCCAGCAGTGTTGGTAGAAAATTGTCGTCGTGCAGACTAAAAAGAGACAGGCTGGTGACGATCAGTTGACCAACGATTAGAATCATAACTGCCGGTGCCCACACCGGAAAATTGACAGTTACGAAGAGGCCGGTGAGAATCCCGAAAACGACCAGAATAAAAGCAAGACGGTAGCTTAGCCGAAACTCTGGCTGAAGGTCGAATAGTTGCCAGCGACCCGGCGCCGATGTTATGATAATACGTCGGTTGTAGGAAATAAACGCGTACAGTTTCTGCAGAACAGTCTTAAACCACCGCATTGACAATAAATTCTCGATCTGTTTGTTCCGTTGCCCAAAGGCATAGATCCAGGTGTCCACGCCATATAATGTTTCACCACCGTCAAGATCAACCAGCGGTATTTCGTGTCGGGCTCGTTGAGGATCTATCCGGGATATTGTGTCCTGAGTAAGTTGACCGCTGCCAATTCGAGCTAAGCAACCGGTGGTATCGGCGGCCACCATGCCTTTTGTATAGAGTTTACACATTGGGCAACTTTCGTCATAAATGATCAGTTTTTTCATAAGTTTATATATTCTAAACTTTCAGAAATAAATGAAATTAATTAGCAAAAAAATATCAGCGAAAAACCTTTAGAAACTGACCCATCAACCAATTTTCCTCCGCTTTAATAACGGCATTGAGCGTATTATCTGCAAAACCAACAACACCGCTCAAACCGACCATAACACGCTGGAATTCGTGTGCTTCTGGTGTGTCGGCGTCAATCGATTTCAGTTCATTTAAGACCTCAATAACAGGCGTAATTTCCCGGCGACGACGTTCTTTAGCCACTTGCCGGGCTACTTTCCAGATGTCTTTCTCTGCGATGAAAAACTCGCGACGTTCGCCTGGTTTAAGCTGTTTATAAATCAACCCCCAATCCATCAGATCGCGTAAGTTCATGCTGGCGTTCCCCCGCGAAATCTGCAATTGTTCCATTACGTCTTCGGTTGCCAGAGCTTCAGGCGCAATCAACAGCAATGCATGAAGTTGCGCCATCGAGCGATTGATACCCCACTGGGTGGCCAGTGTCCCCCAGGTATGAATGAATTTGTCTTTGGCTTCTTCGAATGTCATGCCCAAATGTAATGAATTGTTTTTGTAATTTCAAAATATTTTAAAAGAAATGATTTTGGCTTGATATCTGGTCAAGTTATTTGTCCTTAACTCAATCCCGGAATATCCAATAGTGTATTAGGGTTGGGACAAATCTCCAAATATTTAGCCCGATTAGTGAGCGAGCAAACGCCGGGGAAATCACCTTTTAGACCAAGCATGTCGGTCATAAGCTGGAAATGGAGATGCGGAGGCCAGTCGCCGTTTTCGGGGTAGGGGCCAACTTCCCCCAGTTTATCACCCGCATTAAACGGTTGGCCCTCATACAACCCTTCCAATGACTGACGGGTCAAATGGCCATAGAGCGAGTAGCGCGGTTGGAAAGCCGCGCTACTTGGGTGTTCCAAAATAATTGTCGGGCCATAGTCTCCGAAATGGGCATTATCCTGAAAGCTATGAACGATGCCATCCAATGGAGCAAAAACCGGCGTTCCTGCTTCAACCCAAAAGTCGATGCCAAGGTGAATCTCGCGCGGTCCGTCGTACGGGCGCTCTTCCTGGGACGTAGTAAAGTGTTCACTACGTCGGTAGATGACCCGATGCTCGTTGTAACCGCCCACGCCGACCTTCGCGCCAGATGCCCGCAATTTGCCAAAGACATAGTCAGTAAACGTAGCCGTATCGGTTAGATCAAACGTGGCAAGATCAGGGTTAGTCGCGGAGAAATCGAGAATCAGGTAGGGGTCTTTCCGGAAATCGAAGGGAAGCAGCATGATTGAATTCAGGTAGTAGTATAGACTAAAAACGAGGTGTGGACGAACATAAGAAACTTTGCCTAAAAAAGTTAAGCCTGGACCACGTAGTACTTTCGCTCAGAGCCGTGCCACAGTTGTGTTGAACGCACTTAGGAACCGTGGCACGGCTCTGAGCGAAAGTACTACTACGACAAGTCATTCAGCATATGAGTTAAACGTAATAACCTTATGAAATACATTTATATCGTTTTCTGCCTGTACTGTAGTTTCTTTCTACTACAAGCCTGCGGAGATAAGATAGTGCCCTATAGCCCACTTGGTGACTGGACTATCAAATCTGAATTTGAAGGAACCGCCCGCAGTTCGGCGGTTACGTTCACGATTGGCAATCTCGCCTTTATCGGAACGGGGGTCGACAGCAGAAACCAACCGCTTCGGGATTTCTGGACATACGATCCTGCACAGAATGCTTGGACGCAGAAAACCAGTTTTCCGGGCGAAGCACGTAGTGAAGCCGTTGGTTTTTCGGTTGGGTCAAAAGGGTATGTCGGCCTGGGTATCAATGGGAAGAGCAGTCTGCTTCGTGATGTATATGAATATGACCCAAACGCAAACGCTTGGAAACGCGTTGCCGATTTTGGTGGTTCAGCCCGGCGTTCGGCGGTTGCGTTTACGATGAGCGGGATGGGTTTCGTAGGTACCGGTTCTGATGGCAACGATCAGCGCGACTTCTGGGCATATAACCCCGCTGCCGACACCTGGGCACGCAAGGCTGATTTTGGTGGTAGCGCACGTACCGGAGCGACTACGTTTGTCATCAACAACCTTGCCTACCTGGGAACTGGTATGTCAGATGCCATCAGTCAAAATGATTTTTGGGCGTATGATTCCATGAAAGATTCGTGGCTCGAACGTCACAGCCTTCCAGCTACAGCCGCCCCCCGAGCCTATGGCGTAGGTTTTGCCATTAAGGGAATAGGCTATATAATGACAGGTTCCTGTGATACTACGGTTTGGGTCTATGATCCGACCAATGATTCCTGGATGACAAAAACTCCTTTTGAAGGGGCTGTCCGGACGAAGGCCGTTGGGTTTGCCATTAGCTCAAAAGGGTACGTAACGACTGGTTTAAGCGATAAAACCGCTTATGATGACTTGTGGGACTTTGATCCTGACCTGTAACGGGCAAGCCTTGCCGATTTCAGACATTGAGGGTATATTTACGACTATTTTTCGTTACATAAGCTATACTTTCTTCGGCAAACTGACTTGTTAACCCAACTATATGGAAGCTACCATTCCTGAGCCTATCCCACAAAAAACACTGCTAGGCCATCCAGTAGGCCTTTTCGTTCTGTTTTTCACCGAAATGTGGGAGCGGTTCAGCTACTACGGCATGCGGGCTATCCTGCTGCTGTTCCTGATTGACAATGTTCGGGGTGGAATGGGCCTTAACGAAGCTGACGGAGCGGCTATCTACGGCATTTACACGGCGTCCGTTTATCTTCTCTCGTTACCCGGTGGCTGGATTGCCGATAATCTGCTAGGGCAACGTAAGTCCATCTGGTATGGTGGCTTAGTGATTATGCTCGGTCATATCATATTGGCCTTTCCGTCGGGACCGGGCTTATTTTACAGTGGGTTATGTGTTGTGGCCCTCGGGACAGGTTTGCTCAAACCAAATATCAGTACAATCGTTGGCGAACTGTATCCCGAAGGTGGGGCTCGTAAAGACGCGGCTTTTTCGATCTTTTATATGGGAATCAACACCGGTTCATTACTCGGAATTTCGGTGGTAGGCTATCTGGGTCAGAAAGTGGGCTGGCACTATGGTTTCGGAGCGGCTGCGGTAGCGATGGGGCTTGGCCTTATTACATACCGTACACTCGGACAGCGTTACCTGGGCGATCGTGGTCAGTACGTAGCGCAGGCACAAGCCACTGAAAAACAGACGTCAAGCGGAAATCGCTCATTGCTGGTATTTCTGGTATTTATAGTGGCACTAATGGCGATTTTGCAACTGACGGGCGTATTGGACCTGACTACTGCACAGGGCCTGGCCAGAGCGATGGGCACTATCATTTCGCTCATAGCAGTCAGTTATTTTACGTATATTCTGGTTGCGGGCGGGCTGGATAGCACAGAGAAAAAGCGGGTAGTCGTTTTATTTATATTCTTTGTGGCATCAGCGCTGTATTGGGCGGGTAATGAGCAGCAAGGCTCCTCGCTGCAAATTTTTGCGGATCGCTACACGGATCTGGTATTTTTTGGCTGGCAGATTCCATCAAGTTGGTTCCAGAATCTCAATCCTGCGTTTATCCTGATTTTTTCGCCGGTAATGGCCTCATTATGGATTTTTCTGGCCAACCGAAAGATCAGTTTTCCAGTACCGGCCAAGTTTGCTGTTTCGCTACTGTTGTTGGGGGTAGCCTACGTAGTGATGGTATTTGCAGCTCACGTAGCGCTGACTGGCGTACGTACGTCACCCCTGTTTTTAACATTTACGTACCTGTTTTTTACCGTTGCCGAACTGTTCCTGAGCCCGGTAGGACTGAGTGCATTTTCCAAGCTGTCGCCCAAACGGTATAGCAGCCAGTTGATGGGTCTTTGGTTTGTAGGTTCGTCGCTGGGCAACCTGATTGCGGGCTTGTTTGCTGGCGGCTTTGACGAGAAAAATGTTCAGCAAATGCCAAGTATGTTTCAGAGTGTAGCTGTGTTTGCGCTGGTAGCGGGCTTTGTACTGCTTCTCTTTACAAAGCCATTGAAGAAATGGATGGGGGGAATCGATTGATTAGCTGTAGAGTACTGAAACTACATCAGCTATAATGTATCCTACATCTTTCTTTAGCCGCCCGCTTTTTTTGCCTTATATCCATTACCAGTAAGCCACGTCAGCACCTTATCGCGGTGGTCGCCCTGAATTAGGATTTCGTGGTCTTTACTTGAGCCGCCTGCCCCACAGGCGGCTTTTAGTTGTTTACCCAGTTCAGCCAGATCCTCGCTGGTGCCGATGAAGTCGCGTACGGTCGTCACTACTTTGTTGCCGCCCATCTTGACCAGCCATATTTTGAGATTTTGTTGGGCTGGGGGCAGCGTTTCAGCTTCGGGCATTTCGTTGGATTCGTATCGGAAATTCGGGTCGGTAGAATACACGACACCAGCGGCATTGCGATTTTTCTTGCTCATCACGAACGGTATATAGAGCAAAAATAACGTCTTTCCGTCAATCATTGAGTACGCATTCCTGTGGCGCGCCACCATTTCTTGACCCGATGGCCTAGCCATAGCCAGAATCCCGATAAAATCACGGCTGGAAGGATAACAAATTTCACCGCAAAAGCCGGTACGGGGAGCGACGCGACTGGTCCATAAATGTAGCCAAGAATTGGAATGCTGGCCAGTATATGAAACCAGCGAATGATTTTACGTTCGGTAGCGGCTTTCATCAGATTGGTTAGCTAAAGTTCCATTAATTGCCGGACGGCTTCGCCATACGTACTGCCCGTGGTGAGTTTCGTTCCTTTTTTATCACTCATCGCCAGAAGAAACTTACCGTCGAAATGCCGATGGACTTCCGCAATTCTATGCCGGTTCACGATGGCCGACCGGCTGACCCGCACGAACATATCGGGTAACTTCTCGTCGAGCGTTGTTAACGTATAGGTCGTTAAAAATTTTTGCCCGTCCATTGTGGACAGAAAGACGTACTTGTCTTCGGCTTCAAAATAGGCAATGTCGGTGAGGGGAATCAACTTGATTTTCTCGCCCGTTTTGACCGAAATGGAATAGATTTCTTTCTTCGGCTGCATCTGAGCCAGTAGCCGCATTACGTTGTCCGTCATCGGATTTGTAGCTGGAGCCGCGTCCGTACGTTCAGCCAATGTCCTGATTTTCTGCGCGGTTCGGGCCAGTCGATCCGATTCAATTGGTTTTAGTAAGTAATCGACGGAATTCTCTTCAAAGGCCCGAATGGCATATTGATCGAAGGCGGTGGCAAAGACGACCATCGGCATAAATGTCACTTTCGATAACATTTCGAAGCCATTAAGCAAGGGCATTTCAATGTCTAAAAAAATTACGTCGGGTCGTTCGGCTTCAATTAGGGTTAAACCTTCGGCTCCATTCGAGGCATCGCCTATGATTTCAAACGTATCGCTGTGTTTATTTAGTAATCGACGTAATCGGCTGACGGCCAATGATTCATCGTCGATAAGGATGGTTCTTAAAGGGAGTGGCATAAGGCGTTTTAATTAGCGTCGGGTGTTATCGTGGAGGGCGTACTCCTGACTTTCGTCATAAGAATAGACAATAGAATCTGTTTGAGCGGCCAGTTCTGAAGTTCAACGCGGGCATCTTCGCCATACAGCAATTTAAGTTTGTCCTGAACGCTGCGAAGGCCATAACCGCCGTTCATATCATCGGGGAAAGCCGGGCCATTATCATGGACACAGAGGTTCAGTTCGCCGTTTTTCTCATAAATCCGGATATCGATACGTCCTGCGTCGGCTCGTTTGGCAATGCCGTGTTTGATCGCATTTTCGACGACGGGCTGAAGCAGAAACTGAGGAAGTCGTAGTTCGTTGAGCGCTGGATCAGACACCTCGACACTAAACACAAGCCGGTTGCCAAAACGAACCTGCTCTACCTGTAAATAGGTTTTAACCATCTCCAGTTCGTCGGCCAGCGAGGCAAATAATTCACCTTCACGCCCAGTTGAATAGCGAAAGAGTTTCGACAGCAGGAGCGTCATTTCTTCGGCTTTATCGGGATCTTCATGTACCAGACTGGCAATGCTATTCAAGGCATTGTATAAAAAGTGCGGATTGATTTTGGCCTGCAATGCATCCAGTTCAGCGCGTGTTTTGAGCTTCTCCATATTGAGCAACTGAAATTCCTGCTCAGAGAGCTTTCGGGTTAGCTGACGGCCCTGTAGTAGGACATACAAAAATATGTTGGCAATCAGCAGGTCACCGAACACATAAAAATACCAGGGGGCCGTATCGGCGATACCTTCCGGCCGCTTGGCCAATGCCTCAATATACTCTTTGCCTAGCGCTACGTAAAGGCCCTGATTGATGATAAAATAGCTGATCATAACGGCAAAAGTGATGACCGCATGCCGTTGCCAGCCGGACTGAAACTGACGAACCAGCCAACCGGATAAGGCCCATGTCAATAAAAAGACGACGGCTCCATCCGTCATATTCTGCACAATCAGGAACCGATACAAACCGGCCAGAAGCGGATCTTTGTCTTTCGCAACCCAGATCAGGTGCGTAAAATAGATGATGGCATTGCAGCCATAAATCAGCAGGGCGCCCAATAAAGACCCAATGAGCGTTCCCCAACCGGGTTTTTGCAGGATGGTTGTTAGGGTGATCGGCTCAGGTCGGGTTGGCGTGTCAGGTCGGTATTTGGTTCGTCCAGCAAAATTGAACGTAGCACCTTCTACATTGGCACCCGTTAAGTCGACCCCTTCCAGCGCCGAAAAATTCAGGTTTGCTTCGAACAGATTGGCGTCTCTAAAATCGGCTCCGTCAAGATTTGAAAAACTTAGGTTAGCCTGCCGCAGGATAGTCCCCCGAAAGTTGGCGCCTTCGAGGTTTGAAAAACTCAGGTCAGCCTGCGTGAGGTCGAGGCCGCTGAAGTCGAAACCCGACAGGTCTGATGCCTGCATTTTAACGCGACGGCCGTTTTTGCCGATAGTGCCGATAAGTTGCTCGCGAGTCATGGTTTTTTTAGTCAATAGTCGTAAGTCGGTAATGGTCAGTCAATAGGAGTTACCGACTGATGGCTGTCGACTATTAGTTACACGTAGCCAATATGGGTTTACTATCTTTTTGGCCCCACAGGGGCGGAAAATCGCTACCTGATGTAAACGTAGCAAATTTTTCGACGGCCTGTTTCAGGACTGCGCAAGCCATCGCACGACCATCGCCAAATTGCTCTGACTGCGTCCAAATTGCTCTACTGGCTGAGAGGGACATAACGGTAAAAAAAACGAGAGTTTTCAATGAGTTTGACTGATTAGTAGATAATTACTTGCTTTTGAATGCCATGAGAAGACGCTGAAATAAGCCCGGTTTCTGAACGCGACAGTTGTGAAACGCCCGTACTTTCCAGCCGTCGCCCGTTTTGATTAGGACCGTCGTCTGGATGGATAGCCGGTCAATTGGTGGTTTTTTCTGGAAACGTAGTTGGATGGTGCCGGTTGAATGAATGAGCGCAATTGCATCGCTCAGAAAAGCGATTGTGGGCGGCTCTGAACCGGCGTGCAGGATTGAGCCTTTCAGCGCCCAGGAATTGAACAGATCATGGTGTATTTGCTGGTTCTCCTGCCGCCCCTTTATATGCTGTCCAGTAAATGTAACGTAGTCGCAATCTTTGGTTAAACACTGCCCAAATGCCACTGCATCACCCGTGTTCCAGGCTGTTGCCAACTGAGAAAAAATTTGCTGAATGGCCACTTCGTCCTGATCGAGTATTACGTCTGTTTTCATAGGCGTGTCTTTAGGGGCGCTGATTCACAATTCATTAACTTTTACTTTTTTGGTCAAATCGGGGTAAATCGCTTTTATGACGTATCGACGGTTCGGTTGCTGGATTGGATGGGTTAAAACTAGTGTCATAAATCGCCCGTGACGTTCATTTTCCGACGAATCCCGCTACGTGTGGAGTGAAATCGGGTGAGGGAGAGATGAAGTTATTTCGTAGTATTGGCAGACTAAACGCTACGTTGTTTTTATGGCCAGTACCCGCGAGACGCTTCTTGCCCGCATTCGACAGAACAAACCTGATCTGGTGCCATTGCCCGATGTGCCAACATTCGTAAACGAAACCGACGATTCATTCGCCCGTTTTCGGGATGCCCTGGCTTTTGTTGGTGGCAAATTGATGGAGTTAAAGGCTGGGGATTTACTGGAAGAACAGCTTCAATTGGCCTTCCCCGATGCACAACGTATAGCATCCTCCAGGCCCTTATCACGGCTGAGTCTCACACCCATAGGTCCGGAAACGGGAAAAGACGTACTGGAACAGATTGACCTGGCTATCCTGAAAGGTGAATTTGGAGTTGCCGAAAATGCGGCTATCTGGTTGCCTGAGCCCAACATGATGAATCGCTCATTGCCATTTATTACGCAGCATTTGGTGTTGGTTATCAACCGTAGTGATCTTGTGCCGAATATGCACGTAGCCTACCAGCGCATTGACCGAAAATCGCTTACCTACGGCGTATTTATTGCGGGTCCGTCAAAAACGGCCGATATTGAACAATCGTTGGTCATCGGTGCCCACGGTGCCCGCAGCCTGACAGTTGTGTTAATATCTGATTCGGTGGATTAACATTTGATTGGCTATTTACGTTGTTAGTGACGTAATTAACTCTCTGCATCCCTTGACTACTACGTTGATTACTTTTCCTCTTTCTATTGGCCAATTACGTCCCTGGCGTGAGGGGGACGAGGAATCATTGGTACGCCATGCCAGCAATAAACTTATCTGGAACAACGTCCGTGACTTTTTCCCGTATCCCTACACGCCCCGCGATGCGCACGCCTGGGTGCGCTCAAACAAATCATACCAGCAACCGAATAACCTGGCTGTTGAGATTGATAATCAGGCGGTGGGGAATATTGGCTTTACCGTTAAGGACGATATTTACCGCTATAATGCCGAAATCGGCTACTGGCTGAGCGAAAATTATTGGGGGCGGGGAATTATGACCGAAGCGCTGCCCCTTATGACCGATTATATCTTCCAGAATTTTCAGGTTAATCGCATTTTTGCCTGCGTACTGGAAGGCAATATAGGCTCGATGCGGGTGCTCGAAGCGGCTGGTTATCAGCGCGAAGCCGTCCTGCGAAAGGCTGCGGTCAAAAACAACCAGTACCTGGACGAATACATTTTTGCGATGCTCCGCGCTGATCATCGGGAATTGAAATTGACAGTCAGTCGATATTGACAACCAGGCTATTTGTCGGCCTGTTGCCCGTATCTACATTGACTATGCTCTAATTTTGTGGTTATTTTGCCTAAATCTTCCCGCTTCAGCGGACCCTTATTCATGCCGAGGATAGTCATTGCTATTGACGGGTATTCAAGTTGCGGAAAGAGCACAACTGCTAAAGCCGTAGCGTCTCAGATGGGCTACGGCTACATTGATACGGGTGCTATGTACCGCGCCGTCAGCCTGTTTTTTTTGCAGGAACATGTTGCTCTTTCCAACAGTAGAGAAGTGATAGCTGCGCTGGATAACATCCACATTGCGTTTAAGCACAACAATCGAACGGGTAAGAACGAAACCTGTTTAAATGGCCTGAACGTGGAGGAGGAAATTCGGAAAATGTATATCTCCAATATCGTCAGCGAAGTAAGTGCTATTCCCGAAGTGCGTTGGGCCATGGTGGCGCAGCAGCAAAAAATGGGCCGTCGCCGGGGGGTTGTCATGGATGGCCGCGACATTGGCACCAAAGTCTTTCCGAACGCTGAAGTAAAGGTATTTATGACGGCCGATGTCTACATCCGGGCCAAGCGCCGACAGCAGGAGTTGCTGGCAAAAGGTGAAATGATTAACCTGGAGGATATTATCCAGAACCTCGAAAAGCGCGATCTCATTGACACGACCCGTGCCGAAAGCCCACTTGTGCAGGCGCCTGACGCGATTCTGCTCGATACGTCCCATATGACTATAGAAGAGCAGGTAGAATGGGTTATTGAGCTAGCCGACAGGCGGTTGGCAGAACTTCACCGGAAACGGTCAAGAGTAAAAGTAGAGGAAGAATAACCGCTGCTGCAACATTCACTTTCTTCATTTTAATCCATGACTGCCGACTTTCTGATTGTAGGGCAGGGGGTGGCTGGGTCGGTACTGGCCTGGACCCTTGACCAACGCGGGTGTTCGGTATTGCTGGCCGACGATCCTGCATTGCCATCGGCTTCGGGGGTGGCGGCAGGCATTGTGAACCCACTCACGGGTCGTAAGCTCGTCCGTACCTGGAAAGCTGACGATCTATTCCCCTTTCTGCAACAATTTTATACCGACATTGAGCAAAAACTCAACGTTCGCTTCTTTCACCCGAAAAACATTTACCGCCCCTTTCGGTCAGCGCGCGAACAAACGGATTACCTGGCACTACTGGAAGATCCGGCGACAAACGCCTACGTATCAGACAAGGTTGATGATCAGCTTTATAGCGACTGCATTACTAATCCATTTGGCGGCCTGGAGGTAACGCAGGCCGGGTGGCTCGATCTGACGGAATTTGTTCGGGTGATCAAGGGCTATTTTATGCGGAAAAACCAATATTTTGAAGGCCACATAGCCGTTGATGACCTGCACATCCGCGATACGAAAGTAGGCTGGAAAGACATCGAATTTGGTACGGTTATTTTTTGCGATGGCGTGATGGCCCGCGATAACTCCCTATTCGACTGGCTTCCCTACAATCCGGTTAAAGGTCAGATTCTGACGGCCGTAGCTGATACGTATTCAATTAAAAACATTGTCAATCAGGGTTTATTTATTCTGCCCGTTCGCGATGGATTGCTGAAAATTGGCGCTACCTACAGCTGGCATGACCTGGATTGGGAAACAACTGACGATGGGCGCGAGTTTTTAGAATCGAAAGTCCGCGCGATTCTGAAAGTGCCGTATCAGATTGTGGCACAGCAGGCAGGTATCCGTCCATCGACCAAAGACCGGCGACCGTTTGTGGGCATTCATCCAACGCATCCAACAGTTGGTATTTTTGGGGGAATGGGCACAAAAGGCGTGTCGCTGGCACCTTATCTGGCCGAACAGTTTTCCCGGCATCTACTGGATGGTGAAGATTTGAACCCCGAAGCGAATATTAGCCGCTGTGTTTCGTTATAGTTACACAAATCAGGAGCGTGGACGCCGGGCGTCAGATTAATCAAATTTTATTCGTTATTTAGTCAGTATTCAAGCCTGTGGTACCGGCTTATCGGTAATCGTCTTGTTATGCGAAATCAATACATTTTGTTGTTGGGCCTTTGGCTGGGCGTCCTGGGCGTAGCCACAGCGCAGAATTACCCGTCGCTTGAGCGATTTGGTAAAAATCGTATTCAGTATCGTGACTTCGAATGGAAAATCATTCGAACGTCAAATTTCGAGATTTACTACTATCAGGATGGCACGCAGATTGCCAACCTGACGGCTCAGTATGCTGAGTCGGAGTTTGATCGGATTACGGAATTTCTTGGCTACACCCCATACAATCGGGTCAAGATTTTTCTTTTCAACTCCCCATCCGAACTGGCCCAAAGTAACATTGGTATCAATTCTCAGGGTGGCTTAAGCCGACATGAACAGGACTTGTCAAAGTCTCGCATTGAGCTGGCGTTTACAGGCGATCAAATCAGCTTTCGGCGGCAAATTGTGCGCGATGTCTCGATGCTGTTTGTGTACGATATGCTCTACGGCGGTAGCCTGAAAGACGCCCTTCAAAGCTCGCTGCTGTTGACCTTGCCCGATTGGTTTATGCCCGGTATTGCTTCGTACATTGCTCAGGGTAACAGCCTGGAACTTGACGACTACATGCGTGACATGTCGATTACGCATCCGATCAAAAAAGCGTCTATACTGGCAGGTTTGTCGGGTACCGAAGCCGAGCGGGTTGGGCATTCGATCTGGAACTATATCGTTCAGCGCTACGGCCGCGATAACGTATCGAACATTTTGAACCTGACGCGCATCATCCGCAATGAGGAAAAAAGTATCACCAGTACGTTAGGTGTACCTTACAGTCGGTTCCTACGCGAATGGCGTGAATACTACGCAGGAATGGCCAGTAGCGTATCGCAGGCATACCAGAGCGGCACCGACGAGTTTCAGATGAAAGTAAGCTCGGCCGATGATAAATCTTCGCTTATCAGTTTGAAACTAAGCCCCGACAAACAGTTCATCGCTTACAGTATTCTTCGCGACGGTAAATTCAATGTTGAGGTTGTCAATACAACGAACCGTAAAAAGACAACGGTCCTGTCGGGAGGGTATCGGCTCGATGGGCAGGCTCGACCCACCTGTACACCCTTGCTGGCTTGGCAGAAGGGAAATAATCTGCTGGTAATAACTGATGAGTTAGGGCAGACAAATCTGTATCAGTTCACCAACTTTGAGAAGCGGCCCAAGCAGGAATTCAAGCGAAAAGTCAATGGATTATCGCAGGTGGTCTGGATGGACGCATCGGAAGACGGTGGTAGTCTGGTTCTGAGCGCCGACCGAAAAGGACAGAATGATTTGTTTCTCTATAGCATCAACCGGGGATCGTATCAACAGCTCACTAATGACCTGTACGACGATTTATATCCCTCGTTTGTCGGACGTACTGCTCGTCAGGTTGTATTCAGTTCAAACCGGAAAGAAGATACGCTTGGTGTTGACAAAGGATCGTACCGATCCATCCGCGACCAAATGAGCTTGTTTACACACGAAGGCAGCGCCCGGGATTTATCGGTTGTCCGGTTGACGGATTCACTTTCGCACTCGACCCAGCCGATCCCCGCCAGCGAAACAACCATTTATTTTCTGAATGATGTCAATGGTATTCGGAACCTGTATCGGCTGGAAACCGAATCAAAAGCTATCAGTCAGGTAACAGCTTTTCCGCAAAGTATCCGATTGTATGACCTAAATCCGACCAACGGAAGTTTTGTGTATAGTAGCCTGAAAAATGGTGACGAGTACATCGGATTTCGTTCAAAACTCGATGTATCGCAAACGTTAAATACACCGCCTACGCAACGGGCCGCTGCCAGCAATCGCCTGAATGGAACGAGTGCCGCCCGGGCTGGTCAGACGAAAGCTGACACGACGATACAACCCAATCGGACACCAGCCGACTCAAGTGCCGCCGGACGCAACGTAGCCGCTGGAGCGAAATCCGAATCCATCAAAAAGATGGCCTTAGAGCCTGGTGAAGTCGATACGGACAATTATCAGTTTGATGCCGACGTAGTAAAAGCAACCGAATATCGTCAGCGTCGTTCCATTGTAGGTGCGTCGCCCGGTGTGATAACGGCACCACCACGCACACGCCGTCGGGAAAACATCACCATTCGTGGGCCGTTTGATTACAAAGGTACATTTGGTATCAATGATGCCCCTTCCAACTGGCGTATTGATCCCATCAAGGGCTTCGGCTATTCACAGGAAGTGACCATGACGGACTTGCTGGAGAACCATGTACTACGTGCCGGTGGATTCATTAGTTTGACCAATACGCTGCGTAACAGCGACTTATTTGCTGAGTACACCAACCTGACCCACCGGATTGATTATGGAGCCCGCGTTGATCGCCAGACGCTGTTTGTTGATGGGGCAGGACTTCTTCAAAAATACCGGTACAACCGTTTTGCGCTGTCGGCTTCATACCCTATTTCGGTTAATAGCCGCGTAACGGTGTCGCCTTTTTATGCGATGACGCGCCTGGTCGATCTGTCGTCTTTTGCCGAGCCCGACCACGTTTCTGACTACGCGGGTGTGCGGGGTGAGTTTGTGTTCGACAATACAAAGCTTAATCGGATGAATATGCCGCTGGGCACAAAACTCAAACTTCGTTACGAAGAATATTCAGGTCTACGATCTTCGTCACAGAGTTTCCGACGGCTCTCGCTTGATTTGCGGCACTACCAGAAAATTCATCGTGATATTATTGTAGCCGCTCGTTTTTCGTTCAGCCAGTCGGGGGGAGCAGCGCCGAAGCAAAGCACGCTTGGTGGTATGGAAAACTGGATTAATAACCAGAAGGAAGCTACTGCTACCAATCCGCTACAAATACCAAGTATATCCCAGAACGAAATTCGTTATGATTACAGCAATGTTTTCTTCCTTGATTTCGCGGCACCACTACGTGGATTTAACTGGGGGAAATTGACGGGTAACAGCTCGATGCTCTTGAATCTTGAGTTGCGCCTTCCCGTGATTCAATACCTATATCGCGGTAACGTAACGTCCAACTTTCTGCGTAATCTGCAGTTGGTTGCCTTCTCGGATATTGGAACTGCCTGGACGGGCAGCGGACCGTTTAGCCAGCAAAATAGCCTGAATACGGAGATTGTAGGAGGAGGAAGTATTCCCTTCCGGGCTGTGGTAACGAACTTCAAAAACCCATTCCTGATTGGGTACGGCGCTGGCGCACGAACCATGATCTTCGGCTACTTTGTCAAATTCGACTATGCCTGGGGTCTTGAGGATAAAACGGTTGGGAAACCTATTGCTTACCTGACATTAGGTTACGATTTTTAATTCATCAGTAGCGCGTTTGTTGTAAGTTGCAGCGGTATAACCGACAACAAACGCGCTGGCTTTTGGCTGGCGTACCCCCGTTTCCATGCGATACGTCTCCTTTAATTCTCTTACTTCTTTTCTGACTGCTTGCTTTGTGCTGCTGTTGATGAGCCAACGTGCTCAGGCACAGAAGGAAGTATTGTACTCTCAATATTTACAGAATACGCTGAGCATCAACCCCGCTTATGCCGGAAGCCGGGAGTCGTTTCATTTGTCCGCCAATCTTCGCCGTAAATGGATCAGCGTTCGCTATGCACCTATCACGCAGTCTGTTTCTGCCGATGGTGCCGTTGCCAGCGGTCGGGTTGGATTAGGATTCCAGGCGCTGAATGATCGAATGGGATTATTTACCGCGACGGGTGTATACGGGAGTGTAGCCTACCGCTTCAATATGCCCGCACTGGCCAAACTGTCCATTGGTGTTCAGGGGGGCGTCAGCGTACTTCCAGTTTACGATTTCACGACGGCGACGAGCCTGAACCGGGCTGTTAGTAGTTTTGGTGTCGGCGTTTATTATCAGTCGGACCGATTTTTTGCGGGCCTGTCAGCGCCCGAGTTAAGTACGCAGAATCTGAATTACTCGTCACAGTTTGCGTATAGCGGTATTCGACCAATCATGTTTCAGGTTGGAGCGCCATTTGAGATTGACGAAAATGCCATCCTGATTCCGTCGATCCTAATCTCAAAAATACCTGACCGGCCCATGGGGTTTGATATAAACCTCCGGTTATGGCTGAATGAAGAGGTTGGTTTTGGACTGTCCTATCGGCAAAATAGTCCTGGCCTTATCTCGACAAACTACGTACAGGCATCGGCTGAGTACCAGCTGACAAAATCCATTCGGCTGGGCTACATTTTTAATTCCAGGACGCCCGAAAGCCCGAATTCAATGCTGTATGACCAAAACAGTGTTCACGAAATCATGCTACGTTTTTCACCGAACCTATTGAAATTTACCTATTAATCAACGGACATATGGCTTTCTGGCTGAGACATTGAAAAAAATGGTAATTTAGGCGATTAGAAACGTAACTAAATGTCTGTTTGAAACCATACGATGAGATTTCCAGGGACGACATGTTGCGCTATCTGACGGCCAATACGGATATGCCCAGTCAATCAGTTATCAATAATCTGTACATACCAAACGATCTCGATCGGGAGTTTCCGTTGGCTCCGCATTTTGTTCAGGCATTCGGCAGCTATCCCAATTACCTTCACTTTAGCGATGATTTTAAGCCGTCCGCGCAGCAACTTCTGGATAGTCGGGGTTTTCAGTTAATCAATCATTCGACCCGCGTTACCGACCAGGGATGGCACGTGGTTGAGCGGATTTATCAGCATGATGAAGGCTTGATGTTAAAAGCTGAATTTGTTGGTGATCGTTTCTTTCGGCTCTATGGCTACTATCGCGACGAGACATCAGCCAAAATGTTACTGGCTGATTTTCATGAACACAAATACGTTCATGAAGATAATCAGACGCATATTTATCTGATTCAGGCTGGTTTGGGTGGATTGCATACCGAGCGTGTCGAGATTCTGCCGCCCGTTATTGATCTTGAACTGCATTACAACGACGATTTTCCGGCGGTTCATGAACGACTGGTGAATTTACTGGCGCAGCCTAAGAGTAAAGGCTTGATTCTTCTGCACGGTGAGCCGGGAACGGGCAAAACTACGTACATCAAACACCTGAGTTCGTTAGTCAAGAAGGACATGCTTATTTTGCCGCCCTACATGACGAACTACCTGACCTCACCCGAAATCATTCCGTTTTTACTGGATAACAAAGAATCGGTGCTCATTATCGAAGATGCCGAACGGATTTTGCAATCGCGCGAAGCCGGGGGTGATACCAACAGCGTCTCAAATATCCTGAATCTTACCGACGGCTTGCTGGCCGACTGCATGCACATTCAGGTTATTGCTACGTTCAATGCCAGTAAACATCTGTTAGATAAGGCATTACTCCGCAAAGGTCGTTTGATGGTCGACTATGCCTTCGGGAAATTGGCACCCGCTAAAGTCAACAACTTGCTGGCTCACCTCGGCATGGAATACCGTACCGACCAGCCTATGACGCTGGCCGACATTTTCAACCTGGACGATCAAACAGTTTCGGGCGAACGTCAGGAAATAAAAATGGGATTTTGATTGCTTGGTAAACGTGCTCCTCTTGAGGCTGTTCTTTACCCTGGGAGCGTTTGAGAATATCCGAAACGCAACGTAGTATTGTGCATGAAGAGTCTCGTTAATTCAATTTTTACGGTGCTGTTCGCGGGTTTGCTAATGATGGCGTGCCAGCAGAACAAGAAATCTGAAACAAGCTCAGTTGATCAACCGAAGCCAGTAGCTACCCTTTCGAGCGCAACCTATACGCTTGGTGATTCCATTTTAATCCAGCTTAGCCAGCCATTAACCCAGGTATTTATTGCCTGGGATACCAAACCAGCTTCAACCGTTCAACCGACAAATAATGCACTTTTTGTTAATTCTGCAACCGAAAAAGTGGGTTTGCATGAATTGATCGTTACGGGCATTACGGATGGCAAGGAGAAGATTGCTGATACGTTACATGTTGAGTTGTGGTCTGATCGTAAACCCCAGGTGCTTGCGTATTCTGTGCTTAAAACGTATCCGCATATGGCAAGCAGTTTTACGCAGGGACTTGAATTTCAAGGGAATACATTGTACGAAGGAACCGGTCAGAATGGGCAGTCTAAGCTAATGAAAATAGACCTGGCAACGGGCTCCGTCATCCAGTCGGTCTCCTTACCCGAACAATACTTCGGGGAGGGAATAACCATCGCGAACGACCGTATTTATCAATTGACCTGGACATCAGGTCAATGCTTTCGATACAAAATGGACTTCACTCTGGAAAAGGCATTTACATATCATACAGAAGGGTGGGGGCTTACGCATACGGATAGCACGCTTATTGTGAGCGATGGATCAAACAAATTATCTTTTTACACCCCTGATTTTCAAAAAACGGGAGAACTAACCGTTTACGATGACAAGGGACCCGTTATGAATCTTAACGAGCTGGAGTACGTAAATGGATACGTTTTGGCCAATGTCTGGAAAACGAACCGTATCGTTCAAATTGATTTGACGTCGGGGAAAGTAGTGGGCGAAATAAATATAAGTAGTACCCTGCCCGCTGGCATTGATACGTCAGAGAACGTATTAAATGGCATTGCTTATAAATCAGGCGAAAAAGCCCTATACATCACGGGCAAAAATTGGCCCTCTCTTTTCAAAATACAAGTAAACGGCTTATTCAATTCAAAAGCCAGGAGCACGATTGCACTACGGTAGTGTGTGGGTACCCTATCACACTACTTACATTAATTTGTGCCAAGCGTGCTACGGTACTAAACCGTAGCACGCTTGGCACAAATTAATATTATTTATCGAACCACAAAGGAGCATCGACGGCCAAGCCCGTGGGTGTGTTGGGATTGGAGTTTATTTCTTCGCTCCGGTATAGCAACCGCCGAACCAGCCCCGCAACGGGTGCGCCTGCCGGAGTAGTCATGGCGGGAATCTCCTGACCAATCGCGCCCGACCGGCGATTTTGCACCCAGCCTTCAACAGGCCGCATAAATAGATCGAGGTATTGCTGTTGCGCTAAGACTGTTTTGTAGTTAGCCGCCGTCAGGGCGGGAAGCTGGTTGGCATACGTATCAGATTGCGCGGCCGGTACGCCAAACGACACCAGCGACGCGCGTACGCCCGCCCGCATCCGCTGCGTAGCCAGATCGAAACCGCCCGTTGCAAAGCCTCGCGCGATGGCTTCAGCTTCCAGCAGTAGTTGTTCAGAGTACGAAAACGATACCTCGGGTAGATCAGGCTTGAGCAGATTCATGTTCACCAGCGACGACTTAGGCGTATAATTTTCAACCGTGTTGAGAGCTACATACTCATTGGCGGCAGCGCCGGGCCCTACCTGATAAAAATATGGAATGCGTGGGTCATTGAGTGACGTCAACAGGTTATATACGACATTAGAGCAGTACCAGTCGGACTGAACACCGCCCCGAAAAATAGCTGTGAACGAGTAACGTGGATTCTGACGACCGGGCTGGTTATAATACTGAAACTGCATGGCATCAGTCGTTGACGCAATCATGTTACCCGCTGTTACGAGTTGCCCGATGGCAGTTCCTTTCGAAGGATCAGCGTCGACCATAGAGAACAGGATACGCAGCTTTAGCGAGTTGGCAAACTTGCGCCACTTCGTCATGTCGCCCCCGTAATACAGGTCGTTGGGGGCAATGATACCCTTGCTGGCTGGATCAATCTGCGCAATAGCTTCGTCCAACAGTGCAATAGTACCGTTCAGTACGTCAACCTGTTTATCGAATTTAGGTAGATCAACTGTGCCCTTGGCGGCATCCGTAAATGGAATGTCACCCCACAGCAACGACGTTTGCGAATAAGCAAACGCTTTCATGATTTTGCACTGTGCCAACGCATTTTTATTGACGGGCTGTGTGCTTTCGGCCACTTTGATGGCTACTTCCAGGTTTTTTAGTACGTCGGTGTAGGTACGTCCCCAAACCGAGCGGATACGTGTCTGGTCATATTTCGCCTGCTCCAGCCCCCAGCGGCCCCCCGATGCCCACATCTGGCTCATCAGGGCTACCGGCCAGGTGAGTTCGCCCACGCGCAGGAGCGAAAACTGGGTGCTGGCGCCCGAAAACAGGAGCGAAGGATCGACGGTAATGGATCGATTTGGGTCAATATTAAGGTCACTGTTCTTAAAACAACCGGTGGCCGTCAGTGCCAGCAGTCCGATGTACAGTATTTTTTTCATGGTAATACAAGGCATTGTTTGGGTTAACTAACTGTTAATCAAAAGGTAAAGCGAAGGTTGGCGCCAATACTCCGACTACTTGGAATACTGCCCCGCTCCAGCCCTTCACCAATGAGGCCAGTGCCCAGTACGTTGGCTTCGGGATCGATGTGCGGTACGTTCGAATGGATAATCCAGAGATTACGTCCTTCTACACCAAAGGCAATGCTGCCAAATGGTGTCTTGTTTACCAATGTGCGAGGCAGATTATAGGCAATTCGCACTTCGCGCAGTTTGGTATATGAGCCATCGAACGTATTGGTTTCGGGGCTAACCGAGTTATCCAACTGGCTCCAGTATTGCTGCACACTGGCAACTGGTACGTCGTTGGGTCGATACGTTCCGTCGGCATTGCGAATGACACCGGGGTCGATGAACGGCGTTCGGTTGTTGACAGCAGTTTCGACGGCCAGGCCACCACTTCGCACAATTCCGACCGTTTGCGAGTTAATAACACCCCCCTTACGCATGTCGATCAGGAAGTTGAAATCAAATCCTTTGAACGAAAAACTGTTGTTGATCCCCAGCGTCCAGTCGGGATAAATATTGCCAAGTAACCTACGTGGTCCGGGTGTACGCAGCCCAGTGCTTGGGTTAATCACAATATTACCTTGCGGATCACGCAGCCAGCCAACGCCCTGAATATTAAATGTTTCGCCGGGTTTGGCCACCACAAAAATACCAAAACCATCGCCCGACGTAGTGACGAATTCAGTTAGGCCATCGGCCAGTGATTCAACCCGATTTCGGTTCCGGTTGAAGTTGAAAGTAGCATCCCAGCGAAAGCCCGACCGGGTTTTCAACGGGGTAACAGACAGCATGGCTTCGACACCGGTGTTTGAAATTTCGCCCACATTGAGCCGCCGAGCCGAGTAACCAGTTGATTGTGGTACCGCAATCGAGATAATCTGGTCGTAGTTCAGGTTGCGGTAATATGTCAGGTCAAGGCCAAGCCGTCCACCAAAGAATTTCAACTCCGTACCAAACTCAAACGATGTTTGTTGCTGAGGCCGCAGGTTCGTTGGTGGCAGTACGTTCGTAGCCCCGAACGCCGATGCACCCCCGATTGGGTATAAAATATTGAACGTGTAGATGTCGCTGGCCTGTGTGAGTGGGTTGTATGTGAAGGCCAACTGGTACGGATCTTCGTCGGAACCGACATTGGCGTAGTTGGCCCGAAGTTTGGCGTAGCTCAGCACGTTGTTCTTCACGATACCCATGTTCGGGAAGGCTTCCGTAAGGATGAACGATGCGCTGACCGATGGATAAAAGTAGGAATTGTTATTGACGGGCAACGTACTGGACCAGTCATTACGGCCCGTTACGTTCAGGAACAGGAAGTTGCGGTAGTCGAAGCTAAAATCGCCATAGACTCCGAAGATCTCCCGGCGGCTGTAGAAGTTCGACGCTACGTTCGATTGTGCGTTGGCAAATGTATACAATTGGTCGATGTTCAATCCGTCTGACAGTACCCGCGACCGGCGAATGGTACGTTGGTTGAACTGATGACCCACAATTCCTTTGAACGTCCAGTCATCCGAAATTTTACGGGTGATCGTACCAATAAGGTCACTTTGTAGTTCACGCTCGTAGATTTCGTTGGTGTCGAACTGCCCATTCAGGCGTCCGCGCGTTCCCCGACGCGTAGTTGACCGGCGATTTTCGGTGAAGAAATCCGTCCCCACACGGCCCGTTACGTTAAACCAGGGCGCTACGTCGTAACTCAGGCTAGTACCGCCATAGACTCGGTCGACCGAGTTGGAGAACTTGTTGAATGCTGTTACGAAATACGGGTTATTCTGGATGCCGTCGAGGTCGATCGCGCGTGCCAGATCGCCTGTCCAGCCCGTTGGCACGGACTGTGTTGCGGGCGCGAACAGGTTATTGCGCAGATCATTTATATCTATCGTTGGGGATAGTCCCGCCAGAATCGTCGAGAGAATATTAGTTGTGTTAGACCCCTGTTGCGGGCGACCATCGCTGGTTGTCCGCACGTAGTTGAGCCATACCCGCGACGTAAGCTTATCCGTAATCTTACGGCCCGCATTGATGGCGAACGTATTACGGCCCAGTTTCGAACCCGGCACAGTGCCTGTCTGATTTAGGTTGGTGAAGCCTATCCGATAATCGCCCTGATCGCTGGCACCATCCAGCGATACGCTGTTGATGACCGTATGGCCCGTTACGAAAAAATTCTTCCAGTTATCCGGATGGGCTGTCAATCCCTGCACGGTTGCGCCCGTGTAGTCGAGCACCGGTCCCGTTACGCTCGATATCGCTGGTCCCCAGCCGTTCCCCAAACGGGGGTTATATACGCCGAGGTTGCCCTGTGCATATTCTGTCTGTGTATCAGGAACGCGCAGTACGTTGTCCGTACGGTAGGATGAGTTGACCGATATGTTCATTTTTTTCGATCCCACTTTACCCCGCTTGGTGGTGATGACGATAACGCCGTTTCGGGCACGCGACCCGTACAGCGCTGATGCGGCAGCCCCTTTCAGTACGTTCATCGACTCAATATCATCGGGATTGAGGTCACCCGCCCGGTTTCCCACGTCGACGCCCCCCGTCACGATGTCGGTTTCGGAGCCGTTGAAGGATGAGTTGGAGATCGGTACCCCATCGACGACAAATAGAGGCTCACTGGAACTCGATAGGGAATTTGCTCCACGAATCATCACTTTTGTTGAGCCACCTACTGACCCCGACTGTTGCGAGATACGTACCCCTGCCACCCGACCCGCCATAGAATTCAGTACGTTAGGGTCACGGGCTTTGATCAGTTCAGAACCGCCCACGGTCGAAACCGCGTAGCCAAGCTCTTTTTTCTCCCGAACAATGGCGTTGGCCGTAACCACTACCTCATCCAGATTGGTCAAATCGGCCACCAGCTTCACGTCAACTGTGGTTTGATCACCCGGCGCAACCTCCATCGTTTTGTAGCCGATAAATGAGAAAACCAGGGTGCTTTTTGCCGGAACAGCCAGTTGATACGTTCCGTTTGCGATCGTTACCGTGCCTGTGGTTGTGCCTTTGATCACCACGCTGACACCGGGCATATCTTCATTTTCGGGGGATGATACCCTGCCCGTTATCGTTCGATTCTGGGCCTGTACACGAAGCAATATGCCAATAAGTAGCAGAAAAATCAGTACCGGTTGTTTCATAGATAAAGCTAATTTGGGTTGATTGAAAAGAGAAAAGGGAGCATTCTGATCTAGGGAATCTGCCTGACCGTGCGGATACGTACAGGTTTCTTAAGGAGTTGCAGTGGATTGGAGTAAGCATTGGTAGGGCCAGGCTGGCCGGTTTCGCCCGCCTGAATTTTGCGTACTACGTCCATCCCGGAAACTACCTGCCCAAAGGCGGCAAAGCCCTGACCGTCGGGATTGCGTTTGCCGCCAAAATCGAGTTCAGGCTGTGCGTTTATACAGATGAAAAATTCTGAGGCTCCGCTAGCAGGTAAACCTCGTGCCATTGACAATGTGCCATCCAGGTGTTTGAGTCCTGTCTTCTGCGTTGTTTCCTGAGCGATAGGTGGAAACATGCGGGTGGAGTCGGTACCCAGACCGCCCTGTATCACCTCAATTTTAACCGGGCTGGTTGCCTGGTTATCGAGCCGGACAACGCGGTAGAATGTAGCGCCGTCATAGCGTTTTTCCTTTACGTAACGTAAAAAATTGGCTACCGTACCGGGCGCTTTTTCTGGGTCTAGTTTGATGATAATAGGGCCTGCTTCAGTTTCTATCTCGACCTGCTGAGCCGTAGCAATAGATCCTAATTTGACAAACAGCAACGTACAGAGCACAAGGTATCTCATATGGGTATGTTTTGAATAGTATACGGTAATAACCGCTCGTAAACAGGTTAAAAATAACTAGTTAAACTAGCTGGATACGTGTTGAGGTTAAAGCTGCAATATGAGTATTAATGCTTTTATTAAAGAATTTTAATTTGAAATTTTTGTGTATTAGAAAATATTTTATGTTTATTATTAATAAATGTCAAAATGCTGTTTTAGGATTCACTTCTTTGCACTTTAGTAATTATACTTAAAAGACCTATGATGGGGTTTAATTTGATCATCTTCTGTCACTTATTTTTTTGTTATATATTGATCCTCGGTCGTTTGCTAATTATGGCTGCAGCCGGGGATTAATTTTAGTAGATCAGCATGAGAAGTATTTTTTTTCGAATTGCCCTGCTGTTGGGAGTATTCAGCAGTTGCCAGTCATCGAATCAGCAGTCAACAGCATCGGACAACACAAGCTCATCGGCCACGTTACTGAGTGCGATCGCACCGCCGGAGGTTAACTATTCGGTTAGGGGGCTACAACCTGATACGTCACTGTTTGCCCAACCGCGTCGGATTGGTATACTGGACGACCCATCGCTGGGCGAATCATCGGGTATTGCGTCGAGCCGTCGAAATCCCGGCTATCTCTGGACAGAAGAAGATTCCGGAAACCCTAGTCAGATCCAGTTGATACGTCAAAATGGCAACGTAGTGGCACGCTTTACCATCGACGAAGTTGAAGACCAGGACTGGGAAGACATCGCTGTCGGTCCAGGACCGGTGCCCGGCGAAAGCTATATTTATCTGGCCGAGATTGGGGATAACAGACTGAAATATCCCGAAAAAATAATCTATCGATTTCCGGAACCGACTATTTCGGGCAAGCAATTCCCTTTCAAAGAACACATTGCGAGGGTAGCTGCAATTCGGTTGCGACTGCCCGATGGTCCTCAAAATGCCGAAGCTATATTGATTGATCCGATCACAAAAGATCTGTTTATTCTATCGAAAGGCGACCAAATGAACGTGTACCGGGCTGCCTTCCCACAGTCGGAGACACAAGTCATTGCGATGACTAGCGAACTAGTCATCCCTTTTGAAAAAGTAACCTCGGCTGCGGTCTCGCCCGATGGCAGCGAAATTCTGATTCGTACGTATAAGCAGTTATATTATTACAAACGGCAAGTCGGCGAAACCGTTATAGATGCGCTCAAACGCAAACCCCTTCGGTTGCCGCTGGCCGATGAAGCACAGGGCGAAGCCGTTGGCTGGGCAATTGACAGCTCGGGTTATTACACGGCTAGTGAGCGAGTTGGTTTCTCGGCCGAGCCTATTTATTGGTACTTCCGGAAAAAGTAAGTTTCTTGGTTCTAGACTTTCTGAAAAACAACAATGCCGTTGTGCCCGCCAAAACCAAATGTATTACTCATGGTAATGGCTACGTTTGCCGGTATAGCTTCCTTCAAAACAATGTTTAGATGGGTGGGAATGGCAGGGTCCAGCTCGGTTGTGTTGATAGTAGGCGGAATGACGCTGTCCCGCATAGAAAGCAGACAAATAATCGCTTCAATAGCACCGGCTGCTCCCAATAAATGACCTGTTATTGACTTGGTTGCGCTGATCTGAAGCTTCGTTTTCTCATTGCCAGTAAGTTTCAGGATGGCCTTGATTTCGGATAAGTCGCCAACGGGAGTGGACGTAGCATGGACATTCAGATAATCGACTGATTTTATATCTGTTTTTGCTTCATCTAAAGCCAGTTGCATGGCTTTCAGGGCACCCAGGCCTTCCGGATGGGTACTCGTCATATGATAGGCGTCGGCCGTCATGGCAGCGCCTGTCACTTCGCCGTAAATAGTGGCTCCTCGTGCGACAGCGTGCTCGTATTCCTCCAGCACTAAAGCACCGGCTCCTTCGCCCATCACAAATCCATCCCGATGCACATCGAACGGGCGGGAAGCCGTTGCCGGATCATTGTTTCGGGTCGTCATGGCTTTCATAGCGCTGAACCCACCAACCGAGGCTGGTGTGATAGGGGCTTCCGAACCACCGGTTACAATTATTTTTGCCTTTCCCAATCTGATATAAGTAAAAGCATCCATAATTGCTGTATTCGACGTAGCACACGCCGAAACGGTGGTGTAATTAATCCCCATGTAGCCATGCCGGATCGAGATCATGCCGGATGCCATATTCACAATCAGCTTGGGAACAAAGAAAGGGCTGAATCGGGGTTGCCCATTCCCCTTGACGTATTCAGTGACTTGCTCTTCAAAGGTATCCATGCCGCCTTGCCCTGATCCCCAGATAACGCCCACATCAAATGGGTCCATTTTGTTGAGGTCAAATCCAGCATCTTTAATGGCCTGATCAGCGGCAATCAGAGCATATTGTGTAAATAAATCGGTTCGTTTAAGATCAGCGTGACTTAAATAGTGGGACGCATCAAAGTTCTTGAGTTCGCAGGCCAGTTGCGTACGAAATAGGGATGCATCAAAATGGCTGATGGTGGCTGCGCCCCCCTGCCCATTAACTACATTTTTCCAGAACGTCGGAACATCATGGCCAACGGGGGTTAGTGCGCCAATTCCGGTAATAACAACTCGGTGTAACATGATGATTCGATTTTTATGGCAATTTTCAGCTATGGATCGGTGGAAATGAGCGGCAAAGGTACAGAAACAAAATACCAAATGGTATATTTGAGATATGAATAACGAATTGTCGAAATCAGAGCGAACCCGTCGATTTATCCTTGAAAAAACAGCCGATATATTCAACACGAAAGGTTATGCCGGAACCTCTCTGGCTGACCTGACAGAGGCTACGGGTTTAACCAAAGGCAGTATTTACGGGAATTTTGCCAATAAGGAAGACGTAGCGTTAGCAGCCTTTGATCATAATCTATCGGTAGTCATACAGGCTGTTCAGGAGCGTATGCAGCAGGCACCAACCTACTACCAGAAGCTATTTGTCTATTCACAATTCTACTATGATTCCATCCGAACATCTTTTCCGGTAGGTGGATGTCCAATACTAAATACGGCTATAGAGGCAGACGATACGAATAGCTTACTGAAAAACAGAGCTGCTAAAGCTATTTTGAGTTGGAAAAAAAACATTGTTGATCTGATTAAGGCGGGTGTAGCGTCCGGTGAATTCAGAACCGATGTTGATCCTGATCAAACGGCCTTATCAATCATTGCGCTTATTGAAGGCGGCATTATGATTGCCCGAGTTACCAATAGTCTCACTAGCCTGGATAAAGTTCTGAAAACGGTGGAGATGCTGTTAGTACAGTTAAAAGTATAACTAAATGAGGCTAGTTTTTATTTATGAAATAGGTAGCAAAATAGGATTACATTTCTTCGTAAAAATACCAGTAGGTATAATTTAGGATTTTTCGTTAAATTATTGATCTGGAAAAAGACTCTATCTTATTTCAACAACGGCAGACTTCCAGTTATAACTTCAAAAACAAAAAAGCAGCCTGATTAGGTGAGAATTTCTTGGACTTTGTCTCTATCAGTGAAGGACGGCTATTTTGACGTTTTTACACGCTGATGCATTTTTAACCAATGAAAAAAAACAGTCTGATCTGGTTTTTGATTGCCTGGACAAACAGCTTGGTCGCCGTCGCTCAGTCACCTGTCAACTATGTGTGGTGGAATCCGAGTCAGGGTGATTTTTCCGTCATCGAAGGGCAGGGATGGTCGGGGAAAGACATTCAAAATCCGTACGATCGACTGCCCGCAACCGCCGAAAAATCCGTACGAAAAGACGTCTGGAATTTGTCGCGTAACTCTGCCGGGCTGATGATCCGCTTCCGGGCCAGCACCGATCAACTTGTCGTACGTTACAAAGTAGGCGGTAAGCAGGCGTTACCCCACATGGCGGCTACGGGCGTGAGCGGGGTTGACTTGTACGCGGGTAACAGCGATGGAGAATGGTTGTGGTGCGCCGGAAAATATGTCTTCGGCGATACGATTCGGTACACATTCGCCAATCTGGAACCCAATGATACGTATCACCAGAAAGGCCGGGAATATCGACTGTATTTGCCTCTGTATAACAATGTGCAATGGCTGGAAATTGGCGTACCCAAAGGTGTAAACGTTACTCCCTTACCGGTACGGGTAGACAAGCCCATTGTTGTGTATGGTACGTCTATTGCTCAGGGTGCTTGTGCTTCCCGGCCCGGTATGGCCTGGCCAGCTATTTTAGGCCGTAAACTGGATCGACCGTTGATCAATCTGGGGTTCTCCGGCAATGGCCGATTGGAGAAAGAAGTCGTGGATTACGTTCAGCAAATCGATGCCAAACTATACGTACTGGATTGCCTGCCGAATCTGGTAGCAACCGTAGGTATCCAACCTGAAGAAATCAAAGCCCGAATTATCGAAACCGTAAAAACACTTCGGCAAAAACGACCCACCACGCCAATCCTGGCTGTAGAGCACGCTGGTTATTCGGATGGAGGCATTAATCTCACAAGGCGAAATTTATACAGCGATGCCAATGGGCTGATGCAACAGGCATTTGCTCAGTTGAAGCAGGAAGGCATGAATGGCCTGTATCTGCTGCCTAAATCAGATATTAACTTGGATTCGGATGCGATGGTGGACGGCACACACCCGACCGATTTAGGGATGCAGCAATACGCGGATGCCTATGAAAAACGTATCCGTGCTATTCTGAATGAACCCATCGGTACGTTGTCGACTACCAACGCCAAAATGCAGACCCGCGACGCACGAAATTATGATTTTGAAACCCGACATCGCGACATCATAGACCGGTTGAAAACCAAGCCCGCGCGTATCGTTTTTATGGGCAATTCGATTACGCATTTCTGGGGTGGCGAACCGAAAGGGCCCTTCGCGACTGGCGATGATTCCTGGAAGGCAGTCATGGAGCCGCTGGGCGTGCAAAATATGGGCTACGGCTGGGACCGTATCGAGAACGTATTATGGCGTGTTTATCACGGCGAACTGGATGACTATTCGGCCAGTCAGGTGGTACTGATGATTGGCACCAACAATCTTCAATGGAACACAAACACCGAAATTGTGGCTGGATTAACGTTTCTGGTGCGGGCCATTAAAGCCCGGCAACCTACTGCCGATATTCTCCTGATTGGTATTCTGCCGCGCCGGAATGATGAGCAACGAGTAGCGGCACTTAATGAAATGATTGCTCAGGCCACGGGTGATATGAATGCTACGTTTATTCAGGCGGGTCCTGTCTTTCTACAGCCAGATGGTAAATTAGATGAGTCGTTGTTTTCGGATGGCTTGCATCCCAACGCCGAAGGTTATCGTCGGCTGGTAGCCAAGCTTCAGACTTATCTCAAACCTGTTGAGAAGCCTAAGAAACGGAAATAGTGCCTGGGTTAAGGCCAACTAAACGTATCACATCTACTCATCACACGTGTGGCAACGAAACCGTGAATGTACTGCCCTCGCCTAATTTGCTGTCGACCGCGAGAGTGCCCTGGTGAAGCTCGATGAGTTTGGCAGAAATGGATAAACCAATGCCGAATCCTTCATAACCTAACGCGTTTTGAGCACGATAGAATGGTTCAAAAACGCGATGAAGATCGGCCTCCGACATGCCGATGCCCCGGTCACGAACAACGATCCGGCAGTTATGATCGTCGGTGCTGATACGTACCAGGGCTGTATGATCGGGTGAATATTTACAGGCATTATCGAGCAGATTCAGCAGTACTTGTTTCAGTAGATCTTCATTGCCATTAACAACGGTTCCGGTCTCCGCATCGGGAATATTGTCATAATCGACCTCAATTCGATAGGTTGGTTTGGCGCTGACCAATTCATCTTTCGCCAGGAAAACAATATCGTCGGTACGTACTGGCTCAAAAGGTACCTGGTTGCTCGTTTCCATCACACGGGCCAGAAACAACAGGCTATTGGTCAGGCCGATAAGCCGATCCGTATCCAGCATCAGATTTTGCAGTATTTCTTCGTGTTCGTCTACCGTCAGCGTCCGGCGCAGGCCCAATTGAATCTCCGATTTCAGGGCGGCCAACGGTGTACGGAGTTCATGGGATGCGTGTGAGACAAAACTGCGCTGCTGTTCAAATGCCTGATGCAGTCGCTGGAGCACATTGTTGAAATTCATGGCCAGCCGGGCAATCTCATCCTGCCGATTGCCTTCATCAAGTCGTTTCTCCAGGTTTCGGGCAGTGATTGTCGAAACCTGCCGGTTGATCTCGCTAATGGGTTGAAGCGACTGACCGGCAAAGAAAATACCCAGACCAATGGTGATACTCAGACCCGCCAATAAGCCCCAGCCCAGCGTCAATTGCAAATTCTCTAATTTACTTTTCCCGAACGTATCGTAAGCCGATGCCAGCACAACTAAATCGCGGCCATTTTGCCGATACAGAAGACCGATCAGTTCGTTGTGTCCACTGAACGTTTCCACGTCTTTTTTCTGCCGAACTTCATCCAGTAACGTTGTCTTGTAGTGAATAACCTGATCATCGACGCTGGAATAGATCAGGCGGTTCCTGGCGTCAAAAACCAGCACTTTCTCATCGATCATGGCCGTCAACGTATTGCGGTCGATTATTTTGAGCAACTCCCGGTCAACTTCTTTTACCTCAATCAGAAACCGAACCGTCGTACGTGCTTTATTCTTGAGTCGATCGTAGAACTCCTCCCGTCGATACGTTGCCGACACGAAGAAAATCAAGACCGAAAAGACGATCAGGATGGAAGCTACAATGAGCGAGAACTGGAGTGCAATGCGGTTACGGATGGTCATAAATAGGGGTGGAGCAAGTGGCGCGGAGCATGGAGTTAGCGCATGTACTATTTTATTCCATACTCCGCGCACCATGACCCTTGCCAAATTACTCCTCTTTCAAAACATAGCCCATACCGGGGCGGGTATGAATTAATTTGGGTTCAAAATCGCGGTCAATTTTTTTGCGCAGGTAGTTTACATAAACTTCGACTACGTTCGTGCCCGGATCAAAATTCAGGCTCCAGACCGTTTCGGCAATGTCCATTTTGGAAAGCACGCGCCCCCGATTACGTATCAGATAGTCAAGCAGGGCAAATTCGCGGGCGGTCAGATCAATCGTTACGCTCGACCGTCGAACATCTTTGGTTGTCAGGTTGACAGTCAGGTTGGCTATCTGCAAAATCTCCTCGGCAACTGGATTTATTTCGAGAGACGATCGCCGGAAGCACGTAGCAACGCGGGCCACCAGCTCGCGGAAATCGAATGGCTTTACTAAATAGTCGTCGGCACCCAAGGCTAAACCTTCCACTTTATCTTCTATTTCGCCCAGCGCGGTGAGTAAAATAATGGGTAATTTCGGTTTCTCAGCCCGGACGCTGCGGCATACTTCGAAACCACTTAAACCGGGCAAATTGATATCTAAAATCAATAAATCGACACCCGGTTGCAGCGCCATCTGCCGCCCGTTAATTCCTTCATACACAACATCAGTCGTGTAGCCTTCTTCCTGAAGTCCCCGGCTTATATTCTGCGCAATACGTCGATCGTCTTCTATAATTAAGATTTTTTTCATTCAGAACTTGTTGCCTTTGAGACCGGAGGGTTGGTCTGCCGTTGGTAATTTGTTATTAATTTAACGGAGGAACGTCCGGTTTTGGGTGCAGTAATTCAGGCTATTTCAGGGAATTAACGTACATGTGCTTTACCGTATGAACTCAACTTTTGGCAAATACATCATTCTCATTGGTGCCGCGTTGCTGCTTATTGGCACAGTCATTTACTTTTTCGGCGACAAACTTAGCTGGCTGGGCCGATTACCCGGCGACATTCGTATTGAAGGGAAAGACGGTGGAGGCTTTTATTTTCCTATCGTAACCTGTATTGTGGTCAGCATCGTATTGAACGTAGTTATCGCGCTGGTTCGTCGTTTTTTCGGGTCGTAGCACCGGTCGATTTACTGGATGACAGGTCGTCGCTGAACGTCAGTTTGTTCAAATAGAACACTTCGCGCGGGCTGGCATAACTCTTTGACGGAGCGATTTTTTGAAAGCCGCAAGCCAGAAAATGCTGGCCATACCAGGCCATAAGGTTATCCTGCGCCGAAAACGTTACTTTTTCGTTTTCAGAATTGGTCTTAAGCTTAAACTTTTCGGTCTCTTTCAGGACTTTACTCCCCTGAATCACTTCCGTCGTGATTTCGCCGTCGTTTGGATAGGCCAGCACGGTTCGATTGCCCTGATGCGAAACCTGCACCATCTCGGTTAAGTCGGAACTAAGCAACTCTTTAATTGGAAAACAATTGTCCCACAGGAGTTTACCCTGTTTGTCGAAGCCGCAGATAAAGGCGTGGGTGTAGCGAAACCCATCGTAACGGTCCGCACCACGCAGATAGCCGCCATAGGCTGTCATAGCACCCCTATATTGCGGGTAATAGACTTCGGCCACCAGCGTCAGCCCGTCGGTGGTGGGTTGCAGGTCATGCACCAGCAGGCGGTAATGAAACTTGTAATCCTTGCCTTCCTCCTTCTTTTTCTGCGCGCGTGCCAGTAACTTTTGCTGACGGTGCGGCTTCAGGTAATTGAAAAAATTCTGAAGTTGCGAAAATTCAATGTACTGAATGGTATTGACCGCTTCTTCGGCAGATTCCCCCTGACGAATGCGCGTTACATAGATTCCCTGCGAATAAGGTGTGCAATCGGTGGAATAGTTGCCTACAAGCAAGGATTCATGCTCGTTGATGGGCAGGAGTTTTCCGGAAATCAGACTGTTTTTAGCACCGTCGAAATCCAGTGTACGTAGTAGCTTGCTGTCGTAATTGTAAGTTCTGATAGAGAACTTGCAGTGGCGTCTCAGCGAATGAACCAGTACGTTCACTTCCTGCCGGGCTTCGTCAAGCTCCAGGCTGCTTATTTCCATTCGATTGACGTATAAACCGGGCAAAACCTTAGTCGAGTTATCGAAAAAAGAGAACGCCATTACAACCGGGCGCGTGTGGTGATACCCGCCAACGTAGGCCTGGCTGCCCATCACCTTAAATAGCTTTACGTCGAACTGATCGAGCAGATCACCCTCGAATGTCTCGATGGCGCCATCGTCGAGATGTAGGCGTAGAAACTGAAATCGCCCGGTGTCGTATTCCCGAAAGAGGTGATAAACGTATTGATCCGTATCGTAGGTCAGAACGGGTTTAAATTTAATGTCCTGTTTGAATTCTTTTCGCCAAAGTAATTTGAAATTAACGTCGTACTTCTGGAAGTTAAATTGATTTGGTGTCCTGTCGTAAAACGTACCCTTCTGAATCGTCATAAGCAAACCCTTATCACCAAGTGGCGTTACGCCGAAGGATTCTGATTCGTCAGGATCGGAAGGAATTTCAACGCGTAGAGACTGAGCTAACTGCGCCCGTGTTGGGTAAGGCAACAAGCTCAGAATCAACAGATAAAGTATATAGTAAATGCGATTCATAACGTAGCTGATTTGCGACTGCATAAGTAAGTCGCTTTATACCATACAATTTCTCTATTCTATAACACAAATCATATTTTTTGTCGCATTTATAAAGATTCTATACCACTGAGTCACCAAGACTAATAAGAAAATAATCTTGTCAGACCTGCCATCGTTTTTTTAGGTAATCTTTCATAAATACGTTTACATCCCATTGGCTGGCAACGGGCTGTTGGGTGAAGGGCAAGGTAGGCAGGTAGCCCGCCGGGCCGAATTCACAGGTAATCGTTAGGGTAGGCGCATTGGCTTTTTGCTGCCGATCACGAATCGCGTCCCACCACCTGGCATGACTTTCGAGCGCATCTTTCCACTCCGGTGCGCGCGGGTCGTTCACCTGCGGACCTTCGGGATGGCCTACCCGGCAGTGAATGTGATCGCTGACGGCAATGGCGCGGGTAACGTTACTTGCCTGATCGGCCAGATACGATTCTGCTACGTTGACCCAGTGCGAATAATCGGCCGTCAGGCGCAGGTCAGGCATCTTGAGCAGATACGATTGGATGGCGGGAGCGCTATAGGAAAACCGGCCCCGGTGTGTTTCGTGCAAAATGCGAACACCCGTTTGTTTCTGTACATCCAGCGCCGTTTGAATCAGCTCGACGTTTTGCTCGAACGTGAAATAATCGTGGCCCGTATGGGCGTTGATAAACAGCGGTTTGTAGGACGCAATGTCGAGCAGGTCGTCGTGGTATTTCTTTTTATGGTCAACGAAGTTGCTCCCTCCGCCAAAAGCCATCAGAATGAGTTCGAGGCCGTTGTCGTGCATCACCTGCACGGCTTCGTTACGTTTGTCGGGGCCAGCGGAAACTTCCATGCCGTCATATCCGGCACTTTTTACGCGTTTGGCTGCTTCGGTATAAGAAAGGTTTTCCATGCCCCACAATGGGCAGAAGAAGAGGGTTTTCAAGGGAGTAGGCGCTTGGTTTATCTGCTCAAAGTTGGCAGAAAAAACGATCCCGGAAAACAACTGCTGGAATTTCTTATGCCATCCACAAACCCGCCGAACCTATGACTTTCCAGGTACCTTCTAATCTTTCCAGGAAGACCAAATACCCTGCCCCAGCTTTCCCATCACTGACTTCGGAGTAATAGCACAAAGCCTTTTGGCAATCTGACGAATACGCTACTTTAGAAAGACTCACAATATCCTCAAATTTGGGGTAATCGTTTCGGAGTGCGTAATAGCCGCGATTCGGGTGATTCTCGTTGCCAAAATAATACTCCTGCAAGTCAGGTGACCACATTCGGGACGTTCGGCAGGTCAATTTGAACGGCTGCTTAATTTCGTATTTGGTAAATTGACTTGTGTCGACGGAAACGATGAATGTCTTCCAGCCGGGTTCTTTGTAAAACGTTGCTTGTGGTCGTGTTAGAAAAGATAATTGCTCTTCAGCCTTTGCGAAGCTGAATTGAAACCCATACTTACTTTTCTCCTCAGTAACAGATTTGATAAACAGTAAATTACCCTGACGATAAGCATATTGAATGTCGCTGCATTTCGAGAAATCGTTCGCAATGGCAGTATAGACAGCGTAATCAGCATCAGGTACGACGGGATAAGTGGTCTGGCTTAAAACACTTTGCCCCAGTAATCCGAAAAAAATGGTAAATAGAAGAACTGCAGGCATCGTCCTGGTTGTTTTCTTAACTGGTTGGCTTTAACGTAATAGTAGCAATATTTCCATAATATCCCCAACTTTACCCCTCAATATAAAATAGATTAGCCGGTCGTATTTTCGGTACACTATTTCTTGAACGAATCCAAAAAATCATACCTAATCATGAGCGAAGTAGCCACTCGTTTTGCCCCCGGTGTTGTAACCGGTGAAGGCGTTACCCAACTTTTCCGTCACGCCAACGAAAATGATTACGCCTTACCCGCCGTCAACGTAGTTGGCACGGACTCCGTAAATGCCGTACTGGAAACAGCTAAAGCTGTTAACTCACCCGTAATCGTTCAGTTCTCCAACGGCGGAGGCATTTTTTATGCTGGTAAAAGCCTACCGAACGACAAACAGCAGGCAGCCATTGCCGGGTCTATTTCAGGCGCTTTGCACGTTCACCACGTTGCCGAACTCTACGGCGTTCCGGTAATTCTGCATACCGACCACTGTGCCAAGAAACTACTACCCTGGATTGACGGTCTGCTAACCGCTGGCGAAAAGCATTTCGACCAAACAGGCAAGCCATTGTACTCATCGCACATGCTCGACTTATCGGAGGAGCCAATCGAAGAGAATATTGAAATCTGTTCTAAATACTTTGAGCGCATGGCCAAAATTGGCATGACCCTCGAAATTGAACTTGGTGTGACGGGTGGCGAAGAAGATGGCGTTGACAACTCTGATGTTGATGACTCCAAGCTATATACCCAGCCTTCAGAAGTGGCGTATGCCTACGAAGAACTAAGCAAAATTTCACCGAACTTCACGATTGCCGCTGCCTTTGGTAACGTTCACGGTGTGTATAAACCGGGTAATGTGAAACTGTCGCCCATCATTCTGGACAACTCGCAGAAGTACATTCAGGAGAAATATGCGACGGGGCCGCTGCCGGTAAACTTCGTATTCCACGGAGGATCAGGATCGAGCCGTGAAGAAATTCGCGAAGCTATCCGCTACGGTGCTGTGAAAATGAATCTCGATACCGACATGCAATGGGCCATGTGGGAAGGGATTCTGAAATACTACAAAGCAAAAGAAGGCTATTTGCAATCGCAATTGGGTAACCCCGAAGGGTCTGATTCTCCCAATAAAAAATACTACGATCCGCGCGTGTGGCTTCGTAAGGGTGAAGAAAGCATGGTACAACGCCTGAAAATCGCATTCGAAGATTTGAATTGCATCAACCGGCTGGCCTAGCGGGTTGCTAGTTGTTAACTACTTTAGCTGGGGTAATGGGTTGTCTAATTAGCAACCAATTACCCCAATTTTCATTTTGGATGACGTGTGGTGTAGTGAAATAAGGATTTCTAGACGGACTCCACTTTTTTCAGATTAGTAAATTTTGCAAGAAAATTTACTGGGTATTTTTCGGGTGTTGATAGGGTGAAAATTGTGACGGAACCGGCGTTCCATAAGCGTTATATTCTGCCTGATTTATACAAGTTTTTTGTCAAAAAATCCGAAAAGTTAAGGGTAGGTGTTTTTACTTATATATTCTTAAGCAAACAGGTAAAGTATTTATTTTTTAGTGACGTATTACGCATAAATAGCCCTGAAACCAGATCGTTAGTACACTAACATTTCCAGACAAATTCGTTAACTTTCAGGAAGATATGTCAATTGATGTGATGTATTATGGAAAAAATTGGGTTTTGCCTGATTAGTCTTTTAGGTAAGTAGGAAGTTAATGTGACCCGTCTTGAATCAGGCTGATCGAGTCGAGAATTTAAGTTGATTATACTATAATATGAATTTAATCCGATCTGCATTACGTAAGCCAATTACTATTCTGGTTTTAGTAGCCAGTTTATTCTTCTTCGGTATCAATGCCGTCCGCACGATCAAGATTGACATATTCCCGAATTTGAATTTGCCGGTTATCTATATCTCCCAACCATTTGGTGGGTATACGCCTAACCAGATGGAGTCTTTTTTTGGGAAACAATACGTTAACCTGCTCCTCTATGTATCGGGGGTGAAAAGTATTGAAACCAAAAATATTCAGGGCATTACGCTGATTAAGTTATCCTTTTACGAAGGTACCAACATGGCGCAGGCAGCGGCCGAGGTATCGGCTTATTCGAACCGCGCCCAGGCCACCTTTCCACCGGGATCGCAACCGCCTTTCATTCTGCGTTTCGATGCTTCTACGTTGCCGGTTGGGCAGTTAGTCTTAAGTAGTCCGAAGCGTACGAATAATGAACTGCAGGATTTAGCCAACGTATACGTTCGGGCAGGTTTCAGCTCGATTCCCGGTCTGGTGTCGCCAGCGCCGTTTGGGGGGAACTCCCGAACCATTGTTATTCGGGCCGACCCAGCCTTACTACGTTCGCATAACCTGACTCCCGACCAATTAGTGACGGCTCTGCGCATTAATAATACGGCAACCCCTGCCGGTAATGTGCGAATTGGCGACTTGAACTATTTTACGCCAGCCAATACAACCGTTCAGAATGTTGAGGATTTTGGCAATATTCCGTTGTATACAGGTTCGGTTCAGAACCTGTTTCTGAAGGACGTAGCGACTATTGAAGATGGCGCTGATATTACGCAGGGCTACGTACTGGTCAATGGAAAACGATCGGTGTATCTGCCCATTACCAAATCGGCGGATGCGTCAACCTGGGAAGTCGTGCAAAACCTGAAAGCGGCTTTACCGCGTTTTCAGGCGCTGCTACCCGAAGACGTCAAGCTCACGTACACCTTCGACCAGTCCGTATACGTAATCAACTCGGTAAAAAGTCTGATGACCGAGGGGGCCATTGGAGCCATTCTGACGGGACTTATGGTCCTGCTCTTTCTGGGCGATGTTCGCGGGGCATTAATCGTCATTATTACCATTCCGACCTGTATCATTTCCGGGGTATTGTTCCTTAAATTATTCGGTCAGACGATCAACATCATGACCTTGAGTGGGCTTTCGCTCGCGATTGGGATTCTGGTCGATGAAAGTACCGTAACGATTGAAAATATCCACCAGCACATGGATATGAACAAGCCCAAAGCGCTGGCAATTTGGGATGCCTGTAAGGAAATTGCCTTTTCTAAGCTGTTGATTCTGTTCTGTATTCTGGCGGTTTTTGCCCCGGCTTTCACGATGACGGGCATTCCGGGCGCTTTGTTCTTACCGCTGGCACTAGCCATTTCGTTTTCCATGATTACGTCCTACGTAATGGCGCAAACGCTGGTTCCTGTTCTGGCAAACTGGATGATGAAAGAGCATGCGCATGTTAGTAATGGCAAAGCCCATAAGAACGAGCCTGTAAATGGGAAGCTACTAACAGCCAATGGCGTTGCGGGTAAAAAGGGCAAAAGCACTTCGGATGCCATACTCGATCAAAAGGAAAAACTAGCGCACCAGATTGATATTAACCACGACGGCAAAATCAGCTATTTCGAGCGGATTCGGGCGCGTTTTGTTCGCTTTATTGGTCGAATGTTGCCTTATCGCAAGGCCATTGTACTGGTATACGGCGTTGGCGCACTGGGTATTGCGGCTATTCTGATCACGGCGATTGGCCGGGATGTTTTGCCAAAAGTAAACGCGGGCCAATTTCAAGTTCGGCTTCGTGAACCCGATGGTACGCGACTTGAGAAAACGGAAAAGACAATGTTGACGGCCATTGATCAGCTCTACAAATTGGTTGGTAAAGAAAACGTCGAAATTACCTCGGCCATGGTTGGGATGCACGGTTCGCAGTTCTCAACGAGCCCGATTTATCTGTTTATGGCTGGTCCACAGGAAGGGGTTTTGCAGGTCTCGCTGAAGGAGGATTATGACGTTGAACTCGATGAATTGAAAGACCAGTTTCGAGCCCGTATGAAAAAAGTACTGCCGAATGTTAAGCTTTCATTTGAGCCGATTGAACTCACCGATAAGATTCTGAGTCAGGGTTCGCCGACGCCGATTGAGGTGAAAATGACCGGCAAGAATAAAAAACAGAACGAAGAATACGCCAATAAGGTAATTGCCAAGCTGAATAAGATTCCCTATCTGCGGGATGTTCAGATTGGCCAGGCCACGAAATATCCGACTATTAACGTAACGATCGACCGGGCGCGAGCGGCTCAGTTAGGCACGGATATTTCCGCCATTTCCCGCTCACTAATTGCTTCTACGTCGTCGTCGCGTTTAACGGAAAAGAGCGTCTGGATTGATCCAAAATCGGGTCAAAGCTATAGTGTGCAGGTCCAGGTGCCCGAAAATCAGATGACCAGCATCAACGATCTGGGTGAAATACCCATCTCGCCAAACTCAAACCGCCCGATCCTGAGCGATGTAGCTGATCTGAAAAAGGGCACTACGTATGGTGAAAACGACAACCTTGGCGCCATCCCTGTTCTATCGGTAACGGCTAACCTGAACGACATGGATTTAGGGCGAGCCGCCACAGATGTTCAGAAAGCCATTGATTCGCTGGGTGAATTGCCGCGCGGGTTAACCATAAAAATGCAGGGCTTGACGCAGGTGTTAATCGATACGCTCGACAGTTTACAGAATGGTCTTTTGGTGGCTATTGTGGTGATTTTCCTGATGTTGGCGGCTAACTTTCAGTCGTTTAAAGTGTCACTGGTCGTTTTGTGTACGGTACCTGCGGTATTAGTTGGCTCGCTGGCCTTGTTAATGTTGACCGGATCAACGCTTAATCTTCAATCGTATATGGGCATGATCATGTCGGTCGGGGTGTCAATTTCCAACGCCGTGTTGATGGTAACCAACGCTGAGGAACTTCGGATGCGGAATGGCGATGCGTTACGTTCGGCCAGGGAAGCCGCGTCGGTGCGGATGCGCCCGATCGTGATGACCAGTGTCGCGATGGTCGTCGGTATGATTCCTATGGCATCCGGGTTAGGTGAAGGCGGTTCGCAGGCAGCCCCACTGGGACGCGCCGTTATTGGCGGATTGATTTCGTCAACTTTCGCGGCTCTGTTTATTTTACCGCTCGTATTTGCCTGGGTACAGGAAAAAACCACGACCGACTCGGTATCGCTGGACCCAGAAGACAAAGACAGTAAATTTTATATTCCCTCATCGTCATCGTATGAATCGGTTAATTAATAAACCATATTCCAGTCTGTTTGCCATCGTAGGCAGTTTATTGTTACTCAGTTCGTTAAGCAGTTGCCACTCTTCTGAAGGCAAAGAGGAGAAGGCTGAAGCTCCCGAAGCGCCCGCTGCCACGGAGGTGTTTGCTCTGCATCGGGGAAAACTGTCGTCTGCTTTGCAAGTGCCTGGGGAACTGGTTGCATTTCGCGACGTTGATATCTATGCCAAAGTAAGCGGCTACATCAAAAAACTGAATGTAGACGTAGGCTCTGAAGTACAGCAGGGCCAATTGCTGGCACTGGCCGAAGCACCCGAATTGAGTGCTCAACTGGCCTCGGCTGAATCGAAGCTTAAGGTGCAGGAAGCACTGTCTATTGCTACCAAAGCTAATTACGAGCGGGTAGCCGAAGCGAGCAAAATGAGCGGTGCCGTATCAAAAAATGACGTTGACTTGGCACTATCCAAACGTAACGCGGATCTGGCTCAGCTAGAAGCGGCTAAATCGGCTTATCGGGAAGTGGCCGATCTGAAAAAGTACCTGGAAATTCGGGCCCCTTTCGCTGGTATTATCAGTACACGTAACGCCAGCACAGGCGCTTACATCGGACCCGCCGGTAAGGGATCTGAGTTCCCATTGTTTGTGCTAACCGAGCAAAAGCGGTTACGCCTGGTCATTTCGATTCCTGAAGCCTACACGGGTTATGTCGATCTGAACGACGATGTGAATTTTACCGTTAAAGCTTTCCCCGATAAAAAATTCAGTGGCAAAGTAAAACGCCAGTCAGGAGCCTTGGATAAGCGTTTACGTTCTGAGCGGGTAGAAGTGGATGTGATCAACAATGACAAAAAGCTATTGCCTGGCATGGTCGCAGAAGTAAATATTCCGCTGCCAACCAAAAACAATACGTTCATTGTACCAAAATCGGCGATCTTCAGCGCATCGACCGGGGTCTTTGTTATTAAGGTCAACAATAAAAAAGCTGAGTGGGTCCCTGTCAAAAGAGGCCTTGAGGCTGACGAAAAAGTAGAGATATTCGGTGATTTGAAAGAAGAGGATCAACTGGTCGCCACAGCAACCGAAGAGATTCGCGATGGCTCGCCGGTTAATGTGAAGTAGAAACTGATGGACCATGGACCAGTTTCTACTTCTCAGGATTTTTATAATCAACAGACAATTTCTGGAAGCTTGTAATCACATCAGCCATTCGCGGATTGTCTATTCGCATAATAAGTGATGTGTAAAAGAATTCGGTTGCGGTTCCGAAGTGATAATCAAACTTTACAAAACTCAGTCTTCCGATTTTGGCTTGTTCAAACCACTGAGTGAATTTTCGATTACGAGCTTTGGCATGACCATCGGCATTCTCGCAGATATAGACCACAACTGTTTCTTTCAGAGAAAAGAAATCATTGAAGATACTTACAAGCGTTATTGGAATAACTGCATCTGGCGGTGGGAGTTTAGGGAGCGGGTTTTCGGCAACTTCGATTACAAATTCAAAAGCGAACTCAGTAAAAGGTGGCTGATTACCAAAGATATAGCTACTAGGTTTGAATTTTAGTTCGTAAATAACCTGTTGGTCAGTGATAAACGCATAAGTGTTGTTCTCGCCACCTAGAAAAATATATTCATACCCCCTTTTCGGTACGCTCTGCATTTCGTTTTTTTAATTCATTGATAGCCGCCTGAACGTCAGGTTTTTGTATATCATCCCTAATCTCCTGCTGAAGCTGCCGCTTGCTTTCTAACATCCGCTTGGCTACGGCGACCATTCGTTTCTGTATTGCTTCATGTTCACGAAGCTCCTGCTCAATAGGGTTTATCATGACTCATCTAAATTTATGGTTATCAAAGTTAAGCAAATTTGCTAATGCATAGGGAGATGCAACCCTTTGCGTCTCTACTTTACGTATCCCAACTTTCTGGGAATGGTGTAAATTTCTGTTTGTCGACCGTCGATATAGCGGAAGGTTTTTCCATCGAAGAAACCGTCTTCTTCAAGCATGATACGTACCACTTTCTTCCATTCCGGAATTTCTACGGCCGCGTTGAGTTCAATGGAGTAGGCGGTGTTAGACAAAAGTGGATAATCGCCGGGACCGGGAACGCCTTTCTGTTGATCCCATAAACCGATGGTTGGCCCCGCTGCGTGACCGTGAACACCAATAGGGTGAGAGTAAATTGTGCCGTTAATTCCTTCTTTCTTTGACTGCTCCAGCGCTGCCAACAACATCTCATTCCCTGTTTTCCCAGCGCTAAACTGCGATGTCAGAATTTCCTGTAGGCGATTCCCCTGTTTGAAGGCAGCCTTTATGGCATCAGGAACGTCGGTTTCGCCAGGACGAAGTATATAAGCGTGTTGTTGCTGATCGGTGTTCAGGCGCAGGTACGTAATGCCGAAATCGACGTGGAGCAAATCGCCGGGCAGAATTACTTGCTTATCAGGGCGTTTTGAGAACGTGCGGAGGTGATTGAAGTCTTCCTGATCGGCTCGTTGCACATCAACTGTTGGGTGAAACCACGTATCTAAACCCAAATTTGTAATTCGCTGGCGGAACCACCACACTACGTCATCGGTCGTCGTTACGCCCGGCTGAATAACCTGCTCAGAAAAGCCTTCCTGAATAATCTGGTGCGACAGTCGGCAGATGAGCGGGTAAATCGCCATCTCTTTTTCAGTACGAGTTTCGAGCCAGCCAACGGCAATTTTTTCGGCTGAAACGATACGTTTCTGGTAATCGGCCGGTAGTTTCTTTATAAATTCCTCGTGTTCAGAAAAGGATAGTCCGTCGGCATGACCGTAGTTAGTTGACATATTCAGACCAATTTTCTTCGGCTTCCGATCTTCAATAATCTTGGACAGCGCTTCCCACTGGTTGGGCCGAACGTCGATATCCCAGGCACCTTTGAGCAGATTTCCTACGTCATACCGGGCGATGGCCAGCTTTTCAACCTCTTTTCCATTATCGAAAAACACAATAATCGTTCGGCGACGGGCTGAAAGCCAGGTACTCGGTAACATGGTCCGAAGCACGGGATCTTCATTATATTCACGAGAGATAATGACCCACATATCGATTCCTTCCCGACGCATGAGCTGGGGCAAAAAGTTAGTAAAGCGGTCGTCGAGAATTTCGTCAATTATCCGCGATCGATCGCGTTCGGGCAGCACGATAGAGGGTTGAGCAGAACTAGTCAGGAACCCGCAAAGCAGGCAGGCAAGATACAGATAACGCATGAAGACGGCAGGTTGATTGAGTGTTTAAAGCCCTGGCAAGCAGGCAACTTATAAATTCATTAAAATTTCTAACCAATCTACCGCCAGAACGATTAATCGTTAATATTGTCTCTCATAATTCCTTCTATAGTTTTACCATACCTTGAAAAAGTCATGAAACTGCCGCTGATTACTCTGCTAGTTGTCGTATTGAATTCAAGTGCTTTTGCCCAGGATATAATTCTTAAATTGAACGGCCAGCAACTGAACGCCAAAGTGACGGAAGTCACCGGCACTGACGTCAAATTCAAGTATCCGAACGAAGATCTGGTTAACTCGGTCAGCAAAAATCTGGTACAGGAGATTCGTTTTGCCAGCGGGCGAACGGAGCCGGTTTCTACACGTGTTGAGATCTTTACCGAAGAAGACTGGCCGAAAGTACAGGTAACAACCCTTGAAAGTGACGTAGCGGGGTTGGCTAAATTGGGTGAAGTACGGGCTAAGGCAAACGGCGCGACCGTGTTCTCTAACTCCGCAAAAGTAGATGAACGAGCTACCGAGAAGCTCAAACGTGAGGCTGCTCGTTTAGGCGCGCATATGGTACTTATCCAAAGCAAAAACGTTCGCGGTTCTGACTATAATTATTTCGGCAGCACAACTGCACGAAGTGTTTTGACGGGCGTTGCTTACGGTTATGAAATGCCTTCAAATGGGCAGTAAACGTACTGATGAGCTTAGTGTAATCGTCTGATTGTTAGTTGAGTAAACAGTTGGCAGTAACAGCTTTTTAGAGCTATGACATAGATTATATATTCAGTCAAAAACTCAGCTATGAACTGGTGGATAGTCCTTCAGATGGCTCAATGGGTAGCTCAGGTAGATAGCCCACCGGCGGGTTATCTGTTGCGTGACGACGTTTTTTTTGCTCAGTCTCCCTGTCAGCAAAGGCTGGCATTAGATAAACCAGATACCTTGTTATTGGACATTGCTCTCTTTCAGGCAACCAACGAAGCCCGACGACAAGCAGGTTTGCCCATTCTGCACTATGATCGTGCTTTGTATCAGGCCGCCCGGAATCATGCGGGGTCGATGATACAGCATGACTATTACGGACATGAGAATCTGTATAGTTTATCTGAACTTACCCTGACCAAACGTGTCCAGCTACAGACAAAGAAGTTTGGCCGGATGGCCGAGAACATAGGGCAATACCAGACTATTGTTACGCCTGAGTGGTTTGGGGTTCGGTTTAATGCGCGTACCCATCGTTATGAGTATATCGATTCGGAAACCAGGCAATTATTTGAACCTCACACGTATGCGAGTTACGCCCGATATGCCGTGGTTCAGTGGTTAAACTCTCCCCATCATCGGGCCAACTTGCTTAATCCGTCGTATACGCGTGTCGGGTGTGCCGTCCAACTGTCACGTGCCCCATTTCAAGAGCGTCGAGCTCCGTTTGGTCGTTTAGTGCAAAACTTTGGAGCACTACAAGAGCCGACGCAGGCCAGTCGATAAGTTGATTGATGGCTACCTGGGTTCACCGGAAACGGGCACGAACTGAGCGGAGAGGTCTGGTTTTTTCATGTCTTTATCGAAAGGAAACATGGGGCGCTTGATCCGTTTGTATGGTAACCGGAACAAGTCCTGATCGACTCCACCGGGTGTCAACGCCATAATCCAGTCTGCTTGCATGGCGTATAACTCAGGTTCGAGATAACCAATTTTTACGACCACAATATCAGATTTTCGAGGGCTAAGACCTAAGTTGGTGAAGTCCTTTTCCTTGTGATAGGGTTTGCGTTTTTGGGTGACAATAACATGCACACTGCCTACTTTCACCACCACTTCCACCTCGGCGTCTTTGTCGCCCTTGACGATCGACTCCACCGTGCCTTTGATCGGTAATGGCGGTGCAAAACGATGGTCTACAATTGCGCCTGCTTTGCCCTCAACGGTTCCACCCACACCAACGGCAATTGCCTTTTTTACTAATTCTGGATCAGGAATAGACGCATAGATTAACGAAGGGCCATCCGCTCGCTGAAACTCCGGACGAGCGAGCAACTGAGTGAGCGTCCAGGTCACATCGCCCGCACCACCGGCTGTTGGGTTATCGCCGGTGTCACTGATAAAAAAGGGGTGTTTTTTACTGGCAAAAGCATTCGTCAGGCATTTTTCCAACGTACCGGTGGGCGCTACGAAATCAAACTGGTTCCGCACGTTCCAGAAATCCAGCGCTAGCTTCTCGGCGGCCTGAGCCACTTGCTGTTTATCATCGCCGGTTACCATAACAACGGCATGGTTGCGTGGTTCATCCGCCCAGGCATAGCCAATCCATATGGCCGCATCGACAATCCCGTTCTTGTGATCGGCAATGGGCTCCACTTCATGATAAAGGCTTTGGCCCGGCTCGATGCGCGTACTCGTTTTTTCGCCCGGTAACAGAATGGGTATAGGTATCCAGACTTTATAAGCCGGTTTGCCTTGTCCGGTCTTCAGGCGCTCAAGCAGATTTGCCACCGCTCGCTCCTTGGTTTGCATGGCATCTTCGTGAGGAGCCATCCGATAACACGTAATCAAATCAGAATTTTGGGCCAATCGCCACGATACGTTACCATGTAAGTCCATCGACGTGGAAACGAGGGTCTTGAAACCGATCACTTTCCTGATTCGGGTCAGAAAATCGCCTTCTGGATCATCCAGACCGACGACGCTCATGGCACCATGTATATCAAAATATAACCCGTCGTAGGGACCATACTTTTTGAGCGAATCCAGCGCTTTGTTGACCAGCGACTCGTAAGCTTCTCGGGTCACGGCTCCGCCCGGCAGCGATTTGCCCACGATGGTAGGGAGCCAGATGGCCTGTTTGCGCAGGGGCGAAATAGCCATCATAAAGGGGTAGGCATTGAACACTTCAGGCCCATACCGTGCATGGAAAGCTTCTTCGTTGGTAACGGCCGGAGAAAATGTGCTGGATTCGATACCTAAGCCAGCGATGGCGATTCGGGGTAAAGCACTATTGGTTGATTGGGCAAATCCCAAACCAACACCAAAAAAACAGGCCGTAAGCCACAACATCATATGTTTCATGCCCACAATTTAAATCATTCAATAGAGTCAGCAAGTATTTTTAGACTTTTCATATGAGCCAGCCAGCCGTTTGATGCGTTTATATCTTTTTAACGACACTCTCAGGCAACGCTTCTGGTTTCGTTTGCATCTGGCCTGTAATGAATCGTCTCAACCATTCGTCGTTAAAAATCTGCCAATAATTGAAAAAATAGGCAAGACGGTTCGTTTGATGAGTACATTCGCCATGCTGCTACAACTTCGCTGTTTAATGAAAAATGCCATATTGATTTTATTTTTTGCCCTCTGCTCAACACTAGCCAGTGCACAGACGGGTCTGCGCGGTACGGTCAAAAATGCGCAGGGGGAAGCATTGCCGTTTGCGGCTGTGATCGTAAAAGGGACCGAAACGTCGGCCCGGCCCAACGGAACCATTACCAATGCGGAAGGGCGTTATGAGATCGCGCTGGCGCCGGGAAAATACGAGATTGTGTTTCAGTATCTTGGTTTTCAGACGATTAAGAAGTCTGCCGAAATTACAACGGGTCTTACTACGTTAGACGCTACGTTGGAAGAGCAGGCCTTCCGATTAGCGGAGGTACAAACAAAAGCGGGCAACGAAGATCCGGCCTACACCATCATGCGTCGGGCCATTGCCAAAAGTCGGTTTCACCAGTTACAGGTACAGCGATTTAAGGCGCGGGTGTATACAAAGTCATCGTTTACGGTGATCGACCTACCAAATCTGGCCGAAATGGCGTTCCGAAAACAACTGAAAGAAGCCGAAAAGGAAGCCAATTTTAAAGTTGGTGTGCCAATGCTGAACGAAACGGTGGCCGAAGTATCGTTCACTCAGCCCAATACGTTCCGGCAACGGATCATTGCCAACCGAAACTCACAGGGTGATTTTTTAAGCCCCAATCAGTTTTACAACGCCAGTTTCTATAGCCCGACCATTGCCAATACGGTGTCGCCCCTGTCGCCGAAAGCGTTTGCTTATTATAAATTTGAGTATAAAGGCACCTTTCGGGAACCTGGTCCGGATGGAAAAACGGTGGAGGTAAGCAAAATTCAGGTTATTCCGAGGCAGTATGGCGAGGGGGTGTTTCGCGGGACAATTTACATCCTTGAAAACACCTGGGCTATTCATAGTCTGCAGCTGGAAACCGTTAACACTATTGGTGTTTCAATTTCGGTTCGGCATGTGTGCAGCCCCATACAAGGCGTCTGGATGCCAACCAATCAGCGGTATGAGGGGAAAGGCTCATACCTTGGCGTGAAGGCTACGGGCTATTACATTCGCAATCTGACATTCAGCGAATTTGTCGTGAATCCGGCTTTTGTGGAAGATATTGAGGTAACGGATGAGAAAAAAGCGCCACCGGCTAATACGCTTTCCAAGAGTGATATTAAAGGCAAGCCACTCGACGATCTGGTGAAAAAACAGAAGGAGTTCTCGACGAAGAATTTACGTCAGCTTGTCAAGGAATACGAAAAACAGGAGAAAGAAGCGCGTAAAAATCGGAAAGAGGACGTAGCGGTTGTGCGTGATGATTCATTGGTGATTGATTCGCTGGCGCGTAGACGCTCGAATGTTTTCTGGGATTCACTACGTTCGGTACCCCTGACAACAGCCGAAATTAAAAGCTACCGTAAAGCCGATAGCCTTGGTTTAGTTCGTGAAATAAAGGCTCCTGGTACGGTTGATACCACCCGACGTGACAGTACGAGGAAAAAGTCACCGAACAAATTCTCTCCCGGTCAACTGTTAAGCGGTCATACGTGGCAGTTGAATAAGCATAGCGCTCTGATTTATACCAGCCCCCTGGCGCGGATAGAGTACAATACGGTCGAGGGCTATACGCTTGAAGGGGCATTAAACTTCCGGCATCGGGCTAAAGTCGATTCCATTAGCCGGTTCAGGCAAATTGCCCTTGGCGAGTGGAATCTTGGCGGTACAGGCCGGTATGAGTTCGGCCGAAAGCAGTTTGTGGGCTATGGACAGGCGAGCTATCAATACAAAGCGACACGTATAGGTTTGTCGGGTGGGCGGTATTTGTATCAGTATAACCCTGACAATCCAATCAGCCCGTTTTTGAATTCACTGACGACGTTGCTGTTTGAACAGAATTTTGCAAAACTCTATCAAAAAGATTTCCTGAATCTGACCGTTACGGCTTCGCCTTTCAGAAACCGCATCACGCTGGCTGGTAGTCTGGAATACGCTCAACGTAGTGAACTGACGAATTATAAAGAAGGCCTTTCTCCCTGGATCAACTGGAAAAATCGCGTTTACACGCCCAATCGTCCAGACAACGACGAAATAACAACAACTGCATTCCCAACCCACAATGCGCTGATAATGAACCTAACGGCTTCGGCGCGACTTCAGGCAACGCAATACACAATTCGCAACGGCCGACGCATTGCCCGGCGCGACAACGAAAGCCCACTGATAACCGTGAATTACCGGAAGGGTATGGCCGATGTGGACTACGACTTTTTGCAGGCCACTATTAGCCACTCGTTCGAGACGGGCATACGTAGCAAACTCAATTATCAACTCAGCGCCGGAACATTCCTGAATGACCGAAAGCTGTATTTCCCTGACTTTAAGCACTTTGCAGGCAATCAGTTTTTCTTCCAGCAAGGCGATGTTGTGTCGAGTTTCCGGCTGTTGCCTTATTACCAATACAGCACGGGTCAACGCTTCGCTGAGGGGCATGTATTGGCAGAGTTTCGCAAGTTTTTCATTACGCAGCTAACGCTCGTTCGGTTGATTGGGTTGAAAGAAAACCTGTTTGTGCACTACCTCTACACGCCCAGCTCTCAGCATTACACCGAAGTAGGTTATGGGCTGGATGGTATCATTCCCCAGGTACTGCCATTCTTCCGGATAGAAGTTATCTCGCAATGGCAGGACACTACGTATAAAGGTTTGGGATTCCGAATTGGTACGACATTGAAGTTTGGGCGATAGTGCATTGGCTATTTGTGAATAAAGACCTGTGAATGTATTAATTAGCTAACAGAACCATAAAATAGCCGTAACAGCCTCGTCGCGGATGAAGCCGTACTTTGCGTAAACCAACATACGCATGCATGAATCGTCGGGACGTAGTAAGACGAGTGGGTGCGGGCCTTGCGGCTCTTTCTGTAACGAATCAACTCATTGCCCAGCCAGCAATACCATCGAGGCAACGGGTGATGCGCATTGCTCACCTGACCGATGTTCACATGCAGCCACTGGTTGGCGCGGCAAAAGGCTTTGAAAAGTGCTTACACCACGTTCAGGGAATGGCGGACAAACCCGATCTGATCATCAATGGGGGAGATGCCATTATGGAAGCTCATGGTCGTAGTCGGGACAGCGTGAAGCGGCAATGGAAAATGTACCAGAATGTGCTACGTAGTGAGAATGCGATGCCCATTGTGAATTGCGTCGGGAATCATGATATCTGGTGTCGGGAAGAAACCCAGGCTTCTTTTCATGATGGACGGCAATGGGCAATGGACGAGTTGCAAATGCCCAAACGCTACTACAGTTTCACGCAGAACGGCTGGCATATCGTGGTCTTAGACAGCGTACAGCCCAAAGCCGACGGGAGCTGGTATACGGCCTGTCTGGATGAAGATCAATTTCACTGGCTCGAAACCGACCTGAAGAATACACCCGCCGAGACCCCGGTTTTGGTGGTGTCGCACGTACCGATCTGGCGGCCTGCGTGTTTTTCGACGGGCAGCGTTTCGCGGGTGAAAACTGGAGCGTACCCGCTCGCTGGATGCATAGCGATACAGTACGTATCACTGACCTTTTTAATCGCTATTCCAACGTAAAAGCCGCTCTCAGCGGCCATATTCATTTAACGGATCGCGTAGACTATAATAGCGTTTCCTATTTCTGCAACGGAGCCGTTAGTGGAGCCTGGTGGTTTGGTAAATACCGTCATACCGCAGCGGGTTATGCGGTGGTCGATTTGTTTGCTGATGGCTCGGTGGAGAACCGGTACGTGAATTATGTCTGACCGCGCGGACGGCCCCGCTTGAATTTTTGTGATTATTCTAACAGACTACACTTTCGTAACTCATAAACCATAGTCGGTCAAACTAATCACAAAAATCCCGGTTTTGACACTATGCAGAACATCAAAGACTTATTCGACGTATTTCCGCAGGCTGGCCGGGTGGAGTGGATCGGCATTCGACCCGAACGACGGGAATCCATGGAAGTGGTAGAAACGATCGCTGTTTCGGAGAAAAAAGGCATTCTTGGTGATCACTACAGTGGCCAAAGCGGCAATCGGCACGTAACCCTCATTCAGGCTGAGCATCTTCCCGTAGTGGCTGCCCTAACAGGTCGCGACACACTTGATCCTGCCGTGCTACGTCGGAATATTACTATTTCTGGCCTGAATCTATTGGCACTCAAAGATCACGAAATTCAGATTGGTGATGTCGTGCTTCAGATTACCGGACTGTGTCATCCCTGCTCAAAAATGGAAACTGCCTTAGGACCGGGTGGCTATAACGCCATGCGCGGCCATGGCGGCCTGACCGCAAAAGTGGTGAAAGGCGGGATAATTCAGGTGGGAGATGCTGTTGTTGTATCTCCCACCGTCATCGCATAAGTAGTAGAAAAAACTGTAACAGTAAATTTGAATAATCTAACTAGGTTATCAGTATGGCTACGATAGTATATTTCTGAATAAAGCAAGCCTATCTGGCAGCTTCATGTAAAAAGTAGTTATGTTTCGATAGGATAATGAATTAAAGTTAATACTATACCAATTGATTCATTGAACAGTGTGAACATTAGCAGAAAGCGCACCAGCAAGCTATGGACAAAAGACGAATCAAATGAGTCACATATGCTTTTTCGTTTTGAGCCTAGTCAAATTTGCTTTATTTAGCGCTGAATGGCAATATCTCCTACGCCAATCATCGGCTTTTTCTTGTAGAATGGTACATTTTTCTTGTGGGGAAATAGTTTGAGAAACCCCGGCTGTTTTCTTAAATTTGGTACGTACCGCAAGTCAGTATGCCTCTTTTGAAAACATTCTCAATGCATCGCTTAGGCGCTTGCTTCCAGTACGTATTCGTGTTGTGGATATGTATTTCTGGCATAGGCATGGCGCAAGAAGCTCCCCATTTAAACGTTCAGCCCGATAAAGTTCGAAAAGCCAGAGAAGTAGAGCAGGAAGCCAGGCAGAAGCGCGACCCACGACAATTGGCAGAAGCCTGGTATCTCTACGGAAAAGCGTATGTTTTTGCGGCCGACTACCTTACTGCCCAGACGTATTTTCTGAAAGCAGTACGTATCCATGAACCACTAGGTAACTCATTTGAATTGAGTCGATTGTACGTACGTCTATGTGAAAATGAAGAAAGATTGGGCCATGTAGAACAGGCCTTACACTACGCTACTCTTTCCTTACAGGTTGCGCAACGTATTAAGTTGGAGAAGGACCAGGCGCTGATACGTTCCTACGGCGCGTTGGCCCACATTCATGAAACATTATGGGATGGGCGCGTAGCTGACAAACAATCAGATTACAATAAGGCTCTTTCTTATTACATAAAGAGAGAGTTTTTGTGTAAAAAGTTAAACGATACGGCTGGTGTTGCTGAGGTAAGCCTTGAATTAGGGACACTCTTTACGAGGGTTAAAGATCCTCGGGCAATTGCTTATCTGGAAAAGGCGCTCGATCTATTTACGCTTAAAAATAAAGATGGTATTCGGGTAAATACGATGATACATCTGGCATCGGCCTACCTGACGTTTGGCGAGCCTGACCGAGCTATTCAATCACTGGAAAATGCGAAAAAGCTCTACGTCAGTAAAAAGATGAACGAATATGATATCAGCCTGGTCATGGAGAATAATTTCGTTAACTACTATGAGACGTTAGGGCTGTGGAAACAGGCTTTTGAACACCTGCGAAAGTTTAGTGAATTAGAAAGAATTAAACTTTTAGCTGACCGTGATGGTGCGATTACCCGCCTGAGCGTGGAATATGAAACTGAAAAAAGAGACGCTCTTTTAAAGGCCAAGAATCAGGAGATTGCGCTTAAAAACCAGACTTTGCTTACACAGCAACGTTTCACGTATGCTATTTCTGCTTTACTGATAATGGCATTGGGCATGAGCATCGTTTTCTTTCGGCTCTATCGTAAAAATCAACGTATCAGCCACCGCAATGAAGTGCTATTGAAGGAACAAAATCACCGCGTCAAAAATAATTTACAGATTGTTTCGAGCCTGCTAAACCTGCAAGCCAAACGACTGACGGACGAAGTGGCCAAAAAAGCGGTTGAAGAAAGCCGCCTTCGGGTGCAGTCAATGGCTATAATTCACCGAAGGCTATATGATGGAGACAAATTAGCCGAAGTTAATCTTGATGAGTTTATAAAAGAATTGACCGCCGGGGTACTGAAGGCGTTTGGTTATTTGTTTATAAAATTAGAGTTTGCTATTGACGACATTAATCTGTCTGCCGATAAGGCAATTTCGGTAGGGCTGATACTGAACGAACTGATAACCAATGCCTGTAAGTATGCTTTTCCAGATAATGAATCGCCTTTTTTATGCATTACGTGCTATCTGAAGACCAATAAAATAGAGCTTAAGGTTGAAGATAATGGACCTGGAATAGAAGGGGCCATGATTGCCAAAACTAATTCATTTGGCATGACATTGATTCAGGCACAGGTAAATCAGCTCTACGGTACGTATCGGTTCAGTTCGGGAGAAAAAACAGTAGCCAAAGGCACTACGTTTATGATGGAATTTAAACGTTGAAACGTTATGAACTCGCTGAAGATCCTGATTGTAGAAGATGAAACCATTACGGCAATGGACCTCAGCGAGACACTGCAGGAAGCCGGTCATCAGATTACTACCATTGCCCGTAATCTGGATCAGGCAGTGAAGGCCGTTAAAAGTCATCCGCCGGATCTGGCCCTGATTGACATCGAATTGAAAGACTCTACAGGTGATGGTATTGCTACTGCCAGAGAATTACTGGAATATCATCGAATGCCTATTATCTATTTGACGGCGAATTCCGAGCCTAAAACGTTTCAATTGGCTAAAGAAACGCTCCCGGCTGCCTATTTGCTTAAGCCTTTCCGGCAGGAAGAACTGAAGTTGCAGATTGAGTTGGCGTACTATCAATATCAATATAATCTGGCACCTACTGTTGAGGCCGTCGGTTCCGATTATCTGTATTTGCCGGTGGATAAAGGCTACGAAAAAATTGCCACCGATGATATGCTTTATTTAAAAGCTGATGGGTCGTATGTGAAGCTTTTCTTAGCGAGCAAAATGTTACCCTATCACATAAGCACAAACCTGAGTCATCTGGCACAGTATTTTTCTACCCCAAATTTCTACAGATTGTCGCGCTCTCTGCTCATTAATCTGGATCATATGGAGCGCCTGGAGAGTAATTACCTGTTTATGGTAAATCATAAAACGCCAATCCAGATTCCAACTGCCAGCCGAAAGGAGCTTATGAAAAAGCTTACGGTTGTTAGAACGAAATAGGTACGATTTACTGTCGTTGCTTGGGCGTTGCTTGATTCGGATCGGATGAGAGCTTGCTGGGGCGATTGAATCCGTTTCGGTAGCGGGTGCGCAGTTGCTGAATGGTATTGATGAGATCGTAGTCCTCGACCTTAAGAAGATATTCATCGTCAAAATCGCAGAAATCAAAGAAGCGGTCTATCTCGTCGGGTTTCAGATCGGTCGATTGTTCAACCATCAGCCTGAAGCGTTCGAGGGCCAGCGCATGCCGCCGATCCTGCTGCATGATATAATAGGCTTTTCGGTCCGATTTGGGCCTTTTCCCAAACATCTCATACAATAACGTTACACCTGCGCCATCGGCCAGCCGGTCGAAAGCTTGCTCGCCCGTTACTTTTTTCGATGCTGTTGGCTCATCGAGTATCTCCTTGATTTCACGTTTTACCTCTTCGTAGCGCTTACCCGTAACGGTAACTTCATCAAGATCAACCACCCGATAAGGCATGGGAGGCAAGGCGCGGGCAATAATGGTTGGATTGTCTCCGCCGTCGTAGCGAATGCCCGTACGGTTGTAAAGCTGACTGGTTAGAATTAATGAATCGCCAGGCTGAATTGTCAGAAAAAAACGCCCCGTAGCATTTGTGCGGGCGCGTTGCCGGGTGCGCTGATTCACGACCGTAGCGCGATCCACGCCCTTTTTTGTTGTCTGATCAACGACTGTTCCAATGACGTACTTCCCCTGCGCCCGCACATCACTCGACCAACAGAAAGCGGTTATCAGGAGCAGCGAAAAGAAAACATAATGTTGCATATCAAATTTTAAAACAATCCGTGCCACGAAGTATACTCGTGGCACGGTCATTATTGTAAAATTACGCGTTTCATCGGATCAATACGTAGCAAAGGCGTTAAAAAACCTTAACCAGCCGTTGTGCCCGGTCGAGGCTCATTTCCGTGAAATCCCGAATAACATCATCTACGAAAGGGGCTAACTCATCAGGCGATTGGGTGGTTGCAACACCCACTACGTTAGCTCCTGATGCTTTCGCGGCTTGAATGCCGGTCATTGAGTCTTCAAAAATGACGCAGTCGGCTGGTTCGACACCGAGCATTGCCATAGCTTTCTGGTAAATTTCGGGGTCGGGCTTCGGATGGTTAACCATGCTCTCGTTTAACAGCGCATCGAAGTATTGACGAATATTGAGCGCATCCATAACGAAGTCAAGATTTTCTACAGGTGCCGATGTGGCCACCGCCGTGCGAATTCCGGCATCTTTCAGCACTTGTAAAAACGCAACGATTCCCGGAACAGGTGTAATAGCATCGCTGTACAATTCCCGAAACAGGGCTTCTTTTTCATTACTTAATCGCACGACTTCTTCAGGTGTAAGTGCCTGATCAGGAAATAGATGGGCTACTATATCGGAGTTGTGTTTACCCGAAATATGCTGCACAAAATCATCATCACTTAACGTTTTTCCGTTGCGCTGATAATATTCACGCCAGGCTATCCGGTGATGCGGATTCGTATCCACAAGTACACCATCCATATCAAAAATTACTGCTTTCATATTTTGGGTTTGAACACAAAGAAACGAAGGAAGGACACGAAAAAAATTAGCTCTGTCTCCTTCGTCCTCCCTTCGTTTCTCTGGGTTTCGTAAATTATTTCATTTTCACAATCGTTACGCCCGCACCACCCCGGTCGGCGTGTTCGTCTTCCATTTTACCAACCTGCTTATAACCACGCAGATGATTGCGCACGAGAGTCCGCAGAATACCATCGCCTTTCCCATGAACGATACGTAGCTCAGGGTAGCCAAGCATCAGCGCATCATCGAAAAAGCGATCGACTTCACCAAGCGCTTCTTCGCCCCGTTTGCCCCGGATATCGAGGTTGAAGCTGAAGTTCTGCATCTTCTCATTGATGTCTACCCCTTGCGAACGCGGTCGGTCGTCCCGCACTTCGGTAGCCTCTTTAAACGTCTTCTTACTGACTTTTTCGAGCCGATTAAGTTTGACATTCGACTTCAGATCACCAATACGTATTTCGGCATCTTTTCCGCGCATGGCCAACACTTCACCAATGGTATTCTGGCCCACGACACGCACATAACTACCCACGGTAATAGCTCCACTATCCTTCTCGAACTCCTCCTCGGGCTGTTTAGGCGCTTCAATGACCAGTGGTTCGGGCTTCAGTTCTTTCTGCTCAAACCGTTCCAGTTCCTGCCGGATTTGTTTCGTTGGTTCGCGCTCGGCTTTATTTTCTTTGATCTCCCGAATGGTGCTTTCAATACGTTGGTTTGCCTCCTGCACCAGCGTTTTAGCTTTCAGTTTGGCATCGTTGATCAGCTTTTTCTGTTCATTATCCAGGCGGGTTTTCAAGGCCGTATATTCAGCGAGTTGTTGAGCCAGCTTGCGCTGATTGATACTTATTTCGAGATTCTTCTCGGAGAAAACACGCTTTTCAATATCCAACTCTTTTAACAGTTTCTCGAAATTCACCTGCTGATTGCCTAGCTTATCCTTGGCCCGGTCAATGACGCCTTTGGGTAAGCCAATTTTCTGGGCGATCTCAAACGCAAATGACGAGCCAGGTCGCCCAATTTCTAACTGATAGAGCGGTTCCAGGTGTTCACCATCGAAACGCATGGCCCCATTGATGAGACCCGGTGTTTTGTCGGCAACAACTTTCAAATTGGTGTAGTGGGTATTTACGACGCCATATGCGCCCGATTTATTCATATCTTCCAGAATTGACTCGGCAATGGCACCGCCCAATCCCGGTTCCGTGCCTGTCCCGAATTCGTCAATAAGAAACAACGTCCGCTTGTTGGCGCCGATCAGAAACTGCTTCATCGCTGTTAAGTGCGATGAGTACGTACTGAGGTCATTTTCGAGTGATTGTTCATCGCCAATATCAATGAACAGGTTCTGAAAAACGCCCATTTCGGCATAGTCTGCCATGGGTACCAGCAAGCCGCATTGCAGCATGTACTGTATGAGACCAATGGTTTTCAGTGCTACCGATTTCCCACCGGCATTGGGTCCCGAAATGATCAAGATACGCGCTTTATCATCCAGTCGTACGTTAAGCGGTACGACAGTTTTCCCCTGTTTTGAAAACGACAGGTATAGTAACGGGTGACGTGCGTTAGTCCAGTTTACAAAGGGGCGCTCATGCAATTTCGGCATAATGGCATCCAGTTGGATTGCCAGTTTTGCTTTCGCTCTGATAAAGTCAATCTGCGCCAGAAAGTTGACGGCCCGTTTTAAATCCTCCAAATGGGGGCGAATCTGATCGGTCAGTGACAACAGGATGCGATAAATTTCGCGCCGTTCTTCGTACTCCAGCTCCCGTATTTCGTTGTTCATGTCGAACACCTCAGCTGGTTCCATAAACACCGTCTGGCCTGTTTGTGACTCATCGTGGACAAAACCCTTAATCTTACGTTTGTGCTCGGCGGCAATCGGAATGACGAGCCGTCCCCCACGTACGGTTAGTGAAAGATCGTCGGGAATCCAGCCATTTTGCCGGGCCTGTCGCAAAATGCTGTCAAGCCGCTTGCGAAGGTTAGCCTGTTCACTAATAATTCGCCGACGGATACTGGCCAATTCGGGCGAGGCTGAATCACGCACATTACCCCGATCGTCGATAACGCGTTCAATGGCATCCGTTAGTTTTTTATCGACGCCCACCGGTCCGGCCAGTTCACGCAGGAAAGGAAAATTGTTATCCTCCTCTCGTTTGGCAAGAAACCGCAGACAGTCCTGAATCGTCCGTAAAGCCAGTTTAAGATCAAAAAACTCAGCTTCCGTGAGGGCTAACCCTTCAACACGGGCACGACTTAAATGAGGACGAACATCGATATAATTACTGTTTGGGAAATCAGTTTCGTATTGAACAATCTGCTTGAATTCAGTCGTTTGACGTAGCAGTTTGTCAATCAGTTGGGCATTGTCCGTAAAGCGAATTTTATCGACATAGTCCTGTCCCAGCGGACTAACACAGGCGTCTTTTAGCCGTTCGCGAATGGTATCGAAACCTAATTTATTTTCTAAGGTATTGGGGTAAAGCATTATGTAGAGCCATCCGTATTGGCTGGCTGATGGAAAATAGCTGGTAAAGAAAGTTTATTCAGAAACAGCGCCGATAGGCGTCTCTATATGAATAACATTGAGTAAGGGCTGCGGGTTCGGTTACCGCAAATGCTCTATACGCTCTAGCATTTCAAGGCAGGAGCGACTATTATGGTAAGGGCATTTCCACATGCTGATTTTATCGTTGCCGAGTATCTTGTGGTCGCTACTGACGCCACTGTACCATTCGCCATTTTTGAGGTCGAGCAAGTACTTTTTAATGAACTCCCAACTACTTACAGACTTATCTAAAAACTGTTTTTCGTGTGTAAGTTGATAGGCGTTCATGAAACCGACCATGGCTTCAGCCAGTACCCACCAAGAGCGTTCTTTGTTTAAATGACCATCAGGTTCAAGCTCATAGTTCATGCCGCCATCGCTTGGATCAAAGCCCGTAGTGGCAGCCCGTGCCATCTTAATCGCTACGTCCCGAACCTTTTTTTGCATTGGTTTATCGGCTGGATTCTTGGCTGCCAATACGTCGGCAGCCTCGGGCAGGAGCCAGGAGGCTTCAATATCATGACCGTAGGAAATGGCGGTCCGCCTGATTTTCCAGTCATTATCCATGAAAAGATTCATGCGATACGTCTTTGGATCAATTATATGATCCAGAAACATACGGAGCATACCACGCATCTGATCAGCCACCGATTTATCTGGCCAAACGCGATATAAACACGTAAATGCCTCCAGAATATGGAGATGCGTGTTCATCGTTTTGCTTTCCTGATTATCGTATTTACTGATAATATAATCTGTCGCTGGTGACCAGTCACGCGACAGCGCTTCTACAAAACCACCCTTTTTGCTGTCATAGGCATGCTTTATCATTTGCTGAAACTGATCCTTTGCCAGCGAGAGGGCGGGGGCGGAGCCAGTTGCATGAGCATACTCACTCAGGCCATAGAGGGCGAATGCTTGCCCATATAGATGCTTAAGCGGGTACTTCGGCTGGCCTTTATTATCGACTGACCAATAGACACCACCGAATTGTGGGTCAATAAAATATTTTTGAATGTATTGAAAAGCCTGATCGGCAACAGCGCGATAATCGTCGTGTTGCGTATGGCGAAGAGCTGCTGAGAACGTCCATAAAATTCGGGCATTCAAGACAATACCTTTATCGGCTTTAGGATCGGGCTGGTTCTGGTAGTTGACTCGACCATAGAAGCCACCATTCGTAGGGTCAGGGGCGTAACGCTGCCAGTAGGCCAGAATATCCTTGTGTTCCTGCCGAAGCTCGGCAGTAAGTTGCTTTAGGTCAGCGTTCATAAAAATTGTATCCTCGCCTTTTTTACTTCTATGAAGATGAAAAAGGCGAGGATACAAAAACTACTGTCTTACTGACTATTATTTACGGCTCCCATTACGACTGCTGCTGTGTCCAGAGTGACCGTGTCCACCGCGTTCTTCAGCAAGTTCGCTTATGGTTTTTGTATTTTCCTGATGATCATCCTCTGGCCCCTGCTTGCTTTTATTAGAAGGCTGCATGGTCCGTTCTCCATTCGGACGATCTTTACCCGTATCATGAGCTTCCTGATTTCGGGTCCGCTTATGGTTAGCCTGCAAGTCTTTAGACCCCGGCTGGTCTGTGGTTTTGTGATTAGCCATAACATTTGTCTAGTTGTTGTATAGGCTAATAACTCTGAGCTTTGTAAGATTGTTTTATAAGCAAAAGCCTGTTCTAATTGATCTAGAACAGGCTTTTTAAAAGAACTTACAGACTTGTCTATTTTTAGTAGTTCGGATTTTGCTTCAGAATATCTTTACCCTGATAGTCGATCTGTGTCTGTGGAATCGGGAAGTATTCATCCCGACCCGCCGTAAATTTAGCTCCTGAATAGCCTGTTGGTAGTTTCGCGCTTTCATAAGCCAGGAAAGAATTCAGCGTAGGAGCTGCAATACCCCAACGAACGAGGTCAAAGAAACGATGACCTTCACCCGAGAGCTCCAGTTTACGCTCAAACTGAACCGCAGTTCGGGCAGCCTCTTTACTAGCAAAGGCCGTGGTGTAGGTACTGATTACATAGTTTGCGGCATTTTTACCATCAGTTGTTTTTACCCAAGTAGCTGCGTTGGCAGCACGGGTTCTAACCTGGTTGATGTAGTTACGAGCTGTTTCCAGGCTACCTGCTTCGATTTCAACTTCAGCAGCCATTAACAGCACATCAGCATAACGAATAATATTGTAGTTAATCGCAGAGTACCCATCTGTCCAGGAGCTACCATCGGTCAGACTTTTATCCTGCGAACGGTAAAAGACAAACTTCTTAGGCGAAAAGGGACCGGCATAGCTCTGATCACGAATCCAGTCAAGGCCTGGGTGAACCTGCCAGTCTAAGTAAGGAATACCCCGGCGGCCTATCGACCAGTCTAAACGTGGGTCAACTGGACCTGCGTCTGGCGTAAAAGCTGTTTTCGAGTCAATACCTTGATCGTTCTTTAATTGGTTAGCACCTGTATTGTAAGAGCCATCCAGTAATGGCAAGCCAGTAGCACTAACGCGGAATGAGTTAGCTAATTCAAAGCTGGGAGCGAAGAATCCGCAGCAACCAGCAGGCCCATTCGACCCCGTGTTATAAGGGAAATTCAAATCTAGCTCCTGAGCGGAGTTAGACACATCGCCCGTATTGACGGCGGCCTGAATAGCAAAGACAGACTCCTGACTATTGTCTTTTGCCGCATTAAAAACATCTGTGTAATTTTCTACCAGACCGTACTTCTTACCATCACTGGTTGTGCCACTTGCGATAACCTGATCGAAAAGCGTCTTAGCATCCGTATACTTCTTTTGATACAAATACGTCTTGGCTAGATAGGTGGTTGCGGCCCACTTGTTTGCGCGACCAACTGCACCCTGTGTTGCAGGTAAATTATCGACGGCAAATTTAAAGTCCGCTTCAATTTTTGGCCAGATGTCAGTAGCGTTCGTAACCTTTTCAATACCCGATCCATAGTCCAGCGATTCATCTATATAAGGAACCATATTGAACGAACGTTTTAATTCAAAATGGTAATGAGCCCGCAAAAAACGAGCTTCTGCCGTTATGCGTGTTTTGTCGGTTGCTGTAAGGTCAGGACCTGCCGAGGCCAGCGCACGGATTGCCGCATTAGCTCGGCTAATGCCTTCATACATACCCCGCCATTTATCGTTAATATCGCCGTTGGTTGGTAAAATCTCATAACGTTGGAAGGTGCTAAAATTAGTATTGCCACCACCATCACCAGAGTTAGAACCTTTATTAGCCTCTCCCCCTGATACACTGCCGCGTACCCAGTTGAATGAGCTGGTGGCTCTTGAGAATCCCCGCCCATTTAATTGGGCATACGAGGAGAGAAGCAAAGCTTCAAGTCCAGCCTTGGAGGTTGTCTGGCTTAGAGCTAGCTGACCCGTGGCTGGTACATCCAGAAATTTGTCACTACAGGCGAATGAAACCAGCGTTAGCATAGCTGCGGTTACAGTGCCTTTTGTAATAGGATTTTTCATAGTGCAAGTTGACTAAGAAATTAAATGATTATAGTTCTTTTAGTGACAGGATGATCAATTCATGAGGACTGATCATCCTGCCTTATACTGATCTGGTTTTAGAAACCGAAGCTTAAGCCAACATTGTAGCCCCGAGTAACAGGGTAATTACCAATATCAATCCCAAAGTTCTGGTCAGCTGAACCGCCAACGGCTGGATCTAACCCACTATACTTCGTGATTGTGAATAGATTGGTTGCCGAAAGCGACAGTCTTAACCGGCTCAGATTAAGGCGATCCAGCAACGTAGCAGGGAACGTATACCCCAAAGTTAGGTATTGCATACGACCGTAAGAGCCATTTTCCACGTAATAAGAATTAGCTACCTGATTGGTGCTGAAGTTAGACGTGTTTTCGAAAATTGGTACGTTCGTGTCGGTATGGGTCGGCAACCATGAATCTTTCACCCGGGCACTAACAGCTGCCCCTGGAAAAGAAGGGTAGAAGTCGGTATACCATTTTGAGTTATTAAAGATCGAATTACCCAGCGAAGCATATACTTGTGTATTCAGGTCAAAGCCTTTGTACTTAAGTGTAAGCGTTATACTACCCGTAAATTTCGGAATAGGACTGCCAAGGTATACGCGGTCGTCATCATTGATAACTTTGTCTCCGTTCGTATCTTGATAGCGGAAGCGACCTGGGGCAGCGCCACTTTGCACAGCAGCAGCTGATACATCCGCATTGCTGTTGAACAAACCAATAACCTTATATCCATAAAAAGAGGAAAGGTCATGCCCTGGTTCGTTCCGAACCACAGGTGTGCTCAGACGTTGACTACCCGTAGTATTGTAGAAGAAGGGAACTGATGGAGCAATACCTGTAATTTTGTTATCCAGTATGCTACCCACAGCTGTAACTTCATAACTGAGATCGTTTGTTACGTTACCACGGTTGGTAATCAAAAGGTCGATTCCTTTATTACGCATACTCGCTACGTTTACGTAAGGTGCATTAGCCCGCACACCAACTACACCTGGAAGTGCCAATGGGTAAAGCAGATCCTTCGTGTCTTTCTGCCAAAAATCAAGTACAACTTCTAACTTGTTATTAAAGAAGGATCCATCAACGCCAATGTTAGACGTAACGCTGGTCTCCCATTTAGCGTCGGGATTACCGATTTGACTGCGATAATTCCCTGACTGTACAGATGTATTGGCACCAGTAATATCGTAGCTGTTAGCTGCATTGGTACCATACAACGTAAGTTGGTTCGTTGCACTCAGGTAGTTAGAATTACCCATCAGACCATAACCTCCCCGAACTTTTAAATCAGATATCCAGGGCAGATTCTTCATGAATTCCTCTCCTGAAAGGCGCCAGGCCGCCGAAACAGCTGGAAACACACCATAACGATTGGAGGGTCCAAACTGCGAAGAACCATCACGACGAACAACACCCGTTAAAATGTATTTATCGTTGTAGGTATAACGAGCCTGACCAAACAGTGAATAGAAATTATTTCCTTTTCCATAATAACTGTTTACGGTACGGGTGGCACCTGGTGTAGTTGTACCGATGGTTACGTAGTTAGGATCAGTTACGGCTGGATTTAAGCCCGAGCCGCTAATCCCCCGACCATTACCTGTATTCAACGCTTCAATACCTGCCAGGACGCTAATGTCATGAATACCAAATTTCTGCTTGTACTGGGCGGTATTGGTGAAAGTCCATGCTAGGCCAACATTTGCTCCTTCGTTGTATACATAGTTCGTATTATTCTCCGAGTTTTCGTACTGAGCCCGGTTGTAGGAATTACTGTAATTGCTGAAATATGTACCACCAAGGCTACTGCGAAGTGTTAAAGCTGGAATTACATCGTACTCCAGATAAGCATTACCAAAGGCAATAAGGTTGTAGTTGAGGTTATCCTTTGCACCTATACGGTTAGCCACTGGGTTACGGGCATTATTGAAACCGGATGCAGCTGTACCCGCATAGCCACCAAACACGTTGTAGACCGGAATGATTGGCGCCTGACGGAAAGCCAGCAGGATGTCGTTTTCATCATTGGCAACGCTGGAGTTGTTGTTCGTGCCATTGCCTAATGTACTTCCTGTACTTCCCTGTAGCCCTGTAGTTGATACATACGCAAACTGAATATTCTCGCCGAACCGCAGTTTTTTGGTTATGTCAAACTCAGTATTTACCCGGAAGGTATACCGGGAGAAATTATTGTATGTAATGATACCCGCCTGTTGCTGCATACCTAAGCTAAGGTAGTAACGACTCGATTCTGTACCACCCGAAAAGCCTAGGGTGTGCCGCATCAGCGGAGCAACACGAGTAATTTCTTTATACCAGTCGGTGCCTTGTTTGTTGGCCGCAATGACGTTGTATATAGAACCATTGGCGGGATTGATGTTATACTTTAACTTTTCCGCTGCTAAATCTACCTGTGATGCGGATACGCCAGTTTGGCTACCTACCAGCAGATAATCTGGTAGAACAGGTGTTTGGCCTGTGCCATACTGACCGTTAGCAATACCCGTGAAGCTATCAGGACCAACGGCGGTGCCAGCCTGATATAAATCATTCTTACGAGCCTGCCAGGTCCAGTCAGCCTGTTCCTGCGGATTCAGAATTTTTTGGCCATGGCCTGGATCTGTCACACCATATAAGCCATCGTAGCTAATGCTCAGTTTTTGTGCCCGCCGTTGACCTTTCTTGGTCGTCAATACGATAACTCCAGAAGCGGCCCGTGCTCCGTAAACAGATGCAGAGGCAGCATCTTTCAAAACAGTAGTTGTTTCGATGTCATCCGGTGCTATGTACTGGATGCTCTGTGTTGGAACGCCGTCTACTACGTATAAAGGCTGGTTACCACCAAATGAGCCAAAGCCCCGTACCCGAACCTGACTGGTCGTACCTGGTTGACCGTTCGTAATAACGGTTAATCCAGCCACCCGACCCTGTAACTGTTGTTCAACGTTCGTTGATGGAACAACCTTCAATTGTGCTGGTTTTACGGTCGAAACAGCTCCCGTTACATCCCGGCGATTTTCAGTAGAATACCCTGTTACGACTACTTCGCTCAAGGCAGTAGCATCATCTTCGAGTTTGACCTCTAAGGCTGTACGGTTACCGATTGCAACTTCCTGCGTTTTGAAGCCAATAGCAGAAATAACAAGAGAAGGATCACTGCCTCGCACACTCAATTTGAAGTCACCATTAGCGTCGGAAGATGTTCCTGTCTGGGTACCTTTCAATACAATGTTAGCACCAGGAACTGGCCCATCGGCACCAGTAATTTTCCCGGTTATCTGACGGTCTTGGGCAGAAGCGGTTAGGCTCCAAAGCAGCAGGGCTGCCCCAAAACAAGCGGTCTGCAGAAACCTGTAGAACGATGTTTTCATGAAGATTAGGTTGGTTAAAATTTGTTAAAACGGATCAATATTATGCCGTTTAAATCATATTTCAAAAAGAAATTTTGATAATCGTGTCTATGTATTATAATTAAAATGTGGTTAATTCTTATTAAATTACAATTATTATAGTGTTGATAATTTAATAATTAATTGATATTCAATTTGTTATCTGTATTTTTTAGTTGTGTAGCTAAGATTAATCTTATTTTTTGTTGATACTTTTCTACTAAAATTCGATATTTTTTAATGTGTTGCCTAGACAGTTATAGAGGTACTTTTACAGAATTATGCACACTAATTATTATTTCCTTAGACAACTTGCCCCCGCCCTTAAATCGCATCTGGTAAGTAGTTTTACTCGGGTAGAAGAGGGGCTTGATAAGCCTACTCCAAGCCTCCGATTTATGGAGTGTTTCAGTCAGGATCGCGACGAAATAGTTCTCGTTTTTGCGCAGGCTAAGGGCAAAACCAATTATTATAAACCCTTTTATATTAAAGCAACATTGCGGCCAGATTTCTCTGGATTGTTGTTTCCCGAGACGGTGCAACGGGCTCGTACCAACAGTGTAAATCTCTTCGAAACACTAGTTGGAACAACGGGTGAGGGACGAACTGTCGTTGATGTTCGATCATTCCAGAACGAACGCTGTTTAGCTATTACTTTAGAAGACGATTTCTTGTTATTGTTCAAATTCTTTGGAAATCGTCCTAATCTGCTGGCCTATCAGGGAAACCATGTTATTGACCTGTTCAATCAGCAGTTAGTGGCCGATGAGCAATTGATGCTCAATACGTTCGACCGACCAATTGATCAGTCTTATGAGGCTTTCGAACGGGCTGATTTCGACTACAAAAAGTTATTTCCCACGTTTGGGAAAGTAGTAAATAGATGGATTGATGAGCAAAAAGCACAGCGTACAGAGCAAGGAGCGGAGGGCCTTTGGGCTATTATTCAAGACGTCTTACGTCAACTTGAACAGCCTCGTTACTATCTAACCCGGCTCGACCACAAACCAACCCTTAGCTTATTGTCACTAGGTGATATACAGCGAGAATTTACTGACCCCCTCGAAGCATCCAGCCGATTCTACGTTGCTTACAATGGACTAAATACCTTTGAACACGAAAAAGCCAACCTGTTCCGATTGCTCGATAAACGTAGGAAACGGGCTGCAGTACAAATTGAGGCATCTATGCAACGGCTTGTGTTACGTGATGAGGGCGCCAGTCATGAGGAAATGGGACATATATTAATGGCAAATCTGCATGATATACCTCAGGTGCCAGGGGCCAAATCACCTGAACGTATCACCCTATACGATTTTTATCGTGATCAACCGATTACGCTGAAACTCAAGCCTGATCTTAGTCCGCAGAAAAATGCTGAGAATTTCTACCGCAAAGCCAAGAATGAAAAGATAGAAGAGCAACATCTTTCCGATCAAATTGGCATGCGTGAAGCCGAATTGATACGTATTGATCAGCAGAAAATGGAACTTGAGCCAATTCTGACCCTGAAAGAACTTCGACGTTATATCAAACAACACAACCTACTTGTTGATGTAGCCGATCGCCACACAACGGCATCTGGTGAATCTGCTCCATTATTTAAGGAAGTAATTCAGGATTCATTTCGTATTCTGATCGGACGGAACGCGAAAAATAATGACTTGCTCACGCAAAAGTTCGCTTACAAAGAAGATCTCTGGCTGCATGCCCGCGATGTTACGGGCTCGCACGTGATTGTGAAGTACCAGGCAGGCAAACCATTTCCGAAGAACGTTATCGAACGGGCTGCTGAGCTAGCGGCCTGGTACTCCAAACGTCGAACCGACAGTTTATGTCCAGTCACGGTAACGCCTAGAAAATATGTCCGAAAGCCTAAAGGACTGGCCGAGGGTCAGGTATTGATTGAAAAAGAGGACGTAGTGATGGTTGTGCCAAGAGGAGAATAAGGAGTAAAGCGCTCAGCGTACTAAAACTACCCGACTTTGTAGGCCGCTCGGTGTTTCTACCATGACAGTATAGTGTCCGGTTGCTAATCCATGTAAATTAAGTGGACGGGAATAAGTACCCGGTGGTAGATTCGATTCGCTGGAAGTTCTCACGCGCTGCCCCAGCAGATTCGTCAGTGATAACGTAACGGGTCCAGCCTGGGTTTGCATAAAGTCAATTGTAAGGGTTTCTGTTGTTGGATTTGGATAAACTCGTAGCCCGCCAGGTGGAGGTTCCGATATAGCCGTGATTATAGGGGTGCTTTCAGTTGCTTTCAAAATCCAGTTGTTCGGATCAATGACGACACTCGTTACCGCTCCTTTCATGGGGAGGGAGAACGTTTGATCAGCACGGTCATTAAACACCGTTACGATTGTATCCCCTGCGGCCGACTGAATCTTAATCTGTACCGGCATTGTGAATGAACTGGGATTGCTGGCCGTTGCATTTCGCTGTTCTAAACGTAGCGTTACAGTCGAATTTGACGTTCCACCTGATAGAGTGGCTTTATAAGTTGGATAGCCTTCGCCATAAATCCACTGTTTAAAAAAGTAAGCCAGATCCTTACCCGAAACCTGCTGCGCCACAGCCTGAAAATCTTCCGTCACAGCACTTTGATAAGCCAGTGTGGGCGTAGCAGCGTAGGTTTTTAGAATCCGAAAGAAGGTGCTATCACCGACGACGCCCCGTAGCATATGCAGGATAGTCGCACCTTTAGCATAGCTTCTACTACTACTGAAAATATTAGCAATCGTACTTATGTCCTGCACATATACGCTTCCCAGGGCATTGCGGGCGCTGGACATGAAGTTGTTCATATACGATTGGTAACCTGATTGACCCCTAATTGACTCTATATAAATGGCTTCTGCATAAGAGGCAAATCCTTCATTGAGCCATATGTTCTGCCAATCGCGGCAGGTAATCTTGTCGCCGAACCATTGATGAGCCAACTCATGGGCAATGGTAGTGGGCGTCAGTGCGCCCACTACCATTGAGCTTATTGTCTGATGTTCCATGCCACCCCCCTCCCCGAACTGGGCATGGCCATATTTCTCGCGTAGAAATGGATACGGCCCGAAACGATCGGTGAACAAACTCAACATGGTGGGAGTCAAACTGAGGTTGCTACGTACCTGTGGGAGTATTTCTGGATAGATATAATGGGTTACGGGCATCGTTTGCGTCCCGTATGTGAAGGGCGTGTCGAACTGCTCATAATTCGACATAGCAATCGAAATTAGGTATTGCGCGATGGGGTAGCTGTTCTTCCAGGCGTATGTTCGCGTGCCATCGGGATTATCAGCTGTGCTCACAAGCTTACCATTGGAAACGGACACAAAGCGGGCGGGAGCTGTAATACGTACCGCCGACGAATCGGCTTTATCAGCAGGGGTATCTTTACAGGGAAACCAATCTGGAGAGCCGTAGGGCTCACTGAGGCTCCAGATAGCTGGTTCGGTGTTATTCTCGTGCCTGCCAAATCGGAAACTGCCCTGAGCGCTACTATTGGGCACACCCTGATAAAACACGATTAAAGTTAGTGATTGCCCATTGGCCAATGGTTGTGGGGGTGTAATCGTGAGCTTATTTTGAGCGTGTTGAAAAGTTACCTTTTGATTACCGACTTTAACTGAATCGACGCGAAGACCCTCGCCAGTCGTTGCCGTAGTTGAGTTTAAGTCCAGAAAAAAACTAGTAAGGGCAGCGGTTGTGCTTTTAAGTGTGATAGTTGCTGCTCCACGTAAGCTGTTGGGCGTGTGGGTCAGGCGGAGGTCAAGCCCGTAATACGTAACATCGATCGTTGCGTCGCCAGGATAGGCTAGCCGTGCTTTTGGGTTTGTGGCCAATCGACCAAAGTAGCGCACCTTACCTGCCCGGCAGAATTGACCAGCATCACTGTCTAACTGAGCATTGGCTACAAGTGGTAATAGCAGGAGAAAGTAAATAAATCGCATAACACAGTAGCTTTTTGTTACCTAACAAGCTAGAAGGCACTTGATTAGCCTGCCCTTATTTTTCGAAAATACTGCCAGAATTCAATTGTTTGGATAGCCTGGAATCAGCTTCTGCCTGAGCTTTCAGCGCTTCCAGTTGTTTCTGATCTGCTTCGGGGAGCTGCAGTTGCCAGCCCATCGAACTTGCCAGTTGGTACATCATGTACTGAATCTGATTATTGGCAATTTTTGGGAGATCGCTCTGCATGGCCCGCTCGTTCATCGCCTGCTTGGCTTCGTCCAGAATCTGGGTGTAGTCGGCTCCACTGAAGTGGTTCAGAATGCCCGCCTGGATGTCGTAAAATTTGTAATCCGTATCAATGGAGAGAACTTCTGGCTCTGGAAACGATTCAATAATCAACTTTTTCTCGCCATTAACGGGTGTCTGAAAGCGAATTTTGGCAAAATCAAATCCCACCAACACTTTTGACTTAACAATGATCATTGCTTTTTTGGGATCATTTAGTAGGTATAGAATCTTTTTTTGATCCTGATAATTGTAAATTTCTGAGAAATAGCCTTCGGCCATGACTACCTTAAAAACCTTTTCAATCCGCTCCAGCAACAACACGGAATCGCGCTGAATATCGGTAATACCCGCACGCTTGCGTAAGGTATTTGCTAAGGCAACGCCCCCGCCCGCCCCAACGAGAATTAATAGAAGGACAGTAAAAAAATCCATATGGGTTAAATGTAGAATGAAAAATGCACAATGTATAACGAGAGGCTATAGCCGCATTCATTATACATTGTGCATTATCAGTAGATACTACTACTTCGCGTAGGCCACAGCCCGCATTTCCCGAATGACCGTTACTTTGATCTGCCCAGGATACTGCATCTCTTTCTCAATCTTCTGCGAAATTTCATACGATAACATACCCGCCCGTTCGTCAGAAACATGGTCGGCGTCGACCATGATACGTAGCTCACGACCGGCCTGGATAGCGTAGCACTTCGTTACACCGGGGAAACTACCCGCCAGTTCTTCGAGTTCTTTTAAGCGCCGGATGTATGACTCCATCATTTCACGACGGGCACCCGGCCGTGAACCCGATACGGCATCACATACCTGCACGATAGGCGAGATCATGCTCGTCATCTCGATTTCGTCGTGGTGAGCACCGATAGCATTTATAACTTCCGGATTCTCTTTATACTTCTTGGCCAGTTCCATGCCCAGAATGGCGTGGGGTAATTCGGCTTCTTCAGGCCACACTTTACCGATGTCATGGAGCAAACCAGCCCGTTTTGCCAGCTTGGCATTCAGGCCCAGTTCAGCCGCCATGGTGGCGCAAAGTTTAGCGACTTCGCGGGAATGTTGAAGCAGATTCTGACCATAACTTGACCGGAAACGCATCCGTCCAACCATCTTGATCAGTTCAGGATGCAGTCCGTGAATGCCGAGGTCAATAACAGTACGTTCGCCAATTTCGACAATTTCGTCCTCAATATTTTTGCGGGTTTTAGCCACGATCTCCTCAATGCGGGCAGGGTGAATACGACCATCCTGCACAAGTCGGTGGAGCGATAGACGGGCAATTTCGCGTCGGACGGGATCGAAACCCGAAATGATGATGGCTTCGGGGGTGTCATCTACAATGATTTCGACGCCTGTAGCTGCTTCCAGGGCACGGATATTACGGCCTTCACGACCGATAACTTTCCCTTTTACGTCATCCGATTCAATATTGAAAACCGATACACAGTTTTCAATGGCGTGCTCGGTAGCGGTTCGCTGAATGGTCTCGATAACGACCTTCTTAGCCTCTTTTGTGGCTGTCAGCTTCGCTTCTTCTACGATATTTTTGATATAGGACGACGCCCGGGTTTCAGCTTCAGCCTTCAGCGTTTCGATAAGTTGCTCCCGCGCCTGGTCAGCCGAAAGGCCCGCGATTTTTTCGAGCTGCATCAACTGATCGGCCATCATCCGGTCAGCTTCCTGTTGCCGCTTATCAACATCTTCCCGGCGCTTGTTTAACGCATCAATCTGTTGATTGAGACTATTTTTTTGCTGACCGATCTCGTTACGTAGCTGATTGAGTTCACCTTCGCGATTTTTCTGCTGATCAGCCTGCTGGTTAAGTTGTTGTTCGCGTTGTTTTAGCTTGGTTTCGTTCTGAAGAAGGATATTTCGTTTTTGATTCGTTGTTTCTTCAAACTCAGTTTTTAATTTAAGGTACTTTTCTTTGGCTTCGAGCATCCGGTCTTTCTTGATGGTTTCGGCCTGTAATTCCGCATTTTTCAAAATAAGTGCGGCTCTTTCTTCTGCTTCTTTCTCGTGCTTTGCGCGAACGCCCGCCATCATCTGGCGACCAATCAATATGCCAATGCCACCCCCCGCGAGGGTAGCAAGAATCGTTAACCAAATTGGAATGTCCATCGGACTATATCGTTAGGATTGAAAAAATAAACTATCAATCTGCTGCGATACGAGTGCTCTGAACGCTAACTCGGGGTAATGTGTAGGGTGGACAGCCCGCCGGTTGTCTATGTTGTAATGACCGGCGTGACGACCTGGTCTAATTGAGTTATTTTGTCAAACACCATTTGTTGTAATCTCTGCATTTGTCGTTCTCCTCTGAGCTTAGTGACTAAGCAGTCGAAGGCTACCATGGCCAGTGCTTCCTGTGTATCCGTGAAGCCCTGATCCCGATATTGTTTCAGTTCTTCCTGAATAAGCTTGGCGGCTTCGCGCACAATGGCTTCCGCTTCCGGCTCTACACGTAATTTGTAGGTCCGGTCGGCTATTTTTACGCGAATTGGCAGTTCTTTCATCGCTGCAGTCGGCTCAAGTGGCGCCTAAACCACGGAACCTATTTGGGTTTATGACAAACTACTCAAATGAGCTATACACCGTTCCAATTCCCGGATATACTCGTCGAGTTGTTGTTTTAATTCAGCATTCGTATCTGTCTTAAACAGATTGTCTTTTACAATTATACCAACATCTTTCGACTTTGGTGTGTTTTTTTCGGAATTAACATGTTTTTTCCGTAACTCTTTAAACTCAGTGTCCTTTTCTCTCAGTTTTTCACCAAGCGCGAGGTTCTCTACTTCGAGCTCTTCAATCCGATTCTGGGCATCTGTGTATGCATTTCTAAGCAAGTTGAGCTTGTGCTCGAATCGCTCAACCAAAGCAATAATTTGATGTTCGCTAACCACAGTTTTAATGAGTGAAAGAGCGAAAGAGTAAAAGAGTGAAAGAATGAATCAAGGCCGCTGGTAAGCTAAAAATTGCTTATGCTATTTTACTACGTTGGCCTTTCACTCTTTCGCTCCTTCACGCTTTCACCAATTATTTACGGATGACAGCCCCTAACTCCTGCTCAAATGCGTTTATGAGCCGCTGCATAGTTTTGTCAATGGTTACATCGGTCAACGTTTGCGTAATGTCCTGCAACAGAAAACTAACAGAATACGCCTTTTTTCCTGCGCCAAGATTTTCTCCCTCGTAAACATCAAAAACATTTATTGTTCGTAATAATTTCCGTTCTGTCTGGCGAGCCAGCCGACTAATTTGTTCGAAGGTAACGACTTTGTCGAGCACAAGCGACAAATCGCGACGGACTTCAGGAAACCGGGAAACTTCTTCATAACGTGCCTTGGTACTCGCTAGTTTAAGCAGCGCCTGCCAATCAAAATCAGCGTAGAATACAGGCTGTTTTAGGTCCACTAATTTAGTGAGTTTGGGCTGAACTAGTCCCAGGCTCACTAACGGTTTTTTATTTACTACGTAGGTCAGGCCGTATTGGAAAAACGTTGGGTCAGCAGATTGTGTGTCAAACGATTTAATCCGGAATAAATTCAGAATTCGTTGAACGGCCGTGGCCAGGTTGTGATAGGCCACCGGCTGACTTTTCTGAAGCCAGCTTTCTGGCTCCTGATTGCCAACAATGGCCAGACTCAATCGCATTCGTTCAACGTATTTCGACTGGCCTTCATCAAGCTGTACTTTAGAATAAACTTTGCCAAACTCAAAGGTTTTCAAGTCTTTCTGTCGTCGGTTCAGGTTGTACACCAGCGTTTCGAGCGCCGAAAATAGCAAGGTTTGCCGCATAACCGATAGTTCCTCGCTGAGCGGGTTAAGCAGCGTTACATCAGCACCCGGCAATGAAGATCGGACCGCATCATTATAAGACGGACGCGTAAGCGATAACGTCAGGATCTCATAGAAACCATTAGCCGCCATCAATTGCCCGACGCGGCTCTGCCATTGATCGGGATCAGTTTTCGGAAACTCCGATAACGATTCAGCCGTCAGATTAGTCGAGAGCGGTACGTTGTCCAGGCCATAAATCCGAAGAATTTCTTCAATTACGTCGGCCTCTCGGGTTACGTCCACGCGATAGGGTGGAACAATGGCTACGAAGCCGTCAGCGGTCGTTTCCTCAGCCTGAATATCCAGCGCTTCCAGTATCCGGTGGATTTCGGAATGATCAATCTTGATCCCAATCAGTCGGTCAATGTTGCGATAACGTACCGGCACCCGAAACGGCTCAATGGGCGTTGGATAGAGGTCAGTAATCTCTGAACTGATGGCACCCCCGGCTACTTGCTGAATCAGTAACGCGGCCCGTTTGAGCGCGAATCCCGGCATGTTTGGATCGGTACCTCGCTCGAACCTGAACGACGCGTCGGTTTTAAGCCCATGGTGCTGAGCCGTCTTACGAACGGACGTAGCGGAGAAATAAGCTGATTCGAGAAAAATGCTGGTCGTATCGGCTGATACTCCCGAATACTTTCCGCCAAATACGCCCGCAATACACATGGGTTTTTCGGCATCGCAAATCATCAGGTCGGTAGCCCAAAGCTTACGTTCGATTCCGTCAAGTGTTACAAACGCAGTGCCTTCAGGTAGCGTCTTTACGATCACCTTATTCCCGGCTATTTTATCCGCATCGAACGCGTGAAGCGGTTGGCCCAAATCTTGGCAAACGTAATTTGTTACGTCCACAATGTTATTGATCGGGTTCAGACCAATGGCCAGCAGTCGTTGTTTGAGCCAATCCGGCGATTCGCTAACGGTTAAGCCGGTGATGGTCAAACCCGTATATCGTGGGCAGGCTTCTACGTCGTCTACTCGTACATCGAGCGTTAAGTTAGTATTACTCACGCTGAAAGCATCTAACGAAGGCAGACGTAGCGGGCGATTCAGAACAGCTTTTAAATCGCGGGCTGTGCCATAATGAGACGCGGCATCGATGCGGTTCGGCGTAAGGCCAATAGCAATCTGATAATCGGCTTCGAGATTGAAGTAGCGGGCGGCCGGGGTACCATTGGGTAAATCGGTCGTGAGCACCATAATTCCCGCGTGAGATGATCCAAGGCCAATCTCGTCTTCAGCGCAGATCATACCTTCCGAGGCTGCCCCGCGAATTTTGGCTTTCTTGATCTGGAAGGGCGCTCCTGAAGCAGGGTGTAACGTAGCGCCTACAAGTGCCACCACAACTTTCTGGCCAGCGGCCACATTGGGCGCACCGCATACAATAGGTAGGGGTTGACCAGCACCAACATCTACCGTTGTCAGGCTTAATTTATCGGCATCCGGGTGTTTTGTGCAGGTCAGCACTTCCCCAATGACGACCCCTTCCAGACCACCTGGTATAGCGTCAATCTTTTCGACTCCTTCGACTTCCAGACCCGTTGCAGTCAGGATTTTGCCAACTTCTTCGGGTGATTCGGGCAATTCAATGAACTCTTGTAACCATTTATAGGAAACTTCCATACGGCGGCAAAGCAGATAAATACCGCAAAGTTAGCCAATTGGTTGATTGCCTACTTGATGAACTACTTTATTTGGCCTGAATAATCTTGTTCACTGCCATACTCAGTCGTGTGCCACGTATTTCTCCCCAGCTTTTATCGATATAGAAAGCGAATTTTCTTTAGGCGGAAGTGGACAGGCATAACTAGGATTATACGAACAGTAAGGGTTATAGGCTGTGTTGAAGTCCAGTATAACGCGATTATCGGTCAGCTTGTCGGGGTTGAGTTCAATATAGCGGCCTCCACCGTAAGTTTCCTTGCCCGATGTCGCGTCGCGAAACAGAATGGAATACGTCTTGTCCAGCTTTACGACCAGTAAGCGGCAGGCTTCGCCATTCAGACTAAAAACTGCGTGGGCAAACTTATCATACACTTCTTCGCTGCCATCGGTCATGGTGACTACAAGTTTCTGCGTCTTGTCGGCGAAAGGCTCCAGGCGGGCGGCAACACGATAGGCCGGATCGGGGGTGAAATAAACCAATCCCTTAAATGCCGATTTGTCTGTAATTGGGGACTCAGCACTGGTTTTAAGAAAGTGGTCTTTCTCTTTGCGTGCTGCTGCTACCTCCTGACGATATACTTCCGGTTTAAGAGACTCGTCTGAACCACCGGCGTTATCATCAAAAAAAGTATAATACAACACGGCTGCGATAAGCAGGAATAAGGTTACCAGAAAAAGTTTGTTCTTTAACATTGCTGCAAATAGATAACCAAATAGAATTTTAGTCTCTGGCGGAAATTAAAAGGATAAAAAAGGAAAAATAGTCAACTTAAGCTCAAAATCTTGGTTTTATGATAAATATTAAAATGATCTTGCCCGAGAAATTAGAATTATTCAAATTCGACGGGTATTTTTCGGTAAAATAATTCTACTACTCCTCATGGAATTTGTAGGTTAGCTCCTGTACTGTATTGATCGCTTCTGTTTTAATTGTTTTTTAATAACTTTAAGGTTCTGTACTTACCCGCTGTTGAAATAAACATTTCTGCCTGCATATGGCCCAACTTTACGAACTAAAAACTTTTACGTCGGGAAACGGTAATCTAACCGTTTTTGAACACATTATTCCTGGAGTGATCCAACGAGTTTTTTACATTTATGACGCAGGTCATACAGCACGTGCGGGTCATCGTCATCATCGCGCCTGGAACGCCCTTATTTGTGTGAGCGGTAGTTGTCGGGTATATAATAATAACGGAAAGGAAGAAACCGTATATCACTTAACGAACCCTCGAGAGTGTCTTGTATTGACGCCCGAAGATTGGCACACGATGGATGAGTTTTCGGACGATGCTATTCTGCTTGTCGTGTCAAACGAGTTATACGATAAAGACGATTATATCTACGAACCTTATCCTAACCATCGACTGGCCAGTGATTCGGTGATGGCTGATTCGGAATGATTCCGTTTCTGGATCTGAAACAGGTAAACGAACCACATCAGACAGCCATTCAGGTTGCTATCGATCGCGTTTTAGCCTCAGGCTGGTACATTCTGGGGCATGAGGTCGACGCTTTCGAGCGCCTATTTGCCGATTACTGTCAGAGCCAGTATTGTGTTGGCGTTGCTAATGGACTCGATGCGCTGACGTTGGTGCTGAAGGCGTGGAGCTTTCCCGCAACCAGTGAAGTAATCGTAGCCTCAAATGCTTACATCGCATCCGTGCTCAGTATTACGCATGCTGGACTAACGCCCGTTTTCGTTGAACCAGATCCACAAACCTATTTACTTGATCCGGCACGAATCGAATCCGTTATAACGTCCCAAACGAGAGCCATATTACCCGTTCATCTCTATGGTCGCTGTTGCGATATGGGGCCGATTAATGAACTGGCGCAGCAGTACAATCTAAAAGTGCTAGAAGATGCTGCGCAGGCGCATGGGGCGACTTATAAAGGCAAACGGGCCGGAAACCTGGGTGATGCGGCTGGCTGGAGTTTTTACCCCAGTAAAAATCTTGGCGCATTGGGTGATGCTGGCGCTATCACAACGAACGATGCTGAGCTAGCCACCCGGTTGCGGGCCTTGCGAAACTATGGCTCAGCGCAGAAATATGTGAATGATTATCTGGGGCACAATAGTCGTTTAGATGAGCTACAGGCGGCTATATTGTCGGCGAAACTGCCGTTGCTTGATGGGGAAAATCAAAGACGTAGAGAATTAGCCCAACTGTATTTGACCGGCATTCGCAATCCCGACGTAGCCTTACCACCGCCTGACCAAGTTGAACAGGACGTTTGGCACTTATTTGTGATCCGACATCCACGACGGGATACCCTGCGGACGTATCTTCACCAAAAAGGAATTGGTACGGATGTTCATTACCCAGTTCCGCCCCATCATCAGCGAGCTTATGTTTCCTATGCGCAACTGTCGTTCCCGATTTCGGAGCAATTGCATCGAGAAGTACTTAGTCTACCACTCAATCCAGGCTTGACAGATGATCAGGTTACGTATATTGTCGAGATGATTAACCAATTTAGTGACATTTAAGCGGGAAATACTACGTAGTACTTTCTCCCTACACCCTATGCAGCTCACCGTCGTCATTCCTGTCTACAATAGCGAACGGACTATTGCTCCGTTGGTCGAGCGGTTGCAGGCGTGTCTGGCTGAGCAGATATTCGAAGTTGTGCTGGTGAATGATGGTAGTGCTGACCGTTCGGAAGTAATCTGCCAACAACTGGAGGAACAATATTCGAATGTGCAATTCATATCGCTACGTCGGAATTTTGGCGAGTTCAACGCGGTACTCTGTGGACTTAACCACGCTAGTGGGCAATACGTAGTCATTATTGACGACGACTTTCAAAACCCGCCTGAGGCTATACTAACGCTCGTTGCAACGGCCGAAACCGAAAAATACGATGTCGTATACAGTCGCTATGAGCAGAAGCAACACCACTGGTTTCGGAACTTGGGCAGTTGGCTTGTTAATAAGCTGACGACTTATTCGATTGGCAAACCGCATGATCTTTATCTGTCGAGCTTTAAGCTTATCCGGCGCGACGTAGTGGACGAGATTATCCGCTATCGTGGACCCTATCCCTATATTGACGGCCTTATTTTTCGGGTAACACGCAACGTTGGTAGCGTTATGGTACCGCATAATTCGCGGGCTGAAGGTCGTTCAAGTTACACCGTTCGCAAGCTTATTGGGCTGTTTATCAATGTGTTTGTGGGTTATTCGCTCTGGCCAATTCGGGTATTCACATGGCTTGGTGCCCTATCATTCGGCCTGAGTCTGTTGAGCGGTTTAATGCTGTTAATTGGCTGGCTAAGTAACGCGTTTAGCATTCCGGGTTGGGGTATTGTCGTATGGGCTGTCGGCGCTGGTTTAGGCATACAACTTCTCTTTTTGGGCATCTTAGGCGAGTACCTCGGCAAATTATTCATGGCCTACAGCGGTCTGCCACCGTATGTGGAAAAAAAGAGCGAAAGAATGAAAGAGCGAAAGAGCGGCTGACGCTTCTGTTTTCACTCATTCTCTCTTTCGCTCATTCACTCTTTTTGTATGATCGGTCGCTCGGAAGAATACGAAAAAATGTTTCGGCTGGAAGGGCAGTTGTGGTGGTATCGTCATCTGCATGAGCGCGTAGTTGATGCGTTGGAACAATACAGTGGAAACCGTCGGGACATCCGTATTTTAGATGCGGGTTGCGGAACGGGCGGCATGCTGGATTTTTTGCGTCAACGCGGGTATTCAAACCTCAAGGGCATCGACGGCTCAGTAGATGCTGTTGCCTTTTGTCATGAGCGCGGTCTTCCCGTTACGTTCATTAATTTGAATGACCTCGCCAGTTTTGAGCCAGACGTTCAATACGACGCCATCATTTGCAATGACGTATTCTGCTACTTCTCTGATCCGGACTTGTCAAATTTACTGGCTGCCTTGGCGCATCGACTGAAACCCGACGGCATTCTGATAAGCAATAACAACGCCTTTCAGGCATTTCAGGGGCAGCATGACCTGGCTGTTGGCATTATTCGACGGTTTGTGCTGGCTGATTTCAAGCGGTTAATGCCCACTGCCGGACTACGTATCAAGCAGGCAACGTACTGGAGTTTTCTATTGTCACCCTTAATTCTAGGCATGCGACAATGGCAACGATTGCAACTGGCACTCGGCTGGCGAGCACCCGAAGAAGCCCAGTCGGACGTTTATTTGCCCAGCACGTGGCTTAACGAAACATTATATAAGATCGTCCGGATCGAACAAAAAACGCTCCGACGAACCCCATTTGGTAGTTCGCTGTTCATAGTAGTCGAAAGCCGTCAGTCACCAGTCGATAAGGGTTAGCTAACAACAGTACCTATACCTGAAGCAAAAGACAATTATCGACTAATGACTATCGACTAAAAACTATCGACTTACGACGTTTATGTTTACTGGTATTATTGAAACCACCGGTCTTGTATCGGCTATTGAAGAAGAAGGCACAAATATTACTTTCCGGATCGAGTCGTCGTTGGCTCCCGAGCTGAAAATTGATCAAAGTGTGAGTCATAATGGTGTATGTCTGACGGTTACGAGTATTGCTGACGGCAGTTATACAGTGACGGCTGTAGACGAAACGCTCAAAAAAACGAACTTGGGGAAACTGACTATTGGTGATCGGGTGAACCTCGAACGCTGTATGCCCGCCAACGGCCGCTTCGACGGGCACATCGTACAAGGGCACGTCGATCAGACGGGTATATGCACCAACGTGCAGGATATGAACGGTAGCTGGCTATACGATTTTCAGTACGGAAATCTCGAAGTCGAGCCCTCAAATCAGAACGTAACGGTCGAAAAAGGGTCCATATGTATCAATGGCGTGAGTTTAACCGTTTTTAATTCGCAGCACGACACCTTTCGGGTTACGATCATCCCTTATACCTATGAGCACACTAATTTTCGTGAGCTGAAAGCGGGGGATGTGGTCAATCTGGAGTTCGATATTCTGGGAAAGTATATTAAAAAAATGCTGGCTGGGTATCGGTAGCCGCACACAAACCATTAATTTTACCGACAAGATTTTGTTATCATTCCTAGTCATCAGGTCGTTATTCGTTACGATAAGCGATAACTCGCCAGGCTAATGAGTGAGTAGCTGATGACTATGAAGGACTATTTTACAAACGAATGACTAAAATCAGCACCCGCTCCTTTTTTGACCTGCTGATCCATGTTGGCACTATTCTGGCCTTGCTAACTGCGTTATTTCTGGCGTTTTTCTTCGTTTACCTGCCGTTTACAACCAACCACGGTCAGACGATCACCGTGCCCGACGTAACGAATCAGAGTATTGAAGAAATGCAGAATCTGTTGAACGACCGCGATCTACGTTATGAAGTTGAAGATTGCACGTTCGTTGTTGGAAGACCTCCGCTGACAGTTATTCAGCAGTATCCCAGAGCTAATTCGAAAGTAAAAGAGGGCCGTAAAATCTACGTAACAATCACCAAGCGTGTACCACCAATGGTGCAGATGCCTCAGTTAGTCAATCTGACACTACGTAGTGCTGAACTAAATTTAAGGTCATTAGGACTGGCTATGAATCCGCCTATTTATGTGCCTGACGTAGCTAAAAATGCTGTACTCAGACAGCTATATAATGGCAAGGAAATTAAGCCCGGAAACCCCGTGCCCAAAGGTGCCAACATTGATCTTGAAATTGGTGATGGCCTGGGAAGTACAATGTTTGAGATTCCAAGCGTTGTAGATTTACCACTCGATGAGGCTAAGCTGGCCATTCGGGGGGCTAACCTGAAGGTTGGTACTATTATTTCTGTTGAAGACCCCGAAAAGGTAGTTGGTACGGTTGTTCGGCAGCGGCCCGAACCGCGCTCCGGTGAACGTATTCGCGTTGGCGAAACAATGGATTTGTGGGTTGTGGGGCCAATTGAGCCGGATCAATAAATCGCTTTCGGCACCAGATCAAATGGGAATCACTTTGCATAAACAACCTTATATAGTACCTTTTGCTGAACGGCTTCTGCGCGGCTTTTTGCTGGTTTGTTGCATTTTGCTGGCATCAACAGCCATAGCGCAAACACCGCTGAGTCTCCCATTTTTCGAAGATTTCTCGACGGCTAGTGGCCAACCCGGCCTCGACCGGCCTGAAGCTGTCCGCTGGCAACCTGGTAGTGGTGTTTATATCAATAATACCATGGCTATTAACCAGCCAACGGTCAATGTAGCTTCGTTTGATGGCTTGATGGCGAACGGCTTGCCCTATGTGCAGAATAATCCGCTGGCGCAGGGGTATACCGATACGTTGACATCGTTGCCCATTAATATGGCGGGCTTGTCAGCCAGAGATTCGGTGTATATCAGTTTTTACTGGCAGGCTAAAGGGCTTGGAGAAGCGCCCGATCCGGGTGATTCGCTGAGCCGTCAGGCAGCCGATTCGCTTACTCTTCAATTCCTGGACCAGACGGGCGTCTGGAAAACCGTATGGGCAAAAGACGGCGGTATTGTCAATAACAATTTTTTCCAGGTATTTGTACCTATCCGTGATGCGGCTTATTTTCATGCGGGATTTGCCTTTCGATTTCGAACATTTGGGAAAGTATCAGGGCCATTCGATACCTGGAATCTCGATTATATCTACCTGAATAAGGGTCGTTCAGTAAACGATAGGTTTGTGAAAGATGTGGCGATGCGGCAGGCTCTAACGCCCTTTTTGAAGCGTTATACGGCCATGCCTCTGTCACAATACGTAATGAACCCGGCTGCGGAGACTGCCGATTCAGTTAATACGGATAGCAATAATCTGTTCAATAACTTCAACTTCACTACGTTCCACTTCACCGTACGTGATGAAGTGTCGGGACGTGTTGTTCAAAATGATCCGCAGACAAGCTCGCTACTCATTCCGTCGCTTAGTTCGCAGGGGAAATCAGCTAAGCCAGCGCCTGTTACGGGATTCGGTTCGGCAACAAAAGCCATGCTTCGGTATAAGTTCGATCTTCTGACGACGGATGATCAGAATCCGTCTATTCCTGGCATCAACCTTCGCCGGAACGATACCATTTCGGCCGTAGCCGCTCTGGCTGATTATTATGCTTATGACGATGGGACCTGGGAATATGCACAGCAGATCAGACAGCAGGAACAAATTGCCGTGCGGTTCATTCTCAACAAGCCCGATGCGATGTCGGGTGTACGAGCTTGTATCATCCCTTTTACCACGAATCAAACTGGTCAGTCATTTGTCATTAATGTGTATAGCAATAGGGCTGGCAAACCAGGTGCTGTTCTTTACCGACAATCGTTCACAATAAAATATCCGGCTTATCGGAATGGGTTTGTCGAATTCCCGTTCACAAAGAACGTTTCGGTGAGGGATACTTTCTTTGTTGGCTATCAGCAGGTTAGCAGCAGTGATACAACGTATTTGCGCTTGGGGTTTGATAAAAATAGCCGGTTCGGAGCGCAGATTTTCTACAATGGTGGAACCAACTGGGAGCAAAACCTGGCGTCATCATCACTTAACGTACAGGGGGCTTTCCTGCTACGTCCGGTGATGGGGGCTAAGGTCGACTCAATCGTGACCGCTATCCCGGAACCTACCCCACTAGCTCCCCTGCAGGCATACCCGAATCCGACCTCAGGGCTGATTCGCTGGGATGAATCACGGCTAACCCGGTTAGAGGTAATGAACAGTAGCGGACGAATGCTTCTTTCGCTTGAACCGGCCCGTGGGCAACAAACGGCAGATTTGAGTTATTTGCCCGATGGCTTTTATCTACTTCGATTTTGGGCAGACCAGCGAACGGTGGTACAGAAATTGATTATTCAGCATTAATTATTTTGGTTGGTTGTTAATGAGTAAACGTTAGGCTACGTTACGATTGACCAACCCTGATCAACTAACAACTATTGACTACTTACTTATGGACATTACCGTACAGGAGCTAAAAGAGCGGCTCGATAAAGGCGAAAAACTGAATCTGTTCGATGTTCGTGAACCGAACGAATACGAAGACGACAACATTGGTGCTACACTCATTCCGCTTGGCGATTTATCCTATCGCTTAGATGAACTGGATGGCTTACAGGATGAAGAAGTTATCGTTCACTGCCGGTCGGGTAAACGTAGCGGCATGGCTCAGCAGATTCTGGAGCAGAATGGATTCAATAATGTCCGCAATGTTATTGGCGGCATGTTAGCCTACCGGGCGCAGTAGAAAGCTGTATGATACAGGATGTATGATGTAACTGACCGGTAAACGATATAGCATACATCCTATATCATACAATTTAAAATCCTCTCGTCTTCATCTGGGCCGACCCACTGGTAATTCCCCTGATTTCGAAACCAGGTAAGTTGCCGTTTTGCGTAGCGACGAGAGTTACGTTTCAACAAACGGACCATTTCCTCATAATCATATGTACCGTCCAGGTACGGAAATACTTCCTGATAGCCAACCGTTTGTAAAGCTGGCAAATGGCGGTAGGATAGGAGTGATTGTACTTCGTCAACTAACCCGGCCTCCAGCATAGCATCCATACGGGTGTCTATACGCGTATATAATTCCTCACGCGGCCGCTCGAGCGAAACCATCACCGATCGAAATGGTCGTTCGGCAGGTTGCTGTCGCCGAAACGACGAATAGGGCTGCCCTGAGGTCAGGCACACTTCCAGCGCTCTTGTTACCCGAATCGGATTCTTCAAATCGGCGGTCTGAGCATAAACTGGGTCAAGCTGGCGTAACTCATTTTGAAGCGATTCCAACCCTTCCTGTTGTAACCGGATAAACAGATTTTCCCGAAGAGAGGGGCTAATTGGAGGAATAGCATCCAAACCGAAGCAAACCGCGTTTATATATAGGCCCGTTCCTCCCGACAGAATCACTACGTCGTTTGACTGAAATAATATATCCAGTAAGGCAAGGCATTCGCGCTCATATCGTCCGGCGTTTACGGAGTCCGTAATCGTATGGGAATCAATAAAATAATGCCGTACGCCGTCCATTTCAACAGGCGTAGGTTTGGCTGTCCCGATACTAAGTTCACGGTATAGCTGCCTTGAATCGGCTGAAACCACATCCGTTTTAAGTGACTTTGCAAGCCTGACGCACAGAGCAGTTTTTCCAACAGCCGTAGGGCCAGCCACAATAAGTAATGTTTTCAAGTAGTAAATTGGATAAGTTACTGTTCAGCAAATGCGTTTGCGTTAAAAATTAATATAGCAGATACTGATTTTCGTTCTGTACTGTCGAAATAAGGTTGACAGAGGGCAGTTTTTGTGAAGACGAGACCAGTGCTGATAAGTGCAAAACGCTTATAAACAATCACAATTTTTTTTTGTTGATCAATAAAATATTACAAAAATTCTGGTATTTATATGTTCCACAAAATAGTGTCTTTAAGGTAGAGTAAGAACTATATTTGTCCATATTCTATAAGTCTCTTTTAATCAATAAACTACACACCTAAAGGTTAGCCTTTTAATGTCAATATGAACGAAAAAGTAAGTAATCTGGAGTCGTCTGAATCCAAGCAGATAGCACTCAAAAAAACGTTAGATATTATTAGCGGGAAATGGAGATTACATATCATTTATCAGTTAGGTAATGAAGCCCGTCGGTATGGTGAACTACGACGGATGATTCCTGACGTGAGTGAAAAGGTTTTAATTCAGGAACTTAAAGCATTAACCAGCTTAGGTGTAGTCGAAAAAAAAGCATATAATGAAGTTCCTCCTCGTGTTGAATATCGTCTAACAGTGAAAGGGCGGCAAGTGTTACCTTCGCTGCTGGACCTTACAACAATTGGCGAAGTCTTTTTAGATCCGCCAACCAATGGCCAATAGCCTAATATGAAATGCTGCCCGGAGAATGGATCGTACCTTACGATCCATTCTCCGGGCAGCATTTCATTTAAAATACTTTGAATCCTAGTGAAACCGTGGCAATGCCCAGGAATCCTGTAATGTTCGAATCTTTGTAAACACCACCAACGGGCACGGCATAGCGCACGTCAACATCCAGAAATGGAATTGGCGTATAACCTATTCCCAACTCCAACGCGTAGGTAAAATCCTTCACCTCAAGATTTTGGGCCGTATATTTATTCAGCAGATCCGTTGAGCTGGTAGTAGTAGGAATATCTGTTTGTGGAAAACTAACAGAAGAATTCGCATTAAGAAAACCGCTGGTAGTTCGTTTGTTTTCAGCCTTCTGAACAAAAATAAAGTTTGGGCCGACGTAGCCACGTAACTTCCCATCCATCCAGCGTTTGCCGATCAGAATGGGAACGTCAACCGCTTCCAGAATCGATTCTGAGGTCGCGTTTAGCGTGGCGTTCAATATGCCGGGCTGCACACTGATAGGCAGGGCATTGGCAATAAGTGGATTCGCATTGACATCGAGCGTAACATTAGTTTTTTGTTTCAATACGAAACGATTGTAGGTTACGTCAGCCTGTATGAAAAAGTTGCTGAAGTTTTTCCGCACCCACAATCCACCTGAATAACCAAGGCCGATACCATTGTTTTTGTTTTCCAATTCGGGTACCTGAACGCTGCCGATCGATTGAGCCGGAACATGGGTGAAGCCATGCGTAAACGTACCGCCCCCTTTAATGCCAAATTCAAAGGATCGGGCAGGAGGAGTTCCCAACGCTGTTTGGGCCATGCTGGCCGATGCGCTTACCAGAAGTAACGCTGTTCCTACTAGTTGACTAAGTTTCATGAGTGAGGTCTAGGGTTGTAGCAGTACGCGACGGTAGTTGGCGGGATTAACCGGCGCAATAGTTGAGCTATACTTTGCATTGATTCCTTTGATAATTTCATTGGCCATAAGCGCATAGCCAGCGGGAGTCAGGTGAATACCGTCCAGGCTGAACACGCCCCCCTGAATAAAGTCGCCTTTGTAAGTAATGCCATTTTGCGTGAGTCCGCTTGCCGAAGTTACCTGGCTCAAAACAGTATTTGGATCAACATAAGCAGCTCCCTTTGCATCCGCCTGTGTTTTCATCGTATTGTTGAAGTCGGCGATACTGGCATTCAGCGCAGCCACTTCACCCGCATCCAACACCGTCTGATTGGGTAGCGGATTGGTCGCGCTTAAGCCAAATGGACCAACTTTCGTGCCAACTGCGGTGCTGCCAATGTTGGCGTAGTCCAGCGCACTGGTCAGTAAAAGCAAATCGCCTGCCTGCGTTGGTCGAACGCCAGCCGTTGTTTGAACCACCAGCGCCGTCAGGGGTGTTGTCGGCTTTAAAATCGCGTTGAGTTGCGCTAGTACTAAGGGTATAGTTAACGTCGAGAAGAGCGGGGCCGTCGTAATGTTAGGAATGCCGATAACAACCCCTTTACGCCCACCTTCCGTCAACTTATTCATCATGGCCGCGAAGTTGGTTGTAAACAAGGCAGATAGTGTCAGCGGAGTCGTGCCACCCGATGTAGCAAAGCCCAGCGCGTCATTGTTGCCCAGCCAACAGGAGAAGAAAGTCGCTCCAGTAAGGTTGTCGCTCACATATTGAAAATACGTTGTAGCTTGACCCGCGTCGGTAGCGGGTAATAACCGTTCAAAATAAGGATTTCCCTGTTGAGACCCATAGCCCGCCGATAGAACATCGGCCACTCTGATTCCCGGAACACCTAAGTTCTGATTGGTACCGCTGAACTTGGTATATAATGGTTTTCCGGCCGAATTTGTACCCCGAACGGCAGCTGGTGCTACCTGAGCAATTGACGTTATGAGACTAGTTGGATCAGCTAGCGACGGGACTTTGATCAGTTTGCTATAGCCAGATCCGGCTGCCTGCGCTTCGGTAAAAAGAGGCTGCACAAAATCACCACCACCCACCGTTTTGAACTGACCAGCCAGAATACTCGGGTAGGAATTGAGCTGGCCTTCGCGGTACAAACCGCCACCCAGTGCATTCCCATTGGAGAAACCGGCTGTTAATGAGTTGCCTACGGCTACGTATTTAGTGAAATCGGCATTTCCTTTGCTGGGTGTTTCACCACTGACAGCATTAGGGTCAACGTCATTATTCGTACAGGCGACCAGGCCAACTAGTGTAGTCAACACCAGCCCCCATCGCATTTTGTTGTTGAAATGCATTCGAGCGTAATAGGTTGATTGTAGGAAAAATAGATAAACTTGTAAAAAAGAACGTAAAAGTATTGCTTTTTGTGTGACCTAATTGGCCTTTCTGCGTAAAACTTAACAGGTCATAATGGGAGGTTCTAAAACAATCGTTAACTAAGCATGTTGTTTCTGCTAAAGTCGTTGGCGTATATGCCACCTTTCATTTAATGTTTCATTAAAACTATTACTAAACAAATGGGTCTATTATCATTTTTCAAAGGCGTGGGTGAAAAGATTTTTCATAGCGATGCGCCTGCCGCGCCAGCCGAGGCAGAAAAGGTTGAGCCAGTTCGGGCACAGGCCCTGCTTGATCACGTTAAACAGTTAGGTCTTGCCTATAACACTCTAACGGTTAAGACGAAAGGCGATACAGTCACTATAACTGGTTCGGTGAAGTCGCAGGAAGATTCAGAAAAAATTGCTCTAGCCGTTGGTAATGTAGAGGGCGTTTCGGCTGTGGACAATCAGCTAACAGTAGATCAGCCAACTCCAGAAGGAAAATATTACACCGTAAAATCGGGTGATTCACTATCCAAAATCGCCAAAGAAGTGTACGGTGATCCGTTGAAATATGGGGTAATTTTTGAGGCTAACAAACCAATGCTGAAAGATCCTGACCTGATTTATCCCGATCAGGTACTACGTATTCCGCAACTGTAGAAACACAAATATAAACAGTAAAAGGGGTACAGCATTTCAACATTAGCAGGTCCTGGAGGCAGCATGTTGGAACGCTGTATCCCTTTTAACTTTATAACCCTATAACCTCAAAACGAACATTCGGCCAAATGGCGAGTTTAATGGGTTCCAACTCAACGAAAAACTCATGGCCGTTCATTTATTATCCTACCTAAAAGAGCAGTTCACGCCCGCAGTAGTTGATCAGCTTAGTGGCGAACTAAACGAATCGTCTGCCAATACCCTTAAAGTTATCAATGGTAGCCTGCCAACGCTGTTAGGTGGCCTGACCCGACGGGTTCAAGCCTCGGGCGGTGCCTCGAAAATTATTAACTTCCTGGATGAAAATAATTACGGTACAATTCCTCTCGATGTCAGTCAAGGCATTAAAACGTACCAGAATACAGCGAAGACAAGTACCGCCGGGCGAGCGTTTCTGGAAGCCATTTTTGATGATAAACTCGATCGAACAACCGAACTTCTTAGCGTATATAGTGGTACAAAACCGCAGGCTACCTCAACCATTCTGGGGTTGGCGGGCACGGTGCTGATGGGCGTTCTGGGTCGGCAGGAACAGGAAAAAGGGCTTACTGCGGAGAGTCTGACCACTTTATTGCTGGGCCAGGCCACGGAGTTTCGTCAGGCATTGCCAAACGGACTGGGTGGAATTGATAGTTTGCTTGGTTTCGATGACCTCGTGACACCTACTGGCCCACAAACGGAGGTGCAGGGCACCGATAATTTTAGCGGAACGGTTGTTAATCCTAATATTCCCAAAAGCTCTGAGGGCGAACGCCGACATGAAAATGTACGTTGGCTTCGTTGGGCCATGATCGCTATCGCCGTATTGATATTGGGTCTGCTCATACAAAAGTGCAGCGAAAATCAGAATGGTGTTGATGGGGTTAGTACTGATTCCACATCCCGCGTTGAATCAAATGCCGTTGAAGATACGTCGGCCGCAACGAAGGAAAGCGTTCGGGACGCTCATGGCCAGCCGGTCGATTCAACGGCGCCCGGTCCACTCGGTATCCGCGATTCGTCAAAGCTTAATAGGTAATACGTTACCATTACATTACTAAATACTCTTGTCGGAGGATAGATTCTGATCGACTCAGTTTATTGTAGTACAACCTTCTACAAATCATGATACACAATCGTGCAAGTTCCGTCCGTTCCTGGTTACTGATAAGTTTTTTCATCGGCTCAAGTTTAACGTTTGGAAGTTGTTCCGGCAAAAAGAAAGAAGCGAGTACTGAAACGACCACAGCAGCCAGCGACAGCTCTGTATTTGGTCGACAAGGCGATACGACGAATAATAACCTGAATGCGCCTGAACAAGCCCCACCTGATAGTGGCGATCGTGGGGCCGTTGTTCCGGCTGAAGTAAAAGTGAGGCCTAAAAACAAATAATTCGTCGCTAGAGCGGGGATTGACCGGTGAGTAAGTTTGTTGGTATTGGTTAACTTGCAGGCTTACTTACCGCCTTTTGGCGATTCTCAATCTCTACATATGTTTGTTGACGCCATTGAACGCGTTGATTCGTTTACCCGTCCCATGCACTCTATTGTTCGGCTTTATGGCCATAGTGAGGTTGTTCCCGGGACGGCTACTCTTTTTTTTGTAAATCAGGAGGGGTGCGCCATTACGTGCAAACACGTAGCCGAACTGATCGCTCAAAGTGATCCCATCTACCATAATTATCGCGAGTTTCAGGGCGCTCGCCGGGACGTATTGCGCGAGCAAAATGCAGCCCATCTTATCAGCAAACTGGAGGTCAAATTCAAGCTTAGTGCTGATACGATCATTCGGGTAAGAAACAACTTTATTGGTTGTGTGGATCAATTTCAGAAACTGACCATTGATAAACATCCGACACAGGACCTGGCCCTGCTACGTTTCGAAGGCTTTAATCGAATATTATACCGATCGCATGCTACATTCCTGGGCGACAGTAGTCGGATAAAACCGGGTCGAAGTTTATGCCGACTGGGTTATCCCTTTCCTGAGTTTACGAACTTTCGCTACAACTCCGCCACCGATGATATTGAGTGGACAACAACGGGTCGTGTTACGTCGCCAAGCTTCCCTATCGATGGTATTGTAACGCGGTTAATGGCTGAAGCGAACACAGTAAATGGTATTGAAATGAGCACCCCCGGCTTACGGGGACAAAGTGGCGGCCCCTTGTTCGACATGAAGGGCCTTATTTATGGGATGCAGTCGGCTACGCGCCACTTGCATCTCGGCTTCGATATCGTGGATCATGAAGTATTGGTCAATGGACGCAAAAGCCGCGTGTCGAACTATCCTTTTCTCAATGTAGGGCAGTGCGTTCACGTTGACGTCATTAAGGCATTCTTACGGGAAAAAGGCGTTCCTTACACCGAAGCATAAACCGGTACCAGATGGGTAGGCATAAACCCTTCGCAAGCTTTGTAGGTTAACTAAACGGATGCCATTAACGCGCATTCACTACACAAATATGTTAAAACGTAGAGCTTCAGCTGTCTGGAAAGGTGGCTTACAAGAGGGAACCGGCACGATGTCGTCGTTCAGTGGTGCGTTAGACAATACCGCGTACTCATTCAAAACCAGACTCGTTAGCGAAGATGGTAAAGCGGGTACTAACCCCGAAGAACTGCTAGCGGCTGCCCATGCAGGATGCTACGCTATGGCCACTAGCGCCACTATGGCCCAAGCTGGTTTTACCCCCGATGAATTGAGCGTCGCAGCCACGCTTACATTGGATACCGATACGCTGTCGGTAACGGCGGTGGACTTACAAATCAAAGGTAAAGTGCCGGGTATGACGGCTGAACAATTTGAAGAGGTTGCGGAAAATGCGGCTAAAATGTGTGTTATTTCAAGGGCGCTTAATCCCAGCATCCAGGTAACAAAAACCGCTACGTTAGAGAATTAACGAGTAAAATACCCGGCGAAGAATTTCGGGAAACTGTATTCAGAACGTAGCACAGTCGAGGTTCAGTTTTAAGGGATAATGTTCAAGCAAACGGAGGTTGTTATGTTATAGAAACATACATAACCTCCGTTTGCTTGTATCAGGATTTCATTAGAGATTCGGGCACAAGCAATGCATGTTACTGTATCTTTGAGCCGTCAACACTATTCCGTATGGCTGAATTAAACGTTCCAACCTTGTCCCAAACGGCCCTTTCGGCTGATGCGCTTGCCTTGCTCAAACGACTTATTTCAACACCGTCGTTCAGCCGGGAGGAAGACCGTACCGCTGAGATAATCGAAGCATTTTTTCAGGAGAAACAGATTCCATTCGATCGGCTGAAGAACAACATCTGGGCTAAAAATCGTTATTTCGATCCCGAAAAACTGACGCTGCTGCTGAACTCGCACCATGATACGGTGAAACCCAATAAGTCCTGGACACTCGACCCGTTTGAACCAATTGAACACGACGACAAATTGTTTGGCCTGGGTAGTAATGATGCCGGTGGTTGCCTGGTTTCACTGATTGCTACGTTTGTTTTCTTTTATGACCGGCCCGACATGGCTTACAACATCGTCATGGCCGCTTCGGCTGAAGAAGAAATTTCTGGCCGCGATGGACTGGAACTTTTGTTGCCCGAATTGCCACCAATCAGTTTTGCCATTGTTGGCGAACCTACCGAAATGCAACTGGCCATTGCCGAAAAAGGGCTGCTTGTCATTGACTGTACGGCCCACGGCGTTAGTGGCCATGCTGCCCGCGATGAGGGCGAGAACGCTATTTACAAAGCCATTCGGGATATTAATTGGCTCACTACGTATCAGTTTCCGAAAGTATCGCCCACACTGGGACCGGTCAAATTATCGGTAACGATCATCAATGCGGGTACGCAACATAACGTAGTGCCTGACGCCTGTACGTTCACGATCGACGTACGTGTGACGGAACAGTACACCCTTGAAGAGATCGTTGAAACTCTTCGAACCAACCTCCAGTCGGAAGTGAAACCGCGCTCAATTCGGTTAAAACCATCTTCTATTCCTGTCGATCACCCCATTGTGCAGGCTGGCCTTGCACTAGGTCGTCACACCTATGGTTCGCCTACTACGTCCGATCAGGCCGTATTGAATTGTCCTTCGCTCAAGTGCGGTCCGGGCCATTCGAGCCGGTCGCATTCAGCTGATGAGTTCATCTATCTACGAGAAATCAGCGAGGGCGTAGAGGGGTATATCCAGATGCTTGAACAGATTTTGTGATTGACCGTCTGATGCGCGTATTTATCCGTTCCATTCAGTCAATTCAAGTATGTAGCGCCGTGGATTTTCTTTTCAAAAAATGAACTATCGGAAAATAAAGGGGTTACAGATCACATTTGCTTTATTAATTGGTTTGTCGGTAGTCGCCGAAACTGGGTTTGGTGATATACCGAAACACAACGAGCGGAGAACTCATCAATCACGTCGGCACGTAATGCGCGACGAGGTCTTTTCAACAGGGTATATAAAAACGGCCTTGCTGAAAGCAACCAAATGGCAACTTGAGCACCCCAAACACAGTCCAACCGACTGGACAAATGGGGCCTTCTATGCCGGCGTTTTTGCGGCTTATGAAACAACTAAATCGCCACTAATCCTCGACTCATTGATGGCGATGGGCGAGCGGAACAAGTGGCGTCCCGGTGCCCGATTTGACCATGCGGACGATATTGCCATTTGCCAGACATACATTGATTTATACCGGCTCAAAAAGGATCGTCAGATGATTCAGCCGACCATTGACAGTGTGCGAAAAATGCAAACGGTACCGGGAAAGGAACTGGAAAAACACGGACTGACCTGGTGGTGGTGCGATGCGTTGTTCATGGCTCCGCCGGTTCTGGCCAAACTGAGTGCTACGTTGAATAATCCGACCTACAACATGTTTTCTGATTCGCTTTTCAGACAAACCTACACACTGTTGTATAGCCAGCAGGAGCATCTTTTTGCACGCGATGCCAACTACCTCCTGGATGCAACGGGTGCCGGGAAGAAAGAGTCGAATGGCCAGAAAATTTTCTGGTCGCGGGGCAATGGCTGGGTCATGGGCGGACTGGTACGTGTGTTGGAAGAACTTCCGGTCAAGCACCCAAGCCGACCTTTTTACCTGATGCTATTCCGGCAGATGAGCGAACGCCTGCTGGCGCTTCAGCAAGCCGATGGATTATGGCGGGCCAGTTTGCTGGACCCGGCTGCCTATCCGGGTGGTGAAGCCAGTGGTTCTGGTTTTGATTGCTATGCATTAGCGTGGGGCATCAATCAGGGTATTCTGGCCAAGAAGACGTATCAACCCGCCGTTGAAAAATCCTGGATAGCGCTAACGAAGCTGGTGTCGCCCGAAGGCCGGGTAGGGTGGGTGCAGCCCATTGGAGGTGATCCTAGACGTAATTTCAGTGAAGATAGCTGGGAGGTTTACGGCACTGGCGCCTTTCTGCTGGCTGGTTCGCAAATCATCAAGCTGAAGCCTTAATTAAGCGTAATTCATCTTATCTCTATGAAGTCTATTTTCCTGGTTGCCAGTTTGTTAACCTCTATGTTGCTCCACGCTCAATCGAGCACTAGTCCAGTTCGACCTGCGCCCCGCCAATTAGCCTGGCAATCGCAGGAAACCACGGCTTTCCTGCATTTCACGGTTAACACCTTTACCGACAAGGAGTGGGGTGATGGCACCGAGAGTCCGGCAATTTTTAACCCTACCAAACTTGATGCCCGACAGTGGATCAAGGCGTTGAAAGATGCGGGATTCAAAATGGCAATCATCACGGCGAAACACCACGATGGTTTCTGTTTGTGGCCGTCGAAGATGACGGAACACTCGGTAAAGAACAGCCCGTGGAAGAACGGTAAGGGGGACGTAGTACGTGAAGTAGCCGATGCCTGCCGCGAATTTGGACTAAGGTTTGGCGTGTATCTGTCCCCCTGGGATCGTCATGAACCGCGCTACGGTACGTCGTCCTACAATGACTATTACAAGAGCCAGCTTCGCGAATTGTTAACGAATTACGGGCCTATTTCGGAGGTTTGGTTCGATGGAGCGAAAGGCGAGAATGCCAAAGATATGACTTATGACTTTGCCGGTTACTGGGCGCTGGTTCGCCAGTTGCAGCCAAATGCCGTTATGTTTTCGGATGCTGGCCCCGATGTGCGCTGGGTGGGTAACGAAGCGGGTAACGCGGGTGAAACCTGCTGGTCAACCATTAATACGGAGGGACTTGCCCCCGGCAAAGCTGACTCCAAATACCTTAATCGGGGTGACGCCACCGGTAAGCAATGGGTTCCAGCTGAAACCGACGTATCGATTCGGCCAGGCTGGTTTTATCATGCCGCTGAGGATACGAAAGTGCGGTCGGCGAAGAATTTAGTGAATCTGTATTATCAGTCGGTTGGCCGGAATAGTTTATTACTGCTGAACGTACCGCCTAATCGGGAGGGATTATTTTCTGAACCGGATATTGCCAGCCTGCACGAATTTCGGAGCATTCTGGACGAGACATTTAAGAAAAACCTCGTTACTAAACAGCCAAAGTTGACAGATAAACAACTCGCTACGTTCACAACCTTACCCGCCAATCAACCCTTGACCATTGATTTGGGCGCCGAGCAATCCTTCGACCGAATTTCCATTCAGGAAAATATTGCTAACGGTCAGCGTGTTGCCAGCGGACGGGTTGAATACTGGGACGGTACCAACTGGAAGTCACTTCAAACATTCACAACAGTGGGTTATAAGCGACTGTTGCGTTTTCCTGCTGTTCAGAGCAACCGGATTCGCCTGACGTTAACCAACACCAACGGGCCAGTTGAGTTGGCCGAAGTGGGTGTATTCAAGGCGTCTGCACGGGAAGGTGAATGATATTAAAAACGCTAAAAATCAGGGTAAACGATCTAACGTATTACTATACGTCATTGTCGTTTCACATATCTCGGTAGTGCCGGTTACGGGGGCTGCGCTGAGCGGATCAGACGTACTGGCCAACGGGATGTGGCCTTCTGTCGCTAGTACCCCTGATGTAGGGTCAAGGCCAATCCAGCCAGCGCCGGGTATGAACACCTCGGCCCAGGCGTGTAGGGCCAGTACGTCTTCATTGGCTCCAGTCGGATTGTTACGTTTCGTTTCGTCGGTAATAATCTGGGCCAGGTAACCGGAAACGAAGCGAGCCGCTAACCCGAAATGCCGCAGAACCTGTACCAGTAACCATCCCGAATCGCGGCAGGAACCAATGGCTAGTTCCAGTGTTTCTTCGGTGGTTTGGATACCCGGTTCCATTCGAGTAGTGTACGCAATATCCTGAAAAATCTGCTGGTTAAGCATAATCAGGAACTCGACAGTACCTCGCTTCGTCAGATCTATTTTCTGTAGCCACTGCTTCAGAAGTGAACCTTGTTCGGTAACTTCCAGATACGGCGTCAGGTCCTTTTTGAGCTGGTACTCATAGTCAAAAGGAAACGATTCGGCATAGGTATCCAGAAAGAAATCGAAGGGATTCATCGGTTCCAGAAGCGCCGTTATTTCGACCTTAATGGACATCTTCTGCATAGATTCCCAGAAGTCGATTCGCGCGATGAAGTTGCCGAAAGGGTCCTGTTGCCAGTGCAGGGAGTGATTCGCCGGTTCAATGGTCAATGAATATGATTCGATTGACGCCTTTGCGTGAGCCGCTGGTTTTAGTCGTATTAGATGAGGGGAGAGTAAAACCAACCGATCGTATTCATAATGGGTGTGGTGGTGAATAGCGATACGGACAGACATAGTTAATGAAGTGGTTGTCCTCTAAGTTACACTTTTTCGAACACTAACCGGTAATGTTCCATTGTTTCCCGCTGAAAACATACGCGGTTTGGGCTGACCCGGAACACCGCGATTAAATCCTGGAAAGGTTTATTCGTCAATAACTTGGGGAGCAGCGAAGCGTAAAGAAGATACTTTTTCAGATTGAATGCACGAAACCGTTTCCGCCATTGGCCAATGGTTTCGATGTAGTCGAGCCGGCCACTGCTTTGGGAAATGAGTTTGAATTTAGGCTGGGCGTTACGTATCACCTGCTCGGCCCCATAAGGTAACCACGAACCCGGAAACTGGGCAATCATCAGTGCTAGCGCATACGAGTCAGAATGCTTCGGAGCATCCAGACTGATCTCTTCCAATGGAATCATGTTTTTGCCAAATACCATCGTCTGCATGTAAAACCGTCCGCCAACGGGCAACAAGTCATACAGATTATTGAAAAAATCAGCGTAAACCTGATCCTGCTGACCCGCTTTGTACTGCTCAATGGAGCAAAAATGCTCCATACCGCCAATGCAGGTGATGGCGTCGAACGTGCCGTAATCGGCGGGCGTAATCAGTCGACAGTCTTTGACTTCTACATTCAAACCGTTAGCTCGGCAAGCTTCGGCCTGGCCGCTTGAAAGCGTTACCCCGCGTGCATCAGCGCCACGTCCTTTAACATATGTAAGAAAAGGCCCCCAGCCACAGCCCATGTCGAGCACCTTGGAGCCAGCCTTCACACCCAGACTATCGGCAATGAATGCATGCTTCTGTCGTTGTGCTTCCTCCAGTGTGAGCGAAAAATCGCCGTTATACATGGCCCCGCTATAATCACCGGTTTGTCCTATGCTCAGACGAAAAATTTTGTCAATAGTGGTGTACGTAAAATCGAGGTCTTGCTGAGAAGCCATAGGCCGGGGAGGAAGTTGATACCAATAGAAAAGGTGAGTACGCCTGCAATCTACCAGAATCAATGGATGTAACAAAGTTGATCAGTCGGCTACGCTATACATTTTGATATCCTCGACTACCGGTTGCCCAAGTTTCTGTAGAAGGCGATAGTGAGACTGAAGAGCCGAGCCAAAGCTTTCATTTTCCAGATATGGCAGGTCAAATTCCTCGGCCGTTTGCTTAACGATATGAGCAATGGCCGGATAGTGAATATGACAAACCTTCGGAAATAAGTGATGCTCGATCTGGCGATTCAGACCACCACAAATAAACGCAGCCAGCGCACTATCGGGCGCAAAATTAGCCGTTGTATGCATCTGGTGAATGGCCCAGGCAGCTTGCATATCCCCATTTTCGTCGGGTATTGGGAAAGCAGTACCTTCCACGGCATGGGCTAACTGGAAGACCAGCCCTAAGACCAGCCCTTCGGCCAGGTGCATCAGAACAAAACCAATAGCCAGTTGCCACCACGTCAGGTCAAGTACCAGAAACGGGATAACTAAAAAGAAAAGATAGTATAAACCTTTGGATATGAACAATTTAACGTACTCCTTGCGGGGATGCGACGATGTGTCGTGATGGCCAATTTTACCCTTAAAGAACTTAACGTAATCTTTCCGTAAGACCCAGGAAAGAGAAGCCAGAGAATATAAGGGAATCGTATACCAATGCTGGAACCGGTGCCAGGGACGAAGTTCTTCGTCGGGGTCCAGCCGTACCAGACCCGGAGCCACTTCGATATCTTCATCATGACCCGGAATATTGGTATAGGTGTGGTGAACGATATTATGGGTAATCTTCCAGACGTACGGATTGGCGCCTATCAGATAAAAACTATTACCCATCAGTCGGTTAACCCAGCTATGACTTGAAAATGAGCCATGAAGGCCATCGTGCGATACGTTGAAGCCAATACAGGCGGCAAACACGCCCATTAGGAGTGCCAGCCCTAACATTTCCCAGGTCCCAAACTGATTGGATAGGATAAGGCCGTAAAACAGTGCGTAGCCAGCCAGGAAGAAAATTGCCTTTGCCCACATCGCCCCATTGGCATTGGGCGAAATACTATTCTCTTTAAAATAAGCATCGACTCGTTTGCGGGCCGTAACAAAAAACTGTGATCGATTTAAATCTTTAAATTTTAGCGGGTTTGACATTGATAAATCAGTTGAAAATACGGCCAATTTCCTGAATTTGCTTTAGAATTGGTAATATCAGGAGGCCTTTTTTTGTTAATGTATATTCCACGCGTGGCGGAATTTCGGCATATGCCTTACGCTTCATGACACCTAACGCCACAAGCGTTTTTAATTCGCTGGCCAATACTTTTTCACTTACGCCGGGTAGCATTTCACTGATTTTTCCGTAACGTAGTGTTTGCTTACCTAAGAGCAGAATGATATATAGCCGCCATTTGCCACAGACGATTGCTAAGCTTTGATTAATTAAATTCAGATCCGGTACTAAGGGTAAATCACTTCGGTCACCTGTCATGTACTTGTTAATTAACGGAACCGAAAAAAGGTGATTGCCCAGCTCTGGCCAGTTCTGAAATTATTTAAGCTTACTTAAGACAAATTGGTTGGTATCTTCGATAAGATGCGAACGGCTAATGGCAGAGTATGGCAAAAAATTAAAAGTAGTACCAAATAGGGTAGTTAACAAAATGAGGTGCTTGAACTTGACTGGAATTAGGAGAGATTTATCTGTTCAGTCAATGTCAGATAAAAATAATGACTACAGCTGAGTAGTTGCCCTTACACATACTAATAGAAAGAAATCTACGGAGTAAGGGAAATAAGTTAAAATTGAGCCTTTGTTTGCTTGGTAACAAACTTACACATTTGTAAGCTTCTAACCTAATAATAAGTGAAAGAAAACCAGCTTACTAAAGGCGACGGGTCTTCTAAACTGGAGTTATCGAATGCTGCCCAAAACAGGTATATCGCCAAAGATAGGGTAAACATACCTTTCGAGCCCACCCTGTCTATTGTTATCATTTCGTTAATTAAATCCTATTGTCTTTCTGTCGCCAGTTCAGTGTCCGAAAAAAACCTTTCAACGAGTTTGCCGAATTAAAACGTCCTTTATTTTTTGTTACTTACGGAAGCTACTGCCAGCCGGTTTTCCATTTCTTTAGTTTTCAGCTCTGTTATACTTTGGGAAGGTGTTTTCTACACAACAAAAGGGATGCTTAAAGAACTATTTACGTCATTGGGTCGCGTTTATAACTTCCTGATCTCGCTGATTGTTGCAGTAATTCTAGGATTTACCACCTGGGCATTTTGGGAAGTCTATAAGGAAGCGCTGGTGCAGCGTGAGTTTATCAAAGAAGGACAGCTCGTTTCAGTAACTGTAAATCGGGCAGATCATACCCAGCGGTCGTGGCGGGATATATTGGGAAATAGTGTGTACCTGACTGTCGAGTGCAAAGGAAAAGACTATATAACCCGCTACGTACGAGATACTAGCTATGTCAGTGTAGGCGACCGCGTTCAATTACTGTATCACCCCCGCTACGATGCGGTTAGGCAACCGGGCGATGAAATTCACTTTGATCAATCGAAGCGAACATCACGGTTGATTGAGTGGACGGCCATCCGGTTTTTCAGTAATGAGAACCGCCTGTTATTTTTCTGCCTGTTTCTGTCCATAGCTACCTTCTTTGTTATTTCCGGTGTTATAGCCACCGTTCTGCCTGTCCCGTTTTTGCAATCATTGGCTCGCTTTGTTTTTGTGGCTACGCTTTTCGCTGCGGCCGTTTTCTTTACCTTCGACACGTGGCGATATTACCAGTATTATCAGCACTTAAAAACAGATGGGCAGCAGGTGACTGTTCGAGTGTTGGATACCGATCGAAAATGGCCGTTTAAACACTCCAAGCGTGATTTTATTGATTGGTACGATTACAGCGCCACCATTCGGTATCAGCAACAGGAACGTGTCATCCCTATCAGTAAAGACGATTTCGAGATCTTAAAGCCAAACGACTCGCTCAAAGCATTTTATGACGAATCCGTAGATGATTTTATGTCAGTTGACTTTCCGCCTTCCTACAGCCAGATCCTCCTTCCAGCGTTCTTCTGGTTACTCGCGTTCATATTGCTACGTCCTGGTTTTACCCGAAGTAAGAAAAGTCAGTCATAGCTGCGGAACAGCTTATGCAATGATTCAGAAAGCTACATAAGCAACTGATAAACAGATTTGTATGGTGGGTGGCAAGCCTATAATCTATCGACGGCATCGGGTGCGCTTTTCTGCAAGCTAAGCCCAATATGGCTACTAACTAGGTAGCGACGATGGCGAACTGATCAATTATGAAAAAGAGTAATGTAGTTGGTACTTGACTACTGTCAAGCGAAAAATACTGTATAAAATTATTTCTATTTGATTGAAAAAAAATGCCATACCTATTGATTTTTAGGATCACATCCTTATATCTTTGTGGTAGTTAACTTAGTGCGTTAAGTTATATGAATACCAATATCCGCTGGTTAATTGTTTTCCTTCTTTTTATCGCGACTGGCCTGAGTTTTCTGGATCGGCAGGTGTTGTCGATTGCGATTATCAAGATTCAGGAGGAGTTCCATATCACGGATGTTCAATATGGTATGATTAACACCAGCTTCCTGATCAGTTACGCTATCATGTTCACCTTAGGCGGGTGGCTGATTGACCGGGTTGGTGGCAAAAGGGGACTGGCAATTTCGGTTGGATTGTGGTCGGTGGCAAACAGCCTGCATGCGGTTATGACCTCGTTTTCGCAATTGCTGGCTTTTCGGTTTATGCTGGGCATTGGCGAAGGCGGTTGTTTTCCCGGAGCCGCCTGGACGGTTTACCGCTGGTTCGACAAAAAGGAACGAGCGCTGGCGAATGGCATCGCTATTGGCGGCTCGGCGATTGGAGCGGTCGTTGCACCACCGTTAACTATCTGGCTATCGGGAAATTATGGCTGGCGTGGCGGCTTTCTCATTCCTGGCCTTATTGGTATAGCGTGGGTAATTGCCTGGCTACTGATTCCCTGGCGAAAAGAAAATCTAGCCGTTAATACGTCAATTAAAGCAGCGCCTACAGAAACAGTACCTTTTCTGGATCTGCTCAAAAAACGGCCAACCTGGGTATTTATAATTATTCGATTTTTGCTCGATCCGGTCTTCTATTTCATGATGTTCTGGATTCCGAAATACCTCAGTTCGGTGCGTAATGTATCGTTTGACCAGATTGGGAAGCTATTCTGGATTCCGTTTCTGGCGCTGGGTATCGCCAACGTACTGGGCGGCTGGTTCTCGGGAAAGCTAATCACGCATAACTTTTCTGTCAATAGAGCTCGGAAAACTGTAATGGGTATTGCCGCTTTGTTAACTCTTGCCGCCCCAGCTATTGAGTGGGTTTCGTCGGTACACGTAGCCGTTGCGCTAATGTCGGTGTTCATGTTTGCGCATGGGTTTTGGATTACCAACTATATTACATCCATCTCGGATATGTTTGGCCAGAAGGCGACTTCCACGGTCGTTGGACTTTCTGGAACGGCGGGAGCTGTATCAGGTTTGCTGCTCAATCCGCTAATGGGCATAATCATCCAGAACTACTCGTATCGACCCCTCTGGGTCGCATCGGGGCTATTATATCCGCTAGCATTTGGCTTGCTCATCTGGCTGATTCCCACGATTAAAGCGTTGAATCTGGGAGCCGACCAGGACGAAGTAATTCCAAATTCAATTGATGTGAGCTTATAAACCCCCAACCCCCTAAAGGGGGCCAAAACCTACCGGTCAATTAGCCCCCGTTTATAATTCCTAAACCAAGTAATTGTTCTTCACATTCACAAAACACGTTCAATTTAACTTAGTGCACTAAGTTAGTTTTAGAAAGACATAAACCCTTAACATATGGATCTCCAATCTCTAAACGACGTAGCGATACAGCAGGCTGGCATTGTAAAACGAAAAAAGACACGTCCACGAATCGGGGTGTTTGGCGTAGGCTATTTCAAGTACTGGGGCCAGTTCGACGGTTTGCTGGACGACATGCTGAAAAAACAGTCGATTTTTATTGAAAAAATCGAAGCACTCGATTCTGTAGAAATCATCGACTTCGGTCTGGTAGACGACGTAACGAAAGCCTACGAGATGGTGCCCAAACTTAATGCGGCCAATCTGGACCTGATTTTCTGCGATATGCTGACCTATGCTACGTCGAGTACGTTCGGTGTCATCATCAAGAGCATCGATGTGCCGATTGTGCTGGTAGCGCTCCAGCCCGACAAGGCGATGGATTACAGCCGTGCGTCAACGTATCTGCAATTATACAATGACGACATCTGTTCTTTGCCCGAGTTTGCGGGTGTAGCCGTTCGGATGGGAAAAAAGGTACCCCAGGTGATCATTGGTACGTTATATGACGACCCCGCTGCCGATGCAGAAATTGAAACGTATTGCCGAATTGCGGCTGTTCTCCATGACCTGAAAACGGCTAAAATCGGGCACATTGGGCATCCAATTGAGGCCATGCTCGACATGCACTCCGACTCGACCATGCTGACGGCTCATTTCGGGGCGCACATTGTTCAGTGCGAAGCCCACGAAATTGTTACGCAATATCATCAGGCTACGGAGGAAGAAATCGACGTAGTAAAAGAGCGGATTCTGGCTTTTTTCGATACGCCTGATCCCGTTTCTGATCCGATCTCCGAAAAGCTGCGGGATTCCGATTTACACATTGCCGCTCAGGCTGCCGTAGCGCTGGAAAAATTTGTGAAGCTAAAAAAACTCGATGGACTAGCCTATTACTACGATGGCCCGGATAACAGCGACACGCGGGTAGTGATGTCGAACCTGATCGTCGGCAATTCCTTGCTTCAGGGTGCGGGCTTCCCGATGTGTGGCGAATCGGATTTGAAAACCTGTATCGCGATGCTCATTATGGAACGCCTGGGCATTGGCGGCAGCTTCGCCGAATTTCACCCGGTTGATTTCAAAGAAGATTTTGTGCTGGTGGGTCACGATGGCCCCCACAATATCGCCATTGCCGAAGGGCAGCCGGTGTTACGTAGTCTGAAAAAGTACCACGGTAAACCGGGTTTTGGCGCGGGTGTCGAATTCAAAATCAAGGAAGGTCCGATTACGATGCTGAGCATTAGCTCGACGTACGAGGGCAAAATGAAATTCGTCATCGCTGAGGGTGAGTCGATTGCAGGGCCTATTCCCCCGACAGGCAACACCAACACGCGAGGCTTTTTCAAACCCGATGTTCGCACGTTTCTCAAACGATGGATCAGCGAAGGACCTACGCATCACTTCGCGTTGGGCATTGGCCATCACGCCGAAACGATCCAGAAAATTGCCGATTACCTCAAGATTGAATCTGTGATCATACAAGGGTAAAAATCCCATAAGCTCTTAAACCTTAATCCGTTAACCATGAACCATTTTTTATTTCATCGACTGCGACTCCTGGTGATTTGCAGCATGTTAAGTGTATTGGCCGCTGTTCAGGTTGCATCGGCCCAAGCGAACAAAGTGTCGGTGAGCGGTAAAATCACCGCTACTGAAGACGGCGAAGCTCTGGTTGGTGCAACCGTAACCGAAAAGGGAACCCAGAACGGCACTACGTCGGATGCGAACGGAACCTTCAAGCTCAATGTATCGGCTAACGCAACGCTTGTAGTCAGTTTTATCGGCTACTCGCCACAGGAGATTTCTGTTGGCACTCGATCAACGATTAATGTTTCGCTCAAAACCGACCAGCAGCAATTGCAGGACGTAGTGGTGGTTGGCTACGGTACCCAGCGCAAGAAAGATTTAACGGGTTCCATCGTCAATCTAACCAGCAAAGATCTGGTACCGGTGCCGTCGGCCACGAGCGTCGATCAGATGATGCAGGGCAAAGTGGCAGGTGTTCAGATTACCCAAACATCGGGGGCGCCGGGTGGAAACGTCAATGTGATTATTCGCGGAATCAGCTCGATTACGGGTGGAAACTCGCCTTTATACGTAGTGGATGGGTATGCTATTGGCACGGGGGGCGGTGGGTCCGACCTGAGTAGTTTTGGAGCGAACTCATACACAGCAAGTGGCATCGTAAACAGCAGTTCGACCAACCGGATCAATCCGCTCAGCATAATCAATCCATCTGATATTGAGTCGATTCAGGTATTGAAAGACGCATCGGCAACGGCTATCTACGGCTCTCGTGGAGCCAACGGGGTAGTGATCATTACAACCAAACGAGGCAAATTAGGCAAACCGACCATTACGTTCGAGCACTCAACGGGGATGCAGGAATTAGCCCGAAAAATGAAGTTGTTGACGCCCCGTCAATATGCTGAATTTGTGGCCGAAGGCCGTGACAACGCCTGGGTATTTGCAGGTGGTAAAGCCTCCGACCCGAACAGCGTACGTAGCACGGCCACGCAGGTGAAACCCGAATTCCGTAATCCATCACAGTTTGCCGACGAAGGCTACGGCACCGATTGGCAGGATGTTATTTTCCGGAAAGGGGCGGTTCACAACTACCAACTGTCGGCCAGTGGTACGAGTAAAGACGTAAGCTACTACGTATCAGGTGGTTATTTTAACCAGAAAGGCATCCTGATTGGGTCTAACTTTGATAAGTTCACGCTACGTACCAACATTGACGCGCACCTCAGCCCGCGCCTGAAAATCGGTGCTTCGTTTTCTGGCGCACATTCTTACGGTGATTTCGCCCGCGCGGAGGGGCACTTGCAATATCGGGGGTTGATCTCGGCCGCGCTGGCCAGTGATCCAACTATTCCTGTGCGTAATCCTGACGGTACGCCCTATTCTGAATTCTCCAGCCCAACGGGAATTCCGGTTGAAAATCCACTGATTATTGCTTCTGAATTTTCGGACAAACGTAACAACACCAACGTATTTACAAACAACTATTTACAATTTGAACTTGCACCTGGTCTCATCTTAAAAACTTCCATCGGCGTAAATTATTCCAACAACGTAACGCGGCTGTGGAAATCGTCGAAAGTGGGGATCGCGACCAGCCGTACAGGGGCGGCAACGGCGGGTTCAACGGAAGTGAAAAGCCTGAACTGGCTGAACGAGAACACGCTGAATTACCGACATAAGTTTGGCGGCAAGCACGACGTCGATGCCTTAGTGGGTTACACCATCCAGAAAAATTCGGATGAGATTTTGCAGGCTGGCGCTACGGGTTTCTCGACGGATTACGTGCCTTATCTGGCCGCTGGAACCGTTTCGACGGGTACGAATTACATTAGCCAATGGTCCATCATGTCGTGGCTGGCTCGGGTGAATTATACGTTTGCTGGCAAATATCTCCTTACCGCCACCATTCGGCAGGATGGTAGTTCGCGCTTTGGGGCGAAAAATCGCTGGGGTACGTTCCCATCGCTTTCGGCAGCGTATCGGCTATCAGATGAGCCGTTTATGAAATCGGCTACGTTCATCAGCGACCTGAAAATCAGGGCGAGTTATGGCGTTTCGGGAAATAATCAGATTCCAAACTACGCGACGCAGGGATTGCTGGGCGTGGCGCGTACCGTAGCGAACGGGCAGATTGTGTCGGGTGTGGTACCGAACAGTCTGGCCAACGATCAACTGACCTGGGAACAATCACTGCAAACCAACGTGGGTATGGACTTGTCTCTGTTTCAGAACCGCTTGTCGTTTACGGTCGATGCCTACCAGACATTTAAAAAGAACCTGCTGCTGAACGTAACGCTGCCGTCGGCTTCAGGCTTTAACAACTCTGTTCAGAACATCGGTGAGGTTGAAAATAAGGGACTTGAGCTGTCAGTGAATTCGCAAAACATTGGCAAAGGACCGTTTCAGTGGAATACCGATTTTAACATTAGCTGGAACCGAAATAAAGTGACGGCGCTCAATTCAGAAGCGGCCCGGATCGTTACGTCCGATTACCAGGTGGCGCAGGTTGGCTACCCGATTTCCAGCTTCCGGTTGCTCAATATTCTGGGTGTTTTCCAGACGCAGGAGGAGATCAGCAAAAGTCCGATTCAGAACCCGAGAGTGCAACCTGGCGACTATAAATATCAGGATGCTGATGGCAATGGCACGATCAATACGTCCGATAGAACCATTGTTGGAAATCCCTGGCCGAAGTTCACCTGGGGGCTGGGCAACCGATTCAGTTACAGAAATTTTGCCTTGAGCATCAGCGTAAATGGTACGTATGGCAATCAGGTTTATTTCCAGGGGGGCGAGGTGAATCTAAATGGTGCCGGGGTGCAAAATCAGTTGGCAGCAATGGCCGATCGGTGGCGGTCGCCGGAAAGTCCGGGAGCCGGATTGTACAGCCGTGCGATACGTAACGACTACGCGTTTGGGTTTAGTGCCGGAACCACCAAGTACCTTTTTGATGGTTCATTCACCCGCATTCGGGATGTGAATCTGTCGTACACCTTTCCAATGCCAATGATTAGCAAACTGAAACTTCAGGCACTTTCGGTCTATGCCGACGTCACGAATCTGTACACGTTCACGAAATATCCGGGCTACGATCCGGAAGGCAGCACCGGTGGCGATAATCTTGCTAAGAGTGGCGTTGATTTTTTCTCGTATCCAAACCCACGAACCTATACTGTCGGCCTGCGCGTGACTTTTTAAGTTGATATGAACTCGTATTTCGGTATCTACCCCACCCCCTTCCCTCCCCTGAAAACCAGGGGAGGGGAGCAATCTCGCCCGTTTTTAGTCCCTCCCCTAGTTTTTAGGGGAGGGGAAGGGGGTGGGGTAGCTTATCATAAATTTAATCAATATATTGATTAACAACCCTTTTACTGCTATGAAAAAGCGAATACTGGCCATACTATTTCTGACGGCCACCTTATATTCCTGCAAGGATTTCCTGAATCTGAAGCCGGAATATCAAATTAGTGATCAGGGCTTCTATCAGAATCAAAATGATTTTGAAACGGCGCTGGTTGGCGTGTACAGTACATTTCGGGGCTTGTACAGCAGTAGCAATATTCTGTACATGAGCGAACTAACGACCGACAATACCGAGATTCAGTGGTCATCGCCATCGGCGGATGAGATGCAGATGGACCAGAACGGTGTGACGGCGACAAACGCGTTTGCCCGGGCGGTCTGGAATTCCTGCTTGTATACGATCTCGCAGAGTACCAACATTTTAAACCGGATTGACGCGGTTAACTTCGATCAGACCACCAAAAACAGGATCAAAGGCGAAGCGCAGTTTCTGCGGGCGTTCAGCTATTTCTACATGGTGCGTCTGTTTGGTAACGTACCCATTACGAACGAAACGTTCAGCAGCCCGGCCCAGGTCGCAGCCGCCGATTTAACATTGAGACCCAAAGAAGATGTCTACAAGCTGATTCTGTCCGATTTGACCAGCGCCGAAACGCTATTACCCGCTACGTTGGTGGCTGATAAAACGAGGGCTTCGCAGATGACTGTGAAAGCGTTGTTGGGCAAGGTTTATTTGACGCAGCAGAGCTACGATCTGGCAGCAACGAAACTGAAAGAAGTGATCGACTCCAAACAATATTCGTTGGTTGCCGACTACAAAACGCTGTCGACCAACGGCAATACGAATCTGGCAGAGACAATCCTGGAAGTCGACTATCTATCCGGCCAGACGGCTGGTAATGGCCAAACGTTGGGAAATAATTACTCGACGCTGTTCACGCCCGCCATTACGAGCATGGCAATCTTTCCGGGAAATTCGCAGGGAGCGGGCCGTATCGTGCCGACGCTGGATCTAACCAAAGCCTACGAAACCGGCGATGCGCGTAAAGCGGTATCCGTCAATGATTCGGTGTTGTTGATTGGTGGCAAGAAATCATATAGCCGCTACGGGTTGAAATTCGTTGATTTTAAGGCCGTTGACCCCGGTGATGGGAGTATTTCATTTACGATTCTTCGGTATGCCGACTTACTGCTGATGTATGCAGAAGTCTTGAACGAACAGGGTAAAGCCGCTGATGCGTTGCCTTACATCAATCAGGTACGTCAGCGGGCCAAATTACCCGCCTTGGCGGGTCTTGCTCAGGCTGATTTACGACTGGCGCTCGAACGTGAACGACGGGTGGAGTTTTTGTATGAGGGACATCGTTGGTTCGATCTGATCCGAACCGGACGTGCGCAAACGGTCCTGAACGCTCACTACGCCAGTCAGAAACTTAACTTTTCGGTGCAGGATTTTGAGCTATTATTCCCGATCCCGCAAGCCGAGATTGACCTGAACCCAAAACTGAAGCAGAATAATGGGTATTGACCCCACGGCAGCGGCCGACCACCCCAACCCCTCCCCGCACCGGCCGCCCGGCTCGAATTAAGGGGAAAGGAGTAGTCTCGCCCGTTTTTTTAGCCCGGCAGCGGCTGACCGTCTCACCTAGTTTTTAGGGGAGGGGTTGGGGTGGTCGGCCGCTGCCGTGGTGTAAAATGCCGATGATCCTAACTTTTTCAACCCATGCGTACCCAACTAATAACCTTGCTCTGTGTAGTGTGTCTGGCCATTTTTGGCTTTACATATTCAGAACTCTCCATTACTGATACGCCAAATCTGGACAACTCGACGCTACGGGGTAAGCCGTTTAACAACATCACGTTGGAAGCGTCGCTGAAGCCGTTCAAGAAAAACGATAAGGCGTATATTCAACAGGTGGCGACCGAATTATTCACGCAATGGTCGTCTTTGCTACGTCATACTGACACGGTTTCGGTGATGCTCTGGACGTCGGATGGGTCGGAAATTCTGGACTACAAAGGCAAACTGAATCAACCGCTGGAATGGGCACGCTACATTGGTAATCCCAATACGGAGCACGAAGTCGGTTCTGGTCCGAAAGAGTTATCGCTTCACGAGCGGGCGTATCTGTACATGGAAAACCCGCCAGCGTTCACGTATGGCGATTTGAAATTCATCATCCAGACGCTGAAAGAAACGGGCAAGCGTATCACCGGTAAACCTATTATGATTGGCGCTACGTTCGATCCGGGACCGGAGTTTGCGAAATCGGAGTTTAAGTACAAAAAGCACCCGGAAATTCTCGGCGGCAATGCGATGGGCCACAAGACAATGGTCAGTTGTTATTCGACGCTAAACGCCGACACGGACGCCTATGCCGGATTTCCGAAAGGTATTCCGGCCAACACGCCATTTGGTACGTTCCTGGGGCGGCAGAGTCAGCATTTTCTGACCGATTTGGGCTACGATTTCATTTGGCTTAGTAACGGCTTTGGCTTTGGCGTTGAAGGTTGGTCGTCGACTGGCGCTATTTTTAATGGCAAGGCGTTTGCGCCCGAAAAACTGGCGAATACCAAAGCGCTGATTGCTGGTTTCTGGAATCTGTTTCGCAAGGAATGTCCTGGCTTTCAGATCCAGACACGTGGCACCAATCTGTCAACAGGGGCCGATTTAGCGCGTGATGGCGTCGATTTGAAGCAGATTTACAACGGGAAATACAACATGCTACCCCCGCCCAATTCGCCCTGGGCGGCTCTGGATGGTGATTTTGGTCTGGAAATGGTGGGCTATATGTCGCGGATGGCCGAGCTACCCGACGAACGCTATCTGTTTCGTTATTACACCCATGATCCCTGGTGGGTCAATAGTCCGTGGCTGGATCGCTATGGTCAGGAGCCGCATGATATTTACCTGCCAATGTCGGTGGCACGTATCAACGCGAAGGGGGAAATTCGGTTGCCGACGCACCTGAATTTTCTGACGGCTGATAATTCCTACGGCGAGATGCCCGCGCAGGTTCCAGATGAGGTGACACCCCATATTCTGAAAGCCCGATACGATTCACCTACTGCACCGGGGCCGTTGGTTTGGGTGTATCCCTTCGATGAGTACCATAGCTGGGCCTACAAGCAACCCGAGCGCCTGCCAGAAATTTACTATGGCGACTGGCTTATCCGTCAGGCAATTAACAACGGTTTTCCGTTGAACACGATTACGTCAACGGGCTCACTTCAGAAAATCTTGGCGACTAAACCGGCTTTTTTCAATGAATCGATCTTGGTTTCTATTGTGCCGGAAGCCAATTCGTCGCTCGAAAAAACGCTGATTGATTTCGTGCAGAATGGCGGTAAGTTGCTCATTTATGGCCCCGCCGATCACGCTGGCCCCGCTTTCCTGAACCTGTTGAATCTCCAGAATACAACAGCGCTTGACGGCGAGTTTCAGGTAAATTCGAGCATCACGCTTGACGAACTGACGAAAAAACAACCCAATAAGATTGTCCACAGCGCGCTGTTTTCGGGTGGGGGCATCGCTACGTTGGTGAAGAACAAAGCCGACGTTGGTACTAAAGTGCTGGCAAAAATGAGCCAGGCCAACAACGAACGCGACGTAGTGTGGGTACGTGAAAAACCGGAATGGAAAGGGGGTAAGGTGGCCTACGTGCGTGGCACCAATTCGAGCAGGTTTACGGGCGGAAAACTCCTGGCTCCCGACGACCCTGAGCAACTTTTCACGGGGCCGCTGCTTATGCGCTACGTATTGAATCAGTTTGGGCTGGACTACCGAATTGACAAGCGGAATCCGTCGGTGAAGAACCCGGTATTGACCATTTCCAGAGGCAGCAACGGCTTTTTCTTCTCGGGTTATTGTCCCAATACAACCATCACGCATCGGTTCAAGTTGCCGCAGGGCGCCCCCATTCTGACGGGCTATGAAACCGAATTAGCCGATGGACATTCGGTTTACAACATGCCAAAAGCCTGGCATCGTGAAAGCCGGATTTTTGTCGATCAGGCCGATGGCATCGTATCATGTCAGGAAATGACGTCGGGCGTGAAACACATGAACCGGTGCCTGCGTCTGACAGGGTTGAAGAACGCAACGGTTCGCATTTATCCTGATGATTCCATCACCGATGCGGATCTGCACGTCTACTCAAACACGAGTTATCCCTGGAAAAAAGGCCAGACCGCGTTCAAGCCCGGCGATACGAAATTCGGTAAGCACTACGTAGTGGAAAACGTGACGGGTGATCTGGTGGCGTTCTGGTGAGAGAAATGACAACTATACCGTTCAATGAAAAAATTAGTTTTAATTAGTTTACTGATAGTAGCCGGGTGGTGTCAATATGCTAACGGACAGGAGCTTGTTGGTGCGAATGTAATTATTGAGCATCCGGAAACGAATGACGAAGTAGCTCGTATTCGGGATGTTATATACAGTCATAAGTTTGGCACGGCGTTGACTATGGATGTGCTGAAACCGGCCAGACCCAACGGTATTGGGGTCGTGTTTATATTGAGTGGAGGCTGGCATTCCGATATCAGCATGATTGAAAAGCGACGCAGGCATTTCCATTATTTTACTGATCGTGGCCAGACCGTATTCCTGGTCATCCATAGTTCAGCGCCCAAATTTCAGGTTCACGAAGTCATTCAGGATGTTCATCGGGCGGTGCGCTTTATCCGGTTTCATGCGGCCAAATATGGTGTTGATCCCAATCGGTTAGGTATCTCAGGCATGAGTTCCGGCGGTCATCTTTCGTTGTCAATTGGTACAGGAGTTGGCCGCAAACTAGTGCCCGATTCGCTTCAGCAGGCTGTTCAGGTTGATTCGGTTGATCTGGTTTCCAGCCAGGTACAAGCGGTAGCCTGCTTCTTCCCGCCGGCCGATCTGGTCAATTTTGGAAACGCAGGCAGATTATTTGTTGACTGTGATACGGTACGGCGTTACTGGCCGCAATTTGGTGTAGACGGTAAATCCAGAGCGGAGAAATTGACGATCATGCAATCGTTATCGCCTTACCTTGCAATTTCCAATGATGATCCACCAACGCTGCTCCTCCACGGAACGGAGGACCCTATCGTACCGCTTGAGCAGTCGAAGCGATTTATCGAGCGGTTAAAAGCTGTTGGCGTACCCGCTCAACTGATTGTACACCAGGGCGGTGCTCACGGATGGGAAGAAACCTGGGAATCGGATTTAAATGTGTTGGCCGACTGGTTTGAGAAATACCTTCCAGTGGCAAGAAAATGAAATCTGGACAGGCTTTTAGTGCAACTAACCGATAATGAATAAAATAGGTCTTTTCCTCGCTCTATTGCTGAGTATATCCTTTGGGACGAAAGCTCAACAAGCCGATTCTGCTACGTATCTGGCCACTGTGAAAACGGAATTGAATATGGTCTGGCCGAAAAATCGGACGATCAATCTGGTGTTTCATGGGCACTCGGTTCCGGCTGGTTTCTGGCATGACCACGAAGTACACACGCTGGAGTCGTATCCCAATCTAGTGCTGACTAAACTGAAAACGCTGTATCCGTATGCAGTTATCAATGTGATTGTTACGGCGATTGGTGGAGAAAACGCCATAAAAGGCCAGACCCGGTTTGAGCAGGACGTACTGATTCACAGACCCGATGTGCTGTTCATCGACTACGCCCTGAACGACCGGTTCTCGGAGATCGACAAGATAAAAGAAGCCTGGGAGAAAATGATCCAGTCGGCCCTTGCCAAAAACGTAAACGTAATCCTGATGACACCTTCGCCCGATCAGCGACTGGATATTCTGGACCTTAAAAACCCCTTGGAACCGCATGTACAGCAAATTCATGAACTTGCTGAAAAGTATCATGTTGGCCTGGCTGATCCGTATTCGCAGTTTAAGCAGATCGCTAAACGGGGTGAGTTAAAAAACTATATGTCACACGTTAACCATCCCAATAAGAAAGGTCACGAAGTTATTGCCAACGAAGTGATGAATTGGTTCAGGAAGTAATTGGATTCGCCGGGCGATAATCGTATTCCGGGTTGGCGATAACGGCGAATTTGTATTTATCACCGTGGTAATACGACTGCTCAATTTCCACGACTTTGTCGCCGGTGCAGATCACGGCACTATCGAGCACAAAGACCGGCGTTGGTTTATTCAGTTCAAAGTTGGTGGTGTTGGGTTGCAGGATTTGCACGCCCAATGTCTGCTGAACTTCGTAAATCTTCAAGTGGTAGTTGGTCTCGTAAACTTTAAAATACGAAACCTCCGTCGGGATTTTATTGATCTTGGGGCAGAGCGTCAAGGAAATATATTTGACTTCATCTTTAATCAGCAACTCATCGGCGTAGCGAAGCTGGTGCAGTTTCAGGACTGGGCCGTCGATGATAAAATGCCGCCCGTTGATCTCCGATGAGATGCCGTCTGGCAAAATCGTTTTCTCCAGAACAATGTTTTTGGGCGTAAATCCTTCGGCAATCAGGCTATCGTGAAAACCACGTCGGGTGGCATAAATCGAGCCGAGGGTACGTAGCAAATGGTGATCTTCCGTGCGATTTAGTACGTAGGTACCTTTCCCTTTTATGCGCCTGGCCCAGCCTTTAGACTCGATTTCGAGCAGTGTCTTTCGCGCCGTCGTATTACTTATTTTGAAGGTCTTAATGAGTTCATTCTCAGACGGAATCTGGTCACCAGGCTGTAGTTCTCCAGTTCTTATTTTTTCAATAATGCTTTCACTAAGCGCGATGAACTTCGCCTTATTGGTTGCTATCTGAGCCGTTGCCCCTTTCTTTTCCATTCAACTGGTTAATAGACTAGAATGCCCCGTTTTTACCTGTGAAATTACCAATAGAAACGACGCCAGTAAGCAGTCTGGCAGGGCTCGTAAATATACGAGTTCCTGCCCGATTGTAATGAACAGGAACTCGTATGGGATCAGGGAGAGACGTGTGAACGAGCAAATCAACGATTAATTGACCTTTATATAATCGACTTCTGGTTTGGCGAGCGCCACCGATGAAAGCTCTTCACCGACAATTTCGTGCATGTTGCGCTGGATCGTACGGGCAATCTGATTGAGGGGTAAATCATTGCAATCCAGACCAAAAGGCTCCTCAATCTCATCGCCAATCATCTCGACACCCAGTAGCGCGTAACCGGCCAGCAGCGTCGCTACAATCGTGAAATAATGATACGTATCGACCAGAACAAGAGGCAGTAATATCAGATAAAGTGTGATAAACAGCTTGATGAAGAAGCTATACGAGAAAGGAATTGGTGTCTTTTTGATACGCTCGCAAGCCCCCGCCACATCAAGCAGCGCCTGATGATACAATCGGATGGTAATCAGGTCCGCATCGGTAACGATACGGTGTCGGCTCAATACCTGCAACCGACGCATCAGCAAAGCCGCTATTCGGCTGGGAACGTGTCCGTATTTCGGCAGGGATTCAAAGTGCTCATCGCCGGGGTCTTCCAGTTCGGTGAAATCGACGCCGGCTCGTAAATGACCTTTGAGAGCCAGGGCGAAATTAGACAGGGAGCGCGCGAAAAAAAGCCGGTTCTCATGGTCATCATCGGGAAGAATTCCGTCCATTATAACGGCGAAATTGCGGCTGTAATTAACCAGCGACCCCCACTGTTTGCGCCCTTCCCAGAATCGATCATAGGCCGAATTCGTCCTGAAAACCAGCAATAAACTCAGTAAGATACCCATCAGGGAAAAGAAGGTACTATCGATCGGAACATCGACGTCGACAACATGCTGGTTGATAATAGTAACCAGGACGCCGTAACCACCTATGTAGAGAACTCGTCGAAGGAGCACTTCGATAACGTAGCTGGTTTGAAAATGTTTAAGGGCTCCAAACCAATCTTTTGCGTTGTAAATAACCACTGTTTTTGAGAGAAAAGAGGAATAAATGTACTGGATAGGTATCTGATGGCGGCCTGTAAGTAGATACATTACATACGCAATGCATCCGTATTTGCGCGCTACAGCAGATGAGCTAAAGTACGCAATTGGCCCCAAATTTGGATTCCTTAGTCGTGTTTCTTTTATGGTTCTGGAAATTTCCGAGCCTGATGATGGGTAGAAAACCCAATTATAGTTGCCTTGTTTTGCGTGTCTTGTTATAAAAAAGAGTCCATGAATACGCTTCGCACGTTGTTTGTTTGTTGCCTTTTTCTTCTGATTACCCTGTCTGTACAGGCAGCTAAAATTGATACAGTCGATACGTACAGTTCGGCCATGAAAAAGACCATTAAGGCAGTTGTGGTAACGCCAGATTCCTATTCGCAGGGAAAAGAGCTGCCCGTGCTGTATTTGCTTCACGGCTACAGTGGCAGTTATAGCGATTGGGCCAAAAAAGATCCTGCTCTTGGCGCGGTTGCCGATACGTATCAAATGATTATTGTCTGCCCGGATGGTGGTTTTGGGAGCTGGTATTACGATAGCCCCGCTGATCCGGCGTTTCGCTACGAGACCTATGTTGCTGATGAGTTAGTGACGTGGGTGGATGGTCATTATAAAACCATCAAAGATCGAACGGGTCGCGCCATTACGGGTTTGAGCATGGGTGGGCATGGGGCGTTGTATCTGGCGTTCAGGCACCAGACCGTTTTTGGGGCTGCCGGTAGCATGAGCGGAGGGGTTGACATTCGCCCGTTTCCCAACAACTGGGATATGGCGAAACGGCTTGGAACTTACGCCCAGTTTCCAGAGCGATGGGAGCAGAACACGGTCATTAATTTACTTCATTTGCTGACACCGGGAGCCTTGGCGCTCATCGTTGATTGCGGTACCGAAGACTTCTTCTTTCGCGTCAATAACAACCTGCACGACAAGCTGTTGGAACGGAATATCGCCCATGATTACATCACCAGGCCCGGTGGTCATAACTGGAATTACTGGAATAATTCGCTGAATTATCAAGTGCTATTCATGCGGCAATATTTTGACAAACAGAAGAGTAAGTAGCAGTTCCCTCAGCGCCATTAACAGCCCATGAAAAAGCACTATGTCTGTCTACTGCTGGTTTTTAGTTTCCTGATTTCGCCAGTTGTCTACGCGCAAAAGAAGGTGCGAATTGCCTGCGTGGGCAACAGCATTACATATGGAAGCAGGCTGGCGCAGCGGGAGAAGGATTCATATCCTGCCCAGCTACAAACGATGTTGGGCTCGGGTTACGACATACTAAATTTTGGGGTAAGCGGGAAAACGGTACTCAAGCACACGGTCAACTCATACATGGCGACGACTGCGTATCAGGATGCGCTGAAAAGCAATCCCGATCTTGTATTTATTAAGTTGGGTACAAATGATAGCCGTCTGCCGTACCGACTGCAAATCGATACGTTCGCCACGGATTACAAAACGCTGATTCACTCGTTTAGGGAGTTGCCTACGCATCCGCGTATTGTGTTGCTATTGCCCGTTGCCTCGTTCCTGACAGATACGACCAAACAGACTGAAAAAGCCATTTCACAATTGATACTCCCTCGAATTCGGCAGGTAGCCTTTGAGGAGAAATGTGAATTGATCGACTTGCATTCCCTTTTTATCAACCATCCCGACTATTTTCCTGACCAGTTGCACCCCAATGAAGCGGGCGCTACGATCATTGCCAAACGATTGCAGGAGGTCGTCGTCAGTCAGGAGGAAAAGGGTTTCGACTTCTTTTCGAAAATCAAGGAACCGGTTACGATCTCGTCGTTTTACGGCTACGACTGTGCCGATTTTTCAATGGCTGGCCGGGCCTGCAAAGTGGTAAAGCCCCGCCGACCCGCTAAGGGCTTACCGTGGATATGGCGGGCCAGATTCTGGGGCCACGAACCCCAAACGGATATTGCCTTGCTGGATAGGGGCTTTCATTTGGTCTATTGCGATGTGGCCGAACTGTTTGGAAATACTCAAGCTATTGAGGCCTGGAATGACTTCTATACGTTTGCCCGAAAAGCAGGGTTAGCGAAAAAGGTAGCCTTGGAAGGATTGAGCAGGGGCGGGGTTTACATCTACAACTGGGCGCTGGCGAATCCCAAAAAAGTGGCTTGCGTATATGCCGATGCGCCCGTACTGGATCTGAAAAGCTGGCCGGGTGGCAAAGGACAAGCTAAAGGCAGTCCGGCGGATTGGGAAATCTTCAAAAAGGACTATGGCTTCCAGTCCGATCAGGAAGCCATGGCATTCAACCGCAATCCCATTGACCGGGTTGCCGAGATTGTGAAAGGTGGTTATCCGCTCCTGCACGTAGTGGGCGACGCCGATGATGCCGTTCCGATCAGCGAAAACACAACCCCGTTCGAGCAGAAAGTAAAAGAATTGGGTGGGCAAATCCAGGTCATCCATAAACCCGGCATTGGGCATCATCCCCACAGTCTGCCCGATCCGACACCCATCGTTGAGTTTATTTTGAAAGCAACGTATCAATAGCCTGGACTTCCAGTCTGCATAGCTGTAGGTTAATAGTCTCTTAATTATAACTTAGCCTACGACTACGCGAACTGAAAGTCCAGGCTACACAATACACCACCTACTTTTTCTATGAGAACTACACTACAAACAGGCTTGATTCTGGTCGCCATTACGCTGTTCTCCCAGCTTTCTGCATGGGCGCAAACGAACGCGAAACTCTGGTATAAACAGCCCGCCAAACAGTGGGTAGAGGCTCTACCCGTGGGAAATGGTAAAATTGGGGCTATGATTTTCGGTGGAACAAGCGACGAGCTTATTCAGCTCAATGAGTCTACGTTATGGTCGGGAGGGCCGGTGAAAACCAATGTTAATCCCGAAGCCGCTGGTTACCTGCCGCAGATACGGGAGGCCTTGCTGAAAGAGGGGGATTACGCCAAAGCTAATGAACTCGCCAAAAAAATGCAGGGGTTTTATACTGAATCGTACCTGCCAATGGGCGATCTGATGATTAAACAGAACCTGAATGGCGACACGCCATCGGCCTATTATAGGGATCTTAATTTAACGAATGCTGTTGCTACTACACGCTTCACGGTGAATGGTATAGACTACAAACGGGAGGCTTTTACATCAGCACCGGATAACGTATTGATCATCCACCTGACCAGCAGCAAAAAAGGAGGATTGACGTTCGACGCATCCGCTAAATCGCAACTACGTTACGATCTTGTTGCGAATGGGACTAACGAATTAATCGTTAACGGTAAGGCTCCAGCGCGGCTTGACCCTTCGTACTACAATCCAAAGGGCCGTAATCCGATTGTTTATGAGGACAGTACCGGTTGCCGGGGCATGCGGTTTCAGTATCGGATCAAAGCCGTTGCCAAAGACGGTTCTGTGCGCACGGATACATCGGGTGTTCACGTAAAAAATGCTAGTGACGTCACGCTCTACATAGCGGCTGCAACCAGTTTTAATGGGTTTGATAAGTGCCCGGATAAATATGGAAAAGACGAAAAAGCGTTAGCGGCTTCCTACCTCAATAGCGCTGTTAAAAAACCATTCGCTACGTTACTTGCATCTCATATGGCTGATTATCAATCATATTTTAATCGACTGGCTTTCGTGGTGAAGGACACGAGCGCTAACAATCCAACTAGTGCATTGCCATCGGATGAGCGCTTGCAGGCGTATTCGAAAAATAGTTATGATCCCGGCCTGGAAACCCTGTATTTTCAGTTTGGTCGTTATCTACTTATTTCGTCGTCGCGGCCGGGTGGTCCGCCTGCCAATTTGCAGGGCATCTGGAATAAGGAACTGCGGGCGCCCTGGAGTTCTAATTATACGATCAACATCAATACGGAGATGAATTACTGGCCTGTCGAAGTGACCAATCTCTCTGAGATGCACCAGCCGCTGCTTACCTGGATAAAAGATTTATCCACCACAGGAAAGGTGACTGCCCGCGAATTTTATAATGCCAAAGGTTGGGTTGCCCACCACAACTCCGACATCTGGGGGTTGAGCAATGCCGTTGGCGATCGTGGCGCGGGCGATCCTGTATGGGCCAACTGGTACATGGGTGGCAACTGGCTCTGTCAGCATCTTTGGGAGCATTACCGGTTTACGGGCGACAAAAAATACCTGGCTGAGTACGCCTATCCGATCATGAAAGAAGCGGCTGCTTTTACACTGGATTGGCTGGTGGAAGATGCTGAAGGTCATCTGGTTACTGCCCCATCGACTACGCCTGAAAACAAGTTCAAAGACAGCAATGGCAAGGAGCAAGGCGTATCCGTCGGGACAACGATGGACATGGCGATCATCTGGGATTTATTCACCAACCTGATCGATGCCTCGACCGCGCTGGGTATCGACAAACCGTACCGCGAGATGCTGCTTGCCAAACGTGGCAAACTTGCACCACTACGTATCGGTAAGCAGGGGCAACTCCTGGAATGGTCCAAAGAGTTCGAAGAAACCGACCCGCACCATCGCCATATTTCGCACCTGTTCGGCTTGCATCCGGGTCGTCAGATTTCGTCGGATACACCCGAGTTTTTTAAAGCTGCCCGAAAAACGCTGGAATTACGGGGTGATGAAGGAACCGGCTGGAGCAAGGGCTGGAAAATAAACTGGTGGGCCAGATTGCTCGATGGTAATCACGCTTATTCGCTGATTCGGCAATTGATGCGTTATACAGGTAGCAAGGGTGAAAGTATGCAGGGTGGTGGCACGTATCCCAATTTTTTCGATGCCCACCCGCCATTTCAGATCGACGGTAATTTCGCCGGGACAGCTGGTATGGCCGAAATGCTGTTACAAAGTCATCTGGATGGCATAAGTCTATTACCTGCCCTGCCGGATGCCTGGAAAGAGGGAAGCATTAAAGGCTTGCGGGCAAGGGGTGGTTTTGAAATCGCGATGACCTGGAAAGAGCATAGACTCGCCAGCTCAACAATCAAATCACTACTGGGTGGTACGTGTAAAATCAGTAGTAGCAAGCCGCTGACCGTCAAAGGAGTAGCCGCAAAATCAACGCGCACTGGCTCAAACTACGTACTGACGTTCCCGACTCAGAAAGGAAGCGTTTATCAGGTAGCCGCTCAATAAAAGACCAGACAGAAAGGTGTAAAAACCACTGATTTAGATTGTTAGCAAAACGCCAAATAGTTATTTTTGACTGAGGGATTTTCCTTGAAAAATAGGTAACGTCAATACGTGTATTTTCTCAAAAAGAGAAAGCAAAATCTCCTGATCCCGTAATCACCTGATTTTTAAAAGTAAAAGCAATGACAGACGGTATACCTGATGTCCTTCCTCAACCGCCGGGCCCTCAGCCACTGGCAAAATTGAGTGTAAGCGCACTACGCTGGTCGAGCGTTTTGCTGGTGACCACCGTTTGGGTCAGTGCGGCTCTGTTCGGCTTATACATTCTGGCCTTCTATGCGTCGGCGCTTTATGAAGGCAACATGGACCGCTGGAATCAGGTATTGCCCCGTTTGTATGAGCAGGGCACTACTACCGCTACCAGTGGAATTGGTCTGCACTTCGCGGCTGGAGGTATTATCCTGATTCTGGGAAGTATTCAGTTACTTGATTCGGTCAGAACTCGTTACCCTGCTGTGCATCGCTGGATTGGCCGTATCTACGTAACAGCCTGCCTGGTTGCCGCCGTTGGTGGGCTGGCCTTTATTGCCATCAAAGGAACCGTTGGTGGTCTGGTGATGAACATCGGATTTGGTCTCTATGGCGTATTGATGTTTATCGCAGGTATACAAACGTATCGGCACGCGGTAGCAGGGAATCTGGACCAGCATCGAATCTGGGCATTACGGTTGTATGCCCTGGCGATTGGCTCCTGGTTATACCGAATCGAGTATGGTTTCTGGATCATGCTTACTGACGGACTGGGTCACGGGAAATCGTTCAGTGGACCATTTGACTGGCTAATGGCATTTTTCTTCTACATTCCCAACCTGCTGGTTGTCGAAGCGTACATTAAAGCAAATTCATATAAATCCTCGCCTGCGATCAGGTTGTTTTCTTCCCTGATGCTGCTCGTGGCCACTGGATTTCTGATACTTGGAACCTATTATTTCACTCTCTATTATTGGGGTCCTGCCATTTTGAAGTGGCTATCGCTCGCTTAACGGATTGCACTGTCGGCCTCCAATCAGCCCAACAAATGCGTTACTTTGTCGGTTAGTTAGCAACTAAGTAATCACGAAGATTTATTATAATCACGTGGTTTTATTGTCCACAGAGGCACAAAGAACACAGAGCTATCAATTTTTTTTCGACTATTTATCTCTGTGTTCTTTGTGCCTCTGTGGACAATAAAACTCTATCAATTGTCGATTCAATAACCCATTCATCATGCTGTATCCGCTTACATTCGAGACCATTTTTAAAGATAAAATCTGGGGTGGCCAGAAGATAAAAACCATTCTGGAGAAAGAATTTTCTCCCTTACCCAACTGTGGCGAAACGTGGGAGGTTTCCGATGTAGAAGGCAACGTATCGGTGGTGAAAGAGGGGAGTTTGCAGGGAAAATCATTGCATGAATTAGTTGAACAGTATAAGGGCAAACTCGTAGGGCAGCATGTATATGAAAAATACGGCAACCGATTCCCCCTGCTGATTAAGTTCATCGATGCCAACGACGACCTATCGATCCAGGTTCACCCGGATGACGAACTAGCCAAAAAGCGGCAAAATGGCTTTGGGAAAACCGAGATGTGGTATATCATGCAGGCCGACGAGGGTGCGAAACTTAATTCGGGTTTCAATCGGGAAGTGACTAAAGACGAGTACGTTAAGGCCGTCGCCGATAATACCATTCAGGATATTCTGAACATTGAACCAGCCTCACCCGGAGACGTGTTTTTTTTGCCTGCCGGACGTGTTCACTACATCGGGAAAGGACTTCTGCTGGCCGAAATCCAGCAAACCTCCGACACTACATATCGGATTTACGATTTTGACCGCGTAGACGCGACAACCGGGCAGAAGCGTGAACTGCACACAGATCTTGCCGTCGATGCCATAAATTACCATCATTACGATCAGTACAAAACACAGTACGACAGGAAGTTGAACGAGAGCGTTAACGCCGTGACGAGCGACTACTTCGTGACTAATGTGCTGACGGCCAATCAGGAAATAGAGCATGATTACACCCACATTGATTCGTTTGTAATCCTGATTTGCGTGGCTGGTGCCCTAACAATCGAAGCGGAAGGTGGCTACAGCGTATCGCTCAAAATGGGACAATGCACCCTTGTTCCGGCCTCAATCAATACCGTTACGTTCGTTCCCGACGGCGACATGACGTTACTGGAAACCTACGTGCCGTGATGGAGGATAGTGGTACAACGTTTTATTTTTAATGTTTTACATTAAAAATAAAACGTTGTATATAAAAATTATTAGTTTTGGCTTAATCCTAAACCAAATTAATAATGAAACTAATAAATGCTGTCTTTTGGGTAATTGCGGTGTTGACTGGCCTGCAATGCTTGTTCTTTATCTATGGAGGGGTAGGTATCATAAATCAGTACGACGGAATTCTTCGCTGGATGTGGGTTTTTAAAATTGCTACTTATGCCGGTATTCTGGGAATGGGCTACATGGTCTTTCGGATCAAAAAAACGCTTCTCCAGAAAGGGTACTTTGAGCAAGCCAATATCAAACAACTTCAAGGCTTCGGCTTATTAAGCCTGGCTGTGGCTATCAGTAATTCATTGGCCAATGCCGGAATGTCCACCTGGCATTATTACCATAAACCAGTTAGCTTTCAGGAAGCGCGTAGCAAATTCGCCTTTTACTTCGCCGAACACGTTTTTGATCATTCGCTGATTGTTTACGTATTGGTTCTTTCTATTTTGTTGCTGACATATTTTACCCGGCAGGCCATTGCGGTAAAACACGAGAACGAAGCGTTTATATAAGGTGGATATTGTAGTGAACTTAGATGTGATGATGGCTCGACGTAAAATGTCGCTTAACGAGCTATCCCGACAGGTGGGAATTAGTAACGTAAACCTGTCAATACTCAAGACTGGGAAAGCAAAAGGAATTCGGTTTGATACGTTAGCGGCTATCTGCCGTGTACTACAGTGCCAGCCTGGGGACATTCTGGAGTACGTTGAAACGTCAATAGCCGAAGAACCATTTGTCGTTTAATGATGGCCAGCATGATACAGGGCGGACCGATATTTGTACTCAAATGATTTCAGTAAATCGTCGCGCACTGGGAGGTGTTGAAGGTTATTCCAGCCGAATCTTCCAACGGGAATGTGTTTTTTGAGAATATTTTTGTAGGTTAAAGGACTAACAGACGAGATAGAACGGGATAGTTGGTGTAGCTTTGATTGCCAGCTTGCTTACTGAATTAATTTAAAGTAATATTTTGATTCAGAGCTATATGAGTTAACATAACGTTTAATTGCACAACAACGCAGTAAGTATTATGAAGTGGATATACCTCATTATCATTACTTCCCTCTGTTCAACTCTGGGCTGGTCTCAGGGAATGGCTTTAAAGACGATAAAGGGCCAAGTCGCTTTCGAGAAGGAAAGTACCGACTGGATAGCCACTATCATTGAGAAAGATACAGTTAGTGTCCTGTTCAAAATGATGTTTGATAAACTTCTTAACCAGCAGTTACCGCCTAACGGATATTATCAAATAAGTTACGGAGCCGATATAATCCGGTTTAACAGGGTCAACAAGTCGGAGAGCTATTCTTTTTACACTGATCAGATGCCGATTAGTGCGGTGAGAAGCGGAGAAAGGAGATGGCCCATTATTGGCTTAGCGAAAATGAATCCAGTGTGTATTCTACCTAGAAAGTGAGCTTAGGTTAGCATATTGCTACTTATACAACGAATGCGATTTTTCTCCTACTGCCTCCTCTTGCTATCATTTTGTCTGAAGTTAAGCGGTGTACTAGCCTGTGATTGTGACGATATAACCGTTGAGCGGGCTGTAAGCAAAAGTAAGATTATCGTTATCGCTCAAGTGGTCGAATTATTAGACACAAAACGGGAGAGAAGATTAGCCAGATACCATCCTCGCCCGTATGAAAGTTACCGGGTAAAAATAAAGGTGAAACAATCCCTGAAAGGCCCCTTATCCAGCCACGAAGTAATTGAAATTGGATCGCATTATTCAGACTGTGATCTCACCTATGACAAGCATAAAGAGTACCTATTATTCCTGGAAAGAAAGGGTCGTATCTATGAAGAGCAAGGCTGTACTATGTCGAGAGCGTTGAACGGCGACGAGTCATTAATCAAGGAAGTGAAGAAGGACTTGAAGGACAGTTAGTGAAGAATAACCAAGGCTGATTAGGTTGTACTTTTACAATACGAAGAATAAAATTAAGCAGTAGTGTCTCGTTATGTGCAGCCTGCTCCATAACCTGACTTACCACATCAGCTTATTCAGATACCTTCAGCATCGCTAATCTACCGAGAGTCACGTAGCACAGGGACTGTCTGACCAGCAAGCGAATACTCCTGTTTCCAGTGAAATAAAACGAGACGGAAGGAGAAAAGACAATGGATTGTCTTTCTCTTTTCGTCTTTGATGTTTTTCTTGCCGTAGTAAATAGACGACGTATGAATCTGAATCTGACTGATAAAGTAATTCTTGTGACAGGGGGTGCCAAAGGAATTGGTGAAGGTATCTCAACAGTATTGGCGGCCGAGGGGGCTATTCCGGTCATTATTGGACGTAGTGAAAAAGACAACCAGCTTGTTGTTGACGCCATTAAAGCCAATGGTGGCAAAGCGCATCAGTTTGTAGCCGAGTTAACCCAACCCGATAAATGTCAGCGGGCTGTTGAGCAAACCGTCGCCCAGTTCGGCCGTATTGATGGACTGGTTAATAACGCCGGGGTAAACGATGGGGTCGGGCTGGAACATGGTTCTTACGTAGGGTTCGTTGCCTCTCTACACAAGAATCTGATTCATTACTACCTGATGGCGCATCACGCGTTGCCATTCCTGAAAGCGTCGAAAGGGGCGATTGTGAATATTGGCTCGAAAGTGGCCGAAACGGGGCAGGGAAATACGTCGGCCTATGCCGCAGCCAATGGCGGGCGTAACGCCCTGACCCGCGAGTGGGCGGTTGAGCTGTTGCCCTACGGCATTCGTGTAAACTGCGTCGTTGTAGCCGAAAGCTGGACACCGCTCTATGCCAACTGGATCAAAACGCTGCCTGATCCAGAGAAAAAACTGAAGCAGATTGTCTCAAAAATCCCGCTCGAACACCGTATGACAACGCCCGAAGAACTGGCCAACGCGGTGGCCTTTCTGCTGTCCGACAAATCAAGTCACACAACAGGCCAACTCGTTCACGTTGACGGTGGCTATACACACCTCGACCGCTCGATTACTGATTAGCACTAGTCAGTGAGCACGTTTTTGTCATGCTGACGACAGGAAGCATCTTCGGTAAATAAGTATTTTCTAGTGCTCCGGCGGTTTTGCGAAGATGCTTCCTGTCGTCAGTATGACAGAAAACATAAATCAACTCCCCTTAATCAAAAACTTCAATGGCTCTTGGCCCTGCTCCCAGTAATGTTAAACTTAAATCCGGACAATCAACCGGCAATTATGGTCTTGCGTTTACGCTCGTTACCAGTTTGTTTTTTCTGTGGGGGCTGGCCAATAGTCTGAATGGATCGCTCATCAAGCAGTTTCAGATTGCCCTTGATCTGAACCGATTTCAGGCGGGTATCGTCGACTTTGCGTTCTACCTCGGTTATTTTTTCATGGCGCTTCCGGCTGGGTACGTTATGCGGAAGTTTGGCTATAAGCGCGGAATTCTGCTCGGATTGCTGCTGTACGGCGGTGGCGCATTCCTGTTTTATCCAGCCGCTGAAGTGCGCGTCTATGGCTTTTTCCTGCTGGCGTTGTTCACTATGGCCTGCGGGATTGCCTGCCTGGAAACGGCCGCGAATCTCTACGTAACGGTTTTGGGCGACCCGAAAAAAGCGGAATGGCGGCTGAATTTTTCGCAGTCTTTCAATGGCATCAGCGCCATTCTGGGGCCGGTTATTGGCGCCTTGTTCATTTTCTCGAAAAATGAGTACACGCAGGATATGCTGACGGCAATGGCCCCTGCACAGGCGCAGGCGATTCGCGTGCAGGAAGCTCTTTCTGTGCAGGGACCGTATCTGATTATCGGCACTATTCTCGCGGTCATTACGATCTTGTTTGCCGTTATCAAAATGCCAGAAGTGGGGGCTGAAGAGGAGCAGGCTGCCGGGAAAATTTCCATTACGAGTCTTTTCCGGCATCGCCATCTGACGCTTGGTATTATTGCCCAGTTTGCCAACGTAGGGGCACAGGCTACGCTCTGGGGCTATTTTGTTGACCTTAAACTCGATTTCTCTCGTGAAGGGCATTGGGCGGTGGCCGAAGGCTACATGAACATTATTAATTCGCTGACGGGCTCCCCAACGGACATGTCGCTGACGCAGATTGCGGGCTTCCATGCCTCGTTCGCGCTGGTGTTGTTTATGCTTGGTCGCTTCGTCGGTACGTCGCTGATGACGCGCATTCGACCCAATATCGTACTGAGTGTCTACGCCATCGGGGCCGTAGCAATGGTTGTTATTGCCATGCTGGTGGGTGGCCTGACGGCCGTAATCGCGCTTAGTTTTACGTATTTCTTCCAGTCAATTCAGTTTCCAACCATTTTTGCTTTGGCGACGAAAGGGCTGGGTGCCGAGTCGAAAATAGCGTCGTCGCTGGTAATCATGAGCATTGTCGGTGGAGCGTTGATGCCGTTGGTTGCCGGAGCCTTGTTTGCCAAAGGGCCGGTATATGCGCTGCTGGTGCCGCTGGTTTGTTTTGTCTTTATCGTGTTCTACGCCATGCAGGGCTACCGCATCACATCTGATGATCTGCACAGCGCCAATATCCCTCCTGAAATTGCCCCTTAATTATGCGCTATTGCCTTGCTCTTGACCTCAAAGATGACCCGGCCCTGATTGCCGAGTATGAACGCTATCACGAACGTATTTGGCCCGATATTGAAGCCAGCATTCGGGATGCGGGAATTACGGAAATGGAAATTTATCGCATCGGGAATCGGTTGTTCATGATAATGGAAACTGACGATACGTTTTCGTTCGACGCCAAAGCGGCATCCGATGCGGCCAATCCGATTGTTCAGACGTGGGAAACCATGCTCTGGACGTATCAACAGGCATTGCCAATGGCGAAACCCGGCGAAAAATGGCTGTTAATGGATAAGATTTTCACGTTATAAAATAGTGAGAGAGAAAAGTTAACGTACTTGCTTATTCTTTCGCTCTTGCACGCTTTCGCCCATGAACGTTGCCCTGTTTATTCCCTGCTATGTTGACCAGTTTTACCCGCAGGTTGGTATTGCCACGATGCGGCTGCTCGAAAAAGCGGGCGTTCAGGTAAGCTTCCCCATGCAGCAAACCTGTTGCGGTCAACCGATGGCCAATGCGGGTTGCGAGGCCGATTCCATTCCCGTGTATCACAATTACGTGCGGGCCTTCGCTGATTACGACTACATCGTGGCTCCTTCAGGAAGTTGTGTGTATCACGTCCGCAAGCATTTTAACATCATCGAACAAACCCCCGCCGTTAAGCACGTCCGCGAACGTACCTACGAACTCATTCAATTTCTGACCGACGTATTAGGCGTGACGAGCTTCGATGCTGAATTTCCCTATCGCGTTGGTTTGCACCAGAGTTGCCACGGGCAGCGCGGTTTACGCCTGTCGTCCGATTCTGAACTGACGCCCAACCGCGACGGGAAAGTGAGTAATTTATTGAAGCAGGTTCGTGGACTGGAATTAATTGAACTGGATCGCTACGATGAATGCTGTGGTTTCGGGGGCGCTTTTTGCGTGTCGGAAGCTGCCGTCTCGGCCCGCATGGGGCAAGATCGCGTGCAGGATCACGTTAAAAACGGAGCGCAGGTCATTGTCGGGAGCGACGTATCGTGCCTGATGCACCTCGAAGGTGTCGTCCGTCGGGAGAAGCTGCCGTTACGGGTTTTACACGTAGCGGAAATTCTGACCGGAGCCGTTTCGTAATCGTTATGCCAAACCTGTATATCATCGCCGGGCCCAATGGCGCCGGAAAAACCACTGCAGCTTACACGTTGTTGCCAGAAATTTTAAACGTGTGGGAGTTTGTGAATGCTGATGAAATCGCTCGGGGCTTATCACCTTTTCAGCCTGATTCGGTAGCGTTTGAAGCTGGTCGAATCATGTTGCAGCGCATAGATTTCTTGCTTAATAAAGGTACTGATTTTGCTCTGGAAACCACCTTATCAACGCGTTCATACGTCCAGACGATTCGGCGTGCTAAAGAAGCTGGTTATACAATCACTCTTTTCTTCGTATATTTATCTTCGGCAGAAATGGCGGTTAGTCGAGTTGCGAAGCGCGTGTCTATGGGTGGACATAACATTCCTACAGATGTGATTTATCGTCGGTATAAGCGGGCCTTAATGAATCTTTTTACCCTCTACATGCCGACTTGCGATTCATTTATGTTTATCAACAATAGTGGTGAGGAGCCAGTTGAAGTAGCCAAAGGGGGTACGTTAATGGAACATGCTGTATTTGATCAAGTCTTGTGGAGCTCTCTATTGAACCAATATGGAAACGGTAAGTAAAAAAGAAGATATCTCTGCAAAAGTTATGGAAGGCTTTCGACTGGCTCATAAACGGTTAATTGAGAAGGCGAAGCGAGATGATGATACGCTGGTTATCGAACGTAACGGCAAACCTGTCCACGTTAAAGCTCGCGACCTTTAGCCTTACTACTCACCAATTATGACTCACGCTCAGGCTGCCGACCGCTTTACGGCCAATTTTGACCGAACCACCTGGCATGATCAGGCGCTTTGGTTTGTGCGCCAGAAGCGCGACCGAATGGTGTATGCCGTTCCCGAATGGGAGGAGCTTCGTGAACTGGCTTCCCAGATCAAGAACCACGCCCTCAGTAATCTGGATACGTATCTGGAGGAGTTTGAACGTAACGCGCAGGCGAATGGTGTGAAAGTCCACTGGGCGGCAAATGCACAGGAACACAACGAAATTGTGTTGTCGATTCTGCGTGAGAACAACGCCCGGCACCTAGTCAAGAGTAAATCCATGTTGACGGAAGAGTGTCATTTGAATCCGTTTTTGATCAAAAATGGCGTTGAGGTGATCGATACCGATTTAGGGGAGCGGATTATTCAACTGATCGATGAGCCGCCAAGTCACATCGTGATGCCTGCCATTCACCTCAAAAAAGAAGACGTTGGTGATATTTTCAACAAATACCTCGGCACGCCCGCAGGTGCCAGCGATCCGCAATTTCTGACCGAAACCGCTCGCCAGCACCTACGTAGTCACTTTGTTGCGGCCGATGCCGCCTTGTCAGGTGTAAACTTTGCTATTGCCGAAACGGGTGGGTTTGTGGTTTGTACCAACGAAGGCAATGCCGATCTGGGCGTTACGTTGGCACCCGTGCATATTGCGTGCATGGGTATTGAGAAAATCATTCCCAAACTCGAACACCTCGGCGTCTTTACGCGCCTGCTGGCTCGTTCAGCCACGGGGCAATATTCAACGGCCTACACCAGCCATTTTCATAAACCCAAGTCCGGTCAGCAGTTGCACATTGTGATTGTCGATAATGGACGTATTGAACAGCTCGGCCGACCTGATTTTCGGGCGTCGTTGAAATGTATTCGGTGTGGGGCCTGCATGAACACCTGCCCGGTGTATCGACGTAGTGGGGGACACAGTTATGATTATACCGTTCCCGGTCCGATTGGCTCCATTCTGTCGCCTAACGTAGATCTCAAGAAACACAGTACATTGCCCTTTGCCAGTACGTTGTGTGGTTCCTGCTCAGATGTGTGCCCGGTGAAGATCGACATCCATGTGCAACTCTACAAATGGCGGCAGATTATTGGTGAGCAGAAAGCTATGCCTGCCGCCAAACGTCTCGGTATGAAAGGGTTGGCGAAAGTACTCGCCCGTCCGAAACTCTACGCCCGTTTGGGTCGTGCGGCCCGCCGGGTATTGGCCTCAATGCCTTACTCACTCTCGCATAACGGTACGTTGAATCCCTGGGCCATCGCCCGCGAGCTCCCCGAACCACCAAAGCAGAGCTTCCGGGAGTGGTATGCCACCAATGCTAAATAAATTTTCTAGCTAAACGTTCAAAAGCCCACAGAGGCCCAAAGCCCACAGAGAATATAAAAACTCTGTGGGCTTTGGGCCTCTGTGAACAATAACAACCAAGAAAAAAGAGAATGACTAGGCTATTGTAAGTCAATGATAAGCAAAACTGTATATTTGATTATCATTCATCAATGCCTTTTCCATGAAGCTCCGTTTACTGGCTCTGCTATCTATTTTCATTACGTCGGCGCAGGCACAACTGACATCATCGGGTAGTTTCGTTAAAGAAAATTACCAGAAGTTCGAATATAAAATCCCGATGCGTGACGGTACAAAACTGCACACGGCGGTGTACGTACCTAAAGATGCATCGGCAACCAAGCCGTACCCGTTCCTGATGCAGCGGACGTGCTACAGCGTTGCGCCCTACGGGGCAGATGCTTATCCAACCTCCGTGGGTCCGTCGGGAACGCTTATGCGGGATAAGTTCATCTTTGTGTATCAGGATGTTCGTGGTCGCTGGATGTCGGAAGGGACGTGGACGAACATGACGCCAACCGTAACCGACCAGCAGCCAGCACCCGTAGCGTCAAAGGGAAAAAAGAAAGTGACAGCGCCGGTTAGCAGCACGCTCGTTGATGAGAGTTCCGATACGTATGACACCATCGAGTGGTTGCTGAAAAACGTGGCCAACAACGGTCGGGTAGGGCAGTGGGGTATCAGTTATCCCGGATTCTATACGGCGGCCTCGCTGCCTAATGCGCATCCCGCTCTCAAAGCAGCCTCACCGCAGGCCCCGGTATCGGACTTTTTCTTTGATGATTTTCACCATAACGGCGCGTTCATTCAGGCGTATCTGTTTACGTTTCCGGTATTTGGGGTTCAGCACCCGAAGCCGACCACTGAAGCCTGGTATAACAATGAGTTCATCAAAACCGGAACCAGCGACGGCTTTCAGTTTCAGTATGATCTTGGTCCGCTAAAAAATGTAGACAAATATTATAAGGACAACTTCTATTGGCAGGAGACCGTCAATCACCCGAACTACGATGAGTTCTGGCAGAAACGGAGCATTATCCCACACCTGAAGAATACGCGTCCAGCTGTTATGACCGTTGGTGGCTGGTTTGATGCAGAAGACCTTTACGGTCCGTTGAACATCTACAAAACCATTGAAAAAAACAGCCCAGGTGCCTACAACACGCTCGTTATGGGACCGTTTGGCCATGGTCGATGGTCGCGCGAAACCGGGCACACGCTGCACAGTAATGTCTATTTTGGCGACAGCATCGCTACGTTCTATCAGCGAAATATCGAAGCTAAATTCTTTACGCATTTCCTGAAAGGCGCGGGTGATGGCAAAACAGGTTTGCCCGAAGCTTACTTGTTCAATACGGGAAAAAATGAGTGGAAAACATTTGATAAATGGCCTGCCTCCAACGCTCAACCCATGCAGTTTTATTTAGCCAACGATGGTAAACTGGCCCAGCAGGCGGGGAGTAAGTTTTCGGAATTTGTCAGCGATCCGATGAAACCCGTTCCCTATACTGAAGATATTACGACGCTGCAGGGGTTTACGCCGTTTAATTACATGTCGGAGGATCAGCGGTTTGCGAGCCGTCGGCCAGATGTACTTACATTCCAGACCGACGTATTGATGGAAGACATGACGCTGGGTGGCGAAATTATGGCAAAACTAAAGGTTAGCACCAGCGGTACCGATGCTGATTGGGTGGTGAAACTGATCGATGTGTATCCACCCGATGAGCCGAATCATGCCTATATGCCGAATAAAAACATTACACTCGGAAATTACCAGCAAATGGTTCGTTCGGAAGCGATGCGCGGGCGGTTCCGCAATTCGTTCGAGAAGCCAGAGCCGTTTAAAGCGGGCGAAGTAACCGACGTGAATTTCCGTTTGCAGGACGTATTGCATACGTTCAAAAAAGGCCACCGCATTATGATTCAGGTGCAGAGTACGTGGTTCCCCCTTATCGACCGCAACCCACAGAAATATGTGGATAACATCTATAAAGCCGATGCAGCCGACTTTCAGAAAGCAACCCACCGCGTATATGATAACTCAGTAATTGAAGTTCAGGTGCTGAAATAAAACCAGTTAGTTAATCAATGAGTTGTTCGATATTGAGTTAGCACAACGCTATACCTTTATAAATTCTACCGAAATGAAAGCCATCTGGAACGGTGAAACCATCGCCGAGAGCGACGATACGATTGTGGTTGAGAGCAATCATTATTTCCCTAAAGAATCAGTGAACGCTACGTATCTAACGGATAGCCCGACGCACACAACTTGCCCCTGGAAAGGTTTAGCGTCATACTATTCCCTGACCGTTGATGGCAAAACTAATGCGGATGCTGCCTGGTATTATCCTGATCCAAAATCGGCCGCTAGCCAAATCAAAGACTATGTAGCTTTCTGGAAAGGCGTAAAGGTGGTCGAATGATTGACATCCAGCATCTGACCAAACGGTTTGCATCACACACCGCTGTCGACGATGTATCGCTGGCTATTGGTCAGGGTGAAACACTTGTGTTATTGGGCACGAGCGGCTGTGGTAAAACCACGACGCTGAAAATGATTAACCGACTGATTGAACCGACGTCTGGCTCAATCAGCGTAGATGGTATTGACGTAGTTAAACAAGCTGGTCCTGAGTTGCGTCGCCGAATTGGCTACGTTATTCAGGATGGCGGGTTGTTTCCGCATTACAGTGTTGCGCAGGCTATTGCTACGGTGCCAAAGCTGCTCGGCTGGGAACCCGCAGCTATTCAGGAGCGCATTCATGAGTTGATGGCGAAGCTTCAATTACCCGAAACAATATTGAATCGGTATCCGGCCGAGTTAAGTGGCGGACAGCGGCAACGTGTGGGTTTGGCGCGGGCATTGGCTATTAAGCCGCCGGTCGTGCTGATGGATGAGCCGTTTGGCGCACTCGATCCCTTTACGCGCCGACACGTTCGGCGGGAGTTGTTCGGACTCAATGAACTGCGGGAAACAACGGTCGTACTGGTTACGCATGATGTCAGTGAAGCCATCGAATTGGCCGATCGCATTGCCCTTATGGACAAGGGACGTATTGTGCAAATTGGTCCGCCCGATGAGTTGCTGAATCAGCCCGCCAATGATTTCGTGCGTGATTTTCTGGATGACCAACCTCAGCGAATTAGTCGTTGATACGTACCAATGTTAGTCCGGTTTACGGTGCTTTGCCTCGCTGATACTACGTCCTAAATGAAAGACTTCTTCGCCTTCGTTCGCGACCATGCTGACAAATTGATGGAGCAAACGCTGACGCACATCGGATTAACGTTTGTGTCGTTGTTGCTGGCCTTGCTGATGGGTGTGCCGCTGGGCATTCTGATTTCGCGTCGAAAGAAGCTGGCAAGTAGCGTGCTGGGTGTGGCGGGTGTGTTGCAAACAGTGCCGAGCGTAGCGTTGCTGGGTTTCCTGATTCCGTTGCTGGGCATTGGCGTTGGTCCGGCGTTGGTTGCCTTGTTTTTATATGCCTTGCTGCCCATTATCCGGAATACCTACGTGGGCATTACGGAAGTTAGTCCGTCGGTGAAAGAAGCCGCCAGGGGCGTTGGCATGACAAATAATCAGATCTTGACCAAAGTCGAATTGCCGCTGGCATTGCCGGTTATATTTGCGGGCGTTCGTACGGCAACGGTCATCAATGTGGGGGTTGCTACGCTGGCGGCTTACGTAGCAGCCGGTGGATTAGGCGAATTTATTTTCAGTGGCATTGCGCTCAGCAACGTCAATATGATGCTGGCGGGGGCCATTCCTGCGGCTTTGCTGGCTGTTGGCTTTGATTTTGGGTTGGCCCGTTTGCAGAACTTGTCCGCTAAAAAAATGCGGATAGGTGCACTGGCATTTGTTGTCTTGGTTCCCTTTCTCTCCGCTTTTTATCTGGTGCCGGGCCGACAGGATAAACTCATCGCCGGATTTGCCCATGAGTTTTACGGTCGTTCGGATGGTTATCCCGGTTTGCAGAAAACGTACGGACTGAAGCTACGTCCCCGATTGATTGACCAGAGTTTGATGTACGAAGCCATTCGTCGGGAGCAGGTTGACATCATCAGCGGCTATTCGACCGATGGACGTATCAAAGCATTTGACTTGCTGGTGCTGGCCGATAATCGACACGCTTTTCCGCCCTACGACGCGGCTCCGGTCGTTCGACAGACTGCGCTTGACCGCTATCCGGACCTTGGCCCAACGCTGAATCTGCTATCGGGTAAACTCACCGATTCAATCATGACGGCGCTGAATTACCGCGCCGATTACCTGCACCAGTCACCGGAACGTATCGCTACCGATTTCCTGAAAAGTGCTCATTTATATCAGTTACCTAAGCCCGGCGATCGGGCGCAAACGGTGGTGATGGGCTCGAAGGTTTTTACGGAGCAGTACATTCTGGCGGAGATTTACCGCCAACTGATTGAGGGCAAAACCCAACTGCGCGTTGCCACAAAAACCGGCATGGGAGGCACGCAAATCTGTTTCGATGCACTACGTACTGGTGCCATTGATTTTTACCCCGAATACACCGGAACCGGTTTGCTGGTTGTTTTACAACCTCCAGCCGCTACGCTCCAGGCGCTTCCTATGCAGCCAGATTCGGTCTATCAGTTTGTCAATCAGCAATTTGTGGATAAATACCAGCTCTCGTGGCTCAAACCGCTGGGATTCAATAATAGCTACTGCCTGATGATGCGCCGGAAACAGGCCCATTTGCTGGGCATTCGCTCGATCACGGATCTGGTACATTATTTGGATAAGAAGTAATTCTTGTCTGATACAGTAGTAGAAACGAGCATGTTGTAAGACCTATTTCAACGCTCCTTTAATCAATTCATAAAGATGGTATTGATGCCTAATGAACATGGGAATTAATCCCTGCCCGTTGTATTGACGAGTGTAACTATTTGGTGTATCTTGTTGCTCTATTTGAAAACCATACCAATTCCTATCCCTTTATTGAGCTATGAAAAATTGGCTGTTTCTTCTCCCACTCCTTTTGGGGTCATCACTATTGGCCCAAACGACTCCCTACGCAGAATTTGAGGTTGATAGTGTTGCTTCACCGCGTGGCGGAATGGTTTTTTATAACACGTTTATTCAAACCAGCTTACGGAAACCAATATCGGCTCAGGCGGAGGGTGTTGGTGGCAAGGTAATTTTGAGCGGGATTATTGAAACAGACGGTCACATCGCTGACGTAAATGTGATAAAAAGCTTTCGTCCTGATTGCGACCGCGAAGCTATGCGTGTGTTCAAGTTATTTAATGCCTGGAAACCAGCTCAAAAAAATGGTCAGCCCGTACGTCAGAAAGTGACGATGCTCATCCTGTTTCAGCCAAATACGCCTTTTGCGTATAAGAACGGAGCTAAAATTACCTACTTCGGGGCTGATAGTAAAGCAATTGCTGATAGCACTCAAGCTACTTATAAGCAGGTCGCTCCAATTGATTCAAATGGTGTTTCCATGGGCGATATAATCACGTATGAGTTGAAAGGTAAACGCTGGAAAGAATACTTCAAAATGCCCCTGGTTCGTCGTAAAAATAGTGCTGTCAATTATCCCACTGGAATAACATACACCGTCGGAAATCAGAACTACCAACAGCAATGGGAGGGTAACTTATTTCTGCTTAACGAAGCCGGTATCATTCTTAATCAGTCATTTTATCGCGAGGGAAAGCGTATCGGTTCTGGAATGAGGTATCATACGAATGGTTCTATTGCCGAAAAAAGTGATGAACTGGATATGAAAATAGCGAGTATGACATGGTATCCGAATGGGCAGATCAGGCAAATAAAAACGACCAGTAAAGTTGAGTTGATGGGGAATAACGATCCTGAGCTGGTAACAGCTTTCTGGGATAGCACAGGGCGCCAGAACGTGGTAGAAGGAAATGGGCGGGTGACATATCAAAACCAGATGCTTTCTAAAAATGATACGACCCGACACACGCTTTTTGTTGAGCAGGGACTCTATGAAAACGGGGTTAAGCAAGGCCTATGGACGGGTCGCTACATCGACGGCTCTTATCTTTATGAAGAAATCTATGCTAAAGGTGGTTTGCAAGCTGGCAAAGGCTGGTCAGCGGGAGTCGATACTGTTCGTTATACTTCCTTAGGGCAACAATCAGAGTTTCCGGGTGGTATGAAAGGCCTTGCCCAGTTCCTGAACCAGAATTTAAGCTATCCCGTTTCTGCGCAGAAAGCCGGGGCGCAAGGCAGAGTGTTTGTTAGCTTTGTGGTTTGCACAGACGGTACGTTATGCGATTATGAAGTTTTGAAAGGTGTTCAGTCAGATCTGGATCGGGAAGCGGTCCAGGTTGTACAAAAGATGAGCGGCAAGTGGACGCCGGGTGTCCAGCGCGGTCAAAAAGTACGGGTGAAGTACAACCTGCCGATTAATTTTAGCCTTAACTGACGCCAATCTAAAAAACTACTGGTTGAAACCCGTGGATACGTTTGTAAATTTGCCGGATAACCCCCGAGCAAATGTCGCTTAAGCAAGTTCCCTTACATCATATTCATCAGCAGCTGGGCGCCAAAATCGTGCCCTTTGCGGGTTTTGGTATGCCCGTTCGCTACTCGTCTGATCTCGACGAACATAACACCGTCCGCAATAGCGTTGGTATTTTCGATGTCTCGCACATGGGTGAGTTTATCCTGAAAGGCGAAGGGGCGCTGGACCTGATTCAGCGCGTATCGGCTAATGATGCCAGTATTCTGTTTGATGGCAAAGTGCAATACAGCTACCTGCCCAACGGTCGGGGTGGTATTGTCGATGATCTGTTGGTGTATCGGATCAACGCGCTGGAGTACATGCTCGTCGTGAATGCGTCGAACATCGAAAAAGACTGGAACTGGATCAGTCAATACGTATCGGATTACGATTTAACGATGGTCAATGTTTCTGATGACATGTGTTTGTTTGCCGTGCAGGGGCCATTGGCCGCCAAAGCGTTGCAGCCACTCACCAACGCTGACCTGGATTCGATGGAATATTACACGTTCGAGAAGACCGACTTTGCCGGGTATGCCAACGTGATTGTATCTGCAACAGGCTACACAGGCGCGGGTGGTTTCGAAATATACGTATCGAATGACCAGGCCGAAGGTGTTTGGGAGGCCATTATAAAAGCGGGTGAACCGTTTGGTATTAAACCGATTGGCCTTGGCGCCCGTGATACGTTACGGTTAGAAATGGGCTACAACCTCTATGGCAACGACATCACCGACGAAACGTCGCCCATCGAAGCGGGTTTGGGCTGGGTGACCAAATTTACGCACGATTTCATTGACGCCGACGTACTGAAAGCGCAGAAAGAACAGGGTGTCCCCCGCAAATTAGTGGGTTTCGAGCTATTGGACCGAGGTGTTCCCCGTGGTCATTATGAACTCACCGATGCTGATGGTAATCAAATTGGCGAAGTGACTTCTGGCACGCAGTCGCCCACGCTCAGCAAGGGCGTTGGCCTGGGCTACGTCAGAAAGGAGTTCAGCAAGCCTGGCTCCGAAATCTTTGTTAAAGTCCGCGACCGTCTGTTAAAGGCGCAGGTCGTTAAACTTCCTTTCGTGAAAAAATAACCTGAACCGGAATTTATGTGATTTGCCTGACTGACTATGATTTTGCTTTCAGAGAAAGCCAATTGTAAAAATCGTAGTCAGTCAGGCAAATCACATAAATCCCGGTTCAGACACCCCCTATGAAACAAATTGACGTTTGCTTTACGCCCGACTTATTACATCTACACACTGTCGAAAATACCATCGTGGTGGTGGCCGATGTGTTCCGGGCCACTTCGTGCATGGTGACTGCCTTTGCCTATGGCGTTAACAGCATAACTCCCGTAGCGACTATTGATGAGTGCCGACTCTTGCAGGAGCGTGGTTATCTGGCTGCTGCCGAACGAAACGCCCGTAAGGTCGAAGGGTTTGAATTAGATAACTCGCCGTTCACCTATATGGATGACCGAATCCGGGGCGCCAACGTAGCCATGACGACTACCAACGGAACGCTGGCTATCACGAAATCGCGTTCAGCGGTGAAAGTGCTGGTGGGTTCATTTCTGAATTTAGATGCTATTGTCCGCTTTCTGAAAACAGAGCGCTACGACGTCATGGTACTTTGCGCAGGCTGGAAAGGTCGTGTTAATCTGGAAGATACGCTTTTTGCCGGTGCGCTGGTTGAGCGGCTGAAAGACAGTTACGCGATGGCTGAAGACAGTGCGATTATGGCCTGGCGGCTTTATGCGCAGGGTAAAGATAATCTGATCAGTTATATGGCGAATGCGTCGCACATTCGTCGACTCCAGCGGCTGGGTATTCAGAAGGATATTGCCTACTGCCTGCAGCATGATTTGTACGACGTAATTCCCGTACTACGTGGTAATGCGCTGGTGAGTATGGAGGTGTAGATTCTGGTTGTCAAGTACGAATACGTATTTCTGCTATGCATTCCCTACGATTGGTGTTTTTGTTATTTGGTGTAGTGTATGGACAACTGACAAACGCGCAGTGCAGGCTACTATACCACAGCCAGGACTTGATTAGTACACCAGATCAGGACGTAGCGCCAGATACAGTGGATCAAATTACGTCGATTGAGTCGCGTGGTGCACTGAGCAAGTACTTAATCGTTCACTACGCTCATTCAAAAAGAAAATTAATCGCGAAGAATAGTATTTGGGGATACATGGATAACCGTAAAGCTGTGTGGCGCTCTTACGAGAAAGAACTTTTTCTCGTAATCAAGAATAATGGTGGCTGGGTTGAGTACGCTGTCAATCGCCCGGTTAGGACAAGGCTTACGGCCATGCACGGCGCGATTATGTATAGTCGAACGTTAGACAGCGATATTAAGTCAAACTGGTCTGACGCCATGGCCGACGTACCTAAGGGGTATATAGTACGTTGAAGCGTAGCTCGTCTTGAAACGCCGGTAACCTTTTTGTAAGTAAGATTTAAAGCCCATCCATGCCCCAACCAGAAACGGAAGCTCAATGAGCTTCCGTTTCTGGTTAAAAAATATCATACGTTCTGACTCAAGCAATTGCCTGTTCAGCTTCCAGATACGTTAGTAAGCCCTGCATGGTGGTTAGTTTGCTATAATCTTCGTCGGGAATGCGAATTCCAAATTCTTTTTCAAGCTGCATAATCAAATCAACTGTGTCGAGGCTGTCGAGGCCCAGATCACGTGTGAAATGAGTCTGGTCAGTGATGGCTGATTCCGATATACCAAATTGCTTCAGGATCTCAATAACTTGATTTTTCATACGGGCTCGTTTGTTTAGTTCAACCTGCAACACGTTTATAGAAGCCAGTTATGGTGCGATTTAGTATATGGGCCGCCAAAAATTTAACAGACTTTAATGTTAGAGTAATGATTCGCCAAGCAGACGTTTCAGCTCTAATTGATTAAGCATTAGCTGATATTGAAAATTCAGACGGCCTAACTCGGCTTCTTCTACGCCAGTTTCGGCGCTCTGCAATTCTACATTGGTGATGACCCCATTCCGTAGCCGGGCGTTGGCAATCTGTAGTGCTTTTTGTGCCTGTTCAACCTGAGTTTCGAGGTTAACCAGTCGCGTCTGGTTACTACGTATGTCGGCATTAAGTTGAGCGATACTTTGACGCACCTGCGCATTCGCATTCTCAACAGCGTAGCGATTCGCATTCAGGGTCAACTGTGCATTTTGATTTTGCAACTGATACCGCTTGCCTGCATAAATGGGTACAGCTAATACGACCCCGGCCGCAACGTTAAATTTGGGCGTATTGATGTCGGGTAAGTAGCCATTGCGGAAACCCGCTGAACCTGTGAAACTCAAGCTTGGACGACCCGATAAATTGCTGACCAGAATATCGGTTTCAGCCTGGCGAACGCGATCCTGCGCCAGTTGTACATCTTTATTACCCAATAAGGACTGCGTATCATTGGCCAGATTAAAGGGCTGCGTAACAACGCGGCCACTCATTGCTTCCAGATTGAATTGATCAAGCGCTTTGCTGATATCAGGATTTGGATTGCCTGTCAGATAGGTGAGTGTCGCCAATTGTCGTTCTAACTGATTCTGAATCTCTATTTTTCGGTTCTGAGCTATCTTTACACGCACCTGTTGTGAAAGAACGTCATACTGGAGCGCATCGCCGTTTTGCAGGCGTGTAACTAATAAGCGTACGTTAGCCCCGGCAGTCCGAATTACCGAATCCTGAACCGATAAACTCTTTTGCAGAAAGCCAACACCGTAGTAAGCCGCAGCTACTTGATACGCTAGAGATTGTTGGGTAATCTCCAGATTCCGGCGCAGCACCTGTACGTTATCGCCAGCTTGTTTCACCGCTGCGTTCGTCCGACCCCAGTCGTAAATGGTTTGGCCAACGCCGAAATAGGCATTCAGGTTATGATTAGGCGCGAACTGAAGCGTTCGATCTACACCATCGATTGGGAGGGTAGCCTTCGCTACTGGGTTCAGGTACTGGTAGGACGCGTTTCCTGATACGTTTGGCTTCATGGCCGTCCGGGCAATGTCGACTCGAACTTCACTAGCCTGAATTTGCTGTTGCTGCTGTTTCAGAACTGGATAGTTTGTGTTTGCCTGCTGAACCAGCGCCCGAAGGTCGTCGGGCAGTTGCGCAGGTTGGTTTTGCGCCTGAAGCGTCCCAACCGTAAGCAGCATGGATATAGTAAGAAATGTGGGATTCATGTTTGGGGAAGTTTACGGTTTACGGTTTATGGGTTTCGGTTGGCTGACGCGAAATCTGGATGCGTTAACAAACCGAAACCCGAAAACTGTAAACCAATATCAGTGAGCTGCGTCGGCAACGGCTTTTGCGGCTGCGGCATCCATTTTTTTGTTTTTAAGCAAGAATAAGAGCGGGAACGAGACAACGAAAAACAAGCCTGCCAACTTGAATGTATCCAGATAGGAGAGCATCAGCGCCTGCCGCGAAATAATCAGGTCCATATTTTTGTAAGCGCCCGTTACAGCATCGAAGGCATTAATGCCCTTGGCCGCCAGTGCCTGTGTCATCGCATTGAGCCGCTCGGTTGTGAGCATATCGCCCGGTTGCAGATTCGACACCAGATCGCCCCGGTGGACAGCCGTACGTTGCGTTACGTAGGTGTTCGTAATCGCTACCCCGAAGGCACCACCTACCTGTCGCATCATGTTCACGATAGCAATACCAGTGGGCAATTGTCGCGGTTCGAGTGTCGAAACAGACTGATTAATTAGGGGTACGTTCACGAAGGCCAGACCAATACCTCTGACAATCAGTGCGTAAATAAACAGTTTGTTCGGCGTGTCCATGTTATAAGTAGACATGACGAAACAGAACGTAGCAAAGGCAACGTAGCCGATGATAACGGCTACTCTCGGCGACATACCTTTCGCCAGCAGCCGCCCGACCAGTGCAAACATGGGCAACGTAACCAGACCACCCGGAATTAGCAATTGACCGGTCTGCGTGGCGGTTAAGCCAACAATTCGCTGAGCAAACAAGGGATACAATAAGACCGACGTGAATAGGCCGTATCCCACAATAACCATCAGAAGTGACCCGACCGTGAGATTTCGATTTTTCAGCGCACGAAGGTCTACAACCGGCTCCTTCGTACCCCGCAATTCCCACCAGACGAACAACGGAAGCGATATAGCGGTGATCACCGTTAGCCACTTAATTACATTGTCATCGAACCAGTCATCGGCTTCACCCCGTTCCAGTACGTATTGTAAACTACCAATACCAACGGCCAGCAGCAAAATACCTAACTGGTCGATATGGATCGCTTTCCGGTTGATATTGATCTCATCAGGCTTCTTGTCGATGTAGGCTGAGCTTAAAAAGGCCGCTGCGATACCAATCGGTACGTTGATGTAAAACATCCAGCTCCAATGGTAATTGTCAATAATATAACCACCAAGCGTTGGGCCAAGTGTTGGTCCTAACACGATGCCCATACCAAATAAGGCTGAGGCAACGGGGCGCTGAGAGGGTGGAAATGCGTCGAACATCAGCCCTTGCGAAGTTGAGAGCAAGGCACCTCCGCCAACACCCTGCAAGAAGCGAAAGGCAACTAGCGTCCATAAGCTATCGGCGAAACCACAACCATAGGACGCTATTGTAAACAGGATAATTGACCCGATATAATAATTTTTGCGCCCAAAGTACCGCTGCAAAAAGCCGGTCATGGGAATCACAATGACGTTGGCAATGGCGTAAGCCGTTACCACCCATGATACATCTTCAATTGTAACACCGAGATTCCCGGCAATGTCGGTCAGGCCGACGTTCACAATAGACGTATCAATCAGTTCAATAATGGCCGCTGAAATGGCTGTGACGACCACAATCCACTTTCTGAAGCCCGTTGGCATAGCCGGCTGCGCAGGCATGGCCAATGTTTGAGTTGCCATATAAGCTCTAGTTTGCTACCCGCACCTCAGCGTCTACGCTCAGACCAGCCCGCAATTGATTTTTGTATTTTCCCGGATTCAGAATCTCGATTTTGACCGGTACCCGCTGGGTGATTTTTACGAAGTTGCCCGATGCGTTGTCGGCAGGAAGCAAAGCGAACCGGGCGCCGGTGGCATCGGATAGAGAAGCTACACGGCCTTTGATGTCAAGGTCAGGATAAGCGTCGAGCTTAATGTCAACGGGCTGACCGAGTTGCATTTTCTCAAGTTGCGTCTCTTTGAAGTTGGCAACCACCCAGAATGTTGAATCGGCTACGATCGTAAACAGATTTTGCCCCGGTTGTACATATTGACCCGCCACTACGTTCTTACGACCGATTTTACCCGTAATAGGGGCTTCCAGACGGGCGTATCCTACTCTTAATTTCGCATTGTCGATGGCCGCCTGTTTTACTTTTAGTACGGCCTGTATCTTATGAATATTAGCCTGCGCTTTGGCAATACCAGCCTGGGCTACGCTCTCTGAGGTTTTGGCGAGGTTGATTTGCTCCACATTCGCATTGTACTGCCCTGCCTGGATGTCCACATTATTTTGCGTGTCTTCCAGTTGCTTTTTCGTTAGCGACTGTTCTTTGTAGAGGTTTTGGTCACGCTGTAAATCCTGCTGGGCTTTGTTGCGACGAATCGCCTGCACCGCGGCATTCGACTGAGCAACGCGGGCGTTTTGTGATACGTTGCGGGCGGTAGCCTGTGCATTTTGCAGGTCAGCCCGGGCCGTTGCGAGATCAGCCAGCGATTGCTGATAATCAGCTTCGGACTGAGCCAGTGCTACGTCGTATTCCTCGGGATCGATTGTTACGAGCGACTGACCTTTTTTGACAAGCGCGTAATCGTCTACATTAACTGATTTCACATAACCAGCTACACGAGCCAATACTGGGGCCGAGTTGCCTTCAATCTGGGCATTGTCAGTCGTTTCGTATTGCTGGCTGTGGCGAAATGCCTGATAGCCAAAATAGCCTCCTACGATGAGGACAAGGCCAATAATAATGCGGGGTAAATACGTACTAAGTCCGCTTTTCTCGTCTGTGGTAGTCATTTCTTCCGTTAAAGTTGCCATTGTCAGTGAAGTTTTAGGCAGATACTCTTTTATAATTCAGAACCAACATTATAATCAGCACTCCGGGGCTCCGGTTGTTTGACTAGGGTCGCACAAAAGTAAACCAAGTTGACTATGAAGTCAAGTAGGTTGACTATATTTGTAAAATATTTTAGTGAGAAATAGTTCGTTATATTCTTTTTGGCTTTTACGTTCGTGGAAACAGATAAAAATTCTTTTGATTTTGACCAGTATCGGGCCATCCGGGAGCGGTCGATTGGCCGCCTGTTCTGGCGACTTAAACGGTACACGAGTAATTTTATCGAGCCGCGTCTTCACGCGTTGGGATATAAAGATTTCAAAATGAGCTACCTCATGTTCTTATCGAACATTGAAGAAGGAGGCACTACAAATAACGAATTGGCGAAACGGGCTTGCGTAACGAAGCAGATGATGAGTAAAATCGTCGGCTTGCTGGAGGACGAAGGCTATATATACACGCAGAAAAATCCGTCGGATTCCCGTTCCAATATTATTTTCCTGAATGACCGGGGGAAGGAATTATTCGTCACGCTCAAAGGCTGCATGCAGGAGGCCCGCGATAAATTTGATGATATTATCGGTCATGAACGGATGGAGTATGTTCTTGATACCATGGTTACGCTGGCCAATAAGTTGGAAAGTGAAGAACAATAAAGGGATGGATGAAGTAAGATGTATGATATATTGCTTTCGCCGATCAACTGTATCATACACCCTACATTTTTCATCCCATGTTTACGTCCATCAATCCATATAATCAGCGGAAGCTGAAAGCTTATCGTCTCGATACTGGCAACACTATCGAGCGGAAACTTAAACAAGCCGACCGGGCGTTTGCCGACTGGTCGGCTTTGTCATTGCGGGAACGTACTGATTATTTGCGCAAGGTTGGCGGCTATCTAAATACTGAGAAACAACGTTACGCTGAGCTGATGAGCGCTGAAATGGGAAAAACCCTACGCGAAGCCGTAGCCGAAGTGGAGAAATGTGCCGCTGCCTGTACGTTTTACGCCGATCACGCCGAAGCATTTTTAGCCGACGAGTTTATAAAAACAGAGGCTCAGGCAAGTTTCATTACATATCAACCCGTAGGGGCAGTACTAGCCATTATGCCTTGGAACTATCCGTTCTGGCAGGTCATGCGCTTTGCCATTCCGGGCCTGATTGCGGGTAATGTTGGGTTGCTGAAACACGCACCTAATGTGTCTGGATGTTCGCTGGCAATTGAGGAACTGTTTCGGGCGTGTGGTTTACCCGAAGGCGTTTTTCAATCGCTTCTGGTCGATGTTCCAGTTGTCGAAACGTTGCTTAAAGACCGGCGAGTCAAGGCCGTTACACTTACCGGTAGCGGACGGGCGGGATCGTCGGTGGCAAGTATTGCAGGTCGGGAAATCAAGAAATCGGTGCTGGAGCTAGGCGGTTCTGATGCGTTAATCGTGTTAGCTGATGCTGATTTAGACAAAGCTGCTGAAGTAGCTGTTAAGTCGCGGATGCAGAACGCAGGACAGAGTTGTATCGCGGCCAAACGGTTTATTGTTGAGAAATCAGTCAAAAAACAGTTTACAGAACGGGTTCTGGATCAGATAAACCAGATTAAACAGGGCGACCCAATGAACGATGCTACGACAATGGGCCCAATGGCTCGGCTCGATCTTGCCGATTCCATTGAGCGGCAATGTCGTGATACGTTGGCGAAGGGAGCTAAACTATTGACCGGCGATATGAAACGATCAGGTTGCAACGTAGCACCAATGCTGTTGGATAAAGTTAAACCTGGGATGGCGGCTTTCGACGAGGAAACGTTTGGGCCGTTGGCGGTGCTGATTGATGCCAGAGATGAAGCAGATGCAATTCGGCTAGCCAACCAATCGGATTTTGGTCTCGGCTCAGCCCTCTGGATGCAGGATTTAGACAAAGCTGATCGATTGGCGCGGCAAATTCAGGCTGGATCAGTATTCGTAAATGGACTGATGCGTTCCGATGCACGAGTGCCGTTTGGTGGTATCAAAACCTCGGGCTTCGGTCGGGAATTATCAGAAATTGGTATTAAGGAGTTTGTAAACGTGAAGACGATCTGGATCGAAAAAAACTGAGCTACTCGCTAACGTTCTCTGCTTTTTTTTTGTCGTTGCGGGCGTTCAAATACCCTTTAACCACGGTGAACGTAGTGATGGCCAGGAAGAACAGGATGACGTATTGAACGTAGTCGACAATCCAGGGAAACCGTTCGCCGAAGAAATACCCTCCGCCTACCAGGGTGATCACCCAAACGGCTCCACCGATGATATTATAGCTCATAAAAAACTGGAATGGCATGTGAATCAGGCCAGCCAGAAGCGGGGCAAAGGTGCGGACAATTGGCAGGAATCGGGAAATAATCAGCGCACTATTGCCGTATTTGATAAAGGCTTCGCGTGTGTTGTCAATGTACTTCTGCTTGAAAAAAAGCGAGTCAGGCCGGTTTTTAATTCGTCCGCCAAAATAATAACCCGTTAGGTAACCAATCAACGAGCCTATAACCGCTGCTCCAAAAATGCAGGTCAGCAACAGCCATAATGGTACGTTTAACAACTTTATACCGGCAAAAACGCCTGATAAAAATAATAGATAATCTCCTGGCAGGAAGAAGCCAAAAAAGAAGCCGTTCTCCACAAAGACAATGAGCGTAATCAACACCAGACCACCCGTCCGGATGATTTCTTCCGAATTGAGCAGGTAGTGAAAAAAGTTGATAATCTGATCCATAAATAAAGAGCGAAAGAATGAATGAGCGGAAGAGTGAAAAAGAGTTAGTTGTAAATCACTCTTTCGCTCATTCACTCTTTACATATGTTCCGCCAGTTCAAGCCAGCGTTCTGATTTTTCGGCGACGGTTTGATCAATTTGCTCGATTTCCCGCGCCCAGGCCATTAATTGCTCATGAGAACCGCCGGTATTAAGCAGGCTCACTACGTTGCTTTTGTGCTGTTCCAACGACTCAATTTCCTTTTCAAGCGTTTCATATTCCTTGATTTCCTTGAACGACAATTTTCGTTTCGTGCCGTTTGAGCTTCCGTTGGTTGGTGCCGAAGAAACTACCGGCGCAGGTGTTTGGTTCTTGCTGGTCGTTGCGACCGATTTATCATTTTGTGCCGTTTTTTTCGGCTGGGCATCCCGCCAGTCACGATAGTCGGTGTAGTTGCCGGGGAAATCCCGCACTTTTCCTTCACCTTCCATCACAAAAACGTGCTCAACCAGCCGGTCCATGAAGTATCGATCGTGGGTGACGATCAGGACACAGCCCGGAAAATTGAGCAGGAAATCTTCCAGTACGTTCAACGTCATGATGTCCAGATCGTTGGTCGGTTCATCCAGAATCAGGAAGTTCGGATTTTGTACTAACACCAGCAACAATTGCAACCGACGTTTTTCGCCCCCACTTAGTTTAGCAACGAAATCATACTGTTTAGCCCGATCGAACAGGAAACGACTCAACAACTGGGTTGCCGTGATGGTGTCGCCGTTGGCTAATTTCATCACTTCCGCTACGTCCTGCACAACATCGATCACCCGCTGATTTTCGGGTAAATCCAGTTCCGTTTGAGTATAGTAGCCGAACTTTACAGTACCTCCCGTCGTAATTTTCCCCGAATCTGGGCGTAGCTGGCCGGTCAGCATGTTCATCAGCGTGGTTTTACCCATGCCGTTTTTGCCGATCAATCCGACGCGGTCGGGCCGCTTGAATGTATAGGTAAAATGATCAAGCAACACCTTATCACCGAATCGTTTACTCAGATTTTCGACTTCCAGAATCTTGCTGCCAAGCCGGGCCATGCGGAGGTTCAGGTCTAGATCACCGTCGTTACGTTTGCCGCTGGTTTTTTCCTTCAGTTCGTCAAATGCATCAATTCGATACTGAGCTTTTGTTCCCCGTGCTTTCGGCTGTCGACGCATCCACTCCAGCTCGCGTCGGAAGGTATTCCGATCTTTAGCTAATTCGGATGCCGCAGCTGCTTCGCGCTCCTCTTTCTTCTCCAGAAAATACGCGTAGTTGCCTTTATAGGTATATAGCTGTCCATTATCCATTTCGGCAATCTGGTTGCAGACCCGATCCAGAAAATAGCGATCGTGGGAAACCATCAGCAACGTACCGTTATTCGTCGTCAGAAAACTTTCGAGGTATTCAATAGCCTCTAAGTCAAGGTGGTTGGTCGGCTCATCCAGAATCAACAGATCGGGATTTTGAATAAGCACCCGCGCTAGGGCAACCCGCTTCCGTTGCCCACCGGATAGCGAACCAACGCGTTGCTCAACATCCTGAATACCCAGTTCACCCAGAATTTGTCGCATCTGGGATTCGTAATCCCAGGCTTCGTGTTTTTCCATGTCCGACATGGCCCGTTCGAGGGCGGCATGGTCATCGTGGAGAATGGCATGTTCGTAGGCTCGGACGGCATCGAGTTGGGGGCTTTCACCCGCCAGCACGACTTCCATTACGGTCAGAGCATCGTTGAGGTCGGGCTGCTGGTCGAGGTAACCCACCGTAATGTCTTTGCGCTGACTGACAAGACCGGCGTCGGGCGGCATAGCGCCGGCCAGAATTGAGAGCAATGTGGTTTTGCCGGAACCGTTGGCACCAACAATCGCAATTTTATCGCCCCGGCTTATTCCAAATGTAAGGTTCTGGAAGAGGGTACGATCACCGTAGGACTTCTTTAAATTTTCGGCTGATAAATAATTCATATATCTGATAAACCTATAAGGTTTTCTAAACCGCACAGGTTTGAAAGTACAAAGGTACAACAAAGAAAATCGTTCGTACTTTTACCTCTCAATGTTGTCTCTTTTGCCCGTGTAACCCAAAATGTCTCCTAAACATCTCCTTAACGTCATTGCGCTAACAACCGGAACTGTTGTTAGTGCGTATGCACAAACAACCACCGATTTTAAATCCTACACCCAGGTTGTTCCGGGCAGCAACCAGACGTACGCCATGGTCGCCATTCCCGGTGGAAAATTTCTAATGGGTAGCCCCGCGACAGAAAAAGGCCGACAGGCTGATGAAGGCCCACAACATAGCGTATCGATTGAGCCATTTTATATGGGTAAGTATGAGATTACGTGGGATCTCTACGACCTGTTTGCCTTCACGAACATGGAGAAGGAAATGGCAGCAAAGTATACGGAGGCCGATGCGAATCTGACTAAAACAGACGCTACGACACGGCCTAGCCCACCCTATGTGGATATGTCTTTTGGGATGGGTCGGGAGGGGTATCCGGCCATCAACATGACTCAATACGCAGCGATCAAGTTCTGCGCCTGGCTCTACGCCAAAACGGGGATTTTCTATCGTCTGCCAACCGAAGCCGAATGGGAATATGCCTGCCGGGGAAACGACAAGAACGCTACGTTAGCTTATTCGTTCGGAAGCGACGTGAAAAAACTGGGTGAATTCGCTGTCTTTACGGGCAACAGCGGTGGTGCCTATAAGAAAGTCGGTACCAAGAAGCCTAACTCCTTCGGCTTGTATGATATGCACGGTAACGTAATGGAATGGACGAAGGATCAATACGTTGCGGATTATTACAAACAGGTCGCCAGCGGAAAAGTAAAGGAGCCTTATGCACCTACTACTACTCTTTATCCAAACTCTGTACGGGGCGGTTCCTGGGATGACGGTCCGGAGGTACTACGTTCAGCGGCCCGGACACCTTCGGCACCAGCCTGGAAAGTACTCGATCCGCAAAGTCCCAAATCAGACTGGTGGTTAACGTCGGCATCGTTCGTTGGTTTCCGAATCGTGCGGCCCGCCAAAACCCCCGGTGAGGAAGAGATCAAGGCGTATTACGATATTAAGCCAATAAAGGACTACTAAAAAAATGATGAATGATGAATTCGGTTAAGACCCTTAGTAATATCATTCATCCGCACGGGCGGCCCCGATTCATCATTTAAAATGACGTTTCTCCTACTTGGTGCTAACCTCGGCGACCGTGTCCAGACGTTGCGTCGGGCTGTCGAACTAATTACCGAACGCGTTGGCGCGGTGTTTCGACAATCGGGTTTGTACGAGACGGCGCCCTGGGGTGTTGCAGACCAGCCAAGCTATTTAAATCAGGTGGTGGCGGTAGAAACTACGCTGGAGCCGTATGTAGTACTTGGGCAAACGCAGGCCATCGAACAGGAACTCGGCCGTGTCAGATTAGAAAAGTGGGGTGCACGAGTGATCGACATCGATATTCTGTATTATGACCAACTTATTCTGCAAACCGATACGTTGACCATCCCGCATCCGTATCTGCACCAGCGACGATTTACGTTGGTACCACTAACGGAGATTGCACCAGATTTCGTGCATCCTGTTTTGTTGAAAACAAACCTTGAGTTACTGGCGGAGTGTGAGGATAGAGGTGAGGTCACAATTTTTAATTTCAAACCAATATCGCCCCTCCGCTGAAAACGTAGTACCTTTGCACCCAGTTTGTTATCATTTTCTCAAAACATTACCAAATATGTCTGCCACGCTTGACACCGTGAGTTTGTTAGCCGACCGCATTAACGCGCTGGAAGAATCGTCCACGCTGGCGATGACCAAGAAGGCCCGTGAATTGGCCGCGCAGGGCCACAAAGTAATTAGCCTGAGCGTTGGAGAGCCGGATTTTAAAACACCTGCCCACATCTGCGAAGCCGCCAAAAAAGCCATTGATGATGGTTTTCATGGCTATTCGCCCGTTGCTGGTTATCCCGACCTCCGCAAAGCCATTGCTGATAAGTTTAAGCGCGACAATAATATTGATTGGAAACCCGAAAATATCGTCGTGTCAACGGGCGCTAAGCACTCGCTGGCCAATGTCATTCAGGTGCTGATCAACCCCGGCGACGAAGTAATTATTTTCTCGCCCTATTGGGTTAGCTATTCTGAAATGGTGAAGCTGGCGGAAGGGAAGGCCGTAGTCGTTGACGGTAGCTTTGAAAATAATTTCAAAGTGACGCCAGAGCAATTCGAAGCGGCTATTACGGATCGCACCAAGATCGTAATGTATGCATCGCCCAATAATCCAACTGGTTCGATCTATTCGGAAGCTGAACTTCGGGCCATTGCCGACGTAGTGGCTCGCCATGAAAACGTTTTTGTGCTGGCCGACGAAATCTACGAATATATAAACTTCACGCCCGAAGGCCACTTTAGCATGGGCTCAATTCCCGAAATCGCCGAGCGCGTTATTACGGTGAATGGCGTTGCCAAAGGCTACGCCATGACCGGCTGGCGTATTGGCTACATCGGTGCCGCTAAATGGATTGCTGAGGGTGTTGAGAAACTACAGGGACAAGTAACGTCTGGCACAAATTCGATTGCCCAGAAAGCGACGGTTGCTGCGCTGAATGGCCCAATGGAGCCCTCCATGGAAATGGCCAAGGCGTATCATCGCCGTCGCGATTTAGTTGTAAAATTGCTTAAAGAGGTACCGCACTTCCGCACTAACGTACCAGAGGGTGCCTTCTATGCCTTCCCTGATATTAGCTACTACTATGGCAAATCGGATGGTACGACAACGATTGAAAATTCTGATGACTTCGCCGGATGGTTACTTACTACCGCTTACGTAGCAACGGTTGCTGGTTCGGGTTTTGGTGCTCCGGATTGCCTGCGTATTTCGACAGCGGCTTCGGACGAATCACTCGTTGAGGCTGTGCAACGTATCAAAGATGCTGTGGCAACACTGAAATAGGAGTAGAATACAAAAGGTGTAAGGCGTAGAAGGTATAAGTCTCTAAAGATGGGATTTTATGCCTTCTACGCCTTTTTCATTAGGACGAAGAGTTGCCTAAACGCTTAAAAAGCTGATTAATAAAAATATTGACAAAAAAAATGAAGTTATTGCCACAGATACTGTATTTTCAGGGTAACTACATTAAATAAAGCAGTAATTGAGCCAGGTAGGTAACAATATGTTTTGACTTAATCAAATAAGTTAGCTAAATTTTTAACGAACTTTTTGTGACTTGACTTGTTTTTGTACTTAGTCAAGGTTAATTTTGAATATGAATAGAATGTAGTTCCAAGTTATTGTTGCAAGGTTCCTTAATTTGCATAGCCGTAAACTTAACCGTGAAAATTCTGTTAAACCTATGAGAAATTTCCGTATATACATGATTTTCCAATGGGCGTTTTTTCTTCCCATTATTTTACCCTTATGCATAATCTTTGGTGCCTTGCGTGGGATTGTTCAGATGGTTGAGCGAGTGATGGAACAAATAATTTCGGATGTAATGCCTTCGGAACAGACAACAACATTTACCGAACGCTGACATATAGATTGTTATGAATACAACAAGGGCCGCATTTTCTGGGGGACAGAATGTGCGGCCCTTATCATTTCGATAGTTTGTGAGAGAGTTAAAGAAATAAGCAAAATAATGGACTCATCATTCGAAAATGAAATCCATGTTTTTGTCTTTATAATTCTCGTCATCCAAATCGAGAAACTCTTCCCAGAAGGGATCGTTTGGCAAGCCTGCTTTACAAATAATGGGTCGATCCGGTGCTCCGGCTTGTTTTACCGGGTGAATGAAATACAGTCGCCGAGCATGCAGGTAAATTTTCTTATCGGCTACCGCCCGGTCGTAACCGTACTTAACATCACCCCGAATGGGGCTGCCCATGTGCGATAATTGCGCCCGAATCTGGTGAGGCCGACCAGTTATTGGATTCACTTCCAGCAAATAATGTTCGTTAATTCTGCCTAACACCCGATACGATAATTCTGCTCTCTGAGAACCGGGAACCTCATAATCATAAACGGTAACCTGGTTTTTCTGCTCATCTTTAATGAGCCAGTTCACCAGTTTATCCGCGTCCTGGGGCGGTTTCTGCCGAACAACAGCCCAGTAGGTTTTCTGTACCTGCCGTTTGCGGAAAATTTCGTTCATCCGCTCCAGTGCTTTCGATGTACGGGCAAATACGACCAGACCACTTACCGGTCGGTCGAGCCTATGGACTAATCCTAGAAATACTTCGCCCGGTTTATTATATTTTTCCTTGACATAATCTTTCAGTACATCCAGCAACGTAGTATCGCCCGTACGGTCGCCTTGCACCAGAATACCTGGTTCTTTGTTGACAATCAGTAAGTGGTTGTCTTCATAAACGACCTGATATGGTTTCTTTTTCATAAATAATGTGGGCGGAAACGCGTAGTGAAATAAGGAAGCGGGTTTCCACCTGCCTTAGATAACTCAATACGCTTCTTTCTCGTTCGGGAAGTCGTTGGTTTTCACATCGTCTACGTAGTGCGCAATAGCCTCCCTCATAACCTTGTGTAATTCCGCATACCGACGAAGGAAACGGGGTTTAAATTCGTTGTTGATACCGAGCAGATCATGAAAAACCAGGATTTGCCCGTCGGCGTCAGGACCAGCTCCAATACCAATCGTTGGAATCGTGAGGCTCTCCGAAACTTTTTTAGTGAGTGCCGCTGGAATTTTTTCAAGCACTACACCAAAGCAACCAATGTCTTCCAGCAAGTGGGCGTCGTCCATCAATTTCTGTGCTTCGGCGTCCTCTTTAGCCCGCACCGCATACGTACCAAACTTGTAAATAGACTGGGGAGTTAGGCCGAGATGGCCCATTACGGGTACGCCTGCGCTCAAAATGCGAACGATAGAATCTTTAATTTCCAGCCCACCTTCCATCTTCACCGCGTGCGCCCCCGATTCTTTCATGATTCGAATGGCTGACCGCAAGGCCTCCGATGAATTACCCTGATAGGAACCAAACGGTAAATCGACAACCACTAACGCGCGCTTGACACCCCGAACCACCGAACTCGCGTGGTAGATCATCTGGTCGAGCGTAATGGGCAGCGTTGTTTCGTGCCCTGCCATCACGTTGGAGGCAGAATCGCCGACCAGAATTAGTTCGACACCAGCGGCATCGACCACCCGGGCCATTGAATAATCGTAGGCCGTCAGCGCAGAAATTTTCTCGCCTTTGTTTTTTAGCTCCTGAATGGTATGCGTCGTAACGCGCTTGATGTCGGGATTATGAACAGACATTTGACCAGTTATAAAGTTGTCGGGTCGCAAAGTTACAGCGTTGTGCTGGAGTAGTCGCTAACCGAAAGAAATAATGACCCGCTGTCACAACTCTATGACTTTACAATCTAATAACTTTTTACCTTGGCGCTAACCAGGATTCCGGATTGAGTTTTGTGAACTCCTTCCAGATTTGAAACTGCATTTCGGAGACGCCCGTTTTATCGGTTGCTACGGTACCAATGGCCTCGCGGGCTTTCACGCGCTGGCCAGCGCGTACGGCTACGGTACGTAGTTTAGCATATACGGTGAAATAAGTGCCGTGCTGAATGGCCACTACGTTGTTCATGCCCGGTATATTCGTTACATCCTGCACGATACCATCATAAACGGCCCGAACGCTTTCGCCAGCGTTTGTTTGAATATCAACGCCTTGATTATCAACGAAAATTCCTCTTAATACAGCATGAGGTCTACGCCCGAAATGGTCAGAAATAAATCCTTTGGTGACAGGCCAGGGCAAATGAGCGCGTGCAGCAGTGAAGGATGACGCCAGGGCAGTTTCTTCGTCGTTAATGCTGTTATTACGTCGCTCGTCCAGTTTTTTAGGCGCGGCTTCAACTTCCGGTTCTGCTGGTTTTTCAACCTTAGCTATGTCGGCTGGGGCGGGTTTCTCACCAACTTTTTCGGCGGCAGCGATGGCTTCTTCAGCCCGTTTGCGTTCGGCAGCTTTGCGCTCAGCTTCGCGTCGGGCAACCCGTTCGCGCTCGGCTCGTTCTCTGGCTTCGCGTTCGGCCCGCTCAGCCCGTTCGGCCCGTTCTTTGGCTTCACGCGCAACAATGCGCGTGATCATGGCTTCCAGTTGGGCAATCGATCGGCGGCTTTCGGCTAATTCGGCAGCGAGTTCGGTTTCTTTCTGACTTAGTTTTCTTACAACCTGATTTTTTTCTTCTTTTAAAGTTGCCAGATTTTTACTCTCATTTATTTTTGCCCCTATTGTTGATTTTTGGTCCTGGCGTTTACGCTGAGTGGCCTGCTGCTTATCCTGCAACATCGTTTTCACATTGTTCATTTGCCGAACCTGACTTTGGCGGGCATCAGAATATTGACGTAAATACCGGTAGCGGGCAACCAACTGGTTGAAGTTATCAGCGGCAAACAAAAAGCCTAATGGGTTAACCTGCTGACGTCGTTTATCAGCGGCATAAATCATTGATCCATATTCAGCCCTAAGTTTATTTAAATCTCGGGTGAGCGCCGTGCTGGTTTGTTTTAATTCCGAGATCTCAGTTTCGGTAAGCTGGAGGTCTTTATTAAGCAGATTGATTTGCTTCGATTGGGTCTGAATCTGCTGATCAAGGGCCTTCAATTGCCCTAAACCCGCCTGCTTTTCTGAAGCCGTTTGCTTCAGAATGGTACGTATCTGGCTCATTTTCTCCAGATTTCGTCTCTTTTCTACCTCCAAAGCCTGCCGATTGCGCTGTGTTACCTGCGCTTGAGCCGATTGTGTAGGCCTTATCATAGCAAGCCACACCAGCGAGACGACGAACCAATAAACGAACGAAGAAAACGAAAATTTGGGGTACATAAGCTCTTGAAAACCAACTAATTTACTTACGGCCGACGCTTGTAATTAGCCGGGATATTGAACGGAAAGCCTGGAGATTTCTCAACCATTTCAACTTTACTATGCTTGATACGTAGCAGCGTCTGATAAAACTGTCCATCAGTCTTCGACTTGTAATCAAGCGTTACCAGACTGGTGTATGGAAACAGAAAATTACTAAGCGAGGTAAAATCCTCATAATCCAGTCGCAAGGTATTTTTGGTAGGCTGCTCGGTTACCATCAGCTTTTTCAATTTCCGGTCCTGTTCACCAATATAATTCTCGACTAACACTTTACCTTCACTCTGACGTAGCAGTAAGTAATCCCGTTCATTTTTGACTTTTTGGGCAGGCCGTTTGGGGAGTGGTAAATTGCCCACAATCAGGGCTTGCAACAAGTCAAAATTCATGTCGAAATTGAATTGCTTGCTCAACGTTGGGAAGTCGTAAACGGAGTACTCCCGATGAATTTTGTCGATGATAACGATTGAATCCTTCGTAATTAATCCACGAACGGCCTCAATGCCTAATTTCGAAATCGACATCCAGATAAGGCTGTCTTTACGGACCCGAATGTTGACATTGGCGTTATCAATATCCTGGTCACGGCTTTTAAACGATATTTTTGACTTCGCCGTCAGGTACCTGAAATCAATTTCAGCCACGTTGCTGCGGGCTTCTTCAATGCCGGGCCTGGTTGAGAGTGTAGGTGTCGTAGTTGAATCGATCTTACCGGTCGCGGGTAACGTAGCCAGCGTGGAGTCAGGAAGGGATGGTAAGGCTGGAGCCGGTCCTGTAGAGTGCGACATATGATGACGCCGACAACCTTCTGAACACAGCAATACGCTCAGTAATAATGTAACTAGCTGGTATTTAATCATTTGAATTGTTTTCGGCTTTCGGCGTACGTTTTTGAGTTTGGCTGCCAGGATAAGTAAAGATTCCTACCAGCGAAAATCAGAAACTGTCATCTACAGACTAAAACCGTTTTATAACTTTCCAGTGGCTATTTTCTTGTCTAAATCAGTGCTGGTGCCCCCTTTCATTTTTGCCTGTTTCCACTGTTCCATCGCTTTATCTGGCTGTCCAAGTTGATACAGAACATCGCCGTAATGCTCTATAATAGTACCGCTAAGGTTGGCTGTATCAGCGAGTGCTTTTTCCAGGTACTGTTTTGCTTTGGCATAATCTTTCGATACATAGAGCACCCAGGCATAGGTATCCAGATACGTAGCATTGGTCGGATTTCGTTCGACGAGTTTCTGGCCCAGTTGTAGCGCCCGGGGCAGGTTGTCTTTACGTAGCGACAGGAAATAACTGTAATTGTTGAGAACGTGGTCGTTCAAGGGATCAACTTTCAGAACGGCTTCATAAGCCTCATCTGATTTCGCGTGATCGCCAAGTCCATTGTAAGCATCACCTAGCTGGGCGTCAATGCCTTTTTTTAACTCGGTATTTGCACTGGATACCAATAGCTTTTTGCTTTCTTCCAACGCATCAACGGCTTGCTGATACTTGCGCTTGAACAAATTGGCTGATCCGTTGGAATACCAGAACAGACCTTGCGTTGGAAAGACCTCAAGCGCTTTTTCGGAATGCACCAGCAAGCTATCGACCTGATTTAATTCGCCATCCAGTTGAAGCAAGGCTCCCCACACTTCGTAGATCGAGGCATCCAATTGAGCTGCTTTGGCATAGGCGTCCCGGGCTTCTTTCTTTTTGCCTTGCTGCATAAGCAAATCGGCGAGCATGACCTGCGTTTTTGGATCGTTGGGCGAGCTTTTAGCCAGATTCTGAGCCATTCCCAATGCATCCTGTTGTGCACCCGGATTTTTACCTGTTACGTCTACGTAGCTCGACAAAATCCGTGCTTTGAGTCCGGCTTCAAGATTCGGGTTTGCCAGCACCTGATTCAGTTCTTTCGTAACGCGGGCCATGTCGCCTTTCTTGCGGTAGATGTCGGCCAGCAGAACATGGGCTTGCGGTAGATCAGCGCTTAGTTTGAGCGCCCGGTCGATCCACGTAATGGCTTGGTCGGCCCGGTCGTTGGCGATGAGTAGTTCGGCTCCTTCGAGTAAATAATCGGGATCGGTTGGCTCCGATGCTACCAATTTCTCGGCTTCTTCAACGGCCTTATCAATTTTATTCTGCTTTAGATAAATACGCTGTTTCTGCCGGGTAATTTCCTCATTCAAACCCAGTTCCCGCTCCACTTTATTGTACGCTTCGAGTGCTTTGTCGGGCTTTTCATTGAATAAATAAATAGCGGCTAGCTCGACACCATACTCAGCATTCTCAGGACCTTTTTTCACAAGTCCTTCGTAGAGCTGCTCAGCTTCGCTATAGCGCTTTTGTTTGACGTAGAGTTCAGCCAGTAACAGCGCATAAAACTTGTTTTGGCTATCCAACGAATGCGCTTTAGTCGCATACGGAATAGCCTCGGCCGTTTTGCCCGTTTTTAGCAGGGCATTAGCGGTTGAATACTGAGCAGCGGCATTATTAGGGTCTTTTTGCAGGACCTTGGTAAACTGAGCGATGGCCTTTGTTGGTTCATCGGTCATCAGATAACGCATGCCTTCTGTAAACTGCGTTTCTTCTTCCATACGAACCGTACTGGTCGAAGCCGCCTTGGCTAAGGTCGTATCTGCACCTGATTTTGCCCGCCGACGTTGGGCTGATGCTGGTGTAACACTAAACCAAAGAACCAGCCCGAGGCTACCTATCCACCCAATCAGGCGCCGGTTGAGATAAAATTTACATAACGTATCCATGCTGGTCGGCGTATAGAAGAACTTATTTACCAAAACGTGGTCTGCCTCGTTCTATTGCGGCTTTGGGCCAAGTAAACCCCTTAGGCAAAGGTAGTTCAAAATGGCGGAATGTAAGTAATAGGGCATAGGGCATGGCGCATGAGGTAAAAAAAACGATATGGCTCAAGTAGGCTAAACATGCACAATAGATATAAGGACGGGAGGAGAGGGGTATAACTTTTCAATTAACAGGGAGTTTATCTATAGCACAGCAGTAAGGCTGAATGCTCAAAAACTCAAAATCAGTACGCATGGAAACCCTGTATACAGCCACCGTCAGTAATGTTGGTGGGCGCGAAGGCGATGTTAAATCGCTCGATGGTATTTTAGAATTAGATATCAAAAGGCCCGTTGAAATGCATGGCGAAGGCGGAGCTGCCAACCCCGAAATGCTGTTTGCCGCAGCCTATAGCTCATGCTATAATGGCGCACTCATGGCCGTTGCCGAACGACGGAAAGTAATTCTTCCACAACATGCCGTAGAGGTCAGCATCTCGCTCAATAAAGATGGCAACAATATGTTTTTATCAGGGAAGATTACTGTCAAAGCGCCAGGCATGGATCACGACCAGCTACAGCAATTAGCAGAAACGGCTCACAGCGTTTGTCCGTATTCTAAAGCTGTGAAGGGAAATATGGATATGAAAATTGAGGTGATGGTATAAGACAGTCACTAGTCGTCAGTGATTAGTCAATAGGTAACGACATTGATAGCTATTGACTAACCACTGACGACTAGTGATTAATTTCTAGCTCACCGCATCATAGATTTTTACACGCTCCCAAAGATGGGCGCACGTATCGACGAACGCCAAATGACCCGGATGGACCTGATAAGCATCGTGAGCCGCTTTGTCGGCGAAAACCAGCGTCAGGGAAAAGTCATACGAATGATCAATGACGGGTCGGCGGGTTTCGGCGGGCGTACCAACATAAGCTACTGAAATGTCAGTGATGCTTTTTAGGGAGTCAAGACCAGCGCGTAAGGCTTTGTGGTCGTCCTGACTTTCGGGATGTTTGAGCCAGAAAAAAACGGTATGAACGAACATAATATGGGTTGTTAGTGCCTTTGGTAGGCGAGGGCTCGTAAAAATACCAATCTTTCACGCTTTTCTGTTTTTTTAACACGCATTAAACTTTCTGGGAAAACATTTCACTATCTTCATAACGTTATGGGAGTATAGACGGACACAAGTTAAGAGAGGAACGAATGGAGGTGGAAAATAACACTACGAATAACCCTGACCGTCAACCCGGCGACGGCCAACCGAATAAGATTCGGAACAATAAAGCCATCGTTCGGATGCCCATGCTGCTAGGAATTACCCTGGCAGGTGGTATGCTCATTGGCGCTACGTTCTTTGGTGGTACTAAGAGCCTGAATACTATTGGGCGCAGCTACACCAAGTATAGAGAGATTTTGCAACTGATTGAAAATAACTACGTTGATTCGGTTAATACCGACGATCTAGTGGATTATTCGATCACGAAGATGCTTGAAAAACTCGATCCGCACACGGCCTACATGAATCCGCAGGATGCCGTGGCGGCCCGGTCGCAGCTCGAAGGAGGTTTCGACGGCATTGGTGTTGAGTTTAACATTTACAAAGACACTATTTACGTAGTGACACCCCTGGCGGGTGGCCCGTCGGAAGCGGCCGGGATTCAGAGTGGTGACAAGATTATTAAAGTCGACGATGTATCGCTGGCTGGTAAGAAAATCGAAAACAGTGCCGTTTTTAAAGCACTACGTGGCAAACGTGGTACCGAGGTAAAACTCACTATCCTGCGTAAAGGCGATAAGCAGCCGAAAGACTTTGCGATCACGCGTGACCGGATTCCTACCTACTCGGTCGATGCGGCTTATATGATCGATGCCAAAACGGGGTATATTAAGATCAACCGTTTTTCAGAGACGACTTACGACGAGTTTAAAACGGCGATGGCATCGCTCAAGGCTAAAGGAATGACGCAACTGATGATGGATTTGCGCAACAATCCTGGTGGTTACATGGACCGGGCTACGAATATTGCCGACGAATTCATTTCGGGGAATAAACTGCTGGTTTATACCGACGGGAAAGACAGCCGCTACGACCGAAAAACGTACGCTCACATTGACGGACAATTTGAAGAAGGACCGCTGGTTGTGCTGGTTGATGAAGGAAGTGCATCAGCCTCGGAAATTGTGTCCGGTGCGCTGCAGGACCACGACCGGGCGCTGATTGCGGGCCGTCGGTCGTTTGGCAAAGGGCTGGTTCAAATGCCTGTTCAACTCACGGACGGTTCAGAATTGCGCTTGACTATATCCCGTTATTACACGCCAAGCGGCCGAAGTATCCAGAAAAAATACGTACCGGGTCAGGAAGGTGACTATGAAAAAGACCTTGAACTACGCTCAAAACGGGGTGAATACTACATTGCCGATTCCATTAAAAACGATCCTAAACTGAAATTCAAAACCGACGGTGGCCGTGTCGTATATGGGGGTGGTGGTATTACGCCAGACTATTTTATTCCCAGAGATTCTACCTGGCAGACGTCTTACCTAATTCAGCTTTACGGCAAGAACATCATTCGGGAGTTTGCCATGGAATACACGAACGAGAACCTCAAGAAATTTGAGAAAATGCCGTTCGATGAATTCAATCGCACCGTTACGATAAGCGATGAGCAAATGAACCGGTTGGTGAAAGATGCTACGTCTGAAGGAATTAAGTTTAACGAGAAGGAGTATAACCGCTCAAAAAACTATATCCGCAATCAGATAAAGGCGTTGGTGGCACGGACGGTGTATCAGAAAAGCAACAAAGCCGGGCAGAACAACGAGTTCTTTCGGGTTATCAGCCAGACCGACGATACGTATCAAAAAGCGTTGACGCTCTTCGATCGCGCTAATAAACTGGAACACGGCACGATGACCTATAATCAGAAATAAAAGAGAAAAAGGAACAAAGAGAGGAAGGAGACAAAAGGGAAAAGGGAACATAAACCCTGTACGCCTTTCGTCTCCTTCCTCTTTTTATTTCGCTTTTTTACTGAACTGATAGACAAACCCCAGAAACGACTGCAGGTTACCCGTCTTAAAATCTTTTCGGGAATAAGGCGCAATTTCGAAGGCGACCCGAAGATTCGGCATGAACAACAGGGGTTTTACCCGAACACCAACGTGTAGGGAGTATCCTTCCAATATATCCCGATCATCAATACCATTCAGGGCGTTAAAGCGAACACCCAAGCCGGTGTAATAATTGACCTGATTCCGGCGCGCTACGTTCACCATTGGGCAGATCGTCGTGCTGAGCGACCCGAATAACGTATTGGTTTGCAGGCGGGCATCGAGCCAGAACGGACGATCGGCGTTGGTACTGACCGTAACAAGATTGTTGCTGTTGAATGGGTAATAGGCTACGGAAGCCTGACCGAAGGCGGACAAGGTAATGCCCAAAAGCAAAGCAGTTAAGACGTGTTTCATAGTCGCAAATCAACAACTTTATCGAGCATAAAAAAACCGGATGGGCCGTAAAACGACTGTCCGGTTTTTAGTGAACGTAGTAACAGGATGGATTTGTTACTTGGGGAGCAACCCCACAAGCCGGTGACGTGTGCTCGTTGGTCTTGTTTTCTTTGTACCTTTACGACTACTTTCCTGATAATTATTTACCGAAAATGTCTTGGTTCGTCCGAAAAGATAAGGGTATTCAGACCCCAACCGAAATGAAGCGGGAAGCTCCTGATGGGTTGTGGTATCAATGTCCGAACTGCAAAAAAGTAATGAATACGCGCGAGCACAAGCTCAATGCGTATACCTGTGTTCACTGTAATTACCACGAAAAAATTGGCTCTGAGGCCTACTTCTCCATCCTTTTTGATGAGAATGAGTTTACGGAACTCGATGCCAATATGAAGTCGGGTGACCCGCTAGGGTTTGTTGATACCAAACCTTACCCCGACCGGGTAAAGGCGACCATTGCCAAGACGGGCTTAAACGACGCTGTTCGGACGGCTTACGGCCCTATGAATGGGCTGACCGTTACGATGGCTGTTATGGATTTTAATTTTATCGGAGGCTCAATGGGGTCAGTGGTAGGGGAGAAGATTGCCCGCGCCATCGACCACGCCATTCAGCATAAAACGCCGTTTCTGATGATCTCCAAGTCGGGTGGAGCGCGTATGATGGAAGCCGGTTTTTCGCTGATGCAAATGGCCAAAACATCGGCTAAACTGGCGTTGCTGGATAAAGCTAAACTACCATACGTTTCGCTGCTGACCGATCCAACAACGGGTGGCGTCACGGCGTCTTACGCCATGCTGGGCGACTTCAATATTGCCGAACCCGAAGCGCTGATCGGCTTTGCCGGACCGCGTGTTATTCGGGAAACTATTGGTAAAGATTTGCCCAAGGGTTTCCAGAGTGCCGAATTTGTGCTTGATCACGGTTTTCTGGATTTCATCGTGGACCGCAAAGACCTGAAAGATAAAGTAGTGACCCTGTTTAGAATGTTGTTATAGCGCGGGGCATGGGGCGGGGCGCACGGAAAGTTTAATTTCTTGTACTTTGCTCCCTGCGCCCTGCTCCTCGCCCCATGCGCCTAGTCTCCCATCCGGTTCTGTGCAATTACTACGTTACATATCGCTGCAATGCGAGCTGTAGCTTTTGCGACATATGGGAGCGGCCATCACCTTATGTTACGCTCGAAAATGCCCGTCAGAATCTGCGGGATCTCAAAAAACTAGGCGTTCGGGTTGTCGATTTCACGGGCGGAGAACCACTTCTGCACCGCCAACTGCCTGAACTTCTACAGGAAGCGAAACAGCTCGGGCTGATTACGACCGTTACGACTAATGCCCTGCTTTATCCTAAACAAGCTGAACAACTACGGGGGGTGGTAGACATGCTTCATTTTTCACTGGACTCGCCGGTGGAAGAGGAACACAACAAATCGCGGGGAGTACGATGCTTCGACAAGGTGATGGAATCCATTGCCATTGCCCGCCAACTGGGCGAACGCCCCGATATTCTGTTTACGGTCTTTGAACACAACGTTCACCAGATCAGGCAAATGTATGAAGAGATTTGCCTGCCGAATGATTTGGTGCTAATCCTGAATCCGGTATTTGAATACAATACGGTTGACACGGGTGATCGCCTTTCCGAAGACGCTCTGTTGCAGATGTCCTGGTGGGGTAAGCAGAAAAACGTGTACCTCAACGATGCCTTTATCCAGCTTCGGCGCGATGGTGGGAACCATATCGAAGACCCCATTTGCCGGGCGGCCAGCACCACCATCGTAATCTCCCCCGAAAATAAACTCGTTTTGCCCTGCTATCATTTGGGGCTGAAAGACTTTGCCATCGATAATAACCTGTACGAACTCTATCAGTCCGCTGAAGTCCAAAAGTTAGTGGCCTTGGAAGGGCGGTTGCCCGCCTGCGAAGGCTGCGCGATCAACTGCTACATGCAACCGTCATTTGCCGTTGATATTAACAAGTATTTCTGGCGGGCTTTACCCAGCACCATCAAGTATAACTGGATGAAAGGCACCTGGAAACAGTTGCTGTGACTCATTGCTTCACAATCTTCTGTACCAGCGAGCGCTCACCAACGTTGGCACGTAGCAGATACACGCCGGGTGCCAGACCATCCATATCGATAACGTGATCGTGCTGTCGGGCAAGCTTTTTTAAAGCTGATTCGTGTAGTTTGCGGCCATTTACGTTAATCAACTGTACAGTAGCTGTCGTTGGATTACTCGTTTGAATAACCACCTGCAAGCGATCGTTTACGGGATTGGGAAAGGCCGTAAAGGCGACGTCGGCATCTGCATACGTACTGATGGCGGTAATTACGCCCGTAGTACCTTCTATAGCTGGTTCGTAAGGCGGAATTGGGCCGGGCGTACCGGGCCGGTCCTCAACAAATAAGGGAATTTCCTGTAGCGTCTGACTGATAAGGATACCATTGCGATATTCGTCCACAGTGATCGCGAGGCTGTAAAGACCTTCTCTGGTAGGAACATCCCAAACGAGATCACCAGTCCGATTATTAAGTTTAAATGTACCCTGCTGGGCTACATCGTTCGGAAATTTATAAGTCGGTATGGTCTGCCGGATGCACAAATCTTTGTACGTACTGGTGAGCGGCTTAGCTAACCCATAGACCAGGCTATCGCCTTCGGCATCCGTAGCTTTTAGCGCAAGAGTTGCCTTTTGGTTCAGATTAACATGAAAACCAGCTTCTGGAAAACCGGGAGTTGGCGTTTGATTCTGTACGGTGGTATTTGTAGAAATGGTTGAACTAAGCGAGAATACCTGGTTCGTTGCATCGGTAATATTCTGAGTTAAAGATCGGCTGGGAAGAGACGTGGTTAACACATACGTACCGGGGCCGTAGTACGTATGTGTCATCTGATACACACTTACACTAACCGTTTTGCTCAACACCAATACCTGACTTTGCCGATTGGCGATCCCACTTGTGCCATCGCCAAAACAGATCGATAGAGACGTAGTTTGACTAGATGCTGCTTGTCCACGAACTTCATCCAAATAGAGGGCTACCGTAATCTGATACGTTTGCGCTGAGCCTGCAACGGGTTTTGCCTGAATGTACCCGCCAAGTAGATGCGAAGCCCGAGCTGCCTGAATAGTCAGTAGCATCAGGCACAGGAGTAGAAACGTTTTCATGAATGATTAAGGGAAAGAAAAGCCGGATTTATACAGATAACTTAGAATGGATACATAGTTATATACGCTGGATTAAAGATTTTTTAAGCGGTATTTTCTTAACTTCCCACCATGCTCTATACTGCTGAACAAGCCACTCAATTGCCCGTGGAAGGGTTTCGCTACGTGCTTACATCGCTCGATGATCACGTATTGACGATCACGCTAAACCGCCCCGAAAAAAAGAATGCGCTCAATCCGACGATGCTAAACGAACTGGCGTTTGTTATGGCGTATGCGCATTATACGGCCGATGTCTGGGTCGTTGTGCTGGCCGCTTCAGGCGATACGTTCTGCGCGGGGATGGATTTGAAAAGCTTAACTGAGTCTGACGCTGAGGTTGCCTCAATTCCTGAACCATCCGGACCAGTTCGTTTGGGCGAGTTAATGGCCAGTTTACACAAACCATGTATTGCTCGTGTGCAGGGCCCAGTTTACGCAGGCGGCTTTTTGCTGGTAGGGGGGAGTACCTACGTGATTGCTGCTGAATTCGCTACGTTTACGTTGCCAGAAGTAAAACGGGGCCTGTTTCCGTTTCAGGTGCTGGCTATCCTGTTGGATATTATGCCTGCCCGAACAGCGCTTGACCTGTGTCTTCGTGCCAAAACACTCACGGCTTCGGATGCGCTGAGCATTGGTTTAGTGACGAACGTAGTGTCAACAAGTGAGTTGGACGTTGCTGTGGGGCAATTAGCTGATGAGCTAAAGCAATTCTCGCCCACGGCCATTCAGGTTGGGTTACGGGTTTACCAACAACTAAAAAACCTGCCATCCAATGAACAGCAGGCCTTTTTATACGAACAATTTGTACGGCTTCAACAAACGCCTGACGCGAAAGAAGGAATGGTTGCTTTTCTGGAGAAACGAAAGCCGAACTGGACAGGGCGGGGGTAGATAGACGATTTATTGCTTCGGCAAATCCGGGCAATTATCTTTCCGTCGGGTATCAATAATCGTTTGAATTTTCCAACTGCCACTCATCTTTACGAGCGTAAAGGCATTAACACCACAATGGCTTTTCTGGTCCTGACGATAAAAAACATACGGTGTCCAGGCGGTTGCCAGCTCGCCATCAATCTTCACCTCCATGCTTGCCAGCCGTTCATCCAGCGTTCCGGCTTTTGCTTTACCGATAGAACTGATAAATTTCCCGATTCCATCATCATTTACAGCTACTTCGCCTTGCTTGTTAACGACTGTCTGGAGACGGGCCGTGGGTGTAAATAGCGGTCTCAGTATAGTCGAATCGGCTTTCTGCATCCCTTCAAAAAGCTTATTTACGGTGGCTTTCACGGCGGCTTCGTCGTTGCTGGATGTTTGGGCGAAAGCCGGAAGACAGGCGAGAATCAGTAAAAGAGTTTTCATACGATACGGTTGATGGTACGTTGTGAAAAAGGCCTTACAGGCGTCAACACCAGTAAGGCCTCCCCGCCTAAATATACTGATTAACAATCATTTCATACAATTCCTGGTTACCGCTCAATTGCTTGGGCTCGCCATTCGTCATGGCGTACTGGCGCAGGTCTTCGAGCGTTAGTTCGCCTTTTTCGAACCGGGCACCCTCGCCCGAATCGTAACTGGCGTAGCGTTCGGCGCGTAGTTTTTTGTATTGCGATTTGTCAAGAATCGCTTCGGCGGCAATGGCGGCTCGCGCGAACGTATCCATACCACCGATGTGGGCAATGAAGATGTCTTCCAGATCGGTTGAGTTCCGGCGCGTTTTGGCGTCGAAATTAACACCACCCGATTTAATACCACCCGCTTCCAGAATTACCAGCATGGCTTCTGTTAGTTCATACACATCCACCGGAAACTGGTCGGTGTCCCAACCGTTCTGGTAGTCACCACGGTTGGCGTCAAGGCTACCGAGCATGTTGTTATCGGCCGCAATCTGCAATTCATGGGCGAATGTGTGATTCGCTAACGTAGCGTGGTTGGTTTCGATGTTCAGTTCAAAATCGTCCTGTAAACCGAAACGATTCAGGAAGCCAACGACCGTAGCTGCATCGAAATCGTACTGGTGCTTGGTCGGCTCCATAGGTTTTGGCTCGATATAGAACGCCCCTTTGAAACCTTGCTTGCGCGCATAATCACGACTGATCTGCAGGAACTTGCCCAAATGCTCCTGTTCGCGCTTCATGTTTGTATTTAGCAGCGACATATAGCCCTCACGACCTCCCCAGAAGGTATAGCCGCGCCCGCCCAATTCGATGGTGGCATCAATGGCGTTTTTAACCTGCCAGCCACCGTGCGCCAATACGTGAAAATCGGGGTTGGTTGATGCCCCGTTCATATAGCGTTCGTGCGAAAACAGGTTTGCCGTTCCCCACAATAATTTCACTCCGCTGGCCGCTTGTTTCTGTTTGGCGTAGTCGACAATGGCACGGAAGTTTTTCTCGAACTCAGCATTGGAGTTTCCTTCGGGTGCTACGTCCACGTCGTGGAAGCAGTAGTATTCCATGCCGATTTTCGTGATGAATTCGAAGGCTGCGTCCATTTTATCATGAGCCGCTGCCAGCCGGTCGGGATTGGCATCCCACGGAAAATGCTTGACGCCGGGTCCGAAGGGATCAGCGCCAGTTCCGCAGAATGTATGCCAGTAGGCGGTTGCGAACCGGAACAGATCTTTCATGGGCGTACCCAGAATAGGTCGATTCGCATCGTAAAATTTAAATGCCAGCGGGTTGTCGGATTCGCGGCCTTCGTACGAAATTGGCTTTTCAATAGACGGAAAATACGTTTTGTCGCCGAGTGTTAGTTTAACGTCAGACATGAAGTAAGGAATTAAGGTATTGCTAGATTGAAAAAGAAAGCCAAAGGTAGTTTTTCCTATTTACCCGGCAATGTCTTTAGGTAGCTTCTCGGGTTGTCCTGGTTTTTCCTTGCTCAGTCATGGTCCGGCTACTCTGACGGGTCATTTTTTTGATGAAGTCGACCCGCCGGAAACGTAGGGCGCTCCATTCTTCGTCAATAGCTACCATCCTGACCGGTTCAAAGCCAAGTTCACTCAGAACAGTCCAGCCATTATCCCGGTTGAAATCGCATTTGTGCTTCTTCGAACTTCCTTTAGGATAGGCCAGCCACAGGATTCCATCGCCGGTTAGCTTGTCGGCTAGAACCGGGCTGAGTGCGTCAACTTCCTGCTGAGTTTTCAGGAAGGCCATCGCAAATGTACCTCTCTGGATTTCCGCTACGTCGGTCACGATTGTTGCCAAGGGTCGCATGTCATTAACGACAGACAAGAACTCGGCTGGCGCATTGATGAAAGCGATTTCGGGTTGGGATTTGTAATTGAGTTTAGCGAAAATGGCGTTCATGCGTATGGTTTGAAAAGGCCGCTTGCTGGTAACTATTGTACGGGTAGCACTACGTAAAAACTATCTGCTTTTTTGAAGGGTATGGGTTCTGAATATTGATATTCACCACCGGTAGTTTGTCGGGTCAATAGCTGATCACGGGGCAACACTTTCACATCTGACGCCCAAAACTTTGTATCAATATGGAACTCAGTCTTGAAATCTTTATCTGTCGAAAGGGTCAGATAATTTCGAAACGTTAAGGGCGATTGATCGGCGTCTTCGTAGCTGTATACACTGACCTTAACTGGCTTTTTACTGTTTACCCAATTGGCTTTCTCTTCCTCCGTTTTGAACGTGCCTTTTAGGTGTACTGTACCATCAGGCAGGACTACAAATTGCCGCTTTTCGAGTTTAGTCTGAGGAGGAATAAAACCCACCTGATTCTCTTTTGAGATGACGCCACTTAAATTCCCAATTGAATAGCGGCCGTAACGATTGCTGTAGGAAGAACCCGTCAGGTTAACATCGGCTACGTCCTGCCAGTAATCGACCTTATCCTGGCCAATAATAAACGAAGATCGTTTCCAGTCAACGTATAGAGGCTGATTGAGTTTATTAATTAGGGTAAGGTGCATCTGTCCCCGTTCGCTGGCGAAGTTATAGCGAATTGTCAACGTATCGTTGTCTAGTACCAGCCCTTCATCGGAAACCGGTTTGACGTTGCTACCACGTAGCGTAACGAGTTGGGCGTTAGGTGAGCAGGCCACCAGTGTGGCTACACTTATGATAAACAGCGCCAGCGTTTTCATATCGTTTTTTAGAGTAAATGTACATTAGGGTTGAGGTAGTTGTATTAAATAAATTTTAAATTGTACAAATAAGTCTTTTGCCAGACTAGTGAGACATAAATGATGAGGCCCTGGGAATTACTCTGCTGCTATTATTCCCTGGAGGATGATAGTGATCTTGCAATCATACGGGCCATTGGCGACTGCTTCCATCAATTGGTCTTTGACACGTAGCAACAGGCTGATTTGCTGGTCTGTCACCTGCACTTTCTCGGAAATCTGTTTCTTTCCGGCTACCCAATCCAACTCACCAAGCTCGCAGGAATCAGTGATCTGCTTTATTTCAGTCAGCGTATAACCAATATTTTTTAACTCCCTGATGGCTTGTAAGCGGGACAAAATTGCGGTAATGTAAGTCTGGTTGTTGTTTCAACTTACATTCCAGCCAGAAGACAGGCCAGTTTCTCTAAAGATGGGGAAGTCACTAGAAACCAAAGAGTTGAGTAAATCTGGCGCGGGCATTCGCCCGCGCCAGATTTACTCAACTCTTTATTTAACCTCCGTTTCCAGGACTTCCAGCCAACGCCCGTAGGCATCGCGATACGCTTCCTGCGCCCGCATATCGGGCTCGATGGTTTTCGTTACGTGTAGGCCAGCGAAAGCTTCCTGTGCATTTTTGTAGTAACCCAGCCCCAGCCCCGCCCCGCGAGCAGCTCCCTGCGCGCCATCGGTATTGTAGAGTTCAATGGTAGCTCCGGTCAGGTTGGCCATTGTGTCGCGGAAGAGCGGGCTAAGGAACATATTGGCTTCGCCCGCGCGGATGGTTTGCAAACCCACGCCCACGCTTTCCATGATCTGAATGCCGTAATAAAGCGCAAAAACGATGCCTTCCTGAGCCGCCCGGATCATGTGTGGCAAGCCGTGACGTGTTAGATTCAGGCCATGAAACGAGGCTCCCAAATCGGCGTTTTCGAGCATTCGTTCGGCACCATTTCCGAACGGTAAACAAAGCAGGCCATCGGCCCCAATGGGCGCTTCGTGCGCCAGTACGTTCATATCAGCGTAACTGATGGAGCGCTGCAACATCTGATTCCGTAGCCAGCTATTCAGAATGCCCGTGCCATTGACGCAGAGCAGTACCCCATAACGTGGTGCCTCGGCGGTATGACTTACGTGTAGGAACGTATTAACCCGTGACTTCGGATCATAACTCGCCTGATCACTTACACCATACACCACGCCCGACGTTCCAGCTGTAGCCGCAATCTGTCCTGGCTCCAGTACGTTCAGCGACAGGGCGTTGTTGGGTTGATCACCCGCACGATACGTTACAGGCGTTCCCGCTGCGAGTCCTAACTCAGCCGCTGCCGAAGCCATCAATTCGCCTTGTGGAGCAAACGTTGGCTTAATGGAAGGGATTAATGATGTATCAAATCCAAAATAATCGAGCAGAAACTGAGCGGGTTCATTTGCCTGAAAATCCCAGAACGCACCCTCCGATAATCCCGATGCCGTCGTTACGATATCGCCAGTCATACGGGCGGCCAGGTAATCGCCGGGCAGCATGAATTTATCCACCTGCGCATAGACCGCTGGCTCGTTTTCCTTGACCCAGGCGAGTTTTGCCGCCGTGAAATTACCCGGTGAATTGAGCAAATGATGAAGCGTACGATCATGGCCAAGCTTGTCGAAGGCTCGATTGCCATAAGGCACGGCCCGGCTGTCGCACCAGATAATGGATGGGCGCAGTACGTTAAACGCCTTATCAACCACAACCAGACCGTGCATCTGGTAGGAAATACCAATGGCTTTCACCTCTTCAGGCTGTATATTGGTCTCCTGCATGACGGCCTTACTGGCCAGGCAGGCGTTTTTCCACCAGTTTTCGGGTTGTTGTTCGGCGAAACCCGGCTGTGGGGATTCAATCACCATTTCGGGTTGTGGAAAAAAGGCAGAAGCAACGGCTTTGCCACTGTCGGCATCAACTAAACAGGCTTTGACTGACGAACTGCCGAGGTCGAATCCAAGAAAATACATGCGGTTACCGGAGTTAAGAAATCTGTTGCGAAAGTACAACGCGATAGCGATAAATAAGTAAAGCAACTGTCAACCAACACGGGCAGCTTGCTCATAAAGCTGCTTGATAATCGACAAAAACCGGTAAACTTTGGTCATAAGCCTTAATCAATCGTAACTCATGGGCCTCAAACGTTTACTATGCCTTGTCGTAACATTTATTGGTAGTTGTCCCGTTATCCTGCATGCTCAGGCCGATAAAGAGCCGTTGTTTGATAAGAAACGGGTATTTCGTTCCTTGTCTGACCGATGGGAACTTGATTCTGCTACCCGAAAAGGTACGTTTTTGATTACACCTTATAAGCCGGTGTATGTCACGGCCGGGCGCTGGTCAAGTGATCCCAACGAACATCCCGTCAGTGAAAATCCGAATTATACGTATCCCTTTTTTATCGATCTGGGCCGCTACGAAGCTCGCTTTCAGTTCAGTATGAAGGTCAAAGTTTTCCAGGGTATTTTTGGTAAGCAGGGTGATTTGTGGGTTGCCTATACGCAAAAGTCGCACTGGCAGGTGTATAACACTACGTTCTCGCGCCCCTTCCGGGAAACCAACTACGAGCCGGAGATCATCTTAAATTTTGCTACAGATTTCCCACTGCTGGGCTTTAAAACCCGGATGCTGGGCATTGCGCTTAACCACCAGTCCAACGGCCGGGCGCTACCGCTCTCGCGAAGCTGGAATCGGGTCGTTCTGCAAGCCGGTTTTGAGCGAGGGAAATGGGTTGTTTTACTACGTCCCTGGATGCGGCTTCCCGATACTGACGATGAAAATCCGGCGGTAGCAGACTATATCGGCCGGGCCGATGCTACGGTTATTTACCGGACTGGTCGGCACCTTTTCTCGGCACTGGCTAGTCATTCGCTACGTTGGGGTGATAAAAGCAGGGGTCAGGTTCAATTCGACTGGACGTTTCCGGTAACAGGCAATTTGCGGGGTGATCTTCAGATTCTGCATGGCTATGGCGAAACGCTCATCGACTATAACCACAAACAAACGACTATCGGGCTGGCCGTTTCGCTTGTTGACTGGCTATAACAGGAATACAACATCGCTTCGAATTTCAAATGCAGCGAAGTTGTTATCTTGCACGCTTCATTTCGTATCTATTATGTTTCGTACATACCTCTTTGCGCTGCTTCTGCTGAATGCTACCGGCGTTTTTTCGCAAAATCCTACGCCTAACTGGACGAACCAATACTGGACGGCCCGCTGGATTCTGCACCCAACGGCTCCATCGCGACAGTACGGTATTTTTCATTTCCGGAAGGCCATTGAATTACCGCAGAAGCCTGCCCGATTTATTGTTCATGTTTCAGCCGATAACCGGTATCGATTGTTTGTCAACGGAAAATCGGTGGCGATGGGACCCGCCCGCAGCGATACGCAAAACTGGAATTACGAAACCCTCGATCTTGCGCCCTATTTGCAAGCAGGACGTAATGTACTGGCCGCGCAGGTGTGGTATATGGGTGAGGGCGCCCCTTTTGCGCAGATGAGTTATCAGCTTGGCTTTGTGCTACAGGGAGATACCGATGCGGAGAAGATGGCGAATACCGATGCTACGTGGAAAATTTTCCAGAATCCTGCTTATTCGCCCATTAAAAACGACATTCCTAAACTCAGGACCTACATCGTGGCGGGGGATGGCGATCGGGTCGATGCCGCTCAATACCCCTGGGGCTGGGAGCAACCGAACTTCGACGATAAAGCTTGGGTAGCGGCTAAACCTCTGGGTTTTCCGACTAAGCCGCGGGGCCTGGGGACCGATGGGAACTGGGGATTGGTGCCACGTACGATTCCGATGATGGAAGAAAATACCCTCCGGTTGACAACCGTTCGACGTAGCGAAAACGGTAAAATGGATGATACGTTCCTACAAGGTAAATCGTCGGTGACAGTGCCCGCTAACACAAAAGCTGTGTTTCTGCTCGATCAGAGTTACTTGACAAATGCCTATCCCGAATTGACCGTCAGCCGGGGAAAAGGGACCGTTATCACCTTAGGCTATGCCGAAGCACTGGTGGATGCCAAAAACAAAAAAGGTAACCGTAATGAGGTGGAAGGCAGGACCTTGCTGGGTTTTGAAGATCAATTCATAGCCGATGGTAACCCCAAAAGAACCTTTCGGCCACTCTGGTTCCGTACGTATCGGTATCTGCAACTGACTGTTGAAACGAAGGGAGAGCCGATTGAGTTAAATGATCTGGTTGGTCAATTTACGGCCTACCCGTTCGAGCAGAAGGCGAATTTTACTGCGAGTACATCCACACCGGGCGATACAACGCTGAAAGCCATCTGGAATGTCGGCTGGCGAACGGCCCGACTCTGTGCGGGGGAGACGTATTACGATTGCCCTTACTACGAACAATTACAATACACCGGCGACACGCGCATACAGTCCATGATTTCGCTCTACGTAACGGGTGATGATCGGCTGATGCGCAAAGCCATTATGGACTATGACCACAGCCGTTTCAACGAAGGACTGACGCAAAGCCGGTATCCATCGGCTGATTTTCAGGTGATTCCGACGTTTTCACTGTTCTGGGTATGTATGATTCACGACTACTGGATGCATCGGCAGGACGACACCTTTGTGAAGTCGATGTTGCCTGGTATCCAGAGTGTACTAAGCTGGCATGAGCAACGTATCGCCAAGACTGGTCTGAACGGACCGCTGGAATGGTGGAACTTTGTGGACTGGTCGGCCTGGAAAAACGCGAAAGACGAAACGGCCGGGGGTGTTCCGGCAGGAGCGCGGAAAGGTGGTTCGAGTATTCTGTCGCTGCAACAGGCATACACATACTTCCGCGCGGGGGACCTCTTCGCGCATTACGGCCAGAACGAACGAGCTGAATACTACCGCGATCTGGGCCGACGGTTGAACAAAGCCGTCTTCGCCCAGTGCTATGATGCCGGACGCGGTCTTTTCGCCGACACGCCGGACAAGAACTCGTTTAGTCAACACGCGAACATTCTGGCCGTACTAACCGATGCGGTGCCTGCTGCCCAGCAAGCAGCTTTGGTTCAGAAAACAATGGCTGATACGTCATTGACGCAGGCGACCTTCTACTTCAAATTTTATCTGTTCGAAGCCCTCAAAAAAACGGGTTTGGGTGATCAATTTATTGCTCAATTAAAACCCTGGCGTGATATGCTGGCTATGGGACTGACCACCTTCGCCGAAAACCCCGAACCCACCCGTTCCGATTGTCATGCCTGGAGTGCTTCGCCCTTGTACGAATTTCTGTCCACAACCTGTGGCATTCGACCGGGGGAGCCGGGTTTTCGGGCGGTACGTATCGAGCCGTTTCTGGGCGATTTGAAAACGGTGGACGGAAAGATGCCGCACCCGTTGGGCGAGATTGCTGTGCAGTTCCAGAAAACGCCAACGGGTGGTCTAACCGGGAACGTAACGCTCCCGACGAACCTAACCGGTACGTTACGTTGGAAGGGTAAAACGATGGTTTTGAAAGGAGGGAAGCAGGCCGTGAGTTTGTAGCGGGTAATGAACGTATCACTTCAAAAATCCCACAACGGCTTTGGTGTAAGCTTCCAGTGACTGCACATGCGGGATGTGGCCAACACCCGGCAGTTCTACTAATCGACTGCCGGGGATTTGTTGCTGTATACGTTTCCCTAGTTCAGGATATTGCCCATGCTCATTGATGATAGCTTTTGGAACGCGGGCTTTGCCGACAATCGTGCGGTCGGCCTGACCAATGATGAGCAGCGTCGGGACGTTGATGTTCCTGAACTCATAACAGACGGGTTGCTCATAAATCATCTGGTACGTTAGTGCATTGACCCAGGCAATTTGCTTGAATCGGGGATCGTTCAGGGCTGCCGCTTGTGCCCGCACCCACGCTTCGTATTCGGGTTTCCACTGCGGGTAGTAACTCTGTTGATACTTCTTGTAAGATTCATACGTAGCCGATGCTTCTGACTTATACAGGCTATCAATTGGGGCGTACGGGACGAAGGTGCGGTAATCTTCCAGACCAATTGGATTTTCGAGAATCAACTGGCTTACTATGTTTGGATAAAGCAACGTAAAACGCGTTGCCAGCATGCCGCCCATTGAGTGGGCTATAACGATTACTTTGCTGATTTTCAGTGAGTCGAGCAGGCGTTTATTCGTAGCCGCCAGTGCATGAAAGCTGTAGTGTAAATCCGGATAGTCGGATTTGCCCCAACCAATCTGATCGGGCACAATGACTCTGTAACCAGCTTTGCTCAAAAATGCAATTACATCCCGCCAGTACGCACCATTGAAGTTTTTGCCGTGGAAAAGAATGACACTTTTGCCGTTTGACTTGCCAGTTGACGCTACGTCCATATACGCCATTCGCATCGTCTTTCGCTCCTGATGTACCATAATGTACTTTACCGGATGCGGGTAGGCTACATCCTGCGCAAAAGCAGAGAATGTATTGAGTAAGACGAGCAATAGTAGCGAAAAACGAAATGTCATAAAGAATCAACACGATAGTACGTAGCAAAAACATCGCTGAACGTAAAAGCTAAACCGTGTTATTCTTACAACTGTTTTGCGCCTACGACCTGCCCGTTATCCGTGCGCTGGACGTATACCAATACCGCTGTCTGATCGGCAGTCAGGCCGATGGGCAACGGGAGAACAGCATTGCCCGATGTTCCTGATTTGTCGATGGTTTTGAATTGCCGCACCACGTTCGAATTAATTAGCGTTCGGCCACCGTTTTCACCGTTGCGTACAGCGGTTCGGGCTTCTTTTTGCACTAGTGCTACGTTCAGACGGTATGGCCCCGCAGCTGACAGCTCATACTTGACTATTATTTGCTTATCATCACGGATAACGCTGCCATCAACCCCCACAAAGGCCGAAACGGGCTGTTTCTGAATCGTTTGGATGGCTTGCTCGATACGTCCCCGTTGCCCACCCACTATGTCCTGCCGTCCATTGATAACTAGTTGAGGAGTGTAGGTTTGTGTATTTAGCGCGCGATCATACTGCCGTTGGCGGTCGGTGAAAAGTTTGTTGCTGAATGGGTCTTGCCAACCCAGTCGGTTCCAGTAATCGACGTGAAACGACAAACTATAAACGGCCTGGCCAGAGCGGGCGGCTTGTTGGGTCAACTCCTGAACCGCTTTGTCGGCGGGTGGGCAACTGGAGCATCCTTGCGAGGTGAATAATTCCAGCACGACAACGGGCCGTGTGGCTGGCTTGACGGAGTTTTTGGGCGGCAAGGAGAGAGCCATGCCAACGGCTGTCAGGAGCAGGATGACGTAGTTCATGGATTTGTTGCTACTGAGTTGTTTATAAGCCTACGTAGTAATCGTAACCGCGTTCAGCCCAGAAATCACGCGGACGCTCATCCGCGAAGAAAATCCGGCCAATACGCTTGAGATTTTTGACGCCGTATTTCACGGGAATGATCAGGCGTAGTGGTGCACCGTGCGGAGCCGTAATGGGTTGGCCGTTCAGTTCATAGGCCAGCAACGTTTGCGGATGCATGGCGCTTTCCATATCAATGCCAACGTAGTATCCTTTGTCGGGCGTTTCCATACCGACGTATTTAAACAGATCGTCCGTATTACCGGGATTAGGTGCGTTGCCACTACGGGTGCCGAGTTTGTATTTTTCCATAAAATCGGACAGGCGTACACCACCCCAATGCTGCACTTGGCTCCAGCCCTCAATGCACTTGAACTCATACACGATTTCGTGTTTGGGCAACGTCTTTACCTCGTCGATCGTTAGCGCCAGCGACTCGGTGTTGGGCCGGTCGATTTGCAGTGTCCAATCTTCGGGGATGGGTGTTTTGATGCCATCGTAACCGTTAACGCGCGCTTGTTTCGCGGCTGCTTCTACCGAGAACGTTGGCACCAGATGAGTGTCGCTAAAATAGGTGCGCGCAACTTGCTCGTTGGCATCCAGTATCTTCCGGAGCGGCCGTCTAATGCCCTGAGCACCGGGACTATGCGTAACCCATTCATACACGCCAAAAGGCACAGCCGCTGCCAGCGCGAACCAGCCAAATGACTTGATCATTCGCCGACGGGCAACCGACTCAGGAATGTCGCTTTCTTGCAGATTTGGCTCTTTTGACTGACTCATGACAAAGCGGGTTTTACAGGTGTTACAACTGGATCAGTTTCTGGAATTACGGGTTTATCCATAATCGGCCTTTTTGGGTCGTTGGGTTTAACAATTTCAAAACCCGTTATCATCGACTGGAAGTTCTGCCAGCCCGCGCGAATTACCTGCCCGACATGAACAAAGAAAAACAGTACATAGCCGAGCGTCAAAATAAAGTGCTCCAGCCGGGCGGCTGTGTAACCTCCGAGCAAATTCGTGAGCCACGAAAACTGGGTTGGTTTATAAATGGCAAAGCCCGTCAGCACCGATCCAACGCCCATGAGCATAATGGAAAAATAGGCAATCTTTTGGGCGCCGTTGTACTTGACAAACGGCGGTTGTGTTTTGCGAAGGCCCAGGTCGAAAAGCGTAACCTGAACGGCCTCACGAAACGAGTTTTTATTCGGCACCAAATGACGCCACTCGCCCGAAATAAACGTATAACCAACGTACAGCAGGCCATTCAGCATAAACAACCACATGAACACCCAGTGCCAGGCCATGCCCTCGGCTAGTCGACGCGGTACGTTCAGGAATTTATAGAAGCCATCAGGGAAAAACGACACAAGCGTATAGCTGCCGATCGTGATTTTATACGGATCGTAAGCCCAGTAGATCAGCAGGCCGCTCCAGATCATAACGAACAGAACCGGGAAGTTGATCCAGTGAAACCACCTGATTGCCAGCGGATGTTTGTGGACGATACGTTTCATAGTCAGAAATAGGTAGTTACGTGTTTGATGGTGTTGTACTTACGATATAACGAATAATTTCGGGCGTTAGATTGCCAACTATCGATTTGTTCTAGAAATGTTAGATTTGACTCGCCGTTTAATGCCGGGAAGACATGGTTCGCTTGAAGATAATACTATTCCTAATCGTCAGCGCGCTGCCACTCATGGCTCAGCCAGTGGCACATCCCCAGGCGAGTGAACTCGTTGAGCTTGGGCCGAAGGCATTTATTCTTGATGATCCAACTCTCCAGTTGACGTTTGCTGACATCGCGTCTTATCCTGATTCGAAATTTCGACCCAGCCAGCAGGAAAAACTGAATTTTGGCCATACAAATTCACGTATCTGGCTGAAATTTCGCCTGGAAAATACATTACCCGACCCGCTCTTTCTGTTGTTCATGACCCAGGACGTTGATTACGTTGACCTATACGTAGTGAGCGAAACGGGCGCGGTCACCCAGCAGCAATCGGGTGTACTGCGCCCTTTCGAGAATCGCTATTTCCTGACCAACACCATAGTGCTGCCGTTGGGTCAGCGCCCACGGACTGCCTTCTTGGCCCTTCGGGACGATAATATTCTTCACTTTTCCGTATTGCTGTCAACGGAGCAGCCTATTGTTAGCCATCTCCAGAAAGAGTCGCTGTTCAACGGGGCCGTGATGGGACTGATGCTGGTGATGGTCGTCATTAATCTGTTTGTGTATGGCCTCGTTCGGGATCAGGTTTATCTGCTATATGCCGCCTATATAACGTTGTCATGCCTTACGTTTTTGTCATTTGAAGGCTTGCTGTATGACCTGCTCTGGCGATCGGCGCCAGCGCTCAACAATGGGCGACTGTATCTGCTGGTTACCGCTATGACGTTTGGAGCTGCCGTTTGGTTTTCAATGAATTTTCTGCGAACCCGTGAGTTCTTACCCCGCTTTTACCGCTATTTCATTGGCTTGTTAAGCTTGGTTGTCCTGACAACGATACTACGTTTACTCGATGTGCCGGGTTTAGAACGGACCTTCTACGGCCTAACCTTGCTGGGATTTGTGTCCTTATTGGTATTGGGTATTCGGACATACCGGCAAGGGTATCGACCGGCCCGATATTACCTGCTTGCATGGAGTTTTTACATTGCAGGGGCCATGACCAGTGTGCTGGGGTTACTCGATATCTTGGCATTTACCCACGTTTGGGTTGTGTATGGGTATCAGATTGGGGCCGCCTGCGAAGCAACACTGCTCACGTTGGCGTTGGCCGATCGGTTGCAAACATATCAGACTGAATACCAGAGCGCTCAACAACTAGCGCTGCAACGTGCCGGTGAAAATGAAGAACTCTTGGCCCGTACTAATAAACTACTGGAAGAGAAACTTCAGTATGAACATCGCCAGGAGCCCATACCCGACGATATGCGGAGTCTGCTACGTAGCATGAAGGAAGATCGGGATCGGATTCGCAAGATTGCCATTCCGACGCTGGACGGTATGTTGCTTTTCCCGATTGGCGACATTACCCAACTGGAAGCCGCTGGCAGCTATACAACCATTTATCTTTCTAATCAGAAAACCGTACTTGCCTCGCGGGGACTGGCTGACTTCGAGCACTTATGCACGGAAGGCGAATCCTTTTTTCGCACGCATAAGTCGCACATCGTCAATTTGAACCACGTCGTAAAGTACCTCCGTGGCGAAGGAGGTCAGGTCGTTCTCGATGATGGGTCTACCGTTGACGTTTCCCGGCGCTCGAAACCCGACCTGATGAAGCGGCTGATGGGAGAGGAGTGAAATAGATTCTATCAGAAGTCGGTGAGCAACGCAAAAGCCTGGGTCAAATCCGGGCTTTTGCTGTTGCTGTCATCCGTAAAAAGCCGCCGTTGCTCAACTCAAACCCTCCGCTGGGCAACTGACGCTGGGTCTCCCCAAAGCTAGCTGCCAATTTAGCCTGATATCTTAACGGCTTATACGTATGAAAAACTTACGCGCTTTCGTATTCATAATTGGTTGGATGAGCCTTTTCAACATAGCACAAGGCCAACCACCGTATTTTTCTCCTAAACAATACGTAGTAAAGGTTAGGCTAGGCACGCAGGCACGAGAGGAAGTTGGTATTCTGTACGACCTGACCGATTCTACAATTCTCCTGTTGCCGACGAAAGAAGTACATGCCAGCTTAAAAAAAGTAATGAACCAGCCTGCCGGAACACTGTCGTCAATGGATTCGCTCGGTCAGGGTTTGCCAATACGGACGTATCGGTATCGCGACATAAGGAGGCTAACAGCACACCGAAAGAATAGCCTTCTCAAAGGGTTTTTAATTGGGGCAGCTGCGGGGGCAGCCATCACGGTTGTGTTCAACGAAAGAGATAACAAGCCGAAAGGATTCATTGATTTTCCGTCGAAAAAAGAACTCTACGTAATCGGTATTAGTGCGTCGATGCCCTTTTTGGGTATGGCAACAGGGGCCGTTATGACTAAACGTATCGAAGCTGGGGAGAAACTCATAGCGGTTGACGCGCGAAAGCGACTTCAGAAGTTCACCATTGTCGAGCAGGCGAAACAGGCTGCGCTTTACAGATAATGGAATTTATTTGATTGCTCCGTAATGAGCGTCTTCAATAACCCCATCCTCTACATATTTTCTTCTTAACCAAAGCAGTATCATGAAAAAACTTCTATCACTTTTGTCACTTGGGCTGTTGCTAAGCTGCACGAACTCGATTTATCACGTAGCGTCCGTAAAATCGGAACAGGTAAAGCTGATTGAAAAGGACTTTACTGTTGAAAACGATCACCTTAGGGCGGTGTATAACCTGTGGGAAGCGGGCGGCCGGATGCGTTTTCTGCTGTTCAATAAAACAGACCAACCTCTATACATCGACTGGACGAAGAGCTTTTTCGAACGTAACGGCAACAAAACTGCCTACAGCCAGCTTGCCACACTTCCTGGAAAAGCTCCGACCGATACTGTTCGTTATTTCTATCAAAATATGCGTGCGGAGCCGTACCGGACAACCGCCCGTGCCAATCGCCTGACTGAAATTCCTCCAAAGACCTACGTTGCCATTGCTGACTTCCCGATCAAAGACGCCATCGTGCATGCCAAAACCAAAGAGAAGGTTTTCGCCTACACGATGGAAAATTCTCCGCTACGGGTTGGGCAATCGTTGACCTATTCATTTGATAAGACAATGACCGATGCTCACCAAATTGAGCATTCTTTTTGGGTCGATAAAGTTGAGGTGGTGCGAATCGGCCAGCTCACAAAAGTGTATGGGTCATTGCAAAAAGGCAAGCCTGACGCCATGTATGCTGTTGAGAAACGTTCGGCTCCGGGTCGGACGGTTATCCTGGGCGTTGTTATAACCGCCGGAGCCGTTGGCGCTTCAATTCTTCTTTTACAGAGCATGCTTAGTGGACTTACACTCTGATAAGATAACGTCAGGAATACCAACAGTTGATTTTACTGTAAAATGTTTCTCACTACGTATCGCTCTGTAGTCGTTTTCATATCTATTGCCGGGCTGATAGTGTATAGCTAATAGACTCATTTTTAAATCGAAATTGGTGCTTTTCGAACAAGCAAATCAGGCTTACCGCTGGTCAACTAAGGGAAATTGGCTTCTGGGTGCATATTATAAAAGCCTAACTTGCCGAAAAACGTTTGTATGACTCTCCAGACCCTTGACACTGGCCTTTTCAAACTCGACGGTGGGGCTATGTTTGGCGTTGTGCCCAAACCGCTTTGGCAGAAGCTTAATCCTGCTGACGAGCAGAATCGATGCACCTGGGCTATGCGTTGTCTGCTGTATGAATCGGATGGTAACGTACTGGTTGTCGATACGGGTATCGGCACGAAACAGGATGCCAAATTTTTCGGCCATTATGATCTCCACGGTGAGGCTACGTTGCTCGATTCAATCCATAAAGCGGGCTATTCGGAAACCGACGTAACACACGTATTGCTGACTCATCTGCACTTTGATCATGTTGGTGGAGCAGTCAAACGAACCGATGATCGATTCGCGCCCGTTTTTCCAAATGCTACGTATTGGACGCACCCGGCACACTGGAATTGGGCCATTAACCCGAATTCACGCGAAAAAGCGTCGTTTCTGCGGGAAAATATACTACCGTTACAGGAGAGCGGCCAGTTGAAATTCCTGACCGAGAGTCCGTTTCCATTTACTGAAATTGACTTGCTATATGTAGACGGACATACCGAAAAAATGACCCTGCCCGTTTTTACAATCAACGGTCGGACCGTGGCTTATATGGCCGATTTGATCCCATCGTCAGCGCATGTGCCCTTGCCGTATGTTATGAGTTATGATGTTCGTCCCTTGCTGACAATGGACGAGAAAGCCCGAATTTTAACAAAAGCCGCCGACGAAAACTGGATTCTGGTTTTCGAGCACGATCCCGTAACGGAAGCGGCCACCGTCGAAATAACTGAGAAAGGGCCACGCATCAGGGAAAAAGGAAAACTGGTAGAGTTTCTATAGCCTGGTCGACTACACAACCAAATCCTTATCCTTACCGTTATTGAGGTGCAAACGAACGTATCAATCACGTAATGAAAATCGGTTTAGTTTTATCGGGTGGCGGGGCCAGAGGCATTGCTCACCTGGGTGTTATCAAAGCCTTGCAGGAAATGGGGATCAGCTTCGACCAGATTGCTGGAACCAGCGCCGGCGCCATTACGGGTGCGCTGTTGGCCCAGGGATACACCCCCGACGAGAGCTTGAAAATCATCGAATCGTCGTCGTTTGTGCGTCACCTTCGCCCTGCCTGGAATCGTATGGGTCTGTTACGACTCGACATGATTGTTGAATTGTATAAAAAATTTATCCCGCACGACACATTTGAGGGGTTGAAAATTCCGCTGCACGTTGTCGCGGTTGATCTAAATGAAGGCGAGTTGGTTGTTTTTGAGAAGGGCGAGCTAATCCGCCCCGTCCTGGCCTCCTGTTGTTTGCCCGGAATTTTCGAACCCATGCTCATCAATAAACGTCAGTTTGTGGATGGGGGCGTATTAAATAATCTGCCGGTTGATGTCATTGCTCATAAAGTCGATTTCCTGATTGGTTCGCATTGCAATGTGTTGGGACCGCGCAAGCCCATTCGATCGATGCGGGGAGTTATCGAGCGCAGTCTGGTACTGGCTGTGCAGAGTAAAACAAGAGAGCGGTTTTCAAAATGCAACGTATTGATCGAACCACCTCAACTGGCCCAATATAGCACGACAGACATCAGCAAGGCGCGGGATCTGTTCCGTGTCGGTTATCAGTATACCCGTTCCCTAAGCGCTGATATTGACAAGGCACTCAATCGACCTGTGCCGGAACTATCATAAGACGTAGTAAAGCTAAATAAGCAGAACGCCGGGCCACATGGTCCGGCGTTCTGTTGTGAAGGGTAGACCTATAGAAAAATGACTTTCATTTTCCTATAGGTCTATTACGACTTTGTTCCAAATAATACCGATGAGTGGCCAGTAGTTGAGTATTTCTACTATGCGAACATGACAGAAGTATATTCATAGTGACAAGCTAAACTTGAATTATTTTGCGAATTGGCTGGACACAAGAATTACTTATTCGCTGGTAGTATAAACTACTTAAGCACAGATTATTTTGATAAACGGGCTAAATTGAAATAATTCTATTTATATGAGAAAATGCAATTCGGATAAATCAGAATATTATTAGGTAGATGCGTTCATTTTAGAAATATTTGGCTACTAATATGGTTTAGAATAAAAACTTTGTAATGACTTTTTCATTGTATAGCTTTGTTGTAAAGAAACTCGTTTTCTTAACCTAACAATAACTATACGTATGAAGAGAATTTTATTAGTGAGTATGCTATTGGTATGCTCACTCTGGTCTACGGCGTGGGCGCAGGAACGAAGAGTTGTCGGCAAAGTCACGTCGGCAGAAGATGGATCACCCCTGCCAGGTGTATCAGTTGTAGTAAAAGGTACAAGCAAAGGCACGACCACCGATGCTGGCGGTATTTATGACATCTCGCTACCCACAGCCAGCAAAGGTGCCGTTTTAGTATTCAGCTTCGTGGGAGTAACCACACAGGAAATCAGAATCGGGAACGAATCTGAAATGAACGTGAGCTTAGTCTCTGATTCACGTCAACTTTCCGAAGTGGTTGTCACGGGGGTTGGGGTAGCTACCGACAAGCGTAAACTAGGGATCGCCGTTGAGTCGGTGTCATCCAAAAATCTCCCACAAACGCCAACGGCTTCTATCGATCAGGCTCTGGTCGGTAAAATTGCTGGTGCGCAAATCTCCAGTGGCAACGGTACACCGGGTGCTCCCGTGAACATTGTACTACGTGGTATCAACACCATCAACCGGGGAACGGCTCCGATTCTGTTAATTGACGGTGTGCAGGTCGATGCATCTACGTATGACACGAACGGAAACTTCAACAGTAACCCAACGAGTTTATTGAGCAGTATTGATCCGAACACCATCGAGCGCGTTGAGGTTGTTCAGGGTGCTGCTGCTGCTACACTCTATGGAGCGCAGGGTGCTAATGGTGTCATTCAGGTATTTACCAAAAAAGGTAAATCAGGTAAACTAAACGTCGATATCTCATCGAGCATAACTCGTAATGAATACCTGAACGTAGGCGGTGTAGCTAAATCGCAGTTTAATGGGTTTATCACCGATGCGCAAAACAACGTTATTGGTACGTCGGGCAAGCCATTGACGTTCGATCCAAATACGTTAGTATACAGCGAGAACGTTCAGTATAACCCGCTCGACGTCAATAACAAAGCCGACAAGCCGTATACGGCGAACCTGAAATATCAGGACCACTATGCGTACTTTTTCCGGCCTTCAAACACCTATAACAACAGTGTTGCCATGTCGGGCGGTCGCGATAAATTTGACTTCTCTATATCGGCGTCGAACAACCGGCAGGAAAGTAACATCATCAACAACGGCGGTTACCAACGTACCAACATCGGTACAAACTTAGGTTTTGAACTGGCAAAAGGATTGACATTCCGCTCAACGACTCAGCTGATTTATACCAAGAGTACCATCAAATCGAATGACCGTAACATTCTTTACGCGTTGAATAACGCCCGGCCTTTTGCTGATTTCTCTGCACTTGATCCAGATGGCAATCCGGGTATTTATTATGGTGATGCGGTAGGGGTTAACCACAATAACCCGAGCTACTGGCAGCGTTATACGGACAATAAGGATAACAAAGTTGATATCATTCAGAACCTGAATCTGAACTATAAAATCAACCAATTCTTAATGTTAGATGCTAAATACGGTATCAATTACTCGCGCCAGGAGATCATTACGACTTACCCGAATCAGGTAAGTAATCGGAATGTACAATACTACCAGGGAAGCAACTACCAGGGAAACTATGCAACGGATGCATCAGGTGAAATTGACAATTATAGCCTGAATACAACGTATCAGAACTTCCTGGCATCGGCATTCATTACCACCGACTTTCAGAAGGATTTCAAACTGAATGTTCCGATTACGACGTCAACCCAGGTTTCCTTTGATTATCGGAACCGGCTATCCCGCGAATACAATACCTATGGTTTGTCGTTGCCTTCCTACGAGCCATTTACGGCGGCTCAGGCGTCTACGTTCAAAACCTTCAGGGATTATACGGAGCCGTTTATTACCTATGGTTATTTAGTGAATCAGCAGATTGATTTTGGTGATCTGGCCGGAATTTCGGGCGGTTTCCGAACCGACTTTTCGTCGGCATTTGGTAGTGGTTCCAAACCGTTTACGTTTCCACGGGCTAATGGATATTTTCGGCCTTCGGCGCTTAAATTCTGGGAGAATAGTGCACTTGCCAACATCTTCCCCGAGTTAAAATTGAGAGCAGCTTTTGGTAAGGCTGGTATTCAGCCAAAACCATTTGACCGGTATCAGGTATTGAACACCCGGACATTGGGTAATGCCAACTCATTCTATACACCAGCTAGCCAGCCAAATCCAAATCTGGACGTAGAGGTGTCGTCAGAACTAGAAATTGGTGCTGATCTGGGCCTGACTCCGTTGAAAGGCTCTGATTGGTTGAGCAGCATTCGCCTGTCGGCTAGTTACTGGGATCGTTCGACCGATAACGCTATTTTCGACGTGAATGGGGCTCCTTCGGCAGGTATCAACTCTGTTAAAGATAATGCCTTCTCACTGGCCTCGAACGGTTTCCAGGCATCGTTGAACGCGTCTATTATTCGTACGAAAGATTTCTCATGGAATCTGACCACTAATTTTAGCAAGCAAACATCGAAGATCACGGCCGTCAAGAACAATGCCGAAGTGGTTGTTCTGTCGAATGCAGGGAGCACCAACTATGTACTGAGAGCTGGCGAAAAAATTGGGCAATTATATGGCTACGTAAGTATTCATCAGCTCGATGCGAGAGACGTAAATGGGAGTCTTTACATCCCACAGGATCAGCAATCGCTCTACACCGTAGCCAGCAATGGATTTGTGGTTAACAAAGCGACCAAACAGCCGTTCTTCTCGGCCAACAAATACAGCTTTGGCGATCCGAACCCGAAGTTTAACATGTCGTTCATCAATGACTTTACCTACAAAAACTTCCTGACGTTCGGGTTCCAGATCGATTGGGTTCATGGTAGCCACGTCTATAACCAAACGAAAGAATGGATGTACCGCGATGGTATTCATGCCGACTACGCCAATCCATTTACCATCGAAGGTCAAACGGGTGCCTGGACGGCCTTTTACCGCGGTGTTTACGCACAACGCGCGGCTAACGGTACGAAAGACTACTTCTACGAAGACGCTTCGTTCCTCCGCCTGCGTAATGTGCAGATTGGCTTCGACTTGAGCAAACTGGTGAACGCACCCGTACTACGCCGGGCACAGGTGGTTTTATCAGGCCGTAATCTCTGGACGTCTACCAAGTATACGGGCTATGATCCTGAAATCAGTTCGGGTACTGGTAACTCGGCCTGGGATCGGGGAACGGACCACAACACGATGCCTAACCTGCGTTCATACCAGGCCAGCCTGAACATCGGTTTCTAAATTTGTTTTTGGCTGCTGATTATTAGGTACATAGCGGCAGCCGATTACTTTAAACTTCAAGGATTCGTCAATGAAAAAAATACAAATAATAGTAGCGACCTTACTGCTGGGTTTTGCTACGTCCTGTAAGGAGCAGCTGGATGTGAAAAATCCGAACCAGCCAACCGTTGCCAGTGCCAATACTCAGTCGGGTATTATTAACCTTGCTCAGGGTGGTGTTTATGTAAATGGAGTCCGGGAAATCAAATCCGATTTATACGACGGTATTCCGGGCTATTTCTGGTCTGGTGCCATGGGCGTCCATTCGCTTATGGCTGATGAAGTCGGTGAAGAAGCGGCCAACCAGTTTGGTAATCAAATTGGTAATCCTGATTATGTCATTCTGGATGACGGTTCAAAGGTATTGAACCCAAATGCGCCTAATACACAAATTGCGCTGATTCGTCAGATTAACGTTAACGCCAACCAGGGCGCCAACCCGCTGTTCCACGAATGGTGGTACATGTATTCACTGAACAGCCAGATGAATAAAGTACTGGAATTAGCGGAGCAGGTTGCTTTTACAGGTGATGCAGCCGCAAAAAAGGCGACGATCCAGGCTTGGGCTTACTGGTGGAAAGGGTTCGCCTACGCGCACATTGGCTCCATGTATTATGCCGGTATCATCAACAATGCATCAAATGGTACTAACGGAAATTACGTAGCAAAAGAAAAGCTTATCGAAGAATCTAATTCGAATCTCGATAAAGCGGCTGCACTGCTAACGACTATCGGTACATCGAGCGACTATACGGCTGTAATGACCCTGCTCATTCCTAACTTTAATCAGGTTGGCAAAGGGGGCGTACCAACTACAGCTATGTGGAAACGCAGTATAAATACGCTCAAAGGCCGTAACTTGCTGGTAAACACCAAAACATCGGCTATGACGGCTGCTCAGTGGACACAATTGCTGACTTTAGTTAATGACGGAACTATGGCCACTGATAACGTATTTACGGGTCGTTCGAATGCCAGCGGTGATATGCTGGCCCCGCTAACGGGTACGGTAGCTGCTAAAGCGACAGGTGATCCATCGGGTGGCGCTACGTATAAAATCAGCGAACGCCTGATTCAGGATTTCAAAACGGGCGACAAACGGCTGGAAAATAACTTTACGCAACGCGCTACCCCCTGGATTGGTGAAAGTAGCCGTGGTCAGGCTTTTAACACGCGCTGGCAGTTGGTTGACGGTGGCAAAAAAGTAGCTGGTGCCATCGTGCTCAGCGACCGGACAGCAGGCGGTACCGAGTTGTATCTGGCTGGTAGTTACGAAGAAAACGAGTTGATGAAGGCGGAAGCGCTCATCAATACGGGTAAAATCGAGGATGGCTTGAAGTCGATTGACGCCGTTCGGACAGCGCAGGGCGCAGGTTTGGCGGCCGTTACAGGTACTGGTTTAACGCTGGCGCAGGCAAAAGAGGAACTGCGCCGGGAGCGTCGGGTAGGATTGGCTTTCCGGAGTCTGGCCTTCTATGATGCCCGTCGTTGGGGTATAATTGACCCAATTGCCAGCGGTGGCGGCCGTAAAGGAGCAGTTATCGTCGACAAAACAGGTAAGGTAAGCACGAATGGTACTATCGAATATAACTTCCTGGACTATTGGGACGTGCCTGATAATGAGTTGGTGTACAACGCAGCCGCTTCGGGCAGTGCGCCAACGAAAAACCCTAAGTAATAAATGTAGGGTCAGCCAAATTGTGATTATACAAAGAGAGGTTCTTCTGTAATGGAGGAGTCTCTCTTTTTGTTTGAAGAGACCAAGTCAATACGTATACGATATAATAAAGTCAGACAGCCTCTAATGGCTTCTTATTCGACCACTTAAATATTAAAACGGCATTAAAATTCCTTGCCGGTACAGTATATCTGCCTGCTTCCGAAAAAAACTTGGTCAGTCCATGATTGAGTAATAATAACACGTACAAATACTTAAAAAGTAGTCGATGGACGCCATAATTATATAAATTTTAATGAATCCTGTTTGAAGAATCAAAATTCATATTGACAAAATAATATATTGAAAAATACAATGATCTTAAAATTTAGAATCGATGTATTAAATTGATTCAAAAGATTTGTAATGATTTTCTTCATTTTATAGATTTGTTAAAAGAGACTCGTTTTTTTGGCCTAACACTAAATATGCTATGAAGAGAATTTTACTAGTGAGTATGCTATTGATATGCTCACTCTGGTCCACGGCGTGGGCGCAGGATCGAAGAATTGTCGGCAAGGTTACGTCGGCAGAAGACGGATCGCCTTTACCGGGCGTCTCGGTTGTATTGAAAGGTACAACCAAGGGTACGACGACCGACGTGGGCGGTATTTTTGACATCTCAGTGCCACAAGCCAAAGGGAGCGTATTGATTTTTAGCTTCGTAGGAGTAGCTACTCAGGAGATTCCTATCGGCAACCAGTCTGAACTGAATGTAAGTTTAGTGTCTGATTCCCGCCTGCTCACGGAAGTGGTTGTAACGGGTAGCGGGGTCGCCACAAGCAAAGCCAAGTTAGGGATTGCGGTTGAAAGTGTATCCGGTAAAAACCTGCCCCAGACACCAACTGCCTCTATTGACCAGGCACTGATCGGTAAAATACCGGGTGCCCAGATTTCATCGGTCAGTGGTAACCCTGGCGATCCGGTAAACATTGTACTTCGGGGGATCAACACGGTGCAGGGCGGTACCAAGCCACTGATCATGGTGGATGGTGTTCAGATTGCTGCGACTGATATTAACTCGCTGGACCTGAGCAACGTAGAGCGCGTTGAAGTGGTCCAAGGTGCAGCTTCTGCTTCTATTTATGGCGCGCAGGGCGCCAATGGCGTTATTCAGGTCTTTACTAAAAAAGGTAAAAAAGGTCGCGTAGCGGTCAATTTCTCGACCAGCTATTCGGCCAACGAGTTTATCAACAGTGGCAACGTCAGAAAAGCGGATCTTCATCCTTACCTGACGGATGCCAGCAACAACCTCATCGATCCGTCGGGCAAACCATTGACTTATAATGAATACGGTTCCATTGAAGGTATATCCTATAAATACGGCGGAGCAACGCGCTATGCCATATTGGACACCCGAAATGTTTCGAATACGCCCTACAATGCTAATCTGAAATACTATGACCAGTTTAAGCAAGTATTTCAGACCGGTTCTACAACCAACAATAGCATCAGTATTTCGGGCGCGTCGGAAAAAAGCGATTTTGCGATCTCTGCCGCCAACAACCACACGGTTAGTGGCGTAATGAAAAATGGCTATATAGACCGGAGCAACCTGACCGCCAATTTGGGTACGGAACTGTTTAAGGGGTTTACGCTACGTTCGACCACCCAACTGGTTTACACCAAAAATACGCTTCATCCAGGCTTAGGCGCTCCGGGCGGTTATGATTACGGGAAAGGCAACTCGTTGGGTAGCATTGGCTCCGTATACGGCTTTTTCAATACCTCCCCATTCTTTGATTTGACCGCAAAGCTGGCCGATGGAACGTACCCCCGCTACCAGACAGCCGACTTTTTGAGTGTGAATGCCGCGAACCCATTTTATCAGCAGCAGTACACCAGCGGCCTGGACAATAAAATAGATGTCATCCAAAACTTTGATGCTAATTACAGTATCAACAAATTTTTAGAATTGAACGCTAAATATGGCCTCAACTATCGTACGGAAAACTCACGATGGACATATTTCAACCAGTCGGCAAATATCAATTCTACGTATTATGACACCTGGTCATCATACTTTGCTCCCGATAATAAGGGCGAAATCACGAACTGGCAGTATAACACTACGTTCCAGAACTTCCTGGCCACTGCCTATATACGGACCGATTTTGAGAATGACTTCCATATAAAATTGCCGATTCAGACTAGCACGCAGATATCATTCGATTATCGTAAGAAGAAGTACGAAGAGTATGATACGTATGGGTTAGGGTTAGGGCTGGCACCGCCTTTCAATATCTCGTCTACGTCATCGCAGGGTGTAGCCTCGTACGATAATACCACTAAGCACAATGGCGATTATGTGGAACCATTCGTTACGTACGGGTACCTGGTGAACCAGAAAGTTGATTTCGGCGATTACGGTGGTCTTACTGCCGGTTTCCGAACGGACTGGTCATCAGCGTTTGGTGCCGGTTCTACACCCTTTACGTTCCCGCACTTTGATGCCCATATTGCGCCGTTTTCGTTCATGAAGAACAGTGGCATTTCGAATACATTGTCATACTTTAAGTTGAGAGGGGCGTATGGCGAAGCGGGTATTCAGCCGGGTGCTTTTGACCGATACCCTGTTTTAGGTCAGCAAAATCTTGGATCGGGCCTGGTTTATACGATACCGACTACCAGCAACAATGCGAATTTGAAGGTGGAAGTATCAAAAGAACTTGAACTCGGTACTGATTTTACGATTGGTCTTGGTCAGGGCAACTGGCTTAACTCAATCAACGGTTCGTTTACGTACTGGAAGCGGAAGAGCGAAAACGTAATCTACACGGTCAGTGTACAACCATCGCTTGGCTCAACCGGCCAATTGACCAATGCGATCGACATGTCGTCAAACGGAATTCAGTTCTCGCTGACGTTGCCAGTCTTTAATTCCAAAGGGCTGAAGTGGGATTTCACAACCAACTTTGGTCATCAGATCTCCAAAATTGATGCTATTTCAGGCGGTGCCGACATTATCTTGACGTCAGGCGCAGGAGATGCTGCCCTGGTATTGACAGCCGGTCAGCAAATTGGTCAGGTATTTGGGTATAAGGCCATGACGAGCACGGCCTTTACCCGTCAGGATGGTTCGCGGTACATTACAGAAGGTGATGCCTCGAAGTATACGATGGTCGATGGACGGGTGGTGGATAAGGCAACGATGGCGATTCAGTTTACGGATGAAAAATATCCGTTGGCTAACCCCAATCCAAAGTTCAATGCGTCGTTCATTAACTCGTTTAGTTTCAAGGATTTCCTGACATTAAATTTCCAGTTCGACTGGGTATATGGAAGTCACTTATACAATCAGACGAAAGAATGGATGTACCGCGATGGTATCCACGGCGATTTCTCCAAACCCGTAACAATCGACGGACAGACAGGTGCGTACACCGCGTATTGGGCGAGTGCCTATTATGCACTATGGGGTAGTACCCGTGGTGCTGGAAACAATGCAACTAAAGACTTCTTTGTTGAAGATGCGTCTTTCCTGCGGTTACGGAATATTTCGCTGGCTTTTGATCTGGGTAAGGTTGTTAAACTACCCTATATTAATCGCTGCCAGTTAGTGCTTACCGGTCGGAATCTGCTGACCGTTACCAAGTATACCGGGTTTGATCCTGAAATCAGTTCAGGTGCGTCTAACTCCTCTTTCGACAGAGGTATAGATCACAACACGCTGCCTAACACCAAGTCGTATCAGGTTGGACTGAATATCGGGTTCTAACTTTTAAAACTTTCTTTCAACATGAAACTCATAAAGACAAATAAATTTCTTTACACGATCTGTTTCACGGCAATTTTCGTGAGCGCAGTTTCCTGCAAAGAACAGTTGGACGTTGGTAACCCAAACGCTCCTACAGTAACCGCCAATGTTAATACAGAATCTGGCCTTATCTCACTGGCGCAGGGGGGCGTATATATCAACGGCTTTTTGAATGGAGATAACTGGCTGGGCAACAGTTACTTTTCGTTGCCTTGGGGGTACAGTGAGCTTATGGCCGATTTAGTGGGTGCTGATGCATCGAACAATCAGGTCACCACCATAGGCGTACCGGACTATATTATCTTAGACGATGGTACTAAATTGACAAATCCGTCGCCTGCCATAGGGATCATTCGGTCGTATAATAGTCGTGCCTCAACGGGAGCCAGCAACAACCCACTCTATTATCAGTGGTTGAATATGTATGCGCTGAACAATGCGTGCAATAACGTATTGAGTCTTGTGGATGGTATCAAGTTTTCGGGCGATGCTGCCAGCCGGGCCAATACGATAAAAGCGTGGTGTTACTGGTGGAAGGGATATGCCTATGCCTCTATCGGATCGATGTATTATTCGGGTCTTATTCTCGATAAGGCGGGTGTTGCCAGCAGCGAATACGTGCTGCATGATGCCATCATTAGTCAATCTAATACATTTTTTAATCAGGCTGCCACTACGTTGACGAGCATTACCAGCGCCAGCGACTATCAGGCCGTGTTGACGCAACTGATTCCGGTCGCTAATCAGGTAGGTCATGGTGGTGTTTTGACCGTAGATATGTGGAAGCGTAACATCAATACCATGCTGGCTCGTAATATCCTGGTGAATAAACTGGCTCCGTTCGTGAATGGAAATCCCAACGCCACAATTACCAAGTCGTCTACAACGCCTATAACGACTGCCGATTGGAACAGCATCCTGACCTTAGTCACAAACGGCATCAAAGCGGATGATTTTGTCTTTACAGGAAGAAGTACTCCACAAAATTCATTCTTTTCTGCTTCGGGCGGCACGGTTGGTTCGCTGACGACGGGTGTTAATACCGCTACGACGTTTAAGATCAGTGAACGGTTTATTCAAAACTTTAACACGGGGGATAAACGGCTGTCAACGAATTTTGACACGAAGACCACCTATACAAACAATTACAACTATACAACACGCTATAGTTTAGTTGATAATGCGAGTGGTGGAGCCGTATATACGTATGGAAGCAAGAACGTTGGTGCCTACGAGCTATTCATTGCGGGTAGCTATGAAGAAAATGCGCTGATGCTGGCCGAAGCGAATATGCGTCTGAACAACATAGAGACTGGCCTGGGATACGTTGACGCTGTAAGAACCTTTCAGGGAGCCGGAGTGGCTGCCGTTAAAGGAACAGGTTTGACATTGGCCAAAGCCCTTACGGAGCTGACCAAAGAAAGACGGGTTGCTCTTTTCGGCCGCGGACTCTCATTTTATGATAGCAGACGCTGGGGTTGGACGTATGACATCGCCAACGGTGGTGGAAGCTATGGCAATACCGTAGTAACAACGGCGGGTGTCGTCAATAAAAACGTTACCGTTAACTATAACTTCCTGGATTACTGGGATGTTCCCGCTGATGAATCGGTATTAAATCCAGCGACAAACAGCGTTGCTACCAAAAATCCCAATTTTTAGTATTCCATCATGTCATAAAGAACAGACGTAGTAAATACTGATTACTGCTTTGTGTCAGGAGGCTCTCCGTTAGTAACGGAGAGCCTCTTTTGGTTTTAACAAGGTAAGGGAAATCGCATGCCAGGCTTAAAGGGACACGTAGTGCATCAATTGAGATCAAAACTGCGTATACTTGGTAAAGATGTTTCATAAGGCTATGACAACGTCAGGTTCTATTCAGTAAACTAACTGAAAAACAGACCTATTTTTATGGTCTGGTTAGTCAATGGATTTATACGATGAAGGCGAGTTTTACGTTTGAAAAAATAGTAGCTTGCTAAGCTTTTCAATAGATTGTTTCGCTCGAACGTAGTACACACATCCTAAAGAAATTATCTGGAATATAACCTATACATGAGAAAATTTTACTGTCTTCTTATCTGGTCTGCTTTGCTGGCTGTGCTACCGGGTTGGTTGTTTGCTCAGGGGCTGCGTATATCGGGAAGGGTTACGTCGGCGCAGGATGGCCAGCCTATACCAGGGGTGAATATTGTCGTTAAGGGAACAACCAACGGCGTCAGCACGGACGCAGCCGGGAATTATACCATTGCGATTTCCAGTCCAAACGCTGTTCTTTTGCTCACCTCTATTGGACTTGTTACGCAGGAAGTAACCGTTGGCAATCGCACGGTTGTCAACGTGCAAATGCAGGAGTCCATCAATGAACTAAGCCAGGTCGTTGTGACGGGTTATAACACCACACAACGGAAAGACATTACGGGCTCCATTGCGTCCGTTTCTCCCGACCGATTTAAAGACATTCCGGTTACAAGTCTGGATCAGGCACTACAGGGACAGGCGGCTGGCGTTCAGGTGACACAGTCGTCGGGCACACCAGGGGGAGGCCTGACGGTACGTATCCGTGGATCTACGTCGATTTCGGCCAGCAACCGGCCTTTATTCATTGTTGATGGCGTACCAGTACAGGATGGAGCTCTATCTGAGCGTGAATTCGGGGGACAGACCGACAATGCGCTGGCTCTCTTCAATCCCAATGATATTGAGTCGATGCAGATATTAAAAGATGCTTCGGCCAAAGCCATTTACGGCTCGCGGGCGGCTAACGGTGTCGTATTGATAACGACTAAACGTGGGAAATCGAATCAAAAAACAAGCTTTACCCTGGATGTACAGCGTGGAATGACCGACGTGGTTCGTCGGCCTGATTTACTCAATGCAAGTGAATTACTAACCCTTCAGCGGGAGGCCGTTACCAATGCCGGGCAAGATCCTGATAAATTGGGCTTGATCAGAGGTGTAACGGATGCGGTGAATACCGATTGGGTTGATGCTACGTTGCGCAAAGGCGTTTATCAGCAATACCAACTCTCAACGCAGGGCGGCAACGACAAAACGCAATTCTACCTCAGTGGAAGCTACCGAGATGAGCAGGGCGTTCAGCTAAACAACCAGTTTACGCGCTATACAGGCCAGTTTAAATTCGATCATAAAGCCACGCAGAAGCTCTCATTTGGCACGAACCTGACCTTGTCGAGAGCACTGAACAGACGGGTAAAGGGCGATAATTTTCTGGATGGCGTTTATTCCGGCGCGGTAAAGAGTTTACCTTACTACGCTCCTTATAACGAACAGGGTAGATTATATGGACCTGGCGATGGAGCTAATTACGCTGGGTTTCCAAACTTCAACCCCGTTGGACAGGCGCTCTTGCCACGCTTTAATGTATACACGATAAAGATGCTGGGTGGAGTTTATGGCGAGTACGAGATTATGCCGAATCTCCGGTTCAGGACGAAGTTCAGCATCGATTATAACAACATAACGGAGGACGATTACGAACCGTCTACAACCGCTATTGGTGGGTTTCTAACCTCTGTCGGAGGACATGGATACGGTACGTATAGCAGTACCAATGTATCTACGTTTATTAATACGAACACACTGAACTACAGTTTCACGCTGGCGGAGAAACACCGGTTTACCGCATTGGCAGGCTTTGAATTGTTGCAGACTACGTATCGAAGTGGTAGTGTACAGGGACGACTGTTTCCCAGCGATGACTTTACGTATATACGGTCTGCCGGTATTGTTGACCAGGGTGATGGTATAGTAACGAACAATGGCTTGATTTCAACTTTTGGCGAAGTCAACTATGCCTATGACGATAAGTACTTAGCTACCCTGACAACCCGCTACGATGGGTCATCACGTTTCGGTCAAAATAAGCGTTTCGGCATATTCCCATCAGGTTCCGTAGCCTGGCGTATCTCAAGTGAGAAATTTCTGGAGGGTTTTCGGGCCTTGAGCGATCTGAAACTAAGAGCAAGTTATGGGTTTACGGGCAATGAGCGCATTGGCGACTATCAGTTTCTGGGTACCTGGGCATCGGCTACCTACAGTGGGGCAACCGGCGTAGGGCCAGCCGCGCTGGCGAATCCGTTATTGCAGTGGGAACGCACGCGCGAAGCAAATATTGGTCTGGATGCTTCCTTCTTCAGCGGGCGATTCAACGTAACGATCGACGCGTATGATAACCTGACCGACAAGCTATTGTTTGCGCAGCCTATTCCACAAACGACGGGTTTTAGTAACGTTCAGGGCAATATTGGAAAAGTGGCGAACCGGGGCGTCGAGCTAACCATATCAACCGTAAACATCAATAAAGCGGTGCGCTGGAGTACGGACCTGAATATATCGCACAACGAAAACAAAGTTGTTGAGCTGACCGGTAGTCAGCCCGTATTTCGGGGCTATACGGGAAACGGGGTTTCTAACACGAACGTTATCTTGCCCGGTCAGCCGCTTGGTACGTTCTGGGGGCTGAAATTCCTGGGGGTCGATCCTGCTACAGGCAATGCTATATATGACGATAAAAACGGCGATGGCCGGATTTCTCCCGACGATGGGCAAGTAATTGGAAATGCTCAACCCAAACTGGTTGGTGGTTTGACGAATAAGGTCTCCTGGAAAGGATTCGATCTGAGCGTGTTTTTTCAGGCTTCTTATGGCAACAGCATCCTGAATTTTTCGAACGTAACGCTCCTCAATTCCGGGGCTGATCTGCAAAATAATCAAATACGGCAGGCGCTTAAGCGCTGGCAGAAAGAAGGCGATATTACCAGTGTACCCAAGTATGAGTACCTAAATTCATACAATAATTACCTGAGTAGCCGATTTCTGGAAGACGGTTCCTATCTGCGTCTGAAAAACGTATCCTTTGGGTATAATTTCCCGAAGAAATGGACCAATAAATACAAAGTTGGTAATGCTCGTTTGTATGCATCGGCCATGAATCTCTGGACGTTGACCCGCTATTCAGGCTCAGACCCCGAAGTGAGCACACTCGATGGGTCAACAACGGCCCAGGGAATTGATTTTTTTACATTACCTCAGATAAAAACCGTGCTGGTGGGTCTATCCCTCAGTTTTTAATAGATACTATATTGACACGTAGCATAATGGTTAAAGTGATTCGCCTTATACGATATAGTGTACTGGTAGTACTGGTTAGTCTGGCCGCCTGCCAGCCTGTGCTGGAGCCCAAGCCGGTAGCTTTACTTGTGGACGATCTGGTACTAAACGAACCTAATGACGTACAAACAGTTCGGGTTGGTTTATACAGCGCTTTGCGCGGGTCAGCATCTCCCAACATTATTGCAGGTGATTTTACGGTAGATAATATCCAGTTTAACGGTACATTTAATGATTATCGTGAATTGGGTACCAAACAGATTACGGCTGCCAATGGCGCTGTAGATGCATTATGGCAAAACTTGTACTCGACAATTTATGTCGCTAATTTCATTTTGGAGCGTTTGCCGCTTGTTAGCGGTGTTCCTGAAACAACCCGGAAGAGCGTTACGGCAGAGGCTCGTTTTCTGCGAGGCTGGGCTAATTTTATCGGCGTCTATACGTATGGTGATATTCCACAGGTAACTACCATTGATCGATCAATAAACAGCAATATCCCAAGAACAGATAAAACTACTATTCTGACATCTGTACTGGCGGATTATACGGCAGCACTAACGGATTTACCTACCGTAGCCTCTGGGTCGACTGATATAACTACAAATGCGACCTATGCAAATAAAATTACCTGTCAGGCGGCAATGGCTCGCTACTATTTATACCTAAAAAACTGGGCAAAGGCCGAAGAACTAGCGACTACAGTGATTAATTCAGGTGTTTATACACTGGAGGCTAATTTTATAGACATTGTCCTGAAAGATTTTACGCACGAGTCGATTCTGGAGGTTGGTTATAACCTTACAGATGATCCGGGAACTGGCAATTTTGCCTTAAATAATCTACTGGTAGGACGTCGGGAAGTGATTCCCTCGAACCAGCTCGTTCTGGCGCTTAACTCTACAGAATCTGGTACCCGCAACACGACAATTGGATTCGATTCCAACAACCTGAAAGGCAATGATAATGGTTGGTCGGTGAGGAAATACGGTACGGCTTCAGAAGATAACAACAACATTGTGCTGATGCGGCTGGCCGAAATGTACTTAATTCGGGCTGAAGCCAGAGCTCAGCAGGGAAAATTAGCTGGAACAACAGGTGCGGTGGCTGACATTAACGTATTGCGTACACGGGCAAAAGCACCAGCCGCTGCGGTTGGTGCTCAGGCTGATGTGTTGCTGGTCATTGAACGTGAGCGCCAATATGAGCTGGCCTTTGAAGGACATCGTTGGTATGATCTGGTTCGGACGGGGCGGGCACAGGCTGTTATGTCATCTTTCTCACCTAACTGGAATGCTAAATATGAACTCTGGCCAATTCCGCAAACGGAAATTCAGCAAAATCCGGCTTTGGCAGGTAAGCAAAATCCCGGTTATTAAACAATCTCACGACATTTTATAAGTAGAGAAAACAGATAGTTTCTTGTCATGGCTCCGGCCACCCGGCCCGACGTAGGAGGGGCTCAAAAATACTCATAATGAAAGATCAAACGACATATAAACAGGGTACTGTGGTGAAGCACTGGCTGGCGTTGTTGCTAATGCTCGGAGCGGTTGTCTGGGGAGCGGTCGCTTGCCAGAAGCAGGATATGGACCTTACATTTCAGGGCCCTTATTTTGTTCGGTTTACCGATTCATCGTTAACTTATAAAGAAAGCTACACTAAACCCATTGCCATACGGGTACACAATGTTGGCCCGATATTGACCCAACCGATCACGGTCAATTATGTCATCAGCGGAACAGCGCGTGAAGGAAAAGATTATAGCGTCGGCGATACGAAAGGCACCGTCATTATTCCGGCCAACAAAAGTTTTGGAGAGATTCACTTACAACTCATTAATAACGCCAATAATATTCTGGAGTCGCAGTCGCTCACGTTTACATTAACGGGTGTACAGCCCAGTACGTTGCAGGTTGGTTTTGGCAAGACTGGCTTAGTAGGAAAGCAATTGACATTCGTTATTCAGGACGATTGTCTCTTTGGCGGTTTTTACACCGGAACGCAAAAGTACGGTACGCAAACAGCTACGGTTCCCGACGTTGAAATCACCAGTACCGATTGCAAAAATTATCTGTTGAGTAACTGGAATCTTGGTATTCCTTTTTTCAATTTTGATGCGATCAAGCCAAGACTAACGTTTGTCGACAATGGTGATAATTCGCTCACCGTTCCACCACAGGGTAATGAGAACCTTGGCTCGACCGATACACTTCGGGGAAGTGGGGCCTGGAATCCCCGCAACCGAGTGATTACGTTGAATCTCCAGTTCAAGCTGAAACTCAGTACGAATAAGGACACAATTATTTCCTACACACAGACCTATACGCCCCAGTAAGGCAACGACTTCTACTCAGTTTGACACGTTTCGATCATGCGACTATTTATACGTTTATTGCTGATTCCGGGAATCGTTGGCTGGCTTCTGGGGGGGTGCTCCGAGAAAATTGATCCTAAACCTGCTACGTATTCACAATTACTAACCGGCACCGACAAGAAAAGCTGGAAAATTGTATCGTATCAGGTACTTGATAATGGCAATGCCTCCTCGGTAATCCCAGCTCAAAGTGGATTAGATGCATGTATTGCCGATGATATACTCACCTTTTATGCCGATGCCGAACATAAACTGGAAGTTAGCCAGAATGCAATTATATGTTATCCAAACGAGCCTGATATTTACGTAACAGATACCTGGACACTTTTCAATGCAAATGCTTCTCTGGAGTTTTATCTGCCGGTGCTGAATGGTAAATTCCCCTGGACTATCAAGAATCTGACAGCTACCGTGTTAACGATTGAGTATTATTTCCCCGACATCAATGCTAGTTACCGATTTACGTTTAACTCGACTACTACCAAATAAGCGTATGTTTCGATTAGTACTCAGCTTATTTCTGATTGCCCTTCTGCCACAGGCACTCTATGCACAGACATTGACTCCCGTTCGCAGTACGCAGCAGTGTGCTACAATGGAGAGGGATAGTGCTTTGCGGGCTAAATACCCACAATTAGGATCGCTTCAGGAGTTTGAGCGGGCGTTGCAGGTAAAAATGCTCGATCTCAAAAAGCAGATGCAGGCGGGCCGGCTGGCGGCTACAGTCATTACCATTCCGGTGGTTGTACACGTAGTACATAATGGTGAGTCGGTTGGTGTTGGACGAAATATTAGCCAGGCGCAGGTGCAGGCTCAACTTGCTACACTGAATGAGGATTATCGCCGTAAAGCGGGTACGAGAGGTTTTAACGATAATCCGGTAGGTGCCGATATTGAAATAGAATTCTGTCTGTCGGTTGTTAACCCACAAGGATTAACGATGGCTGAGCCGGGCATTGATCGCTACAATGGCAGCCGGGCCAACTGGAACACCAGCGATATTGACGGTGTACTAAAGCCCAGTACGTACTGGAATCCCGACAAATATTATAATATATGGGTTGTTGACTTGAACGAAACGCTGTCGGGTGGCGGGCAACTACTGGGCTATGCCCAGTTTCCAAGTCAGTCAAATCTGGTGGGTATCCCATCCGATGGTCCGGGCAGTACGGATGGTGTGGTCATTGATTATCGTTCGTTCGGGAATGTCGATAAAGGAAACTTTCCAAGCATGCGGGCAACCTACAATCTGGGCCGCACGCTTACGCATGAAACAGGTCACTGGCTGGGGCTGCGACACATTTGGGGTGATGCAAACTGTGGCGACGATTTCTGTGCCGATACACCTACGCAGGCATCAGCGAGTAGCGGTTGCCCAACGGGCCGGGTCAGCTGCGGATCGACCAACATGGTGCAGAACTACATGGATTATTCCAATGATGCCTGCATGAATATCTTCACAATCAACCAGAAAGATCGTATCCGGGCCGTTATGGCCATCAGTCCCCGTCGGCTTAGTCTGTTATCGTCCAATGTATGTGGCACACAGGTGGCAGCACGACCCCAATCGAACTTCCGGGCCGATAATCAGCAGGTTTTATTGGGTGGTCAGATTAAGTTCAATGATTTGTCCGGTAACTTCCCTACAAAGTGGGAGTGGACGTTTGAAGGTGGAACACCCGCTACTTCGACCGACCAAAACCCTACGGTTACCTACAACCAGCCCGGTAAATTTAAGGTAACACTGGTAACGTCAAACGCGGTGGGTGCATCTGATCCGTTAGTACGTACAGATTACATTGAAGTGCTGAATCAGGGCCTTTGTACGGAAATAACCAATTTCAACGGTACGCCTTCGGTGCTGAGGGAGGTGAACGGAACGGGCTATTTAGCTGGTCAGAATAGCCATAAATCGCAGGCGGTTTCCGAATTTTTTCAAAATAAACTGGGCTATACCAATCTGGCGGGCGCTTCGCTAAAATTTGGGGTGGCCAAAGCGGCTAAAGGCGCCACTACTGAATCAATCGTGACCGTAACGGTTTGGAACGGACGTGGTTTCCAGAACGGTCCCGGTGCTATTCTGGGCCAGAAAGATGTTCCCTTGCGTGTTATTCTGGATGATGTAGCGAACAACCGCGCAACATCGGTTACGTTCGATAAGAACGTACCAATAGGTGGTCTGCCTTTCCATATCGGCATTACGCTGCCCTACGTAGCGGGTGATAGCGTGGCACTGATAACGACCAAAAACGGCGAATCGCTTTTTGCAACTTCCTGGCGCCAAAACCAGAAGGGCGACTGGCTCCGGTATGCCGATAGCCTTGGCGTAAACGTAGCGCATAACGTAGCGGCTCGCGTTGGCCAGAAATCGTCCGTACAGGTGGCGTCAACGGCGCTATTCATTAATCCGGGCGAAACCGTTACCTTAAACGCACGCGGAGCCAGCGTGTTTACCTGGTCGGGTACCGGACTAAATACAACTCTCGGCCCACAGGTAGTAGCCCAGCCAACGCAAACTACATCCTACACCGTGTCGGGTTCAGGGCTGGACCTCTGTACAGCCGATGCCGTCGTGAATGTTTATGTCCGATTGGGTACCGTAACCGCCAATCCATCACTGGTAGACCAGTTCATGCTGGTGACACCGAATCCCAGTGATGGACAGATGGTCGTGTCATTTAGTGGCCCGCAACGGGGTGCCTTGACGCTGGGCGTCCGAAATATAAACGGCCTGGAACTGATGCAGCAAAAATACCAGAAGACTACAGACACTTTTGAGCAACCTCTTGACCTGAAATCGTCACCGGGTGGTGTCTATTTTGTCGAAATCCGGATTGGCGAGAATGTTTATAGAAAACGGGTGGTGAAGCAATAACAGACAACTTAGCGTCATGAGTCGCTGAGTTTTAGTCTTGTATCGACAAAAAGAGTGAACCTGTCAGGTTCACTCTTTTTGTTTGTAAGTAGTTGATATTCAATAAGATAAATAGTTTTAGGACTGCTTATCGCGCCAGTAAGCACATCAGCGAAATTAGCGACTGGGCTCTTTTTATGGGACGCGTAACTAACCAAAACGAGGCATTTGAAAATAGAAATTAAACCACGAAACACGAGTGGCTATCTAATCGTTAGTGGTACGTCAGTAAACTCAAAAAACAATGAAATTCAGACTGTTCACTCTCTTGCTTTTCCTGACCGTATCGGGACTACGTGCACAGGTGCAGTTCACAACCGAGAGCCCGCGTGTAGATGACATCAACGACCGCGACGTAACGATCAAGCGCGTCGAACTGACGGCTCAATACACCATTATTTACATGAAGTTCGAGGCTAAGCCAGCGGGTTCGCAAGGGCGCTCATGGCCTTTTTCTATTCCGTTGCCTGATGGCGTACAAGGTGGTCAATTACAATCGACCAATACCATCAGTTTTCAGCCAACATCCCGCCTATACGTTAACCAGGGTGAACGTTCCTATAAATTTATTCGGGCCGAGAATATTCCGGCGGAAGCACGTCGACGTGTTCAACCGGGCGAACGGGTCGATTTCGTGGCCTATTTTGAACGAATAGACCCCGGTTACACTACGTTCGACCTCTTTGAATGTAAAGACAGCCGGAATTTTGTCTGTTTTAATTTCTGGGGTGTACACATCATCAATCCCCGTAAAAAAGAGCAGTATTCGCAGCGTACGCCCAAAGCGCCAACACCGCAACCGCGTTCCACCCCTCGAACAACACCTGGCGTGGGGGCACCTGTTGAGACCCCAAAACCGACGGAACCTGTACCGGCACCTCAGGAGACGACTATTGTCATTAATGGTATAACGCGGGATGCTAAAACCAAACAACCTATCGTTGCCACGGTCACGTATCGGTTACTATCGGGTGCTGAAGCGTCTGGCGATGATCCGGCCGATTCGGTGAAGAGTGTAAATCCAACGGGTAAATACCAGATTTCAATTGATCGACGGGGTGTTTATGCGGTGACGGCCACGGCTAAAGGTTACTTTAGCCAGAGTGATACGTTGGTAACCAACCGCGTGGATATCGCCCGGAATTTCGACCTGGTTCCGATTGAAGCGGGAGCGAAAATTACGTTGAAGAATATCTATTTCAATATGTCGAAGTATGACCTCAAACCCGAATCATTCCCCGAGCTGGATCGGCTGGCGACGGTTATGCAGTCAAATCCGAGCATGCAAATTCGGCTTGAAGGACACACCGACACGGTTGGTGAGTTTGATGCGAATGTTGAACTCTCACGCAACCGGGTTAACGAAGTAAAACGCTATCTGGTTAATAAGGGCATCAGCGCCAGCCGGATCGAAACCGTTGGTTATGGCCCCTCAAGACCTATTAATACGAATAAAAGCCTGAAAGAGCGGCCTGAAAACCGACGGGTTGAGATGGTAATCGTGAAAGTATAAGGCTTTCAAACACGGAGCGGTTATCGAGTTCACAAAGATTTTCTTAGTGTTCTCCGTGACAACTCCGTTATCTCCGTGTTTAAATACCATGAAACTCAACTTCGACCTCAACACCGTTCTTGCTCGCATTGAAGAGGCTATCCGACCGTATCCCAAAGCAGCTATGTTTGATTTGTTTGAACGTGGCTACAATAGTCTCTTCGAACAACTGATTTCGTGCATCGTTTCTATCCGTACGCTCGATGAAACCACGATTCCTGTATCGCTACGGCTTTTTGACCAGGCTCGAACGCCTGAACAACTTCTTACGATAGACATCCCAACGCTGACGGAATTGCTGTACGGCACTACATATCCAGATCAGAAAGCCTACACCATGCGTGGTATTGCCGAACGAATTGTTAATGAATTTGGCGGGCAGCTACCAGCCGATTTTGCTACGTTAATTTCACTAAAAGGTGTCGGCCCGAAGTGCGCCAATCTGGCTCTTGGCGTGGCAACGGGTCAGGCCGCTATCAGTGTAGACGTGCATGTGCATCGGGTTGTGAACCGCTGGGGATACGTACACACGAAGCAACCGGAACAAACGCTGAAAGTATTAGAGAATCAGGTACCACGTGACCAATGGGTGAATATCAATCGGTTACTAATGCCCTTTGGTAAGCACATCTGTACCGGTACTTTGCCACATTGCTCCACTTGCCCGGTTTTGCCCTATTGCGAACAAGTTGGTGTTGAGCGGCATCGTTAAAGCTGTTTGGCGTAGTCTCAGACTACGCCAAACAATATCCTGTAGAAATTATTCGTCTTCCTTAGCTACCATCAGGGCCGTTTTTAGACTGGCTAACGTAGCGCGGCAAGATTTATTAATCTGTTGATACAGCTCGGTTTGTTGCTGGGCTGTCTGCTCAATCACTTCTTTCTCTTTAACCGTGATTTTGTTACCTGCCGCCTGCTCCATTTCTTCCACCGTAGGGCTGGTCGGTCTTACAAGGAGGCTCAATCCATTACTCTCCGTAAGCAAATCCGTTATAGTAGCTCTGTAGCGGCCATACTTCGCTTCAATGGTGAGCGTATAACGTACGTTCTGGTTGTCAATCAAATATAAGGATTTGATAAACAGAATGTTATTTGTCTGATCATATTGCTGTTCGGCACTTAGGGAATCATACTCATGACCAGCCCACACTTTAGCCTGCTCAATTATTTGCTTTGCCTTTCGGGTATTGTCCGGCAATTTGACCAGCTCCTGGTATTGAACCTGGCCTGTTTCGTTGGTTGGTAATTTGACCTGGGCGAAGGCTGTAACTGAGCAGAAAAATAAGAGCAGAAATAGGTATCTCACGTAACTTGATTTTGCGTTAAAATTGATCTTTAGTAAGTCCATATTGGTAAGGGTACATACAGAAATCATAGCCTACTGCCTGACAAAACGAATGGCACATCCACCCCCTTTTGCTAAATGAATGGGCAATTTCGTTTTGCTGTTGACCTGTTTCTTTTCAATCGTATAGGCTTCTGGATTCGTCTGCCAGTCGGCATTGGGGGCATCGAGATACAGCGTAGCTTCATACGTTTTGCCGGGTTCCAGAAAGTTTAGCAGAAGCGTTTGGTCACGACTGGTTTCATCGGTAATTGACCCCAGAAACCAATCGTTTTTTCCTTTGGCTTTACGAGCAATCGTAATGTAATCGCCCGGTTCGGCAGCCACTATTCTCGTGTCATCCCAATCGACTGCTACGTCCCGGATAAACTGAAAAGCATCCAAATGTTTTTCGTAATTCTCCGGCAAATCGGCCGCCATTTGCAACGGGCTATACAGCGTAATGTATAACGCTAACTGCTTGGCCAGCGTCGTGCGGACTCGTGTCGTGCGCGTACTGTCAAACTGGTTCAGTTTGAATCGGAATAAACCCGGTGTGAAATCCATTGGTCCGCCCAACATCCGGGTGAAGGGCAAAATGGTTGTATGTTCGGGTGTAATGCCTAACGTTGGTGCGTTATTAAACTCGCTCCCGCGGGCCGCTTCACTGGCCATCCAGTTCGGATAGGTGCGATGTAGCCCAGTCGGATGAGCCGATTCGTGCGAGTCCACCATAATCTTGTACTGAGCCGCTTTTTCGGCAACCCGTTGATAGTGCCCAACCATCCACTGACCGTCATGATGCTCACCCCGTGGAATAATTCGGCCAACGTAGCCGGTTTTTACCGTATTGATTCCTTCTTTCACCATGTATTGAAAAGCGGCATCCATCCGGCGCTCGTAATTTGTGACCGAGCCAGACGTTTCATGGTGCATAATAATTCGGACGCCCTTCTGTTGGGCGTACTTCGTCAATGAGTCGAGATTATAGTCAGGATAGGGCGTTACGAAATCGAATACGTTTTCTTTCCAGTTACCGAACCAGTCTTCCCAGCCCACGTTCCAGCCTTCGACCAGAACGCCGTCGAAACCGTATTTGGCCGCAAAGTCAATGTACGTTTTTACATTCCGGGTGTTCGCGCCATGTTTGCCCCCTGCTTTTTCCCAAGTCGCTTTGCCGATGTGCATTTCCCACCACATACCCACAAATTTCTGTGGTTTTATCCACGATGAGTCGGGAATGGTAGAAGGTTCGTTGAGATTTAGGATTAATTTGGAACTCAGTATATCCGTCGCTTTGTCGCTGACAATAATCGTTCGCCAGGGCGTTTGGGCGGGCGTTTGTAAGTACGCCTTGTTGCCCACCGCATCCGGGACCAATTGTGTCGTTAAACGTAGTGCTTTCTTATCGAGCCGCAAATGCATAACCGGATAATTAATCAGGGCTGCTTCGTAAATGCTGATGTATAATCCGTCATCGGTTTTGAACAACAGGGGCGATTGGATGACATCAGCACCCGCAAGTGATTTCAACGCAATATCCTTCTCTTTATCAGCGGCCGGAAGTGGGTCTACTTCGCTCAGTTTGGTTGTGTTGTAAAGGTATTCGTTCGTGTCGTAATCGCTTGGTATCCAGAACGTCTTGTGATTGGCAGATAGCGTAAACTGCGTTTTCTCATCATCTACCACAAAATGCGTCAGCGCCGTTTGCTCCGGAAATTCATACCGGAAACCCACCCCATCGTTAAAAACGCGAAACCGCACACGTAGCGAAATGCCTGAACTAGCTTTATCTGTCAGGGTGAGTGCCAATTCGTTATAGTGATTACGAATTTGACTGACCTCGCCCCACACGGGTTTCCAGGTTTCATCAGTCGCAGAAGAATCTATTTTCGCGATAGTGAAAGCACTCAGCGTTACTTTGGGCTTGCTGAAGACAAACCCAAGTCCGGAGGGCTCAATGACCTTTTTACCTTTGTACGAAATTCGATACGTAACGTTTCCGCTGTTTGTGTTGCTGATCGTCAGTAAAACAGATTTATCGGGCGACGAAATAAAAATCGGTTGTTGCGCATACAGCACAGCTACCTGGCAAACGAGTATCAGCGTCGAAAGAAAACGAAAGGTGTTCGCCATATGCGTAGGCTTATACAGTTTTCTGGTTTCGTATGCCTTCGCGTTGCCAGACAATAAAATCGGTTATGGGTGCTTCGGCCAGCATTGGGCGAATGAGCTGAACCACCTGGCCCCGGTGGTAAGCTGCATGGTGACTCATGTGCGTCAGAATATCGAGCAGCGTACTTTGGTATGGATTGCCCTGGGAATTAAGGTACTCCACCATTTGCAACAACTCCCGTTCGGGTATGCCTTCCAGATAACTAACGAGTTTGCGGTGCTGGCGTTCGGCCGTTTCGACCATCCAGCTAACCGGAATGTCTTCCCAGATGGAAACAAATACAGATTCATTCGCCACGCGGCCAAACCACACCTGTTCAGCCGATAAAATGTGGCCCATAACGGCAACCGCTCGTGATGGCGGTTTCGCAACGGTTTCGAGCGCATCAATCACACGTCGATTCGCCCAGAGTTCGTAATCAAGTAAGTGAATCAGGTAGTCTTTCATCGCATTCCCCGTTTAGTGGCCTGATAAAGTGCTTCAACGATGTTCGTTCGGGTATTCAGGTTTGCAAGTTTAGGATTATTTCGGGTGGGATAAACGCGGTTGCATAAAAAGATATAGGTCAGGTTATAAGCAGGATCTGGCTCAACCCAGACGAACGTACCCGTAAAGCCAGAGTGCCCAAAACTGGCTTTGGTTGCCGACTGCGGTGCGTTGCCTGTGTACTTGAATGAAGGCTTGTCGAAGCCCAATCCACGTCGATTACCTAACTCCGGGAACTGGTAGCGCGTAAACTCGGCAATCGTTTTGGCCGAAATAAACTGTTGTCCACCGTAGCTGCCTTTCTGCCGATACATTTCATAGACCTTCATTAAATCATTCGCGTCACCAAACAAACCCGCATGGCCCGACAGCCCATCGAGCATAGCCGCGCCTTCGTCGTGTACGCGTCCCCAGATGAGTGTTTTTCGGAACAGCGAGTCATATTCTGTTGGTACGATCCGATTGAGCGAATAAAACCGGCGCGGTTTGAATGTTAACGTACTGGCACCAAGCGGCCGATAAAAGGTCGTTTTGAGGTAATCCTCAAAATCTACGTCCGTTAGTCGCTTCACGATTTGCGGGTAAAGAATAAACGATAAATCGGAATAAACATACTCCTTCTTCGCGTTCAGGGGCGAGTCCCGGATCTGTTCATAAATCGTCTGCGGGTACTTTCTGAATTCATACAGACTATCGGTCACCTCAATTGGATACCGGCCAGACTCTTCAGTTTTAAACGTTTTTGGTTTCCACGTACCGTCTGGATTTTTGGTATCCATCCAGAAAGGAATCCATGCTTTCAACCGGGCTTGGTGCGTTAATACGTCTCGCCAGAGGAGATTCGCTTTATTCGATTTCTTAAAGCTGGGCAGATAATCTCCCATTTTTCCATTCAGATTGAACTTGCCTTCGTCCACTAAGCGCATCAGGGCAGGGGTCGACGTACTTACTTTCGTCACCGATGCCATGTCGTAGAGGTCGTCCAACTGCACGGGTTTGGGCTCCGCACCGAGGGAGGCATCGTACGTATGCTGACCGTAGGCTTTGCGGAAAATTACTTTGCCATCCTTCGCCATTTGCACCACACAACCCGGAAATGCCTTTTGGGTTAGTCCTACGTTCACTAAGGAGTCAACTTGCTGCGTCAGGAACACACTGTTAATGCCAACCTCTTCGGGAATTGTGTATTTGAGTCGCCCGTTGGATTGAACAGGTATACCATCGCCGATTCGGAAGCGCTGATTGACGGTTACAGGCAATTTTCCTAATGCACCGATAGCCCCGAAAATCAACTGGGCTGACAATTCTTCGGTATACGTTGTGAGTTGATACGGCATGACAATCGCCCGCGCCTGTTCGATGCTCCGACTAGGCTGGGCCGTATCCATCGGAAACGTGAGTTTGTCCAGAACATAGGTATTGCCAAAGACTGTGACGACAGCTTTGCCCGTAGCGACCAACTCGCTAACCAGTCCAGCCGTTTTTGCCTGAAGACCATATTGCACTGCGGGCCGGATGTTGTTCAGGTGAACGTCGACCAGAAGCAGGTTGTAATTCCTGAGTGAATCAAGTACGTGCGCCAGCGTTGAATCGGGGGTTTTGGATGTAATGTTAAAATGGTCGATCTGCGTGTAGTTGCCCGCCATTTGCTGAAACGCCGTGATTTTGTCACTCTCAATTGCCACGGATGCAATGCGCAACGTATCTAATCGCTGCAAGGGCAGCAGGTTTCGGTCGTTTTTCAGAACCGTTAGGCTGGCTTCGGTGAATTTACGGTTGAGCAGCTCATCACGAACAGGATTGATATCGCTCACCAGATTTTCTAGCACGATGGGCTTATACTGATCCAGTCCAACCCAGGCTTTGGCACGTAGCACTTTGAGGCAACGGCTGTCCAAAGCGGCCTGAGTAAGTCGGCCAGTAGCGATAGCCGCCTTGATCTGAGCTAAGGCAGCTGGTACGTCCTCGGTAAATTCCAGTACGTCCATTCCAGCTTCGAGGCCTAATTCGTCGGCTTGCCCGGAAGGGAAGTACTTCGTTACGCCTTTCATGTTCATCGCGTCCGAAAAGACCAGACCCTGAAAACCCAGTTCGTTTTTGAGCAGGTTGGTAACGATGGCAGGGGAGAGTGTTGAGGGGCGATTACGCGTTGTGTCTAAGGCCGGAATGCTCAAATGGGCGATCATTACGCCTGCTGCACCCGCCTTGATTAGCTGCCGGAAGGGGTAGAGTTCGAGTGAATCAAGCTGGGCTCGGCTCTTCGTAATTAAGGGTAAATCGTAGTGCGAGTCGGTACCGGTGTCACCGTGGCCGGGAAAATGCTTAAGACTGGTTAGCAGGTTGTTATCCTGCATGCCGCGCATGTAGGCAAGCGCTTTACGCGAAACGGCATACTTATCTTCGCCAAACGACCGGAAATTAATGACCGGATTGTTCGGGTTGTTATTAACATCGACAGACGGGGCAAAATTAACGTGAACGCCTAAACGACGAGCCTGCTTAGCCAGGTTGGCACCCATCTGGTAAATCAGCGAATCGGAACCCGCGCCCTGCATGGCACCGAGCGTCATCTGGTACGGGTAGCGAACGGTGCTGTCCAGGCGCATGGCCAGCCCCCATTCGGCATCCATGGCGATCAGTAAAGGTACTGGCGAGGCTTTCTGCAGTCGGTTCGTCAGTTGAGCCTGCCGGACGGGGCCACCCTGAAACATCACAACGCCACCCAGTTTATTCGTTTGCACGAGCCTGATCAGCGAATCTTCATAGGTTGGTTTACGGTTTGAATAACCGGCTACCATGATCAACTGGGCAATACGGTCGTCGGGCGACATGTTCGTAAAGACCGAATCAACCCAGCAATTCTGACGGGCATTGAGTTGAAAAAAAGTAGGCGTGGTTGTTTGGGCAAAAGCCGGGAGGGATAAAAGAACGCTGAATAAACCAAACAGAAGGGACCGACAGAAGGGCATGAGCTGATGAATTGAATCTGAAGCCTCAAAAATACGAAAACTATTTCCTACGACTGCCTTAATAAAAACAGCCATGGAATTTTGAACGAAACAAGGAATCGCCTTTACCATAGCTATCAACAAGCATGATAAAGGCGATTCCTATAGTAGTCTATTCGTGAAACTACCTGTTTTACTATCGCTTGTAACGACTGGGGTGCTCGCGCCCTACGCCGAAGCCGTAGCCAAGAGTCAGTGTAATGGTTGAGTTATTGAGGTTATTCCGTGTGCCCCACAAATTAGGCAAATTAGACTGTACATTGCTCAGTCCCAGGTTATAACGGGCATCAATCAAAAAGTGTTGCCGATTGCCCATTCCCCAGTTAAGTTGAAAACCGCCCGTAGCACCTAAGTCCAGGCTGTTGAAATCCTGGGTATTATCATTGTTAATGACCGTAGTAGGGCCCGAAAGGATCTGACCGTCCGTGCGTTTGGCGTTGAGTTTAATCGCCAGGGAAGGTCCAACGAAGACATTGGGCCTGAAATTACCGGATAAGGTGAGAAAATAGCGGGCTACTATCGGAATTTCCAGGTAATTGACGTGTTGGGTAAACTTGTAGCGACCGTCGTCATATTTGGCTCCCCGCTGCATATACATGACGTCAGCTGAAATTCCGAAGTGATTCAGGGAACTGTACATTAAAAAACCACCAGCTGCCAACCCAGGCTTGAATGACATGTGATCTGCATTGCCCCAGTAATTAGACATATTCAAGCCGATACGTGGTCCGGCTGTAAAGCGTTGTTGGGCAAAAGTGCTTGATAGACAGCAGGAAACGAATAGAAAAACTAGTAAAGTAGAGCGTACTGAAATTGGGCGAAACATGGAGAAAACAATAAGTTGATATGCCCGGTTAACGTCTGATGTCCGACAAATGTTTTACCGTTTCAGAAGAATATCTCAGAAATTGCCAAAAACCATAGGTAAAATTGCGGCCAAAATGACTGGGTATACAGGGGTTTTAACGCAACAACCTGGGCGTAATGCTCTTCCTTTATAGGAGAGACAAGCTAGCTTAAAATGCCTGAATGATACGTTGCTACGTCGGCGCCCTGCTGATTAGCTGGTTTGTCAGGTATTACGTTTGTAACTGTGTGAGCAGGTTTAAGCGGAGGCTTCCTGGCTTGCTTGGGCGCGAAGAAGATAAAGTAGATCGCCATGGCCAGCATGAATAGAATAGCGGCTGTAGTGGTCGCAATCCAGAGTGGCCAGAGTCGTTTCGGCGTTGCCGACTCATGAATGCGCTGGTGAAGTGCATCACGTAAATCAGCCATTTGGTCGGTCATTGGCCCGGCCGCCAGCGTAGACGCCGTTTGCTGCATGGCTTCCAAACCTGACAATGCGTCGGCGTAAAAGGGATTTTCCAGCAAAATTCGCTCTACACGGTGCCGGGCCGGGCCGCTCAGCTGGCCGGCCTGATAAGCCCGTAAATCGTCGAATGTCAGTTGGTCGTTCATATCAATAAGTAACGCGGGTGGAAACCCGTGTTTAAGCTACTTGCGGGTTTCCACCCGCGTTACTTTTGCATACAAATTTTCAAATTTCGGCGGCCATTTTGCAAGTAACTTTTCACTTGTTTCAGGTCGTAACCCGTTATATCGGCCACTTCGGTGTACGTTTTTCGGTCCAGATAAAACAGCGTCAGGCAGGTTTGTTGCTCCGGTGGCAATGTTTGCAGGCAACTTTCCATACGGCTCAGGTCTTCCTCCAGGTCCGAGTCAGTTGTTTCATCAATCAATAATTTATTCAGTGACTCATCATCGATTTCATCAACGCCGTTAGTAACCAGTGTTGTTTTTGGATGAGCCTGGTTTTTACGGAGTTGCATCAGGCAATAGTTGCGGGCAACGCTGTGGAGCCAGGCACCAAACTGCTGCACATCATGACGTAGCAGGTCGGTCACTAATTGCTCGAAGAGATGCATAACGGCATCTTTTGCTTCGTCTTCGTCGCGCAGGTAATTGTAACAAACAGCGTAGATCAGTTCCATATGCCGCTCGTAAAGTTCACCCAACACGGCCAAATCGCCCGTGGCGCGGTAAGCCGCGACATACTCCAGATCGGTAGTGGGTTTGGGTTTACGAAATCGCTTTAGGAACATGCGCTGCCAGGCTACTTACTGTATAGATGCAGGAACGGACTAAATTCCACACGATTGTTTCGGCACCCTATAAAGTTAGCTCAGAAAAGCCGGGAAACGAATGTTGTGGAATCAATCGTGATCGCTGGACCAGGTAGCCGCCAGTTGATTAACCCGGCGCAGCCAGAATCGCTTCCCTTCCTTATTCCAGTGGCCATCGCCAAGATGGTACCATTCCGGGTGTTGCCGCAACGTATCAATCATGGTCAGGATTGGTGCCTGTAAGCGCGGATTGGCTTCAATGCGCTCAATCTGATGATTATACTGACCATAGGTCGGGTCCAGGATCGTCACCTTGTTGGGGATCATACACACATAAACTTCATCGAAACCCATGTGCAGGTAATGTTGCCGGATGGTATTTAAATTGGTGACCAGCGTATCGAGCCGTTGATCTGACAGCGGACGAAAAGCGCTGAGGATGTATTCGTTATTGGCTTCAGGCTGGTAAAAAAGGTGCTTCTTATCCTGCGAAATAACAGCTCCCGGCACTCGCCCAAACAAATCGAGCAATAACTGCGCTTTCATCTCTTTGAACCAGATGAACGGTCTTGTATTGAACAGCAAGAATTCAAGCCTCTGGTTTATATCACTAGCGAAACGAGCTAATAACCAACTCTTTACTGTACTTTCTTCGACAGGTTTTGGCTGGGCAACAACCGGCTGGGCCGTTTGGGCAAATCCATTCTGAATGTATATCTTTTCGTAATCAGGCTTGTATAACCGCTCCTGAAGTACACGTTCGATAAACTCAATGACCAGAATATTTTTTTTGGTTGTGTCCAGTGGGGCAACCGTCGGGGCATCCTTTTCGCCGACCCAAACGTGCCTATTACGTCCACCCGCGTAGTAAACCGTATCCATTGCCGTGAAGCTGTCGCCTATTGTATACAGATGGACATCCTTATGCTTCTTGGGAATGTCGGCGTCAACCAGATTGGTATTTTCGCCGAAATTCGCTTCCCGAAAGGCTCTGAGGTTGGTTATGTTATACAAATCCCCATGACTGTACTGGTTGGGGATCAGGTGTTTTTGGTCCAGCCACCGTTGTGTTTCGGGCGAAAGTGCTACGAAGAGGATGCCGCCTGATGCCACCAGAAAAAACCATTTTAATACGTTACTGATCATAGCGTTGCGGTCAGAACTGGAAGTAAATGAATTGGTTGGCCGTAAAGACGCCGAAGAAATAGCAAATGAAGACTAACACGGGTATTGCAATCCAGAAAGCCCGGTTATCTGCCTGTTTGATAAACGAAATCCAGCGGTTCTCCACCAGCAAACAGGCCATTAGCAAAAAGCAAAAAACAAGTTCGGCGGGCTGGATAGCGGCCTGAATCGGCTCTGTGTAGTTGAACGACAGTATTTTGCGTAAAATCATAAACGCGTCCCCCGTGGTATTGGCCCGGAAAAATACCCACGTCAGTGTAACCAGTGTAAAGGTCAGAAACTGGTTTGTCAGATGACCGAGATTGACAGAACTAAAGCTATTTTGTTTGTATTTTACCTGTGGGGATGCCGGGGTAATCGGGCTTTGTTTTGACCACAGCTGCCCCACCACCAGGTAAAATCCGTGCAGAAGTCCCCAGATAATAAATTTCCAGTCGGCACCATGCCAGAGGCCACTCAAGCCAAATATGATAAACGTATTCAGGTACGTTCGAGGGGCTGACCGGCGGTTTCCTCCCAGCGGAATATAGACATAATCGCGAAACCAGGTAGACAGCGAAATATGCCAGCGACGCCAGAAATCGCTGATCGATGCGGCCAGATAAGGCATGTTGAAGTTCTGCATCATTTTGATGCCCAATACGTTACCGGCGCCAATGGCAATGTCGGTATAGCCCGAAAAGTCGCAGTAAATCTGAATCGAATAAAAGACGGCCGCCAGCAATAGTGTCGAACTGCCGGTTGTGGTGGCATGGCTAAACGCCGGGTCGACAACCAGCGCCATGCGGTCGGCAATAACCACTTTTTTGATGAATCCACCCGCCATTTGCAGCAACCCATGCCGGACCCGAACCCAGTCAAATGCATGAAAATAGCGGAACTGGTGGAGCACATTTTGCGGTCGCTCAATGGGCCCCGCCACTAGCTGCGGATAGAAGAGGACGTACAGCGCGTAAATGCCCAAATTTCGTTCCGCTACCTGATTACCCCGATAAACTTCGATGGTGTAGCTGATCGACTGAAAGGTGTGAAACGACAAGCCGATGGGTAGCAAAATTCCCGGTAACAACTCGCCCATCATGGGAATAGGATTTTCCTTGCCGAAACTGTGCAGCATCAGCGTAAGCTGCTCATTGAAGAAATCGTAATATTTGAAAAAGACCAGTAGTCCGATGTTCGCTATGAGGCTGACAACCAGCAATAATTTTCGGCGAGCACCCTGCGATTGTTCAATATAGATGCCGGCAACGTAGTCAATCAGGATAACGCCCCCCAGAATAAGCAGGTAAGCCGGAATGAATGCCATGTAGAAATAACAGCTGGCAATCAGGAGCAACACCCACCGTCCACGTAGCGGTAAACTAAAGTAAGCCAGTGTGGTGAACGCAAAAAATAACAGAAAATGTAATGAATTGAAGAGCATTACTAACGTTACGGGAAAGAAAAAAGACTACAAAGGAATCACTATATTAAGTGGGAAACAAATTTGGTTACACACTGACCATAAGGTGATTGGTCGCTTTTTTGATACAAATATAGGCGCAGAACGAGTTTATTGAACCTAAACCTAGCTGACGGTATAACTTTCACTACGTATTGGGAGTTGTGAGAAAACAGTAATTACGCATCCGTATGAAGTATACACTATGGCTCAGCTTACTACTGACGACTGGATTGTTTACCCAGGCTAATCAGGCTGTTGCCTTCTCAAAATCTATCTTATTGGTTGATACGTATCAGTCCGATCAAGGGCCGGTAAAAAATAAGAAAAGGTCTAAGGGTGAGCCCCTAAAAATGAACATTGGCATGGATTCAACCTCACCCCAAAATCGTAAACAACGGCGGCTCAATCCTGACTCACTACGTCGGGGTGGGGCTACAAAAGTTGACACTGTCCGGCGGTAGATGAGTAACGCAGGTTAATCTGCTTTTGATTTTATTTACCAGTAAACCAACGAAACGTTATGATCAAGTTAGTAATTGCGGCCATGCTAGTGTCTAGCACAGCCTTTGCGCAACAAGCCCAGACACCCTCAGATAACAAACGAGCTGGTGTCGCCGAGAAGGCCTCCGGATCAACAGAATCGACAACCCGATCTCAATCAAAAACGGCAGTTGCTGCGTCAACGCGCCCATTACCACAACCTTCTATGAAGGAAAAACTGGAAAGTGGCGATCGGGCTATTCCCAGTTATAAAAAGGAGAAAGACGCAGGGGTCCATAAAGGAAGGGCTAAATATCCAGCTAAACAGACAGCTGGCGGGGCACCAAAGAAAAGTTAGTAAATTGGATCGTGTTTAACTTCCCGAAATCTCTAAGCTTTCGGGAAGTTTTGTGTAAGGCTATTTCTCCTTTTCCCGTTTGGCTTTACGTTCAGCTTTTCGCTTGGCGCGTTTCTGCTGTCGTGCCTCTTTCCGCTTGGCTCGTTCGGCTTTTCGCTCTGCCTTTCTTTCTTCCCGCTTTTCCTTGAAGTCCTCTTTAAACGTCTTGAACGCATCTTTCAGCGTGATATTATTGTCGAACTCACCCCGAAAGGCTTCAATGTACGCATTACGCAGTACACCGAAAATCGTTGGCCAGGTAGCGGTTTCAATATTTTCGATGGTGCCGTTGAGGGGAATACGTGTCGCTACCTGATCGCGTTTCTGGTTTTTTAGAATAGCCGTTCCGCCCTGGGCAATAAGTTCGGTAAAGAATTTACCTACCGATCGGCCTTCGTGTTCATTGATTTTGAAGATCTTCATCCCTTTAGTAAGGGGCTTCAGGTAGCCATTCAGCTTACTGTTGAGCATGGCCATCTCACTGTAAACGCTCACCGTGCCGCGCTCGAAGTCAAGATTAGCATACTCACGAGCTAATGGATTAAGCTTAACCAACTGGAGATTGCTGAACCGGAGTTTATAGTCTAGATCCGGGACAACTTTCAGCAAATTCATATTGGCATCGAAGTTCATCGTTCCACCATAGCCCGGCACATCTCCTGAGGCTGTTACCGGAGAGGGGAGTTTGTTATCCTTGTCCTCAACATTACGTATGTTCCGAATTTCACCCTGAAATTTCTGGAGTGATAAATCTGCCCGTGGCTGGGTGATTAAACTCGTCAGGTTGACTTTGCCATTGATGACCGCAAACCGGTTGATATTAATCGGCAACAGCTTTTTCAAATAAGCTGTCCAGTCTACTTCGGCCCCCGTCTGGCTCTGGGATTCACTCTCGCTAAAGGCAAAGTTAATTTCAGGCTCGTAGCACTCGACTTCACTCACCAACTTCCCTTTGAACAACGATTTCCACTCGACAGATAAATCGGTTTTGGGAATGAACACAAAGGGCTCTTTGATTTTGCCGTTGATCTTGCGAATACGCAGATCGTCAAGCTGGTAGGCGCCCCGAATGAGGTGAATATCCAAATCTTCGACGTGGCCGGTATAACCGCCCATGTCGGCCAGGGTTTTATTAACGTAACGAAGTACGAAATACGGCAGGAGCAGCCGGGCAATAATTAGTAGAACGACAAGCGCAATCAGAATTTTGGTTGTGCGTTTCAAAACGTTGCGTGATTGGTGTAACGTTTTAGTAAACAAGCAGACAGCCCCCTAAGGTTTTGAAAATCTTAGGAGGCTGTCTGTCTGGAAATTACCTATCGGTTGTTTGGTGAAAACTTTCGGCCATCGAGTGTGGTGTACTTAAAGTCGGTCGAGCCATCGAAACGAGCCTCGTCAAAGCTTGTACCACGGGGCAGGTGGGTATATTTAAAATCGGCATTCCGGTTAAAGCGAGCCTGTTTAAAACTAACGCTTTCATCGAACTTCGTGTATTTGAAGTCTGCATACTGCTCAAACGCTGCTTTCTGGAATGACGATGACTCATCAAATTTCGTGTATTTGAAATCCGCGTAGTCCCGGAACGTAGACCCGCTGAAATCGGCCGCATTGCTGAATTTGGCGTATTTAAACAGCGCTACTTCGCGGAAGGTGTTATCAGTGAAAATGGCCCGTTGCTGGAAATGGGAGTATTTGAACGTAGCATCGTCGTCAAAAATGCAGTTCTCGATCGTTACAGCCTCATTGAAGTCGGCGTTATAAACGATACTGTTTGTTCTCAGAATCTTTCTGTCCTGATCCTCATTGTAATAGGCCAGGAATTTACCTTTGAACGTGCAGTGCTTGAAGGAAATCGGCGATTCCACGACACTCAGAAACTCTCGTGAATCACCTTTCCAACTGCCCTCTCTTACTTCTTTTCGGTTGGATAAATTGGTCAGATCAAGATCGCCGGTAATGGTGGCATTTTGATATGAAACGGCTTCTTTTCGATTGATTTTTGCGATAATATCCTTGGCATCAACGGTTGTTTGGGCCAAAGCAGGGGCCAGCGCGATAAGGGCAAGCAGGAGGGACGTAACGAATAGTTTCATGGGACGTATTGGCTTGTGTTTTCTTAAAGATGCAGTCAGGCAAAAGAACGTTGCGTGGGCACTAAAAACAAACCCGTCAACTCTACATGTAGAGTTGACGGGTTTGTGAATTTTCTGGCTGCAGCTTTTCAGTCTCGATACTAGTCTATTCCAGCCACATCACCTTTTCGTAAGCAACTTCATAGTCCATTTCTTCGAGGGGAACTATCCCGGCAAAATGCCCGGTTTCGTCCGTTCGGATGGCGTTCCAGCGGCCTGATGCATCCCGTAGCAAAAGGCGATAGCCATAGAGCGGATGTAACGTATCTCCATCCGTGCGGTGATCCCAACCAGTTTGCAATTCGATAGCAAACGCAATCCGGTCCATAACTTCATGCATCTGGCCCGCCAGACTGTCGGCGCCATCTAATTCCTCAATCCATAACACCAACCCGTCGGTTCCCCAATCAAAATGGAGTTGAGCGGGTGTCAAGGTGATAATCGAAGCGTTCATAACGTTTTGTTGGTTTACGGTTTATGGTATTCAGTTTTTGGTTGAATACCATAAACCAATGCTAGGCAAGCATCTTCAAGGCCGGAGCTGCTATAGTTTCGGTCTCTTGTTCTTCGCGCCATTTGCGGAGCCAGAACCGGTATTTTTTTCGGCCGTACTCCATAAAGCCCGGAATTGACGTTGCCTCTACAGCAAAGAGTCGGTAGGGCCGTTGTTTCATGATGCCGATGAATACGAACCGAAACTGACGCGTCATATCCCACTCCTGGCTATCAGCATGGCGCAGACTGTCTACGTAGAAAGCCGCCTGCCGATCGTAGTCATAGGTGTAACACGATTCCAGGAACTGCGCCTGTGTTCGGGCAGAGGTGGTTTTAAGATCAATGATCAGGGCGTTACGTCGTTTCTGGCTGGTATACACCATGTCCAGTCGCGATTTGCAGGCCACCCCCGTGGTTGGTTCTGTAAACAACACAACGCGCTCCCGCTCCGACATGCGTAGGTAACGTTTGCAGAATGCATCCTGCCGAATGGTTTGCATCAACTTTTTTAGTTGCTCCGTCTGGGCAGGTGCTAATGCATCTGACGCGGGCTGTGTCAACGGATCGACCATATCGGGCAGAAACTGCGACAATACGGTGCCTACCGTTTCGGGTTCGAGCAAATGCTGATGAAAAGCGCGCCCGAAAACTTTTGTTTTCTCCGGAATGAATCGCGAAGAAGGCGACGACCAATAGCCCAGATGTTCTTCTTTTAATCGCGTTAAATCAGAGTTGGAGACACGTAGCAGCGAACGATACTCATCGCCAGGCATAAAAATTGGCGGAACTGCCTGTCTGGAAATTGGGGAAGCTAACATAGAATCAATGTTTGCATGCACAGAATGAGTAGGTGTCTCCTGTGCGGAAGAGACACCTACTTAGATAAAACCTCACTTTCTATCAATTAACCCACTGCCAATAGCCGATCGTCGGCCTCACCAAGCTCTTCGACCGGGATGGCAAACGGGTTGTAGTAGTACATCGCGGTTTTGATATTGGCGATGTCGGTAAGTGTTTCCTGACGGAAAATTTTCGCTTCCTGCGCAAATTGTTTCAGCTCAGCCGTTTGCTCGGCGTTACCAATTTTGTAGGAGAACGTAGCGATGTAGTAGACACCTTTGGGTTGAACTTTCGTGTATTCTTTTTTCTCGGCTACGGCCGTAATCACTACGTCGGCCAAGGTCAGGTCGTCGTAATACAGCGGTTCGATGAGCCGAAAAATATTATCGACAGAATAGCCATGAAACAGCAGGGCTGACAAGCAGTTTTTATCGTCGATAAAGAAAATTTCTGCCCAGTTTTTGGTACCCATGTTTAGGATATTGTCCGTGAAGATGCGCCAGGCAATGGGTTGAAAGGTGAGGGTGCGGCCCAGCTTCTCCGTACCATTGATATTGAACACACCTTCCTTGGCGTCGAACCGATATTGACGCGGATGACCTTCCAAATATTTGTACTTATTGACCACTTCGCCGGTCAACTCATTAATCTTTTGGTACGGTTTCAGAGCGATATCGCTTTGAATTGTCGAAAGTTGGCTTTTGTTTTGTGTGTTCATTAGTATTTGTTGTTTACTGTTCAAGCAGGGGACCCGTTTTGCGGTCCCTTTTGCCTTTTTAAGGGCCTGTGTTTACAGTTATAAAATTACACAAAACTGTGTAAAAAACAAGCCCGCTTTGTAAGTATTTTCGTGGCTGGATAGAGGGGGTAATTCGGTGCTTACGGGTGCCTTAGGCTTCATTTTTGGCGGCTTCCAAGCCATCTTCATCCACACTTTCCGTTTTTATCGTTTTTTACACAGAATAATGTAATTTATGGCTATTCACCTCCGCCTGCAGCAACTAATTGACACACTCGACATTAGCGTGCTGGAATTTGCCCGGCAGTTGGGGGAGCATCGGGGCGAAAAAGTTTATCATATTTTGCATGGTCGGCTGAAGCCTCGTTACGACACCCTCGAAAAAATTTTAATGGCCTATCCGCAGGTCAATGGAGACTGGCTTATGCGGGGTGAAGGGATGATGTTTAAGGTCATGAATTCGCCGTCGGCGGCCATCACGACTGAGGAGCGGCTCCGTAATGTAGAATTTCTGCTCTTTCAGCTCAACGAGCGCGTCGCTTTGCTGCAACAAACCAATGATCAATTGCTGGCGGAGTTGAAGGGATTGGGGCGAGGGGAATGGGGCGCGGAGCATGGGTCATCGAAATGAGCGAAGTTGCTTCTTACCTATGCTCTCTGCCCTGCACCCCCTGCCCCTTGCCCCACGCCCCTCGCTAAACAACCTCCCGCGTTTCGGGTTATATAAAAAAACACGTAACGCTATGGCAACGACATCACCATTCGATCCAGATAAAGTTGATCCCGAATTCTATTCGAAAAACCCGCAGCAACACGGCGATTCCGATTTCGGTCGCGAATCAGAAGGGGTTGGCACGAATTCTTATAAAGATTCTTCGTCGGGCATGGATATGGACACCGAGAATTTAGACATAACACAAGACACACGTGAGGCTAACCTTGGCGTAGGTCGCGCGGGTGAGCCACATAACAGTAGTCTTGGCACCGACGAGGAATGGGACGTTAACGCTGACGCTATTTCTGAGGTACCGAAAGGCCAAATGATGAGTGACGAATCTGCAAAGAAATTAAGCGAAGTGGCAGAAAATCCATCCGATGATGCTTTGTTCCACCGGGCCGACGCTACGTATCTCGAAGAAGGCGACGACCCAAATGCTGGCTACGACCCTCACAATGTGGGCTATGACGGGAAGGACAAAGAGACGTCGAAATAAAGTACTGCATATAGTTGAGTAAATCAGGCGACCGGGAATGACCCGGTCGCTTTTTTTATTTGGTAGCATAAACTCATCAGACATCTTTATGATGAAGATTCTTTCGTAAACTTGTCGTTTAATTGTTTAGCCAAGGGAGAACGTCTCCACCCTACTGTTTTGCTCATCGAAACCCGTGCCTATGCCCGGGCGGGCTTGCTCGGCAACCCGTCCGACGGCTTTTTTGGTAAAACCATTGCCATTACCGTCCGCAATTTTGGGGCGTCTGTTACGCTCTATCCTTCTCCCGAACTGCAGATTGAACCTCAGCCACAGGATACGAACATATTCCGGAGTTTGCATCATCTGCGCGATTCTGTCAGTATGCTGGGTTATCATGGCGGTGTTCCATTGCTGAAGGCTGCCATTAAAAAGTTTGCCGAGTACTGCGAAGCGGAACAGATTCGATTACCCAATCAGAATTTTTCGATTCGCTACAATACATCCATTCCCCGGCAAGTTGGCTTGTCGGGTTCCAGCGCGATCATTGTGGCTACGTTCCGGGCACTCATGCAGTTCTATGGTGTCGAGATTCCGCTGCCCATACTACCAAATTTAGTGCTGGCCACAGAATCCGAAGAGCTGGGTATTACGGCTGGTTTACAGGATCGCGTTATTCAGTGTTATGAGGGGTGTGTTTACATGGATTTCGATCGTGCCACTATGGAGAGCCAGGGATATGGCCACTACGTACCGCTAGATTCGCGTCTACTGCCTAAACTATACATTGCCTACAATACAGACCTTGGCAAACAATCGGGGCGTGTGCACAACGATGTAAAGGCGCGGTGGCTAAAGGGAGAGCCAGGCGTGGTTGAAACTATGAATGCGATAGCCGACGTAGCGCGCGAGGGGCGGGAAGCTATGCTCCGGCAGGATACCAACGCGCTGAATGAACTTGTCAACCGTAATTTTGACCTGCGTTCCCAGATTTATACCATCAGTGATCGGAATCGAAGCCTCATCGAAACGGCACGCGCCTGTGGTGCATCGGCCTCTTTTACGGGTTCAGGCGGCTCCATTATCGGTCTTTACCGTGATGATGCCATGCTGAACCGCCTGTTTATTGAACTTAGAAAAGTAAATGCCCGCGTTATAAAGCCTTATGTAATGTAGCATGGGGCTTAGAGCATGGAGCACGGGCAGCAATTTTCCCGTTCTCCGTGCTCCATGCTCCATCCCCCACGCACAAATCATGATTAAAAAAGCCGTTATTCCCGCTGCCGGACTTGGAACCCGGTTTCTGCCTGCCACCAAGGCCCAGCCTAAAGAAATGTTGCCCATTATTGACCGCCCTACCATTCAGTATGTGGTGCAGGAGGCCGTTGATTCGGGTATCGAAGATATACTGATTATTACGGGTAAGGGTAAACGGGCGATTGAAGACCATTTCGACCGTAATTTTGAACTCGAAACCCGGCTCGAAGAAAAAGAAGATCAGTTGCTTCTCGATGAAATGCGTCGGCTTTCAGACATGGCCAACCTCCACTACGTTCGCCAGCGCGAGTTGAATGGGCTAGGTGATGCCATTCGATACGCTCGCCATCACGTGGGTGATGAACCGTTTGCGGTGTTACTGGGCGACACCATTATGGATTCCGTTATTCCCGTTACGCAGCAATTGATCGATACGTATGCGCAATACGGCTGTTCGGTCATTGGCGTTGAGGAGGTACCTCACGACAAGGTTAACCGATATGGGATTGTGGGTGGCAGGTCCTTGAGCGACCGAATCCTGGAGTTAGAAACATTGATCGAGAAGCCTTCCCTAGAGGAGGCTCCGTCAAATTTGGCTATTGCTGGTCGCTACATATTGACGCCCGAAATTTTTTCTATGCTGGAACAAACGCCAGCTGGAAAAAACAACGAGATTCAACTAACGGATGCCTTATTACTGTTGCTAAAGCGTGAAAATTTATACGCTCATCGGATTGAAGGAAAGCGCCACGATATTGGAAATAAGCTCGATTTTCTGAAGACAACCGTTGAATTTGCCCTCAAGCGGCCGGAATTTGCCGATAAATTTCGAGCTTTTCTGGAAGAAATTATTCGGAAAAACTAAAGAAGGCCCCGCACTACGGGGCCTTCTTTAGTAATAATCGAGACCGGGTTATTTATTGAAATAATCAATTCGAACACCACTTGAATTATTGTTGGCCTGCTCCTCATCGCCACTTCCTCCAACAATGATCTGACTGAAGGTGAGGGTGCCTTTGGTTTGACCAGGTGTTAGTACCCCTGTTAAGCCAAAGGCGAGCTTACTGCCTCCCTGAATGGCCTGATTCGTCGTCAATATGTAGTAGGAAGGATTACTGTTATTAAAAGTCCAGACATTATTCTGGACGCTGCGGCCACCTATATCTGTGGCAGCCGGATTGAAACTTAGTGTGACTAACGGATCTTTACTGACATAAACCGTAATCTGTCCGCTGGTTGTTCTGGAATTTACTTCTACAACATTGACCACGAGCGAAGAGTTAGAAGTGCCGTATTGAGTAGACGGTAGGGCGTAACTGATGGGTATCAGATCAGGAGAGGTTATGGGTGCTATGGGCTCCATTGGATAATAGATAATATTGCGGCCGTCCAGAAAACGAAGTTCATACCATAAACCTGCTCCCGTGTCCCCCTGTCGACGTATCGAGTATCGGTATAATCCCGGCGATACACCGCCGAGCCCTGCCGTTATCGGCGGATAATTTCGGATATAATTGAAATCGCCAAACGAATTATAATCGGGCGATTGATTACTGGGTGGGACAAAATTCCAGCCCGAATCAGAGAAACTACCTCCATCGATACGTTCAATTCGAACTTCTACAGGGGCTGTTGCCTGTACCACCGCATAAAAACCATAGGTACCCGCTTCATACCGATACCCCCATTTTTGGATAACTGGATCGCCCGTACCACCACTGGCCGTAGGCAGGCGGAATATGGCAAAGGCAGGACTGGGTGTAGCCGACTGCTGAACGTTAAATGGCTCACCTAATGTCCCAAGTAGGACCGGATGGGTAGAGCGGGTACGCAGTCTATACTGGCCATTGGCTAAATCGGTAGGGATGGTTATCAGGATTGGATTGTCAGTACTGGGGGCAGATTCGTAGACGGTGGCTCCATCGCTTACGCGCACAATCTGCGCAACGTACTGATTATCTGACTCTTGGGCATCGCTACGTACCGAGGCTACCGCAATGGTTTCTCCTTGCCGACGGGTGAGTGGTAAGGTATACCCGCTGGTGATGAGGGCTGCTGGATCATTGGGCAAAAAGGGGGCCGCATTCTGAAAAAAAGAACTCGATAAATTTTGATCCCACTGGTCTGTAAAACGATACAGGCCCGCGCCTTTAAAGTGCGTATAATCAGGGCGATTGTCAGTGCCGGTAATGTTGTCGGACTCTGGCCCCGGAAAGACATTCGGTACGGCTGAAATGAGTTGGTTCTGAGCCGCAATAACGTTCGGATCGGACACGCCATCAATGTAACTTGCCCGCGACATCATCCAGGGAAGCGAGTTGCCCCCCAGTTGCTGCCGGCTTTTCTCAATCACGTACCTGATATTGTTGAAATACGTTGTTGTAGGCGTACCTCGGTCACTCTCACCCTGATGCCAGAGAACGGCGCGGGCACCAGTACGAAGAATGTAATGTAATAAGGTTGCACCCAGCCGACGATAAACGGATGAGTTTGGCGTGGTGCCAATGGTGCCCGCTGCCGACAGGTTCCATTGACTACTACTGCTACCGCCTAAGGCTGCCCCCAAAAACAGAACGGGTACATTGAGCCGCTGCACAAGCCTGTCACCTAATATACCCCATATGTGTGGCGGCTGACTTGGCCCAATATTCGTTCCATAACTAACATGGCTGAACCTAAGTGGCAATGTCTGCTCACTCAGGCTGTCTTGCTGGAGATCCACACAAGACACCCGATCATCGGATGCACCGGGCACTCGTTCAAAACCACCGAATACATTTGACTGGCCTGCAACAACAAACACTTCGCCAACACCCACGCGATTTACCTGCGTTTGAGTTAGCACAGTTGATCCCGCTTTAGCCCGCACATCCAGACGATACCAGCCTGCTGCTACGGTTACCTGCCCCCGAAAAGCCGATGATCCACTGAGTAAACCCAGGGATGTCCAGGCTGTTTGACTTCCTTGTCCTGTAGTCAGCGGTACAAACCGGGCTTCGACGGTGGTAGTCGTTAACGGCGCTGTACCGGTTACCATAACAGCCGCCTGATTGTTTAAACCGCGTTGAAAAACCATTCGGGGAACTGGACTGGTAATATTAATTTGGGCAATCGTTCTGAAGGAGAAAAGAATAGTGATTGCAAGTATTAGTAGTCTAAGTGAACTTAATTTCATATGAATAAAATTGACTATTTAAAAACAAGAAAGTAGATTATGCCTGATAGACGTCTATTTTGGGCACATGAGAAGGATAAGCTCTGCCAATATGGGTTGTCAGTGGTTTAGGTGAGCGTTACGTAATTAATTGATTTATAGTGGACTAATAGTGCATATTTGTGTAAAAAAGAGTTGATTCACCTGGCTTGGTAAGAAGAAATCGAGACCTGTGATTTAGTGGATTGGCGAACCATGTAATTGACAAGCCGCAAGGCCTACAGAGAGATGATTACACGAATGAAATAGCGTCTATAAGAAATCATTTGTTCGCTATTTTTTGAAGTCATAATATATTTTCTGGTAAATCATAAGGCAATTTACTAGAAGGTAACTTATTTTTTACTCAATTGCCAATAAAATATCTTCCAGTAAATATGTAACTTATTGTTCGTAAAGCACTTACTTAATAAATAGTCATGGGTTATGTGTCAATAATTGCTATGAGTAGTACGTCTTTAGGGGCTTCCTTTCTGGTATTCTCAACCCTTCTTCAACTGATGGGATCAACAATTGGAGATGTATCCCCTGTACAAACAGAAAACCATCCGGTTGCCGCGAGGCCGAATATTGTTCTGATCGTAGCGGATGATCATGGTCGCGAAGCCGTTGGTTGTTATGGAAACCCTACCGTCCGAACACCCCATATTGACCAACTGGCAACCGAGGGAACCCGTTTTTCGCACGCTTTTTGTACAACGGCCAGTTGCAGCCCCAGTCGATCTGTATTATTAACAGGTTTGCATAATCATGCTAACGGAATGTATGGTCTGCAACATCAGGAGCATCATTTCAGCTCGTTCGACACAATACGATCATTGCCTGTTTTGCTGGAACAGGCGGGTTACCGAACAGCCCGGATTGGCAAACTACACGTAGCACCAGAGCAGGTATACCATTTCCAGCGAGTCCTCAAGGCTGGTGGCGTCAACGATCCGGCATCGATTGGCCGCAGCCCGGTGGAAATGGCCCGCGAGTGCTACCCGTTTATTGACGAAAAATCGGATAAACCGTTTTTTCTGTATTTCGCCACCGATGACCCGCACCGGAGTAATACCGTAGCACCTGATGGTTCACCAATTTTTGATGGGTCGAAACCTAACCTTTTCGGTAACCGGCCCGGTGGGTATCCACAGGTTGGTGACCATTTCTACCAACCCCGGGAGGTTCGAGTGCCAGCCTATCTGCCTGATACCAAAGCCTGTCGAACCGAACTGGCTCAGTATTACGAGGCAATCAGCCGTCTTGACCAGGGTGTTGGCCGCCTGATTGATTACCTGAAAGACACTGGTCGGTACGACAACACAGTAATTGTTTATTTATCAGATAATGGTGCTCCGTTTCCGGGATCGAAAACGAATCTATATGAACCTGGGATGCGCTTGCCATGTATTATTAAATTGCCGAAACCAGAGAGACCCGGGTTTGTGCAGGCGGCTATGATTTCATGGGCTGATATCACACCTACCCTGCTGGACATTGCGGATGCCCAGACTACTGGTGCACAACAACAGGGGCGTTCGTTCAAGGCTATTATTGAGCAGGAAGACGTAGCAGGCTGGGACGAAGTTTATGGGTCTCATTCACTGCATGAAATAACGATGTACTATCCAATGCGTGTGGTGCGCGAACGTCGGTACAAATTGATTTTCAACCTGGCTCACTCGTTGCCCTATCCTATGGCACTTGATCTTTATCAGTCGTTTACGTGGCAAGACGTTATCCAGACAAAGCAGAAACAATTCGGCAAACGAACGATTGTCGCTTATTTGCACCGACCTCGTTTTGAACTATACGATCTTCAGGCCGACCCGGACGAAATACATAATCTAGCTACGAATCCTGCGTATCGGGCTAAATTGACGCAGATGCAAGCTAAACTCAGACGCTTTCAACAGCAAACACAGGACCCCTGGATTGGTAAATGACTGCAGATTCTGGAAACTGAATACGAATTTCTCCAGGGTATTTTACAGACTTAAGTGCCACGTAGCATTGGCTTCACAACTAATCAGGCTATAATTTCTAAGCCTGATTAGTTGTCCAGAAAGAATCAGTAACCAAAAAAGTCAATTCTGTCGGTGTCTGAGTTATTCGTGATATTCACTTCACCACCACTGCCACCTACAATAGTGGCTCCCAGGGTTAAGGTACTCTTGGTCTGACCAGGCGAGTATACACCAGTAATGCCCACCGAAAGTTTGCCTCCAGCTTCAATTGCCTGGTTAGTAGTTAACACATAGAAGTCAGGATTGGATGTTGCATCAAAGACCCAGGCATTGTTTTGTACAGACCGATTACTTATGGTAGTACTAGCCGAAGAAAAGTTTAATTTGACAAGCGGATCTTTGGCTAAATAGAGGGTAATCAGCCCGTTAGTAGCTACCGAATTTATTTCGTAAACATCTACTACCATACCGAAATTTGCTGTACCATTCTGGTAATAAGATTGTGTGTAAACAATGGGAACCAAGTCGGGAGACATAATTTCCATACGCTGAAAGAGCGTATTCCGACCATCCTGTAAAGTAGTTTCGTACCAGAATCCTGCCCCTGTATCGCCCTGTCGTCGTACAGAAAGCCGATAGCGCCCTGGCTCAACGCCACCAGATGAAGGGTAAGGAGGGGGATAATTAAGAATCCTGTTATAATCGGCAAAGTCGGTGTAATCAGGCGCCTGATTACTGGGTAATGACAACTGCCAGTTTGAGCTATTAAAACCTCCTCCATCAATCCGCTCAACCCGCCCTTCTACGGGGACGCTGGATTGCGCTATTAAATAGAAGCCATGACTATCACTCTCATATCGATACCCGAATCGTTGTAATGCCGGATCAGCTACACCACCGACAATGGGGGCTACGATGGCTGGAGAATTAGTTGATGGTGAAGCAAAATAGTCTACCGTGAAGGGTTCACTGAGCGTTCCGGTTATGGCGGGGTGAGTCGAAACGGTTCGTACCCGATATTGGCCGTCGGCTAAATTTCCAGGGAGGGTTAATGTAAGCGGATTCGCCGTTCCCTGGGGCGATGAACTGACTACGCTATTGTCGGCGGCCCGCAGTAGCTCTACAAAATAAGCATTGTCCGCTTCATGAGCATCACTACGTAGGGAAGGTACCTGAATCGTTTCACCGGCCCGACGTTTTAGAGGAAGCGCATAACCGTCTGTTATTAATGCAGACGTATTAGGGGAGGAAAAGGGAACTGAGCGAGCGAAAAAATCGTCGGTCAGCGCCTGATTCCAGCGGTCTGTGAAGCGTGCCAGCCCATTGTTTGCAATGTGAACATTATCACCAAGACGATTGTCGGAGCCGATTAGATCGTCGGTAGATGGACCGGCAAATACGTCATTAACTTCCGAAACAAGCCGGTTCTGGGCCGCAATGACGTTGGAATTCGTTTGTCCCTGTGTATAACTCACCCGCGATATGACCCAGGGCAGTTGAGAGAAGCCTGTTTGCTGTCGGCTCTTCTGGATAATGGATTGAATATTGTTGAAATACGTTGCATTAGACGAACCAATATCGCCCTCACCCTGGTGCCAGAGAACGGCCCGCATGCCGGTTCGGGCAATGTAATGTTGCAAGACAACACCCAGACGCCGATATGGAAACGGCTGGCCCGATGCGTCTGTGACACCTGCTGCCGATTGTTTCCATTGGTCACTGGAGGAGCCAGCCTGAGCTGCTCCTAAAAAGAGAACAGGCACATTGAGTCTACTAACAAGTTTGTCGCCCAGCCCAGCCCAGATATGGGGAGGCTGACCGGGCCCAATGCTGGCGCCATAACTAGCATGGCTAAAAGCCAATGGTAACAATTGCTCATCAAGGCTGTTCTGACGAAAATCCAGGCAGGAAACCCGGTCATCGGCAGCACCTGGCTCGCGTTGAAAACCGCCAACTGCATTAGATTGTCCTGAGATAACAAATACTTCACCAACGCCCACTCTGGTGACCTGTGCCTGATCAACCACCACAGATCCTGCTTTTGATCGTACGTCGAGCCTGTACCATCCAGCTCTAGCTGTTATTAATCCCTGAAAAGCTTTAGACGAAGGTAAAAAAGCAAGCGTAGCCCAGGCTGTACTTTGCCCCTGGCCAGCAGCCATAGGCACAAGTCGGGCTTCGACTGTTGCCGCTGCCGAAGAAGCTAGTCCCGATATAACTATAGTGGCCTGGTTGGCCTGATTTCGTTGGAAAACCATCCGGGGAACCGGACTAGTAATGGTAAGTTGTGCAAAGGAAATGTTATGTGATAAACAAAACATAACACCCCAAAGGTAGAGGTTGCGTAGATTCATGCAAAGTCGTTGGATAAGCGGTAATAGGTAACATACACTACGTACTTACGCAGATTTGCACACTTCAGTTCTTAGGGCAACCAAAGATTAATCTACGTAATTACTGGTTAAGCTGGTTTGGTAAAATGTATTACTTTTTTCACCAGCTCATAGTTTACTATTCAAATATTATGACATCTGGTATTGGTTTCTTAAGAGGGAACCGCCGTAGTTTTTCACTTTATTCAACCAGGCTTTACTTGTACAGACGATGCACCAAACATAATGTCACGGCTGTATTTTTTTTGGAAGGTGTAGATAAAATACAAATATAGTCTAGCAAAAGTAAGCCAATATGACAATACTTTCACTAGACTATAGATGTATTTTTATATTTATGAGATATTATTAACTATTTATTCTCATTTAAGCTTTAATGGTAGCAATTTTTAACTCATTTAACTGTGCTTGGCTAATCGTTGATGGCGAGTCGATCATTACGTCGCGGCCCGAGTTATTTTTGGGGAAAGCAATGAAATCACGGATCGAGTCAGCGCCCCCAAAGAGCGAGCACAGTCGGTCGAAACCGAAGGCGATCCCACCGTGGGGTGGTGCACCAAATTCGAAGGCATCCATCAGGAAGCCAAACTGTGCTTTTGCTTCTTCATCCGAGAAACCCAGAATGCTGAACATCCGGGCCTGTAAGTTGCGGTTGAAAATTCGGATAGAACCACCACCCACTTCAGTACCGTTAATGACCAGGTCATAGGCATTGGCTCGAGCAGCGCCTAAGTCGGTGTCGAGCAAAGGAATATCTTCTGGTTTGGGCGACGTAAACGGGTGGTGCATGGCAAACCAGCGATTGTCTTCTTCGCCGTATTCCAGCAACGGAAAATCGAGCACCCACAACGTACTAAAAACGTTTGGATCGCGCAGACCTAGCCGACTACCCATCTCCAGACGCAGCTCGCTCAGTTGTTTGCGGGCTTTAGCACAATCGCCCGAAATAATCAACATCAGATCGCCGGGCTTGGCACCGAAGTGAACAGCCCAACCCTTTAGATCAGCCTCTGAATAGAACTTATCAACAGACGATTTCAAGGTGCCATCCTCGTTGTACCGAACGTAAATCAGGCCTTTCGCGCCAATCTGCGGGCGTTTAATCCAATCAGTTAGTTCATCGAGTTGCTTGCGGGTGTAATGCGCGCAACCCGGCGCGTTGATACCCACGACCAATTCGGCTGCATCAAATACGCCAAAGCCTTTGCCCGACGTCATGTCGATGGTATCGAATGGTCCTTTGATTTCCACGAATTCCATGCCAAAGCGCGTATCGGGTTTGTCGGAACCGTAGCGATGCATGGCGTCGGCGTAGGTCATGCGGGGAACTGTAGCCATATCAATGCCTTTGACCGCTTTGAACAGATGGCGTACCAGCCCTTCAAACATATTCAGAATGTCTTCCTGCTCCACAAACGACATCTCACAGTCGATCTGGGTGAATTCGGGTTGGCGGTCGGCACGAAGATCTTCATCCCGGAAACACTTCACAATCTGATAGTACCGGTCAAAACCCGATACCATCAGCAATTGCTTGAACGTTTGGGGCGACTGGGGAAGCGCATAAAACTCACCTGGGTTCATGCGGCTTGGCACCACGAAATCCCGCGCTCCTTCGGGCGTCGATTTGATCAGAACCGGTGTTTCAACCTCAATGAAATTCTGGCCATCCATGTACACCCGGGTTTGCTGGGCCATGCGATGACGTAGTTCGAGGCTCCGACGAACCGGATTCCGGCGAAGATCCAGGTACCGGTATTTCATGCGGAGATCATCACCTCCGTCAGTTTCATCTTCAATCAGAAAAGGCGGTAGTTTGGCCGGGTTCAATACCTCTAAAGCCGTCACCTTCAGTTCAATATCGCCTGTTGGGAGGTTTGGGTTTTTCGATTTCCGCTCGATCACCGTTCCCGTTGCTTTCAGAACAAATTCGCGGCCAAGCGATCGGGCAATAGTAAAGAGTTCGGGGGCTGTCTGCCCGTCTTCGAGCAAAAGCTGGGTGATTCCGTAGCGGTCGCGGAGATCAATCCAGAGTACACCGCCTTTGTCGCGGATAGTTTGGACCCAGCCAGATAGGGTGGCGGTTTTGTTGTCGTCGGTAAGGCGGAGTTCCCCGCACGTATGCGTTCGAAGCATTTTTTAATGAGCGAAAGAGTGAAAGAGTAGATGAGCGAATAAATGTCTGTAGCCGTATTTTCTCTGCTATTTTATCCATTCGCTCATCCACTCTTTAAATTCTGCCGCAAAGGTACGGACAAACCCACAAGGTTTCTAAAACCTTGTGGGTTTCGCCCTTATTTCCGATAATCTAAAGCCGGTTTCCGGTCGCCGAGTAACGCTTCGTATTTGAAATCCGCGCCCCGCTTTTTGACCCATTCGGCGCGCGCTTTCTCAATAAGGGTGGGCGTTTTGTAAAGATCGAGCGCGGTTAAGGCTAGCGTTTTAGCCGCTACGATCATACCTTTCTGGCCAATGCTCATGCCACTGGCGGCCGTTGACTGCCAACTGTGCGCTGATGAGCCGGGTACCCACGTAGCGGTGGATAAACCTACTGTTGGAACTGCCCAACTGACATCGCCCACATCTGTAGAGCCACCACTGATGGCACCCTCAGAAGCATCGCGGAAGTCTTTTATTAACGCTGCATTCGTGACGGGTACTTTCTGGTCGCCAAATGTCTCACTGATTTTCTCGGCAAAAGCAGTTTCTTCGGGCGTGTATTTTACGCCACCCACCGTGGTGAGGTTCTGGTGCATTACTTCGGCCAGCGTCACGTTTGGCAACAGATCATAAACGCCACCCAATACTTCCCAGGTAACCTGCGTACCCGTTCCTTTGGCAGCTCCCTCGGCCGCATTCTCAATGCGTTTCCAGACACTTTGTACGACCGCCCGATCTTTGTGCCGAGCATAATAATATACCTCTGCATTGGCCGGAACCACGTTTGGGGCTTCTCCACCTTTAGTGATAACGTAGTGAATCCGGGTATCGGAGGGGATGTGTTCGCGCATCATGTTGACCATGTAGTCCATCGCTTCCACGCCATCCAGCGCCGACCGACCCCGCTCGGGCGCAGCTGCTGCGTGAGCCGCAATCCCTTTAAAGCGAAATTTGGCATTCTTGTTGGCTAAAGACGTTCCGGCATCGGCGGCATTTTGTGCCCCTGGATGCCAATGAAGGGCAACATCTACATCGTTAAATAATCCTTCCCGCACCATGTACACTTTAGCTGAACCGCCTTCTTCGGCTGGGCAGCCATAGATTTTGATGGTACCCGAGTGGCCCGATGATTTAAGCCAGTCTTTTATCTCAACAGCAGCGGCCATGGAAGCTGTGCCAAATAGATTGTGCCCACAACCGTGCCCGCCTTTTTGACCGGCGATGGGGGTGAACACGGGTTTGGCTTCGGTGGCCAGACCGGGTAGGGCGTCATATTCACCCAGAATGCCAATGACGGGTTTGCCTGAGCCGTAGGTCGCTACAAACGCGGTGGGAATTCCGGCGACGCCCGTTTCTACCTTAAAGCCCTCCTTTTTCAACTGTTCTTCGAGCAAGGCTGAGCTTTTCTCTTCCTGATAGCCTAGTTCAGCAAAGTCCCAGATTTGTTTGGAGATACCGGCATATTCAGGAGTTCGTTTGTCCAGATCAGCAATGATGGTTTGCTTGTCTTTGTCAACAACCGGAACGGTCGCTTTCTTGGGTTTAGTCTGGGCAACGGCCAGCAGTGGAAGGAGTAAAGCCGCGGTGAGAAACTGTGTTTTCATTGGGTTGTCTTCAGATGATTGGAGTTACGAATTGATAAAAATAGATCAAAAACGCTGACTCGGCAATCCTATCGACGCTATATTATAGTTACTCGCCAAATAATACCCAATTATAGTTGGTTTCGGTGCCAAAAGGCAATCGATCTTATGTTAAAATGCGCGTTGACTGATTTATTATATTGTTGATGTCGTTGTGGGTAGCTCAACGACATAAGCACCGTAGTGGCCGTGATGGCTGATGCTAAGTGGCAGCTTTAGTTGGGATCCTAACCTATCTTTAACAAGTACTATAGGGACACATGATTCATTTTTGTAGATACAAATTGTTGATTCTGAAACAGATAGACGGGCAGCGCATTGTTGCTTTATGGTAGCCCGAATAACAGTGTGCTGTGTTTGATACGTAGTGTTGCTGAATGGGATAATAAACTGATCAATAGGTTGTGAATCAGCTACTGTAAATGCTACGGTCGCTACGTATTGATTGGTAATCACTGACTTGGTATAATACGTTCTCTCTTGAAAAACAGTCCCCACAGCCGTTTCTGAACCTGTCGATTCAAGATGGCAGACTAGCTTTTGAGGAGCAAATACGCGTTTTCCTGTTTGTCGGTTCACCAGTTTATAAGCGCTTTCTTTCATGCTCCAAAGGAGCCAGACCATGCAATCCGGATCGTTGGCCGAGTGAATTAGTTGCTGTTCATGGGCCGTGAAAACTTTATCCAGAAATCCGGCTCGTCGCCAATTGCTTTCCTGTTTCGCCTGAGCCAGATCAACAATGTCATTGCCGATCATTTTGCGGCTAGTTTTTCGGTAATAATGTCGATAGCAGCGCCTACTGTAAGCATACGTTCCATAGAGGCATTGTCAATCTCTATGTCGAAGGCTTCTTCCACGTCCAGCACAATGTCAACGAGGTTTGCCGAATTTACTTTTAGATCTTTTATAAAGTCTGTATTCTCGGTTACGTTTTCGAATGCCTGTTCATCCTGAACATATGGTTTTACGATTTTTTTCAGCGTTATAATCAATTCTTCGTTCGTCTGCATAGTGTGTTTACGGTTGAAATTTCCTGAAGATAACGCAAGCATTTACATCGCCAAACCCAAAGTTGGCTTTTGCAATGACATTGATAGGTCTCTGAATGAGCTGATGCGGAATTCGATCGGGCGCAATGATGGCTGAAATGTCGGGATGCAGATCTTCGCAGTTGAGCGATGGGTAAATAAAGTCTTCGGATAGTTCCAGAACGGCGGCTACGCATTCAATGCTGCCGGCTGCACTCAGGCAATGACCAACCATCGACTTTAGGGAATTAATGTAAGGGAAATCGGCTCCGCTACGTTGCAGGGCTTCACTCCAGGCAGTTATTTCGGCGGCATCCTTACTCGTGGCCGTTAAATGACCGTCGATAAGATCGATGTCTTTCTCCTGAATTCCAGCCTGTTCTACGGCTTTTTGAATGCAGCGTTTTACGGCAACCGCGTTGGGAGCGGTCATGGAACCGCCACCCCGTTGCCCACCGGAATTGATGTGGCCGCCCAACACTTCGCCGTAAATATGAGCGTTACGTGCCAGCGCACTGTCCAGCGATTCCAATACCAATGCACCGGCGCCACTACCGGGCACGAAGCCGCTGGCCGACGCACTCATGGGTCTGGATGCCTGTTGCGGAGAATCGTTGTATTGATAAGGCATCACACGCATGGCGTCGAATCCACCCCAAACGTAGGGGCCATGATCGTTACAACTGCCTGATAATATGCGTGTTGCATTACCATTTGCGATGCGGTCGTAAGCCAGTAGAAGCGCTTCGGTTCCGGTGGCGCAGGCCGACGAGTTAGCGGTGATTTGATTGCCGCAGCCCAATATTCCGCCCAAGTAAGCGCTCACTCCACTGGTCATCGTTTGTAACACAACTGTACTTCCCAGCCGTCTGACCTGTCCCTGATCTACTTTATAAATCGATTCCCGAAACTTGTCGACGCCCAAAACGCCGGTTCCGAAGATGACGCCGTTCTCCCAATCGGGCTCGTCAGTGGCTATAGGAAGCCCCGCATTTTGCCAGGCTTCAACGCCCGCTATGACACCATACACAACGCCACTGCTATTAAGCTGACGCAGTTGTAATTCCGTAAAGTATTGATGTTTAATGGCTTCTGTAACCGGCGGGATGCCGCCAACCTGGCAGGAAAACGTTAAATCCGCTAAGTCCTGTAGAAAGGAAATACCGCTTTTGCCTTCTTTAATAGCGGCTGAAAAAGAAGGTATGCCTACTGCATTTGGAGCCGCTACGCCAAGCCCGGTAATAACGACCCGATTACGCATGATTGTTTGCTTTCATCATTCCTGAAATAGTGCCCCGGCAGACCAATTCCCCGCTGGTATTGACCATCTCCACCCTACATTTCAATTTATTGAACCGGAAATATTCTTTCACTGACCGAACCGTAACCGTTTCGGTTGGAAAAACAGGTTTATAAAAATCGATCTGGGTGGATGTCATAGCGATTTCTGTATTAGCTGTAAGTGAGTCATTTAACAAGAAAATCCCCAGGCAAACGACGCCTATCTGCGCCATAACCTCCGTCAGAATAGCACCGGGTGTTACGGGTTTATCTTTAAAATGTCCTTTGTAAAAAAAAGAATCGGCAGGAAATGTGTAACTGCCTTCGATACCATTCTCGGTGACGGCATGCAATTCATCAACAAACAGAAAAGGTTTGCTGTAAGGGAGCTTCGACTGAATATGGGTAAAATTTTTCAAGCGTTTGTTATTGAAGATGTTCACCGCCATTGACCGGAATAACCGTACCGTTAATCCATGACGCTTCGTCTTTACAAAGCAAATAAGCCACATTTGCTACGTCCTCCGGCCTTGTTAATCGCGAAAACGGGTTCTTTTGTTTGCTGTGATTCATCAAAATATCCGAATCAGGAATCATCCTTAACGAAGTGGTATCGGTCACGCCCGCCATGATACAATTTGCCCGAATGCCCAGGGGCGCCATTTCTAAGGCAATACTTCTGGAAATAGCTTCCAGTGCTGCCTTTGCTGCCGAAACAGCTGCATAATTTTTCCAGGCTTTGGTGCTTCCTTCGCTGGTAAAACTAATGATACGTGCATCGGCCGAAAATAACGTAGCGTTTCGCAGGTCATTTGTCCAGTCATATAAACTGATGGCCATGGCGTCGATAGTTAATTGGAAATCGTCGTGTTTTAGCCGAAATGTCTGATTATCCGAGAGCATCGGTTTCAAATTCCCTTTCGCAATACTATGAATCAGTGTTCTTACTTTTTCGTGCGCACCCAGTTCTTTTTTTAACGTATCAATGACATGGTGGCGTTTTTCGATATTCGTCGCATCAATATTGAAATGTTTTAACGAAACACCTTCGCTTTTAATACTATCTAATTCTTTTTCCAGCTTAGGGAGATCGGTTTTTAGCGTACGATGCACAATGCATATATTCATACCATGTCTGGCCAATTTCTTTGCCGTGGCCAGCCCCAATCCTTTGCTTCCACCAAGGATAAGTGCCCAATAGTTGGTATGGCTAAATTCGTTTACCACTTTAATAAAACGCGTTGCGCTGAAAAGCCGGGACCAAAACTTAGCATGAGCCCATAAGAACCTTTTTCTGGTTGTTTTTCCATAAAGCGTTCCAGTACATAAAGAACCGTCGCACTCGACATATTTCCGTAGAGCCGAAGTACTTCTTTTGTGTCGTCAATATTCTTACCCAGCTTACCGAAAAGCTCCTGTACAACCTCAACAATTTTACGTCCTCCCGGATGAAAAATTAAGTGGGAAATATCATTAATAGTCAGTTGATTCTTTTCTAAAAATGGCTGGACAATTGCCGGGAAATGGGTAGCAATCGTATCCGTAACGGCCTTGTCCAATACCATTTGTAGACCGCTATTTGTTAAATTAAAGCCCATCAAATGTGTAGCCTCATAAAAATGATACATTTCTTCGGCTACAATTTCTGGTCCTTCATCCTCATCGTGAGAAGAAAGTAAAACGCAGGCTGCTCCATCACCAAAAATTGCGGCACTGACGATGTTGGCCATTGAAAAATCGTCTAACTGGAACGTAGCGGTTGGCGATTCTACAGCGAGCAAAGCAGCCCGTTTTCCAGGATTCGATTTTAAAAAATTCTTCGCGTAAATTAGTCCGGATATGCCCGCTACACAGCCCATTTCCGTGACAGGAAGACGTACTACGTCCTGACGCATTTTCAGGCTGTTGATCAAGTAAGCATCCAGCGAAGGGATCATCAGACCCGTGCAGCTTACGGTAATTAAATAATCAATATCCGTTACGTTCCAATTAGCCTTATGTAAGGCTTTCTTAAAAACGTCTTCCCCTAATTTTATTGATTCACGAGCGTAGATGGCATTTTTTTCTTCAAATGAAGTCTTACTGAAAACCTCCGTTGGCGACATAATGGAATAGCGCGTATCGACCGCAGCATTCTCAAATATCTTTTTCACTTTCCGCTGAAAGCGATCGTCCTGACCCGCTAACCATTCATCCAGAAAAGGTAAAATTTCGTTTGTATGCCGCCAGTATTGGGGTAAAGCTTTTGCTACCGTTGTTATTTTTACACTCATAGGTTGTTGATAATCCATTGATAGCGGAAAGCCCACCGCCAGGTAATGCTGTACTGTTTGAGTTTTAACTGTCTCGAAAAAGATGCTAACTCATGTTTTTTGAAGCCACGGAGAATAGATGTTAATCCATCTTCTCGTGACATTGGATTTAGCCGAAATACAAAACAAATGAGCTGAAACAGCCTATACGCGAGACCACTACGTTGTAAATCGTTGATAATAACGCCGAGCCTAGCCTTGCTGGAAAATACATTCAGTATGTGTATAATTTCTTGATCCGCAAAATGATGCAATGTCAGGGTGCACAAGGCAATGTCATAGTTCATCGTGGCGAACTCTTCTTCAAAGACATTTAAAACGGCATAATTGATATTGGGGTAGGCGGTAGAACTGGCCTTCGCATGATTCACGGTAAAGCCGTTGGCATCAATTCCCAGAATACTAAATTTAAAGCCTTCTTGTTTTCCAAATTCGGAAACAGCCCGGCACATATCCCCATTTCCACAGCCGATATCCACAATGGAGATCACTTTATCGCGCGGCTGACTTTTAATCAATTCTTTTATACCATCAAGCGTAATTTTGTTGCCACCCAGCCACTGATTAATTACAGCGATTTTATCCAACGCATCGCGCAACTCTTCGCCTTCCAGCGAAAAATTGTCCATGATTTCTTCTTTATTGGTACGTTGTACGAACATACTATCCATCCAGGTCGATAATTAACGGTTTTCCATGCGTTTGTTCAATAAGTAAGGGTAATGCCCTGGGCGTTAGCTGCAGACTTTTGAGTAACGTATTCGTTAAGGCAGGATAGTATAAAACGGATTGTAATAACCTGCCAATAGCCAGGCGCCTTTTGAATTCATTGTTCCAGGAAAGAATGTATTGTTTTTCCACGGTTAGCCTGCTGGTTATTTCTCGTTGAAAATACCTAATAAGTAAGTCTGATGCGAGTTTAGCACTGTGAATGGCCATGGCCATACCATTTCCGCAAAGTGGGTGTATAAGTCCAGCGGTATCGCCACACATAAGAATGTGATTTTCTACCGGTTCTTTTTTAGAAAACGAAAGCTGGCTAATCACCAGTGGTTTGTCAAACAAGGCCGTAGCACCAGATAGGAAATTTCTTAAATGAGGATTTTTATACAGAACATTGGCCTGGAATAACTTCACGTTTTTATACTTCTTGAAGCTGGAATAACTGACCAGGTAGCAAGCGTTTACTATGCCATCTTCTACTTGAGACAGGCCACAATAACCACCATCGAAATTATGGAGTGATACCAGATCGTTGGGGAATGTAGCCTGATAATGCATTTTTACGCCTAGCCAGGGGGATTCTTTCTGAATAAATTTACGCTGCAATTGCTTATCCAGGGCAGACCGTTTTCCGTAGGCGCCAATCGCCATAGGGGCTGTATATTTCTCGCCATCGTCGGTTGTAGCCGTGAATACGTCGTTGGCAAACTGAATATCCACAACCTGCTGCTGATGAACGGTAACACCCAAAGCGAGTGCTTTTTTGTATAGAAAATGATCAAACGCGTATCGACTCACGCCAAATCCACCCAAGGGTAAATCGGTTTCTATGGTTTTCCCGGAAACAGTGCTCAATAAAAAACGATGTATGCGGGAAGGGTTCAAGTCGTCGACCGTGATACCGAGAAATTGCAGATAGGGGAGTACTTCGTTCGAGATATACTCACCACATACTTTGTGATGCGGATAGGCCTGTTTTTCGATCAGGATTACGTGTACATGATGCTTAGCCAGATGAATAGCTGCTGTTAATCCTGCCAATCCACCACCAATGATTAGTACGTCGGCATCCTCTGTCATTGGTCATTTCCTTTATATTTCTGGTAAACAAGCGCATCGGGCAACATGTTCTGATTTTTTGTTTGTAACCCGGTGGCTTACATTGTTATTATAGTCCTCTGCACCAGTTTTAACCCGATGGTTAATGTAAGCCGCTCAGAATTCAGTAAGTTTGGGGTATATTATTCTACTATGTTTACGCGTCAAATACTATCTATTGCAACGGCCATTGGCCTGTCTGTTCTATTAACTAATGGCTTAACCGGTTGTCAATCAAATGGTTCTGCTTCGGAGAACTCAGCCACAACCGATTCTACGACGACTGATAAGTCGAACAAGGAAAGGGCCGAAACCGCTACGTCGGGGCCTGATCCTTCCAGTATTCCTGCCAGTAAGATCGCGGATGCCGCAACGATTCTAGCCCGGCCCCAGGTGCCGATTCTGTGCTATCACCAGATTCGTGACTGGCGTCCGAAGGATTCCAAAAGTGCGAAGGACTACATTATTCCGACAGCGGCTTTCCAGGAACAGATGCAAATTCTGGCCGATAGTGGCTATCACACGATTCTGCCCGATCAACTCTATGCCTACATGACGACGGGCGCTCCACTGCCCAAAAAACCGGTCATGCTGACGTTCGACGATGGCGATCTCGATCAATATGAAACCGCAACCCCCATTCTGGAAAAGCATGGGTTTAAAGGTACGTTCTTCATTATGACGGTTGCCATTGGCCGCCGGGGGAAACAGCCGTATATGGACAAGACGCAAATTAAAGACCTATCCGATCGGGGACATACCATTGGTGCACATACCTGGGATCACCATAATGTAAAGAAATACCAGGGCGAGGATTGGAAAATTCAGCTTGAAGAGCCAAAAACCAAGCTGGAAGGTATTATCGGGAAACCCGTGAAATACTTTGCGTATCCGTTTGGGCTTTGGAACAAGGAAGCCTTGCCTGAAATACAAAAAAGAGGCTATGCCGCTGCGTTTACCCTGGCTGATAAACGGGATGATCAGATGCCCTTATACACCGTTCGACGTATTATTGCGGGTGGTCAGTGGAGTGCCAAAACGTTTTACCGAAATATGATTGAGAGTTTTGATGATAAGTAGTTCTGGCATTCTGCCTGAATGAAAAGCGGCTTAGGCCGCTTTTTTTATGATAAACCATTCGCTACGTTGGCACACAGTATTTTATCGGGCAGATCTATCTTTTAGTTACTAAAAATAAGCGTACACCTGATGACCGGAAAAACACTGCTTACCTTATTGCTTATTCTTTCAGGACTATATACTGCTGAAGCGCAATCAAGTCCTCCCCGCCTGATTGTTCGGGGAGATGATATGGGGTATTCGCATGCCGGAAATGAAGCGATTCTGACATGCTACAAAGAGGGTATTGAGAAGTCGATAGAAGTACTTGTTCCCTCGCCCTGGTTCCCCGAAGCTGTCAAAATGCTGGAGCAAATCCCAACGGCCGATGTGGGTATCCATTTAACACTAACCAGTGAATGGGATAACATCAAATGGCGTCCGCTATCCGACTGCCCCAGTTTGCGGGACGCCGATGGCTATTTTTATCCGATGATCCGACCTAACAAAAACTACCCCAAACGCTCAGTGTCGGAAAACGACTGGAAACTGGCCGAGGTCGAGAAAGAATTCCGGGCCCAGATTGAACTGGCGATGAAGAAAATCCCCCGGATAAGCCATTTTTCCGGACATATGGGGTGCACGAGTCTGGATGACGATGTGAAAGCGCTCGTCAAAAAGCTCGCGCAGGAGTATCACATCCCGCAATATGACATGCGTCTTGGCGAGATTGGCGTTGCAAATGTGGGTTATGTAGGCGCACACGCTACGTCTGAGGAAAAGCTGCAAAGCTTCATGAAGATGCTCGAAAGTCTTGAAGCTGGAAAGACCTACATTTTTGTCGATCACCCTGGGCTCAATACGCCGGAAGTACAGGCCATTCATCACATTGGCTATGAGAACGTAGCGGCTGATCGTCAGGGCGTAACGGATGTCTGGACGAGCCCGCGCGTCAAGGAAGTGATCAAGGATAAAGGGATTCAACTAATCGGGTACAATGACTTGGAAAAGTAAAAACGTAGTGGTTTGGCATAGTCTCTGACTACGCCAAACCACTACGTTAAAACCGGCCAGCCCATTCGATACCGGCTACAATATGCGGCATGGCATATTTGTCGGTGAACGTTTCGTTGGTGTGGCCCATGCCGGTGTAGAAAACGCGGCCTTTACCCACGGCGTTGGTCCATGAAATGGGGTGATCGCCACCCATTGCTTTCGGCCAGGTAGCTTTGTAGGTGGCTTCGTTCAAGGTCAGCAATACCTGGATGCTGTCTTTTCCCCGGACACTTTGTTTAAAGTTATACCACTCATCGACTTTCCGCCATTTGGCAGGTAAATGTTGGGTTGTCGGGTGATCGCGAATATCAGTAATCACTTCAGCTTCGGGCGTGTGCTCCGGATACAGTGGGTGGTCGCGGAAGTGCGTGCCGAGCATGTGGTCGTACCAGTCCCAGCTATATTCCGTGTCGGAAGCCGCATGAATACCGACGTATCCACCGCCATTTTCGATGAATTTCTCAAACGCTTTTTCCTGTTCCGGCGTCAGAATGTCGCCCGTGGTTGACAGAAAAACCACCGTTTTGAAACGACTCAGGTAATTGTCATTGAAGAAAGCACCGTTTTCTGTGGTCCGTACGTCCCAGCCTTTTTCCTTGCCTACTTTTTGGAGGGCTTCGATACCAGGTTCTATGGATTCGTGACGGAAGCCGTTGGTCTTCGAGAAAATCAGTACGCCCTTGGCTCCAACCTGACCCGGATCGGTTGGAAGAACGGAGTCAAATACCGGTTTCTGCCAGGGCAACGTACGGGTGACATACATCCCGAAGACGACGAATCCGCCCACCAACAGCACCAGAAACAAAACTATCCCCAGCAGAATTTTCAGGGTTTTGCGAAGCATGAATCTTGATGTTAGGCAAGCTCAGTACGTACACGTTCGAGTAGAGTCTTCGTCGCGCGGATGCCGTCATTTGTTGGTAAATAACCACCGGTTGGATTGTACATGCCGATAACGCCCCCCTCATATTCGATGCCTACGTAGCCTTTGAAACCCGCGTCTTTAATGATCTTGAACATCTTCATAAAATCCGTTTCGGTCTCATTGCCATTCGCATCGAATTTGTGGGTTTTGGCACTGATTCCTTTGGCATACGGCATCATCTTTTTTACACCTTCGTAGCGGTCAAATTCCTTGATGCACTTCGTTCCCATAATCCCCTTGATGTCGTTGGTTTCCGGTTTGCTACGTTGCGCGCAGAAATTACCGAAGTCGGGCAGGAGTCCCATATTGGGCATATTTACCTGTTTCAACACGCCAACAAGCCAGTCGATATCCGTCGTATTACCAAAGTGATTTTCGACAATGACATCCAATTTCGATTTAGCCGCATAGTCCAGCAATTTATGGTAGCCGTCGGCAGCCGTTTTTGCGGCTTCGGCGGCAGGGTCGTCAGCCACGCCCGACATAGCTTTGGAGCTATCGCCTAAATTGACCCGAATGGATGGACAACCCAGAAATTTGGCGGCATCGACCCAGGCATAGTGTGATTCTACGGCTTTCTGACGTTTCGCAGCATCCAGATCGGCAATGTTGGCCCCATCAACCATGATGAGGTTATTCTTCATGCCGAGATCATCGCACCGTTGTTTGAGTTCTTTCAGGTACGTCTGATCCGTGTGCTTGTTATTGAAAAACATGGACACGTATTCCAGTACGTTGATGCCGAAGTCGTTTTTGGCACGAGCCGGAAATTCCATGTTGGTCATTTTGCCGGACATCAGTTCACCCGCGAACGAAAACTCAGCCAGCGAGATGTCGAAAGAGAATTTTGTAGGTGCCATTTCGGCGAACAGATCAGTTGAAAAGGTGGAAGCAAGGCCCACTCCGGCGGCTGTCAGGCCGAGTTGATTCAGGAAATTTCGACGAGATTGTAGCATGAGTTACAGAAAAAAAGCCTCTCTCCTTAAAACAAAGAGAGAGGTTGAGGTGAGATGAGTTTAGTTAGAAAATTGAACAGTCGCCGGTACGAACAGGGGTGATTTTCCGGCTTTTTCGTTTTTAAAGACGAAGAATAGATTGTGCTGGCCGGTTGTCGGTGTAATCGTGACCTTCGCCATGTTGGGCTTGAACATATCAGCGGGATCGCTGCTGGTGTTCTGTACGAGTTCCTCGGTCTGGCCCAACAGCTGACCGGTGGGTGAGTCAATTCGGATTTCGATGCGTCCACCCACAGCAATAAGTTGCGCTTTAGGAACCGCCACAGCGAACTCCATCGTTTTGATGTCCGTGAGGTCGAGTTGATCGAATTGTACGTACGTATCCGACGCCATCACAATCACAAGTGGGTATGGCTGGGTGCCCATTTTGAAGAGCGTGATGCCTTTCGATTGTTTGGTGCTCATGCCCATAGCTACCAATGGATTACGTAATACCAATGCCTGTTCGGCCATTTGTGGAGGTAACCCATTGGCGCCTTTGTCTTTGTAGGAAGCCTGTAGAACCAGATCTCCTTTTTCGTCGGCTTTCGGAATATAGGTGCCCTTCGTCGGTAGGGATGGACTTGCCACTTTCTTGTCCGATAGCGTCAGAATGTACTTGACAATCTCGTTTGCGTCGGGCATCGCCAACTGCGGGTGAGCCGTCATGATGGCATCGCCCCAGGAACCACCACCCCCTTTAATGATCTTATTCGACAGACTCGCGACAGCATTTGCATCACTTTTATACCGTTTTGCTACGTCCGTGAAGGATGGCCCAACCGATTTTTTGTCCGTAAAATGACAGGCTTTGCAGTCGCTTTTCTCCATGAGCGTCTGGCCGGTAGACAAGTACGTGGCTTCCGAAAACTTGTGACCTGCCGGGCCGCGTTCGGCTTCGCTTTTGGCTTCGGCGTTGGCTTCGTCCTGGTAGGTTGCTTTTACCATCACCTGGCTGGCTTTAATACGGCCATCGGCCAGACTGCCATCTTCTTTATCGGTTACCTTGGCCTGATAATCAATGGCTTTGCCAGGGAAATAAAAGCTCTTGTTTCCTTTCGCTACGTCCAATATCACCTGGGGCGGCTGGTTGCCTGCCATGATGTCTACCTCACGAGAATCTTTTAGCCCTTTGGCATCGGTCACCGTCAGAATTGCTTTGTATTGCCCCGGTTTCTGAAATGTGAACGTCGGATTGGGCTCGTTCAGCAGGGTTGCCTGATTGCCTGCCTTGTTGATGATCTTCCACTGATATGTCATGGCATCACCGTCGAAATCTTTGGTGCCTTCCGACGATAAATTCACCTTTAGCGGAACGGCACCTGCTTTCTGACTGGCTGCCAGTTGGATGTTCGGCTTACGATTTCCGGCGTTGAATTCGATACGTACCAAGCGCGAATCGTCATTTTTGAGGAACCAGCCTGTGCCATATTCGAGCACATACAGGTCGCCGTTCGGACCAAAGGCCATGTCAATCGGGTGGCTGAACGACATATTCGGCAGAAATCGTTCCATTTTGGTCATGTCGCCTTTGCCGTCATAACTAACGGCAATGATCATGTCGCGCATCCATTCATACAGGAATGTTTTCCCGTTGTAATAATCCGGGAACGGTCGTTTGGCACCTCTAAAATCGTCTTTATAAAACGTTGGTCCAGCCATGGCGCTACGTCCGCCGGTGCCCATGAGGGGGAATTTTTTGGTTTCGGCCGCCGTGTACGAAATCAGGGCGGGTTGGGCAGGAGGGAGGTCACGCATACCCGTGTTGTTGGGTGAGTCATTGAACGGGTGAGCCGGATCAAACTTGGCACCCGATTTGTTCGATGCGAAATCCACGTCGTTGTAGGCTTTGTTGTCGCCCACGAAATACGGCCAGCCGAAATTGCCCGGTTTTTTGGCCTGGTTGTACTCGTCTTCCGCCGTTGGCCCAACACCCACTGAATCTACACCGGCATCGGGACCAACATCGCCCCAGTACACGTAGCCCGTGTGTTTATCCACCGAAATACGGTATGGGTTGCGGTGGCCCATGGTGTAAATTTCCGGACGGGTTTTAGCCGTTCCTTTCGGAAATAGATTGCCGTCGGGAATAGTATACGTACCATCGGCTTCGGGGTGAATGCGGATAATTTTACCCCGCAAATCATTCGTGTTACCGGATGATTTCTGAGCATCCCAGGGGCCACGCTCGGGCCGCTCGTCGATGGGCGCATACAACGTAGCGCGGGGGCTGGTGTTATCGCCGGTTGAGAGATATAGATTGCCGTCGCGGTCCCAGTCGATTGAGCCGCCCGTGTGGCAGCACTGCTCGCGTTGGGTCACGACTTCTAGCAAAACTTTTTTAGAGGAAAGAACCAGCTCATCACCCCGCAGTTCGTAGCGGGTCAGAATGTTCTTAGGCTCGGCACCGGCGGGGGAATAATAGAGGTAAATCCAGTGATTTTTCTCGAAATTAGGGTCGATGTTGACGCCCAAAAGTCCATCTTCGGCTTCGGTTTCGTGTCCCTCTTTATCCTTATACTTGGTACTGACCGGAATCGTCGCAATGGTTTTGAGCTGTTTGGTCGTTGGCGAATACAAACGAACGTCGCCGTGCCGTTCAACAAGGAGTACGCGTTCGTCGGGCAAGATGGCCATTTCTAGCGGCTCGTTAAGCTTTTCGGCCAGCACTACCTTTGTGAAGCGGTTTTCGTCGGGCAGGTCGCCGGGATCGACCATGGGCTTTGCCGAATAAGCCCAGAGACCTATTGCACCGACACACAACGCAGCTACCGTTCGATACGACTGTGAGGTAAAGGAGTTGGAGTTCATTTTAATGCGTATTTTCAACACAATGATAAGAATTATTTTTCATTGTGTTGAATGTACACACTATAAAAAGTTTTAATTTTCCATCATGGAGTACCAAAAAGAGCTCAAACGGCTGATTTTCGACCTTAAGACAAATTATTTACCATCCGTATCAATAGACCTTGTCATCTTTGGCTTTCATGATGGTCAGTTAAAAGTCCTGTTATTACGCTGGAAGACAACAGATAAGTGGTGCCTGCCGGGAGGGCGAATCCGTCACGAAGAAAACATGGAAGCTGCAGCTTATCGGAGTTTGCGGGAACGTACTGGTCTGAGCGAGATTTTCCTGCAACAGTTTCACACTTTCGGGGATGTAGATCGCTATACCCATTTCAGCCGACATGATACGTTAAGCAAACTAGGGCTGCCCGAGGAGGATTTAAAAGAATTTGCCAGCCGGGATGTTTCGGTGGGTTATTATGCGCTGGTCGAATTTGCCGGAGCGACGCCTACCCCCGACTTATTTACGGACGAGTGCTGCTGGTGGGATATTGATCAGATTCCTTTGTTGCTTTTTGACCATAATGATATGATCACCCTGGCCTTAAAAACGTTACGTCGGCAGCTTAGTTATCAGCCAATTGGCTACAATCTATTGCCCGACAAGTTTACCATGCCCGACTTGCAGCAACTCTACGAAACAATTTTGGGCCAATCGCTCGACCGCCGGAATTTCCAGAAACGGATGCTTGGTTACGGTATTCTGGAGCGCCTGGAGGAACGCAAAACCGGTGGTGCCCATAAGGCCCCTTACCTGTACCGGTTCAATAAGGAAAACTACGAAAAAGCCCTGCGAGACGAAATTCTGTTTGTGGGGTAATGATACGTCCTACAGAGGTTCAAAATACTACTTTTTGCCGCTGTGTTCTCCGGGCCTCTGTGGTTAATAATTTGTTCAATGGTGAAGTCCTGTGCTGGAGGCTCGACGGCAACCGGTATTCCGTGCAGTACTACGTAGTAATAAGGACAAAGTTGTAATTTTGCGTATTGCCAACCAGGTGGGAGAATACAAAAACCTTCCATCATCAGGATGGTTAAAGAAGCCGTAGCAGTACTGAAGAATATGAATACGCAAATTCGTTTAGCCCTCGATCGGACGCCAAACACCAATCATACCGGATTCTATGTGGCCCTAGCCAAAGGATCTTACGAAAGAGCCGGGCTCGACGTAGTCTTTATAAGCCCTGAAGAAGATAACTACCAGAAAGCACCCGCCCGAAGATTGTCGCTCGGTGAAGCTGAACTAGCCATTACGCCTTCAGAAAGTATTGTTAGCTACCAGACAAATGGCATTCCTTTACTAGCCATTGCTACCGTTCTTGCCCGCGACATTAGTGCTATCGTAACCCTCAAGGAGAGTGGTATTGATCGCCCCAAGCAGCTGGATGGCAAAGTATATGCCTCCTACGGCGCCCGGTATGAGGATGATATTATCCGCCAAATGATTCAGAACGACGACGGTCGGGGGCAGTTTATTCCGCATAAATCTCCCTGGTCGGGTATCTGGCGGGCGTTATTGACGCGTGAAGTGGATGCGGCCTGGTGCTGGCTGACCTGGGAAGGCGTTAGGGCGGATATTGAAGGCGTAGATCTGAATCAGTTTCTGTTCGACGAATACGAAATTCCGTACGGCTACAACCCCGTACTAACGACTCACCGCGACTGGGCGAACAAAAATGCGGATGCGCTACGTAAGTTTCTGGAAGCAACAGCCTTAGGCTTTCAATTTGCTGTAAAAAATCCAGACGAAGCTGCCAAGATTCTGATCAAAACGGCCAATCACCCAACGCTCTCCAACCGGAATTTTGTGGAACAAAGCCAGCAGATCGTCTCCGGGTATTATCTGGATGGCGAAGGGCATTGGGGATTCATGCACCGGAATATCTGGGTGTCGTTTGTCAACTGGATGATTCGCAACCATATGCTTACCGATCTCAGCGGGGAGCTGATTCAACGACTCGATGTCGACACGCTGTTTACAAACGAATTCCTGGCCGGTGTACCCGCGCTGATACGTTGGTAACAGATTCACATCTGGAGACAATCTCTGGTTAGTCCGTAACGATCAGGCGTTGAGGAAAACTTATTCCATTGGCAATCGCTATTGTGTAAGTGCCAGTCGTTAAATAACTTTCAATTGGCGAGGATAATTTAAAAACAAGCTGGTTAGGAGCTGTGCTACTGCATGTATTTAAACAGGCGGCATCCGCATTAATTCGGGTTCCTTTGCCCGTGGCGACATTCGTAAAGATCAGATCGGTGATGTTGGGATTGGTATAGAGATTTTCAACGGGTAAATTCAGTTCCAGTAATTTCGTTTTTCTGGAGAACGTAAATTCCTCGTTACTATCCTGCGCTTTCAAAACTCCCGTTGCCACTACGTCTACTTTATAAACGGTCGTAGTCGTTTTATTGCCGATCCGTAAGGTTATCTCTTTCTCCTGAGCCGAATTACGGCTTTGCTCACAGTAACAAAAGCGGGTTAAATCTATGGTGTTATCAGCCATCACCCCATCGAGCACACTCGCCCCATCTGTTAATTCAAAAATGGGTTGCAAGCCTCCTTTTAGAATAGCTGGAAGTTGAACCGTAATCCTGGAGTTTGCAGCATCAAACCGCACATCTTTTGTTGGGATACCTACAAATGAAACGGATTTAATTGCTGGTCTTTCATCGACTGTTTGGCTTGAGTCCTGACAGGATTGCAGAGCCAGCCCTATACTTATCAATAAAACGATAGATATTGCTTTCATAAGTAGTTGTTAATTAAGCGATGGAATAGAGTAAAGACTTTATTCACTACTTTATAATCAAGCGTTACGTCAACCCAACTAAATTCTCTGGGTAGGTGTAGGCATACGCTTGTTAAAGCTTCTTAATTTCAAGTTGAGTGTAGTGGAACCGGCTATCTTTCCAAAAATGATAGCAGATGGTTCAATTGCGGGTCTTACTGATTTTGTACAGGCAAGTTTGGCCTTTCACTATTGCTACGTCGTTGCTGATGTGGGCTTTGGCTGGTTACCCGACCCTTTTATCCATCAATCTACTGTCATTTCTAACTAAATTTTTTTGGTTACGTACGCTAAGTCAGCTCCTGATTTGGTACCTTTTTCGCTCCTCCAATGGGAAAGGCTTTGTATTCTATCAACATTTTGGATTATCGGAGTTACAATTGGCTATCGGTGTCTATACACTTGACCTTATATTCATTAGCCTATGGATTTGTTTGGCAAGCCTGTTGCTCCACCAATGAAACTGGAAGCAGATAGCATCTGGTTGGAATACGGACAACGTAAGGTGTTACAGAATATCTATCTGCGCGTCGATGTCGGCCAGATTATTGGTTTACTGGGGAGAAACGGTTGTGGTAAATCTTCTTTACTGGAAATTATCTATGGCATTAAATCGGCTCAAAACGCTTCTGTGCGCATTGATGGAAACCACATCAAGAAGCTCTTTCAATGTAAGAACGTAGCAGCATATTTACCTCAAAAAAACTTTGTACCCTCTCATCTGCGTGTAGACGAGGCCTTTACACTTTATCAGTCGGCCCTAGCGGAAGCTAAGTCGCTCTTTCCTGAATTAAGCAGTCTTTTTTCTTATCGTTTCAATCAGCTTTCGGGCGGGCAACAACGACTGGTTGAGACGCTTATGGTTGCAACTTGTCCTGCCTCATTTATCATTTTAGACGAACCCTTTTCAAACGTAATGCCCTTACATGTTGATGCGTTGAAAACGTTGTTCATGTCCCTTAAAAGCCGGAAAGGAATTCTTATTACGGATCATTATTACCATGACGTACTAGCGATCAGCGACAGCATATATCTGTTAAACACCGGCGGACGAACCATTCAATTACAGCAGCCGGAGCAACAGTTGAAGAATTTTGGATATATAAACTAGCTGGTTTCCTGATAACTAAAGCCAGTTGAATCACCCGCCAATAGTGGACATTGATTCGGAAATCGGGATGCCAGAAAGCGTCTCACGCTGTTGTTCGGCTTCAAACCCGTTGGCCGGTCGGTGTGAGAAAGCTTGCAGGAAAGCCGTTGTGAGCTCACTATCGGATGCGCCACCCCGGAGCAGAGCGCGGACATCTAGTACACCATTATCGTACAAGCAGGTCTTGAGCGTGCCCTGCGCGGTCAGGCGGATGCGGTTACAGGTGCCGCAGAAGGTACGACTAAAAGCGGCAATTACACCGATGGTACCCTGATGACCTGGAATTTGATACGTAGCAGATGTTGAGAACGGCGGGTCTGGCTGCTTTTGTAAGTCCGGATAGTGCGATCTGATTTCGTCAACGATACGTCGGTGCGTCCAGTGAAGAACAGGATAATGACTTCCTTCTCCGTTAAAGGGCATTTCTTCAATAAATCGCACGTCAACGGGTAGATCACGCGTCATCTCGGCCAGTGGAAGGATATCCTGCGTATTCTGACCTTCCATCACGACCGCATTGATTTTCGTCTGAATACCCGCTTTCAACAGCGCATCGAGCGTCTTCAGAACAGCGGGGAGTTCGTCGCGTCGGGTGATTTTCCGGAAGCGCTCGCGGTCAAGTGTATCCAGACTTAAATTCACTGCCTTTACGCCCAGCGCGGCCATTTTCTCGATATGAGGAGCTGTCAATACGCCATTCGTCGTCATCGAAAGGTCATCGAGGCCATCAATTTCAGCTAAGCGATGCATGAAATCCATTAAACCCGACCGCACAAAAGGCTCTCCGCCCGTGATACGTACCTTTTGCACACCTAAACGAGCCAGCACACGCACAACCCGTTCCATTTCCTCGAAAGTCAGCACCTGATGTTTGGGCAGATACTTGATTCCCTCTTCGGGCATGCAATAAAAGCAACGCAGATTGCAGCGGTCCGTTACGGCCAGCCGAAGATACGTAATGGGTCGGTTGTGATTATCGTAAATCATGGGTATCGTACTAACACAAAACTACAAATTTTGATTGCAATGCAGCGTCAAATGATATACGACAGGTCTAATAACCGTATAGAAAAATTTTGGTAAGTTTATTTTTTATAATTTGTTTGAGAATTAAATGCTATTTTTGGAGAAAGTTTACGTAACCTACCTGTGAAGAAAGCGGTTTCCATCGGTCTCTCGGCCTTGCTCCTGTATCATACACTAGCCTATGTGCTCGTGTTTGTGGGTACGTGGTGGCAGGCAGAGCACGATTTATCGGAGCGGCTTTTAGTGTATCGATCGGTAGATAGTATCGTTGAGTTTCAGATTCCGCTCAAAGATAAGCCCGATGCGAACGCTATTGCCAGCACGACCTCTGATGGTTTCACGTATCGGGGTCATTATTATTCCGTAATAAGTCTGGATGTAAAAGGTGACACCCTGCACATTGCCGGTCTACAAACCGAAAGCCGTTCCTTCTGGCAGAGTGATCTCCTTTCATTTCTCAATGATCACATCACTGGCGCTACGGACACGCATCAGAAAGCAAATAAAATCCTGAAATTCCTGTTGAAAGAATATTCGGCCAACCCAAGAGCCGTATTCAGTTTTCTTCCTCCCACCTGGCGCGAAGACGTTCGCATTCCCGAACATCTGTTCGTGATTGCCGCCCGCGCCCTGCCCGTTCATTCGCCCCCTCCTCAAGTCTGAGGTCATTTTCCAGTACGTTAGTGAGTCTATGCTATGCTTGTGGCTGTGCTACGTTATTACGGTCTGTGTTCATTACTGTAGCCCGTCTCCAGGGTCATGATCTGCGTTTAAACAAACGCTTGACCGGACGATCTCTGTTTGTGAATGACCTGTGACAATGCACAGTAAGCAATTGCTTTACTCCGTAATGTACCCGACACGTTTGTATGACTGGTGGTCTACTTATTCTGCTTCAGTAGCTTCTAAAACACGCCTTAGAGCTGTGATTTTACTGGCTATATGATCAGGTGATTTCTGCCAGCACACAATGCGTATCGCTTTTGGTCTGTATGCTCACAGAGCACATAACCGAATGATTTTCTGCTTAGTCTCACCGTATCCTATACAAAAAATAGGATCTGGGTTGAGTGACGAACATTCGGTTTCAAACGCGGACAATTACTTGATTTTCACCTCAGACAGACATTTTTATTGATGAAAACGATTTTTACCATCGTTCTGGCAATAGCCTGTATTCTTATTTCCTATGCATCCGTTTCGGCGCAGGGTTGTGTAGCCGTTCGTCATATGAGTTCGGTAGCTCCAGTGGGTTCAGCCGATTACTTTAAACAACGTACCGGCCACTGGCAGGTCTCAGCAGGTTATCGCTTCTTCCGGTCCTACAAGCACTTCGTGGGCGATGCTGAGCAGAAACAGCGCGTTGAACAGGGTACCAATGTTATCAACGTGTCGCACGCGATCGACCTGGGCATTACGTACATGGTCAATCAACGATTATCGTTCTCGGTCAATCTACCGCTTCAAAATAACGGTCGCTCTTCGCTTTATGAACACTACGGCAACGCTGTGGCGCAAAATCCTGAGCAGAAACGGTTTCACACAGGCTCGCAGGGTGTGGGTGATTTACGTATATCGGGAAGTTACTGGCTCGTCAATCCGGTAAAATTGCCTAAGGCCAATCTGGCCGTTGGTTTGGGTGTGAAACTGCCAACCGGCAATTATCGGGCTACCGATCAATTCCATAAGCTGGATAAAGAAGGTAAAGACTACACCGTCGAGCTACCCGTCGACCAGTCTATTCAGCTCGGCGACGGCGGTGTGGGTGTGAGTGTTGAATTACAGGGCTATGCGCAATTATCGAAGGGCCTAGCGCTCTACGCCAACGGTTTTTACCTGTTCAATCCGCGCGAAACGAATGGCGTTGTCCGGAATCCATTGTCTACGACCGTCGATCCCGTAACCGGTACGTTCTCCGTAGCCGATCAGTTTGCCGCTCGCGTGGGCCTGAGCCAGTCGATCAGCGCGGTTCCGGGATTAGCCGTAATGCTGGGCGGTCGGGTTGAAGGTGTGCCTGCTATGGATGCTTTCGGCGGCAGTCAGGGATTTCGTCGGCCGGGTTATATCGTGTCGGTAGAGCCAGGTCTGGCTTACATGCGGCACAAAACGTCGATCGCGGCTACAGTGCCCATCGCGTTGTACCGTAACCGCATCAAGAGTTACTCCGACCGACTTGATCCTGCCGGGCTGAGACAAGGTGATGCGGCCTTTGCCGACTATTTGGTGTCTATCAACGTATCACGCTGGTTCTAAGTGGTTTCAGGTGCGATGGCAATCGCCATCGCACCACGTTCAGTATAGGTACAACCTTTATGAAAATTTCTCAATTATTATATTTCTTGATTGGACAGCTGGCGTGTGCGCCTTTTCTTTTGTCGGCCCAACAGCTTGCCAAACAAAAACAGACCGTTGACTCCTTGTCGGGACGAACCCTGAATCAGGTTACGGTAAAAGGAGTACGGTCGACCGTAGTCGAGTCATTGCCTACGGTTCATGGTACGTATCTGATGGGCGGAAAACGAAGTGAAGCCATACACGTGTCGGAAATTGATGCTAACGTAGCTGAAAAGAATCCTCGACAGGTATTTGCCCGGATTCCCGGTGTATTCGTGTATGACATGGACGGCACGGGCAATCAGATCAATATTGCCACGCGCGGTTTAGACCCGCACCGGTCCTGGGAAAATAATATCCGGCAGAATGGTGTTATCACAAACTCGGACATGTATGGCTATCCGGCCAGCCACTACTCGCCCCCGATGGAAAGTATGGACCGGATCGAATTTGTGCGGGGAACGGCTTCTTTGCAATACGGCGCCCAGTTTGGCGGGATGTTGAATTACGTAACCAAACGAGCCGACAGCACGCGCAAATTTGGTTTTGAGACGGTCAATTCGATTGGTACGTATGGACTGATGAGTTCTTACAACGCCATTGGTGGCCGCGTGGGTAAGTGGACGTATTATGCCTATTACTACCGGCGGCATTCCGATGGATACCGGCAAAACAGCCGCTCCGATGCACAGGCCCAGTTTGGTAATCTGCATTATCAGGCAACACGACGCATGGGATTAACGGCCGAGCTTGGCCGCTCGACCTATACGTACCAGATTTCCGGCCCACTGACGGATGCTATGTTTGCTCAGAATCCGCGCCAGTCGACCCGGAGCCGCAACTATTTTAACCCGGACATTTACATCCCGTCGCTGAAACTGGACTGGCAACTGTCGGACCGGACGCATCTGCTCTGGACAACATCAACCGTGCTAGGCGCGCGTAACAGCGTTCAACTAGACGCCTTTGCGACGGTTCCCGATACGATTAGCCGGGCAACGGGTCAGTATAAAGCCCGGCAGGTAGATGTCGATCATTTTAATAGCTACACGACTGAACTTCGATTGCTACACCACTACAAACTGGGCGGCATTGGCGCTACAGTAGCTGGAGGTGTACAATTAATGAGTACGGATTTGCATCGGCAACAGCTCGGCGTCGGCACAACTGCCAGCGATTTCGACCTGACACTGGTCAGCCCGTTCAAGCGTGATTTACACTTTCGAACCAAAAACATGGCGGCTTTTGCCGAAAGTCAGTTTTACCTGACCAATCGCCTGACCATTTCGCCCGGTATTCGGATCGAGAACGGAAAGACGGAAATGCGGGGTACGATCACATACTACGACCCGCTCAACCTGCCCACCGACATCAGCCACCAGTTCGCGCTGTTGGGTATTAATGGCGAATACAAAATCAATGAGGCTGTCAAGGTCTACGGTGGCTGGTCGCAGGCGTATCGGCCGGTGGTGTTCAAAGACATCATTCCCACTTCGGTTTATGAACGCATCGACAAGAACCTGAAAGATGCGCATGGGTATAACGCCGAAATCGGGGTGGATGCGCACTGGCAGGGGCTTCACCTGAACGTCACGATGTTTGACTTGCTCTACCGGAATCGGCTGGGAACGTTGTTGCTGACCAACACAGATGGAACGAATTATGTCTTCCGAACGAACATCGGCGACAGTCGGAGTACAGGCGTTGAAACGCTCATCGAAGGGCAACTGCTCCGTACGTCAACCCTATTGATCAGCGGGTTCACCTCGACCGCCTTTAACAACGCCCGTTATATCAATGGGCGCGTATCAACAGGTACCGACAACCGGACGGTTACGGGAAATCAGGTAGAATCGGCGCCCCGCTGGACCTCCCGCAACGGTCTGACGGCCCGCTACGGAACCGCCAGCCTGACGTTGCAATACAGCTACGTTGCCCGAACCTTTTCGGATGCACTCAACACGACTGTTCCATCGGCGAACGGTGCGATTGGGCCAGTGCCTGCCTACAGCCTGTGGGATTTGAACGGGACATGGCGCATCAAACGCGGACTAACGGTGCGCGGCAGTGTCAATAATATTTTAAACACGCAATACTTCACCAAACGCCCAACCTTCTATCCCGGCCCCGGCGTCTGGTCGTCCGACGGCCGCAGCGCCGTGCTGACCGTTGGTTTAACGGTATAATTCTATCGTACTACATTGACTTAGTTGACTTGTAAAACCTATGAAAGCAATTCTAAAACAACTCCATATCGCCCTCCTGCTGGCTCCTTTTGCCGCTCAGGCCCAGATGCCCAACGATGCCATCTACATGGGCAAAAACCAACTCTGTGTGGCCGGCATGTATAGCCATAGTTCCTGGAATCAGTACTGGGAAAATACGTTGAAACGTGAAAATTTCAACATCGGTACGCAGACGACCCAAAGTGCTATGATTATGCCCGCCTTCGGGATCAGCAAGCGCGTGAACGTTATTATGAGCCTGCCCTACGTCTGGACGAGCACCAGCGCGGGCAACCTCATGGGGCAGAAGGGCATCCAGGATGTATCGGCCTGGCTGAAAGTAAAAGCCCTGATCGTTGGTGGCTTTTCGCTGCACGCCATTGTGGGCGGATCAATTCCCGTTGGCGATTACGTACCCGATTTTATGCCCATGTCCATCGGCATGCAGTGCCGCACGGCAACCGGCCGCCTGATGGCGAACTACAAACATCCCAAAACGGGCCTCTATCTCACCGCCTACGGAAGCTACGGCTGGCGGAGTAATGCCAAAAGTGATCGGGATGCGTACCAGGCCGATGATCGGGTCTATAATACCAATCAGATACGTGTACCAAATACGTATGATGCAGCCGTTCGCTTGGGCATACTACGCCGGGGATGGCAGACGGAAGTATGGGCAGAACGTGTTGCCTGCCTGAATGGAGACAATATTCGCCGGAACGACATGCCGTTTCTGACCAACAACATGCAGGCCACATCTGTCGGCTGGTACGGCAAGTTCCAGCCGCATACCATTGGTGTTAACGCCCGCGTCGGTTATGTCGTTGACGGACTGAACGTTGGGCAGAGTACTAGCTATACGGTTGGCGTGTTATACCAAATCAGTTTCAAGAAATAGACCGTGCTTGTCATGAAAAAACAGAGTCATTTTATAGCATTTTGCGCTATTATCATCGCGCTATCGGCCGGGCTTAACTCGTGCAGCAAAACAATTGATGAACCCCAATTGTCGGCCTATGCGCCCACCAGCGTAGACGAGAAAGCCGGTACCTGGAAAACCTACGTTCTGACAGCACCCACCGACGTAACCGTTGCGGCACCGGCTGCCATTAGTTCAGCGGATTATCTGGCGGAGGTAGCCAGTTTGAAACAAAAAGCAGCGAGCTTGAGCAGTGCCCAGCAGGATGCGGTAACGTATTGGGGAGCCGGGGCAGTTTTTCGCTGGAACGAGATCGCCCGTGAATTATCCGCCCGATACAACATTCCACCGGCGTCAACGCCCGATGGTAAATACCCCGTGCCGGATGCTGCCAATCCGCTGGCCGATCCAAAATTCCCGTTTTCCAATCCGCCCTACACCGCTCGTGCACTGGCTTATCTGAGCGTAGCGCAATATGATGCGCTGGTGTCGGCCTGGCATTATAAGTATCTCTACAACCGGGTTGCTCCGGGTAAAACAGATGCTACGATTAAACCCTTGCTGCCCGTTTCGTCGTTGCCGTCGTATCCATCCGAAGATGCGGTTGTCGCGGCTGCTTCGGCGGTTATTCTGAAAGCCATGTTTCCCGGTGAAGTGGCCTATCTGGATGCTAAACTGGCCGAACACCGTGATAGCCGACTATGGGCGGGCATGAACGTAGAGAGTGACCTTACGGCTGGTGTGGCGCTTGGTAATGCCGTGGCCGCCAAGGTGATGGCGCGGGCTAAAGTCGATGGTATGAGTGCGGCCAATAACCAGACCGTGACCGCAGGCATGATTCAGGGGGCTAAAGAGCGTGGCTTGGCCGATGTGTGGGTAAGTCAGGAGACACCCGCCCGGCCGCCGATGTTGCCTAACTACGGGGCCGTGCAGACCTGGAATTTTGACAAAACGACGTTGATTAAACTACGTCCCGGCCCACCGCCAGCCCTCAACAGTCCCGAATTTACGACCGCGCTGGATGAGTTAAAACAAATCAATAAAAGTCAGACGCGCGACCAGGCCCGTATCGCTAACTACTGGTCGGATGGCGCAGGTAGCTACACGCCCCCTGGTCACTGGCACCGCACGGCAGCCAATGCAGCGCACGATGCCCAATATAGTGAGGTGCGTATGGCCCGGACATTAGCCTTGTTGGGTACGGCGGAGATGGATGCGGCTATTGCCTGTTGGGATGCCAAGTATTATTACTACTACCCACGCCCGCAGCAGTTTGGCGTAAAAACGTCGGTGGGTCTACCTAATTTTCCATCGTATGCCTCAGGCCATTCGACCTTTTCAGGAGCAGCCGCTACGGTATTGAGCAGCATTTTTCCCGATAAAGCGAAGGATTTTGATGACGAAGCAAACGAAGCATCAACATCGCGTATCTACGGCCTGATTCATTATCGGTTCGATTCGGCCACGGGGTTAGTACACGGCAACAACATTGGTTCTTACGCGGTTACGCGCGCAAAAGCTGATGGCTCGGGACTTTAAAAGAATGATGAATGAGAATAGGGCAGCTGGCTTGGGTTCGGCTTTTATTCATCATTTGTAAACGCTTTAGCGATCTGGTCATCATTCATCATTTATAATCGCACCGGCGACCCGGTCATCATTTAAAAACATGCCACATATTCCTTTACCAGAACAATTGCCGGGCATTACGGGCCTGCTTGAATATCGGTTAGATACAGCCATGCCGATTCGGGAACTCACGCAGATTTTGCTACGTGGCGAGTCGACCTTGTCGCAGGGAGAACGCGAATTGATTGCGGCTTTGGTATCATCACGGAACCAAACGAACTTCTGCGAAGCCGCCCATTCCAAAGCGGCTGACCTCTTGTTGGGTGACGACGAAATAGCCCGCGCTGTGAAGCAAGATATCGAAACGGCTCCCGTGAGCGAGAAAATGAAGGCACTCCTTCAGATTGCCGCGCTCACTCAGAAAAACGGGAGAGATGTAACTCCCGAAGCCGTTGATCGTGCCCGCAAGGCTGGCGCCACCGACCGCGAGATTCACGATACGGTATTGATTACGGCGCTGTTTTGCCTGTATAATAAGTACGTAGACGGATTGGCCAGCGTAACCCCTGCCGATCCGGCCTATTATCAGATGCTTGGCGAACGAATAACCACGCGTGGCTATGTTCGACCGCCGGGTGGCTATCCGGTTAAGTCTAATTAACTAATTGTTAGACAGGGGTTGTGAGGATACGTAGCTGAACAATACCCGCAAAAAGCAGATCGATTACCCTACTTATTGGCACTCTTTTTACCGACCGAAAAATTCAATTTTTTCGGTCGGCCTACCCATCATTTGCTTTTTAAAACGGAATAGATATGAAATTAAGACAAATCGTTGCCGCATGGGCGATGGTATTTATACTCGCCTTACCCGTTCTGGCGCAGTCGCGTCGGGTGTCGGGAACGGTACGTGATGCTGAGACGGGACAGCCGCTTGCCGGTGCCAGTGTGGTCGTGAGAGGCCAAAAAACAGGGGCTGTTGCCGATGCCGACGGCCGGTTTACGCTGACAACAACCCAACGTGGACCCCTAACCGTGAAGGTTTCGATGGTGGGCCATGAGACGCAAACGATCGCCGTGGCCGATAGTGATCAACCGGTTGCAGTCAGACTTCAGCTTGCCAATAACGCCTTGCAGGATGTGGTCGTGGCGGCATCGCGGGTTGAAGAGAGCCTGTTGCTTGCACCCGTTACGGTCGAGAAAATGGACACACGGACCATTCGGGAAACGCCGTCTGCTACGTTCTACGAAGGCATCAACAACCTCAAAGGGGTCGATATGGTCACGAGTGGGCTGACCTACAAGCAAATCAATACGCGGGGTTTCGCCAGCACGGGCAATAGCCGCTTTCTGCAATTGATAGATGGCGTTGATAATCAACCGGCAGGCTTCGGCTTTTCGGTAGGAAATATGTTTGGCCTGAGTGATTTAGATGCCGAAAGTGTCGAATTGGTGCCGGGCGCGGCTTCGGCTCTATACGGTCCGGCGGCTTTCAACGGTGCCTTGCTCATGACCAGCAAAGATCCATTCAAATATCAGGGGCTGAGTGTCCAGACAAAAGTGGGCGTAAACCACATCAACGATCCCAATACGGGAGCGGCCCTTTATCAGGACTATGGAATACGATACGCTAAAGCATTTAGCAATCGGCTGGCGGTGAAACTCGTGGCATCGTACATGAAAGGACTCGACTGGTTTGCCACCGACTACACGGACGTAGATGCAACGACTTCTCCCGAAAAGCTGGGTCCCACTAACCCTGCCTACAACGGACTGAACGTCTACGGCGATGAAGTGAACCGGACGATTACGGGTATCGGCAAAGTGGCCCGCACCGGCTATCTCGAAAAAGACCTGACCGATTACAACGTCTATAGCCTGAAACTGAACGGCGCTGTTCACTACCACATTACGCCAAAACTAGAGGCAATTTACTCGGTCAATTATGCCAAAGGAACGGCAAATTATACGGGTAGTAACCGCTTCTCGGTCAATGGATTTTCCTTGCTTCAGCACCGGATTGAATTACGGGGAGGCAACTTCATGGTACGAGGCTACACCAATCAGGAGGACTCGCATGATTCATTCAATACGCGTCAGCTAGGTCAACAGATTAACCGGACATGGGTACGTGATTTGAACGGCAACGTAGTGGCTCCTAACCTGGCCGACCAAACCTGGTTTGATCGGTATACCGCAGCCTATCAGGGAAAAGTGCAGGGTGTATCGGCCAATGATAATTCCAGTGCCCGCTCTTTTGCCGATCAGGGTCGTTTGCTGCCCGGTTCAGCTGAATATGAGCAGCAGAAAGCACGACTTGAAAGCGTCCAGGGACTGGCAGGAGCCGGGATTTTGAGCCAGACGAAAATGTATCATGCTGATGCGCAGTACAATTTTACGTCGGCGTTGAAATCTGCGGGGCTTTCGGGGACGGATTTGCTGGTTGGCGGTAATTTCCGTCAGTTCAGCTTATACACAAATGGAACCCTCTTCGACGACAAAGGCGGACGGATTTTATACAGCGAATTCGGAGCCTTCGCCCAATTGAGCAAAACCCTGCTGGCCGACAAACTGAAACTGACCGTATCGGGCCGTTATGACAAAAACCAGAACTTCGCAGGTTACTTTACGCCCCGTGCGTCGGCCGTATTTTCGCCAACCGACCGGCACCATTTTCGGGCATCGTTCCAGACGGGCTACCGCAATCCTACACCCAGCGATCAGTTCATCAAACTCAACGTAGGGCCAATCACCATTCTTGGCGGTGCACCGAGCAATAGCGCGGGCATGAATGTCTACGAAAACTCATTCAACTCGACAAGCCTCGGTGGTTTCATAAATGGTTTTATGACCGATGCGCCTAAAGTGGGGCAGCAACAGGCGGTGCTGAATAACAAAGACAAACTGGTCAAATCGAACGTACCGTACATCGCTCCCGAACGAGTGCAGAGTTTCGAGGTTGGTTACCGGACCTTATTGACGAGCCGTCTGTCGCTCGATGCGAATTACTACTTTGGTGCGTACCGGAATTTCATTCTGAACACGGTTGTCGTTAGTCCGAAAAGCCCAGTGTTGAGTGCCGATGGACGTGTTAATCCGGCTGCCGCGCAGGATATTCTAGCTACAAACTATCAGTTGTTTCAATTATACACGAATGCACCCGACCGGGTAACGGCGCAGGGAGCCACACTTGGCCTGAACTACACAACGTCTGGCGGTTACAACGTAACGGGCAACGGAACCTGGTCGGCGTTTAATCTGCAAAACGCTGATCCGAACAATATTCCGGCGTTCAACACCCCCCGTTTTAAAACGAACGTAACGGTTGGACATCGCAATGTTGCCCCTAATGTAGGATTCAACGTGGCCTGGCATTGGCAGGAAGCGTTTAACTGGGTCGGGTCGTTCAACGATCTGCGCCCTGGTCGGATTCAGGCCTACAGCCTGATTGACGCGCAGGTGACCTTGAAGATTCCTACCTATAAGACGTTACTGAAACTTGGTGCATCAAACCTAACGAATCAATATATAGTGCAGGCCTATGGTTCGCCAGCGGTAGGTGGACTTTACTACGTATCGTTGACGTTTGATCAGGGCATGCTACGGTAACTAGTATTAAAACAGACCTAAAGAGCCATGGAAACAATCCAAATGCCTGTTAATCAGGAGAAACGAATTGCACTACCCTGGGTTAGTTTTATCCTGTGTATGGTAGCCTATCTGTTTGGCGGCACGGCCAGCACGCTCATGGCTACCTACTTGCCGATGGTCGTTCCGCAGTTAATTGGCGGAACCGCTACGTCGGGGGCAATAGGCGAGGTGGGGGCATGGATTAGTGCGGCTTTCCTGTTCGGCTGGATGGCGGGTGGGCTGTCGTTTGGTCCAATTGCGGATCGGCTGGGACGTGTTCAGACGCTGGGGCTGGCAACGGGTCTATGTGGTGGAGCCCTTTTGGCAACTGCTTTCGCGCCCGATATTTATGTTTTGATGGTGCTTCGGGCACTCACTGGCGCGGGCGTAGGCGGCATTTTGCTCGTATCAACCGTTTATTTATCTGAAGTCTGGCCGGAACGGTCGAAGCCAATTGCGCTGGGCATTCTGGCCACGGCTTTCCCGGTAGGCATTGTCGCTACTGGCGCCCTGGCGAGCGGGTTTAAAGATTGGCAGGCTGCTTTTGGCGTGGGGATTGCACCCCTAATCACCGCTATTCTCATCTGGGTGTTCCTCCCCGAATCGGCCAGTTGGAAGCAGGGGCGCACGGGTCGTCAGGTTGTCAAACCGGATTTGTTTAGTGATGAAAATCAAACGAACCTGATTGGTGGAACCGTCATTTTTGGGGCAGTTCTGATCGGGCTTTGGGGTATTTTTTCCTGGTTACCAACCTGGGTACAATCGTTATTGCCAGCCGGGCAGTCGGGCCAGACCGAACGCGGTATCACGATGATGCTGTTGGGGATAGGAGGGATTTTAGGCGGAATTGCTTCGGGTTTTCTCGTGTCGAAACTTGGGCCACGTCGAACGTTACTTCTGACATTTGCCGGTTGTATCTGTGCGTGTGGTTTGTTGTTCCTGACTAATCACTCGTTTTCGCCCATCATTTACGCCGAATTAGCGTTGCTGTCTTTGTTTTTTGGCATCAGCCAGGGATCGTTATCCAGCTACGTACCCGCCTTATTCCCCGCTTCGATTCGTGGGACGGCTACGGGTTTCTGTTTCAACGTTGGCCGACTCTTTACCGCAACGGCTGTACTATTTGTCGGGGCTTTAACAACGGCCTTGGGTGGTATTGGAAATGCACTGCTGATTTTTTCACTGGCTTTTATGATTGCATTCGGTGCCATCTGGTTCAGAAATGACTGATTAATCACCGGATCGTTACTGGTTTCACTCTTTTGCTCCTTCATTCTTTCGCTCTTTAAATTATGCCTCATATCACACTTTCAGATGGCGTGCCCGGTATTCGGAGCCTTGTTATGTATCGCCCCGAAACAGGGCAGCCACTTTACGACCTGGCGCAGGCGTTACTACGTGCCGGTTCGCCTGATAGCACACTCAACGATGCTGACCGTGAGCTGATTGCGGCTTTCGTCTCGAAACAAAACCAGACTGACTTTTGCATGAATAGCCATGCCGCGGCATCGCGTTATCTCTATGCCGATCAGCGTGATGTAGTCGACCAGACACTGGATGATGTCGATACGGCACCGATTTCAGCAAAGCTAAAAGCCTTGCTGGCTATTGCCGGTCACGTTCAGGCCGATGCGCGAACCGTTTCCGATGAATTAGTGGCAGCGGCTCGGACAGAAGGAGCTAGTGAGGGTGACATCCACGATACGGTGCTGATTGCCGCGTCATTCTGTATGTACAATCGCTACGTCGACGGACTCGCTACGTTCACGCCCACCGATCCGGCCGCCTACGAAGCGATGGGTGAACGCATGGGAACCGTAGGTTATCAACTCCCTAAAGTAAAAGCGTAACATCTGTAAATTTCTCTAAAACAACTAACTGCTGAAAACATGGCACACATTCCATTACCTGACGGATTGCCCGGAATCGTAGGGCCAATGGCGTACAGTCCTGTAACGACCAAGCCGCTAAATGAATTGGCCGAAGTTTTATTACGTACAAATGCCAACGATTCGCTTACTCAAGGCGAACGCGAATTGATTGCCTCGTTTACGTCCCGCCGAAACGATTGTTTTTTCTGCTCGACCTGCCACGGAGCCGTCGCGGATTATCTGCTTGGGCGTGATAATAACATCGTAGCTCAAACGTGGGAAGACCCGACTACGGCGCCAGTATCGGATAAGATGAAAGCCTTGCTGGTTATCGCGGCCAGTGTCCAGATTGGTGGCAAGTATGTAACACCCGAGCAGATTGAAGCCGCCCGGGCCGAGGGAGCTACGGATCGCGACATTCACGATACCGTTTTAATTGCAGCGGCCTTTTGTATGTTCAATCGCTACGTGGATGGACTGGCCACCTGGGCACCCGAAAACCCGGCGGTATATGCTGAAATGGGCGAGGCTCTGGCTACGCGAGGCTATGTGAATTATAACGAGCCACAACCGGCTTGAGAAGGTATAAAAAACGAAATGGATAACACGAGTAGGTGTTATCCACATTTACTGAATTTATCATAGGTTGGTTGCATAGACCCCGGCTACCCTGTGGCCGGGGGACTATTTTTCCTCACAAACTAACAAAGAATATGCCACATATCGAACTACCAGCCGGTTTGCCCGGCATTCGGGGGCCAATGGCCTTTAGTCCGGAAACGGCCCGGCCGCTCAACGATCTCGTTAACGTATTGCTGAGAACCAATGCACAACGGCCTGAGTCAGGCTTGACAGAAGGCGAACGGGAACTCATTGCTACGTATGTTTCTTCTCGAAACGACTGTTTTTTTTGTCAGACGATCCACGGCGCTGTTGCCAGCCATCACCTGGGCGACGACGACTGGAGTCTGGTGAAATCGGTCAAAAGCGACCCTGAACAGGCTAACATCAGCTCGAAACTTAAAGCCTTGCTGGTTATAGCTGGCAGTGTGCAGCAGGGGGGTAAATACGTAACGCCCGAGCAGATTGAGGTTGCCCGGGCCGAAGGAGCCACGGATCATGATATTCATGACACGGTGTTGATTGCGGCTGCATTCTGTATGTACAATCGCTACGTGGATGGACTGGCCACCTGGGCACCTGAAAATCCGGATCTTTACCGATATCGAGCTGTGAAAGTAGCAGAATACGGGTATACCCACGAAGATCATTACATGCCACCAAAACTGCGTTAACTACTTGATTATAAGTTCATGAAGCGTTCCTTTGCCTGGTTTCTGGTGCCGATTCTCCTGCTGATTGCCGTTGAGGTTCTAAGTGTTTATTTTATTATGCCGTTTCCCGGCAGTCAGCTTGGTCTCGATGCGAATAATCCGTATGAAACCTCTACTGCCCGACTGGAATGGGCATATTGGCTTCATCAGAACATCGTCTGGCTGCGGCTGGTCGGATTGTTGCTACTGGCTTATCCAGCTTATTTATTTTTAATCAAACCCCGTCGGGCGTGGCATCGCTACGTAGCGGGCGTGCTGGTGCTGGCCTATGGCGTGGTGTTATATGAGGTCAATCAGGAGATGATGGCTGACCATATGTTTCTGCAGCCTATCACGAAGCGTGTGGTGCCGATGAGTCAGAACAAAATTCCGGGTAACAAACTCGTGATTGGTTATGAAGCATTTGGACAGGCTACGGCTTACCCGATTCAACTGATTGGTTATCACCACCAGGTGCGCGATACCGTGGGTGGCCAGCCGGTGATGGTAACGTATTGCACGGTTTGCCGTACCGGGCGGGTATTTAGTCCAGTCGTGAAGGGGCAGGCCGATGAGTTTCGATTGGTGGGTATGGATCATTTCAACGCCATGTTCGAAGATAAACGTACCGGCACCTGGTGGCGTCAGGCAACAGGCGAGGCTGTAGTTGGTCCCTTGCGCGGGTTGGGATTGGGTGAGCTGGCGGCCCGGCAGATGACCCTGGACGAATGGGCCACAGAACACCCGAATACGCGCGTACTACAGGCGGACCCAGCATTTGCCGACGAATTTGCTGGCATGAAAAATTATGACCGGGGCTTGTCGAAGGGCAAACTGACCCGGCGCGACTCAGCTTCGTGGCAGCCCAAGTCGTGGGTCATCGGTGTCGATCGATCTGGATACACCAAAGCATACGACTGGAATCAATTGCAGACAACCCGCATCCTGAACGACGTAGTAGACGGGGAACCACTGCTGTTGGCCATGTCTCCGGACAGCGTATCGTTTGGTGCCTGGAGTCGGCGCATGGGTGTGCAGACACTCAATTTTCAGTACACCAACCGGGAACTCACCGATCTCGAAACGCACTCTGTCTGGACATGGCGGGGGCATTGCATAGCGGGTTCACTGAAGGGTCGGCGACTTGAACCTATGCCAAAGGCGTATCAGGAGTTCTGGCATTCGTGGCGCAGCTTTCACCCCGATACTCAACAATATACTAAACGCTGAATGGTATTGCGCCACCGGGTTAAAACGGCTGCGGCCGACTGGTGCATTTGTCATTTTGCTCTGCAACGGGTTAAAATCCGGTGTAACACATACCTAACCAGTACGTTGATTTAAACGCTTTGTGCAATGAAAACAAACAGATGGAAAATGGCTCTATTAGTCTGGAGCGCTATGTTCCCCTTCAGCACGCTATTGAACTATAGCTTTTCTCAGATTTCATTTACGGCGCATTGCCCGCTGGTTATTAGAACATTTCTGCTAACCGCGTTTCTGGTACCATATATGGTTTTTGTGGCGCTTCCATTTTTGAGTCGACGTTTCCAGAAGTGGCTTGAAAGCAATACCGATAACCCGAGTGTTGTCGAAACTACCTATCAGCAACGTCAAACTGTTGATACCGAAAAAGGCTGATGCCCGTTTGGGTATCAGCCTTTTTCGGTATCATATACATAGACATCTGCGATTAGCCAGCAATCTTTTTCAGCAACTCAAGGATGGTCGCCTGGTTTGCAAGAATCTCTTCCAGGCTAGCCTGATTCTTGACGATTGTGTCCTGATTACCCAGGATAGATTCCTGATTTTTGATAATAGTGTCCTGGTTCTTAACAATTGTGTCCTGGTTGCCCAAAATCATGTCTTGATTGCCTAGAATTTCCTCTTGATTTTTCAGGACGGGTTCATTGCTTTCAGCACTTTCCATAGTGAAGGGGTTTTGATTTACTTAAAATGATAATAGCCTAGCCTTGCAAATATCAGAGATTTCGTGAATAATTACTCGGGCTAGCCACAAGCATAAAGATAAGTATCAAAAATAAGAGAAGTGCGAATTGTTATAATTCGAGATCAAAATTAATTTATTCATGAGCAATGCTACACCGTCTTCCCAACGCGTCCCGATCTTATACATCATTTTCCTGGTGAGTGTACTAAGTACCTGGTTCTGGTACGTATCGTCGCTACCCGATCTGAACTTTCTGGCTCGCCGGTGGGCGGCTACGCTCACAATGGTGTTTGGGTCGTTTATTGCCGGATCGAGCCCGGAGGGAAGTGCCGCGATTTCCTATCCCATCTTCACGCTCCTGTTGGATATTCCACCGCCGGTGGCGCGTAATTTCTCGTTTGCTATCCAGAGCATTGGTATGACATCGGCCTCGCTCCTGATTTTGGGATTGCGCGTGAAGATCGACTGGCGATACATTCGCTACGTAACGCTGGGTGGGATTTTTGGGTTAGTTTTCGGTACGTACTACGTTGTTCCGCTCATTTCGCCCATTATGGCCAAGTTGTTTTTTGTATCACTCTGGTTAAGTTTCGGTATCACACTCTGGCGCGAAAATCGGAATCCAAATCGAATTGTTTTCGATGAAATCCCCAACTTCCAGACGTCTGATCAGGTTCGCCTGGCGGTATTCGGTCTTGTAGGAGGTATTATCTCGTCTATTTTCGGGACAGGTATCAACATTTTCACCTTCTGTCTGGTGACGATTTACTATAGGCTTAACGAAAAAGTAGCTACGCCCTCGTCGGTGCTGATCATGACGATTGAAACGCTGCTAGGCTTTTTCCTGCACGCGCAGGTACTAGGTGACTTCAGCCAGGCATCATTTGAACTGTGGCTGGCCTGTATTCCAGTGGTTGTATTTTTTGCGCCACTGGGTGCTTTCGTTATCACTAAATTACCTCGTCAGATTATCGCCCGATTGCTCTACGTGATACTGTTCGTGCAGTTTATTGGGGCCATGATCGTGATTAAACCTTCTGCCGGTCAACTGTTGCTCTGCGTTATTACGCTGGGGTCGGGCTTAGGCTTATTTGCCTACATCGCCGGTTTACGACGTAGTACGGTTGCGTAAACATTTCAATCCAGTGTCCTATAGCATGAGATTCTATTTGTTAAAAAGCTAAAATAATCCGACGAATCATAGTATCTCTGAAACAGCTGGTCCATAAAAGCCGGCTTTTCTTTTGCGTCTAAAAATACACCATCGTACTAACTTTCCGTTACAACAGCATAGGGTGACTGGCTTGACCGCTGGCAAGGAAAACACTCATTTATAACGTAGCCTGCCGTCTAACGACTACTTTTGCTGACTCTTACCGTCGAATTATGCGATTAACAGCCTATACTGTCCTTATTGTTCTTCTTCAAAGTCTTGCTTATCAAACGCACGCCCAGGGGCTTGTCGATGGGTTTATGCGCGGCCAGCGAAAGGCGAGCCTTGCCGTGATTGGGTCGCAGGACACCTACGATTCCTACTACGTCGGCAAGACCGAAATCCGAAATCCGAATATTGGCACCGTCACGACGCAGGCATTAACCCTCGTTGGTACGTATGGCCTGGGCTATGACCTTGACCTGATTGTTGCCGTTCCCTACATCCGGACTGAGGCCAGCGCGGGCTATTCACCCAAGCAGGAGGGGTTTCAGGATATTTCGGCCGCGCTACGTTGGGAAGCCTATGACTACAAATTCGGGAAACTTCGCGTGTCGTGGCAGTTTGCACTGGGCTACTCCGTGCCGCTTCAGAATTACGTGAACGACGCATTGGTTGCGATTGGTCGCGGCTCCCGAAATTTTGATGCGCGGACGTTACTGCATTTTAAGACCGGAAAATTTTTCCTCACCGGACAGTATGGCTACATACGACGTGGGCAGGTCACGCTCGACCACGTCGTAAATACGTACGATCCCGGACAGGTCAATCCCGCCAGCGGGTCTACCGTCAACTCCCCGGACGTAACGGACATGAGTATCCGCACGGGCATTATTACGAAACCATTTGCGGCCGATGTCTGGATTCAGCGGCAAACACCCTACAATGAAGGCACCGACATTGGCCCTGGCATCCCATTTCCAACGAATGCCGTTGGTTTCACCCGAGCAGGCGCATCTGCCTACCTGCGACTCATTGGCAAGCTTGGCCTGACAGGCGGCTACAGCGTAACACTCGATGGGCGGAACATTGGCAAATTCACACGAATCACAGGTGGGCTGGTTGTTGGTCTGTAAATGAGGCTTCTGGCGCGAGTATTGACCATACGAATTTTATGAAAAAGTCTTTTTTGTCGATTGGTTTAAGTGTTGTATTGCTGTGGATGGCCGGTTGTAAAGAGCCAACCATCGACGAGGGAATTCTGCCCTTTGTTGAACCCGCCACGGTCGATCCCGATGGCGGAACGTGGCGAACCATCGTGCTGAAATCAGCCGCCGACATTACGGTGCCGCAGCCGACGGCCGCTACATCCGATACGTATCAGAAGGAGTTAACGGATATAAAGAATGGGTTGCTGAGTATAAGTCCTGAGCAGAACACAGCGGTCAACTACTGGGCTGATGGGGGCGTTCGACGCTGGAATCAGATTGCGCGTCAACTAGTCGCTAAATACAACGTAGTGCCCGATTATTTGACGAACCCCAACATCGGCTCGCCGTCCGATCCAGCCAATCCAATGGCCAGCCCTTCGTTCGCGGCTCGTGTGTATGCCCTTCTGAGCGTAGCCCAGTATGACGCACTGGTGGTTGCCTGGCGGGCCAAGTACCAATATAACCGACCGGCGCTGGAACGGCAGGGCGTTATTGGTCGCGTACCCATAGCCGATGTACCGTCCTATCCGTCAGAAGATGCGGCCATTGCAGAGACATCGTACCAGATTCTGGCGTACTTATTTCCGAACGAAGCGGGCTGGCTTAAGGCGAAAGCAACTGAGCACAAGCAGAGTCGTCTTTGGGCGGGAGCCAGCGTTCCCAGCGACCTCAAAGCGGGCGAAGACCTGGCTTCGATTGTCGCAACGACCGTTCTTGACCGGGCCAGAAGTGACCGATTCGCTACGGCCCATGACCCAACGAATAGCTGGCAAACGGCGCTTGCCAGTGCGCCTTTCGATGTCAAATGGAAAAGCCTGGATAGCCCCGTTCGTGCCCCGATGCTGCCGTTGGGTGGGCGAGTCAAAACATGGTATGATTCAACCGCCCTGGCTAAACTGGCACCCGCTGCACCACCGGCAACCACCTCGACAGAATTTCAAAAAGCGTTGGGTGAAGTTCGCGATATGGCCAGCGCGCGCACCCGCGACCAGTGGAGTAGTTCCAGTTTTTGGGACGATGGCATTGCAACCTACATGCTGGCCGGCCACTGGAACGTCATTGCGCAGGATCTGATTCGGGATGCCCGCCAGAATGAACTTCGGTCGGCTCGTACCTACGCGCTCATGAATCGGGCTATGCAGGACGGCAGTACGGCCTCCTGGGCTACCATGTACCGCTATTTTGTGCCACGCCCCTCGCAGGTTGATCCAACGATCAAAACATCCGTTGCGATTCCTAATTATCCAGGTTACCCCTCCGACCACGCACCCATATCGACCGCTGCCGGCACCATATTGGCTTATCTGTTTCCGGATCAGGCCAGCAGCCTGAACGCACAGGCAACTGAGGCCGCTCTGTCGCGACTCTACGGTGGCATTCAGTACCGATTCGATGTCGATGAAGGAACAAAACTGGGAACCGCAATCGGCAACGTAGCGGTTACCACGGCCAAAGTAGATGGGGCGAAATAGAGTCAATCGACTTTCCGAGACAGCAGCGCTTGCTTGAGGTTTCAGCCGACGCTCGTATCGTCAATACCATTTCGTAACAAAAAGCCGCGTTCAGAATCAATGGACGCGGCTTTTTAGTTAAACTCATTGGCGTCTTTTTTTGTAACATTGCCCCATCTTTTGTGCCTAAACAATCAAATACTGACTGCATGAGTTTATCCAACAGCCCGTCTGTCCAGACCATTCCAGGCGAATCCACGCTGGGCGAATCCACGCGGGGCCAGAACCGAGTGGTTATCGAACACGTATCGCCCGAAATCGACGGCGGTCAATTTCCTATAAAAGCGGTTATTGGCGACGTAGTGGCCATTGAGGCTGATGTTTTTGCCGACGGCCACGATTACCTTTCCGCGGTGCTTCTCTACAAACACATTAACGATGTTGCCTGGACTGAAACGGCCATGTCATTGCTTACTAATGACCGCTGGGGAGCCTCGTTTATTGTTGAAAAACAGGGTCGGTACGTATACACGATTGAAGCATGGATAGACCATCCGGCCACATGGCAACATGAGGTTGATCTAAAAGTAGCTGATGGGCAACGCATTACAAGTGAACTGCTGGCTGGCGCGCAATATGTGGACGGCATGCTGGAGCGGGCGGGTGGCGTAAAAGCGGGATCGAAGTCTGGACGTAAAGGCAAAAAAACGCTTGATTCTGCCCCAAACGCTGATGTGTGGGCCTTGCAGGAAATGGCGGCTTTGTTCCGTGCCGGTGCCGCAGAAATTGGAGAAGATCGCTATAACGAAGCCGTATCAGTGGCTGAAAGTGACCAGTTTACATTTTATGCGAACCGGTATCCCGAACGGAAGCACACCACACGCTACGACCGCGAACTGGCGATAGACGTCGATCGCGTCCGGGCTGGGTTTAGTACGTGGTATTGCCTGTTTCCCCGGTCGGCCTCGCGGGAGGAATTTCAGGGTGAACCTAAACACGGTACGTTCCGGGATGTCGAAACGCTGCTGCCCCGTATTTCGGGTATGGGTTTCGACGTGTTGTACCTGCCGCCCATTCACCCGATCGGCACAGCTCACCGTAAGGGTAAAAACAATTCGGTTATTTGTCAGCCGGGTGAGCCGGGGGTTCCTTACGGCATTGGGTCTGAAGAAGGTGGTCACGATGCCATTCATCCTGAACTGGGTACGGTAGATGATTTTAAACACCTGATCGCTATTGCCAAAAATTACGGCATGGAGGTGGCAATGGATCTTGCCATTCAATGTTCGCCCGATCATCCGTGGGCTAAAGAACATCCCGAATGGTTTAAAAAACGACCCGACGGTACGATTCAATACGCTGAAAATCCGCCAAAAAAATATCAGGATATTTATCCGGTATACTTTGAAACCGACGACTGGCAAAATCTGTGGCTGGAGCTAAAACGGGTGATGCTCGTGTGGGCGTCCTGGGGTGTGCGCATCATTCGGGTCGATAATCCGCATACGAAACCGTTTGGTTTCTGGGAATGGCTCATCACCGAAGTAAAGAAGGAATATCCTGATATGCTATTTCTGGCCGAAGCGTTTACCAAGCCGAAAGTAATGAAGGAATTAGCGAAACGGGGGTTTGCTCACTCGTATACGTACTTCACCTGGCGCAGCACCAAGGCGGAACTGGAGGAATACATGACCGAATTGACAACCGAGGAAATGAAGTATTATTTCCGTCCGAACTTCTGGCCCACGACTCACGATATCAATCCCGGTTATTTACACTCGGGTCATGAACCGGCATTCCTGATTCGCTACTTCCTGGCGGCAACCCTGTCGAGTAATTACGGCATTTATGGCCCGTCGTTCGAGTTAATGGAACATATTCCATTCCCCAATAAAGAAGAATACCTGAACTCCGAGAAATACGAAATCAGGCACTGGGATTGGGACAAAACAAATAAACTAACGTATTTAATTACGCTGGTGAATCGCATTCGGCGGGAGAACGTAGCGCTTCAAACGACCAATAACCTAACGATCTGTAGCGTTAACGACGACGCGATCATGGCTTACCTGAAAGTTTCGGGCGCCAATCGGCTGCTGATGGTAGTCAATACGGATGCATATCAACGTCGGGCGGGGGTTGTGCAGGTACCGATCTGGCTATTGGGTATTGAGCCCGATCAATCCTACACGGTTCATGATTTGCTTACAGAGGCTTATTACACCTGGAAAGGCGAGTACAACTACGTCGAACTAGATCCGTACCAGCTTCCCATGCACTTGCTGAGAATTGAATTGTAGATTAGCATGGTGCCAGGAGCGCGGGGCATGGAAAAGCAAAGATTGGTTTCCTATATGCCCATGCCCCATGCCCTTACCCCCATGCTCAGTCACTTCGCCCGGATGGCAATAACGGGGTCGAGTCGGGAAGCTGAAAAGGCAGGAATAATGCCCGATAGCACCCCGATAACGCTCGAAACACCTAAGCCCAGGATAATATTTCCTGCTGTAAGTTGAAGTTCAAGCGTTCCTAATTGTATGAATGTCAGCAGATAAACTAAGAGGATGCCAGCCAGGCCACCCACCAAACTCAGTAAAATGGCTTCAAAAAGAAACTGGAACAGAATAACGTAGTTTTTCGCCCCTAGTGATTTTTGAATCCCGATGATATTGGTACGTTCTTTTACGCTGACAAACATAATGTTGGCAATGCCAAAACCACCAATCAGGATCGAAAACCCTCCAATGACCCAGCCCGCTACGGTCAACACAGAGAAAATGCCGCTAATGGCCTGGGCGGCTGCTTCGGGTCGGTTGATGGCGAAATTATCTTCCTGTAAGGGACGTTGGCCCCGCCGGGTACGCATTAGTCCCCGAACCTCACTTTCGAGTTCGAGGAGCCCTTCGTCACTGTCATATCCTTTAACGACGATGTCGATACTGGGGGTAATCGAGTGAAACATTTTGGCAAATGCACCGTATGGAATCAGGCATTTGATATCGGGGTTGCCACCCACGTTGAGAATACTTTCCCCCTTCTTTTTCTGAACCCCGATCACGATAAAATTCAGGCCGTTGATTTTAAACCGTTTACCAATTGGGTCCTGCGCCGGAAAAATATTTTCGGCAACATCGGAGCCAATGATCGTTACGTTTCGGGCCACATCAATTTCCTGTTGGGTGAAATAGCGGCCTGCTTCGATAGGTACGTCCGAAATTCTGTTGTAGTCCAGTGTTGTGCCCTGAATTAGCGCGGCCATGCTGTTATTTCCATTTTTGATAGTAACCCGACCTTTGAAGTCCATCGCCACAACGGCCTGGGCATTTTCGAGCCGTTCAGTCAGGAATTTATACTCCGTGTATGTGGGTTCGGGTCGCTGAAAGTATTTCCACCATTGAAAGTCGTTATCAAATGTCCACGGCCATTTCTGAACATACAGCACTTTATCGCCAATGAATGACAGGCTATCCTTGATGTTACGTTCCAGCGAATCGACCAGCGTGAAGACGGCAATAATGGCGAAAATACCAACGGTTACGCCCAGCAGTGAAAGCGTGGTGCGCAGAATGTTTGAGCGCAACGACTGCCACGCAAAGCGGAAACTTTCTAACGTCTGACGAATAAACTTCATCTGGTATAAGGAACGAAAAGGCGAAAGAACGGTCTGCCGTTCAATTTAATGAAGGTACTACGTTCTATATGCCAACCCAAGTTATTTTGGACAAGTACAACGTTCTACCGGATAAGTGGCGGATTGCAGGATCGTTTGGATAACGCTATTTTTGTAGATTAGGGGTTTACAACCGCCTATCAGACCGTAAAGTATGAAACTACGTAGTACTCAGTACGCTCCATTTCTTCTTTTTGCCCTGGCCTTTGCTTCCTGCAAAACGCAATCGACAACGACAACCAAAGCTGATGCGAAACTCAGTCAGAGCCAGGGAGTTTATCAATACCGCGATGAAGACCCGTTGGTTAAGCCGTTCTTCTCCGACCGGGTCGGCGTGATTGGGCGCAATGGTATGGTCGCTTCGGCGCATCCCGAAGCCTCGCAGGTGGGGCTGGCTATCCTGAAAGCGGGCGGTAATGCGGTCGATGCGGCCGTTGCGGTGCAATTTGCGCTGGCCGTCGTGTATCCGGGTGCGGGCAACATTGGCGGTGGAGGCTTCATGGTGTATCGAGACAACACCGGGAAAGCTTATACCCTCGATTACCGTGAAAAAGCGCCCGGAAATGCCACTCAGAATATGTACCTCGACTCACTCGGAAATGTTCGGCCGGGCCTGAGCATCAGTGGGCATCTGGCGAGTGGTGTGCCGGGATCAGTCGATGGTATGGCCGAAGCCCACAAGCGATTTGGGAAATTAACCTGGGCGCAGGTCGTGCAACCGGCGGTTGACCTGGCCGCCAAAGGATTTGCCCTTACCGAGCGCGATGCACTGGGGCTAAATCGTATCAAAAATGATTTGAATACCATCAATCCGGGTAAAACGTATTTTCTGAAGAGTGCAGAACCAACCGATACTGTTACCTGGCACAAAGGCGACTTGCTGGTGCAGACTGATCTGGCCAGGACTATGCAACGTATTAAAGATCAGGGCCGTGCTGGTTTTTACGAAGGTGAAACGGCCCGGCTGCTGGCTGAAGAAATGGGTCGTGGCAAGGGGTTGATTACGGAAGAAGATTTGAAGAACTATCATGCCGTCTGGCGTGAACCTATTCAGGCGAAATACAAAAGCTACAACGTAATTACCATGCCGCCGACCTCCAGCGGGGGCGTAGCGCTGTTGCAGATGATGCGGTTTACGGAGCCCTTCCCCTTGCGGAAGTGGGGCTGGAATCGTGATAGTACCGTGCAGGTCATGATCGAAGCCGAACGACGCGTCTATGCCGACCGGGCCAAGTTTATGGGTGACCCCGATTTTGTAAAGGTTCCGGTGGCGCAGCTCGTCAGCCCAGAATACCTCAAAACCCGCTGGACCGATTTTTCATGGGCAAAAGCGACTGATAGCCGGACTATAAAAGGCGGTATGATTCCGGGTTATGAAAGTCTCGAAACGACCCATTTTTCCATTGTCGATAAAGAGGGTAATGCCGTAAGTATCACTACTACGTTGAATGGTGGCTACGGAAGCCGGGTGGTCGTTGGTGGCGCTGGTTTCTTCATGAACAACGAAATGGACGATTTCAGCGTGAAACCCGGCTCACCCAATATGTACGGACTTATTGGTAATCAGGCGAATGCCATTGCGCCTAACAAGCGGATGCTCTCGTCCATGACACCGACAATTCTGGAGAAAGATGGAAAACTCTTCATGGTTGTTGGTACACCCGGCGGCTCAACCATTATGACATCGGTTTACCAAACCATTCTGAACGTAATAGAACATGGTATGACCATGCAGCAGGCGGTTAACGCATTGAAATTTCACCACCAATGGCTGCCCGACAAAACGACGTTCGAGAACGGTGCCTTTTCCGATGCTACGATTGAGGGGTTGAAAAATCGGGGTTACATCCTGGAAAAGTTAACGAACACCCTTGGGCGTATGGATTGCGTTCTGATACGTCCCGACGGCTCCTACGAAGGGGCCTCCGACCCACGAGCAGATAATACAGCACTAGGTTATTAAGATAATTCTAGATAGTGGGGCCGGTTGATACGTAATTGTCAGATACGTATCAACCGGCCCCACTACTTTTTCTGTCATGTTTCGGCACCGGCCGCCCGGCTTCGTCAGCATGACAGAAATGTGAGCGTTTCAACAAACTTACTTTGAGCGTTTCAACAAAGTTGCCTCCTCAAAAGCTACCGACCTTTGTCAAAATTAAAAGCAAAAACAATGACAAAAGTTTGGTTTATCACCGGCAGTTCCCGTGGATTGGGAAGAAGCCTGACAGAAGCCGTACTGGCCAAAGGCGATAACGTAGCGGCAACCGCGCGTAATCCGGAAAGTCTATCCGTACTCGTCCAAAAATACCCCGATCAGGTCTATCCGGTCCAGTTGGACGTAACGAATAAAGACCAGATCGCTTCCGCGGTTGAGCAGACTATAGCCCACTTCGGACGTATCGATGTGCTGGTCAACAATGCTGGTTTTGGTATCATTGGCGCTACCGAAGCCTTTACCGATGAACAGGTACGTAGTCAACTGGAAACGAATCTCTATGCCCCCATCGAAGTGACGCGTGCTGTGTTGCCTCATATGCGGAAACAGCGTTCAGGTCGTATTCTACAGATTAGCTCAATAGGCGGACGGGTCGGCAGTGCAGGTCTATCCATGTACCAGGCCGCTAAATTTGGTTTGGGTGGCTTTAGTGAAGTACTGGCTAAAGAAGTGGCTCCCCTTGGTATTCACGTAACCAGTGTAGAACCTGGGGGCTTCCGAACCGACTGGGCGGGGGACTCAATGACGTATGCTGCGCCCGTAGAAGGCTACGAAACAACTGTAGGTCAACGAGTTGATTTCTTCAAGAGCGGGGAAATTGTGCCAATGGGCGACCCAGACAAAGCCGCGCAGGTAATGATTGACCTGGCTGAGCATCCCGAACCACCTGTACACTTGATTCTGGGTAGTGAAGCCGTTGGTATTTTAAAACAAGCTGATGCCGCAAGACAGGCCGAGTTTGAAAAATGGATACCGGTAAGCATCTCCACAGATCATGATACCGCCGTTAACTTTCTGGAAACAGAAGCCGGAAAAGCGCTTTTTGGTAAAAAATAATTGTGACGTTGACCCTGCTACGTATTCTTTGAGCGATACGTAGCAGGTTGGTCTAACCGTCTAAATCCTTAGGCCCGGTGGTTCACAAATGAGCCATGTGGCCTAAGGGTTCAGACTATTAAGGAGGTAGCGTCTTTTTTGTAGATTTGTGTATATGGCTGTACTGGAGGGTGACAATCGATCTGGGCAAATACTGTACTCCTGTTACCACACCCGAAGTCGGCAGGGTGAACAGTTCATACCAGAGCATATTTTTGGTTATCAACTGGCGGGCACGCTCAGCATGAACGACGGCCAGAAGGAGTACATTTTTAAGGAAGGCGATTTCCGATTCTGCAAGCGAAACCATTTGATCAAGTTTAGTAAGCAGCCACCTCGAACGGGTGATTTTAAATCTGTATCCATTTATCTTGACCAGGAAACTCTGCGAAATGTTAGTCTGGAATACGGCTATAAAGCGGAGAAGCATATAAAAGGCGACCCTGTTCTGCAATTGAAGCCTACTAAAATGTATGAGAATTACATGAATTCGCTCATACCTTATGACCAAATAGGGCAATTCGCTAATGACCATTTGCAGGCCTTGAAATTGAAAGAAGCGATTTTACTGCTGCTGCAAACGAATCCGGAGCTAAGGCCTGTTTTGTTCGACTTTTCTGAACCCGGTAAAATCGACCTGGAAGGATTTATGCAAAAAAACTTTCATTTCAATGTGGAACTGAAACGGTTCGCTTATCTGACAGGCCGAAGCCTTGCTACGTTCAAACGGGATTTTGAAAAGATATTTCATGTTACGCCGAGCCGCTGGTTACAGCAAAGACGGCTACAGGAAGCCCACTACCTGATAAAAGAAAAAGGACAGGCACCGTCGGATGTTTATTTAGAAGTTGGTTTTGAAGACCTGTCACATTTTTCGTTTGCCTTCAAAAAAACCTACGGCGTAGCCCCGTCAAGAGTCTAGCACGGATAATTGCATGTATTATTGACTGTACCGTTCCCTCGGTCATACCCGTTTTCCATCCACTTATCCATGCGGTCAACCGTTCCGGTAGTTTGTAATGCATAGTACTGGCTACAGCCTATATCTTTGTTTCACCAATCGGAAATAATCCGACTAGATTCTAAACAAAAGATAAATACATAAAACCCATGAAAACCCTCATCAAACCTCTGCTCGTTGCTTTCTCGTTAAGTTTTGTTACCCTATCGGCTGCTCTGGCCGACGGAACGCCTGCTGCTCGTCCGGCTGCTGTTGCAGCGTACAAAACGGGTATTTACACCACAATAGAAGGAAAATTAAACATTGCGCTCGACAAAGAAACCAGTGGCGCTGTCGACATTCGGATGAAGAGCGCTGATGGCGTCGTTTTATTCAGCCAGCACCTCGGTAAGAAAGAAACCGGAACTCGCGTTCGTCTGGATATGAGCGCTTTACAGGATGGTAACTACCAGGTAGAGATTACAAATGGCGTAGAAACAACGGTTCATAACGTCACCCTTTCGACTCAACAGCCCAGTGCTTCAAGCCGCTTAGTTGCCATAAAATAATCACATTTTTCCCCGTCTAAAACAAGCAGCACCTGTAAGTCAGGTGCTGCTTGTTTGTTTATGGTTCGGCGTAGTCAGAGACTACGCCGAACCATAAACAAACCTACTGTTTCTGCAAAAGCGTGAGCCAGGCTTCTTTAACCTTATTGTCTGTCAGTAATTGTTTCGCTTTCTGGTGTAATAAATCCGGTAAATACTGACAGCCATGCTGGGCTTCGTTAAATAAATCCGCCAGTACGCCCGACGCTCTAAACTGATCGATTTCTTCGGCTGTGGGCAGGCTGGCAAAACTGCCGAGTTTACCCAGATCGTTTCCTGATAAAATGGCGCTGTTGCGAATCGATTTCGGAATCTGATCAACACCTATACCAACCTTGGGCCGGCCGACTTCAAACAAAGCGTCGCCCTGAGCGCGACAGTACCAGTCGCCACCCATACGGCCAATAAGATCGAGCTGGTGCGGGTCGATAGCCCCAGCAGAATCGAAAATAGTATCGTGAAAATGACCCGTCACCACTTCGCAAATGATCAACGTACCGGCACCCGGCGAATCCACGCGGGGCGCATCTACACTGGAGTTGGTTGGTATGATCTGTTTGACAACACACTCAAATGCCGCCGGTGATTCGGCGACTCTCGGCGGACGAACCCGATCGGAGGCAATGGTCGTGAACCCTGTTTTCTCGAACTCATTTACGCCCCGTTCAAACTCGGCGCTTGCCAGCGACATCTGCTCAACCATTGCATAATTCACTACGTTGATCACTACCTCACCAACTTCCTCCAGGTTCAGCAACGTGTGTTTTTTGTGCCCGTGCCGATTGATACTCGGCGCAAAAACCAGTGTTGGAGGGTTATAGCCAAACACATTGAAGAAGCTGAACGGGCTCAGATTTATATTCCCTAAGGCGTCTATCGTACTGGCAAACGCAATCGGGCGCGGGCCGATGGTGCTAATCATGTAGCGATAAAACTCGTTGGGCTGCAGGTCGTGCGGATTGATGGTTTTCATGACTGAATAGTTCCGGTTACTGTTCCCAACTCAATTGTGCTATTGTCAGTTCTGGCGAATGCGCGTAACGCAACAGCATCGCCATCCAGTAAATAGGTTCGCGTTGAGCCATCGGGCAGCGAAATTGGTCGCGTACCGTTCCAGCTTAATTCCAGCAGTGATCCGTAACTGTCAGGATCGATACCCGAAATGGTGCCGGTTGCCAGCACGTCGCCGATGTTGAGATTGCAGCCGCCAACGGTATGATGAGCTATCATCTGGGCGAAATTCCAGTATAAATACTGAACGTTACTACGGCTGATACAAACCTCTTCGCCGGATTCAGTACGTAGCGAAACCGCCAGTTGAACGTCGAAATGCCCCGGCGTAGTGGTCTGCAAATAGGGGAGGGGCACTGGTTCCTGAACAGGCCCAGCCATACGAAATGGCTCCAGATCTTCGAACGGGAGTACCCAGGCCGACATACTCGACGCAAAATTCTTGCCCAGAAACGGGCCTAATGGCTGGTATTCCCACCGCTGAATGTCGCGTGCCGACCAGTCGTTGAATAATGTAACGCCAAAGATGTAGGACTCGGCTTCATCAACCGGAATAGGTTCGCCAGGCGGGTTGCTCTTGCCAATAATCAAGCCGAGTTCAAGCTCAAAATCTAAAGATTGTGATGGCCCAAAGGATAGTGCACCGGCTTGCATAAACTGCCCGTTTGGCCGACGAATGGACGTACCAGACACGACAATAGACGATGCCCGGCCGTGGTAAGCGACCGGCATATGCCGGTAGTTGGGCAGGAGCGGATCGCCATCCGGCCGGAACATGCGCCCTACATTCTCGGCGTGGTGAATGCCAGCATAAAAATCCGTATAATCGCCAATACGTACGGGCAAGTGCAGTTGAGCCCGAGACTCGTGGGTGAAAACCTGATCATAAACGTCGACGATAGCTGCGGCATCACTACGTAGTAAGTCTGTAATTCGCTGCCGAACAGCCTGGTGCACGGGTTTCCCCAGAGCGATGAAATCGTTCAGCACGGGTTTGGCAAATACGGTCGTGTCGATGCCAAGATCATTAAAATAGCCTAACGTACTGACACAATCGAGATCAAGAATAAGCTCGTTATACTGCACCCCAACGCGGAGACGAGCCGAACCGTTTTCGGCAGTGTCGTTACTGAAAATACCGTATAGCATATATGAGCTAGGAATTTACGAGTTACTTTGCTTTATCCGTATTCGTGCCCATCGTGAGTACCTGATCGCTGCGAACGGTAGTCCAGTGACCATCAGACAGGACGGCTAAATAGGGTTTGTACTGTGCCTGGGGAAGTTGATCAGCATATACCCAAACCATATTCGCATCCCAATCTGAACGGCCCGTGATCATGTATAGCATCAGTTTCGTTGGACTGCAATTGATCGGCCACATGAACGTATGCTGGCTCGATTGCAGCAATAAATAGGCTTCACGGGTGTCAAAGGCATGAACAAAGGGCAATCGGTGCCCCATTGACAGGTAATGAATCTGCCGTGCTCCATAGGCGAAGGCACTATCCTTCTTAATTAGATTGCGCTCTACAGGTGCTTGATTGAGCTTACTTATTTCAGATTCAATAAGGGAGGGAGGCAAGTGATAAACTCCCTGATCAACGGCTTTCTGCAAAAGCTCGCTATAATACTGATCAAAGGTTTTTTCGCCAGATGGCAGGTTCGTGAGCAGTCTGTTTTCCCGCCAGTTATGTAAATCACTTAACTGAGCCTGCCGTATGTTCATCACTTCGGCAAACGTAAACCAATAAGATAGACCACAGAATAAGAGGCTCATTGCCAGGCTAATACGGCTAATAGAGGCCCGATAGACTGGTTTTAGCCAGAACAGCAGCAGCAAATAAGTTAGCGCGAACGCAACAATGGCAAACCAAATGAAGCGCGAGCCTAACAGGCCCTGATACCAGCCCAGGCTCCGGGCAAATGATACGCCGAACAACGTAATCAGCGCATATAGGTAACACGCCATCAGGACGAGCGCGGACGTATTACTCGATTGGGAGGATTTACTGGCAATCCATTGTCGAAAGCGATTTGGCAGGTAACCGAACACGCGGGTCCAGCCTGCATGATAGACTATGCTGGTCAGGATAATCAGGCCTGCGAAGGCTAACAATCCAATTCCGGCCAGACCCAGAATGACCCTGGAGTTGGCAACCAGGGAGCCTATCGAGCCAACGAGCATGAAAAGCCCCGCCAACACACGTACCGGATGAAGCAGATTACTCCCCGAATCCGTAGCGCGGGAGTGGTAGATATGATGCACATACAGGAATAACCCGACACTCACTATCGAAAAAAGTGTCCACAGCACCAGGCGTTTACGCTGGCCAGTAAGTAAGAGCAACAGAAAGCCGCATATGGGTACGGCCAGGCCATTGCCGTTTGAAAACAGGGCCAGAAAAGCAAGTGGCAAGCTGAAGGCAAACGCCCACTTCGATGGACGGCTGATCAGATCAAATGCCCAGAAAGCGAAGAAAAGGGCAGGCAAATGTTGCAGCGCGCAAATCGCCCAGGTGAGCGTGTTGTCATAATACTGTGGTTGAAAAAGCAACAGTACGACAGGCAAAAATTGCCAGGCCGACAAACCACCCCGGCTGGCAAGCCGATAGAGCAGCCAAACTGAACCAATTAACGTAGCATTCCCAATAAAAAATAACGTCCTGAAGTTCACTTCGCCCTCAATCCATAAGTCAGCAAGGGCGGCTATGCGGCCAAAAAGAATGATGTGTTCCCCATGCGGATGAAACAGTTCGTCGAATAAGTGACTCAAAACAAGCTCGTGCGACTGCCGATACATGCAATCAACCAGAAACGTGTAATCATCAACAAAAGGAAGATTGACCGTGAACCGGAAAACCATCCAGAGGTGAAGTAAGATCGGTAGTAAGAAGAGTATATACCAGCCGAATGGCGGATTGACGGATTGTGGTGCTAGGGTTTCACTGGGTTGCGTGTAAGCAGAACGCATAGGCAGGCGTTAAACGTAGTGGATTGTAGTTGGCAAGCGGATGCAGAAGCCGGAATTACTTGCTGATATTGCTATAAATGGAGTCCATGATCCGGACAAAATGCTGATAATCATCGTCGCTCAGGTCACCCCAACCTTTGCGTCGCATGGCCGACACGATTGGCAGCACCTCGCCGTATTTGGTTTCACCGGCCGCAGTCAGGTAGACCAGAAACTTACGCCGGTCCGTATCGGCCATACGCCGTTCGGTGAGACCTTTCTGGCAAAGCAAATCAATAATCCGCGTGACCGTTGGTGCATCTTTCGTGGTCATGTCCGAAATGGTATTTTGGCTAATGCCGGGATTTCGGTAGAGATGATCAATAACAACCCATTGGTCCACGGTTAAGTCAAAACCCGAGTCGATGAATTGTTTCTGGAGCGCGTTTCGAATTTTTTTGATCGTCGTGTCAATCTTGAAAAAATAAGCACGCGTATCGGATGGATGCGTCATTGGTCAGGGGCACCGGACGGGTAGTGCCGTAATCGGTTAGGCGTAAATGATTGACAAATTTAGCCATTCTAACTAACTAACAAGCTTTCCAGCGGGGCTTCAATCTGAGATACTGAATGGTATAGCTGCTCGTAGGATTTGATGACGAAGTATTGCTCCTGAAAATGGTCAATGATATAAGGTGTTTGTAGTAATGTTTCCACCGCATAAGGCGTTCGTTTCGGTTCTGGACTGAACAGACTGTAGGTCGTTTCGCCGACTGACGACAGAATTCCCCCGCCATAAATCCGCAATTGATTACCCTCCTGAATCAGGCCGAACTCAACGGTGTACCAATATAGCCGCGAAAGCATGGCAATGGCTTCGTCGCACTCGATATAGTGCAGCGCGATCCGGCTCAGGGCTTCCAGGAAATCACAGAATGCCTGATTTGATAGCATTGGTACGTGCCCGAACGTGTCATGAAACATATCCGGTTCCGGCAGGTAATCCAACTGATCGCGCCGACGTAGCCAGGTTGTGGCCGGAAAATTTCGATTGGCCATGAGTTCGAAAAAGGCACGGTTTGGAATTAATCCCTCCACCGCACACACACGCCAACCCGTCAATTGTTTCAAACGTGGGTTCAGATCCCGCTCAAAATCGGGAATATGGTCATCTCGAAAGCCAGCGGCTGAAATGCCGTCCAGATACGCCTGGCTGGCTTTACCGGGGAGCTGGGCCATCTGCCGCTCGAACAGCATCTGCCAAACAGCCTGATCGTCGGGTGTGTATTTTGAATAGGTTTGGTTCATTTTTAAAGAGTGAAAGAGCGAGTGAGTGAAAGAGCGAATCGGCCATGAGTGTTCTTGCGTCAGCACTTCGCTCTTTCACTCACTCGCTCTTTCGCAATTATTACAGTGTCCCCCGTAAGGCCTGCTCGCGCTCGATGGCTTCAAACAAGGCTTTAAAATTTCCCTTCCCGAAGGAACGGGCACCCTTGCGCTGAATGATCTCAAAAAACAAGGTGGGACGCGGGCAAATTGGTTTCGTGAAAATCTGGAGCAGATACCCTTCATCGTCACGGTCGGCCAGGATACCCAACTGACGTAGCATGTCTATTTCTTCATCAATCTGGCCAATGCGTTCGCTCAGGTTTGCGTAGTACGTATCAGGTACGGTAAGAAATTCAACGCCCCGACTATGTAGCGTCAGTACGGTTTCCACAATGTTGTCGGTTGCCACGGCGATGTGCTGGATGCCCGGTCCGCCGTAAAAATCCAGATATTCCTCAATCTGCGACTTTTTCTTTCCTTCGGCCGGTTCGTTGATAGGAAACTTCACGCGCCCATTACCATTGCTCATGACTTTGCTCATTAGGGCCGTATAATCGGTCGAGATGTCTTTATCATCGAACGAAACCAGTTGCTGGAAACCCATTACGTCGTGATAAAATGTCATCCACTGGTTCATTTCATGCCAGCCAACGTTACCCACCATGTGATCTACATAATTTAGCCCCGCGTCAGTCGGTCTGTATTCTGGATGCCAGGGTTCATAACCGGGCAGAAAAATGCCCTGATAATCATTGCGTTCCACAAACACATGTACCGTGTCGCCGTAGGTATGAATGCCCGACCGCACTACGTAGCCATGTTCGTCCTGTTCGCGGGTTGGCTCCATATAAGCGCTCGCCCCCCGGTTCATGGTCTCCTCAAAGGCGCGTCGGGCATCGTCTACCCACAACGCTACGACCTTAACACCATCGCCGTGCTTATCGAGATGTTGCCCAATGGCCGAGTCGTTATGCAAGGGCGAAGTGAGCATGAGCCGGATTTTTCCCTGTTGCAGCACATACGATTCCCGGTCGCGAAGACCCGTTGCCAGACCCGCGTGTGCAATGGGCTGAAACCCAAAAGCCGTCTGGAAATAATGCGCCGACTGCCGGGCATTTCCTACATATAATTCAAGATAATCTGTTCCGTTGAGGGGCAGGAAATCTGTAATGGTTGGTGATAGGGTTGCTACTGCTTCCATTTTGTTTGTTGATGTTGTATAGAGACGCGAAGGGTCGCGTCTCTACAGGTCTAACCACGATTTATAATACTTTCCATCATCCAGCGCTACGGCTTGTTCCGTCAGCATCAGCGGTCGAAATGTGTCGACCATGACGGCGTATTCCTGCGTTTCTTTTTTGCCAATGCTACGTTCCATAGCACCCGGAGCGGGTCCGTGCGGAATGCCACCCGGATGGAGCGTAATATGGCCCGGCGCAATGTCATTACGACTCATGAAATCGCCATCTACGTAGTAAATGACTTCGTCGGAGTCAATATTCGAGTGATTGTAAGGCGCCGGAATGGCCTTCGGATGATAGTCGTACAGGCGTGGCACGAACGAACACACAACAAAGGCGTCGGTCTGAAAGGTCTGGTGCACCGGGGGCGGCTGATGCACCCGGCCCGTAATTGGCTCGAAGTTAAAAATCGAGAAGCTATACGGGTAATTGTAGCCATCCCAGCCTACTACGTCGAACGGATGCGATGCGTACACAAGTGAGTGCAGTGAGCCCTGTTTTTTGATTTTTATCAGAAAGTCACCGGTTTCGTTATGCGTTTCGAGATCACGCGGACGAACGATGTCGCGTTCGCAAAAAGGCGAATGTTCGAGTAATTGGCCAAACTGGTTTCGATAGCGTTTAGGGGTGTAAATCGGTGAATGCGATTCGACATAGAGTAGGCGTGGTTCGTCGTTGCGATTATCTGAAGAATCAAACTCGATCTGGTAAATCACCCCGCGCGGAATAATAAGGTAATCGCCATACTGAAACGGAATCGTACCGAATAACGTCCTGAGTTTACCCGAACCCCGATGCACGAACAGCATCTCGTCGGCATCCGCATTTTTATAGAAATACGTCGTCAACGATTGACGCGGGGCTGCCAGGCCAAAAATCAGGTCGTTATTGACTAATAGCGGCACCCGGCTATCCAGAAAATCATCGGCTGGTTCGATATTAAAGCCGATCAGTTTCCGCGACAGCATATTTTTAGCGACGGCCAGCTTCGGCGTTACGTCCACACTCTCCAGCACGTCGCGCACCATCGTTGGGCGATGCATGTGATACAGCAACGATGACATGCCTTCGAAGCCAATTGTTCCGAACAACTGCTCGTAATAAAATGGGCTGCCACTACGTCCACCCGGTTGAATACTGCCGTCAGTTGGTTTTTCAAACTGCGTATGGCGCTTGGGTGGAATCTGGCCGAGTGTGTGGTAAAATGGCATACGCTTGAGTTGGCTGTTCCGGTCGGCCCAGTAGTTTCAGTCGGCCAAAACAAGTCATTTGTTAATGAAGTCTATTATTTGTTAAGACAACTATTGTTGAGCTTACAATTATAACGACAACTGTTGATAATTGTATATTGTTTAGAAAAAATTTGTTTAAAAGGGGCTATTTCAGATAAAATGGGTTTACAACGGGGATATATAGCAGAGACCACCCCTTTTTTCTAATTTTGGCCGCGCAACGTTTGCCGGGCAATGTTTGTAGCGTACTATCTGCTGCAACGTACAGCCAGCAACTATTGACTAACGACTAAAATGCAACCTACTCTCTTGATTCTGGCCGCTGGTATGGGCAGCCGATACGGTGGTATCAAACAACTCGACCAGTTTGGACCAAATGGTGAAACCATCATTGATTATTCTTTATTCGACGCGATCCGGGCTGGCTTTGGCAAGGTTGTGTTTATAATTCGGGAAGAACTACGTCAGGACTTTGAAGACGTTTTCGGTGAGAAACTGGCGGGAAAGATCGAAGTCGACTACGCCATTCAGGCGCTCAGTTCATTCGTTCCGGCTGAGTTAGGCGCGGTGAAACGGCAGAAACCCTGGGGAACGGGCCACGCTATGCTTTGCGCTAAAAATCATACGCATACGCCTTTCGCTGTTATCAATGCAGATGATTTTTATGGCCTTGAAGCCTTCCAGTTAATTGGCGATTTTCTGAAAACCGATACGGATGATCAACTTCACGCCATGGTTGGCTATGAAGTCAAAAACACATTGTCGGAAAACGGTTCTGTATCGCGGGGCGTTTGTGAAGTAGCTGAAAATGGAAATCTTGTGTCAGTCATTGAACGAACAAAGATCTACGAAAAAGAGAACGGTACCCCTAAGATCGTCTTTGAGGAAGGCGAAGATTTAACGACATTGGCACCCGATACGCCCGTTTCCATGAATTTCTGGGGCTTCAAACCGAGCGTTTTTCCCCTGGTTCAAAAACAGTTTGAGAGCTACGCCATTGCGAATATCAACTCGCCTAAAGCCGAATTCTACATTCCAACGGTGATGACCAATCTCATTGAAACCGATACGGGTCATTGCAAAGTATTCCGTAGCCGTTCGGCCTGGTTTGGCGTAACGTATCCGGACGATAAACCCACAGTGCAGGCCGCGCTCAAACAACTGCACAACGAAGGCGCTTATCCCGAAAAATTGTGGTAAAACCTATGAGTGTTTGTCGTTAACATAAAAACGTCCCGAAAGCTCTGAGCTTTCGGGACGTTTTTATGTTGGGCGGTTGCTTTACGAAGAAATCGGCGAATTTCTTCATCTGCTTTGGCGATCTTACTGAAGCGTGGGATGTTTCTTATGCCAGTCGGTAGCATCCTGATAGGCTTTGGCTACAGCCAGTACTTTTCCTTCCTCAAATAACTGACCCATAAACGTGATGCTGGTCGGCAGGTTCTGCTTGTTGAATCCATTGGGCAACACAACGCATGGATGGCCCGTCAGATTCGTTATTGTCAGGTTGCCACCCGCGTAGGCAGGTGATACGTATACATCCAGTTTGGCGGCTTTAAGCTGAGCGGCCATTTCATTAATCAGTTTGGTGCGGGCGCGGTTAGCCTGTATGTACTCGACCGCTGGCACGAATCGGGACGCTCGGAATGAATTAGGCCAGGCGTTTTTCAGTTGACGTACCATCTGATCATCGCGGCCAGAACGCGTCAGCTCATCGAAGGCGGCCGCTGCTTCAACTCCCAGCAGGAACGAAATGCGATTGGCCGGTACACCCGTTGGCAGATCAAACGGGACTAATTCGGCACCCAGTTTACGAAGGACTTGCAGCGATAATGAGTCATTGTCCCGATTCGGATAGTTGCTTTCAAATCCTTTGCGAACGTAGCCGATCCGCATGCCTTTCAACGAGGCCGTCGGAACGTAGCGAAATGGAGCCACTATAACCGTAGGGTCATGGCCATCGGGACCGTATATAGCATTGAAAACAAGTGCACAATCTTCGACCGAGCGAGTAATGGGGCCAATCTTGTCCATACTCCAGCTTAACGCCATCGCGCCGTGGCGGCTGACGCGTCCGAAGGTTGGCCGCAGGCCGGTTGTGCCACAAATGGTTGATGGTGAGACGATTGAGCCCATCGTTTCGGTGCCGATGGCGAACGGCAATAAACCCGCCGACACGCTCGACGCCGACCCTGCCGACGAACCGCTGGAGCCAGTTTCCGGTTTCCAGGGATTTCGGGTCATGTCGCCAAACCAGACATCGCCCATGGCCAGTTCGCCGAGCGTCATTTTGGCGCAGAGCACGGCCCCGGCGGCTTCGAGTTTCTGAATAACAGTAGCGTCTGAGTTTATCGTCTGGTCTTTATAGGGAACTGATCCCCAGGTTGTTTTATAGCCTGTTTTGGCGAGTAAATCTTTCGCGCCATAGGGAATGCCGTGCAAAGGCCCCCGATATTTTCCTGCTTTTAACTCAGCATCGGCGCGTTTCGCCTGACTCAGTGCTAACTCGTCGGTCATCGTTATCACGCAGTGTAATTTCGGGTTGTACGTTTTGAGCCGGTTCAGGAAAAACTGGGTCAGATCGACCGACGAAATTTGTTTGGTTCGGATCAACTCGCCCAACTGCGCAACCGTGTAAAAGGCTAATTCATCCCGATTCGCGGGTAAACTCACTTTTCCCAGCGGTGACGCTTTGCAGACCGACGTACCAGTGGGTATGGTGAAACCGTCTGGCAATGGATTGAAGTAAAGCGCGGGCGCAATGTTATTGGGTAACTCAATGGTGCGAAGAACCTCATAGTCTTTACGGGCATTATTGAGTTTGTCGAGCATGGAGTCGCGCTCGGCGGGGCTAAATTCCAGACCAAAAACCCGCGAGGCTATGTCCACAATATTGGACGTTATGGGTTTTTGTGGTTCGTCGCTGGTGATGAATGCACCGAGCAGAAAGCTGCCGATACAGGCAGCCAATAAGATGGAAAGTTGTTTCATTGATTGGGCTATTCAGGTCTAATAGCCCAAATTACAGCAATGGTGAAATTAATAAGCCTGTTGCTGTAAAAATTCCTCATGCAGCCGAACCACCTGCGGGACCAGTAACTGGCTTTCGTCGTTTTCCAGTACGTAGTCGGCGATACGTAGCCGCTCGTCGTCGCTTATTTGACGGTTAATAATATTCAGGATTTCAACTTCGGAACGGTGCGGATCTCGTTTACGAATTCGTTCGATTCGCAGGGCGATGGGCGCTTGCACAACAATGACTTTATCGAGTGAATTTCCATCGCCAGCGGCTTTCATCAGTGCGGCTTCTTTAATGACATAGGGCTTGCCAAGCTGCTGGCTAACCCACATTTCGGTATCGCTAAGCACGCGGGGATGAATAACGGCATTGAGTTGGCTTAATAATTCTGGATTGCTAAACACCTGCGAGGCTACCCAGGCCCGGTTATAATGTCCTAGTTCATAGGCATTACGTCCTAGCACGCGGATGATGTCGGCTTTCAGAATTGGATCGTGTTCGGTGAGCCATTTAGCCCGTTCGTCAGCTTCATAAATCGGAATACCCATTGCCCGAAACACCTGGCAGACAATGCTTTTTCCAGAGCCAATGCCACCTGTTACACCAATCTGGAGGGGATGTTTCATGGATAAAAGAGTGAAAGAGTGAAAGAGTGAAAGAGCGTGCTAGCTGTTCGATTCAGCAGTTTGATCACGCTCTTTCACTCCTTCACTCTTTCGCCATCAGTTGGTGGTGATAACAATTCGCCCACTTCAAAGCTCACAATAACGCGATCGGCACTGGTGCGTAGAAGTGGATGGCGGAAATGATTTAAAATAATCTCATTGTCGTAGTTATCGGCAATACGCTTGCCTGGAATCGTCACCAGCAGGGTATCCCCTAATCCACGTACCAGTTTTTCCGGACCGTCGACCAGAATGCTGTCAGGCGTGAGATTGATAACACTCGACACGACGAAACGGGGAGCCAGATTGATGTGTAGACTATCGGGCATCAGGCGAATCGTTTTTTTTTGACGGCGATCGAAACGAATGTCGACCGTATCGGCAACCACGTAGTTGATGTGCAGTTTTTTGACGTGTTCAGCCAGGGCGGCTGTCAGCGAAGTCGTATTAATGACCGTAGCATGAAGCGGATCTTTTACAACATAGCTCACTGGATCGACCCGGAAAGGCAACCAGGCATGACGAAGCAAGCCCCACCCATCACTCGATACATTAACCTGCACCGTACGTGGCAGAGGAGAGGTGGGAATGAACAAAGAGTCATTATAAACAAACCGTACCGGATACTCGACATTGAGCGTGTAACCCGGTTTGTTAAGCGCGCTCAAAAACCAGAACAGCGTAGCGGCTCCTAAACAAAGCAGAAGCTTGGTTGGCTGAAACGGACGGTCATTTTGGGCATGCGTGTTCACAAAGAAAGGCGTACTGAGGATTTAAGGTCAATAGAAAATGGTTAAGCCAGGCGACAGGCTGGGTCGAGTTGGGTACTGCGGATCAATCCGAAACTAGTGAACTTGACACGGCCTGGTAGCCTGGCTGAAACAGGAAAGCTTATTTTTTCTCTTCTTCAACGGCCGGTTTAATGGTCGCTTCACGCGAGATAGATGATTTTTCGAAGGTCATTTTCACGCCCCGATCTACTTCAAGCGTAATCGTGGTTGCTTCTACGGAAGCAATGCGACCGTGTAAACCGCCAATGGTAACGACATTATCACCCTTCTTTAGGCTCTCGATAAAACCCTTCTGGTCCCTCTGCTTTTTCTGTTGCGGACGAATCATGAAGAAGTAAAAAACGCCGATGATGGCTACCCACAGCAGCACATTATAAATCATTGACGTATTGGAGCCAGCTGCGGCCTGTAACAGAATGGAGTACATAGGTGGTCTATATTATGACGTTTTGGTTGAACTGGCTCTGGGGTTTACCATTGCCTTAAATTGCAGATCGGTCATAGCCGGTTCTGTGTTGGCGAAGATCGTAACGGTTTTATTCTGCTCGCCACTTTTGCCCCGGCTGTTGAAACGCACACGTACCGACGATTTTGTACCTGGAGCCACAGGCTCATGCGGCCAATCGGGCGTGGTGCAACCGCACGAAGCGGTTACGTTATTGATAATCAGTGGAAATTCGCCCGTGTTTGTGAACGAAAAAACATGCTCAACCGTGTCGCCTTCGGTAAGTGTTCCGAAGTCATAAATGCCTGCTTGATCAAATTTAATTTTTGGGCTTTTCGCCGATGCGGTTGCCTGAGCCGATTCGCCCTGCCGCCGGTTGTCGCAGCTAATTTGCCCAACACTTATGGCAGCAACGGCCACCACAAGCAAGTAACGTCTGAGGTACATTAACGGGGTATGATTTATGGTTTACAGTATTCGGTTTACGGCAGTCTGTCGATACGGTTAGTGATGTGCCAGCCCACCGTAAACCGAATACTGTAAACCAATACGCTTTTACGCGTTCTGTTGCTTGATCTGGGCCATCAGCCGATCTACATCTTCCAGCAGTTTTTCTGCTTTTTCGCGAGCGTCGTTTACAACCCGTTGTCCTTCATTTTTTGATGAATTTTCGGGTAAATCCGTAGAGTTGCTTAAATCGGTTAGCAACTGGTTAATTTGCTCTCTGTATTTCGATAACCGGAATGACAACCGATCACGGGTAATTTTGCCCTTATCGGGGGCATACAGCAGTCCAAAAAGGGAACCGGCAGCTATGCCAGTTAGCAAAAAGGTTAAATCACGGCCAATTCTGCTCATCTCTTTAATGTTTGTGGTTATAATGTACGGTTTATGATGGCTGACGCTCAGTAAATATCGTACGTAAGCCACTGTGAACCGTAAACTGTAAACCCTTTTATTTATTGTCCAGTAACCCGCGCCCGCTCTTGCGCAAACGCCCGGAAGCCATCAGCTTTTCGGAAAGATTATCCAGGATTCCGTTGACAAACTTACCGCTTTTGGGCGTACTGTACGCTTTTGCCAGTTCGATATATTCATTAATCGTTACTTTGACCGGAATGTTTGGAAAACTGAGCAACTCGCAAACGGCTAACTTCAGGATGATTTTGTCGAGCATCGCTACCCGTTCTACATCCCAGTTCTGAAGCTGATCGGCCAGTAACTGCTCATACTCAGCGTCGTTTTCAAACGATTTCTCGAATAACGTATTCAAAAACAATTCGTCTTCCTCCCAATCGTCCGTTAGTGGTTCGAGTTGCAAACCCGTTGGACCTTGAACCGACTTGAGCGTTCGAATCGCCAGGCCACGTACTACTTCACTATTCTCGGCCCAGCTCAGGTCAATTTCAGCTAACTGGTCGCGAATGCCCTCGTGCTTGAATACCAGTGTCCGCAATACGTATTGAATTAATGCCTGGTCTTCATCGGCCGTATGCGTTTGCTGCTCACAATAGGCACGGTAGGTTTCATCCGTTTTCAGCACTTCACGTAGGGCCTTCCGGACGAACCCTAATTCGTCGACCCAGGAAATGTTATGCCGGAGCGCTTCATTCTGCAAAGGCTGATGATCGGCCAGGGCCTTTATGACGCTGTTATCGTTCAGGGTCGACTCGAATGGAAAGGGGGCTTCGTCAACGTTTCGGTGCTTGCGTTCGCTGTCAATACTGGCCGCGTGACCGAGTTCAATCAACAGGAGAAGAACGCGCAGGTAATCGTCATAAATGCTATTCACCTGCTTAATGAGCATTTGAGCGAGGTGCTGACGATCTTTTTTTGAGCGACTTTGGTAGAAAATAAACCCATCGTTGGCGGCTTTGAGTACCTTAGTTGGGGCATCTTCATCCTTTGCGGGCTGATTGGATTTTATAGCTTCCTCGAAGAGTAAACCTGCGAGTTTTCGGTAGCCTTCGAGTTGCCGTTTATCCTGAGGCAACATCGAGTTTAGGTCGGGTTGGAAAAGGTCATTGATGCCGTCGATGGCTAGTTGTTGATTGGAAAATTCGGCCTGTCGAAGCGCATATAACGCCTGCATGACCTTTATTCGGAGTAATCGCCTGTTGAGCATCCCGCCTAAGTCTAATAGCTACCAGTAAGAAAAGAACTGCTTAAATCGGGTGCAAAAGTACGGCTTTTTTCGTGAAAAGGCAAGGAGTAGGGGGCACGAGGCAAGGTACATGGTATGAAACAGGCCTAACTTCTAGTGCATTCGATGCACCGCGCTCCTGGCCCCATGCGCCATGCCCCCTGAACTTCTGCAACTTTTCAATAACTCAGGCCGTTAGGAATGAAACGCTGTTGGTTGTCCTGTGAAAGCACTTTCCTATCTCAATAAATATTTACTTAAGTACAAATGGTACCTGATTTTGGGGACGCTTTTTACGGCTATCTCCAACCTCTTCGGCATTTTCCCGGCCCAGTTAGTACGGTACGCACTTGATCTGGTACGGGAAACACTGGACGTTTATTATCTATACGATAAATCACCGCTGCAATCGGATCTGTACGACGTATTCGCCTTCAGTATTCTGCTGTTTGGCGTACTGACGCTCGTGCTGGCGTTACTAAAAGGCTTCTTTCTGTTTCTGGTCCGGCAAACGCTAATCGTTATGTCGCGACACGTTGAATACGACCTGAAAAACGAGATTTACAATCACTACCAAACCTTACCGCTTAGTTTCTACCGCCAGCACAACACCGGCGATTTGATGGCCCGGATATCGGAAGATGTCAGCAAAGTGCGCATGTACGTTGGGCCGAGTATTATGTATGGTCTGAACCTGATTGTGCTGTTTATCCTGGTTATCAGCTACATGGTTAGCATCAACGCCCGACTGTCGCTGTATGTCTTGCTGCCCTTGCCGATCCTATCGGTAGCTATTTACATTGTCAACAACATTATCATTCAGCGGTCCGAAGAGATTCAGCGGAGTTTATCGCGACTGTCTACGTATGTTCAGGAAGCTTTCTCGGGAATTCGCGTTCTGAAGGCATTCGTACAGGAGAATAATTCGGCGGCTAAATTCGAGATTGAAAGCGATGAATACCGGAGCAAGTCGTTGAGTCTGACACGGGTCGATTCGTTGTTTTTTCCGATTGTTGCCATCCTGGTGGGCTTGAGCAACGTACTGGTTATCTTCGTGGGTGGGCAGGAAATTCTGGCCGGTCGTCTGACGCCCGGTAACATTACGGAATTCATTCTATACGTAAACATGCTGACGTGGCCGGTTATGGCCCTCGGCTGGACCACGAGCCAAACCCAGCGGGCGGCTGCGTCACAACAACGGATCAACGAATTCCTGAATATCAAAACGGATATTGTGTCGCAGAAAAACATCCAGCATACCATTCAGGGGGCTGTGGAGTTTAGAAACGTCCGATTCGTTTATCCGGATTCAGGAATAATTGCCATCAAGGATTTTTCGATGCGCGTTCGAGCGGGTGAAACGGTCGCGATTCTGGGAACAACGGGTTCCGGCAAGAGTACACTGGCCAATCTGCTGACGCGGATGTACGACGTATCGTCCGGTGAAATTCTGGTCGATGGTATCCCGATTAAAGACTACAACCTGACTGCCTTGCGCGAACAAATGGGCTACGTACCGCAGGATGTATTCCTGTTCTCGGAAACCATCAGCAACAACGTTCGCTTTGGCAAACCCGACCTGCCGCAGGAGCGCGTGGATCAGGCCATCCGTGACGCCGACTTGTATCAGAACGTACTGGGTTTTCCGGAACAGTTCGAAACCCGCGTGGGCGAACGGGGCGTTACGTTGTCGGGTGGACAGAAGCAGCGCTTAAGCATTGCCCGCGCCATCGCCCGCGACCCTAAGATTCTGATCCTGGACGACTGCCTGTCGGCGGTGGACACCAATACGGAAAACATCATTCTCAATAACCTCCAGCGCATCATGGCTGACCGCACGTCGGTCGTGATTTCACACCGCGTTTCCTCTGCCAAACTCGCCAATTACATCATCATGCTCGACGAGGGCGAAATTATCGAAGAGGGCACACAGCAGGAACTCCTCGCCAAAAATGGTGCCTACCGCGAACTGTACGAAAAACAGTTGCAAACGGAGGAGGTATAGAGTCGGTTTACGGTTTTTGCGGTTCCCCGCCGGGATTTACAGTAGTCCGTTGTTAGGTTTGGACATAGGTATTTATTACATCAAGTCCAGCACCTGATTTCGGTGTCGGTCAATGTGGAAGCGCAGGAATTCGTAGCGTTGCCAGATATCTAATGGGCCCGAAATAGGATGCGGATGAATGATGGTTTCGTGATCTTCATTGGCCAGCGCAATTGCCAAATCGTGCAGCGGTTGTTGCAGACTGTTGAAAGCCGATAGCCAGAAGGCAAGCGGTCCACCCATTCGGGGAGCGGCACTGGCGGGTACGATTTCTTTGGACTGCCAGGTATGGTCAATAATTGTCTCGATCGGTAAGCCTTTGTGAATCAACTCGCCCTCCCAAACTGGTTTGCCATTTTGCTTAGCAAGTAGCGCCCGCCACATCCCCCAAATGCCGCCATGCTCAGCCCAATAAAGGTGTTCGGTATTCTCGACGACACTCCATGTATCGGGCGATGGTTTCCAGTAGCCCTGCTCGTCGGTGAGGGATTCTACAGCGCTGGTGTAACGCTTCCGGGCTGATGCTACGTCGTCTAGAAGTTGGTCGAGGTGGGTCATGATATGGGTGAGTTTTGGTTAAGTTTTGGTTAACTACCTGGCTTGCCAAAACTACTCGACGATCAGCTTATGTCATTACGCTATTGAGCGAATGGTCACTTATAGAATACACAACACCTCGACCAGAAAATTGCCGGGTGCCGTTACGTAGAACGACATCGTTCCCCGGCCACCGTAGGTACGCGGTTCTTTGCCAACATCAATGCCATCGGCTTTCATAGTTTCATAAATTGCCATAACCTGTTCGGGTGATTCCTGCACGAAACCCACGTGAAAATCAGTTGGATAGTGGGGCGTTTCGGTTCTCGTGAAATTGCTGATACTCAACGTGAAGCCATCATTATCCTCCAGAATGGCAATGACATTGTCGCCTTTGACTTCCAGAGAGCGAAACCCAAAATAGGTTTCGAAAAAAACGCTGGTTTGTGCTACGTCCGGCACGGCTACGTTCAAATGTTTGAGAGCCATAGTGTTATATTGGGTTTGTTAGAAGAAGGTTTTGAAAGACGATATTTACCGTTGGCTCAATGAGCGTTGACTTTATCTCAGCCATTTGCGTATTTTTATCCTGCACTCAAATGCTGATGCCGGTGTCTGCCATCCTGTAAGAACCCCACGTGGAACGACCGCTTTTGCGGCTCTATTCTCCCCAACTGATCGGCCGGAAACGGCTCGGCTGATTCGCTACGTTTCAACTTTCCGGCTGGCGGTGATTTGTCCACTTTTACTCCTCCGCCAGGTTCAGTCATAGCTGAACACGACGTAGCGATCATGGCTACTCATTAGCCGCCAGATGAATTGCCCTCACGACCGACCAGGTGGTCCGACACGTCGGCGGTTGGACTACCAGAACATTTACACAAAAACTTTCAGACAATGACTATTGATATTAATAACGAGTGGTACGTTGATTTTTTCTCCGGCCTGAACTGCGAGATGTGGGAAAAAGCAACTACGACCGAATGGACCCAACAGGAAGTTGATTTCCTGATTGATACGTTGACAATCAAACCCGGCGACCACATTCTGGATGTTCCCTGTGGCTTTGGGCGGCACACACTTGAGTTGGCAAAACGAGGTTTCACTATGACGGGCATCGATATTTCGGCTGACTATATTCAAAAGCTAAACGAGCAGGTTGAAGCAGAACATCTCCCTGTTCAGGTGATTCTGGGGGACATATTAACCACTAAACTTGAGCGCTTTTTCGATGGCGCTTATTGCCTGGGAAACAGCTTTGGCTATGTCGATTATGCGGGAATAACTGCTTTTGTAAAGAACGTATCAGACGCCTTGACACCGGGTGCCCGCTTTGTCATCAATTCGGGTATGGTGGCGGAGAGTATTTTACCCAATTTTCCAAAAACAGGCCACTACGTGCTCGGCGACTTGATCATGGATATCCGAAATGCCTACGTGGTGGGTGAGAGTTACATGGCGACTGAGCTTACGTACACAAAGGGAGGCCGGTCAGAAACGCACTCCTTCAAGCACCACGTATATACGCTTTCCGAAATAAAACGTTTGCTGGCCCGCTATGGATTGCGAACGATTGCCGTCTATAACTCGACGGAAAAGCTGGATTATCAACTGGGGGATCAACAGATGTATTTGGTAGCTGAAAAACAGGCAATTCGTTGAGAACTGTGGTGCGATGCTCGACGGAAGTTTCGTAACAAAAAAGACCGACCCTGCTGGATCGGCCTTTTTTGTTATATGAGTTTAGGCATGTTGCCGCTCGTGTTTTCCTTCCCGGATTTCTTCAATCATTTTCCGATTGAAGGCCGGTATATCGTCGGGCTTGCGACTGGTTACCAAGCCCTGGTCCGTCACCACTTCTTCGTCTACCCAGTTAGCACCTGCATTGCGAAGGTCAGTCTGAATTGATGGGTAGGAGGTCAACTTCCGACCTTTAACCACATCGGCTTCAATAAGCAATGTCGGCGCGTGGCAGATAGCGGCTACCGGCTTATGGGCTTCAAAAAAGTGCCGGACAAACTGCACGGCTTTTGGGTCCATTCGGAGCTTATCGGGGTTCATGACGCCACCCGGTAATAGTAGAGCATCATACTGATTTGGGTCGGCTCCGGCAATGGGCAGATCAACCGGGAACGTATCGCCCCAGTCCGTTTCATCCCAGCCTTTCACTTCGCCACCTTTCAAGCCAATCAGGTGCGTAGTAGCACCTGCATCATCCAGCGCCTGACGTGGTTCCGTCATTTCGACCTGTTCAAATCCATCGGTTAGCAGAATCGCCACCTTCTTTCCCGTCAATCGTTGCTGCGTTTCCATATTACATTGAGTTGTTAGTTATGCTTGTAAGAACTATATAAAAAGCAGAAAGTTATCGAAAATAAGCCTGTGAGTAAGGTGATCTGATGGATGGATTTATATAGAAATGGAGGGATGCACCTGACCGTGAGCCTACATGTTTTCGTGCTAAGAAAACGCGCGATCAGTGGCCGTTGAAGAACTTGGTCAGGAGAAATACGGCTAAAGTGTCTGCCGGAATTCCGCGGGCGTCTGGCCCGTGTGCCGTTTAAAGAAGCGAACGAAATAAGACGAGTCTTCGAAACCTAACTGAAAGCCAATTTCTTTCACCGACTGGGCCGTGTGCGTCAATAAACGCTGCGCTTCAATAACGATACGTTCGTGGAGCAATTGACTGGCCGTTTTACCCAGTACTTTTTTGCAGATATGATTGAGGTAATTCGGTGTCAGGTTCATTTGTTCGGCATAGGTGCTTACCTCCCGAACTGTTAAAAACTGCCCTTCCAGCAGTTCTTCATATTGCCGGATTCGATCATACAATTGTCGTTCGGTCAGAATCCGGGGTTCACTATACAGTCGGTTGGCGGTTTCCAGAATGATGTGCACAAACGACTGAAATACGTCTGCCCGATTCGGTTGATCCTGTTCATACTCCGCGTAAGCATAGGCAAACAAATCGCTGAACAACTTTTCCTGGCTGCCCGCTTCCAATAGCGGTAAATGTTGATGCGAGTGAAAAAAAGGATATTGATAGAGTCGGTGCCCGAGTCGGTTGTGGAAAAAAGGGGCATCAAAAAATAAATTATATCCCTGCGCATCGGCGGAAAGATTCCAGCTATGCACCTGCCCCGGCGTCAGGAAATACAGTTGATGAGGCTGTATATCGTACGTTTTGAAGTCAATGGTGTGCGTGCCGCTTCCCTGGCTGAGCCACATGATCAGGTAGAACGTATGCGAATGCGGCTTGTCGATGCCCTTGAACTCCTGCACCAGTTTTTCCAGCCGGGTCATGTAAAAAGGCGCGTTGGGCTGGTGCCGGGGAAACGCCTGAAGTTGATAAACCGGGACCTTTGCTGACATGAGCTGAACGTTGGGCAAGCCTTGTTGAGAGTGCGCTGAAAACCCGCGCCAAATCAACGCAAAACCATTGGTTTGTCCTATAGAAGTGTAGAATTGTGGTTTTATGGTAACCTGCCAACCAGTAGATTTGTGGACCCTGTTCTGCACACGAACGTAGCAGATAGACAGGGGCGTAATCACCTGATAATCGGGTTTTACAATGGATGATTTTATAGCTGCACGGTCTCAGATGGCCCTATCGCTGGGCTTTCACATCATTTTTTCCTGCATTGGCATGGTCATGCCGTTTTTTATGGCCGTATCGCATTGGTACTGGCTCAAAACCAATAAAATAGTTTATAAAAACGTAACAAAAGCATGGAGCCAGGGCGTCGCTATTTTCTTTGCCACCGGCGCGGTATCCGGCACGGTTCTATCTTTTGAGCTGGGCCTGCTCTGGCCCAAATTTATGAATCATGCGGGGCCTATTTTTGGTATGCCTTTCTCGCTGGAAGGAACGGCTTTTTTTATTGAGGCCATTGCGCTGGGTTTTTTCCTCTATGGCTGGGATCGCTTCAACCCCTGGTTTCACTGGGTTACGGGCGTCATTGTCGGCATTAGCGGACTAGTATCAGGTATTCTGGTGGTAGCCGCCAACGCCTGGATGAATAGCCCGTCGGGTTTCGACTACGTGAACGGGCAGTATATCAACATCGATCCGATCAAAGCCATGTTCAACGATGCCTGGTTCTCGCAGGCGTTGCACATGTCCATTGCAGCGTTTGCCGCTACGGGTTTTGCGGTAGCGGGTGTTCATGCGATCATGATTTTGAAACATAAAAATGTCGAGTTCCACACAAAATCCTTCAAGATAGCCGCCGTGTTCGGGTGTATAGCGGCTCTGTTGCAACCACTAAGCGGTGACCTGTCGGCGAAGTACGTAGCACGAACCCAACCCGCTAAGCTGGCGGCTATGGAAGCGCACTTTCATACCGAAAAATCGGCGTCGCTGCTGATCGGAGGTATTCCCGATACCAAAAATAAACGGGTGGATTATGGGTTGAAATTACCCGGTTTGTTGAGCTTTATGGCGCATGGAAATTTCGATGCCGAAGTAACCGGACTCGATCAGATTCCAATTCAAAATCAACCCCCGATCGCCATTACGCACTACGCTTTTCAGATAATGGTTGGGTTGGGTATGCTGATGATGGCCCTATCAGGCCTCTATTTTCTGGCGTTGTGGAAATATCGTAACTGGCTTAGTAGTCGTTGGCTGCTCAACCTGTTCGCCGTTGCCACACCGGCCGGGTTTATTGCCGTTGAGGCCGGCTGGACAGTTACCGAAGTCGGCCGCCAGCCCTGGATTATTCAGGGGATCATGCGAACCGCTGATGCCGTCACGCCGATGCCGGGAATTATTTACTCGTTTTACCTCTACACGGGCGTCTACGTATCGCTGGCGCTGGTGGTTATTTTCATGTTATACCGCCAAATTCGAATGGTCGGAAAACTGTATGACTTGCCCGCTACGTCCAACCAACTAGTTCACTAAAGCTATGTTATACGTTGTCATCGGGTATTTATGGGCCGCCATTTTATTGTATCTGCTACTGGGTGGTGCTGATTTTGGCGCAGGTATCATTGAATTTTTTACGTCCGAAGCGAATCAGAGCCGCACCCAGAAAACCCTTTATCGGGCCATTGGTCCCATCTGGGAAGCCAATCATATGTGGCTCATTATCACGGTCGTCATTCTGTTTGTAGGTTTCCCGGCTATCTACGCTACCATGTCAGTCTATCTGCATATTCCCCTGACCATCATGTTGTTGGGAATTATCGCCAGAGGAACGGCTTTTGCCTTCCGGCATTACGACGCCGTTGTCGACGATATGCAGGGGCTCTACAACCGTATTTTTGTCTACTCCAGCTTCATTACGCCCCTATTTCTGGGCATCATCGCCGGAAGCTCGGTTTCAAGCCATATCGACCCAATGGCCACTACGTTTCTGGACGCGTACGTCTACAGCTGGCTGGATTGGTTTTCGGTGTCCGTTGGCTTATTCACGGTCACGATCTGTGGGTATCTGGCCGCTATTTACCTGATCGGCGAAACCGCTAGTCATGGCGAACGTCAGCGATTTATGCGGAAAGCGCGCTTCATGAATCTGGCGGCTGTCGGTTGCGGAGCACTGGTGTTCGTCGCGGCCTACGCGGAAGGTATCCCCTTGTTCAACTGGGTGTTTGGCAACTGGATTGGTCTTACGGCGATCTCGGCCGCTACGTTGTCGCTGGTGCTCATGTGGTATTTATTGGTGAAGGGTAAGCGCTACATCGTGCGGGTGCTGGCGGGATTTCAGATCACGATGATTTTGCTGGTCACGACAATCCATCATTTTCCGAATATCGTTTTGCTCAAAAATGGGGGCTACCTTTCCTTGCTGGAACACCGGGGCCACGACAAAACGATTGAGTCGCTTGGCACGGCCTTATTGCTGGGAAGCGTCTTCATTCTGCCCGCGCTGTTCTACCTGATCTACAGCTTCCAGAAAAAAGCGCATGCGCCACTGAAACAGAATTTTTGAACACAGAGTCACAGAGAACACAGAGTGAAAATGAAAACCAGCAATTTTTACTCTGTGTTCTCTGTGGCTCTGTGTTCAAAAAACTACCCAAGATATCTCTATGATTCATAAATGTGTCAAGGTGGGTGTGGTGCAGGCCACACCTGCACTGTTTGATCTGGAAAGGAGTGTCGATCTGGTTATTGACTGGATTAAGAAAGGCGTCAGTGAAGGTTGCGAGCTTTTACTTTTTCCGGAATCATTCATCCCCTGTTACCCACGAGGATTAACCTTCGACGCCGTTATTGGCCGACGTACCGATAAAGGACGTAGCACGTGGCTGGACTATTGGTCGAATAGTATTGAAGTGGGGGCCGATGCCTTCAATCGAATTCGTGAAGCTGTAAAAAAAGCGGGAATAGTCGTGGCCCTTGGCGTTACGGAACGAGACCCAACTGGTGGGTCACTGCATTGCTCGCTGCTCTATTTCGGCAAAGATGGTACGTTGTTGGGTAAACACCGGAAACTAAAACCGACGGGTCTGGAACGCTACATCTGGGGCGAAAGCGATGGTAGTTCGCTCGTTAGTTTCGACACCGAACTGGGCAAAGTTGGCGGCCTGATCTGCTGGGAAAATTACATGCCCCTCGCCCGAACGGCCCTGTATCAGAAGGGAATCGAGATTTACCTGGCGCCAACCGCCGACGCCCGCGAAACCTGGCAATCGACCATGCAGCACATCGCGCTGGAAGGGCGGTGCTTTGTGCTGGCCAGTAATCAGTACGTTCGCAAAGCCGATTACCCCGAAAAATACCAGGATGATCTTCTGAACGAACCCGACATTATGAGTGCGGGTGGCAGCGTTATTATTTCGCCGATGGGGGAGGTGCTGGCCGGACCGCTCTGGAATCAGGAAGGATTACTCACCGCCGAACTGGATTTTTCGGTGCTGATCAAAAGCAAAATGGACTTTGATTGCGTAGGCCACTATGCTCGCCCAGATGTGTTTAAATTGAACGTAGTGAATCAACCTGAGACGTTAAAAGTCGGGTAAATTAAAAAAGAAAGCTACTTCTGGTATAGATTTATTCTGATAGTATACCTGAATAATAGTCGCCTGTATATTTCAAACAAATCAGTAACTTTAACACCTTTCTTCGCAAAGTCTATTTGTTGGAATATTGCTCAATCCCAGGATGCGTATCCTCTTTTTACTGATTTGTTTATCTTTATTAGTATCTACCATACAGGCTCAGCCAACTACCGACAGCCTGGCTAACTTTTGGTCGGCGGTAACACCGAAGAAACAATATCCGGCTGATCCCAGGAAAATTGAGCAGTTAATCAACTGGTGTCAGCAGGAGATACCACCAACGGATCTGCCCTGTCTATCCGGGCCAAACCGGAGCAACCAATCGAATACTCAACACGGACTGTATCCTGCATTGCAAGCCCAACTCAAAGCAACGCCTACCTGTAATGAACAGCAACTACGTTCCCTGGAAGCACAGGCAGGAAATACACACGATGCCCGTTATGTGTCAGGATTGATTTTGCGGGCTTCCTATTACGTCATTCGTAGTGAATACAGCACCGCCCGGCGGTACGGTCAGCAGGCTGTTCGGCTCGCCGATTCCCTGCAAACCCTGCAAGGCTGGGCCAAACTTGTTCAGGCACGTGCGCTGTTTGGCCAGGAAACGAATTTTTCACTGGCCTACTCGCTGCTCAATCAAGCGCTGGATTTGTCCCGTAAGCAACACGATCCGTATCTGGAAGCTAATGCCCTTTCGTTGCTGGGGGTAATCAATCGACGAATTTATTTCGGGGCATCGCTCAAAGCCGTACCCTATCATCTGGCTGCGCTGAAAATTGGCATTGCCCGGCGGGATACCGTATTGATGGCGCAGGAAACCCTGGCGTTGGCGTTTAATTATGAGGATGCCGGTCGAATCGACAAGTGTATCACGTATATGCTTCAGCTACTTCCATTGGCTAAGGGCCAGCCCCGGATAAAAGCCCGGTTGATGATCGTCGCCAGTCATTATTTGCCGAACCATTTAGCCGCTCAGAAGGAATTACTGTTACAGAAAAGTCTGCAATACTCTACGTTAACGGGCGAAACGCTGTACCTGGAGTACATATACCATGATTTGTTTGAGTTGCTTATAGCCAATAACCGCATTAAAGAAGCAACGCACATCGCCAGTCAAATCGATTCGCTCGACCGAGTTTTGGCTCCGCATCGATCCTACTCGGAGTCGATAGCGCTGATCTGGTACCAGCTCGCTAAAAAAAACGGCGATAAGGCCGGTGCTTTAGCCTACCTGGAAAAGGAATACCAAAATGTGAGCCGTCGCTATCAGACCCAGAATGCGGCTGCACTTTCGCAATGGGAAGCTATTTTTCATACCGAAGAGCAGGATTTATTGCTGAAGCAGCATGAACAGGAGCATACCTATCTGATCATCGTTATTGCGCTGGTAACGCTTCTGCTGGTAACGACTGGGGTGGCGCTGTATTTTCAGAATAAAAGCCAGCGGGCCGTTCGTCGGCAGATGGTACTGACCGAGGCACAGGCTGACCAGTTGCGTCAGGTCGATGCTTTGAAAAGCCAGTTCTTTGCCAACGTATCGCATGAGCTACGTACACCGTTGACCTTAATTCTGGCGCCGTTGGGTAGTTTGCTCAAGCAAGCACCGACCGACGAACGTAGTAGCGAACTTCTCCGGACAGCGCAACAAAACGCCCGTCGATTGCTCGATCTGGTCAACGAAATTATGGACCTTACGAAACTCGAAGCCGGGAAGCTGGAATTGACCAACGAACCGGTGAATTTGTGTGTGCTGATGAGTCGGATCGTGGCTAATTTTAACTCGCTGGCCCATCAGGCTGCTGTTCAGCTCCGGTTGAATTACATTGCAGATGCCGATCTGGTAGTTGAGCTGGACGCCAATAAGTTTCAGAAGATACTCGATAATCTGCTGATCAACGCCTTTAAATTTACGCCGTCGGATGGGCATATTACGGTAAGCGTGACCGAACAGCCGACCCAGATTCATATCGAAGTAAGTGACACAGGGCGGGGGATTTATCCGAATGATCTTCCGCATATATTCGACCGTTATTTTCAGAGTAAGCAACCCGGTTCGCCGAGCGAAGGTGGCACGGGTATTGGGCTGGCCCTGTCGGCGGAGTTTGCCAAATTGCTGGGTGGTACATTACGGGTGGATAGCCAGTGGCAGCAGGGTACTACGTTCTATCTGGAAATCCCTAAACGCCCTGTAATACCAGGAATCGCTACGTTGGTTCCCATTGAAGAAGCCGATGAGACCGACATAATGCCCGGCATCAGCCCATCCATGCCGTTGCTTACGCACACAGACCATCGGAAGACGACGCTGTTGCTGGTAGAAGATGATCCTGGTCTGCGTCACTACCTGACGGCAATTCTCCAGCCCAGCTATACGGTGCTGGCAGTTCAGAACGGACGGGAAGCCCTCGACCGGCTTGCTATGTTACCAATGCTACCTTCGCTGATCATCTCCGACCTGATGATGCCGGTGATGGATGGCTTTCAATTGCTGGAAGCATTGAAACGTAGTGATACGTACCGACACCTCCCGGTGGTGATGCTGACGGCCCGCGCCGATAAAGTGGATAAACTCCAGGCACTACGGCTGGGCGTGGATGATTACCTGCTGAAGCCTTTCGATGAAGATGAGTTAACGGCCCGCGTAGCGAATCTGCTTTTGAATTTGCAGCAGCGTCAATTGCTGGCACCCGTCGGTATCGACGCTGCCGATGAGCCGGAACCGGTTCCGCTCATGTCGAGGGTGGATATGAACTGGCTGGAACGACTGGAGCGACAGGCGCAGGAGCAACTGAGTCAGTTTGATCTGACGGCCGATCAACTGGCCGATGCGTTATCGGTAAGCCGGAGCACACTGTTCCGGGAAGTGAAGCGGCTGACGGGCCTGACGCCCGCCCAATACATTACCGAAGCGCGATTGCAACACGCCCGTCATCTGCTGGAAAACCGGCAGGTAGCCTCGGTGAAGGCACTGGCACAACAGGTAGGGTTGCGCCAGGTCAAACACTTTTCCAGTACGTTCAAAAACCGCTTTGGTAAGCTCCCCTCCGATTATCTGTAGGGTCAAACCCGAACGTCTCCGCGACGGTCGCTTCCTGCGGGAAGCGACCGTCGCTGTTTATGGGCGACGAAAAAAAAGGGTAGAATCGCCAACTGTTACGTGTATGGGTCACGATTGATTTGCTGACTTTGGCCATCTGATACGTTTGTGGGCTTAAATTGACACGCTGGTGGGCTATCTGATACGTTTGTGGGCCTAGATTGACACTCAGGTGGCTGTCGTGACTAGTAGTTTTGTTGACAGGTTTAGTGGTAAACGAACTACCACTGTCTCTTCTGACTACCTGTTTTCCTATTCACATAAATTGGATAAACCTTCCTCTTTGTACCAGCCCAGCAGCAACGCTGGCCGCTCACATGGGTGGCCACGTTTGCTCTGGCTACATCTCCTCGTATACGCCAAAGACCTGTTGACGCGCCTTATTGACCCTATTCTGGGAATTGTAGCGTACGGTGTCTTGTTGGCGCTACTCTGCTATCTGCTCTGGCGAAACGGGCTTTATCAGGACACGCTGGAAAGCTACTACAATCCGGCTAAAACCGTCCTCCTCAAACAAGTGAACGAGTGACGTAGCGCGACGATGGTTGGAGGAGGTGGGGATGAAATTTGGATTGATACTAATTCAGATGCCGACAGAATCGACTAGTTTACCAAGCAACTAATAGACGATTGGCTTCTGGTAAAGCTTTGACTAACATTCTTTCCGGAAGCCCTTTCGCTATAAAAAACAACATCCCAAAGAGTTTACCTCTTCGGAATGTTGTTTTTTAGTTAATGCTTAATAGCCAGGATTCTGAGCAAAATCTCCCTGGTTCAGATCGAGGGCACGGGTGGGAATCGGCCGTAATATCTTGTTCTGATTGCCGACGCCCAGGAATGGATCGACACCGTTATTATACCATTTATTCACATCCTTATTGTACTGGCGAGCGCGGGCAATCAACGTGCCAGTACGTTTGAGATCGAACCAGCGGTGATATTCGCCCACCAATTCCCGGCCCCGTTCGTCCAGAATGAAGTCAATCGTTACGGCCGACGCATCAATTTTCATGGCGGCTTCAGACCCGGGTTTGGCGGCTCTGCGCCGTACTTCGTTGATACGTTCGGCGGCAGTAGCGGTGTTGCCGGATTTGAAATACGCTTCAGCCGCCAGTAAATACGTCTCGCCCAAACGAGCTATAAAGAGATCCCGCGTACTGGTATTTCCCCCGAACTGCGCCGTAGGATCATCAAATTTCTTAACCGAGGGTGTAAAGTTGTCCAATGTTACCGTCTGACTGGCTTCCCAGAGCGTACCTGAATACGGGTAAACTGTTGCGCCGTTCCGATGCGTTGGGTCGGCGGCTTTCCAGGCAGCAATGGCGGCTGGCGTATTAGCCCATTTCGGTGGATAATAATATTTGACATTCAATGTGTTACGTTCATTTGGTCGGGTATAATAATCGTAATACCGCTGATAGAACATGATCATGAACGTAGCGTCGAAGCGGGCATCAATCTGCGTGAACAGATCGAAGGTATACATCGTCGGGCAAAGGGTGTACGTGCGGTACGGATAGCCTTCAACAGCGCCCTGACCGCCAAAGTAAGGACCAAAAAAAGCAGCCTGCGAGTTTCCGCCCGTGGTGGCGGTTGGTATGGATGTGGCATCCCATTGGATCGAGAACAGAATCTCGCTGTTCTTCTCGTTGCCGGGGAAAAACAGGGTTTCAAAGGATGTAGTGAGCGTTTGCGACGCAATGGCAGCATCGGCGAACGTAGCGGCTGTCTTGAAATCATTGGCACCGGCAAAGGTTTCGTAGCCGCGTGTCAGGTAGATTTTCGCCAGCATATGCCGGACGGCCCGTTTCGTGACACGACCAAAGTTCGGCGTCGTCTCAGGTACCAGGTCCAGAGCTTCCGTCATCTCTTTGATGATAAAATCATACACTTCCTGGGCTGAATTTCGCTTGAATGACTCAACAGGGGCCGTGAAACGATCCGTTACCAGGCCAACGCCACCAAAGGTTTGCACCAGCAAAAAGTAATCATAGGCCCGCAAAAATTTCATTTCGCCTTTCCGAGCTGCCAGCGTGGGTACATTCGTCGTCTTCTCGTTGAAATAAAGGGCCGTGTTCGTGAGCTGAATCGACTTGTAGACGTTTGTATAAAACGCCAGCACTTCGCTATCATCGGGGATCAGGTTCCGGTATTCGCTCAAACCCTCGGGCTGCGTTGAGCGCCCCGTTACGTACATATCCGTGCCAGCACAGAAAATCCAGGGTTGGGCATAAACGGTACGCAACGACGAGTAAGCTGCATTGATCAGTTTCTCGTAGCCTTCGTTGGTAGTATAGTACTGATCGGCAACGATATTCGACTTATTCTGTTCTTCCAGGAAATCTTTACAACCGCCTGCCGATAGCAATAGACAAAGGAGCAGACTTACAATTTTTATGGTCTTCATGAGTTGGTCTCGATTAAAATTTGAGGTTCAGGCCAAACTGATACGTAATGGTGCTAGGACCTGTATTATTGATGGAGCCGGTCGTTGTATTGTTGACCGACGAGCTGGTTGTCGGATCGATACCGCTCGCATATTCAGGGTCGAACCCATCGTATTTGGTCCAGACGAACGGATTTAGTACGTTGGCATACACACGCAGGCTTCTGATACCCACCCGTTGCAGGAGCGTTGAGGGGAGTGTATAGCCCAGCACGATGTTCTGCACTTTCACGAACGATACATCCTTGTAGAAACCTACGCCCGAAACGCCGGTCCAGTAGGGGCCAATGTTGTTGGGTTGCGGATACGTATTGGACTGGCGGGTAGGCGTGACCTTGTTGGCCGACATGTAGTAGTCGGTATAAAGTTTGTCGGTACCCCGATCCGAATAGTTCAGGAACTGGCTATGGAAGGCGCTGAATACCTGATTTCCCTGACGGGCAAACAACGACGTCGACAGGTCGAAGTTCCTGAATGTAAATTGAGTGGAGAAACCACCCGTCCATTTTGGATCTTTCTGTCCGATGATGGCCCGGTCGTTCGTACTGCTGATCTTCCCATCGTTATTCAGGTCTTTCACTTTTGCCTGCCCCGGCGACTGGCCGAATTTCAGGGCTTGCTCGCGTTCGCTTTCCTGCCAGATACCATCAAAAACATACGTGTAGTTGACATTGATCGGCTGGCCGATGAACCACCAGTTACCCACCAGATCTTCCTTTTTGTCCAGCAGATCGACGATGGCGTTTTTGTTGCGCGACAGCGTAAACGACGTATTCCAGGTGAAGTTTTTGGTCGATACGTTCACCGTTCGGAGCGAAAACTCAATCCCTTTGTTGCTCACTGATCCCACGTTGTCTTTAATGGAGTTCCAGCCCGTTTCGATCGGGATGTCACGGTTCATCAGCACACCTCTCGACAGCTTGTCGTAGAGGTCGATCGTACCGGAAATACGGCCGTTCAGGAAAGCGTAATCCAGTCCCAGGTCAAACTCGCGGGTCCGTTCCCAGGTGAGCGATGGGTTCGGCAGGCGGCTGGGTGCGTAGCCAAGTGCAACCGTTCCGCCGTAGTCATAAAACGCGGGATCGCTCAGCGTCATCTGGCTTTCGTAAGGGTTGATATTGTTGTTGTTCCCCGCCACCCCGGCGCTGAAACGGAGCTTCAGTTCAGTAATGTAACTCGCTGATTTCAGGAAGTTTTCGTCGGAAATCTGCCAGGCAACTGCCGCCGATGGGAATGTAGACCATTTGTGACCATCAGCCAGTTTCGACGAGCCGTCCCAGCGGGTAGCCAACGTAGCGTAGTACTTCCCTTTGTAGGAATAATTCAGGCGGGCCATGTACGACATGATCGAAAACTGACTGAACGCACTAACTCCCGACTGGCGGTTGGTTGACGAACCGAGGTTGTAAAATGACGAATTAAACGGCAGGTCATTCACCCGAAGGCCATCACTTTCGAAGCGGTCTTTCTGCATGCTATACAGACCCGTTACCGTAAAATTGTGGTCGCCGATGGTTTTGCGAATTGTAGCGATGTTGTCGAAAATGTAGGACAGCGACTGCTGATTCATGCGCTGCGCATCCGGCAGCAAGCCTTCGCCTACCCCCGTGAGCGAACCCCAGTAGCGGCCATTTCGCTCAAAATTCATACTGGGTGAGAACGTCGATTTTAGTTCGAACCAGCTTACCGGGGCGAATTTCAGGTAAATGTTTCCGACGCCGAACATCCGGCGGGTGTTGTTTTCGGTATTGGGAATTTCGAGCAATGGATTCACCGTACTGGTTATGCTCGATATGGTCGAACTGCCCGGTACCGGAATCTGGCCGGGCCGGAAAATCAGATTGCCATTGTCGTCGTAGGGCTTGAAGATAGGAGCCATGTTGAACGCATTCCGAACAGCGTCATCGCTGCCGCGCTCGGTTTCGGTCAGGGAGAGGTTTACGCTCATCCCCGCCGACCATGTATCATTGATTTTGCCGTCGAGGCTGGCCTTGAAATTATACCGTTCAAGGTCTTCGTTGAGCAGATTGCCTTTCTCTTTCTGATATCCGGCTCCAATCAGGTACTGAATGGCATTCTTGTCGCTGGCGCCCGAAAAGGTCAGCCAGTGGTTGGCCTGCGTTCCGGTACGTAGCACCAGGTCACGCCAGTTGGTGTAGTCATTGTTGGCGACCCGTTGCAGAACGAGCGGGTTACCCAGTGAGCCAATCGTGTTGTCGTAATTGGTACGTCCGGCGATTAACTCCGGCGAAATGAACGTATTCTGGCGATATTCCCACCATTCCGGTCCGGTCATGAAGCGAGGCATACGCGCCACCTCACGAATACCCATGTAGCCATCGTACGAAATAGTGGAGCGTCCTTTAACCGATGCGCCCCCTTTTGTCGTTACCAGAATTACGCCATTGGAGCCCCGCGATCCGTAAATCGCCGTGGAGGCCGCATCTTTCAATACGTCCATTTTGGCAATATCCTGCGGATTCAGAAAGTTGATATCCGGGACAATAACCCCATCGACCACGTAAAGCGGCTGACCACCCGCCAGGGAGTTCTGCCCGCGAATCTGAACGGAATAATTGCTACCAGCCCGGCCAGAGCCTGCCGAGATATCGACCCCCGCAATCTGGCCCTGAACGGCCTGCATGGGGTTAACCGTACCGCGTTCGGCGATGGTTCGGCCTTCAATGCTACCTACCGCTGTGGCGACTTCTGCTTTTCGCTGGGTGCCATATCCAACGACCACGACTTCGTTCAGTGATTTGGTGTCGGTTTTCAGGACGATGTCCAACGTCGTGTTGTTGCCTACCGATACGTCCTGGGTGATGTAACCGATGTACGAGAAAATCAAGGTAACGCCCTGGCCAGAAACGGGGAGTGTATATTTTCCGTCGGCGTCGGCGGTGGTTCCCTGCTGCGATCCCTTCCGGACAACACTCACCCCCGGCAAGGCCCCGCCCTGTTCATCGGTCACACGCCCCGTAATCTGCCGCGTTTCCTGCGCCTGAACCGCGACTACAAACAGGAGCAATAATAAAGTAGATAAGATGTGTTTCATTAGCCTTGGGATTTACTTTTTTCAAGAAAGAAGCACTAGTTAAGCAGTCCTTTTTTAATCTATTTTTAACAAGGCTACATCCCTTTAGGCATTTTCTCAAGGTATTATTTGATTATTTCTACGCAATCGTTCCCGGCAACGTTTGCAGTTTGTCTCTTTCTAAGAATGTTCTGACTTATTACAATTAGGGTGGGCTGATGCAGAACAAATCCCCAGGAAAAATTGACTTGTACTAGAGTAGTATTATTTTATGTTCAGTTTTTTTACGAAGCGGAATACATTCCAGAAATGCACTGGGGCAGTGATTACTGGAAACCCGATAAGAAATTGACGAAAAGCGCTTCTTAAGTTAATCTCCGCCAACTCAACGCTTCATGCGACGAACCTACGTACTCACGATCTTTCTCTGGCTAGTAAGCTTTTGCGCAAAGGCGCAGGATTTTATTCCGTTGTGGCCTGCCGGTAAAATGCCCAATTCAAAAGGGTTGATGCTCAAAGACAGCATTGCCAACGAGCGGATTTATCGGGTTGGAACACCGGGCATGTATGCCTTTTTTCCGTCTGCGCAGGAGAATAAAGGGGCGGCCGTCGTGATCTGTCCCGGTGGCGGTTATGAACGACTGGCTTATATCATCAGCGGGTGGCAACTGGCCAAGTGGTTCAATACAATGGGTATCAGCGCGTTTGTGCTCAATTACCGCCTGCCAAATTCCCCTGATCTGAAGCAACGCGAACTGGGACCCCTTCAGGATGCCCAGCGAGCGATGCGACTTATCCGTGCGAATGCTGCACGATGGGGTATCAAAATGGATAAAATAGGTGTCCAGGGAACATCGGCGGGCGGGCATCTGGCGGCTTTATTGTCTACAGCCACGACCGACGTATCAGCCATCGGCGACTCAATCAGTCAGCGGGCATTCCGGCCTGATTTTACCATTCTTGTCTCCCCCGTGATCACGATGGGTCCGTATGTCCACGTTGGCAGTCGAAAAAATCTGCTGGGACCAAATCCCTCGAAAGAGCTGCTGGATAGGTATTCGCTGGAAAACAGCGTAACGGCCACAACACCTCCCTGCTTTCTGGTCCACGCCTTCAACGATACGGGGGTAGACCAACGTAACAGTCTGCTGTATTATCAGGCTCTGGTTGAGAAGAAGATTCCATCCAGTCTGCATACGTTTCCGCAGGGCGGTCACGCCATTGCGCTACGTAACAATCCGGGTTCGACCCAGCAATGGGTAACGTTGTGTGAAAGCTGGCTGCGGGAAATGAATTTTATTAATGACGTTAAATGATCTCAGATTTTTGCTGAAATAATTCTAACTACCCAACAATGAACCACCCCCGATTGCTCAGAATATTCTCACTACTTGGCTTGACAGCTATGCTGGCCTTTACGCCCCCACCCGCTAAGATCACCGTCTACCTCATTGGCGATTCGACCATGTCGATCAAGCAAATGAAATCGTATCCAGAAACGGGCTGGGGCATGCCATTCGTCTATTTTTTCGATGAAAGCGTAACCGTCGATAATCGGGCAATGAATGGACGTAGTACCCGAACGTTCATTGAAGAAAAGCGCTGGCAACCCGTGGCCGATAATCTGCACGAGGGTGACTACGTACTGATTCAATTCGGTCATAACGATGAAGTGCCTACGAAAAAAAGTTACACGACCGAAGCCGAGTTTCGGGCAAACCTGATTCGGTTCATTACCGAAAGCCGCGATAAGAAAGCTACACCGGTTCTTATTACGCCCGTTGCCCGCCGACAGTTCGATGCAGCCGGAAAGATTCAGGACACTCATGCGGTCTACGCTAATCTGGTGCGGAACGTAGCGACCGAATACAAAACGCCTTTCATTGATCTTAACAAACAAAGCCAGGAACTCCTGCAAACAGTCGGGGTGGAGAATTCTAAACTGCTGTTTCTACAACTGGCGCCCGGTGAACATCCAAACTACCCTGAAGGCAAAGAAGACAATACCCATTTTAATGAACTCGGTGCCCGGAAAATGGCCGAACTAGTGCTGGCGAACATCAAATCCTTACAACTCGACCTCGCCAATCGGATTGTAAAGCCGGAAAGCAAGTAAATAAGGTGAGGCCAAAAACATAAGAATAGCCTATACATCATCATTTTTGTTTGTGTAATCACTCAATATCAACCCTTCTCCGTTGGTTCAACAGTCCGCAAATCGCGTTTGACAATGCGCCTAAATTAACGCTGAAATCCTTCGTCTTCACCCTGCCAATTGCTTAATTCTATCTATTTATAATGCAATTGAGCGCGATTCCTGCCTGGATGATAATATCCTATACATTGCCGAAAAAATGATATAGATATTAGCCTATTTTTTAGCCTTATTTTGAGCTTACTATACAATCTGAGCGTAAGCCATTTAAGCGCCCGTTTGAAAGAGAAATTCTTGACTCATTCAATCACCGAACAGAAATCGTACTCAAATGAAAAAATCTGTCATTCCTGTAGCTCTTTCTGCTATCCTGTTTCTTGGTCAGTACTCGGCTTTAGCCCAGTATCCAACCATCCCGGCGAATGTTCAGAAGGAAAGTGATGAATTGCTCAAGGAATCCCGTCGACAGTCGGATATTGCCTGGGAAAAGGCGAAGCCGATTATTGCAAAAGAAGCGAAGGAAGGCAAACCTTATGTCCCCTGGGCGGCCCGTCCCGTCGATCTGCCGCAGGCGTCAATTCCAGCTTTTCCGGGTGCTGAAGGCGGTGGAGCCTATACATTTGGTGGTCGTGGTGGCAAGGTTTATGTCGTTACCAGTCTGGAAGACAGAGGTCCTGGTACATTGCGGGAAGCCTGCGAACAGGGTGGTGCGCGTACCATCGTTTTTAACGTAGCAGGAATCATCAGAATCAAAACGCCCATTATCATTCGGGCACCTTATATCACGGTTGCCGGTCAGACAGCACCGGGCGACGGTGTTTGTGTGGCGGGCGAATCGGTCTGGATCAACACGCACGACGTGATTATTCGCTATATGCGTTTCCGTCGGGGCGAAACCGGCGTTGGCCGTCGCGACGATTCGATTGGCGGAAATCCCATTGGCAACATCATGATCGATCATGTGTCGGCGAGTTGGGGACTAGACGAAAATATGTCGATGTATCGCCACATGTATAACGACAGTACGGGAAAGACAGTGGAAGAAAAGCTCCCAACGGTCAATATCACGATTCAGAACTCGATTTTTTCGGAAGCCTTAGATACCTGGAACCACGCTTTTGGCAGTACGTTGGGTGGCGAAAATTGTACGTTCATGCGCAACCTTTGGGCCGATAACGCGGGCCGAAACCCATCGATCGGCTGGAATGGCATCTTCAACTTTACCAACAATGTCATTTTCAACTGGGTACACCGCTCAACGGATGGGGGCGACTATACGGCTATGTACAATATTATCAACAACTATTACAAGCCGGGCCCGCAAACGCCCAAAGATTCGCCCCTTGCCTACCGCATCCTAAAACCAGAATCGGGACGCAGCAAATTGCCTTACCGGGTCTATGGCCGGGCGTATGTCAATGGCAATATTGTCGACGGGAACGAAAAGGTAACGAAAGATAATTGGGATGGCGGGGTTCAGGTTGAAGAAATGGCGAATGCTGGTGAGTACATGGCCAACATTAAATGGAAAGAGCCGCTTCCGATGCCTAAGCTCACAATTTTGCCCGCGCAACAGGCGTACAGCTACGTATTGGCCAATGCCGGGGCCATGCTTCCCAAACGCGACCCTGTCGATACACGCGTCATTGAGCAGGTACGTACCGGAAAAATTACGTACAGAGAAGGGGTGAAACTGCCCGAAACCCAGTTCAAACACCGTCGGTTACCGATTGATTCGTACAAGAATGGTATCATTACCGATCCGGTTCAGGTGGGTGGATATCCAGATTACAAGGGCACGCCATACGTTGATTCCGACAAGGACGGCATGCCCGATGCGTGGGAAACCAAAAATGGCCTGAATCCCAAAGACCCTTCGGATGCCAGCCTGGCCAAAAAGAAAGATGCCTATACTAACATTGAAGAGTACCTTAACAGTGTCGTGCCTGTTCAACAGGTGATTCCAAGAACGTAAAGGTTTTTTTAATCGCCGGGTTAAAACCCGGCGCAATACAAATCAGCTTGCGCTGCGTTGGGTTTTAACCCGGCGATTAAATCTAAACCCGTGCTAAAATCTTCTCTGCTTATCGCCCTGGTGTCGTGGCTAACCATTGGTTGGTACACCCGCGATACGTATGCACAGAAGAATAAACCGGCTCCGCCAAAACCGGTGGCGCTTAGCCCGCAGGGACGTTTGATCTATACACCCGACGAGCAAGGTAACCGCATTTCTGATTTTTCGTATTGTGGCTATAAGGCTGGCGAACAGGCCATCCCAAACGTAGCGATCAGAATAGTAGTGCCGTTTCAGAAGGGGGACGCCACCCGCCGAATACAGGCCGCTATTGATTACGTAGCGTCTTTGCCGGTAAATAGCGATGGATTTCGGGGCACCGTCCTGCTCGAAAAGGGCATCTATGAAGTTGCTGGAAGTTTGAAAATTAGTGCGTCGGGTGTCGTGCTTCGGGGGAGTGGAACTGGCAGTACAACCCTTCTGGGAACGGGTTTCAGTCGCGACAATCTGATTACAATTACCGGGCAAAACGACCGAAAAACTGAATCATCAATTGCTATTGCCGTTAGCTACGTGCCAGTCAATGCGCAAAAAATTCACATTGCTAAATCGGCTGATTTTAAGGTCGGCGATCTGGTTCAGATTCATCGGCCATCCACCAAAGAATGGATTCAGAAACTGGGAACCGATACGTTTGGCGGAGGGATTTCTTCTCTGGGCTGGAAACCCGGTCAGCGCGACATCTTCTGGGAACGGCAAATTACAGCCGTTAATGGCTCCGAAATAACCCTTGATGCCCCCTTGACTACGGCCCTGGATTCGGTTTTTGGCGGAGGCACGCTTGCCCGTTACACCTGGGCGGGTCGCATCGCGCAATCGGGCGTCGAAAATCTCACCCTCAAATCATCCTACGACAAAGCCAATCCAAAAGACGAAGACCACCGCTGGACGGCCATCGGGATCGAAAACGTACAGGATGCCTGGGTGCGACAGGTTGTTTTTCGTCATTTCGCCGGATCGGCTGTCAACGTTCAGGAAACGGCAAAGCGGATTACAATTGAAGATTGTCAGTCGCTGGAGCCGGTTTCCGAAATCGGAGGTGAACGACGTAACACGTTCCTGGTCAGAGGACAACAGGTGCTTTGCCAGCGGTTGTATTCCGAATTCGGCTATCACGATTTTGCGGTTGGTTATTGCAGTGCCGGGCCTAATGCGTTTGTGCAGTGCGAAGCGCATTTGCCGTTCAGCTTCAGTGGCAGCATCGATAGCTGGGCGTCGGGGGTGTTGTTCGACGTCGTGAATAGCGATGGCAATGCGCTCCGTTTCGCCAATTTTGGACAGGATGGACAAGGTGCAGGCTGGAGTGCCGCCAACAGTGTTTTCTGGCAATGTACAGCCGCTCGCGTGGAGAATTTTCGACCACCAACGGCGCAAAACTGGGCGTTCGGTACATGGGCGCAGTTTGCCGGAGATGGCTACTGGGACATGTCGAACGAGCATATCCAACCCCGAAGTTTATACTACGCCCAATTGAAAGATCGGCTTGGCGACAACGTAGCGGGTAGAACCATTCTGTTGCCCGTCGAATCCGAAGCGTCGAGTAGCCCCAAAGTGGACGTAGCACAGGCGCTTACCAAACTCGCCGTCAACCCCGCCCCGACATTATACGATTTTATCACCGCAGCTTCAACGCGCCAACCCCTTCCGACTACGTCCACCGCCAAATCCATTGATGCCCTTGGCCTGCCCAAAGAAACGGCGCTTGCGAAGGCTGCTCCTATGCAGATTCAGCTTGGGAAACTGGTGCGGGGAAATACATTGCTGACGGGTCGGCGGCAGGAAGTGCCCTGGTGGAACGGCAGTGCCCGACCCTACGGACTCGCCAGCGCCAAACCGCACATAACCCGATTTGTTCCGGGCATGACGGGCCGTGGCCTGACCGACAATCTGGAGGCAATGACGGATTCGATGAAAGCCGACAACATCGTTGCCATTGACCATAACTACGGACTTTGGTACGACCGTCGGCGAGACGATCACGAACGTATCCGCCGGATGAATGGGGACGTGTGGCCACCTTTTTACGAACTGCCCTTTGCCCGTAGTGGAAAAGAAACCGCCTGGGATGGCCTGAGTAAATACGACCTAACCAAGTACAATAATTGGTACTGGAACCGACTGAAGCAGTTTGCCGACCTCGCCGATCAGAAAGGGCTGGCGCTCATCCACGAGAATTATTTCCAGCATAACATTATCGAAGCCGGTGCGCACTACGCCGATTTCCCCTGGCGACCCGCCAACAATATCAACAATACGGGCTTCCCGGAACCAGTCCCTTATGCCGGCGACAAGCGGATTTTCATGGCCGAACAGTTTTACGACGTATCGCACCCGGTTCGACGGGCGCTGCATCGGGCGTACATCCACAAATGCCTCGACAATTTCGCTACTAATTCAGGTGTCATTCAACTCATCGGAGCTGAGTTTACAGGGCCGCTGCCGTTCGTACAATTCTGGATTGATACTATTAAAGAATGGGAAAAGGCGACTGGCAAAAAGGCAATCATTGGGTTGAGCACCACTAAGGAGGTTCAGGACGCGATTCTGGCTGATGCCAAACGGGCCTTAGTCATTAATCTGATCGACATTCGGTTCTGGCATTACCAGGCCAACAGCACAGCCTATGCACCCGCAGGTGGTCAAAATCTGGCTCCACGTCAGCACGCCCGACTCTTGACGCCCAAGAAAACATCGTTCGAACAGGTGTATCGGGCGGTGCGGGAATACCGCCAGAAGTTTCCTGATAAGGCCGTTACGTTTGCGGGCGACAGCTTCGATTCAATGGGCTGGGCGGTTTTGATGGCGGGCGGTTCCATGCCGAACATCCCAGCGGTTGCCGATCCGCAATTCTTAGTGGACGCCACCCAAATGCAGCCTCTTGAACTTAGCCAAACACCGGCTAATCAGTGGGCAATGGGTAATGAAAAAGCGGGTTATATCCTCTATAGCGAATCCACAATGCCTATTCAGCTTGATTTGACAAAAGCAATGGGGTCGTTCTCAGTCAATTACATCAACCCCAAAACGGGGGATGTAGTGAAGTCGAAAGAAATCGTGAAAGGCGGGGGTGTAGTTAGTCTGAAAAAACAGGCGGAGGGTGCGGAAGTGATTTGGGTTAAAAAAAGTAAAGGGTTATGAGAACGATTAATTTTACCCCCAACCCCCTGAAGGGGACTAAAACCTCCGGCTGGAAAGCCCCCTTTAGGGGGTTGGGGGTAATAATCTTTGCCCTATTTTTCACCCAAACCCACGCTCAGGACACGGTGCGCTACGTTGGGCAGACGCTGTCCAATGTCGATTATCATCACGGGCAATTGAGTCCGGCGGTGGGTGTGCATAACATTCAGGTGTTTCGGGCGAATCGCGAACATCCGGAACTGGCGGGCGGCACCAACTGGACCTACAACCACGCGCCCATGCTGGCCTACTGGAACAATACGTTCTACCTGCAATACCTCAGCAATCCGGTTGGCGAACACGTCCCGCCGGGGCAAACATTGCTCCTGACGTCAAAAGACGGCTATAAATGGTCGACCCCGACTATCATTTTCCCGCCTTACAAAGTGCCGGATGGGTGGAAAAAAGCAGGCCGCCCGGAGGTGGCCAAAGACTTGTATGCAGTCATGCACCAGCGTATGGGCTTTTTCGTCGCGACCAACAAACGACTCCTGACACTAGCTTTTTATGGCCTTGTTATGGGTCCGAAAGATGACCCGAACGACGGCAACGGCATTGGTCGGGTGGTGCGCGAAATCTATCCCGATGGCAAGTTTGGGCCGATATACTTCATCCGAAACAATACGTCCTGGGATAAATTGAAATCGGCTTATCCGTTCTATACCAGTTCAAAAGACAAAGGCTTTGTGGATGCTTGCGACGAACTGCTGGGCAATACGCTCATGATGCAGCAATGGATTGAAGAAGCCGACCGCAACGACCCGTTGATTTCGCTCAAGAAAGACGTAAAAGCGTTCAGCTACTACCATCTGCCCGACAATCGCGTCGTGGGTTTGTGGAAACACGCCCTCACGACGATCAGCAAGGATAATGGCAAAACGTGGCAGTACAATCCACTTCGGGCGCCGGGTTTCGTGAACAGCAATGCCAAAATCTGGGGGCAAAAAACATCCGATGGCCAGTACGCTACGGTTTATAATCCATCGGAATTTCGCTGGCCGCTGGCTGTCTCGACCGGCAAAGACGGACTGAATTACACCAATTTACTGCTGGTAAATGGAGAAATTACATCCCTGCGTTATGGCGGGGCCTACAAATCCTACGGGCCGCAGTACGTTCGGGGAATCGAGGAAGGGAACGGTACGCCACCCGATGGGAATCTGTGGGTTACGTATAGCATGAACAAGGAGGATATCTGGGTGTCCAGCATTCCGGTTCCTATCACCGACGAGGTGAAAACCCATGCCAACGACGTGTTTGCACTGCTTCCCGCGGGCGAAGAACTAAAAAACTGGAATATCTACAGCCCACTTCAGGCAACGGCTCAAATGGAAACAGTTGGCGGCACCAAAGCACTGGTACTGCGCGACAAAGACAAATTCGATTTCGCCAAAGCCGAGCGCGTCATTCCCGATTCAAAGAAAGTGACCGTCGAGTTTTCGATCGTGCCACAACAAGTCAACAAAGGCACCTTGCAGATTGAATTTCAGGATGCGCAAGGGAACGCGGCTGTACGGCTGATGTTCGACGCTGACAGCCTGTTCAAAGCCAAAGTGGGCTACCGAGATTCGAACATTCAGAAATACGAGGCTGGTAAACAATACGACGTACGGATCGAGCTGGACCGAGACAAACGCATGTTCACTACGTTCGTCAACGGGCAATCCAAAGGCAACCGACTGTTTTTTGCCCCGGTGGCCTCGTTCCGGCGCGTCGTTTTCCGAACGGGTGCGGTACGTCGTTTCCCGGATGCTGATACGCCCACCGATCAGAGCTACGATCTACTCAAAGCGGGCGATCAGGATGCCGAAGCTGTCTTTGTGATCAAGTCATTTAAAACGAGCGGTTTACAGTCAAGAGTGGAGTAAAACACCCCTAAATCCCCTAAAGGGGGCTTTTTCTACGCATGAGCAAAGTCTCCTTTAGGAGATTTAGGGGTGTTTTTAGAAGATAAGATTAAATCAAAAATGTTCAAGTACACCCTGTTCGCTATCACCTTGTTTCTCCTTTCTGCCCACCTGAAAGCCGAGATCATTTTGCCCCGCATTCTAGGGCATAACATGGTGCTGCAACAGGGTAAGCCGTTGTCGTTCTGGGGAAAAGCATCGGCGGGCGAAACCGTGACGGTTCAATTTGCCGCACAAAATCAAACAACCTCCGCCGATGCATCGGGCAAGTGGAGCGTTACGTTGAAACCGCTCAAAGCATCGGCTATTCCTTCCGAATTAGTCATTTCGGGGACGAATACGATCCGGCTGCAAAATATTCTCGTGGGCGAAGTCTGGCTGTGTTCGGGACAGTCGAACATGGAATACACGATGCGGAAGAACAGTAAAGTGAAGCCATCGCTCGCGACCCAACTCGTTGATGGACGCAATCCAGTCGATGAATTAACCTACGCCAACAATCCACAGATACGCATCTTTTTAGTCAACCGGAAAGAACTAGGCAAACCCGATTCGCTGCATCGCGGATGGAACGTAGCGCAGGACTCAGCCCTACGGTCGTTTTCGGCACCGGCTTATTTTTTCGCCAAAGAACTCCACAGGAATCTGAACGTACCGATTGGCGTCATTGCGTCGGCCATCCCCGGCAGTCGCATCGAGCCGTGGATTTCGGAAGCGGCTTTTCGGGAAGACACGTATTATGGCAACCAAAAAATAGACGGCGAACCGGGTAAGTTTTACGAACCCATGATTCGTCCGCTGGCGCCGTTTGCCGTGAAAGGCTTCTTGTGGTATCAGGGCGAATCCAACTGTTTTCTGAAAGAAACCACTACGTATTCGCACAAGCTGAAAACGCTCATTACGAGCTGGCGAAACGCCTGGAACGACCAGAAGCTACCGTTTTACTACGTTCAGCTTGCACCGTTCAAGTATTCTGAATCGAAAGGAAAAGTTGTACTGACCCGCGAAACGTTACCCGAATTTCGGGAAGCGCAGGAACAAGTGCTCAGCCTGCCCCAAACGGGCATGATCGTAACGACCGATCTGGCCGACGACCTGTCGGATATTCACCCACCTTTCAAATGGGAAATTGGCCGACGATTAGCCCTGCTCGCCCTAGCTAATGCGTACGACAAAAATGACGTAGTCGCGGAAGGGCCCATTTTCGAAAAAATGAAAGTGAAAGGCCACGCTATTCAACTCGCTTTCAGCCAACTGGGAAGCGGCTTAATCAGCAAAGACGGTCAGCCGCTTACGGGCTTTATGGTTGCCGGGAAAGAGGGTGTTTTTTCGCCCGCCGACGCGCACATTAACGGGAAACACGTACTCGTTTCGGCCGATAACGTACCGAATCCGGTGGCTGTTCGCTTTGCGTGGGATGAAGCCGCCCAACCAAATCTGTTCAACAAAGAAGGCTTACCCGCTCGCCCATTTCGGACGGATAAGCCGTTGAAGAATCAACTTTCTGACAGCTTTAGTCCAGCGAGTAGTCCCGTTTCGAGAGGTTCAGATACGAAAACGTCTAGTTCAAAATAACGATGAAAAACGCCTTAACTGCTTATTTATTCGTAGCGGCTCTAGCCACCACATTGCCCGCTTTTAGTCAGCAAGAGTCGACTCAGACGGTGATGTCAGCGGAGGCAAAATTGAATGCCGATGCCGAACAGGAAAAGAAAGCGGCCGAGTGGATTAGCTCGCTGAATCTGAACGATGCGGAAAAAGAAAAGCGCCTGACCAACGTAGTGGCTACTCATTTGAAAGCCACACGCGACTGGCACAATGAGCATCCGGCTAGCACCGTTCCCGCCGGAATCAATCCGGTAACCGGCAAACTACTGTCTGAACTGGACCGGCAACTCATTGCGGATTCAGCCATTCCGGCAACGGTTCATCAATCGCTGATGACCGGTTTGCGGGCCGATCTGGACAAGAATCAGGTCAACGCGATTCTGGATAAATACACGATTGGAAAAGTGGCGTTTACGATGAATGGGTACAAAGCCATTGTCCCAAACATCACGCCCAAAGAAGAGGAAACCATTCTCGGATTTCTGGAGCAGGCACGCGAACAGGCTGTCGATTATAAAAGCATGAAGGAAATCTCGGCCATTTTCGAGATCTATAAAACCAAATCCGAACAGTACCTGAACACCAACGGCCGGAATTGGCGGGAGATGTACAATACCTACACGGCTGCAATTAAAGCCAAAAAAGCAGAAGCTAAGAAGCAGGCAACGAATTGACATACACTTATCACGCCGGGTTAAAACCCGGCGCAAGAGATTAATTGCATTGCACCGGGTTAAAACCGGTGTTCCATAGTCATAACAACATGATAAACAAGACCCTATACCTAACCCTATTCATCAGCCTGACGCTGTTTGGCACTACGTTTGCTCAGTTGGCCAAATGGCAATCGGGGCTGGTGGTGGATGAATTCGTGGTTGATAAACCGCCGTTTCCGGAAAGTCACGCGGCCACCATCGCCGAAACGCCAACCGGGTTGGTTTCGGCCTGGTTCGGCGGCACCAAAGAGCGGAACCCGGATGTATGTATTTGGGTGAGTCGGCAGGAAAAGGGCAAGCGGGGTGCCGCCCAATGGCTGGCGCCCGAGAACGTAGCGAATGGCATCATCAACGATACGTTGCGATATGCTTGCTGGAATCCGGTTTTGTACCAGATTCCCAACGGCGAGTTGATGCTGTTCTATAAAGTTGGCCCGAGTCCGTCGAAGTGGTGGGGCTTACTGAAAACTTCATCCGATGGCGGACGTACCTGGTCGATAGCCCGAAAACTGCCTGATGGCTACCTGGGTCCCGTCAAAAATAAGCCTGTTTTGCTGGCCAACGGCAATCTGTTTTGCCCAACCAGCACCGAGGGCGACGGCTGGAAACTGTATTTTGAGGTGACGCCCGATTTCGGAAAAACCTGGCGAAAAATCGGTCCACTCAACGATGGAAAAACGTTGAACGCTATCCAGCCCAGCATCTTGACCTACGGCAACGGCAAACTCCAGCTTCTGGCCCGTAGCCGAGACCGCGCCATCGAAGAATCCTGGTCAACGGATAACGGCGAAACCTGGTCGCCATTGACCAAAACGAACTTGCCGAATAACAACTCGGGAACCGATGCCGTCACGCTGAAAGATGGTCGGCAGGTGCTGGTGTATAACCACGTATTGCCGCCGGGCGATCTGGCCAAAGGACCGCGTACACCGCTGAATCTGGCGGTATCGAACGATGGCTCAACCTGGTCGGCAGCGGTGATTCTGGAAGATTCGCCCATCAGCCAGTACTCTTATCCGTCTGTTATTCAGACGAGCGACGGGATGATTCATGTCATTTATACGTGGCGTCGGCAGAAGATCAAACACGCGGTTATCGACCCGGCAAAGCTGAAGTTAAAACCTATTGAAAACGGCGTCTGGCCAGCGCTGAAAGGGTATACAGCACCAATCGCGAAGGGTATTACAAAGGATTGATATTTATGTCCCCCCGTTGCTGCCTCCGTGGCGCGGTGAGGACGTAGCAACGGGAAAACGAGCATATTGAACAATGACGCAGGAATTGAAAATACACTTTCCAGGCAAGCTGGTTTTTGGCAAGGGTTCTCTTGGGAGCCTGACCGATGAACTCGTACAACTGTCGCCAAAAAAGGTGCTGATCGTGACAATTAGCCCGTTGCTGGACCAGTTGAAACGCCTGATTGATACGTTGGAAGCCAGCGAGATAGGTGTTTGGGTTGACACCAGCATCGTTCAGGAACCCTCGTTCACTGATTTTGAAAAGCTGATGAAAATCGTTTCGCCATTCAATCCCGATCTGGTGCTGGGCATTGGCGGAGGAAGCGTGCTGGATGTGGCCAAGCTGGTAGCGGCCCAACTGGACAATGACCAGTCGCTCAGCGATATACTGGGCATTGGCAACCTGAAAGGACGTAGCAAAAAACTCGTTTGTGTGCCCGCTACGTCGGGGACGGGCAGCGAGGCTTCGCCCAATGCGATTCTGGTGGATGACGCTGATAATCAAAAGAAAGGCATCATCAGCCCGTTTCTGGTGCCCGATATTGTGTACGTCGATCCATTGCTGACCATCAGCGTACCGGCATCCATTACAGCCGCTACCGGTATTGATGCGCTAACCCATTGCCTGGAAGCGTACACGAACAAATTTGCCCAGCCCTTCATCGATATGTATGCGGTTGAGGGAATGCGCCTGATTGCGGCCAATATCGTGCAGGCAGTACGTAACGGCGCTGACCAAGAGGCTCGTACGAACGTAGCGATGGGGAGTTTGCTGGGTGGTTTTTGCCTGGGTCCGGTGAATACGGCGGGCGTTCACGCGCTCTCGTATCCGCTGGGCAGTACGTTTCATCTGGCACACGGACTTTCCAATGCATTACTGCTGCCCTACGTCATGGAATTCAACATCCCGGCGGCCGTTTGCCGGTACGCGCAGGTTGCCCTTGCGCTGGGGTGCGAACGAGGGAAAGACGATGCCGAAACAGCCGCAAAAGGAGTCCGGAAAATCAACGAACTGATTCATGAATGCGGCATTCCGGCCCGTTTGCGAGACGTCAATATTCCGAAAGAAGCGATTCCTCAGATGGCCGACGATGCCCTGAAAATCACACGATTACTAAAAAATAATCCTCGGGAGATTACTCGCGACGATGCAATTGCCATTTATACAGCCGCTTATTAGCTATGAGTATGAAAAAGAAATACCAGGGCGTTGTTGTTCCGCTGGTTACCCCCCTGACCGACGCGTATAAAATTGATGGAACAGCCGTCGAAAAGATGCTCGCTAACCTTCAGATCAACGAAGCCATGCCGTTCATTCTGGGGACAACGGGTGAATCGACATCGTTACCCATGTCGGTAAAACAGAGGTATGTGAAAGAAGCGGCACGGCTGAAATCGGCAGATACGGTGTTGTATGCGGGTATTTCGTCGAATTGTCTGGAAGAGTCGGTCGATTTTGCCAACTACTGCTTCAATGAAGGTGTCGATGCGGTGGCCGCTACGTTGCCGTCGTATTATGCGCTGTCGGAGAGCCAGATGAAGCGGTATTTCGAGCAGTTGGCCGATCAGTTGAATGGCCCGCTGATCATCTACAACATCTTCGCGACGACCCGCATGTCGATTCCGATTCCGGTGATCGATGAGCTGAGTTACCACCCCAGAATCGTCGGTATCAAAGACTCGGAACGTAGCACCGACCGGCTGAGCGAGTCGTTGACGCTGTGGGCAAATCGACCGGATTTCAGCCACTTTATGGGATGGGCCGCCCGATCGGCCCACGCGTTGCTGGCCGGTAGCGACGGACTTGTGCCGAGTACTGGAAATCTCTTTCCGGGTCTTTACCGCGATATGTTGAAAGCTGTACAGGAAGGCAACGAGGGAAAAGCGTATAGCTGTCAGAATCAGTCGGATGCATTCGGGCATCTCTATCAGGTAGGCCGAACGCTGGGCGAATCTTTGTGGGCGCTGAAGGTTTTGATGCAGGAATACGACTTGTGTGGCACCACGATGATGCCCCCACTACAACCGCAGTCGGAGCAGGAGGAGATCCAATTGAAAGCCGCCCTGATTGAATTAGTCGAGAAGGAAGAGATACAACTGTAATCTTTGACAAAGATCCAAGAAACTGTATGCTAACCCCTAAATCCCCTGAAGGGGACTTTGTCTAAGCATGAGCCAAGTCCCCTTCAGGGGATTTAGGGGTTAGCAGGTTGGCTAAAAAAACATTTTTTAGATAGTTTCTATCCTTTGACAAACCGGGCTGCCGGAGCGGTTCTAAAATTCGTCAAAGCTGTTAATCAGACAATTAAATGATCAAAGAAAATAAACCGATAGTCGGTATCACGATGGGTGATCCGGCGAGCATTGGCCCTGAAATAGCCGTTAAAGCCCTGTTGAATCCAGTCATTTATGGCATCTGCAAGCCCATTCTGGTGGGTGATGCCGGTGTGTTTCTTGACATCGCCACGCGGTTGAATCTGAACGTAGTGATAAACCCCATTACGTCCGTTTCCGATGCGAAATTTGAACTGGGAACAGTTGATGTTTACGATCTTGCCAACGTCGATCTCGCCAACCTGAAATTCGGGGAAATCTCGGCGATGGCGGGTGAAGCGGCTTTTGCAGCAGTAAAAACTGTTATCGACCTCGCCCTGGCTGATGAGGTTGACGCGACGGTTACCGGCCCGATCAACAAAAAATCCATTAACGAAGCGGGCCACCATTTTGCAGGACATACCGAAATTTACGCCCAGTTTACTAACACCAAAAAATACGGTATGCTGTTGGTGGAAGACCAGTTGAAGGTAATTCACGTATCGACCCACGTATCATTGCGGCAGGCTTGCGATCTGGTAAAAAAAGATCGCATTCTCGAAGTTATCGACCTGTTATACAATGGGTTGATTTCGTTGGGCGAAACGAATCTGAAAATTGGCGTAGCGGGTCTGAATCCGCACGCGGGCGATTCGGGACTGTTCGGCACGGAAGACGATCAGGAAATCCTGCCAGCCGTTGAAGAAGCGAAACGCCGGGGCTACGACATAGAAGGGCCGGTTCCGGCCGATACGTTGTTTTCCAAAGCGGCAACGGGTTATTACGGCGGGGTCGTGGCCATGTATCACGATCAGGGTCATATTCCCTTCAAGCTAACGGGCTTTAAATGGAATGCCGAGAAGAAGCAGATGGACAGCGTGAAAGGCGTCAACATCACGATGGGATTGCCCATCATTCGCACGTCGGTCGATCACGGAACGGCCTTTGAAATTGCTGGAAAAGGCGTCGCCAGCCCCGATGCGATGATTCTGGCGATTGAGTCAGCAGTTCAATTGTCGAAGAATTCTATAATGAGCGAAAGAGTGAATGAGTGAAAGAGCGAAAAAACTGCGCTAATTTTCGCTCTTTCGCTCATTCGCTCATTCACTCTTTCGCTCATTAGACCATGATCGCAGTCATTGCAGACGATTTAACGGGGGCCGCCGAGTTGGGCGGCATTGGGTTGACGTATGGGCTCGATGTAGAGTTAGCCATGTCCGTCAATCCACAGTCGAAGGCTGAGTTACTGATTATTGCGACGGATGCCCGATCGGTTTCGGAGCCGGAAGCGGTAGCCATCATGACCGACGTAAGTGCGGCTTTACAGGCGATGAAGCCCCGGTTGATTTTCAAAAAAGTCGATTCGGTGCTGCGTGGGCACGTTATTTCGGAAACCATGGCTCAGCTAGCCGTCCTGGGCCTGGCCAAAGCGCTGATTGTTCCGGCCAATCCGGCGTTGGGTAGAATTCTGATCGATGGCCATTATTACGTTCAGGGAGAACTGATTCACCGGACCCATTTTTCGAAAGATCCGGAATTTCCGATCACCGAATCGAACGTACTGAAGCGACTGGCCAGAAACGACGTACCAATAACGGTGCAATCGCCAACGGAAGCTTTGGTCCAGCCGGGTATTGTTATCGGCGAGGTTGGCACGCAGGGTGATCTACAGGCATGGGCTAGCCGTGTCGATGAGCAGACGTTGCCGGGTGGTGGCTCGGGTTTCTTTACGGCTATTCTGGGATCTCACTACGTGTCCAAACGGTCAATAACACCAGTAAGTACCCTGGGCCAGTGCAGGCTTTATGTATGCGGAAGTGCCTTTGGCCAGAGCGTTGAGTTGGTAAAAAAAGCGGCAATGAGCGGAAATTCTGTTTGTTATATGCCGGATACGTTGATGTATCCCGGAGATCAGGAAACGGCTGAATTAGCCAAATGGGTAGCCCGGATTGCCGACTGTTTTCAACGAAATGAGCAGGTTATCATAGCCATGAAATCCGGATCGACCGTAGACACCAGCAGGCTGGCGGTCCACTTGAGAACCGTCATGGCGAAAGCGGTGAAGCAGGTGCTCAACCAGTTGTCGGTGGACGAACTGATTATTGAAGGGGGCTCAACGGCGTCGGCTATCCTGCGCGAACTTGGCGTTACGCGACTGGTCGTAACGCAGGAGCTGGGGGCTGGTGTCATTCGAAGCGCCGTTGTCGGCCAGGACAATTTGCACATTACCGTAAAACCGGGTAGCTACCGCTGGTCTCCGGATTTATGGACGTTTTGAAGGAGCGCATTTCTACCATATTCACGGACTAAAGCTCGTGAATCAGGCTAATTCAAACACGGACTGAAGCCGAACGCGGCCCGGCCTGTGGATACATTAATTTCCAAACCGAATGCCAAACCTAACCTTGAGCGTACTAGATTACCTGATAATCGTTACGGTGTTGATAATCAACCTGTATTTTGGTTTGCGCTACGCTAAAAATCAGAATACAACCCAGACGTATTTTGCTGCCAAAGGCCGGGTACCCGCCTGGGCAATTGGGATGTCGCTGCTGGCTACGTTGATCAGCAGCGTTACGTTCCTGGGGTATCCGAGCGAAGGCTATTCGTCAAACTGGATTTTGCTGGTACAGGGCTTAATGGTGCCCATTGTGTTGCTCGGTACCATCTGGTTTATTGTGCCACTGTATCGCAAGGTGATCGGGCTTAGTACGTACGAATATTTCGAAAAACGCTTTGGTAGTTTTGCCCGGTATTATAGCTCTATCGCGTTCGTTCTCAGACAGTTTTCGTCAATGGGGACTGTCTTTTTTCTATTGGCCGTTGCCCTGACCAACATGACCGGCGGCAACACCTTCTACATCATTGTTCTGGTTGGACTGATCATCATCGCCGTCAATCTGTTGGGCGGAATCGAGGCTGTTATCTGGCTGGATGTTTTTCAGGGATTCATGCTGTTCGCCAGTGGCATTCTCTGCGTGACGGTCATTATTTTCTCCGTCAAAGGCGGCTTACCCGAAATCATCAACGTAGCGTCTGCCAGTAATCGAACGGGTTTTGGACCTTACGAACTCGATTTTACGAAGCTAACGTTCATCGTCATGGTCATCAACGGCGCGTTCTATGCCGTTCAGAAATACGGTACCGACCAGACCGTGGTCCAACGGTATCTGACTGCCAAAACCGATAAAGCCGCTATCAAAGCCTCCATTTTAGGCATTTCGCTAACGGTGCCGGTTTGGGCGTTGTTCATGTTCATCGGCACCGCTTTGTTTGTCTATTACAAGCAACAGCCATTGCCGTCGTCACTACGTCCTGACGCCGTCTTTCCGTATTTTATCATGACGAAATTCCCGACGGGCGTGGTTGGATTTATTCTGGCGGCTATGATTTCGGCGGCCATTTGCAGCCTCAGCGCTGACCTGAATTCGCTGGCGGCCGTTGGCCTGGAAGATTTCTATAAAAAATTCCGCCCGGCCCGTACCGACAAAGAATATTTGACCATCAGCAAGGGGATTGTCGTCCTCTCGGGCATAATCGCAATTGGCATTGGAGCAATTTATTTGCAGGCTGGAAATGAAGGGGTTCTAGGGATTGTTTTTACGTTATATGCCATTTTTTCGGGCGGGATCGTCGGAATTTTTCTGCTTGGGATTTTCAGCGCGAGAGCCAATAAACAGGGTATCAATATTGCGATCATCATCTGTATTCTGTTTACGGCCTATGCGTTTCTGACTTCAACTAAAATCGGTTACGGCGATAACAAACGACTGCTGCTGGATCTGGGTAATTACAATTTTACGCATCACAAACTGATGCTGGGCGTGTATAGCCACCTGATCGTGATTGGCGTCGGCTATGTAGCGAGTCTGTTCTTCCCCAAGCCGAAACTCGACAGAAATCTGTTGTACAGCGGCTGGCGAACTGCATCGAGAGAAGCAGCAAAAGAAACGGCTGAAGCGTCGATCAGGGCAAAATTTGATGCGGCATCAAAACTAGGCGTCCTCGTTTTGTTGCTTGGATGCAGTCTGGTCGCATCCGCGCAAACATCTGATGATCAGTTCAAAAAGCCCCTCAAAGAAGTAATCGGTGAAATTGAACATCGCTATGCCGTAAAGATTCGCTACCCCGAAGAGTTGATAAAAGACAAATTCGTTACGTATGCCGACTGGCGATTCCGACCGGCTGATGTCGAGAAAACGATGACGAATATCCTGGCGTCGCAAGACATTACGTTCGCAAAAGAAGGCGATAAAAAATACAAACTTCAGGCGTTTCAATACCACCTCAAAACGCCCGACGAAGGCAAACAGCAACTTGACTATCTCGCTACATTGTACACCGATGTAGCGAGCTGGGAAAAGCGCAAAGCGGAGTTGAAAACCTGCATGTGGCACGCTCTCAAACTGTCGCATCTGCCAGCCAAACCCAACAGTCAGCCAATTATTACGAACAAACGTACTTACGACGGCTACACCGTCGAGAACGTAGCGATTGAAACGTTGCCGGGTTTATACGTAACGGGATCGCTCTACAAACCGCTGAATACCAAAGTTTTGATGCCCGTAATTCTCAATCCCGATGGGCATTTTGGCGATGGCCGCTATCGGGCCGACGCGCAGTATCGGTGCGCGATGCAGGCTCGAATGGGGGCTATTGCCTTTAGCTATGACCTGTTCGCGTGGGGCGAATCGGCCTTGCAATTCAAGCCGGAGGATCACCGGAAAAGTCTCGCCCAAACGATTCAGGTTCTGAACGGAATGCGTAGTCTGGATTGGCTATTAACGCTCAAAAACGCCGACCCAAAGCGGGTTGCCATCAGTGGCGGATCGGGCGGAGGAAGCCAGACGATGCTGCTGACCGCTCTGGACGATCGCATTACGTTGAGTGTGCCGGTCGTGATGCTATCGTCCTATCATAGTGGTGGTTGTCCCTGCGAAAGCGGCATGGGCGTACACCTCTGCGGCACCGGCACCAACAACGTAGAGATTGCTGCGATGGCGGCTCCCCGACCGCAATTAGCCATCACCGACGGCAAAGACTGGACCCAGCACGTACCCGATACAGAATTCCCTTTTCTGCAACGTATCTATGAATTCTATGGAAAAACGGACGCTGTAAAAAATGTGCATCTGCCGCAGGAAGGCCATGATTACGGTGTTAACAAGCGGCTGGCACTGTACGATTTTCTTGCGAAGAACTTTGCGCTGGACCTCAAAAAAGTGCAGGACAAATCCGGCAACATCGACGAATCGAAATGCACCATCGAGAAATACCCGGCGATGTACGTCTTCGGTGAAAAAGGCGAAAATCTGCCTGTAAACGCCATTCGGAAGTTTGAGGATTTGGAGAAGCTGATGCAATAACCTTAAACCGAACTTCCCGAAAGATTCAAGCTTTCTAAAAATCATCCACGCTAACATGGTATAATCTTCAGGAAAAATAATAGATAGACATAGGCTTTATCACGGATAGATTTGTACTCTGACTCGCCATAGGAACTAATTGACCAGCGTAATGACCTTACAAATCGTCCGAATTGTACTTCTTTGCCTTCTATCCATAGCTCTTTTTGCTCAGTTTGCACCTGTTTCCGACGCGCAGATGCAGCGAATTTATGCCGAAGTTAAAACGCCGTTCAAGTATGGACTAGTAATGACCCCCGCCGATAATTTGCGGAAGATGGATTGCCCGACGGTGTTTAAGAAAGGCAAACGATGGTATATGACGTACCTGATCTATGACGGGCGTGGTTATGAAACCTGGCTGGCAAAAAGCAACGATTTGTTGAACTGGGAGACGATGGGACGTATTATGTCGTTCTCCGACAGTACCCAATGGGACGCCAATCAGAAAGCGGGTTATAACGCCTTGCAGAATTATCAATGGGGCGGCAACTACGAACTGCAGAAATACCAGAACAGATACTGGCTATCCTACATCGGCGGTGCTGCCAGGGGCTACGAAGCTGGTGATCTGTCGATTGGCATAGCCTCTACAATGCAGGACCCCGCGAAGGTGCACGAGTGGCAGCGACAATCGAAGCCCGTACTGACCGCCAAAGACGCCGATACCCGCTGGTGGGAAAATCGAAAATTGTACAAGAGCACTGTCATTCATGATCCCAAAAAACTGACGGGGCACCCGTTTGTGATGTATTACAACGCCAACGGCGACACGACCGGGGTGAATAAAACCCGCTGGTTCGAACGGATCGGTATGGCGGTTTCTGACGATATGCTGAGCTGGCAACGCTTTCATAAAGAGCCCGTTATGATGCATCCGGCTGGTATTACGGGCGACGCCGTGATTCAGAAAATCGATAACCTCTACGTCATGTTCTATTTCGGAGCCTTCTGGGAAGATCGAAAAGGAGCCTTCAACCGGTTTGCCGTCTCCACCGATTTGGTCAACTGGACCGATTGGACGGGCGCAAATCTGGTCGAACCGTCGGAACCCTATGATGATTTGTATGCCCACAAGTCATTTGTCATGAAGCACAAAGGCGTTGTCTATCACTTCTATTGCGCCGTCAACAAAGCCGAACAACGGGGCATCGCCGTTGCTACGTCGGTCGATTTAGGGAAAAGCAAGAAGACATTCGTACCTGCACCTGCCAATAAGAAGCCATGAAGACGAATTTTAAGCACACCTGGCTCCTGCTAAGTCTGTTAATCTCTCCCGTTTTTGCCCAGAATGAACCCCGTACTGTACTGGATTTTAACAAAAACTGGCGGTTTTATTTGGGGGATGAAGCGAAAGCAAAGGACGTACTGTTCAACGATTCGGACTGGCGAACGCTGACCTTGCCCCACGACTGGAGCATTGAAGGGCAGTTTAGCGAGCGTCACCTGAGCACCACGCAGGAAGGCGCTTTGCCTACGGGAATTGGCTGGTATCGGAAATCGTTTACCGTACCTGTTTCGGCAAAAAGTAAAGCCGTTTTTGTGGAATTCGATGGCGTCTATCGCAATAGCGAAGTCTGGATTAACGGGCATTCGCTGGGGACGCGACCATATGGCTACAGCTCGTTTCGGTATGATCTCAGTAAATACCTCAGGTTCGGTACGGAGAAAAACGTCATGTCGGTACGTGTCGATAATTCGGCGCAACCGAACTCGCGCTGGTATTCGGGTTCGGGAATTTACCGGAATGTGCGGCTGGTCACTACGTCTCAACTTGCTGTTGATCAATGGGGAACCTACATGACGACGCCAACGATTACGAATCAGAACGCCAGAGTTTCACTGCAAACCAGAATACGTAACACGGGCGGTAAGCCGCAAACGGTCAACATCACCAGCACGATTCTGGATGCTACGGGAAAGGAAGTTGCTTCTGCAACAGTACCGACGCTACGTCTGATTGATACGTTAACAATAACATCTCAGCAATTCGACCTTAAAAATCCAACGCTCTGGTCGATCGAAAACCCGTATCTGTATAAAGTCGTAACCCGAATTTACAGTCAGAACCAACTGGTCGATACGTTTGAGACGCCACTGGGTGTTCGCTCGTTCAAGTTCGATCCGGCCACAGGTTTTTCGCTGAATGGCAAACCGATGAAGATTCTGGGCGTATGTCTCCATCACGATTTGGGTGCGTTGGGGACCGCCGTGAACCGACGCGCGATGCAACGGCAGCTTGAGTTGCTAAAGGCGATGGGCTGCAACGGCATCCGCACGGCGCACAACCCGCCCGCGCCCGAATTTCTGGACTTGTGCGATCAGATGGGTTTTATCGTGATGGACGAAGCCTTCGACATGTGGAAGAAGAAGAAATCGAAGCAGGATTACGGGCTTAATTGGGATGTCTGGCACAAAACTGACCTCGAAGATATGGTTCGTCGGGACCGGAATCATCCGTCGATTTTTATGTGGAGCATCGGCAACGAAATTCGTGAACAGTTTGATTCAACGGGGCTTACGATCACAAAAGAGCTGGCGGATATTGTTAAAAAACTGGATACAACCCGTCCCGTTACGTCGGCGTTGACCGAAAATATACCCGAAAAAAACTTCATCTATCGTTCCGGGGCTTTAGACGTATTAGGCTTCAATTACAAGCACGAAGCCTACGCCGATTTCCCCAAAACCTTTCCGAATCAGGCCATTCTCGCTTCCGAAACGGGGTCATCGCTGCAAACGCGCGGGCATTACGACATGCCGTCGGATTCGGTACGTATGTGGGGGAAAGGCGGCCCGGCCAATTTTAAAGATGGCAACCCCGACTGGACGGCTTCAGCCTACGATAATGAAGCGGCCTACTGGGGTTCGACGCACGAACAAACCTGGAAAGTCATCAAAAAACTGCCGCACATGGCGGGGTTGTATGTCTGGACGGGCTTCGATTATCTGGGCGAACCGCATCCCTATCCGTGGCCAGCCCGAAGTTCGTATTTCGGTATCCTGGATCTGGCTGGTTTCCCTAAGGACGTCTATTATTTGTATCAATCGGAGTGGACAAACCAGCCGGTTCTGCACCTGTTTCCGCACTGGAATTGGCAAAAAGGCGCAAACGTCGATGTGTGGGCGTACTACAATCAGGCCGATGAGGTCGAGCTTTTCCTCAACGACAAATCGCTGGGTGTTCGCAAAAAAACGGGTGATGATCTGCACGTCATGTGGCGTGTTCCGTATGAAGCTGGTACGTTAAAAGCGGTCTCCCGGAAAGCCGGTAAAGTCGTGCTCACCCGAACGATGTCGACCGCTGGCAAACCCGCTAAAATTCAACTGATCGCCGATCGGAATACGTTGAGAGCTGATGGTAAAGACTTGTCATTCGTCACCGTCAACGTACTGGATGAGCAGGGTAATCTCGTTCCCGATGCCAACCATTTGATCACGTTCAACGTCAAGGGTGAGGGCTCACTTGCCGGGGTTGACAATGGCTATCAGGCCAGCCTTGAACCCTTTAAAGTCAGCTACCGCAAGGCATACAATGGTAAATGTCTGACTATCATTCAGACAACCGAAAAATCAGGAAAGATAACCCTAAATGCTACGTCGGAAGGATTGCAAGCGGCTACTATTGAGTTGATTAGTCAGTGAATAGAACGCTGATTTTTATGATCATTAAGATTTATTATGAATCATAGTTATCATAAGAATCTGCGTTCTACCCTGGTTAAGCGGGTTCAATATGAACCAGTACGTCGTAAATAGCCGGTTTCTCTTTCAGGATGGCCGCTTTTACGGCATGGGCGATGGCGTGGCCCTCCGTAACCGTTAAGCCGCCCGGCACCAGTACGTGTAAATCAACAAAGTACTCAAAGCCAGTTTTCCGAACCCGATATTTGTCAATGCCTTTCACCTGTGGCACCGTCAGCGCAATGGCACTTAACTCATGCCGCCAGTCGCCAGCGGGTGTTTCGTCCATGATCTCACCAAACGAAGGACGGAAAATGTGGTAGGCATTATACACAATGACAACCGACGCCAGCAGGGCCGCCCAGTCGTCGGCACTCTCGTAGCCGGGTCCACCAATGAGCGCAATACTGATACCCACGAAGGCCGTGAGGGACGTAATAGCATCGCTGCGATGATGCCAGGCATCGGCTTTTACGGCACTGCTGTCTGTTTCATCCCCGACCTTGGCGATTTGTCGGAACAGCACTTCTTTAACAATGACGACACCAGCTAAAACGGCCAGCGTAAACGGAGCCGGAATTTCGTGCGGTACCTGAATATTTCGGATACTTTGCACCGCAATTAGGATAGCCGCGCCAACCAGCGCCAGAGCCACCACAATAGCCGCCAGGGGTTCGGCTTTTCCGTGGCCGTAGGGATGGTTTTTATCGGGCGCTTTCGACGCCGTGCGCAGACCAAACCAGACAAAAATCGAGGTAACGATGTCGGTGCCTGACTCCATGGCGTCGGCAATGAGGGCGTAGGAGTGACCCAGCCATCCGGCCGTGCCTTTAATCAGAACCAGGCCAATATTGACGGCAATCCCGACCAGCGTTGTTTTTTGTCCGCGTTCGGCCTGGTGGGGTTTTATGGGTTGTTCCATGTATGACAATCAGAAATTCGTTGTTGTTGGTAAAGCTTGAACCGGTTCAATTTGTAAAATTACCCGGCTAGTTTGGCCCGCTCGGCGCTGATGAAATAAGCGCCCTGCCGAACAATTGACGATGGCTTCATCCCTTTGGGTAACACCACTTCCGTCCGATGGTTTTGAGTGACGCCCGTCTGGATAGGGACCAGCTCAAACCGATACGTATTTGACTGACGATCTGGCTGGTAAATGTAAACAAATGACCGATTGCCTTCTCGCACCAGCGCGTCTTCGGGAAGGGCCATCACCGACCGGGGATTGGCTAGAATCGTAGCCCGGACATAAGACCCCGTAAACAGCCGACCGACATCTTTTACCAGCAGATTGGCGTGTACCGGTACAGTCTTGGTTTGCGGATCGAAGGACTGCCCGACGCGGTACACTTTCGCCTGTAGCTCACCCAGTTGCTGCGATACCGTAAACCGAACTGTCTGCCCTTCCTGAATGGAACGGATGTCATTTTCAAACACTCGTAGTTCGAGATACAGGTGCTCTTTATTGACAATTTCGACCAGTTCATCGGTGGTGCCAACGTATTGCCCCAACCGCAGATTCACTTTATCGACATAGCCATTGATCGGTGCCAGCAAGGGGATGGTCCGGCTGATCATGCCTTTTCGCAGCGCTTCCAGCGGTATGTGTAATTGCGCCAGTTGCGCTTCCAGAGATGCCAGTAAGGCTCGTGTCGTTTCGAAGTCAGCGGTGGATTGTTCCAGTTTCCGGCGGGCACCAACCTCTTCGCGATTCAGTTCCGTTTGCCGGTTCAGTTCCAGTTTTTCAAATTTACTTTTGGCGATGGCCTGCAAATATTCCTGTTGCAGTCGGACGTAATCAGGATGCTCCAGCACGGCCAGCACTTGGCCTTTACGGACAAAATCGCCTTCTACCAGACGAGTTGCGCGCACAAATCCACCCATCGGCGCATGAACACTCGCCCAATGATCGGGTGGGGCTTCCAGTTTGCCGGTTGCCTGAATCGTTTCGCCCAGCATCAACGTATCGGGGCTTCCCAGTTGAATACCCGTTTCGCGAAATTGCGCATCACTGATGGTTACTGTGCGAACGGTCGCATGAGCCGGTGATTTCGGCTTTTCGGTGGTTTTGTCGCCTGATTGTGAGCAGCTAACCAAGCCAGTTAGGTTCAGTGAGAAGACCAGGACCAGCCAGTAATTTATTCCCTGTTTTTTCATGAATATGTCGATTAGTAGGACGTACCGAGCGCAAAGCCCGCTAACGCTTCCTGTTCAATAAGAGACTGATTGTATTGGGCGATGGCCTCTAAATACTGCTCCCGAATGAGCCAGGCCTGGGTCGTACTCTGCACAAATTCGAGGTATTCTATGTCGCCACTTACGTAGCTGCGCTCGGCCGTTCGCAGGATAAGATTGGCCTGCGGCAGGGCTGAATTTTCGTAATAAGCCAGCGTGCTGAGCGATTGGGCGTATTGCTGCTCTCGAATGGAGAGTTCACCCTGAAGCCGGTGTTGCTGGTAGTTTAACTGACGGTCGGCAATCTGTCCCCGCAAGCGTGCTACGTCCAGGCGCGCCCGTATCGGGGCCGTAAACAGCGGCAACGACAGCCCGACCTGATAAACCCCAAAGCCACCCCGTTTTTCGATGGATTGCGAGAGATAACCCGCCCGAATATCGGGCCAGAACCGCTGTTTTTCTAGATCGGCTTGTCGGCGCGTCGTTTCTACCTGCTGACGAAGCACCGCTAAATAGGGGTTGGCTTCCAGTGTCGGTGGCAAAACGGGCAAACCCGCTTTTACCGATCCTGTCGTATCAATGATTACGGGTTCGCCCTGTTGCAGTAAAATGGCCAGTGTCTGACGACCGACCGAAATATCAGTTTGTAGCCTCGCCAACCGATTCAGAATATCGCGCTGCCGGGTTTCGGCCGTCACGCTTTCCAACTGATTCGTCGTCCCCGTTCGGTAACGTACCGCAGCCGCGTGAGCCGCCCGGCGGTACAGACTATCCTGTGCCTGAAGCAGATGGACGCGTTCGTAATCGACCCGAAGCTGATAAAAAGCCAGGCGAATCTGGCGAACCAATTCCGTCCGACTAACGACAACCTGTCGTTCGGCCACGCCCAGTTGCGCCTGATAGAGTCGTTTCTGGGCGCTATAAACGGACGGCATCGCCATCGATTGCATGACCGTCAGACTATGATCAGTAGGAAATGACTGAATCTGTCCCCGCTGATAATCGACGGTTGTGCGGGGGATGTCCCAGGCCGTTTTCTGCAAGCTCTGCCCAACCTTTACCTCCAGCGCTGTAGCCTGTAATCCACCGTTTTGACGGAGGCCCTGCTCAATGGCACGCTCTACGGTAATGGGTTGAGCGTGAGCCGTCAGACTCCCTAAACTCAGAATCAAAAGCCCGATGATGCTATGCGCAACGGTGGGGCGGGGTTGTTCATGAGCGAGTTGTTCAGTGCGTTTACTACGTGATGCCACAAGACTATACAAAACCGGCAGCACCACCAGCGTCAGCAACGTAGCGGACACTAATCCGCCAATAACGACCGTGGCCAGTGGTTTCTGCACTTCGGCACCGGCCGAGTTCGATAAGGCCATCGGCAAAAAGCCCATTGACGCTACGGCCGCCGTCATAATAACCGGCCTGAACCGAACGGCGGTGCCTTCTTTCACGCGCTCCAGTACGTCCGTTACGCCCTCGTCTTCGAGCTGGTTGAAATAGCTGATGAGCACGATGCCGTTGAGAACCGCAATCCCGAAGAGCGCAATAAAACCGACACCTGCCGAAATACTGAACGGCATGCCCCGCAGCCACAGCGCCAGTATTCCCCCAATAGCCGACAATGGAATCGCGCTGAAAATCAGGAGCGCCTGCCCGAACGAACCGAAGGTGAAAAAGAGCAGGAGCGCGATCATCACTAACGCCAACGGAACCGCTACCGCCAGTCTACCTTTGGCTTTTACGAGGTTCTCGAACTGCCCGCCGTAGGTATAGCTGTAGCCCGCCGGGAGCGGAACATCTTTGTCCAGCACCCTTTTCATCTCGCCCACCAGACTTTCGACATCTCGTCCCCGCACGTTGATGCCGATGGTGATACGTCGGCGGGCGTTGTCCCGCGAAATCTGCATGGGCGCGTTTTCGTAGCGGATGGTTGCCAACTGGTCTAGCGGCACCTGTTGGCCATTTGGTAAATCGACGTAGAGTTGCCGGATGTTGTCGATGTCCTGCCGATACGTACTGTCGAGCCGGACAACCAGATCGAAACGCTTTTCGCCTTCGAACACCACGCCCGCCGTTTCGCCCGCAAAGGCGGCTTTTAGAATTCGGTTCAGCCCTGCTACCGAAACGCCATATTGGGCCAGCCGGGCTCGGTTGTAGGAAACCAGCATCTGCGGGAGACCGCTGATCTGCTCGACTTTCAAATCTGCTACGCCCTGAATCGTTTTTAGTTTAGCTGCCGCCTGATTCGCTTTGGCGAACAGGACACCCAAATCTTCGCCGTAAATCTTGACGGCAATATCGGACTTGACCCCCGTCATCAACTCGTTGAATCGCAGTTGAATCGGTTGGGTGAACTCGTAGGTTAAACCGGGCAATACGCTCAACGCCCGCTCCATTTTCTGAATCAGTTCTTCTTTTGTCTCTGCTGACGTCCATTCGCCCGGTTCTTTCAACAACACCATGACGTCGGCGGCTTCGATCGGCATGGGATCGGTGGGGATTTCGGCGGTGCCAATCTTGGAAATGACGTCTTTGACCTCCGGGAAGCCATTTTTCAGAATCGTTTCCATTCGTTGCGTGGTTTCGATGGTTTGCCGCAACGACGAGCCGGGTTTCAGCGTCAGGCTGATGGCCATGTCGCCTTCGTCGAGGTTGGGAATAAACTCACCGCCCATGGTGCTAAAGATTCCCACGGCACCGATCAGCAAGACAACGGAGGTGACCAGTATCGTTTTGCGCCAGCGTAACGCGCCAGTCAACAGGGGCGCATACACCCGATACAGGGCTTTCATGATGCGGTCGGCGAGGGTGCCTTCTTCCCGGATGTCTTTTCGGAGGAGCGTAGCCGCCATCATCGGTACGTAGGTCACGCACAGCAACATAGCCCCTACAATGGCGAAGCCGACGGTCAGCGCCATCGGCCGGAACATCTTGCCTTCAATGCCCGTCAGCGACAGAATCGGTACGTAGACAATCAGGATAATCAACTGCCCGAACAGCGCCGATCGCATGAGTCGGCTGGCTGAATCCAGCGCAATCTCGTCCATCGACTGCGAGCGGGTCGCCTTCGTGTGGACGATGCTGAAAATCATGCTTTCGACAATGATTACGGCACCATCGACCAGCAAACCGAAGTCAATCGCGCCCAGACTCATCAGGTTGGCCGACACGCCGAAAACGTGCATCATCCCCAGCGCGAAAAGCATACAGAGTGGAATCACCGACGCGACCACCAGGCCCGCCCGCCAGTTGCCCAGCAACAACAGCAGCACGCTCATAACGATGAGGCCACCCTCCAACAGGTTCTTGGCGACAGTGTGAATAGCTTTGTCAATGAGTACTTTGCGGTCCAGAAACGGCTCGATGACCAGACCGGGCGGCAGGCTTTTCTGCACTTCGGCAATCCGTTCTTTTATGCCCTCGATGGTTTTCTCAGAACTGGCCCCCTTGAGCATCAGCACGATGCCACCGACAACTTCACCCCGTCCGTTGCGGGTCATGGCACCGTACCGTACTGCGTGCCCCAGACCTACCTGCGCTACGTCGCGAACCAGAATGGGCGTTGGACCAACGTTTTTGACGACAATCTGACCGATCTCGTCGGGCGTTTTTACCATGCCTTCACCCCGAATAAAGAAAGCCTCTGGCCCTTTTTCAATATAACTGCCGCCCGTATTGGCGTTGTTGGCGGTCAGTGCATCCACCACTTCCGTCAGCGTCGTGTTCATGCCGTGAAGTCGCTCGGGGTTGATACTAACTTCGTACTCTTTCAGATAGCCCCCCAGACTGCTGATATCGACTACACCCGGTACACCCGCCAGTTGACGTTTCACCAGCCAATCCTGCACGGTACGCAAATCGGTTGCCGAATAGCGGCTTTCGAACCCTTCTTTGGGACGGATGACGTACTGGTAAATTTCGCCTAGGCCCGTCGTTACTGGGGCCAGTTGGGGTGACCCGGCAGTCAACGTTTGTTCGGCCGCTTTGAGTTGTTCGGTCACCAGCTGCCGGGCCAGAAAGGTCGGTGTCGATTCCTCAAAAACGACTGTAATGACCGATAGTCCGAAGCGGGAAATGGACCGGATCTCGGTAACGCCCGGTACGTTACGCAATGTTGTTTCTAGGGGGAACGTAATGAATTGTTCGGTTTCCTGGGCCGCCAGCGACGGGGCCTGTGTGATCACCTGAACCTGATTATTGGTAATATCGGGGATCGCGTCGATGGGTAATTGCCGGAGCGCATACGTCCCCCAGGCAATTAACGCCACCACGCCCAGCCCCACCATCAGCTTTTGGCGGATGCTGAACTGAATGATTTTATGTAGCATAGGTTGGATAACTCGTTGTGAACTGAATAGCAAACGACCCGTCGCTGTGCCTGGAGCACAGGATCAGATAGCCTGCCAATACATACAGAAGAGTTACCCGAGTTGGGGCGGTTGGAACAGCAACGTAGCGGTGAGGAACGAGTACAGGTTCTCGTAAGCGAAGTGGACCTGTGGCCACGGAATCAACACCGACAGTTCGGTGGGAAGCCGATGCGGTTGGGTCAGCACAAACACAAAACCCGACGAAAGGTGATTATAAAGCGGAATTTTGACGCCTTTGTGGGACGTTTTGGCGTGTTTCGAGGCTGAATTGTAGTGCATTTCCAGAAACTGCCAGACATCAAAACCATTGCCAGCCGTTCGCTTATGCAATTGATAATGAGCGATCAAGCCCGGAATTTTGTACACTTCCTCTACGTCCGTCTGCGGAAACAGACTACCCGCAAAGAGCAGGATACCTAGAAAGAGGGACGTAGCGGATTTCATGCCGCAAAGATAGGGCGGACTGGAATAGAAAACCCGTAAAGCGTGTGTAAAAACATAAATGAGAGATCGCAAAATGGTTTGATGCAGTAATTACCGTTAAAATTTCTGTTGCTATCGAAGTGCCTTTTGCTACGAGCAACAACAATGCTTAGTTTTATACAAAAACGCATTAATACGTATGAAAACCGGCCACATATACTTTTCTCTGATACTCTTCTGCCTGATTGTACCTGCCAGTTTTGCGCAAACGATAAAAGGGCATTATGCGATAAAAAACACGCAGACCGGCCTGCTGTTACGTGTTCAGGATGCGAAAAAAGCCAATGGCACGCCCATTGTTGCCTATTCGCCCGTCAATTGGAAATGCGTCACCTGGGATTTTATGCACATAGAAGGTGATACGTATCAACTCCGTAACTTGTTCACCAGCAAGACGCTTCAGCCGGAAGACAGTGCCCCAGGCGATGGTATCAACCTGGAGCAACAGCCGCTGGTAACGGCGCAGACGAATCAGGAATATGAATTTATTCCCACCGGGAAAGCCACGTACCGAATTAAGCTGAAAGGAACGGATTTGTACATCACGCCATCCGACAGCAAAGGCTCGGTCAACTCCCGAATAACGCTGGCGAAGAAAGCAGACTCGAAAGCCCAGCTTTGGACAATCTACGAGCAAGATCCTGAGATATAGCGTTTTTTTTGACAGGATTTACAGGATAAGACAGGATTGGAGAATGGAAAAATCCTGTCTTATCCTGTAAATCCTGTCAGATTTTCCCCAATCCTATAAATGCAAACCGGCGTTACCTTTTGCGCCGGAGTATCCTGAGGGTTTCCTGACCTGCAATATCTCTACTCTAACCTGTTCACTACGTCTCCCCGCCTTGATTCGGGCGTAACGATTAACGATTCCAGCTTGCCGTTTTTCAACACCGCTTCAACGGTCGTGCTATACGGCGCGTGGAGTTTCATATGCACATCCCAGGCTTTGGGCCAGGCCGGGAACAGGTAGATTTTCCTGCCATCGACTTGCAACAGCATTTCCTGTAGACCAATCATGCCCGATCCGCCCCAGTTATGGTCGGGCGTCCAGTCGAAACCCGGCCCCCAGAAGGTGGGGAAACGCCGGGGGGAGTTGCCCAATTTAAGGAGCGTCAGGCGGGCGGCTTCGTCGGTCAACCCCAGCCGGGCCGCAAAAATGTTATCCTGTTTCCAGCCAACGTGACTGCGGAACTTCAGCGCATCTTTGTCGTACAGATACGTATTAACGGCCGTATCGAGGCCGGCTTTCCCGATGCCGTAAATACTCCAGGGGAAAACCGGGTACAGTTGGGGCGATTCGGTATTGTTGATACGTTCCCAAAGCCTGGCGGGCGCAATGGTGGGATGCCCGTCAAACGAACGGAAACTGATCGACGGAATCCGGCTGAGCATCAGCGTCCAGGTTTCCCGCTTTTCAGCGTTCAGGTACGTATCGGATAGTTCGAGCAGGCGGGTCAACACGGTACGGAGGGCGGAAACGGTGGACGTTGAATTGTACGCCATTTTGTAGGTTTCGGCGGCCGAGCCTGGATACAAAATCAGCTTTTTGTCGCCGTCCAGCGTTTTACTGCCCCGCTTGCTGGCCAGATATTGATAATGTTCGTTGAAGAACGTCAGGCAACTTTCTACCAGCGGTATATACTCCGAAATGTTTTGGGCAGCATAGCGTTCGGTGTCCAGTATCATCAGACAGAATTCCAGCGCCGTGTCCCATTCATATTCCAGCCAGGCGTTATATTCCATGCCTTTGTCGTAGGCCTTCGGGCGTTTCCAGGTGTATTCGGCGGAGTTGGGCAAACCAAAATTCTCGACCTGTTCCGTGAAACTCGCGCCCTTGTGCTGCCAATAGAATCCGGTACGTAACTCAGCGTTTCGTAACGTGTTGAGGTAGAAATCGAACTGGGGTTTCATCAGTTGCCAATCGCCACTTTTCAGCATCGGCCAGTACACTAGCCGCTGATTCTGAGCCGTGTGAATGCCCCCGCCCCAGTTGCGGAAATCGGGTGTAAAGCGCATCGTCGAGTCGGTCAGCGACGGGTCGTAGGTGAAGAGTCCGCCGTTAAATTTAGTCGGATAGTTTCCGAAGGCGTTACACCCCAGCATGTACCGGAACAACTGATAGTTTCGGGCAATCTGCCATTGGGGCGAATCGGGTGACGCCAGAATCGCTACGTAGCTTTTCGTCCAAAATTCGTTCCACCATTTCTGCGTCTGGACCGAAGCCGTTTTCGCGTAGGTTTCGGCTTCTTTTTTTACGTTGTCCAAACCTCGTTGCCAATCTGCTACACTCGCCGATTGATCGGTATGCAGATGCATGACAAGCGCGTGACTGCGGGATGCCGACGTACTGACCAGTTTCCAGCCCCGAAAATCCGTATCCAGATAGTTGCCCTGATACGTTCCGGCTGGCTTCATGCCGGTGCCTGACAGATTCCCGCCAAACGTCAGATTCGCTAGTGGATTGAACAATTGATTTTTGAGGCTATCCAGGCCCTGCTGCTGCACCGTTACGTCGAAAATCGAACGTTGTGTATCGTTTCGGTGATAAAAAATGACCTCATTACTGGCAAACCGAACCGAATCTTTCAGGGTTTTAATTTCGCCCTGTGGCGCAAATTTGTACGAATTTGCGTTGTTTTCCCTGCCTTTCGTGACGTGATCAACATAGCGCCAACTTTCAAAAGCAGCCTCGGCATTTATCGCTTTATTGCTGGAAACATCGACGTGAATGACCGGCCTGAATACATCGACCCAAACCCTGATCTGCGCCGAAAGTCCCGATTTTGCCCCATGAATCTGAACGTATCCAGCCTTTAGTACCAGTTCCTGTTTGAACGTTGACCCTGCCTCGAAGGGATTGGGCGAGAGTTTAAGCCGAACTCGGCCGAGTTTCAGGACCGTATTGTTATGATCGAACGTGCCGCTTTTTGCTACGTAGAAAAGCAGATCGCCGTTCTCAACCCAGACATTCAGCCCAATATCACCCCCGCCACACGGCATCGATTCCGATGAATTTTTGCTCTGGCTCGTCCACGCTACGTTGTACTGACTAACAGGGTCAGATTGCGCCAAGCTGTTTGTTAGGGCGCTGAAAATAAATAGATTGGCCAGTAGGAGGAAGGCTAATGAGCCCCTACAGGCGGAGCAAGGTATGGAACGTAGCAAGGCTAATATGGTATAATTATAAGAGAAAATTGTAGAGCATGGTAGCAAATTTAGAGACTAAATTTGTGAAGCTACAGGTTGTTAACTTTCTCTAGTAGCTGTCTGAAAACCCCTAAATCCCCTGAAGGACGGTCGGCCGCTGCCGGACTTTGTCTAAACACCAGTTAAGTCCGGCAGCGGCCGACCGTCCTTCAGGGGATTTAGGGGTAAAGGAGCTTACGTAAAGCTTTACTAATGAATAAGTATCATAAGTTTTTCGAATTTTTCTTACTCTTTGTGTTGCTGCAAACGACTGTTTGTCTGGCTCAGAAGGCTACGGTTCTGTCGACGGATAAGCTGAAAAACTACGTTACCTACTTCAATGCCCTTGACCAGGAGGAAGCCGTTAAAAACTATGTACCCAACGATCAGTCGTTTGACTGGCTCGCCAAAAATGTTCCGCTGTTCGATTGTCCTGATTCGGTATTGCAGACGGTTTATTACTACCGGTGGTGGGCGTTTCGAAAGCATCTGAAGGAAACGCCCGAAGGCTATGTTTTCACGGAGTTCATCACTAAAGTGAACCATGCCGGAAAGTACAATGCCATCAGTAGCGCCCTCGGTCACCACATTTACGAAGGCCGCTGGTTGCGTGATCCGCAGTACGTGAACGACTACATTTCGTTCTGGCTGTACATCGATCCGAAGCACGTAGCACAACGGTTTCATGGGTTCAGTAGCTGGGTCGATGATGCCGTTTACAACCGCTATCTTGTCAATCTGGATAAGCCGTTCATTCAAAAAATACTCCCGGCCTTAGATGCCGATTACCGTAAATGGCAGCAGGAGAAGCAGTTACCCAGCGGACTTTTCTGGCAGTTCGATGTGAAAGACGCGATGGAGGAATCCATCAGTGGGTCGCGCAAGGAGAAAAACCGACGCCCGTCCATCAATAGCTACATGTACGGCAATGCCAAAGCCTTAGCGGCAATGGCTGCTCTTGTCAAAAATGATACGCTACAAACGCGCTATCAGCGGCAGGTGACCGAGCTGAAAAAGCTGACACTGGATAGTTTATGGAATAAATCAGCCAATTTTTTTGAGGTGAAACTCGAAAAAGGTGGCTTCTCCAACGCCCGCGAAGCCATCGGGTTCATTCCCTGGTACTTCAACCTTCCCGACGATGAAGCCGAGTATGCAGCGCAGTGGAATCAACTGATCGATAACACCGGTTTCAACGCGCCCTGGGGAATTACTACTGCCGAACGAAGGCATCCGGGTTTCCGCACGCACGGGTCCGGGCACGGTTGTGAATGGGACGGTCCCGTCTGGCCATTTGCCACGACCCAAACGCTGAAAGGACTGGCCAATCTGCTCACCAATTACAAAAATCAGGGGGCCATGACGAAGTCTGTTTTTTATGATGAGTTGCTGAAATATGCCCGGTCGCACACCATGAACGGGCAACTCTACCTGGGTGAATATCTGGATGAAAAGACGGGAGAATGGTTGAAGGGCGATAATCCAAGGAGTAAATTTTACAATCATTCGGGCTTTGCCGATCTAGTCATCAGCGATTTAGTTGGCCTGAAACCCCATGCCGATAACGTAGTAGAAATTCATCCGTTGATTCCTGAAAACAAATGGGATTGGTTTTGCCTCGATAACGTGCTGTATCACGGAAAAACGCTGACCATTTTGTACGACAAAACCGGAAAACATTACGGTAAAGGCCAGGGGTTCATAGTCTTTTCGGATGGGAAACCAGTATTTAAAGGAAAGACCTTGTCGCCGATGACTTTCCGATTATAACCTTTAACTGACTGAGCGTTTTGAATTTTCAGTCAGTTGATGTCCATACACCCTTCATGAAAAACCTGCCTCTCGTTGACCTTGCTGTTATTGCCGCCTACCTCGTGGCGATGGTACTGGTTGGTGTTTACTTCTCCCGAAAAAACAAAAATGCTGATCAGTTTACAAAGGCATCCGGCCTGATTCCCGGTTGGGCAACGGGTTTGTCCATCTACGCTACGTTCCTGAGCAGCAATACATTTCTGGGTGTTCCGGGCAAAGCGTTCGGTACCAACTGGAACTCGTTTGTCTTTAGTTTATCCATGCCGCTGGCGGCTTACGTGGCGGCTCGGTTTTTCATTCCCTTCTACCGGCGTACCGGCGAAATATCGGCTTACACGCACTTCGAGCATCGCTTCGGCCCGTGGGCCAGAACCTACGCGGTGGTCTGTTTCCTGCTTACACAGCTCGCCCGAATGGGGTCCATTTTTCTGGGAATTGCCCTTAGTTTACAGGCACTTACAGGCTATTCAATGCAGATGATCATGGTCGTGATGGGCATTTGCATCATTATCTACACGGTTCTTGGCGGGATAGAAGCCGTGATCTGGACGGAGGTTGTACAGGCGGTCATTAAAACCTTCGGAGCCCTCCTGATCGTCTATCTGATCGTTCAGTCGATGCCGGGTGGGGTGGATAAAATAGTGGACATCGGTAAGGCCAATGATAAATTTAGCCTGGGTACGTTCTCGTTGACGTTTACTGAATCGTCGTTTTGGGTAGTGTTGCTATACGGCTTTTTTATCAACCTGAATAATTTCGGGATGGACCAGAATTACATTCAGCGGTATCATACAACGGCGTCCACCAAAGAAGCGTCAAAATCATTGTGGCTCTGCGTCTGGCTCTACGTACCAGCGTCGCTTCTGTTCTTTATCATCGGTGCCTGCCTGTTTGCCTATTACCAGCTTCACCCCGAATTTATCGACGCGATCAAGCAAAAGGTGGCGATGGATCGACTGCCCATTGGCGCATCGGCCGCCGACGTATCGCGTCTGGTGGCTACGCTCCAGCCCGCCGATTATGGCGATAAAGTGATGCCGCATTTTATGGTGACCAAAGTGCCGCCAGGATTGATGGGCCTGATTATTTCCGCCATTCTGTCGGCTGCGATGAGCACGATCAGTTCGGGCATGAATGCATCGGCGACGGTATTTACGGAAGATATTTACAAACGCTACGTCAATCCGAACCTGTCAGGCAAAAAGTTGCTTACTCTGTTGCACCTATCGACGGTTGTGGTTGGGCTGGCGGGTTTGGGCGCTGGTATTGCCATGATTGGGGTAAAAAGCATACTGGATACCTGGTGGACGTTATCCGGAATTTTTGCGGCCGGCATGCTCGGCCTGTTCCTGCTGGGATTGATCAGTCGACAAACGAAAAGCCCCGAAGCGCTGACGGCAACCATCATTGGCGTTCTGGTGATCATCTGGATGACGTTCTCCGGCAAACTCCCTGACGAATACGGATTCCTGCGTAATACATTGCACAGCAACATGATTATCGTTGTGGGAACGCTCACCATTTTCCTGACGGGCATGGTCTTGACAAAGCTTAAAAACCGTAATGCGGAACCGATTCAGAAAGAGGCTATCGTCCCTAATGAATAATGACAAATCGGTTCCGCTCTTTCACTCATTTACTCTTTCGCTCTTTATTGTCTGATGAAAACATCTGCAAAAGGCTTTATCCCTGTAATGCTCACGCCATTTACTCATACTGGTGCTATTGACTTTGACGCCCTCACCCGGCTCACCGATTATTATTTACAGGCTGGCGCGGCTGGTCTGTTTGCGAATTGCCTGTCGAGCGAAATGTTTGAATTGAGCGAACAGGAGCGGATTCAGGTAATCAAACACGTACTGAACGTAGTGAATGGCGCGGTGCCCGTAGTGGCAACTGGTACGTTCGGCGGGCCGATTGAGCAACAGGCCGATTTTGTCAAAAAAGTACACGACACGGGCACGGAAGCCGTCATCCTGATTACGGGCCTGCTGGCCGATGAAACCGAATCGGACGCCGTTTTCAACGAGCGCGTTTTTCAGTTACTGGATCGTACAGACACGATTCCGGTTGGATTTTATGAGTGCCCGGTTCCCTACAAACGCCTGATTTCGCCCGGGCAACTTCAGCTTTTTGTCGAAACCGGACGCGTGATCTACCATAAAGATACGTCGCTCGATCTGGCGCAGATTAAAGAGAAATTGCGGCTTGCGTCCCGGCCGGGTTTCGGGTTGTATGATGCTTATATGGTTCACGCTGTCGATTCGTTGAAGGCGGGTTCGGCCGGGCTTTCGTGCATTCAGGGTAATTACTTTCCCGAACTGATCGTCTGGCTTTGCGATAATTACGACAACGCTGCCCAGCAGGAAGAGGTGGCTAAGGTGCAGCAATTCATCATCGACAACATGGATGTCATGCACCATGTGTATCCAACCGTGTCGAAGTACTTTTTGCAACTGCGCGGTTTCGACATGTCGACCTATACCCGACGTAGCGTTGGTACGTTCACACCCGACATTGCCCGGCAGGTTGATACGTTGTTTGCCTCGTATACGCGCTTGCAGGGGGAACTGGAGTTGAAGGTCGCGATTTGATTTTGTTGAACCGTGTAGTGCCGAACTTCCTATACCACTGATTGGGACAGACGGCACTACAGCTAAGCCTTCTGCAAGACGTAAAAGTAAATGTCCGTTCTGGTTTCAAAGCCCAGCGCTTTATACACATTTATTGCCCGGATGTTGTCGAATTTTACATGCAGATAGGGCGTGCCGGAGGCTGCCTGGATTCGATGAAGCTGGTGTAAGAGAAGCATTTTGGCATAGCCTTTACCCAAATGGTCCGGGTGGGTGCAAACGGCGCTGATTTCGGCAAAATCAACCGCGTGTAACCGCTGACCTGCCATCGCAATGAGCTGATCACCGTCAAAAATTCCCCTGTAGTGACCAAAGTCAATGGTCTTGGCGGCAAATGGCCCTGGATTCGTTAAGTTGGTTAACGCCAGCATTTGAGGTACGTGCTCCTCCGTTAATGGAATGATTTCCTGACCTGTTGGTAAAGCTTCAGCCAGGCCGGTATACACCATTTGGAAACCATCGATCCGGGTTAAAACACGCCAGGGATTACTAATCGTCAGTTCCTCCTTAGAAATTAAGATAACGGGATTGTCAAAGGGGATCGTTTGATAAAGGACGTCCAAATTTTGCTGAGTAGTCTCTCGTATACCGACAAACGGGGAAACGTCGGGCGCAAAATATTTTGCGATGTCATTCCCATTCGACAAGTGATTATTACCGGAGACTAGTGCATTCCAGGCGGGGTTATCCAGTACATGTTTACTCATTCTATCCGTATCGTTTGTGTTGTGAACAGGCCAATTGGTCGGTTAATAGCCTACACAATATCATCGGGTTGGGTTCCTTCAGGGCTGATACGTATCCGTCAACACTCGATCCGGCTGACCAGCTTACGCGACCAGCACCCGTCCTTTGTTCAGATACTGGCGTTTGTATTCGAGCGGGGTTAAGCCTGTCACTTTTTTGAAATGGCGATAAAAGTTCGATACGTTGTTGAAGCCACAATCGAAGCAAATCACTTCAGTGGGCGTCTTATCTTCAATCAGGGCCCGGCAAGCGTGACTGATTCGGATTTCGATCAGGAAGTCGTAGTACGTCTTATTGGTCATTAACTTGAAATACCGGCAGAACGACGTAACGCTTAGGTTGCTGATGGCCGAAATCTCTTCCAGCGTAATGTCTTTCTTGTAATTCGTTAAGGTGTAACTGCACACGTTATTCAGGCGCAGCGTGTCCATTTCATTGGACTGATAAAATACGGCTCGTCCATTCACAATCACTTCATATTCATCAGTCTCGGAGAGGATTTTCAACATCTGCAGCAGGATGATTATTTTATCGAGATTCGTCGCATGAACCGCCCGGCGCATTAATTTAATTAATTTCTCATTGGCTTCGCCGGTTATGACCATGCCGCTTTTGGCTTTTTCGTAGAGCTTGGGCAGTAAATACGCTTCGGGTAGATTTAACAGATAATCCCCTAAACAATCGGGCAAAAACTGAATGACAATGACTTCAATAGTCAGCTCGGGATTGTTGTGAAAATATTCTTCATTACTGCGCCACGTATGCGGTAAATTCTCGCCAACCAGCACCACTTCTCCGTGCGAAAAATTACTGATTCTATCCCCAATAAACCGGACACCTTCCCCTTTTACAATATAGTGTAGCTCCAGTTCAGGATGGTAATGCCAGATGTTTTTGAAGTGGGGTAACGTATCGTGACGGACTGTAAAGGAACTCTCCAGTTTAGCAGTCACCTTGCGAAATAATGGCTTCATAGTAGTAGGCAATAATCACCAAAAATAGTTAGCAGGTAGTCAAACAGGTAATACGTTTTTTTACTGAATGTTCGGCTGACTTGCATCAACAGTATCCTGGCTGTTGAGCCTATCAGCACTCCGTTTAAGGACTGAGCCCGCCAGTGTATAAGTACGAGCATTTGCTTGTCTACTGACTCTGCATCGGTGTCGAACATACGCCTGTTTTAATCATACATTTCATCCAGCTACTGCACTGCTGGAGTCTGCAGGCCGTATTTCGGCAAATTCGCCCCTGCTCAGTCGGTGCGATAGGAATCTCCTGTCATACACTTAACGAAAGAACCTTATTTATTCATATTTATTCTATGATAATTTCCTATAACAAATTGGCAAAAAAATGCAGTTAAGGCCTCAAAATGTACTATATTTTTGTATCATGTTATAGAAAAGTAGTGTTTATTCATGGATTTGTCTGCTTTCACTGACACTTCTTTGCTTCTGAACAGGAAATTCTGAACCGCTTAAATAACCCTACGAAACAACCCTTTTGACACGATCCTGACCGATGATTTACACCCTGAGAAACGCCCTGTTCAGTGTCTTTCTTCTGCTTTTCGCTACGGTTTCGGTGCTGGGTCAGGACGAAGCAAAAGAAAGTAAAGAGGCCGCTTATACACGAGTCATAAATGAGCGCGCGGCCAAGATTGTAGCTACTCTGGGCATAACCGACGTGCCAACTTCTTCGCGCGTACAGCAGACGATTGTGCAGCAATATCGGGATCTGAATGCCATTCATGAGGGCCGCAAAGAAGCCGTAAAAAGACTCAGTGAAACGACATCCAAAGAGACGCTGGAAACCGAAAGGAACAGGGTCGAAACCGAGACGAATAGTAAGCTGGAAAAACTGCATAAAGAGTATGTAGCGGCATTGGCCAGGGAGTTGACAGCAATGCAGGTCGATCAGGTAAGAGATGGGATGACCTACGGCGTTTTGCCGATTACGTATAAGGGATACCAGGCTATGCTACCTGACTTAACCGATGCCCAGAAAACGCAGATTCTTTCCTGGTTAACCGAAGCCCGCGAACGCGCCATGGATGTCGGCACATCGGAAGGAAAACACGCCGTTTTTGGGAAGTATAAAGGCAAGATAAATAACTACCTGTCGGCCGCCGGAATAGACATGAAAAAGGCCGGTAAAGAGTGGGAAGAACGCATCGCTAAAGAGGCTAAAAAATAACGCCAAGTTCTGCATTTGTTTCGCCTATTACCTTGATCGACGTACTACAGAATCAGAATTTCAGGAGCAATAGCACCCTCAATTAAATCATAGATCTCATACTTATTTGATCCAGTTCTTACACCCCGGTTTGCCTTAATCACACGCATATGATAACGCCTTTACGAACCCTCGACCTTATCTCCAGCACCGTAAAGCTGGTCTGCGCGCTTCTCGTGGGCGCTTGCACAATCGATGTGTGTTATGCAGACGAGACAACCAGTAAGCGGGGAGTCCTCGCTTCGTTGAAAATTGCTCCGCTGGAGAATATCACCGGAACGGTCAAGGATGCCAAAGGGGAGCCGCTACCCGGTGTTAACGTGCTGATCAAAGGCACAAAAACGGGAACGGTTACCGACATAAAAGGTACGTTCCGGCTGAACCTCCCGACCGGAAAGGAGACGCTGATCTTCAGCTACATCGGTTTTAAAACAAAGGAATTTCAGGCAAATGGGCAAACGACGCTGGCCGTTCAACTGGAAGAAGATGCCGCTGCGTTGAGCGAGGTGGTGGTGGTTGGCTATGGCGTGCAGAAGAAAGTAAGCCTGACGGGGGCCGTGGCGACGGTTGACATGAAGGCCGTTCAGGATCTTCCGGTCAATAATTTGTCGGCCGTTCTGACGGGTCAATTGCCCGGTGTCGGCGTTTCGGGTGGTACGAGCCGCCCCGGCGAAAACGCTACTATCACGGTTCGTAACCCGATTATCCTGTCGAAAGATGGTGGCACGTTGCAGCCGCTGTATGTGATCGACAACGTAGTCCGGTCGGCGGATGATTTCAACGCACTGGACGTATCGGAAGTTGAAGCGATCTCGGTGTTGAAAGATGCGGCAGCGGCTATCTACGGAGCCCGTTCCAACCAGGGTGTGGTGGTTGTACAAACGAAGCGGGGTAAAGCAGGCGCGCCAAAGTTTAGCTACAGTGGCTCGACGGGTATTTCGAACGCTACGTTGCCCAAAATGATGAACGGATTCGAGCAGGCGACGTACATGAATGACCTCAACTACGCGGCTGGAAAACCCGCCACTGATCCGCTCATTTATACGCCCGATGAATTAGCGTACTTCAAAAACAACAATACCGACTGGCTGCGTACCGCCTGGAAACCCTCGACCGTGTCGCGTCATGCGCTCAACGTAAGCGGTGGTAATGAGAAGGCTACGTATTTCGCGGGTATTTCCTATAACGCGCAGGACGCTAACTTCAGCAACATCAACACCAATAAGTGGACCTTCCGGGCCAGTGCCGATATGCAGGTGACGAAGGGGCTGAAAGCCGCGCTGTCGTTGAGCAGTTTCATTGGCGACAAGCGCATGTATTACCTGAAGCAGGGTGGCGAAAATGCGGAGAATGACATGAAAAGTCTGCTCTACACGCCCCAGTCCGCCCCCCCGTATGTGAATGGGTTGCCGGTTCAGCTGTCTACGTCCAGTAACACGAACACCATCGATGCGTTTCACTTTTTCGAGGTTCAGAATTCGAACAACTACACGCAGACCAAGTCGACGGGGTTGAACGTAACGGCCAACATGGAATACCAGATTCCTGGGGTAAAAGGCCTGAAAGCCAGAGTGCTCTATAGCCGTACGTTCGATAATAGTTTCGGGAAACAGTACGGCACTAAGTACAACGTGTATAGTTTCTCGATGCTCGGCGACCACAAGCATATTTACGGGGGCGACCTGTTAAAAACCGTTACGTTGAACAATGGCGACCGGGTGCGGATCAACCCAAGCTATATCGATACGTACCAGTTCAATGGATACCTGAATTATGATCGTCAGTTTGGTAAGCATCAGCTATCGGCCATTGCGTTCTTTGAGCAGGCCGAAACGCATTCCGATCAGGTAGCGGCCATGGCCGAGGGCGTTATCATTGATGGGCTGGACAATATGCGTTATGCGACCGGCACCCAGACAACGTCGGAAACGGAATCAGAAACGGGTTTTCTGTCCTATGCCGGGCGTATCAACTATAATTACGCCAACAAATACCTGTTCGAAACCGCCATTCGGTACGATGCGTCGACCAACTTCGCGCCCGAATATCGCTGGGGACTTTTCCCCTCCTTCTCGCTGGGCTGGGTGATGTCGGAGGAGCGGTTTTTCCGGGATAACGTTCATTTTATCGACTTCCTGAAACTGCGCGGATCGCTGGGTTTCCTGGGTGGAGATGCCACCAAAGCCTACAACTGGCTGACCAGCTATTCGATCCAGCAGGGAAAAGGGGCCGTGTTTGGTGGTAACGCCGACCGGCCGCTGGTCGTAACGCCCAACAATTCGATGGCCAATCGCCAGGCTCGCTGGGACGACAACACAAAGTATAACATCGGGCTCGATGCCCAATTCCTGAAAAACCGCCTGTCGTTCACGTTCGATGCCTTCTACGATCATCGCTACAACATGCTCACGGCGCTGTCGTCTTCGGTACCGCTGCTGGTGGGTGCTACGTTACCGTCCGAAAACTACGCAACCGTGAATGGTTTTGGGACGGAAATTTCGGTAGGCTGGAATAGCAAGATCAACAATGACTGGTCGTATAAAATCAATACGTTCTTCACCTGGAGCGACAACAAACAGGTATTGGTGGATGTCAATCGGGGCCTGATTGGTACGTATCTGGACCCAACTGGTCGGTCGAACGACATGGGCGTTCTGGCGTATCATTACCTGGGCATGTTCAGAACCCAGCAGGATGTTGATCAGTATATAGAGAAAAATCCGGGTTATACGCTGTTTGGGGCGGCCCCAAAACCGGGGATGCTTTACTATCAGGACGTTAGAGGGCCGAAAGATGCGTCGGGTCAATACACGGCACCCGACGGAAAAATCACGGATGCTGACCTGGATTACCTGAAACCAAAAGCCAGCAATCACTACGGATTTGGTTTCAATTTCAGTACGTCCTACAAAAACCTGTCGTTTGCGGCAGTGATTGGTGGGTCGTTTGGCGGACAGGCTATGGTTGAAGGAACGGCGCGGGCACAGGGAACCTTAACCGCGAACCGGCCGCAATTCTGGGCGGATCACTGGACGCCCGAAAATCCGAACGCCAAGTATCCAAGCCCGTATTACAAAGACACCTACACGGTAGATTCTGAGTTCTGGTATCGAAGCGCAACCCAGATCGCCGTCCGTAACGTCAACGTTTCGTATGGTCTGCCCACGAAATGGGCGGGTAAGGCCGGGTTAAATACGGCTCGGATTTACCTGGTCGCTACGAACCCGCTTAATCTCTACAATCCGTACGATTATAAAGCAAATTCGGGTAATTACGACGCCTATCCCGTGCTACGTTCCTTCTCGCTGGGTTTAAATCTTGGCTTGTAAAACTTCGACAGATACCATGAAACTCTCCTATAAATTACTGGCCGTTTTTTGCTCATCACTTGTCCTGACAGGCTGCATGAAAGTGCTCGATAAAACAGATCTGGGTTCGACGCCGGGGGCGCTGATCTTTAAAGATTCGATGCTCACCCAGATGAACCTCGATTACATCTACGACCAGAACCTGCCTGCGCCAATCGGGAGTCTCGGGCCGGAACCCACCAGCATCAGCGGCCTTTCTGACGAGTCGTTTGCCGAGAGCAAGATTCTGCAGGGTTCGCTGCTTATTAACGAAGTTGGTGATTTTGGTACGAAGCTGGACGCGGCCAATAATTACGGCAAAATCCGGGTCATCAATATGTTTCTGAACGATGTAAATGGAGGGACGTTACCTCAGTTTACAAAAAATAAACTCCGGTCACAGGCGCAGTTTTTCCGGGCCTGGCGGTACTTCGATCTGGTGCGTTTGTATGGCGGTGTGCCGCTCGTGCTGAGTCCGCTGGCAGCTGTGGGTGTCGAAGCGAAAGACCTGGCGTTCCTGCCAAGAAATACGACGGCCCAAACATTTGCGCAGATTGTAAACGATCTGGATTCGACGATTGCGTCGGTACCGGGCCGCTGGGCCGCTGCGAGCGACTGGGGACGTATCACCAAAGGGGGCGCTGCTGCGTTCAAAGGACGGGTTCTGTTGTATGCCGCCAGTCCGCAGTTCAACCCAACCGACGATCTGACCAAGTGGCAGGCGTCGTATGATGCGAACAAACAGGCCTATGACTTGCTAACGGCCAATGGCTATGGCCTGCATTCGTCGTTCGATCAGATGTGGTTCCAGGAAGTCAATAACCCGGAAGCCGTGTTACTGACGGGTTATAACACCGCCACTGGCGATCAGACGAGGAAAAATAACGGTTACGATAACGGAACGCGGCCTTCGTACACAGGAACAGCCGGTGGCTCAAACCAGCCAACATGGGAAATGGTGAAAGCCTTCCCGATGCTGGACGGTAAGAAGCCCGGCGAATCGACTAAATACACGTACACCGATCAGTTGTTCTACAAAAACCGTGATCCCCGTTTTGAAAAAACCATCGCCTATAACGGTGTGAACTGGCCGCTTAACGGCAATACGGGCTATAAAGTGTGGACGTACTACGCAGGGGGAAAAACAGTCGAGCAAAAGGCCAGCAATACGGGATTTTATACGCGAAAAGCCATCAACCCATCGGTTAGCATCGGCGATGCGCAGTATTCGGGTACCGACTGGATGGAGATTCGCTTTGCGGAAGTGTTGATGAATCTGGCAGAAAGTGCTACCGGCATCAACAAACTGGACGAAGCCTATACGCAGCTAAAAGCCATTCGCAAGCGGGCGGGTGTTGAAGCCGGAACAGATGGTTTATATGGCCTGAAAGCCAACATGACCCGTGCCGAAATGTTCGACGCGATTCTGTACGAACGGCAAATAGAATTCGCCTTCGAAGGCAAGCGGTTCTGGGATTTACGTCGCTGGAAACTGATCGAAAAAACGCTGAATGGTACCCGCAGAACAGGCGTCACGATCAACCTGAAAACCACGGGTGTTCCGGCTGATTTCGCCACCAATCGTGACAACGTAAGCCTGGACTTGGCTTACACAAACTACTTCACGCTGGTGTTCAAGCAACTGGATACAAAGTATGCCATCGCTTGGAAACCTGAGTATTACTTCTTTGGCATACCGCAGTCAGCTATCGATAACAACCCCAAACTGATCCAGAATACGACCTGGGGGGGCGCTTTTGACCCTTTAAAATAGGTTTCATGTAACGCAGGTGATCCACCGCAACGGCGGTCCACCTGCGTTACGTCAAGAAAAAGAGAACATAGGTTTAGTGTATTTTTTAAACTTGCCGAAAGTTTTAAACCATGATATGTAGCTGCGATACGTAGTTTTGCAATCCTCGGACTGCATGTCCTGGAGTCTTTCGGCAAGTTTTTTTTATAAGCTATATGGAAACCTTAGTGTGTACTACCCCTGGTCAGTTGGATTACAGGCAGGGCGAAAAACCAGTACCAGCGCCCGGTCGGGCTATTATCCGAATCAAACGCATTGGCATCTGCGGAACCGATTTGCACGCCTTTGAGGGTACGCAACCGTTCTTTAATTATCCCCGAATTCTGGGTCACGAACTATCTGGTGAACTGATGGGGGCCGACGAAGCCCCCGGCTTTTCGTTGGGTGAAATCGTGACGTTTATCCCTTATTTTAACTGCGGAACCTGCATTGCCTGCCGATCGGGAAAGCCTAATTGCTGTGCCAAACTGGAAGTGAGTGGTGTACACATAGACGGCGGAATGGTTGAGTACCTGTCTGTTCCGTCCTACTCGCTGGTACACGGCGACGGTTTATCTGTTGATGAACTGGCTTTGGTCGAACCATTAGCGATTGGTGCCCATGGCGTGCGAAGGGCCGATGTTAAGCCGGGTGAATTTGTCCTGGTGATTGGAGCCGGGCCCATTGGGTTGGGCGTAATGGAGTTTGCCCGTATTGCGGGCGGCAACGTGATTGCTTTGGACATCAATGCAGGTCGGCTAGCCTTTTGCCAGGAGAAACTGAACGTTCCCTATACCATCAACGCGCTTTCTCCGGATGTAATGGAGCAGCTCCAGACCATCACCAACGGCGATATGCCGACGGTCGTGATCGATGCTACAGGAAGTTTGAAAGCCATAAATAACAGTTTTCAATATATGGCGCATGGCGCTCTATACGTATTAGTTGGGCTCCAACGGGGCGACATCTCCGTAAATCATCCCGAATTTCACAAGCGTGAAGCGACGCTGATGAGCAGCCGCAACGCAACCCGCGCCGACTTTGAACATGTTATCGCGAGCATGAAACAAGGACTGATTTCGCCAACGACATACATTACCCACCGGGTAGCTTTCGGGGACGTGCGCGATACGTTCGCCAGTTATCTCGACCCGGCGAATGGTGTCATAAAGGCGATGGTGGAGATTCCATAGGCATGAAAAAAGCCCTGCTATCGCTTTCTGTAATTTGCCTGCTTGTGGGTTTTCGACCACTCTCTAACGTGGCTAACCCAACAAAAAATAGCTACCTGTTTGCCTATTTCAAAGGGAACGGTGAGGATGGACTGCATTTCGCATCAAGTACCGACGGGTTGACCTGGACATCGCTCAAAAATGATCAGTCGTTTCTAAAACCCGCTGTTGGGCAGGACAAACTCATGCGCGATCCATGCATTACGCAGGGACCCGATGGTACGTTCCATATGGTCTGGACGGTGAGCTGGAAGGAAAAAGGCATTGGCTATGCGTCTTCGAAAGACCTGATTCACTGGTCGGAGCAACGCTACGTTCCACTGATGGAGCACGAACCCAATGCGAAGAACTGCTGGGCACCGGAGATTTTCTATGATGAGGCCACGCGCCAGTATTTTATCTTCTGGGCAACCAGCATTCCGGGTCGTTACCCCGCAACCGACAACGAAAGCCAGCCGGGTTCAAAAGCCTCGAACCGAAATCATCGGATTTACTACGTGACCAGCAAAGATTTGAAGACATTCACCAAAGCGAAGCTGTTCTACGATCATGGGTTCAGCGTTATTGACGCTACGCTCATGAAAGATGGCAAGCGTTACGTTATGTTCTTGAAGGATGAAACCGATCAGCCGTTTACCCCGCAGAAGAATCTACACGTAGCGTTCAGCGATAAAGCCGAAGGGCCCTATAGCAAACCGTCGACCTCCATCACGGGCGATTTCTGGGCCGAAGGGCCCACCGTACTGAAAATCGGAAATGAGTGGACTGTGTATTTTGACCGTTACCGCGATCACCGATACGGGGCCATTCAATCAACCGATCTGGAACACTGGACAGACGTCTCCGACAAGATACATTTTCCGGCTGGCGTTCGGCACGGAACCGCGTTTCCGGTGTCGGAGGACGTATTGAAGGCATTGAAATGATACACTTTCTCACCTTTCCCCGGTCTGTGTTCTTGTCGTGGGAAATCTACTAAAAACAAGTCCCGTAATCTGTGAGAACGCAGATTACGGGACTTGTTTTTAGTAGCTTGGATCGAATAGCTTACACTGTTGCTTTCAGGCGAAAGTCGCGCTGAGCAGCTTCGTCACCTGATGAAATTGCTTTTAATCGTTTGTGGTACATGAAATACGAGCCAAAACCCAGCGCCACAAAGATAAATATAGGCGCCCACTGGACGAAATCTTTACCGCTATTCGCGACGGAATACGTAGCACCCAGCAAATCAAAAATGAGTCCGGCATACGCCCATTCTTTAAGGCGAGGAAAACCCGGAACCAGAATTGCCACCGACCCCAGTAATTTGGCCCAGCCCAGAAACGGAATGATGTAAGTCGGGTAGCCCATTTCGTGAAATCCCTGCACCGACATGGGGTTGACCATAATGTTGGGAATGGCGGAACCCGTCATAACGAATGCAAACAATCCGGTCAGAATCCAGTACGTGATGTTGGTCTTTTTCATGGCTTTAGGGGTTGCGTTTTCAGCATTGATTTGTGTCATGTGTAGTTGTTGTTTGACTTACTTACCTGACAAATTTACGGCCCTTACGTCACTTCGATAGGGGGTAGAAACGGCAATAAAAGGGTCATTTCCGCCATTGTTTTCGTGATCTGCCCGTGCCCGTTTCGTATGCCGTTTGTCAAAAATCACCAGTAGCGATGCCGAAAGTGATGATCTTATTCTGGGTTTAAATGAAACATAGGTCGGCTATCCGGTTTTGGGCGTAAGTAACCCTGTTCGAGGGACCATTCTCGAATTTTGCTGATGAAAGATAAGATAGAACGGGTAGCCTTTTTGCTTTGGTACGTTGTACTAGGACAAGATATTTCGTTGACTGAATGCCTATCAAAAAACGCCTGATGAAAAGACGTAAATTCGTAAAAGCATCCCTCCTCACTAGTGCTGTGACGAGCTTAATCCACCCAGTAAACCAGGCTGCAGCCGCGGTTACTGCTCAGCAAAATGCAAATCCGGAGTTTTATGAATTGCGGATCTATAGTTTAAAAAATGCCAGGCAACGGAAAGCCGTCGAGAGCTATCTGCAAAATGCCTATATACCGGCACTCAATCGGTTAGGGAGCAAAACCATTGGCGTATTTAGCGAATACCTCCCGCAGGGGTTTACCAAATTAGTGGCCGTAATTCCCTTCAACTCATTGGACGATTATTTCAATACGTCCGATAAACTGGCCAAAGATGACGCCTATCAGCAAGCCGGGGCCGACTATTTAAACGCCGAGGCCACTGCACCACCCTATGAACGTATTGAAAGTTCGTTACTGAAGGCTTTTGTCGGCATGCCCAAACTGGAAGTGCCCGAAAAAAAGGCGCGTATTTTTGAGTTACGTCGCTATGAAAGCCACAACGAAACGGCTGGGAGAAAGAAAATTGAGATGTTCAATCAGGGGGGTGAAATTTCCATTTTCAAGCGGGTTGGCCTGACGCCGGTATTTTTCGGCGAAACGCTTATCGGCCCCATGCGTCCCAATCTGACGTACATGCTAACCTTCGACAATATGGACGAACATGATCAGAACTGGAAAGCCTTTGGGGGCGATCCGGAGTGGAAAAAGATCAGTTCCGTACCTGAATTTGCCGATGCCAAAATCGTTTCGAACATCAACCGTATGTTCCTGATTCCTGCGGCTTTTTCTCAAATTTAGTAGCTGGTTACACCCATGTGAATGGGGAGAGTTGGACTGTTGGCTATCACAACAGTTTCAACTCTCCATTCAATCGATACGTCTTCCCTTTTTGAGTCGTAAAACGCATTTGCTTGTCACCGTACCGAAGCACGCAGGGTAGCCCGGCGTTGGACGTAACGTCGACCCCGATCAGATGCCCCTGCTGCCAGCGGATGTTCAGGACAAAACCGCCCTGCGCGCAAATGCCGTTGATATAGCCAGTCGGAAAAGCGGTTGGGAGGGCAGGAAGTAAGTCAATCGTTTGGGCGGCACCCCGCTTTTCCTGACTCTGCAGCAACATCTCGGCAATGCCACTCGCTCCCCCAAAATTACCGTCGATCTGGAATGGTGGATGCGCGTCGAACAGGTTGGGATAGGAGCCGCCACCCGTTACGCCTTCGGGCGAAAAAGCCGGACGGAAAAGCAATTTGAGCATGTTATAGGCATGATTTCCATCGCGGAAACGTGCCCAGAAATTGATTTTCCAGGCCAGACTCCAGCCGGTTCCTTCGTCGCCCCGCTCCAGCAACGATTGCCGGGCGGCTTTTATCAGGTCGGGTGTTTCGTCCCACGTAATGTCGGTGCCGGGGTGAACGCCCCAGAGGTGCGATACGTGCCGGTGCGTGTCTTTCGGGTCGTCAACATCCTGCAGCCACTCCTGCAACTGTCCGCGCTTGCCAATCTGATTCGGCGCAATCTGGCCATACATCGTTTTCAACGTATCGCGGAACGTAGCGTCGGTACCCAGGATTTCACTGGCCGCCACGCAGTTTTTGAACAGATCGCGGATAATCTGATGATCCATCGTCGGACCAGCCACCAAACCACCGTGTTCGGGTGAGTTGGAGGGCGTACTAATGAGCCAGCCCGTTTTTGGGTCTTTGACCAGAAAATCGACGAAAAACTGAGCGGCTTCTTTCATGGCTGGGTAGGCCCGTTTTTGCAGAAACGCCCGGTCCTGCGAGTAACGATAATGTTCCCACAGGTGATGCGACACCCACGCGCCACCACTCACCCAGATGCCGTGATTCGATGCGTTGATGGGTGCCGTACCGCGCCAGAGATCAGTGTTATGATGCAGCACCCAGCCGCGGGCATTATAGTGCGCTTTAGCGGTCTTCCGACCCGATTCGACCAGCTCTTCGATCGCGGTAAACATTGGTTCGTGACAGGCCGACAGATTCAGCATTTCGGCGGGCCAGTAATTCATCTGTAAGTTGATGTTCGTGGTGTACTTGCTGCCCCAGGGCGGGGTGAGCAGGTCATTCCAGATGCCCTGCAAATTAGCCGGTTGTGACGGTATCGCATCGGCGAACCGACCGTTGCGGTTCGGTCGTGAACTCGAAATCAATAAATACCGACCATATTGCAGGTATAAGGCCGCCAGTGAGGGGTCATACGATTTCTCGAATTGTTGCAGCCGTTCATCGGTGGGCAGTCCTTCATTGGGCGAAGCCCCCAGGTCGAGCGTCAACGTATTGAAATAGGTTTGATAGTCCTTGATATGAGCCGCTTTTACCACGTCGAAGCGTTTGGCACGTAGCATCTGCAAAGGGCGCTGGCTCATCGTGGCCGGATCACCGGAAACATCGTTGTACTTTTTGAAATTAGTCCCCGCCGTCAGGTAGAGCGTCGCTTCGTCAGCTCCCGACACGATGAGCTTCTTATCCGACACGGTTATCGTTCCTTTCTGTAGCTGAATATGCAGCAGGCTTTCGCCGTTCAAAGCCCCGTTACGTACCTGAACCGACAATGCAATCGTTTGATTGTCAATTCGCCGAACGGATGCGTCCTTGTGCAGACTAGTCAGCGTTGCGTCAAAACTAATCTGGCCCGGCTGACTGGCCGTGAGGTGAACCGCAATAGCTTGGTCGGGTGCGCTGGCGAGGTATTCGCGCGTAAACCGCACGCCATAGGCCGAGTACGTAACACGGGAAATGGCCTTCGATAGATCCAGCTCGAAGCGATAGTTCATGGCTTGCCCATGATTTTTATACCGCATCCATAAGTCGCCGAACGGTTGATAGTCAGCCTGATACCGGGGAGCAATTGGTGGATTGTCGTCCTGAATCCAGTACTTGAACGGTTGGCTGAGTGGAACACCGTCGGCAGGTTGCCCGCCTTCTGGATACACGACAAACGTTGGCTGGTTGGTTTTGACGCCAATGAAACCGCCTTTATCGAACAGATTGATTACCTGAATGGCCAGTTGATTTCTGCCAGCTTTCAACTTCGACGCCGGGATTTTGTAGCGTCGGTTTTTGGCGATGCCTTCGTCGGAGCCGACCAATTCACCGTTCAGATACGTGAAATCCTGATCACGAATACGTCCCATGTCCAGCACGACGTCCTTTCCCGCCCAGGCTTCGGGCAAGTCGAACGTCGTGCGAAACCAGACGGCCCCATCCAGTCCTTCCCGCCCGGCCTCTCGTGGCCTGGCTTTCTCCCAGCCGTCAGCGGTTGGAACGTTCATCGTTTTCCAGGACTGGTCATTGAACGTAGCCGCCGTGGGGTTTGATGCTACGTTACTCAGCTTGCGAACATCAGCCAACCAGGCATCTTTCTTTTGGGCATAGCCATCCTCATTACTTTGCCTGCCCATGAATTTATCCTGCGCCAGTTGCTCCGCTTCGGCCTGTTTGCCTTCGGCGAGTAGTTGGCGAATCTGGGGTAAATACTGAGCCGCACCTTCGCGCTGGTACTCGCGCGGTTCGCCCGTCCAGAGGGTTGCTTCGTTGAACTGAATATGATCTTCCAGAATACCGCCGAACACCATGCCACCTAACCGCCCATTGCCAATTGGCAGCGCTTCAACCCACTGATTAGCTGGTTGTTTATACCACAAAATCGGCTCTGGCGGCACTGGGAACTGGGCCTGAGCAACGAGTGTCAGACTGGCAGTTAAAAGGGAGAGCGTTAGGAATGTGGGCTTTTTCATAATACACTGTAGCCTGGACGGCTACGTCCGGGTGTAAATTAATGCTTTTTGCTACCCGAACGTGGCCGTCCAGGCTACTTCAATCAAAAACTAAATACAATCCCACCATTGTGATAATCAGTGAAATCCAGGCAATCCACACGCGACGAGTTGGTTTGATGGCGTCTGATCGCAACGTAACGGGCGTATAAATGGCCGGATTTTTATCGAGCAGTGAAATCAAAATAGCCGTAATTAACAGTATCGCAAAAATGGCGAACGACAGCAACAGATAATGCGGCCAAAAGCTGTATTTGTCGGGCGGAAGAACCCACAAATACACGATGCCGACTCCCAGACTAAAGGCCGAGCCGATTGATAACACGGTGTTTACGGCTTTTCGGGTGGTGCGTTTCCAGAAGACTGTCAGCAGGAAAACGACCGATAAAGGCGGGGCAATGAACCCCAGCACCGACTGAAATACGTCGAATAGATTCAGTCCTTTGATGCTGTCAATGGCCAGCGCCATCCCGACGGCAAACAGACAACCCACAATAACCGTCATCCGTCCCACTTTGATCAGTTGAGCATTGCTGGCGTTGGGGTTGATTTTTCGGGCATACACATCCATCGTGAAGACCGTACTCAGTGAATTTAACGACGAACCAATCGTGCCAACCAGCACCGCAATCAAGACTACAATGACCAGCCCGTTCATGCCCGGTGGAAACAGGTTGGTCACCATCGTCATGTAAGCTTCGGCGGGGTCTTTCAGGTTTGGAAACAGAATGAAACAAAGAATCCCCGGCAGAATAAACAACGGCAGCGACAGGATTTTGAGCCAGCCAATGAAGTTGACGCCCAACTGTCCCTGCTCCAGATTTTTAGCACCCAGCACCGATTGCACCATCGACTGATCGGTGCAGAAAAAGGCCACAGCTGCCACCGGATAGCCTAGCAAAATAGCAGGCCAGGGGTACTTTGTGTCGCTGGCCGGATGAATCAGACTCCAGTATCCGATGGGGGCTTTCTGGAAAACGGCTTCCAGACCTCCCACTTTGTTGATGCCAAGAATCGTAAGTGTTAACGATACGCCAATCAGCAAAATCATCTGGAACACATTCACCCTGGCAATGGCTTTCAGTCCGCCCGTATACGCGAACAGTCCGGCAAACAGCACGAGCACAGTTACCGACTGCCACATTGGAATGCCCAGAATCTGACGTACCAGAAACCCGCCCGCAAACAGCCCCAGCGACAGCCAGGAAATCAGAATTTTGATGAGCGCATACCACGCCAGAATCGTCTGGGTCGATTCGCCGTACCGCTGGCCCATAAATTCGGGCATGGTCGTTACGTTGGCGGCCAGGTATTTAGGTGCGAAAACGATGGCCAGCAAAAACAGAAAGACGAATGCGTACCAGTCGAAATTGATCGCCACGATCCCCGTGCTATACCCGATACTCGCAAACGCCAGCAGCATGGACGGCCCAACGTTGGTGCCCCACATATTGAACCCAATACTCGCCCATCCCAGCGACTTATTCGCCAGAAATAGCGTCTCGTCCGGCTGACCTTTTTTCGGCACACTGGCTTTGTAGCCAATCACCGCCAGAATAATCAGGTACGCCAGGACGATAAAATAATCTAACGCAGTTAAGCGGTCGGTAATGTTGTTCATAGGTTTTATTACGTATTCTCCCTTTTCACTTAGCTTTCCGACCGGGCACCGTTTTTGTTTGGCTTTGCCGAGTGAAGAGTATATTTTCAAGGGCCTCTGGCCCATTGCTGACATAATGAATACGGCGGGACGCCCTAAGCTCTAAGCTATACTCTTCACTCGGCAAAGCCAAGCGAAAACAACCTACAGCCCGTGCTCTCTCAATACGTCCTGCACCTTCACCGGCTGGCCGGTTTGCAGGGACTTGTCCATCGATTGAAGCAAGGCAACCGTACCGATTCCTTCCCGAATATCCGGGTACGCCGTCTGGCCCGATTCCAGGCACGTAGCGAAATAATCGAGGTAATTCTGGTATTCGCCCGCGTGGTGACTTTTGCCCTCAAACCGGAAATAATGCTTCAGTTTATGCTCCCAGGTCTGCACAATTTCCTCGCCGGTATTGGTCGTAATGGCGTAGCGCAAATCCATATAATCGGCCTGAGAACACCCTTCCGTGCCGCGAAGAATACAGCTCATTTCGGAGTCGCGGACGACCGGTTGCACGGGGCCGGTGTAGGCACCACTCACGCGGGCAATACGTCCGTCGGTAGCTTTAAAAATGAAGTGCATCGTATCGGCATTTTTTAAACCGCCTTTCCGTCCGTTGGCGCTGAGCATGCCGTAGCCCATCACCTCCTCAATATTCGGTAGATACCAGCGAATGAAATCAACGGGATGACTGAGACCACCGTAGAGCCATTTGAACGCATTTTCGAGCGACCACCCTTTGTCCAGAAACCAGCGATGATCGGCGTGATAGTAGCCTTCGATGGTAATCAACTCACCGATCAGGCCCTTTTCAAAATCACTACGTTGCTTCTTCATCGGCTCGAAAAAGCGGGAACTCTGCCCCACGAATACCTTTTTGCCCGTTTTCTCGCTGATGTCGATGAGCTCTTTCGCTTTCGATAAATCATCAATAAACGGCTTGGTGCAAACGACGTGCTTGCCATGCAGTAGCGCCTGTTTGGTGTGTTCCGCGTGGAATTTATCGGGCGTATAAATCGCGATAACATCAAGCGTCGGGTCGTCGAGTAAGTCCTGATAATTGGTCGTATAGCTCTGAAAATCAAATTCCTTGGCCCGTTGCTGACACAGCTCGATCTTCTGATCACAGACCTTGACCAACTCATAATTTGGGCTCGACAATGCCGCCGACATGGTGCTACGTCCTTCGCCTAATCCTAAAATGCCTAATCGTAACATGCGTTTTGTTTAATTCTTTATAGCTTTCAATTCCACCCAAACCTCGCCCGGTTTTGTGCCGGAAATGCCTTCCTGATACTTCTTCATGCGGGCATTCCACTCATCGACGCGCGGGTTGTTGTCTGTGGTTTTGGGATTGAGTTTGTCTAAACTTTCGCCTTTGGGAACACTGATGACCAGCATCAGTTGCCGACCGTTTCTGTATAAAAGCAGTTGCTGAAAATTGGCGTTACAAAACCCTTTGGCGACCTCCGGCCATTTCTCAAACTGCGTAGCGTGATAGTCCAGATACTCGTTCTGGAGTTTTGGATCGGCAACCAGATTCGCGGTTAAAATAGTATGTTCCCACTCGCTGGCTTTGGCGTTGTTGCCGCAACGGTCTCGGTTGAATTCGTAAAATAGATCATAGTACGTCTTGATCGTCGTGCCCGGAAAAGCGGACTGTAATCGCCCACTGAGCACGGATACGTCCTGCACTTTATCGAAAATAACGTAGTGATTTCCCCACTGATACAGCGATTCGGGATTGATCTTCGTGCGAATCAAAACAGCTTTTAGTTTCTGTAAATCAATAACTTGGCCCGCATTTGCGACTAGTTCAACAATGACCGGATTTTCTTTATTGATTCCCCATTTCGGATCGACGGACGTTTTGCTACGTAGTAGATTCAGGTACGGTGCCTGAAGACCTGCTTTCGTTTTGATGCTATCGGCCACCTGCGGCCCATTGTGCGTCCATGCATTGTTGGGACCGTTGGCATTTTGGAGGTATTTCTCCGAGGGCGTCCAGTTATCCTTTATCGTGAAATACGACGAACCTTCGTCTGTGTACAGGTAAAACCAGTGCGTCGGAAGATGAGCATACGGTGCTTTGTAAACGCTGTCAATGTAATTCTCCGCGATGATCGAACCGGGTTGCGCCGAGAGCGTATAAATGGCGGCCGCATCGTATAGGTGCTTGGCGAAGTGATGAATTTTGTTTGCCACCACGGTATTGTTCCGCATGGCGTTGATGGTACGTGTCCAGCCCCACCCCAGGCTGATGCCGCTGTACGATACGTTGCTGATCTCGTTGTGCTCGATCGTGATCCCTCGGACGTAGCCCGCACCAATGCCAACACTGCCCCAGTCTTCGTTTGTTACGTTGGTAATCAGGTTGTTGCTAATGAGTAAGTTGCTGCACACGTCCCGTTCGTCGGTAGGGTTGTAAGGTAAATGAATCTCGGTGGCTTCATCAGCAAAAACACCCGCCTGAATGCCCGTACCGCCAATGTCGCTGAACAGATTGCCCCGAATGATATTGTCCTGAACACCTTTGTGGTAATCGAGCCCGGTGGCCGCCATGTGCTCGAACTGACAATTCTCGATGGCCGTATGATTGGCAAAATTCACCTCAACCCCTGCTGCCGGACGCCCAACCCATGCCTGGTTTTCCAATGACTTTTTATCGGGTGTCCCTGGAATCTTCAGCTTGTAGGCATCCAGCATGTACAGCCCCGCCTGATGCGGCACGTGCCCCTGTTGCGAAGGCCGCAGCCAGCCCGTATGCTGAAACGCGATGCCTTTGAACAGGACGTTTGACACCGGATGGTCAACTGTTCCCGTGATACGTACCAGCGTTTCGAGCGAGGGCGCGATAACCTGTGCCGTGGCGAGGTTTTCGTTCGGACGAGGGATGTAATAGATTTTTTCGGCTCTGGTATCCAGAAACCATTCGCCGGGCTGGTTCAGAAACTGAATAGCGTTGCTCAGGTAAAATGCGGAGTTACCGGTTTCCTTCGAAATCCAGGGCGCTGGCCACGGATGCTCGGACTGAATGCGGCTTTCGGGCTGATGGAACCAGAGTTTTGCACTATCGCCTTTTACCTCAAGACGTTTAACGCGGAGATTGGCAATCGCCCACCATTGATGAATGAGCATTTCGAGGCCAGCCGCTTTCGACAAATCACCAAATTTAGGGGCCGGAATCCAGCAGGTTTGTTCCTGTTTATTCCACGACAAAATCCGGTTCATCAGCGGATAGGGTGTGTCTTTGGCACGCGTCGCTTTTTCACCGTTCACCCACAACTGCCGGAACTCAATCGGCCGACCACCGACTTTGGGCGCGTCAGCTATCCAGACTTTTCCAACGGCTTCTTTGGGTAAATCCGCTACGTTGCCTCTTACTTTCTGCCAGTTCGTGACAGCTATGCCACCGCTTAAAACTGGCTTTTCATCATGTGCCGCTTCGATAACGGTTGGACTGGCTGACGTACCGGAGTCTTCGGGACGAATGAAAACGGGCTCGCTCAACGCGTATAGCCCATTTTTCAGATAGATATGTGCGCCTTTGGCAACACCTGGGTCCGCTAACCGACGCAGTTCACGAACCTTACGCAATGCCATTTGTACGCTCGCCACAGGCTTCTCTTTCGTTCCCGCATTTGCATCCGATCCATCCGGCGCCACCCAGATCTGGGCCTCCTGCGCAAAGGTGAGCGAGGTGAGGAAGGAAAGAAATAAGGTGGCGAGGGTTCGTTTCATTTTGTTCAACTATTAGCAATACCCCCAACCCCCTGAAGGGGGCTTTGATTGAGTATGAGGAAAGCCCCCTTCAGGGGGTTGAGGGTTTCATGCAATTTCATTTTCCCGAAAAGTCAAAGTACAACGTCAGTTCTTTGGCGCGGGCGGGTTCTTTTTCGTAGTCGTAAAACGCGTATTTCTGCCCCATTGGGCCGGTGGTTTCGTTCCGTTGTGTTTTGGTGCCAATACTGCTGATGCCCTGCATGAATGAAATATCGCCCGACGGAAAAATGGGTTCGTAGTTGTGCCACTGATCTGTTTTCCAGGCTGGTGTGAAGAGTCGAAAAAAGACATCTTCATTTTCCGTTGCTACGGTGAACGGGTTACCGGCTGCTTCAAATTTGCACCAGTACATGTTGGCGTGATAGCCTTTGAATTCGGGGTAAATCAGCGGTTGCTCGCCCGTTTCGGTGTTGTTGTAGGCTTTGTGCCAGACACCCAGCGCACCGCCTTTCATGCGATTTTTCCAGACACGATACGGACCTTTTCCCATCCATTTAACGCCCTTCATTTCGCTTTCGGGGAAGGAGAAATTGACGCCGTTCATAAAGGTGAAATAGCCATCCGGGAAGTAGCGTACCTTCATTTTTACCCAACCTGATGGATAAATAGTCCACTGTACCGTATTGTAGCTACTTTTTCGATCGAACGTCGATTCGATGATAACCGCCGAGCCGTCAGTACGTTGGGTGATATTTTTGAAATTGTTGACGCCTTCCTGCAAAACGGGGCCGTTGGTCAGCGGAATCGTTCCAGTGGTGTTGCCCACCTGTTTCAAAAGGCCGTTTCGTTTGCTGAACGATAACTTTATCCCGTTCGCTGTTACGTTGTAAAGGGAATCTGTTTCGGTCCTTGCTACAGTACCCGCACCGTCGGTTTTGACGAGCGACGAGGTGATTTTATTGGGTAACGAGATCGGAAAGCTCCAGGTAAAGAGTTCTCGTTTGTGGGGGTCAACGGCTGTGATGTACAGAAAATCGTAGGTTTTCCAATCGGCGGGCAGACTGGCTTTCAACGCACCTTTTTCGAGCGGTTTCAAGCTGGGAACCGTAACAGAAAATGTCTTTTCAACGGGTTTCACCACGTCATTTGGCCCGCCCACTTTAATTAGTTTTCCGGTGAACGAACACTGGTTCGTGTTGGTGAAGTGGTAGCGGTTTTCAATCGGGAACGTACCGTCAAACGTCGGTGTAATTTCCCGATGCTCCAGCTTGATCGGCGACCAGACTTCCTTAACCGTAAAGTAACTGCCTTCTTTTTCACGGTACGGCCCCACAATACCATCGGCACCCCGGTTGCCATCGGTGTCGAGCGGACCTTTTCCACCGTTTCGGTCGGTACGTACCACCCCCTGATCGGCAAAATCCCAGAGAAAACCACCGGCCGCCAGCGGGTCGTGCCACATGGCTTCCCAATAATCCTCAATGCCTGCACCGTGGCCGCCGTCATATAAACCGTGCAGAAATTCAGTGGGCAGTGTTATCGAATGACCGTAGTTGTAATTGCCAATGCCGTAGTTGAACTCGCGATAATGCTGCGTATCGAACCCACCGAAATCCTCCCAGGCATGAATAACGTGTCGTTTTTGAATGTCTTCTTTGGCGAAAAGCGGGTCAAGCTCGTAGTTGTGACCACCTTCGTTGCCGTTGATCCAGCCAATGACCGACGGATGATTGACATCGTGTGTAATGAGTTCGTGGAGTAATTTGGTACCTGTTGGCGTATCGTAATGGCCATGCCAGCCCGCCAGTTCATCAAACACAAACAAGCCCAGCGAATCGCAAATGTCCAGAAAATGATCGTCGGGCGGGTAGTGCGACATCCGAACGGCATTCATGCTCATGTCCTTCATCAGATTCACATCCAGAATACTGATTTTCCTGCTCAGCGCTCGTCCCGATTCCGGCCAGAACGAATGGCGATTCACGCCCTTGAGCTTTATTTTCGTGCCGTTGACATAAATGCCATCCCGCTGCCTCACCTCCACGGTTCGAAAACCGAAGTACTTCGTTACTACGTGAACTGGTTTACCTGCCTGTAACAGACTGAATTCAACTTTGTAGCGATTTGGCGTTTCGGACGTCCACAGCAATGGATTCTGTAGTGCCTTCGTCAACGTAACGGATTGGTTTCCCTGCTCAATTTTTGCGCTAAAGGACGTGCCGACTTTTTGTCCATTTGTGGTGTAAATCTGGGCTGAAACATCCGTCGTTTTACCCGCTGTATTGAGTTGAATCTGAGCCGTAAACGTACCGTTCGCTTTGGCGTCGATCGCTACGTTGGCTATGTGTTCGGCAGGAAGAATTTCCAGATATACGGGTCGAAAAATGCCACCGAAAATCCAGAAATCACCTTTGCGTTCGGCTTCGTTGACAGACGCATTCGTCGAGTGTTTCGATACGGTCGCTTCCAGTAAATTCCCTGACCCATAATTGAGTAGATCTGATACGTCGTATTTGAAGGCATAATACGAACCTTGATGCATTGACCCGGCTGACTTTCCGTTCAGCTTTACCTCCGTATCAGTCATAGCGCCTTCAAACACCAGGTTAATTCGCTTACCTTTCCATGCTGCCGGTGCCTGAAACGCATACTTGTACAGTCCCTGCTCTTTGCCACGCGAACTGTCTTTGGCAAACCCATAATTGTATTTCCCAAAGCCCTGCAACTCCCAGTTCGACGGTACCGGAATGGTTGTCCATTTACCTGAATTCTGCCCTGCCGTGCAATAGAATTGCCAGTTCACGGTGTTATCGTTCCCCGTGCCAGACAGGTAGCGTTTCTCCGTTTGCTGGGCGTGCGTTACGTAAGCCAGCGATATTAGAAAGGCTATTAAAAAACTGTATTTCATCAGCTTCAATTTCAAAACCTATGTTCGGCGTAGTCTCTGACTACGCCGAACATCAATGCAACAACCCCGTCAAAACTTTCTTCTTCACTTTAAAAATTGTCCCGTGTTTGTGGCCTTCAGGAACAGCCGTTTGATCGGAAACATCGGTGAACGTTTTGAAATCATGGGTTTTCACGGCACCGTATTTTTTATCCTGATAGGAGTCGAAGTAAATCAGCCAGTCGTCGCCGACTTTGGCAACGGATGGTCCTTCGGTGAATTGCTTTGTGAATGGAGTTGATACGTTGGTGAATGGTCCCGTCGCTTTATCGCCAAATGCCACTTTGATGTTCCGTTCTGGACGCGAGTTATCTTTCATAACCAGCACGTAATCAGCGTGTTTGCGCTTTACGATGACGGCGTCGATGACGCTGAATTGCGGATCAAAAAAAAGTTGAGTTGGCGTGAAGGTATTGAAATCTTTCGTGGTCGTGTAATACATCCGGTGGTTGTTTTTCTCCTCCTCAATACCGCGCTCAAATCGGTTTGGAATGGTGGAGGCCCAGATGATCACAAACTGATCGGCTTCGTCGTCGTAAAACAGTTCGGGCGCCCACACATTCACCGTCGTTGGTTCGTGCTCCATAACTGGCAGAAACCGCTCTGCTGACCAATGAATCAGGTCTTTTGAACTGGCGTAGCCGAAGCCTTTGTCGTCTTTCCAGCTACTCGTCCAGACCAGATGAAACGTACCGTCTTTCCCCTGTGCAACAGACGGATCGCGCATCACTTTCTGATTGCCAATTTCGGGTTTCAGGAACGTGCGGTTCAAGTCGGTCCACTTGTAGCCGTCGTAGCTGTACATCAGCCGAAGTCCTTCATTCGCCGGTTCATGAAACGAGCTGAACATATACACATCCTTCGAGCAGGACGTGAGGAATAGCAGGGTGATGATTGAGCAGAGGAGTCGATTCATTTCTTCTGAATGACTAAGACCCAGTCATTGCCGTTTTTTGGTTCGGCGGGTGGGTTAAATTCCTGAATCCCTTTGTTCGCTACGTCGCCGATGGCGGTCGTTTTGCCATCGTGTGGACTGAACCACGAAGCGGCTACGGTATTACCCGGAAGTTTGCCCATGTTGAGCTTGATATTCCGGCCGGTGTAGGTGTAAACCAGTGCGTAATCCGGTCCCCGGCTGGCGACTAAATAATCGTACTTACTCCCTTGGTTAGCAATCAGCGACTGGTCGGGGACGCGGTCGAAAAAGGAGTGGGCCAGTATCAGATTTTTCAGATGAATCATCTGTCCGGCACCGGGTGCGTCGATGGCTTTGTCCCAGGCCTCAATCGGGCCGAACGACGTGTGTTTATCGCCCGTCTTGTACATCTGCATCACCGAATTATGCCCGTATGTATACCCAAACGCACCCGCCAGCACGGACCAGTATCCATATCGACGCACATCATCGGCTGACCAGCGCGGCAACGTAGTGTCGTGTAATCCATGCGGAATGCCCTCGTAGGATGGCTCGCCGTCGATATCGGGTTTCGTGGGCTTGAGGGCTAGATCGGCCTGAATGTAGCGCCAGTTGTCTTCGCCGTAATGCAACGTTTCTTTGGCCGATGTGTCCTGCGCATAGGTCTTGTGGCCCGACTGTACCATGTTGAAATCCAGCCAGGGTTCATTGTGGAACCACTCCGTTGACGATGACCGACCGCGTGGATGAAACGTAATCAAATGCGTCGAATCGACCTGGTTGATCGTTCTGCCAATGGTTTTCCAGACGTCCAGCGAGTCAGCGCCTTTAATATCACCACCGTTTAACCAGATAATATTTGGTCGGTTTTTGTAGCGATTGGCGAGAAACTCCGCATAGACTTTGGCTTGCTGCTGATTGACCCCTCCCTGTTTGACGTTATTGCCCCAAACCGGAACCAGCGCCATATAAATTCCTTTTTCGGCGGCTTTGTCTACCACAAAATCAACGTGATCCCAGAAGTCGTATTCGGTTGAGTCGCCGAAGGAAGATCCTTTTGTTATAAGTGGCGTTGCTACGTTCTTATTGATCAGCGCCGAATCGCCGTATACGTTGGTGACTTTAAGCGTGTGCAGCACCATTACCTGAATGACGTTGAAGCCTTTCTGCTTCCGGTTTTCCAGATACGTTTCGGCTTCTTCGCGCGTCAGCCGGCCGAACAACAACCAACCCGTGTCGCCCAGCCAGAAGAAGGGTTTGTTATCGCCAACGGCCAGAAATCGGTTGTTCTCCGAGATGATAAGCTGTTTTGAATCGGGTGCTTTTTTGTCGTTTTCAGCCGTACTACACGCGACAATGATTGTCGCTAGAAAAGTAAAAAGAAGGCTTCGTTTAAAAATCAGGTTTAGCATGTACAAAGAATGCGTTTTTTCAAGGTTGTACTGTGTATGATTTTTTCGCCGGATTGTATGATTTTGCCAATCATATGTTTCGTTGGCTCGCTGGGTTTTGACCTAGTGAATCAAAACAGAACTTAAATGCAACTTCCCGAAAGCTCTAAACTTTCGGGAAGTTGAAAGGCCGGTATGCTAATTGTTAGTACCCAGCGTTCTGGGTAATCGCTGCGTTTTGCGTCCGCACAATTTGCGGAATAGGCCACAGCAGTTTCGTCTGGGTGATAGCTTTTCCTTTGGCCGTCAGCACCGGAATGGCGCGGTTCGTCCGCTTCAGATCGAACCAGCGGTGGAATTCAATCGCTAATTCTGTCCGTCGTTCATGTTCGATGGCCAGGTCGAGGGTTGCATATTTGGCCGTAGGATACGCAGCGTCGCCAAACTTGGGCAATTTAGCCCGTGTCCGCACCAGATTAAGGTACGTAGCATCGCCATTGGCCTCCGATAACATCAGCAACACATCCGCGTAGCGTAATACCATAAAATTGTTGTTAGCCAGTGGGTTACCGCCAACCTGCGTCGCTTTGGTATCGGTCCATTTGATCGGGTATTTCTGCGAAATGAACGTGCCCGAGTTGTTGTAGCCCAGCGCAATTGACACATCACGACGAGGGTCGTTGGCTTCAAATTCGTTGTACAGATCGTCGGTTACCTGATTCATGCCGCCCCCGTAAAAGCCCAGAAAGTTGTTGTTTGGGTAGAACGTCTGGTAGTAACGGCTAAAGGGGGCTGAGGCATTACCCCCCAGGTACTGAATCTCAAAAACGGATTCTTTCGTGTTTTTTACAGTTGGTCCCCATAAATCGGCATAGCCTGCCAGCAATGAATACTGGTTGCTGTTGTAGACTTCTTTCAGGACCGTAGCCGCTGATGTTTTATCGCCTAGCGTTAAATACACTTTGCCCAGCAACGCTTGTGCAGCTCCTTTTGAGGCCCGTCCTGGCATGGTAATCGCCGACGCTAAAGGCAGTTTATCGGCCGCGTAGATGAGGTCTTTCTTAATCTGGTCATAAACAGCACTTTGCGGAGAACGTAGCACGCCATAACTTTCTTCGCCTGTTAATGGTGTCGTAACCAGCGGCACATCGCCCCAAAGCTGAACCATATCGAAATAATAGAGACCCCTTAAAAACATCATCTGGGCTTTAACGCCGTCTTTATACCCCGCATCCACGCTAGCGCCTTCAATCTTGTCCAGTACAATGTTAGCATTGAAAATCGCTTTATAATATTCCTGCCAGAACTGATAAATCATCGTATTGGACGTCGCGAGGCTGTAATCCTTGAACTGCCATTTGTCGGACTGGATACCCGAAATGTTGAACACAATGGCGTTGTCGCTCATTTGCTCATTCGCATACGAAACCGATCCTTCGGGATGATAAACAAGATACAGCGACGCGTAGGCCGCATTGACCGCCAGTTCAAAATCATCTCTGGTTTTGAAATTATCGGCGGTGGGGTTGGAAACTGGATTAAGATTCAAAAAAGACTCTTTGCATCCTGTGGCCGCCAGGCAGAGACAGACGATGGCTAGAATGTGTTTTATATGTTTCATTGTCGTTTCAAGTTTGATTTTTACTACGTTCCCGAAGTTCAGTGTCTTCGGGAAATCGATAAAAAGCTTTCTATAATTCTTTAAAAATCAAGCTTTAAGCCTACAGTTACCGAGCGGGGAAGCGGATACGAACCGTAGTCAACGCCAATGAACGCACCGTTCGGTGCATTACCCGAAGCATTCAATCCATTGCTGCCGCTGGAGTAATTGCTGGCGCCGTAGGTCGTGTTTTCGGGATCGTAGTTGGTGTAGGAACTCCACAGATACACGTTCTCGGCGTTCACATACACGCGGGCTACCCGGAACGGCGTTTTGCTCATCAGCGAGGTCGGCAGCGTATACGATACCCGAATATTTTTCAGGCGCGTGAACGAGGCATCTTCAACCCATAGGCTATGAAACTGATCCTGCAAACCTGTCAGGCCGAGGGTTGCGCGGAAGTGCTTGCCATCGCCGGGATCGGCTTCTGAACGCCAGCGGTTATCCACACTCGCATACATGTTCCGGCCATTGTTCCAGAACCCTAAGTAGCGGAAGTTCTGATTGACAATCTCACCGCCATACGAACCTTGCAGCATGAACGAGAAATCGAATCCCTTGTAGGAGAAATTATTGGTAATACCGGCAATGAAATCGGGCTGATTATTACCCAGCGTCGTCCGGTCGTCAACGGTGATTTTGCCGTCTCCATTCACATCACGAATAATTGGATCGCCGGGTTTGGTGGTGCTGTAGTGCGGAGCGGCATCAACAGCCACCTGGTTTTTGAAGACGCCATCCACTACGTAGCCGAAGAAATTAGAAACGGGCTGACCCACTTCGGTTTTTACCGCCACGACGTAGTCCGTATACGTAATGGGTGCATTGCCGGGGCCTAGTTGAAGTACTTTGTTTCGGTTGAAACTGATATTAAAATCAGTTGTCCAGAGAAATTTACCCGTTGTGTTCTTCGTATTCAGATTCAATTCAACACCGCGATTCTGCATTTTTCCGATGTTCGTTAACTGCGTAGAGAAGCCGGAAATATCGGGTACGGGTACGTTCAGCAGCATGTCATTCGTAACGGAGTGATAATACTCTGCTGATAACCCGATGCGGTCGCTCAACATGCGTAAGTCCAGCCCAATGTTCAACTGAGTTGTCCGTTCCCATTTCAGGTTGGTATTGGCAATATTGCCGATTGCCAGACCCGATGCCAACGTAGCACCAGAAACGTAGTTGGACGAGCCTAACAAACTAATGGCTCCGTAGTTCGGAATCTGGTTATTACCCGCCATGCCGTAGCTGGCCCGCAATTTCAGGTTGTTTATGAACGTAGCATTTTTCATAAACGACTCGTCCGAAATCAGCCAGCCAGCCGATACCGACGGAAAGTAACCCCAGCGAGTGTCCGTTCCGAAACGGGAGCTGCCATCCCGGCGAATCGTGCTTGTCAGGAAATATTTATTCTGGTAGTTGTACTGAGCACGAGCCAGATACGAAATCATCGACCATTCGGTAGCCGTGCTGGAGCCACTTGTCACGACACCCGCGTTCAGGGTTTCGACCAGGTCGTTCGGGAAACTGCCCGACGTAACGGTAGCAAATTCATCGCGTTGTTTTTGAACTGAGTAACCGGCCAGCACATTCAGGCTGTGATCGCCAAATTGTTTGTCATACGTCAGCGTATTTTCCGACAGCCAGTTCAGCATATACGACGACTGCACATTTCCTTCGGCTGGCAGCAACCCTGAATAGCCATACCCCTGGTTTTTAACCCGGTACGAGTTCAGTCGCGTATTGAACAGGTTGCCGCTGATGCTCGTCCGAAACTTCAGATCATCGGTAACGTAGTAATCGGCAAAGGCGGTGGCAAGTGTATTGAATGATTTATTCTGCTTGTGATAGAAGCGAGTTAGCGAATACGGGTGCCACAGGTTCAAATCATTGTAGGCAACGTATTTATTCCAGACCGAATTAGGATCGCGATAGCCCAGATTTCCATTTTCATTGTAAACCGGAAAGATCGGATCACTTTGCTGAGCCAGACTGATGACATCACTTTTACCCTGCGTCCCTTCTGTGCGGTCAAATATAGTCGTCGCCCCCAGGTTCAGGCCAAGGCTAAACTTATCTGATACCTTATGCTTGATGTTGGAACGTAGCGCCAGGCGTTTGTAATAGTTTTCGTCCAAAACCGCCTGCTGGTCCAGATACGCCAGCGAGAATAAGAACTGGGTTTTCTCGGTACCGCCCGAAACCGATAGTTGCGCATTATGCGACGGTGCTACCCGGAACATGACATCCTGCCAGTCGGTACCATTGCCAAATTGCTGCGGATTAGTAATGAAATCTTCGGGAATGCGATACGTTGACGGACGGGCACTGTTAGGGTCAGACGCTTTGTTGACCGCCGGATTCAGGTCGACCCAGGCGTTGTTGTGGGCATCAATGTAATAGCCAATCCACTGTTGCGCATTCATCAGTGGCACTTTGCGAGCCACCGTCTGCGTGCCATATTCATAACCCGCGCTGATGGTGGTTTTTCCGGGCTTCCCCAGTTTCGTGGTAACCAGAATAACCCCACTGGCACCCCGCGAACCATAAATAGCCGCCGATGATGCATCCTTCAATACGTCGACCGACTCAATATCCTGCGGGTTGATCAGGTTTAAGTTGAAGTTTTCTAGTGGAACGCCATCGACGACAAACAGCGGATTCGTTCCGGCCGTAATCGAACTGACACCCCGTATGCGGATGATGGGCGAAACGCCCGGTGCTCCCTGTGACTGCGAAATATTTACCCCGGCAATTTTACCCGCCAGCGACTGCGTAACGTTGCTGAACGACCGGTCTTTGAATTCATTAAATCCGACAGATGCAACGGCTCCCGTGATGGCGCGTTTGCTCTGCGTACCATATCCAACCACTACGACCTCATTAAGCGTTTTGTTGGATGCCTGCATCGATACGTCAATAACCGACCGATTGTTGACCGGAACTTCCTGGGTGTCAAAACTAATCGAGCTAATGACCAGAACTGCGTTTTTCTCAGCAGAGATGGAATATACACCGTCCTGATTCGAGATCGTTCCCGTTTTGGCAGATTTCACCAAAATGGAAGCGCCCGGCAGAGGTTTCCCGGTTTCGTCTGTGATCTTGCCCGTAATAGTATTCGTCTGCGCATAGAGCTGAGCGAAAGAAAAACAAAATAAAACAAAGATCAGGTTGATTTTCCATGATCGTCTATACGTTAAAATAGGCTTCATATGTATTGGTTTAGTTGTAAAAATCAATTGAATTAGTAGGAGTGAGGTACCGAAAACTGACTGTTTTATTACTAATTTCTAAAATTGTCCCTGGCTGATTTGCTGGCTATTTGCGACTTAATCGATGCGTTTTTGATCATTTGCGAGGGGTAAAATTCATCGACGCCAGTTTGACAATACAAGAGGGTAAATTGAATTTATTCTGGTTGAGACTAACCGATTTCTAACGTAAGAGTATATTAAAACTTGGGAGAAAAATTGTAGAAAACAAGTATTTGATTGGCTCTTTTTACGCAATCGTTACCGGGAACGTTGCCGAAAAGGAATTTTTGACAACGTTATGTAAGTAAACATAGAATAGATACTTTCAGGCCCACTCGATTATAGAATGCGATGTATACTGTATTTTGAGTAAAAGTATAATTATTTAAAGAAGTAAGATTTTATCTCTTTAACGTTCTTTGCTGAATAGTGATCTACATTAACAATATTATAATATGACTATTGATCAGCCCAAAGCTATTATCATGGAGCAGGGAAGGTTAGTTCTACGGCTCAAGTTGATAGGCGGGCTATTGTAAGGTGGCTTCCGTAAATACCAGGGTTAAAAAAACAAAAAAAAGAAAAATTCAGGCGTGCCTACTTATTCTGTAGCGGGATAAAGTTGGGGGAAATAGACCTGATGCTATAAGCTGAATCATCATTTAAATCATTATTAGCTCTAATAATTCCAGTTATCGACCATTGATAGCCAGCAGAAGGCTTTCATATGCTTTCCTGCCGATTATCTCATCTTTTTTTTATTTTTCTTTTATACCAAATTCCCTTGATGCAGGTACAAATAGATTCACGATGAGCTGCTGTTTGCCCCATTCGACTGGCGCAGGTGAAGCTGTAAACGGGATTAAAGACTATAAAAATTTAGACGTATTGACACAAGAGGATGCATCTTTTCTGATTTTCTGTCCTCCTTTAGCTGATGGATTCTTATTCCTGAAGCTTTATATGAAAACTGGTGACGCTCGAGCGATTTGGCTTGACTATTTACGTTCGTTTGTTACACTTCTGGTCGTCGCGCATCATGCGGCATTGGCGTATCCCACATTTGCTTATTTTGACCCGACTCATTATATCTATTCAACTGCCCCCATCGTAGATGACAATCGTTGGTCGGGCCTGGATACGTTCATTAGCTTCAATGACCTGTTTTTCATGCCATTGATGTTTTTGATCAGTGGCTTGTTTGTCTATCGGGGCCTAGCTAAAAAAGGTATAAGGGCTTATCTGATAGATCGTTTCATCCGGCTGGGAATTCCTTTTCTAATCGCTGAGGTGATCCTTATTCCGATCGCTTATGCGCCTACTTTTTACCAGGTTACGCAGTCAACGGATTTTACTACGTTCATAAAGGATTATAGTTTAGTACAACAATGGCCCGTTGGTCCGCCCTGGTTTATCTGGCTGTTAGTAGCGTTTGATGGTGTTGCGGTCCTCATTTTCAAGTGGAGAAAGTCCTTTTACATAGGCGTTGGATATTGGTTGGCCAGGCTGAGCAAACGGCCGGTTTATTTATCCGCAGTTATCTATGGAGTTGTTGCCATTAGTCTGATTCCTCTGAGTTTATGGGTAGGCCAATATACATGGGTAGGCAACTGGGGGCCATTCGATTTTCAACTAAACCGGCTTTTGTTTTATTTAGTATTCTTCCTGCTGGGCAGTTGCCTGGGTGCGACCGATTGGCAGAATTATCTTTTCAGTCAGAACAGGCTTTTCGGTAAAGACCGGCTGGTCTGGCTCGTTGTATGTCTGGGCTGTTTTTTACTGTTCGTGATAATTTCCCGTGCTGGAGCTACCTGGGTTAAGCAAGGGTATATGACCTCTACAGAAGGCTACTTCCTGTATGATGTAGTGTTTGTTGCCAGTTGCCTGGCTAGTATGGGGGCATGCATCAGTTTTTTCAAACAGTCAATTACCCGCCCGCTTACAGGATGGAACAGTTTGTCGGCCAATGCTTACGGGATTTACGTCGTGCATTACGGATTTGTCACCTGGTTACAATTCGCTCTTCTTTCGGTCAACGTACCGGCTATTGTCAAGTTCGTCATTGTCTTTTTGGGTGCGTTGAGTCTAAGCTGGCTAAGTAGCCGTTTACTCCGACGGAGTACTGTCGTATCAAGGGTTTTGTAACTTACTTCGTTGTATCTTCTTGACAGATGTGTGTCGCCTAAGTCACCCGTGTTGACTCATCTGTCTCGGTAGTCTTACTATGGGCATCGGAGTAATAAATATATTTGCGTTTGCTATTGATTTCTTACGTTTAAAGTATAACGTAGCAGATTGTTCTTTTACTTACTTTTGGCTGTTTCATAAAGAAAGAACTATGTTGGCGAACCAACGTCGGGATAAGATACTCGAATTATTGAAGGAAGATGGTTCGGCTAAGGTAATCGACCTGGCCAAAATCTTTAAAGTAACGGAAGTCACGATTCGTCAGGACCTCGAAAAATTAGAGAAAGACGGACTGGTGACCAAAGAACACGGTGGCGCTTACCTGAAAAACGTTGAAGATCAGGTACGTACATTTTCGTTAGGTAATCAGGAAAACATCGACAAAAAAGAACTGATTGCCACTAAGTGCCTGGAGTTCATTGAAAGCGGTGACAGCATCATTCTGGATTCGGGTTCGACAACGACCGAAATTGCCAAGAAACTTCGCGGCTACAAGAACCTTACCGTCATTACCAATGCTTTAAACATAGCCCTGATTCTGGGAGCCGAGCCGGGTATTGAAGTCATTATGACCGGTGGGGAGTTTAAGCCACCAACCCTGTCGCTGACGGGACAGAAAGCCGCCGATTTTTTCAAAGGAATTAACGTGCAGAAATTATTTCTGGCTACCGCGGGCCTATCACTAAAGTCAGGGCTTACCTATCCGAGTATCAGCGACTTAGTAGTAAAAAAAGCCATGATCGATGCTGCCGATACTACGTATCTAGTCGCCGATTCAACCAAAATTGGCAAGAGCGCCTTTGCCAGTTTAGGCGCGTTGTCGCTCATCAATTACATCATTACCGACGCGGGTATCGAAGAAAAACATAAACAGGTTTTTCACGACAACGAAATCGAACTGATCATTGCGAATTAAGTAAATGTATTGTCCACAGAGCGGTCCGCCAGTGCGGCACGGAGAACACAGAGTTTTAAATTATTTTTTGCTTTGTGCTCTCCGTGCCGCACCGGCGGACCGCTCTGTGGACAATAATTCTGTTTATGATTTACTCAAACAGCCAGTCAATATTCTTCTTGTTTCCCGCGAGGCCCGCATCGAAAATGGGAATTTCCTGATTTCCATCCATAAAGCCCAGCAATAAGCAAGCGCCTTTGCCCAGATTCAGTGTGTGCTGACCGGACTTGAACGAGTAGGCGTGTATGTTCACCGGCGGTTGTCCGCTCACCAGAATGGCATTCGAGATTTTGATTTCCGACTGGCCGTAGTCATTCGCGCTGGCATCAGTTTCCAGTTCAGGAGTGGGTAGGTAGTTGGGGTTCTTTTCGGTAAAAAAGCCCACCAGCAATTTCACGGGTTGGGTCGTCGTGAATGTGAGGCTGGTACGTTCCAATTGCTGCTTCGCTTTCGAAAATTTCAGCCCTTTCAGTCGCTTCAACTCGGGCGCAAATTCACTGATTGTAGCGGCTGTATCTGCAAACACGCGTTGCCCTTTTTCGATAGCATACGTTTCAAGCTGTGGACTTTGTATCGTAACTGTGGCTGGCTTTAAGGCAATTGGCTGTTTCGCCACCGTATTCGTGGCAGTTTTCAGCGAGTCAATCGAGTGCTTGAAATGGTTCAGTTCTTTCTGATAAACCGGCAACATTTCGGCCCAGGTTATATACGTAGCATCGACGCCCCGCATGGGAATTTTGCGCTGTTTCGTCTGCATACTGTTGGCATACAGGTACGTATCTTTGGTCAGGTTCACCAGATCGGCGTAGTGTTTTACACTGCTTTCCAGAAAAGGCACGGCCTTGTCCAGATCCCGCACGTCGTTGGAATATTTGTACCGCAAAATGGCTAACGCAGCCCGGGCTTTTTGCGCGTAGAAATTCGCCATTGCATTCTGGCAATACACGTCATTTTTCAATCGCGTAAATTCTTCCTTGTCTTTCGTGACGGCCCCAGTAGCTTTGTCGATGGCTTCTACCGCCTTTTTACCATGTTCGACAACTTCATCGGCAACCTGAACGGGTGTCTCGCCAATGTGTTTTTCATGCTTCCAATCTTTCTCTGCGTAGTCGATAATCATCTCGCCTTCAGGGGCTTCTGACTCGTACAGCAACGTAAGCAGACCGTAGCGAAATGGATTGATGAGTTGCGTCATCAACATGCCCAGTGTCAGGGTTTGGCGGTTGCCGTCGGTGATGCCGTAGCGACGTAGCAGTTTCGGAGAAATCTCGCCTGTTTGCTCATAGGCTTCCAGTACGTCTTTTCCTTTGTCCAGCGGTAAGCCATATTTCTCCGCCAGTTGATTGCCCCAATACGTTACCTCGTTAGGGCGATTCCGCCCGGCTTTCCAGGCATAGCGCGCCCAGGTTTTGTACCAGATCCAGTCGCGGTCGAGCTGGAGTTGACGCGGTGTCGTTTTGTCGGCGGTGTAAGGCCAGTCCCAGTATGACGCCTGTGGATAGAGATGCAAGCCATTGGCACCATACACGTTATGCATGGCCTGCACCGACTTCTGAATAAAATCGGCTGAACCGTAGCGGAAGGGCTCCAGATTCGCCAGAATATGGACATTTTCGATCTGTACCGTACCGATATTGCTGAGTGTGCGGTGCAACTCAGCCCATTTTCCGCGCGGGGTGTAGGTGGTCAGGGCTTCGCCGTTGAACTTGGCTTCGGTGTATAAATTTTTGTACAAAGGCAGCGCGGCTTTCATCACGCGGGGCGCATCGGTGTCGTGGGCACGTAGCACAAGGGGGGGCTCGTTGGTTTGGCCGAGGGCTTTAAGGCCATCTTTCACACCGGGAATAATTGTTTTTGTGAACCAGTCCACATCATCCTGACCAACGCCTTCCATCGCTTCGCCCAACGCAATGAGCAGCCCTACGTTCGGGTATTTCTCCACAAAGGCGGCAATCGACTTGCGGGTATAATCGGCAATGAGCGGAACAATTGGTCGGTTGCGGTCCTGCGTTTTGATTTTGTGGTGTTCCGCGAAGGGTTTGGATACGATAATATTGTAGAACATCTGAATCACCCAGACGCCCCGTTTGTCGGCTTCTTCGGTCAGGAAACGGAACATTTCTTCGTTCTTTTTGAACGTAGCGTCGTCCACTTCAACGGCGTAGGGATACTCTTTTAGCCGAACCAGCGACGCGAACGGATGCCCATTCCACAAGTAAAGCGAGTTGTACCGGTTTTCGACCATCATATCCAGATACCGAATCCAGAGCGCTTTGTCGTACAACCACGGAAACGTTTCGGGTGTGTAGGGATACTCATACACATCCCGACCGGGCAGATAGGTAGGTTTTTGTACGCCAATGCACGTACCACGCAACACCATTTCGGGTTTATCGCTGAGGTTTATTGTTTCGGGAAGTTTACCCGTTGCCGTCACCTGATCGGCCAGTTCCATACAGCCGTATAACGTACCAGATGGATCGGCCCCGGCAATGAGCAGCGGTTTTTGAGGGTCTCTTCGAATCGAAAAACTTTCCTTTTTTAGGTCAGCAGGAACCGTAAGTGCATAGGTCGTGATCACTGGTTTCACTACGTTATCAGACCATAGCCCAATAACAATCTGCGTATCAGTACTTTTCGCCTGCGGACCTTTCGCTACCGTGGACTGATACCCCGCCTTCGTCAAGGCCTGTTTCAGCTTTTCCGCCCCGAACGTCGTTCGCACATGAGCCGACGCGGGAATGACGATGGTAATAGCCTGATTCTTTTTCGCTGTCTGCTGCGCGGTGGAGAGCGTCAGAGAAAGGAAAAGCAAGAAGATTAAAAGCGGAAAGGTTTGGGTATATCGATTCATAGTAGGATCTGGAATGACAAAAATGCGCTCCTTTGGAACTCGTGCATTGAAACAAACTTACTCATTTATATCAATCTCAATCTCCACCATTTTCTCTGGAAATTATACAATGTTAGCGAAAGCTGATAGCAACGAATGATCGTTGAGATATGGCGAAGAATAGTACAGAAGTTGCTGAAAAGTAAACAACCTGCTTAAGAATAATTACCCCGAATGTATATTTGTTTGACCATCGTTTACCTGAGAAACAACTAATTATGTTGCTGTCGAAACTGAAAAATAGATTAATTATTCTGATCCCAGCCTATTGCGCTTGCCTGGTCGATGAAACCGTCACTATTATTAACCAGCCAGCGGCTTACTGGAATGGCAATCTGCAGGCAGGCCGTGAAGCCAATCCGATAGGAGCGGCCCTTATGAAAAACCACGTATCAGGTATATTTCTGATTTCATTTGCCTGGCTGATTGCAATTGGAGTGATCGGTTATTGGTTGCCCAAACAATTTGTTAAAACATTTGCCCTCATTATTCTGATTGCTCATACCAGCGCTGCGATCAGTTGGATTACGCCCCATTATGGCTTCTGGTTTTCTATGGCTTTCATCGTTTTTAACTCAGCGCTGTTTGTTCAATTAGAGAAAAATTACTTCCAGCACGCTGACCAAGTCTCCTTATAACTGATTCAGCTGATTATAAGCCCCGGCCGTTTCTGGGGCCAACTGATTCTCCATACAATCTGTATATATATCCCGACAATAAAACCTCCCGAAAGGTCTGGTCTTTCGGGAAGTTTTGAACTGTATTAACTCTGAACGTCTGTTAATAACCCGGATTTTGTTTGAAATCTCCCTTGTTTGTCACGGCGTCAATTTCGCTCTGCGGAATGGGACGTAGGGCATGAAACGGTTGAATGTTGGGAGCTGCATCGGGGTTGTACTTCTTCACGCGCTCGACCAGCTTGCTCGTGCGTTTCAGGTCAAACCAGCGTACCTGTTCACCCGCTAATTCGCGGGCGCGTTCGTCCAGTATGAAGTCGATCGTTACGTCGGCGGCCGCGACGCGCATGTTGGTAGTGCGACCTGTTACAGCCGCCCGCGTCCGGATTTCGTTCAGGTAATAAGCGGCTGAATCTTTCTTCCCTAAGTTCAACTGAGCCTCGGCAGCTAGCAAATAGACTTCACCCAATCGAAGGATGTAGGCATCCCGCGAACTCTCTGTGGTGGCATCTGTGGCCCGTGTGGGATCATCGAACTTCCGAAGGGATACGTAGTGAAAGCGGTCGTTGGGTGTGCCATCGGCTTTATACATATCGTTCAGGTCGTAAATCCTGTATTTTTTGGACTGCCGGAAAGCCGCCGTCACCGGATATTTTGTGGTCAAAATGGCCGTATCACCCACGTTCATCCCCGCCGGACGCTTGGTCGCATCGGTTTCGTTAGCCAGCCAGGCCGACTTGAATGATGCGTTATACCGAGAGTCGTTTTGTTCGTTGAACAGACTGAGCAGGAACAAGGTCGGCATGTAGCGAACGTTTGGAAAACCATTGGCTACGTCGCGCTTCATGCCTGGCTGGGTATTATACTCCATCAGGAACAGCGTGTGATTGATGTTACTACCCGCATTGAACGCCAGGTTGGTCGAGTAATTTACCGCCCACAACACCTCCGTGTTTTGCTGGCCCGTCATCGACCACAAACTGGCATAAGTGGGCAACAGCTTGTACGTATAGCCGGTGATCACCTTTTTGGCGTAATTGCTCGCTTCCTGGTTCTTACCCCGCGTCAGATACACTTTCGCCAAAAACGCTTCGGCGGCTGGCCGGGTAATACGTCCGTAATCCGTGGTGGTTTGTGGAATGGCCGTTACGGCAACTTGAAGATCCTGGAAAATCTGCTCGTACACCGTTTCGACGGGCGTACGGGTTGCCGTTGTTTCGATGGTTTCCGTGGGTATTAATTGAAGGGGAATGGCCCCGAAACTTTCGACCAGATGCCAGTAATACCAGGCCCGCAGAAACCGGGCTTCGCCTTCCAGTTGTGTTTGGCGAGTTGCCAGTACGCCCGCGTTAGGTAAATACTTCAACACGTTGTTGGCCAGATTGATAGCGGCATAGCATTGCTGCCACATCCGGTTTTTCACCCACACATTATCCGTCGTCAAACCCTGATACGTCATCAGGGATGGTTGTGGAAATACGCCGTTGGAGCCCGAATTACCATTGTTGGCCGCATTGGTCCAGATGTCGGTCCCCATTTCCATGAGTGCCTGCCCCTCTTCTTTCCCGTAGAAATAGCGGTTGTACGTGTAAATCCCGTTGACTCCCGCTTCGATGCCTTCGGGCGTAGTAAACAGGCTTTGCGCCGTTGACCCCGCCGGGTTATATTCCACCAGTTGTTCTTTGCAGGCTAGCAACGTAACGGCCAGAGCGACGAGGGGTATGTATTTTATGTATGTTTTCATTGATGTAGCTCCTATTAATTACCTACGGACATTTACATTATTCCAGAGCGAGAATACCCACAACCTCCTGAAGGGGGCTTTCCTCATACTCAACCAAAGCCCCCTTCAGGGGGTTGGGGGTAAATTTAAAAACCAAGGTTGATGCCAAACACGTACAGGCGGTTGAGCGGCCGGTCAATGACCCCTTCGCCTTCGGGATCAAAGTCTTTCAGGTTGCTTAGCGTGTACAGATTTTTACCCGACACATACACCCGCAGGTTGTCAATTTTGGCCTTATTCGTTATTGATTTCGGGATCATGTACCCCAGGGTTATGTTCCTGATTTTGACAAACGAAGCCTGCCGTTCGGTCAGCGTCGTTACGTAGGTCGAGCTACGGGTGGCGTTCGGGCGTGGGTATTCGTTGGTTGGGTTTTCGGGGGTCCAGTAGTCGATGCTGGCGCCGTTGCTGCTGGCGTTCCGGGTGTATTTTGCGTAATAATCTGAGCTGATCCACTGACCTGCGCGAGCCACCAGCAATACGTTCAGATCGAAGCCTTTATACCGAATGTCGTTGCTTAAGCCGCCCGTCCATTGCGGCACGCGGGAGCCGATAATGGTTCGGTCGGTTCCGTCGATTTTGCCATCGCCGTTCAGGTCAGCAATTTTGATATCGCCGGGAATAGCGTTGAATTTGGCCGCTTCCGATTCTTCGCCTGACTGCCAGATACCGATCTTTTTGTAATCGTAGTAAATCTGCGATGGCTGGCCTTCGATGAGCGAATTTCGGTAATCATCGGCGATGACGTTGCCGTTGGGCAGCGAAACGATACGTTCCTGGTTGCGGGCAAACGTTAGATTCGTTGACCAGCTGAGGCCTTTCTTGTTAATATTTTGCGTCGTAATGCCAATCTCAAGACCCTTGTTCCGGGTAACGCCAATATTCCGGTTCACCGTGGTTACGCCCGTCAGCAGCGGAAGTGTATACGGGAAAATAAGGTCGTTCGTGCGGGCATTGTAATAATCGATATTGGCCGTAATTCGATTGTTGAGCAGCCCCACGTCCAGTCCAACGTCAGCGGTGGTGGTCAATTCCCATCTCAAATCCTGATTGCCAATGGTTGGGCTGATCAGGTACGCATTGGCCGCATTGGCATCGCTATAGGCAAAGGAAACCGTTGACAGGGAATTCTGAGTTGCATAGGGGTTGATCACGTCGTTGCCCGATACGCCATAGCTGGCCCGTAATTTCAAGTCTGTTATCACCTTCTGATTTTTCATAAACGGCTCGTCGCTGATACGCCAGCCCAAGCCTGCCGAGGGGAAAAAGGCCCAGTTATGGCCAGCGCCCAATTTAGACGATCCGTCGCTACGTCCCGTAACGGTCAGCAGGTATTTGTCTTTCCAGCTATAATTGATACGTCCGGTAAACGAAATCAGCTTATTCTGGCTATAGCCACTTCCCCAAAATGGGTTCTGGTTAGCGGCCGCCAGGTTATAAAAAAACTGGGCCGGTATCAGCTGGTTATTACCCCCCGCAAAACTCGACGTATTGGTAAAGGTCAGGTAGCTGGTTACGCCCGTAATCGTGAACGCGTGATCCTGAATGGTCCGCTTGTACGTGAATACGTTCTCCCAGCTCAGGTTGCGGCTCTGGTTGTTGGTGATCGAGGCCTGCGCCCGACTTCCGGCGCCATCAATCGTGTTTACGCCGTAATAACTGCCCGCTTCGGAGGTCGAAAAAATAGCGCCCAGCGTTGAGCGAATCGAAAACCCATTGAAGGGTGTCAGTTCGAGGTAGGTCGATAATGTACCCCGGTTCGTTTTTGTGTTCCGTTTATAGGCGTTAGGTTGTTCGTCGGCCAGCGGGTTAATGATGCTGCCACCTAACGGAAACGGGATAAAGGCCCCGTTTGCGTCGTAGGGCGTACCCAGTGGCAAAATGCTCGATGCCCGGTTGAAGGGGTCCCGGCGGATATCGTTATCGATATAAGCCAGTTGAGTCTGTATACCCACTTTCACCCAGTCGTTGATCGTCTGGTCGATGTTCAGTCGGGCCGAATACCGGTTGTATTCATCCAGTTTCATCAGCCCTTTTTCCTGGAAATATTCACCCGAGAAGTAAATCTTGGTTTTATCGGTACCGCCCGTAATACCCAACTGATGGTTCTGCTGAAATCCGGGCTGTAGTATCAGATCGGGCCACACCGGGAACTGCTGCTTCTGGATAGCATCTAACTGATTGGCATTAAATATCTTCGAATCGTCGGCGGGGCTGGTCCAGGTGCCCGATGCCCGGTAGGCTTCGCGCCGGAAGGCAATGTATTCGGGTCCCGTCATAAACGCGCCATAACCCGCCACTTCCGAAATTCCGGCGTAGGAATTAAGGCTTAGTTTGGGCTTGCCGCCCGAACCGCGCTTGGTGGTAATGATAATAACGCCGTTCGCCCCGCGCGAACCGTAAATAGCCGTAGAGGAAGCATCTTTCAATACGTCAATCGTCTGAATATCATTGGGGTTGATATCGGCTGCGTTCACGCCCTGTACACCATCCACAATGTACAGTACGTTGTTGGAACTGCTCGGATTCGCAATGGAGCGGTTGCCCCGAATCCGGATAGAAGGCCCCTGGCCCGCGTAGCCGCTCGTCCGCGAAATGTCGGCACCGGGAATCTTTCCCTGAAGCGCTTCAATGGGCGACGTAACCGGTACTTTGGTTACTTCATCGCCTTTGATCGACACCACCGAACCGGTCAAATCGCGTTTACGCTGGGTGCCGTAGCCCACCACGACGACTTCATTCAGTTGCTTCGTATCGACCTGGAGGGTAGTATTGACTTCGGATTGATTGCCGATCGGTACTTCCTGAGGCAGATAGCCCACAAAGCTGAAAACCAGGGTGGTGCCCGCATCGGGAACGGTGAGTTGATAGGCTCCATTCGGATCGGTCGTAGTGCCCTGACTCGTATTTTTGATAACCACACTTACGCCTGGTAAGGCCTGCCCATTTTCGTCCTTGACCGTCCCCTTAATTACCTTGTCGACTGATGGCTGTGGAGTGATTTGTGCGGATTGGATCGTTTCGTAGCGCGGCTGATTACTGGCAACTATTTGCGAAAAAACTTCATCCGGAAAAACCACTTGAACCAGCCCGAGAAGACCAATAAACCAAGTGTGAATATACTTCATGCCTGTATTGTTGAAGAGTTTGATTTAGGGATATAATTGATAAGGTATTGAAATTCAGAAAGATTATTTAGCTGTAGTACGCAACTAGTAACCTCTCCCAACGAAATTTCCCGCAAGCCAGTGTTTTCGGGAAGTTGATAGAGTCGACAAACTTAGTTGATTTTAATGGCGTCATTTTCCACCATTTTTCCTAAAAATTGTACTATCTTATCATGGTATAACTTTTAGAAAATATTGAACTTTTAGGTGGATGCCAAGAAGGACATTATAATCAGACAGGTAACTAAGCAGCCATTGGATTTTCGCAATCTACCAGGCTGTCTGGTCAGGGTATAAACCACATGATATTTTTCGAAGTTAATCTGTTAATCGCTTTTGCTCACTCATGCCCACTCTTGATGTAATCCTGCTCGCCTACTCGATAGGAATCACAGTTGCTTCGTTCCTTAACCTGGTCAGACTAGATTACTGGTGGATTCGCATCTGGGATTTTCCGCATTTGCAACTGACTCTACTGGCAGCACTGGGTCTGTTGGGCTGGCTTTTGCTTGGGCATCATATGGATGGTATTTTACTCATTGTGCCCACCGGTTTGTTGCTCACACTGGTTTATCAGGCCTGGCTGGTTTATCCCTTTACGCCCTTCCACAAAAAACAGGTACTGTCGTTTTCTCAACCGAAGGGGAAGACGCACGCGGAAGAAAACACGATCCGGGTGTTGACCGCGAACGTGTTTATGGAGAACACGCACATGCCCGAAGTGCTGGCGCTGGCCAAAAAGCATAAGCCGGACGTACTTTTAGTACTGGAAGCCAATCAGGAGTGGCAGAATAAATTGGCTGATCTAGAAGATGATTATCCGTTTAGACTACTGCATCCGCTGGAAAATACCTATGGTATGCTGTTCTATTCCCGTTTTCCGATCCGTTTCCATGAACTGCGTTTTCTGATTCAGGATGATATTCCTTCAATGTACGCACAACTTGAGTTGCCATCCGGCCAGTTGGTGCACTTTTACGGGGTTCATCCGATGCCGCCAAGTCCAACGGAACATTACCGATCAACCGAACGGGATGCCGAATTGCTGCTGGTTGGAAAAGAAGCCCGAACCAAGTCGGGACCAATTATTGTCGCTGGCGATTTGAATGACGTAGCGTGGTCGCACACCACCCGTTTGTTCCAGCGAATTAGCGGTTTGCTCGACCCGCGGATCGGCCGGGGGTTGTACAATACGTTTCATGCCAACTACTTTTTTTTACGCTGGCCCCTTGACCATGTTTTCGTGTCTCCCCATTTCCAGTTGCAAGCCATCCGACGTTTACCCAACTGCGGCTCCGATCATTTTCCCATGCTAATTTCGTTGACCTACGTAGGTGAGCGAATAGCAAAGAATGTAGAGATTCCTCAGCCTGAAAGCGATGATCTGAAAGAAGCAAACGAAAAAATAACCGAAGCGGAAGGCTAATTGATATACTCTTAACCCCCATCTAATCTTACCGAATAAATGGAATCCAGACTTCCATTTCCGAATGCCCGCGATTCGCCCAGGCGTAGTACGGAATCAGACGAATGCGGGTGGAAGCAGGTGCTCTGTCTGACACTTCGCGATAGAGTTGGTTCGTCCAGTTGCCTTCGTTGATGAGTTTTGCGTCGCCTTCCAGCGCCATCATGTCGCTGTTATCGATCCTGGTGAGCGTTGGTTTAAAGTCATTTTTTGACGACAATGCTACGTTGGTCAGCTTCGTTTTCTGGTTATCTACTGATTCCAGACAATACACAATCGGCCCGCGTTTGACGGCCACCTGATTGCGGTTTTCCTCAACCAGCGGATTCGACTCAATGAGTTTTACTGGCATTGGCAAACTGATTTCCACCTTATCGCCAGCTTTCCAGGTCCGGTTGATTTCGGCGTATTCGCCTGACTGAACCGCTTTTGACAACGTAGTACCATTCACTTTAATGGTTGCGCCCTGGCACCAGCCGGGAATACGAACAAATACCGAAAAGGGTTTCGCGGGCCCTTGTTCCAGTTGGAGAGTGACGGTGCCATCCCAGGGGTAATTTGTGGTTTGCGTCAGACGTAGTGCCGAACCGTCTTTCAACGTAGTGTTCAGCTGACTGCCGCCAAACAGGTTCACCCACAGCCCTTTGTCAGAAATACTGTACGCGTAACTGCTCACTTCGGCCATGGTACGTACCGTGTTGGGCGGGCAGCAGTTCGACAGCCGGATGTAGGGTTGACGGCCGCCCATCCAGCGCATTTGATACGGGTAATCGTCCGACGCGCTCAGTGGATTCGTATAGAAAAATTTTGTGCCGCCCAGGTTCACACCCGACAGAATCGCGTTGTACAGTTCCAGTTCCATCACGTCGGCATACTTGGCCTCGCCCGTAATTTGCAGCATCCGGTAATTCCAGAGCAGGTTACCGATGTTGGCGCAGGTTTCATTGTGAGCCGAATGATTCGGTAACTGATACGCTTTGCCATACGCCTGATGGATCTTCTGCACTGTATCGGGTTTGTAGGCAGTGCCTTCGGGCGAAACACCGTCGTACAGCGCCCCACAGCCGCCCGTAACGTACATTTTGCGATTCACTACGTCATTCCACATCAAATCGAGCGTAGATAGCAACGTACTGTCGCCGGTTTCAGCAAACACATCGGCGGCACCGGCGAACAGGTAATTGGCCCGAACAGCATGACCGATCACCTTTTTCATTTGCCGGAACGGCACGCGGTCCGAGTTGTCGTCTGTTCCTTCCGAAAGTCCCCGAATGTCAATCAATTTTTGGGCTAAGGCCAGGTATTTCGGATCGCGGGTGGTGCGGTACATCTCCGTGATGCCCATGTAGTGCGACGGACAAATGGCGTTACGTGCCTGCTCGGGGCTGGCGTTGTTGTAAAAACCAATCAGAAAATCGGTGGCTTTTTTGGCAATGTTCAGCAACGACGTTTTGCCCGTTGCGCGGTAATGCACACAGGCCGCCGTCATCAGATGCCCGAAGTTATAAGCCTCGAAACTGAGCTTATCGTCGAACATCTTCTTTTCGCCGGACTTCTTTTGCTGGATAATCGCCTTTGTGTATACGTAGCCATCGGGTGCCTGCGCTTTGCCGATCACCGCAATGGCTTTGTCCATCTGTTCGTCCAGCTTTTTGTCTTTGGTGAGCGCATACATACTCGCCACCGACTCCAGGGTTTTATAGAAATCACCATCGTGGAAGGAAGGACCTTTGAAATTCCCTTCTTCCAAACCAGCCGCTATCTCAAAATTTCGAAACGAGTGACTGACCTTCGCATCGGTGTAAGTATCCCACAAATGCGGCACCATCGAATCGCGGCACACGGCAAACCGATCAGCCCAGAAGCCCGTCGTCCATTTCACGGCGTTCAGGTCCGTGCTTTCCAGCCGCGCAAACTTGCTCTGCGACGTATTGACCAGCGCTTTGGTTTGAGCAAACGTAACCTGCGCCAGGGGTGACAGAGCGAAAGCCAATAAAGCGGTTTTGGTTAGCCTAATTGTAGAACCCATGCTAGTTAAATAGTATAAAAGCCAAAATTAATAGCAAAAAACTCTTTTTAGCTCTTCTATTTTCGCTGGAAATTGTAGGATGTTAGCTTATACAGTAGTGAGGTAATCTGATGTATATCTATAACTTCAATAAAGCTCAGCAATTTTCGATGTTCAGTTTTACCGTTTGCTCAAGCGTGTTACCCTCCACAATCTCCTTTCCGACAAAAGGGACGAACATTTAACGCAAACGAATTATATGTCTACTGTTACGTATCGCTCTTCAAATTGGGCATTTTGTTTACTCTCTCAACTTCTCATCGGTCTGTTTTTAATAGTCTCCCTGACCGTCACGGCTCAATCGATCTGGACTGCACGCAGGCCGTTTAATCTAAGTTCAGTTACCTATAAATATGGTCAGTTCATTGGCGTAGTGGACAACAACACCGTAGCGATTTCCACGAACGGAACTACCTGGGGGAAAGCAATAATTGGAACCAGTTATCAACTCAACGGTGTAACGGCTGGCTCACCCATTGTTGGCGTTGTAGCGGTGGGGGCCAACGGTATCGTTTATGGCAGCAGTGATAACGGCTACTCCTGGTCACCAAAATCGTCGCCAACCACCCAAACGTTGAATGACGTTACGTATGGCGGTTCGTTGTATGTGGCTGTTGGTGAGAATAGTACCATTTTAACCTCTTCGGATGGCAACACCTGGACCTCGCGCTACGTGTATAGTCCCGTTCCTGCTACGTTGCGGGGTGTTACGTATGGCGGGGGTCAGTTCGTGGCGGTAGGCTACGGAGGCATGATATTCACATCCCCAAACGGAATCACCTGGACCAGGCGCCAGACTAGTTCGGGGTTGGCTATGGAAGATGTCGCCTACGGCAATGGGAAGTACGTAGCCGTGGGCGGTTATCCAACGAATGAACGGCTGATTTCAACCGATGGGATCACCTGGACCACGCAGCTACCGGCCGGTGGTACCGACTACAATCTATACGATATTACCTACGGCAACGGTCAGTTTGTGGCGGTGGGATATTACGGAGCCGTGCTGACTTCATCCAATGCCATCACCTGGACCAAACGCGATATCGGTTTACTGGAAACCATGCAGGGTGTTATCTACGCCAACAATCAATTTGTAATGGTTGGCACCAGCATCCGGCGATCCACTGATGGAGTCACCTGGCAGGCCACCAGCGCCCCCGACGGGCAGAGCAATCTGAGTAGCGCAGCCTACGGGAACGGCCGGTATGTAACATTCGGAAACAGCTACAATACTGGATCGACAGCTCAGCTTCTGGTCTCGACTGATGGAGTTACCTTCAACCGTACTGAATTTCCTGCCTATCCAGCCCCCAGCGATGTGGCGTTCGGGCAGGGGTTATTTGCGTCCGTAGGCTACTATGGTCATATTTTAACGTCGCCGGATGGAACCGCCTGGACGTTTCGGAAACTGGGGAGCAGCTATAAAGCTATTGTCTACGGCAAGAACCGGTTTGTGGCCGTTGGTACGGGGCTCCCCATTGTGTCGACCAACGGATTGACCTGGACGCCAGCCTCGACACAGCCACCGTCGGGTCTTATCGATATCGCTTACGGGAATGGTCTGTTTGTGGCCGTCGGCAGTAATGGGGCTATTTGTACCTCACCGGATGGCAGCATCTGGACGAGCCGCGTCTCCAACACGACCAATACGTTGAGCGGAATCGCGTATGGCAATGGCTACTTTGTGGCCGTTGGTAGTGGAGGGGGCAATGTTCGTCGGTCTGTCGATGGCATCACCTGGACGGGCAGCGGCAGCTCGTCCGGGGCCAATACGGGCAGCATTACGTTCGGAAACGGCCAGTTCGTTATTGCGGGCAATACGTCCATCCTGACGACTACTGATGGCCTGAATCCGGTTCCCAAAAGTGCACCGAACTACATTGGCAATCTGAACGCCATCCGGTATCTGAACGGTCAGTTTATCGCGGTTGGTGAAAAGTGCACGATCATCACATCGGCCGCTGATCCAATGCCATTTTCTGTTTCGGGAGCAACACTCCTAAACTGTGACGTAATGAGAGCGGGAACCCCTTCGCGGCCCGAACTGCGTGCTGTTCGTTTTATACCTGAATTTTCGGGCACCTTTACCCCGCCCATGAGCTACTCTATAGCGGGACTCCTTCAGCCAACCACGAATCCTGACGCCATTTTTTACCCCTATGTTGATAACCCAATCGTAACCATCGTAGCCTGGGATTCGCAGGGTCGCACGGCTAGTTTTGCCTGGAACTGGTTGTCGCGTTGCAGTAACGGCCTGCGCAAGGCAGCCGAGGAAGGGGAAGTTGGTAAGTTACAGGTAGTGGTGTTGGGAAACCCCACACGCAATGAAACCGTCGACGTGGAAATAAATGGAGTCAGCAATGAATCGGTAAGTCTGGACGTCGTTAACCAACAGGGTGAAATCGTTAGCCAGCAACGTATTGAGCAGGTAAGTACTGGTGAGCGGCATCAGGTGCAACTCGGCCGTTCAACCGGGCTATACATCCTTAAAGTACAAACCCCCACACAGGTTCAAACGGTGAAACTGGTGAAGCAGTAATTGTTAGGTTCTAAGCCCGAGTTGTTTTTTACTAGCGTTGCTGTAATTTGTCTATCAACTTACAGCAACGCTAGTGACTTAAAAGGTCGATGCCTGAACACCCATAATCTTTAATAGTATGAAAGCAAAGTGGGTATACTAATTTGTTTTATGATAGACCAAACTGACTTTCTATTCCTGTTTAAAGCAATCTTCCTGCTTACTATTCCATCTTCAGATGAGCTCGTTCTAGGAATAGTCGTTATTATTTCGATACTGAGTGGATTCCTAGTTGTGTTTGCAGATCTTTATTACAGAATTATTTTGAAAAGCAGCGACACTGAAAAATTCTGCTACTATTGACTTTGTAATCTGAGTGTTCATAGCTTGCCAGAAAACAGCAAGTATGAATAGCATAAACTAATTCACGAACCAATCAATTTACTTGCTGCTGGTTTAAGCTGCCAAACTGCAAAATAAAGTCGATGAATTAGTTCATGCTTGCGAGGTAGCTATAGTCTTTATACCTGAATATATCATTTAATAAAAATGCTGTTTGGCCGTTCTAAAGTACTATATAATCATTGAGCATTTCTTTACTTATGGGGAAATTTAATTACTGCCAAATAAAAAAATCTCTTCTGAATTTACAAGATCCAAGCCTACTATTGCCAAATTAATGTTACTTGCTATTCATGTTATCTGTAAGATGCTTTTGACTTTATTACGTTTACATTTCCTACGTCCATAGTTTCTAGAAAAACAGAAATCGCTGTCGTTCTTGAATCATTCTTAGGACCAATATAAACCTCTTTTATTGGATTAACCTTCCCTTTATTTGTGAAGTTAATATCAATATAAGGAACTGGTAAAGAATTTGCCATCCTAAATTTGACTTGTTCGCCTTCAACTTCTTCACCGAAACTAGTCCCTCCAATATCCTTTAACCTGAGAAACTTATTACTCTGTTCAAAATTTAACAAATGGAGTAATCTAATTTCCATCTCTTCAACAAAGGCTGGATTCTTAAACGCTGCCAAATCTACAGCTAACATTGCGCAAGCATGAAAGAAATTTTTTCCATACTTTTCTTGGTTATTGTCGTTATCTTCGGTTTCAAATATTGCTCGTAAAATTGCTACTGTTTCTTTTATCTGTTTATTCTCATTGTATAAAACTTTCAGAGGTCTTACTGGTAGTTGGATAATATCTTGTGCTTTAAAACCAATACAGTACCCATGTCCATCATTAGTATAGGATCGCCATTGGCTCAGTACATCCGGTTTAAGGGAAAAACAACTTGCAAGAGTGCTTGTTCTAATACCTGTAGTACTAATTATTTTGTCAATTTGGTCCAAAAAACTTTCTCCAACATCTTTTATAATTTCGTTAGCCGCTTTCTCCCAAATTGAATAACCCCAATGAATTTCTAGAAAATCATTCATGGAAAATAAATCACTAAATCTAATTGCCTTATATGTACAAATAGCGTGAAAAGTTTCCGCACTACAATAATGATATATTAACTCATCTCTTTTAGGTTTAAATTCTCTCGAAACTAGCATATATAAGTTTGAGTATTTGAATTGGAATAGTGTATAACCAAAAAAGCTTTGCGATGGACTGGCATTCCGTGTTTCATTATATTAAATTCATTAATAGAGTTGAATAATGGTTATTATTAAGCACTTGTTTGTTAGCCACCATATTGCAAAGACTACGTTAGCGGTTCTGGTTTGAATACAGTCGCTTAGTCTCTGTTCTCACTCGGCGAAGTTAAGCTATGTAGTGAGTTATCAATTTTCCTACGGCCTATAATTCACTACGTAGCTCTTCCCTTTCTCTACCGTCACCTCATATAATCCGGCATTTACCGAACGTACTTCGGCTTGTTTGCAAACGGGTTTGGTTTTGCTTTTGAAACGTAGCGTTCCGGTTCCGGCAGCTCCCGTTATTTTGATTTCTTTAGTGCTGCAATACACGCTGACGTCGCCGTCGGGCGTGGGGACTTTGCCGTCAATCCATTCCAAGCCACCGAGTTGAGGTTCAATCAGATACGTAGCGTAAGCGGGCGTAGTCGGTTTAACGCCGAGGTAATATTTGCCCAGCAGATAAATCGGGCTGGCTCCCCAGGCGTGGCACAGGCTCTTGCCAAAATCACGGCCATACATTGCGTAGTGTTCAGCGCCTTTTTTCGCCGGATTGTATTCTTCCCAGAAGGACGTAGCGCCGAGGTTCAGCATGCCGCCCCAGTAATCTTTGATTTCTTTCGTTACGTAGCTCTGCTCGCCTAGGGCGCAAAGGGCTTCGAGCTCGTAGAAACGCATGTAGGGCGTTGTGATTTTCGGTACGTCCGGATTGAGCAGCACGTGTTGCTTAACCGCCTGTTTTTTTTCCTCATCCAGGTAATTGAAGAAGATCGCGAACATATTCGCGTAGCGCGTTACGTTCTCCGTCGGCACGCCATCCACCCGGCTATGCACCAGCGCGTGCTTGCTTTCATTCCAGTACGAACTGAACAGTTTTCCCTTTACGTCGGTGGCCAGCTGATTGTATTTTGTCGCGTTGGGTGCGTCGTTCACGATGTTGGCGCAGAGGGCCATTGTTTCCAGACTGCGGGCAAACAGCAACTGCTCAAAACTGACTTCGCCTTTCTTGCTCAACCCATCAGCCCAGTCAATAAACACCCAGTCGCCCGCCAGACCTTCCAGCAAGCCGTTCTTGTTCCGACGCGCCAGGCAATAGTCCATCAGGCTTTGCATGCGTGGATAGAATTGCTGGATAAATGCTTTGTCACCTGTGTATTGATAATAATCGTAAATGCTTATAAACCAGTACAGCGTATAGTCCATAATGGTGTTGATATGGCTCGTTACGGGTTCTTTTCCACGTAGCGCCAGCATCGTGCGCGTCACCGAGGGGGAGTCGAACAGCAGGTAATAATTCATCAGGTAACTCTGAGCCGCATCGCCCGACCAGATCCAGCGGTCGCGTTTGATGCCGTCGATGAAAAACTCGCGGGTGTTCAGGTGGAGCGTATAAACCGCTACGTCGTAAATCTTATTGATTTGTTCGTCGGAACACCGAAAGCCACCCCGGTCGGCAACGGGCAGAAATTCGTACAACATCGACACGGAATCCATCGAAACGCTGCCATCATACTGCACATTAACGTAGCGAAACGCCTTGGTCAGCTCCATGGTGGAATCGCGTTTCTGCGTCTTGTCGATCTGCAAAAAATCGGTGGTTTCGCAGGTAGCCGTGGCCAGGGCTTCTTCCCGCGATTCGCCGTAATAAATATTGACGTTGCCTTCGCCCGATAACCCTCTCAGTTTGATAAAGCCAAAGGTTTCTTTGCCAAAGTCCAGCAGGAGTGAGCCCGCTTTTTTGTCCACTTTCACTGCCGATAACTCTTTGGTATTCAGCTTGAATTTGGATGGTGGGGTTTGTGAATCGTTAAAATTCCAGGAACCCGCCTTGAGCCAGGTCGTCCCCGACTGATCGGAGGCTTTGCCGGTTTCGTCAATCCACTCTTTATCCTCGAACGTAACCAGCCACGTAGCGTCCGAAACTACATTTTTACCCTGTACAAAGATAGCCGGAACCCGATCCTGACAGAACACTTTAAGGCTTACTTTATGCTTTCCGGCGGGCACTGTAATCCGCTTCGGAAAGCCCGAAAACGCCTTTCCATCGATCTTGACGTTGTATTTTCCTTCCACAAATAAGTCTACTTCTTCGGCTTGTGTCAGGTCGAAATCCTTGTGAAAATCAATCAGATTGTAGTGGCTGTCGAGTTTCCAGAAAGGCGGCAGAAATGTTCCCCGTTCGGTACGTCGGTTTTGCATATTGTTGCCTAACCAGATCTCAAAATCGCCCGGATACCAGATCCAGGTGGCCTGTTTCTGAGCAAAACCGGGTGATACGAACAGTAGCAGTAAATAGACGAACGAAAGGGCTTTTTTCATTTTTAGTAGAAAGCGGAATAAATAGAAAGGCAAAAATAGGTATGATTTAGAAAGCAAAAGAAAATATTGGCGCTATTTTTAAACTAAACATAAAATAGATACTACAAAAACGGTCTAAATGCATAATTAACAATTCATAAAAACTTTTGTAAACTTAGTTTTAGCCTATATAACCTGCAAGAAGTTTTAAACTTACGCGCCTTTCATAATGAGGTTGTCTTCTTTTTATTTGTTTTATTTTCTATTTATTGTTTTTACCTTTGCTAAGAAGGCTGTAGTTGAAGGATACGTTAAGGTGTCCTGTCAGCCTGACTTGATTGTAGCGAGATACTAACCCCATGAGTGTAAAAACGAGTGAACCCGTAACCCTAGGCGTTATCATTGGTAACCGGGATTTCTTCCCGGATAGATTAGTTGCAGAATGTCGGGCCGATTTGCTCGAAGCGTTTCAGAAAGCAGGCGTTAAAGCCATTATGCTGGATGAGTCGGTCACGAAACTTGGTGGTGTCGAAACGTTTCAGGAAGCACAGAAATGTGCCGACCTGTTCCGAAACCATGCCAGTGAGATTATGGGTGTGCTGGTGGTTCTGCCCAATTTCGGTGACGAAAAGGGTGTCGCTGAAACGTTGAAATGGGCTCGATTGGACGTACCGGTGCTAATTCAGGCGTATCCCGATGATCTGAACCGACTGGACGTAGCGCGTCGGCGGGATGCGTGGTGCGGCAAAATCTCGGTCTGCAATAACCTCTATCAATTCGGTATCAAATATTCGCTGACAACCAAGCACGTCGTACATCCGTCGGACCCTAGTTTCCACAGCGATCTGCTGAATTTTGTGGCGACCTGTCGGGTAGTGAAGGGACTCCGTAACGTTCGGATTGGTGCGATCGGCGCTCGGCCGGGTGGCTTTAATACGGTTCGTTACAGCGAAAAGATTCTCCAGCGAAACGGCATTTCGGTCGTGACTGTCGACCTGTCGCAGATTCTGGGCCATGCCAATAAACTGACTGCCGCCGATCAACCGGTAAAAGAACGGCTCGACGCTATCAAAGCCTATACACCTACGGGTCGCACACCCGACGATAAACTCGTTCAGATTGCCAAATTAGACGTCGTACTGAATAATTTCATGGCTGAACATTCGCTGGATGCGACGGCCATTCAATGCTGGACGTCGCTTCAGCAAAACTACGGCTGTAACGTCTGCACGAGCATGAGCATCATGAGCGAGAATATGCTGCCGAGCGCCTGCGAAGTGGACGTAACGGGTACGTTGAGCATGTATGCGATGCAACTGGCCTCCGGTTCGCCGAGTGCGCTGGTCGATTGGAATAACAACTACGCCGACGACGAAAACAAATGCGTGCTGTTCCATTGCGGCAACTGGGCAAAATCGTTTTTGCCTGATATTCAAATGAGTACAGCACCAATTCTGGGAACGACCATTGGCGAAGAAAATACATATGGTGCGTTGGATGGCCGAACACCGGCGTCTCCGCTTACCTTCGGACGAATCAGCACAGACGACACGAAAGGCGTTATCAAAGCTTACGTTGGCGAAGGTGCTCTGACCGACGATGCGCTGAATACGTTCGGAAACCGGGCCGTCGCGCAGATCGATAACCTCCAGAGCCTGATGAAATACATTTGCCGAAATGGCTTTGAGCACCATGTGGTCATGAATGCCTCCAAAACCGCCGGCATCCTGACCGAGGCTATGGAAAATTACATGGGTTGGGAAGTGTACAACCACTAAGTCTCACTAGCACGCAGATTTTTATGATCTATATGATGAGTTATGATTAACAGAGCCATTCCGACCAACAAATCATAAAAATCATCGGTCTATCCATCTCTGAATTGTTCAACACGAAAATCATGACGCAACAGGAGTTAGCCCGCAAGTCGGTTCTTTATCGAAAAAATATTCTCAAATACATCGTAGGGGCCAAAGCCGGGCATACGGGTGGGAGTTTGTCGTGCATCGACATTCTGAACGTGCTCTATAATTACGTACTGAATGTCAGTCCCGAAACGGCCAAATCACCCACGCGCGACCGCTATATACAGAGCAAAGGCCACACCGTCGAAGCGCTCTACGTCGTGCTGGCTGACAAAGGTTTTTTCCCCGAATCGGATCTGGAAACCTTGTGTCAGTACAAGTCCCACTACATTGGTCACCCCACGAAAAAGGTTGCTGGTGTTGAGCAGAATACAGGTTCTCTGGGACACGGCATGTCTCTGAGCGTCGGTACGGCTATATCGGCAAAGCTGGACGACCTTGCCTATCGTGTGTTTACGCTGCTGGGCGATGGCGAATTACCCGAAGGCTCCAACTGGGAAGCGGCTCTGTTAGCGGCTCAGTATAAGCTTGATAACCTTTGCGCCATTGTCGATAAGAACGGCTTGCAAATATCCGGGCCAACGGCGGATGTGTGCAGTACCGATCCCCTCGACAGGAAATTTGAAGCATTCGGCTGGGCGGTACGTCATGTAGACGGTCACGATTTTCAAGCCCTTACCGACGCTTTCGATTCGCTACCTTTTGAGCCGGGAAAACCGAGCCTCATCATTGCGCACACCATCAAAGGCAAGGGCATCAGCTATATGGAAAACCAGTTGAAATGGCACCACGGCGTACCAAATCCGGAGCAATACGTACTGGCGCAGGACGAGTTGGCAGAGGCAGAAATGGCGTTGCAGTAAGCTGAATCAATAAATCTTATGGGAGAAGTAATTACAGTAGTTGATAAAAAAGCCCAGCCTAATGTGGCCCAAGCGAATCTGGATATATTTTCCAGTACGTTGCAGGAGTTAGCCAGCACTGATCGTCAGATTCTGGCCGTCACCAGTGATTCGCGGGGGTCGGGGAAGCTGGTGCCTTTTGGCCAGAAATACCCGGCTCAGCTCATTGAAATCGGTATTGCGGAGCAAAATCTGGTGGGTGTGGCGGCTGGTCTGGCGTCGACGGGTAAGAAAGTATTTGCCGTATCGCCCGCCTGTTTCCTGACGGCGCGGTCGTTTGAACAGATCAAAACCGACGTAGCGTATTCTAACAATCCAGTGAAACTCATCGGCATCAGCGCGGGTGTCAGCTATGGGGCGTTAGGGTCTACGCACCACAGCCTGCACGATTTTGCCGCGCTACGGGCTGTTCATAACCTGATCGTGGTAGCGCCCGCCGATAATTTCGAGACGGAGCAGGCCATCCGATTAGCCGCCCAAGCGGAGCATCCGATTTATATCCGATTCGGCAAAAAGGCAATGCCGCTGTTGTCGGAGGAGAATCAGGAATTTGACTTTGGGAAAGGCCGGGTTATCTGCGAAGGCGACGATCTGGTGCTGATCGGGACCGGCGAAACGGTCTATCCCGCGCTTCAGGCCGCCCGCCAACTGGAAGCTACGCAAGGCATCCGTTCGACGGTGATTAGTATGCACACGATCAAGCCACTGGATTACGATCTGCTGGCGAACGTAGCGGCCAAAGGCTGCCCGATCCTGACGGTCGAAGAACACAGCGTATTTGGCGGTTTGGGCGAAGCCTGTGCCTCGTTCCTAATGATGAACGGCTTTCGTAATCGATTCAAAATCATGGGTATCCCCGACGAATACACTGTTACCGGATCACAGGTAGAGATTTTCAATCACTACGGCCTGTCGGAAGACGGTATCGCGAAAGAAGCGGTGACGTTGATAAATAGATGATGAATTACCCCTAAATCCCCTGAAGGGGACTTTAGTTGAGTATAGGGAAAGCCTCCTTAAGGGGGCTGGGGGTAAAACAGCTTGCCAATAAGACTATTCCTAAAAACTTAATGAAACCCTTCCATTCACATACTGTAATATTTCTATTAGCGCTGGCATCTCTCGTATGTCACGCTCAGCAATCGCCCCAAAAGCTGCGGGTGCTGGTGCTGACGGATATTGAGAATGAGCCGGATGACGCGCAGTCGATGGTACGTTTCCTGACGTATTCGAACCAATGGGACGTGGAGGGCCTGATTGCGACGACATCCATTCACCAACCGAATCGGGTAGCGCCTGACAAGATAAAACAGATCGTAACGGCGTACGGAAAAGTTAGAACGAACCTGTTGCTGCATGAGAAAGGTTATCCCGAAACGACGTATCTAACCAGCCTCATTAAGGCGAGTTATCCAAACTACGGCATGGAGGCCGTTGGAGCTGGTAAAGACTCCGAAGGCTCGGAGTGGATTATTTCGGTAGTCGATAAGAAAGACAATCGCCCGGTCTGGGTTCCGGTTTGGGGCGGGGCCAACTGTCTCGCGCAGGCACTCTGGAAAGTACGTCAGACCCGCACACCCGATGACGTCGAGAAATTCGTGGCCAAGCTTCGGGTCTATACCATTTCGGATCAGGACGATTCGGGGCCGTGGCTTCGCAAGACCTTCCCGAATCTGTTTTTTATTGCCAGTCCTGGTATGCATGCGGGTGGCGCGTATCATCATGCTACGTGGAGCGGTATCAGCGGGGATAATTTTCACGGGCGGTTTCGGGGGGGCGATTTCAGTATCGTCGATAATCCTTGGCTAGACGAACATATTCGCAAAAATCACGGTCCGCTGGGAGCCGAACATCCGTTCACGAAATTCCTGATGGAAGGTGACACGCCCACCTTTTTATTCCTGATCAACAACGGCTTAAGCGATCCCGAGCATCCTAATTACGGCAGCTGGGGTGGGCGTTACGAATTTTATACCCCCCGCACCCGCAAGTGGTTTTACGAACCCGAAACGCGCCCCTTCTGGTCGGATGCGGAAGATGAAGTGATGGGGGCCGATAGTGCCTGGCATACCAGCAACAAAGCCACGATCTGGCGTTGGCGCCGGGCGTATCAGAACGATTTTGCTGCCCGTATCGACTGGACGACGAAAGCGTACAAAGAAGCTAACCACCCGCCCGTTGCTGTGCTCAATCACCCGAATGAGTTGCGGGCGAAGAGTGGCGAAAAGGTCATGTTGAGCGCCGAGGGATCGACCGATCCCGATGGTAATCCGTTGACCTACGAGTGGATCTATTACCGTGAGCCGGGCACGTTTGACAGTAATCGACCGCTTGAGGTACAGGATAAACGGAAAAAGAATGCCTTTGTCGTAGCGCCGAAGGTTACGAAACCCGAAACATTTCACGTCATTCTGGCGGTGACGGATACCGGCAACCTGCCCCTTACTCGTTACCAGCGGGTTATCGTGACTGTGTTTCCGTGACCACGCCCCCAACCCCCTAAAGGGGGCTTTATTCACTATGGGATTAAGCCCCCTTTAGGGGGTTGGGGGTGTTTAAGCTTGATCAAATATGAAAAGTTACACTGTTGGATTGCTGTGTCTAGTTTTCCTGGCTGGCAGTTGCACGAACAAGTCTGATACGAGCCAGCCAAAAAAGGTGGCGGTGATTGTCTCGACGCTCAACAATCCGTGGTTTGTGGTGCTGGCCGAAACGGCTGCGGCTCAGGCAAAAGCGCTGGGGTACGAGACGAAAATCTTTGATTCCCAGAATAATACGGCGCTGGAAAACGACCATTTTGAGAACGCCATCGTCTCAGGTTTTAACGCCATTCTGCTTAATCCGACGGATTCGGATGGGTCGATTGTGAACGCGATGAAAGCCAAAGACGCCGGTATTCCGGTGTTCTGTATGGACCGGGAAGTCAACTCGCCACAGGCCGCTACATGCCAGATCCTGTCCGACAATTATTCGGGTTGCGTGGCCATCGGCAAATATTTTGTGCAAACACTACGTAGCAAAGCCAAAGATGCACCCATCAAGTACGTCGAAATTCTGGGGCTGGTGGGCGATAACAACACCTGGAACCGCTCGAAAGGCTTTCATAGCGTCGTTGATCGCTACCCGAATTTTAAAATGGTTGCCCAGCAAAGCGCTGATTTCGATCGGAATAAGGCGATGGAAGTCCTCGAATCCATCTTGCAGGCGCAACCCGACATCAACGCGGTTTTCTGCGGAAATGATGCAATGGCGATGGGTGCGTATCAGGCACTGGTGGCCGCCGGGAAAGCGAAAGACGTGGGCGTGTTTGGTTTCGACGGTGCCGACGACGTAATGAATTCCATCCGCGATGGCAAAATAAAAGCGACGGGTTTACAATCGCCCCAAACGATGGCCAAAACAGCCGCTCAATACGCCGACGAGTACTTCAAAGGAAAGCGGGACTTTGCGAAGAAGGTGCCCGTGGCCGTCGAACTGGTCGAGCAGGGGAATATCAAGGATTACGTCGCCATCAAAAAGCCTTGAGAAACCATGCCTAAAAACACCTTAAAATACGCTATTCTGCTCGTTCTGCTCGGCGTCGTTGCCTATAACTCGGTCTATTTCAAGAAGCTGGATGAGGTAAATGCTACGTCAGGTGCCAACGCGGGATCGAAATTCGATGCGGCCGCTTACGCCAATACGTTCTGGACAACGAAGCTGCTTCCGGCGGGAGCGAGTTCAGCAACGGAGTTGAGTACGCTCATTTCGTCGCTGAAAACCGACAGAGAGAAAGCGTTTGATACGTACTCGCATGCGCTGGGCATCGGCAACATTCGCTATTTTCTGGTAAAAGGAGAAGGCCAAATAACCGCCATCGGCGACAACGACGTAACAGTTGCACTGCCCGATGGTGAATCGGTAAATCTTGCCACCGAATACATTTTCGGGAATGCCGCACGTGATGCGTCAGGCTTGATCAAGATCACGGAATTTGACAACACGATGGACCTGAACAACGTATCGACCGAACTCAACACGATCATCCGAAACAAGGTAATACCGTTATTCAAAGCCAGCACGAAAACTGGAAGCACGGTCAAATTTGTCGGTGTCATCGAGTTGAATAAAGCGCATTTGCGCCTTGAGAATCTGGAAGTCATTCTAATTTCAGTAGAGCTTGGCGCGGGGAGCAAGGGGCAAGGAGAGAAGTCCCTAACAAGTAGAATTCAATCCAAGCACTACGCACCAGGCACCAGGCCCTACATCCTATGCTAGTAGCAGAAAACATCACGAAGCGATTTTCGGGCGTAACGGCGCTGGATACGGTTTGCCTGGAATTTCTGGCGGGCAACGTAACGGCGGTGATTGGGGAAAACGGCGCGGGAAAATCCACGCTGATGAAAATTCTGTCGGGTGTGTACGATGATTACGAAGGGCAGATTCGTTTCAAGGGTGAGCCGGTTCGTTTCAACTCCATCCGCGACGCGCAGGCCTGTGGCATTGCCATTATCCACCAGGAACTCAACCTGATTCCGTACCTGAGCATTACGGAAAACATTTTTCTGGGACGCGAAATCACCACGCGCTGGGGTACGCTCGACAAGAAAGCCATGCGGCAAACGAGCCAGAAATTACTGGATAAACTCAAGCTGGATATCTCGCCCGATACGTTGGTCGCGGAGCTGAAAGTTGGTCAGCAGCAGGTCGTTGAGATTGCGAAAGCTCTGCTCGTTGAGTCGGAAGTCATCATCATGGATGAGCCTACGTCGGCCATTAGCGAAAGCGAAGTGGCAGTTTTGTTCGACATCATCACCGATCTGCGACGCGAAAATAAGGCCATTGTGTACATCTCTCATAAGCTGGATGAACTGTTCACCATTGCCGACCGCTATGTTGTTTTGCGGGACGGAAAATCCATCGAATCGGGTAGTATGCAGGGCATCGACCACGATACATTAATTCGTAAGATGGTGGGCCGGGATATTACCAGCATCCGACGTCAGGCGAATGGTCGGGTGCATGATACGTTGCTTTCGGTCAAAAATCTGTGTCTCAAGCATCCCATTCGTGTGCAGGATAATCAGCTGAAAAATCTCTCGTTCACGGTGGGGCGGGGTGAAATTGTCGGCATTTTCGGGCTTATGGGCGCGGGTCGGACGGAATTATTGGAAACCTTGTTTGGCCTCCATCCAAAGCGATCCAGCGGGACAGTTAGCCTTGACGGACAGTACGTTCAGTTTAGAAGTCCTATTCATTCGATCACATCGGGCATGGCGCTTGTCCCGGAAGATCGCAAGAAAGACGGCCTGGTTCTGGGAATGGATGTCCAGACCAACATCAGCCTGACGGCATTGGAAAACATTGAACAAACGGGTTTTCTGAGTCAGAAAAAGGAGACAACGCTGGCAAAGAAATACATCGCTGATCTACGTATTAAAACGCCTTCGGAAAAGCAGACAGCCCGGAACCTGAGTGGCGGTAATCAGCAGAAAATTGTACTGTCGAAATGGCTTGCTACGAATCCGAAGCTGCTGATGCTCGATGAACCCACGCGCGGCATCGATGTCAACGCCAAGAATGAAATTTACAAACTCATTCTGCAATTGGCGGATGCAGGCATGGGCATCATTGTCGTCTCCTCCGAACTACCCGAAATTCTGGCCATTTCCGACCGGATTCTGGTCTTGTGCGAAGGCAATTTAACCGCTGAAATGGCTGTGCAGGATGCGTCGGAAGACTCAATTCTCAAAGCCGCTATTCCGAAAACTAGTTAGATATTACAACAGGTCAGAAAACCCCTAAATCCCCTGAAGGGGACTTGGCTCGTACTCAAACAAAGTCCCCTTCAGGGGATTTAGGGGTTTTCTGACCGTTTCTTACGTTTCTATGCAACTAACCTTAAATTCCTACCGGCCATTTATCACAAAGTTTCAGTCGCTCATTGCACTGTTTATTCTTTGTCTGGGCATAAGTCTCATGTCCGACAAATTTATGACCGTTGCCAATTTCTGGAACGTACTGCGGCAGATTTCGGTCAACGTGTGCATTTCAACGGGCATGACGCTTGTGGTGCTCACGGCCGGAATCGACCTGTCCGTTGGTTCGGTACTGGCACTTTCGGGAGCGATCACCGCCGGTTTGCTACGTAACGGGATTCAATTGCCCTCGTCGAATTTGTACATTGGCTTTACGTTGCTAGGCGCTACGTTGGCCGGATTGCTGACCGGCTCCGGGCTGGGCTGGTTCAACGGCTGGGCTATTACGCGTTTCAAACTACCGCCCTTTGTGGCAACACTCGCCATGCTGACCATCGCCCGCGGACTGACTATGCTCTGGACAGAAGGCTTTCCGATTACGGGTCTTGGCGATTCATTTACCTTTCTGGGAACGGGCTGGTTTTTAGGGATTCCACTACCCGTTTGGCTGTCGGGGATTATCGTCGCCATCGCCGTGCTGGTCACGAATAAAACCCGATTAGGGCGTTACATCTACGCCATTGGCGGCAGTGAGAGTGCGGCCCGACTGTCGGGCGTAAACATTAACAAAATTAAAATCGCAGTCTACACCATTGCCGGGGCATTGGCGGCCGTTGGCGGGTTGCTCGTTACGTCCCGGCTGGATTCGGCCCAACCCAATGCGGGCACGAGCTACGAACTCGACTCTATTGCGGCTGTAGTCATTGGCGGTACGTCGCTGTCGGGTGGCCGGGGTAGTATTTTAGGCACAGTGCAGGGGGCCATCATCATCGGCGTGTTGAACAACGGGCTGGTTCTTCTCAACGTATCGCCGTTCTGGCAGCAGGTCGTGAAAGGCTTCGTTATTCTGCTCGCCGTCATTATTGATAAATCGAATTCAAAAGCAGACTAAAAGTGACCCCACCCCCGGCCCCTCCCCTGAAAACAAGGGCAGGGGTGAACCTCTGAAAAATTAATAGTGTGCTTTTTGGCGAGCGGTAGAAATCAGCGAGAGTTAGCTCCCTCCCTTTATTTCAAGGAGAGGGGCTGGGGTAAACATTTCAGACAAAACCATATGACCAATTCCTACATCCTAGCCATCGACCAGGGCACCAGCAGCACGAAAACGCTCTTGTTTGACGGAGCCGGACAAGTGGCAGCCCGTGCGTCGGAGCCGCTGAAAACCAACTACTTCGGGGATGGTTACGTCGAGCAGGACCCCGAAGAAATCTTTCGGAATGTACTGACGTCCGTTGGAAAATGCATCGGTACGTTTGCGGCTCAGGGTGGCGATTTGCGGGAGGTGTCGGCTTGTGGCATTTCCAATCAGCGCGAAACATTTGTTGTCTGGGACGAAACTGGCGTACCGCTGCATAACGCAATCGTCTGGCAGTGCAAACGATCCATCGGGGTTTGCGAGCGACTGAAAGCGGAGGGGCTGGCGGAGACGATTCAGTCGAAAACCGGCCTGTTTATCGACCCGTATTTTTCGGGCAGCAAGCTGATCTGGCTCTATGAAAACAACGCCAGCGTAAAGCAGGCTATCGATGCCGGAAAAGCCTATTTCGGCACGATTGATACGTGGCTGCTCTATAAATTAACGAATGGGCAACGCTATCTGACCGATTATACGAACGCATCCCGAACGCTATTTTTTAATCTCAATACGTTGAGCTGGGATCAGGAGTTGCTCGCTACGTTCGGGTTATCAAATCTGAATTTGCCGGAGCCAAAACCGTCGTCGGCGTTGTTCGGCGAGTCTAATTTTAACGGATTATTCGACCATGTTCTGCCCATTGCGAGCTTGATTGGCGATTCGCAGGCGGCTGCGTTTGGTGAGGGTTGCTTTACGCCTGGCACCGCCAAAGCGACTTTGGGCACCGGTTGTTCCATCATCATGAACATTGGCGAAAAGCCCACTACGTCGCAGCATGGGATGATCACTACGATTTGCTGGAGTACTGAGGAGCGACCGGGCCGACGTTCGGTGGATTATGCGCTGGAAGGGGTTATCGTTACGTGTGGGGCCACCATCGAGTGGCTGAAAAATAACCTGGGACTGTTTGCTGAGAGCCGCGAAACCGAAGCGATGGCGACGGCTGTCCCCGACAATGGTGGCGTGTATGTTGTGCCTGCGTTCAGTGGCCTGGGCGCTCCTCACTGGGAAATGTCCCGCAAGGCGTCTATTTCCGGCCTTACGTTCGGATCGAACCGAAACCACATCGTTCGGGCGGCTTTGGAATCCATTCCGTATCAGATTAAGGACGTGATTCTGGCGATGGAACAGGACACGGGCATTCCGCTGGAAGAACTCATGGTAAACGGTGGCCTCACCTCGAATGGCTTCGTCCTGCAATTTCTGGCTGATTTACTGGGTAAAGCGGTCATCAATCGGGACATGCCAGACGTATCGGCACTGGGAGCGGCTTATCTGGCTGGATTAAAAACCGGGATGTATAAAGATCTGGCTCATTTACAGCAATTAAACGACTGTAAATCTGCCATCAATCCGACTACTGATAGTTCGGCTGTAAACGAGGCATATGCCGGTTGGCAGTCGGCTATCCAGGCGAGTTGAAATGGTAAGACCACCTTTGACAAAGTTCAAAACCGCACGGGCGGCCCAGCTTGTTAAAGGTAGGACCACCGGTTCATTGCCGATTATTCATTTACCTACCTAACCTATTTTCTTTTCAAAATGAAAGCGGTCACCTTATTCTTTGCCTTGCAAATGGTGTTTATTATGCCACTTTTTGCCCAACCGAAAGACGCGATTTCCGGCAAAGCCCGCACGATTGTGACGACGGATGGTGAAGTGGACGACGTCGATACGTTCATCCGGTTGTTGCTGTATGCCAATGAGTTTGATATTGTGGGACTGGTCTACAGCAGTTCGCAGTGGCATTACAAAGGCGATGGGAAAGGCACGAAGATGACGTCGGAGATGGCCAGCACGGCCAAGCGCTATGGCGAACGTACTGAATTGCGCTGGCCAGGCACGACCTGGATGGAGACCTACATCGACAAGTATGCGAAGGTCTACCCGAATCTGATAAAACACGCCAGTGGTTTCCCCTCGCCAGCGCATTTGAAAAGTCTCGTTCGGGTTGGAAATATCGACTTTGAAGGCGAAATGAACCGGGACACTGAAGGCTCAGATTTCATCAAAAAGATTCTGCTCGATGCGAACCCGAGTCCGGTCTATCTGCAGATCTGGGGCGGCACCAACACGGTAGCCCGCGCTCTGAAATCCATTCAGGATCAGTATAAAGGAAAACCGGAATGGGCGGCTATTGAGAAAAAAGTGTCCGATAAGGCGATCATCTACGCCGTTCTCGATCAGGATGCTACGTATCAAAAGTACGTCGCTCCCAACTGGCCAAAGATCAAAGTACTCTATAATTCGGACCAGTTCTGGAGTTTCGCTTACCTGTGGCCGCGTGTCGTACCCACCGAACTTCAGCCGTATTTGAGCGGTAAATGGTTTGCCGAAAACATAAAGTTCGGGCACGGACCATTGCTGGAAGCCTATTATTTGTGGGGTGATGGAGCAAAACTCCCCGGTGATCCTGAGCATACGCACGGGGATATGCAGGAAGCCAAAAAATACGATCGTAGCCAGTATGACTTCATCTCGGAGGGCGATTCGCCCGCGTTTTTCTACCTGATTGACGTCGGATTACGCAGCAGGGAAGACGTGTCGTATGGAGGCTGGGGTGGTCGCATGATTCAATCGGCAGCAAATCCGTATCGCTGGGAAGACGGGAAGACCGTCACCGACTATGACCCTTACACGAAAAAGCAGGATGCCGCTTACCCGCAAACCCGCTGGATTCCGGCTCTGCAAAACGACTTCGCCGTTCGCGCCGACTGGTGTGTCAAAAGCTACAAAGAAGCCAATCACCCGCCGGTTGTGAAATTAGCTCATTCGGCCAATATTCAGATTAAACCCGGCCAGCAGGTGACGCTCAGCGGTTTGGCCAGTGACCCCGATGGCGACGCGCTAACGTATCGGTGGTGGCAGTACGAAGAGGTCGGTACGTATGCCGGAAAGGTAGCTATTCAGCATGCAGACAAGCCGAAAGCTTCGTTTACAGTCCCCAACGATGCATCGGCGGGTAAAACCATTCACGTCATCTTAGAGGTAACCGATGCGAAAACGCCCTCTTTAACCCGCTACCAACGGGTTATCGCCAGGGTTGTAGACTGAGGATATGAGCCTATCTTTGCCTTCCCTTTCTCTAAAGCCGGATGATACGTAGTTGTATCGAGCGTTTTAGGAACGAAAAAAGGTACAGATTTGCAAAATGGAAGACCGCTTGTTAGATAGTATTGAAGAGGCAATTGCAGACATCAAAAAGGGTAAGCTCGTTATCGTCGTTGATGATGAAGACCGGGAAAATGAGGGCGATATGATCGGTGCATCGGAGTGCATCACGCCGGAACTGGTCAATTTTATGGCGAAAGAAGGGCGGGGCCTTATCTGCGTTGCTCTTACCGAAGAACGTTGCCAGGAATTGGATTTGCCCCTCATGGTGACGGAAAATACCGCAACACATAGAACGGCCTTCACCGTTTCGGTTGATTTAAAAGGCTTTGGCTGTGGAACGGGCATTTCGGTTCACGATCGGGCGAAAACGATTCAGGCGCTCGTTGATCCGCAAATCAAGCCCGACGATTTTGGCCGACCCGGCCATATTTTTCCCCTGATTGCGCAAACGGGTGGCGTTCTGAGTCGTACGGGTCATACCGAAGCAGCGATGGATTTAGCTGTGTTGGCAGGCTTCAAACCGTCGGGTGTGCTGGTTGAAGTTCTGAGCGCCGACGGCACCATGGCCCGACTCCCTGAACTTCGGCAACTGGCAGATCGGTTTGGGATGAAACTCGTTAGTATCGAAGAACTTATCCGCTATCGGAAAGAGGTGCTGGTTTGAACCCAGCGCGTCTTGTTGCCGTTGTCGATTTATGTGACACCGATCCCTTATGATACGGCGCGTAGCATCCGTAAATACCGTCTCATTCAAACCGATACAACCATGATTCTGAAACGTACCGCTCTAGCTGCAGCAGCAGGTCTGTTGCTAACCAGTTCAATTAGTCTGGCCCAAACCAAACCACAGGATGGTTTCTGGCGCGGCACATTCACGTTGTCCAGCAATCAGGAGTCACCGTTTAATTTTGAACTGAAAGGCACAAATGCCTGGTTACTAAATGGTTCGGAACGTTTTGAGTTGAAAGGTGTCAGCCAGAAGGGTGATTCGCTTTTCATCCCCGTTGAGATTTATGATGCGGTGCTGGCCGCTAAACTTGAGACCGATAAAACGATTTCGGGCGTTTTCAAACGGCCTTCCGTTGCACCAATTCCGTTCAAAGCAGAGTTCGGAAAGCGGTATCGATTTGTAGAGAAACCGGCTGCCGCTACGGTGAGTCTTCATGGCAAATGGGACGTAACGATGGGCAGCGGGACGAAGACCGTGGGCGTGTTCAATCAATCGGGGAACAAAGTGACCGGTACGTTTTTGAGCACTACGGGCGACTATCGCTTTTTTGAAGGTACGGTGCAGGGCGATGAGTTCTCTTTATCAGCCTTTAGCGGCTCCAGTCCACAACTGCTCAAAGGTAAAATCAGGGATAATGAATTTACGGCTGAGCTGACCAATCCAAGAGCATCGCAGACTATTAAAGGTACTCGTAATGCTGAAGCTGCTTTGCCCGATGCCTATACGTTGACAAAAGTTAAGGCCGGTACCCCGTTTGCGTTTACTTTCCCCAACGCGTTTACTGGAAAACCCGTATCCCTCAGTGATCCGAAGTTCAAGGGTAAAGTGGTTGTGGTAACGATTCTGGGTAGCTGGTGCCCAAACTGCCTGGACGAAGCTTCGTTTCTGGTTCCCTGGTATCAGGCTAACAAACAGCGCGGTGTTGAAATAATCGGGCTGGCGTTCGAACGAAAGAATGATCCGGCCTATGCCAAAACTCGCCTGGAAGTCTTTAAAAAGCGCTTTGGCGTCGAATATGACGTATTATTCGCCGGAACGGCTGATGTAAAGTATGCATCCTCGGTGTTGCCTGCACTGGAGAACGTGATGGCCTTCCCGACTACTATTTTCGTAAATCGTCAGGGCGAAATTGCGAAGGTTCACACCGGTTATAGCGGTCCAGCTACGGGCCAATATTATGCAGAGTTTGTGAAGGAATTCAATGCCGACATTAATGAACTGCTTACCGAAACACCCGGCAAAGCATTGGGGGTACAGCCTGGTAAGACGGATAAGTAAACAAACAATCAGCCAGACTTATTCCTGTTGATGTTTTGGTGAGTTACTACGTAATGATTGATAATCAGGTATTTTTTTTTAGTACAGGTCGGTTGAAACTGCCGCTACGTTGCTACGTAGCAGCCTTGATAAGTAGTGTTGTCTTTGCTTTTTCAGGCTGTAATTCATCAAGTAAGACCGATCAGGCGGCTGTTACTGAGACCGACAGCGGGGCTAATTGTGTAGCAAAAGGCATTCCATCCCGTTCGGCGGCTGTTCGTCAGGCGGCTTCGGTAACTGGGTCAGGTGAAACCAGCACCGACAGCATGGCCTGGATTCCCGGCGGTACGTTCCAGATGGGCGCCGACGAGTTTCCTGATGCCCGCCCCGTGCATAATGTAACGGTCAATGGGTTCTGGATGGACAGGCATGAAGTAACCAACGCTGAATTTGCTCGTTTTGTCGCAGCTACTCACTACGTGACAGTGGCCGAACGTCCCTTAAATCCAAGTGATTATCCCGGCGTTCCGGCTGATAAACTCGTGCCGGGTTCGGCCGTGTTTACGCCACCTGCTGAGAAGGTTTCCTTATCTGATCCGCTACGTTGGTGGCAGTACGTTCCTGGAGCCAACTGGAAGCAGCCCGAAGGGCCGAAGAGTTCGCTCAAGGGACGGGAGAACTTGCCGGTTGTTCATGTCTGTCAGGAAGATGCGGCCGCTTATGCCAAATGGGCTGGGAAACGCCTGCCGACTGAAGCCGAATGGGAGTTTGCTGCGCAGGGCGGTAAAGGCGCGCGAACCTATTACTGGGGCAATGAATTAAAGCCGGGTGGTAAGTGGATCGCTAATATTTATCAGGGTGATTTCCCCAACAAAAACACGTCGGAAGATGGCTTTGCCGGGGTAGCGCCAGTCCAATCGTTTCCCGCCAATTCATATGGTTTGTTTGATATGGACGGGAACGTATGGGAATGGTGTCAGGATCTGTATCGGCCTGATTACTACCAAAGTAGCCCAGTTTCTAATCCAAAAGGACCGAAAGACAGTTATGACCCTGAAGAGCCGGGTGCCGTGAAATATGTACAGCGGGGCGGTTCGTTTTTATGCAGTGACCAATACTGCATCCGCTACAAAGCTGGGAGTAGGGGCAAAGGCGAAGTGAGCAGCGGCAGCAGTAATCTGGGCTTTCGGTGCGTTCGGGAGAAATAAGTTGTAGCTACAGCGGTGCCACGGTGCCACCGCACAGTCCGCCGTTGCGCGGGACCGCCCGTGCGGTGGCACCGTCTTTTTTGAAAGAATTGATCTGAATTTACCGCGTCAGCAAGCCTGCATCGAGAACAAATTGTGCGCCAGTAACGTAGCGAGCTTTGTCTGAGGCCAGATACAGCACCATTCCTGAAACATCTTCCGGTTCGACCCACGGTACCGGGAGCAGATTCCCTGCCGACCGTTCGGCAATTTCCTGGGTCGTTGTGCCTTCCAATTCGGCTAGTCCGTCGTTCATGGGCGTATTGACGCCCGTTGGGTGAATGGAGTTGACGCGAATGGTATACGGAGCCAGCTCAATGGCCCACGATTTTGTCAGGCCAACCAATCCCCATTTCGAAGCCGCGTAATGACTCAGCCGATTCATGCCCCGAAGTCCGGCGATGGAAGAATTGTTAATGATAACGCCCGATTTCTGCCTCATCATTACCGGAATTATGCGTCGGGCAACGAGCCACGCACCCTTGAGATTGATATCGATCATAGCGTCCCATTCTTCCTCAGGCAATTCGTGAACCAGTCCGTAGGCGCAGATTCCCGCATTGTTGAACAGAATATCAATACGTCCAAACGTAGCAAGGGCTGCATCGACTGCCTGACTTATATTGTCATCGCGCCGAACATCGCCAGTCGCCGTCAGGCACCGACTACCGAGAGCTTCGATCTCGCGTTTTAGGGAATCCAGTTCACTTTCAGAACCCAAAGCATAACCAGGATAGGCCAACGGTTTTGCCAGATCAAAAGCTACTATAGAAGCTCCTTCCTGTGCCAGCGCCAAGGCAACAGCTCGCCCCTGACCGTGGGCGGCTCCCGTAATAAAGGCTACTTTATCCTGAAAATCAGCCATTATGGTTTTCTTGTGTTAAGGGAAGGTACGGAAAGAGATACTCGTCAATGGTTACGTTCAGTACGTTATTGAACACATTGGTCGCAATCATCTGCCCGGCAAAAGCCACCAGTACAACGATCTGTTCATCTGCATAGCGTTCGCTAATGGGCAGGTAAAGTTCATCTGGAATCTCGCCCTTATTCTGGGCAATGGCACTGCCAAAATCAATAACAGCCTGTTCGTGGCTGGTCAAGACTAGATCTTCGGGACGTTCTCCATTATCAATAATAATCCGCCGAAAGAACGTAGTACAAAGCGGGCAGTTTGCGCTTTCCGAAATGGCATGAGCGTATAAATAGGCCAGCCGGTTTCCAACAATTTTCTTGACCTCTTCATACAACGGATACCACTGCATATACACCTGAAACGACAGGAGCGATCGCCCCAGCGTAGCTTTCATATTGGTGATGCGGCTACCGGGATAGTCGGCCACATGAGCGTCAAAGGCAGCCTGTATATCGGCTGTAGCTTTATGGGAGGGCAGGGGCGTAATTCGGGGCATGGTTAATTCAATTAAGACTATTGGAATAGATCTTGTCCCGATAGAGAGGGAAACTGATCTGCATGAAAAAAGCCCACTAACTGGATAGATGGGCTATGAAATCAGTATGATTTATAGATTAAGATATCAGTAGACGATAGAACGGAAATAGGATTGTTAGATAAAATAAAAAATAGATTTAATTCATATATTCGGCTTTACACAATTGTTGTAATTTCTCCCGACTTCGTTTCAGCCGCATCTTGACCGCACTGGTTTTGAGCTTATAAATGTTGGCTATTTCGTCGATACTCATTCCCTGCTCGTATTTCAACCGTAGCAGCGTCTGCTCCTTCAATGAGAGTTCAGCCAAGGCCCGTTGAAATATTTGAAGGGTTTCCTCCTGCAAATTGGCCTCTCTGGAATCTGACAAACTACGCTCATGATTTTCATCCAGGGGCATCGTGTTAATTCGTTTTGCCAGCCGTAGTTGATCGGAACAATAATTGTGGGCAATGGTATTAAGCCAGGTCGAAAAATTGGATCGCTCCTGGAAAGCGTCTAATTTATCAAACGCTTTCATAAAGATATCGTGGGTAAAGTCCTGCGCTTTTTCGGAGTCTTTGGTCATATAGAGACACCGTTGATAGACTTTATTAACGTAGCGATTATAGAGCGTCTCGAAACATTGATTCGGCTGGTTAGGCAGAAGGTTTCGTATGGTCTCTTCGTCACTCAATGCGAGATTCATGCAGGTTTATAGTTATAGGTTAAGCACACTAACTACATATAGGTATACATATATTCTATAAATCTAGGTATTGATGAGGATAATCTTCTGGGAATGATTGTAAATACATCAAAAATATACTGAACGGTACAACCAATTCGTTATCTTGCTATTGATATTTGTTTTTCGTTCATTACTAGTTTAAATGATTGCCTATATGGTAATATATTCCCGGTAGAAATGCCTTCTATATTACTCATAAAAAACGACCAGCCAATCCAATCTAACCGCCTATTCGTATGTACGTTCTGTAAGCGACTCCGACGCAAGGTGGGTCACTTGTTGGATAAGGCTATTCAGCCGGTCGTTTATAACAACCGGCTGAATTTTTGCTTTCAATGCTTCTGAGTGTGTTCGATTGACCGATTCCCGAAACAAAACAGGGCTGTCTATTAGACCGGTAATACAATTGAAAATTTTTGTAACCCGAGTGATGATAATAGACCAAAATCGTCATGATTTGGATACTACTTAACTCCGGCGGGCGAGTTGGTTGGCAAGTCAGAGCTAAAATTCGACTGGACAACCATTGATCGAACAGAGTAACAAAATCATCAATAGTGATGAAGACGTCAATTAGCTGCGTCGGTGGTCCAATTTTCTTCAGAAATTTGCAATCGCAAAGGAGTACAGGGTTTGAGGTTTGATCGTGGCTGGGATACCAAAAATTAGCTATAACGCCCCTATTACGTAAAATCAATCCCGTGTTCATATTAAACAACAAAATATGGCTTATACCACCCTGCTGAGTAAACAGATTGTTGGTCATGAATGGATAATGTTCAGAAAGCTGAATTAACAGGCATAGACATATATACCGTTTACTAAAATGGCTGATTGAAACGGCAAACGACGTAGTAGTTGCTTAGTGAAAAACACCTTTCCCCGTCACAATCAAATCCTTATACGTATGCATGACGTAATCCTTGCCGCCAATCAAACATTTATGGACACCTTCTCCAAGGGAGCCGAGACAATGGGTGACCTATATACAACTGACGCCATAATCTATCCACCCGGTGGTGACGCTATCTCCGGCGTTACCGCTATCGGAGCCTTCTGGAAAGGAGCCTACGGAATGGGTATCACAAAGGCCAATCTGGAAACGGCTGAAGCTGAACCAGCGGGCGATCAAATCATAGAAACGGGTAATTACACGCTTTATGGTGGGGAGGCTGTGCTGGACAAGGGCAAATACATGGTTGTCTGGAAACAGGAAAAGGGCAGTTGGAAACTGCACCGCGACATCTGGAATACCAGTATGCCGGCCAGCACACCAGCCGAATAAAAAAGCGGTCTTTAACGTATCATTGAACAGATCTGAAGCTTTGACAAAGTAAAAACTTTGTCAAAGCTCAACCGATAGCCTGCTAATAACCAGCTGCCTGGCCGTCTTTTCGAGACTCGGTAGCACCGTGGTAGACTTTGTTTTTGGTATCGTACATAATCGCCTGGTACCCACCGTACCCGCCGAGTCCATACCCTATTTTATGCCCTTTACGCATCAGATCGCGGATGGTTTCGTAGGGATAGCCCGATTCCAGCGTGATCTGGCCAACATCGACCATTTTTTCGCCCGTTGGTTCCGATGACCCCTGGTGGTCGATTCGGGGTGCGTCGCCCGCTTCCTGCGGATTCATGCCGTAGTCGATCATATTCATGATAATCTGAACGTGACCGAGCGGTTGAAAACTTCCGCCCATTACGCCAAAACTCATAAATGGTTGTCCATCCTTTGTCACAAAAGCCGGAATAATGGTCTGAAAAGGGCGTTTGTGTGGAGCAAACGTATTGTTTTGTCCATCGATGAGACTATACAATTCACCCCGGTCCTGAAACATAAACCCTAGCCCATCAGCCACCATGCCGGAGCCGAATCCCCGATAATTACTTTGGATCAGCGACACCATGTTTCCTTCTTCGTCGGCCACCGTCAGGTAAATGGTATCGCCCTGTCGGAGGGCAGGGTTACCGGCGTCTACCCGGCTGGCGGCCCGGTTGGGATCAATAAGTTTGATACGTTCGGCCGCATATTCTTTGCTAATCAGTTCTTTAACCGGGATTTTAGCGAAAGCCGGATCGGCGTAATATTTGGCGCGATCTTCAAACGCCAGTTTCTTCGCTTCCACAAACCGGTGAATATGCTCAGGACTGCCCCAGGGAATCTTCGAAAAATCGTAGGGTTCCAGCAGATTCAGCATTTGCAACGTAGCAATGCCCTGGCTATTGGGGGGTAACTCCCACACGTCGTAGCCCCGGTAGTTGGTCGAAACAGGTTCAACCCATTCGGAGGTATGGTCCGCTAAGTCTTTGGCCGTGAGGTAGCCACCTACTTTTTTCATGAAAGCATCAATCGTCTGGGCAATCTCACCTTTGTAAAACGCATCCCGACCGCCCTTGGCAATTTTCTCCAACGTATTGGCTAACGCTGGATTTTTGAAGATTTCACCCCGTTTGGGCGCGGCTCCGTTCGGGGCATAGGTTTCCTTTACGTTCGGATATTTACTGAATCGGCCGATCATGGTCGCCCAGGAAATGGAGGCTTCGTCATGAACGGGGTACCCTTCGCGAGCGTAGCGAATGGCATGCGACAGTATTTTGGGCATGGGTGTCTTGCCGAAACGCTTGTGCAACTCAAACCAGCCATCGACACAACCCGGCGTCGAAACCGGCAACGGACCATCCGATGGAATATGTGTCAGGCCCCGTTTCTGAAGTTCGGCCAGCGTCAGGGAGTAGGGTGAACGTCCTGACGCATTCAAGCCATACAGTTTTCTGGTTTTTGCGTCCCAGACAATGGCGAACAAATCCCCACCGATGCCATTAACGTGTGGTTCGACAAGCCCTTCCATCGCATTTGCCGCAATAGCGGCATCAATAGCGTTACCACCCGACCGCAATACGTCAATAGCGGCCTGGGTTGATAACGGGTGCGAGGTGCAGGCCATCCCATGTTGCGCCATCACGACGGAACGGGTGGCAAAGGCTTTGCCCATGAGCCGGTCTTGGGCAAACGCAGGGGAGAGGCTGAATAAAAAACAGGCGAAGAGGACAACTTTTTTCATGAGCTGATAGGAGTGGTTTCCTGAAAGAGTAGCGATACGGCATGAAACCACGGCACAAGATAGGTAAATGACCAATACACATCGACCCTATGGCGTCAATCGTTTGCTCATTCAGCGATATAGAAGAATTTTCTTCCGCTTTTGTGTTCGCTTCCAGATAAAAAAAGCAATTAGGAGCACACCGAAAGTTGATGGTAAAATCTGGCTATATGGTTTATAGTGGGAAAATACGGTACCCGCAAAGGCTGAGGCAAGGGCGCTGTAAGCCGACATCATTTTGTAAATGTGTTCGTAGAGCCACCAGGTTTTGAGCCGCTGAAAAAGCCAGGCATGTTTTATCAGGTCGTATCCTACGACAAGAAGTAATGCCGACAGCGTTGGATAAACTACCGCTGGCGACCAGTTTCCACCCGCCAGTTGCATTGATCTTACGTACAGTACACCCGCGATGAGTACACTGCCCGCAAGCAGCCTATCGACGGTGGAAGATTTCTGTTCACGCAGACGAACGGTTCGGTAACCGGAGTAACCTACATAGCCAGCCAGCAACGTGAGAATAAGTAAAAATGGATTTGACCGGAAAAAGAGAATACCGATGAACGCCGTTGCGACGACAACTATCAGGACAAACATAAAATAACGCCCGTAACGAATATGCCGTTGGGGCTGGTTCTGGAATAGTAAGGTCACTAAACCGATGATCAACCCAAGCGTTCCGAACAGGACGTGTACGATGATATTGATCGTATGAAGCGTTTGCATTTGGAAAGAACCCCGGGGTTTGTTTGAGCCGGAGCGCTGTCAAAATTGAGCAGGCGACAGCTATACGGCCAGACTTACGTGACCAAGTGACGTTATCTGTGACGAATGCCTTTCGTCACGTTCTTAATGGCTATCCTGATTCTACGTCGTAATTTGACCCAATGAAACGCAATCGGCTGTTGGATAATTTCGTCGTGCGCAACCTGCTTGGCCTACTGGCCTTGCTAGGCGTTCACTATCTCGCTGACCAGTATGCTATGGATCAGCGATCGGGATTTTCGAAAGTATCTCCCTATTTATACCTGCTGTTGCTATATGGCTGGCTGATTTTTCATAACCGCATTCTGTTTGAGCGGCTATTCCTGCAGGGTAGAAAAGGCGTTTATTTTGGATGGCTTCTTCTGCTGATGGTATTGGGGTCTTTCAACATGAATTTCATCCTTCACACGGAGTTCAATATTGCGCACTCACTGCCTTACCTGGTCAATTTTTGGGTATACACCGTCACAGGATTGGGTGTTTACATTGCCTACCGATATTTGCATACGCATCAACAGACGGAAAGCCCTTCTCCACCGAAGCCGCCGGTTCTGGCCAATGATTCAGGGTCTTTCACCTGTATCGTTGATGGGGAGCGAAAAACTATTTTGTACGCTGATATTCAGTATATTGAAAGCCTGGAGAACTACCTGAAGATTATTGCTAAGCCGAAAGTCTTCGTTACGCGCCTGACCATGAAAGAGGCTGAAGAACGATTGCCAAAACGGCAGTTTGTCCGCATTAGCCGGTCCTGCATTGTAAATGTGATGCACATAACGAGTAGGGGACCGGATAGTGTCTGGATTGGCACAGACGAGTTGCGCATTGGTAAAGTCTACAAGCGCTACGTAGCCGAGCAATTCGCTGATGAGTGATAACTACATAAGCCGCTCACAAACAAGTTGATGCGATGAAGTTGCGCCAGTGGGCGGTTGTAGAAGGAAAATAAAACAGAATTCATTTACTGCCAATAGTCATATTGCATATACCGGGCTGTTTCGTCAGCGATGTCTTTGCCGAGTAGCCGCCCGACGACGTACAGCGACATATCGATGCCGGCCGATATACCCGCCGATGTAATGATTTTACCGGTGTCGACGTACCGTTCGGTATGGCGTATCTCAGTTGTTGGTGCGGCCTGTTTCATGCCCTCAACGGCTAAGAAGTGCGTTGTAGCCGCTAAGCCATCCAAAAGACCCGATTTGCCCAGAATGTAGGAACCAGTGCAAACGGACAGAACCAGTTCCGCACTTTTCGCTGTCCGGCGGACCCAGTTCAACACGGCCAGGTTATCCATTTCGCGCCGGGAGCCGTAGGGTGTGCCATCCTCATGCCGACCACCCCCGCCCGGCACAATGATGATATCGGCCATCGGATGATCGTTGAGCAAATAAGTTGGATTAAGGCTTAATCCATTGCGAGCGTATACGGGTCCCTGTTCGGCAACCGTAAATACCCGGAAAGGCTTGGGATCATCGTGCCGTCCAGCCACTCCAAAAACTTCAAATGGCCCGGCAAAGTCGAGTACTTCGATTTCATTGAACAGGAGAATGGCAACGGTACGCATAAGCAAAAGAAGGAGTTAAGTTGTAGGTTTCCAGAATGCAAAACGCCACACACTTCGCTAATGGCCCAAATTCAGCGAACTGAAAGCAGGTATGTAAGACGTCAAAATGTCACCTGGCCGGATAATTTGATGGCGAATAGAGTACTGGAAACACGCGGGTGATCGTGTCGCAGAAAACTTACTGAACGGATGGATAAGCGCGTTGTGCCGCTATAATTTGCCACTTTTTGTCCTGTTCTTTTAACAGGTGGGTGTAAACAGATGGGGTTGTTGTGCCGACGGTAGTAGATGTGCCACGGACCACGATCAGGTGATCGTCAAGCGCTTCGGCATTGTCAACTTTGGTTTTTATGGTTTCCTTCGTCACTTGCTTAATCAGATTTTGCTGTATATCCGAACCGTGAAGCAGCGTTCCTGCTTCGGTCAAAATCGTTGTTTTAGCAGGTAAAATGGCTGCCAGGGCTGCTGTGTCGCCTTTGCTATAGGCAGTGGCATACGCTGCCTCAATGACGTTAGCAATCGAGTCGACCCTGGCTTGTGACAGGGGCCCATCTTTCGGTTTTTCACCCCGCACAAGGTTCTTGCCCGCATTGGCTAATTTGTCGAAAACGGGTATGTCAAAGCCAATACCTGCGGCAAAAACGGCGGCTACCACCGTTGGTATGATAACTTCTTTCTGGATGCCACCCGTTCGACGGTTTTTGGTGTATCCTTTTAATGACGACCAGTTATTAACGATATGAAAGACGGCTGCCGTTACGAACAGAATGCCGAACCAGGCGTGGGTATGATCAACGATATGGGAACCTTGTCCGAAATAAATTAACAGACCCGTAATCGCCAGAACAAAAAATATGGCGGCAACAAAGAGACTAACTAAGTTTTTTGATTTCATAAGTGAACGTGATGATGGCGTATTTTTTCGGTCTTTAGCTTTCAGTCAGCGGCATTCAGGCGGGAAATGGTGCATGTATTACTGCCGTTGGGTAAAGTAAGTTACAATTTGATTTACTACAAGTATAACGTAGTGGAATTGGCGGCCAGAAGAAGTGAAACAGTACGTTCAGAATAACCAGTTGATTAATCGCGGCCATAAAAAAAACTCCCGACAGTGTCAGGAGCTTTTAACCAACCTAATCTTAATCTAAAAGCATATGTATATTACGACCGTGGCCGACCTCCTCTGCCACCTCCACCCGTGCCGCCCGCTGGAGCCGCCTGCTGCTGTGGTTGATCATTGCCTTCGCCACCTTCGCCTTTTACATCATCGTTATTGATAGATCTTTTTCGTTTCTGAGGAGCATCGAAACTCATCTTGCCGAGCTTGTAACTGAAGGTCAGGCGAACCCCTGCATTGTAATAGTTCGTTTGGGAGTTCTGGATCAGAATCGGTGAAGACAGCTCAGACCGTTGCACAAATGGGTGGTTGAAAACGTTCTCGGCCGCTAGACCCAGACTTGCTTTTTTGTCGTTGAATTCTTTCCGAACGCCGAAGCTGTAGAAGTACATAGCGCTCTGGTACCCCTGAAGCTGAACCTGATTACCACGTCCACCACCGAAGATCTGGAATCCCCAGCCATTGCTGATCGACATGCTACTCTGGATACGTCCGCCAAGAACCCAGCCCGAATTCGAGGCCGAATAAATCGGATTAGCATTGTTGTTCGTCAGATTAACATGGTAGAGGTCAATGCCACCACCCAGTTGGAGTTTACCAAACAGCATTCCATTACCAAACAGGTTCAAGCCGTAGGCGTCCTGATGACCAACGTTCAGGTAATTGGTTTGAATCGCCAGTTGATTTACGCCATTGATTTCCTGCGTCGTTACGTCGCGAACGGCTGTAATTTCGTTATTCGTACGTCGGGCAAACAACGTAGCATTCAGGTACAGACCCTTGATGCTGGCGCTGGTACCAAACTCAATATTATCCGTCAATTCTGGCGACAGATATGGGTTGCCACGCGTAATATTGGTTGGGTTAGAGGTATTTACGTTCGGATTCAGGAACTGAATACCTGGCCGCTGAATCCGTCGGTTATAAGCCAGTTTAATAATCTTGCCACCCTTCAGGCTTTTTGAAATATTGATGCTGGGAACAAGCGTACCATAATCAGGAATCGATTCCGCTGGCGTACTCGTTTCTTTGCTGAACTGGGCATCAATAAAGGTGTATTCGTAGCGTGCTCCGGCCTTGATCGTGTATTTATTCTTCGTCGTCAGGGTGTATGACAAATAAGACGCAGCAATGTTCTGGTCGTATATCAGCGTATTATCCGGACGGCTTCTATCAAGCTGATACTCACCCGTATCGCCGGTGGCCAGGAAGTACTGATAGGCACTGTTGGCTTTCCGGAAAATTCCTTTTGCTCCAAATTCCAGTAACTGGTTCGTTTTGATCGGCGTCTGATAGTCGATCTGCAACGTAGATTCCTGGTTATAACTCAGGTTATCGTTTTTAATACGGGACGTAATGGTCTGGAAATCGGTGCCTCCCAGAATGTCGGATACGAAGTTGTTCGTGCGGTTATTCCGGCTGAAAAGCGCCAGGATGCTCAATTCCTGCTGCGGCTTGTAGGTTTTAGTATACGTTACGTTCGCATCTACCGTTCCCGATAAATCGGTGGTTTTTACATTCCGGTCGCTGATATTCGGGAAGTAACTGGTTGGCGATGTCGTCTGCGTGAGTAGGTTTGTTTGATTGGCAATGTTATTCCGGGCCCCGTAACGCAGACTGGCGGTCAATGAGGTTCTTTTGTCAATGTCGTAGTCCCAGCCTAGTTGGAAGTTACCAAATAAACGGGAACTCAGCGTGTTCGCTGACTGAACGGTCCGGGTGTATGCCGAGTAGGTATTGGTCGTTGCGTCGTAGGAGCGGGTCGACTGATCGTTCATAAAAGAACCCTTGACATTGTACTCCGCCCGTCCGAAACCACCGAGCGAAAAGCCCATTTTACCGACCCGGTAGTTGCCGTTCAGGCCCAGGTTACTCCCCCGGTTTCCTACGCCCCCGTTTGCATCGAGCGTAGCGCCCTGCAAGGTCGTTTTCTTAGTGACAATGTTGATAATCCCCGCCGATCCTTCCGCATCATATTTGGCCGACGGACTGGTAATTACTTCCACCGTCTTGATCATGTCGGCCGGAATCTGCTTAAGCGCATCCGCCACGCTGCTGGCGACGATCGTACTGGGTTTGTTGTTGATCAGAACCGTTACGTTGCTGCTACCCCGCAGACTAACGTTGCCGTCCAGGTCAACGGATAACATAGGTACTTTACGCAAAATATCACCGGCATCGCCCCCTTTGGCAGCAATGTCTTTGTCAGCGTTATAGACCAGCCTGTCTACTTTTTCTTCGATAATAGCGGCCTGACCCACTACGTTCACTTCGTTGAGCGTCCGAGTATCAGACCCTAACTTAACGGTGCCCATGTTTATGTCGCTGCCTTTATCGACCGTGAGCAGGCTGCTACGTTTATCTTTATAACCAATAAATGAGTACTGAAGCCGGTATTTGCCGGGAGCCACTTTACCCAGTACAAATTTCCCTTTGGCATCGGCCGTTGTCCCATCAATAGGTTTGTTGGTTGCTATGTTAAGCAGGGCAATGGTGGCAAACTCAACGGGTTTGTTACTTGCCGAGTCAATCAACATACCACTTATTTTGCCATTTCCCCGGGCAATTGGGTCCGCTTCCGAAGGTGTAGTTAGCGGAGCATTTGCTGGCCGGGTACGTCCACCCGTAGCGGGCTCGTTAATGAGGCTTGGGCCACCTGGAGCGGTGAAATTCGTTGGCGCTGTATCTTTCGGTGCAGCACCGAACGGATCGGGTGAGGCTGGTGTAGGGGGCGTAACAGCACTCGGCGCAGTCGCTGTCGTTGTGCTGGTAGGCACCGAAGGCGTAGCCGGATTTTGGGCAAACGTAGCAGTCGAACTAACGATGAGTACAGATAGTAACAGGGCTTTCATGGGATTTCTTATTAACGCGTCAAAGGTGAGTCAGTATCCTTATACGGGAAAACCAATCTGGTCGAATGCCCGTTTTCGGGTGCTGAATACAGAAAATTAGCTGGTGAAGAATTGGCGGGTTTATTGACTGTCATGTTGGATTATTTTTATATAGTCTGGCGGGTAATGATCTTACGGTCGATAAAAAGCCAGTATTTCGCCTAGAGCCTTGTGTCTAAACAAGTACCTTTGTCCGGTAAGAGCGTACTATATGCTGTGCCGTATTAGAGTTTTATGACACGATTTCTCGTCTTTTTGGGGTTATTCTGCCCTGTTTTTTTTCTGTTCGCCTACAATTCTGGCTATGGTTACGATGCCTATGAATATTTGATCCTGGCGCGTTCGCTCGATAGAGGCCATCAATTATATGATTTTATCCCGACTAAATCATACCTCTTATACTCGTCAACGAACGTATTGCTCAACCTCCTGGGTGGTTATAATCATGCCAGCGTTTCAGCCTTAATTACCATATTGGCCGCTGGTGTTCTGGTGTCAACATGGCGTGCTGCCCGATTGTTTGGCGAACGGGCCGCCCTGTTTGCCGTCGTGCTGTCGGGCCTTTGCTGCTTTTTCATGGAGATTAATTTCCTGGAGCCCGAAAGCTGGATCGCCATCTTTGGATTGAATGCCTACGCGCTGGTCGCTGGTACGGATAGCCGACAATACTGGCGCTGGCTGGCTGCTGGAGTATTGTTAGGTTTTGCTATGTGCTTCAAGAGCGTAGCAGCCTTCTACGTAGCAGGTTTTGGCGCATTTATTGGCTTATTATGGCTGGCTGGCCGATTGACATTCTGGCCAATGGTCGGTCGGGGGCTATTGGTGTTGCTGGGTTTTGCCGTCCCGCTGGTCTTGTCAGCGCTGTATTTTTACGCAACCGATCGGCTGGATGAACACCTGGAGTGGACCTACATTTATCCATTCGGCGGGTACCCGTCACACACGCTCTTCCTGACCAAGTTTTTTCTCAAATTGAGTTGGCTGCTGTTGCTGTTGCTGATCTCATTTGTGCTGGTGTGGCAACGCCCATACCGCGACCTTTATCGGCAGACACCGGCTCTGTGGCTGGCGTTGCTGCTAGCGGCTTTTGCCAGTATTGCCATGTTAAAAACGCAGGCCAGTCATTATTTCTTTCCGGCTGCGGTTTTCCTGTCTTTGCACTTGGGTTTTCTTGGTGATCAGTGGTTAACGCAGCAAAATTCGCAGCGGCAGGGCGCACAACGCCGATTATTTATAGGTGGTGCCGTAGGCTGTGTGCTGGTCGTGATTAGTCTTCTTCTGTATCGACCCAATGCGGCAAAGCGGCTCATTAGTGTTGCCGATTATAACGGGGAAGAGCAGGTTGGCGAGTACATTCGTCAGTTAGCTGGTCCGAAAGGCAAGGTGTTGCTCATCGACAATGCTATGAGTTTATACTACCTGTCGGATCGGGAGCCCAACGTGCCGTTTATTCATACCGAAATGCAGACGACGCACTACCTTGAAAATCATCCTGATACGTATAAACAGGCGCTTGCCGACACCAGTCTGAAACTAGTCATCTTTGGGAATCGTTCGAATGTTATCGACGATAGTACCACCCTGAATAAGCCGCCCAACAAGCAGGCAATTGGGCAACTACGGGCCGGATTGCAGACGCACTTTGTGCAGGTAAAAGATCCCCGGTTCCCGCTGACATACTGGGTGCGCAGGTAAACTCGTCGCTGTTGGTTTCTTTTTCGTTTATCTTTGTTTTTATGCTACTATCCGTTTTGATCCCGGCTTACAACGAGATTAAGTCTATTCATACATTAATTGAGAAAGTCCAGGCGGTTCCCCTAACGAAAGAAATAATTATTGTTGATGATGGCTCCAAAGATGGTACTCGTGAGTTACTGGCAACGTATCAGTCTGTGCCAAACATCCGGGTGTATTACCATGAGCATAATCAGGGGAAAGGAGCGGCCATTCGCACGGCCATTCAACACATGACGGGCGATATTGCCATTGTTCAGGATGCCGATTTAGAATACGAGCCGCAGGATTATCTGGCCCTGGTGCAACCGATTATCGACGGGAAAGAGAAAGTCGTCTATGGGTCGAGGTTTCTGAATCGTGAAAACCACCATTCCTATATGACTTTCTATATCGGTGGCCAGGTCGTTACGTTGCTGACAAACATCCTGTATAACCAACGACTCACCGACGAGCCTACTTGTTATAAAGTCTTTGAATCTACCTTTTTACGATCTATTCCGCTCGAATGCACACGCTTTGAATTTTGCCCGGAAGTGACCGCTAAGGTGGCCAAGCGCGGTGTACGTATCAAGGAACTGCCTATTAATTATTATCCACGATCCATTGCTGAAGGCAAGAAAATTTCGTGGTTTGATGGTATCGAAGCGATCTGGGTATTAATCAAATATCGATTCGTAAAGTAGTCAGGATAGTTGTAACACAGAGATTCACGGAGGTTAAAAGAGATACACCGAATACTCCGTGCCTGTCTTTTAATCTCCATGAATCTCTGTATTATACTTTTATTCAGTCCGTTCCTTTACCATCGCCAGAAACGTTTTCGGCACGGGTGCATCGAATTTCATGGCCTCGCCCGTGATGGGATGCTCGAACGCCAGTACTTCGGCGTGGAGGCCTAACCGTCCGATGGGGTTTGTTGCGGCTCCATACTTGGAATCACCCGCAATCGGGTGGCCGATGTCCTGCATATGAACGCGAATCTGATTTTTGCGACCCGTTTCCAGCTCAAGTTCCAGCAACGCGTAATCGGCTGTGGATTTCAGTACGGTATAATTGGTGATGGAGAGTTGCCCATTGTCAGGATTCTGACTCGAATAGACAATCAGGGCTTTGCTTTCCTTTAGATAGGATGTAACGGTCCCTTTTGGCGGCTGTGGGACGCCTTCGACCAGTGCTACGTAGGTCCGTTCTTTTATCGTATCGTTCCAGGATTCCTGCATCAGCCGCTGTACCTTCTCACTCCTGGCGAACATCATAACCCCCGACGTCTCGCGGTCGAGTCGGTGAATGATGAATATTTTGTTTTTGGGATTCTCTTTCTTAACGTAGTCGCTCAGAATGCCATACGCTGTATGGTCCCGCTCCTTGTTGGTAGCCATGGAGAGCAGCCCGGATTGCTTATTGATAACGATAAGGTTCTGATCTTCGTGAAGAATTGTAAGTCCCCGATACTGAGTTATTTCGGGCGCTCGATTGGCGGCTACCGTCACCTCCTGCCCCGGCCGCAAGGGGTGATTAAACTGCGTATAGACCTTGCCGTCAATCAGGATCTGCTTATTGCTGAGCAGGGATTTTATGTTGTTCCGATTCTTATGCGGCAGGTTGGCGATCAAAAACGCCATCAATTCGGCGGGTTCCGCAACGGTAAGCTTGGTACTGGTACGTTGGCCGCGTTGACGGCGGGGCTGCTCGGGTGTGTCCATCAGGCAAAGGTACGGCTTATGGGCTGAAGTTTCTGAATCGCTACGTTAAAAGCCGGTGCAACGGATAGACCAAACAAGCTAATTAAAAAAGAACCACTGCCTTCGTCATTTTTCAAACTCGGGCGTTTGTTTACCACTCGCGAAAACTTTCTATTGACTAATACCCAATAGAGAATCAGCAATACCGAACGGAAAGTAAAAAGTCGTAGCTTCATTGAAATGTCTATTTGTCATGGAAAATCTTCTTGCTCGTGTAACCCTGAAGCCTGCTGTCAGTTAAGGTAAACCAACGCTTCGTAATATGCGGTTCACTGTAGCGCAACTTCTGGAACTGTTAGCTCCTGGCATGACTAACCAAGAGATTTTGGCTGACTATCCTTATTTAGAAGAGGCTGATATCCAGGCATCTTTACTGTATGCGGCTCACATTGCCAATGCCCAAACCATTATTGCTCTGGCGTTGGCCTCCTGACCTATCGTGATAAAATTTGTTGTTGACACGCAGCTACCACCCATGTTGGCGACGTACGAACTTTTTTGCTATCGCTAGACTACAGATTATATGTTGCGGTAACTCACATTACTTCCCCAGCCACTCCTTAAACTCGGTCATGCGGTCGCCACTGACGAATACGTCCTGGCGTGATCTGGGCGTCATGTCCAGCTTGAGTTTGCCTGCCGAGAAGGCATGGATGGTCTGGATGGCGGGTAGCGAGACCAGGAACTGGCGGCTGATCCGGAAAAACTGGCGCGGGTTGAGGATTTGTGTCAGCTTGTCTAAACTGTAGTCGACGGGGAGAGTCAGTCCGTCTTTGGTGACCAGAAAAACAACTTTTTCTTCCAGATAAAAATAGGCGATTTCACTTGTTTCGATGCTACGTATTTTAGTGCCAACCGTAATCATAAACCGCTCTTTATAATCCGTTTGCTTCGATTTGCCGAGCAGGTTTAAGAGCGTTTCCAGATCGGGTTGAGACGTCGTGTACTCATGTGAACCGGCGAGGGCAAACTGGTTTTTCAGAGACTTGAATTTCTCAATGGCCGCTACCAGTTCATCGTAATTGATGGGTTTGAGCAGATAGTCGATGCTATTGACCTTAAACGCCTGAATCATGTATTCATCGTAGGCCGTGGTGAAAATGACGGGTGTGGTGAGGTGAGCCTGCTCGAAAATCCGAAAACCCAGATCGTCTTCGAGGTGAATATCCATAAACACCAGATCGACATCAGGGGACGTAGCGTTGAGATTTTGTGCACCAAACCAGGCTACGGCTTCGGCCACCGACGGAATCCGGGCCAGTACACGAATAGCCGGATCGTATTTGTGAAGTAAGCTTTCAAGCCGTTTGGCGGTCAGATTCTCGTCTTCGATGATGACTACGTTCATTGTTACGGGTCAAATTTGTGAGCGACTAAACGTGTGAATTAGCGAACGGGTTGGCGTTCTGAGACTAGTTCACTCATTCGCTCATTGAGTAATAGGGGGATTTTTACCACAAAATTGCCCTCACTTTCGCCCACCCAAACAGGTTGATCAGTAAGGAGCGCGTATCGGGTAATGATGTTTTGCAAGCCTACGCCGGTAGAGTTTTCGGCCTGCGGCCGGGGTTGCAGGTTATTCTGCACGACCAGGCAGTCGCCGTCGAGGTGAATTTGCACCCGCAACGGTTCCTTAGCAGACATGCGGTTATGTTTTACGGCATTTTCAACCAACAACTGTAGGGTTAGCGGAGCAATGCTATAGCGCATCTGATCCGTTTGTGGTACGTTGACAATTACGTCGAATTTGTTCTCGAAGCGAATATTCAGTAAAAACCGATAGGCCTGAATAAACTCCAGTTCGGTTTTAAGCAGCACCCGCTCGTTGTCTTTCTGCTCCAGAATGTAGCGGTACGCCCTCGACAATTGATCGATGAACTTTTCGGATAATTCAGCGTCTGCATGAACCAGCGACGATAGAATACTAAGGCTATTGAACAGGAAATGAGGGTTGACCTGGCTTTTCAATGCCGCGAACTGCGCCCGGACATTCTCTTTTTCCAGCCGTTCGGCACGGAACTGAACATCTTCCAGTTGACGATACGTCCGTCGATTGGCCGCCAGATAAAAAGCGGATAACATGGCCATTACTGTCAAGCCATGATTGACACGCCTACGCTGATCACTTCGTTTGCGCCGTTCTTCGGATACGGGTTGTGGGGTAGCTGGCTGAGGTGGCCGAACTTCCTGGTCCCGGTGGACACCAAAGCTTTTTTCCAGCGTATCGTCCAGCGTATGCCAGAGGGAGTAGAAAGCAAAATTAAATACGACCGCCAGCGCACTGGCTATGATTAGAGTGGCTAATTGAGCCGGTATTTTGAACTCGATCAGGAAATCTCCACCGAATCGTTTAAAAAGCCATTGCTGCAATCGCTCGGATACGGTAATCCAGGCGAAAAAAAATAGAACACTCAGGATAATTTCGAAAATCCAGAACGGTATGTTACGTGGTGAAAGCAACCAGTCGAGGTTAGATATGTTAACGTACAGCCGAATGGGCCAGTAAATAACGAACACACTCAGGGCGAGCTGCCACTTTTGCGAATTCGTTAGACGGTAGGACATGATACGATAGGTTTACTAACAAAGCTACTTACTCATACTAATTTGCAAAAAAGAAACCGGCGGAATGCCGGTTTCGGGAGCGTGAATGCCAAGATTCAGTTTTCGAGCGGAACGCTACTTATTTTATGCAGGCTGCGCTTCGGTTACAAATGGCTGCACAATCACATTGGTATCAAACCAAGCTATGACAGAACGTAACAGATCGTGAGTCTGCTACGTTCTGTTAGGCCCCGGTCCACTGACCGATGACGGTATCCCAACGCGTTCGTAGAGCTTGGCCAGCCGGTGGGCGTGTTCATCGTAAGCACTTTCGAATAAGGTCACGGCTCGCTCCGGCCCCACTACGTTAGCGGCCGATAGAACGTTGGGTGGATGGCCTGCTTCTGTCAACAAGCGCGCGACTTCGGCTTTGATACAGTTTACGATAACGGCTCCACCAACCGTTGAACCTGGTGCAACCGGCGTATCTAAACCCGGAATAGTTAACATGGCATCACCAACGGGGGCACCCGTGTCCAGTGTCAGATTCGCAAAATCGCTTAGTTTTTTACCGTCCATGCGTTTGCTGGTGCTTTTCTCTGCATGTTGTTTCGTAATAAGTGCCACTACCTTCACACCCTGTTGCTGAAAGATTTCGGCCATTTCGATAGGCACTACGTTGCATCCGCTGGAGGAGATGACCAGAGCAGAATCCAGTTTCGACAGGTCATAGTTTCGAAGGATTCGCTGGGCCAAGCCCGGCACATTTTCCAGAAACATAGCCTGACGCTGTCCGTTCGCACCCACCACCAGGTTATGAAACGAGATCGACAACTCGACAATGGGGTTGAAGCCGGGAAACGATCCATACCGCGGCCACATCTCCTCGACCATAATGCGGCTGTGACCGCTACCGAAGAGATGAACCATCCGCCCGGCCAGAATCGTCTGGCTAAACCAACTGGCAGCCTGTTGAATGATGTCTGCCTGTTGTTCAATCGTTGCTAATATGGCCTGCGTTTTTTGAATGTATTGGGTTGTTAAGCTCATTATGAGTTGAAAATTAGTCGTTAAAACAGCCCGCTGCTCCGATGGCTCCAGCCCAATCTTCGTAATGGGCTTTGCAAATGGTCGTTTTTTTGCCAGCGGGTCGCCACTCGAATAAGTCGATAAAGGTTTGAAGCGGTGTAAATAAGGCGTCGTCGGCCTGGGTGATTCCGCCACCCAATATGATCAACTCGGGTGAAAATGCATTGGCGAAAGACGCCAGGCCAGCAGCCAGTCGGCGGATAGACGTTAGCCAGACCAGCGTTGCCAGCGGTTCGCCCCGTCGGTAACCATCGACCAGTTCGTAGGTGGTTTTGTAACGACCGTACGACCGCCGACTAACTGTGCTATTGCCGATGGCATCTTCCAGACTACCGGGCGTGCCGGTTACCCCAATCTGTTCACTATCAGCATCGACGGAAATATGGCCCAAATGACCCGCCATCTGATAAAAGCCCTGATACAACTGTCCGTTGAGCAATAAACCACCTCCAACACCCGTACCAAGCGTGAGCATGACCGCATTCTTGACAGACTTGGCTGCCCCAAATCGGGCTTCGGCCAGCAGAGCCGCGTGAGCGTCATTGAGCACCCGCACGGATTCACCCAGAAACTCCGACCAAATAAATCCTTCCAGTCCCTGTAAACGGCCGGGCATGCAGGCAATGGCTTCGTTATCAACGGTTGGTAAACCCGGTGCGGCTACACCGACGCCCAGTATTGGTTCAGTAGTTGTGGCTTTTAATTGCTGTACGGTTTGGGCCACCACGGCTTTCCAGTTGCTATCTTCTCCGTCGTCAGTTGGGGTAATTCGTTTCTCCAGTACGTTGCCCGTTTGGGTATCAAGCAAAACGCCTTTAATGCGCGTGCCTCCGAGATCGATGCCAATTGCCAGATTCACTACGTTAATTGTGTTACTCACGGGTTAGGAATTGTTTATGCGTCCCTGCTAACAAAAGCGAAGGAGATGAAGGTAATACTATCAATTCGACTAAAAATAGCTGCCCTATTTGCCCATCAAACCCCTACTTTTACGACAAACATTGAACGTATGAATCGTCTTCTTTTAGGAGTAGCCTGGCTACTGACGGCTTGCGGTGGCTCGTCGACAAAAAATGAAAAACCCAAGGCCGAAACCATTGCCGCCCCCTTTAAACTGCCTTACCAGCTCACGGCTCCCGATGAAAATTATACAATGCCCAATGAGCTAAAGGAAATATCGGGTCTGACGTATTATAAGAACAATCAGTTGCTTTGTGTTCAGGATGAAGAGGCTGTCGTGTACGTTTTTGATACAAAGAAAAAGGAAGTTGTAAAAGACTTTGGATTCGGCGGTTACGGTGATTTTGAAGGAATTGAGTACGTAAATGATGACGTGTATGTGCTCGAAAGCAATGGGAATTTGTTTCGTTTCAAGCCAGAATCTACGCAAATCGGACGTACTAAAACCGATTTACCTAAAAAAACGGAAGTAGAGGGATTGGGCTATAATCCTAAAACCAAGCGCCTGCTCATTGCCGTAAAGGAGGGGAAAGGATCGAGCGATAAAGCCGTCTATTCATTCGATCTGCTGAACAAAGCTGTGTTCAAAGACATGAGCCTGAACGATGAGCAACTCGAAGGAGCGGGCATCGACCCGAAAACATGGAAGCCGTCGGGCATTGCCGTGCATCCCATAACGGGGGAATGGTATATGCTGACGTCGGCGGGAAAACGCTTGCTGATTACGAACCACGAGGCTAAAATAATCTATTCTGAACCACTCGATCCCAAGCAGTTCCGTCAGCCCGAAGGCATTTGTTTTGCCCCCAACGGCGACTTGTTTATCGCCAGCGAAGGCGATGGCAAAAAGGGATATATTTTGAAGTTTGGGTATAAAAAATAAGCTAAACTGTATTGGATTTAGCTGAATCTAATAAGCATACGCCCCATCAGATGCATCAACGTAAGCGAAAACCAAAACTTCGCTGGTACCCTTATAAAAAAGTCAGGTACGGAAATGTACAATATGAGGGCTTATTTCGCTGATTTTAATATCTGTCCAACTCAATCAGTAGCATACGAACTATTTAGAATTAGTGGTTTATCGCCCTCTATTAATCTTAAATCTGGACTTATTTAGCTGAGTGGCCTTAGTAGGAAGGATAGCATCGGTTTCTGATTTGTTTGCCAAGGGTTGGTTTATGGTTGGCTGTTTAACTGGTTTTGGAGAGGTTGTTAAAGACAGACCCAGTTTTGGAAGGTCTTGTATACCCAGTTGTCGCTGCTGGGTTAATTTGTTTTTCATTTTGGGCCAGCTAAAGCCCCGATCAGCCTGGCTAGCCTTGACAAACTGACCATTGTGCTCAAAAACTACCCCCGTCGTGGATTCATCAGACTCCGCCTTGGCCGGATAACGATGAACCTGAATTTCGTACTGCTCTAATCGGTTAGCTAGACCTATTAGCGATGCTGAGTGAGACAGCTCCTGCGCCAGGGCCTTATAGATGATCCGTTTTGCCGTTCGCCATGCGGACTCGTTTTGCTGATGAGACACTTTTTTAGCCGTTGGGCGGCTTACTGATAGGGTTAATCCCTGTTCGTGGGCAATAGCAATGGCTACAGATCGACTGCGACTTTGGCAAAACCCTGCATCAATCGTACCGCCATTCTGTTTGACCCGATTTAATAGTAGATGCATGTGTGGATGTTCCCGGTCACTATGTCGTACTAGAAGCCACTGGGCTTGTGTGGGATCAACGCCCAGGCGTCTCATATACAGTTTAGCCAACTCAGCCATACGGGTGTTAGTCAATTGGGATTCATCGTCGCGGGAAAATGACAGAGCCACGTGCCAGACAGCCCGTTTTAGATCAGGGTTGAGCGCATGTTGGCGAGTAAAGTCAGCACTCATATGTGTCAAGCTGCCGAGCCGAATCCCATTTGCGGCTAGCACTTCTGCGTGCTTCTCCACCATTTGCTGGTCTTCCGTTTTCCGCCCTTCCATCAGGTAGCGGACTGAATTGCCAAAGCTTCCTCCCAAGCGCACTTTTGCCACCATGGCTCAAATAGGTTTAGCGGTTTTGCCCGGTCCTGTTTGCCGACGATCCACCTCATCCAGCACCCCACTGATCCGTTGCTGCAAGCTGGTCAGCGAAACCGACAAGGCCAGTAGACCCGCCGTCTCAGCCCGTCGCGCCAGCTCATCCAGCGTATTACAGGCGGCTACCAACTGGTTAAGAATTCCAAACTGTTCCCCCGTCAGCCCCTGACGGCCGTTAGTGATCATAGCCCGGATGTGGCCCGCCATCGAGCCATGGTCCCGCTTAGGCCGTGCTGTTGTTTTCGTGCTCGTGCCCGTGGGCTTGACCACAGGCTGGTGACCAGCCAGCCGGCGCAGGTGCTCATACTCGCTGGGGGTGAAACTGACGGTGACTTTGTGAATACGCTGGTCCTGAAGGGTTTTAGGGGGGCGTCCTTTTCGAATCAGGGATGCCGTTGATTTCTGCATATAGAGTTTAGTTAAGTAAGGGGTCCAAGCGGGGTGATTTCTTTTTTTACCGGGCAATAAGACAACTTGCCCTTAGGTTTTTATGTGTCCAAAAAAGAGAATCTTCTAATAATTAGTTGAGAATATTCCAAAAATGAAAATATTATCATAAAACTAATGTTAATATATCAATAATTATCTCAAATGGGCTGTTTTTACTCCCTATCAGTAACCAAACGAGGCCCAATGAAAACACTAACCAAAGAAGAGCTTATCTATTCCTTCCGGGGCGATAACACCAAACGGCGGGATGCTCTCTACAGCTCGGTGAAGGTTTTAGAAGCCCTGATTCAACGGTCAATGGTCCGAATAATGATTCGAAGATTCTAATTTTAGAGGGTCTCTTACACATCCAAGCATTCCCTGAGGCCATTTCACCCCTGTAATCGTCAATTCGTATGGGAAAGCAAACGGCAACTCTTCTGGTTATTAATTCACAAGCGGCTGCCATCGATATTGGCTCCTGCAAACATTGGGTAGCCATCGATCAGAACAAGTCGGACGGCCGATGCCGAAAACGTACGATCCTTTGGGGTGTATACCCAAGATCACCAATTGCTCATTGACCATTTGCGGCAGCATGGGGTTACGACGACAGCCATGGAAAGCACCGGTAGTTATTGGCAAACACTTTTCAACGCCTTACAGGAAGCTGGGTTTGAAGTACTTCTAATTGGTGGTAGCCAAACTAAGAATGTGCAAATGGGGCAGCCCGTGCAGCCCAAAAACGGATGTTATCGACTGTTTGTGTTGGAATTGGCAGATCGTGGCATGGTCAGCAAAAAGAAGCGGGGTCAATACTGGATTAGCCCTTCTATATTCCGGCCTGCTACGATTCAGATCGACTAATCCCCTAAAATGAGATTGTGAGGGGTAGAATTGTTACCTTAAAAGTCTAAGGTTTTTGTAATCAGTATAACCAAGGCAAAGGACATCTCTCCTAAGTTGACTAACCTAGGAGGATTTAAACTTGTCGAGTAATAATAAATGGTAGGTAGCTTACACTTTAAAAAGCTCTGTCGTTCAATAAAACCTCAGTTCACCCAAAAACGCTGAACAACTAAAGTGAACGAGTTTATTGAACGCGAAAATGCCTGTTTTCAACCATTCCTTTCAACCCTGTCACCGTTCAGAAAAACCTCCGATTAAAATCAGGACAAGACATACCACAACAACTTTAGTTTTCGGCCAGCCCAAGGCATTGGCTAACACCAGGGTGGCGTAGTCGGGATCAGTACCCATCTCGGCCAGTTCAACCAACCGCAACACGCCAGTTAGGATCGACACGCGCCCTCGGTCAAGTCGATAGCCCGTAATGAGTTCATATTCCGTCATAACCCGTTCGGTAAGGTCGGGCGAAATGAAGTTGGTGTAGATGAACTCTTGATGCAACTCTCCAAAGCCAGCATCCCCAAAATCATACACCCCAGCTAGCTGTTGACGTTCATAATCGAACGCCATGTTCCAGCCGTGACCGTCAAAATAGCCATAGATGATCCCATACGGATCGTCAGCCAGATGCGCCCATTGATCAAGTGTTTTTATTGCCTTTATCAGATAAGCCTTGGATAAATGTGGTTGAACACCCGTTAGAATACCCTCCGACGTTGGCCATGGATCAAGTGGCCGTGCCCCTACTGCTTGCAGTAAGGTAGGATCGATGGCGTGAAGCTGGGCATAAAATCGGGCTAGTTCTTCGGCTACTCTTTGTTTTACGCTGTTATCCAGTAGTTCATATTGAGCTGTGGTTAAATGGTCCCCTTTAAGCTTAATGTGTCTGGAAAAGGGCTGAGGTGTGTCGAAAAAAACGAGATCAGGGACGGCTAGTGTCAGCTTTGGGCAAACAACAGCCAGCATGGCGGCTTCTCGACGTAACGCGTCGATTCCCTCTTGGTCACGAGGAAATTTAAACATTAGCTCGTCATCCACATCCACGGCTATTGAATCCCAGCCCAAGGTCAGCAGGGTAAACGAAGCGTTACCCAGTTCGGGAAAACGAGAAACGATCACTGTTCGGAATAGCTCTAGCATACTCGATACGTGGTAGGTTGCTGGTGTGTGTCAACTAGTCATTTTATCAACCTCTTTTTTTGTCTGCTTACAGAAAAACCTTGGTATGTTTTCCCAACAAGACAACAACAGGGCTACCAGCGCTCCTCCTCAATCTCTTTAGCCAGCCGACGATTAATATTTACTTTGGCAAACGCAAAGACAAAGATGGTTGTCCCCTGCTCCCGAGCAAAGGGACTCCGAATCGAATCAGAGACATAAGCCGTCTTGAATAAAGAGCCACTCTCTATCAGTTCATTTGCTTCAGCCCCGGCTTCTTTGATTCGAATGAGATGGTTATATTTTTTGTCAAGTTCAAACCAGTTTATATAATCCGCATTAAAGGTGACAGCCTTGATACCCTGATGCGTGTAATAGTTAATCGCCCCGGCTTGGCCATAATTGTCACATAAAACCAGGGTTTTATCCCGATCGGGCGAACGGGCGTAGACCGAATCTACCTTGGCGGCCAATTCCCGCCAGCCAAGCATATCCGCAAAATCCTGCGGTAATGCATGATCTTTTCCATCTTCCCAGCGTAAGAGCCCCAGCTTTTGATACTGCTCAGGATGCTGGGTGATTTCCTGCGGTGTTTTATTGGGGAAAGCTACCTGGTATACCGGGATAAACAACAGAATTGGGACGACCATCAAGGCGGCTCGTAACCAGACCGATTGTAACTTAACCGAAATAAACACAGCGCCAAACGCTAGATAAACCGGATATATCCCGATAGCGTAATACCCTTTGGCCCGTAAAAAAGTGAACGTTGCTAAGGTGAATAGGAGGGCAAAAAAGAAAGATCGGTAAGCTAAAAAAGGTTTATAAACGAGCAGTCCATATAATCCAGCGATGATAACAATCCAGGAGCCCACAAAGTATAGGAGTTGTTCTTTTAGAAAATCGGCCCGGTTTACCTTGACCAGTTGAGTCCGGGCCAGTAGCCTCATGTGGTGAATGACTGGAAACGTATGTTGGTATTGCCAGATCAGATTGGGCATGATTAACAAAAGGCTTACCCCTACTGCTAGATAAACGTGCCGACCCAGCAACAATCGACGCTGCGGGGTCAGTAGTAGGGCGGGAAACAGTCCGATTAACAGAAAAACTACATTATACTTATTTAGAAACCCGAGCGCAAAGACAGCGGCAAAAACGTAGAGCCATTGCTTGTTTTTGGAATTGATGTATTTAATTAATACGAAATATAAGCTTGTCCAACACAAGACGTCGAAGGAGTTAGGCTGAAAAAGCTGGTTCAATCGTAATAAGACGGACAAGATTAGACACGTGGCCGCTAGCACACAGGCAAATAAATTTCCGTTCAACTCCTCTACCGTTTTCCAAACGATCAGGATGGTCAACGCCCCAAAGAAGGCCGGGAAAAATCGCACTGCCCAAACCGGATGCCCAAGCCAGCTAATAATCAGGGCAATCCAGGAGGTGAAGGGCGGTACCGATAAGTACCCCCAGGCAGGATGATTTGCCTGATCCAGGTGCAGATATTCATCCCTATGTAAATCATACTCGGGATGAATTAAGACATATTGTAGCAGAAACTTCAAGGCAATAAACCCCACCAATAAGATTGACCTTTTTGTCATAATAAAGGGTGAAAAAAGTTGCGAAAAACGTGATCCATAGGTGAAACGACAACTACGGATGAGTTGACTAAAAAGCCCATATACTAGTTAAATCAGGTTAACTGACTCTTGTCACGAGTTCCCATTTCAGTACGACCTAAGATAACAAACGTCTAGACCGTTCTACTACGTAAGGAACCATTTGTTAGAAGAGCCTGACCGTCAGTTGCTGACTGGCCGTCAATTGCTCGGATTTGTCATCTTTAGTCTGCACACGCACATCGTCCAAACGGATCTCGTACTGATCCCCTTTTTTGGCTTGTTGGGGTAAGTTACCTAGCGACTCGCTCCCCGTCCAGACAATCGAACCCAGTCGGGTATCTTTTCGCACTAACGTGATGATCGCTCGATGAATAGTCACCTCTGGCTTTAACTGAGCATATTCCAACTGGCTTTGGCGGGTCAGGTAACCTTCCAGCTGCAGGATTTGCGTTGTCAGGGGAATGCCTTTATAGAGATTGGCGGGCTTACCACCAATCAAGATTAAGACTTCAAAATGGGGCTGATTGTCTGGTAGCTGGGAAAGAGACGTTTGGGCCGCTACCGTATTGAGTGTCAGCCATAGGAACAGGGCTAAAAGAGTGCAGCTGAGCATAATAGGGCGCATAATCATTGACGTATTTATGTATTGAAGACAAGCCAGGCTGCTAGTAATGAATTAGTCTATACCCTACGCAACGAATTATTGTAAAAGCGTAATGACCTTCCTCTGCTGCTCTGTACCGATTCAATTATACGTTTTTACTGGCTTATCCAATCAATAGCCTGCTCCCGTTCTGAAAAAAAATGTTAAACGTAAGTAACAGGATACTGGTAGGCCGGAACCTCCTGATAGACCCGGTATATGTCGTGAACCGTCAAGCGCCCGGTTGCAACGATCTACCGTGTTATCACCCATGAAGAGGCCGGTTGACCCTGTAGCTTTTTCAGGGTTGAGCTGCTATCAGGCAATGGTCTTGGATACACCCCCATCTACCCGGATGGCGGCTCCATTGGTGGCCAATGCCAGCGGGCTGGCCAGATAAGCGACCAGATTAGCCACCTCCTGGGTGGTAGCTAATCGTTTGATGATAGAGGTCGGGCAGGCATTTTTGAAGAAATCCTTCTCCATTTCCGCTACCGACACGTTACTTCTAGCCGCCATACTGGTAATAAAATCGCCCATACCTTCGGAGAACGTCGGACCGGGCAGCGCCGTATTGACCGTCACGTCCGTCCCGGTGGTCAATTCAGCCAGACCGCGTGAAACAGCCAATTGAGCGGTTTTGGTTGTGCTATAATGAATCATCTCCGTCGGGATTTGCAGCGCTGACTCGCTGGAGATGATAAGGACACGTCCCCACCCGTTGGCCAGCATATGGGGAAATAATGACGGGACAGGCGAACCCCGCTCATGACGTTTACCTCAAAAAACTTGAATCAGTCCTCATTGGGAATGTCGGCAAACGCTTTCGGCTCAAAGATTCCGACGTTGTTAATCACTATATCCACTTGGGGCAATTCCGCCAGCAAGGCGTTCATTTGAGTCACCTGACTAAAATCAGCCGCAATGCCCCGAAAGCGGGTGCCAGGTAATTCGTCCGTCAGTTGACGGGCCAGTGTTGCAACCCCTTCGTTGCTGCGGCCATTGAGTATGACGTCGGCTCCTTCCTAGGCCAGCGTTTTGGCAATTGTCAGGCCAATGCCCGCCTTCGATCCGGTTACCAGGGCAGTTTTGCCACGAAGCTGTAAAACCATTTTTTATCTATTATGAACCGTAACTCATTCGGCAACTCATCAAATAGAGCAGTTGTCCACGTTTAGCGGCCGTTGTAAACAGGCCGTTAACCAAACTTACCCGTAGAGCTAATTCCTATTTCACCCGACGCTGAAGTTGGCTCCGAACCGGGTAAACTTGAATTACATAACTGATAGAGCATCAAGAATTGATTGGCAATAAATTGAATAGAAAAGCGGCTTTGTACGAGTTGAACACCATTCCCCGAAAGGCGCCTGTAGGTTGCGGGTTCAGTGAGTAGCGTTTCCAGGGCGATTGCAATTTCATCAACTTGGGTTACGTCAACTAATAAACCACCCTCGGCTACTACCCAGGGAACAGCCCCGCTGAATTTGCCAGCCACTACTGGAACGCCTAAACTCATGGCTTCCGCTAAAACCATCCCGAAAGATTCCTCCAGCGAGGTGTGCAACAGTAGAGTACATTCAGCCAGTTTCCCCAGCACATCGGCATGAGCCATTGACCCCAAGAAATGCACATTCGTTATGTTATGGTGCCGACAAAAATCAACAGCCTCTCCTCCAGGCTCAAATGCCGTACCCATTGCCCATAAAAGGGCGGTTGGATATTGACGTTGTAAGACTTTAAATGCCAGTAACCCCTTCTCACTATTCTTGCGTTTTTCCCATCCATTGACAATCATGCCGATTGTGGGGGGATCCGATAAAGCGGGACTACGGCGGACTGTAGGTACTGACACTGGATTGGCGATCACAAATACCTTTGAGGAAACCCATTTGCCAATTGACTGGGCCATATAAGGCGATACGGCCGTAAACCAGCGACCCCGCTTAAAAACAATTCGAGCCAGAAAGAACATGAAAACCCGCTCCAATGTCCGGATGTAAGTGAGGATAGTCAAGGCGTTATCATGAACCGTGATCAGGGCATTGGGGCTATAACTCAACGCAGCCATGGCGAATTCATAGGTCCAATGGGCGTGAACCACATCGGGTTTATAGCGATGTAATAAAGCGAGCATCTGATGACGCTCAAATCGGAACAAGTCCAGCGTCCGGCCCAGCCGCTTGCCATTGGGCCGGAACGTGTGGTGCCGGCTGGGGGCAACCACATAGGTGAGTTGTTGATCGGTATAAACAAAAGGGGGCTCGTTATCATCCATGTCCGGATCAATTGTAATCGCCAGCACCCGATGCCCAAGGGCTAGATATTCTTTAATGAGGTTACTCACTAAGGGGGCTCCGGCTCGACCTTTTGGCCAGGACGGCTGCTGGGCTAAAACCGATTCATTCAATAAGTCATTCGTAGCAATAGGCCCTAATACACCAATGTACATTCGAAGGGTCAGTTATGGGGTTATCAGAAAGATTTCCTCCCGGTGGTTCGTCTTTAGGCGGGTATTCTATTGGTTGGACTGACATCGGATAAGGCACTGATCATCGCGAAGGTGAATCTATAGTTCAAACCGCTCAGGTTACTGGTAGGCGACAGTGGTATCAACATGAGTGAGTCACCAAACTGGTGTCGACTCCATACTTACGAGTAGTAACTAGATTGGCTTGGTTGTCGGCAGTTCTAGACAACCTTACCTGAAGTTCGTTCTTAGCCAGCAAGATCCCGTGTCTAGCGCTAAGGAGCTTATCAAGGGTTAGTTTAAAATGCATACAGTGTTGATCTCCCATTAAGATGATCCCTTGGCGATGGATGTTGTCATTACTAAGCCTTCACCCGTATCTACGCGATGGCCTCCTTGTTGGTCAACGGGTTTAGGCTAGCTACTATAAATTTAGACCAGAAGTTTGGTAAGCCCCGTCCCGTAGTGATCAACGACATGTTGATTAGTTTAAACTCTTTATATACCTATTAGACCCAATAAGTTGCGTAATGCATTGTATGTTTCTAACCTATCTAGCGTAGTTATATCCACGTTGCAGATATACCCTTTAAAATAGAAGTATTTCAAGGATTACCTTTTAAAAAGTAAAATGATGCCAAGGCCTGTTAAAATGGTTTTATTGCAAACGAATAAAAGATGCCGTGCTTAACCAACAACGTAGTTTGCTTCCTATTTTCTTAACCCTGTTGGTCGATTAAGTAGACAACCTGGTTAAAACAGGTGTCGTGCTACGGGCATTAGCCATACGACCGGCAGCTATCAGGAGCAAAATCTAGGTAAAGTTTCACGTTTGAAAATCGCTACTTCTTGATCCAGGAAATGAGTCAAAGTATAGTGCTGATCGGATCAAGCGATAAGATATAATTTAACTTGGGTAGTTAATTTTTGTCACGCGCTCGGGAAGACCGAACGCTGTCGATGACACTTGACATCAGTAGCTGACAGCGTTTCATTGCCATAATTTACACACTTGCTACCACGTTTATCCAGACACAGAATGATTTTGACGGCCCTAGGACAGCTCCAGAAACGAATTGCCACTATTCATCCCCGCACGCGGAACCTTCACATTAATTCCGTTTTGGGCCTAATCAGTAAAGCGGGTAGTATGCTGGTTTCTCTCTTACTAGTTCCAATAACAATCAGTTACTTAACCCAGACCACTTATGGGACTTGGGTGACGATTAGTTCGATGAGTTCCTTGCTGGCCTTCGTTGATCTGGGTATTGGCAATGGACTACGTAATAAGCTGGCCGAAGCGGCTTCCAATCAGAATCCTAAACTAGCCCAGCTATTGGTTAGTACGGCTTACGCTTTGTTTGGCTTGCTGCAAGGGGCGTTTATTCTGTTATTCCTGATTCTGGCCAACTACATACCTTGGTCACGGGTGCTCAACTCATCCATGGATCCCCATCAATTGCGCTTAGTTGTGCTGATCGTGGCGATCGCTATGGCTGTTAAGTTAGTGCTGGATATGCTGTCCTACGTGTTGCTGGCATTGCAAGAGTCAAGCCGGGTCAATTTGATCAATTTTCTGATCAATTTACTCGTCTTGATCGGCACGTACGGGGTAAGTCGGTTTACGAATTCGAACGTAGTCTACCTGGCTCTAGTAGCGGCCGGAAGCCCTTTGGTGGTCTTAGGAATTAGTAGCTGGGTGCTGTATCAGAAACGATTGATCGCTTATCGGCCTACGTTCACTCAAATCCGGTTTAAACAAGCCAGGCAGATTCTTTCACTGGGATACACATTTTTTTTAATCCAGCTCGCTTTCATTGTTGTTTTTTACACCGATAACTTGCTGATCAATCAATTTTTTGGCTCGGCAGCTGTGGCGTCTTATAACATAGCCTTTCGCTATTTCACCATTACCAATACGCTCTTTGGGTTGGTCATCGTGCCCTACTGGTCAGCCTTCACTGAGGCCTTTGTCAAACAAGATGTCGCCTGGATGCAGCGTACCCACCAGATGATGTATAGGCTTTGGGCTGGCTTGGTGGGTGTCGTCATCTTGATGGTGTTGGTAGCTCAACCCGTTTACTCAGTTTGGGTTGGCCAGCGCATTCACATTCCCTCTAGCTTGAATCTTAGCCTTGGGCTATTTGTCGTGATTACGGGCTGGAATCTTATTTCGAGTACCGTTACCAATAGTGCAGGCAAGATGCGGCTCCAGATATGGTACGCACTGGCCTGTATTCTGACCAATATTCCCTTAGCTTTTCTGCTGAGCAAAACCTTAGGTTTGGGCAGTTCAGGCGTAGTGCTGGCCTCGGTCGTCTCGTTAGGATACGGAGCGGTTCTTGGCCCCATTCAGGCCCATAAATTAATTAAAGGGACGGCCAGCGGGATTTGGAATCGATGAAAGGTAGCTGAGGGCCTACATAATACGGTTGAGTGAAATCAAGTCATTAAAAGGAGTAGAGCTGACCACACTGGCGGTTAAGGCAGTTCGTGTTGCCCGAGTACCGTGCCACCCCATATCCTATCTTTTTGCTGGCCTTATCCGGTTGATCGGTTAAATAAAAACGAAATAACCTACAATCCGTTACTAGGCCTATAGACCCCCTGTCTATAACGTGTAGTGAATGATGGAATTCTGAAAAAAGCGGCTCAGCAATGTAGCCGTTTTTTCTATTGGCGTGGGACGGCGATGAGCCACTGATGCCTGAGGAACCAATCTATGAAAGCTAGGGAAGGTTATTTCGATGTAACTATGTACCGTCTGCAGGAGCAGTTGCCAACCTTTTTCAACTGATCGTTCGACCTATGCTTTAGGCTAACCTAAGTTGTTATTTTCCGTTAAAATTGGCCCCCTTATACCAAGCTATGACTAGTACTGCATACTGAGCTTTGTTAGAACATTAAGTGAACGGATATAGCTTATTTCATAAAGCAGTTTACATTAGTTCACTTAAAGGTTCGATTTAGGTCGGGATTTTGCGCACAAATTTTAATAACTGTAAACTACTATCCGTAGCATATGGTCTCACAAATCCCTCTTTTACTTGACACGAGTAAATGTCTGGTCTAAATCTTTACCCCATGTTTCGCCGTCTTCACAGAGTTCACCTTTTCCCAGGATCGTATTCCCATCACCCTTAATGGTCCAGCTATAGCGTTGCGAAAATCCAGACACATTGCGCCACCATTTCACCACGTTGCCGTTAACAGAAACCTCATACTTTCTCGAAATCTTCCGCTCGTCAAAATAAAGCATAAACAACTCTCCGGTAGCGTCGTCACTGCCGAAGATGCCGATACCAACCGGGAACCCTTCTTCCTCAACCTCTAAATACCACTTCAGAAAAGCACCGCCCTCGATCCATTCAAAGGATGATTTCCCGGCCAACACTTTATTGGGGACGGCGGGATGGGTGCTAGCTGTTGTCCATTGGCCAACCAGCTTGCCCAGTTCGTTTAGGGCTGGATTCGGAATGTGTGCTTTGTGAATGCCTTGAAGCCGTTTCATGTTTCTTGTTTTGCAGGGTAATCACGCCTTAAAAGGTAGGAGGGGCGGCAGACAGATCGGAATCCAGGAACTCCGTGATCATCGGGTTTAGCCAATTGGTTCGCTGCAGCATACCGATATGGGTCGTGCCGGGTAGAATGGCCAACCGAGATTTAGGTAACCCGTCTATATCGCCTTGTTTCCCACCCCCTTTGGCCCGAAATAGTTCAAGGGCATGCTCATAGCGCACCCCATCGGCATCGCCAATGGCCATGAAGACGGGGGGGGTATGGTTTTTACATCCGTTGACCAATCGTAGGTCTTCAGATCTATACTAACCACCTTTTTTACAAATTCCGGAAAACGGGCCGGATCATTGCCAAAGCTATCGTATTGTTCCCATACGGGCGTGCCCTCAAATAGGTCTGGGGTGAACCTAGCAAAACTGGCCTCCGTATCGGGTCACCAGCCATCGTGCTTGTAGGTACCTGACAACACCACCAGCCTGCGTACCTGCTCGGGATGGCGCACCGCTACCTGAAAGGCTAAGCAGCCACCCATACTGTAGCCCATTATATCGGCCTGATCGAGTTTAAGGTGCTTAAGTAGACCGGACACATCATCGGCCATTGCTTCGTAACTAAACTCGCGGGTTGTATCCCTGGTGCGGCCATGCCCCTGCATTTCGGTGGCAATGACTCTCCGGTCTTTGGCCAGCAGCGGGATGAAGGTTGACCAATTCAGGGGGATAGTCAGGTAGGAGCCGTGCAGCAGCACAAGGGGTTTGCCTTCTCCGTAGACCTCATAGTATAGCTGAAGCCCATTTACAGGGGCATAACCGCTTTCGGTGGGCTGAATATTCTGGTTGTTGTCCATGTCGTTAGTAGCCGTTGAATTAGGCTGACGAGCTATCGCCCCAGAATTTTTGTTGCCCCCAAACTGGTGGTTAGACTAGGCCAAACGGAGGGGTGGAAATGACCGTCCTGCTCCACGACCGAATACTGTAAACCCGCTTGGTTAGCGTGGGCAAAAAGCCGCTTGTAGTCAATACTTCCCTTTCCAACCTCCGTATTGGCCGTGCGATCCTGTTTATCCATATCCTTGACGTGCCAGATGGGAAAACGGCCCGGGTACTTCTGGATGAACGTCAGGGGATCTACCTTCATGCGGGCAAACCAGTACAGTTCCATCTCCATGATCATCAGCTTAGGGTCAATCTGTTTCAGAAACAACTCATAGGGCACCACGCCTTCGAAGGTCTCAAAATCATACCCATGGTTATGGTAGCCGAATTGAATGCCGTGTTTTTGGCATAACTCCCCTAACCGGGTATACTCCTCCACCGCCCGCTTAGTGGTTTCCAGACTAGTGAGCTCATTATAGGGGACGATCATGTACTTGAGCCCCATGGTAGCGGCTTCGGTTATGGAGCTTTCCGCCGTTTTGCCCAAATTGAAATGAGAAGCAAACAGCGTCATGCCCAGGTCATGGGCAATTTTAGTAAACTCTGCCGGTTTCAACCCAAAATAGATGCCCTTATCCCCCTGATAGGATTCGAGCAGCGTATAGCCAATAGCGGCCAATTGTTTCAAGGTTCCCACGGGGTCTTGATTCATCCACTCCCGGACGGTGTAGAGCTGAATGCCGATGGGGTAGTTGCCCTTGGCCTGAGCAGAGACAGTAGGAAGACCGGCGGCCAGCGCCCCGGCGGCCAGCGCCCCGGCGGCCATGAGAAAATCTCGACGTGAAAGCATGCGGTAACGCACCGGAAGTAGGATGCTGATGAGATAAAGCCCGTCAGACACCTATTCCTACCCGGATTTAAACGCAACCAGGTGGCTGCGGTAGCAATCATCCCAAATTGGCGTTTCGTTTGGATACTTACCAAAATGCCGCTTACCTTTTAGCCATGTAATCCACGTTGGCACTTTTCCTGGGCATCATCACGCTACTGGGTAGTCTGTTCCCACAGACCGACATGGAAGAAGTCTACAAAATCTCCGGCTTGATTGGTGCTCTCAGGGATAATCAACACATACCGGCTCAGCAGTCTCTTTGGAGCGAACTCATCGAAAAATTAAGACTGATAAGCGTTACCAATGGGTTTCCGTTTTTGTGAATGAAAACGTACATCGCCGGGCTGTCGGAGCGGTAATTTTAATAGATGTCCAACTCAATCATAGAGCGAGCCTATGGGTAAACGATACCTAAAACAACGCTACTCGCGAAATTTCAGATCCCGTTCTCGAATTAAGGCATTTGTCTCAGCAAATTCGAGTAACATACCATATTCTTCTTTCGACCGAATGGTGGCACCCGCTTCATCGACCGGTTCGTTGAATGCACACCTACACCGGCGCTGACCAAACTGATTCTTGCCAAAATCAAAGTGAGCTATTTTGTCTGGATCATACGCCACATTTCCTAAAACTAATATCTGTCCTTTTCTCATAAGGGTTGGATTTAAAGACTAAAGACCGTTTAACCCATCGCTTTGCTGGTCGTATACCTGTCGTACTCTTAAAGGGCCAAAATCGGGCGCATTAGCCTTTGCGTCGTCTATCTGGTTATCCCTCAATAAAAGCTTCGCTATCGCGGGCCAGGGTGCTTACGTGGGTTCCTAAGCGTTAGCTTTTGAACGTATAGGCAAGTTACCTTGGGGTATAAAGTGTTGCTGCGTATCAGCAAGTACTGAATGGCCAAGTAGATCGCCTGACTTTAGCAGCTAAAGAGCTTAACTACGGTGGCAACAAATTAGCCCACAAAGTCAGGCGAGGTACATTCCTGCCAGTAATCGATTATTTTTCGCATCATCTGTTCAAGTTTATCCAGGCTGCTGGGCTTGATAAAGAAGCCTTGGACTGACTTGGAGTAGGCGTCAATGACGTGTTGCTGCTCGGCACTGGTGGTAAAGAATAAATAGGGGATGCATTTTAAGCGCAGGCTCTCATTGGCATGCACTTTCTCTCGGAGTTCAAGTCCGCTCAACTTGGGCATATTGATGTCCGACAAAACGATGAATGGCTCAATATCGGTCGATAGTAAGTAGGTAAGCGCTTCTTCAGGGTCTTGGAAAAAGATAATTTCGTTTGGCGTTGTCAGCTTTTTAATGATCTGCGTTAACAGAAGCTGGTCGTCCTCATCATCTTCAATGACAATGATAGGTCCCTTTTTATTCATAATCGGTTAGGGAGATAAAATTTGCGTGTAGCCATCGGTTGCTGGAGTAACGACACTCGCCGACCATTCGTTGCAAACCCATCCGTATCGTCATCTGTGTCCCCCGTGTTTTTAGACTCAGCTATTGGCAATAGGTAAGACGCTATCTATCCTTGGAGACAAACTAATTGTACAATGTGCCTATCCTACTAACTGGACTGCGGTGGCAACGGGCAGCCCCGGGTCGGTGTACCGACTGTGAACTACCTGACAGATAGTAAAATCACCGTCTCCTAAAACGCTCCAAAGTCGAGATTTAGCAGGCATCTCAAAATAGCCGAACGCGATTGGGTTTACAGACCAGTAGGTAGCTAAAGCGAGTCGAACCGGCTAACCCCTTTTGATTATTTTACGATCCCACTCCGGTGAACCGGCCGTTGCGGTACCTTTTTGACGATATACTTTAAGTAGCCGTTTACTTGAATTTGACTTCCACTAAAAAGTAGTGTGGAATCTTGTAGCTGTCGTAAAGGTGTTCCGAGTCAACCCCGGATTGAGCTACTTCACAATAAGCTTAACGTTTATCCGCTCTTATATAGGGTGTCATATAAGCCAGTATATACTTGTTGGCCTCGGGTGCAATGCATACCTGAGCGTCTTTAACAAAGAAACTTTTGAGCGTTAATTTGCCTTCTCGCTCGGGTCAACAGGATAGTTTCCGCTGGCTGAAAAACCATTAAATTGACCGGTTTCGTGTACGATTTAAGACGATAATGGCAAAGGGCAAGCTGGGCCGCAACTCAGCCAGTATCGTCCATTTGGCCAAGCGTTTTTTTACTTGACCTCGTACTACATTGACTAGCTGTACAAATTATGGTTGATGGACTATTTCGTATGAATGGGGGCGCTCCCCCTTAGTTGCTTATCGAATGAATACCGTAGTAATCGTCTGTTGAGCCAATCTCATCTTTAACCCGGCCTACCACCGCAAATAGCGGATCACTCCAGCCACCCGGGCTACGATCAAGGACCTCTATTTGGTCGAACAGGCCGGTTTGCTCATAATACGAACGGACCAACTGCTGATGGCCTAGATCATTGAGCGATTGCCAGATGGCAACGGCCTTGGTCGGAAACATGCGATTGGAGAACACGGTCAGGAACGGACTGCCGGGCCGCAGCACGCGCGCCAGCTCCCGGTAAACACTCACCGGCTGAGTCAGGTACTGCACCGACACCGTTACCATGCCACCGTCGAAGGTATTGTCGCGGTAAGCGAGGCTGGGTGTTTGGTTCAGGTTCTGTACCACGTACTCGGTGAGTTGTGGGTTGGCCTTCAACTCGACCTCGTTCATGCCCAGTCCGGCTACGCGTCCGTACTGTATGTTGGTAGGCAGGTGGCTTACCCAACTGCTCATCAGATCGAGAATATTACCGCCAGCGGGCAGATATTCGGCATATAAGTTGGTGGTAGCCCGGACGGCAGCATCGTCGATGTGGTTGACCAGGCGGGGCTGCCCGTAAAATTGCCGGTCGTCGGTTTCGTCGTACCGTTGAAATGGATTATTAGCGGTCATAAGAAGAATGTAACTGATCAAGAGCCTAACCGATCGTTTATTGGGGATGTTTTGCTGGATCAGGCGTAAAACTGATCAAGAAAGGAGCGAACTTACCCACCATGCTTAGTCTGCTTTGGCTATAATGGTCTGCGTTTTATAGGGGGTTCGGTTTGTTGACTTGTTACCGTTTATCGGTCTGCCACAGCGTCACAGTGTCGGTACCACCTATTGGCCGGTGTTTGGTCCGCAGTACCACTTCTCACTCCGTGCCAATTGAATGAACGACCCCAACGGTTTGATCTATTTCGACGGTGAATACCACCAGTTTTACCCGTACAACCCCTTCGGTGTGCGCTTGGGACATATGATCTGGGGCCACGCCAAAAGCCGTCATCTGGCTTACTGGCATGAGCGCCCGCCCACCCTTAACGGAGAAGACAGCACCCTGATCTTTTGGGGGAGCTGTGTCATTGATAAAACGAACAGCAGCGGTTTTGGCCGGGGCAGTACCCCACCCTCGACTAGTCCCCATTCAGGGCCACTTCCACCCGCCGATACAACCACTGGACCTAGGTGCCCACAAACTGTTTACCCTGACTGGATACCTAGGCAACTTATCGGATCAATTCTCAAATAAGGCTCCCAAAGTGCGATGGTTAATTCCAATAGCTGTGTCAAATGATCACACCGGTCGGTACGCTGTCGTATCGCCGAAGCTGAGCGGGCCCCTGAATTATCGGGGGTGGGGAGCCACTGCGAGTTAGCAGTCAGAGCATTAACCCGGGACTGACCATCCTTGACTTACTCTTCTACAGTACTATCTCACTATGCAGAATATATCAAACTGAAATCGTTCATTAAAAGGCTAGCCAGCTATATTTAATGAACTACGTAAGCGTTTGAAAATCACACTTTTGCTCTTATTTTGACAGCTTACAAAAATCGTTCACGAAAACCCTTGGCCAACTAAACGCTTTTCATGGCTTATAGTGAAAGCTTAACTCTCAGCTCTGATGACTGAAAACGTCCACGAAAAGGTTGCTTTTCCTGAACGAACACTACAAAAAGTACAAAATCATGAAAGAAGTAGGGAAAGGTATTGTTATTTGTGATTTAGCGGTAAAATACTATTTTAGGAAAGAGATATATTGACTATTGGCTTGTAGTTAACATCATTGTATATAAGTGGATAGACTTTCACGTATGTTCATAACCAGATAAACAAAAAGCCATTCGGGCATCCAATAAGTATCGAACGATAAAAGCATTTAATGAGAAAACGTTGTTTAGATTGGTTTACCGAGTAATTTATAGATTGGCTACCTAAATTAGCGGTATTTGCTACCCTATTCGTTATGACCAACCGACCAGCGCTTAGCCGGTTATACCTTACTCTTGTTCCCTTTTTAGCCGCGGCAGTAGCCCTTGGCCTTGGACACAATAAACCCCAACTCTATCTTCCCATCTGGCTGGCTCATGCGGCCCTGATGGCAAGCGCCGTCTGGGGCATGGGAAAGAATTGCTTCACCAATCCCGATCCTGGGCAAAGGCAACTCGGCATCATTGCCCTGTTGGTGATCATTCCCTGGATCGGTTTTACCGTTTTCGCGGGCATGGGACCTCCGCCCACTTCCATACCCGAATGGGTGAACACGGCTATCGAACAACAGATTCGCTATGCCCTGCTGATAGCGGGAGGGATTCTGATCACAGTTGGATTGGCCTTGCTGGCTAACAAACTCCGCCAGAGCGGTGAGCAGCACTATTGGTTACTGGGTGTACTGGCGTTGGGCATCGCTCAGCCTTTATTTATTGCCAACATGGCCTATTGGGGTAGCTTTTTAGGTGAATCATTTACTAACTTTTCGGCCTCATCGATGGCGGAAAGGCCCGATTGGTACTTGGCTATGCGTGCCCTTTTTAGTTGGATTAGCGGAGCGGAGGTAGCCCTTTTGTATTTAGCTACGGCTGCTTTTGGGTTAGCCCTACAATCAGCAAGGTGGTTCAAGCCCAAGGTTTGTCGGCTGTATGTGTTTTTCAGTCTAGTCGGCGCTTTACTGAGTGTGCTCCCCTCGTTCTCTTTTGAACCACTGGTAATTGCCACTTATTTAGTGTCCATCCCTGCTTTTCCCTTCATCATGCCCTATCTGATGGCGCTTAATTTGTTAAATCTAGCCAACTCCATTCCGAACAGGTCTAGCTAAAGTACAACTAGGGACGTGCTTTTGTCTCAAGTAGGAGCCTTTTTTGAGAATAAACAATTGATGACTTCAAAATCAATTAAAGGAGGGCTATTGATCAGATGAAGTAGTGACTAGCACTCCTTCCATGATCAATAGCCAGATAGCCTATTTCTGAAAAACTGCGTGGCTAAACGAATAACTTCCATGTGAACTTGGTGGCGATTCACAGTAACCACATCACTAAAGTAAATCGGGTCCGATTTTTTGACTTCGTTAATCGCTTCGTTCAGCATAACGTAGTGCCCAGTTTTGCCCCCAAATTCATAGTAGTCAGACCCCGATATGAGCCGATGGAAGTGACGGGCGTTAGTTTTTACCGGTGCTATGCTATCACTTTGAGCGCCCATAATATACAGCGGGCTTTGAATAGCTTTCACTTGATCTTTCCGTTGAAATCCCTGGCCAAGCGCAGGTGATATAGCCAGAAATGCGCTAAGGCGATGCTCCTTTAGCGATGGTAATTTCTTGATGGCAGCTTTAAGGGAGGGGTCGTTTAGGTATTGGGCTACACCGGGCAGTTCAGGAATATCGATCTCCCGACGACCCGTCGTTTTATAATAGGTAAGCAAGGTATTATAATCCAGCACGGCACCCGCCAGCGCAATGACAGTATAGCCTCCAAACGAGAAACCCGCTCCTCCAATGCGTTGCGAATCAATCACCGTACTAAAAGCGGTATTCGTTAGCAGAGCCGTCAAGGCAAAACTAATGTCTAGCGGGCGCTCCCAAGGTTTAAGAAATTCGAGGGCTACTTTGTTATCGTAGGTATTGCCCCAATGGTCAACAGCAGCCACAATAAATCCGTTTTGAGCCAGTCCCTGCGCTAGCCACTCCATAGTCAGCCGCCCTCCTCCCGTACCGTGTGATAGCATAATCAGCGGCATTTTGTGAATAGGCAACTGCCCATTCCGCACTGTATACTGACGGGTGAAGGGCGAGAATACTTTATCATTCGCTTTCAAGGTGTCGTCGGTTGGATACCATACTTCCGTCACTACCGGACGATGACGGCTTTCGTCCATGAACGAAAAGGTTTGTTGACCGATCTGCGTATTCGGTGGATGCTGGGCAAAGCTAATTGGTGGCACCAGCAGGCAATAAAGAACAATGATCCCTAATCTGTGCATGATTGTCTTGACTTGTTGGTACAAAGCAAGCAGCAGCGTACTGAAAAAAGATTGACAAAAATCAATAAACTATCTTTTTGTCTTTAAGCGGCTCAATGTTTCCTGGGAAATACCCAGATAATCGGCGATGATTTTAGCGGGTAATCGTTGGATAATCTCCGGATTGGTTTGTTGGAGCGTATCGTACCGAGCTCTGGCATCCAACGAAATAAAGCTTTCAATGCGTCGAATGGACTCAATATAATCGAGTTCGAGGCCAATTCGATCCATGGTTTCCCAACCTGGTATACGCGTATAAAGAGCCTGTCGATCCTCATAACTGATCATAAGCAGTTCCGATGACTCGGGACTTTGAAGGGAAGCGATCGAAGGCTGCCGAAGAATAAAGCTGGGGAAAGTCGTTCCAAAACGGCCTTCTAAGACCAAAAAACGGGTTGACTCGTTTCCCTGGTCATCAGTCAAAAATACGCGCAGACATCCTTTAACGACGAAATAAACATAGCGAGCTACACTCCCTTTAGCGACGAGGATTTCGTTACGCTTCGTGTATTTGACTTTGAAGTAGCTACTAACGACTGAAGCCTCCTCAGCTGATAGGGTAATCTTACCGGCCAGATAAGTTTGTAGGGCAGGATGCATCGTAAGATGGTAGATGACAAGCTAGTGTTCAGGCGCCAGAATGTTATTTAGCAATTAACATTCTAGAAACTATATCGTGGCGAAATGTAACGCATTAATTTTATTCAACCAGGCTAGTATCAACTTAACTCGACACTTTTACAGACTTAGTTTGGGTAATTCACTGTTTCCATAATCGCCCGTTTTTTTGAGATAAGCCAGAAGCAGTCCTACAAATTGGTACGTCTTATTTTACTGGAGAGAATCTGTGTTGTCTTTTATTGAACCACTGCTACACCCTTCGCTGCTGATGGGCTAAAGATTCGCATTTTACTAGATACTTTTTCGCCGCATTCTGGCTGATTTACTTTCTCGTGAAACGCCCATTTCTTGAAGCAGATGTATGAAGATTTTATCGTCTCAAATAGGAGGGTTTTTTTAAGACACTGATTTTTTAATAGCTGTCTGACTTAATCAGTCGCCTACGTTCACCGATTCTACATTATTTATGGTCACACGAATTTATATTAAAACAAGACTAAGTAAGTAGTCCGTGAGAAATAGTTTGCATTATTTTCTAACTTGCCCTCATGGGACGAGTAAATACTCCGGTTCTAACCGATATCCAACGTGCCGATTTAGAACGTGAATTAAAAACCAATGATAGCCATAGCTTTCGGATGCGTTGCCAAGCCATCCTACTCAAAGCGGCTGGCCGTAAATCGAAAGATGTTGCCCAGATTGTGGGCATGTGCCATGTGAGTGTTAATAGCTGGCTGAAACGCTTTAAAACCGATGGACTCGCAGGACTACAAACCAAACCAGGACGGGGACGTAAACCCTTGCTGGATAAAGTAGCCGACAAAGATGCGGTGCTAGCC
>NZ_FOLQ01000016.1 GCF_900112365.1 Spirosoma endophyticum | reverse complement strand
TGCTGGCACTATCGACGCAAAAACCTGCTGGTAATCTGGGACGGGGCGGCCATCCACCGCTCTCAGATCGTTAAAGAGTGGCTTCATAAAAAGCCGGGCCGGGTTCACTTGGAGCGTCTACCAGCCTACAGTCCCATGCTTAATCCGGTGGAGTTAGTATGGAGCCAGCTTAAACGAGCCTTGAAAAACCGAGTTTTTGCCGATCTAGAATCGTTACAAGGGGCTGTTCTCGAAGAAGTGAATTACTTACAGGCTGATCGAGAGCGCATAAGCTGTTTCTTTCGTAAGAAGGAGGTAGCATTCTTTACGGACTAACTCACAAATCTATAACAGAATTTTCCTGCTATCGTTTGGAAGTACGCGCAAGATGCTGCTGTTTTGCATTTCCTATTAATCCAATAGACTATAAGTACTTATAGTCTACCTACAACCGGGAGAATAGGGAGAATACGTAAAACTGAAAAGCAGTGCACAGATGCTCGCAACTAGCGACACCACAATTACTACCAAACACGATTAGGCATGAAACAAATTTTAAAGGCAGCCTGGCTGATAGGAATATTACTCACACCCTTACTTTCATCGGCTCAAAATGCACCCATCATTAATTCAACAGTATCCGGAAAAGTTGTTGATGCACGCACGAAAGAATTCTTAATTGGCGCTACCGTAACGATTAAGGGAATAACCAATGGGGCGTCAACCGACATAAATGGCCAGTTCAATCTGCTTACGGCCCAAAAGCTACCATTTACAGTCGTTGTCTCTTTCGTGGGCTACCAAACTAAAGAAGTTGTTCTGACCGATAACAACGTAGAAATTCAACTCGAAGATGCCCCTAATCAGCTAGATGACGTAGTCATTACGTCCCGACGTCGCCAGGAATCAGCGCAGGACGTTCCCATTCCAATCTCCGTGGTCAGTGGTAACCGGGCCGAAGATGCGGGCGCTTTTAATGTGAATCGATTGAAAGAACTGGTGCCTACCGTTCAGTTGTATGCCTCCAATGCCCGAAATACAACGCTTAATATTCGTGGCTTAGGCTCTACGTTTGGGTTAACGAACGACGGTATTGATCCGGGTGTCGGATTTTATGTAGATGGCGTTTACTACGCTCGTCCGGCGGCCACAGCGCTCGACTTTATCGATATTGAACAGGTAGAGGTGTTGCGAGGCCCTCAGGGGACATTATTTGGTAAGAATACAACAGCTGGCGCCTTTAATATTACCACGCGTCCTGCTGGGTTTACGCCAAGCGGAAGTTTTGAACTGAGTTATGGCAATTACGGGTACATCCAGGCCAAAGGCTCACTCACGGGCCCACTGAGCAAAAAGCTTGCCGCGCGGATATCGTTTACGGGTACGCAGCGGAACGGGACTTTTTACAATGTACATACCCAGCTTCCAATCAATGACATTAACAATATTGGCGTGCGGGCGCAACTCCTATATACTCCAAGCGATAATGTAAAAATTACCATCATCGGAGATGTCTCCGAGCAAAAACCGAATGGATATGGTTGGCCCGTAGCGGGTGTGGTTCCTACCAAACGAGCGGCTTATCGTCAATTCAATGCCATTATCGCCGATTTAAATTACAAACTCCCCTATTCAAGCGCTTTTGAACGTATCGTTGACCTTGATACGCCCTCAAAAGCAGATAATAACCTTGGTGGGGTGTCGTTAAATGCTGATATTAAAATCGGCAATGGTACACTAACCTCCACATCCGCCTGGCGTCACTGGCAATGGACCCCGCTGAACGACCGCGACTACATTGGTTTACCCGTCTTTACGATTTCGTCAGGCAACTCGGTGCATGATCAGTGGTCGCAGGAGATACGGTACGCCGGTAAAATCTCATCCCGATTAAGCGGTGTTGTTGGTTTATTTGGCCTTTGGCAGGATTTAAAATCAGACCCCGTACAGACTGAAGAAGCCGGTTCTGCCCAATGGCGTTTTGCGCAAAGCTCCACCAGCGCTCTTTGGAAAACGCCGGGTCTATTCGATAACTTCGGTATCCGTACAACCAACCGAATCCAGAGTACAGGGCTAGCGGCCTTCGGCCAACTTGACTGGGCCCTGACAGATCGAATCCATATTCTACCAGGAGCCCGGTATAATTACGACAAGAAGGTAGCCAACTACAAACGAGAAACCTACGGAGGTCTGCAAACAACCGATCCGGCCTTACTAGCCTTAAAGAACGGAGTTTACACAAATCAGGCGTTCGACACGGACGTATCAGAAGGAAATTTCTCGGGGCAGGTTACCCTGCAATATAGAGCCGGCCGGTCGATCAATGCCTTTGGAACCTATGCCATCAGCTACAAACCCGTCGGGATTAATATTGGCGGATTACCAACGGCCAACGGACAGACATTACTTGATCTGGCCAGAGTGAAGCCCGAGCATGTAAACCACGTCGAATTTGGCCTGAAAACGAAACCATCTCCTAACTCCACCCTGAATCTGGTCGTCTACAATACGGAAATAAAAGACTTTCAGACGCAGGTGCAAACGCCCGAGCCAGGTGTGAACAGAGGCTATCTGGCTAATGCGGAGAAAGTACGGGTAATGGGTGTTGAGCTAGACGGAAATATACGGGTAGCCAATCGGTTAACCCTGAACGCAGCCGTTGCCTATACGGATGGCAAGTACGTGTCTTTTAAAAATGCGCCGGTGCCGCTCGAAGAAACGGGTGGAGAACAAGCGTTTAAAGACATTTCTGGAGGTGTTTTACCTGGTATCTCAAAATGGTCGGGATCGGTAGGTGGCGAAGTAACCGCCAGGGGAAATCTCATCAGTTTAAAAGGAAATTACTTTCTTGGAGTAGATGCTTTCTATCGTTCTTCGTTTTCTTCGAGTCCATCGCCGTCTCAATATTTAAATATTGATGGCTATTCGCTGGTGAACGGCCGACTTGGTTTTAGGGCTTCCTCTGGAATTTCGATTTTCATATGGGCTAGGAATCTCTTCAACACAAACTACTATGAGCAGTTACTGGCGGCTCCAGGAAGCGCAGGCCACTATGCCGGTATTATAGGAGACCCCCGTACCTATGGTGTTACGTTACGATACACGTTCTAACCGTATTAAAAACCACCCCTTAATACCAAACTATTCCCAGGCTTATGGTTACATTTACGACATCAAAATCGATTAACGGATCGTAGTTTCTGGAGCTTCAGCAGTAGGAATAGGGCATCAAGAATAGTTGGACCGCATTTTTTTATTTGCCAGAAGCTGTTTACGTTAGTAATATTAACGTAAACAGCTTCTGCTTTTTTGCAATCTTTGCATTTACCTTCCTTGATGTGTTAATATATCAGGGTATCCAACTATGAGAAAACATCTTCTATTTATAGCTCTTGCGTTACTGTGTGCGCTACCTGGCCGGGCGCAACTCAACCTGGCAGGGATAGTGACAAATCAAAAGGGGCAACCATTAGAGGGCGCAATTATCATCATTAAAGGGACGAGTAAGGGGACCATTTCACAGGCTAACGGACATTTCGCGCTTCAATCCACAGCTGCTTTACCATTTCCGATCACCATTTCATACATTGGTCACCATCAGGAGAATGTGATGGTTCGGGGTAATAACTTTCGCCGTATCCTTGTAGAACTCTCACCCGAATCTATCTTAACCGATGAAGTGGTTGTAGCGGCCAGCCGCGTACCGGAGGATATCAAGACAACCACAACATCCGTCGAGAAACTTGGCGTACGTCAATTCCAACAGTCGACAGCTATTAGCCCATACGATGCGCTTCAGAACGTAAAGGGTGTCGATTTTCTAACTCAGAGCCTGACATTTAAGTCGGTCAATATGCGTGGATTTGATTCCAATAATAACACCCGGTTTCTGCAACTAACGGACGGTATGGATAACCGCTCACCAGGTTTAGGATTTGGTTTCGGGAACGTAGCGGGCATTCCGGATTTAGATGTGGAGAGCATTGAGCTGGTTCCGGGTGCGTCGTCGGCACTCTACGGACCGGATGCCATGCAGGGCATGATGCTCACCACGAGCAAGAACCCCTTTACGTATCAGGGGCTGAGTGTGCAGCTAAAGGGCGGTGTCAATAATGTTGGGAAGGCAAATTTTGGTCCAAAACCATATACGGATTTGGCGGTACGTTATGCAAAACAACTCGGCGATCGAATGGCGCTTAAAGTCAGTTTCCAGCGTCTGGACGGTACGGACTTCATTGCCGACGATTATAGTGACCGGTCAACGAGTGCCCGGACCAGTTTTTTCATTACCGATGCCAGTCGGGGCGGTATTGCTACCGGTATTGGCTACGCGCCTATCACAAACGCCAATATAAATTTTGAGTATGATGGCGTCAACGTATATGGCGATGACATTAATAGCGGGGGGGCGTTTAAATATCCAGTCAATTATGCCAACGTACTGTTAAACAACAAGTTTGTTACGCGAACGGGCTACACGGAACTTGACGTAATTGGCAACAAGGGCAAGGTTTTCAGTAACCGCGCGAACGTAGCGCTGCATTATAAACTGTCGGACGACATTGAAGCCTCTCTGAGCTGGAATTATGGGAATGGAAATTTTATTCGCACCAATAATTACCGCGAGTATTTTCCAGACTACCAGCGCCACCAGATCAAGGCTGAAATACGCGGTGACAATTTCTTTCTGCGGGCTTACACGACACAGCAAAAAGCCGATGGATGGAACATTGGGCAAGTAGCGACTGTCATCAACAACACCTGGAAATCGCTCGGACAGTGGGCTGCAGAATTCGGGCAGAGTTACGTCGAAAACAAAGTCAGCATTGGTCAGGCCCGCGTTGAGTCCAATCGTGGTCGTTACCTACCTGGCTCGACTTCCTTTAATACAGTTCGTGATACGTATGCCAATACGTACAACACTGATTTCATTCCCGGTTCAACCGCTGCACGAGGACGACGTTTCCGCGATAACTCACAGCTATGGCATTACGAAGGGATGTACAATTTTAAAAACATACTCCAGATAGCCGACGTGATTGCCGGTGCCAGTCTTCGGCATTACGCGCTGGCTTCTGGCGGTACGTTGTTCTCTCGAAAAACCGATGGTTCAGAGTACACGATCAATGAAGTAGGCGCTTACCTCCAGGCATCTAAAGAATTTAGTCTGGATGAAGGGGTAACATTCAAGCCAACGGTAGCGATTCGCTACGACAAGAATCAGTATTTGAAAGGCGGACTAACACCCCGTGTGTCGGCAGTGCTCAGCCTTGGTGTACATAATTTTCGGGCGTCTTGGCAGACAGCTTTCCGAAATCCCACGCCAGAGCAGTTATTTCTGATTCCCGTTGCGGGTGCAGGCGGTGAAGTCGGTGGATCATCGGTGGCGTATAATGGCACGGGTCTGGTGAGTAATCCTGGTTACTTACAAGCAGAAACAACGCCTTATCAATCGAATACAACGACTACAGCTCCTAAACCGTTTGTTGTCGATCCAAACCAGTTTACGACGGAGAAGATCAGCACGTGGGAAGTTGGTTATAAGACGCTGATTAAAAACAAGTTTTATATTGATGCCTTTTACTTTGCCAGCCGCTATACCGATCTTATCACTCCTCAAACAGAATACCAATTGTTAACACCAGGTGGAGGTGCAACGGCGCTTTTGACTCCAGCCAATTACAGGACGCTCCAGGTCAATGTCAATAGCGCCAACGAAGTTTTTGTTCGTGGTGCTGGCATTGGACTAGAGTACGGATTGGGCGAAGGCTTTACGGTAAGCGGTAATTACACGCATCAGATTGGACTGATTACGCTACACGATGCGCGCGGGTCGATACGTAATGATTTGGCTGGCGTACCCGTAGTTAAGCGAAAAATAAGCAACCCCGAAGTCGTGCAATTGGGTCGTACCTTCTTCAACACACCCGAAAATCGGTATAACATCACCCTAAGCAACCCGCGTTTAACCGAACGTCTTGGGGCTACCATTACGTATCGATGGACAGATCGAATGTGGTATGAACAGGGCATAACAGCAGGTGATGTCTGGCTCCCTTCCTGGACGAGCCTGGATGCACAGATATCCTATAAAGTACCTTCGGTTAAGTCGATTATTAAGCTTGGCGGCACGAATATCCTGAACAAGTATTACGCACAAGGGTACGGTCTGGCTCAAATTGGCGGCTTATATTACGTTAGTATCACCTTCGATGAGCTAATGCATTAGCATGATATGCTACGATCTGGCATACTACTTTAAATAAAAAATGCCCCAGCCATTTCTGACCGGGGCATTTTACTATCTATTTTAGATTCGACGCTTAGACCGTCGCCCGTTTTTTGCTGCGGGCAAACTGTTCGCGTGATTCCGTAACCACTTCCAGTTCTTCTTTCGAACCAACAATCGCGTTCTGGTAATGACGCAGACCCGTACCGGCTGGAATCAGGTGACCAACGATCACGTTTTCTTTCAGACCGTCGAGTACGTCGCGCTTGCCACGAATCGAAGCCTCACTCAACACTTTCGTCGTTTCCTGGAAAGATGCCGCCGAGATGAAGCTGTCCGTACCTAGCGACGACTGGGTGATACCCATCAGCGTTGGCTGCGAAACGGCTGCCATGGCATCGCGAACGGTCACAAGGGCCATATCACGGCGTTTTAGGCTTGAGTTCTCATCACGTAGTTGACGACTCGTTACGATTTGACCTGGTTTAACGTTTGGCGAATCACCGGCATCCATAACAACCTTAGCATCAAGAACTTTGTCGTTCTCTTCGCGGAAAGACCATTTGTCAACCACCTGACCCTCCAGGAAATTCGTATCGCCAGAATCGATGATCTCAACTTTCTGCATCATCTGCCGAACAATGGCTTCGATATGCTTATCGTTGATTTTCACCCCTTGCAGGCGATATACTTCCTGAATTTCGTTCACCAGATATTCCTGAACGGCCGTCGGACCTTTGATGGCCAGAATATCGCTCGGCGTAATAGCACCGTCAGACAGCGGAGCACCAGCCCGTACAAAGTCATTGTCCTGTACAAGGATAAACTTCGAGAGTGGAACCAGGTACTTCTTCTTTGTACCGTCTTTCGACTCGATGAAGATTTCGCGATTACCCCGTTTGATAGCGCCGTACGTAACAACACCATCAATTTCGCTTACCACAGCTGGGTTCGACGGGTTCCGGGCTTCAAACAATTCCGTTACGCGTGGCAGACCACCCGTAATGTCACGGGTTTTACCCACGTTACGTGGAATCTTCGCCAGCGGTTGACCAGCCTTGATCTTCTGTCCTTCTTTCACGACCAGACGTGATCCAACAGGCAAGTTGTAACTCTTCTGCAATGGACCACCTTCGTTGTCGGGAAGGTGAAGCGTCAAGGTAGTGGTACCCTGTACAATAATAGCCGGGTTCTTCGCTTTATCGCGCGTTTCGATGATTACCTTCTCCTGGAAGCCTGTTTGTTCATCAAACTCTTCGCGGTAGGTGATACCATCTTCAATCGCATCGAATGACAAAGTACCAGTCAATTCGGACAGAATAACGGCGTTATAAGGGTCCCAAGCGCAGATATCGTCGCCTTTTTTCACCATATCGCCATCTTTCACCCGCAGGAATGCACCATACGGTACGTTGTTACTGATCAGTACTACGTTGCGATCATTCGGATTCACAATCCGAACTTCGCCCGAGCGACCCATAACAATCGTCAACGGATTACCTTCAGCATCTTCTGAATCAACCGTCCGCATTTCTTCAAGCTCGATCAGACCATCGAATTTCGCTTTGATCGACGCATCAACCGCAATGTTGGAAGCTGTACCACCCACGTGGAAAGTACGCAGCGTTAACTGTGTACCTGGCTCACCAATTGATTGCGAGGCAATTACGCCTACTGCTTCGCCGATGTCGACCATGCGGCCCGATGCCAGGTTACGACCATAGCATTTGGCACACACACCCTGACGCGATTCGCATGTCAATACCGACCGGATTTCGACCGTTTCAATGCTGGTTTCGTCAATATGGGCCGCTACTTCTTCGGTTACTAATTCACCAGAAGCAACGATCAATTCTTTCGTTAACGGATCGTAGACATCATGAACCGTTGTCCGGCCCAAGATACGTTCCGAAAGTGGCTCAACGATATCTTCGTTATCTTTCAATGCCGATACCTGCAGACCACGTAGTGTGCCGCAATCATCTTCACTGATAATAACATCCTGTGCTACGTCATGCAGACGACGGGTCAGGTAACCAGCATCGGCTGTTTTCAGAGCCGTATCAGCCAGACCTTTCCGAGCACCGTGGGTTGAGATAAAGTACTCCAATACGTCAAGACCTTCTTTGAAGTTCGACAGGATTGGGTTTTCAATAATCTCACCGACAGAGCCTTGCAGGTTTTTCTGCGGTTTAGCCATCAGACCACGCATACCACCCAACTGACGAATCTGCTCACGGGAACCACGGGCGCCCGAGTGCATCATCATATAGATCGAGTTAAAACCACCCTGATCTGCTTCGAGTTGCTTCATCAGCGTCTCAGTTAGACGGGAGTTAACACGTGTCCAGATGTCAATAACCTGGTTATAACGTTCGTTTTCCGTAATCAGACCCATTAGGTAGTTATCCCAAACAGCCTGCACTTCAGTTTTAGCTTCGTCAACAAGTCCCTGTTTTGCTTCAGGAATCATTACGTCGCTCAAACCGATAGATAGACCGCCCTTAAACGCCATCTGGAACCCAAGTTCCTTAATTTCGTCAAGGAACTGAGCCGTCCGGGCACCACCCGAAATTTTGAAGATAAGCGCAATAATTTGTTGCAGCTTTTTCTTGGTCAGCAGTTCATTAATGTAACCAACTTCTTCCGGAACAGCCTGGTTGAACAACAATCGACCCGCTACGGTGTCAATTACTTTATAGACCAACTCACCACTTTCGTCCCGAAGGCGCACCCGGCACTTGATATTGGCGTGCTTGGAAACTTTGCCTTCGTTGATACCAATAATAACTTCTTCAGTCCCGTAGAACGTCATGCCTTCACCCGCAATTGGGTACTCAGGAATGCTCTTACGACCTTTCGTTACGTAGTATAGACCCAATACCATGTCCTGCGATGGTACCGTAATCGGTGCACCGTTGGCAGGGTTCAGGATATTGTGCGAGGCCAGCATGAGCAACGATGCCTCCAGAACAGCTTCCTGTCCCAGTGGTACGTGAACAGCCATCTGGTCACCGTCAAAGTCAGCATTGAAAGCGGTACAAACGAGTGGGTGAAGCTGAATAGCTTTACCTTCAATAAGTTTCGGCTGGAACGCCTGGATACCTAACCGGTGCAAAGTTGGAGCCCGGTTCAGCAGTACAGGGTGACCTTTCAAAACGTTTTCCAGAATGTCCCAGATAACAGGATCTTTCCGATCAACGATTTTCTTAGCCGATTTCACCGTTTTAACGATACCCCGCTCAATGAGCTTCCGGATAACGAACGGCTTGAATAATTCAGCCGCCATGTCTTTCGGAAGACCGCACTCGTGAAGTTTCAATTCAGGACCAACGACGATAACCGAACGACCTGAATAGTCAACACGCTTACCGAGCAGGTTCTGACGGAAACGACCTTGCTTACCTTTCAACATGTCTGACAACGACTTCAGCGCACGGTTACCTTCCGAACGAACGGCGTTTACCTTACGTGAGTTGTCGAACAGCGAATCGACAGCTTCCTGCAACATCCGTTTTTCATTCCGGAGAATTACTTCAGGCGCCTTGATTTCGATAAGCCGTTTCAGACGGTTGTTCCGAATGATAACCCGACGATACAGGTCATTCAAATCAGACGTAGCAAACCGGCCACCATCCAGAGGGACAAGCGGACGCAGTTCGGGCGGAATTACCGGCACCATTTTGATCACCATCCATTCAGGACGGTTTTCAATACGACCGTTCGCTTCGCGGAACGCTTCAACTACTTTCAGACGCTTTAACGCTTCTGCTTTGCGTTGCTGCGACGTATCCGTAGCGGCTGAGTGACGTAGTGAATACGACAACTCATCCAGTTGAACGCGCGACAACAGCATCTCTAACGCGTCGGCCCCCATCTTCGCGATGAATTTGTTCGGGTCCTTGTCGTCGAGGTGCTGGTTGCTGCTCGGCAGTTTGTCGATAATGTCCAGGTACTCGTCTTCTGTGAGGAAGTCGAGTTGGTTGATACCATCTTCGGCTTTAACGCCTGGCTGAACAACTACGTAGCGTTCGTAGTAAATAACCTGATCAAGTTTCTTCGTCGAAAGACCAAGCAGATAACCAATTTTATTTGGCAGACTGCGGAAATACCAGATATGCGCAACAGGCACCACCAGTTCGATGTGGCCCATACGCTCCCGGCGCACCTTTTTCTCGGTTACTTCCACACCGCAGCGGTCACAGATAATGCCTTTATAGCGTATCCGCTTATACTTGCCGCAGTGACACTCCCAGTCCTTTACGGGCCCGAAGATGCGCTCGCAGAACAAGCCACCCATCTCGGGTTTGTAGGTCCGGTAATTGATTGTCTCCGGCTGTGTCACTTCGCCGTAGGAACTCTCCAAAATAGACTCCGGCGATGCCAGGCTGATGGTCACGCTCTGGAAGTCGCTGTTGAGTTTCTTGTTCTTTTTGAACGACATTGGTTGGAGATTATAGGTTTGAAAGAGTCGTTAGTCATCAGTCAATAGTCTTCAGTGGCTTACGCTGCTGATAACTATCGACCGATGACTATCAACTAGTTACTCTAATGTAATTTCAAGGGCCAGACCACGTAACTCGTGAACAAGTACGTTGAATGACTCAGGAATATTCGGCTTCGGCAGGTTTTCACCTTTCACGATAGCTTCGTATGCTTTCGCACGGCCGACCACGTCATCTGATTTCACGGTAAGAATTTCCTGCAGGATGTTGGCAGCACCAAAAGCTTCCAACGCCCACACTTCCATCTCACCAAATCGCTGACCACCGAACTGTGCTTTACCACCCAGCGGTTGCTGCGTGATGAGCGAGTAAGGTCCAATCGAACGGGCGTGCATCTTATCGTCCACTAAGTGACCGAGTTTAAGCATGTAAATGATCCCCACCGTTACAGGTTGATCGAAACGCTCACCCGTCAGTCCATTGTAGAGGTACGTCCGCCCGAATGAAGGCAAACCTGCCTCGTCCAGTTCATCGGCAACCTGCTGTTCTGTTGCCCCGTCGAAAATCGGCGTAGCGTACTTACGGTTAAGTTTCTGACCAGCCCACGCCAGTACAGTTTCATAAATCTGACCCAGGTTCATTCGGGAAGGTACGCCAAGCGGATTCAAGACGATATCCACTTTCGTTCCATCTTCAAGGAACGGCATGTCTTCATCGCGAACAATCCGAGCAACAACCCCTTTGTTTCCGTGACGACCGGCCATCTTATCCCCTACCTTCAGCTTACGCTTTTTGGCGATATAAACTTTAGCCAATTTGACGATACCTGCTGGGAGTTCATCACCAACTTCAAGTGTGAACCGTTCACGCTTGAACTTACCTGTGATTTCGCTCCGACGATTGTTGTAGTTTTTCACCAAAGCAACAACCATCTGATTCAATTTATCGTCGTCCGTCCAGCCTTCCAGAATTACATCTGACAATAAGTTAGCTTCTTCCGGAACAGCATAGCTGCTTTCATCCCGATAAGCATTGCGGTCTGGGAACAAGTTTTCCATAATGTTCTTACGGCTAAACTTCACCCCCTTACTAACAAGCTCGTCACCAAATTTATGCTTGACACCTGCGCTCGTTTTACCATCTAGCAATGGCACGATTTTTTCAATCATCCGGGCGCGGAAGTCGTTCAGCTCACGGCCGTACTTCTTCATCAGTGCCTTAACTTCGTCTTTGTGCTTACCCCGGTCTTCTTTGGCCGGACGCGCAAACAACTTGGTATCAATCACAACGCCTTTCAAAGACGGTGGTGCTTTCTTGGACGCATCCTTCACATCACCCGCTTTATCACCGAAGATGGCTCGGAGAAGTTTTTCTTCCGGTGTCGGATCGCTTTCACCTTTTGGCGTAATCTTACCGATCAGAATATCACCTTCTTTTACTTCCGTACCAACACGAACGATACCGCTTTCATCAAGATTGCGAACGGTTTCTTCGCTCACGTTCGGGATTTCAGACGTTAATTCTTCTTCTCCCCGTTTCGTATCACGTACTTCCAGTTCAAACTCTTCGATGTGAATCGACGTGAAAATATCTTCGCGTACAACACGCTCCGAAATCACGATAGCATCCTCAAAGTTATATCCCTGCCAGGGCATGAAGGCAACCTTCATATTCCGACCTAAAGCTAGTTCACCCGCCTGCGTTGCATACCCTTCGCACAACACATCACCTTTCTTTACCTTCTGGCCTTTCAGCACGGTTGGCTTGATGTTGATGCATGTATCCTGGTTGGTACGGCGGAATTTAATCAGTTTGTAGGTCTTTCGATCTTCATCAAACGTAGTGGCAAGCTGATCTTCTTCGAGACTATAGCGAACAACAATTTTGGTTGAATCAACAAATTCGACAACACCGTCCGCTTCGGCAATTACGAGCGTCCGCGAGTCAACAGCGACACGGCCTTCCAGACCCGTACCCACAATTGGAGCCTCGGGACGTAGCAGCGGCACTGCCTGACGTTGCATGTTCGAACCCATCAAGGCCCGGTTAGCATCGTCGTGCTCAAGGAACGGAATCATGGACGCGGCTACCGACACAATTTGGTTGGCAGCAATATCCATGAACGTTACGTTCTGCGGATCAGCGATTGGGAAGTCACCTTCAAAACGAGCTTTCAGGCGATCAACCGTGAAGTTTCCTTTTTTGTCGATGCCTGCGTTCGCCTGAGCGATATAGTGTGTATCTTCTTCTTCAGCCGTCAAATACATCACTGGCTTATCCATCGATACTTTACCGTTTTCGATAATCCGATACGGTGTTTCAATGAAGCCCATGCTATTGATTTTAGCATAAACGCAAAGCGATGAAATCAGTCCGATGTTCGGTCCTTCCGGCGTTTCAATGGTACACAGACGACCGTAGTGCGTATAGTGTACGTCACGAACTTCAAAACCAGCCCGTTCGCGTGATAGACCACCTGGTCCCAGCGCTGACATCCGACGCTTATGCGTCACTTCAGCCAGCGGATTAGTCTGGTCCATGAACTGCGATAACTGGTTCGTACCGAAGAACGAATTGATTACTGACGACAGCGTACGGGCGTTGATCAGGTCAACAGGTTTGAAATCCTCGTTGTCCCGAACGTTCATCCGTTCTTTAATCGTCCGCGCCATACGGGCCAGACCAACACCGAATTGAGCGTACAATTGCTCACCTACAGTCCGAACACGCCGGTTACTTAAGTGGTCAATATCATCAACAACGGCTTTCGAGTTAATCAGGCCAATCAGGTATTTCACAATCGACACAATGTCTTCTGTGGTTAATACCTTCATGTCCGACGAAATGTCAAGGCCGAGTTTTTTGTTGATCCGGTAACGGCCTACATCCCCAAGGTCATACCGCTTATCCGAGAAAAACAGACTCTGAATAATTTCACGAGCTGTTTGTTCATCTGGCGCATCGGCATTACGTAGCTGGCGATAGATTTGCTCCACAGCCTCTTTTTCAGAGTTGGAGCTATCTTTTTGCAGCGTATTATAAATAATGTTGTAATCGGCCATGTTCATGTCCTCCTTGTGCAGGATGACCGATTTCTGACCCGATTCCGTAATGACATCAATGTCGTCTGCCGAGATAGCCGAATCACGCTCCAAAAGGACTTCGTTCCGACTAATCGATACAACTTCACCGGTATCTTCATCCACAAAATCCTCTGTCCAGGTACGTAATACCCGAGCAGCTAATCGACGGCCAATAGCCTTTTTCAGGTTGGCAGGCGTTGCGGGTACTTCTTCCGATAGACCGAACAGATCCAAGATGTCTTTATCCGAACCAAAGCCAATGGCACGTAGCAGCGTAGTCACCGGGAATTTCTTTTTCCGGTCGATATATGCATACATGACATTGTTTACGTCCGTCGAGAACTCAATCCAAGACCCTTTGAACGGAATAATCCGAGCTGAGTAAAGTTTCGTTCCGTTAGTGTGCTTACTCATGGAGAAGAACACACCCGGCGAACGGTGTAATTGAGAAACAATCACCCGCTCCGCCCCGTTAATGACGAACGAGCCTTTCTCAGTCATATACGGAATGTTGCCTAAGAACACTTCCTGCTCAATCGTTTCGAAATCCTCATTATCAGGATCATTGTTCGATAGGCGCAGTTTAGCTTTCAAAGGGACCGAATACGTCAGTCCCCGGTCGATCGATTCATCGACTGAGTACTTCGGTGGATCGACCGAGTAATCAATGAACTCCAGCTTGAAATTTTCGCGGGAGTCTGAAATAGGAAAATTTTCCTGAAAAACCTTGAACAACCCTTCTTCCGACCGTTGGTTAGACGGCGTATCCAGTTGAAAAAAGTCTTTGAAAGATTTAACTTGAATATCCAAAAAGTCTGGATACCCAATCACTGGCTGAATCGTCGCAAAATTTTTGCGCGTACTGATTTTCGCGTTTGTAGCCAAGATTGTGCTTCGTTTAGTTGCGTAACCGATTCTCAATGAGTGCGTTGCGAAGATTTGCCACGGCACTCGGACTAAGCGGCTATTGAGACCCCGGGTGTCACCCGACCCAAGGGGCGTAAATAGACAACATAATGCAATATAAATAAGTTTGTCTTTTGCAAGAGCTTAGACAAAAAGTCTCCAAACAGGAAAAGACCAGACGTCGGTCTGGCCTCCCCTATCTGGAGTGATATGCGAAAGAGCTATCGGCTTACTTAACTTCTACTTCAGCACCCGCTTCTTCAAGCTGCTTACGTAAAGCTTCAGCTTCATCTTTGCTTACGCCTTCTTTTACTGGTTTCGGTGCTGTATCAACCAATTCTTTGGCTTCTTTCAGACCCAGACCTGTCAGATCTTTAACCAGTTTAACGACGGCTAGTTTAGCAGCACCAGCCGCTTTCAGAACAACGTCGAACGACGTTTTCTCAGCGACAGCAGCCGGAGCATCAGCACCTGCACCACCACCAGCTACCATTACTGGAGCAGCAGCAGCTGGCTCGATACCGTACTCATCCTTCAGGATGGTAGCTAGCTCGTTAACTTCTTTAACTGTCAGGCTTACAAGCTGCTCCGCGAACGCTTTCAAATCTGCCATTGTAGTATTTTCTTAATTTGATTGTGATACAATATTGAAAAATAGATGCCGGAAAAATTAGGCTGCTTCCTCGCGCTCCGACAGCGTTTTGAGGATACCGGCCAATTTGTTGCCACCACCTTGCAACGCCGAGATGACGTTTTTGGCAGGAGACTGCAACAGACCGATGATTTCGCCAATCAACTCTTCCTTGCTCTTCAGTGCGATGAGCGTGTCAAGTTGGTCAGCGCCAATAAATAGGCTGTAGTCGATCGACGCAGCTTTTAATTGCAGCTTGTCACTCGTTCTACGAAATTCCTTAATAAGCTTTGCTGGTGCCTTGCCATTATCAGGGTGAAACATCACCGCTGACTGACCATGCAGCACCGTATCGTTGAACGGCGTATAATCCGTATCAAGAGGTTCGAGTGCTTTTTTGATGAACGAATTTTTCACCACTTTGTACTCAATACCCCGGTCAAAACACATCCGACGGAGATTGTTGGTTTCAGCAACCGTCATGCCATTGGCTTCCGTGATGTAGAAGAAGGGAGTCGACTGAAACTTTTCAGTCAATTCCTCAATAATTGCTCCTTTGTCCTCGCGCTTCATGGCTTAAATTCCGGCTACTGTGCCTTTATCAATCGTTACTCCCGGACTCATCGTGCTCGACAGGCTGATCGTTTTCACATACGTACCTTTAGCCGATGAAGGCTTCAAACGCATTAATGTGGCCATGATTTCCTGCGCGTTTTCGGCCAGTTTTTCTGGCGTAAACGATACCTTACCAATACTGGTGTGAATGGCGCCCTGCTTGTCGACTTTAAAGTCGATTTTACCGGCTTTCACCTCGCGAACAGCTTTTGCTACGTCGGGAGTAACCGTACCCGATTTCGGATTTGGCATCAAACCGCGTGGACCCAAGACTTTACCCAATCGACCAACTTTAGCCATGACGCTCGGCATCGTAATAATCACGTCGACGTCCGTCCAGCCTTGTTCGATCTTTTGGATGTAATCGTCCAGACCCACGAAATCAGCACCCGCTTCTTTCGCATCGTTCTCCTTGTCCGGGGTGCAGAGCACCAGAACGCGAACCGTTTTACCCGTACCATGTGGCAACGTAGCAACGCCACGAACCATTTGGTCGGCTTTACGCGGATCAACGCCTAACCGAACGTCAATATCCACGGAAGCGTCGAATTTCGTATACGAAATCTCCTTCAGAATCTCAGCCGCTTGTTGCAGCGAGTATTCTTTGGCAGCGTCGTATTTCGATTGAGCTTCCTTTTGTTTTTTCGTTAACTTAGCCATCTCTGTGTTTGCTTCGGCAAGTCTATTAGTTCTCGAAGGGCGCAGTGCCCGTCACCGTGATACCCATACTGCGAGCCGTACCGGCCACCTGTTTCATTGCTGACTCGACTGTGAAGGCGTTCAAATCGGGCATCTTTGTTTCTGCGATGGTCCGAATTTGATCCCACGATACTGAGCCAACTTTGTTACGGTTTGGTTGAGCAGATCCGCCTTTCAGCTTAGCCGCTTCCAGCAGCAGAATTGGAGCCGGCGGGGTTTTGATAACGAAATCAAAGGACTTGTCCTTGTAATACGTAATCAATACTGGCAACACCGTACCCACTTTGTCCTGTGTCCGACCGTTGAACTGCTTGCAGAATTCCATGATATTCAAACCCTTGGAACCCAGCGCCGGACCAATCGGAGGTGAGGGGTTGGCTTGCCCGCCTTTGACTTGCAGCTTTACGTAGCCACCTACTTCTTTTGCCATTGTGGTAATTGAGTTACGATTTCCTGCTTACGGTTTCCTATCGGTTAGTCACATAACCAATCCGCACGCCTTTCGCAGCAAATCAACTTGTTTTGGGCGGTCATTCTCTGAGGGAAGCATAGAACGCCGGACCACGGATAACTGATTTGCGATCAATTCTCCTTCTCTACTTGTGCGTAACTGAGTTCTACCGGAGTATTCCGGCCAAATATTTTCACAACGACGTTCAATTTCTTCCGGTCGTCGAATACTTCTTCTACGGTGCCGATGAAACCACCAAATGGGCCATCAACTACTTTCACATTTTCACCCCGGATGTAAGCAACTGTCGAGCTGATTACTTCCTGAGCTTCCTCCTCCACTTTACCCAGAATCCGATTTACTTCGGCCTGACGTAGTGGGACAGGTACTTTTGATGTAGTGCCCACTTGGGCATTACCTAAAAAGCCCAATACTCCCGGCATATTCAAGATCATGTCGAGTGCCCGGTTATTACCCAAATCAGCCGAAATCAGGATATAGCCAGGAAAAAATGATTTTTCCCGAACACGCTTCTTGCCGTTGCGCATTTCGTATACCTTCTCCGCAGGGATCAAAACCTGCGGAATAACCTCGTCTAACTTCTGCCGGATAATTTCGTTATCAAGGTAGGATTTGATCTTCTTCTCCTGCCCTGATACCGCCCGAATGACGTACCACTGTATGCCGCTCATATTGGTAAAGATTTATGACCTGTAATTGCTGACTTCTAATTAATCTCAAGTCCACAATCTCAATCATAGATTAGAATGACTGATAAAAAGCATTCAGCCCGTTCTCGAATACTAAATCAATTAACCCGACCAATAGCGCAAAAATCAACGATGCTACAAGTACCAGCGTTGAACTGGATTGCAGATCGCTGAATTTAGGCCAAGTCACGTTGTGCTGAACTTCCTCCCAAGAGGCTTTCAGAAACGATACAAACTTGTCCATTTATGTAAGGGATTTGCACGGGTGGAGAGATTCGAACTCCCATCAACGGTTTTGGAGACCGCTATTCTACCCTTGAACTACACCCGTTTAACTGTTTTTCCGAACCCTGACGAGCTACCTGATGAAAGACTGGCAACTTGTTTTCGGACTGCAAAATTATGGAATATTCTTTAATTATTGTAGTGTCAAGGTAAATTTTCTTCTTCTCTTTCAAAAATTGTTCATAAACAGGATTTAGGGTAGTGATATAGCAATGATTCAGTAGTCGCTATATATCATTTTATCTGTCAATCAACGTCATTACGACCACAGAGTTTTCACCAAACAATAATTGAAACTCTCACTTAAACAACTCTTTTTACTTTCTAACAGGCTAACATGCTTTGTTGCATAGTCATCAGACCCGTCACGCAGTGACGTTAGCTAAGAATAGTCAAAAGTGGAGAAAGGTGGTGAGGACTCTATCTGGCAGCGATGCAGAATATTAGATTGATATGAACGTTTAGTGCTGTGCATCTGATGTATCTTACATTCCCTACATGCACTTCTAGAAGTCCGCTAAGATACTAAATGTGACGTCAATCGGTAGCAAGATGGCAACGCTGTTAGGTGAGTGGTATCACGGTATCAAATTTGCATTCGAAAACCTATATAATAGCCTTTATATAAGTGATATTTTGTTGGTTAAGCTTAAAATAACAAAAGCCTCTCCGTTGGGAAAGGCTTTTGTTATATACGAACTCTTATGAATACTAGTCAAGAATTTCCGTTACCTGACCAGCACCTACGGTACGGCCACCTTCGCGAATAGCGAAACGTAGACCTTTTTCCATAGCGATCTTGTTGATCAGACTTACTTCAATTGTGATGTTATCACCAGGCATCACCATTTCAACGTTGGCAGGCAATGTAATTTCGCCTGTTACGTCTGTGGTGCGGAAGTAAAACTGTGGACGGTACTTATTGAAGAACGGCGTGTGACGGCCACCTTCCTCTTTCGAGAGTACATAAACCTCAGCTTTGAACTTCAAGTGTGGAGTTACTGAACCTGGTTTGCAAATAACCATACCACGACGGATATCGGTTTTTTCAATACCACGGAGCAGAAGACCTACGTTGTCACCGGCTTCCCCACGGTCCAGAATTTTCCGGAACATTTCAACACCCGTTACAACTGATTTCAGGTTTTCGGCACCCATACCCAGGATTTCAACTTGCTCACCCGAGTTGATGATTCCGCGCTCGATCCGACCTGTAGCAACTGTACCACGACCTGTGATCGAGAATACATCTTCCACTGGCATCAGGAACGGCAATTCGGTCATACGAGGAGGCAGGGGAATGAAATCATCCACACTCTGCATCAACTCTTCAATGGTAGCAACCCATTTAGCATCGCCGTTCAGACCACCAAGAGCCGAACCTTGAATAACCGGGATGTTGTCGCCGTCAAAGTTATAGAAGCTCAATAGCTCGCGGATTTCCATCTCAACGAGTTCGAGCAATTCTGGATCGTCGACCATGTCCACTTTGTTCATGAACACAACAAGCTGAGGCACACCAACCTGACGGGCAAGCAGGATGTGCTCACGCGTTTGTGGCATTGGGCCGTCTGTTGCAGCTACCACGAGGATAGCTCCGTCCATCTGAGCAGCACCCGTAACCATGTTTTTCACATAGTCAGCGTGGCCTGGGCAGTCAACGTGTGCATAGTGGCGATTCGCGGTTGAATATTCAACGTGCGATGTATTGATGGTGATACCGCGCTCTTTTTCTTCAGGAGCGTTGTCAATCGAGGAAAAGTCCCGAATTGCGGCCAGACCCTTTCCGGCCAGCACTTTCGTAATGGCAGCCGTCAGCGTCGTTTTACCGTGGTCAACGTGACCAATCGTACCGATGTTTACGTGCGGTTTCGAGCGGTCAAAATTCTCTTTTGCCATGTTTTTAAAACGCTATTGTGAACTGTTTTTGTTATTGGATGAACTCGCTTAACGTCAATTAAGCCGAACGAGATCACCCTATTGAGGTCTGACGCCGTTTTAGCTTAAAACTCAAAAAGACTTCTTCACGAAGTCCTGAGCCGTTACGGGGATTTGAACCCCGGACCTCTTCCTTACCAAGGAAGTGCTCTACCACTGAGCTATAACGGCTTGCTTTAACCAGTCATTAGCCATTAGCACTCAGTCGTTAAAAACGATGGTCAGCTAAGGGCCATGTGCCATTGAGCGGAAGACGGGTCTCGAACCCGCAACCTATAGCTTGGAAGGCTATCGCTCTACCAATTGAGCTACTTCCGCAAGAGAGTCGATAGTCATCAGTCAATAGTCTTTACTGTAAACTTACTATTGCCTGTCGACTCGCGACTTTTTTGTGGGGAGTGGAGGATTCGAACCTCCGAAGGCGTACGCCAGCAGATTTACAGTCTGATCCATTTGGCCACTCTGGAAACTCCCCGAAATTCACTAGTAAAAGAACATTTCCCGCCCCCTTTCCGGTTTGGAGTTGCAAAATTACACGTTTTTGCGACGTTGTCAACAGATCAATTAAAAATAATTTATGGTTCACTTTTATAATGAGATACTCCCTTGCCCATAGGTTGTAAAGTCTATGAGTGAAAAGTTATCATTATTGTGCTTAAAATACACGTAGTTAGCTATTTCGCTTAGGCATCCGCTATTGTAGTAATTGAGTTAGCCGTTTCCCGTCAGGATAAACCATCTCTGTAATTCGCCAACGACCGCTAATCTGCTGCATGTCAATCCTGACTTCCTCAACTTTGCCTTTGTTTTCGAATGTTACGTACACGATCGCTCTTGAACCGCCTACGATTGCAGGAAGCACCCAGGTTTTCTTGACGGCTGCATCGGGTGCATTAAAGAGAAGGTTTATTTTTGATCGGTTCACTTTACCGGCCGATTTCAACGCATCGCTCCAGATCAGATCGGCGGTGGGTTTTGCAAAAAACTGGTCCACCAACGTACGATCTTTCTTCTCCTGAAATGGATTCTCTTTCTTGTTGTGTTCGAAATAAAGGGCTCTCACCAACCGGTCGGCCGCTGATCTTGGGGTGTCTGGACCAGGACGTTTTGCCAACGCCGAGGCACTATCCTCTGTGGCTATGGACGTAGTGGCAGTCTCCTGTTTGGGTTTGGTCTGGCACGACAGCCCTATAGCAGTCAATACCAGAAAAAGATAAGATGTTTTCATGTAACAGGTAAGGAATTTTATACGCTTTCGAGAATGAATTCATAAGAAGCGTAGTACTAAAACGCCCTGAAAGTTAAGCAAACTATGTATGCATTGTAAAACAGAAAGCCGCACCCAATTGCTTGAGCACGGCTCTCTACTGCGTTATCTCGTTTACCAAACCTTAATCCGATCCTCAGGCTTTTTATACATTTTATCGCCGGGCTGAACATTGAACGCCTGATACCAGGCATTTATATTTGACAATGGTCCATTGCACCTATAAAGACCCGGCGCGTGTGGGTCGGTCATGATCAATTGAGCCTGGGTTTCTGGCAGTACGTTAATTCGCCAGACTTGCGCCCACGACAGAAAAAATCGCTGATCGGGTGTGAAGCCATCAATCATACTTTTTTTGCCGCTCGACTTACCTTGAGCCGTTTTTTTAAAAGCATCGTAGGCAATAGTCAGGCCACCAAGATCGGCTAGATTTTCGCCCAGCGTTAACTGACCATTTACTTTGATCGAATCAAGCACTTTAAATCCAAAGAATTGATCTTTTACCTGATCAGCCCGTTTTTTGAAATTATCAGCATCAGCTTTGGTCCACCAGTCACGTAGTGTTCCATCAGAATCATATTGTCGTCCCTGATCATCGAAGCCGTGGGTCATTTCGTGACCAATTACGGCTCCAATTCCGCCATAATTAATGGCATCGTCGGCCTCGAAGTCGAAGAAGGGAAATTGCAGAATAGCGGCCGGAAAAGCGATTTCGTTGTTGACTGGATTATAATAGGCATTCACTGTTGGCGGTGTCATGCCCCACTCCATCTTGTCAACCGGCTTACCCAATCGGTTAATCATGTAGTTGTACGACCACTTACTCGCCGATTTCACGTTGCCATAGAAATCGTTTCGCGCAATGGTGACGCCTTCATAGTTTTTCCATTTATCCGGGTACCCAATTTTCCGTTTGAAGGCCAGCAGTTTAGTGAGGGCTTTTTTCTTGGTTTCCTCACTCATCCAGTCGAGATTTTTGATATGCTCTTTGTAGGACGTTTCGAGATTCCCGACTAACGTCAGCATGCGCTGCTTGGCCTCGGGTTTGAAGTAACTCTGTACATAAAGCTGGCCTAGCAAATCACCCAGCGAATTGTCGATAAGGCCACTGATACGTTGCCAGCGGGGCGTCTGCTCTTTCTGACCTGTCAATACTTTCGAAAACGCAAAACTCTGTTTCACAAACGCATCGCTCAGGTATGGAGCCGCGCCTTTCAGGATGTTCCAGCGCATATACGTGCGCAAATCTTCAATAGGTGTGGCTGCCACTAAACTATCCAGCGAACGGAAAAACGCCGGACTTTGCACCAGTACGGTATCCTGCCCTTTGGCGCCAAATTTCGTCAATTGATCCGCCCAGTTGATACCGGGTGTCAGCTTGTTAAAACTGGCGACCGTAAGCTTATTGTAGGTCTTGTAAGGATCGCGTAACTCAACCCGAGCTAGCTGCGCTTTAGCCAATGCGGTCTCGAAGTTCAAAATTACGTCCGCCTGCTGGGCAGCCTGAGCCGCTTCTTCACCAATCAGCGTGAACATTTTGGTCAGATTATCGCGGTAGGCATCCCGGATTTTCACACTACGTGCGTCGTTTTTCAGGTAGTAATCACGATCAGGAAGTGTAGTGCCGCCCTGACTGAACTGGGGCATATATTTACTAACATTCTTACGATCCTGTGCGACGAAAAACCCGAATAGCATACCATTACTTTGCGTTCGCTGGTAAGCAAGTTCATCGAAAAAAGCCTGTTTGTTGTTAACCTTATCAACACGGGCAAGCTCGGGCTTGATGGGCTCAAAACCTCGATTCTCAATCGTAACACTATCCATTCCGCTCGTATAATAATCGCCGACCATTTGGTACAACCGCCCTTTCGTCGTTGTCTTGGCGGCATCATCGAGCAATGACTTCATGGCATCAAGGCTCTTCTCCCGTAGTTCGTTGAAGCTTCCCCACGATGTTTTGGACGCTGGAACAGTATTCTGTTTCAGCCAGTTGCCGTTCGCATACTGGTAAAAATTATCGCCCGGTTTCACAGACATATCCATGTTCTGAGGGTCAATAAATTTGCGTGTATCGGCAGCCATAAAACCGACGGCCACCGTCGTCGCAAAAAGAAAAGCCAGTTGTTTGTTCATGTATCTGAAATCGTTGTACTTGATAAAAGGCTACAAATATAATAAGTAACGCGGGTGGAAATCCGCGCTTGGGCTCTTACCAAGCGCGGATTTCCACCCGCGTTACATAAGTTAATTTTATTTATTCGCTGTTAGGGCTGTTCTGAACTCTCTGGCGTAGGTGCCGGCCTTGTACTGATCGAAGGGTTCTTTCTGATGATAATCCTTGCCAAAGTATGTGATAATCTGATGAAACGTACGAGGCTCCAGATAACCAGGAATGGGTTGAATCAGATTGAATTTCTCGTCCAGAAATACTGTTGTCGGATAACTCATCTGGTTTTTCAACAGAGCCGCAGCCAGTTCGTGTACCCCTCTGCTACCACCACCAATATATTTGAATGTCTCCTTACCCAGCGTCACGTCGGCAGTTTGCTCCGCATTGAACCGAACGGGGTAAAAATTTTCATTAACGTAGTCAACAATAGCTGGTTTTGAAAACGTCTCTCGATCCATCACTTTACACCAGCCGCACCAGTTTGTATACACATCAACGACAAATTTCTTGGGCTTCTTCTTTGTCAGGGCATAAGCTTCCTGAATAGTCAGCCAGTTAATGTGTTTGCGTTCGTCGGTGGGCTTGCTGATCGAGCGCTCAGTAGGCAACGTAGTACGAAAGGCGCTGATGGTGAGCAAAACAAAAGCGAAAAAAAAGAGGAACAGTCGGTTCATAAGTATTCAGGTCGTTGAAGCATTCATTGTTTGATTGATAACGCTCGGCAACCCGGAAAATTAAGTCAGTCGGCTGGTATTAGGGATTAAAATATGTAATTCTCATCATTAGTCTACTTAATCGCCCTAAGTATATCGCGTTTCCCGAGTGGACCAGGGTGTTTTTCGACAGTCAAGCCAGCCGACCGCATGTTACGTTGCACATAACTCTTGGAACAGTACGTAGTCAGCATGCCCCCTGGTACTAACCAATCAGCCAGCTGTTGAAAAATCTCGGGCTCCCAGAGTTCGGGCTGAGCAGTTGGCGCAAAGGCATCGTAATAAATTACGTGGAAACGATCGGTTGTAGTCAACTCCTGCAACCGACTTTCAATTTTAAGCAGCGTAAAATAAGGATTTACAGTAATCGATTCCTGCCAGGGCGATTCATGGAGTTCCGGCAGAAAGGACGTACCAAACAATTCATCGTAGTTAAGCTGGCGGGCCTGATCAAGTGCTAATGGAAATGCATCAACAGTGGTATATACAACCCGACGTTGATGATCCAGTGCTTCGCGGGCTGTTAGCAATGCATTGAGCCCTGTACCAAAGCCCATTTCAAAAACACGCAGTTCATCGTCAGCGAATTTTTCAAAGGCGGCCAATAGACCTAATTCGATGTACACCCGCTGTGATTCCTGGTAAGCTCCATGAACAGAATGGTATGTTTTATTGAGTGTCTGATTGACGACCGTATGTGATCCGTCGGCTGTTACCATCAGACGAACATCTGCTTTCATAATCTATCAGTTTTTGGGCTATTTTTGCCCTCAATTAATGGCTAACGTATTAACTCATCCCATTAATCCAGTATTCATTTTACATTAACTCCAATGATCCAACGCGTTCAAACAATATTTTTGTTTCTTATTACTGTTGCCATGTGCCTTGCGCTGGCTAATCCAATTTGGGAAAAAGCGGGCACGCAATCGCCTGCAATGGCTCACCTATCCGCATTGCAATACACACAGGAACAGATTGTTACACCACAACCGGGCCTGCCAGTACAAACTGCTCCAGCTACGTATGCTGACACCGTCTGGTATTTAGCCCTATTGATTGCTTTAGTGGGATTGGTATCATTCTACGCCATTTTTCAGTACAAAAACCGACTGACACAAACCGCATTATGTGCCGTCAATGCCCTCATGCTGACCGCCATAATGGGTATTATCCTTTATAAAACGCTTTACGCTGGAAAAGTCTACGGCAATCCCGCCGATCAGGGCACGTTTCTCACTGGCTTTTATGCCATCATTGCCGCATTGGTTTTCAACGCGCTGGCCAACCGATTCATTCGTCGGGATGAAAAGTTAGTGCGCGGGTCTGATCGATTACGTTAGCAACTGAACAACGGAATCTACACGGCTAGTCAATCACCAAAGCGATTGACTAGCCGTGTTTTTTTATGGCTAAACATCAGCCATCAATTTTTAAGCTCTTTCCCCGTATCTTGAGCGTCAAATACAACCTCTGCCAACATGAAAAAACGCTTATTTACACTTCTCTACTTTTTATTTATTACTACGTATCAATTGAGGGCGCAAGCTCCTACCGGAACGGGCGCATCGAGCAGTATTGCTACGTTCACAACAGGTATGGAACGTAATCCCGGTTTCATGACCTACTATTGGGATGCTAAAAAAGGCAAAATCTGGCTCGAAATCTCGACGTTCGATACCGAGTTTCTCTATTACCCAACTTTAGCACAGGGCGTTGGCTCTAACGACATCGGGCTGGACCGGGGCCGACTTGGCCAGGAGCACGTAGTGAAATTTCAACGTAGCGGCCCGAAGGTTTTGCTTATTGAATCAAACTACGCCTATCGCGCTATCACGAATGACGTACTAGAACGTAAAGCCGTTGAGGAATCTTTCGCGAAATCGGTTCATGCTGGATTTGACATTGTAGCGGAAGAGGGTGGAAAAGTATTAGTGGACCTCACTCCTTTTCTGATGCAGGATGCCGTTGGCGCCGTGCAGGCCATCGCCCGCACTAAACAAGGCACGTTCAAATTCGATCCGGCACGTAGTGCGATGTATTTGCCTCGAACCAAAGCCTTTCCACAAAATACCGAGTTCGAAACAATTATCACGCTAACAGGCGACAACCCAGGGGCTTACCTACGTGAGGTAGTTCCAACGCCTTCTGCCGTGACAATGCATCAGCATCATTCATTTGTCCAGCTACCGGATGCAGGCTACAAACCCCGGCTGTTCGACCCACGTATCGGTTACGGCGGCATCGAGTATTTCGATTATGCGACGCCCGTTAGCCAACCGATTATGAAACGCTATATTTCGCGGCACCGGCTGGAGAAAAAAGACCCGTCAGCAGCGGTCAGTGAAGCGGTTAAGCCAATTATTTACTACATCGACCCCGGAACACCCGAACCCATTCGGTCGGCGCTGATGGAAGGCACGGCCTGGTGGAATCAGGCGTTTGAAGCGGCTGGCTATAAAAATGCCTTTCAGGTAAAACTGCTCCCGGCTGATGCCGATCCGATGGATGTTCGCTATAACCTTGTACAGTGGGTGCACCGTTCCACGCGGGGGTGGTCGTATGGTGGCAGCATCAGCGATCCACGTACCGGCGAGATCATTAAAGGTAAGGTTACGCTGGGTTCACTACGTGTCCGGCAGGATTATCTGATTGCGCAGGGGTTAATAGGCGATTATGCCAGTGCAGCCGCTCCCTCATCGGACCCGATGATGCAAATGTCGCTGGATCGGTTACGGCAACTGGCCGCACACGAAGTTGGGCACACGCTGGGTCTGCCACATAATTACATCGCCAGTACGCAAAACCGGGCTTCGGTTATGGATTATCCAACGATGGTAGCCAAGATCAAAGGAGCCAGCATTGACCTGTCGGATGCCTACGCCAAAAACATTGGCGATTATGACAAATGGAGCATTCGCTACGGCTACGAGCAATTTCCGAATGGAACGGATGAAAAACAGGCACTGGACAAAATCGTGACCGACATGCACAAAGCTGGCCTGACGTTCCTGACCGATCAGGATGCCCGGCCCGAAGGTTCAGCGCACCCCGGCACGCACCTGTGGGACAATGGCGCCAATGCGGTCGATGAACTGAAACGGGTATCGGATGTCCGGAAAATGGCCTTAGCCAATTTCTCGGAAAAGAAAATACCGGTTGGCACACCGATGGCAACGCTCGAAGAAGTGCTGGTACCAATGTATATGTTCCACCGGTATCAGGTTGAATCGGCGGCCAAAGTAGTGGGTGGTCAAACGTACACAAACGCGCTGCGGGGTGATGGTCAGCCGGTGATGTCGACGGTTCCCGCTCCGGAGCAGAAACGGGCGCTGGATGCGTTGCTCGCTACAATTGACCCAACCTTTCTGGCGCTCCCAAAGCCAATATTGTCCCTGATTCCGCCCCGCCCGTTCCGCTACGACCCTAACCCCCGCGAAGTATTTAAACGTCGGTCCGGCATTACGTTCGACCCAATGGGAGCGCCTGAGGCTGCGGCCGGGATGACGCTCCAGATGATGCTCAATCCTGAACGTGTCAGTCGATTAGTGACCCAATCGGCCATCGACCCGGCACAACTGAGCTTGGAATCAATGCTCGATCAATTGCTCAATGTTACGTGGTATAAAGCTGATCCAGCCGATGGATACCAGGCGGAGGTAAAGCGTTTGACCGATAAGTTGTTTCTGCAGAAGTTGATCGACTTATCTGGCAATCAGGACGTAACTCCTCAGGCACGGGCCTTGGCTACGTTCAAACTGAGTCAGTTAAAAGGCAAGCTCAACGCAGCCAACGCGAATCCGAAAACGGCCGCTCATCATTTGTTCGCTGCTGATCAGATTCGCCGGGCAGAAGGAAACATGGCCGATCTGCGGCCGTCGAGTGCGCAAGCTCCCCCCGATGGTGCACCAATTGACCCTGGCCAGGAATGGTTATCGCCAGACTGCGACTGGAAGTAAAACAACAATTATTGTAATTTTTTCTGGAAGGCCGTTATATCAATCGTGATGTAACGGCCTTTTATCGTTCATAAATGACCATTTATAAAAATTTCAGCAAAAACAGAGTATAACGAAACAAATAAAATCTACCTTTGTTAGATAATTTGTAAGACGTTAGATAATGAGTGTTATAGATCGTAGAACACGACAAAAGGCTGAAGTCCGACAACGTATTCTGGACGCAGCCCGACAGATCGCTCGAGAGAAAGACTGGAATGCCGTAACGATTCGGAGTATTGCCGATGCTATTGATTACACAGCCCCCATCGTTTACGAGCATTTTGAGAACAAGGAGGACGTACTGCTCAATATTGTGAAGGAAGGGCATGTTGCAAACCGCAAGGCGTTTGATGCCACGCTGGCGATGGAGTTGAGTGCGGAGGAAAAAATTGTCAAGCTGTCGATGATCCAGTGGACGTTTGCTCACGAGCAGCCCGAAGTGTTTCGGCTGATGCACAACCCGGAACGAATGGAGCAGCAACGGGAGATGGTCCGGGAGGGCATGCAGGAAGCCAAACGGAAAATTGAGAGCCTGTTTCGGGAAGTCAGTCCAGATACAGAGAATATATCTGAAGTGATTTTCAACTGGTTTTGCCTGATGCAGGGCTATATCAATGTGATCACCAATGTTCGCCCAGAGCAGGGAGCCAAACTGCTTGAGAAAGTTGAAGATCCCAACATGGTGGCCCTCTTCAAGCAACCCACTCACTTGTTTGAACGAGCCATCCGCCGATTTATAAAAAGCTTATAACTCTTTTTCCGCTTCACTATATAATAGATTCCCAGAACTAATGAAAAGCATAAAGCAGACTACACTGATGATGCTGACGCTGAGCTTACTGGCAAATTGGGCCAGCGCTCAGAGCGCACCATCGGGTGGTTATACCCTCGCGCAGTGTGTTGAATATGCACGGGCGAACAATCCAACGATTAAGATTTCCCGCATCAATGAGCAGATTTCAGTAGCACAAACGCAGCAGGTCATCGGTCGAAACCTGCCGCAGGTTGGGATATCGGGATCAGTGCTGGATAATGTCAAAATCCCGGTTCAGCTACTACCAGGCGAGTTTTTCGGGCAACCAGGCACCTTTCTTCCCGTGCAATTCGGTACGCAATATAGCGCTACGTTAACGGGCCGGGTCGATCAGAAGCTTTTCGACCCATCGTTTGGGCTTGCGCTGAAAGCCGCAAAAATTTCAACTCAGGTACAGGCGCAGGCGACGTTGCAGGCGGAACAAACCCAAGCTTACAACATTGCACGAGCCTATTATCAGACACTGGTTATTGATTTACAGAAGCGCCTGACGATTCGCGACTTAACGTCATCCGATACATTACTGCGGCAGGAGCGGGTCCGTTTGCAGAACGGCACCACGCGCGAGATCGATTTTGGTCGGATTCAATTGAACCGAAACAATCTACAGTCACAGTTGGAACAGGCGAACCGGAATTACGAACAGGCGATCAATCAGTTGAAGTTTCAGATGGGCATGCCGCTCAGTGAAACGCTGGTGATTCAACCCCTGGAGATCGAGAAAGAATTACAGGTGGGTGAACTCCCAAATGCGGATAGCCGTTTTTTCGAGAACCGGCCCGATTTCAGACAGCTAGTTTTAAATACACAGTTGCAGGATCTGAATCGTCAATCCAACAACCGGGGTTATTATCCATCGCTGGGTTTATACGGTACCTATGCGACCAATGCCCAACGGCAGACATTCAGCTTTCTTGATGGCAGCCAGCCCTGGTTCAAAAGCTCAACAATTGGCCTTACGCTGAACTGGACGCCATTCGATGGTAATCAGCGGAAATACCGTGACCGCGAAAATCGGCTGAACCTGGAAACGCTACGTCTTCAGCAGATTCTAACCCGCGAGTCGGCTCAGTTGAGTCTCAGCAATGCACAGGTTAGTTACCAGAATCTGGTGACCGACATTCAGCGGGAGCGCGACAACATCGACCTGGCCCGTAAAATTCTGACCGTTACCGAACTGGAATACAAGGAAGGAATTGCTACGTCGGTAACGCTGATTGATTCCAAAGACGCGTTAACCACTGCTCAAAACAATTTAGCCAACAAGCTCATTAGCTTGTATCAGTCCCGATTAGATTACGAAGACTCGCAGGGAACCATTCTTCAATACGTCACCCAAAAATAAACAGTTACCATGAAACGAATTATCATTATAGGTGCGGTAGCTGGCCTGATCGCGCTGATTGGCTTCCGATTGGCAAGCAACAAAAAAGATATTGATGCGGCCAAGACGTCGTCCGTACAGTTCCAGACAACACCCGTCGTCGATGTGCAGCCTGTCTCCTACGAGCGTCTCGACCAGAAACTCTCGCTCCTGGGAACGGTGGCTGCCCGAAACGAAGGCGACATCATTGCCGAAACACGTGGTAAGCTCCAGAATTTCAATTTAGTGCTGGGTACGTTCGTCAAAAAGGGGCAGCAGGTCGGTTACATTGAGGACCCCGTGCAGGGCGTTGTAGTGGAGAATAACCAGACGGCGGTTGAAAATGCCAAACGTGAAATGGAACGTTACGAACGACTGCTGAAAGGTGGAGCCGTAACGCAGGAAGCGTATCAGAAGTATAAAGATCAGTACACCACAGCTTTGTTGAATACCAAACAGCAGCAACGGGTGCTGGGCAACGGTGCCGTTATCGCTCCGATCAGCGGGTATGTGTACGATAAAAAAGTGGAAAACGGTGAGTATGTAGCGGTTGGCGCCGTGCTGGCATCGGTCATTAATTTGCAGGAGCTAAAACTGGTGGTCAACGTGCCGGAGCAGGCAGTTTATCAACTCCAGCTTGGCGACAAAGCCAGCATTACGGCGCAAGCTTTTCCGGGCGTTACGTTTACGGGAACGATACACTACATCAGTCCTAAAGGCGATGATCTGCACAATTATCCGGTCGAAATCTACCTGAATAACAACAGTAAAAATCAGCTGAAGGCGGGTACATTGGCGAATGCTCGATTTACCTTTAAAAATGGTCTGGCGGGCTTATTCATTCCTCGTCGGGCGCTGGTGGGTGGTGCAGATAGTGCGAGTGTCTACGTAGTACAGAACAATATCGCGCGATTGCGTAAGATTCGACTTGGCTACGACAGTGGCGATCTGTATCAGGTACTCGACGGGCTAAAACAGGGCGAGCCCATTGTTGTCAATGGTCAATTGAATCTGACCAACGGAGCTAAAGTAACAGTGAGTAAAAGCCAGCCTGCTCAGGCTCAAACAGATACGTCAGTGGCGGTTAATCCTTAACAAACTGGCTGACGGTTTTAGTATTCGGGTCATGGTGGCGGACGCTTAGTCACTCACTGCAAGCCAGATACTGTAAACCGAATACCAAAAACCAAACTATACATGTCAGTAACTGAGATAGCCATCAAACGCCCGACACTGGTTGTGGTGGCGTTTACTGTCCTGGGTATTTTAGGCTTTATTTCGTATAAAAGCTTAAATTATACCCTGTTACCTAAATTCGATGCAGCCGTTGTAACGGTCATCACGACTTATCCGGGCGCAGCGGCTGGTGAAGTCGAAAACTCCGTGACCCGCAAACTCGAAGATGCCGTTTCGTCGCTCGAAAATCTGAAAAACATTAGCTCGACCAGTCAGGAAGGGCTCTCAATCATTCAGTTAGAGTTAAATTCTGATGCCGACCCAAATCAGGCGTTGCAGGATGCCCAGCGAAAAGTAAACGCGGTTCTCTCGCAATTACCGGACGAAGTTGAGTCACCAACGCTGCAAAAATTCTCGACAGACGACGTACCGGTCATCCGGATGGGCGCACGGGCCAACCTGGGATCGACTCAGCTCTATGATCTGGTTGATGATCAGATTCGAACGCAGTTGACCAAAGTAGATGGCGTCGGACAGGTAACGCTCACGGGCGGACGCAGACGCGAAATCCGCATCGGAGTCGATCCAGACAAACTCAAACTATACAACCTCTCGCTGGGGCAGGTGACGCAGGCCGTTACCTCGGCCAACCTCGATTACCCAACCGGGCGGATTGAAACCGATCAGGCCCAGTACGCGATTCGGCTGGCGGGTAAGTTTACCGACATAAACCAGATTCGAAATGCCTCTTTGTTGACGTCAGCCAATGGCACGAAAGTGGTGCTGAGCGACATAGCAACCGTTACCGATGGTATTGCCGATGCCACGACGATCAACCGGATCAACGGGCGCGAGTCGGTTGGTATTTCCATTCAGAAACAGACCGATGCCAATGCCGTGGCGATCAGCCAGCAGGTGCGGGGTATTCTGGGTGGTATCGAAAAACAGTATGCCAACATTGGCCTGAAGTTCGAGATTACCAGCGACTCCTCGACCTATACACTGGCATCTGCTGAAGGAGTTATTTTCGACCTTGAGTTTGCCGTTGTGCTGGTCGCCCTGGTGATGTTGTTATTTCTGCATAGCATACGTAACGCCTTCATTGTCATGGTATCAGTACCTGCGTCCATTATCTCGGTGTTCGTGCCGATGTATCTGTTGGGTTTCACGCTCAACCTGATGACCTTGATGGCGCTTTCGCTAGTGGTTGGTATTCTGGTCGATGACTCGATTGTGGTCCTGGAAAATATTTACCGCCACCTCGAAATGGGCAAAGACCGACGTACTGCCTCACTCGATGGTCGGAATGAAATTGGCTTTACGGCCGTGGCCATTACCATGGTGGACGTAGTAGTGTTTCTACCGCTCGTATTTGTGCAGGGCCTGATTGCGAACATCATTCGGGAGTTTTCGCTGGTGGTTGTGTTTTCAACGCTCATGTCGTTGATCGTGTCGTTCACCATTACGCCGTTGCTGGCCTCGCGTTTTGCCAAAGAAACAGACCTCAATGGCCCCGGTCTCGGCAAGCGTTTTCTGTCGTGGTTTGAAGGCCAATTTGATTCGCTCAAGCATGGCTACGCGCGTCTACTGGCCTGGAGTCTGGTTCACAAACGCTGGGTATACCTCACAGCGATTGCCTTATTTGTTGCGTCTATCGGACTCGTGACGGGTGGCTTCATCGGTACTACGTTCTTCCCGCAAAGTGACCAGGGTGAATTTATCATCCAGATTGAAGGCGAACCTTTTAACAGCCTGGCTGAAACGAACCGCATCTGTCAGAAAATTGAAAAGCAATTGATGCAGAACAAGTTGGTAACGAAAGTGAACAGCAACGTCGGTTATTCGAGTTCGGCATCGGGTGGCGGTTTAGGCTCTACACCCTATCACAAAGCCGAAATTACGGTCACCATTCTGCCAAAGAAGGAACGTACTATTTCGGTTGAAACGTTTGCCGCTCAGACAAAAGCGGAGATTTTGAAAACGCCCGGCCTGAATGTCAAATCGGCACCGTTGGCGATTACAGGAGGAGCAAACGCGGCCCCGATCCAGATTCTGTTGCAGGGTAATTCGCAGCAGGATTTACAACAGGCAGCCGCGCTTGTAAAGCAGGTGATCAAATCGGTTAGCGGAACCACCGATGTTGAACTGGCAGTCGATGATCCCAAACCTGAGCTGAAAGTAAACCTCGACCGTCGCCAGATGGCGCAATATGGGGTTTCCGTTGCGAATGTGGGCGCTACGTTACAAACGGCTTTTTCGGGAAATACGGACAGCAAATACCGGGTTGGTAGCCGCGATTACGATATTCGGGTAGAACTCAATAAGTTTAACCGTCAGAATAAAGATGACGTTGGCAACTTGACGGTACCCGATTCTCGGGGAAAACTCATCGAAATCCGACAGATTGCGGATTTATCCCTGGGCACGGGCGCTACTCAACTGACTCGCTACAATCGGGTTGGGTCATTATTTGTCAATGCGAACGTAGTAGGGCGCCCAACCGGAACAGTCGGGACGGAGATTGACAACATCCTCAAAACGAAGCAATTACCGGGTGGCGTAACGTACAAGCTGAAAGGTGATCTGGAGCGCCAATCCGATGCATTCGGCAGTCTGGGGCTGGCACTGGGCATGGCCATTACGTTTGTTTATCTGTTGATGGTCGCGCTTTACAACTCGTACTTCCGGCCGTTTGTTGTCCTGTTTTCTATTCCGATGGCCGTTATCGGTGCCTTTCTGGCGCTGGCGCTGGCTGAACAGGCCATCTCGTTCTTCGTTATGTTGGGGATGATTATGCTGATCGGTCTGGTGGCGAAGAACGCTATTCTGCTGGTTGACTTTGCCAATGCGCAGAAAGAGGAAGGAAAAAGCACGATCGATGCACTTGTCGAAGCGGGTCGTGAACGGATTCGACCAATTCTGATGACGACCATCGCGATGGCTATTGGCCTGCTGCCAATGGCCCTGGCAACGGGCGATGGGTCGGAATCGAAAAACGGACTAGCCTGGGTAATTATCGGTGGATTGATTAGCTCTCTCTTACTGACGCTGGTACTGGTACCAACCGTTTATCTGACGTTCGAGAACGTATTCAACGCGTTTAGCCGCCTGTATAGACGGTTGACAGGAAACAAAAATAAACCTGTGCCAACTAAACCAGCCGAAGTATAAATACGGGCTAAGACGTATCATCAGACCCTATTTTCCTGGCTTGAATAAGCAGTGGAATAGATGAAAAGCGGCTTGTTCCATGGGACAAGCCGCTTTTCATCTATTCTACTATTTATAAATTTCTCACTATCAGAAAATTAACTTCACGCCCAATTACATTTCAACCAATCTTTTATCCTGGCAGACACACTCAGTTATACCTTTGTGCCGATCCCAAAAACAGCAGTAAGCATGACCAAAATTACGAAAACTGTCTGGGTAGGTGCCTTGTTGATGACCGCTCAACTCACACTTGCCCAACAAATTACGCCAGTCGATACAACCGCTCCTAAACCTAAACCAGTAGCAGAAAAGAACGAGTTGAAATATAATCTCAACGAGTCAGGAACGCACTTTTTTAAAGCTACCTTTCTAAATCAGGCCTGGCTCCAATACAATCAGAGCAACCCAGGCACAACTGTCATTGGCGTTCCTAAAGACAATACGTTTTCTATCGGTCTGCGCCGGACCCGGATTCAGCTGTTTGGTCAACTCAGCGACCATGTTTTTCTGTACCTGCAGTTCGGAATGAACAATTTCAACTACCTGAACGGTGGATTTAGTCAAACGGCATCATCGCAGCGAAAAGTGCAGGCGTTCTTCCACGACGCCGTTGCCGAGTACCTGGTCTTTAAAAACAAAAATTACCTGAATCTTGGTGCTGGCTTGACTATCGTTAATGGCCTTTCACGCTTCAGTGCACCCAGCGTAGCCACCATTATGAGTATGGACGTACCGGTTTTTGCGCAGGCCACGGTTGACCAGACGGACCAGTTCTCCCGCAAATTGACGGTTTATGCTCGTGGGCAGGTCGGTCACCTCGACTACCGCGTAGCGCTCAGTGATCCATTCCCGATTCAAACCAATGGCTCGGCACTGCCTTCCTATGGTCCCAATTCTATTTTTGCGCTAAAGGGCCATGAAAAACAGTTTCAGGGCTTATTTATGTGGCAATTCTTCGATAAAGAGTCTCATCAGGCACCGGGCTATAACACTGGTACATACCTGGGCGCGAAGAAAGTTTTCAACGTTGAGGCCGGATTTATTACGCAGAAAAACGCGATGGTACATGTAGCAGCTCCCGGCGATACAGTCTATCAGAACATGAATCTGTGGTCGGTTGCGTCGTTCCTGGACATGCCATTGAACAAAGAAAAGGGGACAGCGGTCAATGCTTATCTGGGCTATTTCCACACCGATTATGGTAAAGACTATATTCGTTTCAATGGGGCGATGAATCCTGGAAGTGACATTGTTGCGGCACAACGTCCGGGTGGGTTGGGAGGCTCGCAGGGAAACACGTTCCCTATGTTCGGGACGGGAAGCGTGGTCTACGGTCAAGTTGGCTACTTAATGAAACGCGACCTGTTTGGCGCTGACAACGGAACGCTAATGCCCTATGTACAAGCCCAAATCGCTAACTACCAGCGGGTAAACAATACGTTAGGTGTTTACAATATTGGCCTTAATTACCTCATCAAAGGCCATAATGGTAAGTTGACACTCGATTACCAGAACCGCCCTTATTATGAACCATCGTCAGGCACCTCGAAACTCTCGGCAGGAGGTCGCCGTGGGCAGTTGACATTGCAGTATCAGGTATTTATTTAACACTGCTGGGTTTACATAAAAACTGCCCCGTCATCGTATGACGGGGCAGTTTTTATGTAAACATTGGCACCTCAATTAGTCATTGTCTCCTGGCATTTGTCAACCGTCATATCTTTCATATCACGATTGGCGGTATTCTCTGTCACTTCCGACATCTCCAGACGAGTTCGGGTAAGACTCGATTTTACATCCCCTTTAACGTAGTACTTCTTTCCGGCTTCGGTATCCAGATCAAGCCCAGTCTCCCGTTTAAATACTTCGATGCCACCCCGCTGCGCTGTTATGGCCAGTTTGCCGGGCTTTACTTTGTACTCTATGAATTTGTTATTGCTGAGTTTACAGATTTTCTCGCCATTGACGTAGATACTATAGTTTATTGCCGACGCGTAAAATTGCCCACCTCGGTAGATATAGATAGTTGTGAAATCATCGGTTGATAATTTTTGAATAGAATCGCTCCGGAAAGCCGAATTGATAAGACATAAACAAAGCAGGGTAAATAAAGACGCTATTTTCATAAATTAAAGGAGTCGTTAAATGTGTGAAGCAATATCGCTATCAACCCAGGTAGTTCGTACAAAAGACTTAGTAACCGTTAACGAAAAAAACTGACCGTCTGTGAACGGTCAGTTTTTGATCTATTTTGGACTATACTGTAGTTACACGCCGATATTCAACGTGCTCAGTACACCATTCATGTTCCGAACGGCATCGGCCGATTTGTTGAAAGCCGCCTGTTCTTCGTCGGTTAGTTTGTAATCAATGATTTCTTCCCAACCATTACGTCCCAGAACGACCGGTACACCCAGGCAAATATCCGACTGGCCGTATTCGCCTTCAAGCAACACGCAGGACGGAATTATACGTTTCTGATCGCGAAGAATGCTCTCAACCATGTAGGCACCAGCAGCACCCGGCGCATACCAGGCCGACGTTCCAATCAGTCCTGTCAACGTAGCACCGCCCACCATCGTGTCGGCAGCTACTTTTTTCAGTGTTTCTTCGTCCAGAAACTGGCTTACCGGAACACCTGCTTTCGTGGCCAACCGTGTCAGCGGGATCATGGTTGTATCGCCGTGACCACCAATAACGGAGGCTTGCAGGTCGTTAGGCGAGCAATTTAGAGCGAGTGACAGATACGTTTTGAAGCGAGCAGAATCCAGGGCACCTCCTAAGCCAATGACCCGATTTTTTGGCAAGCCCGACGACTTCAGCGCCAGATACGTCATCGTATCCATCGGGTTCGAGATAATGATAAAGATGGCGTCGGGCGAATGTTTCAGGATGTTTTCTGTCACACCTTTCACGATACCGGCATTGATGCCAATGAGGTCTTCGCGCGTCATACCTGGCTTACGGGGAAGCCCAGACGTGATGACGACAACATCCGAACCGGCTGTTTTCTCATAATCATTGGTAGAACCCGTCAGTTTAATATCGCAGTCGAGCAATGTAGATGCCTGAAGCATATCGAGGGATTTGCCTTCGCTGATGCCTTCCTTGATGTCCAGGAGCACAACTTCATGGGCGAGTTCCCGACGAACAATGTTGTCGGCACAGGTGGCACCAACGGCCCCAGCACCTACTACGGTAACTTTCATATGGTATTCGGAATTAAAGGGTTAACAAGCGACGCAAAAGTAAGGCCCTGGTTCAAGACAAACCAACAGCGTTTGGAATAAAACTTCTGGACCTATTTACCGTTAATAGACTATTCGAAGTAAAAATTGTTAGACTTTACTCATCCTTTGCTTTGTTATGCTGGCACCAGCCAGAACGGCAAAAACAATACTAATGAAAAACAGCAATCTCATTTCACGAATTCTAACCTCAATTTTCTTTAAACGGGCGAATATAGGAGCCGTTCGCTATGCTCGAAATACCCGGAGTTTGTTGCAATTAATTCGCGACGCAGTAGAAAAAAGTGGTGGTTTGTCAGGGGCAAACATTTCAGCGTTTCGTGATCAGTTAGGTGTTGTCACGCGCTTGTTAAAAGCCTATGCATCAGGGCAATATCGTGAACTACCCTGGAAAACGCTGATCCGAATCATTGCCGTATTGATCTATTTTGTTTCACCCATTGACATCCTGCCTGATTTTTTGCCCATCGTGGGCTTGACGGACGATATAGCGCTGATGTTCTGGCTATTCAGCGGCATAAAGGACGACATTGAGAAATTTCGTCAATGGGAAACCACCACAACCAGTTCGGGTGAGAACGTACCTCGGCGAGGTGAGACGATTAAAATTGGGTGAGTAGAATTGAATGAGGTTAAAGTTTACAGTAAGTGGTTTACGGTTATAGAGTGACAAACCAAATACCGTAAACTGAAAACCAAATTGGCTATTACTACGTAAGTTTCAGTACGTTTTAATAGATTGTACGAGAGAGTTTTGTTATTTTTGCATACATTCAAATTCCAGAAACCATGGTATTGGCAAGCATTTTTGCAATTTTGGGTTTGGGCAGTCAGGAAATGATCCTTATCTTCCTGGCATTGCTCCTGTTGTTCGGCGCTAAAAAAATCCCCGAACTCGCACGGGGCCTTGGAAAAGGCATCAAAGAGTTTAAAGACGCCACAAAAGACGTTCGCGAAAATATCGAAGACGGCCTGAAAGAGACCGATACGAAATAATCGAGTTTGTTCGTGACAGACAATCAGGCAGCTCCTTCCGGGAGCTGCCTGATTGTCTGTTTTTATTAGTTTGTCTTTCCGAACAGGGTGCGGAGTTGATAGGCCAGACCACCGGAATGACAGCAACTGTTTTTTATTTTGATAATCTACCGTAACTTCTCCTCCGTTCAAGCCGATCTTAAAACCGGCACGATTACCTGCCTTCAATTGGTGGATCAATATCTGGCTCGTATTGACGAAAACCAACACCTGAACGTTTTTACCGAAGTCTACGCCGACGAAGCCCGACAACAAGCCGAAGCTGTTGACCAAAAACTGGCAGCGGGTACAGCCGGACGACTGGCTGGTATGATTATTGGTATCAAAGACGTACTGAGTTACGCTGGACACAGCGTTCGGGCCGGAAGCCGGATTCTGGAAAACTTTACCGCCCAATTTACTGCGACAGCCATACAACGGTTGCTGGACGAAGATGTCATTATCATTGGTCGGCAAAACTGCGATGAGTTTGCCATGGGTTCCTCGAACGAGAACTCGGCCTTTGGTCCCGTTCGCAACGCAGTCGATCCTGATCGGGTACCGGGTGGGTCGAGTGGCGGCTCTGCTGTAGCGGTACAGGCGGGTCTTTGTCTGGCTAGTATTGGTTCTGACACCGGCGGCTCGGTTCGACAACCAGCCGCTTTTTGCGGTGTAGTGGGATTGAAACCAACCTACGGACGTATTAGTCGTTGGGGACTTATTGCCTACGCATCCTCATTCGATTGTATCGGCCCCATTGCTAACAATGCCAACGATGCGGCATTGCTGCTCGAGATCATGGCTGGACCTGATGAATTTGATAGCACCGTATCGAGCCAGCCGGTCGCTTCCTACACCTCCGCTACCCTACCCGACAGACCTTTACGTATTGCATATCTTCGCGATGGCGTTGAGAGCGCGGGTGTAGACAAAAGCATTCGAGACGCTACTCAGCTTACCCTTAATGAGTTGCGAGCCGCTGGTCATATAGTAGAACCCGTTGACTTATCGCTTATCAACTATTTACTCCCTACGTATTATATTTTGACCACTGCCGAAGCCTCATCGAATCTGTCGCGTTTTGACGGAGTACGGTACGGATATCGTAGTCAGGGGGATGGTACATCAGTAATGGATCTTTTGTCGTTGTACAAAAAAAGCCGTACCGAAGGATTTGGGGCAGAAGTACGTCGGCGGATTCTGCTCGGCACATTTGCACTCAGTGCCAGCTATTATGATGCCTATTATACCAAAGCGCAGCAGGTCCGGCGGCTAATTCGCCAGGAAACCGAGCGTGTTTTTGAGAAATATGATTTTTTACTTTCCCCTACTACGCCCACTCCGGCGTTCCGGCTGGGGGAGAAAACGGACGATCCACTGCAAATGTACCTTGCCGATATTTTCACGGTGCAGGCTAACGTAGTGGGCTATCCGGCTATATCGATCCCTAATGGAACCGATGCCAACGGCCTGCCAATTGGCTTACAATTGATGGCCCCTCCTTTTGCCGAAGGGGCGTTAGTGGCCCTGGCAAAAAATATATAAGAAATGGGATGTATGTTTCCTGGCCAGGCATACGTCACAACTACATTAAAACGTAACGAACCAAACCGAGAACTGCATGAAGTATCTGAACCTCGCCCTCTTAAAACTAGGCCTGATGAGCATGATGCTGGGCCTGACGATGGTGGCTCGCGCCGAAAGTACACCCCGACCTGAACCACAATTGCCCAACGCACCAACGCTCAAACAAGATACCGTTATAGCCGTCAATACCGTTCCTGATAGTGTACTCCGCGAACGGTTGACCAAGTTGCAGAAAGACATTCCACTGAATTACCACAAAGCCGTCCAGTCCTACGTAGATTATTTCACCTTCCGGAAGCCGAGCCTGATCAAATTGATGCTCGAACGTATGCCGCTTTTCTTCCCCCTTTATGAGCGGATGCTATCGGAATACAACTTACCCGACGAGTTAAAATACCTCTCTATTGTTGAATCTTCGCTAACCCCACGTGCTGTTTCGCACTCGGGCGCTGGTGGCCTTTGGCAAATTATGCCCGGTACGGGTCGGGATTTGAAGCTCTATCAGGACGACTATGTAGACGAACGTATGGACCCCGTTAAAGCGACTGAAGCGGCCTGCAAATATCTCCGCGACCTGTACGCTATTTTTGGTGACTGGGAATTAACAATGGCGGCCTATAATTGCGGACCAGGAGCGGTTAAACGGGCTATGCGTCGGTCAGGGGGCGATTCATACTACGCGATTTATGATGCCTTGCCTAAAGAAACCCGTGGCTATGTTCCTCAGTTTGTAGCGTTTACGTACCTGATGAATCATGCCAGCGATCACGGCATTTTTGGCGAGACATTCCAGTCTCCAATACCAATGGATACGATCCAGATTACAGGCTACTTCAATCTCGAAACGTTTGCCAAACACAGTACAATGGACCTGGCCGATCTACAGAAAATGAATCCGGCCATCACCACAACGATTTTACCTCCTTTCACAAACCGCTATCCGTTACGGGTACCCCGCCAGCAGTACACTTATTTTGCCAGCCACCGCCGAGCGATTCTGGACTCAGCCAGTCGGGTACCGGGTAACATGGAACACATTTTACTGGCTACTGCCGAAGACGTTCGTTATGGAGCCGACTCATTGGGAACCTGGGCCGCGTTGAGTAGTAATCCATTAGCTAACATTGGCAAAGAAGAAGCGCTTGCTACGCAGATATTAGCTAAAACTGCGAAAGCAGGCGGCTCAGAGAAAATAGTTGCGCGACTCGCTGAAGCCGAATCAGCTGACGAGCCCGAAGAGGATCTGGAAACGGTGGTGATGCGCAAGCCCAAAAAGCAAATCTACGTCGTCAAAAAGAAAGACAATCTGAATGAGATTGCGGAGCGCTACAACGTTGAAGTCTACGATTTGAAGCGCTGGAATCACCTGCGCTCAATTACGCTTCAGCCCAACCAAAAAATAATCATCCTGAAGGAAGCGGATGAAACCCGTACTGAGCGGTTAGCCGATCAGGGAACGGCTAAAGGCCACAAAAAAGAGGTGGCGATTGCGAAAACGAAACGGTACAAGCCACGGTACCATCGCGTGCAGGATGGCGATACGTTATGGAACATTGCACAACGCTACGGTGGTCTGTCAATTGACCAGCTCAAGAAAATGAACCACATTCGCAGCAATGCTCTCCGCCCAGGACAAAAACTGATTGTGGGCTAATTTGGCACCAGAACGCGTCATTTCATCTGCGTTTAACCCACGACTTTCACTCAGAAAAGTCGTGGGTTTTTCGTATCTTTACTCTATATAAGTACCTTAAAAACAAGCTTTTCCAACAGTCGAATGATTGCCTATTTAGATGGAATTCTGACCTTCAAAGAACCTACTCACGCCATTATTGATGTGCACGGCGTAGGCTACTCAATTCATATATCACTTCAGACATATTCAGTACTTCCCGGTGGTGGCGACCGGATTAAACTGTTCATCCACCATCTGTTTCGGGAAGATTTGCAGGCGCTTTACGGCTTTGCCAATGCCGACGAAAAAGCCTTGTTTCTGGATTTAATTGGCGTCTCGGGCGTTGGTCCAAACACCGCGCTGGGTATGCTCTCCGCTATGCAACCGGGTGACCTTCGCCTGGCGATTCTGGGCGAGAATGTCCGGGCCGTGCAGGCCATCAAGGGAATTGGTGCCAAAACCGCTCAACGTATCATTCTCGAATTGCGCGACAAAATGAAAAAAGCGGGCGTTGTACCAGACGGCCCAAGTTACCGTCAACAACCAGCCGCCAACCCCGTGCGGGAGGAGTCACTGGCTGCATTAGTAGCCCTGGGATTCCCCAGAGTAACCGCCGAAAAAAGTGTCGACGATGCCTTAAAAGCCGATCCGACGCTATCTGTCGAAGATGTAATTCGGCGGGCACTACGTTAAAAATGGAAGAGGTGACAGGTTTTGAACCTGTCACCTCTTCCATTTTTAATTCTCAACTGTTTTGCCTTTCAAATACGTCTCCAGATACGTAGTATACTGCTGAAAGAGTAGCAACTGTGTGCCTGGGCTGTAGGCTACGCCGTGTGCACCAGGTGGATAAATACGCAAATCGGCATCTTTACCTGCATCTTCAAACGCATTCATCAACTGAAACGTATTACGAACGTGTACATTTTCGTCCATCGTTGAATGGGCAACGAACATCTTTCCCGCCAGATTTTTTGCGTAAGGTGATACAGCACTAGCTTTATATTTGGCCTCGTTTTCCGGCAAAAGACCCATGTAGCGCTCCGTGTAAATGGAATCATAAAGCCGCCAGTCCGTTACGGGTGCGCCTACCAGCGACACTTTGAATACACCCGGATGCGTCAGCATGGTGTAGCTGCTCATATACCCACCATAACTATGCCCCCTAATGGCTATACGACTACCATTTACCCACGGTTGTTTTGCCAGATAAGCTGCCGTTTCGACAAAATCCTGACTTTCGTACTTACCCAGTTTCTCATAAACAACTTTTTCAAAATCACGGCCATAGCCCCCACTTCCCCGGTTATTGACACTAACCACTACGTATCCTGTCTGTGCCAGCCACTGGTGCCAGCCGGAAGTTGCAAATTCATTGTAGACCGATTGCGCCCCCGGTCCACCGTAAATATCAACGACAACAGGATACTTCCGGGACGGATTGAAATCCAGGGGTTTGATAATGGAAATATCTATTTGTTGACCATCAGACGTAGTAAAGTTGGCGAGTTCTTTAGGAGCGTAATCGTGACTGGCAACGTAGTCCATCACTCGTTTATTCGTTTCTAATGCCTTGATAAGCTGACCCTTTGTATCGCGCAATTCGACCTGCGTAGGTGTTGATATGTTCGAATATTTGTCAATAAAATACTGACCGTTGGGCGAAAAATTGACCGTATGTTTACCAGGTACCGACGTTAATCGGCGTTTATTTTTGCCGTCTACATCTGCTACAAACAACTGCCATTCCAGTGGCGACGCTTCGGTCGAGGTGAAATAAACTTTCTTTGCCTTCGTATCGATGTGGTGAACATAAGTTACCTCCCATTTTCCGCTCGTGACCGCGTTGAGCAGTTTCCCCGAATAATCGTAACGGTATAGATGCGCAAATCCGTCGCGATCCGATACCCAGTAAAACTCCTGAACACCCGCCGGAAAGTGAATCAGGTGATTGAGGCCCGCAAAGAAGTCGAAGACATCCACCCAGGTGTTCGATTTTTCTTCCATGATCTGGCGAGCCTCGCCCGTACGTGCGTTCGCCATAAACAGACGCAGGTGATTCTGTTTGCGGTTTAGATGCATCAGTGCAATTTGTCCTTCCTGCGACGTCCAGTAAACGCGCGGAATATAGCCATCTCCCAGGTCAACCTTTATCCATTGTTTTGCCTTGTTGGCAATTTCGATGACACCGATGCGGACGATCGGGTTTGCGTCACCAACGCGCGGATACGGTAGCGAATCGAATTTCTCATCGAACCCTTTATAATCGGTCAGCTTGTACATCGGCACTTGCCGTTCATCAGACTGCCAGAAGGAAATAAACTTGCTATCGGGCGACCAATCCCAGGCTTGCGCCAATCCAAATTCTTCCTCATAAACCCAGCCAAAACGCCCGTTCATAAAGGCAGGTTTGGCATCGTCGGTGAGTTGCGTCTCCTTCTGGGTCGCAAAATCAAACACGAACAGATTTCCACCCCGCTCATACCCCACTTTGCCCCCATCAGGCGCGAGTTCGGCAGTTTGGGCATCCCTGGCAACGAGTTTCAAACTCTTGTCGGCGACGGCATACACGTAGTAATCGGATATACCTGAATGGCGGTACACCTTACGAAAATTAGTTTGGAAAAGTATATTCTTTGAATCTCTGGACCATTGAAATGACTCATAGTCAAAGGCTTTCTCCGTACCGGGAAATTTCAAATGGCTTCCATCAAAAACAATCTCTTCTTTCTGGTCCTTTGGTGACAGCGTTTTTATCGTACGCTGCCCATCAAGAAAGGAAAACTTAGTACCACCCTCAATCCAGTTAACGCTACGTGGTCCCGCCGACCCGCTGAGCTGACCACCCGAAAAAACGGCCTGCTGAAGACTGGCGTAGCGTTGTTTAGCTTGCTGTGCAGTAGCCAGATGAGCGATCAGGACGAAACTGCTCACCAGCCATCCAATTTGATTACGATTGATCATGAAGTATATGGGACTTATCGAAGATTCAAATTTACTAAAAAATGGTGTTTTAGCATTTGTAGCACAACCAAGCCTGACTGATGGGCCAGGCAGAGTTTTATACTTATATTTCAGATTAAATTATCTTTAATTTTTTTATTACCTACCACTTTCTTCTACAGACCTATGGACAACAGGTACGTACTAGTTAGTCGACGTCTTCATCACTTGTGGATGCTCTGGCTAACCTTGTTACTTTGTACAAATGCAGTTGCGCAAAGTACACGTTTCACAATTAAGGGCCACGTAACGGACCCCGAAAAACAGTCGCTTCCCGGCACAACCGTCGCGGTTGTTGGCACGACGCTCGGCACCACGACCGATGCCGACGGCGATTATACCCTGACTGTAACGCTAAAGCCTGGCCCTGTAACGCTGGCCTTCTCAGCTATTGGCTACGAAACACTACGTCAATCTATTACCTTGGGGAATGCCGACCAGGTTACGGCCAATGCTGCATTGGCGGCAGCCACAACCAACCTTGACGAAGTCGTCGTAACCGGTTCAACGCTGTCGGCGCCCAAGCGCGAATTAGGAAACGCCATTAGTACAATTAAAGCAAGCGATCTACAGCAAAGTGGCTCCGGTAACCTTATCAACTCATTACAAGGTAAAGTACCGGGGGCGCAGATCACGCAAAACTCCGGCGATCCGGCGGGTGGCATTAGCATTCGGCTACGTGGGATCAAGTCATTGGTTGGTTCATCGGACCCGCTCTACGTAGTGGATGGTGTAATTGTGAGCAATGCCAGTACCAACGTATCGCAGCTTGCCCTAGCGAACGATGCAGGAAATGCCAACGTGGGCCAGAATCGCCTATCGGATATTAACCCCGACGATATTGCTACGTTGAACGTAATAAACGGGGCGGCTGCGGCTGCTCAATATGGTTCGCGGGCTGCCAATGGTGTAGTTATTATCACGACAAAACGCGGTCAGAGTGGCAAAGCGCAGGTGACGTTCTCGACTTCGTTCAACATCAATGAACTGCGCAAAGGCGTTCCGATCAATACGTATGGTAAACAGTTTGGCTTTGCTTCCCTCCGATTGTATCCCATCGGGGTTGTTTCGGACGCTCAGGTTGCAGCCAACCCAGGCACAACTACAACCGGAATTTACCGGGATGGTACTACGTCGCAGTTGGCCACTAACTTAGTGGATGTACAGCGCTACAACTATTTTGATCAGATTTTCCGGACTGGCTACGGTACGGATAACAATCTGTCTATTTCAGGTGGACGAGATAACACACAATACTACGTATCGTTTGGCTATTTGAAGAATCAGGGGATAATCAAAGACACCGACTTTACACGGTATAACCTCCGCGCCCGCGTTGATCAACGGCTGACGAACTGGGCCAAGATATCGGTGGGTTTGAGTTACGCGAATAGTTTCTCCAACGAGAAAGCCAATGGCAACGTATTCTACAGCCCTATCAACTCGGTCAATATCACCAACAATATCTACGACATCACCAAACGCGATGCCGCTGGAAACCTGCAAGCCGTTGAGCCAACGCGCGTAAATCCATTGTCGACCATTGAAGACATGAAGTTTTCGCAGTCGGTGAGTCGCACAATTAACAGTCTTCAGTTAAACCTGACTCCCCTGAAAGGCCTGAGCATTGACTACATCGTTGGCGTTGATGCCTACTCGCAGTTTGGTAAAAACTACATTCGTCCGTATCCGTATCAGGCAGTTGCCGGTTTGCCAGCCGCCCGCTATCCGGGTGGATTTGCGGCAACTGCCACCAATCAGGTTCTGCAATTCAACAACGATCTGAACGCGCAATATGAGCGGCAATTCAGTGATAAGTTCAAGCTAAACGCAGCCATTGGCTACAGCTATCAGTATTATCAGGCCGATTACTCGATCAATAGTGGTCAGAATCTGGTCCCTTTGATTGAAACTGTTAGCGGAGCCAGCAACACGACGTATCAGGTACGTTATGATCTGGATCGATTCAGTTTGAGTGGCGCCTTTGCTCAGGCTACGTTGGGCTTCCGGAATCTGGCATTTATTACCGGGGCCGTTCGGCGCGATCAGTCGTCGAAATTCTCGCCAACGCAAACCAATCAGTATTACCCCAAAGTAAGCGGTTCGTTTATCGTATCGGATCTTGAATTCTGGAAGAATCTATCGTTCAGCAATGCGTTCAATAGCCTGAAACTACGGGCCAGCTACGGTGAAGCCGGTAACCTATCGGGTATTGGTTCATATGCCCGTTTCTACCAGTTTAGTCCGGTAGGCTTTCTTGGAAAAAACACGGTTGTGCCGGGTACACAGCTGGCAAATCCCGACGTGAAGCCTGAGCGCATGGCCGAATTCGAAGGTGGTCTTGATTTGGCATTCCTGAATGGCCGAATTGGGCTGGGTGTAACCGCCTATCAACAGAAAATCAGCGATCTGGTCGTAAACCGAACATTAGCCCCAACTACAGGCGGCACCAGCATCGTGAATAACGTAGGGGCAATGGAAAACAAAGGATTTGAAGTCGTTCTGGACGTAAATCCAATCAAAACCAAAAACCTGAACTGGGACTTTACGGTCATTTACAACCATAACCGCAATAAAGTACTTGATTTGGGCGGTCAGCCGATCATCAACCCTGACGCATCGTCGGCATCGGGTACGCCAGGCAACCTGATCGTGGGTCAGCCAGTTGGCGTTTTCTATGGCACAGGATATGCTCGTAACGCCGATGGCTCACTGATACTTTCTCCTTCAGGGTTTCCTCAATCAGAACGGGCTTCCTCGCAGGACAACGGCTCCATTAGCTACGTGCCTGCCCGTAATTCGGATGGTACACTGGACGTAACCAAACCATTAGCTAACCTCCTCATTGGGAATCCCAATCCGAAATGGACTGGTTCATTCAGCACAAACCTAGCCTACAAAAAGCTGACGTTGCATGTGCTCCTGGATATGGTTCAGGGAGTTGATGTGTTCAACGCTGACAAACGCACCCGGCAGGGTGTTGGCCTGGGCGACTACGCTGAGCAGGAGTTGCGGGGTACGCTCAAACGCGGTTACATTTTCGGGGTGTACAACACGCAGGAATTCCGGGTTGATCCGGGTTCATACACCAAATTGCGGGAGGTTTCGCTTAGCTATACACTACCTCAGTTCATTAAGGGGCTTAGTCGTCTGACGGTGTCGGCTGTTGGCCGTAATTTGTATTCGTGGGATAAATACACCGGTTTCGATCCCGAAACCAATGCCGGTGGTAACAATGATCTGCTACGTGGTATCGACTTTGGTAACGTCCCAATCCCCCGTACGTATCAGTTTAAACTAGCTGCGACATTTTAAAAACAGTCGATAGTCGCAAGTCAATAGCTCTAAGTGGTTTCTACACTATTAGCTATCGGCTGACGGCTAATGACTTACGACTTACATATCCATGAAAAAAATCCTCATACCAACAATCCTGTCAGGCTTGCTTCTCACGCAGGTCGCCTGCAACAAGGAATATCTAAACCCCAGTACTATCAGTCAGACGCAGGCGGTTAGTTCGCCCGATGGAGATGGATTACTGACACTCTGTAATGGGCTGCAATATCGCTACACCACAGGAGGAGCCTTGAGTGTCCTCTATGCCAGTGCTGCCGGTGCAGGCCTGACGACCCGCGAGGAGTTTGTATTAAACGTAGGCAATCTTGATGAAGCGAATCTGGCTACGGGAGCGGGCAATGTTACCAATACAAATGGTGTCGTGCGTAATCTCTGGACACAGAGCCATTTAGTGAGGTCCAACGCAGAACTGATTCTGACCAATTCAGGCGTGTTGACAGATGCGGGTACGAAAAGCGGTATCGTCGCCTATGCGTCTATATTCCGGGCTTTATCGCTCGGTACGTTGGGGCTGTTTTTCGAGCAGTCGCCCATTACGACGGGCAACAACGTACCGTTTGTCCCTCGGGCACAGGTATTTAAGGAAGCCATTACCACACTCGAAGCAGCGGCTACGCAACTGGCAACCGCGCCCGTCTCGGCTAACTTTACAAGTAAGGCTGTTACGGGTGTCGATATTCCGAATACGATTCAGGCACTAATTGCTCGATACGCTCTCTTTTCTGGTGATTACGACAAAGCGATTACGGCTGCGGCCAAAGTTGATCTGACGAAAAGATCGGTTTTCAATTTCGACGACAACACCCGTAATCCGCTGTTCGAATATACGTTTGGCAACCTGAACGTATTTCAACCTACTAATGCAAACCTCGGACTGACCGGTGCGTTGGCGCCCAGTTCAGCCGATAAGCGGATCGCCTTTCTGACGAAGCCCAGCACAAATACAGCCGTAGCTCCTGTAATCGCGACGGCCTATTATACAGCCAATAACGCAGCCATTCCAGTTTATTTACCGGGTGAAGTGATACTAATTCAGGCGGAAGCCTACGCCCGAAAAGGTGATCTGGCCAATGCCATAGCGCAGTTAAACAGAGTGTTAACGAAAACGACAGATGCATTTGGCCTCGGGGCCGGTCTTCCCGCCTATGCTGGTTCGCAAACCGCCGACGCTATTTTGACGGAGATTTACCGGAATCGCCAGATTGAACTAGCGTATCAGGGTTTTCGATTAGAAGACAGTCGTCGATTCAACCGACCCGGTCCGGGTGCAACTGGTGCCGAGCGGAATCGGAACTTCTTCCCGTATCCGCTAACGGAACGTAACAATAACACCGCTACGCCACAGGACCCAGCGAATTAGTAAAAAGAAAGTAAAGTGAAGAGGGGGAGTAGAGGGAGAAAAATGGGGTAATCAGCTCCTTTCTTCCCTCTACTCCCCCTCTTCCTTTTGCTCACTTTTTGTTACATCTTCACGGGCAACCCTGTTCGGGTTGATTCATAAATGGCCTGGAAAAGCGCTACCACTTTACGGCCATCTTCGCCAGTTACGTTGGGTGGACGATTTTCGCGGATAGCATCGCGAAATTCGGCGATTTGCAGACCGAAATAATACACAGTCGCGTCAATGGTGTTGAAGAAGGCGGTGTCTTCGGCGACGAATTCGGCCAGCAGGTTTTCTTCACCTGGTACGGTCCAGAGATCATTGACGGGCGGGTCGGTGATGGTCGACATGCCCGCAATAAACAACGCGCCACCATCAGTCTGAACGCCCACCGATGCCCCATTTTGCCCATGAACGTGGACTTTCCCGAAAATGCCTGGCTTCTGCGAATTACTGACTATGATGTTTCCCAAGCCGCCATTTTTAAATTTTACGATGGCCAGCGCGGTGTCATCAACCTCAATGTACGGGTGATTCAGGTTTCGCCAGACGCCGTATACTTCGTCCACTTCGCCCATATACCAGAGCAGCAAATCCAGCTGGTGAGGTGACTGGTTGACCAATACGCCACCACCCTCATCGGCCCAGGTACCACGCCAGGCATCACTTTGATAATATTCTTCACTGCGCCAGCCGAGCATCTGAATGGTACCTAACACGGGACTTCCAATCTTTCCCGAATCAATGGCCTGGCGAATACGTTGACTCGGCGCATAAAACCGTCGTTGGCTGATTACGCCCAAGTACCGATTATTACGTTTGGCCGCTTCGATCATCGCATCACAATCTTCGAGCGACGACGCCAGTGGCTTCTCAACCAATACGTGTGAGCCTGCGTCGAGCGCGGCAACCGTCGGCTCGCGGTGGGCGGGATGCGTGGTACAGACAAGGCATAGGTCTACGTTTTCGCGGTCCACCATATCGTAGACATCACTGTAAGCCCGGATGTTGTATTGATTGGCGAAATCTTCCGCTTTCTGATACGTCCGCCCATAAACGGCAACTAATTCTGTATCGGGAGTTTGTAAAACGGCCTGGGCGTGTAAATGGGCCACTTTGCCGGGGCCAATAATGGCGATGCGGAGGGGAGTTGGCATAGTTAATTAAACGTATTCCAACGAAATGCTCTGGAATGGAATCTTCTACTCAATAAATGATCAAATAAAAGACAGATCGCCGATATGAAAGGCAGAATATCAGGGATAATTATACTAATCGCCATTGGCTTCAGCTGTCGAAGAGACAACGAGACTGTGCCCATCGATTTACTGTATCGTAAATGGAAAATAACGCAAGTGCAATATGCAACAGGGAATCCGGTTATGGTATCACCAACCGATGCGTGGGCAATCGTTACATTTAAATCGAACGGAACGATTCTTTATGGCGATGATGGAAAGTATGACCCCTGTTGTTCTCCTTCTCGTTTCAATCGTAAAGGGAATACGTTAGATCTGGTCGATGTAGTCTCTATTCCAATACCTGACCGAACGCCTAATGGCACTTGTGTAGGGGCCAGTTGTGTTTCTTACGGTAACTCGTGGAAAATCGTTTCGTTAAACACCTCGCAGTTGGTCCTGTATCAGAACTACGCAACTGTAGTCTATGAACCATATCCATGAGTCAATACGTACTTGATTGACTTAAATACCATGAAAAAACAGTCTAGCGTTTTCCTTCTTCTCTTAGTTTTGATCACTGCCTGCCGGAACGATAGCTCTATTGGCCCATCAGATTTACTGTATAAGCGCTGGCACCTGCTCCAGACCCGCGGTGTAAACGATACAACGTGGGTTATGTATGATACGGATGCGTATTACACAATCGAATATCATCCAGAGGGTAGCCTTGTTTACCAGCGAAATGGAATAACTACGTCAGCACCTTGTTGTTCTGGTAGCCGTTTTGAACGAACCGGTGTGATTCTAAAGTATAGTGAATTTTCATCCTGCCCAAACGTCAAATGTGCACCTAATCCCGGAGCTACAATCACCATACTGAAAGATAATTTGCTCGAATTGCAAACAGGCGATCGAGTCTCTCAATACACCCCAGCTCAATAACAGTTTCGGGTTAAACCAGCTTTGATAAAGTTCAAAACTTTGTTAAAGCTCTGCATTAAATTTTGGCAACAATACGAGCTTTTTCATTAAAATGCAGAACATTCCGACGTTCTTACTTTAGATGAAGGCAACCTTAACTTATCTATTGATTTTCGCATCCATAAGTAATGCATTATCGCAGTCCAAATTGATTCCAACTGTCCGGGCAACGAGTAATCGACTGATGATGTATATCGGCAACGAACGAGGTAATTTCAATGGCGTAAACGGTTTGCCTACTTCTTTTTCCTACAGCTTCGGTTTAGAGCAAGCGACATCACGGTTGGCTTTTGTATCAGAAAAAGATTCCATTTCCATGACGCTCCAGCGTGGTATTACGACGATTTGCCAGATTATCCGCGAAGCGCAACACGATACAGTAACATGCTTTCTTACCAGCCATAAACTTGTCAAGGCTGCTGTTTTTAATGATGCTTACAAAAAAGCGAACGAAGGTAAAACCAGCATAGAAATACCTGAGGTTTATGAGTTGATCAACGTCGTTTTTGCGTTGACCAATTATGGAAAAACACCTGCTATTTTCAAAGAAACGAATTATTACCCCGCCGTCATCGCTCACTTTTCTCCTTTCAAAAACCATCCGGCAGTACGTAGTATTGATTCTCTATTGGCTAAATCCGAGGGCAATTATTACAACCTAAAAATGGACAGTTACGCCTACCGATTCGATGGTGAAAAACTGATCAACGGTGGAGTTTATGACCGGGTTAGTTGGGGAGAAGTGAATGAGTTAGTACCCTACATTCCCCTCCTGGAGAACTTTGCAAAAAGATCGAATTTCCGAACTTTCTACCAACAGCATACGCCCTATTATAAAAGTTTGGTTGAAGACTTTCGCCAAAATGTGGACGTAGCCACGATGAAAGCCTGGCTGGAGAAACAGTTCCCAACCACTCATTATTCGGCGGTAAAAGTGCTATTTTCGCCCCTGGTGGGCTGGAATCAATCGGCCAATAAATTTGAGGATAATGGCTTCGCGGAAGCGCAAATGCATATCGACTTCCCGTTCGTTAGCACGACCGCGAAAAAGCAACCTCTCAACATTGCGAAAGGAAAACGTATGACAATCGCCTTCACCGAATTAAATCATAGTTACCTTAATCCTGAAGCCGAGAAATATACAAAAGACATTGCAGTAGCCTTTAAAAACTTAGCCGATTGGGCCGATCCCAACAAACCAGCAGCTATTTACAGTAATGACCTTTCCTGTTTTGAAGAATACATGAACTATGGGCTCGTGACGCTTCTTTATAATGATATATTCGACCCAAAAACCGCTGAAACACTCAGGGGTGATATTGAAAAGGATATGGTCGACAGGCGAGGGTTTCGCCGATTTAAGGAGTTTGATCAGGCGTTACTGCGAATGTACCAAACAAGAAAACCGGGCCAAACCGTTGCCGATTTATACCCGGCGATTATAGCCTGGGCAGCGAATCAATAATTAAGGCTTCAATACCACTTTAATCAGCCCTTTCTCTTTCGCATACAATCGCTTAAACCAGTCAGCACCTTCATCAAGCGGCACTTCGGCGCTTAGAATCGCTTCAACATTGATACGGCCCGACGAAATCAGGGCCAGTGCAGCTTCGTATTCGCCGTTGATGGCGCAGGAGCCTTGTAACCTCAGCTGTCGGGTTACAACAGCCTGCAATGGAATCTCGACGGTTGGCGCCAGGTTGCCCACCAACGTAACGGTTGCTCCTTTTCGGACACATTCGATAGCCGTTTTGACGGTTGGTCCTGCGCCAACGACTTCAAACGACACATCCGCCCCGCGCCCATGAGTGAGTTCCTGAACCTGTTTCGCTACGTCACCTGACCGGGCATTGATGGTATGCGTTGCACCAAGTTTCTGGGCAAGGGCCAGCCGGTCGTCGTCCAGGTCAATGGCAATAATAGTGCCGCAGCCCGCTAGTTTCAACGCCTGAATGACGAATAAACCAATCATCCCGGACCCAACAACTACCGCGGAATCATTAACCTGAATGGGTGTCAGACTTAACGCGTGGAGCGCCACCGCTACCGGCTCAACCAGAGCTGCCTGTGTAAATGTAACGTTGTCGGGAATGGCGTAGAGAATATGCTGGGGAACAGCTACAAACTCGGCAAACGCCCCTTGCCGCTTGAAATCGGGAGTCGAAACACCTACAACTTCGCGGCCATCACTAAGATTATACTGTCCCCGACGGCTGTACCAGTCGTCGAGTACGTAGACTGTCGAGTCGAACGTAACGCGGTCGCCAGTTGTCCAGCCGCGTACGTCGCTGCCCACTTCGGCAATGATGCCACTCGCTTCGTGTCCCATCACGATGGGCGGAATACGTCGACCGCTGCTGCCATCCATCCCGTGAACGTCGGACCCACAGATACCGACAGCTTGTACACGTACCAGTACCTCATTAGGCCGAATGGTCGGCTGCGGTACGTCCTGTAAATCGAAATGATTGTATTCAGTGAGAACGAGTGCTTTCATATGTAATGCGGGCGGGCGGCTGTTGCCGTGGGTACCCGCTTTTAAGTGCTGTGACAGCATGTTTTGATACCAAAAGCGGGTTTCCACCCGCTCTACTTACACCTTCTGATAAATCTTTATAAACGCTTCAGCAGGAATCTGTTCGAATTCACCTTGCTGGAGATTCGGATTGATTTCGTAGGTGATGACCTCATCGATTGAGTCGGGCATTTCGCCGAACAGTTTACTGGCAGCGCCAGCTGTATATTTCTTTTTGACCCACACCAGCCGATGGTCAGGTTCTTTGCCCCAGGCAGGATTGTCTCCCAGAACTAGCTGAATTTTAGGCCATTCGTTAAAGAAATACTCCTGCAAGAGCGGAATAATCCGGTCACGAAAGGCAGTACAAAGATCAGCGTGCGTTTCGATATTGGTCAAATAGGCGTGACCGATCTGGTGGTCGCGATCGAGCAGGTACTCGATACGTTCATTGATCGTTCGCAGCAACTGAGCCAAATCTACGCCATCAATCGTACTCAACATTGTTGGATCAGGCAACATCTCGCGGAACGAAAACCGTCGACGTAGTGCAATGTCCAGCAGGGCAATAGATCGGTCGGTGGTGTTCATTGTCGCGATAACAAACAGATTCAGCGGGACTCCAAATGACTCTCGTGAGTAGGGCAACGTCAACCAGAGTTCGTTCTCCGCCCCAAGTCGCTTATCGGTTTCAAGCAACGTAATCAAATCCCCAAAAACGCTGGCAACATTGGCCCGATTGACCTCATCAATAAGCAGGTAATGCGGGGGCGCTTTTTTTAATTTCTGACTACGATTTTCCGGGCTATCATGCAGGCAATCAGCCAATGTGCCATACCCTGCTTTCTGAATCGCAGATAGGCAAGCCTTGTAAAAAATCCCTTTGTTGATTTTGTACGTAATCTGGCCGTTCATCACTTCCGGACGAATGCCTTCCACAAATTCTTCGTAGCTATAGGACGGATGAAATGTAATCAGGCTGGCCAATCCAGGCCGGGCATTCTTCCCGCGTAAATAGGGTTGCAAGGCGAACGTTTTCCCAGTTCCCGGCGGACCGAATAAAATCAGATTATGAGGCTGATTCGGCAGTTCCGGTTCAGTTGTATATTCACCTTCCGGCTCCTCGACATTGTATCCATTAAGAATTCGGTCCCCAAGCGTTGGGTCATCAGCCAGTCTGATTACTTCGCTCTGAAAAGCATCATCTTCGGCTGCCCGATACACATCAGCATTGTGTCGTGCTGAGTGTGGACCTCGTTTGTTACTCTCAACAAGTTCGAGCAGGCAGTCTTCCCAACAGGTGTGCAGCGTGGGATTGGCTAGCAAATGAACACTCGACTGACCAATGATAACGGCCAGATAATCTGACTTTTCGGTGAGCGGTTCAAAAACCCACTCCTCAATGTTTTTTAGCCGATCGTAACAGGATTTCTTGATGGTCAGGTGATATTCGACTTCACCGCGACGTGGCTTCTGAATACGTAGCGCCTGAAAGAAATTAATGTTTGCAATGATGGACGTTTTCTCCTGACGTACCGTAAATGCCAGCCGGGCGTCACCGTTGGGCAGATTAACAATATCAATTAACTCCTTCAACAACCCAAAGAAACGCCGAATCGCTTCGGGGTGATCGATGTCTCGAATACGTTCAATCAGAGGTTGTTGAGGGGTATCAGTTAGCACAGGAAAAGGAAATTTATCGTTTACGAATTTACGAACTTTTCAGCGTTTTAAAGCTGTTAACTATCTTCTCTCCTGTATTTATAGATTACTGTAAATAGATAACCGGATCGAAAACTAATAATTCTCCATCCTCTCTCTCACTAACACATTACGATGGTGTAAATCACCGACAATAATCCCAAAATTTATGTTGATATAGTCGCTGTTTTGAAGAGATACAAAATCAAGCGGAAGCATATAGGCTGCTACTTCATTAGGTGTAGCACCTCTTATTCCACGTAACGCCTTTTGACTCACGACAGATTGCAGATAACCATCAACTTCCATTAGCCCCAGGAATGTGTAGCCTGTCTCAGGAAAGAGCCAATTATGAAGTAGAAGATTGTGCAGATAACTAAGCCAAGTTCCGTAGTAGTTCAGATTATTACGTTTATAATAAACACCCAGTTGAACATAAACCTGATGCTCTGCTCCACCTTCGCCACCCTGAGCTTGCCACGCATCGGTGAATGGCTCATCGGGCAGCATTTTCGCATTCGCAATCGCCCATTTTCGGAGTAGCTTTTCTTCTCCTACCCGTAAAGCACGATCTAAAACTGTTTTTTCGGCTCGGTTTTGAGGGGCTGCTCCTTGAGCCGCTTTGCTTGCTCGATGCACTCCTGCAATGACATCAAGGGCTGCTCGGAGACTTTCCTGATCATTTTTTTGCTCTGCTGCCGGTGGTACTCGTTGAGGTATGTAACGTTCTCGTCCATCTGATGCAAATCCTGTTTCTTCGTTAACAGACATAAACTAGGGTTGGTTCTTAGCTGATACCTACGCCAAATAACTCCCGATACTTACTACGTCGGCGAATACGCCCGAGGCTGTGACTTCAGCGCCAGCGCCCGGCCCTTTGATAACCAGCGGACGGTCTTTATAACGCTCCGTCGTGAACGAAACGATGTTGTCGGCGCCGGTTAGTTGATAGAAGGGATGGTCAGCATCCACGGGCCGCAAGCCGATCGTTGCTTTGTTGTTCTCGAAACTGGCCACAAACCGTAGTTTTTCGCCACGCTCGTGCGCTTCCGCAAGCAGGTTTTCGAAATAGGCATTGTTACGTTCCAGCTCCTCGAAAAACGCGGGAATCGTTGGCGCATCCAGACACGATTGTGGCAACAAATTCGTGATCGTTACGTCTTCGGGTTCCAATGGAAAACCGGCTTCGCGCGCCAGAATCAGAATTTTTCGGGCTACGTCCAGCCCACTCAAATCATCGCGGGGATCAGGTTCAGTGTATCCTTTCTCTTTGGCTTCGCGCACTACGTCAGCGAAGGATGTGCCCGGTCGGAACGTATTGAAAATGAACGACAACGTACCGGACAAAATCGCTTCGATTTTCAGAAAGCGGTCACCGGAAGTCATTAGGCCCTGCACCGTGTTGATAATGGGTAAACCCGCCCCTACATTAGTCTCATACAGGAACTTGACACCCCGGTTCAGCGCGGTACGTTGCAGCCTTCGGTATTCGGCATACGGCCCGGAGTTAGCCACTTTGTTAGGGGTTACGACCGAGATATTCGCATCCAGCAGCGATTCGTAAAACTGCACAATGTCTTTATCCGACGTGCAGTCGATGAATACCGAGTTCGGCAGGTTATAATCCTTGATTTTCTCGACAAAAGCCGGTAATGACGTCGTGACACCCTCAGCCAATAAACGCTCTCGCCAGTCGTCCAGCGAGATGCCTTTCGGGTCGAGCACCATCTTCTTGGTATTCGTCATGCCCACGACACACACTTTCAGCAGCTTCTCCGAGCGTAGGTATTCCGACTGGTCAAAAATCTGCTTCAGCAATGTTTTACCAATCAATCCCGTGCCCACCAGATACAGGTTCAAAACCCGCGCTTCGGACTGGAAGAAGATGTTGTGCAGCGAGTTAAGAGCTTTTGATAGGTTATTTTTGTTGATAACCACCGATATATTGATCTCCGACGATCCCTGTGCTACGGCCACAATATTGACCCCGTTTTTGCCTAGTACCGAAAACAGTTTTCCGGCAATACCAGAGCTTTTCTTCATGCCCTCCCCCACGGTAGCAATGACCGACAGATCGCGCTCGATGGCAATATTATCGATATGACCGTGCGCAATTTCGGTAGCAAATTCAGCATCCAGAATAGCCTTCACATTCTCGGCTCCACGCGGGTCAATGGCAAAGCAGATCGAGTGCTCCGACGAGGCCTGTGAAATCAGAATGACGCTGATTTTGTGAGCCGCCAGCACGCCAAACAATTTGGCCGATACGCCCGCCACGCCAATCATACCCGATCCCTGCACGTTCACAAGGGCGATGTCGTCGATGCTCGAAATACCCGTTATCGTGTATTGACGCCGTTCGGCAGTGCGACTAACGACGGTGCCTTCATGGGTGGGATTGAACGTATTTAGTACGCGAAACGGAATGTTCCGGGCGAAAGCAGGTTGCAGGCTCGGTGGATAAATCACTTTGGCGCCAAAGTGGCTCAATTCCATTGCTTCGGCATACGTAATGGTCGGAATATTGAACGCATTGGGCACCTTGCGCGGATCGGCAGTCATCATGCCATCTACGTCAGTCCAGATGTCGATACGTTCCGCATTCAAGGCAGCCCCAACAATCGAAGCCGTGTAGTCCGAACCACCCCGGCCGAGCGTTGTCGTTTCGTTTTTCTCCGTCGAACCAATAAAGCCCGTAATCATCTGTAGATCAGTCGATTTTAAAAAATAGTCCTGAATCAGTTGATTTGTCAGGGTATAATTTACTTCGGCCTGACCGAACTGCGCATCCGTTTTAATGAGGGTACGTGCATCACAAAACTGAGCTGGAATACCGCGACTTTTTGCACATTCGGTGATGACCGTTGTGGATAACCGTTCGCCAAAGCTGGTAATCAGGTCGTGGGTACGTAGCGTCAGTTCACGAATGAGCGACACCCCTCGTAGTAAATCTTCCAGTTCATTGATAATGCCGCGGACGTGGGCAAAAACCTTGCTCTGTTCCTTGATGGGAATCAGGGCTTTCACTACGTTGAAATGGCGATCTTCAATCCGCCGAACCAGTTCCATATAGTCGGTTTCGCCGGTAATGGCCATGCGGCCGATTTCAATAAGCTGGTTCGTGACACCACCCATCGCCGAAAAGACAACCGCTATCTGATCACCGTTTGAGCGATGATTTTCAATGATTTGAAGAACCTTCTTTATACTTTCTACGGACCCGACCGAGGTGCCGCCAAATTTAAGAACCTGCATTGGTAGTGAGCGAATGAGTGAATAAGTGAATGAGCGAATGGGCGTACGGCCAATTCGAATCAATCACTCTTTGCAACTTGTTGAAGCGGTTGATGAGGGTAGTTTTGGGAAGGCAAAGATAACAGTATGAGGAGATTTCCGGGCGGTTTAACCAGAAAAGGCGCACCTTGTAGTGCGCCTTTTCTGATACTGCTGATTTTTTTAAATCGGCTAAGATGCTATTTCCCAAAACTCGCCATCATTTACAATCAGCAAACCCGCGCCGATTGCCAGCGCATCTTCGGCCAGAGCGACCACTGGATCGGGAAGATCTTTTTCATGGGTTAACCATTGGCGCAGGTAGAAAAAAGCAAAGGAACCGGCCGTGGCTCCCAACGCCCCTAAAACCGCTCCGTAGGCCGTTGGCTTTTCATCGGCTTCGACTATCGCAGCGCCACACACAGCGCCAGCCCCAATTCGGCCCAGTATCTGGGGAAATCCAATGCGATCACCCGCCTGAGGAAGCTTATCACCGACTAATTCACCGGCCGCCATAACCGCTAATACGTTTGTCGCCTTGGGTGAGGTCAAAAAATGAAGTTTTGAATCGGGTAACGGATTAGGGGTTGTCCGCGACAATTTATAGCTAACCAAAGCAGGGGCTGTCATGGTACGCATGCCAGCAATAACACCAATCTGGAAAGCTTTTAGGTATGTTCGAATCATAATAGTATCGTTGAGTGTCATGACCTTCAACGTCGTTTAGCCCCATTTGTTCGCTACAATAGCGACCTGTTTTCACCGTCTCCGGAGTCGCATGACCTACCCTGCGCCTGATGATAGCCACAGCCCTGAAAAGCTGATACACATTTTATTATAGAAAATGAATCTAATTTTCTATTTACAGCGTAAGTAGATCAAATAGCCTGCAAAATGCCAGGCATTTAGCCGGGTTTTATTTCTGCATTATGAAGAGGTAATGGGAAAGCCGGACAGCATGTAATGAGACATTACTAAACGAACTGGTGTCGATTGATAAGACGCCATTTCTTATATAGAAAAATACAATAGGGAGGCCGGGAAACCGGAAGGGTGATGGAAGGCATCGGAGATTTTCTCCGGTGCCTTTTTTTGTAGTCTGGCGCAGGCAAATACCCGCGACAAAAGGCCACTTATATTGTGGTCTCTCTTCCTGATCCGGTGGTTTTTTCGTTGCTTGCGCCTAAAATTCGCCCGCGTCAAGCTGTTATGAAATTCCTCCGTATTTTCCTGAAAGTCCTGCTGGGACTGGTTGTCTTTATCCTTCTGTTTCTGGCCGTTAGTCTGGCTCCAGTCGATGAGACACCGTACCAGCAAATGCCTTACTATACACAAACGAAACAGCGGCTGGCTCAACTTCCTACTCCTCCATTGGCCAAAGCGCCCATTAAGGCAGGCTGGGCGAAAGTGAACATAACCCCTCCCTACACGACAGCCACGGGCGGCTACGGTGCCCGGCGTGGTAAGCACTGGCACATTGTGAGCGACTCGATCTACGCGCGGGCCATCGTCCTCGACAATGGCGGCACGAAGGTTGCCGTAGTGGGTCTGGATTTGCTCATTACGCCCCCAACCGTAGCCGAAGAACTCAAAAAGCGCTTACCCGAAGTTGGCCTTCGCTGGGAGAACGTGTATATGGGCGCTATTCACTCGCACAACAGCGTTGGTGCCTGGGCACCGGGGCTGGTGGGGCAGTTGATTGCCGGTGGCTATAAAGCCGACATTGTGACACGTATCACCAACGGGGTATTGAATGCTCTTCGCGATGCCCAGACTAATATGGCTCCCGTTCAGGTGGGTTACGGCCAAACCGACGCCAGCGATCATATTTACAATCGCATTGGTTTCTCAGGGCCAACAGGGCCACTAGAGGGAAATATCAAACTGCTGAAACTCAGGAAGATTTCCCGGCCCGGATTAGCAGGCGAATCAGCACTACTATGCTCATTTTCAGGCCATGCTACCCTTTTTGAGGATGATATGGACGCCTACCTCAGCCGGGATTATCCTGGCTCACTGGTGGATCGTTTAGAGAAGAAATCAGCCGATTTCGCGGTATTTCTGGCGGGTGCCGTTGGTAGTACCGGCCCACAGGCACGAGGCAAAACCGACTGGCAGGAAATCCGCAATTATGCGGGCGACCTGGCGCTACGTATCGAACGGACAGTGCCAAAAATCCAGATGCAGGCCGACAGTACGCTGGAAATGTTAACGTTACCGCTAGGGCTGCGCGAACCGAACCCCCGAGTAATTGGCAATTGGCGCGTGCGGCCGTGGCTTTTCTACGCCATCTATGGCGATTATCCCTCGGACTTGAAAGCACTACGTATCGGCAAGACCGTTTTGCTTGGCACACCCTGTGATTTCTCGGGCGAACTGGCCGTCGACCTCAAGCCCGCAGCCGCTAAAAAAGGATTTAATCTCATGGTAACCAGTTTCGACGGCGGCTATATCGGCTATGTTACCCCCGACAAATATTACAACCGCACGACCTACGAAACCCGCGACATGAACTGGTTTGGCCCCTACAACGGTGATTATTTCAAGGAAATGATGACGGGCTTGATGGAGAAATTGTAGGGGAAAGAATGTTGGCAGTAAGAGTACATTTTACACCAGGTATAGTATTTTCATTTATGCAATTTCCGACGTATTGATTTTATAATTCGTACCTATTTTATGGCGTCATTTTTACCAATGACGCTGCAACTAAGATTTCCTTTTTTACATCTGGCTCCTAAAGTCATGCTTGTTCGCTCGCTGTTAATCATAGCTTTACTAATCAGCTCACTGGCGCTTACGATTCATGACGAGCCGTCGGCCGTTATTCGAATTAATCTACTGGGCTATCGGCCGAATAGTCCCAAGATAGCGGTGTGGGGAAGTCTGACGGCGCAAACGGTGACTAGTTTTCAGCTTATTGATGAGCAGACGAATCAGGACGTTAAGCAGCTACCAGTTGGACAAGCGTTTGGCGAATACGGCCCATTTCGGCAAACGTACCGGCTTGACTTCTCGGCAATTCAAAAACCGGGCCGTTATTACCTTCGCACCAGCGACGGCACCCGGTCGCCTGGCTTCCGGATTGACGAGGATGTTTACAAAGGCGCGGCTGATTTTTGTCTGCGTTATATGCGCCAGCAACGTAGCGGATTCAATCCGTTTCTGAACGATTCCTGCCACACGCACGACGGTTACTCACTGTACGGCCCCATGCCCGACAGTACGCACATCGACGTAGTGGGCGGCTGGCACGATGCATCCGATTATTTGCAGTACGTAACCACCTCAGCCAATGCTACCTACCACCTGCTGGCTGCGCTACGTGATTTCCCCAGTGCCTTCGGCGATACGTATCAAACCAATGGTCTGGAAGGGAAAAACGGGCAACCCGATGTGCTCGACGAAGCTCGCTGGGGACTCGATTGGTTATTGAAAATGCATCCCACCGATGACTGGCTATTCAATCAGCTCGGCGACGACCGCGATCATTCAGCCATGCGCATTCCCAAACTGGACAGCCTATATGGCAAGGGGTATGAGCGGCCGGTTTATTTCGCTACGGGTCAGCCGCAGGGCATGTTCAAATACAAAAATAGAGCAACGGGGGTAGCCTCTACGGCGGGCAAAGTGAGTAGTGCTTTGGCACTTGGCTATCAGCTATTGCGCACTCGTCAGCCTGACTATGTTGACCAAAGCTACGTAGCGCGACTCCGGAAACGGGCGCAGTCGGCATATAAGCTCGGGTTGCAGAAACCCGGCAATTGTCAGACAGCGCCGGGCCGGGCACCATATTTCTACGAAGAAGACAACTACATCGACGACATGGAACTGGCCACTGTCGAGCAACTTAACGTAGCAGGCACAACGGGAAAACAGGCGCTAACCCAGCAGAAAACCGCGCTGGATTTTGCCCGAAAAGAGCCCGTAACGCCCTGGATGCTGAACGATACGGCGCGGCATTATCAGTGGTATCCGTTCGTCAATATCGGCCACGCTGAACTAGCGAAAAAGCTAACCGGCGCTAATCGAAAAACCGTTACTGATTTCTACAAGTCAGGGATTGAGACCATTTGGCAACGGGCACGACAGAATGCGTTTTACCGGGGCGTCCCGTTCATCTGGTGTAGCAACAACCTCACTACGTCCTTTGCGACGCAGTGTTTCTGGTACCGGCAGCTCACCAACGACAATCAGTACGCGGCTCTTGAACAGGCCAATTTCGACTGGCTGTTCGGTTGTAACCCCTGGGGAACGAGTTTCGTATATGGTCTGCCTGCCCAGGAAGATACGCCCTCTGATCCGCATTCGGCGTTCACGCACCTGAAAAATTACCCCATCGACGGCGGCCTGGTTGACGGACCCGTACGCGGTAGCATCTACAGCAAACTGATTGGCATTACACTCCACGAACCCGACGAATATGCGGCCTTTCAAAGCAACGTAGCGGTTTATCACGACGATTACGGTGACTACAGTACCAACGAACCAACAATGGACGGCACAGCATCGCTCGTTTATCTGCTGGCGGCTAAACAGGCGGAGCGCCTGTCGCCCACACGTAGCGTTTCATTGCCCAAAAAGATCAATCGCCCCGTCAAGAAATTGACTTCGTCGAAAGCTACTGACCCAAAATCATCATACGTCAAAGGCGCTAAAATTCGGGGCGACACGACGGCTCGACGATTTGCCCTGGTTTTCACGGGCGACGAGTTTGCCGATGGTGGCCCAACTATTGCCCGAACGTTGCGGAAGTATAATGTCCGGGCTTCGTTTTTTCTGACCGGTCGTTTTCTGCGAAACCCGGCCTTTGCCCCAATTATCCGTCAATTAGTTCGGGAGGGACATTACATCGGCCCCCACTCCGACCAGCATTTGTTGTACTGCGATTGGACGAAACGTGATAGCCTGCTCGTCAGCCACGAACAGTTTACGGCCGATTTGACCGCGAACTACGTAGCACTTTCCCGTGTTGGTCGGCAACGTAGCGATGCAAAACTATTTCTGCCCCCCTACGAATGGTATAATGACAGCATTGCAGCCTGGACAAAAGCCGAAGGAGTTCAACTCATCAACTACACACCCGGTACGTTGAGCCATGCTGATTACACAACACCCCAGGACGGGAACTATCGCAGCAGTGCAACTATTCTGAAATCCATCCGGACGTATGAACAGCAAAAGCCGGCTGGATTAAACGGATTTATCTTGCTGATGCACATTGGCACGGCCCCCAACCGGACCGATAAACTCTACGATCACCTGGATGAGTTACTGATCGAATTACAGCAAAAATCCTATCGACTGGTGTGCGTTGACGAGCTGTGAAATTAACTTGAAACCTTACGCCCGAAAGCAGGTTGATAGAGATGTAGACGACCCGTAATTTAACTGGCGTTTGCTTACTCAACGAACGATCTTTGCATATGCGCCAGGCCCTGTTTTTACTCGCCATGAGCTTATCCGGCTCTATTTGTTTCGCTCAAAGCGATTCGTCAAAAACCACCGAGGCACCTGTTCAAAAGCAGGTGGCGATTCCAGGCGTTGATTCACCTACTTCGGGTCCAGGCATGACGGCACAAATGCCTGTTACACCTGTTCCGCCACGTAACGACAACAAAAAGCGCAAAACCCAACCACCCACCGATCCAAGAGCCTTTGGCGTGTCGGTGCCGATTGGTAAGACAAAAAAGGATAGTTTGTAATTACGTATCCACGGGCCGGGCCGTGTTCGGCTTCAGCCCGTGGATATAGTTAATTCGTTGGCTTTTCGGGCAGTGGTGCCGATGCATGAAACTCCTGGTAAATCCGGTGCATGTAATCGTCCAGCAGATCCAGAATGCGGGTGCGATCTTCAGCCCGAACAATCAGCCCAACGTGGTACTCGCGGTTGATGCGCCAGTAAATTTCAGAATCAGTAAATACAGATAGATCAGGCCATTGCTGACGCGCCAGCGACACAATCAGCCCAGCGTGTCCTCTGTTGTCAACGGGTGGCACGTAGTGTTCTTTACGCGCAACGGCAATTTCGAGCTTGGCCCACTCCTTCCAGAGACTCACCCCCGACGCGGCCTCAACCATCTCGGCAATGTGCGCTCCGCCCACACGGGAAGCAGTTTCCAGAAAATACAGTTCGCCGTCGTGATCACCCCGGATGTACTCGGAATGCGAGGCACTGTAGCGCATGCCGAAAGCTTCTAAAACCTGATCGTTAATCTGATGCAGCGCATCGGTTTCGGGCGTATCGAGTGGCAACGTACCCGTGCGAAATACTCCTCCCCCATGGGCTACTTCCATAGGCGTCGCCAGGTATTGGCTAACCCGCGTAAAAACAGCTTTACCATCAACCGACAGCGCATCAACGTGATAGACTTTTCCAGGCTGAAACGTTTCGATGAGGTAATTATGCCGATTGTCGCCCAACAAATGAATGGCCGACCAGGCTTCTTCCAGGGAATGCACTTTTCGAATGCCCGTTGCCGAGGCTTCTGAACGGGGTTTGATCAACCAGGGCGCTTCGGTCACTTGCAGAAAAGCCGTAACCGCTTCGTCATTGAAAACCGGACTAAAAGCCGGGACCCGAATACCGGCCGCAGCGGCACGCATGCGCATGGCCAGCTTATCACGGAAATACCGGGAGGTCGTCTGGCCCATTCCGTCAATACGAAACGTTTCCCGAATGAGCGCCCCTTTCTCCACGTCGAAGTCATCTAAAGCAACCACCCGGTCAATTTTTCGGGAACGCATCGCGTGAGCCAGGCCCACTATCATTTGATCCAAATCGATCGCTGAATTGCTCGGCGATGGCAGAAAGAACATTTCATCGATGGCTTCCCTGGGCCAGGCTTCATTAGCCAGTTTCTGGTCGGTCATCAGATAAACGGTATTGCCCAACTCTTTACAGGCGCGCATGAAATCATGCCCTTTGAAAAAGGTAGCAATGCACAAAAAAGATAATTGACTCATAGGAAGGGTGGTTTTGGGTTACAGTCTCTGGTTCACGGCGTATCAATGTATCGATGGACCGTCGTAAATCAGAAACTGCATACCTATTTATATTTCTCCCAAAAAGATAAGGCCAAAAGATCAAAAGGCGAGTTTTCCTTATCGGTTGTTGGCGATTAACGCACGTAAATACGCTATTAACAACCGAATGCCAAATCCTGTTGCGTTTTTTTGCGACCCAAATTCAGTGTCAGCAAAGGCCATTCCGGCAATATCCAGGTGCGCCCAGGCCGGATGTTTCTCCGTAAATACTTCCAAGAACTTAGCCGCACTGATGGCCCCCGCTATCGGTTTTCCACTAAAATTTTTCACGTCCGCTACGTCCGATTTGATGTCTTCACGGTAATCATCCCACAGCGGAAGTCGCCAGAGTTGTTCCCCGGTTTGGTTGGCGGCTTTGGTAAGGTCCTCGGCTAACGTATCGTTCTGCGTGAACATACCCGCTGCGTGGTAACCTAACGTCGCAATTACACTCCCTGTTAACGTAGCCAGGTCAATCAATACGTCGGGCTGAAAATTACGAACCATGTAGCCTAATCCATCAGCCAGAATAACCCGCCCTTCGGCATCGGTATCGATGATTTCGATGGTCTTTCCAATGTAGGACGTAATGACATCACCGGGTTTTGTCGAGCGGCCATCTATTGAGTTTTCTGTTGACGGAACAATTCCGACCAGGTGAATAGGCAGTTGCAGTTTTGCCGCCACTTCCAGCGTGCCAAGCACAGCCGCAGCTCCACCCATATCGCTTTTCATAAGGTGCATATTGTTCGATGTTTTAATCGAAATACCCCCCGTATCGAACGTAACACCCTTACCAACCAGGCCAACGGTCATCAGATCATCAATGCCTTCGGGCTTATACTCAGCAATGATCAGCACAGGTGGTTCATCACTCCCCTGACTAACACTCAGCAGTGCACCCAGCCCTTGTTTTTCCAGTTCAGCATAATCGAGCACCGTAACGTCATACTCGTATTGTTCGCCAGAGGCTGCGGCCCATTCGGCCAGGGTTTCCGGATTTTTGTAGTTAGCGGGCGCATTCATCAAATCCAGCATTTGCCGTTGTGTTTGGGCAATAGCTTCGGCGCGCGTCAGTGCCTCCTGTGCAACTACTTCTTGCTCAGTCGTTACGTAGAGCGTCAAGGCGCCAGTTTCAGAAAAGAAAACCGGACCATCGGGTTTATCCGTCTGGTAAAGTTTCAGGTCGTACCCGCCCCCGCGAACGCCCAGCACAACGGCTTCAATGAGTGAGCCGTCGACAGCCGTCAAGTCAATGCCAAGCTGTTCGGGCAATTTACTTTTCTGTTCGAAAAACAGCTTTCGGAACGTACGTAACCAATCCATTTCTTTTGGATCGGCACCCAAACCCAGCAAGTACGTTTTTGTCCCCTCCGGGCTATATAAAACCAGTGTTTCTTTAGCATCGGCTTTGAAGTCGCGCTGTAACACCGATTCCGCTAGACCCAGCTTCGGAGCGAGGCTGCTCAGTTGATCGGCCAACGTATCGGTTTGTACAACCGGTATAATCAAGTCTCCGCCGGAGACTGGTTGTGTGTTCAGAGTAATGTTCATGAGATTTTTAATAAAATAACCACTCCACCGCTGTGGGAAATTCGTGACTCCAGTGGGCTTCCTGATGCAGGCCGGTTGGATCGACAGACAGGTGAACATCAATGGGATTACCTCCGTACTGCTGACGCGCCAGAGCATCCCTGAAACGTTGAATACCAGGCACCATATAACTTGACTCTTTCTCCCCCCCATACGCATAAATTTTCATGGGTACCGGTGCCTGAAAGCGAATGGCGTCGAAGTAAATATTAGGTGAAATCCAGAGCGACGGCGAGAAAATCATCAACCGACCAAACACATCAGGATGCAGAAGGCCCGCGTAAATGCTGATCAATCCACCCAGCGAACTTCCCCCAATACCCGTGTGAGCCGCATCCGACAACGTTCTAAAGCGTTTATCAACCAGGGGTTTCAGCGTTTTGTGGATAAAGTCCAGATAATACTGCCCCCGGCCATTACCCGCACGCGTGCGAGTGAGTGTAAACTCCCGAATTCGTTCCTCATTGGTGTGATCGATCGACACCAGGATGACTTCATGATGCTGCCTGGAAGCCAATATGGCCATTTTCTGATCAACCTCCCAGCTTCCGTAGCCAACGCCACCCCCAAACAGATTCTGCCCATCGTGTAAATACAGAACGGGATACCGTTTTCCCGACGTAGCATAGTCGTGCGGAAGCAGCACATGAACCCGGCGCGTCTGGTTAACTCGGGGTACTTTGAAGTCATCGCCCAATAGTTCTATTTTGGGCAAATACGATGGATTAAAGGGCATTCCATACCACCGCCAGTGGGGTACATGGTCCCGTTTTGAATGCACCGAATGCGATACGGTTCGATTCCCCATGCTCTCGCCCGACGCATCCAGCTCGACCTGATCCCACCCACCCCTTGTGTATTTATATTCCAGCGTTTCAGGCAGCGTAATGTCTTTGGGAAACTCATATACATACGCCCCCGGCCCGACAGATTGCATCCGGAATGAATCCAGATCGGGTAGCCAGTCACAAAAATTACCCGACACGAAGACCGGGCGATCATCATGAGGTGAGGTAGTCAATTCTAAACGTAGTGATGAAAACATACGTCATCAATCTGATACCGGGGGAAGATGGTTCAGATTTGATGCAAAATAAGCAGGAAATGGCGAGCTACGCCTTCAGATAAACGATATAGTGATAACGCTAGGCAACTTCAACCAACTCCCATTGTTCACTTAATTTCTTAACCAGCGTCACCAGTTGCCTGTAGTTGGACGGTTTGGTCAGGCATTGATTAGCACCTAGCGCCAGGCTCTGGCGGCAATCCGAACTATCGGATGAGGTTGTCAGCATAACAACGGGCAGATGCGCAAACGTCGGTGTGCTACGTAGTTGAGCGAGGGTTTCAAAGCCGTTCTGCCGTACCATATTGATGTCCAGCAAAATTAGCCGGGGTAGTTCGTCACAATCAGCCAGAGTTGGCAATAGCTGATCACCGTCGTTAAGTGTCAGCACATTAATGGGCTGTTGCGTTTCGTCAAAAGCCGATCGAATGAAGAGTCGATCATCTTCATCATCATCAACTACCCAGACGGTAGACGTAGTAGGTAGCTTACTGCCAGCAAGCGAGTGAAAAGCCATGACAAGGAAACGTTACAGGTGGATGAAGAACAAAGCGAGGCATTAAATCACCGACTGGCTACGGTGTAACTGGCGAGAAAAATTGTAGGGCGGACAGGTTAATTAAATGAACAGTCACCAATTTAATGAACCAGACCAATGTATCGGATTAGTTAATAAATCAATGGTGAGGAAGCGTGTAGATGTACTCAAATATAAACTACTTTAACGGTTATGCCAAACAATCATCCCTACATTTAATAGTAAGTTAACGATCTTTTAAGAAGTTTAGTACCGCTTATCAGCAAAAGCCAAACAGATTCAACCAATTAAGGAACAGCAGCTTATAAATAAATTAATAAAATAAAGGCAAAGAGTATTTTATAATTAGTCTAAATACCGCTTACATTTGCAGGAAATAATATAGCCAATCCCATAGATGTTTACTTCTTCACTATTTACTCGACTGGTACCCGTTGCGCTACTCGCTGTCAGCCTATCAGCCTGTAACAACAACGACGAAAACCCAACCACCGTTACTCCGCAACTTCGTAAGTCAGTCGACTACACAAAACTGACGGATACCACTACGTATGCCAATTTTTTTGTGGATGATGCAGGTGCCAAAACCGTTGACCTGACGAATGGCGCCAACCGGCTGTTAATTTTCCGATCTATCAATACATACAACGGCACGGCTGTTGGTACGGGTGCTACATTGGACGCTACTGTCCTGAAAAATATGTTTGCGAATACAGGCAGCCCGTTCTCCGGCACACTTGCTTCGCTGAACACGTCGGGGGTGCAGTTGCGGAACGTAACGGCCTCGTCTCTATCGGCAACTGATGCCGAAAAAGAACGGGCCACTATTGAAGCTTCTTTCCCGGCAATTGCCACAGCCAGCAAATCGGTATCAGCCACCGCTTCGGAAGGTAAAGCAGGTAAGCTAGGAACGTATCTGGTTGATGAAAAAGGAATTGAATACGCTCAGATTATTCAAAAAGGCTTAATCGGCGCGTTTCAGGTCGATTACATTGGCAATGTTCTGCTAAGCGACAAAAACCTGGCACTGGACAATACGACACTGGTTGCTGGCAAAAAGTATACGCAGCTTGAGCAAAACTGGGATGAGATTTATGGGATTCTCACCGCCAATCCGGTCTATGGCGCCAAAGCAACTGCTACGTCATCGGGCGAAAGCTTTATTGGTTCTTACCTATGGGAATACAACAAGACCGATTTCCCAAAAATCCATGCGGCTCTGCTAAAAGGACGGGCAGCTATTGTCAATAATGATATGGCTACGTTGAAAACGCAGGCGGCTTTCATTCACCTGGCCATGGAACGGGCTATTTCCGGTGCAGCTCTGGGCTATCTTGACAAATGGAAAACGGGGACCACAGATGCAGCCCGTGCGCACGCTATGGGCGAAGGGCTCGGCTTTATTTATAGCCTGCGTTACGCTACGTTGAACAAAGCCGATGCGGCCTTCTCGGATACGATTCTCGCCGGTCTGATTGGTGCGCCGAATGGTTTCTGGGGATTGACGAATGATAAAATAAATACCGCTTCTGCCGCTATTAAAGCGAAGTTCACGTTATAAGCGACAAATTTAGATTCTGTTGTTCCTGCGATTTCTGTAGAATCAACTTTAAACTCATTATCAGGGTACGCAGAGCGGTACATTACGTATCGCTCTGTCCCTTTTTACATCATGGCACAATTCAAGTGGAAACAAATCGGTTTTGCCTGCGCATTCGTAGGGGCCTTATGGGCTTGCGGAGGCAACAGTCCTGATACGCCCGCACCGACACCCACCAATCCAGCCGATCAGGCAAGTAGCGATCGTAAAGCGATGCTGACGAATATCGCCGACAACATCATCGTACCCAGCTACGCGAATTTCAAAACGAAGTTTGACCTGATGCTGACCAAATCGGATGCGTTTGCCGTAAAACCCGACAAAGCCTCTTTGACCGATTTTCGGCAAGCCTGGGTCGATGCCTATACCGAATGGCAAAAAGTTGAATTATTTGATGTTGGTCCGGCGGAACAGAATACGCTCCGTAATTTCTTCAATATCTACCCTACCGACGTTACGGGAATTGAAGCCTATGTTACAGCCGGAACAGGCGCGTTTGACGTACCGGCTTCTTACCCCAAACAAGGGTTTCCAGCACTGGATTACTTTATTAATGGTCTCGGCACCACCGATGATGCCATCGTAGCACGTTACACTACGGCGGCCGATGCAGCCAAACGCCTAGCCTACCTCAAACGGCTGACAACGCAGATGAATACGCAATTCTCGTCGGTGTATACCGCCTGGACCACCGGTGGTTACCGTGATACGTTCATCAACTGCACCGCCTTGAACGCGGGTTGTTCAACATCGAAATTAGTCAATGGCTACGTGCTTAATTATGAGCGCTATCTCCGCTCCGGGAAGTTCGGCATTCCGTCGGGCGCTATGAGCAATGGCACCGTTTCGCCCGATAAAGTCGAAGCGTATTATAAGAAAGACCTGGCATTAACGCTGGCCAAAACGGCGCATCAGGCCACGGTTGACTTTTTCAATGGTAAAGGCGTAAAGACGGGCCAGGAAGGGCCAAGCCTGAAAACATACCTGAACTCGTTAGGCGCCAAAGACAGTAGCACCGGTGCGTCGCTGGTAGACATTATCAACAAGCAGTTTGAGGCTGTCAATCAGCAGCTTACTACGTTGAAACCCAATTTATCCGACGAAATAAAAACCAACGATGCCGCCGTAGTTCTGGTGTACACCCAAATGCAAAAAGCCGTACGGATGCTGAAGGTTGATATGACAACCGTCATGAGCATCACGATCACCTACACCGACAACGACGGGGATTAACTACTGTTTACGGTTTATGGTATTCGGTTTATGGCGGTCCGTCGCTACGGTGGGCTGACGCGAGCAATATGGATGCGTCAGCCCACCGTAGCGACGGACCGCCATAAACCGTAAATCTCCTGCTATGCTGGCCTATTTTCGCAAAACCACTTCGGCAGCTCCCCTGGCTGTATTCAGACTCCTATTCGGACTGATGCTCTTCGGGAGCATTGTTCGTTTCTGGAGTAGGGGCTGGATTGAGGAATTGTATATTAAACCACGCTATTTTTTCCCGTTCTACGGGTTTGACTTTGTGCATCCACTGGGTTCATACACCTATGTGTTGTTTGCTGTTTGTGGGCTTTCGGCACTGCTGGTTGCCATCGGGCTTTTCTACCGAGTTGCGATTGTAAGCTTGTTTGTGAGTTTTACGTACATTGAACTCATCGACAAAAGCACGTATCTGAACCATTACTATTTCACGAGTATGGTTTGTTTGCTGCTGATTTTCCTACCCGCCAATACGTACTTCTCGGTAGATGCCTTTCGCCGTCGTACGCTGCTCGCCGGTCAGATTCCGGCCTGGTGCATTGACTCGTTGAAACTGTTTGTGGCGCTGTTGTATGTGTTTGCGGGCTTAGCCAAACTTAACAGCGACTGGTTACTGAATGCCATGCCACTACGTATCTGGCTACCAGCACACAACGATCTTCCCGTTGTTGGCTTTCTATTTAATGATCACCGGATACCCTATGCGTTCAGTTGGTTTGGCTGTCTGTATGATTTGAGCATTCCATTTCTGCTCTGGAATCGCCCAACGCGCCCCTGGGCCTACGTAGCAGTCATTGTTTTTCACGGACTGACAGCGTTGCTGTTTCCGATTGGCATGTTTCCCTACGTTATGATCTTGACAGCCCTGATCTTTTTCTCCGCAAACTTTCACCTGGCTGTCATTCGGCAAATAAGCAACTGGCTATCCATTCCAACAACCTTTCTACTGGCGCACCGTGCCTATACGTATCAACCCATTATAGCGAATTTGATACGTGTCGTATTCGTCGTTTTCTTTATCATTCAATTACTGTTTCCCTTCCGTTACCTGCTCTATCCGGGCGAACTATTCTGGACCGAGCAGGGCTACCGGTTTTCATGGCGGGTCATGTTGATGGAGAAAGCGGGCTACGCACAGTTTACGGTCAAAGACAATCTGGGACACCGGACCATTGTCAACAACACCGAATTCCTGACCCCATTGCAGGAAAAAATGATGTCGACACAGCCCGATATGCTGCTTCAATATGCGCACTTACTCCGGGATTACTATGCTCAGCATGGGTATCACAATCCGGAGGTGTATGTCGATTCGTACGTAGCGCTCAATGGTCGGCTGGGGAAACCCTTAATTTCTCCTGACATTAATCTGGCGAGTGAACAGGAATCGTTTGCGCCCAAAACATGGATCACCTCTTTCGATGACAAAATTTACGGTTTTTAGTCTTTTTCTTTTTTGCCTTTTCTCAACGGCGATTTCAGCGCAACATCAGCTTTCGGGCACCGTGCAGGCTCGTCATGACAGCGCGGCCGTGAAGGGCTGCACCGTCTATTTGAACGATGGAAAGCGTACCGCTACAACCGATAGCCTGGGTAAGTTCGTGTTTGCTAATCTGCCCGATGGACAATACGTATTGCATACGAGTTCGCCCGATTTCAAGGCAGCAAAGTACACAACAACTGTTTCAGGACGCGATCAATACGTAGTGCTTCGGTTAGCGGGTCGGCTCGAAACGCTGGATGAAGTAACCGTTACAGATAAACAGTCTGATTTTGGCTTCACCCGGATGCGGGGAGTTGAAAGTATGGGAATTTACGAGGGTAAAAAATCAGAAGTGATTATTCCCGACCAGTTGGTGGCAAACCTATCGACCAACAATGCCCGCCAGATTTACGCTCGTGTCGCGGGTCTGAATATCTGGGAAAATGAAGGCGCTGGCCTGCAACTCAGCATTGGCGGGCGCGGCCTCGACCCCAACCGCTCGTCAAACTTCAACGTGCGACAAAACGGTTATGACATCAGTGCCGACGCCTTAGGCTACCCCGAAAGTTATTACACGCCACCTACCGAAGCCGTTGGCCGGATTCAGATTGTGCGGGGTGCGGCCTCGCTCCAGTACGGTACGCAGTTTGGTGGATTGCTCAACTTTGTCATGAAGAAGCCCGTAGCCAATCGCAAGTTTGAACTCATTGCCCGGCAAACCGTCGGGTCATTTGGTTTTTACAATGCGTTCACCAGCGCAAGTGGCACGGTGGGCAAGTTGAGCTACTACACGTTCTTTCAGTACAAAAAAGGTGACGGCTGGCGACCCAATTCGCACTTTACCAATTACACGGCCTTCGCCGATATTGACTACCGTTTCTCGGAAAATACAACGCTGGGATTCGACATAACCCAGATGAGCTACCTGGCCCAGCAACCGGGTGGCCTAACTGATGCCATGTTTCGGGAAGATCCCCGGCAGAGCAATCGGGAACGAAACTGGTTCAAGGTGAACTGGACGATGCCCGCCCTGCATTTCGATCATAAATTCAACGCCAATAATGAGTTCAATCTGCGGGTGTTTGGGCTGTATGCATATCGGTATTCGCTGGGTTTCCGGCCCAACCGCGTAGCCAGTATCGATGACAATAGCGAGCGAGACCTGATTAAAGGCGACTTTCAGAACTACGGTGCCGAAGCCCGGTATTTGAAACGCTATTCGATTGGCAAACAACAGGCTGTTTTGCTGGTTGGTGGTCGCTATTATCATGGCTACAACCACAGTATACAGGGTCTGGGGAGCACGGGAAAAGACGCTGATTTCAATTTCATCGACGACGCTCAAGCCATAGCGTCCGACTATCAGTTCCCGAACCGGAACGTATCACTGTTTGCCGAGAATATTCTCTACGTTGGCGATAAACTGTCCTTCACGCCCGGTGTCCGCTTCGAGTACATTCACACAACAGCCGATGGTTTCTACGGCACCATTACGCGCGACCTGGCCGGAAATATTATCAATTCCATCCGGACCAACGAGTACCGCACCAACGGGCGTCAGTTTGTTCTGGGTGGATTAGGCATCAGCTACAAACCGACGACGCAGTTGGATGTTTACGGCAATATTTCGCAGAATTACCGCTCCATTACGTTCAGCGATATGCGGATTGCCAACCCATCGTCGGTGATCGACCCGAATTTGCAGGATGAAAAAGGGTATTCCATCGACCTGGGGATACGTAGCACGCAAACCACACTGTATAATTTCGACGTCAGCGCCTTTTACCTCAACTACAACAACCGCATTGGCGAAGTACAATTTTACGATGTGAACGACCGCGTTCTCCGGCGTCGGGGCAACATTGGGCAGGCTGTCATTATGGGTCTGGAATCCTACGCAGAGGCCGATTTTCTGCGACTGGCGAATCCACTAAACACCAACCTGAGCGGTGTCCTGTTTGCCAACGTAGCCTTAATTCATTCCACCTACAAAGCCAGCGAAATTGCCGGAGTCGTAGGCAATCAGGTCGAATTTGTACCGAATATAAATCTGAAAAGTGGCGTCCGGCTAGGCTACAAAAACCTGAAAGCATCGTTTCAATACACGTATCTGTCGAATCAGTTTTCCGACGCCAGCAACGCGACGGATGGCGGAGTTTCGGCGGTTATCGGTCTGATTCCGGCCTACACGATTTTGGACGCCAGTCTCTCCTACCAATTCTCACGCTTTCGGCTGGAAGGTAGTCTGAACAACCTCGCGAACACCCCTTATTTCACCCGACGCGCCACCGGTTACCCCGGTCCCGGCATCCTCCCCTCCGACGGACGTAGCGTTTATCTGACAGTGCAGGTAAAGTTGTGAAATGCCTAGGTAAACAGCGGCTCTAGTACACCACGATGGTCTTCCCCCCATTGGGCTGTCAACTCAATGATGGGTATCAGGGTTTGGCCCAGTGGCGTAAGCGTGTATTCTACCTTTAAAGGCAATTGATCAAAACGACTTTTGAAAAGGATACCATGCTCGACCAGCTGGTTTAATTGGGTATCTAACAATCTCCGCGATGCTTTAGGAATTTTGCGCTGTAATTCGCCGGGCCGCCTGATGCCCGAATGAATGCACCAAATGAGATTGATCTTCCACTTCCCATTCATCACTTCCATAAACAGGTGGAGGCCGCAGTCGAGGTTGACGGGTAACTTTCTCTCGTACATTCGACAAAGATAGGTTATCTGAACGTCTATCAGATACGGCTGAATTTAGCCGTACTTGACTAGGCATAGCTTACTGCTGTCCTTTGTACTATGAACTATAAATTATTCGGAACACAGACCGGTTTACCAGCTAGTGAGCTGATAATGGGCGGTTCGCAGTTGGGCGACCGTCGGGGTTATGGCACTGCCGCCCATGACGCACTCCAGATACTCTCGGCTTATGCAGATGCCGGTGGAAACTTTATCGACGTATCTGACCAGTACCAATTTGGCGAAGCGGAAGAAACTATTGGCAGATTTACGGAGCACAAACGACACGATTTTATTATTTGTACCAAGTACACCCGCAGCAGCCAAGCTACTCCGTCGCTAGCCAATGCCGGTAACCACCGCAAAGCCATGCGCCAGGCAATAGAGGGCAGCTTAAAACGCCTGAAGACGGATTACATCGACCTGTATATCCCGCATTTTGATGACGGTGTGACGCCATTAGAAGAAACCGTTCGTGGTCTGGAAGATGTAGTTACAGCGGGCAAAGTTCTATACACAGGTTTAGCCAATTTTCCGGCCTGGAAAGCGGCAGCCATTGCTACGTCTATTCCGCTGGCAGCTATACAGATCGAATATAACCTGCTGCAACGAACTCCAGAACGAGAATTGACGCCCATGGCAGAACACTTTGGTTTGGGTGTGATGGGCTATTCTCCTTTGGCTGGGGGATTGCTGACCGGGAAATACCGGCAGGGATCATCTGGGCGGTTGACCCTTTCTTTGGCTAACGATTATCAGGAAGACGAGCGAACAAAGACAGTAATCGATCAACTGGAGCTGATCGCCAGAGAACTTGACACAACTTCCAGCCAGGTAGCATTGGCCTGGGTATTGAGTAAAAACGTATTTCCGATTATCGGCGCACGGACACTGGCCCAACTTGAGCACAGCTTGAAAGCGGTTGATATTCAATTAACTGCCGATCAGACAAGGCACCTGAATGAAATTAGCTCCATTGCGATGGGTTATCCTCGAGAGGTACTTGCTACGGTGCAGAAAAAATATTAAGCAATTGCGGATGACCCGTTTGGGGACGGGTTAGTAGCTTCAGAAACTATCTGTTAACGGACGACACACTAAAAACAGCGTTGTGGTCAGTCACCTCCATTTCCTGAGAAAATCGAAAAAGCAACGCAGATTATGTCTTTAGTCCAACAGAAACAGGCTGAAAAACAAAAGCCACTTTAATCAAAGCCAATTTGGCTGTGTCGATTAAAGTGGCTTTTGTTTTTCAGCCTCTCTACCATTATACGCTTGTCCCGGCATCCTCCCCGCCAATGGACGTAGCGTTTACTCAACTCTGCAGGTGAAGCTGTGAACCGTTACGTCGGTAGGTATTGATGAACTCCTTCGACGGTAAAACGGGAGATTGGTCAGTAACTTTTCCAGGCAGAAAAATAAGCTGGATATTCCGCTGCTTAGCCGACGTACCGAAATTCTGAATAGCCGTAATCACGTCGCTGTCAATGTAAGAAGACCCGCTCCCGTCAATTTCAACGATGGCATCATCAGGAACACTTTTCAGCAGTTTCATCAACTTGGCTTTGCTCAAAAACGACACATGCTCGCCTAAACTCACGTGAATCCGCTTTCTATCGCGATCCCACTCCGTCCGAACCCGGTGCGTATTCTGGTAATGGTCGCGCAGAACAAAGAAAATTCCGGTAACCATGCCAATGCCAATGCCCGTAAGTAAATCAGTCAGGAGAATGGCCAGAACGGTAACGACAAAAGGAATGAATTTTGAGATACCTTCCGCAAAAACGGCTTTAACGATCTCGATACGTGCCAGTTTGTACCCGGTCACCAGCAAAATAGCCGCCAGACTGGCCCACGGGATTTTGTTCAGCAACGTAGGCAACGTGATCACGCAAACCAGCAATAGGGTTCCGTGAATCAGTGCAGCCAGTTTGGTACGTGCTCCCGCGTTGATACTTACCGAACTCCGCACAATAACCGACGTCAGCGGAATACCACCAATCAACCCACTCACCAGATTACCAATACCCTGCGCTTTTAACTCATGGTTAGCCGGGGTTTTGCGTTTCAGCGGGTCCAGTTCATCCGACGCTTCGATCGCCAAAAGGGCTTCCAGACTCGCTACGAGCGCAATCGCTACGGCCGATGTGTAGACCAGCGGGTTAGTCCACTGGGAGAAATCGGGTAGCGTAAATAGTTGAAAAAATGCCATTGCATTCTCGGGAACGGGCAATTGCACAACGTGATTACCCTTCAATACCCACTGAGGGAACGTAGCGCGGACAAGTTCGTTGATGCAGATACCCAGCACGACTACTACCAATGCAGCCGGAATATTTTTGATGATCGCCTGCTTTTTGAAAGCAGGCTTCTCCCAGAGGTAGAATATACCAAGCGACGCCAGTGCAATCAGGATAGCGACCCCGCTGAACTGCCCCACTGCCATATGGAGTTGCTCAATAATATTGAAGCCCCCCGGCTGGAACAGTGCAAATCCTTCAGCAGCATCGGCATCGTAACCAACCAGGTGTGGCAGTTGCTTCAGGATCAGGATGATACCAATCCCCGCCAGCATGCCTTTAATGACCGACGATGGAAAGAAATTACTGACGATTCCCGCCCGGGCAAAACCTAAGCCTATCTGAATAAGCCCGGCGATACACATAGCCAGCAAAAATGCCGGAAATGAACCCAGCGCCTGAATAGCACTTAATGTAACAACAATCAGGCCTGCTTCCGGACCCGAAATGCTTAGGGCAGAGCGGCTAAAAATACCCACTATCACACCGCCCACAATACCGGCAATAATGCCGGCAAAAAGCGGAGCCCCCGACGCCAGCGCAATGCCCAGACATAGAGGCACGGCAACCAGGAACGAAATGGCTCCACCCCGAATGTCGCCCTGGAGATTACTGGAATCAAGGGCTTGGCTACTAGATTGCTTTGTGTTCATTACAATTTCTTGTTGTGTACTGTTAGTTTGTGCCTGCAACAGGAAGCCATCCCACACGACGATGCCCACGAAAACGTTCCTGCAGCAGGGCTTTGTCTCTTTATAATTCGCTGGATGCGAGTGATTTTTGCGTCTTTCCGGATAATCCGGCGGATGTTCTCTGTACAGTGCTGGCTTCTATTTTCTGGAGATGCCGTTCCAACCGTATCGTTTCCCGATACAGCGAATCAGCTCGTTGGCTTGCGGCCTCATAGCGGGTCCGATAATGATTTTTCTTCAGTACAGTCTGGCGATTATCGATATATAAATTGAATGCGATGCACCCAAAAATGAAGCCCCAGACAGTGATCCAGTTGATAAACGTACCAGTCTTTCCGTTGACATTGTTTCTGTTGCCCATAGCTTGAAATGGTTTGTATTGCCCACTTAGCATAGTAGGCAACAAAGTTCCGACAATCAAGCGTAGCGTTAATTAAGACCTCGTTAGAAGGTAATGAGAGATCGATTAGAAGTTGATTAGAAATCGATTAGAACGTCTTGGGCAACCGAACGACAAACGTGGTTCCTTCGCCAATCTGAGACGCAACACTGATTTGACCCCGGTGAAGTTGAATGATTCGATACGTTAGCGGAAGGCCTACGCCATGCCCGTGGATACGCTTGACGTTTTGCGCCCGGAAGAAAGGCTCGTAAATCTTTTTAATATCATCTTCGGCAATGCCAACGCCCTCGTCCTTAAATTCAATTGTCGTCCATCGGTCGTTGGCACCGAGTGTTACATTCACCCGTTTCTTTTCGGAAAACTTGCAGCCATTTTCCATGAGGTTGAAAAAGGCCGAATATAGCAGCGATTTATTTCCTTCTATTGTTAAGGAGGGGTGAATTTTCTCCATCTCTCCCTCAAACGCGAAGACCACCGAATAGTCGGGTTGCCGGTTCATAAGCATTTGGGCAGCCTGGTAAATAACCTCATCAACAGCCACTTCGCTAAATTTCAATGGAGCCGACTCAAGACTTACGAGCGTCAGATCCAGCAGGTTATTGGTTAATTTGTTCATCCGCTGAATCACTTCCAGAGCGGCTTTCCACTTGGCTTCGTGCTCTTCGACGGTACGCCGTTTTAGCAGCGTGACCTCAATCTGCCCCGTGATGATGGTGAGGGGTGTACGTAGCTCATGCGAGGCATTAGCCACAAAATTTCGCTGCACCTCAAAACCTTCCTGCACCCGATCGAGCATCAGGTTGAAGGTGTGCGCCAGTTGGGCGAGTTCGTCATGATCGTTGCCTGCCGTAACCCGCTGATTAAGATTGGAAGTCGTAACCTGATCGACCTGCTGCACTACGTCGGAGATGGGACGCAGGAATCGCCCGGCATAGGCCCACCCAACCGCGCCTACCAACGCCAGACTACAAACCAGTCCCACGATCATAATCGTACCGAGGTGCTCGATTTCCTCAATCCCATATTGGTCATAAGCCGAAGCGACCAGTACATATTCCTGGTTCTCATAGGGATAGGTAAACCCAACGATTTCGGCCTTGTTCTGTCGGAAAAACACCTCTTTTTTCCGACGAATCAGCGCCAGTACGTCGGGTTTCACAATCGAACTATCGCGCGTCGAATAGACGATTCGGTTGTTCGAGTTATAGACATTGATTTGTTCTTCGGGCAGCGCCGTAAGGTTATTCCGTTCAATTATCCGAAACAGACGGGCATCGATCTCATCTTCCTCCAGCAGAAGCCGGGCCGTATTTTTCACCTTGTCGCTCAGCCGGAAATAAAAATCCCGCTGGCGGAAATATTCAGCGGTAGCATACACCACAAACGAGAACAGCAGCAGGATGGCCGCAACTACCCCCACGAATGTAAACGAAAGGCGGGTGCGTATCTTCATGGGTTTAGTCGTCGGTAGCCTGCATGATGTAGCCGATGCCGCTGATGGTATGAATCAGTTTAAGCGGATAATCCTTATCTATTTTTTTGCGCAGGTAATTTACGTACACGTCCACTACGTTGGTACCCGTATCGAAATTGAGGTCCCAAACGTGCTCAATAATCTCGTTCCGGGTAAGAGCCCGGTTCTGATTCTTCATAAAAAACTCAAGCAGCGCCAGTTCGCGGGCCGTTAGAATAATTTTCTGATTGCCGCGCTTTACGGATTTGCTTTGCTGGTTGAATTCAAGATCAGCAATTTTAAGGACCGAGGCCTCCTGTTGTGCAGCTCCACTCCGTCGATTGAGCGCCCGCAGCCGGGCAACCAGTTCACGAAACTCGAAGGGTTTTACCAAATAATCATCAGCACCAGCGTCGAAGCCATTCACTTTGCTATCGGTAGTCCCAAAGGCCGTCAGCATCAGGATCGGCAGTGTCTCGAACTTATTCCGAATCATCCGACACAGATCAAAGCCATTGATTACCGGCAGATTTACATCCAGAATTATGGTATCATACTCATGTTCAGCCAATTGCTGTTGTGCCTCTACGGCATGTCCGGCAATATCGACTTCGAAGTCATATTCCTCCAAACCACTTTTAATGAGTGAGGCAACTTCCCATTCATCTTCAACAATCAAAATTCGCATGGTGTCTTCCGATAGCGGTTCCTCAAAACAGCAGCTAAATTAAGTAAGCCCGTCGAAACCACTTCTATGGCACTCAGCAACAGTGTTCCTATTTGTAGAACGTGAAATCCCCAACCATTGTTGGCTGGGGATTTAGTACGTAGTGAATCAGTGGAAATACCTGCGTGTTTACTGAACCTCCAGCAACCGGGCGACAATCATGGTATTCTCTTTTCCTTTGGTTTGCTCATACGCAACCAGCACACCCTGTTTCGTCGCCATCACGGCGGGATACGTAGCATCAACAGACTCTGGGGTGATATACGTAGTGGTACTGCTCGCCTTGCCGTCAAACGTCCGCATCCCAATGCGCTGCACGAAAGAACCCATTTCGCCTGAGCCATCTTTGGAAATCGATTCATCCCAAACCCAAACGAGTTGATTACCAGCCGTTGCTACTTGCGGGTGTTTCGCCCGGTTTGATAACACGCTCGACGCTAATCTATCCGAACCCAGCCGGGCAAGCCGTAGTCCAACCGCATTTTCCTTTCCCGAAAACCACGTTATCAGCATATCATTGCCCAATTGCGTCACCACCGGACCCGCATGTGGACAGGCATTCACCTGCCAGTGGTCGGGAAATACAACCTGAGGCTTACTGAATGTTTTGCCACCATCCGCCGAAACAGCCGTACTGATGTCGCGGGAAGCGATGTTGCCCGTTTTGGCCGGTGGTAGTAAATCGCGGTACGTTAGGTGAATGTTTCTCTTTGCGTCGACAAAGACATTCGTCCGGCAGCACTGGCAGGCATTGTCATCAACCAGCACAGCTGCTCCAAAACCTTTTCCTTTCGTCGTCTGGGCAAATACCACCGGTCGCCCCTCTCGTCCGGGTAGTTTTTCATCAAGCCAGGCAATGCCAATTTCGCCATTGGGCAAGCGCGTTATATCGCTGAACGAGTGGCTTTTCCCCGGCGATGCATCCTGATGAACAGGCTTTGCATCGGTCCAGGTTTTACCCTGATCGGTAGACAGTGTGTAGAGCAGATCGCCTGCAAATCGCGACTGTTCGGTAGGTTTCGGCACTTCAAAAACAGCCAGCAACGTACCGTCGGCCTTTTCCTCAATTTTGGGCATTCCTTCGGCATGAACAGCTATAGTCGCGGGGGCTTTTACCATGGTTTTCTCGCCAAACGTCTGACCACCATCCGCCGATGTAGCAAAGTAAAAAGCAGCCCCTTTGTCACCCTCTTTCTCGACCCAGCTTAGCAGCGGATTACCTGCGGCATCGGTAGTCAGACGCGGAACAGCGCCCACAAATTGAGGGTTCGAAACAGCCGTTTCAACGGGGGCTGTTAGTGTTAAAACCCAACCTAGAATTGGAAATAGAAATGAGTACGTCATGTTTTTTATGTTTTGTAGAAACCGGTCCGCCGGTCTCTACGTTAGTCCACATATCTTTTAGCGTCAGCCAGACTTTTCTGCATTGCCTCGCGCACCGTGTTGACTTTCGTCTGTTGATCTTTCAAATAGACAAGTCCCTGAGCCTGGTCGAGTTTTTTAAGCGTATCGCCGTTGTATTCATGCATCCAGTCCATCATCAGTTGATCCGCCCCATCTAGCTGCTCACGAACGGCCAATCCTCTTTGCTTTGTAGCAGCATCGGTCGCCTTTTCCAACTGAGTTGATACGACTTTTTTAAGTCGCATCAGTTCGCTCATTTGCGTCATCACACTGTCGTGGGTAGCTAGTACCTGTTTTTCCAGCTCAGCCACCGGACCTGCTGCGTTTGTAGTCCCATCAGGATGGCTATGTTCTTTCGTTTCTGATTGGCAACTCCCCGCCAACAGGCTAAATACAAGCAGTACTCCAGTTATTATTTTCATTGGCTTAGCGTTTACCTGTGAAACCATATTGAACCCCAAATACGAATGTGCGCGGAGCCGCCGGGGTATACGTAGTGCGGTCGGTGACGTTGTTCCCACGCGTTGCGTTACTGGCGAAAAGCGCATTTGTTACGTTCAGGATGTTCGAGAAAACCTCAATGCCTTTCCATTCATAGCCCACGCGAACGTTCGCAAAATCGTAGCCGCCGTAACGAACGGTGTTGGTCTGATTCTGATACCAGCTGGCTACATGCTGCCATTCGGCCGAGGCCCGGAAGTTCCTGAACCAGGCCGGATAATAGCTGATCTCGGTATTCCAGAGCGTTCTCGGAGCCGATGGCATGTCCCTTCCATTGACGTTCTGTACTACGTCAGACGCCCGCTGGCTGAGCGTAAACTCCACAAACTGATGCACCGCGTGCGTACCGCCAAATCGAAAAAACACCTGTTTCGAAGGACGATACGTAACGCCTAGCTCAACACCCCGATGCAGCGTCTTACCCGCCGATTGGTAGTCGGTTGAGTTGTCCGGCTGGCGGATATTGAGTAACTCGTTCGTGCCATTCATCTGATACAGAGCCGCATCCAGATAGATCTTGTTGTTCAGCAGCGACGCCCAGCCGCCAATTTCCAGGTTATCGAATTTGGCGGGTTGCAGGTTGTAGTAGAACAGATCTCCCGTGGCTGTTGGGTTGGTTCGCTTGAGAAAAATCGCCGTGAGCGCGGGGGGCGAAAATCCTTTGGCGTAATTGAGATATAAGCCTTTTCCGTGGCCCAGATCATACGTCGCCCCGATTTTGGGTGTCACCTGGCTGTACGACTTTCCACCCGAACTCTTGTCCAGCGCGTTGGTGTAATCGAACGCCATCCGGTCGTATCGCAATCCCGCCGACACCCGAAGTTTGGGCAACGGCTCGAAATCATACTGCCCATAAGCTGCTACGTTATGAATATCAGCCTGGTAATTAGCCAACTGAATTTCAGGGCGTTCCTCTACCTGCGTGTATTTCTCAACCGATTTTTTGTCGGCCCGAAGCTGCGCCGTCAAATTAGTTTGATACGCCAGATACGTATTGGGCGACAAATCGAGCGTAGCACCGACAATGAGCTTACTATTCAGGAAATTCAGTTTTTGCGTGTGCTGGGCAATGAAGCCATAGCTTTTAAAATCGTTGCTATTGATCTGGCCCGTAGCGGTTGCGGCACCCGTTGTCCACCGAATGGAATAGGCCGGATTTTGCCCGACACTGTTGTTTCGAACGAAGGCCGTCACAAATGTTTGTGCCGATGCGTCGGACCGGCCATTAGTCCAATCATGTTCCAGCGTCAGTCGACTACGCAATGAGGTAGTTTTTCGATACGTAAAATCGGTTGTGCTAACGTATTGCCGGGCAAAAAAGGCCGTGCTGTCGACGCTACCGCTGGTTTGCGAACTATAGTCGTTATACGAAAGTGTACCTGTCAGGCGGGTTCGGGCACTAAATGCATATTCAAGCCGGGTAAAGTAGGAAGATTTATCATAGTCCGAACTGGCCAGCCACGAGTTTCGCTGCCGGGATACAAAGCCACCCACGTAGATACCAAACTTCCCCTGTGTAGCCCCTGCCCCAACCTGCATGCGCTGATACCCCCATTGATCGGCCTGAATTCCAATACGAGCCGTTGGCACGGCGGTTGGACGCTGAGTGATAAAATTCACCGCGCCACCCACGGCCTCTGGCCCATAAATCGACGATACCGGCCCTTTGACTACTTCAATAGAGCTAACCGTAAACTGATTCATTTCCAGCAGCGCGTTGTGGTTGAACACGCCCATCGGCCGAATGGGCACGCCATCTTCCATGTACAGAAAATAAGCGTTGGTGGTCATCGGCTGCCGAATCGCCATCATATGTTGCTCATTATTGAGATTAACCATGAGCACACCCGGCGTTTTATTGACCACCTCGTAAATGCTGGTGGGCTTGGTCTCATTAATCAGTTTGGCGGATAGTTTCGAGATCGCAATCGGCGTTTCGGTACGTAGCGCGGCTTCACGATTTCCCGTTACAACCACCGTTTGCAGATCTTCAGTTGCTGGTTCGAGCGCGATACGTAGCGGCTGGCCAGGCGTTACTAGAACGTCCTGTTTCCGATAGCCAACAGACGATACGTTGACTTTAGTTGCCTTATTCGCCAGTGAGAATCGCCCGTTTGCATCGGAAATCACACCCGATTTCCCATCAGAAAACACCAGCGTTACGCCGGGCAATGGTTCTTTGGTCTGGGCGTCGAAAACAAGCCCCTGACCCGCAAACTGCGCAAATGCGTAGCATGCAGAAATAGCCCATAACCAACAGGTTATGAGAACCTTATAAATGTTCACAGGAAATTTAGTTTTAAGTCGAGAAATGAATTAACAGCGTCTTTCAGACCTGTAAAGCTCTAAAAGCCGCGACGGCGGCCCGGCTTACAGATCTACAAACACATTCGACTTAAACTTGCGGAGGATGAAACAAGCCCGTTACTGGAGCTGCATAAGAAGGGAAACGATACGCCGAAAACACGACCGAATCCAATACTGGCCAGGTCTGGCGAAATTGAAACAACAGGTTGGCCTGACAAAATAGCTGTACTACGGGCGAATTCTGCACCCGTTGCGTAGTTTCTTTATCCTGCTTATCCTGTTGGGCTTTTAGCCGCTTGGCTAAATAACATTGTCCATCGCAGTGGAGCATGGGCTTATCTCTGTTTTGGCAGAGGACACGCGCGATGTAATCCTTATTGGCATGGTAGTACGCAATGGTTCCCCACGGACTGATGCTGGGCAGCAGCGTCGCGACAAGGAGAATATATACCAATGCGTTTTTCATGACACGACAAAGGTATGGCGCGATCGTGATGTTTCGGACTCTCTTGATTAAAGTTTATGGAGAAACACCAACCACTGGACGCTCATCTACACAATGCGAATGGGTTTTTTGTCTTCGTCAAGTGCCACGAATGTGAACGTACCATGAATGGCCTGGTGCCGCTCCATTGAGTACATTTCTTCAACATAAATTTCGACGGCGATCCGAATGCTGGTGTTGCCTACATGCTCCACTCGTCCAACTAGTTCAATGATTGTACCGGCCGGAATCGACTTGGTGAAATTGATTTTATCGGACGAAACCGTGACCATGCGTTTCCGGGAAAATCGCGTCGCCGTGATAAAGGCCACTTCGTCCATCAGTTGCAGCGCAGTGCCACCAAATAACGTATCGTAGTGATTAGTCGTGCTGGGAAAGACAGCCTTAAAAATTCGGGTTTCGGCAGTTGCAATTCGGTCGGTTATGGAAGGCGTTTCGTTAATGGCCATGTACTAATTTGGTAATCGATTGTTGATGCGTCAGTTGATTGTATTCCGAACGTAGTGCCAGCAGGCAGTCGGCACAAAGACAACCCTGATAGTGTGAACTAATGTACTGCTGCTGGTCATCGGTCAGCGTGAGCGACTGGCACTGGCACAGATTGATACTGCCCACCCGACATTCGAAAGGACGCTGGCAACGCGGACAACCGATGTGCTCATGCTTAGCGGTCGATATAAGACTCATCGAAGGGAACCTCCTGCTCGAAGGCAATATAGTTGACTACTTGTTTCTGGCGGTTAACAATTGGCCAAATTATAACCTGACACCAATAGGTGGTTTGGTTTTTTCGGTAATTCATGATTCGTTCTTTCACAGGTTTTTGCCGTTCAATAGCCTGTTTAATTCGCTGACGAACGAGTTGCGAGGTTCTTTCCCCCTGTAGAAAAGTAGGCCGACGACCAAGGGCTTCATGACTAGTATAACCTGTCATTTCCTCAAAATTAGGATTCGTATACTGGATAATTTGATCGGTATCCGTGATAATTACCGCCCATTTATCATTCAGTAAATCGTGACGCATTGCCGCCGTTAATACCCACTCCTGCGTTTTCGCCAGCGATTGCCAGGCTACGTTTCCAACTACCGTCGATTTTTGCCGAAATTCCCAGCCTGCCAGCAAAGGAGACGGCAGAAAAGCCTGATACTGGGCAGCAAGTTGTTTGTCGTAAGGTCCGCAGAAATTCATAGCAGCGAAGGTAAGGCCTTCTAGTCAGGTATTTACAGAAGGCTGTGATTGATTATATAGACTCAATAACTAATTCGCGGACAGTTTGGGTAGCTTTTTCTGTATAGAAGTTGAAAATAGTCTGATCTTTTTTAATAATTGCTTCCGGTAAAACTTTATTCGAAGCTTTTATCTATCCATTTGCCAAAATTACGGTGAGCTCAGTAACCCAGTCAGTTAGGCCCATTAAACTCAATAAATTTTGACCAGCTACTGCCGTCATTAAATTACATCTCTTTACGGGATTATATGACTAGCCCCTATAGCATTTATGTTTGATTACCTGTTGCATGTCCCTGATCTCTACTTTTGCGGTTGAGAAATCGATAATCATACTTTTCCAGTTATAACCGTGGGATAGTTATCGGCCTGCATAACCAACAGTACGTTCCAGAGGTGGTAGAATCAGCTACGATAGCACTATATTAACCATTGATACGTAGCGTGGACCTGCGTCCAGACTACACCGAATTATGGCGCACGCTCATCAGGAACACGACCACACACACGCGGGTCATAGTCACGGGCCGGTTGTGTTAACATCCATCAACCGGGCGTTGATTATCGGCGCCGTTTTAAATGCTGGCTACGTTATTGTCGAGTTCGTTCTCGGATTTTATTATAACTCACTGGCTCTGGTTGCCGATGCGGGCCATAACCTGAGCGACGTAGCCAGCCTGTTATTATCACTACTTGCTTTCCGATTGGCCCGCGTACGCCAGACACCGGGCTTTACGTATGGATACCGGAAAAGTACGGTGTTAGCCTCGCTGACCAATGCTGTCGTTTTATTGATTACCATCGGCGCTATTTTATGGGAAAGTATTGGCCGCTTTCGTCATCCCGAACCCGTTGCAGGTGGACCTGTAGCCTGGGTGGCCGGGGTGGGTATGCTGGTCAATGCGGCATCAGCCTTGTTGTTTTTTAGAGATAAAGACCACGACCTGAACGTCAAAGGAGCTTACCTGCATTTAGCTACCGATGCGCTGGTTTCGCTGGGCGTGGTTGTGTCAGGCATTATTATTAGCTATACGGGCTGGGTTTGGTTAGATCCGGTCATTGGCCTTCTTGTCGCCGTTGTGATCATGGGGTCGACCTGGCGATTATTAACCGACAGCCTGCGCCTTTCGATGGATGGTGTTCCGGTGGGTATCGATCTTCCGGGCGTACTGGCTGACCTTCGATCAGTCAAGGGTGTTGAAGACGTCCATCATGTTCATATATGGGCCATGAGTACCAGCGAAAATGCGCTCACAGCCCACCTTGTGCTGCAACCGGGACTTTCCGACGCACAAATTACGACGCTTAAACACGACGCCCGCCACCGGCTTGAACACCGCAACATCAGTCACGCTACACTGGAGACCGAAACGGTAGCTCAGGATAACTGCGAGACGGAAGTCTGTTAAATCCGGCGTGATTGATTCGAATCGTTTACGTAAAGAAATTAATCGAGACAACGCAATCCATATACGTAACCAGGCCGAATATACCTGAGAATTAATCAGTTCTAAAAATCAATCGATTATGATCAAGGTAGGATTACTGGTTCGGCTGGAAGCCAAGCCTGGCAAAGAACAGGCAGTGATTGATTTTCTGAAGAGTGGCTTAACCCTCGCCCAGGACGAACCCGCTACTATTACCTGGTATGCTACCCAGTTGGGACCATCCACATTTGGCATTTTCGATACGTTCCCTGATGAAGCGGGACGGACGGCACATCTACAAGGGCCCATAGCAGCCGCGCTGATGGCCAATGCCGCTGATCTGCTGGCAACCGATCCAGTTATTGAGCAGATCGACATTTTGGCCGCCAAGTAAGTAATTAAACTATAAGCGAACGAACCTACGTAGTAATCAGACGACTGGCTACTACGTAGGTTCGTTCATTTTTGCTGGTAATCCCCATAATGTCATCTTACGCAAATTGACCGCGCACAACCTGCTGTGTATGGTAGTACCGATAGGAAACGACCAGGATAATGAAGGAAATGACGGGTGCTATCACTACGCCTGCGGGGTCACCGCTGCTGATGTGGGCAATGGCTGCAGAAATGAACGTAATACCCACTCCCGCATACGCCCATTCTTTAATTTGGGCCGGTACAGCAGGAATCGCCAGCACCAGGGCGGCTATGATCTTGGCAATACCTAATTCTACCCGGAAATAGTTGGGAAATCCTAAATGTTTAAACCCAGCCTTCACAGCAGGATCTGTGAAATAGGCAAATCCGGCGAATCCTAAACTCAGGACAATAAGGGTCGTCGCTACCCAATAGATTATTTTATCTCGTTTCATGTGTTTACGTTTTTTCTGTCGACTTTCTTGTTGACGGATGCAAACTTATCTATATTTGCTATACATAATAAAGTACTATACCATTGTATAGCGCTATACTTTGGTATAGCAGACCGAGAAGCATATGGAAACACAGACCACACTTTCAGAGGATATTGACCAGTTTACGCCACATAGGCCCGCCGATCATAATGAATGCACGGGCATGATTCTTCCCGTTAGGGATGCGCTGGATATTTTGAGCGGCAAGTGGAAGCTGCCGATTATTATCGCCCTTTCCTTCGGCACCAAGCGTTTCGGCCAGATAGCGAAAGAAATTCCGAATATCACTGACAAAATGCTGTCGAAGGAATTGAGAGAACTGGAGATGAATGACTTAGTGAAACGCACTGTTCACGATTCGTACCCGGTGGTCATTGACTATTCGATGACGCCATACGGTCAATCGCTCGAAAAGGTCATCAACGAGCTTCGCCTGTGGGGCACCCAGCACCGGAAGCGCATTTTAAGTAAAGAATAGACGATTAGTCAGTAGATGTAGGCTCATACCGTAAAAGCTACGTTGTTGCTTATGAGCCACTTCACTCCTGTCGAATCGGATAAGTAGGATTGCCGCTTTCTTCCTTTTTCATACAAACTACATCTGTCCAATAGGCCGATCTACAGGCTAAATCGGTTCTCCATTATCAGAACGTAGCCCGGTCAACGCGTTTTTATCAAGTTACTATGAAACGTAGAGAAGCAATTCTTCAGGTAGCCCTCACGATGGGCAGCGCGCTGTCGGCCCCAACGATGGCGTCAATTCTTGAGGGGTATCAACCCCATCGAGTTGGAAAGCGTATGCCATCAACCTTCGCCTTGCGGGCGGATCAGACAGCTTTGCTTGATGAAATCACCGAAGTGATCATGCCCGCTACGTCGACACCGGGCGCTAAAGCAGCCAATGTTGCATCGACTATTCAGTTGATCCTTAAAGATTGCTACAAGTCAGCCCAGCAGGAACACTTTCGAAAAGGCCTGGACGCCGTTGATGCCGAAAGCAAGAAGACGTATAGCAAATCGTTTGTTGACTTATCAATTGAGCAGAAAACGGCCATTCTAAAGCAGTTTGAGCAGATGGCAAAAACCGAAGCGAAGGAACATCCTAAACGACAGGAGAAACTGGCCAAAGATCCTGAAACCAATCTGGGTGCGTTCGCTCCAGCCGGTAGCGATCAGACCGAAGCCAAGCTGGTAGATGCCGAAACGGGAGTCGTCGCAAAAGATGCGGAGAAAAATGCGCCCCTGACGCCATTTTTCAAACTAGTAAAAGAGCTGACCATTCTGGGGTATTTCAGTTCTGAAATCGGCTGCACACAGGCGCTGGCCTACGTCCCCATTCCGGGTCGTTATGAAGGCGTTGTCAAACTGAAAGACGGACAAAAAGCGTGGGCAACGTAATACTCAGTCGATAGCCGTTAGTCAAGAGTCGTTAGAGACTCGCCATAAACTAACAAAGCTATTGTTCAACCCCTATCGACCCCTGACTAACGACTATCGACCATCATCCATGAACCTCAATCTTGACGCAAAAAAAGGAATGACCTACGACGCCATCGTCGTGGGCTCCGGCATATCGGGTGGCTGGGCCGCCAAAGAACTGACTCAGAAAGGATTGAAGGTTCTGATGCTGGAACGCGGGCCCGATCTTAAGCACGTAACGGATTATCCCACAGCCATGAAAAATCCCTGGGAGTTTCCACACCGGGGTAAAATCGAGCTTTGGGCCGCCGAAGAATACTGGGCCAATGCACGCTCTGGTGGGAAACCCGGCGAAGACCAGCGGCATATGTTCACTAAAGATGTGGACGTTCCGTATATCGAAAAGCGGCCCTACGACTGGATTCGGGCGTATCACCTGGGTGGCCGATCACTTGTTTGGGGGCGGCAAAGTTACCGGCTTAACGAACGGGATTTCACTGCAAATCTCGAAGACGGACACGGCACCGACTGGCCAATTCGGTATAAAGATCTGGCGCCCTGGTACTCCTACGTCGAGAAATTTGCGGGTGTTTCGGGCAATCGCGATGGGCTGGCGGTTTTGCCTGATGGCGAATTTGTGCCTCCTATGCAGATGAACAGCATTGAATTACTGGCGAAAGCGGGCATTGAAAAGAACTTCAAGAATCGTCATCTGGTGATTGGCCGTCCGGCCATTATTTCAGTTGCGCAGAAAGTCCACACTGATCTGGGTCGGGCGTCGTGCCAGTTCCGGAATTTATGCGTGCGCGGTTGCCCGTATGGTGCCTACTTTAGTACGCAATCTGCTACGTTGCCAGCTGCCGTGAAAACGGGTAATCTGACCGTCATCACGGATAAGATTGCCTATCAGGTTATTTATGATGAGCAGAAAAATAAAGCCACTGGCGTTCGGGTCATCGACCAGAACACAAAGCAAACGCAGGAGTATCACGCCAAAATCATCTTCCTGAATGCATCAACAATGAACACGGCCTGGATTATGATGCAATCGACCTCCAAGCGTTTCCCAAACGGCCTGGGTAACGATTCTGACCAGTTGGGCCGCAACCTGATGGATCACCATCTGGGCGCCGGAGCATCGGGTGAGTTTGAGGGTTTGCAGGATACGTACTATTTCGGTCGGCGGGGCAACGGGATTTATATTCCCCGCTTCGCCAACTGGGGTGACGATAAACGAAAAGATTTTGTACGGGGATTTGGTTATCAGGGCCGTGGCGCCCGTCAGGACTGGGTGGCGGGAGCCACTAAAGATGGTTTTGGACCGGAATTTAAAGACAACCTAACAAAACCAGGCCGCTGGGAATTTAACATCGGTGGCTTTGGCGAAACCTTGCCTGATCCTACCAACCGAATGCGCCTTTCCAATAAAAAAGACCAATGGGGTTTACCTATCATTGAGTTCGATGCCGCCTGGGGCGAAAACACGGTGGGTATGCGTAAAGCGATGATGAACGATGCCGCCGAAATGCTGGAAGCGGCTGGTCTGAAGAACGTTAAGACACGTAACGACAACACCAAGAACCAGGGGATTGGCATTCACGAAATGGGTGCCGCGCGCATGGGCCGCGATCCAAAAACGTCGGTGCTCAATTCCTGGAATCAGGTATGGGGTGCCAAAAACGTATTTGTTACGGATGGCGCAGCCATGGTTTCCTCCTCCTGTGTGAACCCGTCGCTGACATACATGGCCCTCACTGCCCGCGCAGCCGCCCACGCTGTCGGCGAATTGAAACGCATGAATTTGTAGTCGACCCCGGCTATATATAAATTAAAGATACGACCTTTCTTTTAAATGCAACAATGTTGCATTTAAAAGAAAGGTCGTATCTTTGCTGCGAACAATTAATACTATGCAGCAGAAAGATCTATTCGACGTCATCATTGTGGGAGGCAGTTATGCCGGACTCAGCGCGGCTATGACATTAGGCCGTTCGTTACGTAACGTTCTTGTTATTGACAGCGGCAAGCCCTGCAATCGGCAGACGCCCCATTCGCATAATTTTCTGACGCGCGACGGTGACACACCCGCTACCATTTCGGCCATTGCCAAAGAGCAAGTCCTTCAATATCCAACCGTCTCTTTCCTGAGTGATTTAGCGACCAACGCTTACACTGAATCAGGTGGCATTGTGGTAAAAACGGCAACAGGCCAGCAGGTTAGGGCAAAGAAATTAATCCTGGCAACCGGTGTCGAAGATCTGATGCCGCCTATTCCTGGCTTTCCTGAGTGTTGGGGTCGGTCGATATTGCATTGCCCATATTGTCACGGCTACGAAGTTCATGGTCAGCGGCTTGGGATTCTGGCAAATGGTGATACGGCTTATGAAATGGTGCGACATATTCAGCATTGGAGCCCTACAATGACGCTGTTCACGAATGGGCCTGCCACCCTTACCTCCAATCAGCGACAGGTAATCGACCAACTCAATATTCCAATCCTCGAAACCGAAATAGCGGCTATTGAGCATGAGAACGGTCAGCTAAAAAATCTGCGCTTTATGGATGGGTCTGCGTATGAATTAGACGCTATTTTCAGTCGGGTTCCGTTTCGGCAACATTCCGATTTAGCGAACCAACTGGGGTGCGATCTTGCCGAATCGGGTTTAATTAAAACCGCCGAATTTGGGCAAACCAACGTAGCGAGCGTCTATGCTGCGGGCGACACTATTTCGCCCATGCGCCAGGTTTCACTAGCCGTACTGAAAGGAAATCTGGCTGGTGTCTGGATAAATCGTGAGTTGATCGAAGAAGATTTGGCAGTTCGTTTACAAGCCAGCATTCAATACTAGCCGTTTATACTCTAATAAATAGCCTGGAAGCCTGTCACGGCCAGCTTACAGGCTGTTGGCCCGGAAAAATGGGCAGGCAATACGTCCGGATTCGTCAATAAAAGATCGTATGGATACCAAAAACGTTCATACGACAGCGGGAAGGCTGAACAGGCTAGCAAAGAAACTCGGCAAGCTGAACAATCATTTCACCGACGCTTCAGCCATGTATACACGCCAGCCGTTACTAACCCACCGACCAGATACCAGCCAATTGTCATGGCTGCCGTAGCGGGGGTTCGCTTCGTGGGGGCGGTTCCTAATCCCATCGGCCCGGGAAGCCCAACGGCTCCCACACCGGCCGCCAATCCAAGAGCACCTCCTGCCAGCACGGCATGCTTCGGTTTTGCCAGACCAACCAGACTGTAATACAGTGCGTTGGAAACAATGTCGCTTCCTAATGTCCAGGTATAAAGGGCATCGCCGGTAGGTGGTTCCTGACCGACTTTTTTCACCATCTTTTTGATAGCCCGCTCACCCACAATATCAACGCGGGGAGCCTCGTCAACAAAATGGCGGACGGTTTCATGGAGGATATTCAGGGCGCAGGCACCAGCCAAGCCGCTGCCCAGTGATTGCAGGATCGTTTTGTTTATATTAGCCATAGGTGTTTAACTTGTGAGCCTGTAGAAATGTTAATTACTCCACCTAACCCTTGATAGTCCGTGAGATTCCTGACCTTATTTCTTCTGATAATCTGTCTGGAAAGGCCTTTTGTTCAGGCTCAGCAACAGGCAACTACCCATACGTATTGTAATCCAATGGACATCAGCTACCGGTACAATTTTGAGCAACTGAACGAGAAGATTTCGTACCGTTCCGGAGCCGATCCGGTTATCATTAACCACAAGCATGAGTATTATCTATTCGTCACGATTCAGGGCGGCTGGTGGCACTCAACCAATTTGGTTAACTGGAAATACATTGTTCCCGACAAATGGCCGATGGAAGATATGTGCGCCCCGGCGGCCCTGTCGGTTCGTGATACGTTGTACTTGTTTCAATCCACCTTTGAGCAAAGACCTATCTTCTATTCTACCGAACCCGAAAAAGGGAAGCTGAAATTCTATAACCGCTGGCTGCCACGCCTGCCCAAAGACATTGGCCCGTGGGACCCGGCTCTGTTTCACGACGATGATACCGACAAGTGGTATATGTACTGGGGTTCATCGAATGTCTATCCACTTTTTGGCGCTGAATTAGACAAAAAGCGCAATCTGACATATGCAGGTAATAACCCGGCAGAAGCCTACAAAGCTATGCTCTGGCTTGATCCTTACAAACACGGATGGGAACGCTTCGGTCCTAATCACTCCGACCCGTTTAAACCATTCACCGAAGGCGCCTGGATGACCAAATACAAGGGAAAATATTACCTGCAATATGGCGCGCCCGGCACCGAATACAACGTTTACGGCAACGGTACGTATGTCGGCAAAGATCCGTTGGGACCATTCGAGTATGCGCCTTACAATCCCGTCGCTTATAAACCGGGAGGCTTTGCTACGGGCTGCGGCCACGGCAATACGTTTCAGGATAATTTTGGTAACTACTGGAATACGGGCACTACCTGGATTGGCTACAACTGGGGCATGGAACGGCGAATTGTGATGAATCCGGCTGGTTTCGATAAGGACGACCAGATGTTTGCCAATACTCGTTTCGGCGATTTTCCGCATTACCTACCAACCAAGAAAATTCCGAATCAGAGCGGTACGGATAGCGATGCGCTTTTCACAGGCTGGATGCTGCTCAACTACAAAAAACCCGTTGCCGCGTCATCCACCTTATCCATTGCTACGGATACGATGCGGGTTGCGGCCAATGTTGTGGATGAAAACCCACGTACCTTCTGGGTGGCGGCTCATAACAAACCGGGCGAAACGCTAACGTCTGACCTGGGTGCCGAGCGGGAAATCCGGGCCGTTCAGGTCGACTACATTGATTACAAGCAAACCGTTTATGACTCCGATTCGACGGTTTATACGCAGTTCAAAATCCTGACCTCAACCGATAACAAAAAGTGGGACGTAGTGGCCGACCTCACTAAAGAACCCAAACGCGACCGGGCCTCGGCTTATGTCGAACTGAGTAAGCCTGTACGGGCGCGCTATGTTCGGTATGAGCACATATACGTAGCGGGTTCCCATCTGGCAATCAACGCCTTCCGTGTATTTGGCAATGGGTCTGGTAAGGTTCCCGTTACGCCTGCTACGTTAACCGCCAAACGACAGAAAGATCAGCGCAACGCCGATCTTTCCTGGAGTAAAGTGCCCGGCGCGGTTGGTTACAATATTCGCTGGGGCATTGCGCCCGACAAGCTCTATCAGAACTACCAGTTCTGGAATGATGAGCCAAACACGTTCGAGCTCCGGGCTTTAAATGTCGGCGTACCGTATTACTTTGCGATCGAAGCCTTTGACGAGAATGGTGTATCGGTATTGAGCAAAGTTGTGGACGATGGTTCAGGTTTGGGTAAGCCATAAGTGTTGACTATCAGGGATCATCTATGTAGCTTACAGCCCATGAGTTATCGCGTTATCCTATGACGTTTACTTTCCGAAACGACCAGCCTGATCTGGCCATTGACATACTACGTGAGGTTGGCCAATGGCTGGCAGAAAACGACCGTGAACTTTGGGAGGTGGATACCCTTACCCCGAAGAATATACTGGATCAGTTCACAACGAATAATTTGTACGTAATGTACGCTGATAAGCAGGATGGCACAACGCCAGAACCCGCTGCGGTTTTCATTCTACAATGGGAGGACCCGCTTTTCTGGCCCGACGTACCAGCCAATACATCCGGATTCATTCACAAATTAGCCATTCGACGACCATTTAATGGGCAAAATCTGTTTGCGACTATCCTTGACTTCAGCCGGGACGAGTGCCTGAAACGAGGCATTAAAACCCTGCAACTCGAAACCGATGCTACGCGGCCCAAGCTTATGCAATTTTATGAGCGACACGGCTTCCAACCAACGTATCAACGAGCCATGGAGGAATTTGGCCAATCGTTTCTTTCTCAATTTTATGTCTTGCCGCTTTAAAAAGGCGAACCGTATGCATGGGACAACGTTATAGCATAGTCCCATTAACCTGGCAACCCTTTCATCCATGCCAAACCGTCGGCCCGTCCGCGATTACCGTCTGCTTCATATTTATGCTATTATCTTCATTGATGTGGTCGTTGGCTCGGCGGTGGGGCCGATTTTGCCGGAATTTGTAAAGGGTCTGGAATGGCCTCAATTATGGCTTTCCGTCGGTACGGCTCTGTTTTTGGGGATGCAGTTATTTTCGGCTCCCCTGCTGGGAAAACTCTCCGATGGTTACGGACGCCGACCCATTTTTATCATCTCTGCCATTGGTACGTTCCTGGCCGATTGTCTGCTATTACCCGTTCGTGTCGGTTATTATTTTGCGAACCGGATCAGCGATGGTACCACGAATGGTATGTATGCCACGGTTCGGTCGGCCATCACCGACATTTCGCCTAAAGAGGAGCTGTTTAAAAATCTTGGCATTGAAGGGGCCATTCTCTCGCTCGGTTTTGTCATCGGTCCGGCGATATCGGGCCTATTATTAACTCTGTTTGACGTAGTGCAGGGTAATCAGGCTAAAGTCGTAGCTATTATGGCCGTCACGCTGTCGGGCCTGAATATGATTCTGAGCTGGACCCTTCGCGAAACGCATCCGAACCCACCCGGTGTAGAGGCAGCTGCCCTGAAAACTGAACTGGTACAGTCCATCAATGTACATACTCTTTGGACACGTTTATTAGCCAAAAACCGTCAATATCCAGGCTTGAAACAGCTGGTGCTCATGCAATTAGGCTTAACCTTGAGCATCGGCTACTATTTCTATTTCGTTACGTTCGCCAGCTTCGGTGAATTGAAAATGGATGCCAAAGCCATCTCGTATTTTTTCATGTATTTTGGCGCATTGGGCGTCATTATCAGCTACGTGTTTTATACCTACATCGCGGATCATATCAATCAACGCCGGGCCATTTTCTGGTTTGCGCTGCTAGGTGTACCCATTCTGATTGGTTATGGCCTGGTGGGATCGTCGATGGTCTGGCTGTATATCCTGATCACGATTGATTGCCTGACGTTTTCACTCATTCAGGGTTTGATTGAAGGACTGATGGCGAAACTGACAACAGATGAGGACCGTGGTGAAATTTTCGGCATCAACCAGGCTCTTCAGGGATTGGCCAGTTTCGTCACAACGCTCATTTTCGGGGGATTGGCGCTGCTCGACTTACGCTTACCATTCGGCTGGTTTGCGGCTTGTCTGGCAGCTGTTGCGTGGCTGGCCTGGGAACGGTTGCCAGCCAAGCTTGCAAACACTCGACCAACGTAGTAGCTTTAAGGTATTCCTAAGCTAGTCTTTATGCGTTCGTTTTTAGCATTGACTTTATTGGCAATCAGTACATTGATCGGCTGTCAACGTGATTCAGACTCACAACCTGAGCCCGTGCAGTACATCGTACCGGCAGAGGTTGAGCCGTTTATTCAAGTCTTTCGAGACGAGGCTCAGAAGCGAAACAACGCTGTTTCAACGACCAATCTGATTATCACGTTTGGCACGACACAAAGCGGGGATGTGTGTGGACAGTGCCTGCTGCAGAGCGGAAAAACACCCCGCATTACCTTGAACAATGATGCATTCTGCTGGCAGCAAGCCAGTCAGTACGAACGCGAATGCCTGATTTTCCATGAACTGGGCCATTGCCTGCTGAAGCGGGAGCATAAAATAAATCGGTTTCCCCATGGCGCTTTTGTTAGCCTGATGAACCCCGATAATGTGGATGTATACGCTACGTGTCGCTACCCGATTGGTGGGGATGAGTGTGACAAGCGCCCACGCCGGGACTATTATATCGACGAGCTTTTTGATCCATCGACACCCACACCCGCCTGGGGAAAATAAGCTCCATTATTGCACCCGAAACAGCTTTACGCCCACCACCGGCCGACCATCTGTGGTGATGCCCTGCACGGTCACACGTAGTGTTCTCACCACATCCGACAAAGGGAACGTCACCTGGCTACGACCCTGTCCATCGGTTTGCATAACGGGTTTCCAGTACAATACGTCCCGACGATCGACGCGTGTTGATGCAGTAGCCTGCGCTTCACTGGTCTGATCGGGTTCGTAACGCGGTACGTAAAACTCTCGCAGAACTGACGGGTAACCAATGAGTTGGACAGGCTTCATACCTGCTTTTTGGTTCGTCGACGGCTGGTCTGCGCGAAAACGTTTGGAATAAAAAGCAATCACCCCATTCCCCCCACGAACGCCATATATTCCGGCCGTTCCCGCATTTTTCAGCACTTCGATTCGCTCAACATCTCCCGGATTAAAGCTCAGCAAGGCGGTCCCCTCCGGGTCCTGAATGGGTACGCCATCTAGCAGAAACAGCGCTTGTGGACTACCAACCAGGGTACCCATTCCACGAATAACCACCTGATAACCACCGGTTATCATCTGAGATACGCTTACCCCCGCCACCCGGCCCCGAACCATTTCGTAGAGATTAGTAAAGCGGGGGGATCTATCATCAAACATTAACGTAGCATCGGCTCCATTATGGAGACTTCTTTGCCGAATGTCGTCTGGCCGTTCGTCATATTTCCTGGCACGAACCGTAACTTCTTTCAAGAGTTTGGCAGTTTTGTCGCGATACAAATCAGCATCAGCCTCCTGACGCACTTTAACGGCCTCCAGTTGCGCCTGCAAAGCCGTCCAGTTCGGTAAACCATTGATTGTATCCGGGTCCCATGAACTCCCCGGGCCTTCCAGAACGTAGTGCGCGTCTTTGTCCTGCATATCTTTCAATTGCCGATCAGCGAGTTGCGTCATCAGGCTCAGGGTATCGGCAATGGTGAGGCCCGCCAATCGAAACCGTCCTTTTTCATCGGTCCCCGCCGACCGCACAAAGGACTGACCGGGCGCGGTAGAGGCCACAATAAGCTGCGCGCCGGCAATCGGTTGATTTTTTGGATTCAGCACGCGTCCCATCAGCGACACGCCCCCGAGCAGCTCAGTAGCGGGCGTTCCTCGCACCCGTCGCCAGCCCTGCGTCAGTAGCAGGTCATCCAGCGCCCGGCGCGTTTCGGGCAGGCTGTTTCTGAAGTAAACGCCAGGCTGCTCAACACGCCCTCTAAGTTCGCCCGTCAGCAATAGATGTGTCTGAATGGTAGCTTCAGCGGTATCCTCAGGAACTTGTTCAGCATCGGTAATGGAGGCCGACAGCGCTGCTACAGTTGGTTGGCCATCATCGTTCAGATTGAAACTCATGACGACCTGCCCGCGCGGTTGATAACGCGTCCTATTAACCGCCATCAGCACCCGAACGGGCGGCAGGCGCTCTGGCAAAAATACCAGCCGTTCGGCCTGCGGGCGGGCAGCGGCATCGTATAACGTTAGTTGATGGAGGCCGGAAGGTAGGGTGGCAACAGGCAAACTAATACGGGCTATGCCATTCTGTAACAGAATTTTATGCTGACCAGCCAACCGACCCTGCTGTTGAATCAGCACATAAGCCGAATCTTTCACAGGACGATTGGTTCCCATAATGGTTAATGCCAGTTGGTTGGTGTCACTGACCACGTCGGCCGATAGCAATAATCCTTCGGTTTCGGCTGGGGGCAATTGAGCCATTCCCGACAAGCGGTGACTATGTTCGGGGTGAACGCTCAGTACCTTTGCACGATACGTATGGCCTGATACGGGCGTCATCACGACACTAGCCATGCCATACGGGCTGGTTGTAAAACGCGCGACCTCCATGCCTGCGTCATCAAGAATACTACCAATCGCAGATCGGCCATGTCCATCCGATGCTATGACTTTGACTCCTAAGCGAGATGGCAAACCCGCTACCCAACGACCCCCTTCGGGCAATATCTGCACATCCAATGGTTTCCGGGTGGTGTCAGGCAAGATATTAGACGTACCGCGAAGCAGGTTATATACCGATATAGATCGCTCAAAAGCGGGACGGTGCTGTCCATCGTCCTCATCTGTGTAGGCACGCAACCGATACGTACCAGAAGCCAGCGAATCCGACAGCCGGAAATTACCCGTTGCGCGACCGTCCGTTAATCGCAACCACTGGTGCTGAACAAGATTTCCGGCGGATGTTAGTAAATCTACGTGGATAGCGGTTTCCCCAACTGGCCGACGATTCGTAGCAGCATCGAGCAAGTACGTACTAAGCCACAGGCGATCACCCGTAGCGTAGAATGGTTTATCGATATGAACAAATAAAACCGGTGCCAGGTCATGAAATCGATCGTTGAAAGCCATTGTAATCCGACCCAGCCGGGCATCGGGCGGCAGGAGTTTACCCTGCGTCGCTACGGGTGCATTAACGGTTGGACTAGCTTCAAGCTGAGTAGGTTTCCAGTCGGCGGGTAGCATGGTTGACAGGCGATCATCGGCCAGCGAACCCTGTATTTCGACACCAAACGGGAGCGTAATGGTACCGTCAACCGTAAGCTGCATTTGCTTGTTGGGTAATTGAATCTGCGAATAGGCGTACCGGGCATCTGTATAGGGAGAGTAATTCGACACGCCATTGGTGTAAAAAACCACCAATGGCCGTTCCGACACGAGCCGTCGTTCGAAGGGCAATCGCCCCGGTTGAATCAATTCCTTAACCTTAAGCGGCAGCAAATGCCCATTTAAGGAGCCTGCCAGGGTTGCGCGATTAGTAACACTTCGGGCGATTGGCACAGCCATATTTTCCTGATAGACCAGAAATCCCTCGCGCTCATACGTACTGTCGATCAAACTGGCCATCAAATGCCGGGTTGATCCCTTGTAAGCTGCCAGGCGATTCCGCCGAAATCGGTTAGCCTGCCGATCATCGGCCGGTTTTAGCTCCTCAAAACGCGTTGTGCCCGCGTAATACACTTTCTGAAATGTCCCATCGAAATACAGGAGGTCATACCAGACTTTGTAGCCCAACGCATGATTGTCAATAATGATCGGTTCGGTAGCCGTTGCGGTCAGATGCCCTTTCTCCTCATGAAAACTAAGGGCATCACTATTCATAATTTCGCACTGTCCACCAAATGGCTCGCCGAGCAGTTGTTTTTTAAACTGCTTGAGGTGTTGCTGCCATTTCTTGGGGTTTCCGCGAACCGTTACGGTAGCCAGCGTCTGATCGCCGGGCTTCAGGCGAAAATTGGCGGTTTTGGCCTGTGCATCATCTATTCGCAAAGTAAGCCGCTGTGGTTGATAGCCTACAAATGACGCAACGACTTCGACGGTACCAAGCGGAACACCCACCAACGAATAATGCCCCTGTTCATTTGTCGTCGTGCCGTGCGTACTGCCGTTCAGATAGACGTTGGCAAACGGCATTGGCTTTCCGGTTGCAGCATCGGCAACGTAGCCAGATAGCGTAACGGTTGTCGTCTGGGCATGCGCAATTGGCAGTAACCAGCCTACAAGGCAGGCAATCAACCAACCGATAGCATGCCGACAGTTCATTGATAATCAGCCGTTAGTTCGCTATTTCAAAAGGCACAATGTAAGTGATTTTACTCATGCTTTTTAATTGTCCACAGAGGCACAGAGAACACAGAGTTTTTTTACTTTTTCTCCGTGTTCTCTGTGGACAATTAAAAATAAGTCACCGTAAATTAAAATAATTATACATTTTTGTGTAATAGAACTCTGATGGCTATGAATGAAGATATTTACAACACGCTCAGCCGCAAAATTATAGGTGCTTGCATTGAAGTGCATCGTGAATTGGGAGCAGGACTTTTAGAAAGTGTATATGAAGAATGTCTGGCATTTGAATTGACAACGTTAGGACTTTATGTTGAACGGCAGGTTGAATTGCCTGTTATCTATAAAGGTCAAATGCTAAACAAAACATTTGTCATGGATATAGTAGTTGAAGAGCTGATCGTACTTGAGTTAAAAGCGGTACAAACGCTGATTCCGCTTAACCATATACAAACTATGACTTATCTTCGGATGGCTCAAATGAAACTGGGCCTTCTGATCAACTTCAACGTTGAACTCCTGCGTGATGGCATTCATCGTAAAATCAATGGAAAACTAACTGAATAGTAACAGATTGTCCACAGAGCAATTCTCCGTGTCGCAACGGCGAACCGCTCTGTGGACAATTAAAAAATCTCAATTATGAATTATCGCACATTTGGCCGCACAGGCTGGGAAGTCTCTGAAATTGGTTACGGTATGTGGGGGCTGGCTGGCTGGACCGGCTCCGACAAACAGGAAGTGCTACGTGCCCTCCAACGCTCCGTTGAACTGGGCTGCAATTTTTTCGACACCGCCTGGGCTTACGGCGATGGCGTCAGCGAGGAAATTTTGAATCAACTACTAAAAGACAACAGCGACAAGCAATTATATGCAGCCACTAAAATTCCGCCAAAAAACCGGCAGTGGCCGTCGAAATCAGCGTCTAAGTTGGCCGACGTATTTCCAGCAGATTACATTGTGGAATACACTGAAAAAAGTCTGAAAAATCTCGGCGTCGAAACGATTGATTTGCAACAGTTTCACGTATGGGAAGATGCCTGGGCCGATCAGGATGAGTGGCAGGAAGCCGTGACGAAACTAACGCAACAAGGCAAAGTACGCGCCTGGGGGATCTCGGTAAATCGCTGGGAGCCAGACAATAGCCTGAATACGCTACGTACTGGCCTGATCGATGCCGTGCAGGTGATCTACAACATCTTCGACCAGAATCCCGAAGACCATCTGTTCCCACTGTGCCACAAACTGAATCTGGGCATCATTGCCCGTGTACCATTCGATGAAGGAACGCTCACCGGTACGCTCACCAAAGAGACGACCTTCCCGGCCAGCGACTGGCGTTCAACTTATTTTGTGCCCGAAAACCTTAACAGCAGCGTTGATCACGCCGAAACACTACGTCCGCTCGTCCCCGCTGGTATGACGATGGCCGAAATGGCGTTACGGTTTATTCTGAGTAACCCCGATGTTCACACGACCATTCCTGGCATGCGTCAGATACGTAACGTTGAAGCGAATATTGCCGCCAGTGATGGAAGCGGTTTATTGCCCGAATTACTACACGAATTAAAAGACCACCGTTGGGACCGAACACCCACCGAGTGGAGCCAATAGGTTAATGTATGATACACGGTTTATGGTTTACGGCGGTCCGTCGCTACGTTGAGCTGACCGGTGCAGCATTAGGGTGCTGACGCGCCAGCCCAACGTAGCGACGGACCGCCGTAAACCGTAAACTATAAACCAATGAAAATTCTCTTAATCGAAGACGAACCTGCGTTGCAAACGGCCGTCAGGAAATACCTGGAAGGTGAAGGTTACACCGTTACACCAGCGGATACGTATCAGCAAGGAGCCGAAAAAGCGCATGATTACGACTACGATTGCGTAGTGATCGACTTAATGCTGCCCGACGGTAACGGGCTTGATCTGGTTCGGGACTTGAAACGTCGGCAGTCAACGGTGGGCATTATTGTTGTGACGGCGAAAGATGCCCTTTCCGACAAACTTACCGGTCTCGACGCTGGAGCCGACGACTATCTGACAAAGCCCTTTCACTTGCCCGAACTCAACGCCCGGCTCCGGTCGGTACTACGTCGGCGGCTTTTTGGCGGACAGGCCCAAGTGATCGCGGGTGCGCTTACGCTCTGGCCCGATCAGCAGCGGGTGAGCATAAGCGACAATGATATTAAACTGACGGGTAAGGAGTATGAATTGCTGCTGTTCCTTATTATCAACGCTGAACGATTACTCTCCAAATCGGCCATTGCCGAACACGTTTGGGGGGATGCGATGGATGCCGCCGACTCGCACGAGTTTCTATATACGCACGTCAAAAATCTGCGCAGGAAACTTATCGGGGCCGGTTGTCCCGATTATATTCAGACCCGTTATGGAGCAGGATACGTTTTTTCGACTCGAACGCCATGAGCCTGTTTAGTCAGACAGCCCGCTATCTTTTGCTAACGGCATTTGCCATCGCATTGGTAGGCGCTGTTGGCTTTTACACGCTCATTCACCAAAAAATTCGACACGAGGTAGACGAAATTCTGACAAGTCAGGTTAAACAAACGGAACTTCGGCTACAAAAATTACCGGTCAACAACGTATCGGATTGGGACAACAACCCACGTATTGAGCGTGTGATGACGCCGATAAGTCCAACATTCACCGACATAACGGTACGGGATTCACTAGGGTCTAATGAGCTAATCCCAATACGTCAACTGCAAGCAACGGTATCAGCTAAAGGGCAGATTTACCTGATCACCGTACAACTGCCCTATTACGAATTTAATGAACTGACCCGGGAAATGTCCGTGGGCGTCATTGTTGGCTTTTTACTACTGATGGCGTTGTCGGTTACCATTGGTTTAGGGTTATCACGTAGGCTATGGCGACCATTTTACTCAACGATTGATCAACTCGGGAGTTTCCGGCTCGATGAGGCAAGTGGGTATGCATTTCCGGAAAGTAGCATCAAGGAATTCCGTTTGCTGGGGCGCTCACTGAATGAATTGACGCAGAAACTAGGTCGACAGTTTTCATTGCAGAAACAGTTTACCGAAAATGCGTCGCACGAGCTGCAAACGCCACTAGCGGTAGCATCGGCCGAATTGGAACTGCTCCTGCAATCTGAACACCTAACCGAAGCTGATCACACACATCTGCAACACATTACGGATGCGCTCGGCCGAATGAGTCAACTGAATCGCTCATTACTTCTGCTTACTCAGGTCGAAAACGATCAATTCGCCAGGGATGACGTACTGGATTTAAGTGAGTTGCTCAATAGTTATACAGATGAGTACGAGTCCTTTTTTGAGCATAAGAACATGACTGTCAGGCGAAATATTGCGCCTGATGTACACCTTCCAATGAATCGGCAACTGGCCATCGTACTACTGACTAACTTATTAAAAAATGCGGCCCGGCATGGAGGTGCCCGGCATAAAATAAATGAAGGCTTCGTTAGTATCGAGTTAACGGCTGATGCACTTACCATTCAAAATACAGGCAACCCATTACCGTTTGCTGATAACCTATTATTTAATCGCTTTGTAAAAGATCCCGCCCGTCCCGACTCAACGGGTTTAGGCCTGGCGCTGGTCAGGCAAATCTGTGATCGCTACAGACTACCACTAACGTATCAATATGATGCTGACCAGGGAAACCACTCGTTTCAGGTTGGTTTACTTCAGCAAAGGGTGTAACTCGCCAGGAAGAATTTTCCGTAGCTGAGCACATTTCTTGGCCGAAAACTACTTCTTCAAATTCTCTCCATAATTCATCCCGAAACTTGCTGACAAATGCTGTAAGTGATGAAAAATCTGTTTCTCGTTAGTCTGTTCATGCTGGTTATCGCGCCAGTGTTCGGCCAAACCAATCGTATCATTCGGGTTGAGGACAGCCTGACGCACGAATCCATTATTGGGGCTACAATCCGTACATCTATCAAACCAATTATAGGAGCCGTTACCGACGTCAACGGTGTGGCTAGACTTAACAATCTGCCTGGTGATGTTAAATCCTTAACAGTTAGCGCCGTGGGTTACGAAACCGAATCATTTCCCATAACCGTTACGTCCGACACGCTGGTTTTTCGGCTTAAGTCAGCAAATGAGGTCATTGACGAAGTGACGGTAACGGCTACCCGTACCAATTCCCGAATTGACGATTTACCCATCAAAGTTGAGGTATTGGGTCAGGAAGATATGGACGAAGAAAGTGCCGTTGTGCCAGGCAATGTGAGCAGTATTCTGGGGGATATTTCAATTATTCACATCCAGCGAACGTCGGCGGTGAACGGCAACCAGGCCATCCGGATGCAGGGGCTAGATCCAAAATACACACAGATTTTGCGGGATGGATTGCCACTCTACGAAGGTTTTTCGGGTAATCTGGGCGTGTTGCAAATTCCACCACTGGATTTGAAGCAGATTGAAATCGTTAAAGGCTCCGTTTCAACGCTCTACGGCGGTGGCGCCATCGGCGGAATGATCAATATTGTATCCAAATCACCAACGTCTGAAAAGCCCGAGTTTACGGCACTGCTCAACCACTCGAATCTGAAAGAAACCAATCTGAACGCCTACTATTCACAGCGATACGGCAAAACGGGCTTGACCTTGTTCAGTGGTTATACAAACCAGCAGGCGGTAGATGTAACAGGGGATGGCTTTACGGATAGCCCTCAAATTAAGCAGTTCAACTTTCACCCGCGTTTTTTCTGGAATCCTACGGATCATACCAAACTTGACATCGGGTATGCCTTCACAAACGAGCATCGCGAGGGTGGCTACTTGCCGGCCCTCGAAGGATCGCAGCCAAACGCCTATCGAAACATCACTGACCTTCAACGTCATACCATTGATTTCAACGCGAGCCATAATACGTCAGAAACTAATGCAGTAACGTTTAAAGGCGCTGTCAGTACGTTCCATCGCCAGAATACCGATTATCAAAAACTATCCGACGGACGCCAATCGTCGGTTTATCTGGAAGCCAATGATCTAACCCGGTTCGGGAAACAACAGCTCATCGTCGGTGCGAACCTAACAGTCGAAGCATTCCGTAAAAATCCTGACAGTACCCGACTGGTGGATTACACTTATAGCACAATGGGTGCCTTTGTGCAGGACGACTGGCAGGTGGGAGAAAAAGTGGCCATACAAGCCGGATTGCGCGTTGATCACCACAATACGTTCGGCAACTTCCTGCTACCCCGATTGTCAGTAAAACTCAAACCGTCCGAACCCTGGACAGTGCGACTAAGCGTTGGCACGGGTTACAAAACTCCGAATCTATTTGTGAACCAGACGCCCGGCGCCTTAAACGTCAGCCTGATTTTCCCGCGTCTGCTGCCCATCGACGTAGCCACCGTAAAGGCTGAAAAATCAGTGGGCGCGAACGTCGACATTGCGTTCGCTAAATCGTTTGAAAGTGGCTTCTCCGTTCAGGTCGATCAAGCGTTTTATTATACCTATGTCAACACGCCGATTCTATCAGCCTTTGCCAGTACGTCGAGTAACCTGGGGGCCTATACGCAATTGATCAACGCCCCCTATAATTTGTTCAGCATTGGAACAGACACCTACGTTCGACTCGAATACAAAGCTTACGAATTGTATTTTGGCTACAACCATACCCTCGCCCGGCGAGACGGACCGACTGATAATACGTATCTGCCACTTGCTCCCCAGGATAAATTTTCAACCACCGTGGCCTGGGAAAACGACCATTTCCGCTTTGGGATCGAAACCAGTTACGTAGGCACGCAATACCTCTACAACAACCAGAAGGTAGCTAATTACTGGTTCTTCGCCGGAGCTGCCGAATACCACTACAACGACCACTGGCGATTGGTGCTGAACGCCGAAAACCTGTTCAACGTCAAACAGGCCAACTACGAAACCGTCGTAAGCGGTCCAGTCACCCAACCATCTTTCCGCCCGATCTGGGCGCCATTGGAAGGACGCATTGTGAACGTAGCGTTGAAGTACACATTGTAAAGAATGATGAATGATTACGGATTCGTAATCATTCAATCAATACTCCTGTTCCAGCGGATGTACCATGAACTCATCAATCACGACGTGGGCGGGGCGGCTGACGATGAAGAGCATGGATTCGGCCATGTCTTCGTTTTTAAGCCAGTTTCGGGAGGATTCAGCACCGGGTTTATTATGAAAATGGGAATCGACCAGCCCGGAATAGACGCCCGTCACTTTGATGCCGAATGGCCGGACTTCTTTACGTAGCGCCCCCATGAACGCTTCCTGCGCGTACTTGCTGGCCGTGTAGAGCGACCCGCCCGCGAAGGTGCGCTTCGCTACGTCGGAGGCCACGACAACAATGTGTCCCGAACCTTGGGCTTTCAGCGTTGGCAGTGCCGCTTTGGTCAGTAAAAACGTACCTTTCACGTTGGTGGCCATTACGTCATCCCACTCAGAAACCGATATATCTTCTACGTTTTTGAAGATGCCGAACCCCGCATTGTTGATCACTACATCGATACGTTTGAATTGATCGAGGGCGGTTCGCACGACGGTTGCTACGTCCGATTCGCTGGTAACGTCGCCCGATACGGCTACAATTTTTCCGCGCGTGTGTCCTTCGGTGGCTTCCTTTTCGAGCTGTGTCAGCTCGTCAGCGTTGCGGGCTGTAACGACGACGTTGGCGCCATGGCCGGCCAGAAGCAAAGCGGTTGCCCGGCCAATACCACGCGATGCGCCGGAAATTATAATAGTTTTGTTTTCTACAGTCATGGCATTATTTTGAAAACCGAATTATCGGTCCTGCACAAAGTTCGCAAAGGATAGCGTAATGTTCGCAAAGAAGTTGAGGGTTCGTGACCTTCGATGTACTGGCATTACTTCCATCCTAAAACTATATTATCCCTGCTCTTGTGGGCCTTTACATACTAAAACCTAGTTTTGGCTTTCCATTATTGTATTATTCAATTCATGATTAGTACAATTATCAGCTTACAGTAAATAGATTTTTAGATTTACCTAAAAACACGCAACTTGTGCTGACAAATACGTAGTACTTTTGTAAAAATGTTTGCGTCCTGATAATCAACCAGTAGCAAACAAAAAGATGATTGATTGGCTTCAAATACATCGACTTCGGTTGGCTCGTGTGCTGCTTGGCCTATTCCTGGCTATGTGGCTCAACGGAGTTGTATTTCGCCATGCCCACCGCTTGGTAGATGGTCGACTGATTGTTCACGCTCACCCCTACTGGCCTTTCGGCAAAGGTCCCATTCTCCCTAATAATCACACCGCTCAGGAGATTTTGCTGCTGGACTTAGCGGCTCATGTACCTGTTGTTGTCAGTGCTTTTTTTGCGTTTCTTTTTCTGCTACGTAGTCGTCAGCAAGCCGTTTTCCGGTTCACTGAGCGGCCTTTTCGGGCTGTTTCCCCTTTCCGCTGCTTCTCGCACCGCGGCCCGCCCGTCGTTTGGTAATTTCCTGATTTGCTTACACTGGCGCACACGCTGGTGATCAATCCTGTATGCCATCAGAGCGTCCAATTCCTGGTACACGCTTCTGCTGGTACGCCAAACCAAACGACAACCTCTTTCATGAAATTACTTCTTCTACTGATTAGCCTCGGGCTAACGGGGGAATTTGCCTATGCGCAGCCATCTCCTACCCGAATTATTCGTGGATCTGTCACCGATATCGACAGCCATAAACCAATTTCCTATGCAACTGTAAGCGTAGTAGGTCTCAACAAAGGTGCTCTTACGGATGCGCGGGGCCAGTTTTCCATATCCATAAAAGCGGATTCATTACCGCACAATCTGATCACATCGTATATCGGTTATAAATCCGATACGGTACAGATTCAGCCCGAAACCACTACGTTTGCCATCACCCTATTGCCCATTGTCAATGCCCTCAACGAGGTCGTGGTAACGGGCGTAACACGGGGTACGCTGCTACGACAGAATCCGGTGGCGATTCTGGCTATTTCGCGTCGGGCCATCGAAAATACCACCAGCAGCAACATCATCGACGTACTGGTTAAAAATGCACCGGGGCTGAATGCCGTTAAAACCGGACCTAACATCTCAAAACCGTTTATTCGGGGATTGGGCTATAACCGGGTTCTGACGCTTTACGACGGCATTCGGCAGGAAGGCCAGCAGTGGGGCGATGAGCACGGCATCGAGGTCGATAATTACAACATCGACCGGGCCGAAGTCATTAAAGGGCCAGCCAGTCTGATGTACGGTTCCGATGCGCTGGCGGGTGTCGTGAGTATGATTCCTACGTATCCGAAAGACACAGAAGGCAAAATCAAGGTGGGTCTTGTGTCAGAATACCAGTCGAACAATCGGCTGCTGGGTGAGTCGATCAGTTTGGCATCGGGTGGAGCACGCTGGGCCTGGAATATGCGTGGTTCGCTGCGGGCGGCTACAAATTATCAGAACAAAGTGGATGGCCGGGTCTACAACACCGGCTTTTCGGAGAAAACACTAACGGCCATGGTGGGCTATTCGGGACCTCGTGGGTATTCCCGCTTCGGCGCTGCGCTTTACGACAATTTACAGGGCATTCCCGATGGTAGCCGGGATTCACTCACCCGCCAGTTTACGAAGCAGGTTTACGAATCCGATCGTGACGATATCCAGCGTCGCCCAATTGTTCCAGCTAGTGAACTTTCATTGTACAAACTGGGGCCGCTGCATCAGCGCATTCAGCATTACCGGCTTCACACCAACAACCATTATCAGGTCGGCAACGGAGAAATCGACGTATTGATGGCCTTCCAGCAGAACGTGCGCCGGGAGTACAATCACCCCACGCAACCTGATCAGCCAGGCTTATTTGTCCGACTCAATACGTTCAATTACGGGGTGCGCTATAACCTGCCGGAAGTAGCGCACATCGCGGCCACCGTGGGGGTGAATGGTATGTACCAGTCCAACAGGAACAAAAATGGGACGGATTATCCCATCCCAGATTACTCACTTTTCGATGTTGGTACGTTCGTTTTCCTGAAATGGCAGGCCGATAAACTGACCCTGAGTGGTGGGGCGCGCTACGATCAGCGTTCGTTACGTGGTGATGATTTTTACGTGCGCAACAATCCCAAAACCGGTTTTGACACGCACGTTACGTTGCCCGATACCGCCGGAGCAACCCTTCAGTTTCCGCAATTACGACAGTCGTTCACCGGCATTTCGATGAGTCTGGGGATGGCTTACGAATTCTCCGATAAACTGGCGCTGAAAGCCAACATCGCGCGCGGGTATCGGGCACCGAGTATCACCGAGATTGCCTCCAACGGCCTGGATCCAGGAGCGCACATTTATTACATCGGCGACCGGAATTTCAAACCCGAGTTTAGTTTGCAGGAAGATATTGGCCTGACCCTCACGCTGCCTGACGTGAATATTGGCGTCAGTGTTTTCAATAATTACATCCAGAACTACATCTCGCTCGCTCAGTTAGTCGACGCTAACGGCGAGTCGATTATCCTGATACCGGGCAATAAAACGTATCAATACCAGCAATCGTCAGCACAACTGTATGGCTTTGAGACCCAGTTTAGTCTGCACCCAACCGGCTGGCGGGGCTTTAGTTTCGATAATAGTGTGGCGGTGGTATATGGCTATAACCGGGGAAGCCGGTTTTCTGATGCGGGCCTGCAGGGCGAATATTTACCGTTTATTCCCCCCTTTCGGGTTTCGACGGGCGTAAGCCAGACACTGGGCTTCAAACGTAACTGGCTATCGGACATCACGGTAAAAGCCGACGTGGACCATAACGCCAAGCAGGATCGGTATCTGGCCCTGAACAGTACCGAAACGTTTACACCCGCCTATACGCTCGTTAATGCCGGTGTGGATGGCCTCATCCGCTTCAGCCAGAATAGCCCCGGCATGCGGCTTATCTTTCAGGTAAATAACCTGTTCGACGTGGCTTATCAGTCGAACTTAAGCCGGTTAAAGTATTTTGAGTATTTCACCCAATCGCCAAATGGTCATCTGGGTATGTACGGTATGGGCCGTAATCTGTGCGTGAAAGTGATTCTTCCGTTTAACTAGTCTGAACCGCCAGGCGGCCCCGCAGGATTTATGGGATTTAATTGACTGACTATGATTTTATGGACTGGCTTTCTCTGAAAGCAAAATCATAGTCGGTCAGAAAAATCCCATAAATCCCGGTTCACTCCTTCTTCTTAAAATAACGGATCATCCCGCCATAGTCCAGACCCATCGCCAGACCACGTAGTGATTTAGCAATGCGGTCGGCTTTGGTTTCGGGGGTTCTGGCCTCTTCAATCCATTTGCTGAAATAGTTCTGATGGCTTTTGCTCAGTGAATTAAAATGCTTGAGTGCGTCAGGGTCATCTTCTAGACAAACCAGCAAATCAATCGATTGCGGAACTGGATCAGTATCAACCTCCAGGCTAACGCGTACCGTTTCGCCTTCTTCGGATTTCCCAGTTCCCCGGCGCATGTCGGCATTGATGGGCATCATGAATCCACCTTCTAAACCGTCGGTGATACGTTCCACCGATTTGCCCATGGGAAGAAGGGCAATCAATTTAATCGGATGATTGTCCAGCGTTCCCTTTACCCGGAATGATGTTTTCTGACCGGGTTTCAGTGTGTCGGTAATGGCAACCGGAATTTCGATGTAGGTCCAGCGAGTTTTATCGCCTTTTTCGCCGAATTTCTGAAGGATGGTTGTGAAAGTGGGCATGGTACGTTCGTTCGAATAAAATCAATACCCAGCCAACGTAGCGGCAAGTGACTCTTTCATGTCCTGTACTAAACTGGCAGGTTTCAGCACTTTCAGATTTTCGCCATAACTACGCAGGTGCATGAGCAGGTCGCGGTTGGGAGCCAGGCGCAACCGCACGACGCATTCGGTATCGGTATCGCTCAGGACTTCCTGCGTCTGGTGAATCGGTTTGGCTTTCACGTAGCGCCCAAAGAGTGGCGTAAATGATAACACAATCTCCTCAACCGGGCCACTGCTGTCCGTAATGCCGTAAATATGCTCGAACAGTTCACTCACGCTGGTCAGCACGGCGGGCGGAATAGCACATTGATCCGGTAGGAGTTCCAGGCCGATCATTCGGTCGAGGGCGAAGGTTCGTTCTTTGCCCGTGTTTTCGTCGTAGCCAATTACGTACCAGCTATCGCCCACTTCCCGCAACAAAATCGGGTGCAGGGTGCGGAGTTTAGGATCAGGTTCGGGGCTGTCGTGCTTACTGTATCGAAACTCGATTTGCCGATTCTGATTGACCGCCCGGATCAACATCGGTACGTAGTGGCGATTACCACCCAGAATCTTTTCTTCGACATACACCACCCGACGGGTTAGTCCTTCGGTTTTTACCTCCCGAATGATGTCGAGACTTTGCCGCACTTTCTGGAGGGCATTGGCCAGTTCCCCCGCCACCGACGCCCCCTGCGTAGCGGTCAACACCTCGCGGGCATAATCGAGAGCCTCCATGTCATCGGGCGAAAGCATGAGCCGAAGCAGGCGGAATTGCGGATCGGTATAGTAGTAGCCGTTTTTACGTTTGTCGTAGGCAATGGGCGCGTCGTGATCTTCCCGCAGCCGTTGAATGTCTTTCTCTAGCGACGACAGCGACCGAATGCCGTATTGCTCGCGGCAAAGCTCAAACAACCGTTGTTTGGAATACTGGCGCGGGTAGCGACTGATTACTTCGTCGATCAGACGGTAGCGCTGGAAGGCAGAACGGGTTATTGGCATGTTTCTTTAATTTATAACACGGAGATACACGGAGGAAAACAGAGATACACAGAGAAAATAGACTAAATGCTTTGTGTATTTCTATTTTCTATGTGTCACAACCTTCCCACAAAAAAGAGAAAATATTTTGCACAAAAAAAGAAGACCGTAAAAAGATTACGTGCATCCGGGTAGAACTTTGTTCTGTGAATTTTAAACAACGATACTAATGAACACTCTCTTTCAATCCTCAGCACAATGGTCAACACCGGTTGATACTCCCCGCCCAGCCAAACGTGCTACGTTATCGGCCGGACAATTGTTAGACATCGAATTGGGCTTATTCCTATTATCTCAACTGCTGCCAACGGCCCCGCCCGATATTCTGCCGAACCTCCTGCATGACAACGGCTCCACGTTCCTGGATCGCCCGACCTGGACGCCTAAACAGCATAAACTCCTGAATCGGGGCCGGATGTTGCTGAGTCATATTCAACAGAGCCATGTATGGTCAGCTTTGCTGGATGCCTATACCACCATCCCCGACCGGTTACAGGCTTACGACATTAGTAACGATCGCTGCCGGTTCAGTGAGAAGACCGTCGGATTTTTCCGCAATCGCATCATTACGTTACGGCAGATGGCGAGCTAAGGTAAGCTCATTTGCACAACATGGTTTTAAGTTTTAACCCTCAAAGCTGGCTATAATGAACGCAACCCTGAAGCAAATCACTCCTTCTGCCGTCTGTCTGGCGGCTACCACATTAATCCTGGCGGAGGGCAGCACCTCTACGCTTATCGTTCAGCAATCACTACGTAACCGGGGCTATCGGGCCAATCAGGCCGAGGTATCGAAATGGTTAGGCGTAGTCGCGCTGGCCGAAGGCTGGGCTATCAACGACGATGGCTTATTCCGGGTGTATAATTTCCCGACCCTCGGTGCTATATCGCAATAAGTACAGACTGGATTTTATCGATCAGGCGTATTCGTTAGAATCGAAAGCATAAAAAGAATCTACCGATGATTCTGTGGATTCTACATTCACCCAACTACTTATTCCCTGAATTATGCTCATGAATCTGCTTCGGCGATTGAAAAATTGGGGTGCTCCATCCACTACGTTACAACAAATTAAGCCAACGTCCATTACGACGTCAACGACCTCTAATACCTTAACGGTTTCCGTATCACCTACCTCTACTACTACAGATAAACACCTCCGCACGCTGAAACTCATTATGGTGACGGCGGAGAACAACAACAAATATTATGAAATGCGCGAGAACGATACTGATACGTTCACTGTGCAGTATGGTCGGGTCGGCGGTACGTATAGCACGGCTACTTATCCTGTGGCAAGTTGGGACAAAAAGTTTCGCGAGAAAGTATCAAAGGGATACGTAGACCAGACGCATTTGTATGCCGATAGTACTGCAACACCCGATGCCAGCACCATTACAAACCCAGCCGTGCGCACCCTGATGGCTCGACTCATGGAGCTAGCCAATCTATCCATTTTCCAGAACTACGTAGTGACGGCGCAGCAAGTGACGCGCAAACAGGTTGAAACGGCCCAGCAAGTACTCGATGAACTGGCAGCCTTGGTCACCCTTAACCTCGATACGGCAGTTTTCAACAATAAATTGCTCGACCTTTTTAAAACTATTCCCCGAAAAATGGGGAAAGTACACGACCATCTGGTTCTCAAGACACCGCAATCGGCGGATGATCTTCAGGCGCTGCACGACCAGTTGGCCAGCGAGCAGGATACGCTTGATGTTATGCGCGGCCAGGTTGAACTGGCTCAATCACAACTTACGCCGGAAGAAACACCCGTCAGCCTGCTCGACAGCATGAACCTGACAGTTGAGCCCGTTACCGATAAACGTGTCCTTACCCTTATTAAACAGATGATGGGGCCGGACGTAGACAAATTCGACGCAGCATTTAGCGTTAAACAGGCCGCAACGGAAATTGCATTCGACCGCTACGTTCAGCAACGCCCCAACCCCAAAACGCAGTTGCTGTGGCACGGCAGCCGTAGCGAAAACTGGATGTCTATTTTAAAAACGGGTCTGTTGTTACGTCCTGCCAACGCCATCATTACGGGTAAAATGTTTGGTTACGGGATCTACTTCGCCGACCAGTTCAGCAAATCACTGAATTACACATCTCTACATGGTTCCGTGTGGGCGAAGGGTAGTCAGCAGGAAGCCTATCTGGCGATTTACGAAGTACATGTAGGCGAACAATTCGTCATAAAACAACACGAAGGCTGGCATATGTCGCTGGATAAAAAGGGATTAGAAAACGTTAGGCCAACCTATGACTCGGTGTTTGCTTGCCGGGGTGTCAGTCTGCAAAAAAACGAATTCATCGTGTATCATCCGGCGCAGTGTACTGTTCGGTACGTCGTCAAAATCAAGGCATAGCATGAAAGCAGGACAGAAGAAAATCAACCGGCAGGCACTCCGTCTGGCCGCTACAACCCTGATTTTAGCCGAAGGTTGTACCACAACCCTGAATGTCAAAACGTTCCTTCGCCACCGTGGCTACCGGGCATATCAGGCAGACGTATCGAAAGGACTTTTTGCCGTAGCGCAACAAGAAGGCTGGGCTATCAATGACAATGGAGCCTTTAGAGTCTACTACTTTCCACGGCTTGCTGCACTACCACAGTAATATTTTTAAACACAGAGCCACAGAGATCATACAGAGTTTAAATGATTCACTGCCAGAAAATTAGAAATCTGTGGTCTTTGTGCTCCGTGTTTAAAAATATTTTCAAAATAAATATAAGACCGTAAAAACATTACGTTCACAGGGTGCGATCTTTGAATAGAACAGTAAACAACAACACTAATGAATACTTCGCTAACCTCCGCATATCCAACTGCTCGCCCAGGCCTGACGAATCTGCTACGTTGGCAGGAACCCCTCGTTACCCGACTTCGCTACCGTCACGCACTGCCGGGCATGGTCGCCAATCGCCTGCTCAATGTCGAACTAGGCATATACCTGATGGCCGAGTTGCTGCCATTAATTCCACCCCAGTTTTTGCCCGATTTGCTTAACGGCCAGGGAACCGTTTATCGGTTGCGGCCCATCTGGACACCACAACAACACCGCACACTAAACCAGGCCCGGACATTGCTGGCTCCTTACCGCGACCGCACGGTCTGGCTCAAAGCGCTGGACAAATATGCTACGTTAGCGCCCGAGATGCGGACTTTTTCGGTAAGTGGCCGGGGCGGCTGGAACTCTGAAATCAGTAGTTACACCTTGCGCGAGCGGCTAAATCTATTTCAGGAAGTGCTGGCGTAAGATCAACCAGTAAAACAGCCTCTTCACATATCGCAAAAGGGCCAGTAATGACATATATGTCGCTACTGGCCCTTTCAACATTTCACTTATTACGTAATGGGATTATTAGACGCTTCGCCCTTGAATTAACCGAAGTATGATCATAATTACGGCAATTACAAGCAATACGTGAATGAGGCCACCCATTCCAAAGCTACCAAATCCTAAAAAACCCAGTAGCCAGATGATAATAAGTACTACTGCAATAGTATACAATATGTTGCCCATGGTTGTTAGTGATATAGGGATTAGTGATGTAATAAGTAAAACTATAAACATCGCAAAACGTTTAATAAATATGAGCGAACGGTTTTTTCGGGTTAAACTATTTAAGGAGATAACTGTCTTTATAACGGGCTATCAATCAGGCCCCTTACTTAACAAATAAACGCTCATGCGCCAGGCCTCATCAATTCTTCTTTTCATTGTGGCTGGTATTATTTGTTTCAGTGGATACTGTATGGCGCTTATTGATTGGGTACAGGACGCCAGAACAGGGGTTTATGAAAGCAATTATACAGAAGCTGTTCTGGAGACATCTGCGCTGGTAATCTATACCTACCTAGCCATGCGTTTTTTAAACAGGAAAATACCTTTTTTGTAGATGACGAAAGTAAGCAGGACAAACCAACGGCTCAATAACCCAACGATCCTTTTAAACTCCCTGTCGTTTTTACATAATGCACTGCCAATCCTATCCAAGTAGGATACAGTGAATGCTTCATTGGATAATGATGAATTAGACAAACGAGGGGTAGAATGGCTCTCAGAAGAAGGGCTAAACGTTCGGCACTGCTCTCGTTATTACTCTGGTCATAAGGACTTCAATGGCTAATGCATAATCTTGATGATATTCACTCATTGACAGGATTTTACGAAGTTCATTAAAGCCCGGCATCCTACCTTTTATTAAACGAAATAATCTGCCGTACCAGAGGTAGAGAGCTAGTCGAATTAAATCAGTTTTACCTAAAAGCACTCTGCAATACATACTCGTATAGCGTAACAAATTGATCTACATCAACACTTTTAGTTACCATACCTCATCAGGTTGTCGTGTCAGGTACTAGTAAATTTGCTCCTGAATAAAAAGAGCAAATGTGATGAGACAACGAACTGTTTCCAGTCTATATACACCGCACAACGAACAGGGCTTTCTGGGCGCTGGTCATGTGGCACGTACCGTTTTAACAGGTGGCTTCAAAAAAACAGATCCGTTCATTTTCCTGATGGACGATATACTAGACAAAAAAGATAACGAACCCGCCGGTGGGCCTCATCCTCATGCAGGCTTTGAGACGGTCTCTCTTCTGGTCGATGGGGAAATAAAGGAGCAGCTGGAGTCTATGAAAAAGGGCGACTTCCAGCTCATGACGGCCGGTAGCGGTACGGTTCACACCGAAACCATTGATGGTCCTACCAAAGGGCGTTTATTCCAAATGTGGTTGAACCTCCCCCGGAAGGATCGCTGGGTTACTCCCCGGATTCAGCTGTTGCCAGCCGAACAGGTACCGGTATTAAACAAAGAGGGTGTCAACATGCGGCTGTACAGCGGGACACTGGCCGGCCTTCACTCACCGGTAAAAAATTACACACCCCTGATTGCCGCCGAGTTCACCATGAAAGCAGGCGTTGACACCAACGTTCAGTTTCCGGCCAGTTTCAACGCGTTTCTGTATATCATCAGCGGTTCGGTCCAAATCGCTGGTAAAGATATACACCAGGATCAGGTAGCCTGGCTGGATGTATTCGACACCGAAGAAGACAGCAACCTGACGATGCAGGCGGGCGAAAACGGTGTGCGCTTCGTGCTGTATGCGGCCAAGCCAACCCACGAAAACATCGTTTCCTACGGGCCTTTCATTGCCGACACCCAGGCAGAGATTGCCGACTTGTACAAACAATACAGAAGCGGAACGATGAAACACATCGCTACCGCCCCTGAAGCCCAAAAACTGACCTATTAACTTCTAAACAGAACGAGCATGAGTTACACAATCGGTATTATCGGTTCAGGCCATATTGGCCGTGGATTGGCTACACATCTGGCCAAAACAACGTATCCGGTATTGATCACCAACAGCCGGGGCCCAGCCTCATTGACAGACCTGGTAGCTTCCATTGGCGGATCGTTACAGGCCGCTGACTTTAGCCAAACCATTGCCCAGGCCGACGTTTTATTTATCGCCGTTCCCTGGGCACAAGTACCAGATCTGGCCAACCAATTACAGGGGTATAACGGGAAGATCCTTGTCGATGCTACCAACAATATTGTCTCGGTCAGCCCTTTCCAACTGGCCGATACAGGAGGCAAACCAACGGGTGAGTACGTAGCGGCCCTATTCCCGGGGCAGCGGGTAGTCAAAGCGTTTAATACGCTCGCGGCTGCTACCCTTGTCCAGCCATCGCAAACCAGCCTGGGCAATTCGGTCATTATCATCAGTGGTGATGATGCCGAAGCAAAAAAAGAAGTAGCCGACATCACGAGAGCCATGGGGTTCGAGCCGATTGACATTGGCACATTCAGGCAGGGCGGCCACCTTCAGGATGTAGGCGGGGCATTGTCCGGAATTGAACTTATTAAGGTAAATCGGTAAGTGTTGGGCTACTTTCTGCGTAGCCCATTGCCACTTGTAACGCGCAGACGAACACGAATCGTACATGGACATTCAGCATAAAGACAACGGACAAAAAGGGCTTTTTTATGTAGCGGTAGACGGTAAAACAGAAGCCGAAATGACCTACGTCTGGTCAGGTGACCAACGAATCATCATCGACCACACCGGCGTAAGTGAAGCCCTAAAAGGTCGGAATGTTGGCAAACAACTGGTGCATGCTGCTGTCCTTTTTGCCCGCGAAAAACAACTCAAAATACTGCCGCTTTGCCCTTTCGCCAGAGCGGTATTTAATAAAGTGCCTGATTACCAGGACGTGCTCTTTTATTAATCGAAACCATGTGGACAACCCAAAACATTCCTGATCTGGACGGGAAACAGGTCTTGGTAACCGGCGGCAATTCGGGTATAGGCTACGAAATGGGGCTAGCTTTGTACAAGGCCGGGGCCACCGTGACCATTGCCGGACGTGATGACCGGAAGCTAAGCCAGGCTGCCAAAGCAATAAAGGAGGTGGCGGACAAAGGCACTATAGAAACGGCGGTCCTGAACCTGGCCAATCTGGCGCAGGTGAAGCAGTTTGCGCAAGATTACATCAGCACGCATGCCCGTCTGGATATCCTGATCAATAATGCCGGGGTGATGATGCCGCCACAAAGCCTTACCGATGATGGGTATGAGCTGCAATTTGGCACTAATTTTTTAGGGCATTTTGCCTTGACGGGGCATCTCTATACGTTGCTGAAACAGACGAAAGGCGCCCGGGTAGTCACCCTGAGCAGCGGTGCCTACAAATGGGCAACGGGCATTGACTACGACAATCTGCGTTCTAAAAAATCGTACGACCCCGTTCGTGAATACGGGATCAGTAAACTGGCGGATATGTTGTTTGCGCTGGAGCTGCAACGAAAAATGGACCATGTCGGCGCAGATCTGTATTCTCTGGCGGCTCATCCGGGTATTGTTCGGACAGGATTGCAGCGGCATATTGACGCCACAGCCCTGAACACCTACAATGACGTAATGGAACCCTGGCAGGGCGCTTTACCAGCCCTGTTTGCCGCTACGTCGCCCGAGGCTGTCAAAGGGGGATATTACGGTCCCGATGGCGAAAAAGAACTGACGGGGTATCCGGCCCCTGCCTTCATCAACGAAACGGCTGCCAATAGAGCGGAAGCCGAAACGTTGTGGGCCTACGCCGAAAAAGAAACCGGAGTTTCTTTCGAAAACGAATAACACACATGACAAAAGAATACAGCAACGGCGAAATAACCATCATATGGCAGGCGGAAAAATGCATTCATTCCGCCAATTGCGTACGACTGTTGCCCGACGTGTATCACCCCAAAGAAGCACCGTGGGTTAAACCCGAAAACGCCACCACCCAGCAGCTTGTCGACCAGATCAATCAGTGCCCATCCGGTGCACTTAGTTACCGGGTCAATACAGCCAACTAAGGTCAGTCAAGGTAGTTGCCCTTGGTTTCGAATCCGTGAATCCGGGCTACATTGCCAAGTTTCGTTGATGTACATCAACGGTGTTTTTTATCATACCTCAATGCCTTCCGATTTCCTGAACGCTAGTTTTGTCTCGTCCCTGAAGGAACACTCAGGATTTATCACTTTAAAACTTAACGGCTTTACTCATGAGCAGCACGGCACAGGAGCGTCCCTTCAAAGGCGAGGAGGACCCACAAATATTTTCGGAGGTTAGAACGTTTTTGCAGGCCCTAAACGCAGGCGATGGCAAGCCCGTAGAAGCATTAAGCCCCGCCGATGCCCGACAGGTATTGACCGGCGCCCAGCAATCGGTTGAAGTCGATTATTCCGGTATTACCGAAACTGAAAAGACAATTTCGCAAAACGGCTATCGCGTAAACATCCACATCGTAAAACCCGAACATATCCAGGATGGGGCACCGGCATTCCTCTTCATCCACGGGGGTGGCTGGGTGCTGGGCGACTACCCCACGCACCGTCGACTCGTGCGTGATCTGGTGGTGAACAGTGGGGCCGTGGCCGTCTTTCCCGATTATACGCCTTCGCCCGAAGCGCAATACCCAACGGCCATCAACGAAATTTATGCAACGCTGCAATGGGTAGCCAAAAATGGCAGCGAAATAGGTGTGGATGGCCGCAATCTGGCGATTGTGGGTAATAGCGTCGGTGGTAACATGTCGGCGGTTGTATCCTTGATGGCTAAACATAACAACGGTCCCAAACTCAAGCTACAGGTGTTGCTGTGGCCCGTCACGAATGCTGATTTTAATACCGACTCCTATAACTTGTTTGCCAGCGGCCGGTTTCTCACCAAAAACATGATGACGTGGTTTTGGGATAACTACCTGCCTGACACCAGCAAGCGGAACGATATTTATGCATCGCCCCTACAGGCTACCCTTGATGAGTTGAAAGGCTTACCCCCGGCGCTGGTGCAGACCGCCGAAAATGATGTATTGCGGGATGAAGGCGAAGCCTACGCCCGGAAGCTGAACGAAGCGGGTGTACCCGTAACCCACACCCGGTACAGCGGTCTGATTCACGACTACGGGCTGCTAAACCCCATTGCCAATGTACCGGCGGTACAAACGGCCCTGTTGCAGGCGGCTGCGGTAATCAAAGCGGCTTTAAAGGCCTAACCGTCTCAAAAAACAACCGGTTCGTTACGGCTCATCCCGGAATAGACAACGGGTAATCGTCAACTGATCCATTCATAATAGATAAGAACAAATTATAATGGCCAAACTTCAGGGGAAGGTCGCTTTTGTTACCGGCGGTAGCCGGGGAATTGGTGCGGGCATCGTTCAACGATTAGCCGAAGACGGAGCTAGTGTCGCCTTTACATACGTCAGTTCTGGCGAAAAGGCGGAAAAACTGGTCAGTAAGCTTGAAAACCTGGCCGTCAAGGCGCTGGCGATCAAAGCGGATACCGGAAGCGACGAGGAGATCGATAGGGCCATCCAAGTAGTAGTGCAGACGTTTGGTCGTATCGACATTATTGTCAACAGCGCGGGCTTATTTATCACCGGAACCATCGATGCCTCCGATACCGATTTGGTCGCCTTTAAAAAACAGTGGGAGGTCAATGTGCATGGTGTGGTTCATACCGTTCGAACGGCCTTGCCCTACATGGGTACCGGTGGCCGGATCATCAGCATTGGCTCTACGGGCGGCAGTCACTCGCCTTATCCGGGTATTGGCGATTATGCGGCTACTAAAGCGACTCTTGCCGCCTACACCCGAAGCTGGGCCAGAGATCTGGGAAGCAAAAACATAACCGCAAATATTATACAGCCGGGGCTGATTGACACCGACATGAACCCGGCTGATGGTCTGCATAGTTCGGCCATGCTGCAATCTGTTGCCCTGGGTCGGTATGGAAACCCGACCGACATCGGCGCTGCGGTGGCGTTCCTGGCTAGTGATGACGCGCAATACATTACCGGTGTAACGCTGAATGTAGATGGCGGGCAGACTACATAAGGCAAGCGCGTTACTTCTGAAGGCACAACCGATTATATAAACTAAAAGAGCACCTAGCTAAGGTGCTCTTTTAGTTTATAGTCTATTTTTTAATCAGCGTTTATCAACCAAAACCACTTCCTGGGTTGTATTGTCAACCAAGATGATGTGGGTATATTCGTTCGTAGTTGCCTTTTTTCCGGTTGACCGTACCAGGCCGGTAGACTGGCCCATGTATTTCCCTTTATCATCCGCCTTGAATTGGTTGACCTCATAATCGACCGCGTAAGGGGCTGTTTTAGAGCGCGTAAACGCCAGCGTGTATGAGCCATTGGGTTGCAGGTTTGAAAAAATCTGTTCCACCAGATCGGCCAAGCCAACCGGGCGCACAGCCAGCCTGCCCAGTCCATGGTCGTTATTGCCTGCCGGGGCAAGCATGATAAGCTGGGTAGCGGCCGAATCGCTTAGTGCTGTCAGGTTGGCCTTGGTCCGGGCATCGGTTACGGCATTGTCGGCATACACCAACGCCTGCGGACTTTGCCCAATTTTCACCGGCGGCAGCGGCTGCATGGTTTCCAGGTTAATGCCTTGTACTTCGTCGGCATACTCCAACCCCACGTACGCGAGCTTCCCATCAGGTGCCGCCCAGATGCCATGCGGCAAGGTACCCACTGTGACCGAATCGGTTTGTTTAAAATTCTGCGCCGGGTCAAACACACGTACTTTATTTTCGCCACCCACCGTTGCCAGCATCAGCAGTTTTTTGTCGACGTACGTAAACGTTACATGATTGGTGATGGCCCCCGTGTTCAGCACATTAGCGATGGTCTGGGTGCTAGTATTCAATACCGTTACCTTCCCGACATCTTTGTGTGTAAAAGCAACCCATTCGCCTTTGGGGCTGGTGAAGATATTGGGTGAAAACGGACTTACCACAGGTATCTTTTTGACGGGCTTATACGTAGTAGTATTGATTATGTCGAGTTCGGGCGTGAAACTGGAACACACGTAGGCCAGCTTACCATCGGGCGAAAAAGACACCATTCCCGGACCGTCAGCCACTGGTACTTGCTTTACTTCGGTCATGGTGGCTACGTCGATCACACTAATATAGGCTTCGCCCCGCACCGAGACCCACAGATGTTTGCCGTCGGGTGTGAAGGTCGGCTCGTGGGGTGAGCGCCCAACATAGACCGTTTTCAGCACCTTGTTAGTTTCGGTAGAAATAAACGTAACAGCGTTGGAGCCGATGGATACCACCGCCAGTAGCTTTCTGGCAGGCAGATAGCGCAGGCCATGTACCAGCGCCTGCCCCCGGTACAAGGGCGACAGTACGTTGGGGTATGGTTTGCCCAAGTCGATTTCGCCCAAAAAGGCATTGGTCGAGGGGTCCACAACCGATACCGTGTTGGATACCTGATTGGCCGTATATACCCGGTCGTGCGCGTAGCGTGATTGGGCGCGAGCAGTAATGCTGCCTACCAGCAGTAGGCTTATAAGAAAACGTTTCTGGTACATGGTATTACTTTAAAAAATCTGACATCTGGTCAATGTCAATTTGCTGGTTGGCCATGAGTTGTCTGGCATACGCGTTTACAGACCCATTACCGCTGTATTGCAATAATACCTTAGCCATATCAATAGCCGCCTGATGGTGTGGCTTCATGACGGCAGCAAATGCTTTGTCGATGTCCGTCAGCGCATTAGTTAGCGGCATCGTTTTCATCATAACGTTCATCGTTTGGTCCATTGCCGGTTGGAACATAAGGGGAATGGGCGTTCCGTTGGCACTGGCTTGTTTCAGCCAGAGCTGCATCTGTTCTATTTCGCTTTTTTGTTCGACCCGGATGCTTTTGGCTAGCTGAATCATCTCCCCATTTTTGCCATGAATAATTTCGTAGTTCGCCATGGCAATAGCGCCCTGATGATGAAGGATCATTTGGTTCAGAAAAATAGTGGCCGGACTGTTGCCAACCGGTGCGTCTGCCATGCGTACCATCATCGTATCCATCATGGTCAGGTAAACCTGTTTCGGGGTCTGCTCTGGCGTTACGTGATGAGGGTGTTGCGCCTGTAAACGTGGCGCATACACCAGGAAGGCGATAAGAAACCTGTATTTTTTCATTCGTACGTATCATTGCGTTTCACGATGCGTCAAGTGTTCTCAAACTGAACAGTGCTGTGGCAACTCATTGCTCCTACAAAAGTAATGTGGGCGTCGCAGCCACTTGTTGATATATGATAACTAAGCGTCTTACCAGGCACAATGTACATTCGGAGTACTAGCTTGACAGTTAGCAACTGGCAGCAGCCAGTCATCTTTATTGATATACATCAACGTTTGGCACCAAAGGCGAGGCTTACTTTTGGGCAGCAAAATCGTATCGTTTTAGGAAACAAACTAATCAGTCTATCTATGGATGCCCAGTCAATGCATACTCTCCAGCAAACACATACCGCTGTCTGGAATGAAAAAGACCGTACAACGCGTGATGCACTGATGCAAACCATCTATGCCGACGATATAAAAATGTACGACAAGGATTTTATCCTTACCGGCACTACCGCCGTTTCTGACTTTATTGACAAGCTGTTTGCGGGTGATGCCAATTTTACCTTTTCGCCAACAAAACCCATGGAAAGTACACAACATGGAGCCCGGCTATACTGGGATATTCGGACCGGTCCCCAGCCGAATGTCTTGACCGGCATGGATTTTTTCGTTGTAGAAAATGAAAAAGTAGCGCATCTGTATGTTTTTATGGATGCTCAGTAAAGGGTTACAACAGGCTAGCGCAAAGCCATTTTCCCGTCATCAAAACACATCGACAATATGACTGTGAAGCCCGTTATTCTGGTTACGGGGGCTACCGGCAATCAGGGTAGTGCTGTAACGAAAAGCTTGGTAGGACAAGGAACATTTACGGTTCGTACGCTGGTCAGAGATAGGGCGGGTGAGAAAGCAAAAACGCTGGAAACACTGGGCGCCGAGCTGGTAGAAGGTGATTTTGAGAATATTAAATCGTTGGATAATGCGCTACAGGGCGTCCATGGTGTCTTTTCCATGCAGGACTTTGCCCGAGGTGTCGATACGGAAGTTAAACAGGGGAAAACAGTGGCTGACCTGGCTAAAAAAGCGGGCGTCAATCACTTCGTCTATTCGTCGGTCGGCAGTGCCAATCGCCAGACGGGTATTCCGCATTTTGAGAGTAAGCATACCATAGAAGGGCATATCCGAGGGATTGATTTGCCTTATACCATTTTGCGGCCTGTCTACTTTATGTATAACTACAGGGGTATGCGGGATATGATTAATCAAGGCATTATTGAGCTACCACTAAGCCCCCAAACAACATTACAGCAACTGTCCGAGCAGGATTATGGCAACATGGTGGCTGCTGTATTCGCCGACAGAGACCGATTTTTAGGAAAAGAGATCGACGTTGCCAGTGTTGATATATCGATGACAGAACTGGCTGAAAGTTTCAGCCATGTAGCCAATAAGCCCGTACAGTATCGGCAAATTTCGTTTGATAGCTTTCGCGAACAGGCCGGTGAAGAAACAGCCCGAATGTTTACCTGGTTTGAAACGGTTGGCTACAGTGCCGATTTAACGGAATTGGAAACGATGTTCTTCCCGCTCTCATCTGTTGATAGGTATCTAGCCCAAAATTGGGGTACTAACTGATGGGGTCTAGGGCAGATTTTTTTCATCATACTCGATCTTCCCATAGTTGCCTTTGTAATAATCGTTGTAGGCCAGTGAAATTTCATACTCCGTATTCATCACAAATGGCCCGGCCGCAACAATGGGTTCGGTATAAGGCTCCCCGCCAAATAAAATAACGTCGATGGGGCGTAGTGAAACGTTCTTTATATCGATTTCACCGCTGGCCCGGTCAAAGACAAGTAACTCTCCCGTTTGATAATCAGTATCATTAACGACAGCGTCTTGTTGGGGAAGAAAAGCAGCGTATTCTACCAGATCGCTGGTTTTCAATGTAAAAAAGTGGCCCCCTTCCAGATGCAGGTGATAAATAAATTGACTGGTATACGATGGAATTTTTGATGTTAGTTCTTCATAGTCGCCGGCAATAACCTTGATCCAGCCGCTTCCGTTGGGCAGTTCTTTCCGGGGTATTTCATACGCTTGTAGGGGTAAATAGTCGGCCTCTTCGGCTTTATTTTTAGCGGGCAGATTAATCCAGAATTGAAAGCTGTGCGTTATCAGTTCATCGGATAAATCATCGGCTTTCATACTTTCATCATGGATAATGCCGTTCCCCGCTTTCATCCATTGTACCCCACCCGAACGAACGTTGGCGTGGTGCCCTTTGCTGTCGTAATGCTCGGCTTCCCCATTTAACACGTACGTTAACGTAGCAATGCCCCGGTGGGGATGTGGTCCTGTCCCTTCTACTTTCTGCTGAAGACTCTGTTTGTCGTGTTTAGCCGGTAACAGGTGATCGAGAAACACAAAAGGGCCAATAGCCTCGACGTACCGATTAGGCAATAACCGGTCAATTTTATATAAACCAATATCGGCTCGTTTCCCCTGCGAAACGAACTGAATTTTATTTCTGACGTTCGGCGACATGCTTCTTCATATTTAGGGTCGTGTATTATTCATTTATCAATACAAAATTGCACTACGCCGATTGGCAGAACGATGATATGGCGCAAAAAAAAGCGTTGATGTACATCAACGCTTTTACACATACGTAATCAACTTATTTTTTTATGTACTGATGGCGAATGCGGCTTAGTGTTTCTTTGGTTATTCCCAGGTAAGACGCGATAATATGTTGAGGGAAACGCTGCAAGAATTCAGGATATAGCTTGATCAATTCTTCATAGCGATAATCAGCCGTATAGTTTTGGGCCATATTCAAGCGTTTTTGAGCAGCCATGTGCTGATTATCATCAAGCTTTATTCGCATTTCGTTGAAGGCAGGAATAGTATTGACTCGTTCGTAATAGCCATTTGCCTTTGGCAATAACAGCAACTCGGTTTCTTCCCAGGCATCTATATTGTAAATAGATGGTATTTCTTTATGAAAGCTCTCGCGGTCGGAGGTCCACCAGTTTTCGATGCATAGATTAAGTACATGCTCATACCCTTTATGGTCGACAGTGTATTGGCGTGTAGCTCCCTTAACAATAAAGGCGATGTATTTGCAGACTTCGCCTTCCTGTAACAGAAACTGTCTTTTCCTTAATTTTCTGGGAATGAACGCTTCCTCGATCAGACTGATATCTGCTTCGGATAAGGGAATAGATGATCGTTCCTGTATATAGTGTATTAGCGAAGTGAACATCGAAACGGGGTTGTAAAACAGAATAGTACAAAAGTACTTACCTGATACGTCCGTTTCAAGCGTTTGGCTTTGTAAAGATAATGGCTGGCTCGACAGCGTTTACTGGGAAAAGAGAAGGTAAAAACCGCCATGACTGGCCTCATAAAACCCTGGCTGAGAATAAATTGCAGAACATGCTGACCAGTCAGTTTTACCAGGTAATCAAACGCGATCAGCCGCATAACCCAAACAAATGAACATGCATGTTAGACAAGAAACCCCAGCCGACTACGCCGACGTTTCGGCACTGATCCAGACAGCTATGTCCAGTTGTCTTACAGGGACAAAAAAGAGCAACTGATGGTGGACAGATTACGAAAATCCGATGCGTTCATCCCCCAACTTTCACTGGTAGCCCAAACGGATACCGGCGAACTGGTAGGCCATATTTTGCTAACTAAACTTCACATTCAACACCAGCACCAACGGGTTTTGGGTGATTTCTACGAACAATTCGCGTATGTGAATGGCGACTAGTCGAAAATTGAGATCACAGAAATTGTGGACTCTCTACCTTTTACTGGATACAACCTTAAGATCGCTTACCGTATTGACCCGTCAGAGTCAATAAGCGTAATCTGAGAAATATGACATTTTAACAATGAATTTTTTGAGGCTCAATGCGGATCTATTTATTGCTTTAGTGTAAAAGCAGTTCAGCTTTATTCGTTCACGAAAACCCTTCAATAATCTGACGCTTGATAACATTATCCACTGATCCACAAAACGACCCAATGACGCATTCATGTAGGGAATAATTCATCCCAGTTCAACGCTTACTTTTAGCATTTCAATCACCCGTTTGGCGTTTTGATGTAGATCCATCTAGTGGAAAGGGGTGGGCTTGCTTTGTTTTGTATCAAATCAAAATATAAGGCTAAGTAAACACTGCCGCTCAGGTCAATGAAAAAGTTATTTATTACCCTATTATCCCTAGGAATGCTATCGGCAGCCTGCAAAAAAGAGGGATCGAATGGAATTGATCCAACCACCACACCCCCTATCGATATGCCAGCCTCGCCCGCTAAAATTCCGGCTGAATTAGTGGGCAAATGGTCATATGGCACCTTCTCGCCGACCAACTTCTGGAATTACAACGGTACCTATGCGGGCAATGCCTACGAGCAGGCATTGGTTTTTGATTTTCATGCGGATGGCACGTACGAAGAATATGTGATCAATTCAACCACCAGCTACAACTGTCGTACGGAAGCCTACACCTATTTTAAGGGCATCGTAACCGTGAACGAAGCCAACCACTCCTTCTCCATTCAACCCACCATTGGAAGATATCGGGGTTTTTATGCCTGTGCACCCAAAAGCAATATCAACCGCGATGCCAAACCGACTGAGTTGAAACTTGAGCAGATGAATTATAAAGTCGAACCGGCTATGGTGGCTATCAAACTATCGGATGCTGAAAATCCACAGGGCGTACGATTGAAAGCCATTACCTGGTGAGCTGTATTATCGATCGACCTAATAAAGAGTACGTTTACCTATCAGAAACAAAGCTGGACCCACAGCATTCGGATACCTCACTAGGCAGTCTGCTTACATACGGCTTGCCCATCCGCTCGGATGGCACCATCCTGATCGGCCTGGATAACGAAATGGATATCTTGAACCCAGCTATCGGACAGAGATCCGGCGGTTACACCTGATTCCTTCCACTCGCTTTCCCCATCAAATCGTGTTTGACTGCTTCGATGATCCGCAGGGGAATACTTACTTTCCGACTGAGACAACCCTCTGTCGGTATACCAGGCGGGGCGTTATTGAGCGCATTGAAGGGCATCAACCCATGCAACTACCGTCCGATTGCTTTCCCAGTTCCACCAATCGACTATGGGTGACGGCGGGCCGGACAGTGTACGAGTAGGATCTGGGCCAGATGCATTCCTTACCTCCGCTGGATCTGCTGGACGTAGTGATTAACGGCACCCGGTTAGAAATCAACTCGAACGACCGGCACCTGGAGCGGGACAGTCTGGGACGAACTACCTTGACCATCTAGGAGGACGATCAACTGAGTATCCGCCTTTCACCCTACTCGAACTGGCATTCCTCGACTTTCCCTTTCAGCTACAGAGCTACGACCAGCAATGGAATGTAGATGAGGGCGTCGATGCTACTGCTAATTATCAGTTGCTGGCAGGCACCTACACTTTTATCGTTAATCGAGCGCTGAAAGCGGGACAATGGGAGACACGACAGTCTACATTCAGGCTGATGGTACAACCTCCTTTGTGGAAAACTGGCTGGTTCTTTGCGTTGTTGGCCTTAATCGTAATCAGTAATCTGCTGTTACTGTATCGATCATTACGCAGTAGGTATAAATTACGCCAGCAGCTTGTTCAATGGCAGATAGAGGCCTATAATCTCCGGCAGTTAGACGAGATGAAAAGTCGGTTTTCTACCAACATCACCCACAAATTCCGAACGCCCCTAACCCTGATTCTGGACCCTTTCGAGCAACTGTTACAGGAAGGGCAGTCCACAGCTATTCAGGGACGGCTATCGGGGATCGAAACCCATGCCCGTCAGTCACTGGGTCTAATTAATCAGTTAATGGACCTGACCAAACTAGAGGCCGGGATGATGCCAAGACATACCTCGGTCGGCAACCTGAACGAGTTTATCCGTACCGTAATTGGCATCTTTCAAGGGCAAGCTGACAGCCGTACTATCACCCTGACTGTTAACGGCCAGCTCCAGGGCGACTACTGGTTTGATGCCGACAAACTCAAACAGATTCTGGTTAACCTGCTCTCCAACGCACTAAAATTTACCCACAATGGCGGGCGCATTACCATTTCCATCCAGGCCACTCCTTGTCTTACGCTCACTGTCGCGGACACTGGCATCGGCATCGCGGCTGACTGTACGTCGTCAAGTAAAAGTGGACAAAAGGGTTGGGAATGGGAAGAGACAATTCAGTAAATTGTTTCACTCAAACCTCCTTGATTATGTCCAATTCAACCAAAACTTCCAAAGGCAAACGTGCAGCTTCTCCAACCCCCACATCTGCCGAGCGTAAACCTGCTTTATCCATTATCAAAGACATCCAGCGACAAACCAGACGACAGTACACCGCGGAAGAAAAAATTCGCATTGTCCTGGAAGGCTTACAAGGCGAACAGTCAGTAGCCGAGATCTGTCGGCGAGAAGGGCTCAATACTAACATTTATTACCGTTGGAGTAAGGAGTTCCTGGAAGCGGGTA
>NZ_FOLQ01000042.1 GCF_900112365.1 Spirosoma endophyticum | reverse complement strand
CTTTCGTTGTTGATTCATCGCTCGACGGTGGTTGTGTTGGACAATGCCCGGATTCACACAGCGGGCTACATCCAAATGATGCGGCCGATTTGGGAAGCCAGAGGGCTATATTTGTTTTTCCTGCCTGTCTACTGTCCCCATCTCAACCTTGCCGAAACCTTATGGCGACATCTGAAAGGGGGGTGGTTGAGGCCCGAGGATTATTTGACTAATGATGATTTAGCCTATGCCCTGAATCGCTGTTTGACGAATGTGGGTGGAAAGTTAAGCATCAACTTCAGTGCTTTTAATGCAAACCAATAAGCGAGGATTACTTAGTATTTAGTAAATTGCTATTACAGACTATCGACTGACCACTATTGACTCTTTTATAACCCCTGCCCTTGCGCGATGAGTTCCGAAATGTCGAAGACACGTACTGACTCTTCACGATTCTTATTTTTAACACCATCAGACATCATTGTCATACAAAATGGACAGGCGACCGCAATTGTATCGGCACCCGTGCTAAGCGCTTCTTCAACACGTTCGACATTTACATCTTTTTTACCTGGCTCTGGCTCCTTAAAGTACTGGCCGCCACCTGCACCACAACACAGTCCGTTTGCCCGGACGCGTTTCATTTCGACAAGATCGGCATCTAAGGCAGCCAGCACCTCGCGTGGTGCCTCATATATTTTATTGGCGCGACCCAGATAGCAGGAGTCATGGAACGTAATACGGCGGCCTTTAAACGACTGACCGTCCTTAACACGAACGCGACCCTCGTTTATGAGACCCTGCAAAAATTGAGAGTGATGAATCACTTCATAATTACCCCCTAATTCGGGATACTCATTCTTAAGTGTATTGAAGCAATGCGGGCAGGCTGTTACGATTTTCTTAACGTTATAGCCATTCAACACCTGAATATTCGACATCGCCTGCATCTGGAACAAAAACTCGTTCCCCGCCCGACGCGCCGGGTCGCCGGTACAAGCCTCCTCCGGCCCAAGTACGGCGAACTTAATGCCAACGTGATTAAGTATACGAACGAAGGCAATAGTTACGCGTTTGTAGCGATCATCGAATGAGCCAGCGCAGCCAACCCAAAACAATATCTCAGGTTCTTCGCCCGATGCCGCCATATCGGCCATCGTTGGGACTTTATACGTTTTTTCTGTTGTCATAATTTGATACTCGGTTCAAGGTTTATGGTTTAGGGATTTGGTGGCTGACACGAACTGCTGATGCGCCAGCCACCAAATCCCTAAACCATAAACCTTACTTAACTTCATTAACCTGGTCGGCCCAGTTAAAACGATCACTTGGGGAGAATTTCCAGGGAGCCATATTATTTTCAATATTACTGAACATCGCGTTCCAGGAAGCAGGTGCCTGCGACTCTTCCATGACCCGATACCGACGTAGCTGCAGAATAATATCCAGTGGATTGATGTTAATTGGACAGGCATTTACGCATGCCTGACAGGTTGTACAGGCATTGAGTTCTTCAGCTGTAATGTAATCGTTCAGTAACGATTTGTCGTCGCGATACTCATTCCCATTCACTTTCCAGCCCTGCTGAATTTCTTCGAGCCGATCACGAGTGTCCATCATGATTTTGCGGGGCGACAACTTCTTTCCTGTAATGTTAGCCGGGCAAGCTGCTGTACACCGTCCGCACTCGGTGCAGCTATAGGCATTCATAAGGTTAATCCACTTCAAATCCTGCACATCTTTGGCGCCAAATCGGCCAACTTCAGCGGGTTGGTCACCGTTATCGTTCGCTTGTGAGCCGTCATCTTCCGTAGTAACAGGCAAGCCTAAAGCCAACTGAACCTCTTTCGTTATTTCAGGCATGTTCTGCATCTCACCTTTTGGTTGCAGATCCGAAAAATAGACGTTTGGAAAGCCCAGTGCAATGTGCAGGTGTTTCGAGTAGGTTACGTAGATGGCAAACACCAGAATACCCAGAATATGTAACCACCAGGCAATGCGCTCATAAGCTATCAAGGACGTATCACTGAAATTTGTAAAGAGTGGTTTCAGGAACTGACTGATTAAAAAATCAGGTACGATACCTCGTAGCTCCCCGTAATGTCCAACGCCCCGATCGCGTAAAACACTGTCGGAGGCATTCCAGGTCAGAAAGGCGATCATAAGCAGGATTTCGGCAGTCAGAATGATGGCAGCATCCGTGCGGGGCCAGCGCGTCATTTCACGATGACGCTCCTGCTGAAAACGAGGCACTTTCGTGATAAATCGGCGACACAAAAACACGACACAAACAACTAGTACGCCAAAAGCCAACACCTCAAATACATCAATCAGAACGGGATAAGCAGGTGTAATGTATGGCGCAAATAGGCGGTGAGTACCTAAAATACCGTCCAGAATGATCTCCAGAATTTCGAGGTTGATGATGATGAATCCTGCATATATAACGAAGTGCATTACGCCCACTAGCAGATTCGTGAACATCTTCTTCTGCCCAAACGCTACGAGTAACATCGTCTTCAAGCGCTCATCGGCATGATCAAATCGATTCTCTGGCCGACCAAGATTTATTGCTCGGGCAATGAGCTTAATACGTTTGACTATGTACCAAATTGTTACAGCCAAAGCCGCACTAAATAAAATTTGCTGAAAAATCTCCATTTGTTCAAGGCACTTTTTTAGTCTGATAATCAACAATTTGATACAGACAACGGTACGTCATTAAAAATATTTCTGATCAATATGTTGCAAAAGGCAATCCATTACGTACTTTTGCACCCACGTTTCGGTGATGTAGCTCAGTTGGTAGAGCAAAGGACTGAAAATCCTTGTGTCGGCGGTTCGATTCCGTCCATCACCACCACCTTAACGTAAGCCTTTCCAATCGGAAAGGCTTTTTTTATGCCTTCTGTCAATCAACTTATTGACATTAAGTAAGCAAGTCCGGAGCAAACAACAGAAAAACAGTATGCTTGCATACTGTTTTTCTGTTGACAAAGATACCGATTTCCCTAATTCTAACAAGTCTCTGGAGAGTTGTTTTGGATTTAGAACAGACAAAAAGTACAATACTGCCGTATGAGTTTCAGCTCTAGCGATTTACAAAACGTCGTATTTAATATGGCTGTTCAATCAAGTCATCCTTTGGTTGGTGGTGAACATACCAAAAGACCTAACTTATGTAACTTCTCGAAGGATCGTGAGTCATAAACCACTCATGGGAATCAATACTCTGCTTGCCTTTTGTTTTCTGTCTTATAACATAACTGTCGACTCCTTACCGAGTCAATCGGATAGCCTTGCTCATCTGATAGTGCAGCCTACTCAACCAAAGGCCGGTCGATTATGGGCTGTGGGTGCTACGTCACTTGTGACAATAGGAGCCTCTTATTCCTATCTGAAACGGACATGGTGGAATGGCAAAGGCGTGGCTTTTCACTTCGATGAAGGTCGAGATTTGACCTATGCCAGCGGGCTGGACAAAATCGCCCACCTGACAGGTGGCATTTTTGTATCGGAAGCTTATTATACAGCTTTCCGTTGGGCGGGTTTGTCGGAACGAAAAGCTGAATGGCTGGCTTTGGGATCAGCCACCTTTGTGGAGCTAGGCATCGAATTGAAAGATGCCTATTCACCTACCTATGGGTTCAGTTGGCGCGACGTAGCAGCAGGCACATTGGGTGGTTTCTGGCCAATGGCCCAGCACCATTCAGGCTTTTTGCGCGATGCCCAATGGAAACTCAGCTATTGGCAACAAACGCCAAAATACTTCAACGAACGGGGTATTCCAGCGCAACGATTTTCTATCGACGACTACATCAATCAAACGTACTGGTTTTCATTTTCGCCCGAACATTTTGGTGGAAAATCCTGGAAAAGTGCCTGGCCTGATTGGCTGCAACTATCGATTGGACTTGGCTTGGAGGCTGAAACCTGGAGTATTAATCACGATGGGTTAGGTGGACGTCATGAATGGTACGTTGCCCCCGACATTAACCTGGTTAAATTACTAAAACCACGTAGCACTACCGCTAAAGCAATTTTAGGCCTTCTTAAATACATTAAGATTCCAGCACCGACCCTACAACTGGGGCCAACGCTACGCTGGCACTGGCTTTATTTCTGAAGCATATTTATTTCTATGCCAATGGCTTGCATTAATTGGCTGGCATTAAAACTCTTGCAAATTCCATTACGGAGCTTGTAATCAAAAATCAGTTCACCGTTGTGGAGATCCGACTGAAAGTGAAAATTTCGAACAAATCCGTCAGCATCGGTAAGTTGACCCAGTTCAAGATCATGGGTTGAAACAAATCCTGAAGCGGTAGTCTGATGCAATTGGCGAATGAGCGCTTCTGCCCCTCTGTGCCGATCGGCAGAATTGGTGCCCTTGAGGATTTCATCCAGAAAATATAATACAGGAATCGTATCTGATTGCTTCGATAAACCGATGAGTGTTTGAAGCCGTTTAAGCTCAGCGTAGAACGACGAGGTACTTTCTTCGAGCGAGTCCTGGGTACGCATACTCGTAAACACACGTACAGGTGAACACCAAAATCGTTGGGCGCTTACAACGGCTCCAGCAAGCGCTAACACTACATTGGCGCCTACGGTGCGCAGAAATGTACTTTTACCAGACATATTCGATCCCGTAATCAATATGGTTTGACCAGAGCCTGCTAGTTTCAATGAGTTGGCGACGCTGCGATCCTGTGGCAATAACGGATGAGCGGCTGCGGTAATGTCTAACGTCAATTTATCGCCAATGTCAACGATGTCGGGGGTAGCATAGCCAGGATGCGCATAGGCAAAACCAGCCAGGCTATTGAGGGCTTCCAGCTCGCCAAGTGCCTCAAACCAACGACTCAACGTAGGGCCATGGGTTTGCCGCCAACGCTCAAGTTGAAACAGGTAATGAACATCCCACAACGTAGCAATTCCAAAAAGAAGAAAGAAGTAGGGATTGCGCCGATAATTCAAGCCTTCTGTTAACCGGGCAAGCTGACCAATGGCAGTTGATGCAGAGTCGCCATTTGACGTCAATGCCTGCTTGATGGCATTTATGCGAACGGCATTGCCTTGTACATTACCAGCATGCTCAAACAAGGCGCGAAAGGCACGTAGCGCGGCCGAAATTTCGAATGTTTGGTCACTAACTTCTTTGGCACGCGCCGACGTCTGACTCAGCACTAAACCATGCACCGCTAAGCCCAATAGGACTGACGAACCCGGAACGTAGCCAAGCAGCCAAGCCACAAACAAGCTGAAGGTGATGGCTGGAAATATAAACCGGACGATAGAAAGGTAGCCAGGCAAGGGAATAATCTCGGCAGTTGCCCATTTCACTAATGCATCTGGCGAGCGACTAATTGTTTCTTCCATATAAGCCAAGGCTTCGAATTGTTGCCGCCAATCAAGCTGCGGATTCAATTCGGCGGCCGCTTCCTGTCGAAGTCGGATAGCATCTGGGGCTGTTGGCGATTTCAACCAGGAAGCCAGTCTGTTTTGACCCGCCTGCGTGTGTGTTCGGTTAAGCAATCGGAAGAGCGAGTGCTTACCAAATACGTCCAAATCACCCGAGTAATAATGCGTTGGGCTGACAAATTGATCGCCCATTTCGGCGCGTAAATATTGACGCTTGAGCCGAGCGGCTTCGTCCTGATTAATAAACACTAACTGGTGGTTCAAATCACGTTCACGACGAACAGTTTGATGTTTCTTCAGTAAAATTAGAAAACCAATCATACCAATCAGCAAGGTTACTATCGCAACCAGTTGCTGATCGAGCCGAATAAGTAGCCAAACAGCAACAGCACTCACCACAAACCAGATAAGGCGAAAAAAGGCTAATTGATTATACCGGCGTTGTGCGATTTGTTCGGCTTGAAGAAATTGCTGTTGACGTTCAGGGAAGGTGGTTTCGGGGTTCATGCTACAGGTATAAAAAAGTCGGCAGTGTTGCCACTGCCGACAGCTATATATGCTTTTTGAGCAGGCTGTTTGGATCAGAATGCCAGTACGTGACTTACTTATTACAACCCTGGCAAATGCCCTGAATCAGAAGATTCATTTCTTTACGGTTGTACCCTTCTGGTAATACCACGACTGGAATATTGACGTGATCTAAGCAGGTCGTTTGGCCGCAGTTTTCGCACTTAAAATGAACATGATCATGGTGATGGTGACCATTCGAGCAGGTTTCCCGGCAGAGCGCATATTTTGTTCCTCCCTCGTCATCAAGGACTTTGTGAAGGAGACCTTTATCCAAAAACGTACGTAGCGTCCGATAGATCGTCACTCGATCGTGGTCAGGACCAAGGCCGTTTTCGACATCATTGTGCGCCAGTGCATGACCAGCGTTTAGAAACAAATCCAGCACTTCCTCACGGCCATTAGTGTGCCGGAGATTAAAGTCTTTCAGGGTTTTAGAAGCCGAAGTCATGATCAGTCGTTGGTCGTCAGTCAATAGTGATTAGTAGCTAAAAACGACCAACGACTATTTACTAACGACTCTTTTTATTCGATGGTTTCAAATTGCAATTTAACCAGATTTGCGTAAATGCCGTCTTCCTGCATAGCCAGTTCATCGTGCGTACCCGACTCCGCAATCTGCCCTTCACGTATTACATAAATGGTATCGACTTTACGAATGGTTGCCAATCGGTGGGCAATAATGATGGTCGTACGGTTTTGCATCAGCAGGTCCAGCGCTTCCTGTACCAATCGCTCCGATTCGGCATCGAGCGAGCTGGTTGCTTCATCCAGAATCAGAATCGCCGGATCTTTCAGAATAGCGCGGGCGATGGCGATACGTTGCCGTTGACCACCCGATAACTTGATGCCCCGTTCGCCCACGATCGTTTGTAAGCCTTCGGGGAACGATTCAATAAATTGCAACGCATTGGCCTTACGGGCCGCTTCACGCACTTCCGCTTCCGTAGCACCGGGTTTGCCGTATTGAATATTTTCCAGAATTGTTCCGCCAAACAGCATGACTTCCTGAGGAACAATAGCAATATTCTTTCGAAGTTCAGTAATATTAAAGCTATCCAACTCGCGGCCATCTATCGTAATATGACCACCGGCAATGGGATAGTAGCGCATCAACAACTGCACAATTGTCGATTTACCGGCTCCACTCTGACCAACCAAGGCAACCTTTCGACCGGCTGGTACGTCGATCGAGATACCTTTCAGCACTTCAATATCGGGACGAGCCGGGTAAGAAAACCGCACACCGTTGAATAGAACGCGTCCCTGAACGGGTATAAACAGCGGCAGTTCTTCATTGGCTTTTACTTCGGATGGCTCTGCGAGAATTTCCAGAATCCGCTCTGATGCACCCAATGTTTGCGCAAGTTGCGAATAGACATCGCCCATACCTGCCACAGAGCCTCCAATGAACGTAGTATAGACCAGAAATGTGAGCAGGTCAGCAAAAGGCATTTCGTTGTTTAATACCAACGAGCCGCCATACCAAACAACGCCGATAATGCCACCAAAGAGGGTAAAAATCACAAACGAGACAAATATGCCCCGGTACTTAGCAGCCCGTAACGCCATATTGACAACGCGTTGCAAAGCAGATCCGTATCGGTTTATCTCCAGATTCTCATTTGTAAACGCTTTCACTACGTGTACGGATTGCAACGTTTCTTCCACGACAACATTCGCCTGTGCCAGCAAATCCTGTACCTGCTTGGATAGTTTACGAATAAACCGTCCAAAAAATAAGGCGGAAATAATCATCACGGGAAACGTAGCCAGCATAAAGAGCGTCAGTTTCCAGGAAACGTAAAGAATAATGCCCGTGCCAATAATCAACGTAGCGATTTGACGAAATAATTCAGCCAACGTCAATGTAAATACGCTCTGCAACTGCGATACGTCTGACGAGATTCGGCTGGTTAACTCCCCCACCCGACGTTGCTCAAAAAAGGAAATGGGCAACGTAATAATCTTAGCATAGGTTGCCCGGCGCACATCGGCCATGGCTCGCTCGCTCACCTGCGAAAAGAAATAAATGCGAAAGAAGGAGAAAAGAGCCTGAGCTATCAGTACGCCCACAAAAAACAGCGTTACCTGATTCAATGAAAAGGCCGATTTACCCTGAATAACGCTGGTGATCTGCCCAATCAGCAACCCAAAACTCATGGTTGTACCAGTCGACAGGATCAGAAAAACGAATCCGATTATATATTGAAGCCGATAAGGTTTCACGAACCGAAATATGCTCAGCGCTTTTTTTACACCGTCCCGCGTAAACTTCTTTTTATTTTCTTCTTTGGCTTCCTCACCAAAACTTTGTCCTTGTTTTGCCATTTTCATTTTTTGCAACGACCAACGTATTGGTTATTACAGATTATCTTTTTGTCCTTTATACCCAGATTGTTCAAAAATCTGCCGGGCGTCGGCATTATGCATTAAGTCTGCAATGGAAACATCACCGTGTTCATCGTGATACCGACCCACAATTCGCCAGCCGACCCAGCGCCCAATGGCACCAGGGCAAGCCTGTCCTATTTCGGCAGTAAAAGGCCGCTCATTCAAATATCGCTGTTTTATAGCGGAGTTCGTCTGATATAACAACTGATTATCAATAAAATGCGCCCAAACAACATCTTGAGCATTAAACGTTTGAGTCAGTTGCTTGTCTGAGTAGCCGATAACCAGACTATCGCCAATATCGGGGAGCATCGTTTTCGTAAATACGTACCCTTTCCCATAATAGACCATATCAGCCAGCATCGTTTGATCGGCACGGTTTGTCGCATTGTATTTATCAGAAATAGCAAAGACAATGGTAGGAACAATATATTCCTTTTGGTATCGACGCAAAATGTATTGTGGATAATCTGGTCCCTGAGGGCGGTACTTCGCTTTTGGCCCAGCAAAGTAATCGAGACCTATTACGATCAGGCTATCCGTAACGACTAAATCTGGACCCAGAAAGCCCGTCACGACGGTAGCTACTTTGGGCGAGCGAAAGTCAGGAAAATCTTTTTTAATATTTGTAAAAGCTTCGGCTAATTGCTTTTTCAGGTCGGTCATATCACCGAATTCAGTCTCAACCTGAGCTTGTAATTCGTTCAAAGCAGGATTGTTGATCCGGTTGGTCAATTCCTGGACAAGTGCTGTATCATTTCCGGCTCCATTCGCGTTAAAGTACAATTGAGCTATTGCTGGGTTCCGATTCAGCAAAGCCTTAACACTGTCGGGCGATTTGCTGGAAAAAAGTTGCTGGTCAAGTCGAAAAAAGGTCAGGTCATCGGGTTTGGCGCACGAAACCAGCAGAAAAAAACAAAAAAGGCCTACTATGGCCGACTGTATCCGCATGAAAATCACGAGTTTTCAATATAGAAAACGTGCAAAAATATGAAAAAAGTTGCAGGCATAGGACTGATTTTGGTTGTGCTAACGGTATACTACGGTTGGGCGCAGTCAACCTCACCCGCCCTCTACCGGTTACGTACTAAAGAATCAAGTGAAACCGAGAAACGATTCCGCAAAATTCTAGGGGATAATTACGACGGTCAGGATAAAAATCGCCGGGATTACGATGATGACCGCAAGCGCCGTCGCAAACGTAACCAGCAGACGACTACGCCTACCAACGATGGTTCATACGACGGCTCCGGACCCGATTATATTCGCCCGAGTCACCTCATCGAAATGGGTATTCGGTTTGCGCCTTCGCTCGACATTAACACGGCCGCCGGTACGGGCAATTACTCAGGCTTTCGCGATAATGGCGTTGGACTCCGTATGAGCGTTGGCCCTACGCTGGATTACTTTTTCTTTAAAGATCGCTACGCGTTTAGCACTGGACTTTGGTACACGATCAAACGGTCAGGTTTTCAAATGCCTGGCTCATTTGGTCAAAGTCGGTGGGACCCAAGCGCCCCTGAAAAAGAATCTATCTATAATTTACAGTATCTGCAAATTCCGGCAACGGTGAAACTATTTGCCAACAACATCGCACCCAACATGCGGTTGTATCTTCAAACAGGTGGCTTATTAAGTCTTAAGTTAGCTGAGAAAGCCCTGGATCAGGCACGAAACGGTCTTTATACCGCTGACAGCGGAGGAGATCGGCGTCAGTACGGTTTTGGGGATATTGAGTTGCTACTTGGTACGGGGGTTCAGTATAAAATCAATCAGACAAATGCAATCAACATTGGAATGAGTTATCAGCGTGGTTTAATCAACGTAGCGCGTGGTAGCCAGCTAGTTTCCAAAAACCGGGTTGTGTCGCTGGAAGTAGGATTTAAGTTCTAAGCTTTTTGTAGGGTGGGCAGAAGTCCATATTCTTAAAATAAGTCGGCTTCCGCCCTCCCCACAAACCTCAGATCCGCATTTCTATTCCTTTCTCGCGCAAATACCCTTTCAGGTCGGGAATCTCAATTTCCTTAAAGTGGAAAATACTTGCAGCCAGACCAGCGTCGGCTTTTCCCACTGTGAATACGTCTACAAAGTGATTCATGGTGCCTGCTCCACCGGACGCAATAACCGGAATGTTGGCCGCACCCGAAATATGCGCCGTCAATTCAAGCGCAAAACCGGCTTTTGTTCCGTCGGTATCCATTGATGTCAGCAGAATTTCACCCGCTCCACGATTCTCAACTTCCTTTGCCCAGGCAATTGTACGCAGTTCCGTGGGTTTACGCCCGCCATGCGTGTGTACGATATGAGCGTAGGGCATAGGGCTCGGTGCATGGGGCGTGGTGGTTAGCGCTTGCTCCACACCAATCCAGCGTGTATCAATGGCCACGACAATACACTGACTTCCAAACTCTAACGCCAGCTCATCGATTAAAGCAGGATTACGAACGGCCGACGAGTTGATCGAAATCTTGTCAGCACCCGCATTCAATAACGCTGATACGTCGGCTACGGACGAAATACCCCCACCGACAGTAAAGGGGATGTTGATGGTATGCGCTACGTTACGTACCAGCTCAATCAACGTTTTACGCTCATCAACGGTAGCCGTAATATCCAGAAAAACCAGTTCATCAGCACCTTGTTCGGCATAGATGGCAGCGAGGGCAACCGGGTCACCAGCGTCGCGGAGGTTAATAAAATTAGTCCCTTTTACGGTACGCCCGTCTTTGATGTCGAGGCAGGGAATGATACGTTTCGTAAGCATCAGTAGGAAGTAAAGGCTTTAATAAACATAGTATTTTCAGGACTATCAATGGGTTGAAAGCCGAATTGCTCATACAAGCCGTGGGCATCCCGCGTAACCAGCATGATCCGCCGTAACCTCTGTAACGGTGGATAAGCTATGATAAACGTCATAAGTTGTTTCGACAAGCCAAGGCCCCGATGTTCGGGCAAAATAAAGACATCAGCCAAGTAGCCGAACGTAGCAAAATCAGTGATGACGCGTGCGAAACCAGCCTGGTTATCGCCCTGATAAACACCAAAGCAGGCTGAATTTTCAATCGATCGCTGCACAATATCGAGTGGGATATTTAAACACCAGTACGCTTCCTGACTCAGATATCGGTGAATCACATCTATATCAAGTTTCGATTTATCGGTGCTTATGGTATACGCTTCGTTCATCGTATATTATTCAGTAAACTGTCTTAATTCCTTCAGTGTCACTCGTCCTTCGTAAATCGCTTTGCCAACAATGACGCCAAAAATGTCCATATCAGCCAAGGTTTCAATGTCAGACATGTTGCTTACACCACCACTGGCAATAATATCTAGTTTGGGAAACTGATCCTGCATATTGCGGTATAGATCAAAAGACGGGCCCTCTAACAAACCATCTTTTGCTACGTCGGTACTGATTACGTATTTGATGCCTTTGTCGACCCATTTTTCCAGAAAGTCGTAAATCCATACATCGGTACCTTCTTCCCAGCCGCTGACGGCAATTTTCTCATTTTTGGCATCGGCTCCCAGAATAATCTTAGCTGATCCGTAGCGGGAAAGCCACCGCTCCATCAGATCAGGATCTTTTACGGCAATGCTTCCGCCCGTAACCTGCTTAGCGCCACATTCGAACGCTATTTGTAGATCCTCATCAGACTGAACGCCACCACCGAAATCAACGTGCATATTTGTTTTCGATGCGATCAGCTCCAGCACCTTCCAGTTTATAACGCGCTTTTCTTTAGCACCGTCAAGATCCACCAAATGCAGGCGCGTCAGGCCTGCATCCTCAAACTGCTGGGCAACTTCCAGCGGTCGGGCGTTATACTCTTTCTTCTGGCGATAATCGCCCTGGGTCAGGCGAACAGCCTTCCCATCAATAAGGTCAATCGCGGGGATGATATGCATTTTCTAAACCGCTACGGCGGACCGACAGAGTAAACGGAGGATTCACAGAGCGCACAAAGAATCTGTGTTCTCTGTGTTAAACTCCCTGCTCTCCGTGTTTAAATTATAGTTTCAAAAAATTCTCCAGTATTCGCTGGCCCTCATTTCCACTAATCTCAGCGTGGAACTGGGCTGCATAGAAATTATCCCGGTGCAACATGGCGCTGAATGGTCGGACGTAATCGCAAACGGCTATAGTTTCAGGGCAAACATCGGCTGCATAACTGTGAACAAAATACATGTAGGCGTTTTCAACTAATCCATCTGTGAGCGGACCACATAGCGAATGAATATTGTTCCAGCCCGTATGAGGCACTTTAAATCCGGATTCGTTAGGAAATCGTCGAACATCAATATCAAAAATACCCATGCACGTAGTGTCGTTTTCTTCCGAATAACGACACATAAGCTGCATCCCGACGCAGGTACCTAACACGGGCTGCTTCAACGATGGAATCAGTTTGTCCAAACCCCGTTCGCGCAGGTAAGCCATGGCGGTGCTGGCCTCTCCTACGCCGGGGAAGATGACTTTATCGGCCGAACGAATTTCGGATTCATCGTCCGTAAGCAGATAGCTGGCTCCCAATCGCTCCAGGGCATACATAACCGATTGTACGTTCCCAGCGTTGTATTTAATAATGACAGTTTTCATAAAGTAAAAGCCCAGCTCTTTAGCAGAACCGGGCTTTGTATATTGTGTAATCAGGATTATCTCACCGAACTCACAAACACGAGCATCTCGTTCTGCTGCGTTACCGCCCAGAATGGTGATGCCGATGGTTTGGTACTTGTAAAATCATAAAGCAAAGGTAAACGCTTAGTCCTGTAAATCAAAACAAACTCCCCTGCACCACCTTAGGCTGTAAGACAGGCTATCAATCATAAATCAATACGACGAATTCTAATTTTTTGAATCGTTAGGGTTGTAAAACAACCAGCCAATTCTGTAAGTCGCTCCGTTAATAATTTGATCAAAACGTGACGCATAGCTTCAGTTTCTTTGAAATAATACCGAAGAAACAAAACACTAATATCTTTCACATTATGAGCAAACACCCATTCACCAAAATCCTTGTCTTCAGTTAGAATGATTCTTGGTGGATTACGAGATGACTCTATGACAGAGCTTCATCACGAATTCCTCGATTAGATTCATAAACGGAGTAAACTTCAATACCTAGCTCACGAATAGTTGTAATCAGACTATGATCAATATTTTCGTCAGCGATAATCATGCTGCCTTTGCCATGATAATCTCCTCATTAGCCAGTACATCAGATGCGTACATCAATGCGGCTAGTACATCTATTTCCTGCAAATGTGGATACATTATAAGCAAGTCCTGCGTTGTAGCCCCTTCTGACAACTTTCGCAAAACTAACTCGACCGTAATGCGGGTACCTTTTATAACTGGTTTACCCAGCATTGTCTGATGATCAGAAACAACCCGTTCTCTATAGTTCATATGCTGCAATATAAATCAAAACAAACTCCCCTGCACTACTTTAGGCTGTAGGACCGGTTCACGAAGGTTCAGGCCGCAATGCTTGTTCATTTCGCGAATCCAGTATAAAATTAGTTCGGGTGCGGTATCATTTTCACCCCCACCGTGAACGAATAAATAAGCCGTTTGTAGCCCTTTGTCGAACCAGGTTTTCAGGCGTTGTATCCAGGCATCGGTTCGGGTATAATCGGTTGGATGACCTTCGTTAGCAATGAATCGTAGCGTTAGAACAGGGCTACTCAAACCCATATGCAGTACGTCACGGCGACCCGCTACGTCCGTGATGACAACATGTCGGCGAAGATGGTAAAGTCGTTCAAGTGTTTGTTGCCAGAATGTGGCTTTACTAAACCAGTCGGCGTGTCGAAATTCAACCGCTACGTCCAGTTCATCAGGCAGGTTTTTAAGGTACGTTTCTAACACGGGCCACTTATCGGGGCCAAATGTTGGTGGAAGTTGTAGAAAGGTCATTCCCAGAAACTCTTCCAGATTCAGGACTGCGTTCACAAACTCCTCCGTTAGTCCTTCCGTAGCGATCAGGTGCCGTTCGTGGCTGATAATTTGCGGAAATTTGGGGCAATAGGTGAAGCCTTCCGTGGCTTCAGCTTTCCACTTTTCTATCATCCCTGACGTTGGGATCTGATAATGCGTCAGATTCAATTCGATGGTATTGAATTGCCGGGTGTAATAGTGCAGAAAATCGCGCTCCTTGGCGTGGGCCGGATACACCTTGCCAACATAATCTTTATTCGCCCAGATCGGTCCGCCGATAAATACCCTGGGCTGACAGCTTGCGCTGCGATGCGTCGCTTCAACACCGGCCCAAATTCGAGCGTTAAACGCCGAACCCGGAGGTAGCACGAAATTAACGGCATCGAGGTTATATATTTTTCCGAATTCCATGGAGTTCTGATGAAGTGTAAACGTAAAACTGCCAAAGACAGGCTTTCGTTTTTTCGCCCTACCCAATTTAGCTAATTTTGCTTTTTATCTGTAATCTCCAGAATGGTTTTTGCGCTACTGGCTATTGAGGACAGCAGAAAAAGACAGGATTTCAACTGAGTTATGATTTCAAAGACATACGCCCCCCAGGAAATTGAAGAAAAATGGTATCAATACTGGCTTGATAATCAATTTTTCAAATCCACCCCCGACGACCGAGAGCCTTATACGATCGTTATCCCGCCACCGAACGTAACGGGAGTGTTGCACATGGGACACATGCTTAACAATACGATTCAGGACGTATTGGTCAGGAAAGCCCGTATGGAGGGCAAGAATGCCTGCTGGGTACCCGGGACTGATCATGCCAGTATTGCAACCGAAGCCAAAGTAGTAGCCATGCTCAAAGAGCGAGGCATCAGCAAAAAAGACCTCACGCGTGAGGAATTTCTGGAATATGCCTGGGAATGGACCCATAAATATGGTGGTATCATCCTCCAGCAGCTTCGCAAACTCGGTGCTTCCTGCGATTGGAATCGGACCCGTTTTACGATGGAACCAGCTTTACACGACTCGGTTATCGACGTATTCGTTGACCTCTATAACAAAGGCCAGATTTACCGGGGCGTCCGTATGGTCAATTGGGACCCGCAGGGACGTACTGCCGTGTCGGATGAGGAAGTTATAACCAAAGAAATTCAGCAGAAGCTGGTTTATATCCGCTATGAAATTGCTGGGAGCAACGGGCAGGAGTACATCACTATTGCCACCGTTCGTCCAGAGACGATCATGGCTGATGCAGCCATAGCAGTTAATCCGAATGACGAACGGTTTACCCATCTGCAGGGAAAGAAAGCGCTCATCCCACTCATTAACCGCGAGATTCCTATTATTACGGACAACTACGTAACGATGGATTTTGGAACGGGTGGCTTAAAAGTTACACCTGCTCACGACCCGAATGACTATGCTCTAGGCATTACGCATAACCTGCCCGTACTGGACATTCTGAACGACGATGGTACGTTGAACGAGAAAGCCCAGATTCTGGTCGGTATGGACCGGTTTGCTGCGCGTAAAGCCATCATCAAATTATTGGAAGAGTCAGGCAATCTGGTCAAAACGGAAGATTACAAATCGAACGTTGGCACTTCTGAGCGAACAGGAGCGGTTATCGAGCCAAAACTGTCGTTGCAGTGGTTCCTGAAAATGGACGAATTGTCCAAGCCAGCCTTGACGAACGTAATGAACGATACGATCCAGCTTGTTCCACCCAAGTTCAAGAATATGTATCGTTCCTGGATGGAGAACGTTCATGATTGGTGTATCAGTCGTCAGCTCTGGTGGGGCCAGCAGATTCCGGCGTTTTATATGCAGGATGGCACCATTATCGTAGCGAAAAACAAACACGAGGCCTTAGAGAAAGTACAGCACGAAAAACTGCTGTTTGCTATGACCGAAGCCGATCTAACGCAGGACGAAGACGTACTCGATACGTGGTTCTCGTCCTGGCTCTGGCCGATGTCGGTTTTTGACGGGATAAAAGACCCGGCCAATGCTGACATCAATTATTACTATCCGACCAATGACCTTGTTACGGCGCCTGAAATTCTGTTTTTCTGGGTAGCCCGCATGATCATAGCTGGTTATGAATATCGGGGTGAAGCACCATTCAAAAATGTGTATTTAACCGGGATTGTCCGTGATAAGCTGGGGCGTAAAATGTCGAAACAGCTTGGCAATTCGCCCGATCCGCTCGATCTCATTGATCAGTATGGAGCCGACGGCGTTCGCACGGGGATGCTGTTTAGTTCGGCAGCAGGTAACGATTTGATGTTCGATGAAAAACTGGTTGAGCAAGGGCGGAATTTCAGCAACAAAATCTGGAATGCCTTCCGCTTGGTAAAAGGCTGGACGGTTGTCAATGCAGAAACGCAAAGTAGTACGTCTCCAGAGGCATCATTACCAATACGTTGGTTTGAATCGAAACTTAATGCTACGTTAATTCAGATCGAAGATGACTTCAGCAAGTTTCGTATTTCCGATGCCTTACAAGCCGTTTATAAGCTGATCTGGGATGATTTCTGTTCTCAATACCTCGAATTGATCAAACCTCCGTTCGATACGGAAAACGGTACGTCACAACCCATTGATCGTATTACCTACGAGGCTACTATTAATTTCTTCGAACGGCTTATGAGCTTGGCCCATCCGTTCATGCCGTTCATCACCGAAGAAATCTGGCAAGACATTCGTGACCGGCAACCTGGCGAAAGTATTTGCATTGCGCCTTTTCCAAAAGCTGATGTTATCGACGCGCAGATTCTAACGGACTTCGAAACGCTGTTTGAGGTTATTTCCAATGTGCGGAATATTCGGAACGCCAAGCAGATTTCCCCAAAAGTATCCTTGCCGTTAGCAATCAAAACGGCGTCGCCCGACCAGTTTCAAAAGCTCGAAACGTTACTGCAAAAAATGGCTAATGTCTCAGCAATTGACTACGTTGGTGAAAAGGCCGCCGGTATTCCATTCCTGATAAAAAGCGACGAATTCTTCGTTAACATCGCTGGAGAAATTGACCTTGAGCAGGAGATCGCCAATACCCGTAAGGAATTGGACTATAATATCGGATTTCGCGATTCAACACTTAAAAAGCTTTCTAATGAGAAATTCGTTGCCAACGCCAAAGCAGATATCGTTGATCGAGAACGTCAAAAACTTGCTGATGCTGAGGCCAAAATTCAGGCTTTGAATCAAAGGCTGGTAGATTTGGGCGCTTAATTTTCCTATCAGGTACCTCATTTTGAGTGTACTACGTTACCACTCAGAAGAAAATATAAATAATTTACAAAGCAATAATGCAATTATTTGATCAAATAATTGCATTATTGCTTTGTAAACAAAGCCTAGCGCCAATGAACAAGTGCATTTTTCTGGACCGCGACGGTGTTTTGAATGAAGACCGAACGGATTACGTCTATCGGGTGGAGGATTTTATCATTCCCGACGGTGTACCGGAAGCCTTGCGTTTATTTAAAGAAGCAGGCTATTTACTGATTGTCATTACCAATCAGGCTGGTATCGCAAAAGGGCTTTATACCCGAGATGATGTAATGGCCTGTTACAACTACTTACAGGAGCGATGCGGTCAGCTTATCGATGCTATTTATTATTGTCCGCATCACCCCAAATACGACACAGAGTCACTTACGCGCAAGCCTGGTTCGTTGCTGCTCGAAAAGGCAATAGCCAAATATGATATTAAACCAAATGAATCCTGGATGATTGGCGATGCCCTGCGTGATATGCAGGCAGGCCGACGCGTTGGCGTCCGCACAGTACGTATCACTCACGAACCACAGCCTTCGGATGAGCATGATGGCTGTGTGACAAGTTTACTGGAAGCTTCCCGATTTGTACTGCGTTATGCCTAGTCAATAAAATACCACTAACTTTCATGAAAGTTAGTGGTATTTTATTGACTAAAAATCAATTCTTATGCCCGTACGTGCGTCGAAGCGGGTTTCTGTACGCTGCCATATGCCGGGCAATTTGCCTTCCGCGCACACGACCCGAGCGATAATGTTGCCAGTACAGCTCCTGAAATCAGTAGTTTTTTCATGCAAGTATTTTCCTTATGCGTTCTTAACCCCCAGATTGATAAACGAATATAGTTCTTATGAGCGTATATTTTTCAACTAAGCAGACGAATAAATTCATCTGCTTAGGGAACGGTCAATTCTCTTCTTTTACCAACTCTGCTTCTTCCTCGCGCTCCTCAGCCGCTTCAGTTGCCTCTAGTTCAGTCATGCCGGGTTCGGCACCACCATAGCCCAAAATTTTGAGCATTACTTCACTATTTTGTTCAGGTGCAAATAAGCGAGTCCGAAGATTACCTTCTTCATCTTTGTCAACAATGACGTGTTGCGGAGCTGGAATCAAACAGTGTTGAATGCCCCCATATCCACCCAACGATTCCTGATATGCCCCAGTGTGAAATAGACCTATGTACTGATCTTCGGCCTCCTGATCAAAAATCGGCAGGTAAAGATCCGCACTGTGCGCTTCTGTATTATAGAAATCATGTGAGTCGCAGGTCAGGCCGCCGAGGTTCACCTTTTGATAGGGGTTATCCCAGTTGTTGACTGAAAGCATAATATATTTTTGGCCCAAGCCCCAGGAATCGGGCAGTTGCGTAATGAACGATCCGTCGATCATATACCACAACTCCTTGTCATTTTGCAACTTCTGATCGATAACTTTATATATTACCGCGCCACTTTCGCCAACCGTATACGATCCAAACTCGGTGAAGATATGTGGAACCGGTACGTTGCTCTTATTACAAATCCATTGGATGCTTTCCACAATCTGGTCGATCATGGCCTGATAGTCGTACGTAAACTGGAACGACGTCTGTATCGGCATGCCTCCACCAATATCAATCGAATCGAGGTCAGGACAAATTTTACGCAATTCACAGTATTTGTACATGAACCGGCTCAATTCGCTCCAGTAATACGCACTGTCTTTGATGCCCGTATTGATGAAGAAATGCAGCATTTTGAGCTTAAATTTCTCATTCGGCTGAATTTTGCTCCGGTACAATTCATTCACATCACTATAACGAATGCCCAACCGCGATGTATAAAAGGCGAAGTTCGGCTCTTCATCCGTAGCAATCCGAATACCAAAGTTGACCGTGTCGGCCGTTATGGTATTCTCATAAGCCTCGATTTCCTTTAGATTATCAAGCACAGGGATTACATTGAACCCCTCATTGATCATTTCGCTGAGGTACTGGGTGTAGAGAGGCCGTTTGTAGCCGTTTGCAATGATATAGGTTTGCTTCGAAACACGATCCATTTTGTGCAGTTCCCGCACAATTTGAATATCGTAGGCCGAGGATGTTTCGAGGTGAACGTTATTTTTCAGTACTTCTTCAAGCACAAACCGAAAATGAGATGACTTTGTGCAGTAGCAGTACGTATAATTTCCCTTATAATTATACCGCTTCATTGCATTCCTGAACAGCAACTTAGCATGTTCAATATGCTCGGTTATTTTCGGTAAATACGTCAGCTTCAAAGGCGTACCGTATTGTTTGACAATGTCCATCAGTGGGACATTATTGAACATCAGTTCGTTTTTCTCGACATTGAACTCCCGTGTCGGGAACTCAAACGTCTGGTCAATCAGATCATAGTATGTCTTCATCCCTACGTTCGACGCATAAAATGGGGCAGTCCGCTGGTGCGGTTGTGGTTCTAAAAAAAACAGATGCGAATTTGACCCCGGAAATTGGGGTTTGCAAATGAAATGCATTCGCAAAATAGTCAACGAAAAAGCAAGGGCTTTGATTCGGAAAGTTCTAAAAATTAATAATACCGAAATACGCTACGTTATTAGCAGATTCAAGTTCATCAGGCAAACCAAAAAGAAGCCGTACTTTTGCTTCCGACACTGACTACTTTTATCGCATGCCCCAGGCTATTCATTTCATTTCTGTTGGCGGCAGTGCCATGCACAATCTTGCTTTGGCTCTACAACATCAAGGTTACATTATTACAGGCTCAGATAATCAAATCTATGAACCATCGCGGACGCGATTAAAGCAGCATAGTTTACTCCCTGACGAATTAGGCTGGTTTCCAGAGAAAATTACCACTGATTTAGATGGTATTATTGTTGGAATGCATGCTCATAAAGACAATCCTGAGCTGATCAAAGCGCTGGAGCTAGGGCTTCCGATTTATTCTTATCCTGAATTTATTTATCAACAAAGTCAGCAGAAACAACGGGTAGTTATTGCAGGAAGTCACGGTAAAACAACCATTACAGCCATGATTTTGCATGTCATGGCGTATCATAAGCGGCTGTTTGATTACTGGATTGGGGATGAAATTGACGGATTTGACGCAACAGTTAAATTAACGCCAGATGCACCTGTCATTATTATTGAAGGTGATGAATATGCCTCTTCTCCAATTGATGCCCGACCGAAGTTTCTGCATTATCAACCTCATATTGCTCTTATAAGTGGCATTGCCTGGGACCATATCAATATTTATCCAACTTGGGACCAATACGTTGACCAGTTTGAATCACTCGCTGAAGCGATGCCCAAAGCAGGAATTTTGATTTTCGATGAATCGGACGATATGCTTGACGTAATTGGCCAGAAAGATCGTCCTGACATTACCAAAATTCCATACGTGGCTCATCCCAGCGAAATAGTCAACGGCCAGACGTATCTTATTACGAAGCAAGGCCACAAGCTACCATTACAAATTTTCGGTGACCATAATATGAAGAATGTATCTGGTGCCCTGACTGTTTGCAATCGAATTGGAGTCACAGAAGACCAGTTCTATGAAGCAATTACATCATTTAAGGGTGTGGCACAACGGTTGGAAAAGGTAGCAGAAAACGGTTTGCGAATCCTATATCGTGATTTTGCTCATTCACCCGCTAAAGTCGAAGCAACTACTGAAGCTGTCAAGCGTCAATATCTTGACCGAAAGTTACTGGCAGTTTTAGAACTCTATACGTTAAGTAGTTTGAATAAAGTCTTTCTAGATCAGTACAGAGGCACTTTAGAGGCCGCTGATGAAGCCGTTGTATATTTTGATGCTAAGACGATTCAAAACATGTCAATTTCAGTAGAAGATATAGCTGAAGCTTTCGATAAACCTAATTTGCAGATACTCACTAACACTGAGGATTTAACGGCTTACCTTCTTCAAAAGCGTAATTCAGACCAAGTATTCCTACTGATGAGTTCAGGTACATTTAGTGGGTTGAACTTGAATGAAGTGTCAAAGGAGTTAATTCAATAGGCTACAGCCTAAAAAATCATATCAACAAGAGAGTCAACTATGAATAGTATTGTTGTTTACTGCGCATCAAGTCTAGGTGTTAACCCAATTTATAATAAAGTAGCTGTTGAGCTTGGCGAAAAAATGGCCGCTCTTAATATCCGACTTATTTATGGTGGAGGGGGCTTTGGACTCATGGGTAACGTAGCGAATGCTGTATTGCAGAATGGAGGTGAAGTAACAGGCGTAATTCCTAACTTCCTGGCGGATCTTGAAGTCGCACACGCCACACTGACAGAACTGCATTTTGTCGAGACTATGCATGAACGAAAATTCAAAATGGTGCAATTGGCTAAGGGTGTAATTACCTTGCCTGGCGGTTACGGAACTATGGATGAGTTATTCGAAATTTTAGCCTGGCGCCAGCTCAAACTTTACGATGGCCCTATTGCGATCATTAACACAAACGGCTATTATGACCTAATGCTTCAACAACTTGATCGTATGGTAGATGACGGTTTTCTTAAGACCGAGAATCGTAACCTACTACTCGTTGCAGAATCTGTAGATGAGGCTCTAAAGATGATAAGCGATTTCTGGGAGAATATATGACGTATTGCTTATCATTTAATTTCTAACAAGAACAAGTGGCTATATTGTGGATATCCGTTTCTATTAGAAATATCTAAAACGCAAAACGCCGTGTTCTAGCTAGAACACGGCGTTTTGACTTATTTCCCTAGGTGGCACCTTCCTACTCTCCCGCTTGTGACAGCAGTACCATCGGCAGTACGGGGCTTAACGGCTCTGTGCGAAATGGAAGAGGTGACCACCCGCCTTACCAGCACCAACCTAATGGACTCTTGCTTGATCCTGCCAACCCAGCTACCCGGGGGCGGACCAAAAAGCCTTTTGTCTTTTTTCCTACAGAGAGAGACCCTGAGCCTTGCCGGCCCTTGTGCTTACTATCTTCGTCCAGGTATCGATCCTGTAAAACTATCTACTCAACACACGTCCGGGGCCATTAG
>NZ_FOLQ01000022.1 GCF_900112365.1 Spirosoma endophyticum | reverse complement strand
AGTATACAGATGACTAATCGATTGGGCTTTGACACTCGAAAAAAGCGAATCAGCCGTTTATAATGGGAATCAGCTTTGGTCTGCTCATTAGCCAATAGTTGAGGCAAATAGTCCTTCAACACATTCAAATTGGTGGACCGGGCCAAAGTAACGGCCGAACAGACCAATAATAAGTTTCGGAAAATGTGCTCTGGAATATCCGGAAAGAACCGCCTACATTTGACAAAAAGTGGCTTGGCCATGGTGGTAGTTTTGATAAGTTTTAGCGAACTTAAACTTACCATCGGTCAGCCACTTTTCGGCTTTCTACCATCCATGTCCAGTAATCTGTATTACTTAAACTAAAAGTTCTTAACCTAAGTAATAATCAATTAAGTAGCAGTATTCCGGCAAGTTTGGGCGCACTTATTAAGTTAGAGGTCTTTTATTTGAACAATAATCAATTGAGTGGCTGTTTCCCAGCCAGTTTGTCAGCAGTTTGTGGATCGCTTGCCTCTTTAGGGAATAATCCTGGTTTACCCGGTGGGGGGAATTTTGGGGCATTTTGTCTCAATGGAACCGGTAGTTGCTCGGCATCTAACACACCGCCACAGCCCACAGCTAATGCCAGTTTAACGGCTACAGTGGGAAAGGGCTTTTCTTATACAGTCAATGCCTTCATTGATGCCGAGACGCCTAGCTCTTTAACTTACACTGCCAGCATAAATCCTGCAAATGGTCTTAATTTTGATGCTACCACACGAGTCATTTCCGGTACACCCACAACCTCGGGACTAAGCAATGTGATCATTATCGCTACCGATCCGGGAGGCCTGTCTGCTTTCACCAGCTTTAGCATCACCTATCCACTGATTATCTTGTCCATTGGTTCATCCAGGCAGGACTACGGGGTATATCCTAATCCGATTAGTGATCAGCACTTCAGCGTACAACTGGATGAGCCAAAGACAGCTTTGGTTCGTCTATACAGCCTAGATGGGCGCTTAATGCCGATCCAGAAAATAGGGCAAGACGTTGGCAGTCTGCAGCTTAAAACCGAGCGAAAACTTCCAACGGGAGTGTATATTCTGGTGGTTGAAGAACGTGCCCGAACCCGCCAGTACCGATTGGTATTGGAATAGAAAATAAGGCATGCTGCAGACTTTCGGCTTTCTATTGACTCAATCCTCTATCCATTTCTAAGCTTACTTTATGAAACACTTATTCTTCCTTTTCCAGCCTGCCAAAGGTTCCCAACTTATCGTTCTTATGCACCGAATTCATTTGTTCCCTTGGGTACTGACGCTATTACTGAGCATACTAACCCACTTAAGTTGGGGACAATGCCCTAAAGTTCGGATTACACTACCCTGATCGAGTTCTATAACGCCACTAACGGAGCTAACTGGGCTCGCCAGGATAAGTGGCTCTCTGACTGCGAGCCCTGCGGCTGGTATGGGGTGAATTGTAACGACGAAGGACATGTTACAGCCCTTAATTTAAGTTGGAATGGCCTTCAGGGGACTATACCCGCCAGCCTCAGCGCGCTCACTGAACTGCAAACCCTTGATTTAGCCCTTAGTGAATTGACAGGTAGCATACCCCTAGTCTGGGCAACCTGTTTTTACAGAGTAACCAATTGAGCGGCAGTATCCCCCCCAGTCTGGGCAATCTCACCAACCTGCAAGTGCTCTATTTAGGGTACAACGCTTTAACGGGCAGTATCCCCCCCAGTCTGGGCAATCTGCCGAACGTAAACACTTTGTTTGTACAGGGAAACCAATTGAGTGGCTGTTTTCCAGCCAGCTTGTCCGCTTTATGCGGAAAGAGCACGGCTTTCTTTTCGAATGCAGGCTTACCTGGTAATGGAAACTTTGCCCCCTTCTGTGCCAATGGAACAGGCAGTTGCTCTGCTGCTCTGCCAGTCAATTTAGTTTCTTTTTCAGCTAAACCCAAAGATAACCAAACGGTGAACCTGATTTGGTCAACCGCGTCCGAACAAAATAACAAGTACTTTCTGCTCGAACGCAGCAAAGACCTGATTCAGGTAGAATCCGTTGCCAATGTAAAAGCGCACGAAGGCAGCTCGTTTCAGGGATTCAGCTACACCTTTACGGATGATAAACCCTATACGGGTACCAGCTATTACCGACTCCGGCAGGTGGACCTTGACGGCAAAACCACTACGTATCCCTGGGAGTCAGTCGTATTGCGCCGGGAAGCCTATGGTGTATCCCCTAACCCCATCAGTAACCAACAATTTCAGCTACAATTGGACGAACCCCTAACAGCGACGATTAAGATCTACAACCTGGATGGGCATCTGGTCCCTTTTCAGAAAATGGGGGTCGACGCTGGCAGCCTACAGATTAAAACAACCCAAACGCTATCTACCGGAATCTATATCCTAACGGTTGAAAAGCGATCTCAGAAGCGTGAGTATCGTTTGGTGGTTGAGTAAGCAACCATACGTAACGGACTTTCAGTGATACGCTAAAATCCGTTACGTATGCCTGCCACTCGTCGCCATTTCCTAGCCTCACTCACCGCCCTCGCCGGAGCCTCGCTGTTGCCTGATATCCAACTGGCTCAAGCAAGTTCGGCGAATAAGCCCTGGCCGATTTCCTGCAACGCCTATACGTGGGGCACCTTTTATGAGCGCGAGCAAAAACAGTGGATGGCTGATCCGGATGCGTCGCTGAGTGAGTACGTTAAAACGGGCCTGACTGCTTATGAACCCTCATTTACCAATGCCGATGAGGTTAAAAAAGTAGCGCCGTATTTGACCAGATACCAACTCGCGATGCCTTCGCTGTACGTAAATAGTTCGCTTCACAGGACCGACGAAGCACAAAAATCCATCGACTCGGTGCTGGCCATAGCCAATGCCGCCAAACCATTCGGCGTACGTATCATTGTCACCAATCCCAGCCCGATCAAGTGGGGAAGCAACGACGACAAAACCGATGCTGAGCTTGTTGAACAGGCTAAAAATCTTGATAGGCTGGGCGCTGAACTACGTCAACGCGGCCTTACGCTGGCTTACCATACGCACGCGCCCGAACACCGACAGGCCGCCCGTGAATTTCACCATATGCTGCTGGCATCGGACCCTAAAAACGTAGCACTTTGCCTGGATGCCCACTGGGTTTATCGTGGATCGGGTAATTCACAGGTGGCCCTGTTCGACGTAGTGAAGCTATATGGAAAACGTATCGTGGAAGTGCACATCCGGCAATCGAAGAATGGCATCTGGCAGGAAACCTTTGGTGATGGCGATATTGACTATCGGCGTCTTGCCGCTGATCTGAAAGCATTGTCCATCCGGCCTTTGCTGGTGCTTGAGCAGTGTCTGGAAAAAGGATCACCTAACACAATGGGACCGGCAGAAGCGCATAAACAGGATTTACACTACACACGGGAGGTTTTTTCGGGATTGGTGTAAATAGCAGATGGTGAGCCGGTTCCAGTTAACAGGCTCTAATTTAGACTATGAATACATTATAGGGTGCTTAGAACAAAGCAGCTCAGACTTGGTTAATGAAGGACTAACCCCGGAAATCCGGACCGTTATCCTTATCATTAATTTAAAACTTGCGTTATCATCATGCAACCCAATATTGGTCTCGAAAAAGACGTCCTCAAACAGGACAACGTTTTGCTGAACGACTTTCTGTCTGATCTCCACGTATTGTATATCAAAACCCGCAAATACCATTGGAACGTAGCGGGCCCGAACTTCATGGAGTACCATAAATTCTTTGAGAGCCAGTACAAAGCGATCGAAGCCGAAATCGACGAAGTAGCCGAACGTATCCGGCAATTAGGCGGTACGCCACTGGCTACTATGGCCGAGTTCATTCATAACACCAGCCTCAAAGAAGATTCGGGCAAGCCAACCAGTACGGCTGACATGTTTAAGAATCTCCTGTCCGACCACGAACAAATTGTTCGGGAACTGCGCGAAGACGTCGACAAATGCGATGAAGAACTGAAAGATGCGGGTACCGCCGACTTCCTGACTGGCTTGATGGAAGCCCATGAAGCTATGGCCTGGATGCTGCGGAAGTACCTTTCCTAATTACAAATAATGAATGATGAATTATAAATGATGTTGTTATTGATTACATTCATCATTTATAATTCATCATTCATTGTTTTCCTCTCGTGCCCAAATCTCTCTCTATTCGCTCCGGTCTTGGTAGCGTATTGTTCTGGTCGGTAATCTCGGCCGCATTTATTGGTCCCGGCTCCGTTACGGCTTGCGCGATCGCCGGATCGAAATTTGGATTACAACTCCTTTGGGTGCTCACTTTTGCTACGTTCGGCACGGTCTGGCTACAGGAAGCTGCCGCCCGCATCACTATCGCAACCGGTAACGACTTAGGCCAGGTCATCACACAAACTTATTCGGGCAAACGGGGCCGCGGAATAGCCTGGGCCTTATTTCTGGCTATTTTTCTGGGGTGTGCAGCTTATCAGGCAGGCAACATTCTGGGGGCGGTTTCGGGTCTGGCGCTACTCACTAAATTATCCATTCCTGTATTAACGATTTTAGTCGGGATAGTTTGTATCGCTTTGTTGTGGATCGGCTCCACGCAAAGCTTAGCCAATTTTCTGGGATTGATTGTCTTCGCCATGGGCGGAGCTTTTGTCTACGTAGCATTCGGCACTCCCGTCACACCGGCTGAACTGACAAAAGCACTGATTACGCCCTCGTTTCCGTCTGGGTCCCTCCTGCTCATCAATAGCCTGATTGGCACGACTATCGTTCCCTACAATCTGTTTTTTGGGTCAAGCATTGTGTCCGGCCAGTCGTTAAGCGAGATGCGCCTGGGCATCTGGGTAGCCGTCATACTGGGTGGCATCATTTCGGTTGTGTTGTTGCTGGCAGGGCTACTTATTCCGACCGATTTCTCCTATCCGCACATGGCGCAGGTGCTGACCGAACGGGTCGGTACGTGGGCGGGCTCTTTGTTTGCATTCGGCTTGTTTGCCGCTGGCTTTGCCTCCTCACTGACAGCTCCACTGGCGGCTGCCGTTACGGCGCAAAGCTTACTGGGCGTTCAAAAAAACTCACCTGCTTACCGCGCTATCTGGCTGGTCGTGATGGGAACGGGGCTACTTGTCGGCCTTTCAAATGTCAACGCCATTCCAGTCATTGTAGCGGTCCAAGCTATTAATGGCATTCTTCTTCCGTTCGTAACGGTCTTCCTGTTTGCCGCCGTCAATAACCGAAAACTATTGGGTACGTATTGTAACTCACTGGGACAGAACATCGCTATGGGAAGCGTTGTCCTTGTAACGGCGATTTTGGGACTTTGGAATGTTTGGCTGGCGTTTCAATAGCAAGGCGCTGGGAGCTTCAGGTACAGGGCTAAATAAGCAAATAGCTTAGAACCAGATGCGTGGGTAAATTCATAAAATGAGCAAGGGGCGTGGCGCATGGATTAACAACCATGCACCACGCCCCTTGCTCCATACTTCACGTTATTTCTTCTTGCTTAACCGATGGTTTTGCTGTTCCAGCCGCTCGATCCGCTTTTGCTGTTCAATCATGTGAAGTGTCAATTCTTCATTCTTTTTGACCAATGTAGCTAACAGGGTTGTTAGGTCAACACCTTCTTTCACCATTTCACCCGCGCTTGGTATACCGGGCAGGTGCTTGTTTTGCTGAATGTATTGCTCTACTTCAGCCAGCGGTTGTAGCCGATAGGCGGGCGCAAAAACATAATCGGCCCATTGGCTCTCACGCGTTGGCTGCACGCGCATGGCTACTGCCGAAAGCTGTTTGGCTAATGTAACATCCCCTTTGTCGTTAACGGTCAGGAATTTACTCGTGGCAACTTCGGAAGCAGGCGAGTTGACTGTCATGTTTGTCAGGCGTAAACCACTACGACCATCCGTACCAGCGGTCAATTCGAGCCGGTTCTGGGGCGTCGACGTACCGATTCCAACATTGACATTGTTGCCCAATACCATTGCATTGCTGCTTAGTACGCGAGCATTGGCCCCAATGGCCGTTGCATTGGATAAACCGACTCCTGCACCCGACGCGTTGAAACCCAGGAGTGTATTGTCCTCGCCATCGGTACCGCTAAATCCAGCATTAGGCCCAATGATTAGGTTGCGGTTTCCACGCAGATTCTGTTTCCCAGCGTTGAAACCAATAAACACATTGTCACTGCCATCGGTATTGACTTTCCCAGCCTCATACCCCACAAACGTATTATGACTACCAACTGTATTCGGGAAACCTGCCTTATAGCCGAAATACGTGTTATATGAACCAGACGTATTTCCTTGTCCAGCCTGACTTCCCATGAACGTATTGAAGGTACCCGTACCACCTACTGCACTACTGGTACTTTGGCCAATCAACAAGTTATTAGTACCATTAACCGACTGAAAACTAACAACCTGGTTGTCGGGCGTAATAACCTGACTCTGGCCAACTGTTTGCAGGCTCAGCCCAAACGATAAAACGAATAAGTTGACAGTAAAGAATTTCATATGGAAAAACTGGTTGGGGAGATTACGAGTAAATATAAGATTTTTATTAATCCGTTGTTACCGACAAGCAATCTTTAGTCTATTAATTTCTTGTACACTTTTTTAGCGCTGCTATTTACAAAACAGGCGAGGGGTATCCTGTTACCCCTCGCCTGTTCGTGTCCACTCAATCGTTTGATCAGGAGCCTAGTTGTCGGCAGAATCCGGCATGATCCCAATCGATCGTCAGGGCCGTTATACGATCATCCCCATCGAACTGGAAGACGAACACATGGTCGCTGTTAAAGCGTAGGCCCTTGTTGGTAATGCCCAAAAAATCCTGAGTCTGCGTACCAAAAATCGCGACCTGAGCCGTAATGGTGTCTCCCTCGGTGGTTAACCTATCGACCGTGTTATCCAAATCGGGGAAGCAGTCCATGAGGAGTTGCCAAACACCTCTACCAAACTCCCAGAATGTACCTTTACCATCTTCGCCCATGGGTAGAAAATGTACCGTAGCGTCAGGCGTAGCCAGTTGAATCATGCGAGCTGTATCCATATCCTGATAGGCCGAAAAAAATGCCAGACATGCACCTTTGCGCGTTTGTTCGGCAAGCGATGTTTTGTTAAGGGTTTCCATGATTTGATAGATTTATGTTGATGTGGTTGCCACTAGTTGGTGGCGGTTTCTTTCGGGTAGTTTGGGTGTGCTTTGATTTTGCGAATCTGACGCATATGTCGGTCAACATGCCCCCACTGGTAAATATATACCTGATGCATGTTGCGGGGATACTTTGTGGCCGTTAGCTCAAACTGCACGCGCATATCAGCCTGCGTTGTATCAGCAAAACCGATGGCCTGATTCCGCAATCGCGTAAAAAATATCAGGTTATTTTTGCCTTGAATAAATCCCGTCGGTCGCGAAAAATCGGGGGATACGTGCGCTTTATTTTCCATAATAAAATCATGATAATAACTATCAGGACTACTGGTTGCGATGAGATCGGGGCGGGGTGTACTGCGGTTACCCATGCTGATTTCACGGGCCCAGATAATTTCCCAAAGCGCCAGGTGCTCTACCACTTCGGCAATTGACCAACGATCGGGCGCTTCATGAAAATGCCACTGCGCATCGGATAAATTCTCAGTTTCCCGGATCAACTCATCGCGGGTTCGTTTGAGGTTATCAACCGTGTAGTTGGGGTCGGCCTCCGTCCAGATTTTCTGTGCCTGGCTGCCATTTACGGTCAACATAGCGACCGTAAATACGGCAATAAGTGCTTTCATAATTACTAGTTTATTAGTTGACTCGTTGATTCGAATGTCAGGCCGGGTAGCCGTGTCCGGAGAATAAAAAATAGCTTTATCATCCTATCGCTCACGCGGATCTGATGACAAAGCTACTGGCTGGGAATGGCTAGAAATTGTAAAAATGCGACATTGTGTACTAATGCGACAAATGGCAACGTAGCCATACATTTGCGAACTAGTTCACGCCAGGTTTAGCCAGCCTTAAGCTCTTCCTGTCGAGATCGGAAGCCAGGACATCCACACAGACTAGGTTACCGTTCAAAGAAAAACAGTTGTGGATTCATGGCCAGGCCGCTAACTATGCCAACTTGAGGATATTTTTGTCCACAGAGCGGACCGCTCTGTGGACAAAACAACTCTATCTGACAGCGACAATTACCAACTTAATCTGATGAAAAAATTCACACTTCTTTTCCTGATGGCGTGTAGCGTTGGGATCGTCCAGGGCCAGGGTTTATACATGCCACGCAACCTTAAACAGGCCTACCAGAAAGGTACGCGCTCGATGGACGGTAAGCCCGGCAAAAACTACTGGCAGAATTCAGCGAAGTATAATATAACCCTCACCACCACGCCACCCAATCGAACTATTCAGGGAACAGAGGAAATTACATACGCTAATAATAGCCCGGATACGCTACGTTATCTTGTGTTTAAATTATTCCTCAATAGCCACCAGCCAGGAGCCGTTCGGCAACAGACAGCCTCAGCGGACTATCTGACCAGTGGGATGCACATCGATCGGTATACCGAAAACAGCGTCGCCCGCTTGTGGCCAACAACGGCGAATGCTACGGTGCACCGGATGCCCCTGACTAAACCGCTGATGCCTCATAATTCCGTCAAGCTTTCATTCGACTGGCACTTTGATATGTCGGTGGAAAGCGGTCGCGAGGGGCAACTCGATTCCACTACGTTCTTCCTGGCCTACTTTTATCCACGCGTGGCCGTCAGGGATGATTACTACGGCTGGGATCAAACGGCGTTTACGGAGGCTCAGGAGTTTTACAATGACTTTAACGACTACACGCTAAACGTGAAGGTACCTGCTAATTACGTCGTCTGGGCGACGGGTAACTTGTTGAATGCCAACGAAGTGCTGCAACCTACGTTTGCCAAACGCCTGGCCGAATCCATGCAGACTGATTCCGTTATTCACGTAGCCACGCGGCAGGACGTAGCCGCCAGGAAGGTAACGACGCAACAGGCAGCCAATATCTGGCGCTGGAAAGCAGACTACGTACCCGACATTGCCTTGTGTATCAGCGATCAGTACGTCTGGGATGCGTCGAGTGTAGTCGTGGACAGGACAACTGGCCGTCGGGCCAGCGTCCAGGCCGCGTTTAAGGATGATGCTAAAGATTTCCACCAGATGGTGGGTTTTGGGCGGCACGCGCTGGACTGGTTATCCAACAATTGGCCGGGAATTCCCTACCCCTATCCGAAAACGACCATCGTGCAGGGATTTGCCGACATGGAGTACCCCATGATGGTGAATGACGCCACCACATCTGACTTGAATTTCTCCCGATTTGTGGCCGAACACGAGCTTGCGCATACCTGGTTTCCGTTCTACATGGGCATCAACGAAACCCGCTACGGATTTATGGATGAAGGCTGGGCAACCGCACTCGAACACCTGATTATGCAGGCCGATCTGGGCAAAGGGCAGGCCGTACAGTTATTCCAGCAGTTTCGGGTTACCGGCTGGATCAAAGACCCGTCGGCAGAGCAGGATCTACCGATCATCATTCCAACAAATGTGCTGAGTGGTGCCGCCATGGGCAATAATGAATACGGGAAAGCAGCTTTGGGCTATCTGGCCCTCAAGGAATTACTGGGGGATGCCGAATTTAAAAAGGCTCTGAACGAATTTATGAACCGCTGGAATGGCAAACACCCAACGCCCTGGGATATGTTCTACAGCTTCAACAGCGCGTCGGGGAAAGACCTGAACTGGTTCTGGAACAACTGGTTTTTCAGTAATAATTACATTGATTTTGCCATTCAGTCAGTCACTACGTCGGCAACAAAGTGTACCATCACGATTCAGAACATCGGCGGCTACGTAGCGCCGATGGATGTTGTCGTGACGTTCGCCGATGGCACAACGGAAACCGTCCGGCAAACGCCCGCGATCTGGCAGGCGAATCAGAAACAGGCTATCCTAAATTTACCCATCAAAAAGAAAGTCCAGTCAGTGACGCTGGCGGGCGGCATTTTCATGGACGCCGACGAGAAGAACAATACGTGGAAAGCAAAGTGATTGATGACGTAGCAGTATCGTTGTTCGGCGTAGTCTCCGACTACGCCGAACAATTGACTAGGCACATCCAACTAAATGGTACTAGTATACAGACGCACTTTGGGAACAATAATTCCCGGCTGCGCGTCTATATACTAGTACCACTTTTTTGAGTTTATGACTCGCCAACAGCCGTTTGTTGTTATCCTGATTTTAGGGGCGCTCTCTACGATAAGTCCCTTCTCGATTGACATGTATTTGCCGGGCTTTCCGGCCATTGCCAAAGACCTTCACACCTCCATTTCCCAGGTCCAGTTATCGTTAACCGCTTACCTGGTTGGTATTTCGGTGGGACAACTTCTTTATGGTCCGTTACTGGATCGGTTTGGCCGAAAAGTACCGCTTTATGGCGGCTTGGCGCTCTACTTACTCGCGTCGATCGGCTGCGCCCTGACGCCCTCCATCGAAACCCTGATTGCCATGCGACTCCTGCAGGCGCTGGGCGGTTGTGTTGGCCTGGTAGCGGCTCAAGCCTTGGTTCGGGACTTGTTTCCTGTCTCGCAGATTGCCCAGGCGTTTTCGTTACTCACCTTAGTCATTGCCGTTTCACCTATGATTGCGCCAACGGTGGGTGGCTATGCGACCGTTGCTTTTGGCTGGCATTCTATTTTCATTATTCTGGCAATCATAACGGCGCTCATTCTGGTTGGCGTCTATTTTGTTCTCCCGGATGGCAAACAAGCAGACCCATCGCTTTCACTACGTCCGAAGGCGGTGTTGGGAAGTTTTTTCACGGTTCTGAGGCAACCGCAGTTCCTGACCTATGCCCTGGTTGGCGGTATTGCTACGTCGGCGCCGTTTGCGTACCTGGCTGGGTCTTCTGATGTTTTCATGAACATCTACCACGCCAGTGCTCAGGAATACGGCTGGATTTTCGCTTTTCTGGCCATTGCCTTAATTGCGCCAACGCAACTAAATCAGTTTTTTCTGAAACGGTTCAGCAGTGAACAAATCATACGCACTACGTTGCTCTATCAGTCGGTTGTTGGGTCACTAATGGTGGTAGGCACCTGGGCCGGTTGGTACGGTCAGTTTGGCCTGATAGCGATGCTGTTTCTGTTCCTGGCGGGACAAGGGATAACCAGCCCCAATGCCTCGGCGCTTTCACTGGCTCCGTTCACGCGTCACGCGGGCAGTGCTGCGGCCTTAATGGGTAGCTTTCGCATGGGTTTTGGTGCCTGTGTTTCGGCGGCCGTCAGCATGCTTCATAACAATACGGCCGTGCCGATGGTGGGCGTCATGATGATCTGCGTGGTTAGTGGACTGGTGATTCTCCTGTTCGGCCAACGAGCCATTCAGCATGAACGTGAACAGACTCAGATCGATGAACCGATGACCGAGGTGATGCTGTAACGGGAAACGTAGCACTACGGTAGCCGATCTTATTTCAGCGCCACATTCGGGTCGTCTTCGTAGGCTGACCCGATGCGACACAGCTGATCAAGCGTTTCGGCAAAGAGACCATAGAGCATCTTCAACTGGGCTACGTCTTTGATAACACCAACAACTTTAAACGATAGCAAATCTACACCTTCCGGGAACCTGGCCGCGAACCACCCGTCGTCATCTTTCACTTCCAGGCTGATAGCAGGCTGTGCCTCAATCAATTGCCGTATCGTGGGATTCTCAAACAGGAGGTGTAGTTTAGACTCATCATTACCCTGTATAACGAACTGATCATCAAAGTCAGGAAAACCCACCTCAATATCCTGCATCCCCAATCGCTTACCCAGATTACTGAAAATTCCTTTCCGGTAAATTTTGAATCGAAAACCATCCTTGTTCACATAAGGGGCTCGCATTCGGGTGTATACAATATGTACTTTCCCGGTTGAAACCGTGTGCGTATCCAGCGTTACTGTCCACTCATTGACGCTGGCCTGAACTTTACTACCTTTCCAGAAACCACCATCCACGAAATCTGCACTGATTTCATCGGCAAGTTGTCTCCAGACATCATCTTTAAAAGGGCCAAACATTTTTCTTAGTAGGCTCATGAGGGTAATTTTAAAAAGTTGTGGGATTAGGAAAGAGGATTATCATGCTGGCGCAGGTTTGAACCCGCGCCAGAAGTTCTTACAGATTCTTCATCCAGGCATCACGAAGTTGCACTTGTTGTGGTGTCGCCTGCGGGTCTGGTTCAAATTTATAGCGCAATATGAGTTCCTTTTCGAGAATGGCGTTTTTTACAGGAACCTCCTGTCCATTCCGCCGAACCGTTACGTCGTAGGTATCTCCCGCTTTCAACTGCATCAGTTCGCGCTGAATTTTTCCAATATTTTCCAGCGTTACAGGCTGCTGATTGTACGTAAGCCACTCATCGTCTTCCTGTAGACCCGCTTTACGCAAGGCGTCGTCGAGCTTGGTCAGATAAAATTTATTGTTGTTGAAGGAAGGTCTCATGCCAACCGAGGCTATTTTCTGGCCTGTAGGTACGGCCGGCAAATACGAAATACCAAGTTTGCCATAGTACTCTTTAAACGGCAAGGGCTCCGTCGCTTTCACGTACCGATTGAAGAAATCAGCAATTTCCGGGTACGTCTTTTGGGCGAAAATGGCAAAGAAATCTTTTTCAGGAAACGCTTTGTTTGGTCCATACGTAGCAGCCAGCTCATTGACAACTTCGCGCAGCCCCCGTTTGCCATTGGACAGTTCCAGCAGGCGAATGTCCAGCAAACCCGCGACCAGTGCTCCACGCGCGTAAATGTTTCCATACTGGCGCTGGCCTTCGTTGGTGTAGCAGGTCAGCCCCAATTTGCTCAGGCTGTAGGTCGTGTCGAGGCTTTTGTCATAGTCAATTTTCTGGCTCAATTCATCCAGATACGTAGGCAGGTCCATAATCTGACCACGCAATTGCATGGCATCGCTGGCCCATTCGGTTACGCCTTCGTATAACCACAAATGCTCGGAAGGTGTCGGTGTAACAAAGTTAAATTGTTCAATGACTTCACTATGGATGTTCAGGGGCGTCACAACATGGAAGAATTCGTGGGCCGCAATCGACGTAACATTATCGGCAAATGCTTTCGTGAAGTCTCCTTCTTTCATGGCATACTCCGAACTGTAGGAATGCTCCCAGGCTCCCCACTCCTGATCTTCGAAATGGTACAGGAACGTATAGCGCTTTACCGGCAACTGCTTCAAAAACTGACCAGCCGCGTTGAGCATCGACTGCATGTTGTTCAATAATTGATCTGACTTGATCTTGTCGGTTTTTGAGTACGTATACACGTCAACCTGCGCCCCGGCAACCGTGGTGGTGGCTTTGGTCAGACGACCCAGTAAAATGGGTGAATCGACAATACGGTCGTAGTTGGCTGCCGTGAAATACCCTTTCGCATTTTTCTCCAGTGCCGTTCCAACCGCCCAGTCTGCCGGATAGTCAATCTTCACATCGATAGGAGCCGCCTGCAGGCCACTCGGAAAGCCAAAAACGCCCTGCCCGTTGATGAGAACATGATCGTTTTCAATGGACGTACCACACATGTTATAGGGCTTATGCTCATTGATCGGCGTATCCCAGGTTTCGGCAATGCTGTACTGCACCGTCCGAACAACCTCCGGTTTTTCAAACTTCCACTGATTCGTAGACACCTGCTCCGTTTTCACCTCCCGGCCTTTTTTATCAAACGCCTTGAACGACCGAACGTAGCGGCCAATATCCATGATCTGATACGTACCGGGAGCTGTTGCAGCAAACTGGTAAATGGCATTGTCGGCGGTCAATCCATCCACGTGTAATGTCACCTTGAACTGATCGTCGGCCCGGTCATTGAGGTTTACCTCATAGAGCAGGGGAAGCGTTGGCTTAGCCAGGGCAAATGGGGAAAATAACGTAGCAGAAACCAGAAACAGAACGTGTAAGATCTTCATATAGCTTGTTGTTGATCAGGCAAATTAGCCGAATCGACAACAATGGTAAACGCACTTTTTTCTTACGGAAGTATTTATGGATAAGCGGTGGAGTGTTACCCCACCCCCAGCCCCTCCCCTGAAAAACATGGGAGGGGAGCATCGATAGTCATTTTTGAGCCCCTCCCCTTCGTTCAAGCCGGGCGGCCGGTGCCGGGAGGGGTTGGGGTGGGGTATCTCCTACCCTTCAACCGTCTCAGGAACCTTCTGGTAGTTCTCCGACAGCGTTCTGTAGGCCGTTGACTTCATGGCAATCAGCGTAACAACCAGACCAATCAGACCGGTGACGGTGAATAATAGCGCTAATCCCCGATCCTTGCCAGTCCCGAACCAATCGCCGATTAGTGCTACACCCGCGCCGGTTGTCATAAACGGGATGAATAAGTATTGAGCGATAGGGCCAATCATAAACGCTGTCAGCGGTGAAGCCGCCTGTTCGATGCTTTGGGCAAAACCAAACACCCGGCCCTGTCGTTCCGGCGGAATCAGTTTCTGGAGAATAGTTTGTTCGGCAGCCTCTACCACAGGGATGAGGCATAAGTAAATGAACATGCCCACCGCCAGCAGGCCGATAGACGCCTGCATCGTAAAAAAAACGCAGATTATCCACATGGCGATGTTGGACAGAAAGAGCGTTCGGAGGGGCTGTTTACCGAGACCTTTTTTCGACACAATCAGGCCGCCAATGATAAACCCGACGCTCAGAACACCCCACAAAATACCCCACACCTGCACCGAGACCAGCGACAAGCCATAGGCATCCATCAGCGACATAAAAACACCACCCAGAAAGTTGTTGAACGTATTGAAGAAGATAAGCGCAAAAAGTCCGGGCATTTCCTGAATGGCCCGTATCGTTCCCTTAATGTCAATACGTTTCGTGTGTTCCTCGCCATGCACGACTCCCTTTTCGGGAATGTCGATTGTCCAGAGATGAACCAGCACGAGCATGGTTAAGACAAGGGCTGCAATGAGCGTCCAGAACATCCCCAGGAAACCAATGGCCAGCCCGCTGAAAATCGACGAAATGAGAAACGATACGCCATTCGTCGTACCAACCATTCCGTTTGCTTTGTCCCGCTCGTCTTCGGGAATCAGAAACGTAACAATGGTCGACAATGCGATGGAACGAATATTACCAAAAATGGCGCCGATGAGCGACAAAACGATAAATGTCCACAGAACCGGACTGGATGCGTCTTTAAATGTTGATTCCGGTGTAAAGCTGTAAATGGTGAACGAAATGACGTATAAAATCAACGAGCAAACGCTGGAAAGCATCATGGCGCTTTTCTTCTTGTACCGATCGACCAGCGAGCCCAGAAAAAAACCAGACAACGCGACGGTTCCCGTATACACGCCCGCCATCACCGACGTAGCCACGATTGATTTCGTCTCCAGATAAACCCAGAAGGTAACCGCAAACCAGATAAAATTATTGGTCAGGAAGGCAACCAGTGAGTTCGCTAAAATGCCATAAAACGTTTTCATCCAACTAAGCTTAGTGCGTCTAGTGTTATGTCCTTTCAGGAATATCTGAAGTGATTAGACAGGCTAAAAACTCCGTAGGAGTGGCCTGTCAGCAGTAAGCATTCGGTCATCAATATTTCCTGGCTCCGTAGGATCGGCTAAACAACATAATTCAGCCCGCTCCTACGGAGCTAGGTATAAAGGTGTTTCTACTTTCTATTAACAGGTCAGGCATAAGGCCTTAACTTTAATACTAATCCATCACGACAACCGAATCGTGTGCTCGAAAGGCGTAAAGCCCGTGATATAAACCGAAGGTGCATCCATCGCGGGCAATGACCCTCTTAATTGAACATTTTTATGCGCGACTTGTCCCGGTCCAAACGAGATTTTATCGGTCTTTACGGTATACGTTCCTGAATTCGCCAGTAGGTATGCATTGGCCCGGCTCGGATGCGATGATACCCCTGTGAACGTACCACCCGGCCGAAAAATAAGCTCCAGCGCAACTGGCACACCATCGGTTCCGGTAATTTGAACCTGAACCTGCATACCACCCTGGCTTTCACGGAGCGTGACGTTCGTCTGAAGCTTTTGTACCTCACTTTGTGCGCGATTAATCCGGGGCATCTTCTCCCAGTCGCCATCGACAGGAATTCGATCTGTTGGATAGGGCTGATAGTAAGGCCCATCCAATGATTGGGTCAATACCCAGCTATCGCCCCGCTGTTCAATTTTTTCCGTCTGAAATTGCCCCTTGCCAAAAAACGAACTGGCCACCCGCATCCCCTGCAATACCGCATCGCCCTTGTGAAAGGTAAACCAGACAGGATTTGCCGACAAAATTGTGCTATCCCACTGGTCGCGACGGATACGTACCAGCCCCGAATGCGGGTAGGTTTTTACGTAGTTTGTGGGTAATGGTTTACTAGCTGGCAATTCCTTCCACAACGTCGGATCTTCCAGCAGATAGTCAAGCTGATACACGACTTTAGGCATGGCCGTTTTTTCGATCAGCCGACACATCGCGGCCATTTCGCCGTCATTATCCCGCAGGGCCAGGTACCGATACGGAAAATAATAGCCATCCATCATGCCAACCAGCGCTTTATCCTGCCGACCCGAAGCTTCCGTGACCATTTCGCCATTCGGGTGAACGTAGTAGCGTGTCATGCTCAGGTTCCGCCGAACGTAGTCCAGCAAAATGGGTTTGTTTAGCCCTTTAGCTATTGTAATAAGCAGACGATTCGTGAGTGGCGAATAAATCAACGTGCTACGTTCATTGTATTGCCCATCGCTGTCCATATCTATATGCTCACTCAGCCACTGCTCGATCCGGCTCACGTAGCGCGGATTGGGCCAGCGTTCGTTTAGTTTCGTGAGCGCGGCCGAAATAACCCAGCGGTGATTAGGCGTATGAATACCCCCGACTGTGAGCGCTTCACCCGCCCGCAGAAGAAACGTTTTGAACGTTGCCAGAACGGCTTCCTGCCCGGATGTTTTAGACCGTTCCAGCAACGTATACGTCGGCACTAAACGCTTGACAATGAAACCCGTATCGGGCGCCGAATGAAAATTAGTTGCCGGTAAATCAAGTGTACCGTCCTCATGTTGCGCTTTCAGCAGATACCCCAACGCCTGATCGATTTCTTTAAGCAGTGCTTCCGACTGATAAAACGAAGATTCCGGACAGCTAATGGCACAACCCGACCGCCGGACAAAATCGCTGGTCGATTGCGGGTTAGGAGTACCATCACCATCTTTTAACGCACCGAAAAACGCACCCGGTTCAGTAACCCGCGTACCCTGAATCGAGGTTAGCTGCTGATCATTCAGTTTTATAAGTTCAACCAGCCAGTCGGGTTTTGTGATTGGTGCGATCGATTGCGCATAGGCCCTTGCCTGCAGGTATGGCAAGGCACACAGCGAAACAGCGGCTCCTGCACAAATAAAGGTTCTTCGGTTCATCGTTGGCGGTTTTCGGGAAGGGAATGGATTGAGATCAGCGGCCTATGAATGCTGATACACAACAAAAAGCAGGTAACCTTCCCTCTTTAACCAACGTAGCGACATTCATTTTGCGAAGCGCTAAAATGTTCGGCGTAGTCTCTGACTACGCCGAACATTTTAGGTTGGATTAACAGCGCTTGGGTCCATATAAAGTATGTTCCAGAGGTGCCCATCCAGATCCTGATATCCGTGACTATACATAAATCCTTGATCATCAGCCTCCTCGATTGTTGTAGCGCCAGCCGCAACGGCTTTACGTACCAGTTCATCGACACTCTCGCGGTTTTCAGCAGACAGGCAGATGATTGCTTCCGATACTTTTGACGTATCAGGAATCTCTTTTTTAGTAAAACCTTTGAAGAAGTTCTCGACCAACAGCATGACGTATATATCCTCGCTGATAATCATGCACGTAGCGTTCTCATCCGTAAACTGAGCATTAAATGTGTAGCCTAGTTTGGTGAAAAATTCTACGGATTTGTGGAGGTCTTTAACGGGCAGGTTTACAAAAATTTGGGTTGCCATGAGTATGTTGTTGTTTGATGTTTACCTAACAAAGGTACCACTCATGCCTGATCTGAAAGGAGGGCGAATGCGACAATAAACAGGGGGTTTGCGGCATCTCATTTGTCCCTTCTTGTCGTTAAGAAATGCGATTGGGTGCTTATGTTTTCGTTTATCCAGCGTAAGAAAATCGTCGTTCGCCTATAACGGCGTAATTTGCACCCCTTTCCCGACAAATACGCCAGTAGCAACAAATGCCCGCTCCCATTTCCAACAACGATGCTCTTGATGCTCATCACGACTATTTATTAGAAGTAATCACGATTCCTACACTGACAGACAGCCTTTTAGCAAAACATAGTTCAGGATCGGTGTCTTCTATGGCTGGGTACGTCGATATTCATCCGCAGGTTATCGACGTCAATAAGGGAGCATTTACGAGTGCGTCACGAGTTGCTTATTTTCCAACGGTTATCGTTACGCAAACGGAGCAATCGGTGCTGGTTTCCTGCGCATGTGCGGTTGATAAAGACGGTTTATGCGAGCATCAGGTTGACGTTTTGTCGAGTATCGTCAGGCGGAAAGAGCTACGTATTTTTTTTGATCAGGCGCTACGTTACGAAGCGATTAAACAGGTCGCCAGAGACTATGGCCTGGAAAATGAACCGTCGCTGGATACGTTTTTTCAGGTTGAATACGCGAATAAATCATTTACGATCAGACCGAGACAACCGGAGCTTATTCCCATTACCCAGGCCGGAAATGACTACCTCCAGGCACAATTGTTGCCAAAGTTTGAACGTAGTATTTCCCCGGTTGATGAGCCGGTTCCGAGCCAGAAACGAATTGTTGTCTTTACCAAACATCGTTATTACGATCACTTTTGCCTTGAGCTTTTTGAGGCCGGAACGACTCGGGAGGGCAAGATCAAAAATCCAATAACGTCGGTTCAACCGCTCGACCTGATCAGCAAACTTGACAACCTGAGCGAGTTGAAGTTCTATTCGGCGGTTGCCAAATTCCAGAATCATCACCGGACAAAAAAGGAAGACGCTGATCTGGAAGGCTTGCGGCTGGTAGCGGATAATCCGAAAAAGTTGTCCGTTTTTTATCATTCGAGCAGCGTTTCAGAGAACAATACGGCCAGTTCGCTTGTCCCGGTGAAACTGGAAATCCTGAAATCGTCCATCCAGTTAACGGTTCGGCAGGTCGATCCTTTTTATGAAGTCTGGGGATCGCTCACCATCGACGGTACGTCCTATGAACTGCACAAACTGACGCTCAAATACGATTACTTCATTCTGCTCAACGATACGCTATATTTAATTGGCAACCCTGACAATCTGCGGGTTATTCAGTATTTCAACAAGAAGAACAACAAAATCCTCGTCCACCAGTCAAAGTACGAAGCGTTTCAGGAAACGGTATTAGCCAAACTCGAAAACCAGATTTCTATTGAGTATACTTATCTAAGATCGGCCACAACCGCACAGTTGGCTGAAGGCGGGTTTACGCAGGAACAGCAACGTATCATCTACCTGTCTGACTCCGAGAACTACGTCTGGATTACACCCGTGATGAAATATGGTCTGGCCGAAGTGCCAGTCCTGTCGAAGCAGCAGATTCATGCGATCGATAGCAAAGGGAAGCCATTTCTGGTGGAGCGGGATGAGGCTGCTGAAATTCAGTTCACGATGGCGGTGATCAATCAGCACCCCGATTTCCAGGAGCAGCTTGGTCAAAATCAATTCTATCTGCACAAAAAATACATATTGGACGAAGACTGGTTTTTGGCCGCGTTCGACGCCTGGGCCAGCCAGGGCATTCGGATTCTTGGTTTCAATACGCTGAAAAACAATAAACTAAATCCGAATAAAGCGAAGGTTTCGGTGGTTGTCAGCAGTGGACTTAACTGGTTCGAAACGACACTTGGGCTCACCTATGGCAAGCAGAAAGTTTCCCTGAAACACCTGCACAAGGCGATCAAAAACAAGCGTAAATACGTAACGCTCGACGACGGCACGATGGGTGTTCTGCCAACCGAATGGCTCGACCGTTTTTCGGCCTATTTTCAGGCGGGCGACGTAGTGGACGAGCACATTCGAACGCCAAAGGTTAATTTTTCGAGCATTCGTGAGCTGTATAAGGCCGAGGAATTACAGAATGACGTGAAAGATCAACTGGCTTTGTTCACAAAAACCTTCGCCAATTTTCAGTCGATCAAACCCGTTGCCGTACTGAGTGACCTGCACGCAACCCTTCGGGATTACCAGAAAGAAGGGCTGAACTGGCTGAATTTCCTGGATGAGTTTGGTTTTGGCGGTTGTCTGGCCGATGATATGGGGCTGGGCAAAACGCTCCAGATCCTTGCGTTCATGCTGCTACAACGCACGAAAAGAGGACCCAACACCAATCTGGTTGTAGTGCCTACGTCCCTCCTGTTCAACTGGCAGGCTGAAGTTGAGAAATTTGCGCCAAGTTTGAAGATTCACACATTTTATGGCGCTAACCGAGCACTTAAGAAAAAAGAATTCGATCAGTTCGACATCATTCTTACGTCCTACGGTACGTTGTTGTCCGACATCCGTTTTTTAAAAGAATACTCGTTTAACTACATCGTTCTGGACGAATCGCAGGCCATCAAAAACCCCGAATCACAACGGTATCAGGCGGTTCGGTTGTTGCAGTCACGTAACAAACTCGTGCTAACGGGTACACCGATCGAGAACCACACATTCGATTTATACGGTCAGCTTTCATTTGCTTGCCCAGGATTATTGGGTAGCTACAATCATTTCAAAGCGCACTACTCAACGCCCATCGATAAATTCGGTGATCAGAAACGTGCCCGCGAACTTCAGGCGAAAATCAGCCCGTTTATCCTCCGCCGAACAAAAGCGCAGGTCGCCACCGAGCTTCCCGACAAAACGGAGATGATTCTTCACTGCGAAATGGGGCTGGAACAGCGTAGAGTGTACAACGCCTACGAACAGGAGTTTCGTAATTTTCTGCTGACGACGAAGGAAGGCGACATTCCCCGCGAACGCTTACACGTATTGCAGGGCCTCACGAAGCTTCGCCAGATCTGCAATTCGCCGGTGCTGCTCAACGATGAGGAATTTTATGGTGATTCGTCGGCGAAAATTGACATGCTGGTTGAGCAGATCGAGAACAAATCTCAGCAGCACAAAATTTTGGTTTTCTCACAGTTCGTCACCATGCTTGATCTCATCAAAAAGGAGTTGATCGATCGGCAGATTGGCTTTGAATACCTCACGGGTCAAACCAGCAACCGGGCCGACAGCGTGAACCGTTTTCAGAACGACGATACGGTTCGGGTATTTTTGATCAGTTTAAAAGCGGGTGGAACAGGGCTGAATCTCACCCAGGCCGACTACGTTTACATGGTTGATCCCTGGTGGAATCCGGCGGTCGAAAACCAGGCCATTGACCGGAGTTACCGCATTGGTCAGAAAAAGAACGTAGTGGCCGTTCGGCTGATCTGCCCAGACACCATTGAAGAAAAAATCCTGGAACTTCAGGCATCGAAACGAGAACTGGCCGACAACCTGATCAAAACCGATACATCGATTCTCAAGTCGCTCTCCAAATCGGATTTGCTGAGTTTGTTGCATTGAGAATAAATTAGCGAGTCAGTGATAATACTCGAGGCTATTATTTTTGTCCTGCTGACGCAGGACAAAAATGTTAAATCATTACAATTCAAACGACTCGCCTAGAGTTTTACATGCTGCATATTTTATACATCATTGCCATAACGGCGGAGGCCATGACGGCCGCTTTGTCTGCCGGTCGCCGGGATATGGACTGGGTGGGTGTTTGTATTATTGCCTGGATTACGGCGCTGGGCGGAGGCACGATACGTAATGTGCTATTTGGTCATTACCCGATGGCGTGGGTCGAGCATCCCGACTATTTGCTGATAACGGCGGGTGCAGCGCTATTTGCCGCCCTGATTGCATCGGTTATGAGCCGACTAAGAAAGCTGTTTTTGTACCTTGACGCCCTGGGTCTGGTGGTTTTCACTATTATTGGCTGCCAGATTGCGCAGGAAATCCATCTCCCGCTTATCATTGTTGTGTTCAGTGGGATGATAACGGGGTGTGCAGGTGGTGTGATGCGGGATGTATTGTGCAATGACATTCCTCTGCTTTTGCGGAAAGAAATTTACGCTACGGCCTCCATTGCTACGGGTATCATATACGTAGCCATTGCTCACTGGTATGGCCCCACAAACATAGCCATCTTCGCAGCAGCGGCAATTGGCCTGGCGATACGTTTGTTGTCCATTCGCTATGGTTGGCATATGCCCAAATTCGTCTACAGGGATGAACACGGTGAAGGTCATTAACAGTCAACGCTACGTTGATGGGTTTCAACCAACGTAGCGTTCGCAGTTATTCCTCTTCAAGCGGCCCATATTTGGCCTCGCGGATAGCCATCCATTCACGGGCGGTGCCGCCGTTGTTGAAGTGATCTTCTTCGTCCTGAATTTCCTGGTCCCAGCTAAAATCAGTAGTAAACTGGCCCTGCGCTGTCAGATCAATTTGCAGTCGGTTAGCGCGGGGATGTCCTTCCTTTTTCCGAATCAGGTATAATTCCTGAAGCGCTTCGATCATTTCATCCGGAAAATCGGTGGATAATTGGTCAAGCTCTCCTTCGGGTGTCAGGTACGTACCGTCGCATTCAACTTCCAGCCCATCAGCCAGAAACTGAACGTTCAGCCGGGCAATGGTCCAGTCGTCGGTAATAATTGCACTGATCGCGTCGGTCAGTACGTCGTAAATTTCATTCCTTGTCATGCTGTGATCTAAATTGCGTACAACGTTCAGACCAGATCAAAAATTCGTGTCGGCCTTTTTCAAGTCCAGCTTTTCGATCCAGATGTTCCGGTAAAATACGTCGTGGCCTTCGGCTTGTAGTTTCAAACCGCCAGGCGTATCAGTAACGCCTTTGCCGCCATCGTTTCCGCCATCAATACCCGAATTAGGGCCGCCCCATACCTGCGTTATTTTCTGGTTGGTATGCGCTTTTTTGCCGTTTAAATAGAGGGTTACCATAGCCGGTTCGATACGTTTGCCATCCACGAAACGAGCCGCCCGAAACTCAATGTCATAGGCATTCCACTTCCCTGGACCGGTGTAGAGTTTGTATGGAGACGGTGACTCGTTAATTACGGCCCCTAACCCATGCGAGGTCGTGTCGCCGTCGAATATCTGAATCTCGTAGCGGTTTTGCAGGTACACACCACTATTACCACCCGGCTTGCTCACGTAAAACTCAACGTGCAGCCGGAAATCGCGGAAGGTTTCTTTGGTAACGATGTCGGCAGCGCCATATTTGCCACCCGCAGCCGCCGGATCGTTCGTGTTCATGACCGTGCCGCTGCCAGCAGGATCTTTTTCGATGGCCCACTTAATAGGCAACGTAGCCGCCAGTCGCGGTCCTTCCCAATACGTCCATTTCTCATCGAGCATCTTGCGCGATCCATCGAACAGAACTTCGGCATTTTTGGGTGCTTTGACGCCCACACCCGTCTGGGCATTCGTTGGCAATACTACACCAAGGCCAATCGTGGTTAGTAACAAGGCGCGGGAAAGAACAATTTTGGTTTTGACAGCCAGCTTCATCAGGTCGCGGTTTAGGATGTCCTCTAGTAAGAAGCCAACCTGCACCATCTACCCATTGGGCCTGTTCCGCGTTCAGTGTAGCCTCTGACCGGAATATAAACTAAACGTGACGCGTAACGCCGATCGGAGACCGGGTAACGCTGTGACCTAGTCGGAGACTACCGCACCGGCGGACCGGCCGAACATTCTCAGGCAAAAAAGCTTGGCCTACTGAAGTCACCCTGCCAATTCAAATCCCGTCGACGTAGCGCCTGCGCAATGGTGATGATCTGGTTAGCCCGCTTCCCCTGTCCGCTAATACCAGCCTGGTCATAAATTATCTGATAAGCGGGCGCCCAGTCAATTAACTCTGTTTTCGCATCATAGACGCCAATCGCTGTCCGGCGCTTATCGGTCGATAATTTCTCCAGAATAGCCCTGGCTTCTTCCTGCGTATGGCTACCAATATGATGATGTTGCTCATTGAGCAGGTATAAAACTGAATAACGTTTCATAGGTACAAAATTAAATGGACAAAAGGAGCGCCGTGAGCAGCTGAGTCAGCGTGTGGTTTCGATGCCCCTTTTATCAGTTGTTGATGAGTTTGATTAAAATTCGGCCTGTAGGGCCCGGAATCGGTTGATACCAATTTCGTCAGTTACCTTAGACGACTTGTGCCTGGTTTGCGCCACTTGCTTATGTGCGTTTACCTGATCACTCAGTAAGGCAATCGTTTGACTTAGTTCATTGAGCTGCTGTTGCAGGCTGTCGATCTGTTTCTCGGACACAACCTTAGTAATGCCACTCCCTGTAGCCTTGCTACGTACCGACAGCCAGTTATCGCCATACGGCGTTCCACCACGAGTTAATGCCTTCAATACACCAGCGTGCCTGTTGACGAACGTCATAACGGCTTTCTGAAACGAAGTTCCAGCATCCGTTACTGTTGATTTATGTTTATATGCTTGAGTCAGTTCCATTTTGTCTGTAATGTTTGTGTGTGAATTGACTGGGCTTCTTCGCTTGTTTACCTTACCCCTCCTTCCTGAAACCAGCTTCTGCCAATTCACCCGTTATTGTAATCATTTCGAAGATTCTGTAAGGTTCGCTGCAACTGTCAGGCAGTTTTTTTCTTTGACACCCCTTTATCCAGCCTTCAATTAACAAACGACTATAGGACAAAAAAGGTTTAATCGTTTAAACGTGATAACCTATAAACGAACAATTATCTGCTAATTTTACAGCTATTTTATTTATTTATTCATATTTTTATCTGTATTTTATGACTATTTAAACATTTATTCACTTTATCTTGAATTGAACAATGCTACTATCAGTTTTAACCATCGAACATAATATTGTACTTTTACGTTTTTCCTTCTATGATTAAGAAGACCTCTCTAAAAGATATTGCCCAGGCAGTAGGTGTTTCAACGGCGCTTGTTTCATACGTACTGAACAACCAGAAAGAGAACCGGATCAGCAAAGAGGTCGCCCGGAAAATCAGGCAGGTAGCGCAGGAACTGAATTATCAGCCGAATCAGATTGCGAAGAGTTTAAAGACCAGCAAAACCCGAACGCTGGGGTTAATTGTCGCTGATATTGCGAACCCGTTTTCGTCTTCAATGGCGCGCATTGTCGAGGATGAAGCCGACAGACAGGGATACACTGTTGTTTTTGGAAGTTCGGATGAAAACCCTCAAAAATGCCAGAAACTCATTACAACCTTGTTGAATCGGCAAGTGGATGGGTTATTGATAGCAGCCCCCGCGGGCACCGAGTCCCAGATCATGACGCTACAGAAACAGACCGTTCCCTTCGTCTTGATTGACCGCTATTTCCCCAGCCTGAAAACCAGTTATCTGGCGCTGGATAACTACCAGTCAACGTATGACGCCGTCCGGCATCTGGTCGATTCGGGCTACCAGCGAATCGGTCTCATTACGTTGAAAACCAGTCTTTTCCATATTACTGAACGAACCAGAGGCTATCAGTCAGCCCTTCAGGAGAATGGTCTGCCCTTTCAGAAAAGTCGGGTAAAGGAACTGAGTGGGAACAACCCAACTCCCGATGTAGCAAAAGCCATTCAGTTGCTTAGAACTGGCCAGGACCCCGTTGATGCCATTGTCTTTACTACGAATAGCCTGACGTTTTGGGGCTTAAAAGCGATTAAGTCCCAGCATATAAACCTACCCAGCGAGCTGGCCGTTGTGGGTTTCGACGAAACGGATGCCTACGAGTTATTCGATACGTCTATCACGTATATCCGACAGCCACTTCAGGAGATGGGGCAATTGGCAACCAAAATTCTATTGGAATCACTGAATCCGAACACCCCAATAACGCAGACAAACCTGAAAGCCACATTGGTCATTCAGGCGTCTACACAATCGCTGTCGGTACCAGCAGTTCAGTCCGCCGAATAGGGCCATTTCAGAAACAGTTCCTTGGTCTGCTTATCCCAGCGTCTTATCCTGTTCCAGTGGATTCTGATGAAAGATTTCTTCCAATCGGGCGAATAGCTCCGGATGTTTTTCCTGCAGTAGGTCGGGGCGTTTAAAAAAGTATTCAGACACGACAGCGAAGAATTCGGCTTCGTTCGTTATGCCGTACGGATTGATGTCGGAATGGTTGGCTTTAATGTCATTGATGCTCTTATGAATCAGTTGAAGCCAAGGCTTAATGTGATCTTTTTCAAGTAAATACGCGGGTGATCCATCAGTAGATCCATCGACTTTGTCAATCAGATGTACAAATTCATGAATACCCGTATTGCCCTTGCTGGTTTCGTTGGCAAAACCCTCATGTAGCGCCGGTTTCGACAGGACCATCGTACTTTGTAAAGCACCGCCTTCGCCCACCATGCCCAGGATATTACGTTCATCGCCCGTAGTTTGAAAATCGGTATTAAAGCGATCTTCGTAAAGCAATACGTTGGTTAGCGGGTAATACCAATCGTCGAAACCGAAAATGGGAATGATGGCACTGCTGGCAACCAGTACCTTATCGAGATCATCGACAGTCGTCCCAACGCCTTCGATTCGGATGTGGTGCAGAAAATGATTTACCCGTTCTTCGAACAACTTCTTTTTCTCGTCGCTTAGCGATCGATAGTAGGAAACGTGCTCATCCAGCAACTGTGGATAGTTGACAGGCAATGGCAAAGCATCCTGTTTTTTCTGGTTCAGATATCGCCAGCCAAGCCAGCCTACCAAAAGCACACCTACACTAATCAGGAGAATCATAGCTCATTTACTTTAACGCCTACGTTCGACTCAACTTTGATCAACGCCTGAATACCATCGGGCCTGATGGCTATTTTCTGAGGTGTAAATCGAAATGATTTAATGCCCAGATCCGTTTTTTCGCCCACACTTCCCTTTTCGAACGCCTGGCTAATAGCCTGAGGCAACGTAGCAATCTCATCATTCAACGGAATGGTCAACATACTTTCCAGTAATTTACGCAACCCATCGTGCCATATCGAACCACTACTTTTTGACAGCCTATTTTCGCTTGATGTATCAAAATCTAAATGCCTGACAAGCAACGTGTTGGTCAACGTATCGAACACAGGGCGCCCGCGTAGGTAAACCGGGCCGTCCAGTAATCCGCTCACGCTGGCCTTAACGATAAGCGTGCGTTGCCCACCGTACACCGTTATCTGTTTCACCGTAATAGCACCGAGCGCCATTTTTTTAGGCTGTCGGGTAATAGTCAGTGCCAGCATCCGATTGATATCAGCGTACGGAATAAAACTCATCACGTGCAAATCTGATGTTTGGGAAATGGTATCTCTTTTTTCCAGCTGAGGCAACTGCGTTTTCGTGTGCACCGGCGACTGAGGCTTTATTTCAGTTTGCGTTTCAACCGCAATCCGCAGGTGTGTCGTTAGCTGACGGGTATTGCCAGTGACCGGGCCTGCCGCTATACTGATCGGTTTGGGAACTAGCCAAAGGCCATACTCTTTGTTGATCAGTAGTGGTTGTTGCATATCGCGCCAAATGGGCGTCACCATCTGGTCGAGCCGCAAGTCGTTATAAACGGCCGAATCAATCATCGTCTCAATATCTTTCTTGTGTCGGTCGAGAATATTTTGAGCCAGTTTTTCCAGCGATACTTCTTTACCGAGAAGACGTAGCTCAGGCTTTACGATCCAGTGGTAATCCACAAATGTAGTATGGCTCGCCAGACGCCAGTTAGGCGTGACACGGATCGGCGTTTTGAAATCGACATGCAATGAACAAAAGGGCTTTCTTGGCGGGGTTGTGTCGCGGCTGAACGGCTTTGTCAGCCACATCTGAAGAGGTGCCGAAAGCTTTATCTGGTGATCGACATACTGGACCCGAACGTCACCCAACCGCTTTACCCGAAACGAGATAATGCCTTTCGATTTTCCCTCGCTGGTTTGTTTTCCTACCAGTACAGGGTCAAGTTCCTGATTAATTTTTTTCTGTAGCTCCTCCAGATCAAACGTGATCGGGCCAGCCAGATACGAGATCGTGGCCGGAATAGGCGGATCGAAACCCTCCGCTTTAGGCGGCTGAGTGGTAACGTTCTGGCATTGCGTCATCAAAAGCAGCAAAGCCAGGCCAGTGAATGGCTGGATTCTCCGTACTAATTTCATTAACGTGTAGTGACTACCACTTTCCGGCCTGCAACCTGAAGGGATTTACAGGTGATAAACTCCGATCGTTTCAGGTTGTTTTTATTATTGAATCGCAACGGATTAGATCATACGTCAGACATTCCAGGATGCATTGTGGGTAGCCTTCTAAGCCCTGAACAACGCAGAAAACATAAAGCCCCTCAACCGGATTTGGTTAAGGGGCCCCATAGTGCTTTACCTGTTTTATTGTTTCACCTGCACCGGCAGGTCTTCGAGTTGCGCATAACTAAGTTTCCAGACGTTGTCGGCCCCTTTTTTCCAGAGCAGAATAAAATTGCCTTCGCCATAGCCTTTGGCCTGCTGAGCGGTTTCGGGCAACACATCCACGGAGAACGTACCGGCTTCGTAGGCAGTTTGTGTATCAACCGCTGAGCTTACTACGTTGGTTTTCAGATCACTCAGACTCGGCAACGTGGCTTTCACCCATTTATCCGTCACTTCCGACTTACCTCTTAGGTGTTGGTCTCCCTGAAGGAAATTGACGTCATCGGCCAGTAAGGAAATGATCTTATCGGAATCTTTACTGTTCCAGGCGCCAATAAACTGCTGATTGAGCGCCTGAATATTCACGGCTTCTTCCTGCTTAGCGCAACCTGTAATTAAGGCCGCAGCAAGCATGGTCTGGATGATTAATTTCATAGCGTGTAGTTGATTATATGAATGGCATCGGCCGGGTTCTGGCGCATTACAACAGCACAGATTCCCGACCGATATTACGTTTATTACCAGCTTTTACGCCGGTATTGTGATGACGCATAGGGTGTTTCCGGATCACCATAAGACGGATTTGGCAGAAAAGCTGCGTTCAATACGTAGGAACTCGACGCTACGGCAACAGGTGCAGGAGCGGCAGGTGTTGCTGTAGCAGCAACAGGTTTACGAGCCACTGTTACCTGTGCCGGACGCGCTACGCCAAAACCGTGGGGAGGTGTAGCGGCAGCCAGCGCGGCAACCCGATCACGCTCGGCAGCGTCGGCCCGTTCGCGTTCACGTGCAGTCTCAGCCTGGGCAGCAGCCAACCGGGCGGCAGCTTTATTTTTGTTGTCTTTATTTTTACCGATGGCATAACCAGCCGCACCGCCAACAACACCACCAATCAGGCCACCCACCACACGATTGCGTTTGTTGATAATGGCACCGGCGGCACCGCCGGCAACCCCGCCAATCGTTGCGTCTTTAGCCTGTGGGCTCCACCGTTTCCGTTCTTGTGCTTCGGCAGATTGACTGAGCACGAAGCCAGTCAGTACCATAATTATGAGATAAGAATTGAGCGTTTTCATCGTCTTTTTCATTTAGGTTAAACTCGTGACAGGAATAAGACAAGCTAAATTCCAGAAGGTTTAGCCACGCATACTTACCTATTTAACCCCAACCCAGGACGATTGTTCGTGTTGATACATATAATTACGTTCCTCTAAGTCGATGCTTTTGCCATGATCAATGCAGAAAAATGGCTTGCCAATACGTAGTAACCGGCTTCGTCGCTGACAACAAATACCTTTGATTTTTCTGAGCATAGTCGGTGCCCGCCTGTCGTGCGTTACTTTTACGGTATGGAAACCAATCAAGTCTCTTCACAAATTTTGTCAAACCTGGGCATTGCGGCCTTGAACCCTATGCAGGAAGCGGCTCAAAAAGCCATTTTACAGGATAAAGATGTCTTTTTAATCGCTCCCACGGGTTCCGGCAAGACGCTTGGTTTTCTGTTACCGATACTCCAGTTGATTCAACCCAATCGTTCGTCGGTGCAATGCCTGGTACTGGCGCCTACCCGTGAACTGGCCCTGCAAATCGAGCAGGTATGGAAGAAAATGGCGACGGGCTACAAAGTGAATGTGTGCTACGGTGGTCATTCGATGGAGACCGAAATCAAGAATCTGAGCAATCCACCGGCGCTTCTGGTGGGAACGCCCGGACGCATTATGGATCACCTTTCACGCCGAACGTTTGCTTTAGACGGCATTCAAACGCTGGTGTTAGACGAGTTTGATAAGTCGCTGGAGCTGGGCTTTCACGATCAGATGGATTATATCATTGGGGGTTTACGCAACCTCAAAAAGCGCGTGCTGGTCTCAGCAACGTCGGGCATAAAAATTCCGGATTTTGCGGGTGTCCACTCCCCTACCAAATTGAATTTCAGCGCCGATGAAGACGTACCGAGTGGGCTAACCATGAAAGTGGTTATTTCAGAAGAGAAAGATAAAATCGATACGTTATTTAAACTGCTTTGTACCCTGAATTCTGAATCGGCCCTGATTTTCTGCAACCACCGGGATGCCGTCGAACGGACCAGTCAGTTGCTCAACGAACGGGGTATCTTTTCAACGTTTTATCATGGTGGCATGGATCAGGATGATCGGGAACGTGCCCTGATTCAGTTTCGAAATGGCAGTGTAACCTATCTGATCACCACTGACTTAGCGGCTCGAGGCCTGGATATCCCCGAAATGAACTACGTGATTCACTACCATTTGCCGATGCACGAACATGAGTTTGTGCACCGCAACGGACGGACCGCCCGCATGCACGCATCGGGAACGGCGTATTTGATTTTACACCCTAGCGAAGAGCGCCCCCCTTATCTACCCGACTCGCTCGAAGAGATCACGGTTTCGGGAAACAATCCACTACCGAAACCACCCCAATTTGTAACGATTTACATCAGTGGCGGCAAGAAAAACAAGCTTAATAAGGTTGACATTGTCGGCTTCTTCTCCCAGAAAGGCGGGCTCGAAAAAGGCGACCTCGGCCTTATCGACGTAAAGGATTTCATCTCGTTTGCTGCCGTGAAAACAACGAAAGTCAACGGACTACTGGAGAAAATCAGGGATGAAAAAATGAAAGGGAAGAAGTATAAAATTGAGGTAGCCCGGTAAACCAAAAGGCCCACTAATCGCGGGCCCTGATACGTATCAAAACAACTTTTCGTTTGGTGGTTTAACACCCTTCATTCGAATGTAAATAGTGCATTGGCCGCGGTGGTGGGTTTGGTGTTCGAAGGCTTTCGCCAGCACAACTTCGCGGCTCATCTCACGGGGACCCATTTTCACCATTTCGCCCAGTTGAGCGTCTGTCATTCCTTTGACCGCATCGATCATGAAATCATAGCTATCCAGAACAGCTTTGGTCAACGCAGCTTTCGTTTTGAATTCAGCCATTTCCTCCATTTTTTTACCCTGCATCGGATTCGTTTTCCCACTGGCGACTGCCCCGAAATTGTAGTTCGCATTCGCCAGATGAAGCATTTGCTCGGCAAAACTGCGAATTTCAGGCGTTGGTTTGAAGCCTACGCCATCTTCGGGCATAGCATCCAAATATTCTTTTGTGTACTCTTTGGCGCGTTGCCACTCAGCCGTCAGTTGCGAAACGGTCATCATGGGTCTGGCGGCCTCAACTGCCGAAAATGCCCATAGCACAGCTAGAATAGCTACTGTAAATCGAATTGGTAATTTCATGATCATAGGAATATTGGTTTGTACCTGAATTGTGTTACTCGTTTCAATAAGCATAACCCGTCAGAAAATTACCGCTGTCATTTATTTTACGGCGGTATGAAGACATTTTTTGTCACCGAAATAAAAGTTTAAAAGTCTAACTACAATCCATTTTCGCTTTTTATAACTGCCAGAAAATCAGCGATATTACCCATAAGAAAAGGAGCATATTTCGTAATTTTCTCGATGGGCCAATCCCACCAGCGTAGTTCCAGAAGTCGAGCGATGTCGGCATCGTCAAACCGTTTTCGAATCAATTTCGCTGGATTGCCACCCACGATAGTATAAGGTGGTACATCACGGGTGACAACTGAATAAGCACCAATTATGGCCCCGTCTCCAATCGTAATACCCGGCAAAATAGTGGCCCGATAACCAAGCCAAACGTCGTTTCCGACGACAGTATCTCCTTTTGTTGGGTACGTTTTTCCACCCATCGCCGTGGCCCAATCGCCACCAAACACGGCAAATGGGAAGGAACTGACGGCGTCGACCAAATGATTAGCACCGTTCATGATAAACTCAACGCCGGACGCAATCATGCAGAATTTCCCAATGGACAGGCGGTCGCCGGTAAAGTCGAACAAATAGCGAACATTTCGCTGAAAATTTCCAACCGACTCAAAATCATCGTAATACGTATAATCGCCAATCGTAATTTGTGGGTGGTCAACCACATTATTCAAAAAGCACAGGCGCTCATAACCAGCTAACGGAAAAACAGTAGATAGATTTGGTATATTCATACGTAGTATTGAACCCGTTTTGTATTTCAAAAAACATATGGCCGAAGAACTGCCACAAGGCAACCCTGACGTATTAAAAGAGCTGCTGATCTATAAAATGCCGTTCGGAAAATACAAAGATCGCCTGATCAAAGAATTACCGGTCTCGTATCTGGAGTGGTTCGCTCAGAAAGGATTTCCCCCAGGCAAATTGGGCATGTTGCTGCAAACTATGTACGAAATCCGGTTGAATGGATTGGAGTATTTGCTTCATGGTTTGAAAAACAAGCGATAAGCAGTAAGATCGTACTTGCGGTTGGGTTTCACTACGTTGCTTGACCGCTACGCTGTTTTCAGTTATATTTCTATCCACATGAATCTGTCCTTTTAGATGCCTTCCCGTCGTTCGTTCCTCCGCACCACTAGTCTGGCTCCGTTGCTTTCATTAACAACCAACCAGACAGCCCCTACACTCATAAAGCCTGCCAAGTTGCGCCCTGGTGATACAATCGGGTTGTTTTGCCCGGCGGCCCCGGCCTACAGCCACGAAACGGTAAAGATCACGCAGGAATCACTCCAGGCCCTGGGGTTTCAGACGAAACTCGGCCCCCATATTTACGACCGATATGGCTATCTGGCTGGGCGAGATGCCGACCGCGTCTCTGATCTGCACGCCTTCTTCAACGACCAGAGCGTCAAAGCCGTCATGGCTATCCACGGCGGCTGGGGCTGCGCCCGTCTTTTACCGCTCCTGGATTACGACCTGATTCAGCGCAACCCGAAAGTTCTGATCGGCTACAGCGACATTACGGCTTTACTACTGGCTATCTACGCCAAAACTGGCCTGGTGACTATGCACGGTCCTGTTGGGTCTGCAACGTTCAATACGTATACGGTTGATTGGTTCAGGCGAGTACTTATGGAAGGCGAAACCGTGACCATGCGCAACCCTACCGACAAGGGCGATAACCTCACACAAACGCAGGACCGGATCACCACCATCCGGCCAGGTCTGGCGCGTGGACGACTGGTTGGCGGCAACCTCACCGTACTGAGTCATCTGGTTGGATCGCCGTATCTGCCCGACTGGAAAAATACCATTCTATTTCTCGAAGACACACATGAGGATATTTACCGCATGGACCGGATGTTTACCCAACTGAAACTGGCGGGCATTCTGAATCAGATAGCGGGTTTTGTTTTCGGCAAATGCAGCGACTGCGGTCCAGGCAACGGTAGCTACGGTTCACTCACGCTGGATGACGTACTGACCGAATATATTATTCCTCTGGATAAGCCTGCCTATTCTGGCGCTACGATTGGTCATATCAGCAATAAGTTCACGGTTCCGCTAGGCATCGATACTGAAATTGACGCGACTGCGGGCACAATACGTTTGCTGGAATCGGCGGTTAGTTAACTATTCGAATTGGTTTTTCAGGCAAGCCTACCCGCCTTATCCCACTTGTTTACCGAGATTTTTCAGGGCAATTCATCCGGCCGGTTGCCTGATGCAGAAGACTTATCTATCGTGTTGAACAGGTTGATCAAACTGGCCTGCTCTTCTTTGGTGGCCATACCTATAAATTGAGCGGCTACGCAAAATACATACTGCTCTAGTAAGGAAATAAACGGTATATCGGCAGACATTAATTTGATCGTTACCGCGCCGAAAGCGCTTAGAATAACGAAAGTAACAGATTTATTTTTAGTGAGTTACATTCTAAAAATTAAACTTATATTAATCATTCGTTCAACGTAGAGGCTACCTTACGATGGGGTAGACGCAGTAAGTGCCATCATGGCTTGTGCCCGTTCATTTAACTGATTTATAATCTGGGTATGAACGGCCAGCTTTCTAAAATCCTCTCTGGTATATGCTTGTTTACACGAATCAAGCTGACTCAGATCCTGCATCAGATTTGTTAACTCGGTTTCCATTGTACACAATAGCGCCGTGAGTTGGTCCATCGGACATTGGCTACTCATGCCTTGACTCTCAGCCCGAAGGCTTTTTGTACAATAGGATGACAAATGGGTATAGTAGGTCTGGAAGGTTGATACTGCGTCAATCCAGTCTGATAAATTTGTCTTATAAGTTAATGCACCCAATGAGTCTGGTCTAATTCGAAATGATTTGCGTGCCATACATGTCTTGTTTAATCTTTACGCCTGTCCGTTCGCAATATATTAAACAAACTATTTTATTATTTAATTATTCATATAATAAATTTTATTATTAATTGATCATTAGCTTGAGTTTAACTAGTACTAGACTTTTATATATATTAACTTTTATATCTATGACGTATTATGGTACGTTATAGCTGATTAAAAACAATTATGATACCAAATATTAGTATTATTAAACTTAATTAGCAAGTTTGAGTTAACTTTTTTTATAAAGAAACATAATTTTAACTAATTAAAACATTTTACTGAAATTTAAGTAACATTTAGCAATGCCATTCTCTACTATCAGTACACGTATTAGTAGAAATCGATCTTTCCCTTTCAGGAACGTAAATTATGATAACCTGTTAAATCAGCTCAACGATCAGCTTGTGGGCTCCTTCAAAGAAGCTTTCGCACAAGCTATAGCATGAAGAAAATAGGTGAGACAATATCTCACCCTTTCTGGCCTTTTACTTAACGTCTAAAAGTTCGGTTGCAGTTAGCTCCTGCGATAGGCATTGAGCCAGTGAAACAGCTACTCATTAAGGCAACACCTTTACCCGAACAACCGAAAACGATCGGGGCGCCAACGTCAGCGAGAGGGCTTTCTTCTTCACATCAACCGCAATTTGCTGCTCTACCGGACTCACATTGGTCGCATTTTCAAACGAGTTTACGGCGTCGAGTACGTTATTTTTCAGTAGCGTTAGTTTACCGTTTGCCGCCAGTTTTTTAACGCCATCGAGTTGAATAATACGTACCTGCGCTTTGTTCGATACGTTAGCTACTTTTAGGATCACCTCATTTGTGGCTTTGTCCCAGGCGGCTGATGCATACAGACTATCCTGCCCGGCCAGGGGCGAATTTTCCTGGGTCAAGTTCAATACGTTCGTGCCCTTGTTAATCGAATACAGTTTCTGAACGTAGTAATTGGGTGTGCCATATACGCGCAGGTTGTCTACCCAAATAAGGTCAGGCGTCCATTGCCAACCGTCCGCATGAGCAAACAAGGGCGCATATGACGCCATGTTCACAACAGCCGCGTTACGTTCGAGACCCGTCATAAAAGCGGCTTCGGACAGGGCGCACTGCCAGTTATTTTTATTATCTACACTGACGGTTTTGTCGCTCTGAGCGGCCCATTCACCCGCAAATACCTTGGACCCTTTACGTGGGTAACTGTCATACCGGCTGGCGTTCTGCAGAAACCATTCCGGCCGACGGTAATAATGCTCGTCGATCAGGTCCGCTTTCATGTCGCGTAACTTGCCATTCAGAAAGTCGAATCGTTCGCCGTTGGGATCGGTGCCCGAACTGCAAACCAGCCGCATAGCCGGGTATTTGTCTTTGATTACCTTCTGAAAAACCGCCAGCCGTTCGATGTATTGAGGACCCCAGTTTTCGTTTCCAACCCCTAGAAACTTCAGATTGAAGGGTTTAGGATGACCGAGATCGGCCCTCACTTTTCCCCATTTCGTTGATACGTCACCATTGGCAAATTCGATCAGGTCAACGGCATCCTGCACGTACGGGTCGAGTTGGTCCATCGGCACCAGCTCGGCGGTGTTGAACTGACACGCCATCCCGCAATTAAGAATCGGCAATGGCTCGGCTCCGATGTCTTCGCAGAGTTGGAAATACTCCAGAAAGCCTAAGCCAAACGTCTGGAAATAATCAGGAGCCGGACGATGACCAAACTCAAAATTCCAGCGGTTAATGATCAGTTGCCGATCTTCAGCCGGACCAAGCGTTTTTTTCCACTGATACCGTTGGTCAAGATCGTATCCTTCGACAATACAGCCACCCGGAAACCGCACAAATCCCGGTTTCATGTCGGCCAGCATCTGAATCATATCCGCCCGCATACCACCGGGACGGCCTTTCCAGGTATCTTCGGGAAAGAGCGAAATCATGTCCAGATCCACTACGCCCGTTCCCTCGAACCATACGCGTAATTTGCCTTTTTGTTCGCCCGCCGTCGATTTAAAACTGACCTGCTGCTTGTGCCAGCCTTTGTCTGTCTGTTCAGGCGTCAATATACCTGAGCCAATCACCTCATCTTTGGCATTGAGTAAATCAACGTGAAGTTTGGCATTCCCTGACTGTACGCGGCACAGCACCGAAAAATCGTAGCGCAGACCCGACTTTATCCCCATCCCCCGAAACCCTTCGTTGGTCAAACTCAGGCCGCCCTGGCTGGCGTTGTTGGCCGTAATCCGAACGTAGCGTGGATTGCTAGTCTGTTTATCCTGCCGGTTCTGCACCAGGATGTCGCCTTCGGTACGTTTACTCCCCTCAACTTTCCAGCCCATGAGTGGCTTAAAAAACTCAAACGAGCGATTCTTGACCATCTCGGCGTAGATACCGCCATCGGCTCCAAAGTTGATATCTTCGAAAAACACGCCCCACATCGTCGGCTGAATGTCGGCAATGGGTTGTGCTACGTTCACTCGCAAAATGGGCGCTGGCTGGGCTTGCCCGAGAAATGGGTTGATCGTTACGAGCAAGCTGGCGGCAATAGAAAAAATCTTTTTCTGTAACATATAGGGTTATGCGTTGAATTAGTGATAAGCATAGTCTCCAAACTGGAGCGCCAGCCCGGTACGCTCAACATGAATCACCTATTCACTACGTGGCAACCATACCTTCATAGGATCGACGCCCCGGTTCGACCAGGTGTAGTAGGGAATCGCGACCAGCGTAAGCTTGCTTCCCGACTGTCCGGTTAATGGCACGGTTCCCGTGATGACGTTGACGCCACCCAGCAGGTTGTCTTTCTTTTCGATACGTAGCTGGGCGGTATCGGGCAGTGTAATGTCAGCCACTTTATTCTGATTATCAATACCTTCTACGCAATAAACCACCGGGCCGTATTCTAACGACACCAACCCTTTATCGTCTTTTACGGCCTCATTGGCGACGACTCGTCGAATGCTCATGGGCAACTTGAGTTCAATTACATCGCCTTTCTTCCATTGACGCGTAATATCTGCATACCCGTTGGTGATGGCGGGTTGTACGGCTTTGCCGTTGACCGTCAGCGTTATGGGTGTTGTGGTGTGATTAGTAAAGCTGTACAGATTTCCCGGTAGCACCTCGTTTTGCGTCCAGCCGGGAATACGAACTTTTACAGTGAAACTGGCCTGCTTCGCTGGGTTCACCCCAATTCTGATCGCCCCATTCCAGGGATATTCGGTCTGCTGTTCAATGTTTACAGCCAGTTTATTTAGCATTACCTGCGCTTTGTTGGATGCAAACAGATTGATGTAAAGTTTGTCGTTCTGGGTAGCGTAAATCAGGTTCGGCACCGATGGCACGAAACGTACTAAATTGGTTGGGCAACACGAGCAATCGAACCAGGGTTGCCGGGTACTGGCGCCAAAGTTGAACTTGTATTCGCCATCCGATTCCAGTGGATTCGGGTAGAAAAACTGGTCGCCACTCAGCGAAATGCCCGAAATCAAGCCATTGTAGAGGGTGCGCTCGATCACATCGTAATATTTAGACTCACCGGTAAGCATAAACAACCGCTGATTCCAGTACACATCGCCGATGGACGCGCAGGTTTCGTTGTAGGCCGTTTTGTTGGGAAGTTCATAATTGTCACCGAAGGATTCGCCCTCGTGCCGCGAACCGATACCACCCGTGATGTACATCTTCTTATTTACCGTATTCTCCCAAAGCGCTTTAATGGCATTCAGGTAGGTTTTGTCGTTGTACAAAGCCGCTACGTCGGTCATGCCCGCATACATGTAGACGCCCCGTACCGCATGCCCAACCACTTCATCCTGCTGAGTCACAGGCTTATGGTCCTGGCTGTAGGGACCGTATAGTTTGTGCGTCGTCGAATCGCCCCGAACGTCGAGAAAGAATTTGGCCAGCTTCAGGTAGTCTTCCTTTTGAGTAATGTTATAAAGTTTAATAAGGCCTGTTTCCACAATCTGGTGTCCAGGAGGAGCCTTCCGTTTGCCCGGTTCCAGACCAAAGGTTTTAACCAGTAAATCGGCATTTTTAAGGGCGATGTCCAGAAAATTCCGCTTGTTGGTCGCTACGTAGTGCGTGGCGGCTGCTTCGTACAAATGTCCGGCGTTATAAAGCTCGTGGCTCATACTTTCGCTTTCCCAACGCGGCCCCGGTTTCACCCATTTGGCCGGTGGATTATTAGGGTCGATGGTGTGCCAGGTCGTGAGGTAGCCGTCAGGTTCCTGTCCAACTTTAATAATGGCGATAATCGAGTCTACATACGTTTCCAGCTTTTTGTCGGGCGAACTGATGAGCGAATTAGAAGCCCCTTCAATGAGTTTATAGACATCCGTATCGTCGAAGGGCATAGCACCCCGCGTTTTGCCTTTCATTTTGCCGCCCGCAATCAGAAAGTTATCCATCCGCCCTTCTTTATACGACTTATCGAAACCAAACGGAATGGTTGTTTTCTGGACTGTCTTGATTTTAGGCAACCAGAACTTATCCGTCAATTCGACGTGGTTGATTGGTACGGCGGCAATCGGGTATCCTTTCAGAGAGACCTGCCCCATGCACTCATAAGCACTTGAAGTCAATAAAAGGGCAAAAACGACTTTTTTCATGTTAGGCTGATTAAACTACTGTATAACAGTGAGTTTTAGCCCAGCGCGAATGGTAAAGATCCGTTGCGCTGAGTTTTAACCCAATGTTGCAAATGCTTAAAATCAAAGAAAGTGTAATGTTGACACAATTATAAAAAAGTAAAACCAATTCTCCAAATAGTTCTATAAATCAACTACGGAGTAAAATTGTATTCAAAAGCCTAAAGATTGGCAAAGTCATTTTAACCTTCCCCCATAATATCGGCAGAAAGGGCCGTTACAGTTTCCCACGAAAAAGGGAGCCATAGGGTTCGAAAGCTGTCGAACACTTCGGTAGCAGCTTCGCAGGGAAACAGCTTATAATCAAATTTGGGGAAATCGTTGGCCATGTAGCCGGGGTAGTAATACGCTTTTTGCTGAAGTCGGGCGTGGTTGATTTTCAGTAGCATCAGGTATTTACCCAGGCTATATTTACGATAGTCGGGGTGGTAAAAATTCATAATGCCGGCAATACTTTGTGCACCATTGTCGAAAATACCAGCGGCAATCAGTCGGTTTTCATCCCGCACTTCGATGACGTACGTATCAAACATGTTGTAGGTGGCTCCATCAAACAGGCAGGCTTCAACCGAGTTGGGAGCGTCGAAATTTATGGCTTCTTTATAGATCGCATAGAGCGTCTCCAGTTCTTCTGACAGCGCTAACGGTTTAATAGCCACAGAGAACTTTTCGTTGCTTCGCAACAGCCTGAGTTGCTTTGCTCCGTATCTGACATTCGCCAGGACAAGACGTAGCCAATGTACGGAGCATACCCGGTAGTCAAAAAGGACGGCATTGCAGGTGAAAATCTCCTGATGCATCCGAAAATAACCCCGACTCAGACATAGATCTAACTTACTTCCTTTCATCGCTCAGCACGCCTTTCTTCTACGGTTATCAATTAGCAGCAAGTTAAAGTCAAATCTTCAATTGGGCGTCAATCTGATCCAATACGTACTTAAAATCAGTTGGCTTGTTGGCATAATCGAGCGCATTCACGTCCAGAACCAGTACGGGGCCAAATTGATAGGAAGCCACAAACTCTTCGTAGAGCTGGTTCAGGCTGGTCAAATACTCGTCGCTGATACGTTGCTCATACGACCGCCCACGCTTCTGGATCTGTTCGCGAAGTTTAGGCAGACTGGCTCGTAAATAAATCATAAGGTCCGGGGGACGAACGAGGCTCATCATGTTCGCAAATAAATGTTGATACGTATCATAGTCGCGCTCGGTCATGCTGGCATTTTGATAGAGGTTACGGGCAAAAATAGCCGCATCTTCATAAATCGTTCGATCCTGCACAACCGTCTTCGGATGAGATGCGACTCGATTCGCCTGCTGGATATCCATGATTTTTTTAACCTGAGCGAATCGACTGTTCAGGAAATAGATTTGCAGATTAAATGACCAGCGTGGCATATCGTCATAAAAATCAGCCAGATACGGATTTCCTTCAACGGCTTCGTATAATACTTCCCAGCCATAATGAGCGGCCAGTTGCTCAGCCAGCGTTGTTTTTCCAGCCCCAATATTTCCGGTGATGGCGATGTGCATAATAGTCGTCAGTCGTCAGGCAATAAGTCGTAAGTGCTGCGCAAATTATACCTTATACATTACAACTTACTACTACTATTGACTAACGGCTGACGACTAATCACTGTTTTGGTTTAATTTTGTATATCTACTTATCATCGGGATAAACGATAAACGTTGCTTTTGCTAATGAAACCGTACCGCGTCCTTCTTTATTATATCTATTCACCCATCGAAAACCCCGAGCAATATCGCGAGGAGCATCATTTGCTATGTCTCCAGTTGAATCTGCTGGGACGTATTATTGTGGCCCCCGAAGGGTTGAACGGAACCGTATCGGGCCTGACCGCTGATTGTGAAGCGTACATGGCCGCGCTGCATGCTGATCCGCGTTTCGCCGGGATTGAGTTTAAGGTAGACGAAGCCGATGGGCACACATTTCAGAAACTGCACGTGCGGGTAAAAGCCGAGATTGTTCACTCCGAACTAGGCGTCAATCCACTTCGTCAAACCGGCATTCACCTCGAACCGGAGGAATTTCGGCAGCTCAAAAACGATCCCGACGTTGTGCTGGTCGATATGCGGTCGAACTACGAACACGAGGTTGGAAAGTTTAAAGGGGCCATTACGTTCGATATGGAAAACCTGCGCGAACTCCCCGAGCATGTGGCCGAAATCGAGCATCTGAAAAACTCGGGCAAAAAAATTGTTACCTATTGCACGGGCGGTATCAAGTGCGAAAAAGCATCGGCTTACTTGCTCGCTCAGGGATTCGAGAATGTGTATCAGCTCCACGGCGGTATCATCAAATATGGCATGGAAGCCGGTGGCGAAGATTTTGACGGCGAGTGCTACGTGTTCGACAACCGCGTAACGGTGCCCGTTAACCACATCAATCCGGCCATTGTATCGACCTGCTACCGGTGCGGAACCCCTACCAGCCGGATGATCAACTGCGCCAGCCCGCTCTGCAATAACCATATTACGCTCTGCGAAAACTGCGGTCACGAGCACGGCGGCACCTGCACCGACGATTGCAAACAGGACCCCAATATCCGTGCTTACGACGGTACGGGTTATTACGGCAAGCAAACCCAAAGCTACTCCCCCATTCAGGGTTACAAGAGTCGGCAGGGGCAACGGGTAGAGGTAGCACTCGGTAGTGAATAAACCGGATGCTACCAATCCATTAGCGATACCACTTTCCTTTGATATTATCCAGGTATTTCTGACCGGAACCGGTGTTCAACAGCAATACGTGCTCATCGGGCTGAAGCCATCCTTGGTGCAATAATTTCTTCGTGGCAGCCCAAATCGCTCCGCCTTCGGGAGCGGCAAAAATGCCCTCGTAACGAGCCAGCTCACTGACGCCTTCCAGCATGTCGTCTTCCGATACGGCAAGGGCCGTCCCTCCCGACTCACGTAGTACATTGAGCATCAGAGGTTCACCAATGGGGCGTGGTACGGCCAGACCGTTGGCAAGTGTTGGTTTGCCAATGTACTGTTTGCTGTTGGTCTGTTTCCCCAGATACGTATCAACCACGGGGGCGCAGTTCTCGGCCTGCACGGCCACCATCCGCGGAAGCTTCTGTTCTTGCGCCAGCCAGCCTAGTGCTTTCATTTCGTGGAAGGCTTTCCAGATGCCAATCAGTCCCGTTCCGCCACCGGTTGGGTACATGATCACATCCGGCAATTGCCAATCCAGTTGTTCAGCAATCTCGTAGCCCATCGTTTTTTTCCCTTCCAGCCGATACGGTTCTTTCAGCGTCGATACGTCAAAATAGCTCCCTTGCTGCATTAATTCCTGCACTTTAACGGCGCAATCATTGATCAGGCCATCGACCAGAATAAGTTGAGCGCCATAGCCAATACACTCTTCCTTAAACGCTTCGGGTGTGTGGCGTGGCATAACCACAACGGCGTCTAAACCCGCCCGAGCGCAGTAGGCCGCCATAGCTACACCCGCATTGCCCGCCGTTGGGATAATGCAGGCAACTTCGCCGTTTTCTTTGGCTTTCGAGATCGCCATACACAATCCCCTCGCCTTGAACGAGCCAGTTGGATTAAGGCCTTCATCTTTTAGCGTAAGGCGTTTAAATCCGTGATTACTAGCTAATCGATTGAGGGTTAAGAGGGGCGTAAATCCTTCGCCTAAACTAATCTGATTTTCGGGTTGAATAACGGGCAACAACTCTTCGTAGCGCCAGAGCGACTTGCTACGTGTTACTAAATCGGCTTTCTGGAGGACGCTTCGATCCAGCGAATAGGTACACAAAAGAGGAGCCTGGCAACAATTAGAGAGGGTTTGACGGATGAGTGCGTCGTGGACCGACCCGCATTGCGAACAATGCAAATCGCTTAAAAGTGATGAAGTTATGACAAGGCTCATGGTTGTATTTTTCCCGAAAAGTGCCGGTTAACAACATATGAAGCAAATATCGTTTTGGCATGAGTTATTCCTTTATGGAATAATGGCGTTGCATAAATTGAATAAAAGCGCTGACGAGCCGACTGTTTTCCGTTCCTTTCCGCTGAATAAAGTAGAAAGTACGCTGAATGGGCAAGTCCTGAATGGGCACTTCTACCAATTCTCCGGCCAGTAATTCTTTCAAAATAGCCCGCTTGGGTAAAAAAGCAAGACAGGTATCGGCCAGCACGAAGTTTTTTAAGGCTTCCGTACCACCCAGTCGAATCAGGATACGTAGCGCTGACAGAGCAATGCCTCGCTTACTCAACACATCTTCCATGATAGCCAGTGTACCCGATCCATTCTCCCGTACCGCCAGTGGAATAGTAGGTAGGTCGTCTATGGTAAGCGTTCGACCACGTAGCGGACTCCGGGCTGAGCAGACCGCCAGCACATCGTCGGTCATAAACGGGGTATAGACGAGCGTGTTGATTCGGGTCAGTCCTTCAACAATTCCAATGTCAATATCGTGAGCCAGCAGGGCATTCTGAATATTCGTTGAATTGCGGTTCAGTACGTTGATCTGAATGTTAGGGTATCGGTTCAGGTAAGCCGAGAGAACCGGTGGCAATACGTATAAACTGATGGTCGTGCTCGCACCAATGGCCAGTTTGGTAGGTGGCGAAAAGTCCTCATTGATTTGCTGTAGTTCCTGATGCAAATCTTCCTGTAGCTGATTAGCTTCCAGCAATTTAGCATACAATGCCTGCCCGGTTTGCGTCAGACTTATGCTGTTACCGTGTCGCTCAAACAGTCCTGTTTTGTAAAAATACTCCAACGATTTGATCTGCTTGCTGATCGCCGACTGGCTGAGGAATAACGTCTGGCTGGCTTTGGTAAAGCTTAACAAACGGGCCACTTCCATGAAAATCAGGTGGCGGGATGAGAGCATGTTTTTTTTTGCTGAGAAGTAGCCTCAAAGATAACGCAACTCAATAAACATAATATAATCGAATCAGGATGACATAGCCGTGCCACGGTTTTAAACCGTGGCACGGCTATGTCATCCTGATTCGATTATTCCCAGCTATCCAGACCCAGCAACTTCCGGCCCAGTGGGGAAAGTTCGGCGGTTTGGTAACGCTCCTTTTCCCAGTTGCGCGGGTCGCCGGGAAACGCGTAGCCCTCAGGAGCCTGCCGATCGCGCCAGGACGTAATGCGCCACTGCCGCAGGGCTTCGTTATCTTCTTCGGCGGGCATCATGGAAATGTATTGCGCCATTCTTACTTTATCGGTGGAGAGATTCGGGCGAATGCCGTGCGGTTGCGTACTGTTAAAAATCAGCAGGTCGCCCGCTTCCATTTTCACCTTCACGAAGTCGAAACCCGCGGTATCAGGTTTGAACCGGTTGCGGTCGGCGGGTTGGGTTAATTTCCAGGTGTCGTAGGTTCGGTAGAGTTCGGGCAGGCACTGAAAACCACCCATGTTCTCGTCGGTCTGATCGGCCAGTGCCAGCACGCCCTGTACGTTCTGCGGACGGGTTTCAGGGTCATAATCCCAGTGAATAAATCCTTTGAATTCGTAACCCGGCCGAACGGGCAAGTTCAGGTTGGCGCGGTCGATGGTCACCCACAATTTCTCGGTTCCCCAGATGTCAACAAACGCATCGTACACGCGTGGGTACTGCCGGTTATCCCATTCGTATTGGTGGTTATACAGTTCAACCATACCGCTGTTGGTCAACTCTTTCATTTTCATTTCGGCGCGGGGTGGCGCATACCAGGTCGTCTGATCGTTCGGGTCTTTTTCCTCAAACTCCCACAGAAAACTGGCGAGTCGATCGGCCTGCTCTTTGGGAACGGCCTGTTTAATTACAATGTATCCGTTGTGTTTCCAGAATTGCCAGTCGGCTTCCGACAGCACACGTAGCGGTTTCTGGTTTGAGCGGTCGTTTAAGTGGATTTTGCTGCTGGTGGCGGTGGATGGGTTTCCCGGAATGTGTTTATGTGCATTATCGGGAATCATTGTCGAAGCCATCGCGGCAGGCTTACCTGTGGGTTGCATCGTTTCCATTAGCGATTAGGATGTTAAGGTGTTTTTATTGAATCAAAGGTAGTTAGCCACGCCACTACGTTTCCACATCAATACTGGCCGTTTTTTGCACTATATTGCTCTAAACTCAGGGTATAGTTATAATTTATGGGCAAGTCTGATAAAAAATTATACCACAGAGATGCACGGAGATACACAGAGGATTTGACATAATCATTTCTCTGTGAAACTCTATCCTCCTCCGCTATCTCTGTGTTAAAGTGTTTAAAACCCTTTTCCTATGAAGCTGGCTTTAGAGCAAATTCGACCCGATACGGACAGCTCCTTTCATATCCTGCTAACGCCCCGGCTGAGCGATGTTTTCCTGTGGCATTATCATCCCGAATACGAAATTGTGTACATTACCGGAGCCAACGGAACCCGGCACGTGGGGGATCATATATCACGCTATGAAGGAAGTGATCTGGTATTCATCGGACCAAATATCCCGCACCTCAACTTCGATTACGGCGTCAAAACCGACCACCGAAAAGTGGTCGTTCAGTTAAAGGAATCGTTCCTGGGCGATCAGTTCTGGCAGGCACCGGAGTTTTCAGCCATTGCCCGGCTATTCGAGATGGCCCGAACCGGCATTTCGTTTCACGGCGAAACCAAACGTACTGTTGGCGAACGACTCGAAGCTTTGGCAACGCTCCCGCCTTTCGAGCGAATCATGGCGCTGCTGACCATTTTCCAGCAATTAGCGACCAGCACTGACGTAACGTTTCTACATGGTAAAACCGTTACGAACGCCTACAATCTGAAAGAGCAGCAGCGATTGAAACGAACGTATCAATTTATTGAGGACAACTACCAGCGCAAACTCGACATCGCCGAAGTGGCCGCCCTGACGAACCTGACAATCGCTGCTTTCTGCCGGTATTTCAAACGCATGACTCACCTGACGTTCACGCAGTTTCTGAACCAGTATCGCATCAGTCAGGCGCAGAAATTGCTTATCCTCGACAGCAACGTAACAGAGGCCTGCTTCGCCAGTGGCTTCGAAAGCTTATCCTATTTCAACAAGATTTTCCGGCGCGTAACGGGCGAGAATCCCCTACAGTTTAAGAAACGACATCAAGTCTGAACGTAACGCAACGAATCCAGTTGCGGGCTTGAACACACAAATTTCATCTACACCTTGCCCGTATTTGCGTAGTTTAGCGTTATTAATAGTCAATACTCCACAATTCATGGCTGAGCAAAAGCCCCTTATTTTAGTTACGAATGACGATGGCATCACGGCCCACGGCATTCGAACGCTCGTTGAGTTAATGAAGCAGTTAGGCACGGTCGTCGTGGTGGCCCCTAATAGTCCGCAATCGGGTATGGGTCACGCCATTACGATTTCCAATCCGATACGTCTCTACCCGTCCGATATTTATGGCGATGTGCCGGCATACGAATGTTCGGGAACACCTGCCGATTGCGTAAAACTGGCCAAACACCACGTATTAAAAGATCGCGCTCCCGATCTGGTCGTCAGCGGCATCAACCACGGCAGCAATTCGTCCATCAGTATTCTTTATTCGGGAACGATGTCGGCGGCCATCGAAGCGGCTATTGAGGGCATTCCGGCCATTGGTTTCTCACTCGGCGACTTCACCCGACAACCCGATTTTTCGCATACACACGAACATATTCTGTCCATCTCCCGTAACGTACTGGAACGAGGGCTGAAACGTGGAACAGCCCTGAACGTCAACTTTCCGGCTCGCACGGCCGAGCCTTTGCAAGGCATCAGGATTTGTCGGCAGGCCAACGCCAAATGGCAGGAGGTGTTCGATGAACGACGCGATCCAAACGGTCGTCGGTATTTCTGGCTGGCGGGCGATTTCGTCAATTTCGATACCCACGCCGAAGACACCGACGAGTACGCACTGTCGCAGAACTACATATCTGTTGTTCCCTGCCAATACGACCTCACGGCCTACGGCATGATGGACGAATTGACGAACTGGCAACTGTAATTATTAATGATAAATGATGAATGATGAATGATTGTGAGAGCAGTTGTTCATCATTAATCATTCATAATCGCACCGGCGACCCGGTCATCATTCAGCAATGGCTTTACTAGGTAACTTGCTCAAAAACGGGATTCGATTATCGAATGTCGTGAGACTGCGGAAGTTCAACGCCCTTCGGCAACAACGCAAAGTATTTCGTAAACTCATCCGCAAGGCTCAGTTTACGAAGTTCGGGGCAACGTACCATTTTGATGACCTGCTCCGCTCGGCCGAATTTGGCACCGACAAGGAGTTCTATTCGAAATACAAGGAATACGTGCCTATCCACGACTACAACAAGATGTTCGATGGGTGGTGGAAGCAAACGCTGGCGGGTGAGAAAAATGTGGCCTGGCCGGGTAAAGTAAAGTATTTTGCTCTTAGTTCCGGTACGTCAGAAGCCGCTACGAAATATATTCCGGTAACGAAGGCCATGTCGAAAGCCATCCAGCGAACCAGCATTCGCCAGATTCTGACACTCGGAAAATATCAGAATCTCCCCTCGACGCTCTACGAAAAAGGCTGTTTGATGCTCGGCGGAAGCACCGATCTGAATGCCCGGGAAGGTCATTTTGAAGGCGACTTGAGCGGCATCACGGCCAGCAGGCTCCCGCTCTGGTTCGAGCGGTTCTACAAGCCCGGCCGCGACATTGCGCAGGAGCGCGACTGGGCCCATAAGCTAGATGAAATCACGGAACAGGCGGCCAGTTGGGACATCGGCTACGTAGTGGGTGTGCCTGCCTGGATTCAGTTGCTGATGGAAAAAATCATTGCCCGCTACAACGTCAAAACCATCCACGACATCTGGCCGAATCTCATGGTTTTTTGTCATGGGGGCGTATCGTTCGAGCCGTATCGGCAGGGGTTCGAGAAGCTCCTCGCCCACCCTATTACGTACATTGAAACGTACCTGGCATCCGAAGGTTTCATCGCCTACCAGACCCATCCCGACGCGGAGGGCATGCAACTGGTATTGAACAACGGCCTGTTTTTTGAATTTATCCCGTTCAATGAGCAGAACTTCTCACCCGATGGCGAACTGGTTCAGAAGCCGCAAACCCTGATGATTGATGAAGTTGAAGAAGGAAAAGAATATGCCCTTTTGCTTTCGACCTGCTCCGGGGCCTGGCGGTATCTGATCGGTGATACGATTCGGTTTGTGGACAAAAAAAGCGCCGAAATCGTCATTACGGGCCGTACCAAGCATTTTTTGAGCATGTGTGGCGAACACCTTTCCGTCGATAACATGAACAAAGCTATCGAGATGGTGTCCGACGAATTAAACATTTCTATTCGTGAATTTACGGTAGCGGGCGTAGCCCACGATACGTTGTTTGCCCACCATTGGTACATCGGTACGAACGACCAGGTGGACGCAAACGAACTCCGCAACCGTCTTGACGCCAAACTTAAGGAACTCAACGACGACTACGCCGTTGAACGCAAACACGCGTTGAAAGATATTTCTGTGACGGTCCTTCCCACTAAAACGTTTTATGACTGGATGGAATCAAGGGGCAAAATGGGCGGCCAGAACAAATTCCCGAGAGTATTGAAAAAGGGACTAATTGGAGAATGGGAAGGGTTTTTAAAGAAATGATGAATTATGAATGATAAATGATGCTGGACTTTAACATCATTTATCATTCATAATTCATCATTGAAGTTCTTACCAGTTCAGCGCTTTCGACAGAGGCTCCAATAAACGATTGTAGGCAATATTAGCGGCTCCGATCAGGAAAACAACACCCGTTACCCGGTTGAAAATGACGACAACCCGGGGTGTGAAAAGGCGTTTCAGGCGGTTGGCATAATAGGCCAGCGCGTTTTCGGTTGCGAAGATGCCGACCAGAGCCGCAATCATAAATCCATATTGCTGTGCCTCTGAATAGTGTAGATGTGAGCGGATATAGGCCACAATAGCCACCCAGGCCACGAAGTTGACGGGATTCAGGGCATTCAGGAAAAAACCAGTCGTGAAGTAATATACAAAATTACCCAGCCGCGTTTTTGGGTAAGCCAGCCGGGGCGTTCCTTTCACAATGTTCATGATTCCGAGGATGACGAGAAAGAGCACCCCAACGGCGGCCATGATATTTTCAAAACCCTGCACTTTGGGAATAAAAGACGTACCAATTAAGGCCGCAATCACAAAGATGATATCCCCCGCAATTACGCCCAGAACCATTTTAAATCCAGAGCGAAATCCATTGTCCACACTGTTCTGAATCAGGGCAAAAAATACCGTTCCGAACGTCAGACAAAGGCCTACACCCAGCAAAAAACCAAAAACAATCGGTAAGAACACAAGTAATGAAGTTTAAATTTTAGGGCTTACGGTACTTGATTTATGATTACGATAGACCATCGCACGTATTTAACACGTCGTTCTACCATAAACCGAATACCGTAAACTGTGTTTTAGATTCCCCGTAGCCGCGCGACAATCAGCAAGCCGCTTACGCTAAGGGCATCGGTGATTCGGCTGGTCATCGCCATCTCGACGGCTTCGGCCAGCGGTAATTTCCAGACATGCAACTTTTCGGTTTCTTCGGGGGCATGCTCGCCCTGCACCAGATCTTCGGCGATGTACAAAAACCCTTCTTCATCCGTGGCCGAGTTGGACGTATGGATTCGTGCAATTTTAGTCCATTTCTGCGCTTCCAGTCCCGTTTCTTCTTTCAACTCGCGCCTGGCCGAATCCAGGGGATCGGTGTCGAGCGGAGAGCCGCCTTCGGGAATTTCCCACGAGTATTCGTTCAGGGGATAGCGATACTGCCCGACGAGGTACGTATTACCGTCGGCATCAATCGGGATAACCCCCACCGCTTTGTTTTTGAAGCTAACGACACCATAAATTCCCGGTGTACCAGCGGGCGTCAATACGTCTTCGTGCCGGATAGAAAGCCAGGGGTTTTCATATTTGACTGACGAATTGAGCGTCTGCCAGGGATTTTCAGTTGTATTCATGCAGGCAATAAACGTTTCAAAAAGCTAACTGTCACTGTAGCCCACCAGATTTTAACGAGGGGCTACAATGGGAGCCACGAAGTTAACGGCTTTCGCGCATACACTTTCGTTGCGTTCCACTGATTCGGTGGATTCTTATCAGACAGCAACGTAGTAACAACAGAATTCAGAGAATCAATAGAACCCATTGAATCATCTGTTATCTTCGGGCTACTACCCAATCGATCAACAGGCATGCATAACAAACTACTCGTAATCGGTCTACTTCTTGGCACTACGCTACTAAGCTATGGGCAGGATGATAAACTGGACATGACGACGATCCAGAAAATTCGCGAAGAGGGTTTACAGCACTCACAGGTCATGGAAACGGCCTTCTACCTGACCGATGTCAACGGTCCGCGCTTGCAGGGTCCCGGTTTTATTAAAGCCGCTAACTGGGCCAAAGGCAAACTCGCGGGCTGGGGATTGCAAAACGCCCGCCTGGAATCCTGGGGTGACTGGGGCCAGGGTTGGGCTGTAGAACATAGCTATCTGGCCATGACGGCCCCTTACTACAAAACGATTATTGCCGTACCCAGAGCCTGGAGCGGTAGCACAAACAAGTTGCAGGCGGCCGATATTCTGTATATCAGCGCATCAGACACAACGGCATTAGAAAGCTACCGCAGCCGGTTGAAAAACAAAATTATTCTGCTGGATCAGTCCTACAAGATCACCCCTACGTTCAGGTCCGATGCCAATCGGTATAACGACGAACAGCTCCAGAAAATGGCCAATGAATCCGTGACGCCACAGGCAGGACCGGACACGACGATGCGCAGCCGGATGCTGGCGATGCGCACGCAGAATGCGTTTAACCAGAAGATGCGAAAATTAGCGAAGCAGGAAGGTGCATTGGGCATGCTTAACACGACGCAGAACAGCGTGGATGGTACGTTGTTTGTCAGTGGTGACTACGCCAACGCTGCTCTGGGTGCCACGCCAGATGATCTGGCCGATCTGTCGATAGCGGTTGAGGATTACCTGACGCTTTGCCGACTGATGAAAGCGGGCATTCCCGTCAAGCTGGAGATCGACGTGAAAACGAAATTTTATAAAGATGATATCAAAGGTTATAACGTACTGGCCGAAATTCCGGGTACTGACCCCAAGCTGAAAGACGAAGTGGTGATGTTGGGCGCTCACCTGGATTCCTGGCATGCCGCCACGGGAGCTACCGACAATGCCGCGGGCAGTTCGGTCATGATGGAAGCCGTTCGCATTCTGAATACCATTGGCGCCAAACCCCGACGGACCATTCGCATTGCGCTCTGGAGTGGGGAAGAACAAGGGTTACATGGATCAAAGAATTACGTCACCAAGCACTTTGTTGATCCGGCTACGAATAAGCTAAACAAAGAGGGAGAAAACGTAGCAGCCTATTTCAACGTCGATAACGGAACCGGTAAAATCCGGGGTATTTATTTGCAGGAAAATCTAGCAGCCGGCCCCATTTTTTCGCAATGGCTGAAACCGTTTGCCGACCTGGGGGCCACAACGGTAACGCCCAAAAATACGGGCGGAACCGATCACCTTTTCTTTGATCGTGTTGGCCTGCCGGGCTTCCAGTTTATTCAGGACCCGATTGAGTACAGCACGCGCACGCACCATACCAACATGGACACCTACGACCACCTGATACCGGACGACCTGAAACAGGCCGCTACCGTTGTGGCCGCTTTCGTTTATAATGCGGCCATGCGGGACCAGAAAATTCCGCGCAAAGCCCCAGCCGCCAATACAGCCCGGTAAGTTTTTCTGACAGGATTTACAGGATTGCTCTTGCCAATAAAATCATCCCTTGTCCGAAACGTCGGCCCGGCTGTAAATCCTGTCAGAAAAATTTAGAGTAGTCCTTATGACTAAAGTAACGTATTACATCTGGCTTTTAATCGCCCTGACAAACACTACGTTTGGGCAAAATACGTCATCAACAAAACCGTTCGTTCTGGGACTTGTTGATGCTATTTCATCGAAAGAGCTAGGCGAAACCAGAACATTAAATATTTACCTGCCGGAAGGTTACTCGAAAGATTCCATCGCTACGTATCCAGTTATTTATCTACTGGATGGTTCGGCGGATGAAGACTTCATTCACATCGCCGGTTTGGTGCAATTCGCCAGTTTTCCATGGGTTAAGTTGTTGCCTAAATCGGTTGTTGTCGGCATTTCCAATGTCGATAGACGGCGGGATTTCACGTATCCGACCACGATTGAGAAAGACAGAAAGGACTTTCCGACAACAGGTCACTCGCAGAAGTTTATCGCCTTTATCGAGACCGAACTGCAACCGTACATCCAAAAAAACTACAGTACCAATTCTTCGAAAACGATTATTGGGCAATCGCTGGGTGGGCTTTTGGCCACGGAAATTCTGTTCAAAAAGCCCACCTTGTTCAACCACTACATTATCGTGAGTCCAAGTTTATGGTGGGATAACGAATCCTTACTATCTGTTGCGCCTGTATTTGCAAAGCCTGATTTTCAACAGAACACAACTGTTTTTGTGGCCGTGGGAAAAGAAGGAAAGATTATGGAGGCCGATGCCAGCCGATTGACAGACTTATTGAAAAAGAGCGCTGCCAAAACGATCAAGACCGACTTTCACTACTTCACAGATGAAAATCACGCGACTATTTTCCACCTGGCCGTGTATAAAGCCTTCGAGAAGCTCAAAAAATAAATCCTCCGTATCTTCGTCAACATGAAAACCACTACACTGCTCCTTCTTTCTTTTTTTCTTTTTCACGTCAGTTACGCCCAGACTATCCGGTATGACGTTTCCTTTCCGAACGCCATTCACCACGAAGCCCGGATTAGCCTGACGGTTTCGCAGTTGCCGAAACAGACCGCTACGTTCCGAATGAGTCGTTCGTCGCCGGGACGGTATGCCACCCACGAGTTTGGGAAGAACGTTTATAATGTTACAGCAGTAGATGAGCAGAATAAGCCGCTGACACTCGTTCGCACAGAGGGCGACGTCTACACGGTGCCTATCCACAACGGTACGATCAAGATCAGCTACACGCTATTTGGCAACCATCCAGACGGCACTTACCTGGGCATTGATCCGCAGAGCATTCACCTGAACATGCCTGCTACGTTCCTATGGATCAAGGGGTTCGACCAGCGGCCGATTGAGGTGAAGTTTAACGTGCCGAGTGAAAATATGGGCGTAGTCGCCACGCAGTTGGAACCTACGGCTGACCGCTTTACGTTTACGGCCCCTAATTTTCAGTACTTCATGGACTCGCCTACGAAAATCGGAAAGTTGGCTGTAAAGGAATGGCAACGTACCAATTCGGATGGCAAGCCCATTACCTTTCGGGTAGCGCTGGAAGCCGCCGTGCCCGACTCAACTGCCGATGGATTCGCGAAGAAAATTGCCCGCATTGTCGATCAGGCGAAGGCCGTTTATGGTGAATTTCCGCAATACGATTACGGCAGCTATACGTTCCTGGCCAGTTTGAACCCCTATGTTCGGGGTGATGGTATGGAACACCGCAACTCAACTATGATCGCCGTTCCCATTGCCTTCACCGGGCCAGAGCGCGTGCTAGGTGTATTTGCGCACGAATTTTTCCACTGCTGGAATGTTGAACGAATTCGCCCAAAAACGCTGGAGCCATTCAATTTCGAGAAAAGCAACATGAGTTATGAACTCTGGTTTGCCGAAGGTTTCACGCAGTATTACGGGGAGTTGCTGCTGGTTCGGGCGGGTTTCACACCCATTGAGGACTATACCAACACGTTGTCGGGTATTGTTTACACCAAACAGCAAACGCCCGGCGCAACGCACTATTCGCCAATTGACGCCAGTAGCCACGCCGTTTTTGTTGATGCGGGCGTGTCTATCGATAAAAACAATTACGTGAACATGTTCACGTCCTACTATACCTATGGAGCAGCCGTTGCCCTGGCCCTTGATCTGGAATTACGCCAGCGCAATCAGTCGCTCGATACGTATATGCAGGCCGTCTGGAAGAAATTTGGCAAAACTGAACAGCCTTACACCGTCGATGGCTTACAAACAGTACTCGGCAGCGTAACGACGCCCGATTTTGCCAGGTCATTTTTCAGTAAATACATCTACGGTCACGAAGCCATCGATTATGCTACGTTGCTGGCGAAGGCAGGCCTTACGCTCAAGAAAGCGCAGGAGGGCAAGGCCTGGCTCGGCAATATCCGCTACAATGAAACCGACAAAGGGTTGGCTATAGGGGCTAATACGGTCCGGGAAACGCCCATTTATAAAGCGGGTCTGGACATTGATGACGTAATCACGGCGGTAGATGACCAGGCCGTTACCAGGACAGAAGCCATTCAGTCAGCGCTTGCCCAGCACAAACCCGGCGATGTGATTCAGGTTGCCTATACGCACCGGGGCGACCCAAAAACGGCGTCAGTTACGCTGGCTGAAAACCCGGCGACCTCCGTTCAGCTGTACGAAAAAACGGGGGGTGCCCTTACGCCAGACATGCAGAAATTTCGGGATAGCTGGCTGGCGCCGAAGGCAGTTAAGTAAGACAGGAGGACAGATGTTACGTTTGGCGTAGTCTCCGACTACGCCAAACCCGGTGGTTAACCAGAAGACAAACTCTTTCCCCGGCTGATTTCAGGTAAACATTCCCCTTTCGAATCGTTACCTTTGCGGCACCAAACGCAATTCCACAGGCCCGCATGAGTGTCAGTCAACAAACGAAATACCGCTGGATGGGCATCTCGCTGGGCCTAAGTATTGTCCTGCTGATTCTCAAATTCACCGCTTACTTTCTGACCTCGTCAACGGCTATTCTGAGTGATGCGGTTGAGTCAATTGTCAACGTAATAGCCAGTGGGTTTGCGTTTTACAGCATTTACTTAGCCGGGCAGCCCCGCGACCAGAACCATCCTTACGGCCACGGAAAGATCGAATTTCTATCGTCTGGATTTGAGGGCGCCATGATCCTATCGGCAGGACTGGTTATTATCTGGCAGGCCATTAACAGCTTTTTCGAGCCCAAAGTGCTTAGTAACCTCGACTGGGGGTTTGCGCTCGTGGGCCTGACAGCCGTAGCCAACGCCTTTGTAGGCTGGATGCTTATTCGGTCGGGCAACCAGGCTGATTCTGCAGCCCTGACGGCCGATGGTAAACATCTGCTCACCGATACGTTCAGTAGTATCGTCGTTATGATAGGCGTGGCCCTGGTTTTGTGGACCGGCAAACACTGGATTGATAGTGCGCTCTCGGTGGTGCTGGCGCTGGTCATAATTTATAATGGATTTCAGATTACCCGCCAGTCGGTGGCCCGGCTTATGGACGAAGCCGATGTGCCGACGCTCCATCGCGTGGTGTCCCTCCTGAACGTCCACAAAGACCGTAACTGGATTGATGTGCACAACCTGCGCGTTCAGAAATACGGTGCCGATCTGCATATCGACTGCCACTTAACCCTACCCTATTACTGGAAGCTAAATCAGGTGCACGAAGAAGTGCATCATTTTGAGGATACGCTCAAAGCTGGCTTTCAGGGCGAAGTCGAAATTTTCGTGCACACCGACCCCTGCGAGAAGGAATGTTGCCATTATTGCCAGGTAGCCAATTGCCCGGTGCGAGCGTTTGCGTTTGTAAATGACGTAGACTGGACCGCTGATAACCTGCCGCTTAATCAGAAGCACTTTGTCCCGTTGGTAGCACCAAACGCCTGAATACCAGGCAACCTGTTAAACTAACTTTCGCCTGTACCAGGGTGCAACAACGGAAGAAATCTGTTTTCCCGGTTAGGAACCAATGGGCAGCGAAATAGTCGTACCAAGACCAGCAGTACTATGGCCGGTCGTTTATATACCTAAAAATAAATTAAGTTTTTTTACAAGAAGATAAGATAGCACGACGCTGGCCCGGCGTCTGGCAACTAGTATTCGTTACTGGTCCTTGACTTTAAGCCATGAACGTTAGTAAAAGCAATATTTTTTACTGAAATAGTTGTATTAAATCTTTTTATTTACCAATTTTGTCCCACTTGCTGCTCAACGAGTAGCATCCAACATTGCTTTTTTCAATTCAGGTTGTATTCAATAGGAAAGCCTGGTCGCCCTACGATCAGGCTTTTTTTACTGGCAGAGGGCATGGGGGTAAGGGCCTAGGGAAAGGCAATCTTCCAGAAACCCTATGCCCCTTCACCGTCCGCAAATGCCTTTAAAATCGCAATATTGGCAGGTCTCGAGCTGGTCTGTCTTCTTAAAAGGCTCGTTCGGATCGAGTAGTTGTTGAATCAGTTGGCGCAGTAACGCTTCTGAATCGTCGATGTATTGCTGCGGACTGTCGTCGTCGCCAAACCGGACGGGATTTGATTTAAACCCACCCGTTACGTCGCGAAACGAATAAAAACCTGCTTCTACGGGTAGACCCACCGCGGGAAAAATATCTTTTTTTGCTTTGTCGCGGGGTAATCCCCCGTAGGCGCTGATGTTTTTAAGGGCCAAATAACGGTAAAGCCACAACTGCCGCATTTTATCCTCCCGGCCATCTTTCAGGAGCTTTTCGGCCAGATCCAGGGGCGTTTTTTCGGGCAGGCTGACCTTGCCTGTTTTGTAATCGACAATCCGGATAATGTCCCCGTAGCGTTCAATCCGGTCAACTTTTCCGGCAATACGTACCTGAATTGACGCTCCTCCATCAATGGGCACGGTCAGATAGGTTTCGAGGGTTTGCTCGGTTCCGATAACGGTCAGGCCGGTAAGTTTGCTTTGCTGGCGTTGAAAGTCGAGCATTAGTTTCTGCGCTAATTCGTACAGCAACAAATTCATTCCCGACTCAATGACCCGCCCTTTCATCGACTTAGCAAACTCTTCGTCAAGCAGCTTTTTGATGATTGACTCATCAATGGGCAACGCTTTTAGATGATACTCAAGGTCTAACCGCTCCATTACTTTGTGCAACCAGCTCCCGAACTCAGCCGCACCCATTTTCTCTTCAATATCTTCGTCTTCACTAATACTGACTATCCGACTGAAATAAAACCGCATCGAGCAACTGACAAACTGGTTCAGGTGTGATGGATATAATCCTTTCGTTGTCAGGCTTTTGATAAGGTCTGCCCGGATAGATTCCGTTTTAGGAACGCGCAGGGCGGTCAGGTCAGCAACGGTGTCGGCGCCTGTACGTCCAAAGCGCACCGTTGGGTAACTAATCCGAACGAGACCTTTCGAACGGGGTACCAGTTCATGCTCAATCTGCCGAATGAATCGACTGGGTTCTCCCTTGCTGTTTCCATAAGCGTCGGTCGACGTAGTATGCAGTAAGACAATCTCGCTGGCCCGTTGTAGCAATCGGTAAAAATGGTAGGCCATAACAGCCTCCTGTTCACGGTATGTTGGCAGGTTAAGTTCGGAAGCAATATCGAATGGAATCAGCGAGTTCAGTTTCCGGGACTGCGGCAAAATACCCTCATTCACGGACAGAATAATGACGCGATCAAAATCCAGGGCCCGCGTTTCGAGCATCCCCATAATCTGTAACTGGCTCTTTCCTTCGCTTGTGAACGGGATGCTTGTTTGCCGAATCAATTCATACAAAAACTGCCGAAAACTACGCACGGTGACGGTGGCATGGGGCAAGGAGCTTGAAGCATAGGGGGCGGAGCCTGGAATTTCATCGTCTCCTTGTGCCAGTCCTTGCTCCCTTCTCCACACTCCTCGCTCCTCGCTCTCTACCCCCTGCCGCTCCAGCGTGGCTTCGAGTTGCTTGAGGAGGGTAAAAAACAGATACAGGTATTCAATTTCGATAGCATCCTGACTGACTTTGTACACGTCGCGCAGCAGTTCGATCAGGTCGTAGAAAGCACGTAGCGCCTTCATAGGATCTTCATTGGGCCAGCGCGTAAACAGCACCTGCACCAGCGGATCATACTGGCCTAACGCCTGAATTTCATGCTCGGTCAGGTAGACTCGCTGGTCTTTCACGATTGTCTTCGCAATCCACTGAAACAGCGGTTCCGGCGGAAAAAACTCGCCATTTTCCTGAACGCCACCGGGCCATTTCAAGCCCATAATCCGCTCATACTGCGTCACGAACGGGTGATTTAGTACTTTCACCACGTGCCGGTGGTGGAACTTTGGAATACGCAGGTCACGACCGTCTTTCGCCCGAAACTCATGAACGGTTCGCTGCATCTCGAACAACGTATCGACCAGCGTAAATAACAACGACGAACGTAGCGACAGACCCATCGTTACGTTCAGATCGGTCACATTTTCATCCAGTGCATAGAGCACCGGTACCAGCAGCGTTTCATCAGCCAGCACGATGGCGGTCTTTTTAGTCGATAGTTGATAGTCATCAGTTGTCAGTAGATTGTCAGTCAGTTGCTGATAACTATTGACTGACGACTGATGACTATTTTGCCAGTCACTGTAAATTTTCCCGGCCACCTTGGCCTGCATACTGGCGTTCGGCACGCCGACGATACGAATGTTTTTTTCGGTGCCGAGCAGGTTATTGGCTTGCTGGGCAAGGTCTGCGTGATTTTGTTTAGAGAAAAACCAGCCATTATCCCGGTATCGACGCAGAAATTCGCCCGCTTCCTGGCCTTTGTCACCCATGTAATACTGATCGGCGTCCCAAATGAGTTCGGCTTGCTGCGCATCGACCAGGACTTTTATGATGTGTTCCTCTGCCCGGCTAAGGGCATTGAAACCGACAAAATAAACGCGCTCATAAGCCGTATTGTCCCGAATCAGCGACTCAACATTTTGGGCTAGAATCCGGTACGCCATACCTCTGTAGGCCAGCCCCTGCTGGGTCAGGCGTTGATGCAGCGCGTTGTAGGCCGTATGTAAATTCTCAAAAAGTTTGAAGTAGCGTGTCGTGCCCGGTGTTTCGACAATGGGTTTGGCGGCCGACGGCCTATCCACCTGCCAGCGTTCGAGGGCTTTGGCCGCCGTCAGGTAACTGAACAGTTCATTAGGACTAACGAGGTATTGGTCAATACGGTCGAAGTCGGCCAGCAAGATCGATGCCCACCCCACAAATTGCTCAAACTCAACCAACGGGTCAATCTCCCGAAAGACATCGTAGAGTTCAAAGAGCAGACTAACGGAGTCAATAAGTTGTACACCAGCCGCCTGCGTAATGAAATCATCGACAGCAAGGGTATGCGGAGCCAGAAAAGGGCGATCAGAACGTGCAGCCAGTTCGTCCAGAAATACAGACACGGCCCGGCGGGTTGGCAAAATCACCCAAACATCACTCAGGCTGGGACCGTGGGTGTCAAAAATACGTTGGGCCGTTTGCCGAAGAAAAGTCAATAGTCGTTGTTGTTAGTCGTACAGTAAAGATAACTGACCAGTCAGCGAGTATTCGCTAAATGGTCAGATAAATTCAGTAATCTAGTTGATTTGGCAGGCTATCGACCTGGCTATAGATGCCACTACGTTACGGATAGACGATTCGGGCATAGTAATGCGCTTACTGACCAAAACGGTATGCCGTTGTCAGGCCAACGTATTGTTCATTCTGCCTCATCCGTGCGGTTTCCCGCTGTTTGAATGAATACACCACCTGGAGCGTCCATCGGGCCTGCGAAAAGACAAACCCAATATCATTCCTATATCCCCAATGCCTGAGAGGAGACAAAATGGCCCCTGCATTAGAACTGAAAAGACCGCCCTCTACCGTGGCATTATACAATTGATATTGGTAGGATGGATGAAAGAAGCCATACAATTCCGTCGTTTTTTGGGTAGGTGCCTGAACCCGGTCAATGCGGGCATTAAATAAAGACGATTGGTCGGGTCGGGCAAAACGGCCCACCTGAAACAGAAATCCTGCGGAGGCATTGGTGAACGTGTTTCCAATTGTTACCTGAGACGTAGCGTGAACATTGAGCCAGGTTTTGCGCCAGGAGTCGGGAATAAGTTCATGCCAGTACTGCCCCTGTAGATTGACGCCTATCTCATTTTTAACCTGATAATTCCAGCCTTTGGGCTTGATCAGATCGAAGGTTCTATGGATAAAGAGCTGTGATTGCTCAGCCAGCGCATCTTTCCCGACCACACCCACGGCTACTGAAGTTTTCAGTACATGCCCTTTTTTGTAAAAGAATGTCATGCCCTTTTCAGCGAACAGATAGCCCGCAAACGGTCTGTCAATCAGATCAACCGTGATGGCGGGACCAATAGAACCGGGCGTGAAGATCAGTTGTCCCAGTTGATAAGAGGACGTAATTTTAGTGAGCTTATTGGCGTCGGTGATACGTTTATTTAATCGGTTGGGCAGGTAGTTCAGGGTTAAAAACAACCCATTTGTGTAATATCCGTCATGAAACTGCAGGCAGTAATTATCATTTTCGGATGTAACTTTTAGCTCATATGGATGCTGTTGACTATAACCACAATAGGTAAAGCAACACAAAATGACTAATCTTAGTACAAAATTTATCGGGCAACTCATAGCGTTAATGACCGCTCAAGTAACCGACAAATTCATCAAATTGTTGCTAATGAGCCATGTCTGGTCGCGCTTGCCTACCAATTCCACCGAAGTACCATAGTCGGATAAGATTCCGTTCAACCGTCAACGTCACAGACGCGGTTGTTCATTTACGCGGCTACCCCACTAATCGCCTGTCTGATAGTACAGCTCCGTAACGTCCGGGTATACGATCCATGCAAGTTGCTCGTATCAATTGTTAAGCAGGAAAATACTGGATCATTGACCAACTATGGCGGTTAAGCTTACCACTACCAACGCAGGCAACTGGGTACTGACAGCTACGATTCTGGCCTCCAGTATGGCCTCTATCGATGCCTCTGCCCTCAACGTAGCGTTGCCCGTCATCCAGCAAAGTCTGAAAGCCAATGCGACCCAATTGGTATGGGTTGTCAATGCCTACGCCTTAATGCTGGCTTCCCTGATTTTGATGGGCGGTGCTTTGGGCGACCAGTTGGGGCGCAAGAAAATCATGATGACGGGGATTGCCCTGTTTGTAGTCGCTTCGGCGGCTTGTGGAGCGGCTTCTTCTATCGAATGGCTAATTGCCACGCGTATTTTGCAGGGTATGGGTGGCGCTCTCATGATTCCGGGCAGTCTGGCCATTATCAGTGCTTTATTTGAGGGTAAAAAACGAGGAAAAGCGATTGGTACGTGGTCGGCAGCAGGTGCTTTCACGGGGGTGGCAGGCCCCTTGCTCGGCGGTTTACTGGCCGACGCCGGCATGTGGCGATATATCTTCTTATTGAACCTACCGCTTGGCCTGGCATCTTTTGCCATTATTTATGTTAAAGTGCCTGAAACCCGTGACGAATCGGACACCGGGCCCATCGACTACTGGGGAAGCCTGCTGTCGTCCTTGGGACTGGCGGGTCTGACGTACAGTTTCACTATGTGGTCGTCGCTGGGCCCCGCAAACCCGGCTGTCTACGGTTCGCTGGTTGGAGGGCTCGCTAGTTTAGGTGCATTTGTCTGGGTAGAAACCCATCAGAAAGCACCCCTGGTACCCCTCCATTTATTTGCCTCCCGAACATTCACCGGGACCAACTTGCTCACACTGCTCTTATATGGGGCCTTAAGTACAGCCTCTTTTTTCCTGACGCTCAATCTGGTACAAATTCAGGGGTACCGACCCGCTCTGGCGGGTATGGCCTTTATTGCGTTGCCTTTACCCCTGATTTTATTCTCCCGGTGGGCGGGAGGTTTTTCAGACCGGCATGGTCCCCGACTCCCGTTGATCATCGGGCCTATTATTGTTGGTTTTGCTTTTCTGTGGTTATCGTTTATTGGCCTTACGCCTGGTCCGAGTCATTACTGGTTCACCTTTCTGCCAGGTCTGTTACTCTTTGGAATAGGTCTGATCTTTACCGTCGTACCGCTGACCAACGCGGTGATGAGTTCGGTTTCCACGCACTACGCGGGCACCGCATCGGGCATCAACAATGCGGTTTCCCGAACGGCTGGTGTGTTATTTCTGGCGATAGCGGGTTCAGTAGCCATTGTCAGTTTCCGTTATGAATTGATCGAATTCATTAAACCGTTACATCTCACACCTTCCGTTGTTTCGGCTTTGCGCGCCGAGGCCGATCAACTAGGTGGCATCAGCGTGCCGGAGGGCGTTACGTTTACCCATCGAATCGAACTGCAAAAAACCATCAAGCTGGCCTTTCTGCACACATTTCAGCTTGTGATGTGGGGCTGCACAGGGCTGGCCTGGTTGAGTGCCCTTATGGCTACGGTCTGGGTAGAAACCCGCCAGAAAGTATTGGCCTGAGCCTTAGTATCTGCGCAACGTACTTATATGGCTGCTAAGTATACAGGCAAAGTTGCCTGCTGTTACTTCAGAGCATCCCGTTGTTAATCACCCCTAACGGATCGATAGCGACATACCTACTTTTGTCGGGCAAGTTAGCGTATGAATACACTCGTTTGCCTTCTGCTACATGGCAACAAATTGCTTGTCTGCTACGTGGCAGTCTGCCCTACTCCACAAAACAGTCCAACGAATGAAATCTACAGGTATAACCGTAACCTTAGCGTTGATAAGTTTCATCGCGCCAGCCGATCACCGCAAGGATCTGCTACGTGCCCGGCCCTGTGCTGACATGGCTATTGTGGCCCCCAATGACCCTGTCCAGGCCAGGCAAACCGTCATTACGTTCCTGGTCTGGTATAAAACTCACATTCAGGTAGCCAGCCGCATTTCGTTAGTCAATCAAAAAGCGGGGAAGCCTTATTCGGTTAATTTACCAAATGGAGAACGCTACCTGGCTTATCTTAAAAGCAGCCATCTCCTGACCGATGCCTACCTGAATGAATGGCGGATATTTTTCAGGCAACGTAATGAAGGCTTTCAAAAAATCCCCCAGATCGAAGGTCCACCCACCGGATTTGACTATGATCTGGTGCTTCTTACGCAGGATGTCGACATGATGCTGGCTTCCCTGAAATCGCTAAAAATTGACACCGTAACGATCGTAAAAAACCGGGCAACAGTAACATTTACCTTATTTGACGCCTACCAATTCCGATTGATACGTAGTGGTAATGGCTGGCTGATCAACGAAATCCTGAATATCAGCCAGGAATAAATGGCAGGAAAATTAGTCTTCATCAATTCTGTCCGCCATCTCAGCTATTTGTGAACCATGAAATTTCTCCCCTTTCTGTTTTCTCTTCTTGAACTGGGATGGCTGACGTCCTGTAAAAATTCCGGTTATCAGACGAAAAATGGCTCCGTCTACTATAAAGACAATCTTATCAATGAAGCAGACGAGGCTACGTTCGTGGCCCTGAATGACGTTTTTGCCAAAGATAAACGTAGGGCGTATTATCGGGGACTATCTATTGATGGCGCAAATGGGGCCAGTTTTACGGCGCTCGATGACCATTTTGGCAAAGACCGGGCAACCGTTTTTTATTGTGATAATTACATTGACTTTCAGTTGTTCAATACGACCCGAAAGGATAAGATCATTTCGATTCCTACGGCCGATGTGGGCTCTTTTGTAGCTATTCGCAATGAGTATGCGAAAGATAAGTTTCGTTGTTACTATAAAGATTCAGGCTTTGCCGTGAACGACGTGGCCTCCTTTGAACCCCTCGATTACGGATTTGGGAAAGATAAGCAGGTGGGCTATTTTGAGTTTAAGCCAATCCCTGGCAGCAACGGCAGTTCCTTTGCGGTGTTAAGCAGAAATTTTTCTAGGGATCAGCAAGCCGTTTATTACTCCTGGACCAGGCTGGATACGCCGGCTGGAAAGTCAGCCTCGGGCATTCGCGTCATTCATGAGGCTGATCCAAACAAGTTTACCACCGCTGGTATGTACTATGCGCTGGATAAAGACCACGCTTTTTATAAACATAACGTAGTAGAAGCGGCTGACCCAGCCACGTTTAAACAATGGGATGAGTCGACCATTGATTATGCCTCCGACAGCACGCACCTTTATTTCCAGGAGAAATGGATCAGAGAGGCCGATAAAGCGTCGTTTAAATTAGTATCAGATAACTATGCTTGGGACAATAAAGCCGTTTTTCATAAAGGCAGCCGCATTGAAGAAGCTGATATAACATCCTTCACAGTTCTTGAATCCGGATACGCCAAAGATGATAAACGTGTTTACTACAACGGAAACGTGTTGAACGGAGCGGACCTGGCTTCGTTTGCACTCGTCCGTAACGAAGCCGATCGGGATGCTGCGGATAAAAAACATTCCTACTACGCTGGCCGACGATTTACCCCAGAGAAAGATTTAAACTAACTACCATTACCAACAAACAGATGTAATATAACAAAACTCAGGCAACAGCATTTCAATTCCACTACGGTACGAATAGTAGACCAGACTGTAGGAGACGTATGCCCTTCAATATTATATTTCTATGCCACTTTTACATTACCAGGATTCACAGGATGTATCTGGTGGCTAACCCTGCTTTATTCTGTCAATCCTGGTAATGTAAGACTAATGCATCCGGTCGCTACGTACCTCCAGATTGGCCATGATGTCGGCTTCTATGGACAGGAATTCTTTCCAGCGTATCCGGACGCGCTCGGCGGGCAAATAGGTCTCGGCCAACTCGATGAAGGTGCGATAATGGCCTGCTTCCGAAACCATTAACTCCCGATAGAATTTCTGTAAGCTTTCGTCGGCCAGATGTTCCGAAAGAAGTTTAAAACGTTCGCAACTTCGGGCTTCGACGAGGGCGTTGATCAGCAGGTTGTCCATCATCTGCCCCTGCTGATCGCCACTCGTCCGGCGAATTCGGGTGCGGAGTTGATTTACATAGTCATCTTTTCGCTGACGCCCCAGCGGAATATTCCGTTTATTAAGCTCTTTGAGTACACGCTGGAAATGTCCCCACTCTTCGGTCACGATGGGCGTCAATGTTTCTACCAGTTTCACATTGTCGGTGTACATGACAATAAGCGAGATACACGACGATGCGGCTTTCTGTTCGCACCAGGCATGATCGATCAGAATTTCACCGATGTTCATTTCGGCGATGTTAACCCAACGTGGGTCGGTAGGCAGTTCAAGTCCTAAGGTCGTGAGCGACATAGATTACAGTCGTAAGTCGATAGTCAGTTGTTGTAAGTAAAGCAAAGTTAGCGATATGCGCGATAACCTACCGGGCTGGTTTTGTGTTATTCGAACGTAGCGATAGCCTTATGAAATCAGTTGTTCATTTCGTCTTTCAGGTATTTTTAGTCGGGCTGTTGGTAGGTTGCAATCAGCAACCAGCCGATAAAACCAGCAACGTTATCGACATTAATCCGGCTAAATTACCGACGCTACGTTCCGGGGAGGCCGTGGCTACGGTAGCTGGGGGTTGTTTCTGGGCTGTGCAGGAAGAAATGAAATCACTCAGGGGTGTTCGGGAAGCCGTGTCTGGCTATGCCGGTGGTGATCTCGACTACCCAACCTACGAGCAGGTCGGTACAGATCAGACGGGGCATGCCGAAGCCGTACAAATCTACTATGACCCAAAGGTGATTTCTTACGACGTACTAATGGATGCTTTTTTTGCCGGTCACGACGCTACTCAGTTGAACAAACAAGGCCCCGACATTGGTAAACATTATCGATCCGTTGCTTTTTATAGGACTCCTGACGAAAAAACACGTATTGAAGGGGCCATCCGGCGCGATCAGGCGAATCATAAAGCACCCATTGTCACTCAGGTGGAATCGTTTAAGGCATTCTTTCCTGCGGAGGTCTATCACCAGGATTATTATCGCCACAACAAGTACAATATGTATATTACGCTTGTTTCGAAACCTAAGGTGGAAAAATTCAGAGACCGGATGGAGGATAGGTTGAAATAGGGATATGGTCCTAACATTCGGCACGCCCTGTGGCAATTTGTCAAGTCCCGTAACCGTTCGGCCAAATCTCATATTGCGGGATTGGCCTGAACCCCTTAACATTGCTTAATCTTTTGATCGAACGGGCGCTCCCGAAACGACAGACCTTTATGCCAGAACCAGATAAATCGCTAGGCCGTAAAATCCTGGGTTTCTTCGTCAAAGAGGAAGAAACCGGAACCGTTTCAACCGGAACGCCACCCGTTGCCTCAGCCGCTTCGGGACCCAGACCGGCCACCAACTCGACCGATCCAGGTCCCTCAACGGTAGCATCGGCATCGCCATCAGGCGGTAACGTGCCTACTTCGGCTCCGTCGGGAGCTGTGGATTCGAAGTTCGCGGAGCATTTTGCGAATGTGCTGGCGCAGAACAATCCACCCGGCCCCGACTATTTCGAGTTTCGCGAAACACTACGTAGCCTAAGCAACCTTGGCCTGCCGGAAGACAAGCAGTATCAGGCGGCCTGGGCAAGTTTTAAGGCGCTTGGCGGTCCGGCCGACATAGGTGTGTTGACGAATACAGCCAATCAATACATTGCGGTACTGAATAAGGATCAGACAGCCTTTGGCAAAAGTGTTGAAGCAGCCCTGGCCGAACGGGTGGGCGGCCTGCAGACAGAACAAAAGCGTCTGCAAATGGAAAATGAAAACCTGGCCAAACAGTTGATCGAGATTCAGAAGCAGATTGACGCTAACACAAACCGACTGACGGCGATTGGTGGCGAAGTAAACGAGCAAAGTGCAAAAATCACGCAGAATCAGAAAAACTACGAGTCGACGTTTGCGCACTTTACCGACCAAATTAAAGCTGACATTGCTAAAATGGCGCAGTATTTGAAATAGGTGTTCGGTTCTCGGTTTTGGCTGGCGGACCGGCGAAAGAAACTAAGTGTCAGCCAACCAAAAACCGTAAACCGAATACCCAAAAACCTATAACTTAAAACTAAATGGCAACACCTGATTTTTCTCAACTTGGCGGCAATACGGACGTAGAGAAGCGTTCGTTCTGGAGCCGCCCCGAAGGTATTCTAGGTATGATCACACTGGCCGGGGTGGCTGGTCTGGGATTGGTTTACTTCAACCGAATCGTTGAATTTCTGATCCGTGCTACGTCGAATATTCTCGAACTGGCGCTGTTACTGGGTGCGTTGGGCGTACTGATTTTCCTGTTCACGAGCAAAGATGTTCGGACGGCGGTTTTCTTCCTGTTTAAAACATTGATGCGCAGCATTACGGGCACGGTCATTCAACTGAATCCCATCGCCATCATGAAAATCTACATTCAGGATTTAAAAGAGAAGCGCGAGAAGATGCAGGGACAGATCAATATTCTGGCCGGGCAGTTGGTGAAGCTGAACAAAAAAATTAACGAGAACAACGAGACGATCAAGCAGAAATTTGCGGAAGCCAACAAGGCGAATTCATTGAGTGACAAACCCGGCATGCGCGAAACAGCGCAACTGGCCACTATCGAAGGAGCGGGTTTGCAGGAGATGAACGAGAAGTTGCTACCCCTTCAGCGGAACATGAAAAATGTGCTGGCGTTCATGGAAAAAGTAAACCAGAGCGCCGACTACATCATCAAGGAAACCGAAATCAAAGTTCGGCTCAAAGAAACTGAATACCAGATCGTTAAAGATAGTTCGAACGCGCTCAAAACGGCGGTTAGCATCTTCAAAGGCGACCCTGACAAGAAGTTTTACTTCGACCAGTCGATGGAATACATTCAGGACGATATGAGCATGAAACTCGGCGAAATGAAGCGGGCCATGGACCTTTCGATGGACTTCATTAACGGCGTAGATATTCAGAATGGCATTCTGTCGGACAAAGGCGAGGCTTTGCTTGAGGCTTACAATAAAGGGGAGTTCAAGATGGTTCAGTTAGATGCCCCTGCTCAACCAGTTAACCTCGGCCCTACCCCGGCTAAAGATGCCGGGTATAAAAATTTGCTTGACTAATTTTTAAAGAGCGAAAGAGTGAATGAGCGAAAGCGCGAAAAGCTGACGCAGGTTTTTACTCACTCTTTCGCTCCGCTCCGGCGTTCCGGTTCACTCTTTCACCTTTAAAACTATGCAACGTTTAACCGTGGCCGGTCGGCTACTCATTACGGCCCTGATACTGGGCGCTGCCTTCTTTGCCTTCCGCTACTTCGGTGGTAATGCCGCTTTGCGCAAACTGGCGCCCAAAGACAAAGAATATTCTGAATCGCAAACGCTGCCCCGCGCGGATGACAAAACCGCTGAAGGGGCCGTGGAGGAATCCAGCGCATCGGATGATAAATCGTCGAGTGAAGCCTCCAGCAATCAGTCGCAGAAATCGTTCACATTTACACCCCCAGAACCCCAGAATGGCAAGCTAAAAGGGGTTGTCGAAATGGGGGCCAGCGGCTTCAACTCGTTCATCGTTCGGATTGATGACCAGAAACACTGGAAACTCGAAAAAGCTGAGTTTGGCAATAGTCTCGTCATCGAAAACATGGCGTCGGATGATGACATCCGGGCAGGTTTGAAGAGCTACATCGGCAAAATGCTCGACTTTGGGGTTGGCGGTCGTGATATTCAGTTTGTGGTTAGCTCGGGAGCGGTTAAAGCCGAGGGAACCCAGAAAATTATCAAAGCCCTGAAAACACTCAACTACGTAGTCAATACGGTTACGCCTGAACAGGAAGGTTCGCTGGGGTTGCGGGCGGTACTCCCAGCCGAATATGCTGACAATTCGTTCGTAGCGGATATTGGCTCGGGGAACACCAAGATTTCCTGGAAAGAAGGCGGCTCAACCAAAGCGCTGGAAACCTACGGGGCTAAGTATTTCCAGAATGGAACCAGCGACGAAACGGTTGCTACCGATGTGCAGGCGAAAGCAAAGCAGGTGCCAAGTGATCACCGCAAAACCTGCTTCATTATTGGGGGTGTACCATTTGAGCTGGCGAAGAGTGTTCGGAAAGGCAAAGAACGCTACACCGTTCTTGACGCGCCATCGGCTTATAAACTCGACAATGCGAAATCGAAAGCGGGGCTGAACATCTACAAAGCCATCGCCGACGCGACGGGCTGCGACCAGTTCGTTTTCGACTGGGATGCCAACTTTACCATCGGTTATTTGCTAACGTTGAAATAAAAAGCATGGGGCTTGGAGCGGGGCGCACGGCGAAAACAACCCGTGATCCTTGCTCCAAGCCCCGTGCTCAATGCCCCTTCCCCCATGACCCTCCGCGCTATTTTTGAGTCCATATCGGGCCACCCGGCTATACTTTTTTTGCTCCTGATGGCTGTGCCGACAGGAGCTTTTTTAGTGAATTTATGGTCGGGGAATACGGCGGAAGAAATCTGGAAATGGCGATACGTATATGCCGTTCTGGTTTATTTAGCCTGTATTCCGGGTATTTTTGCCGTCACCCTGAACGTTTATCTTTTCCTGTTTGAACGCCAGAGCATCTGGGATATTAATCTCGGCGCGCAGGTGCTTCCCATTTTAACGATGGCGGGCACACTGATGCTAATCCGACAGAAAATTCCGTTTACGTACATTCCGGGTTTCGGTAAACTGTCCGGCTTCCTGACCCTCATGACAGCCATAATGGGTATTTTGTGGATCGTTGATCGTACCCACCTGTATGCCGTCAGCTATGTCCCGTTCACCTACGTTGTCATTGGCTTTATCGCCCTCCTGCTGATCATTCGCTTCGCCTGGAGTCGAATTTTCTGAATATGAGTAAATGTAATGTCTGAGGCCAGGTTATGATAATTTTCCGCTGGAAACGGGTCGATCCGTTATCTAGTATATTCAGGATAGTCAATATGTGGGGAATGTTGTGCCCGTTCAACGAACGTATCAACGCAAGGAAGTTACCGGAGCGGCTGACGTAGCAGGAGCACCCGCCTATCGACTCATGCGGTATCGGCGGTTCTCTTACAGTTAGCACTGGCAGCCGGATTCCATCTGGTCACCCGATTGCGTAATAACGAAGGCACCCGTACTGGAAATCGGCAGGATTTCATTAAATTAGTCTTCCCAATCAGCGATCAGCTTTTCCGGAATGGCATCCGACGTAATACATCAGATACAGATCATTATGAACGGCGCAACGTCAGTCAGCCTTTTCGCGTACAGGGGATAGAATTTGACGAGACGGGACCGTTGTTGCGCAAAACGATTCGACCCTTTTTACACAAAATAAACGTATTGATAGGTATGCCCGGCAGATTGGGTTAATGTACAAAGAGCGGACACAAATACAGTTTTGCTTATCAACCCTTCTGCTTAGGACACACCCAGCTTGAATATGGCATTCGACAAGTATACCGCATCCGTAGCTATAGCAAGGAATAAGAAATCGGCCTTATATCGACTGCTGCGTCAGGCAAGTCGTTCGTTGATGCTGATATTGCTGATTCAGAATACGGGTCTGGCTCAGACAGCCCAGAAATACCTGGTTTTGCTCCGTGACAAAGTCAACTCACCCTATAGCGTTTCTCAACCGAACCAGTTTTTGTCGCAGCGGTCCATTCTTCGTCGGCAGAAGCAGAACATTGCAGTTCAGGAGCGTGACCTGCCTGTCAATCCGGCCTATGTGACGCAGTTGCAACAGGCGGGTGCCAAAATCTGGTTTTCGTCGCGCTGGCTCAACGCGGTACTGGTAGAAGCCACCGCAGCCACCATATCGACCATCCAAACCCTGCCTTTTGTCAAAGGACTTGAATTTAATCGGTCGCTGGCCAATGTTCGCGTCAGTGCCGAAACCCGTAGCCATTCGAACAAGGTGCGGGATCATGTTGACAGTGTAGCCGATGATCAGCCGTTAGACTACGGCAATTCAGTATATCAACTTACCCAACTCGGGGTCGACAAAATGCACCAGCAGGGCTATCACGGCGAAGGTATGCTCATTGGTGTGCTCGACGCGGGTTTTCGAAATGCCGACAAACTTGCCTTTCTGAAACCCGTCTTCGACGAAAAGCGCGTGCTGGCAACCTACGATTTTGTCAAGAAAGAAACCAGCGTTTACGAAGATGACTATCATGGATTATCGTGTTTGTCGGCCATTGCCGCCACTGCCGACAAACAACTGTATGGAACAGCCTACAAAGCGTCGTTCATTTTGCTACGTACCGAAGACGCAGACAGCGAGAAACAGATAGAAGAAGCCAACTGGCTTTTCGGCGCCGAATATGCCGATAGTGCGGGGGTTGATGTTATCAGTTCTTCACTTGGTTACAGTGTATTCAGGGATACGCCGTGGGCCGACTACACGTATCAAAATATGGATGGTAAAACGGCTTTATCAACCCGTGCAGCTCAGATAGCCACCGAAACAGGCATGGTTGTCGTCGTAGCCGCCGGTAACGAAGGTAGTTCGGGCTGGCATTATATTACCGCGCCCTCCGATGCGGCTTCGGTGCTGGCGATTGGGGCCGTTACGCAGTCGGGTGTGCATGCGTCCTTTAGTTCATTTGGACCATCGGCCGATGGGCGTGTAAAACCGGATCTGGATGCGCGCGGCCAGGGAACGGTCGTGGGGAATCAAAATGGGCAGATCGCCCAGGGTGACGGTACGTCCTTTGCTGCGCCCCTGATAGCCGGTCTGGTAGCTGGTTTCTGGCAGGCCCATCCGCGGATGACAGCCGCGCAGGTAACCGACGCGCTACGCCGATCGGGGAGCCAGTACGGGTATCCCGACGATTTGATGGGCTACGGTATTCCAAATTTTGAGCGTGCCTCAACCATTTCCAATGCCTACGACCAGTTATTCGTTTTTCCCAATCCGTTTAGCGACACTCAGGACCTGGGCGTTCAATGGGGTGAAATCGAAGCAAACGTCCCGCTCGACGCTACGTTAACGGATGTTACCGGACGCATTGTGTGGCAGAATCGCTATACTTCTCCAGGCCTGGCAGCCTTTGTATTACCCAGGCTCGGCTTATCGACCGGTATCTACTTTATGTCGCTCGTGGCAGGCGACAAGAAACGTACATTAAAAGTGGTGAAACAGTGAGGTTTGGTATACGGTTTATAATATACGGTGGGCTAATGCACGCGATTACTGATGCGTCAGCCCACCGTATACCCTAAACCGAACACTGTAAAATGATCCGCGTTATTCAGGGCGACATTACCAAACAAGCCGTTGATGCCATCGTCAACGCGGCCAATACAAGTTTGCTGGGTGGGGGCGGTGTCGATGGCGCAATTCACCGGGCAGCCGGACCGGATCTGGTGTTCGAATGTCGGATGCTGCATGGTTGTAAAACCGGCGACGCCAAAATCACGAAAGGATATCGCCTACCTGCCGAACATGTTATCCATGCAGTTGGGCCAGTTTGGCGGGGCGGCTCTCATGGTGAACCAAATCTTTTAGCGAGTTGCTACCGCCGAGCGCTGGAAATTGCGGCCGAGAATAACCTGACAAGCATTGCCTTTCCCAATATCAGCACGGGCATTTACGGCTATCCGAAAGACAAAGCAGCCGACGTAGCGATTGCGACCGTTAATCAGTTTCTGGAACAACCCTCAACCATTCAGGAAGTTACCTTCGTATGTTTTGATATGGAGAATCTTACCTTGTATCAGGATCGAATTCATGCGTCCCAGTAAGCCGATCACCTGCTAATCGAGATAACCTTGAAGCCCGGTCATACGGGCTTTTTCATTTTCTACGCTTCCCTGACCTTTCGTACCAGATTACCAGGCCAACCCGCTTTTCAAACTTAAGACGCTGGCTGTACGAACGAAGTATTTATACGGACGGCAATTGCCTTTGAAAGGATGTCGGAACGGACAATTATATCTACGGATACTCGATCTATTTTGTCGCTCTGGAATCAGCCATGAGCCAATCATATAAATTAAAATAGATTATCTGTCAATAATCAAGTTTTATAAAATCTTATTGCGTAATTCGACTTTTAATTAAAATATTATAATTTATAATTGCCGTTTAATCTCCTCCCATAATCATTCATTTTCATATTCTATGCTTACAGCTCTATGAAAGTATGCTTACTCTCTCTTGTCCTCTTTTTGCCCATTTTCTCGCTTGCCCAGCAACGTGTTGTTAAGGGAAAAGTTAGCGATGCAGCTGGCAAAGAAGCCTTACCCGGCACAACCGTTACCGTAAAAGGTAGCACGTCTGGAACCGTCACCGATGCGCAGGGGACGTATCAATTAAACATCCCCGATAAAAACGCTACGTTGGTTTTCTCGTCTGTCGGCTTTCAGTCGCAGGACGTAGTGGTCGGTAATCAGCAAACGATCGACGTGCTATTAATCCCTGATACCAAGCAACTTAGCGAAGTCGTTGTCACGGCAGCGGGTATTAAACGGGACAAAAATGCGCTGGGTTATTCCGTTAGCACGCTGGATGCGAATAAACTTGCCCAACGGTCGGAACCAGATCCGCTTCGGGCGCTGACGGGTAAAGTCGCTGGGGTAAACGTACAGGGATCGGGTGGTGCTGCGGGCGGTGCCACCAACATCACCATTCGGGGAAACTCATCACTGGGGAATAACAACCAGCCCCTGTTCGTAGTGGACGGCGTTCCCTTCGATAATTCCAGTTTCGGCAGTACCGATGGCACCGTTGGTGGAGCAACCACCACAAACCGCGCCTTTGACCTCGACCCCAACAACATCCTGACCATGACCGTTTTAAAGGGTGCTGCAGCAGCCGCTCTCTACGGTTCGCGGGCAGCGAACGGGGCCATTATCGTTACAACCAAAGCCGGAAAAAGCCAAAATCGGAAAGGGCTGGAAATAACGTATAACGTTGGGTATTCGACCGAAACCGTAGCGGGGTTACCAGACTATCAGACCAAATATGGCCAGGGAACCAACTTCGATTACCGGAGCGGTGTGTTCGGCTCCTGGGGGCCTCCCTACGCGGGCTATACCAGCCTGATTCCAACACGGTCAACTATTCCACACCCATTAACGACGAACAACCGCTACCCATCGACGGTATTTCCGCAATTTTATCAGGCCGACGGCATAACGCCCATTCAGGTTCCTTACCAGTCCTATTCGCAGGATAATGCAAAAAACTTCTTCCGAACGGGAAACGTATTTGAAAACGCCCTTTCAGTATCAACGGGTGGCGACAAAGGCAATTTTACGGTAGGCTTATCCCGAACGGTGAATCAGGGTGTTGTTCCTGAAAACCAGATAAGTCGCACAGGGGTAAACATCGGTGGTAATGCGCAACTGGCGAATAAATTCTATGTTAGTGGGGCGCTGAACTACGTCAACACGAATCAGGTTTCGCCCCAGTTGACAGCGGCTAATGGCAGCGGCAGTTCCATTATGGACATCCTGATGTTCGTGCCCACCAGTTTTGATCTGACAGGCTTCCCAAACACGAATCCACTAAACGGCAACAACGTATATGACCGGGTGGGTACGGATAACCCCTACTGGTCGGTCGTGAACAGCCCCACCACCAGCAAGGTCGATCGCTATTATGGGAACGTAGTACTCGGCGTTGATCCCCTCCCCTGGCTGAATGTACAGAACACAGTTGGTTTCAATGCTTACACCGACCGGCGCACGGTGGTGAATGGCAAAGGCGGAGACTATTTCCCGAATGGCAACATTACCAACGACAACATTTACCGGCAGGAATTGGACAATACATTGCTGCTGACCGCGACCAAACCGCTGAGTGAAAACATCGGGCTGAAGGTTATTCTGGGAAATAACGTGAACCAGCGGATTACCGAGCGTCAGGTTGTTTTTGGTGATGGCATTATTTTCCGGGGCATTAACTCACTAAACAACACCAGCGTAACAATCCCCCGCGTGCTGCCCAATAACCGAAATAACTTCAAGCAGCGGTACTTCGCCTTCTTCACGGACATTTCGCTGGATTATAAAAACTTCGCGTTCCTGAATTTAGTGGCCCGTAACGACGTATCATCCACGCTGCCCGAAAGCAACCGGAGTTACTTATACGGCGGAGCGAGTGCCTCGTTGATTTTTACCGAAGCCCTAAAAATCCCCAAGAACGTACTGTCGTTCGGTAAGTTCCGGGCGGGCTACACGCGGGTAGGCAACGAAGCAACGCCCTATCAGACGCAAACCGTTTACATCGCCAATCCGGTGTTAGGCGCTGGAACAACTACTGGTGCGATTTCGTCGCCCTTCAGTGGACAAAGCACCCTGACCGAATCGGATTTACTGGCCAATGCCGCGCTAAAACCTGAGTTCATTACTGAGCTGGAATTAGGGACGGAATTGCAGTTTTTCAACAATCGGCTTGGGTTCGACATTACTTACTACAAGAAAATCAGTACGTCGCAGATCTTCACCGTTAATGCCGTTCCGTCATCAGGCTACACGCAGAAGGTAATTAACCTGGGTAAGTCATCGAATGAAGGGATTGAAATTGGCTTTAATGCCACGCCCGTAAAACTCAAGAACGGGTTTACCTGGGATATTTCGTCGGCCTTTACCATGAACCGGAACATCGTTCTGGACATAGGTTCGCTGAAAGAATTGCCCTATGGCGGCTTCTCGGATCTGGGTAGCGTACACATTGCGGGTCAGCCGTATGGCCAGATCCGTGGCTCTACCAACGCGCGGGATGACGAAGGAAATATTCTGGTTAACCCCAACACAGGCAAGCCCATTCTGAGCGGTAAAACAACGGCGATTGGGAATCCAAACCCTGATTTCATCTGGGGCATCACCAATACGTTCAGTTACAAAGGCATTACGTTAAGTGCGTTGTTCGACTGGAAAAAAGGGGGCGATATGTATTCTTTCACGGCTTACGAACTGCTAAGCCGGGGTGTTACGAAAGATACCGAAGAACGGGAAGCGATCATCATCGGGCCGGGCGTATTGGGTGATGTCAATACGCTGAAACCGCTACTGAATGGCGATGGCAAAAAAATTCCGAACAACATTGGGATTGGCGTGGCCGATTACTATTTCACTGGTGGGTTTGGACCGGGTGGCGCAGGCGAAACAAATATCTTCGACGCAACGGTTTTCCGGCTTCGCGAAGTGTCGCTGGGTTACCTGTTTCCGAAGAAATGGCTGGCAAAAACGCCGTTTGGTTCGGCGTTTCTATCGTTTAGCGGTCGAAACTTATGGTACCTGGCTCCCAACTTCCCTAAGCACCTGAATTTCGATCCAGAGGTCAGTTCGTTGGGTGCCGGAAATTCGCAGGGTTTCGATTTCATCGGCATTCCAACCACGCGCCGGATGGGTGTAAATCTTCGGTTCAGCTTCTAATCAAGCGTTTGCAGTATTCGGCATCAGCCTGACGTAGTGACGGACCACTGAATACCGTAAACCTAAAACCCCTATTAAATTTATGCGATTCATAACTACCATACGAAGTCTTTCTTTGCTGGGCCTGCTGCTTGTTGCCGGTTCCTGCAAAGACTTCGTCGATATTAACGCCGACCCAAACAACCCAACCACACCGGTACTGGAGTTACTGTTACCGGCCACACAGGTGTCGATGACCGGTAGCCTGCGGGATGTGAACCAGGGTACGTCGATCCTGATGCAGCAATTGTATACGAGCAATACCAGCCGTAATTTCCAGGATGGCACCGATTATCAGCAGTCCTGGAACGCACTCTACACGCAGGTGCTCAACGACATCGAGATTGTGATTCGCGAAGGTACGCGCCAGCAGCGGTGGGACTACGTAGCGATTGCCAAGTTGCAGAAAGCGTATATCTACAGCATCATGGTCGATTTGTGGGGTGATATTCCTTATACAGATGCCTCGCAGGGCCTCTCCATTTCCGACCCGGTATTTGAGAGTGGATCATCCATTTACGACAAACTGTTTACACTACTTGATGAAGCACTGGCCGATGCGAACAAAGGTAATTTTGCCATCCAGCCAACAACCGCCGACATTATTTACAAAGGTGACAAAGCGGCCTGGCTTCGGATGGGGAACACGCTGAAGTTGAAGTTATTCAATCAGATCCGGCTCGTGCAACCTGATAAGGCCAAAGCCGGAATCAGTGCGTTATTAAGCGCCAACGCGCCCCTGATCACCACCAACGCGCAGGATTTTTCGTTCCGCTTCGGTACCACCGAAACTCCGGCTAACCGGCACCCCTGGCACCGCACGGAGTATCAGGCGAGCAAAAGCTACTACATGAGCCAGAATTTCATGGAGCGTTTGTTTACTACCGACGACCCCCGGCTCCGGTTTTACGTCTACCGCCAGACGTCGAATTATACCGTTGGCTTCACCCCTACCGGCAACGGGTATTTTGGTCGCTACACGGGCGACGCCACGGCATCACCCAACGACAACGCCCTAAAAGCGACCGTCGGCGTTTACCCCGCGGGTGGTTTGTACGACAACAGTCCCATAAATAACCTAACAGCTTCTAACGTCTTCATAACCAATACCGGTGCTACGTCAGCACCCAAAGTTGTTACCAATACCGACGGCTCGGGGGCGGGTGTGTTCCCGTTCATTACCAACGCGATGGTGAAGTTCATCCTGGCCGAAGCTGCGTTAACCTTAGGCACTACCGGCGATGCCAAGCAGTTGTTTCAGGATGGCATCACGGCAAGCCTGAATAGCATCAATACCATTTCGACAACGTCGGGAAATTCGGCTACACCGCTGGCAACGGCTACGATTACCGCTTTCGTTGCCAACCGAACCGCCCAATATGATGCGGCCGATGCGGCTGGCAAATTGAGTGCGGTGATCACCCAGAAATACATTGCCCTGTACGGAAATGGCATGGAAGCGTACAACGATTACCGCCGGACGGGCTTGCCCGTTTTACCCGCGCCCATTGCCCCGCTGAATACGTTCCCGCTACGTCTGTCCTATTCCGTGACTGAGCTATCGACAAACGCCAACGTATCCGACAAGGCCGATCAAATTCAAACCGCGCAACAGATAACCCCTGTTTTCTGGGATAAGTAACCAATCACTATGAAAAATATCACCTTATACTTTTCCCTCCTGCTGTTGATAGCCCTCGATGCCTGCAAAACGGAGAATTACGTTTGGGAGAACTATTCCTACACGGCTGTCCCGCTGGTAGCCGTCAATATTGCCAAGTCAGCCCTGCCTACGGTGAGTAGCGCCAATACATCTTTTTTCGACATAGGCGCAACCAATCTGGCCAGTCAGGAATTCGAATACACGCTAAAATGGGAAGGCTTCGGGAAAGCGGAAGTACAGTCCATTGATGTGTATCTGGGATTCGTGAAAGCGCCTACCACGGGCAATCCGGCCTATCCGATTATTCTCTCCCAGCCGGGTGGCGTGTATCCCAGCGTAACACAATACCCACTACCAAGTCGGGTTGGAACGACCGACAAATTATATGCTACAGTTACCGAATTTCCCAAAACATTCACGACCACGGCGGCCCAGTTAGCCGCATTTACAGGAACTGATTTAACGAAAGTCGTTCAGAATGACTATTTTCTGTTTAAATTTATCCTCACACTCAAAGACGGTCGCCGAATAGAAGGATTCCAAGAAAATGTATGCGATGAAGCACGTGGCGAGGTCGGTGATTGCCGGGTTGGCGTGCGTTTCCGCAAAAAGTAGTCGAATTATTTACCCTAACTCCAAATAAATTTCCAAATCAATTACTCACTAATGCGTTATTCTCCTTACTCACTTCTCATCCTGCTGGCGGTTAGCCTGAGCACTGCATTTGCTCAGACACTTCCGTCGCCGAAAGAACATTTTGGCTTTACCATCGGCGACGATTACCAACTCGCTACGTATACCCAGACTGAGGCTTATTTCCGAAAACTGGCCGCTGGCTCCGACCGGGTGAAACTGGTTGATATTGGCATGACCGAAGAAGGCCGTCACCAGTTGATGCTCATCGTTTCGTCGCCGGAGAACCTGAAAAAACTGGACCGCTACAAAGAGATTTCCCAGAAACTGGCCCGCGCCGAAAACCTCACCGATGAGCAGGCCCGCGCCCTGGCCAATGAAGGCAAAGCCATCGTCTGGATCGACGGGGGTATTCACGCGACCGAAACCGTTGGTACACACCAGCTCATCGAAACGATCTGGCAACTGGTCAGTCGCAAAGATCCCGAAACGATGCGTATCCTGGATAAGGACGTGATTCTCCTTACCCACGCTAACCCGGACGGTCAGGAGCTGGTTACGAACTGGTACATGCGCGAGCCAAAGGCTGAAAAGCGGTCATTAGATAACTTGCCAAGACTGTATCAGAAATACATTGGCCACGACAATAACCGCGATTTCTTCATGCTCAACATGAAGGAAACCCAGAATATCGGTCGCCAGTTGTTTGTCGAGTGGATTCCGCAAATCATGTACAATCACCACCAGAGTGGTCCGGCGGGGTCGGTGCTGGCGGGTCCTCCCTATCGCGATCCGTTCAACTACGTATTCGATCCGCTGATGGTAACGGGTATCGACGCGCTTGGCGCTGCCATGATCAACCGGATGAACGCCGAGAACAAACCGGGCTTTACCCGGCTGGGCGGCTCCGTTTTCTCGACCTGGTATAATGGCGGTCTACGTACCACGACGCACTTTCACAACATAATCGGGTTGTTGACAGAAATCATTGGCGGACCAACGCCGGAAGATATTCCGCTGGTGCCAAAACGCCTGATTCCTAACGGAAATACACCGTTCCCGGTTACGCCCCAGAAGTGGCATTTCAAGCAGTCGATTGATTATTCGGTGTCGCTCAACTACGCCGTCCTGAACTATGGCGCTCGGTATTCCGACGACCTGCTGTTCAATATCTACCGGATGGGTAAAAACTCCATCGAACGAGGCAGCAAAGATTATTGGGCGCTGTCGCCAAAGCGTATCGACGCCATTGAAGACGCCTTCAAGAACGATCCAAAGAAAGTGGTGCCACCTACCAACGCGGCACTGGCTCAATATGGCTTCGTTCCCCGCGGTGGCGGTATGCCCCTCAAATATTACGACACGATCATGAAAGCGCCGGTGCTGCGCGATCCTCGTGGGTTTATCATTCCAACGAACCAACCTGATTTCGCTACGGCGGTTAAATTCCTCAATGCCCTCATCAGAACGGGGATTCAGGTACAGCAGGCCACGGCTGACTTCACGGTAGCCGGTAAAAAATACCCAGCAGGTTCATACGTTGTGAAAACCGATCAGGCGTTCCGGCCTCACCTACTCGATATGTTCGAGCCACAGGATCACCCGAATGATTTCCAGTATCCAGGCGGTCCTCCAGTACGTCCGTACGATGCTGCGGGCTGGACACCAGCTTTCCTGATGAATGTTAAATTTGACCGTATCCTGGATGGTTTCGACGGTCCTTTCAAAAAGCTGCCAATTGGTGAACTACAGTCGCCGGAGGGCCACATCAACGGTGCGCCAAGTGCTGGCTACGTACTGAGCGCTAAAGCGAACAACTCATTTATTGCCGTTAACGATCTGCTGGCATCGGGCGTTGAGGTGTATCGTTTGCCCAATGGCGTCGGTGGCAAATCGACGGTTGAGTCAGGTGCGTTCTTCGTTCCAGCGTCGGCAAAAGCAAAATCGTTGCTTGACAAATCCGCTAAAGATCTTGATCTGGAAATAACGGGGGTCTCTAAAAAGCCAACCGCGTCGATGACCAAAGTATCGCCCATGCGGATTGCCTTGTGGGATACCTACGGGGGATCGATGCCTTCAGGCTGGGTACGCTGGTTGATGGAACAGTACCATTTCCCGATGAAAGTTATCTATCCCAAGGACATCGATGCCGGTGATCTGCGGAAGAAATTCGATGTAATCGTATTCGTAACGCGGGCTATTCCTGCCGTTGGCGGCCGCGAGGAGGACATTTTTGCAGCACTTTCCCGTGGCGAAGCCAAGGAAGAAACCACACCCGAAGAGTATCGTCCACGGTTGGGTAAAATCACCGCAACCAAGTCGATTCCAGAGTTGAAGTCCTTCATGGAAGCGGGCGGTACGGTGGTCACCATTGGCAGCAGCACCAACCTGGCTTATCACTTGAAATTACCCGTCAAAAATGCCCTGACCGAAATGACGGCCAGCGGTCAGGAACGCCCACTACCCGGTGAGAAATATTACATTCCAGGCAGCGTATTACGCGTTGCGTTAGATTCGACCCAGCACGCGACCTGGGGGATGCCCAATCAAACGGATGTGTATTTCGACGCCAGCCCGGTCTTCAAACTGGCGCCCGAAGCTATCGCTAAAGGCACCGTTGTTCCCCTGGCCTGGTTCGATTCCAGCAAACCACTACGTAGTGGCTGGGCCTGGGGCCAGTCGTACTTACAGGATGGGGTGGCCGCGTTTATGGCACCCGTTGGTTCCGGTAAATTCTATGCGTTTGGTCCAGAAATTACATTCCGTGCACAGGCACAGGGTACGTTCAAACTGCTGTTCAATCAGTTGTACACCGTTGGTTCGGCCGCATCATCCGGCAACGGTCACGTAGCCGATGAATAGGTAAATCGATAACACAATCAGATAAATAGGTGGGTTAAATGCCTGCCTATTTATCTGACTTAGTGTACTTTTCTGGCAAATCCCCCATCTATTTGTCAGTTCTACCCGTGATTAAGGTAAACATATCTACAGACCTGTAGGAAGCCCAGTCACAGGTATAAATTAATACGTTGCAGGCCGGCAATCTTGCCCTGTCTCTGCATGACTGGCATTGAATTCTCTGGCCATTTCCGGCTTTTAGTGAACGTTTTTTCGTCTTAAACGAACCGCCCACCATGTCCAGACTTCGCTCCCTGGCCGTCCTCCTCTTTTTGCTTTGTCCACTCGCCGGGCACCCCCAATCGATTCCCTCACCGAAAGAACATTTTGGTTTCAACATCGGCGACGACTACCAACTCTCCAATTACACGCAGACGGAAGCCTATTTCAAGAAATTAGCTACGTCGGATCGCACGAAGCTGGTCGATATTGGCCTGACAGCCGAAGGTCGCCATCAATACATGCTGATCGTAACCTCACCCGAGAACCAGAAAAAACTGGCTCGGTACAAAGAAATTTCCCAGAAGCTGGCCCGCGCTGAAAACCTAACTGGCGAACAGGCTCAGACACTGGCCAATGAAGGCAAAGCGGTTGTCTGGATTGATGGCGGACTGCACTCGACCGAGACAGTCGGCACGATGCAGTTGATCGAAACGGCCTGGCAGTTAGTGAGCCGAAAAGACCCCGAAACGCTACGTATCCTGGATAACGTTATTGTGCTGCTCACCCATGCCAACCCCGACGGCCACGAACTCGTTGGCAACTGGTACATGCGCGAGCCGGTCCCCGAAAAACGCACGCAGGAATATTTACCGAAGCTTTACCAGAAATACATCGGCCACGACAACAACCGCGATTTCTTCATGCTCAACATGAAGGAAACCCAGAATATCGGCCGTCAGTTATTCATCGAATGGTACCCGCAAGTCCTGTACAATCACCACCAGCGCGGCCCGGCGGGATCGGTGCTGGCGGGTCCTCCCCTACGCGATCCGTTCAATTTTGTGCTCGATCCAATGATCGTGACCGGTATGGATGCGCTCGGTTCGGCTATGATCAACCGGTTGAATGCGGAGAAAAAACCAGGCTACACGCGCTTGACCGGTACGCCATATTCAAACTGGTTCAACGGTGGTTTACGCTCCATCAATCTGTTCCACAACATGATCGGGCTGCTGACGGAAATCATCGGTAACCCCACGCCCGAAGAAATTCCACTGGTTCCCGAACGACTGGTTCCGAATGTAAACACTCCTTTTCCCGTTACGCCCCAGAAGTGGCATTTCAAGCAGTCGATTGATTATTCGGTGTCGCTCAACTACGCCGTCCTGGATTATGCCGCCCGGCAACACGACCAGATGCTGTTTAATATCTACCGGATGGGCAAAAACTCCATCGAACGGGGCAGTCAGGATAACTGGACATTGTATCCAAAACGAATTGACGCCATCACACAGAATTATCAGGCGAATCAGAAAAAAACGGGTCCGGGCAGCAATACAACGGCTTCGGTTTCACGCAACAGGGAGCTTCCGGTTGCTTATTACGATTCGGTGATGAAGGCCCCGACGCTACGTGATCCACGTGGGTTTATCATCCCAACTACCCAGCCCGATTTCGCCACGGCCGTTAAATTCATCAATGCGCTTATCCGGCTCGGTATTCAGGTGCAGCAAGCCACGGCCGACTTCACGGTGGCCGGTAAAAAATACCCGGCGGGTTCCTACGTCGTGAAAACGGATCAGGCGTTCCGGCCCCATATTCTGGACATGTTCGAGCCACAGGATTATCCGAATGATTTCCAATATCCAGGTGGTCCGCCGGTACGTCCCTACGATGCCGCAGGCTGGACACCGAGTTTCCTGATGAATGTCAAATTTGATCGGTTGCTGGATACGTTCGACGGTCCTTTCAAGAAGTTGCCAATCGGTGAACTACAGTCGCCGGAGGGTCATGTAAACGGGAGTCCGAGCGCGGGGTATTTGCTGAGTGCCCAGGCTAACAACTCGTTCATTGCGGTCAATGATCTACTCGCATCCGGCGTTGAGGTCTATCGACTGCCCAACGGGACCGAAGGGAAAGCGAACGTAGCAGCCGGGGCCTTTTTTGTCCCCGCTTCGGCGAAAGCCAAATCATTGCTTGATAAATCGGCAAAAGACCTCAGCTTGGAAATAACCGGGCTCGCCAAGCGACCCAGTGCAGCCATGACGAAAGTAGCGCCCGTGCGGATTGCCTTGTGGGATACGTATGGTGGCTCGATGCCGTCGGGTTGGGTACGGTGGTTAATGGAACAGTACCATTTCCCCATGACCGTCATTTATCCGCAGGACATCGATGCCGGAGATCTGCGGAAGAAGTTTGATGTTATCGTCTTCGTTACGCAAGCCATCCCCGCTCTAAATCCGTCGGGTGAAGCAACCGGCTTTGCGGCACGGCGCGATCCAAAAGCCGAAGAAATTCCGGCTGAATATCGACCGCGTTTAGGCCGGATTACAGCCGAGAAATCAATTCCGCAGCTTAAATCATTCCTGGAAGCGGGCGGCACGGTAGTCACCATTGGCAGCAGTACCAACCTGGCTTACCACCTGAAACTCCCCGTTAAAAACGCGCTGACAGAGATGAACAATGCGGGTCAGGAGAAACCGCTGGTGAATGAGAAATTCTATATTCCGGGCAGTGTACTACGTGTCACGCTGGATTCGACCCAGCGCGCAACCTGGGGTATGCCCAGCCAAACGGATGTGTATTTCGACGCCAGCCCGGTCTTCAAACTGGCGCCCGAAGCCATCGCCAAAGGTACTGTTGTTCCCCTGGCCTGGTTCAATACCAACAAACCACTACGTAGTGGCTGGGCCTGGGGCCAGTCCTATTTGCAGGATGGTGTGTCGGCTTTCATGGCCCCGGTCGGCTCAGGTAAATTCTATGCCTTCGGACCAGAAATCACGTTCCGGGGACAGGCACAGGGCACCTTCAAGTTCCTGTTCAATCAGCTGTATACCAACAGGGCAAGCGCAGGAACCAGTCAGGCAAGCGAATAATTGAGTCAGTAATACGTATACATTTCCATTCTTCATAACAATGAATCAATTTATTAAAGTAGCGTTAGTTGCACCGTTATTGATAGGCGGCACAGCCCACCAGTTGTTTGCCCAGGAAGAAGGCGCTGATGAAGCCACCAAGAACGTTACGCTCGACAAGAAGTACGAAACTGAAATTAATGCTTTGTCCAAACGGCCAGCGGTTCAAACAGCATTCAAGTATTTTACGGAGCTGGAACCTCAGACGAAAAAAGACCTGATCTTGCTGACGGAAATCCCTTCGCCCCCGTTCAAGGAAGTCGAGCGTTCTAAAAAATACGCGGCCATGATGAAAGAAGCCGGGGCGGATTCGGTCTGGATCGACAAGGTCAACAATGTCCTGGCGAAACGCAAAGGCAAATCCGGCAAGAAAACGGTCATCGTGGAAGCGCACCTGGACACTGTGTTTCCGGCCGGAACCGACGTAAAAGTCAAGCAGAAAGGTGATACGCTCTATGCACCCGGTGTTGGCGACGACACCCGTGGCCTGACCGCCGTGCTGGCCGTTTTGAAAGGGATGGAACGCGCCAAAATTGAAACCGATGCCGACGTTATTTTCGTAGGTGCCGTTGGTGAAGAAGGTTTGGGCGACTTGCGGGGAGTCAAAAATCTGTTCATGCCCGGTGGTCCCAAAATTGATTCCTACATCGCCGTCGATGGACACGGGATCGACGGGATCACGCACCGGGGTTTAGGCTCGCATCGGTATCGAATTACGTTCAAAGGCCCGGGTGGCCACTCCTATGGCGCTTTTGGCATCGTCAATCCGCACGGCGCGCTGGGAAAAGCCATCTATTACTTCACTACCGAAGCAGATAAATTCACGAAAGAAGGCGTCAAAACAACCTACAGCGTCAGCGTTGTGGGGGGCGGTACGTCCGTAAACGCCATTCCTTACGAATCGTGGATGGAAGTAGACATGCGGTCGGAAAGTCCCGAGAAATTGAATGGCGTCGATGCCCTGCTACAGGCGGCTGTTCAGCGGGCACTAAAAGAGGAGAACGCCATAAAACGCCGTGGCCCCGACCTGACCGTTACGGTAAAACTCGTTGGTGATCGCCCGTCCGGACGTATTGAACCGACGGTTCCACTGGTGCAACGGGCTATGGCGGTGTCCAAATACCTACAGGCCGAACCCGTCCTGAGCGTAGGCTCCACCAATGCCAATATCCCCATTTCGAAAGGCGTTCCGTCGGTCACGATTGGCAGCGGAGGCACAGGCGGAGGAGCCCACTCCCTGAATGAATGGTGGCTCAATGACAAAGGGACGCTGGGGTTGCAGCGCATCCTGCTCGTTTTACTGGCCGAAGCTGGCCCAGCGAATTAGGCATTTTCTCCGTCATCCCGATAAAGGAGGGATAACAGAGAAACGAAAATTTAATTGACTACCTCAACAAACCTCCCTCTATTTCTATGAAACTATCTATTCAAAAAATTACCCTCTATCGGCTCCTGCTGTTGGGATGCGCGATTCTCATTGCCAGCGTATTGGCGATGGCACAGGTACCGAAACCCGCCGATGTGTTTGGCTTTGAGCCCGGCGCTGATTATAAGCTGGCGAATACCAAAATGTTGCTCGATTACTACCAGCGACTGGACAAAGCCAGCAACCGGGTTCAGATGGTCACGATTGGCAAGTCGGTGCTGGGGAAACCATTGCTCCTGCTGATGGTGTCCAGTGAAGCCAACATGAAGCAGTTGGAGAAATGGCGTAGCACGAGTGAGCAACTTTCGCGGGCTAAAATCGACGAAAAACAGGCTCGGGCTTTGGCCGCTGCCGGCAAAGCTATTGTCTGGATTGATGCCGGTATGCACGCGTCAGAAGTCGCGTCGGCGCAGATGATGCCTGAACTGGCTTACCGTATGGCTACCGAAGAATCGACGGAAATGAAGAAAATCCGCGATCAGGTCGTTGCGCTGCTGATGGTCGAAATGAACCCCGACGGCCTTGACATCGTCGCAGACTGGTATAACGGCAACCTCGGTACGGCCTTCGAAACGACCCAACCACCCTGGCTGTATCATCACTACGTTGGGCACGACAACAACCGCGACTGGTTTACGAACAACATGCCCGAAACCAAAGCGATTTCGGAAGTACTTTACAATCAGTGGTTTCCGCAGATCGTTTACAATCAGCACCAGACCTCGCCCGCCTGGACCCGGATTTTTATTCCGCCTTTCGCCAATCCAGTCAACCCACAAATTCACCCCGGCGTAACAGCAGGCGTTAATATGGTTGGCACGGCGATGGCCAGCCGGTTTGCGATGAAAAAGATGCCCGGTGTCGTGTCTCAATTACGGTTCAGCATGTGGTGGAACGGCGGTATGCGCACCGTGCCCTATTATCACAACCAGATTGGTATCCTAACCGAAACAGCCCACGCCACGCCATCACCCCGTTTCTACCCACCCGATTCGTTGCCTAAAACGGTGGGCGTTGGCGTAACAGCCGCCACAAACGGTACGGAAATTTTCTACGCCGATCCCTGGAAAGGTGGCCAGTCCCGTTTTCGGGACGCGGTCAATTACATGGAAGAAGCTTCGATGGCCACCCTCGTGCTGGCCGCCGATAAGCGGGAGGAGTTTCTGTACAACATCTACGTGATGGGGCGCGATGCGATTGAATCAGCCGGTAAAAATCGACCCTTCGCCTACGTAGTACCCACTGAACAGTGGGACAAAGGCGAAGCGCTGAACCTGGTCAACATGTTCAGCCAGAGTGGCGTAGAAGTCCATCGGGCGACGCAGGCGTTTCAGGCGAACAACGTATCGTATGCCGCTGGTGCCTACATCATCTATTGCAATCAGGCCTTTAGCCCATACATCGTGGATTTGATGGAGAAACAGGTACACCCGAACCAGCGGCTCTATCCCGGCGGTCCGCCAATTCCGCCTTACGATCTGGCTGGCTGGACACTCCCCATGCAAATGGGCGTTACGGTTGCCAAGATCGGCAGTACGTTTACCGCTTCTACCGAGTTGATTAAAGGCTTGGCTCCCGTTGTGGCAGGTCAGGCGACGGCGAGTTCAGGCTATGGCTACAGCCTATTGCGCACGCAGAATGCCAGCGTCATGGCGGTCAATCAATTGCTGAAAGATGGCGAAAAAGTGTCTGTGCTGACTGATGAAACCGGCAGTTTCCTGATCGAAAAAGGGACCAATACCGACGCTAAGATTCAAAAACTGGCTAAGGAACTAGGCATTAGTTTTACCGCCGTTGCCAGCAAACCAACGGTTGCCGCCAAGCCCTTGAAATTACCTCGTATTGGCCTATATAAATCGTGGGTCGCCAATATGGACGAAGGCTGGACGCGCTGGCTGATGGAAAGTTATGGTTTCCCCGTCGATACGTTGCACGACGCCGACATCGCGAAAAAAGACCTGTCAATGTATAGCACTATCATTATTCCGGATCAGGAAGTTAAGCAGATTCTGAATGGTCATGCGCCAAACACCATGCCCGCGCCTTATGTGGGTGGTCTGGGGTTGGGTGGTACGATGGCGCTGCAACAGTACGTGAATAATGGTGGCACGCTGATCACGTTCGACGAAGCCAGCGATTTCGCCATCGAACTCCTGGGGTTACCCGTTAAAAACGCTACCGAAGGGCTATCGACCCAACAGTTTTACATTCCGGGTTCGTTAATTCGAACGGTCATCGACACCAAGCATTCGCTGGCGTATGGCATGCAACCCGAAGTAGCCGCAGCGTTCTCGAACAGCCGGGCGTTTGAGGTGGTCAAACAGAAAAAAGAAGGCGAAGGAGGCAGCGAAACCATCAAATCTGCCCCGGAACCTAAAGTCGAAGTGATTGCCAACTACGCGAAGAAGAATCTGTTGATGAGCGGCTGGGCCCTGAACGAAGACCGATACATTGCCGGAAAGCCTGCCGTTCTTCGGGTGAGTCAGGGCAAAGGCAATGTTGTATTGTTCGGCTTTAGACCGCAGTTCCGTGGTCAGCCCCGCGCTACATATAAACTTATTTTCAACGCGATCTACGAGAGCACGCTACCCAAAAGCTCAGGTGAGGCTAGTCCGAAAAGTGAGTAATCGTTTCTCTAGTTTGTAAAAGCAGAAAGGCGTGCCACGGTTCTAAACCGTGGCACGCCTTTCTGCTTTTACAAACTGGCACTTACTGCCCAACCGTTGTGCCCGTCGAATCCTTCGACCGTTTTCTAACGTAATACTCACCGGTTGATTCACTTGTCGGCGGTTCGCTTACGCGCTGAATTTTGTAATTCCGGTCGGCTAAACTCATCGCTGGCGTATGATCAACCGTAACGCCCCCTGCTGGTTGCCGGTTCGGCATCTGGTTCTTGTAATTTGCCATCCGTGCATCCGTTGGAGTGGGTTGTTGAACGGCAACACCCGTTTTATTTTCAGAACGGCGGGCAGCCGCTGCCATATTCGGATGCTTGTAGTTATGCGTCGAATACATCGGATTGTTCAACGGTTTAGGTCCAACATCCTGTGCGTATGTTTGGCTCGTCATAGCGCCCAGAAGGGCACCAGCAAGCAAAAAAGTTAATGATTTCATGGCTATTTCTGTGGTTTTGTTGTCTGGCAAATCTATTCGCTGTCAGATTAAAAAACAATTAAAACAGCTACTATGTTTATAGTTTAATTATATTTTTCGTATCATTCTGCAAATAGACTCCGAATCTGTATAGTTATCGATCATTTCTGATGAAAACCATCTAATATTCTTAATTTCGTCAGAATCACCAAATGGTTCATTTGGGTCCGCTTCAAGTAGGAACCGGATATCATAATGCAGGTGTTCGGGAACGTCGCCACGAGCAGGAATTGGATGAATATCTACGTCGAAGATAGCGGAACTAACCAGCTGCAGCGAAGTTAATCCCGTTTCCTCCCGGGCTTCGCGCAATGCTACAGCTGCTACGTCGGGATCACCATCGGCATGACCTCCGGGTTGCAACCAGCGATCAAGTTTACGATGATGAATCAGCAAAATCTGCTGGCGATCGGGACTCACAATCCAGGCCGATCCCGTCACATGTCCCGCCAGCAGTGACCGCTCAAAGGCCTTTGGGTTGGCTTCGACAAACGAGATCATGGCCTGCGTCATAGCCTGTTCATCCCGATCGGTTGTCGAATGCTGCCGTAGCAGATTGAGCAAGGGTAGTCGATGCATTAGTTGGCTTTGTTATGAAAAAGCCGCAATTTGGTGGGATTTTTCAATAGTCTATAGACAATCATGCACAAACTTTCGCTTACAGCCGCAACCATTTGCCTGGCTGCCCAATTAACTACCGCCCAAATTAAATTGCCCTCACCCAGTCCTGGTGCCTCTGTTATGCAAACCGTCGGCACCACCGATATAACTGTTACGTATTCCCGGCCAAGTCTGAAAGGTCGCCAGCCCTTTACAGATTCCTTTGTTCCAGTAGGTAAAGTATGGCGGACAGGTGCTAACGGCGCCACGATGTTTACCACATCAACCGATTTGATGGTTAATGGAAAAACGCTGGCGGCTGGCAGCTATGCCATTATGTCTATTCCTTCTCAAGAGAGCTACACACTGATTTTCAATAAAAACAAATCAGTAACCGAACAGACATACAAACAGGAAGAAGATGCGCTACGTGTGCAACTTACCCCCGCCGAAAACAGCGAAAAAATCGAGACGTTCACGATCGGTTTTAGCGACGTAACAGATAGCACGGCTAAAATGAATTTCATGTGGGCGAACGCCAAAGCCGCTGCCGATTTGAAAGTCGATGTCAACACTAATGCAGCGGCTAACGTTGATAAGGCTGTAGTCGAAAAGCCCGATGATGCCGCTGTTTTACAGGCAGCCGCCAGCTACAATTTGTCAAAAGGCCGTAACCTGGACCAGTCGTTAAGCTGGATAGACAAATCAATCGCGAAACAGGAAACGTATCGGAATCTATTCGTCAAGTCGCAGATTCTGGCCAAAATGGGTAAGTATACGGATGCCCTGCCGATCGCTCAAAAAGCGCTAACGATGGGACAATCATCCAACGATGCGGCCTTCTCGTTCTTCAAGGATGGTATCGAAAAAAGCATTGCAGAATATACAGCCAAAGTACCGGCTATGCCTGCGATGAAAGCAGGTAAAGGCAAGAAAAAAGCCTAAAAACTCGTTGTTATTCATTAATAAAAAGACCCGCCCGATATGTGTTGAGCGGGTCTTTTTGTTGACGAGATTATCGTAAAATCCGGCTAAAAACGTAATTGTGACCAATGTACAAATTACGGCTTGTCAGTAAAATTATACTTTAGATAGATTGACGGCAGTAAGTGACAAATTTTATACAAAACGAAGACGACCTAATTTATTTTTAGTTGACCTTCGTAATCTGTTACTGCCTTTAACCAGCTTTCAAACGAATACTTTTTCCTAATTTTTTCATCTAATGGAACATAAGGCCGTTTTAAAAAATCGTCAAGTTCATTTTCATTACGTTGAGTTAATACAAAAAAATTATGAGGGTGATAAAAGTCTTCGTTTATAACAAAAGGATTGGTAGTAATGACTTTTTTCCTCAATTTAATTCCGTCAAAAATCCTGAATGAGAAGCCTGAATGGCTGGTCATTTTAATATCAATAATTATTTCGGTATTCTGAATCAACTTCAACTGTTCTTCGTAAGGAACAATCGTTTCTATACAATTGAAATGTTGTTTTATGTATTCGGGAATTTCATTTTCATTACTTTTATTATATACAAAGTCAAACTGTATGGGTGAAAGTCGCTGGGTGATGTATTTGTGAAGAGACTGGACAGTATCTATCCGACAAGAATTATAGGAACTAATATAATAAATTTTATTTTCGCCAGGGTACGTATTCTCCGTGAGTTCTGGATAATCAAAGTAAAAGTTGGGAGCATACTTAATATTATACTCTTTGAACGAATGTAATTCTGTTTTATCGAATATATAAAAACGATCAAAAAGGGATATAAGAGGAAGTATATGTTGATTGTAGGTTAAACCATCGTAAAAAAAAGATATAAACTTACGACTTCTTTTTTTAGCTTCCCTTAACAGACCTTCGGGAAATCCATCAGCCCTGATTACTAAGCATAAATCATAATATTTACGTGATTTAATCAAAGACATTTTCTTTTCTTCTAAATATATATTGTTTAATTTTTGATTACATTCTTTTTTTCTCGAAAATATTTTCCTTAATAGGTATTTTATTTTGATTAATAAGTCTTTTGAACTAGATGGATAATGATTGTTATGAACAACGGTCACTTCATAGCCTAAGTACCTAAGATTTTTCTCAATTACTACATATAGCTGATAATCCCACGGAGCAATAAGTAGAAATTTCTGTTTCGTTGGCATCTGAAAATTGAGGATTCAATTATGAAATTGAGTAATGAGTGCACCTGAATTATTACAGGCCTAAAAAATTCTTGCAGGGCAACTTCAGTTTCTAAAACGCATCGCCGACTCTTTACAGAGAGGCACGGTTCATATACAGGAGAATACGTTAGAAATGCGATGATTTACGTGACAAATAAGTTATCCGAATAATACAAGGTGCATCTTACAAAGCAGACTGCGTCAACGTTGTTGAAGGATTGTCATATTGCAAAAGACCACTCCATTTACCCCTTAAACTGTATCGTTGACCGGTCGTTGTATTTTCTAAAATAGCATCAAAGGAGCAAGCGAGTTGATAAGCCATAATCTGACGGCTGATGTCAAGTTTGGATTTGGGCGGAATCTTAACGGTTAGCATCTCCTTCGAATTGAAGCCATAGGGCTTTTGTTGTTCAACAACGCTGAAGGAGTAGGTGTCAACGTGTCCTTACCCCGTTATATGAGCCAGTTTTGACTGGAGCTTAAGCCGCCTGCCGGTATTCAACGGGCGTCATAAACTTCAATGCTTGATGAGGGCGCTCCGTATTGTACTCCACCAGCCAAGCATCCACCGTTCGGCGTACCTGCGCCAGACTATTGAACGTGTTGGCGTTCAGTACCTCTCGTCGAAATGTGCCATTGAATCGTTCAATATAAGCATTTTGCGTGGGCTTGCCCGGTTCAATCCAATGTAATACCACCTGCTTTTCAGCACACCAATCCTGCAAGGCTTGGCTAATAAATTCAGGTCCGTTGTCGCTTCGTAACCGCTCTGGTTTGCCGTATTG
>NZ_FOLQ01000008.1 GCF_900112365.1 Spirosoma endophyticum | reverse complement strand
TCCCACTTGTCAAGTAAAATTGAAAATATTTTTTATGCTTTATTTTCAATCGCCCTCGTGTAATTGATTGATTGCCAGTGATTTACTCTCTGTTTCTTAATCACCCTCATTGTTTGGGAGTGCAAAGGTAGCTGACTTATTTTAGCTTGTCAAGTAAAACAGAAAATAAATTTTCCCTATCTGTCTGTTGGCTACGCTTGCCGGTTGGTGGACAGGGCTGTTGGGCCCGGTTTGTCAACCGTTTTCCCTGATTTGGGACTGCAAAGGTAGGGGGCTGAAACGCCTTTGTCAAGGCCTTGGCGAAAAATAAACAGGCAGTTACCAAATAATCTTTGGCAACTGCCCGCCAATCAGACACTTACAGCTGCTTAAAAGCTAAACTTTTTTTAAAAGATGATTTTTCTTCCCTTTTGAAACCAATATATAGCGTCCCTGTAGCCACTCCAAGTCCGTAGATGCACCCGGATCAGCCACTTTTGTTTTGTTTATACTAACTGCATTTTGCGTAATGGCGCGACGAGCTTCTCCTTTCGAGGCATACACTTCTCCCCTACTGGCGATAGATAGCAGGTCTGTAATGTCTTTGCTATTGGCTAGTTCCTCGGCTGATACTTCTGTTTGAGGTACTCCTTCAAAAATAACATCGAATTCATGAACCTGAATTGAACGTAGCGTCTCAAGCGTGGCTTTGCCAAATAAAACTTCTGAGGCTTTTACGGCTAATTCATAACCAGCCTGAGAATGTATACGAATTGTTACGTCCTCGGCAATTGCTTTCTGTAAGATTCGCAAATGCGGTGCTTCGGCATGTTGACGTTCCAGCTCTTCAATTTCCTCTCGGGAAAGGAGAGTAAATACACGAATCAGGCGCGGACAATCGGCATCTGTTGTATTGAGCCAGAACTGGTAGAACTGATAAGGCGATGTCAGAGTAGGATCAAGCCAGACATTGCCGCTTTCAGACTTACCAAATTTGGTACCGTCGGCTTTGGTTACGAGGGGTGTTGTCAGGGCATAGGCCAAATGGTCTTCATGCGCAGCATTTTCGCCAGCTTCCTTACGACGGATAAGTTCGGTTCCAGTGGTGATATTGCCCCATTGATCGGAGCCACCCATTTGTAGACGAACGTTTTTGTTTTTGTAGAGCCAGTAAAAGTCGTAGCCCTGTAATAGTTGGTACGAGAATTCGGTAAATGAAATTCCGGTTTCAAGCCGCTTTTTGACTGAATCTTTCGCCATCATGTAATTGACGGTGATATGCTTGCCTGCCTCGCGAAGAAAACCAAGGAACGATATTTCTTTGAACCAATCGTAATTATTGACCATTTCGGCGGAATTAACTCCACTTTCGAAATCAAGGAATTTGGTCAGCTGGTGGCGAATACCTTCCTGGTTCCGACGTAGTGTTTCTTCAGACAGGAATTCGCGCTCGGATGCTTTGCCTGATGGGTCGCCAATCATGCCTGTAGCGCCACCAACCAGCGCAAACGATTTGTGACCCGCTCGTTGGAGATGCACCAATAACATCACCGTAGCGAGATTACCAATATGAAGTGACGCAGCCGTTGGGTCGAAACCAATGTAACCCGCTGTCATTTCTTTCTGGAGCTGTTCTTCGGTGCCGGGGGTCATGTCGTTCAACATGCCACGCCAGCGGAGTTCTTCAATGAAATTCATAGTTGTAAAGAGTGAAAGAGTGAAAAAGCTAAGAGCGACCTGGTAACGCTCATTCGCTCTTTCACTCTTTAGAATGTTGCAAAACTAGTAGTTTATGGCAAAAGCAATGACGAATCACCGTAACTAAGGAAGCGATAATCATTTTGCAAGGCTTCCTTATATATATGCTTCCATTCGTCGCCGATGAGCGTAGCGATCAGCAGAATCAATGTTGAGCCGGGCTGGTGAAAGTTGGTGATTATACCTGTACACATTCTGACCCGATAACCGGGTGTAATATAGATACCAGTATGCGCTACAACCGACTCCTTATTCGTACTAGTAAGGTAACGTAAAACGGCCGTTAGGGCCTCGTCAACTTTTGGCTGTTGATCGGTTGGGAGTTGGTAGGCATATTGTTGATCAAGCGAAAACGGGTCAGGCTCATTACGCAGGAGTTTTACACCCATCCAGTATAAACTTTCCAACGCCCGCATAGACGTAGTACCTACTGCAATTATATGACCCAGATGACCCAATAAATTAAGCAGGTTCTGCTGTGTATAGACGACTTGCTCCGTGTGCATGTGATGTTGCCGAACATTATCCGTTTTAATCGGCTGAAAGGTTCCGGCTCCAACATGCAGGGTCAGGTAATCGTGTTCCAGGCCATGTTCAGCTAACGTGTCAAATATGGCTGGGGTGAAATGTAAGCCGGCAGTGGGCGCTGCGACAGCTCCCTCCTGCGTTGAATATACGGTCTGATACGTATCCCGGTCGGTGTCGGTAGCATCGCGTTTTAGGTAAGGCGGTAACGGAATCTCACCCGCCAACTGAATAAGCTGAGCGAATGTCAACTCTATTGGTTGCCAGCTTAAACGTACTACCGACGTCTCGTAGTTCTGCCAGGCGGCTGTGAGTGTTACATCGCCAGTTGATGTCGGGAATGTGGTTTGCAGGGATTCGTCCTGTTTCCAGCGTTTACGATTGCCAATCATACCCTGCCATATGGCTGAACCCGTCGTCTCCATAGCCTGACTGATGGGCAGATTATTTGGAAACGGATTTAGCAAGAACAGTTCAATGATGGCTCCCGTTGGTTTCGTAAAATACAACCGCGCCGGAATAACCTTCGTATTATTGAAAACCAGAAAACTAGCCTCAGGCAACAGATCGGCTAAGCTGGAAAAGCGTTCGTGGCTAATCCGACCATTCCTATACACGAGCAGTTTCGATGCATCGCGTCGGGGCAATGGAAAGCGGGCAATACGTTCATCGGGCAGATCGTATTGAAACTCGCTCAGCAACAGGTCATCCGTTTCACTCATCTTCACTGGGTTTTCTGAACAAACGAATCGGCAGCCAGGCGATCACAGCAATCAGGATAAACGTACTAAGTGGCAATAGCCACGCATATTCAACTGCTCGAATCGGTCGGTCGGATCGGTTAAGAAATGAAAGCACCAACAACCCTAAACCTAGGATCGTATTAATGGCAGACATCAATAGACTAAACCATTCCTTAAAAACCACGTTCAATTCTGGTCGACGCGTTGCCCAGACATGTTGATTCGGTACTGGAATCTGATCGGTCGGAACTTTAAGAAACAGACGTCCAATCAAATTAAGCAACGTATTGTTAATCAGAAATATAGCGATAGCGATGTAAAAAATCGTTTCCCGATTGATCGTTTGGAGAGGATGATTGAGTTCATCGAAACGTACCACTACGTTATCGGGATACGAAATATAACTACTAAACAGAGCGAATAAGAATCCGACAATGGACAAAACACGCCACACACGGACGAAAAAAGTACCTGCTTTCATGTAAATAAGCGAAAGAGCGAAAGACTGAAAGAGCGATCCGTTATAAGGCGAATCGAGCGGCCAATCCAATGCGACTTGATAAGCAATCAGTCTGATTTTTCAAATCAGGGCGCAAAGGTACGGCTCGAATGGGGGAAATCCGTTAGCTTAGCCATTTGTTGATGAGTTTGGTTATGAAGATTTACACAAAAACTGGAGATAAAGGGCAAACGGCACTTATTGGTGGGCGTCGGGTAAGCAAAGCGGATTTGCGCATTGACACGTACGGAACGGTAGACGAACTGAATTCGTGGATCGGTTTAGTACGCGATCAGGCAGTAAATGTCGAACGGAAAGAATTATTGAAAGAGATTCAGGATCGGCTGTTTACGGTTGGTTCAGAACTGGCAACAGATCCAATGAAAGCGTCCCTCCAGACCGGACCCAAACGGGCAATGCCAGCCATTGCGCCCGAAGACATTACGTTGCTTGAACAGGCAATGGATGAAATGGATGCCGAATTACCGGAACTACGAGCGTTCGTTTTGCCAGGTGGACACGAATCTGTGTCGTTTTGTCATTTGGCCCGAACGGTTTGTCGGCGGGCCGAGCGTTTGGTGATTAGTCTTAATGATAATGCCCCGGTTGATGAGTTCGTATTGCAATACCTCAATCGACTATCTGATTATTTATTCGTACTAGGGCGAAAAATGGCACAGGAATTACACGCCGAAGAGGTTGTGTGGAAGCCAAGAGTATGACTTTCCGATGCTTCCTGGCAGCTATTTTCTCACCATATCTACCGATCAAAAAAAAGTTGTCTTGACAACTAAATTTAGTCAATCTATTTTTTTAGCTTTGCCGCAGGTGTTTTTCAGCCACCTGACTCATTACTTAATACCCTGATTATGACGACGGACGTCTTTCAAATTGAACTGCGGAAAGTGGAGCACTCCCGCATTCAGGAGGTAGATTTTAATCATCTGCCTTTCGGAAAACATTTCTCGGACCACATGTTTGTGGCTGATTTCGTTGACGGTGAATGGCAAAATCAAATGATTGTGCCATTCGACAATTTCACGCTAAGTCCTGCTCTGTCGTCGCTACACTATGGTCAATCCATTTTTGAAGGCATGAAAGCTTTCAAAAATGAAGCGGGCCAGGTTTCGCTGTTCCGCCCTTATGCCAACTTCGAGCGTATGAACGAATCAGCCCGACGGATGTGTATGGCTACGCTTCCTGAAGAGGTATTTATTGGTGGACTGGAAGCGTTGCTACGTGTCGATGCTGACTGGGTGCCTGATACGCCCGAAAGTTCTCTCTATGTGCGGCCCTATATGTTCGCGACCGACACTTTCCTGGGTGTGGCTCCGTCGAAGACGTATCGTTTCTGCATTTTCACCTGCCCGGTTGGCGCTTATTACTCAAATCCGCCCAAACTGAAAGTGGAAACCGAGTTTATCCGGTCGGCTCCGGGTGGTGTAGGCTACGCCAAATGTGCGGGTAATTACGGTGGTTCGCTGTACCCAACGCTGATGGCACAACAACAGGGTTATGATCAATTGATCTGGACTGATGCCCGTGAGCACAAGTACATTGAGGAGTCGGGCACGATGAATATTATGTTCATGATCGACGGCAAATTAATAACACCGGCTACGTCCGATTCGATTCTGAAGGGTGTGACGCGTGATTCGATCATACAAATAGCCCGTAGTTGGGGGATTACTGTTGAAGAACGGTTGGTATCGGTTGAGGAAATCATTGGGGCGATTGAAGCAGGGCGTCTTTCGGAAGCTTTCGGGGCGGGAACCGCCGTGGGTTCGGCACCGTATTCGCTCATCGGATACAATGGAAAGGATTATATGCTACCGGAGTTTGCGCCGGAAGAATCCTTTGCCGTTCGTATAAAAAATTACCTTTCTGATCTTCGTACGGGTAAAGTGGAAGACAGCTTCGGTTGGATGCACAAGGTTTAGGTTTATACTATGTGTTGAAGACAAACGCCCCGGCCATGTGGTCGGGGCGTTTGCGTTTACAGGCTTGTCTCCTAGCAAAACGCTCTACTTCGCCGAAGCAGTCGTTGCGCCACCGGCGGGAGCGATCTTGATTTTCAGGCCAAAGTCTTTGCCTTTCGATACGTCTTTCAACGTAACAGTTTCACCATTGGAATTCGTCCAGACCGTTCCTGAATTTACGGGCTTGGGCGCACCGTATCGAGTGGCAAAATACGTCCCTAACTGTTTCTGATAGTCCGTAACTGACTGGCGACTATTCAGGAATAAATCGACCTCAATGGCGGACACTTTTTTATTCGCCTGATAGTATAGCATATCGGCAGTTTCCAGGTTGGCGAACTCAACGGTGTAACCAATATGCGTTGCATCGCTCTCGAAAGATTCTCCTTTTTCGCTGGCTTTTACTTTGCTAAAATCATCACCGAGATTAATACCGCGCCAATCGCTATCCGCTGTCAATCCCAGATCAGCTAAGTGGCCGGTGATGGCGACATCTGTTGCCGTTTCAGCAACTGACGATTTGATTGTTGAATCGGTAACTTGACTATCTGTCTGCTGGCGGCTATTGCAGGCAGTAAAAAAGACGGTCGAAAGGCAAATGGCTACAGTAAGGAAATGTCTATTCATATGTATCAGGTTGATTCTACAAAGGTAGCGCATTGGCACGATTTGATTCCGGACTTTACCTAAAAACCGCTCGCTAGAAAAGTACAATCAAATGCCCCAATTGTAGCACTTTATCTATTAAATCCTAGACTAATCTAATTAATTGAGTAGTTAAAGGAACTCAAATAACCAAACAAAGTTGATGGGGTTATAACACTCATCCTCGAATAGCTATTTCAATTATGCATTTTCCCTTATTCGGCGCTGCTCCAATTCCCTTTGACGATTTACATACGATTGAGAAGAACATACCTAATATTATCCTGTGGGCGGTTCCTGTCATGCTGTTTTTCACCGTCATTGAGATGGTCGTTACGTACTATCAGGAGAAGGAGTTCTACGAGAAAAAGGAAACGATCGGTTCTATTCTGGTGGGTCTGGGCAATCTCGTTGTCACCGCGGGCCTGAAGGTCGGACTACTTTATTTGTGTATCTGGGTGTATAATCTGATTCCCTGGCGGATGGAATTGCAGTGGTGGACATTGATTCCGTGCTACGTTATTTACGATTTTTTCAGCTATTGGGCACACCGCGTTTCGCACGAGCAGCGATTCTGGTGGGCTACGCATGTAGTGCATCACTCCGGGGAACATTATAATCTAACGGTTTCCTATCGACTGAGCTGGATACAACATTTGAAGATTATCTTCTTTTTGCCCGTAGCGTTCATGGGCTTTCACCCGATTATCTTTTTCGTGACGAACCAGATTGCGGTTTTATTCCAGTTTTGGGTACATACTGAATATATCCGTCGGCTGCCCGCCTGGGTCGAATACATTTTTGCTACGCCCTCCAATCACCGCGTACATCACGGTACGCAGGACCAATATATTGATAAGAATTTTGGGGCTACATTCATTTTCTGGGATCGTATATTCGGCACATTTGAGCCTGAGATTGAGCCGGTTACGTATGGTATCACTACTAACATTCCGAACAAAGCCAACCCGATCTTTATCAATTTCCACGAACTCACCGATATGGCCAGGGATGTGAAGCAGGCGAAAGGACTTCGTAAAAAGCTCTTTTACATTTTTGGTAGCCCCATCAAAATTGCGGAAGAGAAGAAGCAGCAGGAGATTCGGGAAGCCGTTGACAGCGAGGTAGCCGTCTAGCTAATCCATTTTCTTTAGCTCACGCGTTTTCCGTGCAGAAGCATATCGACTGCATTATCGAACGAGCCAGCCAGCGAAACCTGCCCAGCATTGATAAAGAATATCTCGTCGGCGCTTTCAATGGTGTTCAGGCGATGGGCAATGATGATACGTGTCGTTTTTTCGGGCAAATTTTGCAGGATTTCGTCCAGCAATTGTTCAGTAATCGTATCAATATTGGCTGTGGCTTCGTCCAGTATCAGCAAATCTGGATGACGTAACACAGCCCGCATGAACGCAATCAACTGTTTCTGTCCCAAGCTGATCGCATCGCCAGTCGTCTGAACTTTGGTGTCCAGTCCATTGTCGAACCGCTCCAGCAATCCGTCCAGATTTGCCTTTCGGATAACCTCCGCCAGTTGCTCATTGGAATAGGATTGATAGGCCACATTGCCATAAAGAATATTTTCCCGAACGGTACCGGTGAACAGAAACGGCTCCTGCAAAATGAAGCCAATCTTACGAGTGCGTTCCTCTGAACTGTAGGAACGTATGTCTTTACCATCAAGCAATACGGTTCCACTTGTCGGGTCGTATAAGCGGGCAATCAGTGACGCGGTTGTGGTTTTTCCACCGCCCGTTGGGCCTACTAACGCATAGGTTTTGCCCCGTTCCAAATCAAAGTTGATCGTGTGTAGCACCTCCTGGCCATCCGGATAACTAAACGATACGTTCCGAAAAGCCAGGAGCGGAGCGTCTGCGTCTGGTTCTGTTTGCAAATTTTCGACCGTTTGTAAATTCGTTTGCATAGCCAGTAGGTGCGATATTCGATCCCAGGCCGCCATGGCTACCTGAAAGTTTGCCCACAACGTAGCGAGTTGGCGAAGCGGATTATAGAAATTAGTGATGTACGATAAAAAGCTGATCAGCAGACCGACGGAGAAATGACCCGTTGAAATTAGGTAGATGCCGAAGGTGAGTACGATTAACTGGCCAAAATTGGCAGCCAGTCCAATCACGGGCATAAAAATGTTGTTGGCCAAACCGGCTCCGATAGCAGTTTTATAGTTTTGCTGGTTTGCTTCCTCAAAACGTTTCCGAAAATAATCGCGTCGGTTAAAGGCAATGATCACCTTGAAATTGGTCAGGCTTTCCTGAATTTCGGCACTCATATTTCCGACACTATTCAGGTTAACGGCATTTTTTCGTTTTACCCAGGCCGCTGTCGCTTGGGTGAAAACCCACATCAGAATAGCCGGAGACAACGCTGCCGCTCCCAGTGGCAGGTCGATAAACAACAGAAACAGGCCCGCCCCGGTCATAATAAAAATACTCCCCACGAACTGCATCAACGATTGCGAAAAAAACTGATTGAGTTTATCGGTGTCGTTATTGATCCGGGAAATGAGGTCGCCCGCTTTGTTCTGATTGAAAAACGCCACAGGCAAATCCTGCAGCTTATTGAATACCGCATTCCGAAGTTTAAACAGGGTGCGCTGCCCTACCCCGCCCATCAGGCGCGATTGCAGGTAATTGGTTCCGAAAGCGACCACGTAAACGACCAGCAGAATACTCACATTTCGCAGGACACCGTCATACTGTTTCGTCTGAATATACGTGTCGACCGTTTGACCAACCAGCATCGGACCGACTAAGGTTAATCCTGAGTTGACCAGAATGGCGATAAAAGCCAGAATGAGTGTCTGGCGTTCATCGTCAATCAGGGCCAGCAATTTTCGAAGGGCTTTATACGTAGCGTTTTTCTCTTCTTTCTGCCCGACAAACTGTTTAAGATCGTAGTTCATATTGGCTGGTGCTACGTTGCGATTGATAGATCTGAACGTATTCGGGACTGGTTTGCATCAGTTCCAGATGTGTCCCTATGGCAATAATTTCGCCTTCCATGAGCAGAATTATCTGTTCATAGTCTTCAATAGAAGCGATTTTCTGGGTCACGGCAATGAGCGTCAGGCCGGGATAATTCTGCTGAACGTTAGCCAGAATTTTCTGTTCTGTGCTGGTATCGACCCGAGCGGTGAAATCGTCCAGTAACAACACATTGGGATTGAGCGCCAGCGCACGGGCCAGCATGATACGTTGTTTCTGCCCACCCGAAAGGCTGGAACCCCGTTCGGAAACAACCGTTTGTAATTTATTGGGTAAAGAATCAATAAAACCGCTTAATTCGGACGTAGTGATGGCTTTCTCCAAGGACGCATCGGTTACGGTTTCGCTGAAGGCAATGTTCTCACGAAGGCTCAAGTTGAAAATGATACTATCCTGAAAGACAAACCCAACCTGCTGGTGGAAAACATCTTCATCATAGCTGTCGATCGGGATACCGTCGTAGTGTACGCTACCCTCCGTGGGCTTAATCAAACCCGTCAGCAGGAATAATAACTGACTTTTACCCGCTGCCGTTGGTCCGACAATGGCCGTTCGTGTTCCGGCATTCACGGAGAAGGAAATATTCTTCAGCGCGGGCTTTTCACCATAGTAAACCGATACGTTCTGTAATTCAATATCGCCGTTCAGCGTTTTTTTCACCTTACCCGTGTTAGCTGTTTCGGGTGCCTGAAGTACTTCGCTAACGCGCTGATAAGAAGCCGATGCCTGCGCAATCACATTGCTCATGAAACCAATGACGATGATCGGGAAAACTAACATGGCCAGGTAGCCATTGAAAGCGGCAAAATCGCCCAGCGACATACTTCCGGTAATGACAAATTTGCCACCTAACACCAGGATAGCCAGCCCAGCCATACCAGCCGTAAAACTGATAACCGGAATGAGGCCCGCAAACAGTCGCAGAATAGCCAGCCCTAACTCTTTGGCATCGGTATTAGCCGCCAGAAACTTATTATACTCAAGTTGTTGGGAATTAAGCACCCGAATTAATGACGAACCCAGAATACTTTCGTTGATGACTTTATTGAGCCAGTCGATTACTTCGCGGCTTTTGACGAACAGAACCCGCACTTTTTTCAGCACCAGAAAGAACGTAACACCGATGATCGGTACTATGGTCAATACAGCTAAAGCTAGCTTCCAATTAATGTTTATCAACAATATACCGGCGCCAATAATGATGCATAGGGACGAAACGATCGACACAATTGCCTGCGAAACAAACAGTTTAACCGAATCAATATCCGACGTCAGGTTGGTCAACAATCGGGATGGATTGGCCTGTTGAATATAGGCAAAGCTTTGACGCGAAATTTTCGCTGCCAGTTCGGTACGTAAATCCTTCGCTACCCGCTCCGACGCGTACGTCTGGACGACACTTTGCAGATAGGTGAAGACAAAAATGAATAGTGCCGCCACCAGAAACTCGACGATCGTGGTTCGCAGCACATACGTACCGGCCGAGTAAGTGTCGATCCCATGTTTGATAATCATCGGCAATAGCAAGTTCACGCTATTACTGACCAATGCCAGAATGATCAGCAATGTGATCATTCGGGAATAGGGTTTCAGCAGACTAAGCAAGGGAGATGACGGCTTCCTGGGCGCTTCTTTTTGGGGAATAGCGTTATCCATATTCAATGGCAAATGGAGGCTTTAGCTAAGATGAAGCATCACCCAAAGGTAAGTAAATTAGGAACGTACCGCCATGTAGCGTGGTTGGCAGACACATTAACAGAACATTAAAATGAGAGTGGATTTATAGAATAACTCAATTATGCATAGTGTTGGGCAGATTAGATTCTATTGTTCGGAATAATAATTTTGTCAACTTTGACTAATGTTTAGCTCATTTGATGGCGTCCGAATTTATATTTATCCACGTGACCATAATCCAGCCCATTTTCATGCTTACTACGCTGAATATGAAGCCTTAATTAATAGTAGAACACTAGAAATTATGGTTGGCGAGCTACCAGGCAAACAACTAAAGCGCGTACTAAAATGGGCTGGATTAGTTCAAAATGAACTGTTAGACGAATTTATTCGATTACAACAACTATGAGTCAGTTACCACGTATTACTGAAATAATTAAAGTCGAGCCATTCAAAATAACCTGTCGCTGGTCAACCGGTGAAGTGCGGGTTATTGATTTTGAGCTAATTTTTCAGGAATGGAAGTTGGAACAACATCCGTCAGAGAGTTCCTTACTTGATTATGAACTCTTCAAGTATGTCTCCATTAGTGAGCAGAAAACACTCCAGTGGGTTAATATTTTAACATCCCATAAATATTGGGATGAATCAGGAGTTGCCAGTGAACAAAAAAGCCCTCTGACCTATGATGCGGATGGTTTATACATCAAAAGCCAACCTTTAGAGTTCTACCGTTTAGTACCCATTACCGATAGACAACAAGCTGCTTAACTTACAACTCCTGCGCCAGATTGAAGAAAAAACCAGACTTTCCCTGGGCGTTAATTGTCCCACTAAAACGCATCACCAGGTTGTAAAATGACACGATGTCCAGGCTCATACCAGTTCCAACAAGAAGGCGATTGGCCAATTGACTCTGGTACTGTTCTGCCACGGTGCTCCTAACATAGCCCGCATCGGCGAAACCTGTTACGTAGATCGAAATCGGCACGGTGTTGAATTGACGAATGTGCAGCCAATTGAGTTGTTTTCGCGTATTAACAAGCTGATAGCGAATGCTATTTCGCCAGGTTGCCGTCCGCTGTCCGTCTATTACGTATAATTCGTAGCCCCGGACGTTGTCGACGGAATTTCCCAGACCACGCAGATTGAAATAAGGTTGGCGGGTTGGCCAGGTTGAACGCCCCCGCAAACTACCCGCTGCGTAAAACCGATTACCCAACGGCCAGTAACGCGTCATGGATGCCGACAGATCCAGAAAGTGAAAGTTGTCACCCGGCAAGATGCCCGATACACCAGCATTACCTGAAAACAACGTACCCCGCAACGGATACACGACGTTATCGCGCCGGTCATACCGATACGTATAACTCATGGCCAGGAATTTTTGATTAGTCCGGCCATCGAGAAAATAGTCTGGGTTAATACGGGCTATGGTGTCGGCAATGGTGTTGTGCGTATACCGCGTATCGAGCGTGTGGTAGTGATACAGCCCGCGCCGGTGGGTCAGCGTGACAGCTGCGTACCGGCGTTCGCGAAGTACATCTTCTGACTTTACGTAAACCCATTTATCGGCCAGCGTCCGGTATGGAATTTCTTTGTTCGTTATGTATCCCACATCGACCCGCAACCCAATCCGCTGCGCTTTATCAATATAGGGTTTGGCATAAGATAGGACAGTTCGTTGCAGAAACCCCCGCTCAATGATTACCTGAAGTCGGTCATTGTTGCCCGTTACGTTGCGGTAACTGAGGTGGCCCCCATAAATAACCCGGCTGAAATCACGCCCCCGGTCATACCACCACTCATTAAAATTCCGGTCAGCCAGATCGAACACCGGATAGGCAATGAGGTACCATCGCTCTTTCATGATGATCGTCAGATCGAGCTGGGTAAGCTGGGTCGAATCATCGGATGGAGTAAGCCGCGTCTCGGTATCTACCGTAACAAAAAGTGTCGTGTTATTGATATTTCGCTGATCCCAGGATACACGCTCCGGCAGGGTAGAAAGCCGGACAGAGTCGCCAACGTGGAGTGTCATTTCCCGTAAGATAATCCGGTCGCGGGTGCGGTAGTTTCCCTTGAGCGTAACCGATCGAACAACAACTTTTTGTGTGGAGTCGACTAATCCATCCGCCCGCGTAAATTGAGACGATACGAGTAGCGCCATCAGTAGCAGAACAACGGGTGGCCACGTTTTGGGAATCATGCTCAAAAGTACGTCTTTTCAAAAAAATAAGACAAGTATATCCCCATATCCTGCAAATACGTATGTATTATTGTTCGCTATTTAGTAAAATCTATGATGACTGTTAAATATACGACAATCTATGCAAACAGGAAATATTCAGAAGCCAGCTAAGAAAGCTAAACCTACACTGCGTTTTTGGCAAATCTGGAACATGAGTTTCGGATTTTTTGGTATTCAATATGGTTTCGGTTTGCAGCAAGCCAACATGAGTCCCATTTTTCGGTATCTGAATGCCGACGAAGCCAACATCCCGATTCTATGGCTGGCAGGTCCTATAACCGGGCTGATCGTACAGCCAATTATTGGCTCTATAAGTGACCGCACCTGGTCAACGCGCTGGGGCCGCCGAAAACCCTTTTTCCTGATCGGAGCCATCGTTACCAGTCTGGCTTTATTCCTCATGCCCAATTCGTCAGCCCTGTGGATGGCCGCTAGCCTGATGTGGATTCTTGACACGGGGCTCAACATTACACAAGAGCCGTTTCGCGCGTTTATTGGCGACAAACTCAACGATCAGCAGCGCGATTTGGGGTTTGCCGTGCAAAGTTTCTTTGTGGGATTTGGCCAAACCCTGGCGAATCTGATGCCAACCATTTTTCGACTTCTGGGCTTAACAACAACGGCGGTTGTGGCGGCTGGTGTAATTCCCGATAGCATAAAATTCCCGTTTTATATTGGCGGTGTCGCCGTTCTGCTGGCCGTTTTGTGGACGGTCTATACAACGAATGAATACCCACCAGATGACATGGAGGAATTCAAACGCCAGAAACAGGAAGGCAGCGGCATAGGTGGGGCTTTTTCGGAAATTTTTCTAGCCATTAAAGAAATGCCGGCCACCATGAAACAACTGTGGTGGGTCAAGTTCTTTACGTGGTTCGGCCTGCCGCTTATGTGGCAATATTTAACACTGGCCGTGGCTCGCCATGCCTTCAATGCCCCCAATGCCGACTCTCCGGGCTTTCAGGAAGGCACCGAATGGGGAAATCTTTGCTTTGCCATGTTCAACGTAGGCTGTTTCAGTATTTCTTTTTTCCTGCCCGCCATTGCCGAACGCATTGGCCGTCGGGCTACACACGCTACGTTCCTGACAATTGGTGGGCTGGGTTTTCTATCGATGCTGCTGTCAGACGATAAATATGTTTTCTTTATCGGGATGACCTTAGTGGGGTTGGCCTGGGGATCAATTCTGTCCATGCCCTATGTATTACTGTCCGGTTCGGTACCTCCCGAACGTATGGGTGTTTATATGGGCATTTTCAATGGCTTTATTGTTGTTCCCCAGATCGTTAACAACCTAACCGTACGTTTTTTCTACCCGACATTACTGAAAAACGACCCGCGTAACGCACTGGCATTGGCGGGTGTCTGTCTCCTTTTAGCGGCCGGTTCCTGTTTTCTGGTAAACGAAAATAAAGCCAGCCAGGAAGCCGCTTTCCCGATTGAACCCGGCGGAAATTAATACATAAACTTGTTTTTAATTTTCTGTTCCGATTGCAATCTCCTCCCGTGTCGAGTAGTTTGCAATCGGAATCTTTTTTGATAATTATGTCACAACGCCCCTACGCCCTCCTTTCTGTTGGTGAATTACTGGCCGATTTTATCGGTCATCATGTGTCGAGAAGTTTGCTTGATGCGCAGGATTTTCGTCGGTATCAGGGTGGTAGCCCGGCGAATATGGCGTCGAATATGGCCAGACTGGGGAACTCAACTGCCTTAGTCGCCTGTGTTGGCAACGACAATATTGGTGAATACTTAACCCGACAAGTTGAAGAGTCTGGCGTTGACATTCAATTCATTACGTCTGATCCGCTGGAGCCGACCAGTATTGTGCTGGTTTCCCGTACGGCCGGTACACCCGACTTTGTTGCCTACCGCCATGCCGACTCTATAATCAAGCCCGAACAATTGCCCGACTCCTTGTTGGCACAAGCCCAGTTATTTCATACGACCTGCTTTGCTTTAAGCCGTCAACCGGCGCAGGACACCATTGTCGATGCCGCTAAACGGGCACAGGCCGCCGGTTGCCAGGTTACGATTGACGCCAATTACGCGCCTACGATCTGGCCCGACCGTGAGCAGGCCTGGCGTGTGATTACGGAATATTGTTCGGCTGGCGCACTGGTTAAAATCAGCGAGGATGATGCCGAACGTTTATATGGCTCCCCTCAAGCGCCAGAGCGCATTCTGAACGATTTCCATCAAATGGGCGCAACAGTTATTTGCCTGACACTTGGTGCAAATGGCAGTCTGGTATCCTATGAGAAGGGACGTAAGCAGGCAAGAATCCCCGGTAAAAAAATTGATGTTGTCGATGTAACGGGCGCCGGAGATGCGTATTGGGCTGGTTTCCTGACGGCACATTTAGATGGATACGCACCCGGGAATTGTGCGATTGCTGGTGCAGCTCTGGCCAAAATGAAACTAACCCGACAAGGTCCGCTACCAGATAAAGTTGACCGGAAATTAATCTATGAGCAGTTTTTGTAGCTCAGTTAAAATCAAACAGGCGTGCCACAGTTCCAAACCGTGGCACGCCTGTTTGAACTGTCTCTCTTAGTTGCCTTACTTCAAATCCTCTAATTTATCTAAATCAATGTCTTCGAGGGCTGCTTTGATCTTGTCCATACTTACGCCACGACCCTCCGCCGTAATAATAAATCGTTTGTTTACCAGCACCGCAATTTCACCGTTTTTATCTTTGTTATCGTATTTTTCGTACGACTTATTATCGCCCATTTTACTGGTTTTTTCGTAGCCGTTTTCCGTCTCTTTATCGATATCAATCATCGACCAGGCCGCCAGCCCCATCAGCATCGGTCCACCACCCGCATCCACAATCGTGAGATCAATCGTTTCACTTCCATCTTCATTTCCATATTTTCCCTCGGCGGTCGATACATTATAACCAGCTGCGCCGTTTTTCTCACCCGTAGCTTCTTTCCGGGGCAATCCATCCGCATCGGCCGGAAGCATCTCCTTCAATTTTCGAAAGTCGATCGTTTCAGTAGGCCCTTTTTTCGACATCTCTTCAGCCTGAGCGGCCAGTTCTTTCACCGCACTTGCGGCACCCATCACGGATACGGATTCTTCGTCTTTTTTTTCCTCTTCCTCCTTATTTCCTCCACAACCAGTCAATAATGTTACTGATAGCAATCCGATCCAGAGCAGGTTTAGGTTTGTTTGCATGGTAGTTGAAAATGAGAATGGGCTAATGATTTATTTGTCAGCAAACTACGTATTCCTGGCATACAACGTATTAACTTTTGAGTAAACGTTGTTATGAATGAAACCCACTACTCAACTCGCTTGCTCAATACGTAATAATTGGCATCGACAGTCAGTACGCTTTCCTGTTGAACAGGCAACGTTTTCCACTGTGCCGTGGGCTGTAGCAGTTTATAAGGTCCTGATTCGCCCAGACAAACCTGAACTGGCATGGCAAAACCTGTTACACAATTGGCCCAGCGGTACTGAATCCCCCCCGCAACCGGACGATATTCAAGCATGGGAATTCGAACGTCGCGCAGGTATTGATCGAATACGGGTTTCAGATTAATTCCCGTTTGCTGGATCATGTACTCCTCGATTTGCTTCGCCGTGACGGTCTGGTGATAGAACGTTTTGTTCATGCCACGTAGCAACTGCCGCCATTTGTCGTCGTTGTTTACGAGTTGCCGGATGGTATGGAGCATATTGCCCCCTTTATAGTACATATCTGATGACCCCTCATGGTTAACATTATACGTACCAATAATCGGTTTATCATTCCGAATATTGGCGCGACACCCGATTACGTATTGCGCACCAGCATCTTTCCCATAATAATACTCCGTAAACAGGCATTCCGAATAGTTCGTAAAACTCTCGTGAATCCACATGTCGGCTACGTCCTTGTAGGTAATATTATTGGCAAACCACTCGTGCCCCGACTCGTGAACGATAATAAAATCCCAGAGCAAGCCCCAGCCCGTTCGGGAAAGGTCGCGGCCCAGGTAGCCGTTTTGAAAGTGGTTCCCGTAGGTCACCGAGCTCTGGTGTTCCATACCGAGATACGGCGTTTCAACCAGTTTGTAGCCGTCTTCATAGAACGGGTATGGGCCAAACCAGTACTCAAACGCCTTCATCATTTTGGGCACCTGCTGAAACTGCGTTTTGGCCGAATCGAGGTGTTCGGGAAGAACGTAGTAGTTCAACGCCAGCGGACCTTTGTCCCCTTTATAAACTTCTGACCAGTGCTCATACCGGGCAATGTTGAGATTAACGCCATAATTGTTGATCGGATTTACGACGTACCAATCGAAAGTTCGGGTGTGATCTGGGTTGGTTGTCACCTTTCGTAGCCGACCATTCGATACGTCGGTCAGGTCTTCGGGAACGGTTACGCTAATGGCCATCGAGTCTGGCTCATCGTACATGTGATCCTTGCAGGGCCACCACGCGCTGGCACCCAATCCCTGACAGGCCGTAGCAATAAACCAATTCCCGGCTTTGTCGTGCGACCAGACCAGGCCTCCATCCCAGGGAGGACGTTTCGCCACGCGTGGCTTTCCGGCATATTCTACCGTTACCGATTCCGTCTGTCCAGGCCGTTGAACCTTGATCAACTTTACAAAATAGGCGTTACCATCCTGTTTAAAGGCCAGTGGTTTGCCGTCCTGCAAAACGCGAACGACTCGCAATGGCCGTTGTAAGTCCACCTGCATGGTCTGACCGGGTTTCAGCACGCGATATCGAATGAGCGTCGAGCCACTCAACGTACTATCGGTAGGTTGCACGCGAACGTTAAGGTGATAAAAAGCCAGATCCCACCAGGCCCGCTCGGGCGTGATGGAACCACGTAGCGTGTCGTCATGGGTAAACACGTAGCGTTGCGCCTGCGTGAGCATGGGCAGCACTAGCAACAGGCATAAACTTACAAATCGGGTCATGGTTTATCGTCAGTTAGCGCGGACCGGGTGGGCAGTATTTAAGCAGGTAATTGGTGTATAGCGTTCGAAGGTGTACAGATGTGCCCGGCCCTTCCGAAATACTGTGCGTCCGGTTTGGATACGACATCAGCTGAAACTGCTTGTTATATTTCACCAACTCATTGATCAGCACTTCGGCATTGTCGTAATGTACGTTATCGTCGCCGGTGCCGTGAATATAGAGCAAATTTCCCTGTAGATTTTTAGCATACGTAATGGGCGAACCAGCCACGAAATCCTCCCGGTTTTCCTGTGGCAAACCCATATACCGTTCCTGATAAATGTTGTCGTAAAATAACTGGTTTCCGACGGCAGCAATGGAAATTCCCGTTTTGTAAATCTCGGGGTGCTGGAAAAGCAAATGCAACGTAGTGGACCCGCCCCCGCTCCATCCCCAAACCGCCACACGACTCGTGTCAATGTAAGCGTGTTGAGAAAATAATTTCCTGGCCCCCATTGCCTGATCGCGGATGTTGGTACGCCCAATCTGCCGGTAAATCGACTTCCGCCAGGCGGCTCCTTTCAAATTTGGCGTCCCCCGATTGTCGAGTGCTACGTAGATGTAACCCGCTTTGGCCATATCACCCAAAAACATCCGATTCATGCCCACCGAAAAAACATCATTGACCGTACTGCTGGCGGGTTCGCCGTAGACATAGAAAACAATCGGGTATTTCTTTGTGCTGTCGAAATCCGTAGGCTTGGCCATCCAGCCGTCCAGCGTTACGCCGTCGTCTGTGGTCAGGTTAAAAAAGCTAACGTTTGGTTTGGCAACGGGCTTCATGCGCGATTCAATGCTTTCCGGCGCGTTAACGGCCTTATGATCGGGCAAGCTAATCCACTCGCGCACGGGTGGCGTCAGGTAATTTGTAAAGCTGTGTTGCGCCAGTCGACCATTTGGCGAGATGGTATAATCGTGCGTTCCCGATAAACTGGCGGGTGTTATACGTTCAGCTTTCCCTTTGCCATCCAGGCGGGTTCGGTAGAGGTAACGCTGGTTTGTATTTTGGGGTGAGGCAATAAAGTAAAGCTGGCCACCTGCCTCGTCGATCCGACTAATCGACTCAATGTCATACGTGCCCGGTGTCAATAAAAGTTCGTTTTTACCGTCAATTGCCAAGCGGTACAAATGCCGCCAGCCATCTTTTTCAGACACCCAGGCAAAGGATTTGCCACCCTCCAGCCACTCCCAACCACTTGGGTCATCGTTATTCCAGCGCTCTTTTCCATCAATCCAGGCTTTGTCGGTTTCAGTGTAAATTGGCATAACGGCCTGATTGGTGGCCTGGCAGATAAACACTTTACTTTCGTTCTGTTTACGGTTCAACTGCTGCACAATCACGCTTCCTCCCTTGGGAAGCCACTCCATCCGAATGAGGTAATGCTGCTGCGGATCACCGGGAAGATTGAGCCAGTTGGTTTTTCCACCCAAGGCAGACACCATTCCAATACGTGCAGGTGATGGACTTTCGCCTACTTTCGGATACTCAACCGGCACTACGTGCGAATAAGCCGAATCGGTTGTATTCAGCATCAAATAATCCCGAATGTGGGTGGCATCCACCTGCCAGTAGGCAATCTGTTTACTATCCGGACTCCATCGGAAACCGTCACGGCAACCAAACTCTTCTTCATAGGCCCAGTCGAACGTACCGTTGATACGTTTACGGGTTCCGTCGGTGGTGAGTTGCGTTAGCTTACCTGTTGCTACGTCTTCGGTAAACAGGTTGTGTTCACTTACGTACGCTACATTACGTCCATCCGGTGATAACTTGGCATACATGAGCGACTGCATGGGGCGTCCCTTTCCTACCTGGCGAATCTGTCCGGTATTTCGGTTGATGAAATAATAATCTCCCCGTGTATTATAGCGCCATACGCGAGCGGTGTTGGTAAAAATCAGTACGTTGGCACTGTCGGGTGTGAATGCAAAATCAGCAACAGGCATTACTGAGTCGCTCCCGGGACGACGCAATTTTTCCTTTGATAACAGACTGGTTTTACGGCTCGTACGAATATCGGTTTGTACAATATCTCCCTGTTCAACAGCCGCATAGGCATTACCATCGGCGCTCCAGTGCATCTGACGGCCGGGTATCTGTGCCTTTGCAAAACAGAAGGGAACGGCAGCCAGGAGCAAGGCCAGCCGGAAAATAGAAAAAGACGGGTTCACGGAATGAAGTGTATAGTTGAGGTAAGTAACCCTCAAAAATACAGCATTTCCATGAACCCGTCTCTGTCAAAGCACTTAGTTCTTCAGGACTCGATTTTCCTGGTTTCTTCCTGCGGGGATATTACAACCGGCGTCTGGTAGCTACGTATGACGAAATAAATACCCATCAGTACGGCAGGAATACTCAAAATCTGGCCCACGTTTAGCGGCAATTTATCCTCGAAAGGCACCTGATTTTCTTTCAGGTATTCGTAGAAAAACCGGAGGCCGAATATCCAGATCAGGAAAATACCCAGCATACTTCCGCGAGGTGTCCGTTCCTTGTAGCGGTTCCAGAACCAAAGCAACACCAGGAAGATCACGAAACATGTAATCGACTCGTACAACTGGGCCGGGTGACGCGGAATTTTCGCGTATTCCGCATTATTCATGAACACAAACGCCCAGGGCAAATCTGTCGGGCGGCCTACGATTTCGGAGTTCATCAAGTTACCGAAGCGAATGCAGGCGCCCGCCAAGGCTACCACGATGACAATACGATCCGTTACCCACAGAAAAGTCTGGTTCGTCAGTCGGCTTTCTTTCCGGCGTGAATACAGCCACAAGCCCGTTAAGATACCAATCGTAGCCCCGTGACTGGCCAAACCAGCAAAAGGTGGCGTAATAACGGTTAGAGGATGATGAAGTAAAACTTCAGGTTCATAGAACAGAAAATGACCGATGCGAGCACCCAGAATTGTGGCTACAACCATGTAAATCAGGAGTGTGTCGGTATCAGCAACGGGCTTGTTCTCTTTCTTGAAAATATAGCCCATAATCTGCATCCCGATCAGAAACCCCAGTGCGAATAAAAGGCCATACCAACGCACCGAAAACGAGCCTATGTGAAAAATTTCGGGATTAACTTCCCAAATAATGTATTGAAGCATATAGAATCAGTGGCAATGTCGATTGATTTATGAACGACGGCGAGCAAAGATACGTATTGCGGGAAAGTTTTTGGCTGTTTTGGTGTTTACCTGTTTATGATGAAGTCAATTCTGATTGGACTGGTTAAGGTTTATCAGGCCATTGTGTCACCTTACTTTCCCAATGCCTGTCGTTATACACCAACCTGTTCGCAGTACACCATCGAAGCCATTCAAAAACACGGCGCTATTCGGGGTGGATGGATGGGCCTGAAACGCATTAGCCGGTGCCATCCGTGGGGTGGGCATGGCTACGATCCAGTGCCCTAATTTCAGCCCACTTTCAACAGCCATTCGTGGCTATGGGACTATGACATTTTGACCTGTCACACAAATCCGCCTGATTTTTGACTATCCACTAATTACTATTGATTATTGACTACTATGCTTGGTATAACTGCAGATAATAAACTGAAACGCCTGATTATTGTGGGCGACCGTGTGCTCATCAAACCCAAAGATCCCACCGACCGTACAAGCAGCGGTTTATACTTACCCCCAACCGTACAGGAAAAAGAACAAGTTCAGTCGGGTTATGTTATTAAGGTAGGACCGGGTTATCCTATTCCTACGCCAACGGAAGATGAGCCCTGGCGGAAAACCGAAGAAAAAGTAAAATACATGCCGCTTCAGGCACAGGAAGGTGATGTCGCGCTGTATCTGCAACGTAACGCCATCGAGTTGCAGTACGAAGGCGAGCAGTACGTCATTGTGCCGCAAGGCTCAATCCTGATGTTGGAACGACTGGAAGATTTGTAGAAACCGCGGCTGGAAAGCCGCATTGCGGCAAACACTATGCGAAGCCATTGGTTGATATCATTGACAGTCCTGCTAATGGGGCTTACTTTTTTTATGGAAAGCGTAGCGAACCAGCAAAAATCGCTGAAAGCGATACTAAGCGAAAAGAAAGATCATCGGCGTGTGCTGTTGCTTTATGTACGCGATGATGCGCAACATTATAGCCTTGAACAACAGGAAGCCCTCACCGAAGCGCATGAAGGGGTAGCGGAACGTGATCTGGACGTTATCGTGCTGGTTGCGTCAACGGTCATGGAACCCGACCGCCAGTTCCTGATGCATGATTACAAGCTCAATCCATCCGATGGATTTGCAGGCTGGTTAATTGGCAAAGATGGAGGAGTGAAGAAAACCTATAAAAAGCCTGTCTCAACCAAGGAACTGTTCGACACGATCGACAGCATGCCGATGCGAAAACAGGAAAGTAAACAATAAGTCTGACCGCGCGGGCGGCCCCACCGGGATTTATGTGATTTAACTGACTGACTTTGATTTTGCTTTCAGAGAAAGCCAGTTCATAAAATCATAGTCAGTCAGTTAAATCACATAAATCCCGGCGGGGCCGCCCGCGCGGTCAGACTTATTGACTATCCAGATAACGTAGCGCTCCGGCTACTTCGGACCAGGATTTTAGTTTCACTTTTTGATCGGCCGCATACTGATCGATACGGGCGGCCTGCTGCGGCAGCGCAGCCACCAGTGACTTTTTGCTGGCTACTACCGACTTCATTTGACCATCCGCTAGTTTTAGAAAATAATTTTCGGAGGGAGGTTTTGCATTGGCAATCCATACATAATACTCTTCCCGTGTATCAAACCTTTCCTTGCCAAAGTCATTCTCCATTGGGTTCGTATTTTTCTTGATATCAGACCGGATGTGTTTCACCAGCTTGGTCATACGTCCATCGTGAAGTACCTGATAAAATTCGTTGGTGGTCCATGTCCCTACAGCCGGAAAGCCTTTTTTGAATGTCAGTGTATCAGGACCCCAGATCACAAATTCGGAAACGGGATTTTTAGGCGTCATCACCTGCTTGTCCTGAATATATTCGACTTCGCCCGTTTGAGAATTGTACCGTAGCTGGGTGTTTGTCCGCTTATTCCCATCCATGATCCACCCATTGCTCATCGTTTCTGAGGGCAAATAGGGCGATCCCTCAATGTTTTTGTAGCGTGTAAGGTAGGGATCGTAGATCTGAATGGTTTGCACGGTGTTCGCATCCGAAGACGTTATTATCGGCTGAGATCGGGCGTATGTTGTTGCGATCACGATTAAGCACGTGAGTCCGATATAAAATTGTTTGTGCATACGGTTTTAGGCTGCTGATGACAAAACAAACCACAATTGGATGTGCCGGTCAAGATAAGCACATCGGTTCTTATACCTCATTAATTTCTACTGACCTTTGTCGCCAAATTTAGTGGCTTCAGTAATGCCTTTCCACGTATCGGTCCGGAAAGGAATGGCCGGAAATTTCTCCTGATTGTACAGGTTTACGTCGCCGTTGTCATCGGCCCACCCGTAACGTACGGCTATTGGCTTAGCCACTGAATCGGCGTGAACGACGATAGAATTACCTTGAAGGTCAGCTTTTGCATAGTAGAATTTCTGGTCAGCACCTGCCACTTCAAATCCCTTTAAGTAACCATATTTATCGTTCACGAATAGGCCCCTGCCTACATTCCGAAACGTCAGAACCGCTTTGTTGCCGTCAACTGTCATTTTATCAAACTGGGGTCCACGCGATGTTTCGCTGGGATTACTTTCGCTTTTCTGGTACGCTACCCGCATAGCTTCGGCCGCTAAACGCTTCCCAACATCTTCCTTATTCCTTGGGTGAATGTCCGTCCGTTCGCCAATGTCCGACGTAACAGCCATGCCGGTATTGGGCAATTGCAGCGTCATGGTTTGCGCTTCCCGAAGTTCCGCCCACGTACTTCCACGCCGACTGTCGCCATTCCCAGCATTATAATTGGCTAACTGGACAAATAGAAAAGGAAAATCGTAACCCCAATGATGCCGCCAATCCTGAATCATCAGCGGAAATGCGGTGCGGTACTGGTTCGCCCGCCCCGCATTCGACTCACCCTGATACCAGATAACGCCCTCAATGGCATACGGGATCAATGGATTCAGCATGGCATTGAATAATTGGGTAGCATACGTATTTGGACCTGGTTTATAGGAAGAGGCAAAAACACTGGCTACCCGGTATTTCCATTTCCCGGCCAATGGGATTGTCAGACTTTCACCCGACAGGTTAAGTTGCTCCGGTGTACCAACCATTCCCCCAACGTTCCCCTTATCAACGATGCGTACAGCCACTACGTTACGTCCCGGTTTCAACAAGCCATCGGGTACGGTATACTCACGGACTCCACTGCCTTTTTTACTGCCAATCAATTGACCATTTACGAACGTCGAGTCATTGTCGTCAACAGAGCCCATACGTAACTGCATTTTGTTCAGTTTACTCCCTTCTGGAATAATTACCTCCTGCCGAAACCAAACAACGCCATCAAACGTCGGTAAGCCACCCCACTCCCAGTCACCGGGGACATTCATGGTTTTCCAGGCGCTATCATCCAAATCTACCTTTGCCCATGTTTGCTCCTCAGCAGCGGTGGGGAGACCATCCTGTTGAGACTGCACGAGCGCTTTCGTCCGCTCTGAACCACGCTGAATCACTTCTTCCTGAGTGGCTGGCAACTTATTGGCAACGATCCGTAATTCATCATGCTGATTCATGGCTTCCCGGCTAGTCCATGTTTCGGAATGCGTGCCACCCCAGGATGTATTGATCAATCCAATGGGTACATTCAATTCCCCCTGAAGCTGCTTGGCGAAAAAATAACCCACGGCGGTGAAGTTGGGAGCCGTTTCGGGGCTGCACACGGCCCAGCTGCCCTCCATGTTATCTTTAGGCGTTAAGCTGAGGTCTTTTTTAACCAGTAATTGCCGGATCTGCGGATGAATTGCTTTGGGAATTTCCGTTTTGGCAGTAGACGCCGAACGAAGTGGCCACTCCATATTCGACTGACCGGAACAAATCCACACCTCCCCTGTCAGCACGTCGTCGAACGTAACGGTATTGTTTTTCCCCCTGGCAACAAGTTGATAAGGCCCGCCCGCTTCCATTGGCTCAAGCGTAATACGCCATTTACCATCTTTGCCCGACTTTACGGTCTTAACCTGAGAAGCCAGCGTAACGGTCACTTTTTCATTCGGGTCAGCCCAGCCCCAAACCGGCACGGGTTTTCGACGTTGCAAGACCATGTGCGACCCAAAAACATTAGGTAAACGAACTTCGGCCGAAGCAACTTGGACAACCAGTAAACTAACAAGAAGACTTCGTATCAAACGTTTCATTTGCTTTTCAGATGTTAAGGGGAAAAGAATTATACCAGCGTGCGAGACACCAAAGCGCTTTTCAACTAAAAGGCAAAATGCCATTTTTATCCTTATCACTGCCTAAAATCCTGAAATGAACACGATTATTGAATTATCGGCCTTCAGAAATTACAAATAATAACGCTGGTATAGCGACCAACCAATCTGACCAAAAGGACGCACTCAATGGCTACCGACTGGATTTACCCTGGTAGCTACTACGTCGGAACAAATGGGAAATTTACCTTTTTACGCGGGAAACTGAGCTAATGTCAAACAACTTTCTGAACATTATACAGGGCTAATGGCCCTATCAGCATACTCAGGTAATACTAACGGATATGACCCGTTTTACCCCGCACTTCCATCACATTGGGTGCGGTACGCCGGGTAGCAAAGGTATAGCGCAAGGTCAGGCCATAACTCATACCGCTGCCTGTACCCTGTAGTTGGGCTTCCTGAGGGGATTTCCCATTGACTGTGTAGGTTACATTGGTGTTGATGGAATTAGCAAAGCCGAAAAATTTTCGGGCTGAAATCCCCAGATCAACGCTGTTGCTCAACCGAACGTTGTATTCGGCACCCACTTCGGCTAAAGCAGTTAGCTGCGTATTCGTATGCGTACGGCCAGACAAACGCATTGTATCGCGTGCTTCCCGATACCCCTGTTTCCCGTAACTGATTAATGAGAAAATCCCTTCCTGCTCACCACTATTTGGGACAGCCCATAAACCACCACTCAGCCAGAAACCCGACCGCAGCCACGACTTACTGGTTGATAGCACCAGACGCTTACCCCGTAGTACAAACGCATTTTGCCCATTCATATACCGAAAGACCAAGGGCGAACTAATGCTACGGACGGATACCTGGGTATGAATGGGAATTCGGGAATATCCCCCTTCTATCATCCAGCGCTCTCGTAAGGCCAGGCCGACCACGACACCCCAACTCGCTTTAGCAACCCGATCACTTTCAAGCAGGCCATTGATCGAATTATCGAGTTGAGCATGATCCGTTTTGACGAACCCTTCCAGAGCAACGTACCAGCGATCCCGAATTTGGGGGCCGCCATAACGCGTCACCAATCGTTTATATTGATGTTCCTGAGCCGGTAACCGATAATAGTCCGCCACACCCTGACCACAAGCAGGCAGTACAGCTAAGCCAAGCAGGAAAAACAGTAAGTAGCGTTTCATCATCAGCGGTCGGTTAAACTAATGCCTAAATAACGCGATAAATGTTTGTTTGTTAATTACTTAAGATAAAATAATTCCAGATGTAATTTAACGGATTACTTAGCAGTCTGTAAGTAAAACACGAACGTATTTACCATCTACTCAAAATTTAATAAGTTATTAATTTACAACACGTTACAAAAAGAAGCCCGATTCTGAAGAACCGGGCTTCCAAACAGCATTAAGGATACGTCGACGTAGCGATTTATCATTTTTATGAACCGTGTTTCATAATGGGTACAGAAACGGTTACGTTGTCCCAGGCAATTGCAATGCTGCTGTTGGATGGCGTAATGGTTAATTTTTCGATAGGTGTTTTGGTCGAAGAAACCGGCACTTTGATCATCGCTACGTCGGTGCCTTTGATTTTATCGTAATCGTACGCTCCCCACTGACCCAGTGTGCTATTCAGCAAAACACTCCACTCCTTTTCGCCGGGAATGGTGAAAAGTGTATACGTACCGGCTTTCACCATTTTGTCACCAAACATTATGTCGCTTTTAAACGTCACTTCGGTCGCTTCGTTAGCACCCGTTCGCCAAACTTTACCGTATTTTTCCAGGCTATTCGACCCTTCGGCACCAAATATAACCCGGCCTTTCTTGGCTGGCTGACCATATACAATTTTAATGTTCTTGTCCGGGCTTTCGACGGTTACTTTCGGACTGGCAGGGGCTTTTTTGTCCTGGGCTTGTACCAACGACACCATCGCAAGCAAGAAAGTGAGTACAACTAGTAAATTTTTCATGTGTGTAACTACTGATTTTATGGATTATTTCTCTGTAAAACGATGCAAGGTACGGTATAGTTTGGGGACGGTGTAAACCGTATGGCAAATGGTGGTATTTTTATGTTTGTAACCGTATGTAAGCATACCCTTTTTCAAGCGAATGGCAACGACTTATTTCAGCAAACGCAACCTTCAGTTTCTTCTACATGAAGTCTTTAAGGCCGAAGAACTCACGAAATATGACTACTTCAGTGCCCATGATCGGGACACGTTCAACCTCGTGCTCGACTCGGCAACTTACATTGCTGATACGCTCATGCATCCTTATTTGAAGGAAGTTGATAAAAACCAGCCAGAACTTAAAAATGGGCAGGTTACCGTGCATCCGAAGATAAAGGAATATTTGAAAGCCATGGGCGATGCGGGCCTGATTGGTGCCGGTTTTTCGTTCGATCACGGGGGTCAGCAACTACCCGAAATGATCAGTTCGTGCGTAGGGTTCATTTTGATGGCGGCTAACAATGGTATGATGTATACGGGGCTGACCTCGGGCGCAGCTCACCTTATTACATCCTTCGGAACGCCCGAACTCAGCGAAGCTTTTGTACCGAACATGCTGGCGGGCACCTGGCAGGGCACCATGGCACTGACTGAACCCCAGGCAGGATCGTCGCTGTCGGACGTAACGACGTCGGCTACGCCCCAGCCAGACGGAACCTATAAAATTAAAGGCCAGAAAGTGTTCATCTCGGCGGGCGATCACGATGCCGCCGAAAATATTATTCATCTGATGCTGGCCCGCATTGATGGCGCACCGAAGGGAACAAAAGGTATTTCCTTATTTGTGGTGCCTAAATACCGGAAAGATGAACAGGGCGAATCCACCGCACCGGCGGACCGGCCGGGCAATTTTGTTGATAATGACGTAGTGTCGACAGGTGTCTATCACAAAATGGGGCAAAAAGGCGTACCAGCCATGCATCTGACGATGGGGTCAAACGACAACACTGTTGGTTACATTGTCGGCCAGCCGCATCAGGGCCTCCCCTACATGTTCCAGATGATGAACGAAGCCCGCATTGGCGTGGGAATGACGGCCGCAGCCATTGCAACGGCGGCTTATTATGCCGCTTTGCAGTATGCGAAAGAACGGCCGCAAAGCCGCCGACTGAATGAGAAAAACCACCTGTACGCTCCGCAGACATCTATTATCAATCACCCCGACGTTCGGCGAATGTTGCTATTCCAGAAATCCGTAACTGAAGGTTCATTGTCATTATTGATTGAAGCAGCCCGTCTCTATGATATCAGTGAGGTGGCTGAAGGCGAGGAAAAAGAGAACGCTTTCCTACTGCTCGACATCCTGATGCCCGTAGCCAAATCGTACCCTTCCGAAATGGGTGTCCAATCGGTGAGTCAGAGCGTACAAACCTTTGGCGGCTACGGCTACACGGAGGATTTTCCGGTGGAGCAACTCTACCGCGACATTCGCATTACGCCAATTTATGAAGGCACAACGGGCATTCAGGCACAGGATTTATTAGGTCGAAAAATGACCATGAAAGGTGGGAAAGCCCCCCAATTGCTTTTTTCCGAAATGAGCAAGACCATTGCCGAAGCCAGTACCCACGACGACCTGAAACCCTATGCCGACAAACTCGCAGCCGAACTTAAGCGCACCCAAGACGTAGTGATGAGCCTGATGCCGCACGCTCAGAAGGGCGATATCGAGCGGTATCTATCTGATGCAACACTCTTTCTAGAGCTATTCAGCATCGTCGTTATTGCCTGGCAATGGCTAAAACAGGCGACGGTTGCGAAACAAATCCTGATCACGCAAAATCCGCAGGGCGACGATCTGGCTTTTTATGAAGGTAAAATTCACACGATGAAATTTTACTTCCACTACGAGGTTCCTAAAACGCTGGGCTTAGCCGTGCGTCTCAAAGACCCCGAAGTATTGACGATCGTCTCGGAAAAGGAACTGGCGCTGTAAGCCTTTATTAAGCACAAAAATACAAAGGCCGCTTGCGAGAGCGGCCTTTGTCGGTGAACATATTCATAACTATTCCTGATGAACAATTACTTCGTGTTTTAGATGTTCTGGCGCCATGGTCATTAACTCGTCCAATTCTTAAAAAAGTTTCCCGACCAAATGTTGATATTGTCTCACACCTAAGTCAGTTCCATGATCCCGTTGCGCAGTAAGTGACCGCTTAAAGCCCGCTATCATGTCCAAATGGCGACTCAAGGCTTGCGCATATTGTTGTTCGTTCATTTGATTCTAACGATTAGAAAACCTTTGTTAGCCCCAACAAAATTATCTTTTGCTTTCGTACTCGTATAAAGCTTCCGCCAATTTTCAAGGTTTGACTCATATTCAAAGAAACGAGGATGTTGGCCCATATACAGTTCAACTAAATAAGCGTCAATTCCCTCTTTTTCCCAATTGTCAGTCCAATAATAGTCCAGACGCTTCTCAAATTTACGGAAAAGATAAGATGGAATAAAACTCACGATATCAATATCCTTTGGATTAAGTTTCTGCGTCACAAAGCTTCGGCAACGGCCGCCCGGCATCCACCCACTAAACAAAGTCCTCACTAATCTGCTGACGTAGCATCCGATTGTATATTGTCCACTCCGTAAACAAACGATTTCGGGTTTCTGATTCAAGGAAGGGCGTCACAAAAATGTTGTACAGATCATCAATAGTTGCCGAAATACCATCGGCAGGCGTTAATAAACCTTGTTCGCTGAAAGTAAGCATTACGGTCGAATAGAGCACAAAGCTATGTTTTTTGCTGTTTATCTATCCCAACTTCCCAAAAGCAAAGTAGAACCCTTACCTTTGCGGCTTCAATCGCCCGCGTTCACTAATGCCGCTGATTGCCCCATCGAATTATGAGCCGCCCACCCGTTTGTGGAATGGCCACCTGCAAACCATTATCCCCTCGCTATTTCGCAAGGTCGAGGTTTCCTACGTCCGCGAACGTATCGAAACCCCCGACGATGATTTCCTGGATTTAGACTGGGCATTTTCAAATGATGAATTAGGAATGATCCGGGCCGCCGGGCGGAATAATGAATTAGCTGACGCAGAACATCATTCATCATTAATTATCCTCTCTCACGGGCTTGAGGGCAGTTCAACAAGTCAGTATCTGGCGGGCATGGTGCGGCACCTGACGCATAATGGGTTTGATTGCCTCGCCTGGCACTATCGTTCATGCAGTGGTGAGCTGAATCGGCAGGAGCGATTCTATCACATTGGGGAAACCAGTGATTTACACTACGTTACTCAATACACGATCTCGAAAGGGTATCAAACTATTTATCTAATGGGTTTCAGTGCGGGTGGTAACGTAACACTGAAGTATATCGGGGAACAAGGAAAAAGCATCAACCCGGCAATAAAAAAGGCAGTCGTCTTTTCGGTTCCGCTCGATCTGATGGGATCAGCCCGAAGGCTCGAACAATGGGACAGTCTGGTTTATAATTATCGCTTCAGTCGAACGCTCAAGCGAAAAGTGATGCAAAAAGCCGCTTTGATGCCGTCGGCCTTTCCGACTGAAGCTGTTCTTAAATCACGTAGTATCCGTGAATTCGATAATGTATTTACGGCTCCATTAAATGGGTTTCGGGATGTGACGGACTATTACACCCGCAGCAGTTCGTTACAATTCATACCCTCTATTGCCATTCCAACACTGATCGTCAACGCTAAAAATGACCCGTTTCTATCGCCAGAATGCTTTCCAGGTGAACTGGCGCGGGAACTCCCCAATGTCTGGATGGAGTTTCCCGGAGAGGGCGGCCACTGCGGTTTTACATCCAACAAAGGCGGTCTTAATGGCACGTCCTGGTCGGAAGAACGGGCTTTGGCTTTTTTAACAGAATCTAATTCGCTATGATTATAAGCTGCTTTGACGGCGGTTATTTACACTATGCTCACTAAAGCTCCGAGTGTCGGCCAGGCCGAACAGACGTATTACATTATTGATTTCGACAGCACCTTCACGAAAGTAGAAGCCCTGGACGTGCTGGGTGAAATCTCCCTCGTTGGCCGCCCTGACCGCGACGACGTGCTGGACCAGATTAAAGCAATTACTGACCGCGGTATGTCGGGCGAAATTTCATTTACCGATTCCCTCAATCTCCGCCTGAATCTTTTAAAAGCGCATCGGGACCAACTTCCTGCACTCATCGAGAATTTGATGGGTAAAATCTCCGATTCGTTTCAACGTAACAAGCCGTTTCTGAGCGAGAACGCGGAGCATATTTATATCGTCTCCAATGGATTCAAAGAATTCATCATTCCTATCGTTACGTCCCTGGGCATCCGGGCCGAGAATGTGTTTGCCAATACGTTCGAATTTGACGAAAGTGGGGCTATTGTTGGTTTCGATCCCCAAAATCCCCTGTCGGCCAATGGGGGTAAGTCGCAGGTGATTCGCACCCTGAATCTCGACGGCGAAGTGTACGTCATTGGCGACGGGTATACGGATTACGAAATCCGGGCAGCCGGTCTGGCCAATCGGTTTTATGCCTTCACCGAAAACGTGATGCGTCCAAAAGTTGTCGAGAAAGCCGATCACGTAGCGCCTTCACTCGACGAATTTTTATACCACAATAACTTGAGCCGAAGCCAGTCATACCCTAAGAGCCGGATTAAAGTCTTGTTGCTGGAGAACGTACACCCAGTGGCCGTTCAGCTTTTTGAGCAGGAAGGGTTTAACGTCGAAATCCGGAAGGGTGCGCTGGACGAAGATGAACTCATCGAAGCCATCCGCGACGTATCGATTCTGGGCATCCGCTCCAAAACGAACGTCACGGCCCGGGTGCTGGAACATGCTAACAAACTAATGACCGTAGGCGCTTTTTGCATTGGCACAAACCAGATCGATCTGGATGCCTGTACCGAAAAGGGCATCGCCGTATTCAATGCACCTTATAGCAACACGCGCTCTGTCGTTGAATTGGCCATTGGCGAGATCATTATGCTGATCCGTAGCATCGTGCCGAAAAGCAATTTGATGCACCAGGGCGGCTGGGACAAATCGGCCAAGAACAGCTTTGAAGTACGTGGCAAAAAATTGGGGCTCGTTGGCTACGGTAACATTGGCACACAACTTTCGGTCGTAGCCGAAGCGCTGGGCATGGAGGTATACTTCTACGACGTAGTGGATAAACTCGCGCTTGGCAATGCCCGCAAGTGCAAATCACTTGATGAACTGCTCGCCATTGCCGACATTATCAGCCTGCACCCCGACGGTCGGAAGGAAAACAAAAACCTCATCAGCTATCGCGAATTTGGCCTGATGAAGACGGGCGTTATTTTCCTGAACCTGTCGCGAGGTCATATTGTCGACATTCCGGCGCTGGTCGATGCTATTGAGCGCGGCAAGGTGGCTGGCGCAGGCGTTGACGTATTTCCGCAGGAGCCTAAAGCCAACAACGAAGAGTTTATAAACGCGCTACGTGGTCAGCCAAACGTGATTCTGACGCCCCACATCGGCGGAAGTACTGAAGAGGCTCAGGCAAACATTGGCAATTTCGTGCCCGGAAAACTGCTCGAATACATCAACAATGGCAGTACGTATGGCAGCGTGAACTTTCCCGAACTGCAATTGCCGTTGCTGAAAGGCGCTCACCGGTTGCTGCACATTCACGCCAACGTTCCGGGTATTCTGGCAAAAATGAACGCCATTTTCGCCAATTATCATATCAATATTCACGGTCAGTACCTGAAAACCAACGAGAAGATTGGTTACGTGATTACGGACGTAGCAAAAGAATATGCCGACGAAGTGGTCGAGGAACTGAAGGGCATTGATAACACGATTAAGTTCCGGTTACTTTATTAATGGCGAAATCGGACCGCCGAAGCGGAGTGAATGAGTGAAAGAGCGAATATCATCCGGCAAGTCTGTGCTTATTCGCTCTTTCACTCATTCACTCTTTCACTCTTTATTATATGAAAAACATCTATTTCACCCCCGGCCCGGCCGAACTCTACCCGACCTTCTATCAGCATCTGCAAACGGCGATGGATGAGCAGATTGGCTCAATTTCGCACCGGAGCAAGCAGTTCAGGGATATTTATCGGTTCGCCGATGAGCAGCTACGAACGTTGTTGTCGATCCCAGACTCACATGGCATTTTCTTCACCGGCTCGGCGTCGGAAGTGTGGGAACGTGTACTTTTCAACTGTGTGGAGCACGAGAGCTTTCACCTTGTCAATGGCTCGTTCTCCCAAAAATTTTATGACTATGCGGGTGCCTTACACAAGCATGCACATGTTCTGAACAAGCCCTTCGGCGAAGGCTTCGATGCGGCCGACATCGACGTACCAGAATATGCCGAGCTGGTTTGCCTGACACACAACGAAACCTCGTCGGGTGTGCAGATGAAACCGGCGGAGATGCATAAACTAAAGCGCAAATACCCCAAAAAGCTGTTTTGTGTGGATATGGTTTCGTCGGCTCCCTACCCTGATCTTGATTTTAGCCTGATCGATTCGGCATTTTTCTCGGTCCAGAAAGCCTTTGGCATGCCTGCCGGTTTGGGCGTCTGGATTTCGAACCAGGCTTGCCTGGAGAAAGCCGAATATTTACAAAAAAGCGATTCGATGACCATTGGGGCACATCATACGCTGCCAACGCTCTGGAAACATTACAAAGACTTCGAGACGCCAGCCACCCCGAACGTACTATTTATCTACTTGCTTGGTAAAATCGCCGAAGATTTCAACCGAATTGGCATCGATACGATTCGCAAACAGACTGAAGAAAAAGCCCGGATGCTGTATAAGTTCCTGGAGACCAGCGATACCTACGAACCGTTTGTAAAACAGGAACGGCATCGGTCACAAACGGTGGTTGTGGCTACGACCGGGCGGAAGTCGCCGGCCGACGTGATCTCTACGGCTAAAGCGGCTAATATGATTGTTGGAAGCGGGTATGGTAAATTTAAAGAGTCGCAAATTCGGATTGCCAATTTCCCGGCTGTTTCCGCCGATCAGGTTGCAGCGTTGATTGAGGCACTCAAAAAATAAACTGGCACTCATAGCTTTGTCTAGGAAACGTCTTCTCATGCATCGAGAAGACGTTTTTTTTAGGCTATCAGGCTCAATACCTTTCGATAAACACAAACCTTATTTTAGCTGACTAGTTAATAAGGTATTGTTTCCATGATATTAACTCAACGACAATGAAGAAATCACTTACAACTTTACTGCTACTAACCTGTCTGTCGGTAGTTGGCATGGCCCAAAATAGATCGGATTCAACAGGTCGGTCCAAGCCACTTCTTGATGACGATACGAAACAGGAAATTCGTCAGAAAGCGAATCAGGCGGGCGAAAAAATAGAAGAAGAAGTCGACAAATCCCGCAGCTATCAGCAGACTCACCAGCTTAGCTGGTTCCAGCCGGGTAATGTCTTCGTTGGCGGTGGACTTGGCCTGGGCGCTACCGATGGCAAGGCCTATATTGGTATCAACACACGTGTTGGGTATTTTTTTCAGCCCGGTTTTACAGCCGGTTTGCGCTATGATTTCGACCGGCTTGTGGGGAACAAATACCATAGTCGGCAGATAGGTGCCTTTGCTCGCTATTATCCCTTCCGCACACGTATCAGCAGCTTTATTGGAGCCAGTTTAAACAGTGGCCGGGAGTTCTCAGAAAATGTTCCCGCCGATGAAAAGTTTAAATACACCAGTGTTGGTCTGGAAATTGGAGCGATGGCATGGATTCTGCACCGCCTGGGCGCAGAAGTATCATACGAAAATAGTTTTTACAATAAGATTGACCCAACGGTCAGCCGCGGAAAAGGCGGTCGGATAAAGCTGGGTGTCAATTATTATTTTGGTTCTGTAGGGAATCGCGGTCTTAAACTGGCGCGATAAAGTCAGACAAATACGAATTCAATCCACAGAAAGCCCCAACAAGTCAAGAAATTGGAATTGTTGGGGCTTTCTGTATATTACGTAGCGCGGCTTTCCGGCCAGGACATGTAATCTGCCATATAGCTATTTTATTATTTTTTAATAAAATAATCTTATACTAAAGGTTAACTTTCTGTTAAAATCTGCTCATACTGGTAAAGCCACCGTAGACTCATGAGCAGCCGGCTACCTTCGCAAGAAGCACAACAACTTTGGCAGGAATACCGGTCGGGCGATATGTATGCACTGGCCAAAATTATGCAGAGTTATTACTCCGATCTTTTCCATTGGGGTATGCGTCTGCATACTGATCGTGACTTTGTCAAAGACTGCATTCAGGAAGTGTTTATGAATCTCTGGAAGCTCCAGAAATCTATCAATTCGGTTGACAATGTGAGATCCTATCTGCTCGTCGTACTTAAAACGCACATCCTGCGGGAGTTGGCCAATAAGCACCGTTCATTCAAATCCACTCTATCAGACGACTACTCGTTTTCGGTTGAGTTTGCAGCTGATATACAGTTGATTGAAGAAGAGAATGAAGTTTATAAAATTCGCAAGTTAGAGCACGTCATCAATAATTTACCGGAGCGTCAGAAAGAACTAATCTACCTCCGTTTTTACCAGGACCTTAGTTTTGAACAGATCGCGGATGTCATGCATCTTGGCCGTCAATCGGTATACAATCTACTTCAAAAATCGTTAAACAGTCTTCGCAAGAACTGGACTGTCAATACAATAGTCATTTTTCTCTGCCTCATTGAGAGGGTATAATTTGTGTCTTTGCCGAATCATCTACCAACCGGAACGCAGGATTTAGACGTGAATAATTATAGCTCATACAGGGTGGAGGATTTCATTCAGGACGACGACTTTCGAGACTGGGTGCAGGGACGTAGTTATCAGGAAGCTTTCTGGTTATCCTTTCCTGAACAGTATCCAGAGAAACAGGAGGCCATGCAACGGGCTGAGCGGTTTATTCGGGCAACCCAGGTTTCTCCAGAACGTATCAGTGATCTGGAGATCCGAAAAGAAGCGAATTTATTTATTGAACGAGCGAGTGCGTATATACCCAATCGTCAGAATTCACTACCCGATTTTCATCATAAAAAGAGCATCTGGAATACAAGTCTTACCTTTCGATGGAGCGCGTCCGTTGCAGCTTTGCTAGCTGTAATCATTGGCATGAACTGGTACCTTTCCCGATCCAAACCTGCTGAATTGACACCCCAACGGGCACGGGCATCAACCGTTCACTTAGTCGAAACGACGAATGATACGCAACATCCACTTCGAGTGATTTTGAATGATAGTTCGGAGGTATTGCTGAGCCCGCAGAGTCAGCTACGTTACCCGGCTCAGTTTACGGGGAATTCTCGAATCGTGTATTTGAAAGGCGAGGCCAACTTTTCGGTAAAGCGTCGGAATCAGCCGTTTATGGTCTATACCGGCAACATGGTGACAAAAGTATTAGGCACCCGGTTTGTCGTACGAGCCTTCGACCTGGACAAGGAAATTACGGTACAGGTTGCTTCAGGAAAAGTATCGGTGTATAAAGAAAAGCAAAGACAATCACCTGATAATAAAGAAGTTAATGGCCTGATTCTTCATGCGAATCAGGCGGCAATTTTCGAGAAAAGCGACGGTAATCTAACGAAAACGCTGGTAGCCAATCCGACTCTGGTGACGAAAAACGTCAAAGAAGCTCAGTTTGTGTATGATGAAGTTGCCTTATCCGTGATTTTACGGGAGTTAGAAAAAAGCTACGGCATTCCAATACAGTTTGATGAGCAAAGTTTCGAAACGTGTAAAATCACGGCAACGCTTTCAACCGAGTCCCTGTACGAAAAACTGGATCTGCTCTGTAAAGCCGCCCCGGCGAGTTACGAAATAACAGATGGTCAGATTGTGATCAGCCGGAAGAGTAGCCAATAAGCGCATGGTCTAAAGTTTACGGTTTTTGGCGATCCGTCGCTACGGTTGCCGTATCGCATAGGCAAAAGCGATCGGGTGTAGCCGGGCCACCGTAGCGACGGACCGCCATAAATCCCGGCGGAGAACCGCAAAAACGGCAAACAGAACCCTCCTAAATCAGAACCTTTACTCTATTAAAACTATGAAAAAACATCTCTCCGGGACATTCTGGGTAGAACTCATGCGATTTTCACTGGCACAGAGTTTAGTTATGCTAATACTGATCGGCGTATCCCACGCTCATTCGAGCAACGCGCAGGAATACCTGAAGATGCGCCTGACGTTACACGCTGAAAATCAGGAAGTCAAAAAGGTCTTGACTGACATTGAAAAGGCGACGGGCGTTCAATTTGTATATAGCTCGGAAGTCATCGAACCAAAACAAAAGATAAGCATCCAGGCAACTAATGCTACGTTGGAAGAAGTACTTATCAAGTATTTTAAACCATTGAAAGTGACGTATGAACTAGTGGGCAGAAAGTTAGTCCTGTCGTCCATCAGACCTGTTTCCAACGAAACCGGATTCGTCAGTCCCATTGAAAACCCTGTCGAAGAGGTCGCGCCGAAACGCATGATTTCGGGCAAGGTGAGCGACGAAAAAGGCAGCGGCTTGCCGGGTGTAAGTGTCCTGGTGAAAGGACTTCAGCGGGGTACAACGACCAATACCGAAGGCAATTTTCAACTGGACATTCCGGATGATGGTGCCCCCGTACTGGTTTTTAGTTTCGTCGGCTATGAAGCCAAAGAAGTTGCCGTTGGAAATCAGTCCGTTTTGCGTGTTTCGCTTGCTCCAGCCGACAAATCGCTGAATGAAGTGGTCGTCACAGCTTTAGGCATAAAAAAGCAAGCCAAAAGCATTGGGTACGCTACGTCCACCGTCACGTCGGATCAGATTACGGTGAACCGGACGGCCAACTTCATGAACACATTGCAGGGCAAAATTCCTGGCGTCAACATTACGTCGCTGGGGTCAGGACCTGCCGGAACCAGCAAAATCCGTATCCGTGGTCAGTCATCGTTTGGTGGCAACAACTCGCCCCTGATCGTGGTCAATGGGGTGCCCATCGACAATACAAATTATGGAGCCAGAGGGGACGTATCGGATAAGGGCAGCAACCGAACCTCCGATGGTGGCGATGGTCTGAGCAGCATCAATCCGGACAATATCGAAACGATGACCGTGCTGAAAGGCGCAGCGGCTTCGGCTTTGTACGGGTCCCGCGCAAAGGACGGCGTGATCATGATTACGACCAAAACCCGGGGGACGGGCTCGGGCATTGGCATCGAATACAACACCAATTTTACGACCGACACCCCACTGGACTACACCGATTATCAGTATGAATACGGGCAGGGAGAAAACGGCGTTCGGCCAACGGCTCCTTTCCCGACGTCGGGGCAGTGGAGTTTTGGCGAGAAATTTCAGCCGGGTATGACTCAGATTTTATTCGATGGCGTTGAAGTACCTTACGTACCACAGCGGAATCAGATAACGAATTACTACCGAACCGGCCAGACCTGGACGAATACCATCAGCCTTTCATCGGGGGGAGAATTTGGCGGTTTTAACCTGTCAGTTTCGAACATGGATAACAAGACGATCCTGCCCGGTTCGGGCTATAACCGCAAAACAGTTAACCTGGGCTTTACGCAAACGCTCGCCAAACGACTAACTATATCAGGAAACGTTAACTATTCGAACGAACGGCGGACAAACCCACCCAACATTGCCGAGCAGGATTATAGCCCGGTTGTTTTGTTCAGCATGGCGAACTCCATGCCGCTTGATTTGCTGGAAAAGTACGCGTCGGATGCGAACGGCAATGAGGTTATCTGGTCGCGATTTACGAACCGAACCAATCCTTATTTTGCCCTAAAACGATTCGAAAACATTCGCAACGACCGCGTATTTGGCAACCTGACGGCCCGCTACAATTTTACGGACTGGCTATTTTTGCAGGCACGGGTTGGCCAGGATTATTACTCGCGCGAACAGGATTACAACCTCCCCACGGGCAGCCAGCGACAGCCTGCGGCACCGGCAGGCTTCGTGAACGGCCAGTACGTTCAGGACGCCCGGAACGTCCGCGAACTCAACACTGATTTTCTGATTGGGGCCAACAAAACATTCGGTGTTTTTGGCGTGAACGTGAACGCCGGTGGCAACCAGATGTATCGTCGAATCAGCCGACACAATGTTTTTGTGCAGGATTTTTACACGAGAAATCTCTACACCATCGGAAACGGACGCCAGCGCGACGCTACGTATGAACTGTCCGAACGGCAGGTCAACTCGCTTTACGGTTCGGCGGAGGTTTCGTTTAAGGATTTCCTGTTCGTGAACGGCACCGTTCGGAATGACTGGTTTTCAACACTGTCTGCGGCAAACCGTAGTATCTTATACCCTTCCATGACGGCCAGTTTCGTCTTTTCACAAGCCTTTGCCAATGTATTACCGGGCTGGCTGACCTTTGGCAAGATCAGAGCAGCCTACGCCGAAGTAGGTAGCGATACCGACGTACAGCCCTACGCCAACAATCTTTTTTATGGAATCAATTCACAACAGTTCCCCTCGCCTGGCGGTACGGCTCAGCCATTGGCATCCATAAGCGGATCGACCGTTCCAAACGCCAATCTGCGCCCCATGCGGGTTTCCGAAAAAGAAGTGGGCCTGGAGCTGAAACTGTTCAATAACCGCGTAGGGCTGGATTTAACGTACTACGACAAACTATCATCCGATCAAATCCTGCGGGCGCAAACCTCCGATGCAGGTGGGTACCTGACTCAATTGATCAACGTAGGTCAAAGCCAGAACCGGGGCCTGGAAATGTTGCTCACATTCTCGCCCATGAAACGACCAAATTTTAACTGGGACGTTAATTTCAATGCGGCCTACAACGTAACGAAAGTGCTCGATTTAGGCTCCAGCGTCAGTGATAATATGATTACGGTGGGCACGGGCGATTTCAGCGGAGAACTCCGGCAGGTCGTTGGCCTTCCAATGGGTCAGTTGTTTGGGTTTGGCTATCTCCGCGATGCCCAGGGACGGCAGGTTTTCGATGCGGGCAACGGACGCCCTCTGCGCACGGCAACGCAGATTCCGTTTGGTAGCGCTTTACCGAAATGGGTTGGCGGCATCACCAACAGCTTCACCTACAAGGGAATCAATCTATCATTCCTAATCGATTTCAAATTGGGCAACAAGATGATTTCGGGTACGAACCATAACGCCTGGCGGCATGGGTTGCACAAAGCAACGTTGGTGGGCCGGGCCGAGAATTTCGTCATTGGCGACGGCGTCAATCCAAACGGCGAAGTCAATAGAACCAAGTCGGGCGTGCAAGCCTATTACGAAACGGTACGTTCGCAGAACATCGCCGAAGAATTTGTCTACGATGCGGGGCTGTGGCAGTTGCGCCAGATCACGATTGGCTACGACTTCACCAAATTCCTGCCAACCTCAGGTACGTTCGTCAAGGGAATTCGACTGAACGCCGTGGCCAACAACGTAGCAGTGATCAAAAAATGGGTGCCCAATATCCACCCGGAACAGTTTGGCTTTCCCTCCGACAATTTGATCGGTCTGGAAGCAACTGGTTTGCCAGTAACCCGCAGTATAGGATTCAATCTTAACGTCAAATTTTAACTAGTAACTCCCACCCCTAAATCCCCTGAAGGGGACTTAGCTCACACTCAAACAAAGTCCCCTTCAGGGGATTTAGGGGTGCAACTTCTATAAAAAGACTATGAAAATCACGTATAAACAACTACTTACTTGTGTCTGCACTCTTTGCTTACTGACGTCCTGCGACAAAGGGTTCGACGAAATGAACGTGAATCCTATTGCCCTGACGGGCGTTGAGCCCTCTTTCCAATTAAATACGGCGATCCTGAATAGTACTCCGGGCTACGGCAACCTGAGTTACGAAACGACCATTGTCAAACAGATGATTACGCCTTTTAGTGGTCAGGGTTCGGCGGCCAATTTCAATCAGGATAACCGGACGGTCAGCAATGGCAACTGGGTAAATTACTACCAGAGTGTTATCAAGGAACTGACCGACGTACTTGCCAAAACGAAAGATGACCCAACGCGCACAAACCTGTACAACATGGCTAGAATCTGGCGGGCGTACTCGTTCATGGTCCTCGCCGATACGTATGGCGACATTCCGTACACGCAGGCGGGCAAGAGTTATCTGGAAGGGGTTGTCGCGCCCGTTTACGACACGCAGGAAGCCGTTTATTCTGACATTCTTTCGGAACTGGATGCCGCTTCGGCAGGGCTGGATGCAGCCAAAACAAAGGTAGCCAGCGATATTCTGTATGACGGCGACGTAGTGAAATGGAAGCGACTGGGGTATTCGATCTTGCTACGTGCCGCCATGCGGCTCTCAAAGGTCAACCCCACAAAAGCGGCCGAATACGTTGGAAAAGCAGTGGCGGGTGGGCTTATGCAGTCAAATGATGACAACGCGATTATCCGTCATACCGCCAGTTTTACGAACCCTGTTGGTTCACAGTTGAATGGGGGTCAATCGGCTTTCTTTTATCTGGCTGAAGATTTCGTTACATACTTAAGCAAGAACAATGATCCTCGACTGGCATCCATCGCCGTCCGCTACGTTGGTGCAACTAGTGGCGCACAACAGGTTGAGTCGCGAGCTAACCGGACACCCGCCGTTCAGATTGGTGCTCCACTGGGCTACGACAATACGACCATCAGTTCGGCTGTAACTGCCAGTAAACTCGCCAGTTTGTGGGATTATAGCCAGCTCGACAAAACGAGAATGGCGGCTCTACTAGCCCCCAGCTTTCTGGTCACCTACGCCCAAACGCAGCTTTTACTGGCCGAAGCTGCCTTTCGGAAATGGACAACGGGCGATGCGGCTACCCTTTACGCCAACGGCATCCGGTCGCACATGCGGCAGTTAGCTACGTATGGCACAAGCACCGCCGTTGCTGAAACTGCCATCACTACGTATGTAACAGCCAACCCGTTGACGGCGGGCAAAGAGCTGGAGCATATCAATACGCAATATTGGGTAGCCTCTTTTCTGATGGGTCCCGAAACCTGGGCTAATTTCCGGCGGTCGGGCTTTCCGATATTAACACCGAATCCGTATCCGGGCAGCGATCTCAAAACCGAGCCGTTCATCCGCCGTCTGACCTATACCGATGCTGAGCTAAACGTAAACAAAATCAATGTGCAGCAGGCCATTAGCCGACAAGGGCCAAACCTGCTGGATACCCGCATTTGGTGGGATAAAAAGTAAAGTGTCTTTTATTCTGCCTTTATTCTGAATGAAAAATCTAAAGAAACGACTCAAAGCGGGGGAAACGCTCAACGGCTGCTGGCTGAACCTGGGAAGCTCACTAACGGCCGAGATTGTTGGTCAGGCTGGATTTGACTGGGTGCTCATTGATCTTGAGCACGGAGCCGGGTCGGAGAAAGACGCGCTGTATCAGTTACAGGCGCTTGAACACACAGCCGCCGGAGCGATCGTTCGGGTTGAGAGTGCTGAAAGTCAGCGGATTCATCGGGTGCTGGATATGGGAGCAGAAGGCATAATGTGTCCCAAAATAGGCAATCCGGCGGATGCACAAAAGGTTGCCAACGGTTTGCATTATCCTCCGCACGGGAGTCGGGGGGTTGCCAAAATGGTACGTGCCACCGGCTTCGCACAGAATTTTAACCAGTATTATCAGGAGTCGCAGGAAACGATTTTGGGCGTCGTTCAGATCGAAACGGTGGACGTGCTGAATCATCTGGACGAGGTAGCCGCCATCGAGAATGTCGATGTACTGTTCATCGGCCCCGCCGATCTGTCAATGGAGCTGGGCATTTTCGGGCAGTTCGATCATCCACGTTTTAAGGAAGCCTTGCAGGAAACGGTTAACGCAGCACAAAAAGCGGGGAAAGCAACGGGCATCCTTTTCTTTAACCCCGACGATTATCAGCGGTATCATGACCTGGGCATTCGACTAATCGCCTGTGGGGCCGACGCTACGTTCGTTGCGGATGGTGCTCGAAATCTGGCAAAAAAGCTGGATGCTTTTCGATCCGTTATAAAATAACCGCTGATATTTTATAACGGACCCATAAACCCGGCGAATCCCAATTACCCAAACCGTTCCTAACCCTTTCCTTAATGACTGATCCTCTTTTAATCTTAGCGGCTGGCGTAATTATTGTCGTGGGCGGCATCATCGGACTTAAACTACACCCCTTTCTGGCGCTACTGCTTGGTGCGTTTGTGGTAGCATTAATGACCCCAGCTTCAGCCATTGAGCAATTTGCCCTGGCGAAAGGAACGGCTCCAGCCGCAGCCCTCGCACTAGCCAGGAAAAGTATCGGCGAACGCATCGCCACTGAGTTTGGGAACACCTGCGGCAAAATCGGCATCCTGATCGCGATGGCGGCTATCATCGGCAAATGCATGCTGGAAAGCGGAGCCGCCGAACGAATCATCCGGTCAATGCTGCGGCTGACGGGCATCGAAAAAGCACCAATTGCCTTTTTGGTGAGCAGTTTCTTTCTGGGCATACCCGTCTTTTTTGATACGGTTCTTTTTCTGATGATGCCGCTGGCCAAAGCTATGACGATACGTATCGGCAAAAATTATCTGCTGCTGGTACTCTGTATCATGGCGGGCGCAGCCATGGCCAACTCCTTAGTACCGCCCGCACCGGGGCCGCTGTTTCTGGTGGGCGAAATGCATATTCCCATCGGGCTGATGATGGTTGGCGGTACTATTGTCGGACTTTTCACCATTACAGCCGGTTATTTCTTTGCGCTTTGGGCTAACAAAAAATGGCCAATTCCACTACGCGATTCACTGGACGCCAAACTGGAAGACATTAAAGCCATTGCGGCTCGCGAAACGCATCACCTTCCGGCACTGGGTTTGTCGTTGTTGCCCGTTTTGATTCCCCTGGTTTTTATCTGTGCCGATACAGCGCTCACGGCGCTGGCTACGCCGGGTAAGCCACTGACATCGTCGCCTTTTCTGAACCAGTTTCTAAGTTTGGTCAAATTTTTCGGCGATAAAAACATCGCTATTGTGACCGGTGGCATTGCGGCACTGCTGATTCTGGCTCGCCAAAAGAAAGACAGCAAAGAGAGTTTGACGGCCTTCGTTCAGGCAGCGCTCATGAGTGGTGGGGGCATTATCCTGATCACGGCTGCGGGTGGTGCATTCGGGGGGATGTTGCAGCAAACCGGTATCAGTGCCCGTATCGCCGATATGACCAGAGAATACCAGATGGCGTTAATTCCGATGGCGTTCTTCATTGCTGCCGTTGTCCGAACAGCGCAGGGTTCCGCAACCGTAGCGCTGATCACCGCGTCGGGAATTTTGTCTGGGATGGCCAGCAACGCCCACCTTGAATTTCATCCGTTGTACCTGGGTCTGGCTATTGGTTGCGGCTCAAAACTGGTGCCCTGGATGAACGATGCGGGCTTCTGGATTATCTGTAAACTAAGCAACCTCACCGAACAGGAAGCCCTGAAAACAATTTCGCCCTTGCTCGTGGTAATGGGATTAACTGGTCTGGTTGTGATCATGATTGCCGCCCAATTGTTTCCGCTGGTTTAACTTGCGGCTGTTATTGTACAATTCTGTAATCGTAGTCAAAAATGAAAAAAGTAGGTTTTATTGGATTAGGGATCATGGGAAAACCCATGGCGTTGAATTTAATCAAGGCAGGTTATTCGGTATCGGTTCTAAGTCAAAGCAAGACGGCTGAAACGATGGTTTTGGCTGGTGCTCAATCATTTCCAACTAGCAAAGCACTCGCTCAACAGTGCGACGTAGTGATTACGATGCTGCCCGATTCGCCGGACGTAGAGCAGGTTGTATTGGGACCAGATGGCGTGCTGGAAGGTATTCAGGAAGACGCTTTGTTTATCGATATGTCGACAATTGCCCCCGCCACGGCAAAAAAGATCTACAAGTTGATGCAGGAGAAAGGCGTAGAAGCACTTGACGCTCCGGTTTCTGGTGGTCAGGTGGGAGCTGAAGCCGCTTCACTATCTATCATGGTGGGCGGAACGGAAGCCGCCTTTCAGCGTGCGTTGCCGCTTTTCCAGGCAATGGGCAAAAACATCGTCCATATCGGCGAACCAGGCGCAGGACAAACCACCAAAGCCTGCAACCAGATGATTGTCGGAATAACCATTCAGGCAGTGGCCGAAGCGTTCGCACTGGCGAAAAAAGCCGGGGTCGATCTGGAGAAAATGCGGGAGGTTCTGCTGGGCGGATTTGCTCAAAGTCGCATCCTCGACTTGCACGGAAAACGCATGATCGACGAAAATTTCAAGCCGGGCTTCAAGATCAAATTACATAAGAAAGACCTGGGTATCGCTCTACAAACGGGCGAAGCCTTTTCGGTTCCGCTTAAAGCTACGGCTCTGGTAGCCGACCAAATGAAAGCGGCTGTAGACCAGGGCAATGGCGACCTGGACCATAGCTCCCTCCTATTGCTGCTGGAATGACAATAATTCAACTAAACCCTTAACTACCATGAAACGTAAAAGCTTTATTAGAGTCCTGACGGCGGGTTCCGTAAGTGCGGCAGCTTTCGGGACGGAGCACGTAACGGCTGCAAACACAGCCCGTAAGCCCGCAGTCCCGAAAAAGGTTCTGATGAAAGTTGGTTGCCAATCGGGTGGTACGTCAATGGAGAATCTAGAGTTCAAAGCCCGGCATGGCGTCTATAATCTCGACGGCGGTGCACCCAAAACCATTGCGGGTAAAGGCTGGGATTTAGACGATTCGATGCGTAGAAAAGAAGCGTGTGAGAAGTATGGCATCAGCCTGGATGCGTATCACTTCCCACTAGCATCCTCAGGGATCGACAAGGCCGAATACCCCAACATCATGCTGGGGAAAAGCCCGGAACGAGATCGGGAAATCGAAATTCTCCAGCAAATGATTCAGGTAGCGGGTAAGACAGGCATTAAGGTGCTGAATTACAACACCACCATCCTACCAGTGCTACGTACCGGCAAAACGGTTGACCCTAAGCGCGGCAATGCCATTTACAGTACCTGGAATTATGAGGAAGCGCTGAAGCAAAACTTGCCAAAAACGGTAGCTGGTGACGTAAACATTGAGCAGATGTTCGAGCGCATTACGTATCTCCTCGACCGCATTCTGCCTGTTGCGAAAGAGTACAAAGTCAAATTGGCCAACCACATTGCTGACCCCCCAACGCCGGTTGGGTATCGCGGCATCACGCGCTGGAACAGCCCCGATGTTTTCAAGGGAATTCAACGCTTTGCAAAGCTGTACGATAGTGAGTATCACGGATTTAATTTTTGTATCGGCTCCATTGCCGAAGGGTTGAAAGATCCAAAAAATGACATTTTGCCGATCATCAAATGGGTGGGCGAGCGAAATCAGATTTTTAACGTTCATTTGCGCAATATCAAAGGCGGCTGGAATAACTTCCAGGAGGTTTATCCCGACAACGGCGACATGAATTTTCTACACGTAGTGCGGGCCCTGCGTGACGTTGGTTTTTCGGGTATGGTCATGCCCGATCACGTACCCCATCACGCCGACCATGCCGCTGATTTGCAGGCTTTTTCGTTCTGCTACGGCTATATTAAAGGATTGCTTCAAACCGTGACCGATGAAGCCGCCTGATTTTCTCTGACAGGATTTACAGGATAAACAGGATTCTTTTCTATTTCTCATCTTATCAATCCTGTAAATCCCGTCGAAAATAAAACTTACCATGCTTAACAAAACCGGCCCCCATATCAAGGAAATTCATATTACACCCATTGCCATTGTCGATCCTCCCCTATTGAACGCGGCAGGTTTACACGCGCCCTATGCGCTACGTACCATTGTCGAACTGGTCACGGACGACGGCATTTCGGGTATTAGTGAAATTCCGGGCACGTCGGCCATTGATGCCGCACTGGCAGAATCCAGAGCGTTGCTGATTGGGAAAGACGTGTTTCAACTGAATGAAATCAGGCAGGTTTTAATCGATCGGTTTGGGACGGACAGCGCGGCCGAACGCGGAGAAACGCCCTGGGATCAGCGCAAACTGGTTCATATTTTTAGCGCTATTGAAGTGGCTTGCCTGGACATTATCGGCAAGGTAACCAACCGGCCCGTTGTTGATCTGTTAGGTGGTAAACTGCGGGATCGGGTGCCGTTTTCAGCCTATCTGTTTTACAAATACGAAGGAGCCGGTGGCAAGCTCGCATTCGGTACAGACCCAGATGCGCAGGGATGGGCGGCCGCCCGGCAGGCCAGTGCCCTCAACCCAACCGAAATTGTAGCACAGGCCAAAGCCATGTGTGCCGAATTTGGTTTTCAGTCTATCAAGTTGAAAGGCGGAGTTTTTGAACCGCAACAAGAAGTCGATGCTATGTTTGCGCTACATGAAGCCTTCGGTCCCGACGTACCGCTACGTGTCGATCCGAATGCGCTCTGGACGGTTGAAACGTCTATTAAGTATGGCAAACAGATGGAGCCGATTCTGGAGTATCTGGAAGATCCGACTCGTGGGCAGGAGAATATGGCCACCGTTCGGAAAGCACTGAAAACGCCATTGGCTACGAACATGTGTACCACGTCGTTTGACGATATCCCCAACAGCATACGTATTGGTGCTGAAGATATTATTCTGAGTGATCACCATTTCTGGGGTGGCTTGCGTGCGTCGATCACGCTATCGGGCATCTGCGAAACGTTCGGTCGCGGGTTGTCTATGCACTCCAACAGTCATCTGGGTATCTCGCTGGCGGCTATGGTGCATCTGGGAGCTGCGTTGCCCAAAGTCCCCTATGCGCTGGATACGCATTACCCCTGGCAATCCGATGAAATCATTACGTCCGGGCGCTTCAAATTTGAAGAGGGTGCGGTGCTTGTGCCGACTGAGCCGGGACTTGGGGTTGAACTGGATCGGGAAGCACTGGCCAGACTTCACCAGAATTACCTGACTTGTGGCTTAACGAAACGAGATGATGAGATCGAAATGCAGAAGGTACAGCCGGGTTGGAAATTTCAATCGGTCCGCTGGTAACCAGACTAGTATACAAACAAATTACCGATTTTTTATGGCTTCGGCAACAACCGCAAATGATGTTGTGTATGGATACTCGTGAAGTAGATCATTTCCCGAACCGTCAATTTTCCCAGGGCCGGATGTGGCATACAACAGTTGTCCAATTCCTGCTCTGACCAATGAGAAAGAACATCTAGTAATGCTTCATAAACTGCCGCAAACCGCGCCATAACGATGCTTCTGCCTTCCTGCATATCTTCAATCTGTGGCGACATGGCAGCGGATGCTTTCACTCCAGTTGTCAGTATTTGTTTGTAAGCGGATGCCAGTTCGTCATAGGTGCTTGATGACCCCGTTGGCTTCCCCCATTGGTCAAACACTTCGCGCGGACCAGCCATCAAACGCGCGACTGGTCGGGCTGACAGGTACAAATGTTGCACGACATCACCGACTGACCACTTTCCATCAGGGTGATACGTAAACGCTTCGTCCGTGTAGCTATGTACTACGTCAACGAACGCCTGACAGTCATTTGCCAGCTGTTTTTGGAGATCAGTTATTATAATCTGCATAGCTATGTTTTTACAAGCTTACTAAAACTATGCGTGCGCTCCTCATTTACCGGTAGCCACTTGTGAATTACGGTCTTCATTTACTTTTTGGTATCAATCTGAATGAGTACTTTTGGGTATCGACTGCGCAAACCCAATGGGTCTCTACAGGCTTCCATGCGCAAGCATACAACAGCAATTACTCGCACTAATCATCAGGAAATCAATGAACACCCTACTGCTCACCAGTTTACTTGTTGCCGCTTCAGTTGGCGTATTTGCCCAAGGCGACATTAGCTATCACGGCAAAAAAATCACAGAAAGCGGTGCCATTCCAGCCACACAGCTAGCCACTAAAATGGCTGACAAAACTGAAATGCCCGCCAAAGTAGAAGGCACCGTTGAATCGGTCTGCAAAGTAAAAGGCTGCTGGATGAAGGTTAAAACCAGTGATGGTCAGACAATGCGCGTTACGTTCAAAGATTATGGCTTTTTCGTCCCCAAAGACATTGTCGGCAAAACCGTTGTTGTTGAAGGCACTGCCGAAACCAGCACGACACCCGTAGCTGATTTGCGCCACTTCGCCCAGGACGCTGGAAAGTCTAAGGAGGAAATCGAGAAGATCACCGAGCCTGAAAAAGCCCTGACGTTCGTGGCTGATGGGGTGATTGTAAAAAGATAAGAACCCGTTTCCAACCCTTTTTCCAGCCATAGTGTCTTTGTAAAAAAATGCAAGAACTATGGTAGATTCAGTGAAATTACTTTCTGGTTTTCTCATCGTTGGAACAACACTCTTTTCGGCCTGCACATCGTCTGAAACAACGCCATCTGGTCGGGTATCACTTGGCCTGAATCAATCGGCCCGCCTGGGTCCGGACGTTACAATCCGTATCGATTCGATTCAGGATGGTCGTTGCCCAACCGGCCTTACCTGCATCTGGGCGGGTGAAGCGAAGGTTAAACTACTACTTTCAAATGCTACTGCCTCAACCCCTGTGCGTTTGACATTAGGGCGAAGCTTTAACGCCAGCCGATTGGACTCTACAGATGTTACACTAGGTAGCACGGTTTATAAGGTAATACTGAACGGGGTCAATCCCTATCCAAGCTATCCTCCTACAAATGAACCTCAGGTGGCACTTGTCCAGGTAACAAAAATATAAGCGATGTTCAAGCTCTTTTCGTAGCTTAAGGGCTGCAACTACCCGTTGCAGCCTTTTTTTGTACCCAACCAATTTGTTCTATGAAAAAACTATACATGCTGGCAGGCTTGTCGCTGCTGGCGGCTCCTCTGTTTGCCCAGCGCACCTTAATTCACTGCGGAAATCTCTTTGATGGGTTGGGGAATACCTTACAACCGCAAATGACAGTTGTGGTGGAAGGCAACAAAATTACAGCCGTACAGAAGGGCTACACAGCCCCCGCCGGTCAGGATCGGGTGCTGGATATGAAATCAAAAACCGTATTGCCTGGTCTGATTGACATGCACGTTCACCTCGAAATGCAAACGCGTCGGGGTGGGGCCATTGATGGATTCACCAGCAACCCGGCCGATGTGGCGTATCGGGCAGCCGGTTATGCTAAAACAACGTTGCTGGCAGGCTTCACCACCGTCCGTGACCTGGGTGGTTCGGGGGTGAACGTATCACTACGCAATGCGATTAATGCCGGCCTGGTGGAAGGCCCCCGTGTGTTAACGGTTGGCAAATCCATTGCCACGACGGGCGGGCACGCCGATCCTACGAATGGCTATCGCAAAGATTTGATGGGCGACCCAGGTCCAATGGAAGGCGTTGTCAATAGTCCTGAAGATGCGCGCAAAGCCGTTCGGCAACGGTACAAAGACGGCTCTGATCTGATTAAGATCACGGCTACGGGTGGCGTGTTGAGCAATGCCAAAGATGGCTCTGGCCCACAGTTTTCGCAGGAAGAAGTCAACGCCGTCGTGCTTGCGGCTAAAGATTATGGCTTTGCTGTAGCGGCCCATGCCCACGGCGCCGAAGGGATGAAACGCGCCATCAAAGCAGGTGTTCAGACGATCGAACATGGCACATTGATGGATGACGAAGCGATTGAGTTGTTCAAAAAACACGGCACCTACTACGTCCCAACCATCATTGCCGGTAAAACAGCCGCCGACTCTGCCCGCCATTTTGGTTATTATCCGCCTTTAGTAGTTCCCAAAGCGTTGGCTATCGGCCCGAAAATTCAGGCCACATTTGGCAAGGCGTATAAAGCGGGCGTGAAGATCGCGTTTGGCACCGACGCGGGTGTGTTCATCCACGGCTACAATGCGAAGGAGTTCGAATACATGGTTGAAGCGGGCATGCCAGCGGTTGAAGCGATCAAAGCGGCTCTGATGACGAATGCCAAATTATTAGGCATGGACGCGCAGATTGGCTCCATTGAAGCGGGCAAATTTGCCGACATTATCGCCGTCGCCGAAAACCCAATTCAGAACATTAAAACCTTACAAGCTGTCCAGTTTGTCATGAAAGACGGCAAAGTGTATAAACAGTAAAACTAGTCGTTAGTCGTTAGTCGTTAGTCAGTTGCCGCCAACATCAGTTACTGGCGACTACTGACTAACGACTATTGACTTTATCAACTCATTAACCCGTTCGGCTTCTTCGTGCTGAACCCAGTGGGTAGCATTCTCAATGAACACAATACGCCCGTTATCGCAAAGATCGATGCTGAGTTGCGCCATTTCCCGCTTCAGAAACTGATCGCGAACACCCCAGATCAACAACGTCGGTACGGTAATTCGAATGTCAGAACGTCGGGAAGGTGGCTTTTGAAGCGCAGCTCTGTACCAGTTGACCATGGCCGTAAAAGCACCCGGCTGCGACCAGGCCGCTTTATACTGTTGCAAATCAGCATTGGAGAACGTACCGGGCCGACTGCTTTTACGTAGTGTTCGCACCAGCATTGCCCAGTTACCCAATCGGGATAGCGTTTCTGGTAACCACGGCAATTGGAAGAAACCGATGTACCAGCTACGTAGCATCTGCCCCAGATCGCGACTAGCGAACTTCTTCATAACAATCGGATGTGGCACATTCATAACCACTAGTCGGTCGACGCGTTCCGGATACGTAACGGCTGTCCACCAGGCTACAGCCGCACCCCAGTCGTGACCGACAACAATTGCTTTTTGCCGACCCGCGGCATCAATCAGCCCCACTACGTCGGCGGCTAACGTATCGATGCCATAAGCATCAACACCGGTTGGTTTGTCGCTCAGGTTATAGCCTCGCTGGTCGGGCGCCCACACAAAGAAACCGGCTTCGGCTAACGTATCAATCTGATGCTGCCAGCCATACCAGAACTCAGGAAATCCATGCAGCAAAATCACAAGCGGCCCATCTGCTGGACCCGCCTGAACGACATGCAACTGGATGTTATTGGTTTTAACAAAAGTATGGGTCATGGATTAAATAAGGATATTGAACACAGAGCCACGGAGAACACAGAGAAATTCTTTAACTCTGTGTTCTCCGTGGCTCTGTGTTCAATAATTTTTAGAACCCTAAAACTCAAAATACCTCTCTGCGTTGCGGTAGCAGATGTCCTGGATAATCTGACCAACCCACTCTACATCGTTGGGCAGCTCACCGTTTTCAATTTCATTACCGAAGATATTGCACAGAATTCGTCGGAAATATTCGTGACGCGGGTAAGAGACGAAACTGCGCGAATCGGTGAGCATGCCTACAAACGCGCTCAGCAGCCCCATGTTCGAGAGGGCGTTGATTTGCTTCTCCATGCCATCTTTCTGATCGAGAAACCACCAGCCTGAACCGAACTGAATTTTACCCCGTACCGAGCCATCATTGAAATTGCCAATCATGGTGGCCATCACTTCATTATCAGCCGGATTCAAGTTATACAAAATGGTCTTGGTCAGCTTATTCCGGTCGTCCAATCCACCCAAGAAGCGAGAGAGTGAAGCCGCCTGTGGGAAATCGCCGATACTGTCCCAGCCCGTGTCGGGGCCGAGTTCACGGAGCCGACGGATGTTATTGTTACGTAGTGCGCCGAGGTGAAACTGCTGTGTCCACCCTTTTTCGTGATCCCACTCCGCAAACTGCACCAGCATGAACGACTTGAATTTGAGCACTTCAAGCGGACTGAGTACCGAAACGCCGTCTTTCCAATTCAGCCGTAAATTCGAAAATATAGTCTCAATTTCACTTTCGACATACGGTTCAGCATAGATCATTTCCAATCCATGATCTGACAGGCGACAACCCATTTCGCCAAAATAATCATGGCGGGATTTCAACGCGTCGAGATAATGCGTCAATGTCCGAATCTCGCGGTTCGTCAACGTTGCTAACTTTTCCACGTAGGCACGAAACGCAGTCGGATCATCAGCGGCCATGGCTTTGTCGGGCCGGAACGCAGGCAACACGTTAACCGAAAAATTACTTTGCGCAATAGCGCGGTGGTGCTCCAGCGAATCCAGTGGATCATCGGTCGTACAAACTACACGTACGTCGAAGTGCTGAAGCAAATTTCGGGCGGTGAGCTGCGGCAATTGCTCGTTGCACGTATCATATATCGAGCGGGCGGTTCCTGGATTCAGTACGTCCGTAATGCCGAATGGGTTTTTCAACTCCAGATGCGACCAGTGGTAAAGTGGGTTACGTAGCGTGTAAGGCACGGTTTCAGCCCACTTCTCAAACTTCGCCCAATCCGAAGCATTGCCGGTACAATACTGTTCGTCAATACCGTGCGTTCGCATCGCCCGCCATTTGTAGTGATCCCCATAAAGCCAGAGCTGGGTGACATTCTCAAAGCGTTTGTCGGTGGCTATTTGATCCGGCGGTAGGTGACAATGATAATCAATGATCGGCATTGGCCGGGCATAATCGTGATAGAGCCGACGGGCGGTTTCGGTTTGTAACAGAAAATCGTCGGATAAAAAAGTTGGAGCGGTCACGAGTGTATTCATGGTAGGCAAAAGCAAAAGCCGGGCGATTTCTCCCGGCTTTCATTATTATTTTTTTGATGTTGTTATAAACGTATCGGGCACAAACTGACAGCCAGGTAATACGTCAACGGGGTGGCTCCAGTCCCAAATAATCCAGTCTTTATTGGCTTCGGCAATCCAGACTTTACGGGATTTAGTAAATAACCAGATCACCTTTTCAACCCCACAGTCAAGCAGTTTTGTTGTTTTCTTTTCGTAGTAGTCAAAAGCCGAATCATATTGATCCATGTCAGCTTTCGTATCTATTTCGATGGCTACTTTAGGAGGCACCCAGGCGTATTTTGTCTCGTCCTGCCCTTCCAAAATTTCCAATTCAAAAATGGCTATATTACAGGCTTGCCAATCCCCTTTCTTAAACTGAATTCCTACTTCGTTCCCCAAGACGTCATACACGTTCAAGTTTAATACTGACAATAAATAGGCAGATAATCGAACGACTAACCGACTTTGCAAAATGCTCGAACCCCTAACCTGCTCAACCGTTTTTATACCCTTCAATACGTCTTCATAGCCGGCATAATACACCGGCTTACCGTCCCACATTTCGTAGACAAGTGACTTGAGTAATCGGGCACGTTCGGCACGACGTTGTTTCTGTTAAGGAGTAAGAGGAGGGTGCTTCGGCTTATTGATCGCTTCCATAACCGCACTGTTTAGCTATTGGCAAGATAACTACTAAAGACAGAATTTACGGGGTAAAACAAGATTAGAGACTACAAAAATCCCATTTACCCCGTAAATCCTGTCAAAACTATTCATATCACTCAATCGACAAGCCCACCATCAGACCACGCAGTTCAGCCAGACCACGCAACCGTCCAATGGCCGTATAGCCCGGATTGGTTCGTTTGCCGGAAGTCAAATCATCGAGCATCCGGTGCCCGTGGTCGGGGCGGAATGGCATCCGAAGGTCAGTAAGTCCCTCTTTTTTCCGCCTTTTCTGTTCAGCCAGTAACGCCCGCATAACGCCCGCCATCGGTACGTCGCCTTCGAGGTGATTAGCTTCCTGAAAACTGCCGTCTGCACTACGTTCGGTGCTGCGCAAATGGATAAAATGAATTTTCGATCCCAACCGTTCGACCATGCCAACCAGGTTATTATCGGCCCGAACGCCGTAGGAACCCGTACAAAAACAAATCCCGTTAGCAGGCGAATCGGCCGCAGCCAGCAACGCACGGGCATCGGCTTCAGTACTTACCACTCGTGGCAAACCAAGAATTGGGTAGGGTGGATCGTCGGGGTGAATGGACAGCCGTACCCCTGCCGACTCGGCGACGGGTACAATTTCGTGGAGAAATGCATAAAGATTCTGGCGTAGTTCGCGATCGCCCACATCGGCATACGTAGCCAGTGCATCCCGAAACCGCTCCACCGTATAACTCTCCTCCGAACCCGGCAACCCGGCAATGATCGTTCGGGTCAGGCGTTTTACCTCCGCATCACCCATAGCGTCCAGCTTGGCTTTTGCCTGGCGTTTCTGTTCATCGTTGTATAAATATTCAGCACCGGGTCGCTGGAGAATAAACAGTTCAAAAGCTGCGAATTCAGTAGCGTCGAAACGGAGCCCTGTAGAGCCATCCGGCATTGGAAAGTCCAGATCCGTACGCGTCCAGTCGAGCACCGGCATGAAGTTATAACAAACCGTATCGATCCCGGCCTGCGCCAGATTAACAATCGACTCCTTGTAATTTTCGATGTATCGCTGAAAATCACCCGTTCGGGTCTTGATGCCCTCATGCACCGGAATACTCTCCACCACCGACCATGTAAGCCCATTGGCTTCAATGAGCGTTTTCCGACTCTGGACTTCTTCCAGCGACCAGACTTCGCCATTTGGAATATGATGCAGGGCCGTTACGATTCCCGTAGCACCCGCCTGTCGGACGTCGTTGAGCGATACGGGGTCCTTGGGACCGAACCATCGCCAGGTTTGTTCAAGCATATGAATAGTCGTTAGTCAGTAGTCGGTAGTTGACAGTCAGTAGGATTAGTGTTTGCAGGAAGCAACTAATACCTATCGACGGTCGACTACCGACTATTTTTAGGTAAATAAGCAATCCTTGCTGCTTTTCTCATCAAAAGAGTCTACTTGTTTTGCAAACGCCAACCACATCTGGCCGATTTCGATGGCGCATTGTCGCCTTGTTATTTCTGGCGACGACAATCAACTACGTAGACAGACAGGTATTGTCATTTACCATGACCGACGAGTTATTTCGAAAAGAAATGCTCGATATGACGCCCGATTCAGTGCTCACCAAAGAAGCGACTGACCGGTTCAAGATCTTTTACGGCGATGTAGACGCGGCCTTCAAATTTGCCTATGCCATTGGCTTTCTGCTGGTTGGCTGGCTCATTGACCGGATCGGTACAAAGCGGGGTTTCTCACTGGGAATTTTTGTCTGGAGTATTGCCGCCGTTATGACCACGTTTGTTGGCAATATGACCAGCCTTCGGTGGGCACGGGTATTTTTAGGTTTGGGGGAAGCCGCCAATTTTCCATCATCCGTTAAAACCGTAGCCGAGTGGTTCCCCCGTCGTGAGCGCTCGTTTGCCAATGGGCTTTTCAATGCCGGGACTAATGTGGGAATTATTTTAACCGCCCTGCTGGTGCCCCATCTGATCTTACAATTTGGCTGGCGAAGCTCTTTTCTCGTAACCGGTTTGCTGGGATTTGGGCTGCTGATTTTCTGGTGGTTCATGTACCATAAACCCGAACGAAGTCCGCAGCTCTCGGCCGATGAACTGGCTTACATTCGCAGTGATAAGGAAAAAATGGCGCCCGTGAACGTATCATGGGGGCAACTGCTTGGGTATAAGCAAACATGGGCGTTTGCGATTGGGAAATTTATGGCGGACCCAATCTGGTGGTTCTATATGTCCTGGCTGCCCGATTTTTTCAACTCCAACGACGCACTGGATCAAAAACTGGACCTCAAAACATTTGGCGTGCCGTTTCTAATTATTTACGTTGTTTCTGATGCGGGCAGTATTTTTTTCGGCTGGCTGAGTACGCAGCTCATGGGCCGGGGCTGGTCGGCCAACCGCGCCCGCAAAACAACCATGCTCATTTGCGCACTCTGTGTGGTTCCAATTTTCTTTGCCGCCCAAACCAGCAGCCTGACCATTGCCATTGCCCTGATTTCGCTGGCAACGGCGGCTCATCAGGGCTGGGCAGCCAATATGTATACGTTTGCCTCTGACCTATTCCCCAGGAACGTAGTGGCATCTGTAACAGGAATTGGGGGAATGTTTGGCGCAGTTGGTGGCATTTTGCTATCATTGCTGGCTGGGCGCATCATCACCGCCTTTGGCTACTTACCCATGTTTATGATTGCCAGTTGCGCCTACTTGCTAGCCCTGGTCATTATTCACCTGGTCTTACCTAAATTAGAACCCGTTACAACGGAGGAATTGGAGAAAAGTGGCAATTGGTCATTAGCCAGCGATCAGTAACGATCGTCCCCATTTCCTCAACGGCCAACAACGAAGCGGGACCGTACTTAACGACGAACAAATGAAAATTGTCACTTTTGGCGAAGTCATGCTACGACTAAGCCCACCGAGTGTCGGTCGATTTGCCCAGACAGATTCACTGACGATGCACTTTGGCGGCACCGAAGCCAACGTAGCGGTATCGCTGGCGCAACTTGGTTTACAGGCAGCCCATGTTACCCGTTTCCCGGATCACGCGCTGGGGCGGGCGGCTGCCGGTTACCTGCGCAAATACGATGTGAGCACAGAACACGTTCGCTACGGCGATGGTCGACTGGGCCTGTATTTTCTGGAAACGGGCGCCGGAAGCCGGGCCAGCCAGATTATTTACGACCGGGCCGATTCGGCCTTCTCGCGCATCAAACCCGACGATATTGACTGGGAGCCGATTTTACAGGGGGCGTCGTGGTTTCACTGGACGGGTATTACGCCCGCGCTCTCGCAGGGTGCCGCCGACTGTTTACTGGCCGGTATACAGACCGCTAATCGCCTGGGCGTTCCGGTATCGGGCGACATTGTTTACCGCAGTAATCTCTGGCAATATGGCAAAACGCCCCAGGAGATCATGCCCGCGCTAACCGAAGGCTGTACGCTGGTTTTGGGGAGTAAAGGCCTTTTTTCTGAGCTATACGACGTAGTGGGCAGTACCTTTCAGGAGTCAGGGCGTGCGATGATGAAACGATTTCCCAATGTTCGCTACTTCACCGATACCAAACGCAATTCGCTAAGCGCATCGCACAATCAATTGTCGGCCAAGTTATTTGACGGGCAGAGCGTTTACAAATCAAGAACGTATGATATTCAGCCCATTACGGATCGAATTGGTACGGGCGATGCCTACATGGCAGGCTTGATTTATGGACTGCTTACGTTCAATGATCTGCAACGGGCCGTTGAGTTCGGAGCGGCCGCTTCGGCCTTAAAACATACCATTCCCGGCGATGTAAATCTGGCAACTGTAGCCGAGGTCGATACGTTGGCCAGCGGTGATAGTTCGGGACGACTGAAGCGTTAAGGGCTTAATAGTCGTTCATTCGATAAATTAGCGGTTACGGTTAACAAAGTAGTTTGTAATATTGCTGAATTATGAAATATCCAACATCAACATTCAATTTTAGTTAATAGTAAGCCTGTTCAACTGATGACCGCAGAATCCATTGCCGCCCACCCAACTATGACAAAGCTCACTCGTTCGACAAACCCCGCTCCCATTTTTCCCGAAAAAGTTCTTCAATTTGGCACAGGCGTTCTTTTACGGGGCTTGCCCGATTATCTGATTCAAAAAGCGAATGCCGAAGGGCGATTTGAGGGATCAATCGTCGTCGTTAAATCTACGGATAGCCAAACCAACGAATTTTCAGATCAGGACAATCTCTATACGGTGGCGGTTCGGGGGGTTCAACAGGGCCAGGAAGTTGTCGAAAATACCATTGTTTCGGCAATCAGCCGGGTATTGGCCGCCCAAACGCAGTGGAGTGACGTATTGAAACTAGCCCGAAACCCGAAGCTGCAAATCATCATCTCCAATACTACCGAAGTGGGGCTGAACTACGTTGAGGAAAGTATTTTCCAGAACCCACCCCAGTCATTTCCGGCGAAATTAACCTCGTTTTTATATGAGCGTTTTCGTAGCGTGGGTGGCTCGAAGGCGAAAGGGTTGATTGTGATCCCAACCGAACTCGTGACGGATAACGGGCTGAAATTGCGGGACGCCGTTGAGCAACTGGCCAAGTTTAATGAGCTGGGTAAGTTATTTACGAAATGGCTCAAATTTCACGTTCGTTTCTGTAACTCCCTCGTTGACCGCATCGTAACGCGCCCAACCGACGAAGCCAAACAGACGTTGGAGCAGGAAGTGGGCTATGAAGACGATCTGCTCACCTTCACGGAGCCCTATCATCTATGGGCCATCGAAGGCGATGATCGCGTTAAACAAACGCTGACGTTTGCTGATGGCAGCACCCCTCAGGTGATCATCGACGAAGACATCAATTTCTACAAAGAGCGCAAACTTCGGGTGCTCAACGGATCGCACACACTCACCATGCCACTGGGTTATTTACTCGGCCTGGAAACCGTTGCCGATGAGATGACGCATCCAACCATGAGTAAGTTTATTGAGTCGCTCATGCTCAACGAAATTGTACCGACCGTGCCGGATTATGGCATTCCCGGCATGGACAAGGCGGCCATTTCGCAGTTCGCTCACGACGTACTGGATCGTTTCCGAAACCCGTATCTGGATCACCTGCTGCTGAATATTTCACTTCAGGAAACGGCTAAAATGCAGGCCCGCAATGTAGCGACCATTCAACGGTATTACGAACAATTTAACGCCGTACCGAAACTGACCGCCTTGGGATTCGCAGCGTATCTGCTATTCATGAAAGTAGTTCGTGAAGAAAAGGGGCAGTTTTTCGGCGAGATTGCCGTTAAGGGAGGCCAGTTAACGTACCCCATTAAAGATGACAAAGCAGGTTATTTTTATGGCGACTGGAAGACTGTCAAAACGAATTCGCCTGCCACGGTTCAGGCATTTGTCAAGAGTGTTCTCTCGGACGTAACACTTTGGCAAACCGATCTAACGGCCCTACCCGGTTTTTCAGAAGCAGTTGCCGCCGATCTTAATGCCTTGTTGACAGCGGGCGTCGAAAAGACGCTAGAGAAAGCCGTTTCGTAGAATTGCGAATAGATTTATACAAAAAGGCTCAAAATTGTCCACTTGATGTTTGACAATTTTGGGCCTTTTTACGCTCTGGCTACGTGTTTAAAAGCTAGCAACGAGAGCCGCCATTTTCTCGCGCGTTGCTTTATCGGGCAAAGGGCCGATACCAGCTTTGGCGTTATCCGCCATATGATCAGGCTTGCTTGTTCCCGGAATAACACACGTAACGGCTGCGTGCGAAAGGAGAAATTTAAGAAAGAATTGCCCCCAGCTTTCTATTCCGTATTCTTTTACCCAATCGGGCAAGTTCTTTCCACGCACTTTGGCAAATAAGCCGCCTTCGCCCAATGGCCGATTGATCAACGTAGCCACGCCGTGTTCGGCAGCTGCGGGCAGTAGCCGTTTTTCGGCATTGCGAGAAACGATCGAGTAATTGAACTGGACAAAATCTATTGGCACGGACGATAGAATCTGCTCCAGCTCGCCATGCATAGAATCAGTGTAATGCGTGATACCAATGTAGCGTATTTTTCCAGCCGCTTTCCAGTCTTTCAGCGTCTTTATATGCGTTTTCCAGTCCGTCAGGTTATGAATCTGCATCAAATCCATCGTTTTCCGGCGCATGAGCCTAAACGACTCATTCATCTGCTGAATGCCCGCTTCCCGGCCCTGCGTCCAGACTTTGGTCGCGTAAAAAAACTGATTTTCCAGGTCTGAACCAGCTGTCAGTTCACCTACTACACCTTCTGAACGGCCATACATCGGCGAACTGTCGATTAACGTCCCGCCGTACTGGTGCATTGTTTTCAGTACGTCCTTTAAGGGTTCTTTGGCTGATGGCGTCAATACGTCAAAGGTTTGCCAGGTGCCGAGCCCAACCACAGGCAGTGCTTCTTTACTGGAAGGAATTAGTCGGGTTAGCATATTGACGGCTTTGATTGAGTAGCATGGCAGTAGCCAATTTGCTTAATGGCCAAGCGATCGCTTCCTACAGAAACGCCCGTATTTCAGCTGCGGTGGCCGCTAACTCTTCCTGGCTTACCTTGAGCTTATGGCTGAAATTCATGTCGGCCATTGAGTTGAGCGGAATCAAATGGACGTGCACGTGAGGAACTTCCAGCCCAACAACCGCCACGCCGATACGTTTGCAGGGTACGGCTTTTTCAATGGCGGGAGCGATTTTTTTGGCAAACGCCATCAGGCCGTTATAGAGATCATCATCCAGATCAAAAAGATAATCGACTTCTTTTTTAGGGATAACGAGTGTATGACCCGTAGCGGTGGGCATTACGTCCAGGAAAGCCAGATAGTCATCGGTCTCAGCAATCTTGTGAGCCGGAATTTCACCGGAAACGATGCGGGAGAAGGTAGAAGGCATAAGCGTAATGATGACCGGGTCGCCGGTGCGATGATGAATTATAAATGATGAAAATACGTCACTACTTTGTATTCATAATTCATCATTTATAATTCATAATTAAAATTTACCGGGCGATTTCAATTACTTCAAATTCCACGACACCAGCGGGTACTTTAATTTCAGCGGTTTCGCCGACGCGCTTACCCAACAAGCCTTTCCCAATGGGTGAACTTACCGAAATCCGGCCAGCCTTCAGATCCGCTTCTTCTTCCGATACAAGCGTGTAGTTCATTTCAGCGCCATTTTTCTTATTCTTGATCTTCACCTTCGACAGCACGGATACCAGCGAAGCATCAATCGTGGACTCGTCCAGAACGCGGGCATTCGACAGGACCTCTTCGAGTTTCGATATTTTCAATTCGTGCAAACCCTGCGCATCTTTAGCGGCATCGTACTCCGCATTTTCACTCAAATCGCCTTTGTCGCGCGCTTCGGCAATCTGATGAGCAATTGCCGTTCGACCTTTTGTTTTCAATTCAACCAGTTCAGCCTTAAGCCGGTTGAGTCCTTCCTCGGTGTAGTATGAAATTTTTGCCATGATACTTAAATACTTACTCGTTTTTCACATTGGTTTTGGGTACTCCTAAAACAAAAAGAACGGTACACCGACCGTTCTGCAACCAAATTGGTTTTCTTTGCAGACGCGTCAGGGTCGCCGTCGGATAGCCGAAGCCAGCGGTTCAGGAATATAACAAATCGTTCTTCGCATAGACTCAGCCGTTTATCGGCCATCACATTCTGACGTGGTATGTTTAGAGCAACGCATCGCTGATACAAAAATAGAAATACTTCCCGGCTATATCAACAAATAGCTAATGGGTACCTTAAAAACAACGTCTTGATTCATGACTCAACCGCTTCGTATTGTGTTTATGGGTACGCCCGATTTTGCTGTTGCCAGCCTGCAACGACTGCTCGGTGCGGGCTGCCTTTTGGTCGCTGTCGTTACGGCGCCAGACCGCCCGTCAGGACGGGGGTTGCACCTAACGCCGTCGCCCGTTAAAAAAGCCGCCGAGGCTGCAAATTTACCGGTCCTTCAACCCGAAAAACTACGTGATCCGGCATTTCTGGAACAGCTTGCCAGTTATAACGCTGACTTGCAGATTGTTGTTGCCTTCCGTATGTTACCAGAGGTAGTCTGGTCAATGCCAACGATTGGTACGTTCAACCTGCATGGGTCATTATTGCCGCAGTATCGTGGAGCTGCGCCCATTAACTGGGCCATTATCAATGGGGAGACAGAAACCGGCGTAACGACGTTTTTTATCGAAAAAGAAATTGATACGGGCCAGATGATTTTTCAGGATTACGAGCCCATTTACCCGGATGATAACGCTGGAACGGTACACGACCGATTGATGGAACGGGGTGCCAATCTGGTACTAAAAACGGTTCACGCCATCGAAGCGGGCGACTATCCTCGTCTTCCTCAACCCGCATCCGACGACCTGAAATCAGCGCCCAAGCTTAGCCGGGAAACAACGGAAATAAACTGGAATCAACCCGCTAAAATCATTCACAATTTCGTTCGTGGCCTCTCGCCCTACCCTACTGCCTGGACGCTGATTAACGGGAAAGTATTCAAGCTGTATGACGTATCAATCGCCAACGAATCGCCGTTTGCGGCTGAACCGGGAGAAGCGTACACCGACAACAAAAAAGTTATACTGGTTCGCGCAGACGATGGCTGGCTACGTATCGACGCGCTCCAGGCCGAAGGAAAACGGCGCATGACTGCCGAGGAGTTTTTGCGGGGGAATAAGCTTTAAAGAGTAGCCTGGACGGCCACGTCCAGGTAAAATAATATATTTTCTAAACCCGGACGTGGCCGTCCGGCTACTCTCTAACCATTCATGAAACTCCTTTTACTCTGCCTTTTCTTTACTGCTTTTAGCCATATTGCTATGTATGCCCAAACTGAAACGTATGCTGAAAAATTAGGCTTTCCGAAGGGCAAAAAAGTGGTCATTTTCCACGTCGACGATGCGGGCATGAGCTACGACTCAAACATAGGAACCATCAATGCTATCGACAAGGGCATTGCCAATTCGACCAGTATCATGATGCCTTGCGGGTGGGTACCCCAGTTTTTTGACTACGTAAAAAAGCACCCAACAGTCGATGCGGGTGTTCACCTGACCCTGACTTCGGAGTGGACTAACTACCGGTGGTTTCCGCTGGTTGGCAAAGACAAAGCACCGGGTTTGTACGATGAGCAGGGCGCCTTCTGGCACACCGTCGAGCAGGTTGTTCAACACGCATCGGCGGATGAAGTTTCGGCAGAAATCCGGGCACAACTGGCTCGTTATCGGTCGTTTGGGGTACAGCCTACGCACATGGATTCGCATATGGGCACCCTGTTTGAGCCAAAGTTTTTGATGAGCTACGTCAAACTGGCGATAGAAGAGAAAATCCCGATACTGTTTCCCGGCGGTCATGCCTCCCTGATCATCAAAGCCAACAACGTACCAGCCGATCGGCAACAGCTGATCAAGCAGGTTGGCAAACAGCTTTGGGACGCTGGCCTGCCCGTTCTGGATGATCTGGACGGCTCTATTACCAGCCATAATTTACCAGCCGGAACATCGGACGACGCATTACAGACATTTAAAACACAAAAATTCATTGAGTTGCTCAATTCAGCAAAGCCGGGGCTGACTTACATCATTATGCACTGCACGGCGCCCACGCCAACGTTCGATCAGATCAGCAGTTCGGGTCAATCCCGCAAAGGCGATATGCTGGGCATGATGGACCCCACTCTTAAAACTTTTGTCGAAAAAGAAGGTATTATTGTCACCACCTGGCGCGAATTAATGGAACGGCGTAAAACGAAAGGCGAAAGAACGAAAGAGTGAAGGAGCTGTCTGATGCGCCAGAAAAAATGGTTTGCGCCAGCTTTTCACTAATTCACTCATTAATCTATGAAAATAAGTCTCATTGCTGCTGTTGCACAAAACGGCGTTATTGGTCGCGACAATGATATGCCGTGGCACCTTCCCGACGATTTTGCCTTCTTCAAGCGCAAAACCAGCCATCATCCAATTATTATGGGCCGTAAATCGCTGGAAGCTCTTGGTAAACCCTTACCCAATCGTACCAACATTGTTCTCACGCGCAACCAGGATTTCAAGGCGGAGAACGTAACGGTTGTGCATACGCTTGACGACGCCATTGACGTAGCGATGAATGCACCCCGAAAATCCGACGAAATATTTGTCATTGGCGGAGCCGAAATTTACACGATGGCCTTACCCATTGCCACGACACTCTATCTGACGGAAATCCATCAATCATACGACGGCGATACGTATTTCCCTTCGTTCGATAAAAATGAGTGGCAGGAAATCAGTCGGCACCCCCATCCCACCGATGAACGGCATGTTGTTTCATTTGACTTTGTGACGTATGAACGCAAGCCATAAGGTCAATTTATTGGTATGGATTCTGTAGCGAACAAAATCGTTTGAATGAAGATGCTAAATAGCTATCATGTGTTGGTCAGGAATTTGGTGAGCCACTTTAGTTACTAAACCACTCGTCAACCATTTCACTACGTCCTTTGCTTTCCAGTTTTCGCTCCAGGTCATCGGGGATTTTGGGGAAGAAGTCAATGCCGGTTAGCTGCTCGATCTGGTCGACGGGAACCACAAATTGCTTGAGTGAACTCGTTGCCCCTTTGTTGTCCAGCAGAAACCCAATCATGCGGATATCGGGCTTGTTGCAGTACAGAATCACTTTGTAAAACTTTTCGGGCACGCTAACCTCAGTCGTCTTACCAATAGTTGGCAAACCGGGTTTCAACACTGCCCCCGTTATGACATAGAGGCCATTGTCACGTATCGCCCACGCCCGCACCTGCTCTTCAAGTTCTTTCCAGATACCCCGATTAAAATCCGGCGTTTGGGGGGTTATGTTGCTCATAAAGAAGGTTTCTTTCATCATGCGCTGCGAAAACTTAAAATCGCCAGCCGGTGCCAAATGGCCTCGATCGTAACCAGAACGGGTATAATCGGATGGGAGAGCCGTACCAATTGCCACCTCCGGATCAGGCTTAAACTGCTCGTATTTGCGGTCGGCGTCGCCCGTGGTTTCGTAATCCAGCAACGGATAGGCGACCCATTCAGCATCTTTATACTCGTCGCGATAGCTCAGCGTGTAGCCTTCATGACGGATAATCTCATTGCCCGATTTGGACACTGGCAGCATGAAATCAACCTGTTTCTCGAAGTCAAACCGTACTATTTTTGGCGATCCAGCCGACGGAGATGGCGCATTGCCTTTGGTATCGCTGGCTTCGCTTTCCGTTGATGAGGCTCCGCCCCGTTCTGACTGGCCAGGCTCAGGTGCTTTGTAGGGATTATCTTCTCTGCTTTCCGATTTAGAACGGCCCAGGCCGATGATCTGCCGAAAATCATTCCAGAAAGCGACAACCGGCTGGGTCCGGCCACCGTAGTGGAGAAACAAGCCGATTAGGAAAAACACGAAGAGCAGAACGAGCGTATTACCCCGCAGGCGGAAACCCCGGCGATGATAGTTTTTGGAGGAAGGTCGAGGATTGAATCGCATAGCGGTAAAGTTACACAAGTGTTTATGGTTTACGGTTCAAGGGTTACGGTTTCGTATGGATGACCGTTAGACTGACACACTGAAGCGTGAACCGTATAGCGTGTACAACTGTTGAAAACCCATGTCATCGTTAACTATTGTCGTAATCGGCGGAGGAGCAGCCGGTTTTTTTGGCGCCATCACGGCAGCCGAAACGTTTCCTAATGCCCGCGTTACAATTCTCGAAAAAAACCGCACGGTACTTAACAAAGTCCGCATTTCGGGTGGGGGGCGCTGCAACGTTACTCATGCCTGTTTTGATAACCGACAGCTCGTTAAACATTACCCACGCGGGGAAAAACCACTACGTTCGTTGCTGACTCAATTCGATGCCACTGCCACCGTAAATTGGTTCGAAGAGCGGGGAGTGCCTCTGAAAACGGAAGCTGACGGACGTATGTTTCCGTCGACTAACACCTCCGATACAATTGTCGACTGCCTGCTCACAACCGCCCGGCGGCTGGGCATCCAGATACGTACCAGTTGTGGCGTTGCCGAAATTCGACGTAGTGAATCATCCGACTGGACGGTACATCTGCTTACTGGCGAAACGATTAGCGCCAACCGGGTGCTCATCGCAACAGGTGGCTACCCCCAACTGGCCTCGTATGGCTGGTTACCGGAACCCGCCGAATCCATCATCCCACCCGTACCGTCGCTGTTCACATTCAACATTCCTGATAGTCCATTTTTGTCGCTGGCCGGTGTAGCGGTGCCCGATGCAAAAGTGTATGTGGTGGGAACGAAGCAGGAACAGCGCGGGCCTTTATTGCTAACGCATTGGGGATTTAGCGGCCCGGTTATACTACGTCTCTCAGCCTGGGCGGCCCGCGATTTAGCTGATGCCAACTACCGGTTCACGCTTCGCGTTAACTGGGTGCCCACACTGAACGAGAATGAGTTACGTACTACGCTGCAGAACTTTCGACAACAGAACGGGCGAAAACAAGTCATTTCCCAGAATCCGTTGGGATTACCGAGTCGGCTCTGGCAGGCGCTGGCCTCGGAAGTAGACATTCCCGAAACACAACGCTGGGCCGACCTACCCGCCAAACCGCTGAACAAACTAATTGAACGGCTCACAAATAGCCAGTTTCAGGTAGTTGGGAAAAGCACGTTCAAAGACGAATTCGTAACCTGCGGTGGTATCATGTTCGACAGTCTGAATGTACAAACGCTTGAAAGCAAGGCTCAACCGGGGTTGTTTTTTGCGGGCGAAGTGCTTGATGTCGATGGTATTACGGGCGGGTTCAATTTCCAGAGCGCCTGGACAACCGGCTACGTTGCGGGGTTGAATATTGGGGTGTGACAAGAGGAATTAAACAGAAAGCCGGGCCACCGTTCAGAACGGTGGCCCGGCTTTCTGTTTAATTTTATCAAGGCAATCTCAATACGTTTCTTGCCGCTTCCTCATCGATTTTTAGCTGTGCTACCAATGCAGGAAGACCGTCGAATTTCTGCTCCGGGCGTAGAAATTCACGGAATTTAAGCGTCAGGTGTTCGCCGTAAATGTCCTTATCGAAGTCAAAAATGTAAGTTTCGATGGTTTGATTCGTGCCAGCAACCGTTGGCCGGAAACCAATGTTAAGCATTCCTCCCAGCGTCTGCCCGGCGTAAAGCACCTCAACAGCATAGACGCCATTGGCCGGAATAAGTTTTACCGGGTCATCGACCTGCATATTGGCTGTCGGAAAGCCAATCGTGCGCCCAAGCTGCCGCCCTTTCACAATAGTCCCCGTCAAGCTGTAGGGACGGCCCAGAAACTGATTCGCCGATTGAATATTCCCCTCATTCAAAGCCGCCCGAATTTTGGACGAACTTACGCCCACGGCTTCAATATCCTGACGAGGGATTTCTTCAACCTCAAAACCATATTCGCGCTGGTGCGCCTGAATGTAGTCAAATCCACCTTCGCGGTCGCGGCCAAAGCGGTGATCGTAGCCAATGACCAGTTTTTTTGTCCCGATCTTTTCGATCAGAATCTGCCGGATGTATTCTTCAGAAGTTAACTGAGAAAATGAACGTGTAAACGGAATGACAACCAGATGATCGACGTCGGCCTGATCGAGGAGTTCGATTTTCTCGTCTAACGTCGTCAGTAACTTCAAATTAAGGCTGTCGTTGGAAACGACGGTGCGCGGATGTGGCCAGTACGTTATCAGGACCGATTCCCCGCCAATCGTTTTAGCAACCTCCGTTAGCCGGGATAAAATAGTCTGATGGCCGCGATGAACACCGTCGAAGGTGCCACTTGTCACTACGGCATTCACTATCGGTTGGATGTCGTCAAGACCCGTATGGATAATCATTCGTTAGCTATTTGTGGACGGCAGGTGTTAATAAAACTCTCGATAGTATGTGCATCGTCTACCCGAAAACCGCCAATACGCGTCCGGCGCAGGCTGCTCATATACGCTCCATTGTTGAGCAAGAGCCCTAAATCACGTACCAAACTGCGAATATACGTGCCTTTGGAACATACTATACGAAAATCAACTTCGGGGAAGCGGCTGGCCTCAATATCAAATACCGAGACGGTTACCTGCCGCGACTTGATTCCCCCTTCGACACCAGCCGCCGTTTCACCACGACGGGCCTTTTCGTAAAGCCGCTCGCCATTCACCCGAATGGCTGAGTAAATCGGAGGCACCTGCAAAATATCGCCCGTCAGTTGCCGGGCAGCTTCCTGAATTTGTTCGATTGAAATGGCCGACGTATCGAACTCCGCATCAAACGTAGTTTCGAGATCGACTGATGGCGTAGTTTTTCCTAGGACAAGCGTGCCCGTGTACTCTTTTTCCTGCGCCTGATATTGATCGATCTGCTTGGTCATCTTGCCCGTGCAGAGAATGAGCAGGCCGGTAGCCAGCGGATCGAGTGTTCCGGCATGGCCTATTTTCTTGAATTTACAGGCGTATTTGAGCTTGTTCGCTACGTCGAAAGATGTCCAGGTAAGCGGCTTATCGATCAGAATAATCTGGCCGGGATCGGGTTGTGGTATGGTTTCTTGTAACACAGAGATACACGGAGAAAAACAGAGATAACGGAGTTGGCATGACGGTGATTCAGAGGAAGCCTCTGCGAATCTTTGTTCACTTAGATGTATCTCTGTGAAATAATTTTAAAGCACGTCTAATTTCACGCCAGCGGCCATTAATCCCAGCAATAACAAACCAAGCGCGATTCGGTAGTAGCCAAACACTTTGAATCCGTAGCGCGTCAGGAAACCCACAAAGCCACGAATAGCAAGCAAGCCGACGATAAAGGCGATCACATTACCAATAAGCAAGGTCTGGTAGTCAGCGGGTTGAAGGAGCTTGTAAGTTTTAAGGAGCTTGTATCCCGACGCTGCAGCCATTGTTGGCACAGCCAGAAAAAACGAAAACTCAGCCGCCTGCGTCCGGGTTAGCCCCTGAAACATGCCGCCGATGATGGTTGCTGCCGACCGCGACACACCGGGAATCATAGCGATGCACTGAAAGAATCCGATACGTATCGCATCCGGCACGGTTACGTCCCCATCCTTCGGCTGGCGATTCACGATGCGATCAATAAACACGAGTACAATGCCCCCCAACAGAAGTGAGACAGCTACGGTGGTAATACTTTCGAGCAGTGAATCGATAAAATCGTTCAGCAGAAACCCGATAACAGCCGCCGGCAGGAAAGCAATCAGGATTTTGCTGTAAAAATCTGCCAATGGTTGAAAACGAACTGGCAATGACTTCAGGTAAGAAGGCACAACGAACGTACCGGTACGGGTGTCGGTCATGAACCGGCGATGATAGAGCACCAGGACCGATAAAATGCAACCGAATTGCACGTCGACCGTGTAAAGTTTGGTAAATTCGTTTCCGGCAATACCCGCCAGCGACGAGTAGATAATCATGTGACCCGTTGAGGAAACGGGCAGAAACTCAGTCAATCCCTCAATAATAGCTAATACGATAGCGTGAATAAGATCCATTAATTAGGTTGTAAAGGTACAAAGTCATAAAACGATCCGCCGTAGCGGCTGTAAAGTTACCAGTGGAAACCTTCACAACCGCTACGGCGGATCATTCAATACCTGTAAACTTTATAACTTTTACGCCTTGGGCTTCACAAGAATCGCAAAGAATTCGACCACAAAACCGCTCATAACCACAATAGGTCCGAGCGTGAGGCCAAGAAAGCCAAAGCCAAATTCTTCTTTATCAAGACTCATAATGAAGAATCCAGCCAGAATAATACCAATGCCAGCCAACAGTAAGATGTAGTTCTGCCGACCAAACGGCATGGCAGCCGCTGCCGCTACGTCCCGGCGGGTTGATTCCGTTACCGACGAACGGGTAGAAACCGTTTTTGGCGCTACAGGTGATGTAGCCATTGTTTTTGCGGCTGGTTCATCGCGAGTCAGCGTCGAGCCGTATTGTTTATCTTTTGCCATGTCCTTTCTGTGTTTTTAGCGGATAATTTAAACTGAATAATGATCTTTTATCGATCCTATCTCATTCACTTTCACTACCCATCATACATTATTCATTTACCTTAATAAAGCTCATCCAATGTGAGGCCCAGATACCGATTGACCGCCTGAAACGTACTGAGAAAACCAATCAGAACGCCCAATCCGATAATACCGGCCAGCAGAATAATCATCTTTTCTATACTCTGAAAAGCGGCTAACTCAGGCATGTTATGCTTGGCAACCTCCCATCCTACCAAAAGCAGCAGGACAGCGACAACGCCAGCCAGAAAGCCCTGCCACATCCCCCGGCCCAGAAATGGTCGGGTAATGAAAGCGTTCGTTGCCCCAACCAGTTGCATGCTTCGAATCAGCATTCGCTGAGAATGCAGCGCCAGACGAATGGTATTATTCATCAGCACAACAATAATCACGAGCAGAATCAGCGCAAAGGCCGACATAACAATGTAAATCTGCGTGATGTTCTGATTGATCTTGTCTACCAGATTTTCCTGATACACCACTTCAAACACGCCATCAATCTGCTCTAAATCCTGCTTTACTTCCTGCAATTTGGCTTCTTCAAAATAGGCTTCATTGAGCTTGATCCGATAGCTGTCGTGCAGTGGATTCTCCCCTAAAAACTTCGAAAAATCTTCCTTTGTTTCAGCAATAAACTCTTTAGCGGCTTCCTCTTTGGTAACCAGATTAATCTGAGGAGTCCCATTGGCTTTCAGAATGTAAGGCCGGTCGGCAATGGTTTTGTATAAAGCGTTTATCTTTTTCAGTTTAATGCCTTTATCCAGAAAAGCCCGAACCTCGTAGTTCTCCCGGATGTAGGTTACCAATCGCTTCGACTGGATAGCCAGTAACCCACAGAAACCAATTAAAAACAATGCCAGCGTTAAACTAAACAGAATGATCCCGCTGGGATACGCACCTACTTTCTTATTGTTACGAGCCATTTATGGGGTTCGTGTTATGAAACAAAAATAACCTATTCAACCACTGAATGGCCGAATTTAACAAACTTTAAGGGAAATAGGCAAACTAGCCAAGGGGTAAGGGCAGAGAGCAGGGGGATATTACGGCACAAGGAGGGTATAAAGCGGGGAATTTGTTTCCTGCATCAACAAAATTGTTTCACCTTGCCCACGCCATTTGCACTTGGTTGCTACTCCCTTAACCCTATGCCTTATGCCCACTGCCCCGTGCCACCATCACTTCCGCCGGATAACCGACTTCCACCAGGTATAACCCATTGGCCGGGGCCGCCCGACCTGCGACGGTACGGTCTCTGGCCAGAATAATCTGCTCAAATCGGTCAAGACTCATTCGCTCCTGCCCTATTTCTACCATTGTTCCCACTATAGTACGTACCATGCCCCACAGGAACCGATTGGCTTTGATATGAAACGTCAGCAAATCATCGTTTATGCGCTCCCAATAAGCAAAATCAAGCCGACAGTGAAAGTGCGTTACGTTAGCACGGGCTTTACTGAAGCTCTGGAAATTGGTATGCTGCAAGAGTATCTGGCAAGCTTCATTCATTAACGCTACGTTCAGCAGCGGCCTGAAATGATACGTTAAGCCTGTTTGAAATGCATTTTTCTGCCGGGTAATGTGGTATTGATAATAGCGGGAAACCGCCGAAAACCGGGCATGATCTTTATCACTAACGGGAAAAATGGCGTGGATGGCAATGTCGCTGGGCAAGATGCAGTTGAGCGAGTAAATAAAGGTGTCTGTCAAATTTAGTGGCTCATCTATATCGAAATGAGCAAACTGCTGCCGGGCATGGACACCCGCATCGGTGCGGCCGCTTCCCATTACGTAGATTGGCGTACCGATGCGTTGCGTTAGGGCTGCCTCAAGCGTTACCTGAACACTTACGCCATTTGCCTGCGTCTGCCAACCGTGGTATTCCGTTCCCCGGTACGATAATTCAATAAAATAACGCATACCACGCAAAAGTACCGTTTAATGATCAGTTGTCATTTCACTACGTCTTTTTTAAGAGCACAAATACACTACCTAAAAAAAATTTACGCTAAAATTTGACATTCATATACCGATCGGTATATTTGCATCATGAAATTTCAACCCCGCTCAGAAAGCACCCGTCAATTCATTATTGAACGTACCGCTGGTATTTTCAATGTGAAGGGCTATGCGGGTACGTCACTCTCAGACTTGACGGAAGCAACAAAGCTTACGAAAGGGAGTATTTACGGAAATTTCGAGAACAAGGAAGACGTAGCGCTGGCCGCTTTCGATTACAATGCTGCAAACCGCGTCAAGACGGCACGAGATAAAATTGGCACGTATTCAAGCTACAAAGACAAATTGCTGGTTTATGCCACGCTATATGGCAGTGGCGCAAGCATTACGCTACCAGAGGGCGGCTGTCCCTTATTGAACACGGGTACGGAAGCCGACGATACAAATGAACCCTTACGACAACGGGTTGCCGAGGCATTGCTGCAATGGAAAAATGACCTTGTAGACCTGATTCAACAGGGGATTACGGCTAATGAATTTCGGGCTGATGTAGATGCAAATCGGTTGGCGTTGTCCATGATAGCCTTGATTGAAGGGGGTATTTTACTTGGCAAATCCACTAAAAATTATGAATACATGAGTACCGTACTAGAGACAGTTAAGGAAATGATCAACGCTATCGAAGTGGATTAATATTTTTTTGCGCATCCATATACCGATTGGTATATGGATGCGCAAGCCAGTCAATAAATTATTGCTTTATTTTTTTATCAACTCATATACCGATCGGTATATAAAATTCAGTAAATCCCAAATGAAAAATATCATTCTCTCAGGAAGCAGCAGTGGTTTCGGATTACTCACCGCTCAGACATTAGCCAAACAAGGACACACCGTTTTCGCAACCATGCGGAATGTCAGCACAACAAATGCAGCGGCAGCGCATCAACTTCGGCAGTGGGCAGTTGACAATAACGCAGATATTCAAGTCGTAGAACTGGATGTGACCAGCGATGCATCCATTAAAACAGCCATAACCGAGATAGCAGACAAAGCAAGCGGAAAGATCGACGTACTGATTAATAACGCCGGTATTGCCGCCATTGGCCTGAATGAATCGTTTAGCTCAGAGCAGGTTAATCAAATTTTCCAGGTAAATGTAATTGGAGCCGATCGCTTGATTAAGGCGGTTCTTCCCTATATGCACCAACAGAAAAGCGGCCTACTCATTCAGTTGTCCAGTGGATTGGCCCGGCTTCATTTGCCGCATATGGGTGCTTACGTAGCCGCCAAAGCAGCCATTGATGCGCTGGCAGAAACCTATCATTATGAACTCCGGTCGTCGGGGATTGATTCAGTCATTGTTCAACCCGGAGGCTATCCCACAACCGATATTATTGCCAAGCAACTAACGCCCGCTAATTTATCGGTAGAAGCAAATTATAGCGACGATACGCTTCAGCTCAAATCTGCCGTTGCGGGCTTATTTGTACCTTCCGAAACCAGCCCTGATCCACAGGAGGTGGCTGATTTAATTGCTGACATTGTGGAAACACCCACTGGTCAACGGTCAATCTGGCATCCAATCGGCGTTGGTGCAATTCTTCCCTATGTCCAGCAGCTAAATGCGGGTACGGAGCAACTGGCCGGCGCAGTCATCAGCTCGCTAAGCCCTGAAGTCCCAGCATAATTCGAAGCCACAAACAGAAAAGCCTCACGTTCAATTGAACGTGAGGCTTTTCTGTTTCAACTCAGTGTCTTTTAGCGCGGTCCGCGGCCCTGACGTTCGCCACCAATACTGGGCCGCTGAGGTTGTGGAACAGCTTGTTGACTCTGCCCGCCACGACTCTCCGGCATCCGCTGAAAATTCCCTCCATCGCTACGTCCGCCTTGCATCGGCTGGCTATTGACTGACCCCTGCTGTTCACCCCGATCAAACGACCGGTTTGGCTGTGGTAACGAGCCGTTTGATGGCGGCATACCGGGTGAGTAATTGCCGCGAGACGTATTACCCGACGAGTTATCGCTCGGTTGCGTATTATTTGGTTGAGGACTTACCGGCGAATAGCCACCCCGATTCGGTGTAGGCGTTGTGGGTGTATTGTTGTTATTATACGCTCCACCTCGGTCCGTCGGATTGTTACCGCCATAATTACCTCGACTTGGGAGATTATTGTTCCCGTCGTAATTCCGGCTCGGTGTTGAATTACTATTATAATCCCGACCTGGCGAATTGTTATTACTGTTGTTATAGTCTCGGTTTGGCGTATTGTTGCCATTATAATCCCGATTTCCGCCACCGTAATTGCCGCGATTTGATTCACTATAACCAGAGCGGGGGGCGTTGTCAAATCGGTCATTGCGCCCGTAGTTCTGACCGTATCCCGACGACTGACCGGGCCGGTAAAAACCAACTGACCCATTGCCAACCATCGAACGACCGGGGCGATCCATTGGATCTATCCGGTATACGGGAACCGATCGGCGGGTTATCCGTTCAATGTCGCCCCGTGGTGGTCCGTACACGTAGGAACGGTTGTTGGAGCGATAAATATTATTGATAATTGTCGTATTCTGGTAAATGTTCACTACGTTAGGCCGGGGCACGCGGTAGCTGTATAAGCGCGGGCTCGTGATGTATATCTGCGGAACAAACGTCCAGTACGGCGCCGGAATGTTAATGTTCACGTTAATATTCAAACCAGGTCCCAGGGGCGCCCACCCGTAGTAGCCTCCTCCTGATCGCCAGGACACCCAGGCTGGTCCCCAGTCGCTATCTGGCACCCACGCCCACCCATACTGATTATCGAAATACCATCGACCGTAGTGAAACGGTGCCCAGCCCCAGGGATAATCGGACACCCAGGTATTCCCGAATTCCGTTACAATCCAGTGGCCATCCGTGGCATAAGGTTGAAAATCAGGTCCAACATTCGGCACCCAGACCGAACCGTAGTTGGGGCTAGGTAACCATTGTCCATACGGAGCGAGTTCGTTATAGAACGTTTGTACCGGAACACTTATACCCGGTTGAGCCGTAGCATCGCGGGCAACAAATGGACCAAATGCAAGTACTGCAATCAGACCAACCAGTTTTATTTTATTCAGACTATTCATGATGCTACGTTGTTAAGTGCTGAGCTTTTGCACTCATCGGACGTTAGACTACCTAGTTTATCAAACGTTTAACGTACTACAAAAAAAACGCCCCACTGTCTGATTCAGTGGGGCGAAAGTCTAGGCTATATGAACGTAAGCATCAGGCTTCGTTGGTGATAAACATTTTCGGTTTTGGGGCTTCGATCCCATCTTTCCCAAACTGCCTGGCAATGTTTTCGAGCATGTAATAATGGGTATCCCAAAAGTTTTCACTCTTTGTCCAGACGCGTACATCATATTCGCGCGAATTTGGATTCAGTTTGGCAATCAATACGTCGTGTTGGCGATCTTTAAGCGCATATGGGCAAGCATTGACTACCTTTTGAATGGACGCTTTCGTAGCATCCAGATCGTTCTGGCTACCAACACCATATACCTGATCTACCCGGATAACGCCTTTGGTGCTGATATTCGTAAGTGCTGAAGTTGATAACGACCCATTTGGCAGAATAATCGTCTTGTTATCCAGCGTGACCAGCGTTGTATCGAAAATACGGATTGCTTCAACATTGCCAGTAAAGCCTTGTGCCGAAATCAGATCACCCACCCTGAATGGCTTAAAGATCAGGATCAGTATTCCACCGGCAAAATTTGCCAGACTTCCCTGAAGAGCCAGCCCGACGGCCAGCCCTGCCGCTCCTATTATAGCTACAAACGAGGTCGTTTGAACCCCTAAGGTACTGGCAATGCTCAGGAGCAACAGTACACGTAGTAACCCATTCACTAACGACAAAAGAAACGGCTGCACGTCGCGATCGACATGCCGCCTAGTCATGGTTGATGTTAAAAGTTTCGAGATCCAACCAATAACCCAAAGGCCAACAAGTAGGGTGATAATAGCCAGTAATACCTTGCCGCCATAAAGCGTGGCAAAGGCTAGTACCTGGCTATAGAATAGCTCAAGTCTGGTTTGCGCCTGTTCCATAAATAAAAGGAGAGTAGTGTTTGGGGATCAGACGCTAATAAACAGAAAAGTAACCTCCTTACCGATCAGTAAACCAGCTATATTTTTACGTTTTTCTTGAGGTTACAGCCAGTTTTTACGTCGGAATATCCAGACCGTCAGCGCCGAAGATAAAATCATCATGGTCAGGGCAAAAACGTATCCATATTTCCAATGGACTTCCGGCATCTCATCGAAGTTCATCCCCCAGATACTGGCCAGTAACGTTGGGGGCAAAAATACCAGTGACACGACGGTGAAGATTTTGACGACCCGGTTCTGTTCCAGATCAATGAGACCGAGGTAGGTATTTTGCAAAAATTCCAGGCGCTCGAATATAAAATTCGTATGGTCGATCAGTGAGTTGATATCTTTGATCAACGTTCGTAAACGCTGCTGTTCAAGTTCGTTAAACCAACCATCAGAACGTATCATGGCCGATATAACCCGTTGTTTATCAACCACATTTTCCCGAATGGACATCGTCAATTCCTGATAGTCGTTTATGTTCAGGAGCATTTCGCGGTCAAGATTGGCATCCAGATCGAGCATCCGGTTGATCGCCTTAATTTCGCCGGACACCATTTCAATCAAATCGGCATCCGAATCGATTCTGGACTCGAAGATAGAAATTAGAATTTGTGCGCCGTCATTAAACAAGGCCCGACGCGACTTGATACGCTTTACGGTATCCGCGAAAGCTTTTAGATCGGCATTTCGATACGTAAACAACGTATCATCTTTGAGCAAAAAACTGACTGGAACCGTTACGTATCGATGTTCGGTGTCGGGCACAAGAAAGTTAGAGTTGGCGATCATAAAATCGTCCTCCTCAATATAGCGCGAGCTACTTTCAATTTCTAACTGCTCCTGCTGGCTCAGAAAATCAACGTCAAACTTTTCTTCCACCCGCTTGATTTCGGTAGCCGTCGGGTTTTGCAGGTCGACCCATAATGTCCGTTCAGTATTAGAGAAGGAGTCAATATCGCGGATTTTGCGGACAGAAGTAGCGTCTTGCTGAAAAATGCGAATCATAAAGTCGAGAGTGGAATATCCGGCGGCAAAGTTCGCAGAAAACGATCGAACTGTTGGTTATCGCTACGTTATTTCCCCACTGACATTGGAATTAACTACGAACAACGATTAGTTGATCAAGAAAATGTTGCACTTCATCGGACCGTTGGGTGCCAATAGTGATACGTTGATTAGCGTCAAAAAGCACGCGTATCCCCTTATCTCCCGCAACATTATAAATCCAGCCTTCAAATCCCCAGCGAATCCCATAGCCAACATAACTATACTGAACGACAGAGGTGGATTGAATAACCCGCCAGGGAATTGTCCGCCAGGGGAAAATCGGAAAAATACGGTAATGAATACCTTCCGAATCCAACTGGGTATCCAATTGCCAGGCGTAAAGTAGTCCCACAATCAACAGCAACGGCATCGTACTGAACCAGGCTATTGGTTGGTTCCACGCATCAATAGTGGACAATGATCCTAAAAAAATGAGCACGCTAAAACCCATGATGAGCCACACCCACCCCTGGCGAAAACGTTGTGTTTCTGTGAAGGTTTCCATTTTTGTTCTATATATATTCCTACGTTTTTTGCTTCTTCTTCTTAGCCGCGGGAAACAGGATGTTATTGAGAATCAGACGATAACCGGCTGAGTTAGGGTGTAAATTGAGATCGGTAGGCTCCTCTCCTATTTCGTGACGATAATCCTCGGGATCATGCCCACCATAGAAAGTAAAAAAGCCCCGGCCGTAGGGCGAATGGATGTATCGAGCCTCACCCGCTGCGCGATTTTCGGCCATAATTACGACTTCGGGTTTAATATAGTTTTTCTTGAAAGCCGTTGTTTGACCCATAAATCCCTTGATGACGTTCAGGTGGTTCTGCGTCAGCATGGTTGGAATGGGATCGTATTTTGCCGAGAACTGAAACAGCGTAAAATAGTCGTTATGTTCGCTCAGACCGCGTTCTTCGGGCTGGTTGTCAATATTCGAGAATTCAATCAGATACGGATTCGTGTAAACCTGAAAGTTTCGAAACGCAAACGTCTGGCTGTAATCCAGCTTACTATTGGCGCTTGGATCAGCAGGATCGCCGTCGTAAAACGTATCCACAATATCCGTATTGTGAGCCGACAGAGCGATGTCATACGTATCAGTAGCATTGCACATGGCGAACAGATAACCGCCACCCAACACAAAATCACGGATCTTTTGCGCTACTGCCAGTTTCAACTGCGGGACTTTGGTGAGGCCGAATTTGCGGGTGATCGACTCGGCTTCATTTTTTTGAGCGATATACCAGGGCTGATCTTTGAAGTGAAAAAACTTACCATATTGCCCCGTAAAATCCTCGTGGTGCAGGTGGAGCCAGTCGTATTCGGGCAGTTTACCGTTCATCACTTCTTCATCGAAAACAACATCGTAAGGGATTTCGGCATAGGTCATCACCATCGTTACTGCATCATCCCAGGGCTGTTTCGTTTTAGGAGAATAGACGGCCACTTTCGGTGGTTTCTGTAGTTTCACCGCATCCATATTGGCATCGGCAGCCGCCACTTCACTTAAAATTTGCGCTGACTGCGCATCCGAAATAACTTCGTAGCTAACACCCCGGATCACCATTTCGTTGATGAACGTCTGGCTTTGCGGCATCATGAACGAACCACCGCGATAATTGAGTAACCAATCGATCTCTGTGTCATGGGTTTTCAGTACCCAATACGCTATGCCATAGGCTTTAAGGTGATTCTTCTGGGAGTCGTCCATAGGAATCAAAATTTTAGATGCCAAAGCCTGGCCCGTCAGGACCAGAATTAGGATAAGCGGTAACAGTAGCCGTTTCATTGGTTTCCCCGTTAAGAATGCTCTTGGTAGTTTTGTCATAACGAAATATACACAAATATTGTGCAAAAAAAAGCATGGGGCATAGGGCTAAAGGGCATAGGTTTTTTATTCCCCAAGCTTCACGCCCTTTGCCTCATGCTCCCTGCTCATGAACTTCATCGAAAATATCCGCGAAGGTCTTCGCTCAATTGCGGGGAACCGCCTGCGTACCATCCTGACTTCGCTTATCATTGCCATTGGCATTACATCGCTGGTTGGTATCCTGACGGCCATTGACGGTATTCAGAGTTCGGTTGACAGTAGTTTTGCCGGACTGGGTGCCAATACGTTCAGCATTGTAGCCCGACAAGATGCCTTTCGTCGAGGTGGCCGGGTGCAGAAGCAGGACGCACCCATTGATTATTTCGATGCTACACAGTTCAAACGGCGTTTTCAGTATGGGGCTACCATCTCCGTTTCATCCGTCGTGACAGGAGCAGCCCAGGCTAAATTTGGTTCTAAAAAAACGAACCCCAATATCCAGCTTACGGGGGGCGACGATACGTATCTGGCCGTGAAAGGATTCACGCTTCAGAGCGGTCGTAACCTGACCCCTAATGACTTAACGTATGCGCTCAATGTGGCTATAATTGGCAGCGAAGTAGCCAATACGCTATTCGAAGGAAAATTAAACCCGCTCAACCAGGTAATCCGGGTGTCCGGTACGCAGTACAAAATTGTGGGTTTATTAGCCAAGAAAGGCGGTTTTTCGGGTGGCGGTGATGATCGTATGATTCTTATTCCTTTGAACAACGCACGTGCCCTGGCCGGAACTCAGAAACTTTCGTTCGATATCACTACGTCTGTGCCATCGGTTTCTGATCAGGACGAAGCTGTCGACGAAGCGCGTGGGGTTATGCGCCAGGTGCGCCACGATCAACTTGGACAACCTGATTCATTTGATGTAGAGCGTGCCGACGAACTGGCGAAGGAAACGGCTAATATCACGGGGTATTTACGCATGGGCGGCTTTGGAATTGGATTCATTACGTTACTGGGCGCTTCCATTGCCTTGCTGAACATCATGCTGGTATCCGTCACAGAGCGAACGCGGGAGATTGGTATCCGTAAATCACTCGGCGCTACTCCCAAACGTATCCGCGAACAGTTTCTGATCGAGGCCATTGTCATTTGCATCCTTGGCGGTTTAGGCGGTGTACTATTGGGCTTAGGGATAGGCAATTTAATTTCGGGGGTTGTCAGCCAGGGCAAGGGCGGTTTTGTAGTTCCCTGGACCTGGATGGGCTTGGGTATTCTCGTTTGTGTATCGGTAGGACTCTTTGCGGGTATTTATCCAGCCGTTCGTGCATCGAAACTTGATCCTATTGAAGCCTTGCGTTATGAGTAAATGGACTGGAAAGTGTAGAATACAGTGTATGGAGTAAGAATAAATTTCTAAATTAGTCCTTGTACATTATTCATTAATCCTTACTTTTGCACCCACGTTTGACAAACGCATCTCTGGAAACAGAGACGATTCTGTCGCCGGGATGGCGGAATCGGTAGACGCGATGGTCTCAAACACCATTGTCTGCAAGGACATGCCGGTTCGAGTCCGGCTCCCGGTACAAAAACAACACCTAACTAACTCAAATGTAGATAGTTAGGTGTTTGTTGTTTTAGGTAGTGTACGGATTCGCAAAAAATTATCAAACAAACTAATCTTGTTGCCTGAACGGTTTTACTGGTCATACGCCATTAATCCATTTTGATTTAAATGCTCAAGCTCGTCTAATCTTCCATTTTACCTTTTTTGGAAATGTATGGTATGACTTATTGACAAAACCGATAAAAGGTAGATTACATTAACCCAAATTTGATTGGCGGTTAAGGGACGGATGTTCAGGAATTTTCTTATCTATAATTTTAAAATCTGACTCCATTTTTGACTCCAAATTTTAGATACAGATAGCTCTGAAGCGATCATTAATCATTTTGCAAAATGTATAGTGTAAGGTATTAATAAAAGAGACTAAAGGTGCCTTATTTCGCAAGTTATAGTTGTGGCAAAGGCAACGCTCTACATAAGGGTTTGCCACCTGCCACCAATAAGCATTTAGTAACAAAACGAGTTGTCATCCATTGAGATAACTCGAATTAAGTCGTATTCCACGACTCGCAGAATGCAAATTAATCCGATCACCAAGGCTGGCAAATGGCTACGTACTGGCAGAAACTCTATAAAAAAGCATCGACAGAACGTTGGCTAGGCGCAGCAGGTGGGCTGTATCTGAAGGCTAAAAGGGTTGTAGATTTAGGTTAGGATAAGGAAGCGCAAACACTCATATTATTGATCTGAGTTTTTTTATCTCTCCATTATGACAATCATGTGCTCCCGGCAAATAAGTAGTTTCAGTGAATGGATATGATCTATACCCGGCCCCTTTGTATGTTTATTGATTTTGATATGGGCGATGGAGGGGGGCGGGGCTGGCATGTTATTTTATGTTATGTAGTACAAAGAAATTATCCCATATAGCAATCGCATCATTAATCATAGTATCAAGGGTCACAATAAAATTACCATCCTTGTCTGTTATTTCAGCCTCAACCTCAGCTTTGACTACAGTGTTTCCGACAGGATTAACTGTTTGGCCAACTAAATCAAAAGCTATTCCAGAGTCAGCACCAGACCCGAATGTAAATTTTACATAGGAATGTACGTTTCTATATTGAGGACTTCTATGAGATCTCTCCTCATTAGTTAATGGATAAATATGCTTTTGCTGGTTATCAAGATCTGTAATTAATTGTAAAGATAAATTATTGTTAATTTCATCTTCTGCCAACTTAGGGCTTAGGTCCATAGAACTCATTTTTCTCTTAATGCAATCTTTCATGTCGGCTATAGCTCCAACAGCATTAAGTATTTTTGTCTCATCTGTTAGATCATCAGTTGACCCAAAGCTAATATTTAGAGCATTAGGCGCCCACTTAATTTTTCTCTCAAAATTCGGCGTAGACAGTTCACCGATGTTTATATAAGCTCTTTTAATTTTTTTAGTTAAGTCATTGAAATCCATTGAACTCGTTGTTTAAATTCAATAGCAATATAATGTACATAAAGCCATAAAATGGCTTTACTATTTTAAATGTGGCCTCTTTATAATCGCCACTTCATAATACCATTCGGACTGCTGCCCCATTAGAATCGTATTCAACCAGCCCCATCATATGATGAAACATGTAGTGCTCGTGATAGCCGATCACGGCCACCCCGTTCTGTTCCGCTACGTACTGGTAAATGGGATGTTGTCGTTTCAGCGCCAACAACACCAGACCGCGCAGGGTGGGATTGGGGGGGTAAGGCCTGCTGGTCATTGGGGATGGCAACCAACAGCCTAACCTCCCTTAACTTTATTTCACTACCATGGTCGCAAACTGTAGCCAGAAAAGACATTGCGACTTTTGGATCATGACGGGCTGATCGAGCGATAATTCGGAATTTTTGAGAGTGATCACTACGTCGTTCATAAGTCTTCTGTGTCTTCAATGCCGCGCTTATCGTCCCAATCTTCATAATATTATCACGGAAATCAGGAGCGTTTTCGCATTCCTCGTCGTCGTCGTCTATAGTTGTCATAAGTTGTTCAGTTTTGATACGCTTTTTTCCATTTCTGATACGCGTTTACGGGGTTTTGGCTCAGTTTTGATCTACATTTCGTAATCTTGTGCGATGCGAATCCTATATGTTGTCATACTGCTCGTTGCTGCCCTGGTTCTCTATTTAAGCTGGATACCTGATCCAAAGCTGGTAAAAGTGACGTTTATTCCAGCCTGGATTAGTCGCTGGGCCGATGAGGAAATCTTTGAGGATATTCGTACCGGCGTTCCCTTACTTATTCTTGGTTTTTGCGTGGGGCTGTTACCCATCGTTGGCCCTTCAGAGAACATTTCGCGCTGGGCCATTACGTGGCTCCTGCTAACGGCATTGGTTATTCTGGCCGAACTTGGTCAGCTGTTTTTACCAAATCGAGCTTTCAGCTTGGCGGATATTGGCTGGGGGTCGGGTGGTGGCCTACTAGGCCTAACGTTAGCCGCTATCGCCAAAGACAATATTCCCCGCTTTTTTAAACCAACCAAAAAGGTGTAACTCCGCCTAAACTTGGTTTTCCCATTATTGGGAAATCTTACGAAGCAACCTCCCAATTACTACCGCCCTCCGACCAGAGTCGAATTGCACCAACATACTCCCATTTTTACCTCGAATACATTTGCCGTTTTTCTGCAATACAGCCGCACAGTCCTGACCTTTCAACGTAGGATCGGTGATGCGATCGCCGAGGTAGGTGTAACGTTTCATATTATGAGTACAGTAATTATATAACAATCCTAAAAATTTAATAAAAAGGTGACTTTGGTCGGACTTTTGAGTCTAATTTGAAAATACTGTTACTATACTGTTGCCCGTACTATCCACACACTTCGAAAGCCCTGGCCTATAGCTTGGGCTTTTGTATTTCATTAGCGCACTATTTAAAGAATAATAAATTATCTCAATGGTGGACTGTAGTACGCATGGGTTAGTAATAAATCTACCCATATACGTTGAATGCGGTCAGGTCGCTTCGACTTCGAAGCAGCTTGATTATTTAGCCTCCACTATATCTTCCCAGCGGGTCGTAAACCATTTACTAAGGTACTTCTAATTCATGGGCCAAACGGGTTGTTGGGCTATAATGGAGAAATAGGGTCACAAAGAGGAAGAAGAAGTTAATTAATGGTTTGGTCATTACTGTAAAACCTAGAAGTTAATTAGTAGGCAAGCTGCTTAGATGTTTCATTCCTTTTGAGGTAGAGTGTCCTTACCCCGTTTTGTGAGCCAGTTTTGACTGGAGTTTAAGCCGCCTGTCGGTACTCAACAGGGGTCATAAATCTCAATGCCTGATGAGGTCGTTCCGTGTTATATTCCACCAACCAGGCATCCACCGCTCGGCGCACCTGCGCCAGACTACCGAACACGTTGGCGTTAAGCACTTCCCGCCTGAACGTACCATTGAACCTCTCAATATACGCATTCTGAGTGGGTTTACCCGGCTCGATCCAGTGCAGTACTACTTCATGCTCCTTACACCAGTCCTGCAAGTCTTGACTGATGAATTCGGGGCCGTTATCGCTCCGCAACCGCGTTGGTTTCCCATACTGTTCAACCAACTTATTCAACAGACGAAGCACCCGTTTGGCTGGTAAGGAGTAGTCCACCTCGATACCCAGAACCTCCCGATTGTAGTCATCGATCACGTTCAGTGTACGGAACTTGCGCCCATCAGACAAGCCGTCAGAGGTAAAATCCAACGACCAGCAACCATTACAGGCCGTTGCTTTGGGCAGGGGCTGGCGGACTGATTCAGGCAACCGCTTTTTTAACTTGCGGGGCAAGGTCAATCCCGCTGAGCGGTATAATCGTCTGACCCGCTTGTGATTAGCTGTCTCTCCCTGCTTGCGCAGTTTGTGGTGAATCTTGAGCAAACCCCAGTGTTTGTAGCGTTTGGCCATTTGCTTGATCCGCTTTTGGAGAGCCACGTCTTTTTCTTTGACGGCTACTGGCTCTCTCAGAGCATTCCGGCCGCACGGGCGGCCCCGTCAGGCCCACCCAGCGACAGGCTTTACGTTGGCTGATGCGCTTTTCAGCGATCATCCACCTGACCAACGCCCGTCGCCCGGTCGGCCCTACCACTTTTTTAGCAGAGCCTCCTTTGTGATTTCGTGTTGCAAGCTCAGTTCTGCGTACATCTTTTTCAATCGCCGATTCTCTTCTTCAAGGTCTTTCAGACGCTTGACTTCTGAAACTTGCATACCACCGTACTTGGCTTTCCAGTTGTAAAATGTGGCTTCGCTCACGCCGTGTTCGCGCGTGATTTGAGCGACGGTCTGGCCGCTGTCCTGCTGTTTGAGAATCGCTACGATCTGTGATTCAGAGAATTTTCCTGCTTTCATTTCCCTTTTGTCTGACAGTGAAAGTTAGTTTTTTTACTCTACTTTTCACTGGCTCACTTTCAGGGGATCAGGACAAGAGGGCTGGCGGTTCGAACTCGCCAACTAACACTTGATTATCAACCACTTACAGCATCAAAGCAGTAAGTGATTTTTTATTCGCACACGATTTGCACAAGAAATTTAGCAGACAAGAAATCAGATCAAAAACTTATGGAGCGCACCGGATGCCGCACGATATAGAATTTGTTAGCTTCAATACAGGTGAATAATTTTTGTAATAAGATAGAGGTCTGATTAGTGTTGATTGACTTATCATTTTGAACATCTAGTAAACCTATTTTACATTTATTAACACCGACTAATAAATTTCTGGCGACTCTGGTGACTTATAGTACTTACAAAAGTCTAGTAAATAGCTTCACTTAAATAAGTTGTTGAGCATGAATACCCATCATTCTACACTAATAAATTCTATCATTTACACGCGGATTTTCATGGCCTACACTTAGCACAGGATTGAGCATGGCCTGCAAATCCTATCTCTACTTACCTCATAATAAGCGAATTAGGACTATAGCCTCATCTAAAAAAGGGTGCCCCCCTAACCGGCAAATACCTGATCCAGGAAATATAGCAAGGACGTCTTACCAATACCTATACCGTACTCATGTCATCGAATCAAAAGCTCACGCTTGTTACTATCTGTGATAATACCTTTGCCCTCTTACTGGCAACCCTGCTTAAATCGATTGAGGTCAATCTGCTCGAGCCTACCCAGTTTGATCTCTATTTAGTTGATGATGCTATTCGGTCTTCAACCAAAAACAAGCTTTTGGAAGCCATTAATCCAGCGGTCTTCTGTGTCCATTGGGTAACTATTGATGAGGCCCTGCCACCGGATATAGCCCTACCTATGGACCGATCAACGTTTCCCCGCAACGTTTTTGTACGGTTGTTCATTCCATATTTTATTCCCCAGCATCTAACTAAGGTCGTGTATCTGGATGTGGATATGATTGCTCATCAAGACATAACCTCTTTATGGAGTATTGACCTAGGCAACAACCTGCTGGGCGCCATTATTGACCGAGCCGAACGGGTTAGCAGTCCATGGAGTGGATACGGCAATTACCAGGCCTTAGGCTTGGAGGCTGATACGAAGATTTTCAACTCGGGTCTATTACTGATCAACCCTATCCTCTGGCGCCAGCAACAGATTACCCGGCGCGTCGTTCGTTGCATTGAGCAAAATGCTAAATATGCCGTGTTTCCTGACCAGTATGGGCTTAATGTTGTACTAGCCAACCAGTGGTTAGAGCTTGACAGGCGCTGGAACTGCTTTGCACAGTCTGAGGAAGTCAATCCCTATCTAATTCACTTTACAGGTACCAAGCCTATTTATACTTCCTATCAATTCAATAAAGCCTATCAGGAGGAATTTTATCATTATCTGCGCATGACCCCTTGGCATCACTACAGACCCGTTGCTGGTTGGCGACGGCTCCTGCTAAAGCAAACCCACAAGATGGCTAAGTGGTGCTATCGCCTAGTTTACCGGGTAACTGCGCTTAAAGGGTTTTTCGATGGCGGCCCAACCGACAAAAGGTATCAACAACGCCAGTCCACTTCCAGCGTTTATGGCCAGGAAGAGCAGAAATATGCCTGAGATGGAATCCAACTTTAGTTGCGGATAACTAGGGTAGGAACTCAGCACTCTTTCCTTCCTAACTCTCAACCAGCCATGAACCTCTAGTCCTTTACTGATGATGTCGTAGAAAAGCGACAAGCTTAAACCCGTTAAGTATTATTCTCAAGACGTAAATCATGATAAACGCATCTCGGTAAAGGATGGGTCTATTGCTAGTGTCTTAATCGGTTTCGTCCCAGCACTTGAACAAATGGGCTTCACTGAGGAGAAAGTTACTGACCTGTGAATTAGTTCGTAAAGAAGGCGACCTCCTTCTTACGGAAAAGACTTAAACCCCTTTTGGATTTGCCTCTAATAAACTAACTTGCTCTAAAACCGCTAATGATGACCAGGTCTTAATTCGTTATTGAATAGGAAATCCCAACTCAATAGTATGCTCTTTAAATAAATGGATTAACTACCTAATAATTATATTGCTCAGTGTCCCAGCTTACTCGTTACCTGATTATATTCCTGCTCAAGATCAAGCATAAAACTCTCTTTTTTTCTTTGCCATAAGTGGTAAGTAGGCTATTATATAAGTAAAAGGTTAGTAGGAACTGTTCTACGTCGCTGCCAAATCCAAATTCAGAGAATTCTCAGCAACTTAACTGAAATGAATATATACCTTATTGGGTATAGAAATACATGTATGTTTTCTCATAGCGCCAACATTGAAATGATTCTACGCACAACGCACTTACTCTTTGCCGTTTCATAAGCTGATTGCAGTATAGCGAACGCCTGCGCCGATCCGCCTTTATCCGGGTGATGCACCTTCACTTTCTCCTTATAAGCCGCTCGAATAGTCTCCCAACTGGCCGTTAGCATAACGCCCGTGATTGTCCACCAACCCGGCTCTGTAGCCGTTTTGGGTAAGGCTTTAAACCCAGCGAACGTCCGCTTCAACATCTGACTCACGCCCCAGCGATCTATGCCGCGCATCGCGTCGATGGTCAGCCCAATGGCCCGGATGTTATCCGAAATGTTGAACCATTTATCATAGGCAATGACAACCTGTTTCCCTTCATAGAGAAAATATACCGCTACACCAGTAGCATCGGTTCGGAGCTGAAAGGATCGGGGTAGTCCATCATTACGTAAGACGGCATAGCTGGAGATAATGATCTGTGAACCACCCAGCACTCAATCTGGCGAAGCAGATCATCACGGGATTCAGCCAGCGACAAACCAAAACGGGAAGACTGAGGAAACTTGGTTCGGGGGTAGCCAACAGACCATTGGAGAGGAAACGATTGGATCATGATAGCCAGGTGTTTTGAACATTTCCAACAGGATATAAAAAGATTCGATTACCAGCGTGACTTTTGATATGTTGAGCGGTCTACGTGCCTAGAATATGACATTACAGGCCCGGGTACATACGGGGGTTTTGTTTTAAAGCGACAGGAAGCGCCAGTCTTTTTCGCAAATCCATCCCCATCCATTTTTCGTATCTGTTGCTAAATCCATTAGCCCATCATCACCTTAAAAATATGTTAGAAACAGAAGCTCTCCTGCTAGGTGCAACAATATTACTTTTTGGCCTGACCTACCTTAATTACGTTCGCTTCACCCGGATACACAGACAGCTACAAAGGCAGCGGAAACAGGCCGATCATTATCTTTGCGAAACGCAAAAGCGCTATTTCGAATCGATAGCTTATAATCAAAAAGCCTTGAAGGCTCGAAACGATGCCTACAAAGAAGCGGAGCAAATCGCGTCCTTCTGGTCAGCGGAACGCCTGAACTAATAATAGTCGACGCTGACTATCTCGAAGATTTTCTCCCGTCATACAGACATCCCATACCATAGGCTGAGTCTCATTTTGAATGGCTACATCCACGTCAGTATTCACCCTCCCATTCACTCAAAAAGGGCACAGGCTATCCTATGATATCCTTAGCCGTGGCTGAATAAGATTTTGATACAAAGTACTCCCAACTTATTAAGCAACTGATTAGTCGCTGCGTAGATTTGCGGCCGGAGCAGCTTTTCAGGCAAACTAGCCCCTCATGATGGAGCCTGAAATTCCCCTGGAGCAGATAAACGCGATGATGTCATCCGAAGGGCTGACTAACCATCACGTAGAGTTCTATTTATTTACAATCACGGGCTATCTCTATGACGTAGCTCAGGCAGCAGCCCGGAAATGGGGCGATGAAGCCAGTCTGGTAGAGCATGGTATATTCTACCAGATCACGCCCAATACCGATGACGACGGCTTTTTTACCTGGTACTGTGAGGTAAGACCTTACCACCAATTCTTTAAAACCGTTGACAGTGCGGTTCTGCACTTTGTTTTTTACTGGACGCTGTGGGATAAGGACTTTAGAAATGAGTGAGTCTAAACTTATTGGGAACGGATACCACTCCATTTCGATAATGCCCCGAACTGCGCTCCTCTAGGGGCTTTTCTTTACCAACCTTTCTGTTTTGACTTAATACGTTAGCGTTTCCCTGGACCTCATAGTAAAGAGCGAGGAATATGGCTGGCATTATTCTTCATGTTTTCCTGTTGTCTACTTGTACCGGTCGGCAACGACTTTTGACTATGAGCGAATCAACCTACACTGAAATACCCGATACGTCCGACAGTACCTATTGGGAATCAAATTCTAAAACTGGTAATGTACGCAGTACGACGTTTATCCCAAGAGATAAAGAGCTGCACCTTAGGCTCAAGAAAAAAGCCTGGGCTGTTATTCAGGCTGGCCTGACCAAGCGAAATCGGAAAGGCTCCAGCTCCTAGAATAATCCGACGGTAGGGATTGTTACTGTAGGGGTCCCCGGCAAAGCCCTGTGAGCTCAAATCAGCTTTATAGCGCAAGGATCTTCCAGATTACAAGCTGAGCCATTAAAGGTCAGTATGCCGCGAAAATCGCATGTATGAGCGTTAAACGTATTGCCCCTCATGATAAGGGGCAATACTATATCATTGAGCTAGACAAGTTGGACTGATAAATCCGCGTCAGTGACGACTATCTGTTTTAAATTTATGGGCCTATGCTTTCCTATTGAATCTACTCAACAGGCTGATACGTATTTATGAGATCAACGTCGACTGATACATGAGGAAGCTAAAGCTATCGCCCAAAAAATTGACCGCCCACCAACAAGCGGCTCTTGTTCGCCTGTCAAGTCTAGACAATTACTCGTACTTGCATATGAATGACGGCAAAGCGCATCTGTTTCCGGCCACACTGGCTCAATATGAAAGTCAATTACCTACCTTTATCCGCATTCATCGGCGGCATCTTATCAACCTGGATTATGTCCAGGAAGCTGTCAAAACCAACTCCAGGCAGGCTCACGTAACGATGCTGTCGGGCGAGAAGCTGCCCATTGCCAAGCGCCGGATTACGGATGTTATACCTCAATTGAATCTGGCATTAAGTAGCCGATGTTGGCAAACAAGGCAAGATTAGTTCCAGCGTTCAGCTTACCAGAAGGAAGCGATGCGCTCCGTTTCTTGTCTCGTACCACTGCTGCGCTCTATTATACAGTTCTTCAATCTCCCGGTACTGGGCCCGAGTTTGTTTTAAGAATCGAGCGGGTGTAGTTGACATAGACCAACACCGCCAGTATCATCGTGCCACCTAGTATTACTGTTTCTACAACTGACATCGTTTTATTGCTTGAATGTAAGGTGCTCAAAAGGAAATACTTTGGCAAAAAACAGCTATTACTCGCTTGAGTAATGGCTAGTTATATTCCTATTGTGTACATCACACTGAGCAGAACCAGTGAATTAGCCTTCTGGCATTACTAGTGAGGCTACAGGCGAGGATAATATCGTGTCTTGAATTAAGTTTATGCTTCAACTGATTTAGCCAAAAGCCACTAGTAATTCATTAATCCCGTACTTAAACCGCATAGTGGCCGGTGAATCCAGTGGAATTACTTTAGCCGGGCAATTACCCAGCAGGTTTGGCAGTATTACCTCTAAAAAGTGCATGAGTTGAGGCTGGCCATCCAGCTTGACCAGATCGACCGACTTAAACCAAGAGATGTCAATAAGCTGAGCGGCTTTACGATTCGGGTGACGGGGGTAGCTCACGAAAGCTTTTTGCTGATCAGGGGTTATGAAATGAACGCAGATCTGCTGCGGGGTATCCACAAAAGTAGGGTATGAGTACTGGTAAATACCGGGAAGAGGATGCGTAGAAAATAATTTCATAGAGTTTATTTAAGTGACCTGTATCAAATATACTTATGTACTCTTAATCAAGAGTAGTTATTTATTATTTGGTTATATAAGGCAAAAATAAAATATTTAGCGCATAAATATTGACTTTACAGTAACATAACGTAGCAAATTTAGTCTATAAGACAGGATGGGCCAGATAAGCGTCTGCTACAAAAGAAGTAAATTAGCTACCTATTCTTTTCCTACTTCTCAACCTACCTATTTATGGCCAATGAAATCAATATTGGCGACCGGGTTGAGGTAACTAGCATCCAGAAAGGCGGCTTTTTTATCGGCCGTTATCAGGCCACGGTGATTTACCGGATTAGCCGCAATCGGATCAAAGTCAGAGACGATATGGACGGAGAGTACACCGTTTACTTCACAAATGTCAAAAAACTTGCTTAGACAGTCTCCCAAACGGGCCTTGCACGAGAAGCCATTATACCATTACATTCTTAATCCAGTTAGCTTGGAGTCCATAATTCATTCCGGCGATACGCTCTATTTACTGGCTGGGTTGACTAGGACGTTTCAGAAAGACGCGGCTTAGCCCGAACGCATAGGAGTCGATAAACAAAACAGCCATCACTCAGGCAAGTAATGGCTGTTGGGAGGATATGAAGTAAATAGTTCTGCTATTCTAGAAAAACTACTCAAAAAGTCTGGTAGCCAAAACAATGAGCTTATGGGCCAACCAAAACAGCCACTCCCCAATGGAGAGTAGCTGTAAAACGATTCTCTTTTTCTAATTACTCTTTCCCGTTCTTCTTTATGTCCTCACTTGCTGAAGTACTCCGGCTTATCAGCATCGGTGTTGTTGGTAGTGGTGATTTCTCCGCCACTGCCACCCACCAGCGTGGCGGTGACGCTCACACTGCCCTTGGTTTGACCCGGTGTTAAGGTACAACTTAGCCCTATGGAGAGTTTACCGCCCGGGGTGTGAACAACTGATAAAAAGGAATAAACAATAATCTATTGATCGACTCAAGGCCAATAAAGAAATTGCTACGGCGGCACTACGTTGTTTTAGGCCTTAACGAGTCAAATTCGCGCTACTCCATCTCTGCAATAATGAATATGACCTCCCTGATTAAATTAAAAAAGCCAGCTCCTTAAGGAACTGGCTTGTAAAGTTGGCGCATCCACGCCCTAATCTAGCTTTTGCGTGAACTATAAAACGGCCGGTGGAAAAAATATTGTAGCCAATTCCGGGATACTGAAGGCTGTTTCAGATCCCTTGGTGCTTCACTCACTGTGCTGGATACAGAATTGAGCTGAGTGCGGTACTGTTTGAGATTTGCTTTATTCCCTCTTTGAGTCGTTTTCATAACTATGTAGCTCAAGTATGCTAACTATTTTCTACCAAGTGCTCACCGCTACGCTGGCTGGCTTAACCGCTGTCCGACCCGTGGACGAATCGATTGCCACCTGAGCCATGACCTTGTAGAATCCTTTGACTACTTCTTCAATCCGTTTCCAGCCTTCCTCACTACGCAGATCCAGCCCAATCATAGGACGGTCGTTTTGAGCCTGAATGGTTAGAAAAGATAAAGCGCCTAATATCACGGCTGAAGTAGCTTGATGATCTCCCCCTTCGACAAAAGCCAGTTGATTAACCAACCGGATCAGTTCCGTATCCAGGCTACTGCTAACTACGTCGTTCAGTGAATCTTTCTCCTGAACGGTAGCCTTGAGTAATTCACGAGAAGCTCGTGATGCCCGTAGCTGGCGAAAAAGTTGCAGGGATTGATTAGACCAGACAGAGGCTAATTCTCCTGGTTGAAAGGGTTGAATTTGTTCCAGCCAGGCCGGCGTGTAATGAGGAACAATACGCCCCATTCGTACATAATACTCCAACAACCCTTCCAGGCCACCGAAATAGCGATAAATAAGGACTTTGCTTACCTGGGCCTTCTCGGCAATAGCACCAATAGCTACCCCCTCCAATCCATGTTCTGTTAGCACTTGTTCCAACGCGTCCACAATACGTTGGGTAGTAGCGACTCTATTGCGATGCTGTTTTTCCATATTAGTTTGCAATACGTTGATAACGTTATCCTACTAGACTCAATAGTTTTCGAATAGTCACTTTTTTGATACTATTTTTTTTGATATATTTATGATTAACAGGGGTACACCTCCCCTAAGTGACGGAAATCTCATATTCAACCATTTAGTTAGTATAGTTTATACCCTTGTGCTGTGCCTGAATTTTAGACTTTACGTGGCTGAACAAAGAGTCCTCCCTGGCGCCGTGATTTAAATTAACGCGATATCACTGTTGTATATCAGTTTCTGAAGTATCGTTCTGGCGTTCGATAGCGAGTAAACTAAAAGAGTCCTCCACCAATAGCGAGGAGCGAATGGAAGAAGTGACACGTGACTTTTTGTAGCTGAGTTTCTTATCGCTAACTTAAGCACCATGAAACTAACCTGGACATTCTATAAAGCTGACCAATCCATTACGCTGACGGTTATTTACGTTGCCAGCCTCGACACCCAGAACTTGCTTTCTGGTGGTTATCTTGACATTGATGCGAATACCGCTTACGTGAACTGGGAAACCTTCAAGCGCTTCAATAGCAAGTTAGTAGCGGAACGTAAAGACGCGTTCGGGATGCTACAAAGGTTGCCTGATAACATGGAATATCGCGACGAGCGTTTGTTATACGTAGCAAACGACAGTGAATTCGGTCCGCATTATACCAGTCCTACTGCAACTACAGAACCCGATACACCAACGCCGGAGTGGACAGACCAACAAGTCAGGCAGGCATTTGCCGAATTCGAGCATATTCCCATACCCCGTTATGTTGATTAAAAGCCTTTCGTAGTCCGAAAAGCGTGAAACGTCTTCGAATTTCCCCTCACTAAATACGGGAAAATCCCCGTTGCCTGCCGTATCTATTTTGCTCTATTTTGGATGATTCACCAATTAATAGCTTGATATCAATGTTGTTTCAAGCTACTAATACCTATCCACGATACGTATGGCTATTACGCAATTATCCCAACTAGATTTACGGTCCTTGAAGCCGCCAGGCAACTACCATCCGTCACCCGTCGCCTGGGAAGACCATGTATTTTATTTCCTGTTGATCGACCGCTTCTCCGACAATAATGAAGCAGGCTACATGGATATAGCCGGGATCACGGTAACCACTGGTTCGAGCTCCGTCTTCACACCAGCCGATAGCAGGAATGCCATACAGAATAAAGCAGATGCAGCGGAATGGCGAGCGGCCGGGGGAAAATACGTAGGCGGAAACCTAAAAGGGTTGACCAGCAAGATTGGCTATCTTAAGCGCATGGGTATCACGGCCATCTGGGTTAGTCCTGTGCTTAAACAAGTGCATTTTCAGGAAACCTATCATGGGTATGGTATACAGGACTTTCTTCAGGTCAATCCACAGTTTGGCACGGACCAGGATTTCAAAGACTTGGTAAAAATCGCTCACGATCATGGCATCTATGTAATCCTGGATATCATTCTTAACCATGTCGGGGATATTTTCAGCTACGATCCTACCCGTCAGCCCAACTATCAGACGGATAGCCATTTTGATCCCCGCTGGGACAGAAATCCTTATCCGGTACTGGGATTCAATGACCCGGCGGGTAATCCTACCATTCCTTTTGTACGTACTGATCCGGCTAATCCAGCGGGTTTTCCGGATCAAAACGGAGCGATCTGGCCGGTCGAGTTTCAGAACCCTGGTTATTACACCCAAAAGGGACGTATCACCAACTTTGACTATGACCCCGAGTTTCGGGAGGGAGATTTCTTCGACCTCAAGGATGTAAATCATGGCGCAGGCGATGTCGATACTTACCTCCCTTCTCAGGCACTTCAGGATTTAGCCGAAGTCTATAAATATTGGATTGCCTTTGCAGATATTGATGGTTTTCGCATTGATACAGTGAAGCATATGGACCTGGGAGCCACTCGTTTCTTCACGTCGGCCATGCATGAATTTGCGCAAAGTATTGGCAAGGACAATCTCCTGCTTACCGGTGAGATCACTGGAGGCCGGGAGTTTGCGTTTAACACGATGCAACTAACAGGGCTGAACGCAGCATTAGGCATTGCCGACATCCCTGGCAAACTGGAATTCCTGGTCAAAGGCGTCAGTGATCCCAATGAGTATTTCAGCCTTTTTCGCAATTCTGAATTAATCGGGAAAGGCACGCACACCTGGTTTCGGAATAAAGTGGTTACCTTTTTCAATGACCATGATCAGGTTGGACGAGACCCTAAAGAACGATTTTGTGCTAACCCCAGCCATGCGAAACTGGTACTCAATGCGCTGGCACTCAACGTAGCAACGCTTGGCATTCCCTGTATCTATTACGGCACTGAGCAGCGTTTCAACGGACACGGTGGAGGAGATGGCGGAGACCGTTACATCCGCGAGGCCATGTTTGGCGGCAGCTTTGGCTCTTATGAAAGCGAGGGTGTGCACTTTTTCGATGAGGATAGCCCAGTTTATCAGGAGCTGGCTAAAATCATTCAGTTTCGAAAAGACAATGCCGCGCTACGTAGGGGACGTCAATACCTGCGACCAATTTCCGGCGATGGTCAGCACTTTGGTTTACCGACGTTGCTTGGTGGCCAAATTCACTCTATTGTTCCCTGGTCCCGAATTTTGAGCGAAACAGAGATTCTCCTGGCGATTAATACAGACCCGGATAATGCCAAAACTGCCTGGGTTACGGTTGACAACTCGCTTCATAAACAAGGTAACGTACTAACTTGCTTATATTCAACAGATCCAGGACAGATCGGCACACAGGTACAACTTGAGCCCAGAAATGGCTTATCGGTACAACTAACCGTCTCAGCCGCCGGCTTCGTCGTTTTCGGATAGGACACGTAGTAGTCAACGCTTCAGGCTAAATTTCCTATAACGGAAAATCTCTCACAGGTAACTGATGGCCAGCTACTTGTGAGAGATTTTCCGTTTTAATGGCTAACTACCGGATAGTACTCGTTACACCTTGCTTTCTGGATACATTTTCTTGTGATTCGCCACCAGAATCGCATACTGCTCCGGCGTTAGGATAGGTTTGTAATTATGTACTTTCTCGGTCTCGATGGCGATGGCGAGAACCCTTAATTTCTGCTGACTCATTCCCGACGCTTTCAGTTTCTTGACGCCGTCGTTATACTTGACCGTAGCGTTGGTAATCACCTCTTTGGCCTTCGGCAGTTGCGCATCGGTCAGTTTAAGCCGCTGCTTATCAGCCTTTAGCACCGATTTGACAATCATACCAATTGTGACGCCATTGTTAAGAAAAACAAACTTTTCATTCTCTACCGATGCTGGCGCTGGCGTCTGCGCAAACGTCAGCGAGAAGAAGCTAAACAAAAGTCCTGTGGCTAGGATGATGATTTTCATTTGAGTTGTTTTAAGAGTACGTTCAAGCCCAGCCAATATACTATTATTTCGCATTGGCTGCGGCCTGGCTTTTTTGGCGAGCTTAGTTTCTACAAGTATCGGCAAGGCCAAAATAACAAACGAGGCTTCCTGAAGCCTCGTTTGTATTCAAATTAAACCCCGGTAGTAGAATTAATACCCGGCATTCTGCGGGAACGTGGTCTTGTTATTATAAACGTCAATTTCCGACTGTGGGATTGGGTAAACGACGCGATAATCGGGCATCGTAATACCCGTTACTTTGATGGCGGCAACCGCAGTTCCAGTACGTATCAGATCGAACCACCGGTCACTCTCCAAGGCCAACTCCAGGCGACGTTCGTTTATTACCGCGGATTGGAAAGCTTCTTTCGTAGCAAGCTGAGCCGCCGTATAATTGGCAACACCCGCCCGGGTCCGCACCCGATTCAGCACAGTAAAGGCCTCGCCACCCGCCTGATAACCAACGCCGTTCAACGCTTCGGCATACAGCAACAATATGTCGGCATAACGTAGCACCGGGAAATCGTTTCCTACGTCGCTCGTTGCCGATAGTTCGTCGTAGTACTTCCTCGGCACAGAATTGATGCTGGTAGGCACCGGGATCATGACCGTTAACGGTAGCCGCTTGTCACCCGCTGGGTAAGCGGCCCGCAACGATGGCTCGATAGGATCGCCAATGCTGGTACCGAACCACGAACCGTGTCCCTCCCCCAGTAAACCGCCTTTCTTGAACTTCACCGAAAATAAAAGTTCTGCGTTGTTTTTATTGGTCACGAGAAATACGTCGGCAATGTTAGGGAGTAACTGGTACGTAGTTCCATTTACCAGATCCTTTAACGTAGTCACGGCCAGATCATATTTCTTTTCTGTCACGTAGACCTTACCCAGCAAGCCTTTGGCGGACCCGGAGGTTGCCCGGCCAACGTCGTTACCGGTGTAGCTAACGGGCAAACCAGCCGCAGCCGCCGTCAGGTCTTTTTCGATAGCGGCATAAATATCAGTTATCTCGTTGCGCGAATACGAACGGGCATCCGTCGTGGTACCAGCCGTTAACACGAGTGGCACTTTGCCCCACAAACGAACCAGATTGAAGTACGAAAGCGCCCGAATAAACTGAGCTTCTCCTTTATAGCGCGCTTTCAACGTAGCGTCCATGGCGACGGCGTCAATCTTGTCCAGAATCAGATTACAGCGATTGATACCGGTGTACAAACTACCCCACGTATCGCGCAGGACGCTGTTCGTCGTTGGCTCAATAAAGCGGTCGATATTATAGCGCAAGCCCGAACCCGACGATGGATCATTGTCCAGCACATTGTCACTTCGGGTCTCAATAATCGTGTTATAATCGCCACCATACTGAGTTGAACTTTGCAAGGCGTCGTACGCTCCGTTAACCGCGTTACCAAAGTCATTGGCGGTTTTATAAAAGTTATCGACGTTCGGCTGCGACAGGGGTTTCAGTTCCAGAAAATCTTTCTGGCAGGCGGTCAGGCCCAGGATGACTGCAAAAAGTATCGTTATTTTTTTCATGGCTGTTTAGAAGGATAAGTTTAGACCAACCGACGTAGTACGGGGCAGCGGATACGTACCATAATCCTCACCCGACGACAGCGCACTGTCGGGGCGACTGTTTACCTCGGGGTTGTAGCCCAGGTATTTGGTAAACGTAAACGGATTTTGGGTGGTCACGTAGATACGCGCCCGACTCAAACGCAGCTTCTGCAACAAGGCCGTTGGCAGGGTATAGCCCAGCGTAATGGTACGAATACGGACGTAGGAGCCGCTTTCGATATGCCAGGTCGAGATTTCGCCGTTCGAGCCCGAAGCCAGGCGGTTGGCCCGGTTAACCAGGCCATTGCCCGGATTTTCGGGTGATTGCCAGCGATCCAGTGCGCCTTTGAACAGGTTGCCGTTCCCCTCCATATTATACACGTATCGACGTAGCAGATTCAGGATTTTATGCCCCTGAACGCCCTGAATGGCAAAGCTCAGGTCGAAGCCCCGATAGGCGAAGTTGTTGGTAAACCCAAACGTGTATTTCGGGAAGTAGCTACCCGTAATGGTCCGGTCGCTGTTGAAATCAATTTTCCCATCTGGTTTTCCATCTGGCCCACCAGCAACGTCGCGAAATTTAAAATCACCGGGCCGGGTGGTCGCCGTATGCGGATACGCATCAATTTCGGCCTGATTTTTAAAGACGCCGTCATTGATCATCGTGTAATATTCGCCGATCGGGTGACCAAGCTGCGTGATGAATTGCGCTCCGGCAACACCACCCGCAACAATAATTGGATCACCGGAAGGCCCGAGTGCGATTACTTTGTTGCGGTTAGCAGCGATGTTCGCACTGGCATCCCACCGGAACCGGCCAAACGTTTGATGCGTCCCTACAGTAAACTCAATCCCCTGGTTGTTCACTTTACCGATGTTCTGCAATTCGGTGCTGAAGCCCGACGCCCGCGGCACGGGTACGTTCAGCAGCAGGTCAGACGTATTGGCATTGTAATAATCGACCGTCAAATTCAGGTGGTTGCGAAAGAAACTTACATCGAAACCAATATCGAACATGGCCGTTTTTTCCCACCTCAGTTTGTCATTGGCCGAGTTGCCCGGTGCCAGCCCGCTCACAATAGTTTCGTTACCAAGAATGTAGTTCTGGTAATTAAGCAGACTCACCGAACCATAGTTTGGAATCTGGAAATTACCCGTTAAGCCATAACTGGCCCGCAGTTTCAGATCACTCAGCCACGTAACGGGTTTTAGAAACGATTCCTGCGATATATTCCAGCCACCCGACACCGAGGGGAAATACCCATAGCGGTTATTACGTCCGAAGCGCGATGACCCATCGGCCCGTACGGCTGCCGACAGCAGATATTTTCCGTTGTAATCGTACTGAACCCGACCCAGATAGGACAGCAACGACCACTCCTGAACGTCGGAACTACCCGACGAAACCTGACCGGCATTGAGCGTGTACACCAGATCGTTCGGAAAGTTGGTGGCCGTAAGTTCGTTCGCCACCCGGCGATCTTTCTGCGAAGAGAAACCCGCCAGCGCCGAAACGGTATGCAGCCCGAACGAATGGTTGTAGTTCAGGGTGTTTTCAACCAGCCAGTCTACGAAGTTCTGTGCTCTGGAAAAGCCCGTTGGTGTTGAAGCGCCCTTACGATCGCGAATTTCGAGCGTCGATGGCCGGTAATAATCCCGTTGAAACGTATTGATATCAGTGCCTAGGCTTAGTCGGTAAGATAAATCTTTCGTGATGTTGTACTGCGCATAAACGTTTCCGAGTACGCGAAGCTGGCTCATTTTATCACTGACCTGATTGGCAATGGCTACCGGATTCAGGATCGACGTAGCCCCATATCCCCAGCCATTATTACCGAAATTATACGTACCGTCGGCATTGTAGACCGGGAAAATAGGGGCCGACTGCAACGCCAGGCCCACCACGCCCTCGCCCAGATAGGGCCCTTCGGCCTTTACCAGGTCATGGTACGAATACGTTGGATTGAGGTTGATACCCGCCGTTAATTTGCCGACTTTAACCTCTACGTTGGCTCGAGCACCGTAGCGCTTAAAACCGGAACTGATCACGACACCCCGCTGATTGAGGTAGTTACCGGATACGTAGTATTTAACGTTGTCCTTACCGCCCGAAATAGACAAGGTATGATTCTGGATAGTCGCCGAGCGAAAAATAGCATCCTGCCAGTCGGTATTGGTCAGGCCGGGCGTGCCGGAAAGATAGGGCACGATTTCGGGCTGGATGAGCGTACTTGGTGCGCCCACGCCTGCATTCCGGATCGTGTTCGAATCGGTTGGTTTTCCCGTCGGATTTCGGTCGATATAGGCGTTGTTTTTGGCTTCGTAACTCAGTTGTGAATACTGATAGGCATCGAGCAGGTCAATCTTTTTCGTTACCTGCTGCACACCCACATACGAATCATAACTAACGAGGGTTTTGCCTTCTTTACCGCGTTTGGTTGTCAACAGTACGACGCCGTTGGAGCCCCGTGAACCGTAAATCGCCGACGCTGAGGCATCTTTCAACACCTCAATGCTTTCGATGTCATCGGTATTGATCGTACTCATTACGTTGATCGGGTTGTCGGGAAACTGCGTATTCGTGCTACCCGTCGCGTATTTGGTATCCCGGGAAAGCGGAATACCGTCGATAACATACAACGGATCATTACCCGCGCTGATCGAACCGGTTCCCCGTACTCGGATGGATAAAGCGGCACCCGGCGCGCCCGACGTTTGCGACACCTGCACCCCGGCAATTTTTGCGGCCAGTGCCTGATCGAAGCTGGCCACAGGCTGGTTTGCCAAATCTTTTGCTTTGACCGAGCCGATGGCCGTTGTAATGTCGCGTCGGTTCTGCACCCCGTAACCCACCACGACAACCTCACTCAACGCATTGTCGGTAGCGGTTAATTGCGCGTTTACTACGTTCCGATTCCCTACGGCAATTTCAAGCGGCTGGTAACCGATAAACGAGAAGACAAGTATTTTTCCCGTTGCGGGTAAGCTGATCTGGTATTTACCCTGCGCATCGCTGGTGGCACCTACGTTGGTTCCTTTGACCTGCACCGTTGTACCGGCCAGCACATCGCCGTTGGCACCATCTGTCACCGTACCGGTGATCGTTGTTTGAGCATGGCTGAGCTGAGCTGTTAGAATAAACAGGCTCATCAGCAACCATCGTCCATACCCTTTTCGGGCAGAATCTGGTAGCAAATAGTACATAGTAAGCTAGTTAAGTATGAGTATTAACACGCCCCTCTTATGAACAGAATTACTTATGACTTTTCTATACCATAAGGAGGCTTACAATATTACCGACATTCTATCAGTCCAGGTTTATTACTATTACTATTTGATTAACCAATTTTTAACATTTTACATAAGATCGCTTTCCGTGTACTAATAATTAATAATATTCTACCTAAAATACCAATTTTCTACTTTTCTATAGCCACTCTATATACTATAATAAAGCCTATTCGAACAACCAGGTAATACAGCGTTAGCGGATTAGCCTTTGATTGACTTAAGCAAGCTGAAGTTACTGGTTAACTATCGCTTCCCATCAACGGACTTCCCATTCGTGAGTGCCTGCGCCTACAGCGGTAATTTTCCAGAAATTACCTTCCGCAATGGCTTTCACTACGTTGCCATTTTGCCATACCTGGTTTTTTCCCTGCCGACGGGGGAGGTAGACCACTCCGCTGGAATTCGCGGGCAACGTAGTCCGTAGCTGGTATCGGTCGGGGGTGTTGTCGAACGATACCAGGATTGTTCCCCGTAACGTAGCGAGTTTCAGAGATGCCTGCCGCAACGTATCGGGCTGGGGCTTGATCTGCACCGTTTCAAAAGCGGGCGTTAATGCTTCGACGCCCATCAGTTTCCGCACGATGATGTTGGCCGGAGCTGCACCCCAGGCATGATTCCAGTCCTGATTGGGTTTGTAGCGCGTATCCCAGGCTTCGGTGGTCATGGTCGAGCCGGTGCGAATCATGTTGTACCAGCTACGTTCGTCGGTGGAAGTGAGCAAGGCAAGCCCGTAAGCACTTTCGTTGGCATTGTAAAGCGCATCCAGCAAAAACTGCGAACCATACACACTGCACGCCATCCCCCGCGACCGCATGTGCGCCAATACGTTCGGCTGATATTTTTCAGGCACAAGGCCAAACGCCAGCGCCATCATGTTGGCATGAAGCGACGCATGATCGGTGCCTTCGCCATCCCGCACCAGACCGGCTCTGGCATCAATGAATGCAGCCTGAAACGCATTTTTAACCTGATTCGCCCGATTTGAATAAAAAGCGGCATCCTCCGTTTTCCCCAGTCGAGCGGCCATTTGCCCCATAAAAACCAGCCCCTGATAGTGAAACGCGTTGACGACCGCGTTGTAGTCCCGAAAAACAAATCCATCGGTTTCACCCGCTTCTTTTTTACCCAGCCCCAGAACGCCCTGCTGCGGCCAGTCGACAATATCCTGAATGGTAGGCCGCCCATCGAACGTATCGTAATGAATCGACTTTTTAAATTCTGCCGTTTGAAGCCCCGTTTTCGTACTGATCAGGCCATCCGGGCGGGCAAGGGGCAGCAAAAGTTTAGCCTTCAGCTCGGGATAAAGGGCTTCGATAGTACGCGAATCACCCGAATTCAGGTAGTCGTACCAGGCAATCAGGACGTTTTGTAAAGACCATTCGGTGGGCCAGGTCGCGTGAAAAACCAGGTAGTTCAACGACCGTTTGGCGATGTTATATTCCGCGTCAGTGGCATAGTGCGAAAGCTGGTTAATCAGCGCATCAGCCTCATAGGGAATCCGTTCGCGATCACCATCGACGTAGTAACCGCTGAATGTCGTCGCTTTGATGGTGTGCTTGCAGAGGTCCCAAATCCGGTTCAGGGTTGTATCCGAACTGGTAAAAGTTGTTGCCGTTTCATCGAACGGATACGTAACAATTTGACGCAAAAGCTGTTCCACCCGAACATTACCCGTAAGCACTTCCAGTTCAACGTAGCGAAACGGCAGGACTTCGCCAATGTAATCGGGCATCAGAATGGCCTTGGGACCCGTATTTCGTTTGTCTGGTTTGAATTGAATCGCGTAGCGATGTGTCCCGCGTTGCAACAGAACCGGTATGCGCCGGTACCGGAGTACGCCCGTTGGTTTGGTATTCACATGGCCGTCGGGGGTAATGGCTTCGCCCACGTGCAGGATGAGCGTATCGGATTCGGTGGGGCTGGTCACCGTTGCGTAAACCTGCCCAAAGGCATCTTTTCCGAAATCATAAAGCACTCGCTGCGGCCCCAATGTTCGTTTCGATAGGGGGGCTTCTTCCGTTTTTACGACGGGATAATAAGGCGTTTCATAATCCGCCAATTTGGCCGCCGTGCGGAAAGCTTTCGGTTGCGAAAACTCACTCTCGCCATTCTGTTCGTCCCAGATTTTCACCTTCCAGTAATAGATACGATTGGTATTCAGGCCGGGGGGTATCAAAATACCCACGCTTCGGCTGTTAATGAGTTTCCCTGAATCCCATATATCGCCTGCGTTAGTTTGACTGTTTCTTCGGGAAGAACTCACAATCAACCGAAACGCCGTCTGACGGCTATTGCTACGTTTATCGGAGAGCACCCAGCTAAACGAAGGGTGAGTGCTGCGAATCAGGGCCAACTGCCCGACAAACTTGGCGGAGTCAGTGGTGTCGAGGGTGTAATTCGTTAAAAAACCATTACTCCAAACCTTGTCGGTATGGAGCAATAAATCCGTACGTAATGACGTGGGCGGCTGCAACTGAGCCGATGCATTGAGACTCGTGACCAGCAGTACCCAAAAGAAAAAATGTCGCATGAACCCTTTCCGGTTATCGTAAATCCACAGTATGGTCGTGCGGAAAATCTTCGCCACTCCATATTTCTTGAGCGCTCCATTTTTCCGGCGCATCCGCCCAGAAGGGGTCCGATGCGGGCAAACCGAGCGGTAAAAAGATGTTCGTGGCAATGTACAGGCTTCCCTGGTTGTTATAAAAATCGGCCAGATCGGGCTGCGAACCATACAAGCCAATCGTGAGCCAGCCATTCTGATAGGTAGAAGAACTTTCGAGCGTTTTTTTAATGACCGCTGTCAACGCACTACGTACCTGGGCGGGCTTCAACTGCTCGGGCAGGGCTTTCCGCCAGGCCATATCGGCCAGGTGTTGAAAGACAGCGCCCCGGTACATAATCGAACGGCCGGTTGCCGGATAGGTGCCATCGGTATTGATGAGCCGTTCCTGAATGATGGCGTATCGCTCATTCCGCTTTTTAATTTTGGCAATCATGCCGCTGTAAGCGTTGGTCTTTTTGCCCACGTGTTCGGTGATCGCGGCCAGATACGGATGCATGACGTAGCTGTTGTAGTAATCGTAGGCATACGAAACACCGTCCGAATACATGCCATCTCCCACGTACCATTGCTCCAGTTGCTGAAAGGCGTAATCGACGCGCATTGGGTCACACTCGTAGCCATATTTGCAGAAAAAAGCTTCGATCATCGCCGAAAACAGCAGCCAGTTCGAAAAAACCGGTTTGAACCGGCGCGTGGTTTTCAGCGCGTGAACCATGCGTTCCTGATCGGCTTTGTTCAGGTTTTCCACAACCAGGGCGCCCGAACAAACGCGTAGACGACATAGGAAGCATCCACCAGTTGCTGACCGCCAATATCGAAATGCATGTAGTCTTTTGCCGTCGAGTCGAGCGCGTTCGACAATCCTTTGAGCACCTACTTCCGGTACTGATTTCGCAAGGCAACTTCTTCGGCACTGCCCAATCCCTATCAACCCCTCGTGCAGATCAAGGAGTTGCGCATCTACAATCAACCCGTAGGAATTGGCGATACCCTCAACGGGCGCGTGTTGCTCAGTAAGTCATTTTCCATCCCAAAACGATGCACATTCCGGTCGTCTTACTGACGGCCCGGGCGGCTGCCATGCACGAATTGGAAGGACTTGAAACCGGTGCTGATGAGTACATGGCAAAGCCCTTCAAACCAAGGCTCTTTCACACCAAAATAGCGGTGATGCTACAGGGTCGCCACCGGGTGAAGGAATATTACCAGCGACAGATTTTACTGGAACCCACCGACCTTGTCATCCCTGACGAAGAAAAACAGTTATTGACGAAGGCCATGCATATTGTTGAAACCCACCTGACCGATCCCGACTTTACGGTACCCGTTCTGGTGCGGGAAATGGGCATGAGCCAATCTGCTTTCTACCGGCAGATTAAAGCCATTACGGGTCAATCGGCTGTCGAATTCATTCGCGATGTCCGCATGAAACGGGCGGCTCAACTGCTGGCTACCAGTACTTTACGGGTATCTGAGATTGCTCATCAGGTTGGCTTCGAGGACCTTAAACACTTCCGAAAAACGTTTCAAAATTTGTCTACCCTGTCGCCTTCGAAGTTTGCCCGACAACATCGTGAAAGCGACTCTCTTCACTTAAAACCGATAAGTAGTTAATTTCTTTTTTGCCATGCGTCGGTACGGCTACGTCCCAGAATCAGGATCGCAAAATAGATACTCACTCAAACTACTATTTTAGCCTCCGGCGAAACGGCCAAAGATGACAGATTAAAAAAAACTTCGTATTTTGATAGCGCATGTTACGAAGACACTATTTTACGGCGCTACTTCTGCTTGTTGCGCTAACCGGTAGAGCCCAAAGCTTACCTATCCTTTCTCAAAACCCGGCAAGTTTGCATTGGTATCGGCTCACCACTCCCCATTTCAGGGTGCTTTATCCCCGTGGTTTCGACTCAACGGCTCAACGAACTGCCAACCGGCTCGAAAGTCTGTACGAACCCGCCAGTGCATCGCTCGGGAAACAGCCCCGGCCCATTTCGGTATTGCTTCAGAATCAGACGACGAACAGTAATGGATTCGTTACGTTATTTCCACGTCGGTCGGAGTTTTATGCCGTGGCTCCGCAAGACCCCGGTTTGTCGGGTACATTGAACTGGCTCGATCTGCTGGCCGTACATGAATACCGGCACGTTGTTCAGAATGACAAAGCGCTGCAAGGCTACGGACGAGTTCTTTATACTTTACTGGGTAGCGTGGGCCTGGAATTTCCTTTACAGACGGTACCCGACTGGTTCGCAGAAGGCGACGCGGTTAGTAATGAAACGTTGTTAAGCAACAGTGGCCGCGGCCGGATTCCGAACTTCGATCTGGGAATGCGGGCGAATTTACTGGCCGGAAAGCAATTTGATTACCCAAAGGCGGTTGGTGGTTCTTTCCGCGACAACGTACCGAATCACTACGTGCTGGGTTACTTCATGACGACGTACCTCAAACGCTCGTTTGGCCCCGATGTGTGGAGCCGCGTCTTGAACCGCAACTACCGACGGTGGCCGTTTCCCTTTGCTTTTTCGGCCAGCATCAAGGATGAAACCGGGCTAAGAACCGAAGATCTATACCGCAAAACGATGGACGATCTAACGGAAACCTGGCAGAAACAACAGGAACGTCTGGTCATTACACCCGCCACGACATTTCCCGTCAGTGCCGAAAAACAACAATTGCCCAGGCCAGTGTTCACCAATTACCAGCACCCGCAATTCCTGACCGACTCAACGGTTCTCTGCGTAAAAAGTGGCCTGGGCGATACGCCAAGACTGGTGATTCTGGGGAAAGATCAACAGGAAAAGCAGAAATTTGTACAAGGGTTCACCAACGATCCTGGACTGCTGTCTGCTACGTCTGCCAAAGCCTGCTGGATTGAATACGGTTATGATCCGCGCTGGGGTCAGCGGATTTATTCGAACATCCGGCTACTCGACCTTAAGACCGGTAAAGTTACCCGGTTAACACATCGCGCCCGGTACACTGTTGCGGCTCTCTCCCCCGATAACACAAAACTCGTCGTCGTTGACAATACCGATCGCTATATGGTACGCTTACTGATACTCGACGCCAAAACGGGTAGGATTTTAAAAGCTTTACCCAATCCAGACAATGAGTTTTATCAGCATCCGCGTTGGTACGAAGACAGCAAAACGCTCTCGGTTATTGCCCTGAAAGATGGCAGAAAAACAATTCAGCGCGTTGATAGTGAGTCAGGTATGCATGCTAACCTTTTGCCCTCCGTTAACGAAAACATCAGTAATCCGCAGCCCTGGGGTAAGTACGTATTGTATAATTCGCCCCGGTCGGGCATTGATAATCTGTATGCCGTAGACGTTACGTCGAAACAAGTTTTTCAGATCACCTCGCGACCATTGGCGGCCTACCACGTAGCCGTTTCTCCGTCGGGGACACGATTAGCGTTTGACGATTTTTCGGCAACGGGGTATCGCATTGCCGACATGCCGCTGAATCCCGCCGACTGGAAACCCGTAACGGAACCCGCTCAGGAGCAACCACTACGTTATTTTGGCGCGTTACCTAAACTGGAACCGGGGGGGGCGCTGGGGCGCAGAATCCTATCCTCCGACTCGGCTGCCAGCACGACGACAACGTACACGTCCAGTCGTTTTCGGCGCCTGCCGAATGTCATTAATGTGTATAGCTGGGGGCCAACGGTTGCCAGTACAGGACAAGCGCTGTCGGTGGGATTAACGTCGCAGGATTTGCTAAGTACAACCCAGATTGGCGTTGGCTATACCTACAACCAATCCGAACGAGTTGGGAATGCCTACGCCCTGTTGAGTTATCAGGGCCTTTTCCCTATTCTTGATCTCAGTTTTCAGCACGGCACACGTAGTACGTCCCTATATATTGACCGAGCCCTGCCACTTGACAGCCTGCGCACGGATCGCTGGCAATATGATCAGCTCACGGCAGGTTTTCGAGTGCCGCTGCAACTGACTAATTCTAAATACATTCAGGGAATCAGTCTGGCGGCTTACTACAACTACCTGCACGTAACGGGTTATGACTTACCCTTCCGGTACGTATCGGACGTAGGCAGTCAGGGATCGGTGAATGCACTTACGTACGGGATTAGTTATTCGCGGCTTCTCCGCCAAAGCAAACGGGACGTAGCCCCCCGCTGGGGTCAGTCACTATCCGCTACGTATCGAAACACACCCTTCGGTGGTAGACTAAACGCTGAGCAATGGGGCGTTCAGGCAAACGTTTACTTCCCTGGGCTGGCGAAACATCATTCCCTGCGGCTGCGGGGAGGTTACCAGCAACAGGCGCAGGGAACGTATCAATTTAGCGCCATTGTGTTTTATCCCCGCGGCCAGCTCTACATTGCCGACGATCAGATCAAGGCCGGGAGTGTGGAATACAGATTACCCATCGCCGACACCCATTGGTCATTGGGACGATGGCTCTACGTCCAACGCATAAAGGCGAACGGTTTCTACGATATGGCGCAGGGTCAAAGTTCAGTAGAAATCCGCGATATATTCGGGAGATTACGTGGCTATGAAACCCAGCGTCGCATGTATCAGACTGCGGGCCTCGACGTATCGTTTGTCTTCAACGCACTTCGGCTCCGTACTCCTTTCGAGGCTGGTTTCCGCACAATTTATAACGTCACCACGCACCAATGGCTGGTGCAACCGCTGGTGATTGATATTGGGTTTTAGTCGTTAGTCATCAGTTAATAGTCCCCAGTAGTTGACGTTGGTGACTGATGACTAACGACTTCTTACCCCTTATAAAACACCCACTTTGCTAATTCCCGGAACGACGTTTTTTTGCCGTACATCAGAATACCGACGCGGTAAATTCGAGCGGCTATCCACGTAGTACCGACGAAGCCCAGGACCAGCAATACCATCGACAACGCCAGTTGCCAGCCGGGAACGCCAAAGGGAATACGAACCATCATGACCACCGGTGAGGTAAACGGAATAATTGACGTCCAGAATGCCAGGGGGCCGTCGGGGTCGCGAACGGCGATTTGGGCGAAGGCGATGGCGGCAATAATGGGCATCATGATCGGAAACATAAACTGTTGCGTTTCGGTCTCACTATCGACGGCGGCACCCACGGCCCCAAACAAGGCGCTATATAGCAAATAGCCCCCTAAGAAATAGAACAGAAAACAGGCTACAATTAGTGGAATGTTAAGCGTTCCAATAGCAGCCATTACGTCGGCAACGGGGTTTTTGGCAGTAGCCATCTTACTCTGAACATCCTGCCCGCCCGGCATTCCATTCATGCGGGCCGTCATGGCTGAATTTGCCGTTTCCTTCTGTCCCATTACAGTTGAGCCAACGGTTATCAGCCCGACCGTCAAGACGATCCAGAGCAAAAACTGGGTCAGACCAACCAGGGCTACGCCAATAATTTTACCCAGCATCAACTGAAACGGCTTCACCGACGAGATAATAACCTCGACAATACGGCTGGTTTTTTCTTCCATTACGCCCCGCATCACCTGGGTTCCGTAAATGAGCACAGAGATGTAAATGAGCAAGGCACAGAAACCGCTGATAATGGTCGTAGCGATCCCGTTGCTGCTCTTTTCGCCCGCGTCGCTCAGGCTAATTGTCTGGGCATCAACGTTAACTTTGGCATCCTGAATAATTTTCTGCGTAATACCGGCCTGCTCCAGCTTAATGTTTTCAATTTCCTTCGAGATGGCGCGCTCAATGTTGCTTTGCAGCGACAGGCTAACGCTCTTTTCGGCAAAAATCTGGACAGTTTTGGGCCGCTCTATTACGTCTTTCGGAATGAACACCAGCGCATTATAGCCATCTTTGACAAACGATTTCTTGGCAGCAGCCAGCGACTTTTTCGGAAATGAATAGACGGTTTCGTCATCGTTTTTAAACTTACCGGCAAATCGTCCACTTTCGTCGACTACCTCAATTTTCTTCTGGTTCATCGAGCTGACAGCTGCCCAACCGATGATGGCATAGAAGCCAAAAATCAGCACCGGACCCAGAATCGTCATGATGATGAACGACTTTTTGCGCACCCGTACCAGGTATTCGCGCTTAATAATGAGAAATATTATATGCATAATTCTAAAGAGAGAAATACCGAATGAATGAAAGAGCGAGATCAGTCCCAAAGCAGCGCAAGCGAGTGATTCTGGCGTTTATTTTCGCTCATTCACTCTTTATCTCCGCTTCGGCGGTCCGATTTCGCCTTGTTTGTTACGTTGTTGGTACCTCGCCGACTGTCTGGATGAAGATCTCGTTCATGCTGGGGATATTCTCGCCAAATGACCGGACAGCCACCCGGTCGAGCAGGTAACGAATAAGGTCATTTGCTGCGGCATCGGGTGGAATTTTGATGTTGGTCCGAAGGAATCCGTCGTCCGTAGTCAGGGTATTCAATACGTCGAATGCGGGTGGCAGATCAATAATTTCGCCTTTGTATTCAACGTGATACGTATGGGTTTTGAATTGCTCTTTTATCGCCCGCTTAGAGCCATCGAGCACTTTATGCGAGCGGTTGATGAGCGCGATATAATCGCAAAGTTCCTCAACGGATTCCATGCGGTGGGTCGAGAAAATAATTGTCTTGCCCTTATCGCGTAGTTCCAGAATCTCGTCTTTGATGAGGTTAGCATTAATTGGGTCGAAACCGGAGAACGGTTCATCAAGAATGATCAGGTCGGGCTCGTGCATGACTGTAGCTACGAACTGCACTTTCTGCTGCATGCCTTTGGAAAGATCTTCGACCTGTTTGTTCCACCACGTTTTGATGTCGAACTTGATAAACCAGGTTTTCAATTTCTCCATCGCCTGTTTTTCGGTCAGTCCCTTAAGCTGAGCCAGATACAACAATTGCTCACCAACCTTCATTTTTTTGTACAATCCCCGCTCTTCGGGCAGATAGCCAATACGTTTGATGTGGCTGGGATTCAGGTGTTCGCCCCCCAGAAGCACCTGCCCCGAGTCGGGGGCCGTAATCTGGTTGATGATGCGAATTAATGAGGTTTTTCCCGCACCGTTGGGGCCAAGCAAACCGAAAATACATCCCTGGGGTACGGACAGACTCACGTCGTCCAGGGCGCGGTGTTCAGCGTATTGTTTAACAATGTGATGGGTTTCGAGGATGTTCATTTAGTTTAGGTTAACCTTTGGTAACGTTCAATAGACCCAAACTACACGTATTTATAACAGAACAGCAAGAACTTGCGGATGAACTGTCAATCGGCCTTGCAAACGGTCATAAAAAAGGCTACAACTTAAGAGGATCGTAGCCGCTACGTAGTGACTCACTACGTAGCGATCTCATTTGGACTGGCAGGGCTGACCAAAAACCTGACTTGAGCCATCTATAAGTAATGGGCAGGACTAGTTTCTGACCAGCCGATACACGAGGTAGTGAATCTCAGAGACCAAGCAATGACATGATAAGCAAAAGCACTAAACCTACTACTTTCCCATAAACTTAATGTTCAGCAGAAATTAAGCTTGCAAGTCATTATGGAGTTTAAATTACTACATATCAAACACTTTATAGATACGATCAATATTAATAACCAATAGTATAGCTTTCTACTAGCAACGCTCGTAAGCTATACTAGTTAATTCAACAGAGAAAATCCAGCCAATCCAAAGAAGCCTTATTTCTTTAGACTGGCTGGATTTTAACGATGCACTGCTAGCGAGCTAAATACGCCGTGAATATTGTCTAAGACTCAATAGTAGTCTGGTTGTCAACGTAAATCCTATATCAATCTCACTTATTAAAATAATGAATCACTTCAGCATCAGCATTGTTAAAAATATTCAGCTCACCCACACTGCCGGCAACGACAGAACCGATACTCAATACCCCAGACGTATTACCTGGGCTGAGCACACCACTTAATCCAAACGAAATTTTCCCATGAGCAGGAAATGCCTGCTTAGTAGTCAGTACGTAAAAGTCAGAGTCCGAGTTATCAAAGTTCCAGTCACTGTTCTGCACCGAACGCCCTCCTATCAAACTTGCCGTTGGATTAAAGTTCAAAAAAAGTCGACTATCCCGAACAAGCTTGACGGTTATCACTTCACTGGACGTTACTGAATTCAATTCGAGCACATCTACTACTACATTAATCGGGGTAGTACCATAGCTTACGGAAGGCAGGACAAAAGTAATCGGGGCTAAATCCGGCCCTGGATTGGCGATGACAGCAACTGAGCTAGTACTATTATCATTAAACGTTTTATTATCCGATGTTTGAGGGTTTAATAAAGCCACGATGTCGCCAACATTGCCTGGCGAATCTATGACAGTCCCTCGAACGATAATCTTGAATGATAAGCAGTCTAGATTAGCCAGCGGAACAGAATTTGATAAGCTAACGATTTGCCCCGTGTTAGACAATACAGTAAAGTTTGTCAGCGGACTTCCGTCCGAATTGGTAACGCCGAGGATGGTTACATTTGAGCCAACCGAAATTTGGGGTCTGAGTTTATCAACCGGAGCACTCGTATTAGTTGGATCAGTATTACAGAGATCTACCTGAACAGTACCGGTTGTACTCAAAGGTAGCGTAGCAGGAACACTAATGATATTAATTGATACGTCCTGCGCGTAGCCAACGGGTATGGCTCCTAAATTCCAAAGGCCAAAGAAACACAAGAATATGTAGGGAATATATGAGTTTTTCATGTCGATTTTTGATTTGATTGAAGAGCAATCATAGTAGCAAGTGGCAAATCATGCACTTGTTTTTATACATCGTTAACTAAGAACACGTATTAGGGATATGCACTTATTTTCTTAGACCGGTGAAATCCGAATTGATTAGTCGATGAAATACTTATTTCCGACACGACCTGTTTGGTTGCGAAATCAATTTCGACAACTTTACCCCCCTGGCCGGTTGTATTTACTACCTGATAGCCTGGCCCAAATACTACGTGATTACTTGTGGGCAGAAACTGGGCACTACTGATAACTTTCGAGTAAGTATCTATACCTCGTTCTTTTCCATACGTCCAGGTTTGCTGAACTGTTAGATTTACAGGATCAATCCTGTAAGATACAGATCGGCTGTATTTAGCAGCTGAGGGATTAAATTCCCGTACTGATCCATTATCAAATATCAGTTTATCACCATTGGGCAACTGAGTGATATTATGCTGATACCAGTTCCACTCAAAATCAGGGGCAACTGCTGTGCCGGCAATCACACCCGCATCGGTAATGAGATTACCAGTAGCGTCCAGAGGTTTTAACAGGAACTGGTTTAAGTCTTCACCACGTCGGTTTGTTGTCCAGCCAGAATGGGCTGACAGTATCCATTTAACATGATTCGTATAATCTAATTTTACCACGCCTTGCGTACGACCGGATACCATGATAGTATTATCGGTCGAATCGTACTCAACGGCATTACCATGGAACCAATCACTGGCGGGTTGGACGCCATCGGGTGTGGTCAGGTTAGTTCTGGTCTCGTCAAGAGATTCTTTCAAATCCCAGACAGTTGATAGGCTCCCGCTTTGCCGATCAATTTCAATGACAAAATCCTCAACAGTTGGGCTGACCCCATCTTTGTAAGTGCTACCAGGTTTGTTAGCCGTTACTATAAAGTTGCCATTAGGCTTTTCCCTGACTTCATGGTGAAATGTATAACCCATAGCACTAACATTCCAACTGTTGATCACCTTGCCTAATAAATCAATTTCATAGATAGCTTGCGTCCTGCTATCTCCAAAAAAGAAATTACCATTTCTCAGGCGACTAATACCATCTTCATAATTCAACGTATTTAACTGAGGATGAGATCGATAATCTAATATCCACCGAATTTCGCCGTATGCATCCATAAAGAAGGGAGTATGTGGAGCACCAACGCTGTAGTTACTTACCAGAATCAATCCCGGAGCGACCTTTGACTCGTCAAAAGGTGCCGCCACAATAGAGGTTGGCATACTGGGGGGCAAATCTCCTGTTTGCACAATAATAGTGCTTTTAGCTAACGTATCGCCACTTGCACTAATAACACGGATGTCAACCGTATTAGCATAGTTAGCGTATAGGCCAATCAATGGTATCGAGTGTCGTAAACCATTGTCATTAAAGAGGTGCTCTACATAGGTAATCTTGCCATGTTTACCCCGGACACTAATAAATGTTTTCCCCAGTGCCGATACCGAAAAATTAACCAGTGCTGATAAGGGTGAGTATCCGTAAGGATTCAATTTAATTGAATCCGCAGCAATTGTGAAGGCTAATGGAGAAGGCGTATTGGTAGCATTAACCTTAGCTCCGGCAATATTATCAGAAACGTCCTGTTCACCTCCGGAATTAGCTACGACCGACACGGTCATGTTCTGCTGTGTATGGTCGGGCACGCCCGTTCTACGAGTGATGCTAAAACCCACCACCTTGTTACTGTTGGCCTCTATCATAAGCCCCGTCTTGCTTGTAACTGTGATATAGCTATTAGTTTCCGAGAAATCCCAGTCACTGTTGGAATTGGCAACGCCCGGATACACATTGGAAGTCCCACTAGTAGTGGAATAGGTAATCGTAAACGCAGAAAGTTTAAAAACACGGAAAGAAATCAATCCCGCCGTAGAACTATTGTTGGTCTCATTAATAGTTACCAAAAAATCACGCGGAACATTGGTAGCTGCTGAACTAAAATTCAGATCATCCATTAGAACTGTAGGAGATAAATTAGGTATTATAACCTTATTTGACCTTAAAGTTACTTTATCCATTTTTACCGGATGATCCTTATCAGCTACTCTAGTCACCTTTTCTGACAACACCAAAGAAGCGTGTTCGTCAGCTTTAGCCTTTACAACTGGAATGCCAGCTTTACTATCCATTTGAATACCCACGGAAAAGGCTATAAGTAGACAGGCATTTAGCTTAAATAATTGTTTTTTCATCGTTTTCAAAAGCGTTTAGCATGAAAGTGTCTCTACCGTTTAATAAACAATGTACGGTTACCTAAATTCATTGTAGGTAAGTATTAAAAGTGTCTAATACGTTGCAATAATAAACTAATATAGTATTGTAACAACTTATATTCTTACAAAAAAAGAATATTTTTATATAATAAGTACAGATATCATGCTTTTAATAAACTAATTAGTTAATACATATAAAGTAATTATAACTAAGAGAACTGGTGGATTGAAGGGTCGTTTCTACTTCGTAGGAATAGAGAGATTCTGCCAGTCTGCTATAAATGAATCCGCGAATTTTGTTTCTGGCCGGGTTGGATTTCGTCCTACGAATGGCGACGTTTGCCCCGTTCTTTTTATTAGCCATTCTTCCTGTTATGAACAATTCACAGCTTACCGCTCTCTTTCCAACCGAAGACCAAATTCCAGTCGAATACCGTATCGAACCCATCCACCAGCGTGAGTATCTGCTCAACGGCGAAATGCGTCAATGGGATGGCCCCGTTTCGGAGGTGTATTCGCCAATTTGCATTCCTGCTGCCGATGGTACCCTACAGCGCAAACTGGTAGGCAGTTTTCCGGTTACGGGTCCTGATGAGGCCGTTGAAGCGTTAGAGGCCGCTGTTGCAGCTTATGATAATGGCCGGGGCGAATGGCCCACTATGTCGGTAGCTGACCGGATAAAATGCATGGAAACCTTCATTGGTAAAATGCTCGAACAGAAAAAACTGGTCGTCAACCTGATTATGTGGGAGATTGGCAAGAACCTGGCCGATGCTACCAAAGAATTTGACCGGACGGTCAAATACATTTACGACACGATTGATGCACTGAAGGATATTGACCGAAGTAGTTCTAGGTTTCGAATTGAAGAGGGAATTATTGGGCAGATACGTCGGTCGCCAATGGGTGTTGTGCTAGCGATGGGACCATTTAATTATCCGCTCAACGAGACGTATACAACGCTGATTCCAAGCATTTTGATGGGCAATACAATCCTTTTCAAAACGCCTAAACATGGTTCTCTACTGCATTACCCACTACTGGAAGCGTTCCGTAGTAGCTTTCCGAAAGGGGTTGTCAACTCTTTGTATGGACGCGGAGCGAATGTAATTCCCCCCGTCATGAAGTCGGGAAAAATCAACGTACTAACGCTGATTGGTTCCAGCCGGGTAGCCGATGAACTGCAACGCCAGCACCCCAAACTCAACCGACTGCGGTCTATTATGAGCCTGGATGCAAAAAACGCAGCGATCATTCTGCCCAATGCCGACCTGGATGTGGCCGTCAAGGAGTGCTTGTTAGGTACGTTGTCATTCAACGGGCAACGATGCACGGCGATCAAAATCATTTGGGTACATAGCTCTGTCGCTGACGAGTTCCTGAAACGCTTTAGCCCGGAAGTAAGTAAACTGCAACCTGGGATGCCGTGGGATGCGGGTGTGCAGATCACTCCCCTACCCGAACCAACCAAACCCGGTTACCTTGCCGATTGCATTCGGGAAGCCGAAGCGGGAGGGGCGGCCGTTATGAACGAGGGCGGAGGGTTAGCCTCAGAATCGCTGGTCAAACCGGCGGTTGTGTATCCCGTAAAAGCGGGCATGAAATTATACCGCGAAGAGCAGTTTGGCCCTGTAATACCAGTAGTGCCATTTGATACTATCGAACAACCCATTGACTATATTATCACAGCCGATTATGGCCAGCAGGTGAGCATTTTTGGGACAGATACGGATCAGATTGCCGAGCTGATCGACCCGCTCGTCAATCAGGTTTGTCGGGTGAATATCAATGCGCAGTGCCAGCGTGGACCCGATACGTTCCCCTTCACTGGCCGGAAGGATTCAGCAGAAGGTACGCTGTCGGTCGAAGATGCACTACGCTCATTTTCAATACGTACCGTCGTGGCCACTAAAGATACGGACGTCAATAAAGGTATTCTGAACGATATCGTTAGTCAGCATAAATCTGAATTCCTAAGCACGAATTTCATATTCTAGCTAGACAATTCTATTGTCCACAGAGCGGTCCGCCGATGCGGCACAGAGAACATAGAGTTTAAATGTTTTTTCTTACCTCTGTGTTCTCTGTGCCGCATCGGCGGACCGCTCTGTGGACAATCTATATATCCAGAACTGCTTTTTCCGTATGTTTGGCTATGGTCTTTCCTCAACGCTAACCCGTCAATTCCAGCCCAACGGGTAAAGCGTCGGAACTGGGTGAGAGTGTGCAGCGTAATGTACACGAATCGACTCAGTTAACGAACCAGACGTTCAAGCACATTTTATTGCCTCTCTAAATAGGTGCCTAAGCTTACAACAGAAAAGCCTGTAGATTTTTAGGCAATGGCCAAATCAGTCGCATTGCTGGTGATTGGTTTTCTTTTATTAGTCTTACGTTTCCATAGTCTGGAAACGTAATAATCACGACCTCATTTGCTCAAAGCTACGAATCTTACAAAAGCGTACGGCTCACTCGCTGCCGTCCGAAACGTATCGCTCACCCTCGAACCGGGACGCATTACGGCACTCGTGGGTGCTAGTGGTTCGGGAAAGAGTACGTTACTAAATCTACTGGCAGGGTTGGCCGACGCCGACGCCGGTGACGTACAATTAAATGGCAAGCGGATCGAGGGGCCATCGGAAGTATTGGTGCCCGGTCATGACGACATCCGATTGGTGCATCAGGAATATCAACTGATGCCGAACGTATCAGTACGCGAAAATGTAAGCTATGCCCTGCGTTTTTTCGAGAAAAGTTATCGTGATTTTCGTGTGAATCAATTGCTTAAACTCTGCCGTTTGACCGACGTTCAGGACCGAATTCCGCGCCAGATCTCGGGGGGCGAAAAACAACGTACTGCCATCGCCCGCGCCATTGCCGACAAACCCGCTGTGCTCCTGCTCGATGAGCCATTTAGCCATCTTGATCTTCCAAACCGGCTGATTGTCCGGGATTTATTGTTTGATCTGGCACATCATGATAATACGTCCTGCCTATTTGTAACGCATGATGCCACCGACGCCCTTTCCGTTGCCCATACGTTAGGCATACTGCGCGATGGGAAATTGATTCAACTTGGCGCACCAGTAGACGTTTACCGACAACCATCAACGGCCTATGCTGCCCATATGACCGGACCAGTCAACATTCTTAAAGCAAAATATTTATCTCTATTTGGCTTTACCGACGTAACGATCCCTGACGAATTGGTTTGTCTCCGACCCGAGCAGATCAAGCTTGATAATACAGGTGCTCCTGCCATCATCAAGGCCGTGTACTTTAAAGGAAGCCATTACGAAATTGAGGTAAACTTGTCGCGCTACGTATCACTACGTTTACTGACAACGCGAGATGATTTAGAGGTAGGTCATCACGTAGGCATATCGCTGAAAACGGAGTCGGTCTGGCAACTAAAAGGCTAACCAAAATAGAATAGTAGTTCAACATAAAGGGGACTGGCACATACGTAGCATGTGCCAGTCCCCGTATACTAAAAACCGTAAACCAAAACTACATCAGGCGCTTAATCAACTGCTCGACCGAAATGCCTTCGGCTTCGGCTTTGAAGTTACGAACGACGCGATGACGAAGAATCGGCAAAGCGACCGCCCGTACGTCTTCAATATCCGGTGAATATTTCCCCATCAGAAGGGCATTGCATTTGGCTGCCAGGATGAGTGCCTGTGATGCCCGCGGACCGGCGCCCCACTCTAAATACTGGTTAGCATCTGCTGCCCCCATGTCAGTATTTGGCCGGGTTTTATGAACGAGTTTAACGGCGTATTCAACCACATTATCGACAACCGGCACGCGACGTACCAGATGCTGGAACTCCCGAATCTCCTCGCCCGTAACTACCCGTTGCACCTCATAGCGTACATCAGACGTCGTATTTTTCACGATGTCTACTTCTGACTGATAAGACGGATAATCCAGGTAAATGTTGAACATAAATCGGTCCAACTGTGCTTCGGGTAGCGGATACGTTCCCTCCTGCTCAATGGGATTCTGGGTAGCCAGAACGAAAAACGGACGCCCTAAACCATATTTCTGGCCTGCAATAGTCACCGAATATTCCTGCATAGCTTCCAGCAAAGCCGCCTGTGTTTTGGGCGGAGTCCGGTTAATCTCATCCGCCAGAATGATATTGGCGAAAATCGGCCCTTTGATGAACTTGAAATTGCGCTCCTGATCGAGGGTTTCGGACCCAAGAATATCCGATGGCATCAGGTCGGGCGTGAACTGAATCCGGTTGAAATCGAGATCCAGTGCACCCGCTATTGTCTGAATAAGGAGTGTTTTTGCTAGTCCGGGTACGCCAACCAGCAGACAGTGACCCTGGCAGAAGATGGCTGTCAGCAGCAGCCGCACCGTTTCGTCCTGACCTATGACGACCTTCGAAATTTCGTTTTTAAGCTTTTGGTAGGAATTAGTAAGGGCTTCCGCAGCCGCGACATCCGATGAGTAAGGCACAGGTAAGAAAGATTAATGATGAATAATTAATGATAAATGATAACCGGGTCGCCGTCGCGATGATGAATGATAAAGCACACAATTATCATTCATCATTCGCCATTTATCACTCACTCATTACTGCTCGCACCGAGCGCAGCGGCACTGTTCTGAGTAGTACCGAATATTCGACAACTATGGAATTCGGGATCGACCGTAATGTATACGTCAGCAACCGATTTTTTAAACCAGTCGTCGATGGCACGGTTCTTTTTATTTTGAAGGACAATCGTCTGCAGTTTCTCAAAGTCTTTCGTAAAATCGGCGGTATGGGGAGGAACTTTGCTCTTGAAATAGAGCAGACGAACCGCACTTTTACCATCTTCAGTACGATAAGGCAGCGGGGCCGAAATGCTACCTACTTTCATGGTATCGAGCATCTGGAACATGGCATATTCCATCGAACCGTCCATGGCCAACCGGCTCCCCCCCGACTGTGGATCGCGGATCAGCCCACCTGCGTCGGCCGTATTTTTATCTTCCGAATAATCATGAGCCGCTTTTTCAAACTTCAGTGAGTCGATCTGAACAAGATTGCGCAGACTGTCTAAATAACGGGTTGGGCCGGTCATATCCAGACGATTATAATCTGGACGTAGCAAGATGTGTCGGGCGTGGTATTCGGCACCACGTGTTTCCAGTAATTGAATCAAGTGCAACCCAAAATCAGATTCCACCACGTCCGACATTTCGTTGGGTTTCAGTTTCAACGCTGCTCCTTCAAAAGGAGCCACCATCATACCTCGTTTGGCAAAACCTAAATCGCCACCTTTTTCAGCCGATCCAACGTCTTCTGAGTTTTCTTTGGCCAACTTGGCAAAGTCCTCCCCTTTCTCGACCTTATGTTTGAGATCGACCAGCCGCTGACGCAGGGCTTCTTTTTGTTCTTTGGTCGGTTTGGCAAACCGTACAATCTGTCCCACTTCTACTTCGGCGGGCATGTAAGGCAAACTATCCCGGGGAATGCCGTCAAAAAATTTACGAACATCACGGGGAGTTACCTTCACGTCAGTCGTAATTTTATTCTGCATCTTTTGCACGATCTTCTGATCTTTCACCTGTTGGCGCAATTCACTTTTCAGCATTTCCAGGCTTTTGCCGTAGGCTTCAACGATGTTTTTCTCGGAGCCGAACTGCTGTGACATGTATTGCATCCGGGAATCAAGCTCGCTGTCCACGATCTTTTCCTCCACGACTACGGAGTCGATTTCAGCTTTGGCCAGCATCATCTTGTTGACAACAAGGCTTTCCAGCAACTGGCACTTTTGCGGAGGTGTCTGGTTCTGCCCAACGTAGGATTGATACGCTTCTTCCAGATCAGAACGAAGAACGTAGTAGTTGTCGACCTTCGCTATGATTTTATTCAGGCTGACGCCCTGCCCCTGCCCAAAGGTAGGCACAGTCAGAAACCAGCCAACCAAAACAACGAGCACGCTGCTAATAACTTTTTTCATGTTCTAAATATAAGCACAGAACGGCTAGCGGTCTGCGATTTAAGTAATTTTAAGAGGTAAGTTGAGCGTTTTTTTACTTTCGTCCGGCTATTCAACTTCGTTAGCAAACAAAATAGTCTATTTGGCTAACTTCCGGATTTCATCTTCATTCACCTTCACCGGATAGGTTTGCCGAAGCTGAGCCAGCCATTGTTTTTCTAACGTCGCCTGGTACTCATTAATTACCATTCCCCGTGCTTCGGCAAAAGTTTTGACCCGCGCCGGTTCGATACGGTCAATGACAACGGCAATCGCCTTGTTATCACGATGCAACGTAGTGGTGCCCACTTTCCACTGAGCAGAAGCAGGCAGATAGGGATTCTCCCCCTGCGCAAACGCGCCGGTTGTAATCGTTATGGCAGGTTCGCCCGAGGACGATTGATACTTGCTGTTAATGACTTTCACTACGTCGTCTTTGGCATTGCTGAAATACTGGAATGTTACGTTACGCTGGGCGTCTTTCGCGGCTCCCGGACGGGCACCCTGGTAATCTTTTTCCATGATCCGGCTGAGCGTAATACCATTTTTCTGCAAGTAGCCAACCACAGCCCGGATTCGTCCGGCCGATACCGAATCGCGCTCAGTGGGATCGTGCGAGCCCGACACTTCCACGACGTAGTCAGGATTTCGATTCATGACTACCAGTACGTCGAACAGGTTCTCGCGTAGGTCAGATGTGAGGGTTGTCTTCGTTTTTGCAAAGGTCAGCGCAGGAGCCGATCGCCGAAGCTGATAGGGTGGTTTGCCACTGAACATACTCATTGTCTGCTTTAAGAGGCTGTCGTTTTTCGCCACCACGATTGTCGATACGGCCCGCTCCGGCAAACGGTAACTGGTTTTATGTTGCTCAAAATATTGTCGTTGGCCTGTCGAGTCAGCCATTGAGCGATCCCAGACGTTCTGCTCCATTCCCAGCGATAGCAATACACCGTCGTGAATTTCATTCAATAAAGCCCGAAACTCCGGCGATTTCTTGTCCAGATTTGCTTCTTCGGTTGATAGTAACTGATCGCCCACAAACCGGTCAAATAACCGACGCATGGCTACGGCAGGTGAACCCGAAACAACATTTACTACGTTGGCCGGTCCATTCGTTGTCATAGCCGGATTTCGCGGAGGTTGTTGACGCTGGCGAACGAAGTCAAAAAACTGATTGACCGTATACGGTTTACTACCAATCGTTACAATCGGCTTGTTTTGAAGCGTTAGATCAAGGGGCTCCGTATATTTCCACTGCCCCCGTAGCAAACTGCTGTCAGCTTTTGTCAAGGCGGCCTCAATCAACGGTTTATCCTCCCGAACTGTGTATTCCTTTCGAAGTCGTTGCACAGTAGATTGCCGCAGTACTTCAGCGCGCGTATCAGTCGTGACGCGTTGGCGTAACGAAGGGGCAAGCGTGGCGTAGGAATCCAGTGGCTTCCGATCAATGAGTTTGATAATATGCCAGCCGTAGTTAGTACGTACCGGTTTCGAATAGTCGCCGGGTTTTGACAGGCTAAACGCAGCATCTTCAAAGGCGGGTACCCATCGGCCTGGTTCGAACGCAGGCAAAACACCTCCGCTAGTTTTGGACGTAGCATCATCGGATAGTTCCTCGCAAACGGTTTCGAATGATTCGCCTTTCTGCAAACGGGTATAAGCCGCATCGATTCGATCCTGCGCCACTTTCTGACCGGGTTCATCGGCGCTGGGGCTCAGCCGTACCAGTATATGCGCCACCCGAACCCTGCCCCGACTTGGCCGGCGATTATTGACTTTAACGAGATGGTAGCCAAAGCGCGTTCGAACGGGCTGCGAAATACTCCCTACCGGCGTCGTATAAGCCGCCGTCTCTAAGGGATACACAATGCCGAAGGCCGAAATATACCCCAGGTTTCCACCGTTCGAAGTTGTAGTGGCATCTTTCGAATTTTCGCGGGCCAGCCTGGCAAAATCCTCTCCACCAGTAGCCTGTTTACGCAGTGATAGCACGGTTTGATAAGCTGCTAACGTATCGGCTGGCGTCGCATCTTCGGCAACAGGAATCAGAATATGCGACGCATTTACTTCCTGCTGCATTCGCTGATATGCTTCAGCCGCCAATGACTCAACCAGCACTTTATCGGTCAGGTAGGATTGCGCCAGTTGCTTACGGTACGTATTCATTTCCTCCCGGAATGCCTCTGTTGTATCGCGGCCCTGGGCTTCGGAAGCCAGCACTTTTAACTTCAGATTCGTATACAGATCGAAGTATTCTTTTACGTCGGTCCGCTGAGTCGAATCAGACGAAAGTTGATTTTTAGTAAACGATTGAAAAAAATCGTCGGTCGTGAAGGTTTTACTCCCCAGTGTCAGAATTATGGGTTGCGGGGGCGTTTGCTGAACAACCGGTGCGGCTGTTTTACAAGCTGTTAAGGCGAGAGCCAGCAAGAGTCCGCCTGTGAGTTGGCGCATAGCGTCGAGGTGAAATTATAGTGTGTGGACGATCTACCGTAGTAATCTTGTTATCAGTTTTCAGTACGAGCGTCGAGGATAATTATCGTAGTTTAAAAACCAAGTAAATGGTAAAAACATTCGTTTTTGGGCCATGTCTTAACGTAAGAAACGACCCACATGCGTCGCTTATTGGCGAACGGCCTGAATTTTCACGGTTTTCAGCGTGATGTCGTATTCTAATTTGTACTCAAAGGAATCCTGTTGATTTTTCCCGGAAAAGACGACAGGGACCTTAATAAATCGCTGCTTTTTCTGGCGCAAGGCTGCTTCATATAGTTCAACACTACTTTGGCCCAGCACATCATCATTGTCCAATTTGTCAGCCAGTTGCAATCCAACGCCTGATGCCACCAGTCCGGCCGATACGTATTTCAAGGGTGTCAACACTTCCGCAGCCGTCAGCAGCAACGTAGCGGGAATGGAAACGACGTTGTGTATTTTCTGAATTTTAGCAAGCGTTTGCTTTGCCTGATTGTAATCGTCCACTTCAACCAGGATCAGTGATGCCACAATTTTTCCGTTTTTAGGCAATGCGAGTTGAATTGGACGAGCCGGGTGTTCACTCGCTGGAAAATCAAGTAGCTGGCCTTTTTTAACCGTTTCAACGCCCCAGCCGCCATTGACTACGCCAACGGGTTTGTTCTGCGCATCGTAGCTGGTCAACGAATAAGCCATCATCAGCTCATCCCGCCGACTCAGGGTTTCCTCCAGATTAACGGCGTTCAAGGTCCGGAGGGTTAGTTCGGCCGTTAGTTGCGGTTGACGGGCGCAGCCACTTATAATGAGTGCCGCAACGGATGTTGAAAGAGCGAATGAGTGAAAGAGCAATCTGATAAACATGAAACAGCGATTTAGTGAAGAATGCAGCGTGAGTAATTGACATTTATTTTTCATTCTACATTCTTCACTTTATAGACTCGGCTCCTGCTGACTCAGGCAATGGAAACTCCCTAATCCCCAAACAATGTCCGTTGAATCGATACCAACAATTTTTCGGTCCGGGAAACACGTACCGATTATATCAAGGGCCAGTTGATCTTTACGGCAACGGAACGTCGGGACAATCACCGCTCCGTTGGTGATCAGGAAATTGGCGTAAGAGGCTGGTAAACGAAGTCCATCACTTTCGACAGGATCAGGCATGGGCAACTCTACAATGTTCAATTGCTTGCCGTTCAGCAGCCGCATCTGTTTCAATTCGTGATGAATTTCCTGCAAAAACGGGTAATTCGCATCGTTCGCATTTGTTTCATAAGCCGCAAGGACGGTATCCTCATTCACGAACCGAACCGTGTCATCAATGTGCCCATCAGTATCATCGCCAACAATGCCTTCTTCAACCCACAGCACCTGCTGAACACCGTAGTAATCACACAGATACTGCTCAATGTTTGCCTGCGTCAAATGGCTATTCCGGTTCTGGTTGAGCAGGCAGGTCCGGCTGGTCAGCACCGTTCCGGCTCCGTTAAATTCTACCGAGCCGCCTTCCATAATAATTCCTGGCGTAACGTAGTCCAACTGACGATACCGGGCAATTTCTACCGGAATAAGATCATCCCGGTCATAGGGCGGATACTTGCCCCCCCAGGCGTTGTAGCCCCAGTTCACGATCATCCGCTCCTTTCTCTGAGGATTGATCAGAAAAGCCGGGCCATGATCGCGACACCAGGAGTCGTTCGTAGGATGCGGCAGCAAGGTAATCCGGCTCATATCGGCACCAGCCGCCAGCAGCCGCAACGTAGCACCTTGTATAACTACCTCATTGTGCGCATTTATACAAACCTGCTCACTTTCGGAAATCGCTTTGATAAAGTCAATGTAAGCCGGGAACATCAGCTCCTGCCGTTCGCGTGTCCAGGAGGCTTCCGTATGCGGCCAGCTCAGCCAGGTTGCTACGTGTGGATGCCATTCGGCAGGAAAGAAAAAGCCCTCTCGGGCAGGAATAAGCGTAGTGTTGGATGCGGTATTCAAGCGTATGACGTTGGCACCTTGGCCAATTTTTTCCAAAGTTATAAAAATAGGCTGGGTCAGTCAGCTACTTTCCAGTTACTAATTGCCGCACGGCATCTACCGTCAGGCCCCTGAAGTCGTCAACGATGAGGGCCGCACCGGTGCCAACGAGTTCGTCATGCGTGTGTGTTGTGGCAATAGCCACCACACTCATCCCGGCCCGGAGGCCCGCTTCGATTCCCGCAAACGCATCCTCAAAAACGATGCAATGCGCTGGTTCTACGTCCACTCGTTCGGCGGCTGTCAAATAAATTTCAGGGTCGGGTTTCCCTTTATGAATCATGCTGGAATCCACCACCGCATTGAAATAAGGACGTAATGGCAGGCCGTCGAGCGTAAACCGGACATTGCTTTCCGGGGCCGATGTTCCCACGGCCAGCTTAACCCCCTGTTCACGTAACGCCACCAGAAAATCCAGCAAACCCGGTGCAGGCTGCAAGTGTGGTCGGTATAATTCGCGATAAATGGCTTCTTTCTCTTCGGTCAATACGATCAACTCGCCGGGCGGAATGGGGCGTTGAAATACGTATGCCATGGCATCAGCAGAAACGCGCCCGTTGATATTTTCTACGTACTGCTCTTTCGTCAGTGGCCGGTTGTGTTTCTGGGCAAACTGTAACCAGGCATTGACGTGAAAATCGGTATTGTCAACCAGAACGCCGTCCATATCAAAGAGGCAAGCCCACGCAAAATCGGAAGAATGTGTATCAGGCATAAAAACAGGTGAGACTCTTGTTGGGCCACAATAGCTTGCGGCTTATATGCGTGCAAAGAACGCAGATTGCAGCTTATGCTACGTCATCGGTTGCCGTTGGCGGTACAATTTCCGGCAAAATATCCCCGGCTAAAATAGCCGCTTCGTGCAGTAATTCGGTAGCCACTAATTCATCGGTTACGTCTTCAATACGTTCATCGAAGGCGTCAATTCCCTCGTCCGTTGTGAGCGAAGGGGATTTCATGCCTAGCAGCAACCGACCAACATATAGCAGATTGAGCGAAAAACGTAATTCAGGTAATGTTGTGCTGTGACGAGTTTGGGGGTCGATTGACATAGTAATTCAAGAACACCAACCACAAGCCAATGGGTTCGCAATAAACTACGTAGTGTGGCCGGGCTGGCGTACCTACAGTGCTTTAATCTTCACATTCCGGTAGTAAATCGGAGCACCAGCATGTTTCCCCTGTAAACCAATGAAGCCATGCAACGGCAGATCGGCGGCTGGTTTATTGAGCCAGGCAGGCACTTCCGACCCATCCGGATTGGTTTTAGTAGACGTGAATTTTGTGAGGTCGATGGTATTGACTAATTCGTTGTTCAGGACAACATAGATCATTTTCCCCTGACACGTAATGGTATAGCGATTCCACTCGTCGGGCTTTTTGACGGTCCGTTTCGTGGGTGCCTGATGACCGAAGAAAGCCCCACACTGCCAGTTTCCCGGCGACTCGGCCCATTTTTTTGCGTAATCGTCAGCAATCTGAATTTCTACCGAATTGGGAATCCAGTTGGTTGTATCGCTCGCATGAACGACCACCCCACTGTTGGTTCCCTCAGCTGTTTTGAAGAGCAAATCCAAGATAAAATCGTCGTACGGCACTGCTGACCAGATGGCTTTATCTTCCGTAGCAGTCAGTATTCCCCCATCATCCATACTCCACACCCCTTTGGGATACGAAGCCTCCGAAAGATCGCTTCCGAACAACGACCTCCAGCCAGCTCCACTCGGATTAGGATGACCTTTGGGCGGCACACTAACCGCTGGCGTTTGAGCATAAAGGGAATAGGTCAGACTCAGGGTCGCCAGTAACAGGAAGCACTTTTTCATTGGATGACAATTGGATTTACTGCACGAAGACGATCGCATCTGAATATCAACCTATTAGACGCCACTTAGCTCCCTCAGGAAGATATTGAAAACAGACACGATTCTTTTACAAATATACACCCCCGATCGGTTCGCGAAAGAGGACGTAGCAGATCAGAAAATACTTCTATAAAAAAGGCGACATTTCACGGTCAGACCTAGTCTGCCCAAGTCGTGAAACTCATCAATTTTAACCAGGTAAGATTCGCTACAAGGAGAGAAACCGGCTTATAGGGCAAAGCCGTAACGTCAGGCCGAACTCCGTGAAGAAGAGAGCGAAGAGCGAGGATGGCGGAGACTAAAGAATGCACCTCTGATCGGCAGTTGTGCAGACCAGGCTTGTAGATTCAGGAGTCGATCAGCGTTGCCATGCGCAATTCTTCAACGTCGGTGGGCGGCAGATTAATACTGATCAAAAAGGCGCGGCCCTGCTTGTTGGTACTGAACGGATAATCGATGGAAAATAGAATTCTATTCACGCCAAACGTGGCCAAAGCAGCCAGCAGCATACGTTTGTTATTTCACCTTGAAAGAATAAACACCACTGCCAATTTTTACGACCTGATAGCCGGCTTCAGGAGGAAGCCGTTCGATGTCATTTCTATTGGCTAACGGTTGGTTTTTTTCTGAGATGGATTTCCCTATCTCGGTCGGGATAAACACAACTGCCGTGCTACCGACGGGTACATTAACCTTCATCTCAAACGATAGTCCCTGCTTCCATTCGATGCCCGCTTTCCCATATACCGTTTCAGTGTAATAATTGGCAAAGGTCAAATCAGGAACCGGCCTGGGCTTAAAGACGATCTGCTTATAGCCGGTTTGAATATCGGACGTTTGCATGCCCGCTAATCGGGTATAAAACCAACTTAGGCCGCCACCAAACATAGGATGGTTGTGCGAACTGCTCGTATTCCAGTGTTCACGAGTTGTGGTACTACCCAGCGAGATCCAGTGACCAAAGCTGGGTTCGGTCGTTTTGTTCATGGCATCATACGCCAGTTGATTTAAGCCATTATCTGCTAAAACGTCAAAGAAATAGCGCGTTCCGAAAATACCCGTATCCAGATGCCCACCTGCATCGGCAATATCCTTTTTCAAGGATTGAATAACGGGTTCATACTGATTTTTTTGAACACCCATTTTCAAGGCAAATACGTTGCCGCCATACTTGCCAAAGGTCCCATTCTGACGGTCATAAAATGTCGTCAAAAACGCTTTTTTCGTTTTGTCTGCCAGTAATTTATATTGTTCAGCATCGCTGGTTTTTCCCAGAACGGTGGCCGTTTTTGCTGTAATATCTGCGCAGAGCCAAAAATAAAAGGTATGAACCAACTCGTCCGACGGCATTTGTTCGAGTCCCGCCCATTCGCCTAAATTCCACCATTTCAACGGTTTCCCATCTTTTCCAGTACGTTGGGAATACATAATTCCGTCCTGATTGACCCAAGTGTTCATGTAATTCATGTAGCCTACCATGCCTTCATAGGTATCCACCAATATACCTTTATCGCCATACTGTCGATAAAATTCCCAGGGAATGATATGAATAGCCGCTCCCCAGGCTACACCACCACCACAACCCGGCTGCCAGGGTGCTCCATTCGGCACATAACCCGTGGCCGGAATTTGGGCGCTCACTATATCGCGCACCCATTTTTTATAAAATGCCTTTACCTCAAAATTCTGCATCACGGTATGGCAAGCCACCTGGGCATCGCCCGTATACCCCGAGCGCTCCCGGTGCGGACAGTCGGATGCGATTCCTCCGTGCATGTTGTCCAATTGCGAGCGTTTCCAGATGTGGTTGATTTGATTGAAGAGCTTATTTGAGGTCTCAAATACGGCGGATTCCGTCACGGACGTATTGACTGCTTCGGCCTGAATATTTTCGGCTTTTAGTTCACCGGGCCAATTGCTGATTTCAACCCCGCTGAACACAAACCAGTTGAAGTGGGGGGCGTAGGATGCATTTTTTTGTCCGTTAAAAATGTACGTGTTTTCGCCTGAATACTGATTTGCATTGAAAGTGATTTTGATAGTATGCCCTGCCGGTGCCGAGATATTCTTCAAGCGAACCCAGCCCGAAATTTCTTCGGCAAAATCTATTTTATAGTTACCATTGGCCAGCTTTTCTATTGTTAACGGCGGGTAAATCTTCGTAATTTTATCCACGGGGGCGGTATGGGCGACGAGTTTACCGTATGGAGCTTCCCGGTTGATCACCGGTTCCCATTTTGAATCATCATACGTAGCAGTACACCAATCAGGTTGCTCAAGTCGGGCATCATAGATTTCACCATCGTACACCAAATCAGATACAATAGCTGATTGGGCCGCTTTCCAGCTTTTGTCCGACACAATAACGGCCTCACTGCCGTCTGCGTAAGTAAGATGCAACTGGGCGATAAAACGCGGAGACCCATACGATGCGGTCCAGAACTTGGGGGCATTATAAAATCCATTCCCAAGCATAGCCCCCATTACGTTCGTTCCTGCGCGAAGTTTATCCGTAATGTCATAGGCTAAATACATAACCTGGTAGTCACGAAATTCGTCAGGCAGTGAAATTAAGGCTTCGGGCAACTGTGGCCGCTTGCCGTAATTGGTTTGATTCGGCACTAACTGATCATCGGACGCTTTTTGCCCATTTACGTAAAATTCAAAGTAGCCCAGTCCGGTAGTATACACGACAGCACGTTGAAGTTTTTTCGTGGTCGTAAAGGATTTTCGAAGCATAGGAGCGGGTGGCGGCAAGATTTTCGTTCGCTCATTCGGCCCACCTTTCGGCTTCGGGATTGCTTCCTCCCCTTGCCAGGGCGCCCCAATCCACTCGGCTTTCCAGTCCGTTTTTGCCAGCAAACCCATGTGCCATTTTGCTACGTTGCTCCAGGCCGATGGCTTGTTGTCCTTATCCCACACCCGCACTTGCCAGTAGCAACTCTGCCGCGATGGCAGGGGCTTCCCCGCGTAAGGAATCCGGTTCGATTCATCACTCGTCACTCGACCGCTGTCCCATAGATCAGGTGTTTTCAGCATGGCCGGGCTGGATGCTACTTTCAGCTGATAGGCAAGTTGTTTCTGACCGCGCTGGTTGGCCTTCGCCCGATTGATCCAGGAGAGTCGAGGATGGATTTCATCGACAACGGACGGATCAGGCATGTACTCACAGGTAAGGTCCTGTACCACCAACTGCCCGATGGCTACTGAATGAGTGAGCAGAAAGCAGATAAATAATAGGTGCTTCATGAGTTATTTCAATAGGTCTTTATAGCTAATCAGTTGGATGTTTCGCTGTTTAATCAAGTCCTTCACTTGTTGGTTTGTCCACACATCGGTTACACCCTGTCTGTCGATAGCCACTTCCTCATACCCCTTATGATGAATAGCACTTAGTTCTTCCGAGTCAAGACCTGGGTGATCAACAAACAGGTACGTTTTGCCCGGTTCCAGACGTTCGAGCATTGTCAGGAAACTTTGTATTTTTTCCTGGGATGTACTTTTCGGCCCACTGTAACCTACCCGCATTACCTGGTAATCGCCTTCGGGATCAATATCCAGTTTATACTCCTTTGCCAGTTTTTTGGTAAGTGTTTTCACCTCATCCGTGATGGTTGAACAGCCCATATGAGCCGAAACATGACTAATACGCGGAATCTTTTTTATTGCCAGTTCTATCTGGGCCCGGAACTCCATCTCGATATCCGCCAGTTTCCAATCGTTCTCGACGAGTGAGCGTTTAGGGTAGTTTTTATTAGGGCGAACCATCGGATAAAAGTACCCGTCAACATCCCGTAGACTCGGACAGGTTGACAGAGGACGCCATTTGACATTATCCCATTCGCTGGTGAGTGTCAAATGGATACCAACGTCAACGGCAGGATTTTCTGCCAGCATTGCAACGGCTTCCGGAAACCAGGGGGACGGCACCAGCACTTCAATAGAGGTTTCAATGCCTTCTTTATACGATTTCAGAATCGCTACGTTACCCGCGTGGGAGTAGCCCATATCATCGCCCCGTATAATTAGCCGGGGTGGTACAGGCTGTGAGAAAGCTGCGTAGCTGACCAATACCAGAAAGAAAAGAGGATGCTTTGTCATCAACCTATCAATAAGCGTTTACAGTTCGGGATTCATGAAGAAGTCATACAACAGTATTCAGATGAGACGACTCAACACTCGGTTCTATGGGGTTATCTCGATTTGACGAAGCCAGTGCAGACAACGCCCAAACCACTCCTCGAAAGCGGGGGTTTTCAGGTAGCCATGCTCACCTTTGCTGTACAGATGCAAGTCGGCCGGAATACCCTGCTTATGTAAGGCTTCGTAAAAGACCAGACTATTCGCTATTGGCACCACCGTATCATCACCCGCATGGGTCAGGAAGGTCGGTGGGGTGTTCGTTGTTACCTGCGCTTCGTTGGAATATTGCTTGATCAATTCCGGGCTTGCTGCCGTGCCCAGCAGGTTGGTACGGGTAGCCGAATGCCCCATACGTTCGCTCAGGCTAATTACCGGATAAACCAAAATCATAAAATCAGGCCGGAGGCTGGTGTTCGCCGGGTTGTCAATCAACGACTTTGCGAAATGCGTACCGGCAGTTGCTGCCAGATGACCACCCGCCGAAAAACCCATGATACCTATTTTTTGGGGATCGACCTTCCACGCAGCAGCCCGTTGCCGAACCGTTTTAATCGCCTGTTGCGCATCTTGTAAGGGGCCGATGGATTTGTCGATCATGGTTTTATCGCTCGGCAAGCGATATTTCAAGACAAAGGCGGAAATGCCCATTTTGGTGAAAGCTTCGGCCACATCGTGCCCTTCGCGTTTCATCACCAGTACGCCATAGCCTCCTCCCGGACAAATGATAACGGCCGTTCCGTTAGCTTTTCCGTTGGGCGGCAGAAAGACGGAGAGTGTAGGGCGAGACACCTTGGAAGCCACGTAATCGGCCCGCCTGATTTCTTCGTCGGGGGTTTCTTTCGCATTTGGTATTGGACCCGAATACAGCTGAATTTCCTGTTGAGCAAAACACGCGGTGGCTGCAAGCAGGGTAATTGCATATAAACAGAAGAGCCTGATCATTTGGGTAGCTGGAGGGGGTTGGTAGACATTGAGTGGTAATGCATTGTAAGCGTCAGTGGTACGTGAACTACCGAATGACAATGAATAACCCCTCAATGACCACTCATTTAATACCCAGGATTTTGCTTTACGTTCGGATTGTTATCCGTTTCGCTCAGCGGGATGGGAAATAGTAAATTCTTGTTCACATCGAATCCAAACTGCGTGGGCTGATCGGAACTGAAATCGAAACCTGAGGCCAGATTGATCTGACCACCTTTGTGCCACCGGCGCAAATCGAACCAGCGGTGTGATTCTTCACCAGCCAGTTCCACAAACCGCTCGTTCCGAATGGCATCCATAGCCTCCACTACCGTCAGCGTCGTGGGCAAATTGGCGGGAACAGTACCCCCAGTTTTCATGTTACGTGCCCTCGTCCGAACCTGATTGACCAGCGCTACCGCGTCGGCCATTGACCCGCCCGATTGCACAATGGCTTCGGCTTGCAGTAACAGTACGTCCGCTAACCGCAGAATTCGCGCATTATTGGCCGATGCGCCCGGATTCGAGGTTTTCTGGTCGCGGGTCCAGTATTTGCGGATGTCGCGGTTGGCCGGATTGAGCGTCACCTCCCGTCGGGGATCGGCCGGATCAAAGGCCGCCAGTAATTTTTTGGTGGCAATGAAACGGGCCGTTCCGAACAACAGCGAATTATTTGGTTCGTAAAAGCCCCAGTAGCCAGAGGTAGAGCCAACCCCGCCCGGCTCAAAGTCATCCGGTAGCGAGGTGTTATCCGTACTGGGCGGGCGACTAGCCTGAAATTCAAACAATGATTCGACGTTATTTTCCCGGTCAGCAGCAAAGTTATCCGCAAAATCAGCCACCAATGATCGGTTCTTGATTTTGGCAAAGGCACTAATCGCAGCCGAATAGTCGGCGGTCGTTTTGTTAATCGTAGCCCGAAATACCAGACATTTTCCCAGCATACCATTGGCGGCATTGCTGGTTGCCCGGCCTGCATTGGCCGCATCCCAGGTTTCGGGTAACAGGCTGGCCGCTTCGGTAAAGTCTGTGATAGCCTGATCGAGCAACTGTCCATCCGCAACCGATGGAGCCGCCACATCCTCCAGCGATTCCAGCCGTTCCGTCCGAAGCGGGGAGGTGCCAAACGTATTGGCCAGCCAGAAATAAGACAAGCCACGCATGAACAGCGCTTCGCCCCGATGGCGATTTTTCAGGCCAGCGGTTAGGTAGACGCCATCGGCAACGCCACTAATTTTGTCCAGTGCCGTGTTGGCCCGATAAATAATTCGGTACAGCGTAGCATAATAATTTGAAGGGGTGCCAACAGCAGGCTGCAGGGACGCAAAGGTTTCCAGGGGATTAGATCCTGTTGTTGTAATATCGTCGCCCGGCAAATGACGCACGGCATGAACGTAGTTACCAGCCCGATACCCGTAGAGTTCGGACTGTTTGGCGTAAATACCGCGAACCAGCGCTTCAAAGTCCAGTTCAGATTTGAAATAGCTATCCTCCGTAGGACTGCCGGGGGCAACATTTAAGTTGTCAGGATTGCACCCTCCCACAATCAGGGCCAGCGTTAATCCAACAGCATATATAATCGGTTTCACAGATAAGTTCATTAGATAAAGTGGTTAGAAGTTGACGTTAAGGCCCAAAATCCAGGAACGAGCGGGTGGAATAGCATCATTTTCCGGGTCCAGTCCTTTCCAGCCGGTGAACGTCAGCAGGTTATTGCCCGTTACATAAATGCGCACGCCGGACAGACCACTCAGGCGATCCAGGAGCACCCGTGGCAACGCGTAGCCCACCTGCAGATTTTTCAATCGCATGAAGCTGCTGTTTTCTACAAAACGGTCGGAGAAACGGTTATTGCTGGCGGGGTCACCCTGTACGGCGCGGGGTAACGTAGTAGAGGGATTGGTGGGCGTCCACCGGTTGCGCACGTCGGTCCAGTAATTGATATTTTCCGAATTCATACCGATGCCCGCCTGACGTTCCGCGTTAATCGCCTGAACATCACCAACACCCTGGAAGAATATAGACACATCAATGCCTTTGTAAGCAGCGCCCAGATTGAACCCATAATAATAACCAAGGATTGTTTTGCCCAGATAAACACGGTCGTTGGCGTTTACGATGCCATCTCCATTGGTGTCCTGGAAATAGGCATCACCCGGCACCACTCTGTCGCTGTTGATGGCGTCTTTGGCCGCGGCCGCCGTAGGCTTTGTTGCTTTGTAAGCATCAATTTCGCCCTGATTCTGAAAAATCCCCCCAAACTTATAGCCATACAGATAGCCGATTGGCTGATTGATTTCAGTCCGGTTATTACCACTGGTGAAGGCCAGATCACGGTAGAGTCCCGTTACCTGATTTCGAACGGTGGTCAAGTTGCCTGATACGTTGTAGGTCAGGTTATTGCCCACTTTACCCGTATAAGCCAGTTGAAATTCAAAGCCGTTGTTCCGTACCGAAGCAATGTTGTTGGTCGGTGCCGACCCGTCGTCGATCCCGGCACTCGTTGGCAGCGTTACCGTCTGGAGGATACCCGAGGTCTTTTTGTCGTAATACTCGATGGTCGCCGTAATTCGGTTCTCCAGCAGTGACGCATCAAAACCGATATTTCGGGTCTGAACGCGCTCCCAGGATAGATTCCGAACCGGAATATTGGCCAGCCGAATTCCGTTTTGCAAACTACCGATGGCTTCGCCATTCACCCCCGAACCATACGAATAATCCGGATTGAAGTTAACCAGCGACAGGTAGGCAAATTGCGTGGTTTCCTGATTGCCAATTTCACCCACGCCCGCCCGCATTTTCAGGTCCGATAGCCAGGTAACATTCTTCATAAACGGTTCGGCCGTGATCCGCCAGGCCACGGCCAGCGATGGAAAGGTACCCCAGCGGTAGTCCTTGTCGAAGCGTGAAGTGCCATCCCGCCGAACGGTGGCATCGACGTAATATTTGCTTTTGTAGTTGTAGCTTAACCGGCCCAGATAGCCCTGTAGGGCGTTGTTCTCCGGAATGATCTGCCCGGTCGAATAGGGTGCGGTATTGAGCAGGGCCAGCGCATCGGGATTGTAATAATTGATTTGCGTATTGGCCGCCCCCGTACTTGATGCGCCATATTGCTGATCCATGGCGTTGAACAGCAGGTCGACCGAGTGACCACCAAATGCGTGGTTATAATTTACCGAAAACTCTTTGACGAGGTTATAATTCCGAAGAATACGCTGGGTAATCTGCCCTTTGGACGTACCATTGGTTGCCGAGAAGGTATTGGTAAACGGCGACGAAAACCGGTAAGAGTCGACGCTCTGCCACTGGTTCCGGGTGGTGATGTACCAGTCGGCACTTAAGGTTCCTTTGATTTTCAACCCTTTCAGGGGTTCAACCTGTATGTAGGCCGAACCCAGCGTACGGAGCATGCTGTAATTGTTGGTGCGGGTATCCCATTGACCCAGTACGTTTCCCCGAGTGGCGGTGCCGTATAGCAAGCCCGTGTTGGTGATGGTATAGGGCCCGCCACCCAGCGATATCTTTGTTGGATCAAAGGCGGGGTTCACGGCAAAGGTCGGATTCACGGTCTGGGCGAACCCGTCGTAGGCGGGGAAACCAGCTTGCGCGTAGATGGGTTGCCAGGGCGCATACCGCCAGGCCGAGGAAAGGTCGGACTGGGTATTGTCCAGGGCATCTACATAACTCAGGCGGTTGGTCAGCCCTACTTCAAGCCATCGGTTCACTTTGCTGGTCAGATTCAGGGCCAGCGAATACCGTTTGAAATTATTCTGCTGAAGGGGGCTTTCCGTCCGTGAATACCCGCCAGACACGTAGTAGGTAGTGGATTCTGATCCACCCGACACTTTCGCGCTATAGTCTTCTGTTACAGCGTTTTTATTGATCAGCGCGGACTGCCAGTCGGTGCGGGGCAGGTTACCCAGATAAGCCGCATTTCCGTCTTTATAGATAGCGGGCAAATTGGCGGCCTGCGCCGGGTTGTTGGCATACATCTCCCGAACCAGTGCTACGTAGTCTGGTACGTCCAGCACATCGTATCGTTTCGGCAAGTTCTGTATGCCCCGTGAGGCCGACAATTCGAGCCGGGGACGGCCTACTTTGCCCCGCTTCGTTGTAATCAGCACTACGCCATTGGCCGCCCGAACACCGTAAATAGCGGCTGATGAAGCATCTTTCAGTACTGAAATACTCTCAATATCATTCGGATTAATCATATTCAGGATGTTCACGTTACCCCGAAGATCAGTGGCCTGAGCGGCATTGCCGGATTGTGGAGGTCCACTACCATATTCGGTGATCGGTACGCCATCCACGACATAGAGTGGGTCATTATAACCGAGCGTATTAACCCCACGAATCCGAACGGTAGGCCGGGCATTAGGCGCACCACCGGGCGTTGAAACGAACACCCCTGGCAAGCGTCCCTGCATAGCTAGTTCGGGGTTAAGTGCTTTGTTCTTAACGAGTTCATCGCCCCCCACTACCGAAACGGCTCCGGTCAGGTCTTTGCGCTGCCGTTCGCCATAGCCGATTACGACAACTTCAGATAGGGAGCGCACATCGGGTTGAAGACGTACATTGAAAGCTGTGCCCGTGCCAACGGAACGCGTCAGCGTCTGATACCCCAGAAAGCTGAAAACCAGCACACTGTTTGTCCCATCAACCAATAGCCGAAACTTACCTTCTGCATCGGTAGTGGTTCCGTTTGTTGTGCCCTGCTCCGATACGTTTACACCGGGCAATCCGGCTCCGTTTTCGTCAGTAACCCGACCGCTTACGGTTTGTCGTACCGAAGGATCGACCACAAAGGTTGGTTGATTGACCGAAACCGGCATACCCGGCAGTGGCGTTATAGCCGCCGATTTGTCATCAGGAACCGATTTACTATCAGAAGCCTTCTCAACTGGCCGGTCTGGCACAATCAGGTAAGTATCTTTTTGGGTCTGAACGTAGCGCAGGCCGCTTCCCTCCAGAAGATACCGCAGCCGGTTGGTAATTGTCATCGACGGGCTCAGCTTCCGGGTATCAACAGTAATTCCTTCGAGCAGTTTCTCGTCGAAAACAATGTTAATTCGGTAGCGGGACTGCATATCGAGCAAAACATCCCGCAATCGATTAGTTGCCGATTGTTTCGATTCCGTGATCTGATCCCGGTGATAAGCAAGTACCTGACCGTAAGGCACGTGCGGGTATCCCAGCAGTAGCCCCAGGCCAACGAGTCGAAATCGGGTTGTACGTATTAATCTGATCATAATAAGGGAATAGGAAAAGGGTACTTTTAATGGGTTAAAATGAAATTCTTATCGCGGTGCTCTACGTGCAGATCGAGGAGTTGGGTTAGCATGGCGATGACCTCATCTGCATTTTTGGCAGGGTAATTTCCAGTTAACTGTCTGACGCCTAAGGTTGAGTCAGGAATTAGGACCCGTACACCAAACCGCTCCTGAATCTGGTCGGCAATCTCGTTGAGAGGAGTCCGGTTAAAGACAAACCGCTGCTGTTTCCAGGCCGTATAATCGCTTACCCGCTGCTTCGGCTGCAATTCGAACATGCCTCTGGGGTTTACCCGAACCACATCGCCGGGATGCATCGTTAGTGGTTGAAGGTCCGTTTTAAGCGACCGGAGCGCCACTTTTCCCCGGCTTAGAATAACCTTGCTACCGCGCTCACGGCTATATACGGCGAACTCGGTTCCCAGTACACGCACTTCCAGTAAATCGGGCGTATGAACCAAAAATGGGCGGTTGTCATGGGTATGAACGACTGAAAACTCGGCCTCCCCTTTTAAATGAGCCTCACGGGTTGGCAGCAGCCACAAAAAGCGCGGAAAGCTGAGCGTTGAGTTTGCGTTCAGTATGACCTGGCTGCCATCGGACAAGTGAACCTGGCGCGTCTGGCCATACGTAGTGGAATAGGTTTGAAAAAGCAGCGTTTCGCGTTGCCACCATACCCCCAGCGCCAGTAAAATCGAAGCTGCCACGGCAAGCCACCAGGGGCGCAGCAACCCAGGTGTCGGAAGGAGCCGTGTGGTCGTTTCCGTAACTGACTCCGTAGTCAACACAGGCGTAGCCAGGCGATTCTGGAGCAACTCCCAATCGGCCGCTATATCGGGTATGAGCTGCGGGTTGGCTTTTTCCCATTCATGGAGCACCCGATAATACGTTTCTACGTTGCGTTCTTCCTTCAGCCACTCGGCTAGCAACTGTTTCTGGAGGATGGTCGCTCGACCAGCAAAGAAGGCCCAGAGCGTTTCGATTGGCAGATTCGGGTCCATTCGCGTATGTGTTCTATTGAGTAGACCCATTATCACACACTTACCCTAATTCATTTCCGATCTTTTTGTAAGGTTATAGTAAACCAGAACGGGTTACGGAATCATTTTTTGTAGTTTTCCAGCCTATTTTTATAAAAATACCAAAATGAATTAGGGTAAAAAGGAGTATATGGGTCTTTCAATAAAAGAAACCTCTCTGCCGGTGTCTGCTCCTTCTTCGCCTTTTCATAAGCCTGATGACATTCGTCCGTTGCAACTGGCTGAAACCAGCCCCAATCAACCTGCGATTCCGTCCGACAATGAACGATTCATTCGTCAAGCGTTTGTCCAGAATCCGAAACAGGGCTTTGAACTTCTGTTTCGGGAATACTACAGTCCCCTTTGCAGTCATGCCGTTCGCTTCGTGTATTCCCGCGACGTTGCCCGCGATCTGGTAAGCGATTTGTTTGCCGTTTTCTGGCAAAAAGCACTCCATGAGCAGATTAATACGTCGTACCGGGCTTATTTGTATGCCGCCGTGCGGAACCGTGCGCTAAAATATTTACAGCGTGAGTTAGGTCGTGAAACTACTTTTTCGACCACCGAGATGGAGAATGAATCAAGTCTCTTTGCAACAACCGAAACCCTGACCCCGGAAGAACTGCTACGGTATGACGAATTATACAACCGGGTTGAAGACCTTGTTCAGCAGTTGTCGCCCCAACGCCAGAAAGTATTTATCATGAACCGGATTGAAGGTAAAAAATACCAAACTATTGCGCAGGAGTTAAATGTTACGCTTAAGACCGTTGAGGCTCACATTAGCAGTGCGCTGTCAACGCTACGAAAAGCGCTACAAAAAGACTGGCAGTAAATCGAACAAAGCAATGACGCGGCTCTATAAGCCGCTGTTGGGCTGGTCTACAACGGGAAGAAATTATTCCTCAGTGGCCGATTCGCTGCGGGTAATGTCTAGTGAATCAGCTACTTGCAGAGTACAGATATACAATTTAAATGGTTTCAGCACGCACAGAAATCAATAGTCTAACATAGAGTTAATTACAGCCAACAATTACGAAACATGATTATTTTCAGACGCTTTAGCCAAAATACTTTCCTGCTTTTTTTAATACTTTTTACGGTTGAAGGCGTATTTGGGCAGTCGGAAGTTACGGGTGCAAATGATGGCAAACCGGCGTTGCATCTGTTCATGATTGGCAATAGTTTTTCGCAGAATGCGTCCAAATACTTGCCTCAGTTAAGCAAGGAAGGTGGGCATGAATTAATAATCGGGCGCGCCGAACTAGGCGGCAGTTCCCTGCAAAGGCATTGGGATCATGCCGAAGCTGCCGAACGGAATCCAGATGACCCCAACGGCAAACCATACGGAGGGAAATCCCTGAAAATGTTGTTGTCCGAAGGCGTTTGGGACGTAGTGACCATCCAACAAGCGTCCATACTTTCCGGCGATGTAGAAACGTATCGGCCCTACGCTCGTAAGCTGTACGAGTACGTCAGAAAGCTACAACCTAAGACTACTATTGTCTTTCATCAGACTTGGGCTTACCGCACCGACTCAAAGGATTTTAGTCAAATTGCAACGAAAGATTCCGCGAAGAGTGCTCAGGAAATGTGGGAAAAATCAAGAGCCGCCTATCACACGATAGCTGACGAACTAAGCATTCCGATCATTCCAAATGGCGACGCGTTCTGGCAAATCAACTCAACGGCTAAATGGGCTTACCGAAAAGACGATACGTTCAATTTCAGCCAGTCCCAGGCACCAAATCTGCCCAACCAAACACATTCGTTGCATATGGGGTATCGTTGGGACAAGGGAAAACTAGCCTTTGATTCCCATCACGCCAACGCGGCCGGATGTTATTTAGGCGCCCTGGTCTGGTATGGTTTTCTGTTTGATGAGTCACCCGTTAAACTGACGTTTTATCCTGAAGAGGTTGACCCAAATTTTGCGAAGCAATTACGAAAAACGGCCTGGTCAACGGTCAAAAAAGAGAAAAAGAAGTCGGCTAGTATGAGGGCGTGGGTCAAAAAACAAGTATGATGTTCAGCGGGGAATAGTCAATCTAAAGGCATACGATAAACTTCCAGATGACCCCATTCTAAAACACCCTACCTTTGTGGGATGAATACGACCTTACTGCAACACCTCAACGATCCAGCCATTCCGTCGCCCTGCTTTATTCTGGAGGAAGCCAAACTTCGCCGAAATCTTGAACTCATCGATTCCGTGCAACGGGCGGCTGACGTAACGATTATTCTAGCTCTCAAGGGTTTCTCGATGTACAGCGCCTTCCCGCTGGTGCGCGAGTATTTAAGCGGGGCCACGGCCAGTTCGCTTAACGAAATCAAGCTGGTTAATGAGTATATGGGGGTGAAAGCCCATACCTACATTCCGGCTTATCAGGATGCCAGTTTCGATGAAGTGGTCGACCGGAGCAGTCATCTTACATTCAACTCATGGAGTCAATGGGAGCGATTCAAGGATCGGGCCGTAGGTCGTGTATCGTGCGGCATACGGGTTAATCCACAATATTCGGAAGTAGCCACGGATATGTATAATCCCTGTGTACCAGGCTCACGACTGGGTGCCACGCGCGACCAATTGCCCGATCAATTGCCCGAGGGTCTGGAAGGAATCCATTTTCACACGCTCTGCGAAAATGATTCCTTTACGCTCGAACGAACACTCAATGCCCTTGAAAGCCGGTTTGGTGACTTGCTGCATCAGGCCAAATGGGTCAACTTCGGCGGAGGACATTTGATGACCCGCGAAGGCTACGACACGAATCACCTCGTTGGATTGCTGACCGCTTTCCGGCAGAAATACAATGTCGATGTGATTCTGGAACCGGGTTCGGCCATCGCCTGGCAAACGGGAGTTTTAACGTCTACCGTGCTGGACATACTTGACAGTCAGGGAATCCACGTCGCTATTTTAGATACGTCCTTTGCCGCTCACATGCCCGATACGCTCGAAATGCCATACAAGCCCCGCATTATTCATTCATACCATGAACCTGTTGCCGGAAAACCAACATATCGGCTGGGTGGCATGACGTGCCTCGCCGGTGATTTCATGGGTGACTATTCATTCGATAAACCGCTTGAAATCGGCGATATTCTTGTGTTCGACGACATGATCCACTACACAATGGTGAAAACCACTACATTCAATGGGGTCAATTTGCCAAGTATCGGTATCTGGAAAGAAAACGAATCGTTCCAGTTAATTAAAACCTATGGGTACGAAAGTTTTAAGGATCGGCTAAGCTAGTAGTGCTACCTGGAGTGATCGATACTACTAAAACAAAAAACCTGCGCGCAAAGATGGTCGCAGGTTTTTTCTTGACAGCTAAAGGTGTACTGCGTAAAGCAGTTACGCTGTAAAATTACACAATTTCCCGGAATTGCAATTTTGTGGCAAGGTTACTGCTTCACAAACTCGCGGTGGTAGGCAGCTTTGTAAAGTTCTTCCTCAGGCAGGCTCTTGAAGTATTCATACGTAATACGCAGCCCTTCATCTCTCGATACTTTGGGTTCCCAGCCCAGAATCGCTTTGGCTTTCGTAATATCGGGTTGGCGCTGCTTCGGATCGTCTACGGGTAGATCCTTCAAAACAAGTTTCTGCGTCGTTCCAGTGAGTTTAATAATTTCCTCGCCGAACTCCTTAATGGTGATTTCTGAGGGGTTACCAATGTTGACCGGATAGGCATAATCACTCAGTAACAGGCGATAAATTCCTTCAACCAGATCGTCGACGTAGCAGAATGAACGCGTCTGGCTACCATCGCCAAACACAGTCAGGTCTTCGCCCCGCAATGCCTGTCCAATGAAGGCGGGCAATACCCGACCGTCGTTCAGGCGCATCCGTGGGCCATACGTATTAAAAATCCGAACGATACGGGTTTCCAGACCATGATACGTATGATAAGCCATCGTTATCGCTTCCTGAAACCGCTTGGCTTCGTCATATACACCACGTGGCCCGATTGGATTCACATTTCCCCAATATTCTTCGGGTTGCGGGTGAACGTTGGGGTCGCCGTACACTTCAGAAGTAGAGGCAATCAGTACGCGTGCGCCCTTCACTCGCGCCAGGCCCAGGCAATTATGAATACCCAGCGACCCCACTTTCAGCGTCTGAATCGGGATTTTTAGGTAGTCGATCGGGCTGGCTGGCGAAGCAAAGTGAAGGATGTAATCCAGTTCGCCCGGTACGTGGATATACTTGGAAACATCATGATGGTAGAACTCGAAATTGGGCAAGTGAAATAGATGCTCAATATTACGAATATCGCCCGTAATGAGGTTATCCATCGCCATGACGTGGTACCCTTCTTTAATAAACCGGTCGCAAAGGTGCGACCCTAAAAATCCGGCTCCGCCGGTTATTAATACACGCTTCATAAATTGCTCAGGACAGGACTAAACACAGAGAAACAGAGTTTGACAGAAAAGCAACGGAATACGCTGTATTTTTCCAGGCAAATCTCTGTTTCTCTGTGGTAAAATAAAAATCAAACTTTCTGTTCAACTGGCGCCAGTACGGCTTCGCGGCCAACGCTGTAGTAGGTATAGTTCAACTCACGCATTTGATCGACTTCATACACGTTCCGGCCATCAAAAATCACTTTTCCTTTCATCAACAAATTCATCTTGTCGAAATCGGGTGTGCGGAACAGCGGCCATTCCGTAATAATAACCAACGCATCGGCGTCATCCAGCGCGGCATACTGGGTATGCGCATACGTAACAGCATTGCCAATCTGATTGCGGACGTTGTCCATCGCTTCAGGATCATATACGGTCACTTTCGCGCCAGCCTCAAGCAGTGCCTGAATGTTATCCAGAGCCGGAGCTTCACGAATATCGTCGGTATACGGTTTGAAGGCCAGCCCCCATACGGCAATTGTTTTCCCTTTCAGACTACCACCGAAGTGATTACGAATCAACGGCATCAACTTTGTTTTCTGCTCGTAATTCACTTCCATCACCGACTTCAGTACTTTGAAATCGTAGTCGAAATCTTTAGCGGTTTTAGCCAGCGCCTGCACATCTTTCGGGAAACAGCTCCCACCGTACCCAATGCCTGCAAACAGGAATCGCTTACCAATACGGCTGTCGGTACCAATGCCCCGACGAATATCGTCGACGTTGGCACCAGCCCGTTCGCATAGGTTGGCGATCTCGTTCATGAACGTAATTTTCGTAGCCAGGAACGCATTAGCGGCATATTTGGTCATTTCAGCCGAACGTTCATCCATGAAAATTACGGGGTTCCCCTGACGTACCAAAGGCGCATAAAGGCGGTTCATTACCCCTTTCGCCCGATCTGATCTGGTACCGATAACCACCCGGTCGGGTTTCATAAAATCTTCGACGGCCACCCCCTCCCGCAAAAATTCGGGGTTCGACACTACGTCGAAATCAACCTTGGCATTGTCAGCGATGTGTGCATGAACTTTCTCTGCCGTACCGACTGGCACAGTACTTTTGTCCACAATAACCGCATACTGATTCAGGATGGGGCCCAGATCGCTGGCTACCTTCAGGATGTATTTCAGGTCGGCCGAACCATCTTCACCCGGAGGAGTTGGCAGGGCCAGAAAAATTACTTCGGCGCCTTTGATACCTTCTTCGAGGTTGGTTGTAAACGACAGGCGGCCTTCCTCCACATTCCGGTGGAATAAAGTCTCAAGACCTGGCTCATAAATGGGAACGATACCATTATTCAGTTTTTCAACTTTTCGTTCGTCAATGTCAACGCACGTTACCTGGTTGCCCGTTTCAGCAAAACAGGTCCCCGTCACAAGGCCCACGTATCCGGTTCCAACGACTGCTAATTTCATAAAGTAAACAGTATATAAATGAGATTTATAGCTAACACTTAGGATAAGGCACACTAACGGATCTTTGCAAAAATAGGAGATTTTTAATAACCTGCTACTAATGCATCAACGAATACTGATTGATCGGTATAAACGATTCGTTCGTCAAAAAAAAAGTACCAACACCTAAGAATAGCCCAAATTAGCGAATCTATTAACTTCTTGTTAACTCTTATAGCTAAAAATTTATTTTCGCACGCCATATTCCTTTATTTCGTGCCGATTTCGTGTTTAGTGTCGTTATGTAATCAACTAATGTTGATACTTGTCTGAACAACTTTTTCTACACCTCAACAAACAAAGTGAACAACAGGATTTATGAACACTGAAATTGGAGAAAACCAAGTAAGCTCGTCGGATCGACTAGCGCTTGCACAATTGATTATGCAGTCCGTGCGGGATTTGAGCGAACGACTTATTCGCCCAAACATCCGCCAATGGGACGAAGAACAGAAATTTCCGGCTAATCTGTTTCGGCAGTTAGGCGAGCAGGGCCTTATGGGTATGCTGGTGCCCGTTGAATATGGTGGGGCTGGACTAGGATATCCTGAATACGTAGCAGCCATTGTTGAATTATCGCGGGTAGATGGATCGATTGGGCTGTCGATGGCTGCTCATAACTCACTCTGCACCAACCATATTTTATTATTTGGTAGTGAACAGCAGAAAGAAGCGTATTTACCCAGGCTAGCTGCCGGCGAATGGCTCGGCGCGTGGGGTCTGACTGAACCCAACACGGGTTCTGACGCGGGCAACATGCGTACGACGGCTGTTCGTGATGGTGAAGACTGGGTGTTGAATGGAGCAAAAAACTTTATTACACATGGCATAAGTGGTAACGTAGCGGTAGTGATCGCCCGAACCGATATGTCGGACCACGACACCCCCAACACAGCCCATAATGCGACGGCCTTTATCGTTGAACGAGGCACGCCCGGTTTTTCGGGCGGTCGCAAGGAAGATAAGCTAGGGATGAGAGCATCAGAAACGGCCGAGATGCTGTTTCAGGATTGTCGAATTCCGGATAGCCAGCGATTAGGTGCAGTTGGTGACGGGTTTATTCAATCGCTGAAAGTACTGGATGGAGGCCGTATATCGATTGCCGCACTGAGTTTAGGCATTGCCTACGGTGCCTACGATGCCGCTTTGATATACGCAAAAGAACGTGAACAGTTTGGCCAGCCTATTGCTAACTTTCAGGGAATCAGCTTCAAACTGGCCGATATGGCTACGGACATTGAAGCGGCTAAACTGCTTACCTATCAGGCCGCTGAGTTGAAAGATGCTGGAAAGCCAGTCACGAAAGAATCGGCAATGGCAAAATTGTTTGCATCGGAAACAGCCGTGCGGGTCGCTAACGAAGCCGTACAGATTTTTGGCGGGTATGGCTATACGAAGGATTTTCCCGTTGAAAAATTCTATCGCGACGCCAAGCTTTGTACTATTGGCGAAGGCACGAGCGAAATACAGAAAGTAGTGATTTCGAGACAGATTTTGAAATAGAGGCAAAAAAGAGAAGGGGACGAAAAGGAGGATGGAAAACACATTGCGAATTTCCGTTCTCTCTCTCGTCCCCTTCTCTTTTATGCTTTCCTCTATACCGTGCTGCTACGTCCTTTAATCAACGCAGCAATACCAAGAATAATAACCGCGCCCACGAAGGCAGTCAGAATTTGGTCGATCATACCGCCATCCCGACCAAAAATCCAGCCACCTACAAATCCACCGGCAATGCCGAGCAGAATTTCAGCGAACAGCGAAAACGAAAACCGCTTGAATACTAAGTCGGCTAGCCAACCGGCCACCGCACCTACCAGAATTGAAACTAAGATTCCCATGACTATTACGTGTTGAGTAAGATGTGTTCGAAATAAACACATACGTAACGAGCAACCGGTAAAATTTGTTTAAGATTTAAGCCCAATAACCGCTAGCATTCGTCCGGTTTGCCCCTTTTCGGCACGATGTGAAAAATACGTATCGTTATTTAAAACCGTAGAAAAAGGCGACACTTCAATCTGCTCCAATGGAATACCAAAGTCAATCAGGTATTTCCTGTTGGCAGCTTTCAGATCAACGTAGCTCTTGCCAGAATCAGCAATAGCTTGTTTAAACGCTGGCGCAAACTGCTCGGCCACTTCTGGGCCAACGGCAAATGAACATTCATCAATGCACGTACCAATGTAGGCATAACAGTATGCGCCCGACGTACCAAACTGCTGTTGCATAGCTTCCAGTGTCTTCGTAACAAGGGCGCCGATGGTTCCCTTCCAGCCTGCGTGAATGGCCGCAACGGCCCGATTGGCCTGGTCATAAATCAGAATGGGAACACAATCCGCAACCGTTACGCCAATGAGCAGACCAGCCTGGTTGGTGATGAGCGCGTCATACCCATCAAATCGACCTGGTTCGGTTGTCTGCAAAATTTCGGTGCCGTGAATCTGATGCGAAGACGCAAAGGGAGCCGTTCTTCCCGCGCCAATGGCCTCAAAAAATCGACAGCGGTTTTCGTCAACGTTAGCAGCATCATCGGACGTATTGATGCCCAGATTGAGCGATGCAAATGGAGCTGGGCTAACACCTCCGTGCCGGGTGCTTTCAGCAGCGATTAGGTTTATGAACGGGGTAAAGAGAGTTGGAATGCGATACGAAACGGCCGCAGAAGCTAGCTTGGTTAGCATATGATACGTAGTTGACTATACAAATTTGCGCCTAAGCGCACACTATTCCTACATACCATTCCCTCAATCATCCCTATTTTCCCACCACTTATCCTGACGATGAGCCGTTCCGGTAGTCTGTTATGCATAGTACCAGCCACGACCTATATCTTTGTTTCACCAATCGGGAATAACCCGACCAGATTTTAAACAAAAGATAAAAACATAAAAGTCATGAAAACTTTCATCAAACCTCTGCTTGTAGCCTTCACATTAAGTTTTGTTACGTTGTCTGCTTCATTTGCCGAAACCAATCCAATCGGTCGCACTACAGGGGTGGCCTCTTATAAAACGGGTATCTACACCACAATAGAAGGTAAACTGAACGTTGCCGTCAACAAAGAAACGGGTGGAGCGGTCGATATTCGCCTGAAGAAAGCTGATGGTAAAGTAGTATACACTCAGCACTTGGGCAAAAATGAAACAGCTTACCGCGTGCGGTTGAGTCTTGATGAGCTGGAAGATGGCGTCTATCAATTAGAAATCACGAACGGTGTTGAAACAACGACCCAGAACGTGACCGTTGCGACTAAACAACCAACCACACCCAGCCGCATTGTTGCGGTAAATTAATTCATCCCCACCATTCACGATTAACAAAAACCGCACCTGACATCAGGTGCGGTTTTTGTTCGTTTACTACGTATCGGCTTGTCTGGAGATTAAAATTTCCGTCGATTCATTGCAGAAATCCCCCTTTCACAACTGAGAAGGACCATTTCCATACTTTTCAGATAAACTGGGTAGCTGTTTAATCCCCTATTTTTCTACCGAGGTTGATAAGCCGAAATCTGCTCTGAGCCATACACTATCCGCGTTAGAGGCTGGTGTAGTTTGTATATGGGCTTACTTAGTAGACAAGGCATTGATTTACAGAGTCAACCAATACTATACTTATCGTTTTTACGGGGCGGGGCGTCTGGTCTCTGCAACCAAAAAAGGCAACTAAAAAAGCTACGTAGGCGACGACAAAAATCCAGCCACGTCGATGCAAACAACCCGCTCAACAAACGATTCTGTCCAACATAGGCCCTCATTTTTTGTTGTATATTCAAGAAATTTTTGACCGAATAAGCGTTCCCACGACAGCGCCTATCCTACATCCGACTAAGTACCTCTGCATTTATGCTCAATACACAAGTTTTAACTTCTTCAGGCACCTGGTCTACGGCTGCTTCAGACGCCGATTTCTGGAAACTATTAACAGAAACGCTGCTTCCTTCCTACGTCAATTCGTGCCGCTGGTTTGCGGGAAAAGCCCGGCAACAAACTGGTTTTGCTATACAAACGGTGCATACACTGCCGCTGGTCGACGGCGACGTAGCTTACATGGTCATTTTGGAAGCTAGTTATGTGGATGGCATACCTGAAAATTATTTATTACCCCTGGCCTTCATTACCGATAGCTGGGGTTCTCAATTAGCCGATATACCCGAGAAAGGCCGAATTGGGGAACTAACGCTGGATGGCCGAAAGGGCCTGCTGATCGATGGCATCTACGACGAACGCTTTCGACGCGCCTTGTTCGACGGACTGTTTACCAATCAGGTGTTGCCCCAAACCACCGGGCAGCTCACCTTCAAGCGAGGAAGGGGTTTGGAGGAAGGGGATGAACAGCTTCGCTCGCGGGTGTTGCCCGTCGATTCGAGTAATTCGGCGATGACATTTGGCGATAAATACTTCCTGAAACTCTACCGCAAACTCTTTGGCGAGACCAATCCCGAAGTGGATATGATCGCTTTTCTGACCGACGAAAGCAACTTCGCGCATATTCCGGCGTTTGGCGGTAGCATTATCTGGCAACAACCCACTAGTGCCGACATAACGCTGGGGATGATGCAACGGATGGTCCCAAACGACAAAGACTCCTGGATGCAAACCGGCGATTACCTCAATGATTTTCTGTTCAGCGTACCGCAACGGATGTTCGCCATTCGGGAAGACGTCTTTGAAAAAGTGGAACTGCTGGGCCGCCGAACAGGTGAGATGCACTGCGCACTCTTTAAACCCGCTCGGGATGGTGTACCGGCAAACCCTGACTTTGCCCCGGAGACATTCACCAGTGACTACCGCGAGTTTTTAATCAAGCGTTTTGAGGATTTGCTGGAACGGCGCTATTCATTATTGATTGACAATTACACCAAACTCGATCCACAGGCGCAGCGGCTGGCCTGGGTATTTATGGAAGCCAAGGAAATGATCGATACGTTTATTGCCGACTTCCGACACCGGGACATTGGTTCACTACGTATCCGCATTCACGGTGATTATCACCTCGGCCAGGTACTGGCAACGGAAGATGATTTTGTGATCATTGACTTTGAGGGCGAACCCGAAAGCAGCATCACCGATCGTAAAATCAAGCACTCACCCTTAAAAGACGTAGCAGGTATGATTCGGTCCTATCACTACGCGGTCTCGGCAAAGCTTTTTAATTCTGTCGAAACGGACAACCTCCACCCCGATCATTTGCAGCGCGTGTCGGATCGCTGGTTCTACCTCATCCGTGATACGTTCATGAACGCCTATTTAGATGTTTTTGGCAATCCACATCCGCTGTTTAAAGACAACAGCGAAATCAATTTCCTGCTGTTGATTTATCTGCTCGAGAAGGCGGTGTATGAACTGGGGTACGAAATTAGCTATCGGCCTTCCTGGGTAAAAATTCCCCTCAAAGGTATTATCGACGTAGTACGCGAAATTGAAAAAATCCGACTGAGTGACGGCACTACGGCACCCGGTATACCCATGCTGCAAACGGGCCTGCTTAGATAGGAAAGTGGGGTGAGACTCATCCGGGACAGAAACGTTTTTAACGAGGACTAACCTGCAAAATTAATTCAAAGACTTTTGGTACCATTTTGGAGTAGTGTGTATCTAAGTAGCCCGCAAATTGACCGAGCGTTTCCTGGGGAAGGTTAAGTTTTTTTCTAACTTTCCGGCTCTGATCACGTTCAATAACGTAGTTCTATAAGTTCCAACCAATGGCAAAACGCAAAACCACTATACCCACGGCTGAACCTGACCAGTCGGTACAGCCTACTCAACCCCAACAACCTGCAACCGAACCGAACTTTCCGAGTGATTCACTCAGCCATGACGAGTCGGTCTATTCCCGTTTCTCCGATTTCGACGTTTTTTTGTTTCGAGCAGGAAAACATCAGAAGCTATATGACAAATTCGGCTCGCATGTCGTTGAGCACAATGGTGTTGTTGGTACCTATTTCGCCGTATGGGCTCCCTCGGCCCGATATATTGCCGTGATTGGTAATTTTAACGGTTGGGATAAAGGCAGCCACGCCATGAAAGTTCGCTGGGATTCGTCGGGTATCTGGGAACTGTTCGTTCCGAATGTTGGCCGGGGTGAGCCCTACAAATATTTTATCGTTCACGAAGGCGGTCGCGAGCTGGAAAAAGGTGACCCGTATGCCCACTGGTGGGAAGTTCCGCCAAAAACAGCTTCGGTTGTCTGGGATACGTACCACGAATGGCAGGATCAGGAATGGATGGCGTCCCGCAAGGAGAAAAATGCACTTGATGCCCCCATTTCCGTTTATGAAATGCACATGTCGTCCTGGCGACGCGATCCTGGCGATCCCACCCGCGAATTGACCTACGGTGAAATTGCGGATGCGCTCGTTCCTTATCTTCAGGATATGGGCTTCACGCATGTGGAGTTTATGCCCGTCATGCAGTATCCCTATGCGCCTTCGTGGGGTTATCAAATTACCGGCTATTATGCACCAAGTAGCCGTTTTGGTACACCACAGGAGTTTATGCAACTTATCGAACGGTTACACCAGGCCAATATCGGCGTATTGCTGGACTGGGTTCCCTCCCACTTCCCCGGCGATGCAGCGGGCCTGTATGAGTTCGATGGCTCACATTTGTATGAGCATCCTGACATGCGCAAGGGCTATCACCCCGACTGGAAAAGCTATATTTTTAATTACGCCCGACCTGAAGTTCGCTCATTTCTGATGAGCAATGCGCTGTTCTGGCTGGATCGATGCCATGCCGACGGTCTGCGCGTAGACGCCGTCGCATCAATGCTTTATCTGGATTATTCCCGCAATTCCGGCGAATGGGAACCCAACATCTATGGCGGTCGTGAAAACCTGGAAGTCATTTCACTGTTCAAGGAAATCAATGAAGCCATTTATAAAGAATTCCCGGATACACAGACTATTGCGGAGGAGTCAACGGCATTTCCGGGCGTATCGCGACCCGTTTATACGGGCGGATTGGGTTTCGGCATGAAATGGATGATGGGCTGGATGAACGACACGCTACGTTATTTTCAGCGTGATCCGGCTTTCCGAAAGTTTCACCAGGACGAGATTACATTCAGCACGGTTTACGCGTTTACGGAGAACTTCATGTTGCCACTTTCGCACGATGAAGTTGTTTATGGAAAGCGCTCACTAGTTGGAAAAATGCCCGGTGACGAGTGGCAGCGATTTGCCAATCTACGGTTGCTGTTCTCCTATATGTTCACCCACTCTGGCACCAAGCTCCTCTTTATGGGCAGTGAATTCGGGCAGACATCGGAGTGGAAATTTGACGATAGTCTGGACTGGCACCTGCTGGAGTTCGCCCCACACAAAGGCATGGCGAACTGCGTGAAAGCGCTGAATGCGTTATACAAAGCCGAACCTGCTTTGTATGAGCGTAACTTTTCGGCTGATGGGTTCGAGTGGATTGACACCACAGACCGTGAAAACACGGTCATTACGTATAGCCGAAAAGGGGATCGACCAGAAGATACGTTGTTGATTGTACTGAACATGACGCCCATTCCACGCACTAATTATCGTATTGGCGTACCGTCGGCAGGTGCGTATCAGGAGGTTTTCAATAGCGACGCTGCCGATTTTTATGGCAGCGGGATAGTAAATTCGGCGCCAATCGGCAGTGAAGAAGAACCCTGGCATGGTCGACCTCAATCGCTCCAGCTTAACGTGCCACCACTGGGTGCCGTGGTGCTGAAAGTATCCTAACCCGATACGTCGGTTCGATAGGCTTTATGGGACTTTACAGATTTACAAGGCGTTGATGCCGGTTATAGGAATCAACTCTGTGAATCCGTAAAATCCCGTAAAGCCTATATCTTTGTCACCAGAACTGCCCGATTTGTCTGCATGAAGAAAATCTTTGTTGCCTTATTGAGTTTACTTTCTATTCATAGTTTTTCCCAGTCGCGCGTAGCAGCTCGTCTTAGCAGTGGAGTCGATTTGGGCATGGCCTATTCAACAAATAACTACAATCCGTCTATTGCCTACTACCAGCTTATTAACGTTGGGGAGCGCAAACTGCTACAACTTGGCTGGACGGCCCGATTCGGCGCTTTCTACGGCGATAATCTTACTTATTATACGGCTCCCGCCCGGCTGACGCGCGGCAAAACTGGCTTTGGAGCGCTATCGGAGCCCCTTATCGTCCAGAATATTGATACCGTCCGGTATGATTACGTAACGATGACGTCGCTCAACGTTGGTGTTCGGGCGCAGATTAATTTGGGGCGAGTTGAACTGGGTGCAAGTGCTGATTTACTGGGTCTCACGATTGGGAAAAGACGCATTGGCCGTTATATTTCCTCAACCGGTCAATTCGCAGCCACAGATACAAGCAACGCTTATTTTCAGGGCGTTGATACGTATCAGTCGTCGAAACCAGGTAATATAAACGTACGCTTACTTGGGGATAACGATCGAGGAACACTCTCTACGGAAGTATATGCCCGTATTTACATCACCAGACAGGTAGGCATAAAGTTAGGTTATCAGTGGCTTACGACCGAAACTGTCGTTACCAATCGTGACATCGTTGCCGACAATAACCGATTTCGGAACCGCGTTGGTATGGCTTATCTGGCCCTGACGTTTCCTATTTTTCAATAAAAAGGTGAAACCGGGTTACTAGAGCACAGCGAATGGCTTTTTCCCACTCTTTCGCTGCGCTCTGGTAACCCGGTTTCACCTTTTTTAAACTTCTAACGGCTTCAGATCGAAGTAGGTTTTAAAGATAGTCTCCCCAATTTCATTTGTCCGTGTCTGGAAATTATCGAGGTATTGGTGTAAACCAGCCTTGAAGATATCGGCAGTTTCCGTAAACTCGATTTCAGTACGTAGCTTGGAAAGCGCCCGTTCTGCCGGATTGCCAAAACCATTTGTAATGTGATTACCCGATATTTCGTACAGCGATAACTCAGCCTGCCGAATACAGTGAGCCATCGACCGGGGAAACATTTTATCTAAAATCAGGAATTCTATAATGCTCGCTGGCGTAAGCGACCGATACTGCTGACGGTGCATGTTGTACGCGCTAACCGACTTTAATACGGCTGACCAAATCATCAGATCAATGGTAGACCCAACGGCATCAATCTCGGGGAGAAGCGTAAAATATTTCACATCCAGAAATCTCGACGTTTTATCCGCCCGTTCCAGAAACCGTCCCAGACGCCCAAAATGCCAGGCTTCACTACGGGTGATGGTTGCGTCGATGATCCCGTAAAAAAGTTGGGTGCTGTTGCGTATCTCGGTAAAAAAATCCTGGGTTTGCGACTGGCTCCACTGCTGTTTGGGAGCCGTATCACGTACCATCAGGTAAAACTGATTCAGGTGCTCCCACATTTCCTTCGAGATAACCTCACGAATGGTACGGGCATTCTCACGAGCATCACTCAGACAAGATACTATGGAGTTTGGATTTCGCTTGTCGAAGGTCATAAAATGAATGACATTCTCGCTCGTCGGCTGATCGTAGTATTTGGCAAACAGGTTATTATCGGCAGTAGCAATGAGCAGTGGCTCCCACTGCTGGTCCACATTTGGGGGTAAATCGAGGGCCAGATTAAAATTAACGCTCATAAAACGAGCATAATTTTCAGCCCGCTCGATGTAACGATGCATCCAGTAAACAGAGTTGGCAACACGGCTTAGCATAACGTATAGACTTGGGTAAAGCGGTGGGGGTACGGACAAAAATAAAGGATTATGCCTATTTTACAAGTATAAGAAAGCAATTATGACTTTTCTGAATAGAATCGTCTAAAAAGAGATTACTTTACAACGCTCTATTTTTTTACTGTTTATCATGCATACATTTTATTCCTTACTCACAGTAAGCCTGCTGTTCAGCACGGCACTTGTCGCAAAGCCTGAACCCGCTAAACCCAGTGCCCGGCCAGCCGCATCCCGATTTTATGAAGTGCGTATTTACCATCCAACGCCGGGCAAATACGCCGAGATCGTTGATCGGTTCCGGCAGTACACGACAAAAATTTTCGAGAAGCACGGGATGGAAAACATTGGCTACTGGACACCGACCGACACTACCATGAAGGAATTGATTTATATCCTGGCTTATCCCAATCGCGAGGCCCGGGATGCTTCCTGGAAAGCCTTTGGTAGTGATCCGGAATGGAAAGCGGTAGTTGCCAAAACCGAAGCCAATGGCAAATTAGTTGATCATGTTGATCAGATCTTTATGACCGATGCCGATTTCTCACCTAAACTCAAATTGAAGAAAGAATTGCCGGAGCGCACCTTCGAGTTGCGTACGTACACGCCAGCGCCGGGCAAGCTTCCTAACCTGCTGACGCGCTTCCGCGATCATACGATGAAATTATTCAGCAAGCACGGCATGACCAATGTTGCTTACTGGGTTACTGAGGAAAAAGATCCAGCTACTCAGTCCAAACTCGTCTACATTCTGGCTCACCCCAGCGAAGCAGAAGGGAAAGCGCATTTTGATGAGTTCCGTAAAGATCCTACCTGGGTTAAGGTCAAAGCTGACTCCGAGAAAGATGGTTCGCTAACGACTAAAGTAGAATCGGTCTACATGAAGCCCACCGATTATTCGCCGATCAGGTAAACAGCGAAACCGTAAAAGCCAACAGGCTGGCCATGTCGCTAGTAGCAAACGCGAAACGCGTCCCTGACGGAATCAGGGACGCGTTTCGCGTTTATAAACCCACCAACGCTCAAAGACCTTGTGGCTTTGATTTAGGCTTTCATCGCGGGCTTCGCGTGTTCGGGTTTTAGAACGACCACATCACGAACGATACCGCCTGCATTGAGTTTGTCTACCATTTTATCCAATAATGGCGATGCCCAATCGGGAATGTATTTGTCAGTGGTTTGGATCAGCACCTTCGGGAAGTCATACAACGCCCGGCCCAGCCCAAACTGCACGGCGCACCGTTTCATGGCATCGCTAATGCCGCCCTTCACTGGCTCAACGCTCGTGCGGCTGGCCCCATCGGTTTTTTTTACGATTTCGCCACCGGACAAAACCGCCGTGATCGTACACAGAAAACCGCCTTCGATTTCCTTGATTTCATTCTGCCAGCCTGCCCAGCCAAACTGATCGTCGAAGCGCTGCATCACACACCGGTTGGTGATGTAGGGCACCACAACGATTTTCTGACCGTCTTTGGTCTGGCTCTGTACGCGCCATTCAACTTCCTGCGCCGTAAGGGGGGCGGTTAATACGTTTAGATTCATTAGTCTCTTTTATTTGTTGTTTGTTTACTAATCAGGCTCCAACCAGTCGCTGAATGGGAATATTCAACCCTTTACTGAGCCGTTTTATCATTGGCAATGTCAGATCACGTTTGTGATCGTCGATTTTACATCATTTGGTGAATGCCATTCCAGTTAAGCAACTATATCATACCAATCTAATAGCGGCTGTTCGGCATCAGAATATTGTTCCCAGAATTCTCGTAAAGTACGTTTGGCAATGATTCGCATAGAGAATGTGTAATAACGCATATAGTTGCCAAAACAGCAACTCAACTATCCATCACTCCATCATCTTCAGCAATTCGTTCAATTTCAATAACGCTTCGATGGGCGTCAGTCGGTTTACGTCAATGGTGCGTAGTTTTTCCTTAATCGCTTCCGATTTTGGATCGCCGGATTCGATGATACGTAGGGCTAACTCCCGCTCCTGCGGCACCGCTTCCCGAATCCGCTCTTTGTTGTTCTCCCGCCCGTGCGATGACTCCAACTGTTTCAGGATCTGACTGGCACGCGTCACAATCTGGGCGGGCATACCAGCCATCTGTGCTACGTGAATCCCGAAACTATGCTCCGAGCCCCCTTCTTTCAGCTTGCGCAGAAAGATTACCTTGTTGCCCATTTCCTTAACTGCTACGTTGTAGTTTTTAATACGAACGTTCTCGTTGGCCAGGTCATTCAGTTCGTGGTAGTGGGTCGCAAACAGCGTTTTGGGTCGGCAGTCGGTTTTGGTATGCAGGTACTCGGCAATCGACCAGGCAATCGAAACACCGTCATACGTACTGGTACCCCGGCCGATTTCGTCCATCAAAATCAGGCTTCGTTCGCTGAGATTATTCAGAATGCTGGCCGTTTCGGTCATTTCAACCATGAACGTACTTTCTCCCCGTGAGAGGTTGTCACTTGCCCCAACACGCGTAAAAATCTTATCGACAATACCAATCTCAGCCGACGATGCCGGTACGAAACTTCCGGACTGCGCCATCAACACAATCAAAGCCGTTTGACGTAGCAGCGCGGATTTACCAGCCATATTTGGTCCGGTAATAATGATGATCTGCTGGGTTTCGTCGTCTAAAAAAATGTCGTTTGGAATATAGTGCTCGCCGGGAGGCAATTGCTGTTCGATCACCGCATGACGACCGTCTTTAATGTCCAGTACTTTGCTTTCGTTGATCTGCGGCCGTACGTATTTATTCTTCACCGCCACCCGTGCAAACGACGATAGTACGTCCAGCACCGACAGTACGCGGGCATTTTGCTGAATAGCGCCAACGTACTCTCCTGCGGCTATGATCATTTCGTTGAACATCCGGGATTCGATCTGGAAAATCTGCTCCTCGGCATTCAGGATTTTCTCTTCGTATACTTTCAGTTCGGGCGTTATGTAGCGCTCAGCGTTTACCAGCGTTTGTTTCCGAATCCAGTCTTCGGGCACGCGGTTTTTGTGCGCGTGCGTGACTTCCAGATAATAGCCAAACACTTTATTGTACGCTACTTTGAGCGAGCTGATACCCGTTTTTTCCACTTCGCGCTCCTGCAATTGAATCAGGTAATCTTTACCCGAATAGGCGATGGCAGTCAGCTCGTCTAGTTCAGCGTTAATGCCGGATTTTATAATATTACCTTGATTTGAAAGGGCTGGTGCATCTTCACGCAGTTCAGCCTCAATGCGGTCAAGTAAAAACGAAACGGCGTTGAGTTGATCCGCATATTTTTTCAATGATGGCGACTCACTTTGACTCAGCGCCGTAATTAGCACTTCCTTGATTGGCAATACGTGTTGCAGTGACCGTTTTAATTGCAACAGCTCACGGGGGCTAATCCGCCGAACCGCGACCTTAGAAACCAGTCGTTCAAGATCGCCAATTTGCTTCAGGTGATTGACCAGCGTATCGGCCAGATCGAGGTCATTAACTAGCAAGTCAACCATGTTAAGCCGCTCGTCAATCAGGGCTTTTTCTTTTAACGGAAGGCTAAGCCATTTACGGAGCAGTCGCGCACCCATTGGGGTGACGGTCTGGTCGAGGATCTGGATCAATGGCACACCGCCCTCCTGCTGCGCGGCTGTCAGTTCAAGGTTACGAATCGTGAATCGGTCCAGCCAAACGTAGCGATCTTCTTCAAGCCGCGTAACGCGGGTTATGTGCTGGAGGTCTTTATGTTCTGTCTCGTTCAGGTAATGCAGGATTACCCCGGCCGCGATGATACCATCGGGCAAGCCTTCAATACCAAATCCTTTCAGCGACGTAGTCTGAAAATGCTGTTTTAAAAAGTTATACCCGAAGTCATAGGTGAATGCCCAGTCTTCGAGTGTATAGGTATGAAATTTATCGCCAAACAGAACTCCGAACTCCTGCCGGTTACGCTTGCAGTACAGCACTTCCGACGGATTGAAGCTTTGTAATAGTTTATCGACATAGGCCGAATTACCCTGCGAAGCCAGAAATTCGCCCGTCGAAATATCCAGAAATGATATCCCGAACGTATCATCAGCTTTCCCGAAATGCACAGCCGCTAGGTAGTTATTCCGACGCGTATCGAGCACGTTGTCGTTAAACGAAACGCCGGGTGTCACCAACTCCGTAACGCCCCTCCGAACAATGCCTTTAGCCAGCGCAGGGTCTTCCAACTGATCACAAATGGCCACGCGTTCTCCCGCCCGAACGAGTTTAGGCAAGTGTGTATCAAGGGAGTGGTGCGGAAAACCGGCCAGTTCTTCATTCGATCCGCCGTTGTTCCGTTTGGTGAGCGTAATGCCCAGAATCTTGCTGGCCCGCACGGCATCTTCGCCGAAGGTTTCGTAAAAATCACCGACGCGAAAAAGCAGCAACGCACCGGGATATTTGGCTTTAATCTGGTTGTATTGGCGGTTGAGAGGAGTTTCGGTTTTCTTAACTGGCGGCTTTGCTGCGGTAGCTGATTTCACTGATTTTTGTTGGGTTGTCGTAAACAAAAATAGTGATTTTTGGCGAAAAATCGGCTACTTACAGCCACAATTACAGGCATACCTGCTTCAAACTAAACCACCATTTTTACCATGAGCCAAGCCGATACTGTGTTCCCGGTGCGCGTTACATTCAACCCGGTGATCCGAACGTATTTACTGCTTTACGTAACGTTTTTCCTGTTTATCTCCATCATCGGTATTATCCTCATTCCGATCTGGCTATTGGGCGTCGGTCAATGGTGGAGTGGCCATTATTTCAAGAAACTTGACTGTGAGTTGACCGACCGTTCCCTGCATTTCAGGAAAGGCATTTTGGTCGAAGTCGAGAAGACGATTCCGCTCGAGAATATTCAGGACGTTACCTTTGTCGCCGGTCCGGTGCTACGTTATTTTGACCTTTGTATCCTGAAATTTGAGACGGCCGGACAAAATTCAAAGCAGGCCAATGACATGGAGTTGATCGGCATTGTGGATGCACAAACCTTTCGCACCCAGATTCTGGATCAGCGACAAAAGCTGATGGCCACCCGAACCCATCAATCCTCGGTTCCAACCGACCAAAATCTCCTCACCGAAATCCGCGATACATTACGCGACATTCGGCAGTTATTACAGGATAATCGTAACTAAGTACATGCGCAAACTTTCCCTTTCTGAGCTCAATCGCCTGTCGGTTGATGAGTTTAAAGACACCGATAAATTTACCTATTGCCTGATTCTGGACGACATTCGTAGCCTCAATAATGTGGGATCAGTATTTCGTACGGCTGATGCGTTCCGAGCGCAGAAACTGTATCTGTGTGGCATTACAGGACAGCCACCCCACCGCGATATTACGAAAACGGCACTGGGTGCCACGGAATCCGTTGTGTGGGAACATGTTTCGGACGTAGTGAATCTGGTAAAACAATTAAAAACGGATGGCTGGATTATTGCCGCCGTAGAGCAAGCAGAAGGAAGCACGTCACTGAGTGATTTTATACCAGAACCAAACAAACCGTACGCATTTGTGTTGGGTAACGAAGTAACCGGTGTTCGAGACGATATTGTGCAACTAGCTGATATAGTGCTGGAAATCCCCCAATTTGGCACTAAGCATTCGCTAAATATTGCTGTTACGGCTGGAATTGTTTGCTGGGATTTCCTGCAAAAAATGTAACAAAAGCTTAACATTGGCCTTGCGGTTATCCCAAAAATTTCGTATTTATTTGTAAATTTTTTCCTATTGACTCAAATGGCAAACAAAGCTGTAAAAACAAAACAAAAATCGCTGGCATCCGAGATCGTCAGTTCCATTGAAACCAAACTCAGTGAAGCAGGTGCGGCTACAAAAAAAATGAAGAAATCCATCGAGAAATCGGCGGAGAGATTAGCCAAGAAACTCGCTAAATTGATGGATAAGGCGGAGAAAAAAGCTGCTAAACCTGTTGAAGCATCGAAGAAAAAGGCGAAGAAAGAATTAGAGAAAGCAAAAAAGAACGCAGCGAAAGCCGAGAAAAACGCTAAACGTACGGCCAACAAAGCATCTAAAGCCATCGTTGCCGCTGCTGAATCAGCCATTGAAATAACTTCGCCCAGCCGACCTTCCCGCAAGCAGACACCGGCTCCCAAGCCCGCAGCAACCACAGCTAAAACGCGTACAACGCGCGCAAAAACCGAAGCGACCACTCCTGCTCCAGCCGAGACGACATCGGACAATTCATAGTCAGGTCAACGCCTGATACGTTCTTCAGTTGCCCGTCTTAAACGGGCTTTTTTTGGCTTCAAAAGCAGAAAGGTCAGGTGATTCACCTGACCTTTCTGCTTTTGAAAAATTATCGTCTATTTACTAACAGATGCAGATTGCGCGCTTACTACCTTCATGACTCCATTCATGATGCGCCAGTGGCCCGGGAACGTACACACGTATGGATAGTCCCCAGGGGTCGCTGGTGCCGTGAATTTCAACCGGTACGTTTGATCGGGATTGACCAGTGGCGTAGATACGATAATCTGCGCAATTGATGGCACATAGTTCTTTTCAGCCCCGTCTTTCGCCGTAATCATCTTATCGGCAGCGGCACCGATAATTTCCATACTCTTCGGTTTTCCAATCACCAGGTTATGCTGCATAGCATCGGGGTTTTCCAGTACTATTTCCACTTGCTTACCAGCCGTAACAGTAAATTCTTTCTTGTCGAAGCGCATTTCTTCACGCACTGTTTTCATACGTACCAGTTCAACATTCGGATCAACTGCTTCGACTTTCGTAAGTCCCCACGCTTCGTAAAGTCGATTCAGGCGTTCGCGATTATCCGTTGAAACCGTATTGCTCAAACTGGCTAAAAACGATTTGTCAGCCTCACGCACCTGGCCTTTCTCTTTCATGTTCCAACCTTCCGATACGCCTTTTACGATGGCTTCGCTTTCCGCCGGATTTAACTTTTGAGTTTGCCGAAGTAACGCAACGACGGAATCAACCGGCGCAACCGATGCATAACTACGGGTAGCCCGCTCCAGCACATAGGCGCTCATGCTTTGCGGAGCGCGGTACGTTAGCGTGTGCGTGGCGTTGTTATTCTGCTCGTTGCTCTCCGCAATTTTGTTTTCGCGGTCGAGCATTACGGTGATGGTATATTGGCCAGCGCGCTCGAACATAACCCCCATATCTCCTACCCAAGGGCCATTATTCGCTTTGCTGATCGTAACGGTTTCGCCGGGTTTGATCCCTGTGTTGTGCGTAACGCTCACAAAATCAATCTTCGACGCATCCGCTACACCTTTGGGACCTTCGACCCGTAGCGTCATGGGAATGGGCGTTCCCTCGGGAATAGCCACGCCACCAGCATTCGTTACGTCGACAAACAGTTTGGCTCCTTCCCGAACAGTGGGCGAATCAGGCGTAGTCCGTACGGCAGCAACCACAAGATCAGGCTGATTACCAGCAGGTACTACGGCTTTGGATGAGGCCATTGCGGATGTTTCATGACCAGCATGACCACTCATGTCGTGCGAAGTGGAAGCCACGTTCGATTTTGCTGAACCATTTATGGCTACCTGATTCAGGTACGTTTTCAGTAAAAACCCATTCGCGCTAGTCAGTGCACTGGCAAAAGCATCCGGTAGCCATCGATCATTCGTTTCTGTAGACTTATCAAGACGAGCCAGAATCATTTGCTGAGCCTCCTTTGATCTCACCCAGTCTTTTGATGAGAAGGCTAGTAATGCGTTCAGGACCACTAACGGTTCTTTGTCATTCAGAATGTCATATTTGCGAAACAAAGCAATGGTATGCGGAGTCATAGGCATCACCTGCACGGCCGTTTTCCGAACGGCTGGAGCCGGATGTTTCAGCGCGGTTTCTATAGCGCTCATAAAGTCAATCCTGTCTTTTATCTCTGACGATTCCGCTTCCTTAATCATTAAACCGTGCAACGTCCAGAGCGCGTGAATGGCCGCCGGATTACTGCCAATTTCATCGACAGACTGATCGTTTACCAAGGCTACTAGTTGGGGCATTACGTCCTTATTCCCGCGTTCGATGAGTAAGCGTTGGGCCGTCATCCGCCAGAACATATTCGTATTTTTCAGCCCTGCAACCAACTCCGCTGGCCGATCTTTACTCAGCGCCATTGGCGTATAGGCGGGTGCGTTCTTGTACCCAACCCGGTAGATACGCCCGTGCGTGAAATCTCGGAGGGGTGTTTCGTAGGCATTACCGCTGCCGTTGGTAGCTCCCTTTGGCGTAGGATTGTGCTGAATAATATAGCTATACCAATCAACTACCCAGACGGCCCCATCCGGACCAACTTCGGCAAAGACGGGCGCAAACCACTCATCGGCACCGGCTATCAGGTTGAAGCCTTCGGCATCTTCGTAATTCGTACCAGTTTTTTCCATTACGTTCTGGTGCAGGATGTGCCCGGTTGGTTCGGCCACGAACGCGATTTTGTTCCAGTATTTTTTCGGGAAAGCGCGAGCGGTGTATAGGTTATGGCCCGCTGCAGCCGTGAACCCACCAAATACGTCCACCTGACGCACTTTTTCAGTGATGGGTTTCATGTCCTTGTGCGTGTCGGTGCTGCGGCTGCCGTTTTCGCGCAGGTGGGGAGCACCATTGAAATATCGGTTTGGGATAGCCATATACCAACCATGCGAATTGTTGGCGGTTGATCCAAAAATATCGCCCGTTTCACTGAAACCCAGTCCCCATGTGTTGTTCGACGTATTGGTTACATGTTCGAGCTTAGAACCATCAGGCTTGAAACGGAAAAAGCCCTGACTGAACTTAACGCTATCGGCACCGATTTTGCCTTTGAAGCCAGAGTACCCGACGCTACCCCAGATCCAGTTATCGAAACCGTAGTGCAGGTTACTCGGTCCAGCGTGGGTATCGAACGTACCAAATCCGCTAAACACAATTTTCTTTACGTCCGCTTTGTCGTCGCCGTTAGTATCCTGCAAGAACAACATATGCGGGGCTTGCGATACGTAAAGGCCGCCGTTGGCGAACACCATTCCCGTTGGAATGCTCAGTCCTTCGGCAAAGTTGGTAAACTTATCGGCCTTACCATCCTTGTCGGTATCTTCGCAAATGACGATATAATCGGAGCCGCCTTCGGGCTTGCGCTCGTTGGGATAATCTTTCGTGATAAGCGCATACAGCCGTCCGCGTTCGTCCCACGCCAGCGCAATCGGGTGCATCACATTTGGCTCATGAGCAAACAGATCGAGTGTAAAATCAACCGGCACCTGAAGGTGCTTCATCGATTCCTCCGGCGATAGCGGTTCCTGCTCCATTTGGGCACCCGGCCGCTTTTCATAGTTCGGAAGTAGGGCTTCGTGGTACGCGAACGATTGCGGATTCAGCGCATCATGGCGTTTTTTAGCCTCGTCGCCAATTGCCCACAAAATGCCGCGTTCGATCAACTGATGAAAACCGGGCTGTGTCCAGGTACGTTCATCATGGCCATAAGCGGTATAGAAAACACGCCCTTTGCCATATTGCCGGGTCCAGGTGTAGGGCTCTTCTTTAACGCCGGGTCGGTTGGCCGCTGCCATGTCCTTTTCCTGGTCGGCTTTGATATCCCGAACGGCCAGTACGTTGTTGTCAGTTTGCAGATGGCTGTGCAGGTAGGTTTCATCGAAGGCTTTGAACGATGGCAAACCTGCCACAATGGGATTGTTCGGCTGGGTGAAGTGCGTCTGGATGGTATCCATCCGATGCCGCCAGAATTGCCCGCCAACAACTTTATCGACATACTCGGCTGAGTTACGGAAACAGTACGACGCGCAGTGCACCGGAATCAGCCCATGCCCCGACGCTACGTAGTCCAGCAGCGCTTTTTCCTGCGGCTTCCCGATACTGTCCCAGTTGGCAAAAATCAGTAACCCGTCATACTTATTCAGATTATCGGCGTTCAGGTCTTCCAGTTTGTCGGTATAGGTGAAATTGATCCCCTTTTTACCCAGAGCCTCCATGATCTCTGGCACCCGCTCAATGGGTTTGTGATGGCCGTTGTCACCCAGAAAAAGGATCTCCGTCCGGCGAGCCAACGCGCCAGACTTTTTACTATCCTTCTGTTGAACAGATGTTTGCGTACCCGATTGACGGACACATTGGGTCAGAACCACGACTAACCCAATTGCTGTAAGTATTTTTTTCATTTCTAACACAGAGTAAACAGAGGATTCACGGAGAACACAAAGAAGCGCCGTGCCCTCCGTGTTTTACTCCGTTACCTCTGTGTTTAGAATTTACACATTTTTAAAATCGGGCAACTTAATCAACTGCCCACCCTGTAAAGCCGATTCGTGCGCCAGAATACCTACGCTCGTCCAGTTGGCCGACTGGGCCGCATTCGGGAACGGTTCGCGGTCTTCGACAATGGCCGACAAAAACTCATGAACCATGTGCGGATGTGAGCCACCATGCCCGCCACCCTGCGTAAAGGACAGGTGCTGTTGTTCGTCGGCATCATACACTCCTTTGGTTGTAAATCCAGCAATTTCAGCAGGCAACAAACGTGCATAATCGGGCACAGTCACTTTTTCCGGAATCTCTGGCTCCGGCTTTTTAGCCGTATGAATTACCGGTTGCTCATCCTCGATTAGTTGCCACTCGAATGATTTTTTATCCCCATACACCTCGAAACTTTCGCGGTATTGGCGCGCTACGTCGAACAGCGACCGATACACATAAGCCGATAAGTCGCTGTCCTTGAACTTAATATGCGCCGACTCAACGGCAAACGGCGAGTTATGAATTTTCGCCAACTCCTCCCGAATGGTTCCTGATCCGAAACATGATACGTAGTCGGCTTCGAGCTTGAGCAAACCCGCTACGGGGCCAACGCAGTGCGTGGCATAGTGCATAGGGGGTAAACCAGGCCAGTAATCAGGCCAGCCATCCATGTCCTGCTGGTGGCTGGCTTTTAGGAACTGTACTTTCCCTAGTTCACCGTTTTCATACAACTCCTTGACAAACAGAAATTCACGGCTATAAACCACGGTTTCCATCATCATGTATTTCTTACCTAATTCCTTCGTCGCTTTCACGATTTCCATGCACTCCTCAACGGTGGTGGCCATTGGTACGGTGCACGCTACGTGTTTTCCCGCTCCCAACGCTTTCAGACTCTGCTCAGCGTGGTTCGGAATTGGCGAGTTGATATGAACAGCATCAACGTTGGGGTCGGCAAGCAGTTCGTCATAATTAATGTAGCGTTTCTCAATGCCGTATGCGTCACCGATCTCGTTCAGTTTTGCTACGTTCCGCTGGCAAATCGCGTACATATTCGCGTTTGGATGCCGCTGATAGATTGGGATAAATTCGGCCCCAAACCCGAGGCCAACGATTGCGATGTTGATCATAATGAGTGAATTAGTGAATGAGCGAAAGAGTGAATAGATCAAGATGCGATTGCTTCGCCCTTTCGCTCATTCATTCTTTCGCTCTTTGTTTTTATGAACGCCAGCCCGTCCACAGCCAACTGCTCGGGCGAACTGAACATGGGTCGGAAAATATGGGTGGCTTCGGCAAGTTCAGGCGGATTGGGCCCGAAAGCTTCAATGGCAATCGGACCTTCATAACCGACTTCCTGCAACGTATCGAACACTTCTTCGAAATTAATATGTCCCTTTCCGGGTGTAGAGCGGTCATTCTCCGAGATCTGGACGTGAACCAGATATGGCGCGCATGTACGGATGGCATCGGCCACACTTTTCTCTTCCATATTGGCATGGAACGTATCAAAAGCCGCCCGACAATTCGGGTGATCGACAGCATCGATGTATCGAACCAGATCATCGGCGCAGGTGAGCAAATACGTTTCAAACCGGTTGAGGTATTCCATGGCCAGCGTAACCCCCTCGGTTTGGGCGTGCTCAGCCACTTCACGCATCCCCGCCACCGACCAGTTCCATTCCTGCGTCGTAGCTGGCTTCCCGGTGAAGGTCTTGAAACCAGCATACAAAGGACCCATCAGAATTTTCGATCCAAGCACTCGCGAACACGTAACAACTTCCTTTAAATACTCAATGCCAGCACGTCGAACCGTTTCGTCAGGATCAATGAGGTTGTATTCGTGACCGCAAATTGAACACGTCTGAACGCCCAATTCCAGTTCCTTCAATTGCTGACCGATACGTTCCCATTTTTCGAGATTAGCCGGGGTCGCGCCCGACTTACTGATCGGTATTTCAACAAAATCGAAGCCGCTGTCTTTCAGGAACGATAGTGTCTCAGATAAGTCTTCGTCCATCGTAGCTGTCCAGACGAACATATTCATTCCTATCTTATTCATATTGAGTCTCTAAAAAATTACACAAACATACTAAGTAGTAAATTGTATTGTACGGCTTTTATTGGCGAATACTGACTTCTTTTTTACATTAAATCAGAAATTTTGGCTTCATTTGTGTTAAAAATGAGTGTTTTCAATGAAACAGCCCCTGCGTAAAGACCTTGAACCGGTTGCGGCCTCATTCATTGTAAAAGAATTGGTTGAACCGCACTTCGATCCCAACTGGCACTTCCACCCACACTACCAATTATTTCTGGTAGAAGAAGGTACAGGTACTCGCTTCATCGGTGATTCGATTAAGCCTTTCGGACCCGGCGACCTGGTTTTTCTGGGCCCTAATCTGCCCCACCTCTGGCGTAGTGATCAGGTGTACTTCGATAAGTCGTCCAACCTAACGACTAAAGGAATTGTCATCTATTTCGCAGAAGATTTCCTGGGAACTGATTTTCTGGAAAAACAGGAGATGACGGCTTTGCGTCAGTTGCTCAATCAGGCCCGCAAAGGACTGGAATGGACGGGGTATACTCGCCGAAGAACCGAAACGGCCCTTAAAAACCTCACCCAAAAGTCGGTTGGTTTCGAGCGCGTCATTGGCTTGCTAAATCTGTTGAACGATCTTTCTCATGCCACAGATTACCGCCACCTGACCAGTCCCGGCTACACGAATACGATGAAACCGAATGAAACCGACAGGATGCAATTGGTTCATAACTACGTGCTGGGACACTTTCCCGACGACCTTAGCTTAGACACCGTTGCCGACCTGGCGGGCATGACCCCTCCGGCTTTTTGTCGCTATTTTAAAACGCGTTCTAACAAAACTTTTTCGGAATTTGTCTCCGAAGTACGTATTGGGCACGCCTGTAAACTGCTTATTGGTGGCAAACTGAATATTACGCAAATCAGTTTTGAAAGTGGTTTCCGAACGCTGTCAAACTTCAACAGGCAATTCAAAGATATTACAGGTCAAACACCGTCTGGCTACGTAAAAACATATCGAGAGTTGTAATAAACAGATCGGCCCACTTCCAAATGAAAGTGGGCCGATCTGTTTGGAGACGAATCGTCTTGTCTTAATATAGAATCGTTGAACCAGCGGGTTCACGTACACTTACGCCTTCCGTAATGAACGAAAGTAAGTCCTCGTTCAGCCGATCTTTCTCGGTTACAAATAAGCCATGCGGGGCTCCTTCATAAACAATATATTGAGCAGCCGGCAACGCTTCAGCCGTTCGTTCGCCGGACGATTCCAGGGGAACAGTCTTGTCGGCGTCACCATGAATGATCAAGGTTGGTACCTGAATTTGAGCCAGATCGTCCCGAAAATCCGTTGTCGAAAATGACGTAGCACAATCAAGGGTTGCTTTGTGGGATGCCACATAGGCTCTGGCAAAATCACCATCAAGGTGCGCCTGGCTAACGGGCTTATTCAGGAGATTTACTCCGTAGAACTGTTTACCAAACGTTTGCAGAAAATCTGCCCGGTCTTTCTTGATATTTTCCGCTATTTCGTCAAAAACGCTCTGATCAACGCCGTCTGGATTATCTTCGGTTTTCAGCAAGTAAGGTGTTACAGCACTGATAAATGCCACTTTACTGACACGTGCTCCACCATGACGGCTCATGTATCGGGCTACCTCGCCCCCACCCATTGAGAAGCCGACTAATGTTACATTTTGAAGATTCAGTTCATCGAGTACGGCCTTCAGATCGTCGGCAAGTGTATCGTAGTCATAACCATCCCAGGTTTGGGTTGATTTACCAAACCCCCGACGGTCGTAGGCAACAACACGAATCCTATGAGCGGGTAGCTCGGCCAGTTGATAATCCCACATTTCATGGCTCAGTGGCCAGCCATGAATGAGTACTACGGGATTGCCTGTCCCTAAATCCTGATAGAAAAGTTTGATGTCATTTCCGGAGGCATCTGTACCTGCTTTTATATAGCTCATAACGTTCTTGAATTATTTGTTGAGTTATTCGATTCACGTAAATAGAACTACAGGTACAAAAAATGGTTTGTCCCGTATTCTCAATTTACCTGGCTTTGTTATAACCTTTTATTCGCTCATGAAGCAATCGCTCCTCAACCGATTAACGAACCAACCCGATGCGCTGGATCATATGTTATTTAGTCTCACTGAAGCGCAGATCCGCCAACGACCGGCATCTGGCAAGTGGTCCATTTTTGAAAATATGGCTCATTTGGGTCGGTACCAGGAGATATTTCTGGAACGATTGCAACAAATAATTTCGGGCGATACCCCTTCATTCAGTCGCTACGTTGCCGATACCGATCCTGGTTTTGCTGACTGGGTAGAACTTTCGTTGCAGGAGCTGGCCAAACGACTGCGGGGTGAGCGCCTGACCCTGAATGCGTTCCTCAGTATTCTGAGGGAGGAACAACTTACTCACATCGGACTGCATCCTGCTTACGGCGCCATGACACTGGAGGGCTGGACAGAGTTCTTTCTCCTTCATGAAGCGCATCATTTTTTCACGATTCTACAATTGGGTGGAGCGCTACGAACGTCTGAACAGCCAATGGGCTTTTATCTCTTGCCAGTCGAGTGAATAAGGCCTCTTACTTCGGAGGAAATTTCTTGTAAATATCTTTTCGATTCAAAATTCGGGACAGAACAACCGTATCGCCCTCCAGATAAAAGCCAATTCGATAATCTCGGTGTTCGCCAAGTTTAAGTCTAAACGCCTTAAGTTTAGGGCGACCCTCCATTTTCTTAACAGAATAAGAAAGGTCATCCAATGACTGTGCTTCCTCAATAGCTATGTAAATGATTTTTAGTTCGTCAAGGATTGACTCTGGTAATTTCTTAGCATCACGACCGAATGAGGTGTCGATTTCGATTTTCATAATGCATGTTACTGAAGCAAAAGAGCAACGTTAACACGTTGCCCAAAGTATAAAAGTGTTGAAAACACGCTGGTCTTTACCTGCAATTATCTATTTAACCAGTTCAAAAAATCATCCTGTTCATCCGAACTCATACGCCCTTCTCTTTTTCCTTCCTCTACTAGCTTAACTAGCGCCTTATCTTCCTCCGCCTGAGTTTGGTATTGCTCATCAATCTGCACCTTCGCTTTGGCGGCTTTAGCAACTTCCATGAATAGTTTCTTGTACTGTCTATCTACGTCTATGACTAAGCGCATATTGCATTTCTGTTTTGGTCAAATGTAATCAAAAACTTTACATCAACACCCCCTGAAATACCTCATCGAGCCGCGAAACGGCCTTAATGTTAATTTTATAGTTTCGGGTATCCAGTCCTTTCATGTTGTATTTGGAAATAAACATTTGCTTGAACCCAAGCTTTTCAGCTTCAGCGATACGTGACTCAATCCGACTCACGGCCCGCACTTCGCCCCCTAATCCAATTTCGGCAGCAAAAGCCACCGATGGCGGAATAGCGATGTCTTCGTAACTCGACACGACGGCCGCGCAGACTGCCAGATCAATCGCCGGATCTTCAACGCGCAGACCACCCGCGATATTCAGGAATACGTCCTGTTGCCCAAGTCGGAAGCCGCCCCGTTTTTCCAGAACTGCCAGCAACATATTCAGTCGTTTGGCATCAAAACCGGTGCTGCTACGTTGCGGAGTGCCGTAGGTCGCTACGCTTACCAACGCCTGGGTTTCGATCATGAGCGGCCGATTACCTTCCAGCATAGAGCCAATTGTAACCCCGCTTAAAGCCTCGTCGCGTTGTGAAATGAGAATTTCGGAGGGATTCGTTACTTGCCTGAGCCCCGTACCAAGCATTTCATAGATACCTAATTCGTCAGTGCTACCGAAGCGGTTTTTATTCGTACGCAGGATTCGGTACGTAGTATGCCGATCGCCTTCGAAGGTCAGTACGGTATCAACCATGTGTTCCAGCACTTTAGGTCCGGCCAGCGTTCCTTCTTTGGTGATGTGCCCAATCATGAACACCGGCACACCGCTTTCTTTGGCGTACTTCATGAATTCGGCCGCGCATTCGCGTACCTGAGAAACGCTCCCCGCTCCCGACTCCACCAGCGACGATTGCATGGTCTGAATCGAGTCGATAATCAAAATTTCGGGTTCGAAGTGTTCGACCACCCGGAAAATATTCTGGGTGGACGTTTCGGTCATAACGTGGCAATCGCTGGTTGGTACGTCGAGTCGTTCGGCACGCATTTTAATTTGCTGCTCACTTTCTTCACCTGATACGTATAAAACCCGCATCCCTGCCAGACTCAGAGCAATTTGCAGTAAGAGCGTCGATTTACCAATCCCTGGCTCCCCGCCAATCAGCACCAGTGATCCAGGCACAATACCCCCGCCAAGCACCCGATTCAGTTCGCCATCGGTGGTGTATATACGCGGTTGCTCTTCATAATTGATCGCGTGAAGGGCTTTGGGCTTGGCCGCCACTTTCATCCCACCCGGTCCGGCCGATGGGCTACGCCAGCCGCCTGCCACGGGCTCATCTTTCTGAACAACCTCTTCTACGATTGTATTCCATTCTCCACAGGACGGGCATCGGCCCATCCATTTGGCCGACTGATGGCCGCAATTCTGACAGAAATAGGTAGTTTTTAACTTGGCCATTTTTTCAGTAAACAGTGAGCAGTTAACAATTATCAGTAAATAAATTCAGTCATCCATTAAACGTTACGGCTGGTATGGAATCCAATCACCGCACGACAAAAACTGGTAATTATTTACGGATAACTGCCCACTGTTCTAACGCCGTTCGCTCGAAATAAGTTGGCGTCCTGTACGGTAGATTATCAATCTGCGTTTAACAAACAACAGCGTCTGATACGACCAATTATGAAAAAAAACCTGCTTTTCGCACTACTTACATGCCTGCCCGTCCTGTCATTTGCACAAGGCGGCTTTCAGATCGGAATTAAAGGGGGGGTTAACCTCTCCAAGCTTAGTTTTGGCAATTTTGTATCAACGGGTACCAATGCCAACGGATCGCCCTCGGTAAGCCTTGATGGCCAAACGTTTCGGAACAGCCTGAGCGACAGCTTTGATAGCAAGACTGGCACCTCGTTTGGTATTTACGCCCGTTTCGGTAAAAATCTGTTCATTCAACCCGAACTTCTTTACTCAACCCGGGCGGGTGAATTTGGCATCATTCGGAATGGACAAACAGAAACGGTTAAGGTGACAACCACCAGTTTCGACGTACCACTTTTGCTGGGTATTAAAGGGGGACCACTTCGTGTGGTAGCTGGGCCGGTTGTCTCATTCCGGGTTGACGATAATCAGAAGCTGGGCCAGGCGTTAAGCCAATACACCAGTGGTTCGCTCAATGATGCCTGGGCCAAAGCCTATTATGGCTACCAGGTTGGTGGTGGACTGGACCTCGGATCTTTCGGTCTTGATGTACGCTATCAGGGCAACATTTCCGACATCGCTCAGATCAACACCGTTGATAACGCAGCCAAATTTAGTCAGACAATGAAGTCCTGGCAGATCACACTGGCCTACAGACTATTTTAGAACGACTCAACGCGAAAACAAATGACCCGTCGGAAACTTCCGGCGGGTCATTTGTTTTTTAACGATAATCTTCTAGTTATAAAGGCGTTGCCAGTACTGGGCAAGCTGCTGCGAAATTACTTTTACCCGTCGGCGGGAGATACCCACTTCGCGTCCGTCGGCCAGCTTCACCTGATGTTCTTTCGTAAAGATGCTACGTTGTACGTAGGCCAAATTGACGATATATGATTTATGAATACGCAGGAACATCGAGCCATCCAGCGTTTTTTCAAATTCTTTAAGCGTTTTCGATACTAAATATCGCTTCCGATCGCGGGTGTGCAGGAACGTATAATTGCCTTCGCCTTGGAGGCACAAAATGTCGTCTACAGAAATAAATATAGTGCGATTCAGGTAGGGTAGCGCAATACGTTGCGAACCTCGCTGATACGAAGACGGGAAGTGAGGAACAACGGAGGATAGTGGCTGTGATGAGGATAAAGTCGTGGCTTCCATGGTAGAGGGATTTTTGGTCGATGTCTTAGGTGATTGATGAAACAAAACTACCTTATGGACGCTGGTTCAAAAAGAAATGGCTTGATCGGCAAGGGCTACTTTCGAAGAGTAACCAGTTGCTAATCAAGCCATTGAGCTTAATTTTATCGTATTTTTTGAGTGAATGTACCCTGCCTATTGCGTAAAACTACGTGGTCAGATAAGGTATATTCTACCGGTTTAAAGGCCGGGTAACCCCTTCGTAATCTCTTAACTAACCAGGACAGGCTGAAAATCCCGAATCCGGTCTATGAACATCTGAGCACGCCGACGTGATATCTTTATCTGCTGTCCGTCTATCAACTCAAGTTCACCCTCTTTTTTGACAAAAAACTTGCGGACAAATCCCAGGTTAACGATGCAGGATTTGTGCACCCGAACAAAAGCCTGCCCATCCAGTAATGTTTCATATTCTTTCAGCGTCCGGGACACCAGCATCTTTGTACCGTCTTTCAGGTAGAAGTTTGTGTAATTTCCACAACCTTCCAATCGTACAATCTCATCGACCGAAACGGTACGTTTACGATCATAAAATGGGATGAGAAGTTTCTGCAGGTAAGCCGAATCGGCAATTTTTTCCACACTATTGTGGAACGGGATGGACACATTGTCAAAAATAGAGTCTTTGGTGAATGGGTTCATAGTCGTTTGATATGATGATTAATAAACTAGAGTTATGGGTTGACACTCAGAAACTTACTATACCGATCCACATACCGCAGCCACTACTTGTAAGGTTCACTCCCGCCACATTCATTCACAAGAATCAGACCTACTTATTAAATCATCCAACAATAAGTAAAACTACTGATCATAATTACCTAATATTCAGGCACATTTTCCGTTTACTCAACAAAAGGTAAGTATCATGTCCAATCAATTCCTTTTTGTTTTCAACCGCATTTTAAACACAAATTCGTCAGTCATATAAGGATCTCACCTAGTACAAACCGACTGTCTCCTCACTTTTTATGTACCTTTGTTGGAGCAAATAGCTGAAACCGTAGCATATGCTGGACAAAGTAAGAGACCTACATCAGGAAATTGAACACTATACTATCAACTCACCGGAGCAACTGGAGCAGTTCAGGATGCGATTCATTAGCCGGAAGGGTGTGATAACCGAACTTTTTGAAGGACTTAAAATTGTTCCGCAGGCTGATCGCCGGGCGGTGGGACAGGAATTAAATGGCCTTAAGAATTTTGCGCAGGAACGATTTGAAACGTTTACCCAGCAAATAGATGAGCAGCGAACAGCCGCCGACAGTGCGCCACCCGTTGATCTTACTCTACCCACCATTCCGAACCTGACGGGCACGCAGCATCCACTGAGTTTAGTCCGTCAACGTATCATTCAGATATTCGAACGGATTGGCTTCAACGTGGCTGATGGTCCCGAAATCGAATCGGACTGGTATAATTTCGGAGCACTAAACTTCCCCGAAAATCACCCGGCCCGCGACATGCAGGATACGTTCTTCGTCGCAAAGGTGGAAAATGGCGCGCCTGCCGATATGCTACTACGTACTCATACGTCCAACGTGCAAATTCGTCTGATGGAGCGGCAAAAACCGCCCATTCGTTCTATCATGCCCGGACGGGTGTATCGGAACGAAACCATTTCAGCACGGGCACACTGCATGTTCCACCAGGTTGAGGGCATTTACATCGATCGTAACGTGGGATTCAAGGATTTGAAGGATACGCTCTATCACTTCGTGAAGGAGATGTTTGAGCCGGGTACACAAATTCGTTTCCGCCCATCGTATTTTCCGTTTACCGAGCCGAGCGCCGAGATTGATATTTCCTGTCAGATTTGTGGTGGCAAAGGCTGCAATATCTGCAAGCATTCGGGCTGGGTCGAAATTGCCGGCTCGGGTATGGTAGACCCGCAGGTCATTGCCAACTGCGGCATCGACCCCGAGGAATACACAGGATTTGCTTTCGGCATGGGAATCGAACGGATCACCCAATTGAAATACGTAGTGAATGACCTTCGGCTATACACCGAAAACGACGTCAGGTTTCTACAACAGTTTGAAGGACTATAATTTAATGAGTGAAAGTGCGAAAGAGTGATTGAGCGCAGAGTTATTCCGCCCTTTACTCTTTCGCACTTTCATTCTTTCGCTCTTTACCAATGTCTCCCATTCGTCTTTCTGATTTAGCGTTTACACTCGAAGCCGTCATTGACGAAGCATTTGGGCAGAAAGCGGTTTGGGTAGTGGCCGAAACAAGCGATATTAAAAACTACCCTGACCGGGGCTATTGCTTCCTGACGCTGGTAGACCGAGAATCGGCGGGCCGCGAAACACTCGCCAAAATGGAGGCTTGCATCTGGCGAAGGAATTACCATACTATCGGCAACTTTGAGCAGGAAACGGGCGTAGCATTTGCCCGTAATATTCAACTGTTACTGCTCGTATCGGTAAGCTATAGCCCGGTCTATGGATTGCGGCTGGAGATCCTGAAAATTGATCCATCATACACCCTTGGCAATCTCGAACGGGAACGGCAAGCGGTGCTTGATTCGCTGGTTAAGGATCATCCCGATCTGATCTGGCTCGAAGCCGGACAGTATATTACGGCCAATCAGCTTCTGCCCCGCCCTGCCGTTATGCAACGGCTGGCGCTCATAACGGCGCCCAATTCGGATGGCTGGCGCGACTTCAGGCACGAATTAGCACAGAATCCTTTCGGGTATGATTTCGTAGTCGATGAATTTCTGACGCAGGTCCAGGGCCAGGGTGCCGAACGTGCCATTTGCGGGCAGTTAGAGCGCATTCGTACAAATGGTGTAGCGTATGATGCGGTCGTTATTGTGCGCGGGGGCGGCTCACAACTGGATTTTGGTTCATTCGATACGTATCTGATGGGACAAACTGTCGCTGGATTTGGTATTCCTATTCTGGCTGGCATTGGTCACGAACGCAATATCAGCATTACCGACCTGCTTTGCCACCAGAGCGTAAAAACCCCAACCAAAGCAGCGGCTTTTCTGATTGAACACAATCGGCAGTTTGAAGAAAGTTGCCTTCAACTACGAGAGCGACTGCGAATGGTGGCTCGTGAAGCCTTGCTATCAGCCCGGGAAAACCTTGACCGGGAAACCGAACGGCTGCGATTCGTTTCGCACACATATCTTCGTGGCCGCCACACCGACCTTGCCGAAAAAGCCGTTACATTACGTCACCTCGATCCATCCAACGTACTAAAAAGAGGATACGCGCTGCTGCTACGCAATGGCCGGATTCTAACCCACACCACCAACATTCAACCCAACGAAACGCTTCAGGTGCAGATGTATGATGGAAGCATTAACGTAGTCGTCAGTCAATAGTCGTCAGTCGGTAGTGTATGCTGACGATTAGAAACTCTTGACTAACGACTGATGATTATTGACTAATAACTAATTATGACTTACCAGGATGCTTATGACCAGCTTAGTACGTTGGTCAATGAAATTGAGAACGAAGAAGTACCTCTCGACGAACTGCCTGGCAAGATTCGACTGGCGACCGAATTGATTACATTTTGTCAGGAGAGGCTGCGCGCTGTCGAGACGGAGTATCAGGAAGTTATCGAACGGTTACCCAAACGATAAATCCAGGATTTATTAGCCGGTCTTATGTAACCTTTGCTAAACCTTCCCTAATTTTATCGCGGGGCTACTGCCCGCCGGGTGTTCTGTGCCGATGTAGGTCGTGATGTGCGTGATGGCACCCATTTTATTTCTGCTTGATTGAGTTTGTTCACCATATGAATTTATTTGCCAATTTAAATAATGTTTTAAGTTCGGATGTTATGTCGCGCATTGCCACATATATTGACGAACCTGCCGATAAAACCAGCAAAGCCGTTAATGGGCTTGTTTATACGATAATAGGGGGTCTGATGAAACGAACAATGAGCGACATTGGCGTAAATCAGCTCTACAGCCATATTCAGAAAGGCCGATATGACGGTACGTTAACCGACAATCCGGGCAATATTTTACGCGACCCCTCCCAAACGAATACGCTTATTATGCAGGGTAACGACGTGATAAGTCACTTGTTACCCGCGATGAAGAGTTCGATCAGCAACATGATTTCGACATATGCCGGGATTCGCAACTCGTCGTCAATTTCGTTATTGGGGCTTACCACCACGATTGTTCTTCAGGTACTTGGCAAACAGGTTAAAGACCAGAAACTGGATGCCGAAGGCCTGGCCTCGATGCTGTTCTCGGAACGCGATGCGTTTATTAGCGCCGTTCCAGACGACTTTATGCCCCGTTTAGTTGATAAGGTTGGCCTTCAGCAAATTGTGACGGGCCAGGCAGCGCAAACCCGGCGCCCAACGGTCGATTCGCCCACGCGCTCAACAGCTCCCCCTGCTCGTCAGATTACCAGCTACGACCTCACCGATGATTCGGATAATGAGAATGCGGCACTCACCAAATGGGGGTTTGGCGCCTTGATTGCGCTGGCACTGGCCATTGTAGGCTATTACATTTACCAGAATACCCAAAAATATTCGGACGAACACAAAGATAGTAGTGACGTTTCGACCGTAGCTGGCGATTCGATTCAGGCCGATACGGTTACCCGATCGCTGGCCGTTCCGAAAGATCCGGCAGCTAAAACAGCCACTTCGGCAACGGCTGTTACCCCGCCAACGACGGCCACAGTAGCCGGTGGGTTGACGCAACTAATGACGCCTTACCTGACGAATCCCGCGCTTCCCAAAGGGCGTGTATTTACTATGACAGGCGTCGCGTTTTTGCCCGGCTCACTGTCCCTGACGCCCGGCTCGGTCGCGGCTATTGGTGAATTAACCACGCTCTTAAAGACGCATCCCCAATTACAGATTCAACTGGTTGGCTATGCCAATGACGCCCAGGGAGGTTTTACGAACAAAAATCTGTCCTTTAAACGGGTCTATCAAATCAAGCAACAGTTAATGACGGCTGGTATCAATTTTCTTCGGGTAGACGCCATTGGCCGGGGTACAGGCGTTTATCGACGAGACACATCAGCAGTTCCCAGGCCAACACTACGTAAGATTGACGTAAAAGTCGTTGCCAAGTGACAGCCTGAACAACGATAAAATATCTACTTGACAAAATGCCCTCCCGAATGTTCGGGAGGGCATTTTTTAGCTATTTCCGATTACCAGGAAACCTTGTAAATGCCTTGTCGACAGCTTCGTTGATCTGTTCAGACGTAGCTCCTTTTTTACCTAACACACCGGCAACGGCCGCATCCCAGATAAGCGCATTCTGCTTCACATCGACAATGTGCAGGCTAATTGTTCCTTCTTTATAGGTGCTAACCGGCACATCCTGACTTTGCCAATGATACCTTCGCTGACCAATATAACGCGGTGCCTCATAAATCGTCGTTTGGCGGGTTTGCGTTTTTTCGCTGACAACAACACCTATGTTTACCAGCAGGTCAGATTGAGACGCGGGTTGGTTACTAGCTAGTTGTTGATACCCACGTCTGGTTAATTCAGTTCCTACCGCCCGCTCAACCTGTGCGATTGCTGCCTGATAAGCCGCACTGGGCGTTGGATCAATGCGCGTCGTGTCAATAAATGCGAACGTTCGATACGTTGTCCAGTTTGTCGATTTGTCTCCCTGGTTTCGCACGATGCGATAGGATGAACAGCCCATTATCCCTACGATGAAGAGAATTATGAGTGTGAACTGCGTTTTCATAGTAGACTAGTTGCTTACCCCTAAAACGCATTCCAGGGTATTTTGTCTGCTTTACTACCCACTTTCCACAGATTTTGAGTAATACGTAAATACCAGGCTATTAAAACAACTTAACAACATCGTAGTTGCATAGAAGCAACGTTTTACGAACTAACCATTCAGATTATGAATTCAGAAACAGGAAAAACTGCCCTGATTACAGGGGCCTCCAGCGGCATCGGTCAGGAGCTTGCCAAATTATTTGCCCAGGATGGCTACAACTTAGTGCTGGTTGGACGTAGTGAAGAAAAACTCGACCGACTCGCCGACGTATTCAAGAGCAATTATGGCACCGAGAACGTTACGGTCATTAATAAAAACCTGGCTGAAGAGGATGCCGCCCAGGATGTATATAATCAGGTAAAGGCCAAAAATATTACGGTCAATGTGCTGGTCAACGACGCGGGGGTAGGTCTTTATGGGCTGTTTGCAACCGACACCGATTGGGAGCGCGAAAAGTCGATGATTCACCTCAACGTACTGACGCTGACTCAAATGACGAAGCTGTTTTTATACGATATGCTGGCTCGTGATGAAGGAAAAATCCTGAACCTGGCTTCGTTGCTATCCATCACACCGACTCCGCTGATGGCTGTTTACGCGGGCACTAAAGCCTACGTTTATAATTTCACGCAGTCGCTCGTTAACGAGTTGAAAGACACGAACGTATCCATCACAGCCCTTCTGCCAAACGCCACCGATACCGACTTTTTCAACAAAGCGGGCGCGGAGAATACAAAGGTGACGGACGAGTTACAGGACCCGGTCATGGTAGCCAAAGACGGATACGATGCTCTTATGGCCAGAAAATCTAAAGTCGTGCCGGGTGGTTTGAAAAACAAATCGTACGAGGTGCTGTCATACGTAGCCCCTCAGGAAACGCTGGCAGCTGTGATGCGCGGTAAAATGTCGCAAAAGCCCGACGAAGAAGAGCCAACTATTTCGCTGGCCTGGGGCATAGGTATCGGTATCGCGGTGATTGCCGGTATTGCCCTGACGATCGGCTACAAAAACACCAGCGATTTTCAGAAAGCCCGTTACCGCTACAAAGCCCGCTCGGCTGGCAACTCGTTGTCTGATACGTTGTCATCCGTAGTAGACAAGGTAGTTGAAACCGTTGTGGATGCCTATCAGAACACAAAGGAGAAAGCAGGAAAACTGGCCGTTAAGGGAGAGGAAGTAGAGGAAGAACTGGCTGCTTAACATCAAACCTATTAGGTCTCGGACCGCTCCGGCGGTCCGAGACCTAATAGGTTTAAACTACACATCTCAACTCAGCATGAAAAATTCATCGTTTTGGCGCATTGCTACGGCGGTTTTTGCCGTCGGCAGTATTATTTACACAACCGTATCGAGTAGTCAGTCAAGGCAGCAAAGTAAAAAACGCCATGAGGCCGATCACGAAGGCTCGGAGTATGAATATGACGTACCGGTTGAATATGAGGAAGTATTTGAGAAGAATATGATTGTTCCGGCAGGCTGGGCGTTTGGGGTTGTCTGGTCGACGATTTATTCTGGTTTAGGGGCCCTACTCGTACATCAGGCACTTCCGTCGGAAGAATACAATCCTCGGTATCAGAAAGCCCAGCCGTGGTGGTGGACTAGTTGGACGCTCAATGCCATTTTCGGTCGGTTTTTCTCGCAAAATGATCCACAGAGTATTCTTATTTCGGATCTAACCACCAAGTTAAGCTTACCTGCGGCACTGGCGTTGCATCAGAGTCTGGAAATTGGCAAAACCGACGTACCAGTTCCCGAAAAATACCTGCGCATTCCGGTGAGTCTGTATGCTGGATGGCTTACCGTCGCTACGGTCGTCGGCACGCCCAATACGTTATTAACCCTGAATGCCTGGGAACCGGACGAAGAACGCGATGAGCCGGTATCAGCGGGCATCCTGAGTGCAACAGCAGGAGCTGGTTATCTTATCGCCCGGCAGTTGAACGACCCCTGGTACATGGTTCCGTTTGTCGCTGGGTTTGGTGGCATCGCTACCCGGCAATGGGAAAAGAAACCCATTGTTGGCTGGACGGCCGCTTTGTTGGCTGCTGCCTATGTCGGTTTGTTAGCTTACTGGCTCCCCAAAGGCAAATTCCATGCATACGACCGCATAATGATTCATGATGCCGAAGCGGAAGTGCTGGCCGGATCGGTCGAAACTCAGGAACCTCATCAGGCTGAAATTGCCCGAGAGCGTACGAAGCCAGTAATAATCGAATTAGATTAGTAACGAAAGCCGCCTGATGAAGGGCGGCTTTTTTGTTAGCATGAACATTTGGGTTGTTGATGACCTATTAACAAACATTAATCGTTATATTTAATCTCCTTCCGAAGAAAATAATCCTCCTTTTTGAATCTTGTTTTCATTAATAAATTTTAAAAGCGGTGTAGGGTCTAAGCAGTTTTTTAAAAATTCCCTTTCCTTATAAATTAGGTTTCTAAAAACGGTGCTTCTCAATGACAGATAGTCTCTTACTATAGATGCACTATAAATAATTGTCACCTCACAACATATCGCTAGTACTTTTTCATAGGAGAAGATCAAACTATATGGTGTTTCTCTTCTTATAGAGTTACTGAGCGGAAATGAATGTGTAAGATTAGAAAGAAGATCATATAGTGCGCTTTCTGCCCCCTTCTCAAACAGCTCTTTTTTATTCTTCATAAATTCCCAGTAATAAGGCTTCTGAGCTTTCAGCACTTTCTTTCTTTCGCTCTCATTCAGGGACTGGCAGAAAGGATTCTCCTTAACCAAGGACAAGATGAACCCCCAGCGCAGTGTTACATTTCCATCATCTACACCGAGTTTTTCCAAAATTTCTTTTTCCCTTGTTGCTCTATGTAACTCCATAGAAAATGACCTAAATTCACTCTCTTCCTTGGAAAGCCTATATTCAATCACATATTGAAACACATTACGTAATTCAATTATATTACGGGATATACTTGCTAATGTATTATCATCGGGAATGTTGCTTAAAAAGCTATTTTCATATACAGTTATAAAACTTGTCAAGAAGAAAGGTAATTTTTCAAATAAATCTTTAGCATGTAACACCCTTACCGTACTTGAATGAAAATCCATTTGTTGTTCGAGTGCTTGATAAGTAATGCTAAATAGTTTCTTGACAACTCCCATTCTATCTTCCATTATTTTCAAGCCATTTTGTCGCAAATAAGAGTCAAAAAAGCTGTTTATCCGCCAAAATGACTGAAAAAACTAGCTCGGTCCGTGATTTGTTATAGAGTAGGTATACAATAAAAAATACTAAACCTTCACTGTCATGGACTTTAAAAATTACACCGTAAAAGCACAGGAGGTCGTTCAGAAAGCGTCGGAGATTGCGCTGGGGAACGGCCAGCAAGCCATTGAAACAGGTCACCTGCTTCAGGCCATTCTGTCGGAAGACGAAAACGTAATTGGTTTCATTGTGAAAAAACTTGGAATCAACTTACAGAATACAAGTGGTGCTCTACAGGCCATTCTAACTACGTATCCAAAGATTTCAGGAGGTAACGGCAGCGTTTACCTCAGTAATGATACAGCCGCAGCCCTGGCCAAAGCCACCAGCTATACCAAAGAGTTCGGCGACGAATTTGTCAGTGTTGAGTTGATGTTGCTGGGACTTATGGGCGGTAAAGACCAAATTGCAACGTTATTGAAGGATGCCGGTTTCAACGAGAAACAAACGAAAGCGGCTATCAACGAACTTAGAAAAGGAAATTCGGTGAAAGACCAAAACGCAGAAGCTAAATATCAATCCCTGGAACGGTTCAGCGTTAATCTGAACGAACGGGCACGCACCGGCAAAATCGACCCGGTGATTGGCCGTGATGAGGAAATTCGGCGGGTACTGCAAATCCTGAGCCGCCGTACGAAGAATAACCCGATTTTACTGGGTGAGCCAGGTGTGGGTAAAACCGCCATTGTTGAAGGACTTGCCCAACGTATCGTGTCGGGCGATGTTCCCGAAAACCTGAAAACCAAAACCATCGTCTCGCTCGACATGGGTCTGCTGATTGCAGGTGCCAAGTATAAAGGCGAGTTTGAGGAACGTTTGAAAGCCGTTATCAAGGAAGTGACGGATTCTGACGGTCAAATTATTTTGTTTATCGACGAGATTCACACGCTTATCGGCGCGGGTGCCGGTGGTGAAGGCGCTATGGATGCGGCCAACCTGCTGAAACCAGCCCTGTCGCGTGGTGAACTGCATACGATTGGTGCGACTACGTTGAAGGAGTACCAGAAATATATTGAGAAAGATAAAGCGCTTGAACGCCGGTTTCAGGCCGTCATGGTCGATGAGCCCGACATGCCCGATGCCATTTCGATTCTACGCGGTATCAAGGAAAAGTACGAACTGCACCACGGCGTTCGGATCAAAGACGATGCGGTGATTGCCGCTGTTGAACTCTCAACGCGCTACATTACCGATCGTTTTTTACCCGACAAAGCCATCGATCTGATGGACGAAGCGGCTGCCAAACTGCGCCTGGAGATGGATTCGGTTCCCGAAGAACTCGACGAACTCAACCGACGTATCATGCAGTTGGAAATTGAACGGGAAGCCATTCGGCGGGAAAACGACCGGGAAAAAGAAACATTTCTGAGTCGCCAGATCGAGGACTTAAGCGAACAACGTAATGATCTGAGAGCCAAATGGGAAGGTGAAAAAGCATCGGTCAACGAAGGCCGAACCCTGAAAGAGCAGCTCGACAAATTGCGTCTGGAAGCCGAACAGGCCGAACGGGCGGGCGATTACGGGAAAGTAGCCGAAATCCGCTACGGCCGTATTCCCGAGATCGAAACGAAACTGAACTCACTGGTTAAAGAAGATACCGACAAAGACTCGTCGGATCGGATGATGCAGGAGGAAGTTACCGCCGAGGATATTGCCGAAGTGGTAGCCAAATGGACGGGAATTCCAGTTTCAAAAATGCTGCAAAGCGATCGGGATAAACTGCTCAATCTGGAGAAAGAACTTGGCAAACGCGTAGTCGGACAAGCTGAAGCCATTGGAGTGGTGGCGGATGCGGTACGCCGGAGTCGGGCCGGAATGCAGGACCCGAAACGGCCTATTGGTTCGTTTATCTTCCTCGGCACCACGGGTGTTGGTAAAACCGAAGTTGCCCGGACGCTGGCCGAATACCTGTTCAATGACGAGAATGCGCTGGTTCGTATCGACATGTCGGAATATCAGGAACGCCACGCCGTTAGCCGGTTGATTGGTGCCCCTCCGGGCTACGTTGGTTATGACGAAGGTGGTCAATTGACCGAAGCGGTGCGTCGCAAACCCTACTCGGTGGTCCTGCTTGACGAAATCGAAAAAGCGCACCCCGATGTCTGGAACATTCTGTTGCAGGTGCTCGACGAAGGCCGCCTGACCGATAACAAAGGTCGTGTAGCGAACTTCAAGAACACGATCATCATCATGACGTCGAACATCGGTAGTCACCTGATTCAGGAGAAATTTACCGAAGACGAAGGCTGGAACCACTCGCTGGTGCTGGAAGAAGCCAAGTCGGCGGTGCTGGAGTTGCTACGTCAAACGATACGTCCCGAGTTCCTGAACCGAATTGACGAGATCGTAATGTTCGAGCCGCTGACGCAGGCCAACATCCGCAAGATTGTGGACATTCAGTTCCGTCAGATCAAGCAACGACTGGCTGAAAACGGCATCCAGCTCGACGCGACGGACGAAGCGCTAACCAAACTCGGCGAAGAAGGATTCGACCCCATCTTTGGTGCCCGTCCGCTGAAACGCGTACTGCAACGTCGGGTACTCAATGAACTGTCGAAAGCCATTCTGGCCAACGAGGTCAAGAAAGATTCTGTCGTCCTGATGGAATTAAACAACGAGGGCGAGATCGCTTTTACGAATCTGGATGCTGAAATCGAGATGTAATTAATAGATTTTGGAAAGCCCGACTGCTGAGAAGTGGCCGGGCTTTTTTTGTATATTTATGCAGATAACTTTTCAGACTTATGAAGTTTATTGTATCGTCCTCAGTACTTCTAAAAAATCTACAGCTTATTAACGGCGTAGTCGGCACTAATCCAATTGTACCAATCTTAGAGAATTTTCTATTCAGGATTGAGGATGGGATCATTGATGTTCGTGTTGATGATCTAAATCCAGCAAAATTAAGCCCAAGCGGTATTACCGCAGTCATTCTAATTAATGAACTCAATAGGAAGTTACATGTAGATGCGGTTGATGAGCTAATTTTAGAAATTTACAATAACAATAAGAAGATATACAGTACACATCATTACGATTTTGAGCGGATTGTCAGAAAGCTCTTTATTGGCTTAGGTTATGATGTAACACCTACCAAAAGAACAAGAGACGGTGGCTATGACATGGTTGCAATAAATGAAGGAGTAATCCCAACATGCCATTTGATTGAATGTAAAACACGCAAAAAAGCACCTTTAGGAATTGAACTAGTAGAAAGGTTTCTCTTTAAAATAAATGAATTAAAAGCTAGTACTGGTGTTATGGTCACTAATCTAAGATTCTCTGCTGATGTTATAAAAAAATATGCAACTAAATCATACCAACACTACTTAAAGCTAATCGATGGGAAGGAATTATTATCAATGGTGAATAGTTACGTCTCAACTTTTCTTAGTTACTCTCTATAATTCATTGTAGAAGTCTTTTCTTTATTAGCTTCGACGTATCCGTAAAAACAAACAGGTCCGAATGACAAGTCGGACCTGTTTGTTTTTACGGGCACTTACTAAAACCTGTTTTTGCTTTTTCGGAGAGGAATCCTTCTTCCGGTGTATTACCTTAGCGAACTGCTCCAATGGGCCGATCCGATGCATTTACATCGTCCTTGGAGTCAGTTCCCATCTTGGCGCCGTATCCGGCAGCTATTACGCCAATCAATAGGCCGAAGAAGCCGAAAATAGCGGCTTTGGACGCGGCAGAGGCCGTGGCGTCTGCCGCCTGCCGAGCTTTGACTTCTGCTTCTTTCTTGGTCTGTTCTAACTTAGCAGCAGCTTGTTTGTAGGTATTGATCCAATTGTCAACGATCTGTTCAGATTCATCCCGGCTCTTGCCCGTCCGTTTCATAACGACGTTCACGGCATCTTCCCGATCCACACTGTTGACTGTAGCCTGCCCCTGCTTGAACAATTGTTTGAACAAACCACCCGCGATATCATCGGTTGCTTGGGGGTCTGAAGCTGCCCGCTCAGCCGAGGCTTTCGCCTGCTGACCCGCCTGATCGGCTTTACGCTCCAGGGTGTTTGGGTTCAGGTTGGGGTTTGCCGTTTGCCGTAGCAGTTTGTTCGCTTCCTGCGTCAGATTAGACAAATCTACGTTTTGTAAATCGATGCCGTTTTCTTTCAGCTGGCCCTGTACCGCATTACCAATACCGGGCGCTGCCGAAGCAACAGCTGATCCGGCTGTGCTAACCAAGCTACCGACCAGTCGACCAGCCCCACCAATGAGACTACCAATGGTCGTAGTCAGAAAATAGATTGTGATCAACGTAGCCAGACACCAAGTTAGTACGCCGTGAATAATGCCATCAAACAGGCGGGGAGAGCTGGCGAGCCGACCAGCAATCCACCCACCCACAAACAGGGAGAGTAAACTACTGATGATGTACCAGACAGCACTTCCCGTGCCCAGCCCGGCGGTCGGATTTTGTTCCGTTACTGGATCAATAGTACTTAAGCCAATGCCGAGCCCCAAAAGAGTCAGCAACATCTGGGCAACAATAGCCACCAGAACCCCGGCGAATATGGCACTCCAGGAAATACGTTTCATAAAATTGCCGATTCCATAAACCGGTTCAGTTGAGTAAGAAAGTTCACGCTGCATAATTTTCAATAATGAATAGTAAAAAGATAATGTAAAAAGCCCTGGTCATTTAGGTAGCCACTACCTGTCGATTTAGGTTGTTAAAAGCGAATCCCCGATTCAGGGTGAGTCAGGGATTCTTTCACAGGAGTTGAGTAAATCAGAGTAAGCCGCTGGTACGCTAGCCAATTCTGAACGTGTCTTTGGCTTTATCAAGGCCCGACTTGGCGTCATCCGCTAACTGATCAGCCTTGTCCCCCGCTTTATCGGTGACGTACCCCACATTGGTTTTGAGGTTGTCGATGGTTTCTTTGGCCTGCGCTTTGGTTTTGTCCCATTGGCTCTGAACTTCCTTGGTTTGGTCGCTTACGCTGTCTGCGATCTGTTTACGTAGCTCTTTGCCTGACCGGGGAGCGAATAGAAAACCGATAGCCAAACCGGTTAATACCCCTGTCAGTAGCCCTGAAAGGTAAGTTTGATCAGTGAGGTAAACCTGGGGGTGTTTTCTTCTTGGAAAATGCATGGTACTGAGGTAATTAAATTTACTTATAAACTACAGTCAACCTAGTAAATAAAAAGTGTGCCAACGGCCCCCCAATACGTTAATCATCTGACTATAAGTACATATACATAACTAATTATACTCAAATAATGGATATACTTGTAGGTAATTTTACTCAACTACGTGGAACATTCTCTCAAGTCGATCCAGGTTCGACCAGTCAGTCCGGCGGTGTATCACGCTGAACTAGCTGGCTATGTTCAGCGCAGTACACTCTGGAAAGGCAAAAACGACAAATGCAGACTGACGAAGTCTGCATTTGTCGTTTTTGCTAAAATGTTGGTACTATTGCATCAAACAGCGACGCGTACTGGACAGTATTCTGTCTCGAAATCTTAGGGAAACCTCGGAAACTTGCTAAAATCGGGTTTTCGCTTTTCCAGAAAAGCGTCTTTGCCCTCCTTGGCTTCTTCCGATAAGTAGTATAGCAACGTAGCGTCGCCCGCTAATTGTTGAATACCCGCCTGACCATCTAGTTCCGCATTGAACGACGCTTTGAGCATGCGCAACGCAAGGGGACTTTTGTCCAGTATTTTTCGACACCAGGCAATCGTGACTTCCTCTAGTTGGTCGAGCGGCACGACTTTATTCACAAGGCCCATTTCCAGGGCTTCCTGTGCATCATATTGATCACAAAGTAACCAGATTTCACGCGCCTTTTTCTGGCCGACTACCCGCGCCAGATATGACGCACCGAATCCGCCATCGAACGAGCCAACTTTAGGGCCCGTCTGCCCGAAACGGGCATTCTCAGCCGCGATGCTCAGGTCACAAACGACGTGCAATACGTGCCCGCCACCAATGGCATAACCCGCCACCATGGCAATGACAGGCTTTGGAATACGACGAATCTGCATTTGCAGGTCCAGTACGTTCAGGCGTGGCACTTTGTCCTCACCCACGTAGCCACCATGCCCCCGTACCGATTGATCCCCTCCAGAACAAAAGGCTTCGCCCCCTTCGCCCGTCAGGATAATGACACCTACGCGCTCATCCTGCCGAGCCAACTCCATAGCTTCCGACATTTCCCGGACTGTCAGGGGCGTAAAGGCGTTACGTTTGTGCGGACGGTTGATACTGATTTTGGCGATTCCGTCGAAATAGCTGAACAGAATCTCCTCATATTCTTTAATGGGTTCCCAGGGGTAATTGCTTTGCATATGAATGATGAATGATGAATGATGAATGATGAGTACCAACAGGCATTTATCATTTATCATTCATCACTCCATAAGTGGTTTCGTGATAATACACATCCCATGTATGGTCGGCCATCATGCGGACGGTGGCGAGGCAGCGCTCAAACGGAAACTTGCGTCCCCATTCATTTGGGCCAATCATAGATAGAAGATCGGTGCCATTCTTGCGCTGATAAAAGTGATAGGTGTGGCCCACAACGGGCTCGAAACTCATCTGGGCCGAGTAAATCCGCTCCGAAATCTCGACCCGATTACGGATGGCGGTTGCCTGTTCGGCCAGCAACTGCATTTGTTTATACAACTGGCTGAGTTGCATATCCGTCTGCTCACGCATGGCCGCAACGGCCCTTCCGGTAATCTTGCCCTTGTCTTCCGGTCGGATCACAGCACTACCCGCGGTGTGTGCATACGCCAGCAAACCGGGTGATTCGGCTACTTTGTCTGGCGAGATCGGATTAATAAATACCTTCGCTTCTTCCATAATAATTTGTTGGGAAACTGCCCGACGAACACTTTTGTTCGCTGTCGTGGAATGACAAAAAATAACGCATATTTACATCGCCGTAGCGACGTTCATTTGGCAAAATTACAACGAACAGACATGGAAACCATCTTTCCCTCAATGGACCGACACGAGTTTTTTCGAATTGTCGGTACGAGTATTGGCGCCATTCTCCTGACAAACTGCGCTGCAGGCTGTGGGGATAAAGCTGGCGGAGATCCGACGCCTGATCCAAATCAGAAAGTTGACTTTACACTACGTCTGAGTGATAAAGGGAACGAAAATTTAACGGTGAAGGGCGGCTACGTGGTTAGCAACAACGTCATTGTTGCGCAAACGAAAGCGGGTCAGTTTATTGCCGTATCGGCAAACTGCACGCACGAGGGGACACAATTAATCTATAGAGCCAACGATAACCAATTCTATTGCCCGCTTCATTTATCGCGATTCGATCCTACGGGCAAAGTGTTATATGGCCCGGCTACACAGCCGCTGACCCAGTATATCGTTGAGTCAGATACGGCTGCGGGCACGATCCGGGTGCATACGTAATAACTAAATTTTTACAGCCTGCCGAGCCAGCAGTTTCCAGTCTTTATTCTGTTTAATCCACACCAATAACACGGCTAGTTTGGCCGTTCCGGGTGTTCCGGAATTAGCGGTTACAGCCGACAGTTTATGGCGTACAATGGCCGTGTTGTCAATAATGGTGATCGTCTGCTCTGTCAGATCAATTGTTTTGAAATCGGATTCGCCACTAACCAGGGCGTCGACAAACGCTTTCTTGTCTTCCATCTTGCCGTTTGAATGGCCGTAGGTCAGGGCATCAGCCGCCAGCGCTTCCAGGCCCCCCTTAGTCGGGTCGATCATCAGCGCGCGAAGTTTATCGACCGCCTGGCTAACCGCCTGTTCATTCGATTGGGCAAACCCATCTACGGTTAGCAAACTACCCACGACCAGGAAAGCGAAGAGAATGGTTTTTTTTAACATAATTGGTAAGGTTAATAAAAGGTTTGTACGATTTCGCAGCGGCTACATCACCTCGATCCGGCCGACTGGGACAATTAGGCAACCACCGGATAAAGCTACTAAATTTGCTTAGTTACTTACGTTCGCCCTATAGCAGCCAAACTAAATTTTCGTTTTCCGTGATTCTCGATCCCACGGCGCCTGATCGCTGGCCAACGCCCCAAACGCCTTACGAAGCCGATACGCTGGCATTTTGCAATGCCTGGTTTAGTGATCAACCCGCGTTTACACTCCATACCTCCGGTTCGACCGGAACGCCCAAACCCATTCAGCTCACACGGGCACAGATGCGGGCCAGTGCCCAACTGACAGGTAAAACACTGGATCTAAAGGCCGGAGACGCAGCTCTCGTCTGCCTGAATGTTCACTACGTAGCGGGTGTGATGATGCTGGTGCGCGGGCTGGAATTAGGGCTACCCATGACCATCCTGGAACCATCAGGCAATCCATTGGCTGTCTTTAATTCAACTACGTCCTTTGCCTTCACAGCCTTTGTACCGCTGCAACTACAAACGATTTTAGAACATAATGATCCTGAACAACTGGCTATCCTGAATAAAATGAAAGCAATCCTGGTGGGTGGAGCAGCTACCAGTCCGGCGCTGGAAGAAGCGTTACAAATCATTACGAGTCCGGTTTACGCCACTTACGGCATGACCGAAACGGTATCCCACATTGCCCTGCGTCGATTAAATGGTCCGGAAGCAACGGATGTATTTACCGCTCTCGATGGCGTTGAGCTTGGCACCGATGAGCGCGGTTGTCTGCACATTACGTCGGCCGCGACGAACTTTGACCGTATCCAGACCAACGATATTGTCGAGCTAACTGACCAAACGCATTTCCGGTTGCTGGGCCGAGCCGACCGGACCATCAATAGCGGGGGTGTCAAAGTCCAGCCTGAGCAGGTCGAACTGATTATTCAAGGTGTAATGGCCAACTTCATCGCATTTGACGGCCCGGCGACACGGCGTTTTTTTGTAGCCGGCCTACCCGACGAACGACTGGGACAACGAATCGTAGTGGTTGTCGAAAACGCTGCGTTCCAGCCTCAACTCTGGACGCTGGCTCAAGACGTTGTCCGGGAAAAACTGGGATCGTATTCAGTACCAAAAGACGTGTTCGTTGTTGATCACTTTGCCGAAACACCCACTGGTAAAATCGATCAGAAAGCGACAATAGCCCGAATCCCCTAACTTTACCCCACCGCTGTCCTATTGACAAAAAAGCATGTCGTTCAAAAAACTCCATATTCGCTACCAGACCGCCCGGTCGCTGCCCGCGCCTTACGCTTATTTTTACACCCTGGCGCTAACGCCTGTTGCTAATAATGCCATCCAGGTTGACCTCGCCATTACGTATCCCGACCGCGACGACATCGACGATGATGAATTAATTGCCGAAGGATATACCCGCGATGATGATTTCACCTGGGCGGGTCAGTTACCCAAACCGTGGCTGGAAACCATACAGAATCTGGTCGGGAAAACCCGCCTGCAACCGCTTAATGAAGATGAGCTGGATGAGGACGATGACTTTTGGGACATGACTCTGGAAGCCGATGAACGCAAGCAAGGCAAACCAATGAAGCCCGACGACTGGCAGTATATTATCCAGGAACTCATTCAGGCTACTTATGAAGCGACTGGCCGTGAGCGCCCTTTTGAATTAACATACCTGAATTTTGCCGGGCCACAAGGCGCCATTGAACTACGGTTGACAGCCTCTTTTGCGAAACGTTCAGTCAACGTAGTGAGCATTCAGAATCGGAGTGAACAAACGAAAACACTCCCTTGGTCGATACTGCAACATGTAATGAGCGCCGTCTATAACCATGACTACGACCCCGACGACGCCCAGTTAAAACGTCCGCAACGCGATGGGCAGTGGCTGAACCTCGGCACTGAAGAATGGTATGATGTCAGCCCATTTAAGGACCTGACCAAGACGCTGAAGAATCTCCAGTAGCATACACCTCCCCTTTTTTCAACGATGAACCGTATTGGTTTACAGCAATTCGTAGTACATTCCTTTTTGGTGTTGCTGCTATTCGCGGCAAATCTGACGGCTCAGGCACGCATCGTTCGCATCGAAATTACCAGTCGGCAATCCCCTACGTTTGAGGGGAAAACCTTCGGACAGGTGGGCGCCTATGAAAAACTCCGGGGTAAAGCCTATGGAGAGCTTGACCCGGCCAGTCCGCAAAACGCCCTCATTACCGACATTGCCCTTGCGCCACGTAACGCTAGGGGGATGGTCGAGTATTCGATGGATATTTACATCCTGAAACCTATCAACCTAAGTCAGGGGAATCACAAGTTGTTTCTGGAAATAAACAATCGGGGTGGCAAGCTTTTCGGCGGATTCAATAACAGTAGTGGTGGAAATGACCCCATAACAGCGGCCCAGGCTGGCGAGGGATTCCTTATGAATTTAGGCTACACGATGGCCTGGAATGGCTGGGACCCATCGGCTTCATCAGTCAATAACAACCTGACCATCAGCGTCCCCATTGCTCGAAATAAAGATGGATCAATGATTACGGGTCCCTCCTACGAATACATTGTGTACGATAATGCTACGTCGGAAACGTATGCGCTGGCTTATCCGGCAGCCAATCTGACCAAAACCCAGGCAATGCTTACGGTGCGGGAACACTTACAGGATTCCGCCAAAATCATTCCGGCCAGCGATTGGGAATACGTCAATGATCGAACGATTCGGCTGCTGCCCGCTGGAACGCCATTTCGGCAAAGTGCCATTTATGAGTTTCACTACACAGCCCGCGATCCAATAGTGGCTGGAATAGGCTTTGCGGCCACCCGCGACTTTGTGTCGTTTTTACGCTACGCCACCGCCGACGATTTCGGCAATCCGAATCCGCTGGCAGATGATATCAGGTACACGTTTTCGTATTCGCTTTCGCAACCGGCCCGCTACGTCAATGACTTTCAAACGCTGGGTTTCAACGCCGACGATGAGCAGAAACGGCGCGTCCTCGATGGCATCGAAAACTGGATGGGGGGCGGCAGTGGCATTGGCTTGAATATCCGTTTTGCGCAGCCCTCAAGAACCGAGCGTAACCGGCAAAATCACTTATATCCAGAAGGTGTTTTTCCGTTCGCCTATCCTGTTCTGACTGATCCGCTTACGGGCAAAACGGCGGGTCGTCTGGCTCAATGCACTGCGACAAATACGTGTCCAAAGGTATTCGAGATCAATTCGGCAAATGAATACTGGGTAAAAGCGGCTTCACTTCTGCATACCGATACTAAAGGAAACGATCTACCCGATCCTGACAACGTCCGTTTTTACCTGATATCCGGTGCGCAACATGGCACAGGGAACGGAAATAGTCGGGGCCTTTGTCAACAATTTCAAAATCCAACCAACGCCGAACCCGCGCTACGGGCTCTATTTCTGGCACTGGATGAATGGGTTACGCGGGGAACAGTGCCACCAGATAGCGAAGTACCCCGGCAGTCAACCAGTACAGCGGTTGTGGCTATTCCACAACCTGGTTCTCAAACGGGCCTGGTTCCCCAGGATGCGCTTGGCTGGCCTACCATTCCTGGCGTCGTTTATAATGGTTTGGTCACCACCCGCTATCTGCTTGATTTTGGTTCGTCAACCCAACAGGGGATTCTGACTACATTTCCACACGACGTAGCAGGACGCCCATCTTACGTGAATTTCGTTTCCAAAGTTGATAAAGACGGGAATGAAGTAGCCGGTATCCGGTTGCCGCCCGTTGCCGTACCAACCGCTACCACAACCGGCTGGGCACTACGCAGCGCGAACTTTGGCGAAAATGAAGGTTGTGAAGGCGCGGGGCAGAGCATCCCATTCAAGGTCACGCAAGCCGAACGCGTTTCATCCGGTGATCCCCGGTTATCAGTGCAGGAACGATATCACACGCATACCAAGTACGTAGATGCCGTTCGGAAATGGGCGCAAACGCTGCAAAAACAGCGTTTGCTGTTAGCCGCCGATGTTCAGCAATACATCAAAGCCGCCGAAGAAAGCAATGTATTGAAATAAGCCCAACCAATACGTAGCTTCAGGTTTTCTTTCGTTTCAGGAGGTAGATAAATACTACATTTTCTCCACCACCTGTTGTTTTAAAGGACACTAATTCCCAGCCTTGCCTAACCATAAAATTCAGGATGTCAATGGGCGAATTAAACGTGATTGGTTTTTGATCCGCTCCCGCTATTTTCTGACGATTCAGCCCTGTATCTACGTAGCGCTGTCCATAATCAATAACAATACTGGCCTTGGTCCAAACACCCGCGTTAGAACAGATCAATTGGCAAAATGGCGTATTGACGGTGTCGATAGCGACGCCATTCACATAGACCTGCGCAAGACAAGTACCACAGGTAAATAAGTTCAGGAAAACAACCAGGAGCATTTTCATGGTCAGTACTTTTTTAAGTAGACGGATAAACCCACGTATTGTTTACAGGATTAGATCCGTCGCCTATAAACAAGGTCAGAAAATCAAATGAGCTGTACGGGCAAAATAGTTGAGCCGTAGAAGAAACTACTCCGTGTTTTGACGGTTGATCTTTGTACCATGAAAAACAGCACAAAAATTCAGTTGGGTCAACATGGCCCGTTCGTGTCTAAACTTGGTTTAGGTTGTATGCGAATGTCTTCTATCTGGGGCGGTTCGACACCTGACGAAACAGAAAGTATGGCTACTATCCAGGAAGCCCTAGATAATGGTATCAATTTTTTGAATACCGGCGACTTTTATGGGGCCGGTCATAATGAAATGCTGATCGGCAAAGCCATTAAAGGAAGACGCGATGATGCCTTCATCAGCGTAAAATTCGGTGCCATCTTTCACAACGGTCAGTGGTTGGGAATGGATCTGCGCCCCATCGCTATCAAGAATTTTATCAACTACTCGCTGACCCGTTTGGGTATTGACACCATCGACCTCTACCAGCCTAGCCGAATGGATGACAGCGTGCCAGTGGAAGACATCATCGGAACGGTTGCCGACCTGATTAAAGAAGGTAAAGTGCGTACCATTGGTGTATCGGAAATTACGGCTGACCAACTCCGTAAAGCGAACGACATTCACCCCATCAGCGCGCTGGAGATCGGCTATTCGCTGGCCGACCGGCAAATAGAAAGTGAACTACTGCCAACAGCCAGGGAATTAGGCATTGCTGTAGTGGCCTTCGCCAATACGGCTGAAGGCCTATTGACCGGTGACCTGAAAGCACCGCTCGCCGACAACGATTACCGTACCCATTTTTCTCGTTTTCAGGGTGAAAACTTACTTTATAACCTGAAAAAAGTCGACGTCTTAAAACAAGTAGCCAGTAATAAAGGGTACACGCCAACACAGGTTGCGATCGCCTGGGTGAAGGAGCAAGGCGATCATATTATGCCTTTAGTCAGCATGAGTCGTCGGTCGAGATTACCGGAAAATATCGCAGCGATGGATATTGTGTTTACGCCGGAAGAACTGAACATCCTGAACACTACGTTTGCTATAGGCGCTATAGGTGGCGGTACTTACTTACAACGTTAAATGACCAGTCCAGCCGAGATTCTTCCGGGCGTGATTTTTTATTCTTATCTCTCCGCTGAGCGAAAGGAGAAAGTATGCTTCTGGAACCACCATACCTTAATATTTCAGGTTTCGGGACAGTTTACCTTAGAAACCTCCGGACAAACCATTTCCATGACTGGAGGAGAAATGCTGCTGATCGGCAAAAATCAGCTGGGTACGCTCACCAAAACACCGCTGCCCGGCGGGAACTATGAGACAATCGTGATATCCCTGCAGGAAGACCTACTGCGTAAGATCGTATTAGAAGAAAAGCTCGAAGCAGACCGGAAATATATAGGACCACCTAATATCCTGATTCCTTCTAACGAATTCCTGCAGGGGTATTTTCAATCGATTGTTCCCTACGCCCGCAGCTCAGGAGCGGCCATGACCGATGAAATGGGCATCCTGAAAGTGAAAGAAGGCGTTAAATTACTACTCCTTGCCCTCCCGGGTCTTCGTAATTTTTTGTTTGACTTTTCAGAACCTTACAAAATCGACCTGGAAAAGTTCATGCTTAGTAACTTTCATTTCAACGTTCCCATTGAAAAGTTTGCGCAGCTTACCGGCCGCAGCCTGGCCGCCTTCAAACGCGATTTTCTGAAAACATTCGGTGCTCCGCCCCGTCACTGGCTGCAGGATAAACGGCTGACCGAAGCAAAACATCTTATTGAAACTAAACATCAGAAACCCTCGGCCATTTACCTCGACCTGGGGTTTGAAAGCCTGTCACACTTCTCCTATTCTTATAAGAAGAAGTTCGGCATGGCGCCTACTGCCCTACACTATGGTCTTTCTCCAAAGTGATTTACAAAATTTCAGAAAGCGCCTGTTTCGTAAGCCGATTGCCCAACCCTCAGCTATGCCCGAAAACATTAGCTGTAAGTGGCTCAAGCAGGATTTTTCAGTTAGCTTAGCTCCGCGGCCATCGGCTGGTTCAGTAAAGGCAGCAAAACCGTGAAATGTTCGTCCTGGTCCTGGACAAGTATGTCGGTTTGGGTTAGCATTCGGTATTTGGCAGCAATGTTAGCCAGCCCAACCCCATTGCTAACGCTACGTCCATTCTTACGCTGGAGGTTATTGCGTACCCGCAGTTGACCCGTTTCTGTCGTACTGATTTCAATGAGCAGCGGGCGATTGGGCATAACGATGTTGTGCTTAACAGCGTTCTCGACCAGCAGTTGCAATGTTAGGGGCGGCAGTGAACTGGCGAGATAATTTTCCGCTACGTTCATCTGCACGCTGAGTCCCGCGCCATGCCGCGTTTGTAGCAGGTGCACATACGACTCAATAAACTTTAGCTCCGTACAAAGCAAAATCAGTTCCCGGTCGTTGGCCTGGAGCAGGTAGCGGTACATTTTTGACAGCTCATCGACGAATTGACTGGCTTGCGGGGGCGATTCTTCAATCAGTGCCGACAGCGCATTGAGTGAGTTAAACAGGAAATGTGGATTCACCTGGCTCTTTAGCGAATTGAAACGGATCTGCCACTGGACTTTTACGAGTTCTTCTTTTTCCTGATACGTCTGTCTCCACTGCCGCAATACGTACCAGCCTTCATAGACGCTGACATACACAACGTAGTAAAACAATTGAATACCCAGCGACGTGATGTAATCGACAGAACCCAGCCACCAAGACTCCCGCGAACCCAGTAGCATGTGCAGACCAAATCGGGAGAAAACGGCCATGTTTACCAGCAAGGGCAGCAGCAGCAAGTACATAACCAGCCGCTTCTGCGTACGTTCCAGACCCGGCAACTGGCCCTGCACCCGTAGGGCAACCCCACGACCCAGTTGCCAGAAAAGAACACCCGCTACCAGTCCAACCAGCGTTGAATGGATAAGTGCAGTGGGCGTTGCGTTCAACCAGAAAGAAAGCCGGAAAAATATGTTCCCGAATAAAAACAGGCCGATGGGACCAAGCCAGCGCAAGCGGGAATCGTTGATACGTATCATGTCAGAACACAACCAAAATGGACGGAGGATGAACCAACAAAATGGACCGCTTCACGCGTATGGAAAAGGTGTACATAAAGAAGTAAGCACCAGGGTTTCAGTAGTAGCAAACTAACTAATAATCTCTTAACAGTCAAACTATTCCTTATCTAAAGGTGGCTCGATGAAGTAAACGGGCGATCTGATATGTATAAGACCCGGGAGGCTTGGAGTTCATAAAAAGCGCGGCTACGAATCATACTACTGAACCGAGTGAGTTACGTCGATACATGGACTGCGTCTAACGTCTATGTTCAATCGGTTTCAGTCGCTCATTCGTGATTACTTTGGCTTTTCACACAAAGAGTCGCGGGGTTTCATCGTCCTTATTTTCCTGACGCTTCTTTGTCTGCTCATTCCATTTGTATATCGGTATGGCGCCAGCCAAAAGCCCGCTGATACGTCGGCGGTCGACCAGCGAAAACTCGACAGTCTGGTGGCGCTGATGCAGGCCGAAGAAGCCAGACAACCCCGCTTTAGTGACCGTTCTGATAAGGAAAAAACGACCGCCGAACGATTCAGCGAACCCAAACTGTTCAATTTCGACCCAAATACAATTAGTGTGGCTAGCTGGCAGCAACTGGGTTTACCGAAATGGATGGCCGAGCGGATTGAAAAATACCGCAGCAAAGGCGGTCAGTTTCGAAAAAAAGAGGATTTGCTACGTATCTACGATTTCCCGTCCGACCTCTATGAGCAGCTTGAGCCCTACATTACCCTGAAAGAATCTTCCCCATCGGGGCCGTTCGGCAAAGACCGGTCTAGCACGGCGAAATCCTATAACAACGAGCCGTATAAACCCACCGAACGACCAGCCTATGCCGAACGTCCGACCAAACCAGCACTCCAACCGTTCGACATCAATACGGCCGATACCGCTCAATTGATTGCACTGAAAGGCATTGGCGCAACACTGGCCGGACGAATCGTTAAGTTCCGCGATGCGCTGGGTGGCTTTGTTTCCACGGACCAGTTCCGCGATATTTATGGACTGGATTCCCTCGCCCTTACCGAATTACAGACATTCGGCAAAATTCGGTCGGCAGTCCGCAAAATCCCGGTCAATACAGCCAGCGCCGACGAACTGGACCGTCACCCATTTCTGTCGCGTCGGCAGGCGCAGATCATCGTTACGTACCGCGAACAACACGGCGCTTACACCTCCGCGGAGTCATTGAAACCTATTAGAATACTGGATGCTAAAACTATTGAGAAGATTGCGCCGTACCTGGAATTTTAACGCGACTTGAGCAACGTAGCGGTAAATAGAGCCGATCATCTGCTTACGCTTATTTACACTTAATTACGTTGTAACTTCAACCAGATGACAAGTTCTATACGCCAGCTGTCGATTCTTTTCAGTTTCCTTACACTCTGTTTTTCACTGATAAGCAAAGCGCAACCTATCCAGTGGCCGAATGGCGCAAAAGCCGCTATTTGTCTGACCTACGACGATGGCATGAGCAGCCAGCTTGAGCAGGCAGTGCCCCTACTCACCTCGCTCCAACTGCCGGGAACGTTCTTCCTGAATTCTGTTGCCACCGCCCAAACAGCCGATCAATGGCGGGAAGCGGCCCGACACGGACACGAACTGGCGAACCATACGTTGTTTCATCCCTGCCTGGGGGCGAAAGGATGGAAACCAGCCTGGGCACTGGAGAATTACACATTTGATCGGATTCTGAAGGAAGTCCAGTCCATGAACACACAGTTATACCTGCTGGATGGGAAATCGACCAAACGCACGTTTGCCTTTCCCTGTACTGAAACAACAGCGGGTGGCGTTTCCTACGTCGATACACTACGTCAGTCGGGACTGGTGAGTTATGGCCGGATGGGTGGCTCTTCTACAGATGCGATCGTCACAAACTTCGCTACGCTGGATTCCCTCTTGGTACCTTCCTGGGCCGTTCAACCCACCAACACTGCCAATGATCTGATTGCCTATGCTGAGAAAGCCGCACAGCAAGGTGGTCTAGGCGTTTACATGTTTCATGGCGTTGGTAGCCAGTGGATTGCTGTGTCAGCTTCGGAACACAGAAAGCTCGTTGAGCATCTGGCCAAAAACAAAAAGACCTACTGGGTAACCACATTCCAGGAGGCCATGAGCTACGTTACCAAATGGCAAAAGAACCACCCGTCAGCGAGCATACGCAAATAGGGTTACTGGCGCGAGTGAACCGGATCGCCGGACTGACCCGCGCCAGAACCAACACTATCGTTTCGTCAGTAACACCACATTTTCGACATGATGCGTATGCGGAAACATGTCTACCGGCTGCACATTCATTACGGAATAGCCCTCGTCTAAAATACCCAAATCACGGGCCTGCGTAGCCGTATTGCAACTCACATACACGATACGCTCGGGGGCCGCGCTGAGCAGTTGGCGCGTTACGGCTTCGTCCATACCGGCGCGGGGCGGATCGGTAATGACTACCTCCGGGCGGCCGTGTTGATCGAAAAACCCATCGGTCAGAATATCTTTCATATCGCCCGCCACAAAGGTCGTATTCGTGATGCCGTTGACCTCGGCATTGACACGGGCGTCAGCCACCGATGCTTCGACGTACTCCACCCCTACTACGTGTTGCGCCTGTCGAGCCACAAACAAAGCAATGGTACCGGTGCCGGTGTACAGATCATAGACCCGTTCGCGACCCGTTAGTCCCGCCCATTCGCGGGCAACTTTGTACAGATTAAATGCCTGCTGGGCGTTGGTCTGGTAAAACGATTTAGGCCCGATACGGAATGTCAGGTCCTCCATCCGTTCTTCGATGTACGATTTTCCCGCCCAGTTTATAACCTCCTGATCCTGGTAGCTGTCGTTTTTCTTGGTGTTAATGATGTAGTTCAGCGACGTAATCTGCGGAAACGTAGCACGTAGGTGTGCCATCAGACCATTGAGCAGGTCGGGTTTGTCCTGCGCGACCTGCAACGTAACCATAACCTGCTGCGTAGTGTCAGCAGTACGGATAATGAGCGTCCGCAGATAACCCGTGTGCACTTTCAGGTTATACAACGTCATGTCATGCTGAAAAACATAGGCATCAACAGCCAGACGAATCGCGTTGGACGGATCGGGCTGAAGGTAACAATGATGAATGGGCAGCACCTTATCGAACCGGCCCGGCACATGAAAACCCACGGCCCTCGGGTCGATCAACTGATCCGAACTTACCTCCAACGACGTCTTCCAGCGGCCTTCGGCACAGGTAAACTCCAGCTTATTCCGGTAATATTGCGTAGGGTGTGCAGCCAGAATCGGCAGAATAGTCGGCAACGCTACTTTACCGATACGCGTCAGGTGATCAACCACCTGCTGGTGTTTGAAACCCAGTTGCTCGGGATACTGAATATGCTGCCATTTGCAGCCTCCGCAGGTGCCAAAGTGCTCACAGAAAGGCTCTGTCCGCACCGGCGACCACTCATGAACGCGCTCGGCAACGGCTTCGCGGTATTGCTTTTTGGTATTCGTAATGCGCAGATCCACTACGTCGCCCGGCGCAACCCCTGGCCCACCCGTAGGATTTTCAACGAAAATAACGCCCTCTTCGGTACGCACAATGCACTTTCCCTCGGCGGCCACTGCATCGATTCGGACGCCTGCCAACCGTTCGGGTGTTTTATGAATCTTCCTACGCATATAGTCCTGAAAAACTGCTAATTTAAGCATCCGTTTTCGGACGGACTCAATACCGAACCGTTTCTGTGTATGTTAAACTTGTACCGTACATCCTGGCTTTACTTTATTTTGACTAGTTTCCTACTGGTTGTGAGCCATTTATCCCAGGCGACTCACATTGTAGGGGGTGAACTTGAACTCCGTTACCTGGGCACCCAGAGTGCTTATACGCACCGAATCAACCTTAATCTTTACTTCGACGATTACAATGGTGATGCTGGTGCCGACGACGGCCTCGTAACCGTTGGTATTTTCGCCAAACGCACCAATCAGTTTATCGGCTACATACCCTTAAATCGACTCAGCAGCGAATACGTACCGTACACACGACCAGCCTGCGCCAATCCAACGCTGCGGACGCGGCTGATCCGACACAGTGTTGACCTGACGCTCGATCCGAACGTATTCAACGATGCGGGTGGTTATTATATGTCCTGGGAACGATGCTGCCGAAATGGGGCAATCGCTAACATCAACAATCCCGGATCAGCCGGTTCAACGTTCTATCTCGAATTTCCGGCCATCACCAACGGCCAGACGCGGGTTAACAACTCCTCGCCGGTATTCGCCATTCCCAAAGGCGATTATGCCTGCATCGGTCAGCCATTTACCCTTGATTTCAGCGCAAAAGACGCCGATGGGGATAGCCTGACCTATACGCTGGTAACGCCTTATAACGGGTACAGTTCAATGGGCGTCCCAAATCCAGGCGCGCTCAATCGACCAACACCGCCAACGTTCGCATCAGGGCCCTATCCACCTGTTCGCTGGATTAATGGCATTTCCGTCGCCAACGAAATTCCGGGAAGGGTTCCGTTACGGGTAAACGCCACCACGGGATTGCTTACCGTGACGCCCGATCGGGCAGGTCTGTTTGTATTTTCAGTGGAAGTAGGCGAGTATCGGAATAAACGATTGATTGGCCTCGTTCGACGCGACTATCAGGTACTGGTTACGGATTGTCAGAATAACAACGCTCCTCAACTTCTCTTTCGCCCGGCGGGTCAGAATTCGTTTTATAAAGAAGGAAACGTAGTGACCATTGCCGAGAAAGACACGAACTGCCTGAGTTTATACGTAACGGATATTAACCCCAATCAACGTATTACCATCACAAATATGAGTGGCTCCATACCCGGCCTGACCATCGGGCCCGGTGATTTGCAGACCCGCACCAGCCACGATACGCTACAAGCCAGCTTCTGTTTCGGCCGATGTGTGGGGGACGGCAAACCCTTCACGTTGATGATCCGGGCCACGGACGACGGCTGCCCGCAGGGGCTTACGGATACGCTCAGCATCCAGTTAAACATCATTCCGTCGGCCAACAACAAACCCAAAGCCAGCACGGATCTGTTCAACAATCTGGCGAAGGTGACGGTAGGATCGTCGTTGACATTCAACGCTTTTGGCACCGATATGGACAACGATAACGTAACGATTCAGGCCGTTGGGCGCGGCTTTACACTCGCGCAGGCAGGCATGAGTTTTACGTCGGGCGCGGGCGTAGGAAAAGTATCAGGCCCGTTCGTCTGGAAACCCACCTGTACGCAGGCTACGCAAACGTCCTATCTGGTCGATTTTATTGTGACCGACACGCGCTGCAACCGCAATCTGCGCGATACAGTTACGGTAAATCTGGCGGCCATCGGAATACCCAGTCAACCACCCACGATTAAAACAACCCTTGCTCAGCAAGTAGTCGAGTTAACCGTTAGCCCCAGCGACTCGACGGGTCACACTACGTTCGATGTGCTGGGTAATGATCCCGACCGCGACACGCTCCGGTTAACGGGTGTTGGACGCGGTTTCGATGTAAAGGCCGCGGGCATGGAATTCAATAGCAAAACGGGTTTGCCAACCCTTGCGTCATTGTTTAACTGGAAACCAACCTGCGAGTTGATGGCTGGACGAACCGACACTACGTTCGTGGTCGATTTCGTGGTGGATGACCGCTCCTGCCAGCCCAAACATACCGACACGACCACCGTTACGTTCCACGTTAAGAACCCGGAGGTAAACAACGAAATTAAAGTACCGAATGTGTTTACGCCCAATGGAGACGGCCTGAATGACTACTTCGCGGTGAAAGACATGCCCGAAAATTCCTGCGCCGAACAGTTTAAATCGGTGGATATTACGAACCGATGGGGCCAGCCGATCTACAAATCGACCGACCCGAATTTCCGATGGTATGGCAACAACTCCCCCGCAGGAACGTACTATTACCTCATTTTAACCACTAGCCGAACGTTCAAAGGGCCCGTAACGATAATGAGGTAAAAAGATGGCGTAGAGGGCGTAAGGCGTAGCACACCTTCTTTCCTATCTTTGTAGCTTCATTATGAAAGATAAAATAGTTCTCATAACCGGTGCTTCATCGGGTATTGGTCGGGCATTGGCCTTTTCGTTCGGGCGCGAGGGCGCCAGCATTGTTATCTGTGCCCGTAAAGCCGAAGCACTTCAAACTGTCAGTCACGAATTACGTCAGGCTGGCATTACTGTTCTCTCCCTGACAGCCGATGTGAGCGTTGAGCAGGACGTCAAACAGCTGATCGATCAAACCATTGCCCATTTCGGCCGACTCGATATTCTGATTAATAATGCGGGAATTTCCATGCGCTCCATGCTGATTGACACCGATCCGGCTGTCATCCAGAAAGTGATGGACATTAACTTCATGGGAACGGTTTATGCAACACATTACGCCCTGCCCTACATTCAGCAGTCGAAAGGATCGATCGTTGGTATTTCGTCCATTGCGGGCTACCGGGGCCTGCCGGTGCGAAGTGGTTATTCGGCTTCAAAATTTGCGATGAACGGTTTTCTGGAAGCGGTTCGGACGGAGTTGCTGCATACGGGCGTACACGTACTGACAGCCTGTCCGGGGTTCACAGCCTCCAATATTCGTGTTTCGGCACTGGATGCACATGGGCAGGCAAAAGGCGAAACCATGCGCGATGAGTCTTCGATGATGAGTGCGGAAGAGTGCGCCGACCATATTCTAAAGGCCGTGAAAAGTCGCAAGCGCGAACTTATTCTGACCGGTCAGGGGAAATTTACCGTCTTCATGAATAAATGGTTGCCTGGCCTGATGGATACTCTGGTTTACAATACGTTGGCTAAAGAGAAGGATTCACCGTTGAAGAGTCGATAGTTGTTAGTCGTCAACGTCAGTTACTAACGACTATTGACTAATTACTGACGACTAAATAATCCACACATTATCCCGCCGGATGAAGTAAAGTTCATTGTGCCAGAGCACACGGAGGTAGATGTCTTTGGTGCCCAGAATATTGACCTTATGCCCTCGTCCAATGACATCGACTACGGGCGCAGCGGCCGATGGATCAGTACGTAGCAACACGCGATCATGACTCGTAATACCTGACTGCACCCCTTCGGGCAGATTCGTAAAAATTAGTAGTAGAAACAAATACACGAATACAATCCACTTCTGCCGTCCCGGTACTTCTTCCTTCCGAAGCCGCTTAATCAGTAGTACGCTGAACACATACAGGGCCGGAATCAGTAGGAAAATCAGGAAATAGATGCCGTATTTGCGGTAGAAAAGGTAGAAGTAATTAAGATCATCCGTTTCGTAGCCGCTGAGATTATTGGCGCGGGCAATGTCGTTCATTCGACGTAGCACCGCATCGTCGGGATGGCGCTCGAAATAAACATCCAGGTAGTACAGCAATCGTGCAACGTCGCTTTGCTGTTCGTAGGCACTGGCTAACTTCAATAACATCGGATCAGTGGCGGTATGTCCCTCGGCTAAGGCCATTTCATACAAGCGTGTTGCATTTACCTGATCCCCAGCGGCAAACAACGAATCGGCTCGCCGAAGTGAATCGACAGACACGATCTGACCCAGCGCGCTGAACGACAGAAAACAAAAAAATAGGCTTTTTTTAAGACGAATGGCTTGCAACGGATTAAATAAGGCCATAATTTTGCACCACAATTTACAACAACCCCTAAATGGCTCCTATTCACATAGGAAAAACTGTTTAGAGGATCTGGTAGCTCAGCTGGTAGAGCAATACACTTTTAATGTATGGGTCCTGGGTTCGAATCCCAGCCGGATCACAGAAATCACAAAAAAAGCCGCTACGTAGCGGCTTTTTTCATTTTAGCCGTTTTTAGAACGGCAGGTCATTACTTTCTTCGTCGAAAGCGGAGTTAAACGACGCAGCAACGGGCTGGCTTTGTTGAGCCGGGCGAGCCTGTTGTGCAGGTGCAGATCGGGGTGCAGCGGGTGCAGAGCCACCGTCACCTTCGGCTAGTTCAATACGGAAAGCACGAAGTTCGGTATACCAGCGTTCGTTGTATTCACGCGACTCAGCACTGAACGTAGCTTTAAGCGTATCGCCATCTGCAAACTGTTTCAGATCAGCTACTTTGTCTCCCCAGGCGGTCAGGCATACTTTTTTAGGATATGAAGCATCGAGTGTTTCAATAACAAATTCCTGCTTGCTCCAGGGACCTTTTTGGCTTTGTCCCGATACTTCGGGTAGAACTTTTATGAGTTTTCCGACTAATTCCAGTGCCATACTACTTGGACTTTTAAACGTGATTTAAAAGGATAAATGTACGAAATTCTGTCCATTTTTGGGGTATTTCAGCGCAAAAAAGCAAAAGTTTCCCAGCTTGGTTTGGACAAATATGGCAGGATTCCTATCTTTGCACCCGCTATTACGAATTGGCCATGTGGTGAAATTGGTAGACACGCCATCTTGAGGGGGTGGTGCTGCAAGGCTTGGGAGTTCGAATCTCCCCATGGTCACATAATCTCTTAAAAACTAAGCACTTACCTATTCAAGTAAGTGCTTTTTTATTTGTCAGTTGTATTACTGGTTGAAACTAGTTAGTTTCTGTCCTGTAATGTCGCCTTTATTAGGCCAGCCTTAATGATCATTAGCAATCCAGTCAGTAATTAAGTACGTTTGACAGCGGAACGTAGTAAGTTACTACATGGATTTAGTCTGGCTGAGCGAATGATACAGAAAACACCCATCTTTCAAGACCAGATTGACCTGTTGGTTGCTCATCTCTACCTACGACGGGAGTCCATTCTTAATCACTGGCGTACTGTATGTGCTACTGATCCCTTATTGAGCACCCGGACCAGCTTTTCCCGGGAGGAATTCCACGATCAGATACCGGTCATCCTCAACATTCTGGCCCAACGCCTGGAACGAAAAAAAACCGAAAGTGATCCTGTTCAACAGGCGGGTCAACATGGCTTGCACCGCTGGCAACGAGGCTACTCCCTGCGCGAACTCCTGACCGAACTGGACCTGCTCTACAAGGTCCTGCTAGAGGAGTTCCAGGTCTACATCGAACTACACCCCGATATATCACCCGATGCCGTCGCTGAAGTGCACCGTCAACTCTACCAGATCAGCCGTGACACCTATATGGGCAGCGTGATGTACTACGATGACTTACGCCAAACCAATGCGGCCGAACAGGCTAATAACCTGCAACAGGCGCTGGATAGCCTCAACGAACTGGGCGAGCAACGTAGTAAGCAGTTGCAAATGACCTCTCATGACCTGCGGGCGAATTTTGGCGTGCTGATGGGGGCTACCCAGTTGCTTCAGCTACCTCATACGAAAGTCGAACAGGCTACCTTTCTTGATATGCTTAATCGTAACCTGCTCTCCATCCGGGATATGTTGATGCAGTTAACCGATTTTGCCCGGATAGAGGCCGGCTATGAACAAGTCGATGTCAAGGCGTTCGATGTGGCAGTTCTGTTGGCGGATCTGGTTGCCCAGGCCCAGCCCGCGGCACAAGCCCGGCATATAGAGCTGAAAGCCGAAGGACCCAACCCGCTGGCAATTAAAAGTGATCGGGTCAAGATTCAGCGGATTGTGCAGAACCTGCTGATCAACGCCCTTTCGTATACCGCTTCCGGTTCGGTGTATGTATCCTGGGCTCAGGAGAACGATACCCGTTGGCTCCTGAGTATTCAGGATTCGGGGCCGGGTTTGAGCAGTGGCCCCGCTGCTTTGTTAGCCAACCAGTTACGGCCCTTAGCCCAATTGACCAGTGCCCATCAACCCGAAGGCCCGCCTGAGTACCCTAGTGGGCAAGTGCCGGTCACTAAGACGAAAAAAGAGGGGGACGGCCTGGGCTTATTTATTGTCAAGCGCTTTTGTGAGCTTTTAAAGGCCAGCATGGATATTGAAACGGCTGTAGGTCAGGGGACTCTGATTCGGATTCGGTTCTTGATCGATCAATCCCAGTAAACTGTCCACCGATTTATCGATAAGCGCAGTTACTCAACTGTTTTGACCGTATGGTGGAGTAAGTGACCAAAGACAACTAGCGAAAAAAAGCCTTGTCAGCAAGCTACACGCCACTTCAGTTATACTTTGTTCTGGCTCCTACACGTATTTGTCTGATTGACGCTAACTTTCGCATTCGGACCGTCAATTCTCATGTATTTTTGTGGCCATGTATTGTCGCCAACTCATTTCGCGAGGTCGTTGGGTATAGGTTTGATTTTATTGGCTTTGTTATTCTACTGTCGATAAAGTAATGGCAGGTAAAAAATAACTGATATGTTTGACTTTTTATCGGACTGGATCACTAAAGGGGAGTCGAGCGGCTATAGTCCTGAGGAACTGGCCACGCACACCCGGTACATGCATTATTACGCAGCTGGGATCGCTTTATGTGTAGCACTGTTATGGGCGCAATACAGAGAAGTAAGAAAGCAGGATATGAAATAAAAAGATGGAGGATCAGGAAAAAGAACCAGATGCAGATACGCTAGTAAAAGTGATCCTGCGCATCATTGGCTTTGGGGTTGCCCTGGCCGCGCTGGTGTATGGCATGCTAGTATATAAGGGGACATTATAAAAAACTAGCCAATCGTCCGACCAGCTAGTTCGATTTCGCTGACTAATTCTGCCAAAACGTCAACCAGAAATGGACTGGCATTCCAGGTTTAGTACGTTACTCGTTCTCAATATTCATGGTCACCGCGGCAATGACCGTATTCATGACTGTATTTAAATCCCCATCGGTAAAAGGACCTTTGACTTCCTGATGATACCAGGTAATCAATTCATTGGTGGCGGCTAACCGAACGTCTTCGCTGGTGGCAGTTTCCCCTAGTTCGGTCTGTGCTTTTTTGTAGATCTCGATACCTTTCGGCACTAAAGCATTTTGTTGATCATCTGGCTGGAATTGGTCTTTTTCTGAATTGTGTGGTTCCATAATCAGGTTCGGTTTGATAAATCAATCTGTATGAGTCGGATAGGCATTACACTACGTTGAGGGTGATTACTCAGGCTCATTCTCATATACTTCATACCGGACCTAAATGTTTAGATGGCACTGATTAGCAGTAGGCTTATGAGTTGAAACCTTAGATCTAAGCTTGAATCAGGAGGTTGTTTAACCTATATGGGAAATAGGTATTTCTGTTTCATGGCCCAATCGGGATTGTTTATATCCTTCTCTTCCATAATCAGCCATACCTGTTTACCGGATGTTAATGATAGGAAAAAGATGACAAAAAAAGAATGCGTTACAAGCGCTACTTGCCTGAGTAGTAGCCGTTTTATTTCTTAGCCTTATGGGTATGGGCACAGGTAACGAAAATTAAACGTGCTTGCTACGTTAATTACAACACCCGGCCCTGCATAAGGCCGGGTGTTTTGGCAAATCAGACCTTTTTTTCTTTGTGCTCGTATTGACTGGTGGCCAGATTCATAACCTCATCAAGTTCAGTTTCCCCCAGATTAAATCGATCCATTATGACCGCCCGAATGCTATCCAGGTCCTCGTTCGCCTTTAGTTTGACAAGGGCAAATTCAACGGCTGGTTCATAAGTAGATCCGCCCGTCTGCTCATTATTAGTTGGTTCCATGTGATTTGTAAATTGATGTAAAAAGGGAATAACCTAGTTTGTTCATGAAGTGTTAAAAACAGTTTGTCAGTCCATGCCGTTATGTCTATCTAACGCCTGTATCCGTTTAAAATAGCACCCCTTCTACCCTGATAGCTGACGGACGGCTATCTTGATTTAGGCACTACCTGCTGGAGCAGCTGCTAACCGGGAGCCAATACGCTGTCGCTCCACTCAGTTGCGTTGGCAATGGGAAGTGGTTAGCGGACTTTCACTACGACCCTGCCCGTTGACAGTTGAAAGTTGATCCGTTACGTTCGTGACTTTGGCAATACCCAATAAGTATCCAGGGAACGTTAAGACGCCTAAATCGTCCGTCATGACCAGAGCACTCCGTTGCTGTCGGCTGGCTCAATCCCGCTTTTCATAAGCGATCCGGGCTACTTCATGGCTAATAACATTATCACAACAGGATGCTACTCGTGGATATGCAGAAGCTGGCAGGCTGCGGAGGCTTTTTGTTTTAGTACCGCTAAGGCCTGCTCTTTATCGTCATCGGTCAACGCGTCAATGAAGCCCACATATTCAGTTGTCTGGGCCTCTTTTATTAGAATAGCGGCCTTTCGATACGTATCATTCTCCTCTTGAACAGGACTGGTGAGCTGGTGGATGTGCTCTCCAAGAAGCTTAAGCTTGTCTTTAATCACTTCTGGACTATCGAACTTAAGCGTCAACAGTGCTTTGTATTCAGTTAATATCTTTCGTTTAATTTGTTTGTTGTCCATATCCAGAAAAAGGGCAAAATGATCCCTCGTCTGTTAACTCGTGGACCAGGCTAATTGTTGACTATGGCACGCGTAACAAGCGGGTCCACTACGTTATCCATGGATGTTTATCGGGATAGCGTGATTAACATCATCAACGCACTGTTGGGAATTTGTCCGGTAAAACACCAGAGGTCCAAATCAGTGGTACGTAACTTGATTAATATACTGGAAGAATCAACGGTGATGCCGTAAATAAGTGTTGCTAGAGATTCCAGACAATCCCTTTTTAATCGCTAGTTTGCATTTAGAAAAACGATACCTGAATGTTAAAGTTAAAGATTATCAGTGCAACAACCCGGCCCGGACGGAAAGGCCCCCTTGTTGCGGCCTGGCTAACGGCCATTGCCAAAAACTACCCTGACTTCGAGGTCGAGCTACTGGACTTGGGCGAAATCAACTTACCCATGATGGATGAACCCCTTCATCCCCGACTCCGGAAATACCAGCACGAACATACCCGAAAATGGAGTGCTACCATCGAGGAAGCTGATGCCTTTGTCATTGTAACGGCCGAATACAACTTTGGGATGCCAGCGCCCCTCAAGAACGCGCTGGATTACTTATTTCAGGAATGGGCGTATAAGCCCGTTGGCATCGTCAGTTATGGGGGTGTTTCGGGTGGCACACGGGGCGTTCAGATGCTGAAACAAGTGCTTACTACGCTGAAAATGGTCCCGTTGACGGAGTCTGTCACATTAGCTTTCTTTGAGCAATATATTGATGATGAAGGCATTTTCAACGCTAGTGAAGCGTCCGGGAAAGCGGCTGACATCATGTTACATGAACTGATACGTTGGACAGCCGCCCTAAAGTCATTGCGGGGTAACTGATAAATAGAAGTCCTACCACCATTCTTTGAACGCTAAAAAACACAAGCATGAATCGTCTTCAGGATAAAGTAGCCTTCATTACCGGAGGAAGCAGTGGGATCGGCCTGGCAACGGCTAAAGAATTTCTGGCGCAGGGAGCCACGGTGATCATTACCGGCCGCAATCAGGAAACGCTGGATCGTGTTACGACGGACTTGGGCGACAGGGCTTTTGGACTGGTCTGGGATGCCAGTGACTCAACCGATGCGGCTGAAGTTACGGGGTTCATTGAATCCAATTTTCCCGCTATCGATGTTATTTTTATCAATGCAGGCGTCGCCAAGTTTGGTACGTTCGAGCAAATGACACCCGAAATCTTTGATGAAAGCATCCGTACCAATGTCAAGGGCGCCTACTTCACCATTCAGGCGCTGGTGCCGTTCATGAACCGGGGCGGGTCTATTGTGTTGAACACGTCTATCAACGCACATATCGGTGCGCCTGGTGCCAGTGTTTACGCTGCGACAAAAGCGGCCTTGCTGTCAATGGCCAGAAACCTGTCGGTTGAACTGATTGAACGTAACATCCGCGTCAACGCTGTCAGCCCAGGCCCCATATTTACCCCCTTGCATACGGCGGCTAAACTGGGATTGTCGGAGAAAGAAGTAGAGGACATGAATCAGGGCATTATCGAGAAAATCCCACTCCATCGCTTTGGTCGACCTGAAGAAATTGCCAAGGTCGTGCTATTCTTTGCTTCCGACGATTCATCGTTCGTTGTCGGTGCCGAACTGATTGTCGATGGTGGTATGACGTTGTGAGAAGATGAGGAGAAGGTTACCCCATCGACCTCGCCTTAGCATTAGGCGATTCAGTCTGATGGTTTTGCAACCATTCGCTCAACAACTCAACTCTTAACCGGCTTCAAGACGATTTCTCCAGAATTTCTGGAATAATCAGGGGTAATCCAAATCGGCTGGAGGGTCCGTATATGAAGTATTTTCTGGCTATTGAGTCTTACTGGAAAAAGTTAAACAAGCTGCTGCTCCCCTAACCTATCTACGCCTATGGATACCCCACCGCCAGACCGAAGAAACTTTCTCAAAACGGCGCTAGCCAGTCTACCCTTGGCGACAGTTGGCGAAACACCCGCTATCCAGCAAGTTTTAACTAGCCCGGAAAAAAGTCGGACAAGCCATCTCCGGTTGAGCTGTAACCTCTATTCGTTCAATGAACCGCTCATGAACGGCCAGATGACCCTCGAACAGGTACTGACCTTTTGTGCCGAACTTGGTTTCAACGCTGTTGACCCGACTGCTTATTATTTCCCCAACTACCCGACCGTACCCGATGATAGCTACCTCTATCAAATCAAGCGGAGAGCGTTTCGGCTCGGCCTCGACATTAGTGGAACCGGCGTACGCAACGATTTTACCCTTCCCAACCTCGACCGCCGGAAAGCCGAGATTGAGTTGGTCAAAAAGTGGACGGACGTAGCTGCCCGTTTGGGCGCACCCGTTATTCGGGTCTTCGCCGGTACGGGTAAAGAATTACCGGTTGGTTATAACCGGGAGGAGGTCACTACGTGGGTAGTCGATGCGATTCGTGACTGTTCAGAATATGCAGCCAAACGGGGCGTTATGATTGTGGTACAGAATCATGCCGATTTCATTCAAACGGCCGATCATGTTCTGGAAATCGTGCGTCGGGTACATTCGGACTGGCTGGCGGTCAACCTGGATATTGGGAGCTTTAAACTAGGCGATCCCTACCCACAGATTGCCAGTGTAGCACCCCATGCGGCTACCTGGCAGATCAAAGAAAATCTGTTTGTCAACGGACAGGAAGTGCCCACGGATTTGACCAAAATCATGCGAATCGTACGCGAATCGGGTTACCGGGGCTATCTGCCTATCGAAACACTGGGCAGAGGAGACCCGAAGGTGAAGGTTCCTGCCTTCTACGAAAAAGTAAAAAAAGCACTGGAGGCTATTGATTAGAAAAAGTAAGCAGGAGCGTATTTTTTTTGTATCGAACGCTTACTCAGCCGATGACGGAAATTTTTGATAACATTCGAAAGCTGTACAGATTCCACGTTCCAGACAACGAACTGACGGATTATATCGAATTTTTCTCCGAATCATCGGCCCAGGAGACGTATCACTACGTAGCAGATAATCGGTTTACAATCAGAATGTTCCCCAGCTGGACACCCACATTTTACATAAATCTGGGTGAACCCTATCAGTTAACCGTCGGACCTACTCACTACTGGATTGAAAAGAGTACGGACGTACTCATCCTGAGAAATAACATTGTTGAACGGCATAACCTGCCAACGGATCATATATTCACCGTCAAGTTTTTTCCGGGTGGACTGGAAGCCATCCTGGGCATCAATCAGGTTCAACTGGTCGATCAGGTCGTCAACTTAAACACCGTTTTACCGGCAATGCTGATTCGTAGTCTAAAACAACTGACTGATTTTAAGGAACGTATCGAACTCCTCCAGAATTTCTTTTTGAGTCAATTTAACACCAGAAAAAAAACCGATCATTACCGACAATTGGTGACCAGTACGATCGGCACATTTGATTCCAGCGGCTTGGCACTGAATACGGACCAGTTGGCCGAGCGTATGTTTTTAACCTCCAAAACGATCAATCGATATTTTCATCGGGTTATTGGAACGCCCCCTAAAAAGTACTTCACTACGTTACGGGCCAGAACGGCCCTGCTCAATTACGTTGCCAATAAAGATCGATTCACACCCGACGACTACGGCTACTACGATATGAGCCATTTTTATAAAGATGTCGTCAAGTTTACGGGCAGGAAATTAAGCGAAAACGGCGCGTAAGAATGTCCGTTTTTTACTAAAATCTCTGTCAGGAACCCCGTTGCTTTGTCGAAAATTACGTCTTACGATGAACAAATTTTCGCCGTCGCTATTACTGGTTTCTCTCCTTCACGTCACGTTGGCGCAGGGTCAGCCGGGAGTGATACGTACCCTTGAGCCTTGCGCCTGTCCCGTTCAGGTGGATACCAGCTTCCGCACCCGTTGCGCCTACCTGATCGTGCCCGAAAACCGAACAAAGAAGAATGGGAAAACTATTAAGCTCCCCTTTGTTCTTGTCGAAAGCAAGAACCCGAATAAGAAGAAAGATCCGCTGCTGTTCACGGGTGGTGGACCCGGAGGTAGTTCACTGGGTTGGGCACGGGGAGCGGCCCGGAGTCCACTTATCAATGATCGGGATTGTATTGCGTTTGAGCAACGAGGCACCCGATACGCTTTGCCCAATGTATGGGGACCAGAACTGGATGATGCGATCAAAGAATCCTACCGAAAAAACTTAAATAAGGATAGCATGATGGTGGTTGGCACCAGGCGCTATAAAAAAGCGCTGGAAACGCGGGGCATTGATCTTTCCGACTATAATACCGACGAAACCGTAGCCGACATTCACGATCTGCTGGCCACATTAAAGATTGATTCGATCAACCTGTCGGGAATTTCGTATAGTGGAGGGCTCATGCTGGCCGTACTCCAGAAAGATCCTTCCCGAATCCGATCCCTGATTCTGGACTCGCCCCTCCCGACGTTCATTCCGATTGATGAAGATGAGCCAGCTAATTTCCACGAAGCGCTGACCATTTTATTCGGGCATGTCGAAAAAGACTCGACGAATAAAGCACTCTACGGAAATTTAAAAGAAAATTTTCAACGCTATTTTTCCGCCATCGGCGATACGAAATTTCACATTCCCTATCTGGAGAAGGGCACTACTGATACGGTACGTATTCAATACACCCGACGAGATTTATTGGGCTATCTCGTTAACGCTCCGATGAAAGATATCCCTTTTATAATCACCGAAATGATTAAAGGAAACCATTATGGCTACATCAAACAAGTGCTGGATCATATTTTCGAAAATAGCGCTCCGTCGGGCATGCGGATATCGGTGTATTGCGCGGATCAGACGGCCTATCACAAGGAGAAAATCAGCCAACAGCTCTACGACGCTTACCCATATCTGAAGGGGTATCACATCAATGATGTATACCGGGAAATGTGCGATTGCTGGAACGTACCACCCATAAAACCGGAAACCAAACAACCGGTTTACTCCACTAAACCGGCCTTACTGGCCGATGGCGAGCTGGATAACGCCTGCCGACCTCTCTATATCGACATGATCCATCACTACATGCCCAATAGCCAGCGGTTGCTGTTTCGGAAGCGCGCACACGGGGTTGGCGGAGATGACATGACCCGTTTTATGCAGTTGTTCCTGGATAACCCCTACCAGAAAATAGAATCGAACAAGGTTGACATTGTTGCTTATTAAACGAGCGTGTAAACTGGCCTGAAGATTAGTTATAATCGGCTTATACTACTTAACGGAGCGGTTTATCCCAGCGGAATGAATCACTCCGTTAAGTTTACGTATTGTCGAGACATCCACACGCTATTTTGACCCTGAGCAGGGAGTTATTGAAAGCAAGTCAAACGGGCAGAAATAAGGAGAGATGAACACTTACCTAATTAAATTTGGGTTTAATTAGGTACTTTTAACTCACTGTCTGTTTTCCAGTTACGTATAGCACTACCCATAAGTGACAGCTCAATTGTGAACCTGACCAATGACTATTTTCAGAACGAAGACGCTTTCTTTAGTTGCACTGCTCCTGCTGAGTTATCTGATCAGTTGTAATCCAACCGATGGCCCATCGGCCACATCCTCAGAAGCGCAGTTGTATGTTCAGGAGGTAATCAATTACATGCAAACCCATTCAATCAATCGAAAAAACCTTAATTGGACGACATTCAAACAGCAGGTAACGACAAAAGCCCAGGGTGCCCAAAGCATTGCCGATACGTACCCCGCCATTAAGATGGCGCTGACCTTACTAGGCGATAATCAGAGCGCTTATACTACGTCAGACGGTACCATTATTAGAGGTATTACTTCGTTAACCTGCACCGATACCCCCCCAACAGATGTCACAACACATCCCGCCATCGGGTATATTAAAGTCACTGGCTTTACGGGATCTGGCGCTGAAGCGACCACATTTGCTCAATCGATTCAGAGCAGCATCAAACAGAGAGATTCAGACTTTATTCGCGGCTGGATCGTTGATTTACGGGGTAATTCGGGGGGCAATATGTGGCCCATGCTGGCGGGTATTGGACCCATCTTAGGCGAAGGAACTGTGGGTTATTTTATTGATCCAGAAGGCGCTACGTCTTCCTGGTCTTACCAGAAAGGCGTTGCCAGACTGGAACAGGCAGAACTCGTAAAAGTCGACAATCCTTACACGCTACTCACGGCTTCGCCCAAGGTTGCCGTGTTAACCGATCGGGCCACGGCCAGTTCAGGAGAAGCCATCGCCATTGCATTTAAAGGCCGACCCGCTACCCGTAGTTTTGGCGTCAATACCTGCGGAGTGGCTACAGCCAACATTGATACGGTGCTCAGCGACGGCGCCCGGTTAACGTTAACGCAATCTACAATGGCCGATCGGAGCAAACGCCTTTACATTACTTCTGTTCAACCCGATGAGGTTTTGGTCGGTGCCGCAGCCGTGGATAAAGCCATGAGTTGGCTTCTTCAGTAGTCATCAGGGTAGTAAGCAACACCGGGTTTTAACCCGGTGTTGCTTACTTTTTATTTGGTATGCGCCCGTAACATCCAGGCAATTTTTTCGTGCGTTTCCATCAGACCGGTGATGAAATCACTCGTACCGGCATCCTTGTGTGCATCGGCAAACTCATCGATGTTTCCGCGAATAAATTCAATGATGCTTTCGTGATCGCTCAGAAGTTTTTTGATTAGGCTAAGGCTGTCATTTCCATCTTCGTCCTGCTCGGTCAGGTGCGTCAGTTGCAGGAAGTTTTTCAGCGTGGCGGGGGCGTAGTGATCCAATTGGCGGATACGCTCGGCAACACTATCCACGATCTCAGCCGATTGATTGTACAATTCTTCAAAATAGAGGTGTACCGAATGAAAATCCTTTCCTTCCAGGTTCCAGTGGGCATTGAGTGTTTTAGTGTAGAGCACAAATTCATCGGCCAATAACTTAGCCAGTTGATGCGCAACTACTTCCCGATTCTCGGCTGAAATGCCAATAAGCGTTTTCATGAATGGTCGTTTTAAAAGGTGAAATGTATTGATTACAGATTGCGAGGAGCGTACCGAAATAAACCCCAAAGTTCGCTGTAAAATGCCCTACCGCTCAGAATGAGCGACCTGTATTCAGGGCACAATAAACAGCTTTTTAGAAGGCAATTTCTGTACCAAATCACCTGAAATCGAAAAATTACTTTTTAAAAGTGCTTCCGGATTTCCCGTCAGCCATTCGCTCAAATCAATTGCCTGGTAGTGGCCGCTGTTAAACCCAATTAAAATCCGATATACGTCAGTGCCGGTGTTTTTAATGTAGTGCCCGGCCCCCATGGGTGCGTAGCCCACGTCCCCAGCCTCAAATTGTTCGGTTACGGCTTCCCCTTCTGCCAGAAAAACGGTCATCTCTGCCGTTCCCGCTATGTTATACTGCCATTCGTCGGCGTTCGGGTGCCAGTGCATTTCACGCAGTGCGCCCGGCTGGCTGTAGTTCAAGAACAGAGCCGGTCGTGGTTGTGCTGATGGGAAATTCGGTAGCCGTAACGATGCGTTGCGTTCCTCCGCCGGGCGCTCGTCTGGGTTGCTGGGCAGCTAGTGGATAGCGGTGCATACTGGTTAATTCCGGATACGCCCTTGTCGCCGAAATGGCCGAGTGGTCGTCAGGCACGTCGCCCAAAACGAAGTGAGCTTCTTTTTTAGGGAGCCTGTCAACCTCCTCCAGCGAAATACCCAGATTCTGCGCCACGATTTCGGGAGGAACACTGGCAATAAAATCAGTGACGCTGAAGGTATGATCTTCGGAAAAATCTCCATTATCAAAAATGAGGATAAAATGGCATTCGTCCGGCCCGATACCCTGGATTGAATGTCCATACCCTTTGGGGAAATACCACGTATCGCCCGGTCCGAACGTATCGATATACGTGGCTCCATCCGGGTGAATAATTGTCGTTCGGCAATGACCAGACAGTACATAGGCCCACTCAGCAGCATTGACATGCCAGTGTAATTCCCGCATGCCACCCGGTGCCAGCCGCATGGATACACCTGCAATGCCAACAGATGCCGGGAAGTCGCGTACCGATGCGCCACGAGTGATACCTCCCGGCCCTAATCGGGGCTCTTTTTTCTCTAGCTAATACCGAAATCGTAAGGATTCTTTTGCCATACAAACGAGGATAACATTTACTTTTTAGAGGAAAGTACCTTCGAGTGCCTATATACGAAAGAAAATAAGTAATCCCACCAGTTCCCAATTAGCGGATGTATTGATACTCAAGATGTTCTCTCGGGCTCAAAAAAGGCAAAAAAAAATCCCGCTAACATTCAGGATGTTAGCGGGATTTTTCTGTTACACGTTTTTAACCTGTGCGCTACGTCCGTCGCCATTCTGGCCATTGGCTAGCGCAGGTTGAGGTTCAGGTCTCGGATGGTCTTCCGCTTTTTCGTCCTTCTTCGCATTCTTTTTCAACTCTTCCAACCCTTTCTTACCGTAGGCCAACCGGGTAATGCCTACGTATAAAACAGGCACTACGAAAATGGCCAGCGACGTAGCGGCCAACATACCACCCAGTACCGTCCGTCCGATGGTTGCGCGGGCAACGCCCCCGGCCCCACTCGCGAGCGCCAGCGGGAATACGCCCAGAATGAACGCCAGCGAGGTCATCAGAATTGGGCGAAGTCGCAGACGTACCGCTTCAATCGTCGATTCGAGCAAATCTTCGCCTTTATCGACGCGTTCTTTCGCAAATTCGACAATCAGGATGGCGTTTTTGGCTGCCAGACCAATCAGCGTAATTAAACCGATCTGGGCATAAACGTTGTTAGTCAAATACGGGAAAATGATCAAGGCTGTGATAGCGCCCAAAGCGCCAATGGGCACCGAGAGTAATACCGAGAACGGCACCGACCAGCTTTCATACAAAGCCGCCAGGAACAGGAATACAAAGCCAATCGACAGCATAAAAATGTAAATCGACGTACCACCCGCATTGATTTCCTCGCGACTCAAGCCGCCAAAATCGTAGGAATACCCCGCCGGGAGTACTTTAGCGGCTACTTCCTGCAACGCTTCATTAGCCTGACTGCTACTATATCCCGGCTTCGTGCTCCCGTTCAACTCAACAGAGCGGAACAGGTTGAAGTGTGAAATCAGCGGTGCGTTTTCAATGACACTGGTTTTAATAACCGTACTAATTGGTACCAGCTGACCTGCTCCATTACGAACATAATATTGATTTAGCGCTTTAATATCGGTCCGGTACATGGTATCGGCCTGGGCCACCACCCGGAATTTACGGCCGTAAATAATGAAGTCATTGACGTACTGGCTACCCAGCAATGTCTGCATCGTAGTGTAGACATCGCTAACTGAGATGCCCAGTTTTTTACATTTATCGCGGTCTACGTCAACCCGGTACGCGGGTGATTTTGCGGTAAAATACGTAAAGGCTCTGCCTATTTCGGGACGTTTGTTCGCTTCGGCCAGAAAGTTTTGTACTACGTTGTCAAAGGCCGCTACATCATCGTTGGTTTCGCGTTGCTGAATTTCGAATGTAAAACCCGACGACTGTCCAAGCCCCGGTATTGCCGGTGGCTGCAACACCTGCGGGCGTGCATCGTTCAAGCCCGCCAGCGCCTTTTGTATCTTGACTACCAGCGAGTCGGCCTGCATGTTACGTTCCTTGCGCTCATCCCAGGGTTTGAGCGACATAAAGATCGTACCGCTGTTTGATTTCGATGCGAACGTAATGGCATTCAGACCACCCAATGCCGCAAAGTGGTTAACGTATGGTTGCGCTTTTAGAATCTCCATCATCTTGTTCAGAACAACAAGACTACGTGCTGTAGAAGCCGCTTCGGGAATTTCGTAGGTGACAATCAGGCGTCCTTCATCTTCTGTCGGGATGAAACCCGTTGGTTTGGCGCGGAATAATAACCCGGTTCCGATGTAGACAACTACCAGCCCGACAATCACGAGCGGAGTGGCTTTAATCAGGCGCTGCACACCATTTGAGTAAGCGTTCGTAACCTTCTCAAACCACTGATTGAACTTATAGAAGAACTTATTTAATCCCTTCGCATTTTCGTCGATGTGCATCGGACGTAGCAGCAGTGTACACAGCGCGGGCGTCAGTGACAAGGCGACAAACGCGGAAATCAGTACCGAAACGGCAATGGTGATGGCAAATTGCTGGTACAATCGCCCGACAATACCCGGAATAAAACCAACCGGCACAAACACAGCGGCAAGAATCAGGGCAATGGCGATAACCGGCGCCGAAATCTCCCGCATGGCTTCTCTGGTGGCATCTTTGGGCGACATGCCCTTATCGATGTTCACCTGCACGGCTTCCACCACCACAATCGCATCATCGACCACGATACCAATGGCGAGGACGAACGCAAAGAGTGTCAGTGTGTTAATTGTAAAGCCAAGCGGCACAAACAGCGCGAACGTACCGACGATAGACACCGGAATGGCCAGTAACGTAATGAGAGTAGCCCGCCAGCTTTGCAGGAATAAAAACACAACCAGGATAACCAGCACCAGGGCTTCGAGCAGCGTTTCGACCACTTCGGAAATAGACACCTGAATAACCGAAACCGACTCGAACGGCACTACGTATTCAATGTCTTTTGGGAAGGTCGTTTTCAGCTTGTCCATCGCATCATACACACCTTTGGCCGTCGCGAGGGCGTTACTTCCCGGCAACTGATACACAAGCAGATAGGACGCCCGTTTGCCATCCACGAACGAGTTACTGGCGTAAGAAAACTTACCCAGTTGCACCCGTGCTACGTCAGCCAGATAGACCAGTGAGCCTTTGCCTGGATCACTTCGGACAATAATCTTTCTGAAATCGTCTTCTTTACTGAGTCGGCTATTGGTAAAGACTGAATATTCAAAGGCCTGTGAAGACGGCTGTGGTGCTGCCCCCACCGAACCACCGGCGACCTGTAAATTCTGCTCCTGAAGGGCATTCACTACGTCTGTAGGTGTCATACCCAACTGTGCCAGCCGGTCGGGTTTGAGCCAGATACGCATACTGAAGTCATCGGCACGGCTGAAAATATCGCCCACACCCGGCACCCGCAACAGCGCGTCACGGATGTAAATGTTGGTGTAGTTATCCATGAACGACACATTGTGCGTGCCATTGGGCGAATAAATAGCCACGAGCATAAACAGCGATGGATTCCGCTTCCGAACCACAACGCCAAGACGCGTAACCTCCTGCGGTAACTGCGGCTGCGCAATACCGACCCGGTTCTGCACATCCAGCGCGGCAATGTTCACGTCGGTACCGACTTTGAACGTTACGTTCATGGTCATCCGGCCATCGTTGGTCGCATTGGTTTGAACGTAATCCATGCCCGGCGTACCGTTTACCTGGGTTTCGATGGGCGTCGCTACCGTCTGCTCCACCGTTTGGGCATCAGCGCCGGTATACGTGCCCGTTACCTGCACGACCGGGGGCGTAATGTCAGGGTACTGACTGACAGGTAAACTGAGCAAAGCCAGCACACCCAGCACGACAATCACGATGGATGCGACGATGGCAGTAACCGGCCGATTTATAAATATTTCTGCGAACATACTTGTTGAGTTTGACGGTTACAGTTTACGGTATCTGGTTTACGGTTGGCCAGCTCACGAATAGCTTATGTGTCAGCCAACCGTAAACCAGATACCATAAACTGTAACCTATTTTGCTGCCGTTTGCTTGTTACTGGAATCAGGTTTTGGACCGCCCGATTGGCCGGGTTGGCTAATGCGAACTTTAGCGCCTTCACGAATTTTCTGAGTGCCTTCTGTCACAACCATATCGCCTTCTTTGATGCCCTCTTTTACAATAACTTTATCATTGATTCGTGCGCCCAGCGTCACCTTTTTCTGGGATACTTTGCTGCTATCGCCAACGACAAATACAAAATACTCGCTCATCTGCTCGGTCACGGCCTGATACGGAATCAACAACTGCGGCTGGCCCGTGGTATTTTTCACACGAACATTCCCATTTAAGCCAGGTTTCAGTTGCTTATCCGGATTTGGGAAAGCGACCCGGACGCGGAGCGTACCGGTTTGTGGATCAACGGCGCGATCAATGATACGTACCGTACCAGGATATTTATACTGATTCCCATCGGGTTGAATTAATACCAGAATTGAATCACGACCCAAATTTTTCTGGTTCTGCAATTTCAGAAAACGCGGAATCTCCGTTTCGTCAACCTGAAGATCGGCAGCAATTGGATTGTCCGACGAGATCGTATTGAGGGGCGTTGACCCCGGCGCTACAGCTGCGCCAAGCCGAACCTGCGAAATACCGATCGTACCGTCCAGTGGCGCATAAATTGTCGTGTATTTCAGATTTGTTGCCACTTGCTGGATCGTCGCCTGAGAGGCTTCTACCTGCATTTTTGCCGCTTCCAACGTAGCGTTGGCGTTGTCGACCAGTTGCTTGGCAACAGCGTCCTGTTCCGCCAGTGTATTATAGCGATTAGCGTCTTTCTGAGCACGATTCAGGTTTGCTTTCTGCACGTTCAGATTCGCTACGGCCTGATCATAGCCAGCGCGGTATTGCTGCGGATCAATCGTGTACAGTTTCTGCCCTTTGCTAACCCGCTGACCATCCTGAAAAAAGATACCCGTAATATTTCCAGCTACCTGCGGTTGAATCTCCACTTCAAGCAAGGCCGTTACCGTAGCCGGGAATTGATCATAATAAACTGCATTTCCCTTCTCCGCCTTTACCGCCGAAACGGCGGTGGGTGGTGGAGGAGCTTGTTGCTGGTCATCCTTTTTGCCGCCACAGGCAGCGAGAAATAAGTTGGCCGTTACAAAAACGATACCGATGTATTTTTTCATTGTGTGTTGTATTCAATCAAACCCCGGACCGAGGCAACTCATTTGTATTTCTTACTTATAAACTTACTCGGAGTTAAAACCCGACGATACGTCAAAATCGAATTTCACCCAACGCTCGCTGAACATCCAGCTTGCTGATTAATACCTGATACAACGCATTGAATACGTTCAGGCGGGCCGTTCGCAGGTCAGCTTCAGCAATGGTAACGTCCAGATAGGTTTTTATGCCGGATCGGTATTGCAGGTTGATAACCCGATACACATCCTCAGCCAATAACTGATTTTCACGCAAGGCCAGATAATTAGCCAAATTGCCTTTGTAGTTGGAAAGTGCCTGCGCATATTCAGCGTCGACGGCACTGGTCAACGCACTCAAATCCCAGTTCAACCGCTGAACCTGTAATTCGGCAATTTTCGTCTGCTGAATGCGTCGCCCGCCCTGAAAAATGGGCAAGGCTAATGACAGACCCATCAATGAGTTAGGGAAGCTCTGGCTATATAATTGTCCGAAAGCGTTGTTCTGGAAGAGCAGGTTGTAATTGGCAAAGGCGCCTACCGTAGGCAGATAAGCCCATCGTTGGTAACGCACGTTGGCCGCCAGTAGCTGACCTTGCGTTTGCAAAAGCTGGTACTCGATACGGCGCTGCGGATTCACCAGTAGAGTCGTGTCCATAGCAACTTCGTTAAATAACTGAAGCGTATCATAGCTTACGTTGAGCACCATATTTGGCGGATACCCCATTAACTGCTTAAGCGTCTGGACTTTGGCGCCCACCTGATCGCGAAATTGCTTCTGCTGGGCGCGGGAATTATTGAGGGCAATTTTGGCTCGCTGTGGATCAGTTTTATCGACAATCCCGCCCTGATACTGGTTGGTGGCGTCCTGTAAGCTACGCTGCAACCGGGTAATGTCTTCACTCAGGATGTCAACCTGCCGCTGTGTCAGAATGACGTCGTAAAACGCTTTGCTGACATTAACCACTACGTCGATTTTATTACGTACCGTCACCTGAGTCGCCTGCGCCCGATACGCATCAGCCGTTCGGCTCGCCAGCAACAGGTCCCGGCTAAAAATGCTTTGGGTTAACGAAAGGGACGCTGTCGAGGTGTTTTTGGCACCGATTGTCCGGGGAACGCTTTCGCCGGTCGTTGGATCGGGGAAAATCGTAGTAGGTAGTTTAAGGTTATGGATAAGATTGTACCCAGCCGACAATTGCGGATACCAGGCCGCCAGCGAACTTTGAACCGTACGTTCGGCAACTTCCTGATCAATAAGGGATTGACGGATAACGGGTTGATGACTTAGCGCATACTGAACACAGTCCGTCAGGTATGCCTGTTTTGCCAATGAATCAGACGTTTTTTGCGCAAACCCCAAATGCCCAAACACGCTAAAGACCCCAACAAGTAATGTAAACCAACTCTTCTTCATAAGACAGTGAGGTGCAATAATACACGGCAACAACATTAGTCAACAACGTGTACTATCTAACAACTATTTCCGATTAGCGTTTTGTTCGTTTACAACTAAGAATTTAACGGCCATCCATCAGTTGCCTAAGTAATAATCCGGAGATTCAACCCATAAATTAACTACACAAAACTACCTGATACAGAGGCAATTTACCTGAAATATCGATTAGTCGAATCGTAACAGCGAATGCGCTACATTTGTTATAAGTAAGTAGTGGAAACGATAAAACGTTGTCGGTTCACAGCCATCCCTTACCTACCCTTACATTTCAGAACAACTCGCTCTCCGGTTTGTCAAACCCACTCAAAGGCCGTAATTTCGGGGCTTTATCAGTAGCGATTAAGCGACATGACCGAAGCACCCAAAGACTCCGACGAACGTACATCTGGCGAAAAGTCTCTTAACTTCATTGAACAAATCGTAGAAGAGGATATTGAATCCGGCAAAAACGGTGGGCGAATTCATACGCGCTTTCCACCCGAGCCAAACGGATATCTGCACATTGGCCATGCCAAGTCGATTTGCCTCAATTTCGGACTCGCCGATAAATACGGCGGCCAAACCAATCTACGGTTCGACGATACAAACCCGGTTACGGAAGACACTGAATACGTAGATTCCATCAAGAATGACGTTCACTGGCTCGGCTTCGACTGGGAGAATGAGTTCTACGCATCTGATTACTTCGACCAGATTTACCAGTTCGCCGAAACCCTGATCTCGAAGGGACTGGCATATGTCGATGATTCGACCTCGGAAGAAATTGCGGCTCAAAAAGGCACGCCTACCGAGCCCGGTCGGATAAGTCAATACCGCGACCGGAGCGTGGACGAAAACCTCGATCTGTTCCGGCGCATGAAAGCAGGCGAGTACCCCGACGGGGCAAAAGTGCTACGTGCCAAAGTCGATATGGCGTCGCCGAACATGCAGTTGCGTGACCCGATCATCTATCGCATCAAACACGCCCATCACCACCGCACGGGCGATACGTGGTGCATCTACCCGATGTACGATTTCGCGCATGGGCAATCGGATGCGATCGAGCATATTACGCACTCGCTCTGTACGCTGGAATTTGAAGTACACCGTCCCTTGTACGAGTGGTTTATCGACAAGCTGAACATTTTCCCATCCCGCCAGATTGAATTTGCGCGGCTCAACCTGACCTACACGGTCATGAGCAAACGGAAACTGAAACTATTGGTGGAAGAAGGCCACGTGAGTGGTTGGGACGATCCTCGCATGCCGACCATTGCCGGTATTCGTCGGCGAGGCTACACACCCGCTAGCATCCGCGAATTCGCCGACCGCATTGGCATCGCCAAGCGCGACAACCTAATCGACGTGGGTTTGCTGGAATTCTGCATCCGGGAAGAGTTGAACAAAACGACCCACCGCGTAATGGCCGTTTTGGACGAAAAGCCGCTAAAACTCGTCATCACGAATTATGAAGTGGGCCGCGAGGAAATCATGCGGATCGAAAATAGTCCCGAAGACCCAACGGCGGGCGAACGCGACGTACCGTTTAGTCGCGAGGTATACATTGAGCGAGACGACTTTCTGGAAAATCCGCCGAAGAAATTCTTCCGGTTGTTTCCGGGCGGTATGGTACGGCTGAAAGGCGCGTATATCATCAAATGCGACGAAGTCGTGAAAGACAACGCGGGCGAGATTATCGAGCTGCGCTGTACTTACCTTCCCGAAACCAAGAGCGGTTCCGATACGTCGGGTATGAGCGTGAAAGGCACGATCCACTGGGTATCGGTGCCACATGCGGTTGAAGCCGAAGTCCGTCTTTACGACCGACTATTCTCCGTCGAGAACCCTGCCGCCGACGAACGCGATTTCAAAGAGTTGCTGAACCCAAATTCATTGTCGACGGTACGTGCTTTTGTCGAACCGGCGTTGGTGGAAGCGGCCCGTTCTGGTGCGCAAAGCAATTTCCAGTTCATGCGCAAAGGCTACTTCATTCTCGACCCCGACTCCACCGCCGACCGGCCCGTTTTCAACCGGACCGTTACGTTGAAAGATTCGTTTGCGAAGGAAGTGAAGAAGGGGTGATTTGAGAATCATAAATCAATTATAAGGAAGTGAAGAAGGGGTGATTTGAGAATCATAAATCAATTATATAGATTTAGACCGATCTAAATAGATCGGTCTAAATCTTTTTATACACGTGTTATGAAAAATCAACATTCATGGTCTGAGGTTGATAGCTAACTTCAAAAAGAAGGCTTACTACTGCTTGCAGGAGCAGTTGCTGCCTATCAATGTCAATCGCCAATATGGGGTATAATTTTTGCACTCAATCATTTTTTTATAATTGCCCATTTGCATGATCTTAAAGCTAGGAATTGGTCACGCAATGAATTCATTGCCAAGCTAACTGGTGGTTCCTTTTTGGGAAAAGACTATACTGAGTATAGAATATTATGTGATCAATTGAAACAAGATTACCCGAAACGAGATCTCTTTATTGCTAAGCTTGGCTATTGGCATATGATTGCTGTAATAGTGTATCAGGTAGCTTTATTTAACTCTTTTTCAATTACTGGCTCTCAATTATTAGGCTGGTTTCAGGAATTGCACATTGGAGTAAGTCCTGTCTTTTAGTTTCCGCTCATGCCGCTCATCCACAAATCGAGCAATTTCGACGACATTCCGGCTTACGATAAAGAATATTGGCGGGCCAAAACACTGTAGGAACGGTTAGCGGCTGCGCTGAAACTCATTCGGCGGGCTAAGGCTATTTACTACTCAAATCCCGCAAACCCACCGTCAGACAACGGAGGATTGGTGATTAAATCGAGTACGCCAATCGAACGAAGTCAGAAAATAGGTCGTATTCCAAACGTATAGGTTTTCATTCCTCACTTCCCACAATCCGCGCTCCCGGTGCAACCTAAACTCACAAACAGTTCGGAGCGGATTTTCCAGCCCGATTCGGTTTTGCGCCACATGGACAGATACGTACCCGTAATTGTTTGAATGCCGTCGGGACGCTGGAAACGGCCGGTCCAGTGACCATGCTCGGCAGCAAGGGGATTGAACGTACTGATCTGGATGCTGTCGGTGGTGCGGACGTACCCGAGGAACGTAGCGTCTTTAAATTGTGGTGCCACGGATGCCAGCACCGAATCCCGGCCCGATACGTGTGAACCACTCCCCCGCGTTACGTCAATATCAGGCAACATGGTCTGGCCGAAGGCCGTGAGGTCACGCGACTGAATAGCCTGATTCGACTGGGCGCGCAAGGCTCGAATAGCAGCCTCATCCGTTGTTGCGGCCTGCTGCTTCGGTGTGTTCTGAGCCGGGGAGACCAGCGGTGTTATTACCGCCAAGGCGACAATCAGTAAATCAATACGTAGCAATTTCTTCATTGGCGGAAGATAGGGCAGGTTTTACAGTATGGCAATGATGAGAAGTTATTCCACGCCCATATTTTCACCCACTCTTAATTTTCTTTTTGGGTAGGTACCGTAGTAAAACTTAACTTTGGGGTAGAAAAATCCTTTTTTATTTACTGTTTATGCAACGTCCTGTCTGTTGGTCTCTTTTGTGCCTGTTACTCTATACATTTAGTGTATCGGCGCAAACCAATGAATTACCTTACGCAACGCTTAACCTTCAGAATCTCAACGACTTTAAGCCAACCGGTGGAAACTGGAAAATCGTTGGCGATGTCTTCTACGACATCAACAAAAATGGCAAAGCAAGTACCAAAGCAGGAACCAGCATTCTGGTCAACGATCTTTCTGGAAAGAGTAAAGATCAGTTGTTCACCAAAATGGAACACGGTGACCTGGAGCTGGAGCTGGATTTCATGATGGAGAAAGGCTCTAATTCGGGCATTTATCTGCAAAGCCGGTACGAAATTCAACTGTTCGATAGCTGGGGCGAAAAAGACCCGAAGTCAGTCGATTGCGGATCGATTTATGAACGTTGGGACGAAAGCCGTCCCGAAGGTCGCAAAGGCTACGAAGGTCATCCACCCTCGCAGAATGTCAGCAAAGCTCCTGGGCTATGGCAGCATTTTAAAATTGTGTTCCGCGCACCACGCTTCAATGAAAAAGGGGAGAAAATTGCTAATGCCAAGTTCATCAAGGTTATCCAGAATGGCGTTACCATCCATGAAAACATTGAAGTAACCGGGCCAACGCGAGCCGCTGCGTTTCAGGATGAAAAACCAACCGGGCCACTCATGATTCAGGGCGATCACGGCCCTGTAGCGATTCGGAATATCAAGTACAAAGCGTATGGTATTGAGCCAGTTACTTTAACCAAGCTTACGCTGAAAGCCTACGATGGCAAATTCAAATCAGTAGACGACTTCAACGCGCTCACGCCGAAACGGGAGATGCCGATTGAGATTCTAGCGCATCAGGCACCGGGTAGCCGGGATAATTTTGGCGGAAAAATCACCGGTACGATTCACATTCCCCGCGCCGGGCAATATCTGCTGAATCTGACGCTACGTTTTATTCCCAATGAAACGCTTCCCACGAATCCAAACGGAGCGGGCGAGTTATCCATTGCGGGTAAAAAACTCCTGACCATAACTGGCAAGGACAACAATTTTGCAACAATTACCACGAATCTGGAAGCGGGCGATTTTCCCTTTGAACTGGCTTATTATAAAAACTTCGGATTCTGGTACGCCCGCAGCAATGACATTCAGCTGACGATCGAAGGCCCCGGCGTTCAATATACGCCACTGAATCCGGTGATACGTATTGAAGAAGCCGTTAGTCAGATCAAAGAGATAGCGACCAATGAGCCGGTTATGCAACGGGGTTTTGTAAATCATCACGGCATCAAGCACACGCATACCATTTCGGTTGGCGAACCCAATGACGCGAACTACACGGTCGATCTTCGCAAGGGTGAATTTTTGCAAATCTGGCGGGGCGATTTTCTGGACACAACGCCCATGTGGCACGGTCGGGGCGAAACCCAATTATCCGTTCCGCTGGGTAGCGTGATTGAGTTACCGGGCAAGCCATCTCTTACGTTCCTGACCGATCAAAATGCGGCCTGGCCCGATTCAAACGCTACGTATACTAACCTGGGCTACGATGTTGACAAATCAGGTCGGCCGGTTTTCAAGTATACGTTGGGGGGAGCAAACGTACGCGAATCATTGGCGTCCACGGACGAGGGCCGAAAATTGGCGCACTCGTTTACGGTCACTCCAGGTTCCGAAACGAAGGAAATCTGGTGTCGCGTTGCCGAAGGAAAAGACATCACCGTGTTGCCAAATGGTCTGTACGCGATAAACGACAAGCAGTATTTTATTGAGCTGCCGGGCACTGCGAAACCCGTTATCCGCAATACGGCGCAGAACACCAAGGAAATGTTGCTTCCGGTGAAAGCGACGAATAATGTTGGCGTCGTAACCTATTCAATTGTTTGGTAAGGCTCAATTTTCTGAAAAATATTCTCATGAACGTATCTCATCCATCGATAAATCGTCTGGCACTGGCGGCCCTGGTTGCTACCAGCCTGACCTGTTTTAGTACGTTGCCCGCGCTGGCGCAGATCCAGTCGAAAGATGGCAAGCCCGTAAGCTCCAGCAGCAAACAGCCAGCTCCGGCGCCAAAAGGGTTGGCAAAACCGGAAGTTGATCCCGAAAAAGAGGAGGATTTCTATAAACTGATTTCGTTGCCCGTTCCTGAAGACATCATTCTGGAAGTGGGCGGCATGGTTACGATGCCCGATGGTAGTCTGGCCGTCTGTACGCGTCGGGGTGAAGTCTGGCTGGTGTCGAATCCGTCGATCAGCGGTTCCGAACGCCCGGTTTACAAACGGTTTGCGTCTGGCCTGCATGAACCGCTGGGATTGACCTACAAAGACGGCGACATTTACGTAACCCAACGTAGTGAAGTGACCCGCCTGCGCGATACCGATGGTGATCAAAAAGCGGACTCCTACGATAAAGTTTACTCCTGGCCGCTGTCGGGCAATTACCATGAATATTCGTATGGCCCAACGTTTTTGCCAAACGGCAACATGCTGGTTACGCTGAACGTCGGCTGGAGCAATAGCCTGGGACATGGCGTGAGTCTGGTCCCCTGGCGCGGCTGGACGCTGGAACTGACGCCTGATGGCAAAATGACGCCGTTCGCGGCTGGCATGCGCTCACCCGCCGGCTACGGCTTCAACGCAGCCGGGGACTATTTCTATACCGAAAACCAGGGTGACTGGGTTGGTTCAGGACGGATTTCGCAGGTAGAAAAAGGGGATTTTCTGGGCAATGCCGAGAGCCTTCGGTGGACGGGTATGCCGGGTTCGCCATTGACCATCAAACCGCAGGACGTACCGAACACGGGCGAGCCTCTCTACGACGTATCAAAACGATTTACGGCACTGAAAGCGCCCGCCGTTTGGTTACCGCATGGTATCCTAGGCATCTCGACATCGGGTTTACTGACGGATAACACAGCCGGGAAATTTGGGCCATTCGCTAACCAGATGTTCATTGGTGATCAGGGGCAAAGCATCCTGTCGCGCGTTGATCTGGAAAAAGTTAAGGGCAAATATCAGGGTGTTGTGTTTCCATTCCGCGAAGGTTTTTCATCCGGCGTACTACGTATGGTGTGGGGACATGATGCCTCCATGTTCGTGGGCATGACGAGTCGGGGCTGGTCGTCGACGGGTAAAGAATTGTTTAGCTTACAACGCCTTGTCTGGACGGGAAAGACGCCTTTTGAGATGAAAACGATCCACGCGATGCCGGATGGTTTTGAAATCGAATTCACGGCTCCGGTCGATCAGGAATTGGCCGCCGATCCAGCATCCTATAAAGTGACGGGCTTCAACTACAAGTACCACGCCACGTATGGCAGCCCGGTTATTAACCGGGGCGGCTGTCCGATTCGCGGCATTGTGGTGTCGAAAGACGGCATGAAAGCGCGTCTGGTGGTTGACAGCCTGCGGCTGGGGTATATTCACGAGATCACGACGAACGGTGTACGGGCGGCCAATGGTCGGGCCTTATTGCACAACGTTGGCTATTATACGCTGAACAACATTCCCGATGGTGAAAAGCTGGCCCTTGCCGACGTAGCACCCAAGCACGATCACTCGGCGATGGTGATGGCGTCTACATCAACGGCACCACCAGTCAGTACAAAAGCAACCGCAACGAAAGGAAAAACAACCAAACCTGTTGCAACAAAGGCGACGGCCAGTAGTGCCATGAAACGGGTGACGGAAATGCCGGCTTCCTGGGGCGAACCGGATTATACGATTACCCTTGGCACTAAACCGGGGCTAAAATTCACCCCGGAACAGTTCCAGGTAAAAGCAGGCAGCAAGGTTCGGGTTGTTTTTAATAATGAGGACGATATGCTGCACAACTTCGTTGTTGTAACGCCCGGCTCAGCGATTCAGGTTGGCGAACTCGCGATGAAACTAGGGCTTGAAGGTCAGGAAAAAAATTACATTCCTCAATCAGACAAGGTGCTGCACCATACCAATCTGCTTCAGCCGAACACCAACGAAACCATCTATTTCACCGCCCCATCAACCCCCGGCGACTACATGTACGAATGCTCCGTACCGGGCCATTTCTACGTCATGCAGGGCACAATGAAAGTAGTTAAATAATTTCCTGACACGGGTGAACCGGATCGCAGGACCGACCCGCGCCAGGAAGCCTCAAACAAATATGGTGTCGGTTTTAAGAAACTGACACCATATTTGTTTAAAATCTGACCTACGCCCATGACTCTTTTCAAAACAAACCGGCTGTTTTTTCTTCCTCTACTCCTATCGCTCTTCTCAATCAATGTAATAGTTCGTGGGCAGGCCTTATCAGAAGTGATCCGGCTTAACCAAATTGGCTATTATCCCACTGCGGCTAAAATTGCGGTGGTTGTCGGTACGGTTGAAGGACCGTTTCAACTGATGACATCAGATCTAAAAAAAGTAGTATTTACTGGCACGTTGGGTACAGCCCGGCAGAACGTCATTTCCGGCAAAACAACTCATAGCGCCGATTTTTCGACGTTTACCAAAGCTGGAACATACGTTGTCGTCATTCCGGGCCTGGGTCACTCCTACTCATTTGCTATTCGCCCGAATGTACACCGGGACGTAGCGATCGGCGCGTTGAAAGGCTTTTACTACCAGCGGGCCTCCACTGATTTGCCGACTAAATTTGCGGGAAAGTGGGCGCGTCCGGCGGGTCATCCAGATAACCATGTACTAATTCATCCGTCCGCAGCGTCGGCAAGCCGCCCGGAAGGAACGACCATTTCATCGCCACTAGGTTGGTATGATGCGGGCGATTACAACAAATACATTGTCAATTCAGGGATTACAATGGGAACGCTCCTATCGCTGTATGAAGACTTTCCGGCCTACACGAAATCGCTACCGGGCAATATTCCCGAAAGCCAGAATAAGTTACCCGATTTGCTTGACGAAGTTCTCTGGAACCTACGGTGGATGCTTACCATGCAGGACCCGGCCGACGGCGGGGTGTACCATAAACTCACCAACGCTCGCTTCGACGGAATGATCATGCCAGATAGCGCCGTAAAAGACCGCTACGTCGTGCAAAAAAGCATCACAGCAACCCTCGATTTTGCCGCTGTTATGGCACAGGCCAGCCGAATTTTCAAACCATATAACCGCGAACTTCCCGGTCTGGCCGACTCCTGTCTGTCGGCGGCTGTCAATGCCTGGAAATGGGCGAAAGCCAACCCGAACCTGGCGTATAACCAGAACGCCATGAACGCCAAAATCGACCCCGACGTCGTGACGGGCGGCTATGAAGACCGCGATGCCAGCGATGAATGGATTTGGGCCGCTGCTGAACTCTACGTTACAACCAACGATGATACGTATTATACCGCCGTCAATCTGTTTCCCGATGACAAAACGCCCTTGCCGTCATGGGCGAAGGTTCGCACGCTGGCTTACTACACACTGGCTCGTTCCGCGAAAAGTCTGACCGCTATCGGTAAAAAACAGTTGCCGCTGGTGAAACGACATCTTATCTCCATGGCCGATTCGTTAATTCGGGGAGCTGATAAACAGGCGTTTCAAACTGTAATGGGTAAATCGGCGAAAGATTTCATTTGGGGCAGTAGTGCCGAAGCGGCTAATCAGGGAATTGCGCTGTTGCAGGCGTATCGGCTGACCGATGCACCTAATCGCAGGCAATATCTTCATTACGCGTTGGGCAACCTGGATTATCTGCTGGGACGTAACGCAGTCGGCTACTCCTTTGTGACGGGATTTGGCAGTAAACCGCCCATGCATCCACACCATCGCCCTTCTGTTGCCGATGGCATCGACGAGCCTGTACCGGGTCTGTTATCGGGTGGCACAAACGCCAATGCCGCCAGGCAGGACAAATGTGCAGGCTACACAACGACCCTAGCCGACGAGGTGTATATCGACGCCGACTGTTCGTATGCCTCCAACGAGATTGCCATCAACTGGAATGCGCCACTCGTCTATCTGGCGACGGCTCTGGAAGCTTTACAGAGCGAACAGAAGTTACGATAGTCTACCTCGATTCTTCTAAAAAAGCAGTGGTAAAAACGGCTATGTCCTGCCTTATAACATTGACGTTGTCATACACTATTCCCTTTACTGAAAACAATGAACCTGAACCGCAGAGATTTTCTTCGTCAACTGGGCTTTGGTGCCGTTGGCCTGACGATTGCCACTACGTTACCAGACACCAGTTGGGCGTTACCGGCCAAGACGGCTAAACTCCCGCGAAGCCTGCCCGAAACGCAGGGTGTTGCACCCGGGGGACTGCTGGATTTTGTGAATACGATCGAGTCTGAGAAACTCAACGTGCACAGTGTCATGGTGCTACGTCATGGGCAAGTCGTGGCCGAAGGCTGGTGGGCACCCTACGCACCGCAACTGAAGCATACGCTGTATTCGTTGAGCAAAAGCTTCACATCATCGGCGGTTGGCATGGCCGTTGCGGAAAAACGATTGACAGTTGAAGATAAGGTTGTGTCGTTCTTTCCGAAAGACGTACCGGCAACGATCAGCGAAAATCTGGCCACTATGCGGGTGAAGGATTTACTGACGATGTCGACCGGGCACGACAAAGACTCGACGCCTTCACTTCGGAATGGCTCTGATACTAATTGGATTAAATCGTTCCTAAACCTTCCCGTTGAGCATAAGCCAGGAACATTTTTTGTGTACAACAGCGGTGCTACGTATATGCTCTCGGCCATTGTCCAGAAACTTACGGGCCAGACCGTTCTTGAGTACCTGAAACCGCGTTTGTTCGGCCCGCTGGGCATTGAAGGCGAAGATTGGGAAGTCGATCCGAATGGCATCAACACCGGCGGCTGGGGCCTTCGGCTACGCACCGAAGACATAGCCAAATTTGGCCAGCTCTATTTACAAAAAGGCATGTGGAATGGCAAACGCCTGATTTCGGAAGAGTGGATTGCCGACGCAACCCGCAAAGAAGTGGAGTCAAAAGGCGGGAAAGGCGACGAGAGTGTGAACGACTGGATTCAGGGCTACGGCTACCAGTTCTGGCGGTGCCGCCACGATGCCTACCGGGGTGATGGCGCGTTTGGTCAATATTGTATCGTGCTGCCCAAAGAGGATGCTGTTGTTGCCATTACGTCGGAGTCGGGAAATATGCAGGGTATTCTCGATGCGGTCTGGAATCACATTCTGCCCGCGCTTCAGGGAAACGGATTGCCAGGCGAAAAAATCAAACAGGCCGCTCTGGCACAAAAACTGGCAACGTTAACACTCTTGCCAGCCGCGACAAATGTAGCGTCGTCGATTGCGTCTCAAATAAGCGGCAAGACTTACGCAATTGCCGACAATTCAACACACGTAAAAGACGTAACGCTGACCTTCGGAAAAGATGGTTGCATCTTCAAACTTCAGGATGACCAGGGGGATCATCAGGTATTATGTGGGGTAAATCGCTGGCGGGATAGCACGACAACATTTTCGCTGGCCCCGCTTACATTGACGCCAACCGTTGTACCCGGTGGGAATTCCCGAAAAGTGGCAGGCAGCGGCAGTTGGCAAGACGCCAATACGTTTGTCATGATCTGGCGATTTATCGAAACGGCTCATTACGATATGGTCACCTGCCGGTTCGGGAAAGAAGGTGTACAGGTGGAGTTTCAGAGCAGCCTCAGCATTATTAATAAAACGAAAGACAAACGACCTGTACTGGAAGGGAAAGTCGTGGCTTAAGTTGTGTTTCGTTTGAATAAAATACCCGTCCCACAATTCAAGACTGTGGCACGGGTGTTTTTAATTTGTCACGCTGACGTCAGGAAGCATCTTAGGCTTGACTAATAGGTAATTTCAAGATGATTCCTGACGTCAGCGTGACAAACTAAATGACAGAAAAACTACAACAGCTTATCCAGTGTAATCGGCAAATCTCGTACGCGACGACCGGTGGCGTGGAAAACAGCATTAGCAATGGCTGCGGGCATCCCGACGATGCCAATTTCACCTAGTCCTTTCACGCCCAAGGGATTCACAATATCGTCGTGTTCTTCCACGAAAATGACGTCGAGGTCGTGAATATCGGCGTTGACCGCTACGTGGTATTCGGCCAGACTGTGGTTCATAAACCGACCAAAGTTGTGATCCATAGCACTTTCTTCTTCCAGCGCTTTACTGATTCCCCAAACCATACCACCCAGAATCTGACTTCGCGATGTCTTGGGATTCAGAATACGACCAGCCGCAATAGCGCTTACTACGCGGGTAACTTTCACCGTGCCAAGGTCTTCATCGACCATAACCTCGGCAAAAACCGCCGAGTGCGCACTGCGGGTGTAGTCCTTCTGCTTGAAGGCATTAGGCAATGAGGTTACGGATTCCCGAACGGCTTTCCCGCCGTTCTGATCAACCAGTGTTTGCAGGGAAACCGCAACAGATTGATCGCTTTTTAGCCGTAGATGACTGTCAGCAAATTCAATATCTTCCCATTTCACCCCCTTGAAGGGTGAGGCAGGCATCTTTTTGGCAAGCTTGAGCAGTGACTTTCCGACAGCCTGACACGCTTCCTGCACCGCCGATCCAACACTGGCGGCTGTCCAGGAACCACCCGAAATCAGCGAAAATGGCAAGTCAGTGTCGCCAAGTTTGAACAAAACATCCTCCATCGGCATACCGAGCGTGTCGGCGGCAATCTGCGTCATAATGGTATACGTACCTGTCCCAATATCGGCCGTAGCGCAGCTTACGCGCAGTTTGCCATTCACCATCAAGACCGCTTCAGCACGCGAGGGCATCTGGTTCGCATCCCAGATTCCGGTCGCCATTCCCCAGCCAATCAGGTTATGATCTTTCTTCATGGAGCGTGGTTCCGGATTACGACTGGACCAGCCAAAGCGTTCGGCCCCCTGCCGGAAACACTCCCGAAGTTCTTTGCTGGAAAAAGGCCGGTCTTCGTTATGGTCGATATCGGTGTAGTTCTTTAACCGTAGCTGAAGCGGGTCCATACCGAGGTTGTAAGCCAGTTCATCCATGGCCACTTCTAGGGCATGCATGCCCGTTACCCCCCCCGGTGCACGCATGTCGAGCGGACTGTAGACATCCAGCGGAACCACCTTGTACTCCATCGTTACGTTCTTTGGCGGATAAAGCATCCCGCCCCAACTAACCACGATTTCGGTATAGTCCTCAAACTGTGAGGTTTCGCCTGTCGCATCATGGCAAAGAGCATTCAGGGTTCCATCTTCCAGCGCACCCAGGGCGACATTCTGCACCGTTGCGGGACGGTGTCCAAACGTGAACATTTGCTGGCGCGTTAGCGAAACCCGCACCGATCGTTTCAGCTCGCGAGCCGCCAGTACCGATAGAAATAGCTGGTATTGAGGTCTTAACCCTGATCCAAAACCACCACCCATATAAGGCGACAACACCCGAATATCGTCGGAAGGAATATTGAACACCTGCGACACGTACATGCTACTGTTCGTAACGCCCTGCGTTTTGTCGTAAATCGTCAGTTTGCCTTTACCGTCTTTCCCACCCTTTTCAAAAACAACCGTGGTCGCAAACAGCTCCATCGGATTATGATGTTCAGCCGCATGGACGTAGCGGCCAGTTATTTTATTGGGGTCTTCCTCATACACTTTATCAAAATCACCTCGTGGCTTGGGTGGTGGGGGCTTCAGCAACGAAGCAATACCAGATTTAGGTTTGCGGGCTTTGTGCAGATTGGCTTCCAGATCGGTTTCGTGCGTCGCTTCTTCGTAATCAGCCCGGATCAACGTAGCGGCATATCGCGCCACTTCGAAGGTCTCGGCAACGACCAGCGCAATCGGTTGGCCACTGTATTTTATCGTCGCATCATACAGTGGTCGAAAAGGCGAGCCCGGTGGCGCATCCTGATCATTATAGCTTATGTCAAACCACGCAATCTTCGGCCGATTTTCGTGCGTAAACACCTGCAATACGCCATCAAGCGCCAATGCATCGCTGGTATCGAGTGACTTGATTTTACCCTTCGCAATGGCGCTGGAGACAACAACACCATAGGCTAAATCCGGTACGTTAAACTCAGCGGCATACTTGGCTTTGCCCGTTACCTTTTCGACTCCGTCAACGCGGCTAATGGGCTTTCCGACGGATTTGTTTATTTTTTGTGGTGTGCTCATGCGGTTGGTTCGAGTTTAGCGGCTTGTCCCAGCGCGCGCACAATGGCACGTTTAGCCAGTTCAATTTTGAATGTGTTATGACCAAATCCCTGGGCACCCGCCAGCAGCAGTTCGGCAGCAGCCTGGAAATTTTCTTTCGTCGCCGGTTTGCCAATAAGTTTTGCTTCGGCTTCGGGCTTACGCCAGGGTTTATGCGCTACGCCACCAAGGGCAATTCGGGCGGTAGTGATGGTATCGCCGTCCATTTCCAGTGCAACGGCTACCGACACCAACGCAAAGGCATACGACGCCCGATCACGAAGTTTCAGGTAGGCATAATATTTCGGGAAACCTTTGGCAGGAAGGTCAATGGATGTAATGAGTTCGCCGGGTTCAAGTGTGTTGTCGATATTGGGCGTATTGCCGGGCAACCGATGGAAGTCAGCGAAAGGAATGGTACGTTCCCCATTGATTCCGGTCACACGAACCTCCGCTTCCAGTGCCGCCAGTGCGACACACATATCAGACGGATGCGTAGCGATGCATTGCGGTTGTCCCAGCCCACTATTGTCTGGGGCGGTACCCAGAATGGCGTGAATCCGATTGAAGCCGTTAATCGCCGAACAGCCAGAGCCGGGTTCCCGTTTGTTGCAGGGCGTAGCGGTATCGTAAAAATAGTAGCAGCGGGTACGTTGCAGCAGGTTTCCCCCATCGGTCGCCATATTCCGTAACTGGGGCGACGCACCCGCCAGAATTGTCTGCGACAAAAGCGGATAGCGTTGAATAACCTGCTCGTTATAAGCCGTATCGGCATTAGTTACCAGCGCACCCAGTCGCAAACCTCCGTTTACCGTATCGGTAATTGAGGTCAACGGAAGGTGCGTTATGTCGATCAAGCGCGTGGGACGCTCCACATTTTCCTTCATCAGGTCGATGAGGTTAGTGCCGCCCGCAATGAATTTGGACGTCTGCTCTGATGACCGTTCGAGCACAGCGGTGTCTACGTCTTCGGTTCGGGTGTAGGTGAAGCTGTTCATGCGGCTTTCTCGTTTAGTACGTCCTCAATCGCGTCCACAATGTTCGTATAGGCTCCACACCGGCAGATATTTCCGCTCATCAGCTCTCGAATGTCAGCCGTAGTTTTGGCATTCCCCTCGTTCATCAGTCCAACTGCCGAGCAAATCTGACCCGGTGTGCAGTAACCGCATTGAAAGGCGTCGCGCTCAATAAAGGATTTCTGAAGGGGATGAAGGCCCGCCGGGGCATCGGTATACGTTCCGGCAATACCTTCGATCGTGGTGATCTTCGCGCCTTCCTGCATGATCGCCAGGGACAGGCAGGAATTGATACGTTTGTCGTTTACCAGTACCGTGCAGGCTCCGCACTGTCCATGATCGCAGCCTTTTTTGGTGCCGGTCAAGTCCATATACTCCCGAAGCGCATCGAGCAACGTAGTCCAGGGGGCAATTTGTAATTTAGTTTCTTTACCATTCACCGTCAGCGTGACGGTTTGAACAGAAGGTAAAGAAGGTGGCCGCTTCTCAAGCGTACCTGATTCTACAGCAGGCATCATAACGTTTCGGGATGAGTTTATTAGTATCTAGTCCCAAAACCGTTAGCAGGAGGAGTTGTTTTTAAAAACCAGATAATGGGGAAATCAAGGCAGCGAATGACCAATAATCTCACGAAACCTTCCAGACCATTAAACTGTGCCGGTCAGCCCTGAAAATCAGATTTAACAGAAGTTGCATTCAGAAAATATCTTGTATCGATACGTAGTAAAACTGGCGACTTCAATCAAAAAAGCGCGTCTATTGCATTATTTCGCCTAAATTCGACTGACGATACTGCCGTACCATGAAAATTTTGATTATTGAAGATGAGGTCAAAACCATTCAGAGTATCAAACAGGGGCTTGAAGAGCACCAGTGGGAGGTCGATGTAGCTTACGACGGGACGATGGGTTTTGAATTAGCCACCCGGTCAGCCTACGCACTTATTATATCAGACATTATTTTACCTGGCATGAATGGCCTGGTGCTTTGCCGAAAACTGCGGGAGGCCAATGTAGCCACCCCAATTTTGATGCTGACTGCCCTGGGAACGACCGATGACAAAATTGTGGGACTCGACGCCGGAGCTGACGACTACCTGGTTAAACCATTCGAGTTCCGTGAGTTAATGGCGCGCGTCAGAGCGCTGACCCGCCGGAACACGGGCATGGCACAAACGGCCAATCTGCTAAAAATCGCTGATCTGGAATTAGATCCAGATGCAAAAAAAGTGGTGCGGGCCGGTAAGGAAATCGCGCTGACAGCCAAAGAATTTCAACTGCTTGAGTACTTTCTTCGGCACCAGGGGCGGGTAATTTCTAAAGTTGAACTGGCCGAACGACTCTGGGATTTAACGTTCGACACCGGCACCAATATCATTGAAGTCTATATAAATTTCCTTCGCAAGAAGATTGACAAAGATTTCGAACCCAAATTGCTACACACGCAGATCGGCATGGGCTATGTTCTAAAACTATTGTCGTAATGGTAAATATTCGAACCCGACTCACCTATCAGTTTGTCTTTCTGGTGACGTTGATTCTGTTGTTCTTCTCGCTCGGTGTTTATTTTTTCAGCAAACTTTATCTTGAAAAACGGTTTTTCAAGCGCCTTCAGGATCGTGCCATTACCACGACCACGCTCCTTTTTGACCTGAAGCAAACGGATAGCACCGTGCTGCGGCTCATCGACGCCGACAATAAAGAACCACTGCTTAATGAGAACATTTCGGTCTACAACGAGACCAATAAAAAGGTACTCTTTTCCACCAATCCGGCGAATACCCAATTCCACGAGCAGTTTATTCCACTACTCGATTCGGCAGCTCAGACTTTGTTCCTGCACCGAAATGAGTATCAGGTCGTAGCCATTCGTCTGGCGCGCGGAAACAGCAGTAACTGGGTGATTGTGAGCGGCATTGACAAAACGGGCGAAGAAGCGCTGGTCGACCTGAAGAAGATTTTAATGGTCATGATTCTGGCGGCCATTCTTCTGCTTGGTATTTCGGGCTGGCTGTTTGCCAGCCGGGCGCTGGCGCCCATGTCGGGCATTATTCAGCAGGTCAATACCATCTTTCCAGCGAATGTGACGAGACGCGTAGAGCACCCCAATCGCTCGGACGAAATTGGGTTACTGGTTGCTACGTTCAACCAGTTGCTCGACCGCATCGAGCAGGCCCTGAACACGCAAAAAATGTTCATCGCGAACGTATCGCATGAGATGAAAAACCCGCTCACTAAAATTAATTCCCAGATCGACGTAGCGCTTATTCAGAAACGAAATCCCGACGTATATGAACGTACGCTTAAGTCACTACAGGAAGATACCCGCTCCCTCACCCAACTGACCAATACGTTGCTCGAATTGGCCAATACGTCCATTCAGGGCAATACGATGCTGTTTGAGCCAGTTCGGATGGATGAGCTGATCTGGGAAACGAAAACGCAACTTCAGGAGTGGCACGAAGATTATACAATTCAGCTTGTTTTCACTGATTTTCCCGACGACGAAGAGGCTCTGATTACTTTAGGGAACCGCCCTTCGCTTAAGGTGTTATTGATGAATCTTGTCGACAATGCCTGTAAGTTTTCACCGACCAAAACGGCTAAGGTTAACTTTCAATCGACAGGAGGAACGATTACGATAACCGTTTTCAACGAAGGAACGCAGATACCGGCGGCCGATTTACCGTTCATTTTTCAGCCTTTCTTCCGAAGCAACGTAACGAATCAGTCGATCAGCGGGCACGGTGTGGGACTCGCCATCGTCGCCCAAATTGTTCAAATCCACCAGGGCAAGATTGCAGTAAACTCAACATTATCAGGTACTACCTTCATGCTGACGCTCGCCAACCCCGATTCATTTTAAGGTAAATTTAAGGTCAGCTTAAGCCCTGCTTAAGTTCCATGTCGTTGCTTTGTAACGTACCTACTCAAACAACAGGATGGAAGCAGAAGCGACGAGTAGTAAGCAGGGAGCGATTAACATGACGATCGGGGCTTTGGTGGGCATTCTGGCGCTGCTGGCCTACTTATTTCTTGGCTCAAGAAACGAAACCCTTGAAATTCAAAAACTTCTGACGTCTAAAGTAGAGCAATTTGCCTCCACCCAAATCAAGCTCGACTCCATTTCAGCAAAGCTGGATGAGAAAATAAGTGAAGTACGTCGGCTTGGCGGTAGCGTTGTCGAATTGGAACGTATCAAGCGGCAGTTGGAGAATGACAAGAAGAAACTGAAATACGACCTCTCCTTTTCGATTCAGCAATACACCTTAAAAATCAGGGACTACAAAAATTTCCTGACGCTTCATCAGGACGATACCCGAAAGCTAAAGGCTGAAAACGGCTCATTACTCAGCCAGACACGCGCCCTTGAGCAGGAAAAGCAAAGCATCCTCAGCGAAAACGAAGGGCTCAAGAACGAGAAAGCAGCACTAGCCCAGACGGTGGTCAATTATTCCCTTCAAAATGCTGATTTAAAGGATAAAGTAACGCTGGCTTCCACCATGAAAGCCGTAAATGTGGAAGTCAATGCGGTGGCCTCCAACGGCAAAGAGCGCCGGGGCGGTTCCTATAAAGCATCACGTATTGACCGGCTGAAGATAACCTTCATTCTGCCATCAAATCCAGTCGCCTTAACGAATGACAAAGACATTTACCTACGCTTGCTGGACGCGAATGGAGCGGTTGTAAGTGAAAGTGGCATTGGCGGAATCTTGCTGGTTGATGGAAATGAAATCGGTTACAGTCTCCGGCAAACGGTTCCTTTTGAGAACAATGACCAGCGGGTCGACCTACTTTTTCGGCGGGAAGCTCCCTATAAACCAGGAGCTTATACGGCAGAGTTATATTCTGAAGGCATCAAAATCGGTGATGCTCATTTTCAGGTGAAATAATCCCACTAGTTTGGGATTGATGTAATTAACCAACACTCACTCAGCCTATGAAGACTTTTAATAAATCGGTAGATTTTCTGCTGCCCATTTTTGTGCTTTTCCTGAACAGATCATTTGACGTAGCAAAGTGGCTGTTCAGCGAATACCGTCAGTTCCCGATTGCTTACACGACACTGAGCTTCCTATTTTTCACGATGGCCTTTTGCTACTATCCGTTGGATGGACACTGGCTAACAGGCTTCGTCATGATGAGTTTACCGCTGGCGATTCCCTGCGGATTAATAGCCTGTATTTATCTTTTCTTTAAACATCAGAAAGCGGTGGCAATGGCCGGTCTGATCTGGGTTTTGTTCTCGTTCGTCGTTGTAAAAAGGTTAGTGGGAATAAGCAGTTCTGCTACAAATAGTCTGAATACAAGTCAGGCTCAGACGCTGAACGTACTGAGTTTCAACAGCGAAACATTTCCCGTGGGACTCAATACGGGCTTTAATCCAGCTACGCTACAGGCTGATATTGCCTGTTTTCAGGAATATTCACCCAATTCCCAGATCGAAAGTCAATACAAGACCAAAATTGCCAAACTAACCTGCTTTGATCGAGGTCGGGAAATTGGACTGGCTTTATTTTCCAAGTACCCGGTCGTGAATCAGTATGGTCGTATCTGGAACCGGCCCAATGGCCCCGATATCAATGGGTTTCTATGCGCCGATATTGCCTACGGAGCCGATACTATCCGGGTGGTTAATGTGCATCTATGGTCGATGGGTGTGCGCACCAATCAGGTGATAGATGCCTTAAAATCAGGCGACATTGGCAAGTTTTCGTTCGAGGTTTTCGATACGTTTTGTAAGCTAAAAGAAGGATTTGGCCATCGAAATGAGCAGTTGAAGGAGGTCGAGTCCTACGTAGTAGGCAGTCGGTATCCGGTCATTATTTGTGGGGATTTTAACGAACCACCCATTGGCTATTCATATGGGAAGCTTAGTCAGAATTTCCGAAATGCGTTCGAAGAAGCGGGACAGGGACTTGGCTTTACCTTGAACCGTCATCCTTATTGCGTGCGTATAGACCAACAGTTCGTTAGTAGCGACTGGCACATCAAAACCTGTCAAACGTTGTCGGGCATTTCTTTTTCCGACCATTTCCCCGTCCTGGCTCAGTACGTACTAAAGAAATCATTGCATGCGCCAGCCGACGTACTGGCACTGCACTAAAATAGCCGTAGTTATTACGTATCAGGATAGTTATATTGACCTGGCTATTAGCTTTTTATCATAGCTAAAAAGAATTGTCCAGTTTCAGGCACATACACTATTTTGTACTATGAAAAATCAATGGGTTGCCCTGATTTTGATAGTCATTACCTTAAAAGCGTTTGGTCAGGACAAGATAGTGGGCGGTCCCTGCGAGGGTTGTGAAGCAATTCATGAAAGTCCTGTTCCCTTCAGTAAGCTGGACTCCTTTTTAAAGATGCCAGCCGCTAGCCGCGAAGGCAAAAAACCGCTGGACATTAACGGTATCGTCTATAAAGCCGACGGAAAAACGCCCGCTCCCGGCGTCATTCTGTACATCTATCATACTGACGAAACCGGGCATTACCCGAAAAAAGGAAACGAAACCGGCTGGGGCAAACGGCACGGCTACCTACGCGGCTGGATGCGCACGAACGAGAAGGGTGAATATAAATTTGTTACGTGGCGCCCGGCGCCATATCCAGACCATTCCGAACCCGCTCATGTGCACGTTACGGTGAAAGAACCGGGTCTCAATGAATATTACATTGACGAATACCTGTTTGACGATGATCCACTGCTCACATCCGAAAAACGACAGAAGCTGGAAAACCGTGGCGGCAGTGGCATCCTGAAACTCAAGGATGTAGGCACCATGTTCAAGGCCGAACGGCTTATATACCTCGGCAAAAACATTCCAAACTACCCAGCCAACCACTAATACGTCGGCTCTGTTAATTTCACCGGGTTGAAGTCCGGTGCAGGTAATAGTATGCCATTGCACCGGACTTCAACCCGGTGATTTATTATAGGTGCGAATCAGAAACACTTGACCACTCCATTACAGCAATTCATTCGCAGCTTTTGCCGGTTGATTGAGCTGACTATGGGCTACCTGTCTTCGGTACGCCAATTTTACATCGTTCCGCAGATGAAAACGCCTGGACGTAGTAGCTAATACTTCCTCTATTAATCTGTCGAACCACTTTTTACCACACAATCCCTAAACAACTAAATACAATGAACCGCGTTACTACCCCCCTATTGACTGCAGTTGCCGCCTTTGTGCTGACCCTTTCGTCGTGTAAAAAAGAAAGCGATTCTGTTCAGCCTATGGCTACTGACAACAATTTAATATTTGTCGGAAAAAACCTACGGATGACCTCATTTGAAGTTAATCCAGCCATTGACCTCGACGGAGATGGCAAACTGGATACTGATCTGACCGTTTTTCTGCGTGACTGCGAAAAAGACAACAACCTTGTATTCGAGAAAAACGGGCAACTATCGGGCAGCAATGGACCACTTGCCTGCTCTGACAATGAAACAGACCCTTCGGTAGCCCAACCCAGTCACTGGACGTATAATGAGCAAACAAAAACCATCCACATTGTAAAAGACAACGACGCAACCGATGTTTCGGACTGGAGAGTGCTGGACGCTTCAGCCAGCGGCCTGAAAGTTGAAATTTCGGTCACTGAGCCTTCCAATCCCTATAAGACGATCATGACTTTGAGAGCGATATAGCTCATCAGGAACCCATTGTTGGTACGTAGCGGAGAACGCTTTGCTCTCCGCTACTCCATATGAAATACCTTCGCCAACGGCACGGCAACCGGCGAATTATCGGGATTTGTTTCCATTAAATCGGCCATATACGCCCACCACCGCTTCATTACTGGCAGTCCCGGTAGTTCGTGCGCCGTGTGGTTAGCGATACGTTTCTGAACTGCAAACAACGTTCCTGTAGCGCGGTCGAGGTAAATGGAATAATCGCGAATGCCCGCTTCGACTAAAGCCGCCGACAGCTCCGGCCAGATCTCATCATGACGGCGCTGGTATTCGACCGCTACGCCCGGCTTCAGTTTCATTGTAAAGGCTATTTCTTCCATAAGTCTTCGGTAGTTAGTTATCGCTTCATTTTATACAACTCCGTGCCAGCCAACAGGAAACAGCCGAGACCGTAGTCTTCAAAATCAGGTTTACTGTCGTACGTAACAGGTTGACCATCTTTGGGTTCTTTGCCCGTTCCCTGCACGTAGCCCAGGAAACCATTCGGATGTACGGAATCAGTTGCCATCGCATTCCAGGCTTTGGTAATGATCGGGCGATACGTTTTCCCATCGAGTAAGCCATGATTGACGCCCCACGCCATACCGTAAATGAACAACGCGGTTCCGGTTAGTTCTTTCCCGCCGAAATTCGCTGGATCGTGTAAACTTACGTTCCAGTAACCGTCAGAGCGTTGCAGTGGCGGCAGGGCGCGCATCATTTCCAGATACGTTTTTTCGTATTCATCCCGGTGCGGGGCATCGTTCGGCATGATGTCGAGTACCCGTACCAAAGCCGCCACAACCCAGCCATTTCCCCGCGACCAGTAGCAGTCTTTGCCATTTGGTTCTGTGTAGGGCGGCACAAAATCCTTATCCCGCCACCATAGACCATCTTTAGGATTATATAGTCCGTTCCCACCGTGTTTCATCTTCGAGTACATATACAGCTGGTACATCTTCTCGTAGTAAGCAGCCGATTCGTCTTTATATAAGACACCCAGTTTTGCAAACACGGGCATTGCCATTTGCAGTGCATCGACCCAACTCCAGTCGTCTATTTTGTCGCTACGTACCATGCCATCTATCGACGCTTTGATATCCTGAATTCGACTGGGCTGTCGATCAGTCAGGTATACATCCATGTAGGTTTGACCGCAACATTGGTCATCGGCGTTACGCGTAGTGATTCCACTTCGGAGCCCCCAATTGTGCTTTTCGCCCCACTCGACGGCATACTCGTAGTAGGCTTTCTTCTTGTCAATGCCGTACAGCGCCATCAACCCTTCGTAATATACTGCCCGTGTCCAGATATTACTGGGGCGGGTTTTATTCGTCACGATTTCCTTCCCGGGATCAGGCCAAGTTTTCATAAAATAATCATTAGCCAGGGTTAATTTGGCCACAATTTCTCTTTTATCCGGAAGTTTTTGCGCCCGCCCAACCGAGATAACGGTTATCGTTAACAGTACAACCTGGCCAACTAACTGTCTGATTGTCATCTATATGTTAAATCGTTTAACTGAGAGCGACTTTTCATAATCTGGCTAAGATAAGTAGTAAGTGACCCCCATTTTGTTTTAGACAAAGTACGTTTCACTTGCTTTCTCCTGCTAATATGCACCTCCCTGGTGATTAACATCATCTTTTGACCTGGCTGTTAACCTACTAACGTAGCACGGACGCTTTCTGCCGCGCTAGTCTGTTTTAGTATGCGTAATTACAGGAAAGAACAGGAAAGTGGTAGAAATCGAACAGGATATATTTGTAAAAAATAACGAAAAAATGGGTGTAATCTGGGGTGTTGTGTTGCATGCGCTGGGAGGATTTGCCTCCGGCAGTTTTTATTTACCCTATAAAAAAGTTCGCGGATGGGCCTGGGAAAGCTACTGGCTCGTCGGCGGTCTGTTCTCCTGGTTAGCCGCCCCACTCATCATGGGTTCACTCACCGTCTCCGATCTGTTTGGTGTACTGCGTCAGGCCTCCACAGACACGCTATGGTGGACATACTTCTGGGGCGTTATGTGGGGTTTTGGGGGGCTAACCTTTGGCCTGGCCATGCGCTATTTAGGTTTATCGCTTGGTATGGCCGTCACCCTGGGTTTATGCGCCGTTTTCGGTACGCTGGTTCCACCCATCTGGCAGGGCGAATTTGCAAAGCTTGTCAGCACTACGTCCGGGCGGGTTATCATGCTGGGGCTGGCCGTCTGCGTACTGGGCATTTCCGTTTGTGGTATCGCTGGCATGATGAAAGAACGCTCCCTATCCGACGCGCAAAAGAAAGCTGTCATTACTGAATTCGACCTGAAGAAAGGATTATTAGTAGCCGTTTTTTCGGGCGTAATGAGCGCCTGTATGTCATTCGGTCTTACGGCGGGGCAGTCTATTTCAGAATTAGCTGTCCAGCATGGAACGGATACGCTTTATATGAATAATGCCCCACTTGTTATTATTCTGCTGGGGGGGTTGACAACCAATGCCATCTGGACAGTTTACCTGAACATCCGCAACCGGACTTATACGGACTACACCAACCTATCGACCCCCATCGTACCCAACATCATTTTCTGCGCTTTAGCCGGCTTTACGTGGTATTTCCAGTTCTTCTTCTACGGCATGGGCGACAGTAAAATGGGCGAATACCGGTTTTCGGGATGGACACTCCACATGGCCTTTATTATTGCTTTTAGTAGCTTTTGGGGATTGTATCTGCACGAGTGGAAAGGAGCTAATGCACCAACCATGCGTACCATTTCGCTGGGCATTTCGCTGGTTGTGCTCTCAACCGTTATCGTCGGAATTGGCAATTATTTAGGAGCTTAGTGTCTGCGGGAAGTTGTTACCGGTAATGGCCGATAAATAGGGACCTACCTAATTTTAGCTCTCAAGGTTCAACATACCTACTAACAGATCTCTTTAGAGCGTGTTGGGGAATTTTAAGATTCTGATTTTCAGCAAATTAAATGCGAGTATTTGGTTTCATATGAGCTGCCCTTGTCCGATAAACAACTAGCCAAATAGCTTAAACCCTATTTTCTTTGGTAAACTGGTCTAGTTGGGTGCTATATAACTAGAGGAGTAGCAGCAGTGGGTAAAAACCAAATAAAATTTCCCAACACGTTCTTAAAATATAAGATCGGCTGTTCTACAGAAAGTGCCGAGTCTTGTACTTTAAGGAGATCTGTTGCATAACTACGATTATGTAAAGGGAATATTCCATTGTGGAATTTAGTATACTTTCCATCTATTTATCGGAAATGATCAATTCTGTAGAGTATGCATATAGCCTTTATTCGCACAATTCTGTCTGTTCTCTTTACTTGTGCCCTAAGCACCACCGGTATAAGCCAGAGTAAGCTAACACCTATGCAGAAAATCTATTTGACAGATAAAGTACTTGAAAAGAATCTGAATGAATATGCGAAGGCAACTCAGGCTAAATTCATTATAGTAAATGTAGAAAAGCAAGATAGCCTTTACCAATATGATTTGGCAAAAATTTACTTTTTTGAAAGTATTAAAGACTATGCCCAGTTACCTTGGGGCCAATGTGGCAACTACGTACTACTTTTCAGCAGTCGAGTTAAGTCTGATTTAAACGAAATACTTCTTATTCGTGACACAACTGCCTTTGCTGACTTGATCAGATACGCACGACCCCTGTTACCCAATGAGTTCTCGAAGGCTCCAGCTCAAGCCCAGAATGGTTTGATCTTGCAGGAAGCACCACTGTTGATTCATGGCTTGGAATGGAAATTTGCGGTCAAAGGAGGCAAAGAAATATGGTTACGAACAAGCGAGGGATTTGACTCAAGAGATATTCTCCAACCCAAATAAGTGTTGTATAAGTGGCATTACGTTAACCTTAGAGCGATCTACAGCGTTGGCTATGTCGCCAACGCTGTAGATCGCTCTCACTACTTTCTAGCTGGACTAGCTGGCAGCGCTCCGGTTGCCGAATAACGGAGCTTCATTTTGTAATCTTCACCCGGCATTCTAATCAGGTGCTTTTCGTTCACAGCCAATGTTTTCACTACTACCGTCGAATAAGCACTAGCGCCTGTCTCCTTGTCTCGAACAAAAACAATGTATTCCGCTTCTTGAGACGGTACTAGCAACACCTCTGAGGCATTGTTTGACGGAACGGCACCTGGTGTGGTTAGACCCCAGGCGTAGCTGTACTTGCCAGATCCACCAGTTGCTTTGGCCTGAATAAGTTGTTTGCCAGTAGCGGCATCACCACTAACCTCGGTAGTGACCTTAACTTGAGCCAATAAAGTAGTCGAGCTGACCAAGCCTGCCAAAACTAGAAGGGTACGCATTGAGTATTTCATTGTGTAACGAGTTTAGAGAAGTAAAGCTGTAAAAAGGAAATTCTTTTGTTATTTAATCAAACGTTATGTTAACCAGATGGGAAACCTGACTGTATCAAATAGGCAACTTACATATTTTCAGTTCTTCTTCACCATTAATATATAACTCGCTAACGCATTTTTATGTGTTACTTCTTCTCCGTCAATTGCAGCGAGCTATCGTTGATTTCAAAGGTTTTCCTGTTCAGTAAATTGATCACTTCGGCACCAGCCAGCAACACTGGTCCATAGCCATGTGCCGCGTATACGTTGATCGGCCGATAGTAATAGAAAGCTGGGTCGAAGCCCATCCCCGTACCCACACAAGTTCCTTCAATTTGCCCTTTATCAGTAACTTTCGTTGAGACAGCATTCCAGCCGAGCAGTACCATAGGCGAGTACGCTTTGGCATCCAGCCAGCCCCAGTTGATGGCTCGGGCAATAGAGTACACATAAATAGCCGTGGCCGAAGTCTCCAGGTAGGAGTCGTTACGGTCTAGTAACTGATGCCAGAATCCCAACCCTGACTGACAAGCGGCCAGGCCATGCGCATGGGCACGTAGTAACTCCAGAATAGCCGGACGTCCTGGATGGTTTTCCGGCAGAACATCCAGCAATTCAACCGCCGTCATGATGCCCCAGCCATTGGCCCGCGCCCAGTGAAATTGCGGATGTACCGTCATCCCCTCAACCCAGCCGTGCATGTATAAACCCTTGTCCTTGTTGAACATACGCTTCGAGAACTGTAGCACTTGTTTAACAGCCTCGTCATAATATTTACGGTCATTGGTCAACTTACCCATCTGCGCCAGCGCGGGAACGCTCATGAACAGATCATCGAGCCAAAGCGTATTTGGCTGCGGACGGTTGCGCGCTAACGTACCATCCGACAGTCGGTATTCCTTCGTCATGATATACGTAATAAAAGCGTCAATCTGTGGCCGCATATCGGCTTTGACCCCTCCGGCTCGGCCTGCTTTGATCATGGCTGCACACATCGCCCCCACATCATCGAGCGCGTGAGGAGCCAGCATCTGCCGAAGGGATGTATTCGCCTTGGGGTCAGCATTCACCTGATCGCGAAAGTAGGGACGTAGTGAATTCAGAAACGTGAGTCGTTTATTGGTGTAATCAGCGTAACGCGGGTCGCCGGTGGCTTCGCTGGCGAGTAACATGCCCGCATACGTGACGCCCCATTCGTAGCTAGTCAGTCGAAAATCACCGGGCTTGATAATAGCGTTGGCATTGAATTTTGTTAAGTCCGTTATGGGTTGCTGCGTCTGCTTATCAATCACCTGCATAGGTGTTGTTTCGTCCAGATAGGTATAAACCCGATCAAGAACTTTTATAACATCCTCCTTTTTCGGTTGGCCATAGGGTACCGGATAATCGGGTTGGAGCAAGTGTAACGGTGTAGTCGAGTCGTTGGCTTTAGGAGGTGTATTCTGACCGAACGACGAAACCGTGGCGGTCCCGATCAGCAGGATTGCGACTGACTTGGAGAATTTTATCATGTAGTATAATGGCTTAAACAGGTACCGTATGCAGATTCAATACAGCAGAACAAAGCCTGACACTTCGCCAGGCTACTTATTTTTGCGTTGTAGGGTGGAAATCAGCTTAATTGCAAGTGAGCAGAACTACACTCAGGATTAATTAGCTTTCGCTTAAATGCAGCGTTTTTAGCCCCAGGCACCTTGCTCTAAAACAACTCTCTGGCAACTTTCATGATATTATCAGCTTTCCCCATCGTGTAAAAATGGAGTACCGGCGCACCGGCCGCTGTCAGTTCGTGCCCTTGCTGAATGCACCATTCTACACCAACCTGCCGGGCCTGCTGATCATTCTCACAAGCTTCCACGGCCCGAACCAGATCGTCGGGTATTTGGAGGTGAAATAGCTTGGGTAAAATCTGTAATTGCTTGCGCGTGCTAAGTGGTTTCAAGCCTGGAATAATAGGAACCGTAATCCCCTCGTGCCGACAACGGTCGACAAAGTCAAGGTATTTACTGTTATCGAAAAACATTTGCGTAACGATGTATTCCGCTCCCTTATCTATTTTCTGTTTGAGGTATTTGAAGTCCGAATCATGATCAATGGCCTCAAAGTGCTTCTCAGGATAGGCTGCTACGCCAATACAGAAGTTACTGGGCGCCAGGGCTGTATCTTCTTCGTGCAGGTAAATTCCCCGGTTCATGTTAGCCACCTGCTCCACTAGTTCGCTGGCGTAGTTGTAGCCATTTTCTTTTGCCTTGAACGTACTGAACGGCTTGGCCGGGTCGCCCCGTAGCACCAGTGCGTTGTCGATGCCGAGGTAATGAAGATCAATCAGAAAATCTTCGGTTTCCTCACGGGTAAAGCCTCCGCAGAGTACGTGCGGTACCGCATCCACGCCAAACCGGTGCATAATAGCCGAGCAGATACCAACCGTACCGGGCCGTTTTCGTGTCACAATCTTCTGAATCGTGCCATCGGGCATTGGCCGTTCGATGTATTCTTCGCGGTGATACGTAACGTCAATAAATGGGGGGTTGAACTCCATCAGTGGCTCAATGTTGTCGAGCAGATTCTTCAGATTATCACCCTTAATGGGCGGAATTACTTCAATCGAAAAAATCGGTTTGCCGTTAGCGGCCTTAATGTGGTCGGTAATTTTTGTCATTCCTCAGATAGTCGCTTGCCTACTTCATTACGCCAGATAAGGCGAGGCAAAGTTAACGTGAAAACACCGCCAACCGCACATAGATTCCGTTAGTCGATCCGTTGCTCCAGGGCTGCACATCGAGCCGACGGCCCAAATTACTCCGGTTCTTCACCTCATGCAGTTTCGGAACGCCCCAGCCCACCAGCGTTCCAAACGCAGCACCGGTGATCAGGTCGGTTGGGTAATGTTTACCAGCCTCATAACGGAGCACTGCCGTTGCTGTAGCTAATCCCAGTGATCCAATCCAGACAACCGGTTTCAATCGGGAGTGCGGAAAATAATGTCGGAACACTTCGCCGGTAAAAACTGCGGTGGCAAACGAGCTGGCCGCATGGCCCGAAAAAAACGACTGGCGGGCGTCCCGAGTGAGTTTTTCATCGAGTGGCGCATCTGAATTATAAACGAACGGACGAGTACGCTGCGTAATGGCCTTTACCGATCCTTCGATGCCATTCGCCAGCAGCATTGTTTCGACATACATGATGGCTACTGTTTTAACATCTTGCCGCATGGGTTTTGTACCTAATGCCAGTGCCCCTGCCAACGCCACATTACCCAGCAGGGTAACGTCGCTCAGTCGACCAGCCCGCGTTGACCAATGATACGTAGCGTTTCGATCGAAGGCATTAATCTCGGCTCGATTCAGCGTAGCAATTTCGCTTTGCGTCAACGGATCAACTGTATGGTCAAGCGCCAGCGATACGCCCATCGAAGCAACTCCTACGCCTACCCAGGTTAGTTCACGCGCCGTTTTCAATTCATAAGGCGACTGCGCGAAAGAAATAATGCATGATGCATGATAAATGATGAATGCAGCGATGATAGTTTGACTCTTCCTGAGGAAAGACTTGGGGGAAATTTCAACGACTGACTTTAACTTTATCATTTATAATTCATCATTTATAATTCACTCTTACACTACCCGAATAACTTCAGGTTCATCGGCCAGATACACCAGTCGGCCTTCGACTTCTGGAAACCCCATGTCCCGGTAGAGACTTGTAAAGTAACGTAACGAATCAACCGGATCAATCGTTTGTGCCGATTGAGAAGCCAACACTGCTACCTGAACCGACTCATACTGAACCAGCACCACGCTGCCATCCGGATAATGGACGACCCGATGCGGAGCGCCATGCATTCGTTTACTACTCAGTATATTCCGGTCGGTGTCGATACGTAGTGTTGGGTCGAATAAAGAAGCCAAAGACGGATGCATCACAATAGTCATCAGGCTTTGCTTTAAATCTGCACGTTCTGAATTTCGTACCAGCCCCTCGCTCACCAGTTGACGGAGTACATTGTCGATGCTTTCTGGGTCTTTAATCAAGCTTAGAGCCGCACACAATTTGCGATCCCGTTCGCGGGTGCGCTCAAAGGTTGCTACGTCGAACATCCGATCGGCCTGCCGACGAAGCTGCATATCCTGTCCCCGGTGGCCGCTGATGATATCATCCAGAAAAATTTCGTCCAATAGTTCGTCGGTGTTTTTCTTCGAGAACGAGTCGTCGCACAAACTGATCTGGTACGTAAGTTGACCGTCCTGCCAGGCACAGCCACAATTTTGGGCAATCTCACTATCCCGCAAAAACGCATGAAGCCAGTGACTAATCGTATTTTGCTGGCCTTTACTAAAGTCTTTGGCCTCGCTGATCACGTAGAGCCGATCCGTCGGGCGGGTGAACGCTACGTAGAGCAGGTTCATATTCTCCAGAAACGTACGGGTCATTTCATCTTCATATTGCGCCGAAATTGACTCGGGCGCACCGCGCAGCTTGCTGGTTGTGTTCGACGGAGCAGATAGCAATCGCGTCAGTTTTCCGACACCATTTTCGTGAGTCAGCACATCCGTTCGAATACCAGTCAGGTCGAGCCAAATGGTGCTCTCGCTGATCGGCTCCACTTTCCAGTTGGCAAAGGGAATGATCACCACCGGAAACTCCAGTCCCTTCGCTTTGTGAATCGTTTGAATACTCACCGCATTTCGGGCATTACCTTCGACCGAGATCTTCTGCCGGACGCTCTCCCAGTACACTAGAAAATCACTCAGGTGACCGCTACGTTTCTGGTTAAATGCCAGCACTTCATCCAGAAACCGGAACAGAAATGGATTGTGTTCAGCCTGATTGAACAGGCCAAATTGAGCCGTCAATCGCTCAGCCAGTTCGTACGGATTCAATTGCCCCAACGCATGCGGATCGAGCGGATAACCCGCTGCCGTCAGGTACGCATACACGCCCGACGGATCGCCGTTGGCTACGGCCCGTAGCTTCTCCGTCAGCGCATCATCCGGGAAAATACCCTGCACGACCCGATGAAACAGATACAGCAGTTCATACCGTAGCAGTAACTGGTCAGGTCGCTGAAGCACCTGCATGAGCGTCACGAGCCACTTAACGGGGTCCGAAAATTCCAGCGACAGCGAATCGGCCGACACCAGCGGAATCTGGCGAGCGTTTAATTCGTTAGCTAAAGCTTTCGCGTGGGCTTTCTTTCGGCATAAAATCGCAATATCACCGTATTGATACCCATCGGCCAGGGCTTTGTTCAAATGCGCGATGGTTATGTCGAGCATGCCTGCCGTCAAATCTTTCCCTTCCTCTTCAGCTTTTTCGACAAAGTCGATCTGCACATGACCCGCCAGACGAGCGTCGGGTTGCGCTTTCTGATGGAATACCTGTTCGGCGTCGAATACGTCGGCAACTTTCGGATGCTGGCTTTCAAATTTGCGGGCGGTAAATTCAAAGAAGTTATTATTGAATTTAACAATCGGCTCAGCACTACGCCAGTTGGTATCGAGCAAATCGCCCTGCAAATGACCATCGAGCATCCCGATACGTTCGGACGTCCAGGAGTCAGGGTTATGCGCTATTTTCAGGCTTTCCAGATCCTGCCGGTGGAGCGAAACTATCTGATCCATGTCGCCCCCCCGGAAGCGATAAATTGCCTGCTTTCCATCGCCCACAGCCAGGTTGAAATGGTCGCCACCCAGCGCGTTTTCGATCAACGGCAGTAGGTTGGCAAATTGCAGACGAGACGTATCCTGAAATTCGTCGATTAGAATGTGGTTGTATTTGGTGCCAAGTCGCTCATACAGAAACGGCACCGGTTCAGAAGCGACAATATTCAGAATCTTTTTATTGAATTCTGAAATATGGACGCGACCATCCTTACGTAGAAGATCGTCGAATTCTACCCGCATTTGTTTCAACAGCGCCAGTTTCTGCAAATGAGGCAACAGACAGTCGAAGAGCGTCACCTGCTGGCCATATTCAGCACGTATCGCTATTATTTGCGTGATACAATTGCATAACTCGCTGGTCATGCTATCAATCACCGCCTGAACTGGCAAGGGTGTTTTTTTTGTATACCACTCGTCGTTTGTCAGCGCTTTATTGACCCGTATCCCTACGTCTTTCTGGACATTACCATCGGCGACAGCTTTGAAAAACCCGCCTACCCCACTCGCACCATAGCTGAAATCCGTTTCATCTAAACCAGCATCCGTTATGAGTTTCCAGGCACGTTGTCCCTGCCCGACAATCTCCACTTCGACCTGCTGGTTATGCGCCAGTAACTGCGCCCGAATGGTGCGCAACGCACCTGGCGATAGTTCCTGTGCGGCATTAACGGACTCGTAGAACTGATCGGACGTTAGATTTCGCCCGAATTCCTTCAGCAACTCGGGCAGTTGATTCCAGCTTTTTCCTTCGGCCGCGGTATACGTATAATACTCGCTTAAAATCGTCGTGATCTCATCCATTTCCTCCGTTCCGGCCTTTTCGATGAGATTGTCGATAGCCAGTTCAAGCACTTCATCGGTCTCCAGCTCCACTTCAAACGAATACGGAAACCCGAGTTCGTCGGTGAAAGCCATAACGATACGTTGCGTGAAGGAGTCAATGGTGGTTACGCTAAAATCAGCGTAGCGGTGCAGGATAGTTTTAAAAACGGCCGACGCCTTCTGACGTAAATCGGCTTTGGAAACAGCAAACGAATCGGTACCGGGTGGGGTGCCATAGAGTTCGGTCACCAATTCAACCAATAAAGGAGATTCCTCCTGTCCGGCAATACCCGCCAGATTTTTCAGAATCCGGTTCTTCATTTCGTTGGCAGCCGCGTTCGTAAACGTTACTGCCAGAATATGCCGGAAATAACTATCGGCCACACCCGGTCGCAGCGCCAGTTTTAGGTACTCTTTGGTGAGTGTGTACGTTTTCCCCGACCCAGCCGAAGAACTATAGATTTTAAACATAAGAGTCGTTAGTCGATAGTTGTCGGTCGTCAGTACTTAGGTAAACTAACGACCGACGACTCTTAACTATTGACTAAAAATTATACCTCGCTCCTATTCCCGTACTCAAATTGAGGAAAAATGGAGCAGGGAGGACTTCAAGATAAGCACCCGCTTCCAGGAAAATCGAATAGGGTTTGTTGACCGGAAAATACTCCAGTCCACCAATACCCGACCCACCCAGCGAAATATTCCCTTTGACGAAATCAATAGGTTGACCTGATAAATAGTCCGGATAATATTTCCGGTTGTTGATCTGACCGCCAAAGCCGTAGTAAGCCCGCAGGCTTTCGCTTTTTGTAAGGGCCGTATGCCATAAGAAGTGCCCTTGAATAGTCAGACCAACGGTTTTATAATCCCCGGACCGGTAGCTACGTGTGGTGCCGTAAATGCCACCGTACGTACCGATATTCAGATCAAAAGCATGGTTATTCCCAAAATACTTTCGAATATTTACACCTGAGGGCTCCCCGATTCGGGCGCCTATCGACCAGTTATTATACTGAGCCTGAGCCACATTCGACGTCATTAGCCAGCCAGATAAGGCAAGTAGTACAGTTAAAAGTAATTTTCTCATAGGGAACAGCGACAAGCTACGCATTCGATACTAACTCTGGTTTACTGGCCAACTCCCCCGGTCCTAGTGGTAGATTGGTTGACACCGTGTCATTTTTCATGTGGCTCAGTACGTCTAAAAGGCGTTCATTTTCAGCCTTTGTTCCTACTGAAATCCGCAGGCAACCATCGCACAGCTTAACTTTTGAGCGGTCGCGTACAATGACTTGTTTATCAATTAGATGCTCAAATACTGCCTTTGCATCGTCAAAACGAACCAGCAAAAAATTGGCATCGGAAGGATAAACAACCTGCACTGAAGGCAAAGAACGCAGATTCTCAACCAACGTTTGACGTTCCTCCAATAGTTCAGTCACCATTTTATTCTTCTCGGCTTCATGATTCAGCGCTTCAAGTGCAAGCGTCTGTGTTGGGGCTGAGATATTATAGGGTGGCTTGATTTTATTCAGCACATGAATCAACTCCTCCGACGCGAAGCACATACCCAGACGCAGTGCGGCCAGGCCCCACGCCTTCGAAAAGGTCTGCAATACAACCAGATTAGGATGATTGTCCAGTTCACTCGTCCACGAAGGCGTGTCTGCAAAGTCGATGTAAGCCTCGTCAACAATCACTAATGAATGGTCGGCTGCGGCAAGAATCGTGCGGATCGCGTCGGCCTGAAGCAGGTTTCCGGATGGATTGTTGGGTGAACACAACCAGATGAGTTTCGTATTGGCCGTAATCGAAGTCAAAACAGTCTCTACATCGACCTGAAAATCAGGGGTCAGCGGCACTTTGATAAGTTCGACATCATTCACAGCCGCCGACACTTCATACATGCCATAGGTTGGTGGCATGATCAAAATATTGTCCTTACCTGGTACGCAGGTAGCCCGAACGAGCAAGTCAATGGGTTCATCGGAGCCATTACCCAGAAAAATCTGCCCAGCCCGAACGCCCTTAATCGGAGCCAGCCGCTGCTTAATGGGCCATTGGTGCGGATCGGGGTACCGGTTATAATCACCGGCATCTGTCGTAGAACCAAGTGGATTTTCGTTGGCATCCAGGAACACGCCCACTTTACCCGTATACTCATCGCGAGCGGATGAATAGGGTGTTAAGTTCAGAATGTGGGAGCGGAGTAAGTTATTGAGATTGAATGACTGCATTATCTTAATTTCTGAAAAAATCGAGGCTCGAACTCAATCGTCTCGATTGCCATTATTTGTACTTCTGTGAAAAATTCCTGAGCTGGGTTGAGCAGATAATTATACTCGGCCTTTACAATGACGGAGGGTACTCGCAATAAAAGATACTCATTTTCTTTAAGCCATTGACCACCAACCTGCTGTGTGCAAGTTTCATCCGTTTTCCAAGTACCGGGCAATTGCCGATCCGTAACGCTTGCTAACGACACATTATCAGGTACGTAAAGCACCATAACACGATAATCTGGTGGAGGTTGTGGCTGTCGCAAATGAACTAATGTTTCCAATATCGCTAATGATCGACTACTGGCGGCATATAACACTGGCTTACCTATCTCGTTCCATCGACCACCATTTACTGCGGCACCATTACCTGACAAATCGGTTGAATATTTCTGGCGGGTTACGCGAAAAATTTCCATCAGGCAAAAATTCCGTGCTCAATTCGTCCTAACTCACGGTCAACCATACCAATACCTTTATGCGTTTTAAGAAACTCAACGGGCCGCCTATTTCCTAATGATAAAATTGAGCCGTGCAGCCAATCGCGAAAGTAATCTTTTCCCAGTGCTTCTTCGCCGTGCTCAAACAACTCTGCCAGCGCGACAATATGGTCAGATACAATCTCACTTAGTCGATCCTCTTCCTGATAGCGTTGAAGATTACGGGGTGTAACAGGCAGATATTGAATTAATTCTTTAGGTTCGATTCCCAGTGAATCAGCCAGATAGCGAATTGTCGCTTTAGGAACACCCAATTCAATAAGATGCATCAAATCAGCCTCACTACGGATACTCTGGCCAAGCACCTGATTTCCCCCCAATCGGTTTGCGATAGCTACGACTGTCATAACCAAGAATTATTTCCTTAAAAATACAGACGTTTTTCATCGGACACAAATTCAGGTTTCTCTACAAACCTTACTCCTGACTAAGACTACCCCACCACTGGCGTTGGCCGCCACCGGAAGGATTGGCCATCAATAGCCCGCATCGTGCACAACACCCCATTCAAATGATCGTATTCATGCTGAATTAACTCCGATATTGGCCAATCCTCTATGTTCCAGGTATGCGGCTCCCAATGCTCATCGCGGTAAGTGATTGTCAGGCTACAATGCCGCTGAACACGTACCAGCAGATTCGGAAAGCTCATGCAATCATCCCAAAGCTCGTCGGTTTCGTCACTGACAGCTACCAATTTCGGATTGATAATGACTTGTGGCCGATCTACATTCAGATAGATCAACCGCTTCATGATGCCCAGTTGCGGAGCCGCGATGCCCCGTCCAAACTGATACGTTGCCCGGATTTCCTCCATCACATTATGCAGATCAGCAACCCAACCGGCTACAAGGGAAAGTTCAGACTCCAAAACGGGTTCGCAGGTCTCGTACAGGCGCGGATCACCTAAAAGCAAAAGATCGGCGAGATGTTTCATGCCAGCGTGCGCTTCAGTGTTTCGACCAACGTATTAATCTCGTCCTCCGTATTGAAATAATGGGGCGAAATCCGCAGGGTCGCGGTTTTCATGCCTTTCCGGTCATAATCAATAATAGCCGCTCCGTGCATACTAAGCGACGTGTTGATATGCTCGGTCAGCAAGATGTCTTTTAAATTAGTTGCTGCTTGTTGCTCACAGAACAATGTAATGATACTGGATAATTGTTCGCCTTCATCCAGCAAATGAACCCCAGGAAGCTCAATTAATTGACTTCGCAGCTTTGCGCATAACTCGGCATTACGTTCGGCAATAGCCGAAAGACCAACGTTAAGGGCATACCGGTGAGCTTCGGCCGCACCCAGAACCAGCGCGTACGGAAACTCCCAATCTTCAAAACGCTTAGCTGTCGGTTCTAGCCGAAATGTATCCGCCGATTCCCAGGCAGCTCCGTGCAGGTCAACGAACAAAGGAGCCATATGTCTGGATAAAACCTTGTCTGATACGTAGAGAAAGCCCATTCCACGCGGCCCGCGCAGAAATTTCCGGCAGGTGGCAGTCAGAAAATCACAGTGAATCTGCGTCACATCGACCGGCAATTGCCCTACCGACTGGCATGCATCAACCAGATATAGGACATCATATTCCTGACAAATCTGACCAATCGCTTCGACCGGCTGTACAAGGCCCGAATTGGTTGGCACGTGCGTAACGGCTACTAAGCGAGGACGTAGTAACCTGATTTTTTCGGCCATATCGGCCACCGAGACACCGCCAGATGGAATATCACTCGCGCGAACAATTTCAATACCGAATCGCTTTCGAAGCGACAGAAACGCGATTTGATTGGAAACATAGTCGTTAATCGTGGTCAGAATTACATCCCCCCGATCAAACGGAATAGACGACAGCGCACGAGCGTAGGCATCGGTGGCATTGGCCGTTGCGGCAATGTTGTCGGCCGTTGTATTGAGCAGGTCGGCCGTCGAGACGTAAAAATCCTGGATCGCTTCTTTCTTAACGACAGCGGCTTCATAGCCACCGATTTCAGCTTCCAGATTGATGTGTGCGGTAATCGCATCAATAACCGGCTTTGGCATCAGCGACGCCCCAGCGTTATTAAAATGAACAACGTGCTGAACGCCGGGTGTTTCAGCACGGAGAGAAATAAGATCCAGCATAGATAAATTACGAACTACAAAACTGACGCCATTGAGATGACTTTTAGACCAGGAATATCGGCAAAATCAGGGGTGTTGTTCGTCAGGAAGGTTATACAGAAGGGCCGTGGCGGCAATGATTGAATCGCCAAGCGATCGTTTACGTTGCTGTCGTAATCGAATGGCTTCAGTGATCACTTCTCGTCCTAGAGGCAGTATCTCAACACTAGCCAAATATGTTTCGAACGTCAATTTATCTTTTGACGTTAAACGACTAAAACCTAACACCTCAATTGTGGAGATAAGAGACACCCAAACAAGAGCCTGATTCGTCTGGAGATATCTAGCCAATTGTATGTACTCCGGTCTTGCCGAATAGATGGTAATATTGCTATCTAAAATCATTCTTCCCGACCATCGAGTACGCGATCCCAACTTCGAATCTCCCGTTGCCACTCAGACGGATTCCCAAACGACTCTCCAGCACCACCTGCCTGAATAATACGCTCTAACACGTCTTTCAACTGTTCTTTATGTGGGATTGGCTTCCTTTCAACCAATCGCCCATTCAATCGGGGGAGCAATTGAATTAGTAGAGCTTCATCTTCATCGGAGTCCATCTCAATTATTAACTGACTCATGGCTTTCTCGTTTTTTAGCAAGATAACAAAATCAGACCGGATTCGCTTCGGCCAGACTGGCCAGTCGCAAACTGACGGCCCGCTTGTGTGCGTCGAGCGATTCGGCTTCGGCCATTGCTTCCACAACTGGCCCAACGTTCTGCAACCCTTCGGGCGTGATGTGCTGAATGGTGATTTTCTTCACAAAACTGTCCAGCGAAACACCACTATAGGCCCGCGCAAATCCGTTCGTTGGCAACGTATGATTCGTACCCGACGCATAGTCACCCACTGATTCGGGAGTGTAATTTCCGAGGAAAATAGAGCCCGCATTAATGATCTGCTCAGCTACGGTTTCGGCATTTTCAACGCTCAGAATCAAATGCTCAGCGGCATAGGCATTTAGTAAATCAATCGCATCAGCCTGACTCTCGACCAGAATCATTTTACTGTTTTCCAGCGCTTTAGCCGCTAGCGTCTGCCGGGATAATTTGCCGAGTTGCGTTGTAAGCGTCAGATTAACGCTCGTAATCAACTTCTTACTGGTCGACACCAGCAAAACCTGACTATCGGCTCCGTGTTCGGCTTGTGAGAGCAAATCGGCCGCAACGAAAGCGGGAATGGCCGAATCGTCGGCGTAAACGGCGACTTCACTCGGCCCGGCGGGCATATCAATGGCCATCCCTTCTTTCGCAACCAGCATCTTCGCCGACGTAACGTACTGATTGCCGGGCCCGAATATTTTATAGACTTGCGGGACAGACTCAGTTCCGTAGGCCATCGCAGCTATAGCCTGAGCCCCCCCAATACGGAATACTTTTGTGACCCCAACGAGTTTAGCAGCAAAATAAATGGCGGGATTGTTACTGGGCGTGCAGAGGACAATTTCACGGCAACCGGCCAGTTGCGCCGGAATACCCAGCATCAGCACCGTACTAAAAAGTGGGGCCGTACCGCCTGGAATATACAGGCCAACTTTTTCAATCCCAACGCTTTTGCGCCAGCACGTAACGCCCGGCATGGTTTCAATTTTCTCGACCGGTTGCGTTTGCCGTTCGTGAAACAGACGTATGTTCTGATACGCCTGCCGAATTGCTGATTTCAGCTCGTCGCTTAACTGGTCTTCAGCCGCATCGATTTCCGACGTAGCAACTTCCAGGCCACCTTCCGACAGATCGACTTTATCAAATTTCTGGGCCAACACGATCAGAGCTGCGTCGCCACCGCTACGTACCTGCTCAAGAATTGGCGCAACGGTTGCTTCAATCTGCTGTGTTGACTGCACCGGACGAGCCAGTAACGCGGGCCACTCGGCGCGGTCGGGAAAAGGGATGATGTTCATGAATATGATTCATGAATGATGAATGATAAATGATGAATGATTTTCCCACAGGTGCTCATTCATCATTCATCATTTATCATTCATCATTGTTTAGTAGATCATTTTCTCAATTGGAATGACAAGAATGCCTTCGGCACCAGCGGCCCGGATGGCTTCAATATTTTCCCAGAATTCGTTTTCGTTAAGTACCGAATGTACCGAACTCCAGCCTTCCGTTGCCAATGGCGTTACGGTCGGACTTTTCATACCGGGCAACAGCGACGTGATTTGATCAAGGGCGTGATTTGGTGCATTCAGCACAATGTACTTGTTATTTTTGGCCGCCTGAACCGACTTGATGCGGAACAATAGTTTATCAACTAATTCCTGTTTATCAGCATTAAGTTTGGGCCGGGCAATCAGAATGGCTTCGGAACGAAAAATGGTTTCAACTTCCTTCAATCCATTGCTTAACAACGTACTACCCGAACTAACAATGTCGCAAACGGCTTCGGCTAGCCCGATGCTCGGCGCAATTTCTACCGATCCGCTGATCTCGTGAATATTGGCCTGAACACCTTGTCCAGCCAGATAATTACCCAACAGATTCGGATAGGACGTAGCAATATTTTTTCCATTCAGACTGTGAATACCAACCCAGTCGGTGCCACGCGGAACGGCGATAGACAACCGGCATTTCGAGAATCCAAGTTTATGAATGGTCTCGACAGGACGACCCGTTTCGACCGCTACGTTCTCGCCAACGATACCCAGATCTGCCACGCCATCTTCAACGTAACCAGGAATATCGTCATCGCGAAGGAACAGGAATTCGGCCGGGAAGTTTGACGAAACAGACTTTAATTTACCGGTACCGTAGTCGAAACGAATACCGCATTCTTTAAAAAGCTGGTATGAATCTTCGCTCAAACGACCAGACTTTTGCAGGGCAATACGTAATACAGAAGACATTAAGAGATGTATGATGTGTGATGTATGACGTAGGCCAAACACCACGTAACTAGTTGATTTTAATACAAATCCTTCAGCAATGAATTTGCTGGACGATCGCTTTTGTAATCAGGGGCAAAAGTACGTGAAAAACGGGACGGTTCGACGCACAGGCTTAGCAGCCGCGATGATGGCGACGATGTCGGAAAGGAGAATGAGTAGCCCGTTGGGAAATCATAGCGCAAAGGTAGGCAGAAAGAAATCGAATCGACATTGTTTCAGCGAATAAAGATGATACTCCTCTCCAAATAAACAATTTCAGCAGGACTTACAGACCTATAAGGTTTTCGAAATCCTATAGGTCTGCTATTGGAACTCCGTATCTTTGTATATGCTTTTGGAACAGAAACAACAAACGATAATAACCTCAACCGAGCCAACGGCGTCTCTTCCCGTCATGGAAGCGTTCTACACGCTCCAGGGCGAAGGGGCCCATACGGGCCGGGCGGCTTACTTTATCCGGCTCGGTGGCTGCGAAGTGGGCTGCCATTGGTGCGACGTAAAAGAGTCCTGGGATGTCAATGTCCATCCTAAAATACCGATTGACACTATTGTTGATGGTGCCTTACAACACCCCGGCCGTATGGCTGTTATTACGGGTGGCGAGCCGCTCATGCATGACTTAACCCGCCTGACTGCTACGTTACAAATGGCTGGTTTTCAAACGAATATTGAGACGTCTGGCGTGTGCAAAGCCGTTACGGGCTCGTGGGACTGGATTTGCTTTTCACCAAAGAAATTCAAGAAACCGAACCCCGATATTTACCGGAAAGCCGACGAACTTAAAGTAATCATTTATAATCAGTCAGACTTTGCCTTCGCCGAGTCGTTTGTGCACGAGTTACGACCCAATTGCAAACTGTTTTTGCAATCAGAATGGAGTCGATCCAATGAAATGCTGCCTCTCATCGTTGATTACGTAAAAAATAATCCGCAATGGCAAATCTCGTTGCAGACACACAAATACCTGGATATTCCATAAAGGAGCGTAGGGCATGGGGCAAGGGGCATGGGGCGTGGAGTAAATACTTCGTTACGTTATTCTTCACGCCCCCTGCTCTTTGCTCCCTGCTAATTACCCTGCTCCTCGCTCCCTGCTCCCTGCTCTTTGCTCAGGATAAAAAAGCGCAGGAACTCTACACCCAGTCGATTAAACTGTTTGGTGAACGAAAAGCAAGTGAGGCCATACCCTACATGGAGCAGGCGGTCAAACAGGACCCCAACTTTATAGAGGCCCACCTGAAACTCGGCCAGTTGTATGAGTTTACGAAACGCTACGATCAGGCGGTTTCGGCTTACCGAAGTGCCATCCAGCTTAAACCCGACAGTCCAACGTCCGGTGCCGCCTATCAGGCGCTGAGCAATACGTTACTTCGGCTGGGTCGCTACGGAGACGCCCTGCCTTATCTCGAAAAGTTTCAGACGTTGTTTGCTCCGCAATCCGCGCAGACCAAACGAATCGCCCGGCAACTGGAAACGGCCCGCTTTGGTCAGGAAGCGATGCAACACCCGCAGGCGGTAGACCCAAAACCGATGTCGTCAGTTTTGCAAACCACACCTTCGCAGTATTTCCCGGTGCTGACCGCCGATGAACAAACGTTGGTTTTTACAGCCCTGAAACCCGAAGGCGACGAAGACCTGATGACCGCTACGTTCAACGGAGAAACCTGGTCGCCACCCGTCTCGCTTTCGCCTAACATAAACACCCCTGACAACGAAGGAACGGCCAGCCTCTCTGCCGATGGCCGAACGTTAGTTTTTACGGCTTGCCAGGGACGTAAAGGTTTTGGTAGCTGCGATTTATACGTGAGCAAAAAAACGGGCAGCGACTGGTCGAGCCCCGAAAATCTCGGTCCTACCGTTAATTCCCATTTCTACGAATCGCAGCCCGCCTTATCGGCTGATGGACGCCGACTTTACTTTGTCTCCGACCGCCCGGGTGGTCAGGGGCGACGTGATATCTGGCAGAGCGATCTTAATGCTGACGGCACCTGGGCCCAACCCGTTAACTTGGGGGTACCCGTCAACACGCCCGCCAATGAGGCATCTCCATTCATTCACCCCAACGGACAAAGCTTATTTTTTGCGTCGGACGGCCATATCGGTATGGGCGGTTATGACCTGTTTGTGACAAGGCCTAACGAGACGGATCATGTTCAATCAACAGATCGCGGCACGGTCTGGTCCATGCCAACTAATTTGGGCTACCCGATCAATACGGCCGAAGATCAGGCTTCCCTATTTGTTTCGGCCAACGGCACACGGGCTTATTATTCTTACGAAGAACAAAAAGATGGCGTATCACAGAAATCGCGGTTGTATACGTTCGAGTTACCCGAATCGCTACGTGATCGCGTGCGGCCGGTGAGTTTTCTAAAAGGCATAGTGGCGGATGCGAAAACCAAAAAGCCACTGGGGGCCACGGTGGAGTTAATTGACCTGAAAACGAATCAAATTGTTTCGCGGGTACAAACTGATGTTCAAACTGGTCAATACACGGCCGTGCTCCCCAGCGGAGGAGAATACGCCCTTTATGTAAGTACGAAGGGGTATCTGTTCAAAAGTCTTTCGTTCGATTTTACCCAGAAAACGAAAGGTGACGGCATGACGCTAAGCGTACCGCTGGAGCCTGTATCGTCCGGAAACACTGCGAATGAAACGCTGAATAATCTGTTCTTTGAAACGGGCCGTTACGATCTGGCCGATAAATCCCGGACAGAATTGGATCGTTTAGCGACGTTTATGCAGGTAAATCCGAGCGTTAAAATCGAGATTTCGGGCCATACGGATGACAAAGGCGATGCGGCCGCCAACCTGACTCTTTCACAAAAACGGGCGCAGTCCGTTGTGACGTACTTAACCAAAGCTGGCATTCAACCAGACCGAATTCGGGCCATGGGCTATGGAAAAACCCGCCCTCTGGCACCCAATACAAGCGACGAAAATCGACAGTTGAACCGGCGAATCGAGTGGCGCGTGTTGTAGCATGGGGCGCGGGGCCGGGGGCATGGGGGTACCTATCTTACCAAGCTCCTGACCCCAGGCTCCATGCTCCGCCCCCTAGGCTCCCAAATCTTTGCTTCTCTGTGGGATTTTTTTCAATTTTGTGTATGTTGTCCCAATACCCCCGTCAATTCAGGATACGGGTATTTTTAGTTCTATGACGACCTGGTTCTACTTGCAATGACTTCCGAACACGTTAAGTGCTTAATTATAGGTTCCGGCCCCGCCGGTTACACGGCCGCTATCTACGCAGCGCGGGCCAACATGAGTCCCGTTTTATATCAGGGTAGACAACCGGGTGGTCAGCTAACGATCACCAATGAAGTCGACAATTTCCCGGGCTATCCAGAAGGGGTTCAGGGTCCGCAGATGATGCAGGATCTGGAAGCACAGGCCAAGCGATTTGGAACTGATGTTCGCTACGGCATGGTCACCAAAGTTTTTTTTGCTGATCAACCTGGGCACGATAACCCTCACCGCGCAATCGTTGACGACAAACACGAAATTACCGCTGACTCTGTCATTATTTCAACGGGTGCCTCGGCCAAATGGCTCGGTCTGCCCTCCGAAATGCGGCTCAATGGCCGGGGTGTATCGGCCTGTGCCGTTTGCGACGGCTTCTTTTTCCGGGGTCAGGACGTAGTGATTGTTGGCGCAGGCGACACAGCCGCCGAAGAAGCCAGCTATCTGGCCAACCTTTGCCGAAAAGTGTATATGCTTGTTCGTCGGGATGAAATGCGAGCTTCGAAATTCATGCAGAAACGCGTTCAATCGGCACACAACATCGAAATTCTGTACAATACGTCTACCGAAGAGGTGTTAGGCGATGATGAAGTGTCGGGCGTTCGGGTAAAAAACTCGGAAACCGGCGAAGAGCGAATTTTAGACGTAACGGGCTTTTTCGTGGCCATTGGCCACACGCCAAATACGAGTATTTTCTCGGATTTTCTCGAACTGGATGAAAGTGGGTATATCCTGACCGAAAAAGGAAGTACCCGAACCAACATACCCGGCGTGTTTGCCTGCGGAGATGCTCAGGATAACATCTATCGTCAGGCCGTAACCGCGGCCGGAACCGGCTGTATGGCCGCTCTCGACGCCGAACGTTATCTGGTCACGCTGGAAATGCAGGCTGAAGAAATTTGATCACTAATAAAATAAATATAGTCGTCAGTCGATAGTCAGTAGTCGTCAGTTTAGAGAAACCTCTTTTTACTAACGACTACTGACTATCGACTGACGACTCATCTACGATGAGAAAAACCGCTATGCAGTGGCTGCTGGCCATTGGATGTTTGTGTTTGACCGTAACAGCACAAGCTCAGGAGCGCGGACGATTTAAAAACAACCTGCGCATTACCCCAAAAAATCAGCCTACCCCGAATGCCCCCGTCGTTGATCAGCCTCAAAAAGCGGACGACCAGTTTGAACAGGAAAAAACTCAACTGCGCTATAACAGCCAGTTTGAACCGAAAAAAGAATTAAACCCGGTTGTCAGCGAAGACACCAGCCAGATTGACCAGGGAGAAACCAGTGTTGTTGAAGTAATTGATTCTGTACTGGTTGGTAACGAATGGGTTAAAATCGCCGATTACTACGCGGTCTGGGATTCGCGCACTGTCGATCCCTATAACATTAATCCGCTGGAGTTCAACGAAGCCATTGATATCAGGCTGTATGACCCAACCGCCAACCGCTACTGGTCGGCCCCGCTAACCGAAGGGAAGATGACCTCGAATTTCGGGTTCCGCTGGGGACGCTGGCATACCGGCACCGACCTCGATCTGGAAACCGGCGACCCCGTATATGCTGCCTTTGATGGGATTGTGCGCGTGGTTGGCTGGGATGGCAATGGCTACGGGCGCTACGTTCTGGTTCGGCACTACAACGGTCTCGAAACCCTTTATGGGCATATGTCCAAGCAAACCGTCGAAACCGGTCAGCTTGTTAAGGCTGGAGACCAGCTCGGTTTAGGAGGCAGCACGGGCCGAAGTTCGGGGCCACACCTGCACTTCGAGACGCGTTACGAAGGCAATCCATTCAGTCCACTAAACATTTATACCTTCCCGGACAACACAATCAATTCTGATCACTTTCTGTTGACAGCTTCCGTTTGGGATTATCTGCGTGGGGGAAGAAGTTCGTCTTCGTCGTCATCCTCTGCCGAAATCGACTTCAAACCGAAAATCAAACGTACCGTATTGCATCGGGTACGTTCGGGCGAAACGCTTAGCTCCATTGCCGACCGATATGGTATGTCAGTAGCCTCATTGAAACGCAAAAATCATATGTCTGGCTCACGGCTGCGGCCAGGGCAGAAGTTGCGTGTGCATTAGTTTTAGGTCTTGTTGTCGTTGTCACACAGCACTAGCCACATGTAAAAGCGAACGTAGCACGCTCATAAAACAATAAAGGCCTGAAAGCAACTTAGGCTTCCGGGCCTTTATTGTTAGTTTTAAAACAGGCCTTTTGCCTGTCTTTACTGCGCTGCCACAGCCTCTTTAACCACTTCGCCTTTGAAAGACAGCGTCTGCGAACCACCCTCAGCATTTGATTCTACCGTAACAGTTTTGCTGAATGCCCCAACGGCAGCCGCATTGAACGTCGCCTTTATTTTTCCCGACTGACCGGGCAACACAGCCGCTTTTGGCCAGTCGACGCCCGTACAACCGCAGGAACCTTTAGCGGTACTGACAAGAAGCGGGGCTTCGCCTTTGTTGGAAAAAGTAAACTCTACCGTAACGGGTTTTCCCTGCGGAATACGGCCGAAATCGTGGGTAGTCGTTTTCCAATTGAATAGCGCAGTGGCATTGGTCATAGCGACGGAAGCCGTCAACAGGACAAGCGAAGCGAAGAACAGGATACGTTTCATAAATTAACTAAGTTTGATAAGGTTTATAGAACCGCTCACCTAAGCGACCATGCAAACCTACCCCACTCTTTTCAACACCCTTGTTAAGCGCTTCCTAACGTTTGTTAATGAGTTGTTAACGTAGTAGAAATTAGACGGTAAATCATTGAGTGAATGGACGAATAGTACGTACTTTACTGAGTGATCCACATGTTAAGATCACGCCCTATTCTACCTTTCACTCATTACTACTATGTCCCGTTTACGGCTATTGGTCGTGCTCTCGGTTTTGTCAATCATCGGCATCCTCGCGGTGCAGGCGATCTGGGTACGAAATGCGTACGCCTTACGAGAGCGGCAGTTTCGCCAGTCAGCCTTTATTGCCTTGCAGGATGTAGCCGATGAGGTTGCCCGATTAAATCAGTTTACCATCAATCGATATGCGGTTACTCAGCTATCGGCGGATTATTTTATTGTCAACACCGACGCCCCAATAGATCCGGTTACACTAGAAAGCTTCATTCAGAAATCGCTTCAGCAGCATCACCTGATTACTGATTTTGAATACGGCATCTACAACTGCGAAACCGATCGTATGGTCTACGGGGCTTATGTGAGCACCAGTAGTTCAACCCCACTGAAAACAGGCATTAAGGAGAAAAACCTGCCAAAATTTCCTCGGTATACGTATTACTTTGGCATTCGCTTTCCAAATCAAACGGGTTTTGTAGCGGGTCAATTGAGTGGCTGGCTGTGGTCAACAGTAGCGGTGTTGCTGGTTGTTATTTTCTTCGGCTATACGCTTAGTGTCGTGCTGAAACAACGGCGGCTGACGGAGGTGCAGCGTGACTTTATTAATAATATCACCCACGAACTCCAGACACCCGTTTCCACCATTCGCATCGCTGCCGATGTGCTCCAATCCGACACGATCATTCAGCAACCCGACCGATTGAAGCAATACGCCAGAGTGTTGGGAGAAGAGAGTCGGCGGTTGCAAAAGCAGATCAACAGCGTGCTCCAACTAGCTCGTTCCGAACGTAGTGGATTTGTTCTCGACAAAACAGATGTCGATTTACACGACATTATGAGGACTGTTGCCGATGGGTTCGCACCGTATGTAACACTCGACCTGGCTGCCACGAATGCTCAAATTATGGCAGATGGTTATCACTTGGAAACGGCGCTCAATAACCTGATCGACAATGCAATAAAGTATTGCGACACAACCCCCTGCGTTATTTTACAGACCCGACTTGAACACGGTCAGCTAATCTGGTCAGTCAGCGATAATGGAATTGGTATTACGCCGGAGCATCAGAAAGCTGTTTTCCGCCAGTTCTTTCGCGTAGCGTCCGGACATACCCACAATGTCAAAGGGTTTGGCCTGGGGCTCTACTACGTCCAGCAGGTTATTCGGGCGCACGGCTGGCGACTGACGCTAATGAGCAAACCCGGTCAGGGGAGTAGGTTTGAAATAAAGAGCGAAAGAGTGAATGTGCGAATGAGCGAAAAGCTGACGCAGAACTATTCACTCATTCGCACATTCACTCTTTCACAATTCCGCCTGTGAAACATGCGCATATTCTGTTTATTGAGGACGACATTAACCTCGGCTTTGTTGTTCGCGATACGCTCGAAAATGTACCGTTCGAGGTCACGCACTGCACGACCGGGACTGATGGGTGGGCCACGTTTCAGGCAGGTCATTTTGATTTATGCCTGCTCGATGTCATGCTCCCGCAAACGGATGGGTTTACGCTGGCTCGCCAGATACGAGCTGTAAACACGCAGATTCCGATCCTATTTTTGAGTGCATTAGCGGATAAGAATGATCGATTGCAAGGGTTACGGCTCGGCGCTGACGACTACCTGACCAAGCCGTTCAGCGTTGAAGAGTTAATTCTAAAAATCAATGTTTTTCTGCGCCGAACGGCCACACCTACGGAACCCTTTCTGCACGCAAATACGGCTCTTAATCGACAGAATTTAACCCTCTTAGTCAACGGCCAAACGCAAACACTCACCCAACGCGAAGCCGATGTATTGGCTTACCTGCTCGACCGGCCCAATACACTCGTCCGGCGCGACGAGCTGCTACGTACCGTTTGGGGGGATGATGATTATTTCATGGGTCGCAGCCTCGACGTATTTATTTCCCGACTTCGCAAACGGCTTACCAAGGACCCGACGCTACGTATTGAAAATGTGCATGGTGTAGGATTCGTTTTACGGCAGTAATCCGTTTAGTTTGCAGGCTGGTTTTACTTAGTCAGTCTATCTATCCCATGAAATATCGTCTATCTGTTGTTGCGCTAACGGCCTTACTAGTTGCTTATGGCTGTAAAACGGCCAAACTTTCCACCCGTCCTGCGGCTCCAATCACCGCTTCGGTATCCGAAGAAGGGTTTCTAAACTGCTTTGCGGCCAGAACGTCCCTCAATGGCCAAACCGTTTGGTGTGAGGCTTCGGCGGTCTTGTTCGATGGCAGGAACGTACTGTTTGCCAACGATAAAGATATGCCAGCCGGTCAGAGTCCGGTCTTTATGAAAACGCTGGCAAGCCTGAGTGACTCAACACAATCTCCAACATACCTCACGCAACCCATTTTCTCGGCCACCCGTAAATATGAAGATTTCGCTCAAACGCCCGATCATCAGCTTGTGCTGCTCACGACTGGTTTTGATCGGGTAAAGGCCGGGAGCCACGATTGGGATAGCTATAATACAATTCTATATTGGCGCGGTGGCGACGAACAGCACCCGCATGTGCTGGCTCCCGACGACACCAGCCGCACATCAATTGCCTATCGCCAACGTATTGCGCAGGTACTGGTCAATGCTGAATTTCCCGGCGCCATGCCCTATTTCAAGATTGAAGGGTTGGCTGCTACAGACAAGCAACTGCTGTTTGGAATTCGGGAAGAAGGGAAATCGTATGAGAGTTTCACTTATAAGGCAAAAGTCATTAGTGTATCCTACAAGCTTGAAAAAACCGGTGATGCTGAACGTATTCGCCTGAACGACGACTGGAAGATCATTAACGATTTCGACATTGCCAAAGCTGAACCCAGCCTACCTAAAAACCTGGCCTTGTCCAGTCTGGAATATGATCCGTTTCGCAAACGATTCTGGATGCTGACGTCGCTTGAGAATAACGGGCAGTTCGACGCCTATCTCTGGTCAATTTCTCCCGAGGATTTGGCTACCAACAAACCATTTACGCTTGTCCGCAACGCCCAGGGTCAACCAGTACACACAACTGGCCACAAAGCCGAAGACCTGACCCCTTTAGACGCCAATCGGCTCCTGCTTATCTGCGACGATGACCGTGGACTCACAACCATTGGGGCCCAGACTCGACACCCCAATCAGGCTGCTTATACAATCCTTACTGTATCGAACTAAAAAACTCATACGTCCCGGTAATAAACGTAATAACACCCGTACCATGGGTTGCTCCCGGTATGGGTATGAGTTTGACATTCGTTGCGCCCCGTTTCTGCATCGCATCGTAGGCGTTCTGTGAATTCAGAAAGGACACAATCTCGTCGGCCGTTCCATGATAAAGGCGCGTTGGCACACGAGGTTTCCAGTCATGAATGTCATTGTCCTGTATGGCCGCCAGAAATGTTTTGTCGGTACCATCGTTGATGCCCTGCTTGAAACTATCCGTAAATGTCTGATTCAGGCTAACATTAATGGATACGGCATTACCCTGGGCTGTTATTTGCGAGGCATAAGGCTCCTTAAAATAATAACTCATGGGATGATTGAGCCCGTAAATGCGGTCATAGGTCTGTAAAACCCACACGTAGAGCCGGTTAACATAGTCGACACCCGTCGTCTTTTCATTAATGATTTGTTTCATAAAGGCTGGTTTATCGTAAGCCCCAGCCCCACAACTCGACGCCACCAAGTTGAATTCATTACCGGTTTCTTCTTCAATTTTCTTTTGCAGCGACATCGTTGCGTAACCACCTTCTGAATACCCAGCCACAAAAAGTCGTTTGTCCCAATTCACTTTTTGATCGCTCAGGAAATCGCGGGATGCCCGTATCATATCAAGTGAAGCCGTCGCCAGACCGTTACGTTGTTCGTAGGTGTGCGGCAGGTTTTTTGAGGACCCATAACCAATATAATCCGGTGCGGCAATGATGTACCCCTGCGAGGCAAATACTGATCCAAAGCTATAGGCTTCGCTGCTTGAAGCAAAGTTAGAGGGCGCATCATTCTCACTCGTGATAGTACCATGCTGCATACTCAGCATGGGCACTGCCGTTGTTACGGTTGGAACAAGAAGTGCTCCAGATGCTTTAATACTTGTTCCGTCAGAATTAGTCGTTGTGTATTCCAGCCGGTACGCTTTAATCGGATTGCGGATGAAAAGCTGAAGTGCTGCATTGACACCACTATACCGACTCCGAAGCTGATCAACCGAATATTCTCCAATGAGGGAGCTGCTAACCAATACACGACTGGGTGTAGGCGTAACAAGTTCGTCGACGTTAGTTTGTTGGCAACCAGTGGGCGCAACGATTACCAGGCTCCCGATTAGAAGCCATAAAAGAATTGTTTTAACTAGTAACATGTAGATGGATTAACGATATAGCTGATATAATTTTAACGTTCGCCGGACGCTTTTCGTTTATTTTAGCCAATCAATCTACCCGACAACCAATATACGTAAATAGTTAAAAATCAACCGATTGATTAATAAAAATTCAAAGTAACCTACAAACTTCGGCAAAGGTATTGCCTATAAATGACTGACTCAATTTATTGACGTGCTTACAGTAGCCAACTATTTGGGGAAGTGCTTCCACAACAATAGGCACCACACTTCCCGCTTACTCTATCTGATTACTCGTTTTCAATGTCCTTTCTTACGGATGTATCATCATCTTTCCATGAGATAAGTATCTGATAAGTAAATACTTAGCAAGATAATTGCTTTTCATGGACTATCAAATCATTAAACTGGTATAGAGTTTGGTTATCTAAAGACAGTACCAAATATTCACAACACTATGAATTATCAGTTGAAATCAGCCGGAACGAAACCACTAGCGATGCTATTAGTCGCCGGTATTCTATCAGGTAACGTTTTAACGAGTTGCAAATCATCAGCTCAGGCTGTAAATCAAACACCAAAAGATAAGACCAGTAAGAGTAAATTGAGCAAGTCTCAGAAAGGAGCCATTGTCGGTGCGTCAGGCGGGGCCGTCATTGGTGCCGTACTTGGTCAGGGAAAAGGTAACACGGCTTTGGGCGCTATCCTGGGCGCTACGGTCGGTGGTGCCGGTGGAGCCATTATTGGCCGCCGGATGGATAAGCAGGCCGAAGAAATAAAACGTCAGATGCCAACAGCTCAGGTGGAGCGGGTTGGCGAAGGCATCAAGATTTCTTTAGGCTCTGATATTCTATTCGATGTGGATTCCTATGCACTGAAACCAGAGACGAAAAAGCAGTTAATCGAGTTTGCACAGACGCTCAATAAGTATGAAGATACCGACATTCGGATTGAGGGTCATGCGGATGCTACCGGACCAGAAGATCACAATTTGAAATTATCAAAACAAAGAGCTACAACAGTTGGTAATTTCCTCGAGACACAGGGTGTGAGAACATCACGGGTCGATGAGAAAGGATATGGGGAAGTGCAACCGGTTGCTGATAACACAACTGAAGCAGGACGCCGTAAAAATCGTCGGGTGGATATTGCTGTATTTGCCAATAAAAAGATGCAGCAGGACGCCAAAGACGGAAAATTAGGTGACTAACTTTGAAAAGTACGGACACAATGGCAACTGTAAAGAAAGGCGACGATGTAACCTGGAACTATGGAAAAGGTAAGGCCAAAGGCAAAATTTCCGAAGTTCATGAGAATGACGTCGAGAGGACTGTTCAAGGCGCTACGGTTAAACGTAAAGGCTCGGCTGACGAACCAGCCTTGGTTATCAAACAAGGCAGCAAAAAAATCGTAAAGTCCGCCAGTGAAGTAAAAAAAGATTAGTCATGGCAACAAACCTTGATGAAGCCCAGAAAAAAGCCGTTAGGCAAGACTTTGACAGCGTTGTTAATATGTCTGCTTCGCAACTCGAGAAATGGCTGAAAACAGACGAGTCAAAAGCCGTTGGACAAGTTAAGGATGGCGATAATGAATCGATAGGCCACAAATCTGGTGAGCGTATTATTGATATTCTCAGCAAAAAGACTAGTGACCTATCAGCCAATGATTACGAGCATATGAGCAAAGTTATTAGTTATGTCAAACGTCACAGCGCTCAACGACCTGCTCACGTAGCAGATTCTAATTGGGAATATTCATTGAAAAATTGGGGCCATGATCCTGATAAGAAGTAAGCCTTGTTCAGGCTATATATGAATAGCAAATAGAGCATTTGGTAAAATTTGCTTTCTGATTTACTCAACTACAAATAATATCTGTTTTATTAATTAACACCTGATCAAATCAAACAACGTTATGGATACGAACGTAAAAGCAACACGAGTTGAAATTCTTGACCAGTTAGGCCGATTATTAACACGTAGTCATGATGCCGAAAAAGGGTATCAGGAAGCTTCGGAAAATGTAAAGGATAATGAATTAAAAAGTCTGTTTCTGACGCAATCACGTCAGCGGTCAGAATTTTCTCAAGAACTAGATCGCGAAATCCGGGCTTTAGGGGGTGATCCCGACACGGGCACAAGCCTTGCCGCTGATTTACACCGCGCCTGGATAAATATAAAATCTGCTTTCTCTTCGGATGATGACAAAGCCACTGTAGAAGAGTGTCATAGAGGTGATCAGGAAGCCCTTGACGCGTATAATTCTGTACTTCAGGAGACTGATCTGGTGGCCAGCACCCGAGAGCTGTTACTTCGCCAAAAACAAAGCATCGAATCGGCTAATTCGACGATGGCTCGTTTGGCATTGGTAGTGTAGTGAATGGTGGGATTGGAAAGCCTGCCTCCGTTGGGGGCAGGCTTTTTTGTGTCGAAATGTACACGAAAACAATCTTAATTCACCTACGGTTATTAGCAAGTAAGTGTACAAATCACACAAAACCACAGCTACGTGCTACGTCATGAGTAAACAAGTAAAAACTGATTTATCTGCTGATTCTATCCAATCAAAACCGGGCAAACCCTATCCACTTGGCGCTACCTACGATGGCGAAGGCGTTAACTTTACCCTATTTAGTGAAAATGCAACAGCCGTTCACCTGTGCTTGTATGACTCCAGTGACCCTAGTGTTGAAACTGCTTGCATTCTGCTGAAGGAACAGACAGATTTAGTGTGGCATATTTACCTGGAAGGCCTGCACGCCGGGCAACTTTACGGATTTCGGGTCGATGGCCCATATGATCCTCAGGCTGGTCACTTTTTCAATCCCAACAAGTTACTATTAGATCCTTATGCCCGCGCTATCAACGCGCCCGTAACTCATAATGATTCGTGGCTTGCTTATGATTACAAAAACCCATCCGACGACCGCTATCTAACAATAAGTAAAGAAGATAGCAGTTCAACGATGCCGAAGTGCGTAGTGGTCGATCCTACGTTCGATTGGGAAGAAGATGCCTCCCCCGACACGCCGTTGCACCGGTCTGTCATTTACGAAATGCACGTAAAAGGATTCTCGCACCTTCACCCCACTATGCCTGAAAAAATTCGGGGGACATACGCAGGTGTCGGTTCGACAGAAAGTGTTGACTACCTAAAAAAATTGGGTATCACAGCCGTTGAACTATTGCCTGTGCATCAATTCACCGATGAGAGTTACTGGGGCTATAACAGCATTGGGTTCTTTGCTCCCCAAAACACCTATTCCTCCTCTGGTATGGCTGGTGAGCAGGTGACAGAATTCAAGCAAATGGTCAAAGATCTGCACAAAGCAGGCATTGAAGTAATTCTGGACGTAGTATACAACCATACCGCGGAGGGGAATCAGTTTGGCCCCTCGCTCTCGTTCAAAGGCATTGACAACCGGATTTATTATCATCAGGTTGGCGATCGTCCGGAGTACTACATGGATTATACGGGCACCGGCAATACGTTCAATCTAAGCCATCCGCGGGTTTTGCAACTGGTGATGGACAGTTTGCGCTATTGGGTAACTGATATGCACGTTGATGGCTTCCGATTTGATCTGGCCTCGGCGCTGATACGTACTGATGAGGAGTTTGGAAGCGTATCGTCGTTTTTAGACACGGTGGCGCAGGACCCAATTCTGGCCCAGGTTAAACTCATTGCCGAACCTTGGGATATTCAGTCTTATAACGTAGGAGGCTTCCCGGTTCGCTGGTCGGAATGGAACGGAAAATACCGCGACACGCTCCGATCTTTCTGGAAAGGCGATGATGGAAAAGCAAATGAAACAGCTATCCGAATTCTTGGTAGTCCTGATCTCTACGCCAAGGATGGTCGGTCTCCGGCTAATAGCATAAACCTAATAACGGCCCACGACGGCTTCACGCTGAATGACCTGGTTAGTTATAACGATAAGCATAACGAAGCTAATGGTGAAGATAACCGCGATGGCTCCAACGATAATCTTAGCTGGAACTGTGGTGCTGAAGGTCCAACTGACGACCCGGTTATCAATGACATTCGGGAGCGTCAGAAGCGTAATTTCCTGACGACGATGTTGCTGAGTCAAGGCACCCCTATGGTTGTTATGGGCGACGAAAATGGTCGAACACAACACGGTAACAACAATGGGTATAACCAGGATAGCGAGATTAGCTGGATGGACTGGCAATGGAGCGAAAAGCAGCAGGCATTGTTCGATTTCACCTGCCAGCTTACTGCCCTTCGTCGCGATATTGCGCTGTTGAGCCGACGGAAATTCTTCGGTAGCGAGCAAGTTTCCTTTTTACGGCCTGAGGGGGGCGAGATGACCACCGACGACCTGGAAAATCCCGGAACCCACTGCCTTGGTTTGTTTATTGACGGAGTTCGCGTAACGGAGCAAACGGAAGACGGTCAGGACATTGGTGACGAACAACTGATCTGGATTCTGAACGCTTACTGGGAGAATATTTCTTTTTTACTGCCAAAAATTGGCCGTAAAAGTTCATCGTGGGAAATTGTTGTAGACACAGCCGCTGGTAAGGTTTACCCCGGTAGTGAATTGATAAAGGGAGGTCATACGGTAGATGTACCAGCTCGGTCATCTATGCTACTGCGCCTTAAATAAACTGCATTTTTTGTTCTGCTGACCGGTACGTTGGTCAGCAGAACAAAATACACCTGATTAGGGCAGTAAGCTTCCACAGCTTACTGCTCGCTAAACGTCCACATTTTCATTAAGATGGGCGCATCCTGAATGGCATTGTAGAGTTCCTTATCATTTTTAAAGACCAGTTGCGACAGTTGAAATGATTCGACATGTACGTCAATCGTTGGCACATCAAATGGCCAGGGCTCAAGACATAAAGAGCCATCCGTTCGCTCATGGATATAATAGGAAACCGTATCTGGACCTATGCTTACTTCCAGCCGTCGGCCTTCTGGAGGAATGCGGTCCATGCACAGAACCAGCGATAACGCATCACACCACTGAAGGAACGCATAAGCATATTCAGCTTCAGGTTTCGACGCTTTAACTTCCTTTCGCCATTTAGTCTGATTGGTACGTTGCTGATCCAGAAATATATCCAATGCCTTATCGGTGCCTCTCTTTGGCTCATACAGGAAGGATGTGTGCATAGACATAAGCAGTGCATTCCACCGACTTTTTTGCAGGCCGATCTGAATCATTTGCCGGCATTGAGCCACGGAGTAATCCAGAAGCTGAAAATCAAGTGGAGCCCCAGCCGTAGTGAGATGATTCCGACCCTCCCAGGGATCTTGTCCGTCATCATGTTCCGTTAAAGCAATCAACGTTTCTACCCAGTTAACGGGTCGTTTGTCCATTCGCCAGTGTAAAGCAAGCTGTACGGCAAGTAAGCCATGGGCCTGCTGATTAATGAGTTGCCAGCCAGTGTCTGTTTGTATAACGATCATAGAAAAGTAAAGAGGCCAGCATACGAAAGGGAGAAATGGGAAGAAGGTTTATTTACCATCTCCATCCATTTCTCCCTTTCGTATGCTGGCCTTTTCTGTTTTAATTGTAAACTTTTACGTTCTCCCCCATTTTTGGTGGATTTCCCGTAATAACAGAAGCCGCCTGCTGTATGATCCGAACCATGGTACTATCGCTCGCATTCCAATACTCAGCCATGTCGATATGTACTTTCAGCAGGATTAAATCGGGATCTTCTTTCCCATCTGGAAACCACGCTTTTGCCTGAGGATTCCAGAGTTCATCTACTTTCGCCCGATCGTCTAACTCCTGCGCCGTACCCGACACCGATACGTAGGTAGCATCGCTTACATCCGCAAACGATAAATTTACGCGATTTTCGCTGTTATCAATTTGATCAACTTTGGGCGACGAACGCTTTGTAAAAAACCAGACTGTACCATTTTCGTCAACCTGAAGAGCAGCCATTGGGCGACTCACCAGATTACCCTGCCCGTCAACAGTCGTCATCATCGCGATACGAATGTCCTCGATCATGTCACGAAGTTTTTCTAACTGCTTGTTATCTAATGTTGTAGTTTCCATAATGTTGAGAAATTTCCTGTCAACCAATCGACTATGTACTGTAACCCGCAACAACAAACCGCAGAGAACGCAAAGGTTTAATCAGTGCATTATCATTAAACAATAGCCGCTATTCGGCTCTATTTGTCTTCTTTGCAGTCTGTTGTCGCAAGGCGCTGCGTTTTCACGCCTTTTTTAATTGATAAGCGTATCCCGTACATCAATCCCGTAGAACAGCGATGCAGGTGTTACAGATGGATTTCTGGACTCGTGTTCAGTCCGGGGAGCCATATCAATGATACCAACGCAGCTACAAATTGTTTGCTGGCATATGGCGTATACTTGTTTACTACGATCGGAAGTAAACTGACTCACTTCTTCAGCGCATTTTTCACACACTTCTATACAGGCTTTAGCTAGTAAATATGCGTTCTCAGATCCCCGCACATAGAGCATAGCCAAGTTACGGCACATATCAGCGCAATCGAGGTTCAGAAAAATGCTTCGATAATACGTCTCTAATTCTTCTGAATTAGAGCATTCCGTGGCAAACTCATTGCAAAGGGCAGCACAGCTTGTTAGCGAATCGTAAATGTTTTTCTTCCAGATCATGGTAGTAAATGGGTTGTATAATAAATCTAATCAGACGTAGCGCTGCACGTTACCAACTGACCACTGTTGATCGGACCGTTCGCAACGGGCCCAGCGACGTGCTTCGTCAACGCTGTGCATAACAACACTTTGTTTGTCCAACTTCCCCTGCTCCAGCAGTTGATTGGCAATCTCAATTGCTTTCGCCCGAACGCTCGGATTCAGTGATCGCATAGCTGATGGAAAGTGAGTGATAGACCACATAAGGATATGAGTTGAGTGTTGCATAGACAGTAGCTTATATTGTGCCATTTCTACAAAGAGCCTATTAATTTCACAAAACGTTATAACAAGCATCTATTTTTCAGCACGTTACGAAATCCACTAGTCACTTTGCCCACAGTGACACCGGACGCTGTGTATGTGCCATTTGTGGAAATTGTAAAGGCAGGTGGGTATATTTTTACACATATGTATTCCACAAAAAAACCAGTCCTGCGCGCAGGACTGGTTTTTTTGTGGAATTGTGAATTTCACAGGAGCTTCCCGAGGGTATCGAAGGCTCAGACCCCATTTTTTCACCTTGGAAAGTATAGGCGAAACGTAGTGCCCTGCCCCACTTTACTTTCTACCTCTATTGACCCTTTATGGCTATTGATAATATTCTGCGTTGCCGTTAAGCCTAACCCCATCCCCCCTGATTTCCCGGTGAAAAATGGGTCAAACAGCCGTTGTCGATCAGCATCTGTAATACCGCCCCCATTGTCACTAACTTCAACATACACTCTGTTGTCGTCCGTACAATTTGTTTTAACAGACAGTACTCCTTTCCCTTCTTCCATCGCTTCAACAGCGTTGACCAGAATGTTCAACAGGGCCGTTTTGACCTGATCCCGGTCAAGTAACGTGTAACAGTCTTCGATGGCAAACGTTGTTTCGAGCCGCATACGCTTCAACTTAATGCGATCACTTACCAACTGAAGCGTTTCCTTAACGACAATATTGAAATCCTGCTTGTTGCGTTCCAGATCCCGGGGTTTGGACGAATTGAGCATTTCTGTAATAAGTTGCCCAATACGGTCTACATTACGGCCGATTATGTCCGTAAACATAGTAACATACTCACTGTCCGTATCCAGCTCGTCTTTCAACTGCTCCAGCGCCAGACTCAGATTCGTGAGTGGATTACGTACTTCGTGGGCAATGCTACGGGCAATTTTACCCGTCATCGTCAGTTTTTCGGCAAGGATAAGATCCTGCTGCGCCCGCTTTTGGTCGGTGATGTCGCGCACAATTCCCTGATACCATTCGGGTTGGCCTACCCTGTCTTCTACCTCCCAAACAGAAATCTGACAGATCCGTTTACGCCCGTTCCGTTGGATTAATATTGTTTCAAAATCTTTAATCTGGCCGTGTTCGCGCACGGTAAAACGTAGCTTCCGTAGCTGATTCAGATCAGCAAAAAGACGCGCAGGATTCAGGTTTCTCAGCTCTTCACGATTGTAGCCCAACAGCTGCTCAACAGATGAATTGGCATCCTGAAAACGCATATCTTCGGTTGCCACAAAAATCGCGTCGATTGACCGTTCGAAGAGCGTCCGATATTTGTTTTCTTTACTGGCGACTTCGGCCAATACACTAGCCTGGCGGAGCGCATAACGAATGCTCCGGCCAAGGAGCTGGGCATCGATACGTCCTTTTACCAGATAATCGGCAGCACCAAGCTCAAGGGCCGATTTATCTACTGTCAAGTCATCCTGACCGGTAAGCAGGATCATCGGTGCCCGACAACCCATCCGAAAAGCCTCTTGAATCAGGTCTATTCCCGTATGATGGCCCAGGCGATAATCAACGAGATAGACATCGTATTTATCGCTTTTAATCGTTGTCAGTGCCCGGTCATAGCTATCGACCCAATCGAGTTTGATCGAGGCATTTTCCCGTACCGACACCAAAGCTTTCGTTAGTAGATAATCGTCTTCATCGTCCTCAATAAGCAGAACGCTGATCGTTTCTTTTTCTTCAGTAACATCGATTGCAGTTGCAACAGGTATCATAACTATGATTAATTAACCATAAGCTCTACCAGGGAGAAGTTATCTCGACTGGTGTTTACCGATAACGGCTTAAGGCAATTTAACGGTATCCATCCAATACGTTTTTAATGCACTGACCATTTCAACCAGCCGATTAAAATTAAATGGCTTCGTCACATATGAATTAACGCCAAGATTATACGTTTTCACTACATCTTCTTCAGCAGAGGACGTAGTCATAACAACTACTGGGAGCCTGCGAAGTTTAGGATCATCTTTAATTTCGCTTAAAGCCTGAAAACCATTCTTCCGGGGCATGTTCAAGTCCAAGATTAATAAATCTGGCCAGGGCGCATTCTGTTCTGTGAATCGACCCTCACGACGAAGGTAGTCCATTAACTCTTCGCCATCTTCAACAAACTCCAGGGAGTGTGTATATCCTGACTGCCGAAGTGCCCGATCCATAAATAGTCGATCATCAGTATCATCTTCGGCAATCAGGATGGTCATATAAGTAGGATCATGATGCATAGGCACGAGATAAATTACGGTAGCCAATAACAAGCTTTGAATAAATAGTGGAAGGTCTGAAGAGCCAAATCTGGACGTTGGGGTGTCGAACAGACATGTTATTTCAACGTAGTAAAGTTCAGATTTACTCTCTCCAAAAGTAGTCAAAAACATTATACTACTTTTCTTTTTCAGGTAATTAAATACGCTTTTAACCTATGCTTTCTCCCTGGTTCCTATCCCTTTACCTACGTACTCTTTGCCAGGTTTTCGTATAAAACTTACGGTACCAAATGTACAATCTGGCTTGGGTTACTAATTAGCTGTTCGAAAATTACCAGTCGATTGAAGCGCTATTCCTGTATGAATTAGACAGGCTTTCGGCATGTTTCTCATTGCTTTTTTTAGGCTACGCTGGCCAACCAGTTTTGAGCTGAATTGTTACGACAATAAAAAAAGTTGACTGGAAGGTTCTACACATTGGGGAATTTCTTACTCAACTTTTCATAATTCGACACAAATTAGCAAGGCTCCCGAAAAGCTATAAATAGGTATAATGCAAGTGTATACCTCAAATAGAAGCCATTTTAGCATTTGTGGCACGAAATTAACATATTGTTTAACTAAACAGAGCCAATCCAAAATCTGTCACTAACTACATTGATGTTATGAAAAAGTCAGTCAATACCTTACTACTAGCCGCTGTTCTAACAATCGGTGCATTCACGCTGAATTCTACCGATGCCGTGGCGCAGGGCCGCACTCGTGTCGGTATAAAAGGAGGCCTTAACGCCAGTTCACTGTATTACGATAGTCAGGGGGTTTCCAATAAAAATGAACGTATTGGTTTCCACTTGGGCGTATTTGCACAAGCGCCTATCGGTGAGTTTTTTGCCATTCAGCCTGAATTGCTTTACACGACCAAGGGAGCCTCGGCTGATTACAACGTACTTGGCTTAAACGGTAAAAACACATTTAAACTTAATTACGCTGAACTACCGGTGCTTGCTACGTTCAAGTTGGGACAATCAGTTGAAATACAGGCAGGTCCGTACGTATCCTACCTACTCAACTCAAGTATTAGCTCTAACGAAAGCTTTCAGACCACTATCGGTCGTGGCAATTTCAACAAAGTTGACTATGGACTTGCAGGTGGCTTGAATCTGTACTTTGGGAAAGCATTTATTGGGGCTCGATACGAACAGGGATTCAAACAGATTGCCAGCAGTGGCGCGGCTCAAACATTACTTGGTAATGCCAAGAACGGTGTAGGCCTACTGTCGGTTGGGTTTAGCCTTAATTAATGAGTGAAAAAATGAATGACCGGGCCGCCGGAGCGGTGAAAGGGCGATAAACTACACTAGTTTATCGCCCTTTCGATTATTCGCACTTATGCTTTATAAATGTATATCGTACGCTTTTAGCTTGTTGTAAAGCGTTTTGCGGTCAATGTTAAGTACTTCAGCAGCTTTGGTCTTGTTATAGCCTGTCTTCTCGAGCACTTTTAGAATAGCTGCTCGTTCTGCATTTTCCGAAACCGACTTCAGATTCGCTGCCGACTGACTAAATACGGGTACACCCGGACGGGCTGGATCGTAGTTAATCTGAACATTACTCATGCCTGTATCTTCGGGGGCCAAATATTGTGGCGTAACAATTTCCTGGGGTAGTACGTCTGCCTCGATGTATTCTCCCTGCGTGAGCAATACGGCCCGTTTCACTACATTCTGTAGTTCGCGCAGATTACCGTGCCAGTAGTACTCTTTTAACTTCTCTTTCGCTTCCTCCTCAAATCCCAGAATATCTTTCTCTAATTGCCTGTTGGCAGAATCCAGAAAGTGGTCAGCAAAAATCATGATATCAGCTTTACGTTCCCGCAAAGGCGATAAATGCATTTCAAATTCGGCGATGCGATGGTAAATATCCTCTCTGAACTTACCTTGTCGAACGGATTCTCTCAGGTCTTCATTGGTAGCAACTATAATTCTAACGTCTACCGGAATATCCTGATTACTACCAATCCGCCGAATTTTCCGTTCCTGTAGTACACGCAGCAATTTGATTTGATTGTCGTAGGACAAATTCCCAATCTCATCCAGAAAGATGGTGCCCCCATTTGCAAATTCGAAGCTACCAGCCTTATCGGCCATTGCCCCTGTGAAAGACCCTTTTACGTGACCAAACAACTCGCTCCCCGCCAGCTCTTTACCCAGGGCTCCACAATCAATAGCCACGAACGGTTTGTCGGCACGCTTGCTTTTAAGGTGAATGGCATTCGCCACGAACTCTTTGCCAGTACCTGTTTCGCCCGTGATAATAACCGACATATCGGTTGGCGCAATTAGATCGATGTGTTTCTGGAGTTGTTCAGCAAACCGGCTCTTGCCAAAAATAAATCGCTTCCCATCGGGCGTAAGAGAAACTTTAGCGGACGATGCTTTTACAGAATTTGCTTTACTGGAAGCTGTTGTCGTCGTTACCGTCGAATCTTTCGTCTGGTTCAGTGATTGAGTACGTCGTTCAAGAGCCGCTTTTATGGTATAAAGAATTTCGTCGGGATAGAGGGGTTTCGTTACGTAGTCATACGCCCCATGCTTAACGGTCTGTACGGCCATCCTGACGTCGGAATAGCCAGTGATAATAATGACGGCCGTTGTTGGATGCATCACCTTAATCCGGCGTAGCATCTCAAGACCGTCAATATCAGGAAGTTTAAAATCGCAGATAACTAGTTCAAACGTTTCCTTTCGCAGTAGAGTAAGCCCGTCATCTCCCCGCTGGACCGACGCTGTTTTATAGCCCTGTTTACTTAGAAACCGTTCTAAGAGCAGGCATATATCATTGTTATCGTCAACAATCAGAATTTTTTCCATGAAGAGGAATAGAGCCTATTCAGAAAGCCCATTCCCAACTAGTAGTGTGCAGCAATGGATGGCTCTTTCTTTGGCTTTATAAACAAAGTTACTCAAACCTCAATGGTTTGCAAAGCCATCTCGACCGAACGACGGGTAAATGGTTTCCCAATAAAATAATCAGCACCCTGCTCGGTAGCCCGCCGACGTTCAGCCTGCCCATCGAAGGCACTAATCATAATTACTTTAGCCTCAGTTTGCCCTTCCTTAATAGACGGCAGCAAATCGAAACCCAAGCCATCCGGCAGATTCAAGTCTAGAAAAATAGCATCAAATTTTTGGGCGCTCAGGCATTGTCGACCTTCCTCAATAAAATGAGCGCAAGTAGGCTGATAACCTAAGCGTCTCAATAAGCCGGAGAGCAAAAGACAAATGTCAGTTTCATCGTCTACAATTAATACGCGCTTTGCCAGAGATACTGTATTCATTGCGATAGGTCTGTACTGGTGTCCCGGGCTAACTCCTGTTGTCGTTGTTACCACAGCCAATTTTTTATAATGTGTTATTCATACACTACTCTATAAATTTAGTGCCGAAAATAGTGAGCTTCTCCAAAATCCATAGTATAACCCTCACTAACGTGCAATAGGTTAACCATTTGCGTTTTAACATTGATTAATTTAAGGCAGATCACTAGTGACAAATATGTTAGTAATAGAATTGCGATTGCGCTATTTTTCTACGCTTATTCTACAGGTGTAGAATTTCATCCACACTTTCATTTTATGGGAAACTTCTTGATAGAAGCACAGAAGTAAGTCACCGAGTAGATTAAATGCTCATTTACAAGCGTATAAGGCTAAAGATGTAAGAGTATGAATAGTATTGGCACAATTGGCACAACTTTTTCTAAATAGATAATCGATTGCGAGATAATAACTTCTGATTTACTCACGAAACATCATGGGAAACCTTCTTTACACGATTGCTGTGATACTAATCATCATATGGCTCTTGGGATTTTTAGGAGTCTTGGGAACCGGAATTGGTAGCAGTAGCCTGATCCATGTCCTACTGGTTATTGCGGTCATCGCAATCATACTACGTCTGATACAGGGACGCGGAGTTTGAAGAAGGCTTTAACACAAAGACAGTACGTGACATTGTATTAATGTCGCATAGTAATACAAAGTATACCTAACGAACAAGTCGGTTTAGGTGCGGAAACTCCCGCAAAACGCATTTTAGGTTAAGTACAAGTTACGGTGGGTACGGAATCCCTGCGCCAAGTTGAGCGCGGGGATTTTTATTTTTGGCCTGTTTACTTGGTAGATATTCAAAACAGGTGGAATTGAGCATCGACTATCTAGCTGTTATCACCAGTAAAAAGATCCTGGCAACAGGAAGCGTGCTAAATAACTATCCGGGGAGAATTGCGTAAAACGTGGACGTCCTTGTAGAGAAAACTCCTCAATAAGGCTTTCTCACTGGAACCCAGGAAGTACCCCCAATTAACTCAACAACAACCACTTATCATTTTTTTTTATTCGTGGTACAGAATTTTCTATAAAGTTGTCATTGTTTGTACATAGTCATTCACAAAAGTTAAACATCATGAAATCACTACCAGGTATATTAGTAGGATTAGCCGTTGGCGCAGTTGTAGGCATTCTTCTTGCTCCCGAAAGTGGCACTAAAACACGGAAACGTATCTCGTCTGAGTCAGATTCTTTCTTCAAAGATCTTCAGGACCAGCTTCAGTCGGGTTTAGATAGCATCAAAAGCCAATACAACGACTACATTGATACAGCTTCCGGTAAAACCGAGGAACTAGTTGGCCAGGCAAAACGTAAGATTAAGCAATAAATACTACTTACCTGAAAGTAGTTGACACTCACCTAAAAATACACAAACCAATGAGAAGCACAAGAGATTTTCTAACCGGTATCATTACAGGCGTTGTTATTGGCATTCTGACAGCCCCACGTAGCGGCAAGGAAACACGCGATAAACTGACCGAAGAAGCTAACAAGCGTACCGGCGACCTGAAAGACCAATGGGAGAAAGGGGTTTCTCAGGTTAAAGAAGGCCTTGACCAAGCTAAGAGTCAGGTCAGTCAGTATACTGACAAAGCAAAAGAACAGTATAATCAATACAAAGGTCAGGCCGAAGCAACTTTCGACAAAAACAAGGAAGAAGCTAAGGAAACCTATAACAATAAGGTTGACGAGTTAGCCGACGATGCCAAAGCTGGTGTTGACAACGCTCAGTCGTCAGTTAAAGCATAAGTACGATTACCCGATTTACTCAACGTCTCTGAAAAGTAACCCCCGCTGGATCTATAGATCCAGCGGGGGTTACGTCTTTTTAGTGGGTTTAACTACCTTTTAATTCTGGTTTAAGAAGCCTTTAATTAGCTATGTTGACTTTTGTACACCCAATGAGCTATCGTTTTAACCGTGTGCCGATAACGTTTGAATACAGATAAGCAGGGTACTTAAGACACAATGAAAAAATATCCTCTTATAGTCTCTTCACCCCAACTCCGAAATCGACTGGAGCTTACTCCCAATAAACACTTGACCAACGTACAGAATCATTCGTTTGGCTTGCTGGTACACGTAGCAAAAGACTCAGTTGGCCAAATCCTGCGATACCGGGCAGTTGCTGCTTTAGCTTGTCTCTTGCTTGTGGCTGGCCTAAGTAGTTGTGGTAGTTCAGCAAAAACCGATGAAACTCCACTTACCAAATCGAAGCAGGATACCAAATTACTCGCAACGGCAACCTTCGATACGGCCAGGTTAGAGAATGCTAAAAATGAGTTAAATCTAACTGGCAAAATCACCTTCAACCAGGATCAGGTAGTCAAGGTGTTTCCATTAGTAGGAGGCCACATTGAAACGCTCAAAGCCGATTTAGGTGATTATGTAAAAAAAGGGCAAATCCTGGCGGTGATACGGTCGGGCGATCTGGCCGACTTGGAGCAACAGGCCGTTGCCGCCCGAGGTCAGTTAGCGGTAGCGCAGAAAAATCAGCAGGTAACAGAAGACATGACCAAGGCCGGCCTGAGTTCGCAACGCGATCTGGTGGCCAGTCAGGAACAGTTGCAGGCGGCCAAAGGTGAAGTGAATCGGGTAACCGAGCGACGCCAGATTGTTGGTGGATTGGGTTCAGTTTATTTGGTGAAAGCTCCAATGAGTGGGTTTGTCGTTGAAAAGACAGCATCTCAAGGCATGGAACTTCGCTCCGATGACCCGGAAAACTTATTCACTGTCTCTAACCTCGATCATGTCTGGGTTTTGGCGAACGTATATGAGTCTGACTTAGCCAACGTACACGAGGGTGATCAGGCTACGATTACAACTATCTCATATCCGGACAAAATTTTCCGGGGTAAAATTGACAAGATCTTCAACGTACTGGACGCTGACAGCAAAACCCTGAAAGTACGTGTTACACTCGACAATGCTGATTACCGGCTAAAGCCCGAAATGTTTGCCAATGTAAGTGTTAGTTACGCTGGCCACGACCAACGTATTGCGATTCCCGCCGGGGCCGTTGTTTTCGACAAAAACCGAAATTTTGTGGTGATGGTCAATAAAGAAAACCAGCCAATCGTGCGTGAGGTAAACATCTATAAAACTATTGGCCAGAAGACATACCTGGCAGGCGGCCTGGCCCCTGGCGATCGCGTTGTAACAACCAATCAACTGCTGATTTATAATGCGTTAGGCAACTAAGAACTACAACTCTGACTGTAAAAAAGCCGCCCGAATATCATACATTCGGGCGGCTTTTTTACACGTTACTCGGCCGTCGTTGGATCAATAATCGTAGATACTTCACTGACAGAATTGGCAGGGAAGCCACCTTGTTTTGCATGTTCACGAACCATTTCTTCGTTGGGCGCAATATATATACAATAGATTTTGTCGCCTGTCACATAGCTCTGTAACCACTGAATTTGTGGCCCCATATTCACTAACACCCCACAGGAGGTTTGCGAGATACCTTTCAGTTCGTCCGCAGATAGCTTACCCGCACCGGGAATCTCCCGTTCAATTACGTATTTAGGCATGATTAAAAGGGTTTAGTAGTGACTACTGTTTGATTTCCAAATTCTCAGTTTTACTCGTTCTGGCCATCAAGCCGACTTTAGCACAAACCTTAAAGAAAAAAAGCCAGCCTTATTAAAAGACTGACTTTCAGGTAAAAAGCTTTATTTAACGGTAAAATGATCTTACTTCTTCGTCACCCGAATCGAAATCCGGCGATTTTGCGCACGCCCTTCCTCAGTGTCGTTTGAGGCAACTGGGTGCTCCTGGCCATACCCTTCGGCCTCCAGGCGATCTTTATCGATACCCATTTTCTCTAGTTCGACACGTACTGAATTGGCGCGGTCCTGCGATAGTTTTAAATTGCTGGCAACATTGCCCGTATTATCTGTATAGCCCCCGAGTTTGACGTTCACGTTCGGATAAGCTTTCAGAATTTCACTGATGTTTTTCAACTGCTCCTGCGATTGGGGCTCCAGTGTGGCGCTGCCTGTCTGGAATAAAAGTCGATCGAAATCGAACCAGGTTTCTTTATCAACTGCTTTATCGCTTTTGATAAAGGCCAGCAACTTGTTTTCGATACCAAACTCAGGAATGTTCAACTCAATGCCACTCGTCAATTTCTGAATACTGAACTCACCGAGTTTGGCGTTGGGCGTACTAACTTTATCATTGTCGGCGGCAGTCGATTCTTCCAGCGGAACTTCTGTTCCAGCGGCTTCTTTACCCTCAACATTATAGCCTCGTGTTTCAGTCGATTGTACGGCAATATAGGGCGCAATGACCAGCGAGACAATGGACATCAGTTTGATCAGGATGTTCATCGATGGACCAGAGGTATCTTTGAAGGGGTCTCCCACCGTATCGCCCGTAACCGACGCTTTGTGTGGCTCCGATTTTTTGTAGTACATCTCCCCGTTGATCAGAACGCCTTTTTCGAATGACTTCTTGGCGTTATCCCACGCACCACCGGCGTTGTTCATGAAGATACCCATCAATACACCCGACACGGTTACACCCGCCAGCAGACCACCCAGTACTTCAGGCCCAAAAATAAACCCAACAATAACGGGCACGGTCAGTGCAATAGCGCCCGGTAGCACCATCTCACGAATGGATGCTTTCGTCGAAATGGCTACGCATTTTTCGTATTCAGGCTTGCCGGTTCCTTCCATAATGCCCGGAATTTCGCGGAACTGGCGACGTACTTCTTCCACCATGGCCATAGCGGCTCGCCCGACCGCAGCGATGGCCAGCGACGAGAAAATAAACGGTATCATGGCACCGACGAAGAGTCCAGCCAATACGTCCGCTTTGTAGATGTCAATGGCCGAAATACCCGAAATGCCGACGAATGCCGCAAATAAGGCCAACGCTGTCAGCGCGGCAGAGGCAATAGCAAACCCCTTTCCCGTTGCAGCGGTGGTGTTCCCAACGGCATCGAGAATATCGGTACGTCCACGGACTTCTTCGGGCAGGTAACTCATTTCGGCGATACCACCGGCATTATCGGCGATGGGACCAAAGGCGTCGATAGCCAATTGCATGGCCGTAGTTGCCATCATACCAGCGGCTGAGATAGCAACGCCATACAGACCCGCAAAATGATAAGACGTATAAATACCTGCGGCCAGTACCAGAATCGGTAATACCGTCGATTCCATCCCGACGGCTAGACCGCCAATAATATTCGTAGCGGCACCCGTTGCCGATTGACGGATGATCGACATGACCGGACGACGGCCCATAGCCGTGTAGTATTCTGTGATGATGGACATCAACGCGCCGACAACCAGACCCGTTACGATCGCGTAGAACACATCCATACGGCCAAACTCAACACCCCGGATTTCCATCGTAATATCGGGCAGATAAGCTCTGACCAGAAAGTATGACGCCACCAACGTAATACCAATAGACGCCCAGTTGCCCAGGTTCAACGCGGCCTGAACGCTGCTGCTGTCGTTTTTAATACGAACGAAATACGTAGCGATAATCGAGAAAATAAGTCCCAGACCAGCAATCATCATCGGCAGCACAATCGGTGCGTGACCGTAGATATTCATATCCGCAGGAATCCGAATTTCACGACCAAGTACCATCGTTGCCAGAATCGTGGCGACATACGAACCAAACAAATCGGCTCCCATACCCGCTACGTCTCCAACGTTATCGCCCACGTTATCGGCAATGGTAGCCGGGTTACGTGGATCATCTTCGGGAATACCCGCTTCCACTTTACCAACCAGATCGGCACCAACGTCGGCCGCTTTGGTGTAAATACCGCCACCCACACGAGCGAATAAGGCAATCGACTCAGCACCAAGCGAGAAACCCGCCAGCACCTCAAGAGCCTTCTCCATTGGAAGTCCATTGACGTCGCCCGAGGCCCCAACGTATAAGTGATAAAGAACAATAAATAAACTGCCAAGTCCCAGAACGGCAATACCGGCAACTCCGATACCCATAACTGAACCACCCGTAAAGGATACGTCCAGAGCGCGGGCTAGACTAGTTCGGGCAGCGTGGGCCGTACGGACGTTCGCTTTTGTGGCAATGTTCATGCCAATGTAACCTGCCAGCGCCGACAAAAACGCGCCGAGAATGAACGAAAGGCCAATAACTGGGCTGGAGTTTTCAACTAATGTACCAGAGTAACCAAGCAGAACCGCTACGATAATACCAAAATACGTGAGCACACGCCACTCTGCTTTTAAGAAGGCAATTGCCCCATCAGCAATATATCCGGCAATTTCCTGCATCCGGGCATCGCCAGCTTCCTGACGCGAAACCCAAAGAAATTTCGTAAACATTACTACCAGGCCAATAATACCCAACACGGGAACTAAATAGACACTATAATTCATGCGATTAGTTAATAGGTTATAAAATGGGTTTAGAAAAAAGGTTTGCTCACAAATATAGAATTTGACCTTGCATAACCCAACGTACAAAGCTACACCCGTAGACTTTTTTTAAGGATAAGTACGTTTTTTTTAGGAAATTTCCGCTTGTAGGGTCCCAAATCGGCTCATTACTTGGATGTCTTGGCTCGACGGTGTAGGTTGAGTAGGCAAACGTCTGCCTTTGCTACGTCACGCTTCATCAACCTATTGTCCTCCTCGCTTCTATGAAAACCGTTTACGAACCTGTCTGGCGGAACGCATCCGTGCCCTTTCTCATCTTCGTTTGCCTATTTACGACCCATATAAGAGCGGCTGGCATCGACTCCATACAGGTAAACGTAACGCAGGGCACCAACATGGCTGCCGACCTTTCGCCCAACAAATCGCAAATTGCCATTGATTTGCAGGGTACTATCTGGGTCGTTCCCGCCAGTGGTGGCACAGCCCGCCCGATAACCGATAATTTAGGTGACTGCCGCCAGCCAAGCTGGTCGCCCGATGGTCAGCAGGTTGCTTTTCACGCTTTCTGGGATGGCCGGTATCACCTCTGGATGGTCTCTAAAAACGGGGGTAAGCCAAAACAACTGACGACCGGTATTTACGACGACCGCGAACCGCACTGGTCGCCCGATGGCAAACGGATCGTTTTTTCATCGGACCGTAGCGGCAACTACGACATCTGGCAACTCACGCTGGCCGATGGCAAACTTACCCAACTCACCAGCAATCCGGCGAATGAGTTCAATCCCGCCTTTTCGCCCGATGGCACGCAGGTGGCGTTTGCGTCTGACCGGACCGATGCACCAGGTATCTATGTAGTAGCGCCAGGCGGTACTGAGAAAATCATTTCGCCGACGAACGCCAAACTCGCCGGACCAAGTTGGCAACCAACGGGTTCGCATGTATTCTATAATGCCCTGACAAATGCGCAAAGTGGTCTGGCTACGGTATCGGTATCGGACAGTAAAATGCAGATGCTGACCGACGTAGCAGAAGACGTATTCCCGTTTCGGGCAAGCTGGTTCTCGGCGAACGAATACCTATATACGGCAGATGGTTTACTGAAACGTCGCAAACTGGGCAGCACAACGGCCCAGACAATTCCGTTTCAGGCCATTATTTCCCTGCCCAAAAACACCTACAAACGTAAAACCTACGACTTCGATGCAAAAACCCCGCAAAAAGTACTGGGTATAAAAGGGGCCACCATCGCGCCCGACGGCCAACAAATTGCTTTTGCAGCACTGGGAGACTTATGGATTTTGGCCAAAGGATCGAAAACCCCGCAGCGATTGACACAAGGGCCGACGATGGAACTTGAGCCGAACTGGTCACCCGATGGTACAAAGCTCACCTATGTTTCTGATCGCAATGGCAATATGGATGTGTGGATTCGAGATATGAAGACGGGGGAAGATAAACTTTTGTCAGATATGACGGATGATCTGCACTATCCAAGCTGGTCGCCCGACGGAAGCAAGGTGGCCTTTTACCAGAGTGATCCGCGCAATGCCTGGGGACGTAGCACATTATACACCGTCGATGTTACGTATACAGCTGACGTTACTGTACCGAAAACCCGGAAACTCCACGAATCAGTCTTTGTACCGAGCCAGGCTACCTGGTCGGCGGATGGGAAAACCATTGCCATATCGGCCCTTCACCCTTATTCTTCGCGCTACCGCGAGGGCGTGAGTGAAGTACTGCTGCTTTCACTCGATGGCAAGAATGACCGCTACGTATCACCTGCCCCTGCTCACAGTCTCGCTACGCGCGGGCAGAATGGCCCAGTCTGGTCGCCCGACGGCACGAAAATGGCTTATGTGCTCGACGGTCTGCTCTATGTGACGGACGTACAAGCCGATGGCTCAATTACGGGCAAACCTCGCCAATTAACAACTGAACAATCCGATACACCCAGTTGGACCGGCGACTCCAAAAGTCTGCTGTTTCTGGCCACAGAAACACTGAAGCAGGTGTACCTGACTGATGGCCATATCGAATCGCATCCAATGGAGTTAACCTGGCAGAACAGCCAGCCCACCGCCCAACTGGTTATTCATGCCGGACGATTGTTCGACGGAACAACCAATACGTATCGTCAGAACGTGGACATTGTGATTGATGGAAACCGGATTCGAAGCATTGTTCCGCACCAGGCTGGTCGGACCGGCACAGTAATCGATGCATCGAACAAGACAGTTATGCCGGGTCTGTTTGAGATGCACACGCACCAGCATTCGATGGTTGGCGAGAAAATCGGTCGGTTGTGGCTGTCGTTCGGCATTACGTCGGTGCGCGAACCCGGTGCCGATCCCTACGATGCACTCGAACGAAAAGAGTCCTGGGCAAGCGGCACCCGCCCCGGCCCGCGCCAGTTTTTTACCGGTGGCCTGACCGACGGTACCCGGATTTATTACGGAGCCGCCACCAGCATCAACTCCGACGAACAACTCGACCGTGAACTCAACCGCTCCGTCCGACTGGGCTACGACCTGATTAAAACGTATGTCCGAATGCCCGACGCCATGCAGCAACGTATCACTACGTTCGCCCACGCACACGGGATGCCGGTGTCATCGCACGAGATTTTCCCGGCTATGCGCTACGATGTGGACGCCGTCGAACACATTGGCGGAACAAGTCGGCGTGGGTATTCGCCCAAAATTACGGCCATGAACCGGAGCTATCAGGACGTGATTCAACTGCTGGCCAAATCGGGCATGAACATTACGCCAACGGCTTCCTTGCAGGGTGGCTTTTCGGTATTAGGCACCAGAGATCCCAAACTTTACGAGAATCGTCAATACAAGGCTTTTTATTCCGAAGACTACAGCAATGCCCTTCAGGCCAGCTCGGCTCAGTATGCGAAACTGAGTCCCGGTTATTTAAGCAATTTTGGCAACCTGGAGAAAGGAGTTAAAGCACTGGTCGATGCCGGCGCACACGTAACAACCGGCACCGATAGCCCGTTTGTGCCCTACGGCTTGAGCCTGCATACCGAGTTGCAGGTATTTGTCGATGCGGGGCTAACACCCTATCAGGCGCTACGTTCAGCGACGATCTGGGCCGCCGAAACCGTAGGGGTTAGCAAAGATCTAGGCTCCATAGAACCGGGCAAACTGGCGGATCTGGTCATAGTCAACGGTGATCCATTAACGAACATCAAGGATGCCCTGAACGTTGAGCAGGTTATCAAGAACGGTGTTGTATTCCCCATCGACCAATTACTGACGCGCCCCTGATACTAAACCAGGGAATCTATTGACCTCATGCAGTTACGCGACGCTATAGCCCTGATCCAGCACGACGAACGTTACCCGGCCAGACCGTCAACGTGGGCTGACCTGGGTTGCGGAACAGGTTTGTTCACGCGTGCGCTGGCCAGCTTACTCCAGCCGGGTAGTCTTATTTATGGCATTGACATGAATAAGGCTTCTTTATCTACTGTCAGCAAGTACGAAGACGTTACAATTCAACCCGTTTGCCAGGATTTTATCCGGGACGAGTGGCCGTTCGAACGTATCGATGGCCTGTTGATGGCCAACTCTTTGCATTACGTTCAGGATAAACGGACGTTGATTGACAAAATACAGGGCTACCTTGTCGAATCGGGCAGCCTACTACTTGTCGAGTATGATACAGATGTCGCCAATCCCTGGGTCCCCTACCCGCTTAGTTATTATACGCTGGCGAATTTATTTAAAAAGGCAGGTTTTACCTCGATTGAGAAATTGCAGGAAATGCCTTCACGCTATGGGTCAGCGAACCTGTATGCTACGTATATAAGGCGGTAGTATAGCAATCTGCCCAGGAGTTTTAGCGCTATATACTTCGCTACTGAAATTACTCATTGTTCTGTGCCTTTGTTTTGCAATTGCCTAGGTAGTTGCGAAACAAAGGCATAATTGCGTTAAAGAGTGCTTACTTTTTTATTGAGTACATGTATTTCGTCTAAACCCCTCTTCTACCACCCCTATTTTACCAGCGAACAACCAACCAATAGCCACTGGCACAAGCTTCAACCATTAAGTATATGTACTTAATCGGTGCGTAAATAGACTAAAATTGACATTAAAATGTAATTTATTCTTCATTTAATTGTATATACAAAATATTATAATTATTTAATATTAAAATTCAGAATAATATTTTGAAATAGATCAGATAACTATAGTTTTGCATGTAATACGTTACAGTACTTAACCAAATTAAACAAGATGAAAAAATCATTACTGATGAGCCTATTTCTGGTAGGTTTACATTGCTCGCTGGCGCTGGCACAGGGTCGAAAGATCAGCGGCACTGTGGCTGCTGATGAAGGCATTGATGGGTTTGCGGGTACTACTGTGGTGGTGAAAGGCACAACGATCGGAACCGTAACCGATGTTAAAGGTGCCTATAGCCTGGTTGTTCCCGAATCTGGCACGACGCTGGTCTTTTCAGCCGTAGGCATGCAAACCGTCGAAGAAGTGATTGGGGGACGTAGCGTCATTGACGTGAAGCTCAAAACCGATACCAAGCAATTGAATGAAGTGATCATTACGGCGCTTGGCCTGAAAGAAGAACGCGATAAATTTGCCTCATCGGTTTCGACCGTATCTGGAAAAAACATCGCTAAATCGGGCGAAACCAGTCTGCTTACCGGCCTGAGTGGCAAAGCATCGGGCGTTGTCATTACCCGCAATGGGGGCGATCCGGGAGCGGGCGCCTACATTCAGATTCGCGGGCAAAACACCATCAACGGTAATGCCCAGCCACTGTTTATTGTCGATGGTGTGCCGGTCAGTAACTCCAGCGACAACAATGGCTCAGCCGCTGGTAATTCCATTGTCCAGCAGTCACGTATCAACGACATTAACCCCGACGACATCGAGAGCATGGAGGTGCTGAAAGGAGCCTCTGCGGCTGCTTTATGGGGGACGCGGGCCGCCAATGGCGTAATTGTGATCACGACCAAAAAAGGAAAAGATTCCAAAGGCAAGGTGAACATCACCTTCAAATCGACCGTTTCATTCGACAGAGTCAACAAAAACCACAAACTACAAACGAACTACGGCCAGGGATCGGGCGGTCTTTATCAGCAAGGCAGCCGGAATACCTTCGGCGACCTGATTTCGGCCCGTGCCGGTGGCGTCGACAACTTTATCACGGACCCAACCGCAGCGGGTTATCAGGGATTCGTTACGTTTCCGGATGGCACAAAACGGTACGCCATTGCAGCCGGAACGGCCGCTAATCCACACGGTGGCAAGAACTCGCGCGATACGTATGACCACACGCAGGACGTCTTTCAGACGGGCCATTTCACCGATAACGCTATCAATTTCAGTGGTGGCAATGCCCGTAGCAATTTCCTGTTGAGCTACTCAAACCTGAATCAGGAGGGGGTTATCAAGCAGTTTAGCACCTACCAGCGTAACACGGTTCGGTTCAACGCAGCCAGCCAGTTTACCGAGTGGTTCCGGGCTTCGGCCAATATTGGCTATACCAAAAGCTACTCGTCCCGTGTTCAGCAGGGTGACAACCTCGATGGGATCATTCTGGGTGGCTTCCGGACACCGGGCGATTTCAACAACGAGTACTACACCGGGATTTACACGAATAAAGCAGGACAGACGTTCAACGATGCACACGTATCGTTCCGGAATCCGCTGGGCGTCGATCAGAACACGATTTATGCCAACCCCGTCTGGAACATCAACAACAACCGAAACACAACCGATGTCGACCGAATTACGGGTACCGCCGAAATAGGCATTACCCCAACGTCGTGGCTGAGCATTACGGGCCGTACCGGTATTGACAATTTTACCGATTACCGGCTTGAGCGATTTGCCCGTAACTCAGGTTCGTACGGAACCGGTTTATTGTCCAAAAACTGGATTACCGAAAAGCAGTTCAATACCGATGTCTTTGCCAATGCAACGCATACTTTCAACAATAACTTCAGTGGTTCGTTGCTGGTCGGTTTGAACTACAACAGCCGCCGGAAAGAATACATGAGCGATCAGATTACCAATTTCATCGTTCCCAATGCACCCGACATTCTCACCAACGCGCTGAACTCCAACAGTTCGATCAGCAACTACAATTCGCTCATTCGTACATATGCCTACTACGGTCAGGCAGAAGTACAGGCCTATAACATGCTGTTCCTGACGCTGACCGGACGTACCGAAAGTGCTTCGACCTTTGGCTCAAAGACCAACAGTAGTTTCTTTTTCCCATCGGCCGCGCTAGCCTGGCAGTTTTCGAAGCTGAAAGGTCTTGAAAACAGTTCGGTACTTAGCTTTGGTAAACTACGGGTCACCTGGGGACAAGTGGGTATCCAGCCACAGCCTTATCAGAATTTCACGACGTTTTCACCAGCGGCTTATACCGATGCCTACGCGGGTGGTCTGAAATCGGCCAGTGCGTTGTATGGTGGTGGCTACGTTCGCAGTACAACCGCCGGTAATGACTTTCTGCGCCCTGAGCGGAAAACGGAAACCGAAGTTGGCTTTGATCTTCGTTTCCTGAACAACAAAATCAACGTCTCGGCAACTGCCTACGACAACTCGACCGAAGATGTCATTCTTTCGCTGAACGTACCCAACGAAACGGGTTACAGCATCCGGAATGTCAACGCGGCTAAACTCTCGAACAAAGGGATTGAGCTGGAAGCTGGTGCTGACGTATTATCCCTCGGTGATTTCAAATGGAATTTGTCGGCAAACTTCTCGTTGAACCGCAACAAGGTTGTATCACTGGCCGGAGCAGCCGCCCAGACGTTGCCCGACAGTTATCAGCAGAATGCGTCACTGATTGAAGGCCAGCCGTTCGGCGTGTTTTACTCGACCGATTTCCTGAAAGATGAATCAGGCAAGTATCAGCTCGACGCGAACGGTTTTCCACAGGGTGGAACGGGTAACGAAATCATTGGTGATCCAAACCCAAAATGGCGCGGTGGTTTAGGAAGTACGTTCTCCTACAAAGGATTGTCGCTCTCCGTACTGTTCGATCGGGTAGCCGGTAACGATTTCTACAACGGAACCCGCGGTGCACTCTATAGCTTCGGTGTTCATGCCGATCAGGGCGGCACAGCCGTGGCACCAGCCGGTGGCATAAAAGATGTGAACGGCAACACGATTGCGGCCGGTACGTCATTTCAGGGTCAGATCAAAGATTTCGGTGCGGGACCCGTGGCGCTGAACCAGGCCTGGTATCAGGGTCGAGGTACGTCGTTTAACTCGGCTTCGTATAAGCAATTCATCGAAGACGGCAGCTCAACTCGATTACGGGAAGTGACACTGACCTACAGCCTCCGCAGTGAAGGTTTCCGCCGGATTACGCACCTGTCGAACGTTGATTTCAGCCTCACCGGTCGTAATCTCCTGTTGTGGACCAACTACACCGGAACGGACCCCGAGGTGAATATTACGGGCGCAGGTCTCTCCCGCGGACAAGACTGGTTTACGAACCCCAATACGAAATCGCTCCTGTTCTCGCTACGAATCACCTACTAAAAGCCATTTCAGGAACCTCCGTTCCGGGAACATAAACTTCTTTCAGATCATGAAAAAATCATTTTCATATAAAATTACGGCCTCGCTGTTAGCCCTTACCCTGCTAAGCGGTTGCAGCAAATTGTTCGACGAACCGAACATCCAGAGTAACCCCAACGCGGTTACCGATGTTGATATTCCAACGTTGCTTTCTGGCACGCTGGTGGGTGTAACCATGCTGCACGAGGATACCGATGTTCGGATTTCCGCCATCTGGGCGGGCCAGCTCAATGGGCTGAGCCGTCAGCATCAGGGATATGCCGAATACATCGTGTCGGCGCAGAATTTCTCCTGGAGCCCACTGTACCCAGCCGCCAGTCAGGCGCGACTCATCCAGACCAAAGCGGATGCGGTAAGCGATAAATGGACCAAAGGTGTTGGCCAGGTGCTGGAAGCGCTGCTGATTGCCAAAGCAACAGACCTCTACGGCGACGTTCCTTACAGCCAGGCGTTTGACGACGTTAAATACCCAACGCCCGTATTCGATAAACAGGTGGATGTGTATGCTGCCCTGCAAACAACGCTGGACAACGCCATTACGAACCTGTCAACCGCCAGTGGTCTAGCCTTCGCCAGTCAGGACTTCATCTACAAAGGCGATGTGTCGAAATGGAAAGCGGCTGCTTATACACTGAAAGCGCGGCTTTATCTGCACGTCGGTAATTATGCCAAAGCGATTGAAAGTGGGGCGTTGGGCATCAGCAGTTCGGCAAACGATGCGCTCGTTCCTCATGGGACCAGCCAGGGCATTGACTACAATCAGAACTATGACTTTTTCCGGGTCAACCGACCAGGCGACACCGGCTTCGATGGCGCCTATCTGCCCATGCTGATGAACTCAAGAATTAAATCGGCGAATACGAAAACCGACGAAACGGCGCTTTATAATCACTATTTTAAGGTTGGCGTGGTTTCAGCGGGCACGTTAGACCCCAACGTAGTGGACGGTGCCTTTACCTCAAATGCGCCCCACCCAATTCTTACCTATTACGAAAACCAGCTCATTATTGCCGAAGCGCAGGCCCGCCTGGGTGTTCCCGACAAAGCACTGGCAGCGCTTAATCTGGTCAGAGCGGGGCTAGCTAGTGGCACCATCAACGGCAAAACGCTTTCGACAACAGGGCGTAAGTATGATCCCTACGTATTGACGGACTTCGCGCCTACCGGTCTGGCCAATCCAACGAAAGCGGCTACAACGCAACTGGCTCTGTTGTATGAAATTGTTGTTCAGCGTTATATTTTCTTCCTCATGCAGTATGAGGCTTTCAACGATGTTCGTCGACTGGAAAAGGCCACGCCTATCGTTCAACTCCCCATTCCTCTGTACAGTGGTGCGAAAAAACCAGAACGGTTTATTTACCCACAGGGTGAGGTTAACACCAACCCCAACGTACCGAAACCCCTACCTGATCAGTTCACCAAAGTGACGATCTTCCAGTAATACGTTTTGTTGTTAGGTAACGTATGTACGGTAAAAGGCTATTCCGATGTGGGATAGCCTTTTCTTTTGCTGTCTTTTCGTATAACTAATCCCATTTCTACCAACTTAACTGGTTGCTACACATTGGCGAATGTAGGCTTCATCGTAAATTTGCCTAATACGCCTATAATCATCTTCTGCCTGTGTCGCTTCGTAAACTCCTGCCTGCATTCCTGTTTGGTTATTTTCTGTCCCAGATTTCCTTCGCTCAGGTTCCCTACGGTCCTATCAAGTCAACGCCATCGGGTGAAATCCTGTCGAATCTCAAAAAACTGAACGTACTGGGTTCCGTCCTCTACGTAGCGGCTCACCCCGATGATGAGAATACATTGATGCTGGCTTATCTGGCTAAAGATCGACTGGTTCGGACGGGGTATTTATCACTGACGCGGGGCGACGGTGGACAAAATCTCATCGGTTCCGAACAGGGTGAAAACATCGGTGTTATTCGAACACAGGAATTGCTGGCAGCCCGGCGCATCGACGGTCCCGATCAGTTTTTCAGTCGGGCCTATGATTTTGGTTTCTCGAAGTCGACCGATGAGGCCGTCCGCACCTGGGGTCAGGATAAAATACTGGCCGACGTCGTATGGATGATTCGCAAGTACCAGCCCGATGTGATTATCACCCGTTTCCCACCCGACGCCCGCGCCGGTCATGGTCACCACAGCGCATCGGGATTTCTGGCTGAAGAAGCGTTTAAAATCTCCAATGACGCCACTAAATTTCCGGAGCAGCTGGCGTATGTGAAACCGTGGCAGGCCCGGCGCATCATGTGGAACATGTTTATTCCGGGTGCTTTCCTGAGTAATAAAAAACCAGAAGAAGCGGGTAACCTGATCGGTATTGAAACGGGTTTATACAATCCGCTGCTGGGTCGTTCGTACGGTGAAATTGCTTCCGAAAGCCGCAGCCAGCATAAAAGTCAGGGATTTGGCGTAGCGCCCAATCGCGGTGCCCGCATTGATTACCTGTTATTAAAAGGGGGCGATCCCGTCCAGAAAGACCCGCTCGAAGGCATTGACCTGACCTGGAAACGCGTGCCTAACAGCGACGTCGTTCAATCGCTTGTTACGCAAACTATCAGCAGCTTCAAGCCCGATCAACCCGCAGCGTCGGTTCCGGCTCTGGTGCAACTGTATGGCGCCATCACGAAGTTGGACACGGCCAATATTTACGTTAAAGCCAAGCGGCAGGAAGTGGAAACGCTGATTCGGCAATGCCTGGGACTGTGGTTTGAAACCAACCCTGCCGACTACGCAGCCACGCCCGGCGAAACGATTAAACTCACGACCAATATCGTCAACCGCGCCGACGTACCAGTTACGTTGGTAAACGTTCGCTACTCCACCGGTAAGGATACGACGCTCAATATGGCACTCAAGCCCAACGACGTAGTGTTGTTGCCAACCAACGTAACGATCCCGAAAACACAGAAAATTTCGCAACCCTACTGGCTCGAAAAACCCATTATCAAAGGCGTCTTTCAGGTCGATAACCAGCAACTCATCGGCCTGCCCGAAAATCCCCCTGCGGTATCGGCCAGCTACACCTTTGAGATCAGTGGACAGCGGTTTACGTTCGGCCGCCCGGTTGTTTACCGATCAACCGACCCCGTCGATGGTGAAATTTACCGTCCCTTTATCGTTCAGCCCGAGGTAACCGCCAATTTAACAGAACGTGTATATGCGTTTAGCGACAACATACCCAAAACGGCCGAGATCGTGCTCAAAGCAGGACGGGCGAACGTAGCAGGTACGCTGAAAATTGACGTTCCCACCGGCTGGCGTGTTGAACCGGCCTCACTGCCTTTTTCCCTGACCACCAAAGGCAGTGAGCAACGGGCTACGTTCCAGATCATTCCAACCGCCCAGGCACAGAATGGCAAGTTGCAGGCCGTAATGACCACGCCAGATGGAACCTTCGCGACCAGCCTTCGGCAGATTGCCTACAAGCACATTCCAACGCAAACGCTGTTCCCACCGTCTGAAGCCAAACTAGTGAAACTGGACGTGAAGGTAACCGCGAAGAACATCGGGTATATTGTTGGGGCGGGAGATGAAGTACCCGCTGCTTTACAGCAGATGGGTTGCCACGTTACGCTGCTCGGACCCGCCCAACTGAACGGAAACCTGGCCGGTTTTGACGCCATTGTCGTGGGTGTTCGGGCCTACAACACCAACGATTATTTAGCCCTCTATCAGCCCAAACTCATGGATTACGTTAAAAACGGGGGTACAATGGTCGTTCAGTACGTAACACCGGGCGGTAATGGATTTATTCAGAACGGCCTGAAAGTTAACCAGATGGGCCCTTATCCATTTACCGTTGGTGCCGAACGCGTAACTGAGGAAGACGCTAAAATGACGTTTGTGAACCCACAGCATCGGTTATTGAATTACCCTAATAAAATAACCGAGGCCGATTTCAGCGGCTGGATTCAGGAGCGGGGCATCTACTTTGCTAAAGATTACGACAAAGCTTACGAACCGATCTTCTCGGCCAACGACCAGAACGAAGCGGCCAAGTTAGGCAGCCTGATTTACGCCAAATACGGCAAGGGAAACTTCATTTACACCGGCCTCGTCTTCTTCCGCGAGCTGCCCGCTGGCGTGCCCGGCGCGTATCGCCTGTTCGCAAATTTGATTTCGGTGGGAGCCACTCCAGCAGCCTCGGTGTCGGGTTCGCAAAACCGGAACTAGGACAGCGAAAAAACCTTCTTCCTCGTCAACGTACGGCTAATTCGTGTGTTGACGAGGATCTGTCTTCTCTGATCAGAAGGGCCATACTTTTATCATCAATGAAAACTCCCAACGCCGTCGAACGTACTAAACTTTCGCATAGTTGGGGATTTCAGGAATTGTCGAATTTTTCATTCGCTCTCAAAAAATGCTTCGCACGTCCACCGATCTAACGGGACAGAAGAACACCAGCCAACAACAAAGTCAGATTCGTTATTTTAAGTATATAGACGGCCCGGCCAAGCCAGTTCCAAACAAGGAGAAACATTCTTGATGAACATGGGTTCAAACTAGCATCACAAAACAGCCGACAACCGGTTTTTGTATGCAACCCAGTTCCAGTCCAGCCGACAAAACACGTAGCGCCCATCAGCGGCTGACCGAACTATATGGCACACAGGCCATTCAGGGCTATTCTGATCCGATGCATGAACTGGTTGGCACCATTTTGTCGCACCGAACGACCCATGCCAATGAAGTGACTGCCTATCGCACCATGCGCGACCGATTTCCGAGCTGGGAAGAGGTTCGGGATGCGCCACTCCCCGATCTGATCAACGCCATACAAGCGGCTAATTATCCCGAAGTAAAAGCGCCTTACATACAAAATCTGTTGCGGCACCTCTTCCAGGAAACGGGGGCGGCCAACCTTGATTTTCTGGGCAAACTATCTACCGAAGAGGCTATGAACTGGCTCATGGCTCTTCCCGGAATCGGCTTGAAGACGGCCACCATTGTCCTGCTTTTCAAGTTTCATAAGCCGGTACTGCCCGTCGATACGCATGTCCATCGGGTCACGCAGCGATTGGGACTCATTGGCCCTAAAGTGAGCGCGGAAAAGGCCCATACATTACTGTTGTCTTACTTACCGCTGGATTCACTGGTGCTCTTTAATTTTCACAAACATTTTTACTGGCACGGACAGCGGGTATGTACCTGGTATTATCCGAAGTGCAGCGAATGCGTGCTACGCGACATATGTGATTTTTATCAATCCGGAGGAACCGCTCTCCTGAGTAGTACGCCGACCCGAAAGAAACCCTTAAATGCTTAGTGAAAAATAAATCGGGATTGTTGGTCCGCTACGTTCTTACCTGCCGATTTACTCTGCAAAACTTGATTATCTGACATTTCCTCCATCGTCCAGAACGTCTGCTTTCCTTTCAACGTAGCTTGCTTCATCATTTCGTCCGCTCCAACGGATGGTCCGCCAACACGTAGTACCGCGTCGCAATGATCGATTAATCGTACGGCTACAGGATGGAAAGTTTCATTGAAGATAGCGTCGCCGAGTTGGGTTAAACCTGCCGTTTTTAATAGCGGTAACGCAACCGGAGCGCCGGACCGTCCATTCGCCACAAATCGGCGTGTGACCTTTGCGGTAAATGGCCAGCGCAGCTTCCTCCATATCGTGCATATTTTGAGCAATAAGGTCGGCCGCGTCGTTTGTGCCCGAGCGATACGGTCCAGCCATGAGAATTAGCATACTAGTTTTGGGTTAGTTGCTGAAGGCGCAGGTATTGCAAGAGCATAATAGTTTTCCCATCCATAATTTCCCCATTGGCGACCATCGCCATCGCCTGACTCAGGGGCAATTCTAGAATATCAATTTCTTCCTCATCGATGCCACCTCCGGCGTTACGTTCGGTATGGGCGGTGTACTGGGCAATGTAAAAAAACAGCTTTTCCGTCACCGAACCCGGACTCATGTAAGCTTCCATTACCTTCTGTACATGCTGAATCCGGTAGCCCGTTTCCTCTTCCATTTCGCGTCGAATCGCGTCATCGGGATGATCATTATCGAGCAATCCCGCGCAGGCTTCAATCAACATGCCGTCGCGGTTACCGTTGACAAACGTTGGTAAACGAAACTGCCGGGTCAAAATAACCGTATCCGTTTGCGAATTATGGAGCAATATGGTCGCGCCATTTCCCCGGTCATACGCTTCCCGCTGCTGGGTTGTCCATTGACCATTTCTACCCAGATACTTGAATGTAAAACGTTTTAGTACGTACCAGTTGTCGGAAAGCAGCTTCTCCTCCGTTATTTGTATGCGTTCAGCAGTCATTTGTTTAAAGTTGTTTGAGTTTGTTTATTTTTGAACAAAACAAATCAATCGCCTATGAATTTCCAACACCGGAAGCGACTTATTGTACAAACGGTAGACGAACGCGGCTCCATTGAAGTCAGTGAATTAGCCGCTTTACTGCAAACGTCGGAGATGACTGTTCGGCGCGATCTGGTTCAATTAGCGGCATCAGGTTTGCTGTATCGAACGCGGGGTGGTGCCATGAAAGTAAGCCTGGCAACTGATACGCATCGGTTTGCCAACAAAATAGCCGTAAATCCCGAGCGAAAAGATTACATCTGTCAACTGGCAGCCAACGAAATTCAGGAGGGCGATGTCATTTTCATGGATTGCGGCAGTACGGTGTTTCGGCTCTGTCAATTCATCCGCAACAAACGTATCACGGTCGTAACGAACTCGTTGCCCATTGTGGCTGAACTAATGTCGTCGGAGGTGACGATTAATTTAGTGGGTGGCGAAGTGGATAAAGAGCGCCAGGCCGTACATGGACTCATTGCCGAAGAACACATGGCCCGATACCGTGCCAATCGGGCGTTCGTCGGGATTGACGGTATTTCGCTCCAGCATGGTCTCAGCGCTAATAGCGAAAAAGAAGCCAGTACTACGCTGGCCATCGCCCGACAGAGTGATAAAGTGTATCTGCTTTGTGATTCGTCGAAGTTAGAAACCAACAAATACCTCTATTTTGCACCATTAAGCCTGTTTAACGTATTGATTACGGATAACGAAGCACCATCGGAAGTCGTGGCGGCCTACCGTGATGCAGGCGTTACGTTGATTAACTGACTTTATTTTCTGCGGATCATACAACGGTCTGAAAACCGTGATACCTCATGTACCAAATCTGGATTGACACTGGTGGCACCTTCACCGACGGTCTCGCTCTTGACCCTAATAGAAGCCTGCACCGCACCAAAGTTTTGAGTAGTAGCCGCTTACGGGGTCAACTAATTAATGGAAAACTCGTTGCGCCCTGGCTTACCGCACCTATTTTTAATGGGTATCAATTACGCATCGTTGAGACAGATGAGGTGTTTACGCTGGAATCACTGCAAGTAAATGGACGTTTTTCCCTGAACGGGCGAATTGATTCGCCCGTTCAGGGAACCGTTGAGCTTTTCACGGGTGAAGAAGCGCCCGTTTTAGCCGCTCGCTTGTTAACGCAAACCCCCATAAACCAGCCATTTCCGAATCTGGAAATGCGGCTCGGCACAACCAAAGGCACCAACGCATTACTGGAACGAAAAGGTGGGAACATAGTGCTGCTCGTTACAAAAGGCTTCAAAGACCTTTTGAAGATAGGCACGCAACAACGCCCGGACTTGTTTCAATTGGCCATTCCACCCGCCGAGGTGCTCTACCATTCAGTCCTGGAAGTAGCTGAACGTATGGCCGCCGATGGTCAGACGTTAACACCCTTATCTGATCAGGCTATTGCCGCCTTGATTACCCAGGTTCAGCAGGCAATGCCGGATGCAGTGGCTGTCTCACTGCTAAATGCGTACCGTAATCCCACTCATGAACAGAAACTTCGTGATGCCCTAAAAATAGCGGGCTTTCCCTACGTAACGATTTCGACCGACGTATCGACGGCCCCACAATACATAGCACGTACGCAAACCGCCGTAGTCGACGCCTATTTGACGCCGGTTATGCGGTCATATTTAGACAATGTGCAACAGCAACTTGGCAACCAACCCGTTCGCATCATGACCAGCGCGGGGGGATTGGTTCGCGCCGATTTATTCCGGCCGAAAGATAGCTTGTTGAGCGGTCCGGCGGGGGGCGTTATTGGGGCAGCCGCCATAGCCGATAGCCTCCTACAGTCAAATACACTAACCCTCGATATGGGCGGCACCAGCACGGATGTTGCCCGCATTCAGGGAAATCTGGATTACCGCTTCTCGACCAAAATTGGGCCATTCGACCTGCAATTGCCATCGCTCGCCATCGAAACCGTAGCCGCTGGTGGCGGGTCGGTCTGCTGGTTCGATGAAACTGGATCGACGTCTGGACAATTGCGCGTTGGGCCACAAAGCGCGGGCGCGAATCCCGGACCGGCCTGTTATGGAGCCGGGCTGCGTTCGGCGAATGAACCGGATCAAACGCCGTTACTGACCATTACGGATGTTAATTTACTGCTGGGCAAACTTGACGCACAGCAGTTTGGCATTCCGATATTTCCAGAAAAAGCACAGGCGGCTCTTGATCTGTTAATTCAGCAAATTGAAGCCAAAACGGGCTCCGCTCCTACCGGGCGTGCGCTGCTACGTGGTTTTGAGCGTATCGCCAATGAAACGATGGCTGGTGCAATCCGGAAGATTTCCGTAGCGCGTGGTTTTGATCCCAAAGAATACGGCTTGCTAGTATTTGGGGGTGCAGGGGGATTACATGGCTGTGCCATCGCGCGTTTGCTCGGCATGGAACGCATCATTCTTCCCTTCGACGGCGGATTACTGAGTGCCTATGGCATTGGACAAGCCCAAATTGAGCGAATGGCATCACGATCGGTGTTGCAACCGTTGTCAAAATTTGAAAGTGAACTACCAGGGTTGGTTGATGAGCTGATTAATACAGCTACTCATTTGCTCAAGCAGGATGTTGGTAACAGCGTACCCGTTTCAACAAAATCAGTTGCTGTATTCTTACGATTATCGGGTCAGGAAGCGACCATTGACGTACCATTCAGCAATCAGTTGGAACCTGATTTTCAGCAGAAGTACCAGCATCTGTATGGCCATTTCCCGGCTGAACGGCCCGTAGAAGTCGAAAGCATTCGGGTTATCGTCAGCACCGTAAGCACCGAAAAGCCGGTGAATAGTCAGCCGGTTAGCCATCGCCACGCCGTTCCGGCAAGGCAGATTGAGGTCAATGGGTACGCCGTTTATGACTGGACTCAATTGCAGGAAGGCGATACGTTCCGGGGACCGGCTCTGCTACTCAACACTACGTCCTCTGCCTTCATCGAATCCGGCTGGCGGCTCATCGTACAGGCCGACAAAAACGCAGTTGTAGACTACATTGAAGACACCGATGAACCAACGGTTGCCGAAACAAACGAAATTATTCAACTCGAACTTTTCACGCAGCGGTTCCGGGCGATTGCCGAAGAAATGGGTGCTCAATTGCAACGTACTGCCTTTTCGGTGAACGTGAAAGAACGGCTCGATTTCTCTTGTGCCCTGCTCGATGCCCGTGCCGAGCTGGTTGCCAACGCCCCGCACATACCCGTACACCTGGGTAGCCTGGGCGTTTGCGCACGACTCATCCTGGCTAAGCTGGCGAAGGAAAATCTACCCCTCGAACCGGGCGATGTTATCATTACCAACCATCCGAAATATGGCGGCTCTCATTTGCCCGACGTTACGTTGCTGAGTGGGGTTTTTGCCGACAGAAATATAGAAGGCACTCCTCAACTCATTGGTTACGTTATCAACCGGGCGCACCACGCCGAAATTGGGGGCAAAGTACCGGGGTCAATGCCGCCCGATGCGGTTTCGCTCGTGGAAGAAGGCGTTGTGCTGGAACCGATGTTCATCGTAAAAGAGGGCATGTTTCAGTGGGAAGGGCCCAGCGGAATAGCCACTCGCTTTACAGATGGGCCATATCCAACCCGCGCGCTAGCCGAAAATCGCGCCGATATTGAAGCCGCGCTAGCCTCACTTCGAGCGGGCGAAACCACCTTACAAACTCTTGTTCAACAGCATGGCTTAGCAACGGTGCATCACTACATGACCCGCTTGCAGCAGTCGGCAACCGATGCCATCAGCACCATCCTGAAACCTCTTGATGGTCAGACGTATTTAGCCGAAGAATCTCTCGACGACGGGCATATCATCCGGGTAAAGCTGACGGTCAACAATGGGCGTATTACGTTCGATTTCACCGGAACGTCGGGCGTGCACCCGAACAACCTGAACGCCAATATTTCCATTCTGTACAGCGCTGTTCTCTACGTCCTTCGGCTGTGGTGCGGCCGTGACATTCCGCTGAATGAGGGGTTGATGGTTCCCGTTGACCTGATTCTTCCCGAAGCTTCTTTTCTGAATCCGATCTTCCCCGAATCGTCTGCGGAATGTCCAGCTGTCGTGGGTGGCAATACGGAAGTGAGTCAACGGTTGGTCGATACGTTGCTAAAGGCGCTGGGACTGGCCGCCTGTAGTCAGGGAACGATGAATAATTTCCTATTCGGCAAGTCGGCTCGAACCGGCGCACCAGTGACCCCGGAACCTTTTGGGTATTACGAAACCATTGGCGGGGGCGCCGGGGCTACCGAAGGTGCCGATGGACGGTCGGCGGTGCACCAGCACATGACCAATACCAAACTCACTGATCCTGAAGAATTTGAACGACGTTATCCTGTCCGTTTGCATCAGTTTGCCATACGTAGTGGTTCCGGAGGAGCTGGTCAATGGCGCGGGGGCGACGGCATTATCCGCGAAATTGAGTTTCTGGAACCGGTTCAGGCGACACTGTTGAGCCAGCATCGTATGGTGGCCCCGTATGGACTAAACGGTGGTGAACCGGGTGCAACGGGTCGCCAAACGTTAATTCATACCGACGGCAATGAAGAGGTACTACCGGGCATTTTCACCCGGGCGATGCATCCCGGCGAGCGCATACGTATTGAAACGCCTGGGGGCGGTGGAGTAGGAATAAACCGGGAATGACTTGTGGAAATTAGGCGTCAAATTGCTCGTTATCTGGGAGATCGTAACTCACTCATGTATGCGTCCAATGTGTTCACTTGTTCTGCTCACTTTTCTGCTGTTGCTCAAAACAGGCGCTGCGTATGCCCAGTCTACGGAGGGCTACAAAGATTTTGTTTTGACGGGAAAGAATGTCCTGCTGCTTACCAAAACAGGCCAGCTTAAATTAATCGACGTAGCATCCGGCGAGCCCGGCATATCCATTGATACAGACGCGCCAATCGTAGCGTTGAGTGCAGATCGTCAGGGAAATATTGTCATCGGCGAAACCAATCATCTAGTCAAGTCCTACGATGAAAAGCAAAAAACGTGGCACCTAGTGTCCCGCTATTCTGGCAAGTTAACCGGCCTTGTTTTTAACAGCCAAAACCAGTGTTTTTTGATAACTGATAAAGGCATTGTCGATGTAGCAGGTAATGCAATCTACTTCCCGGATGCTGCTTTTTCTAAAAATACTGAGATCCGGTACAAGGGTAGCTGGTTTCTGCCACCGGTTTGTTTTATGGACCGTCAGGATAACCTGTGGCTTGGTTTCAATCAGGGCGAATGGGGTGGCGATGTCTTTGTTTTTGATACCCGGAAACGAGTCTTTTCTCCCCTGAAAATGGATAGTCTTGAGATGACAATGAATCCGGTGAGTGGCTTTTGCGAGGACCCACAAAACGTTTATATGTCGGGTGGCATAGCACACTTGTTTAGGAGACACGGCAGCATTGCCAGGTTTACAAACGGAGTGGCTACGTCCGTTTTGCAAGCAGAAGACCGTGAAACAGAAATAGAGACTATTTCCAAAGATCCCAAAACCGGCAAGAAACAAAAGGGAATGTTAATAGGCTGGCGAGGTGGACACCAAATTGGTCCCAGCGCTTACAATCCTGTTAATAAATGCCTGTATTTCTACTCCCAGAATGGATTTTTCAAGGGTAAATCAGGCACAGATTTATCGAGCATAAAACAATGGAATAACATCCTCAAACCAGCGCTTACCTGGACTGGAGGAAGCCCCTATGCCGCTGGCCCTGCGATGAACGTACTAAAAATGCAGTTCACGGCCGACGGTACGTTGCTTTTCTTAACCGAACACGAAGGACTTGGTATTTACGAAGGAAAAAAGCTACGCTTTGTTCGCTGAGTAAGGGGGATTGACCTTCCCCGAAGGCTCATTTATGAAGCCAGTTAGCGTACTGAACTTGCATAACAGTGTATTGAAATGTTATTGGTTGGCTAACAAAGGTTATATCTGCGTGGATTCGGAATTACTCTGAAAGTGAATAACCGGCACATAGTAATCAACACAAATTCTTTTTTTACTACCTTACACCACAAACTGTAAGGTAGGTAAGGAGTAATTACACTCCTGCTATTCGGCCTTATAAATTGCCACCTTATTACACCCGTAATATGCCTACAACATTACGTCTAGCGGTCAGTTTAAGCAGGTTCAACCCGATTTCTTTCCATTCTACTGGTAATAGCTGCCTATCCAATTGGCTGAGTACGTTGCTCCTTATCACACTGACGCATTCGGCGTGGGGGCAATGTTTCGCCCCCCCTTCCACCATCAAGGTGAGTGGACCTTTGGCAGTAGTAGTAAGTGACTTTACTGGAGATGGCAAAAATGACCTGGCAATGGGAAATGCCAATGCATCGTCAATATCGATTTTACCTGGCAATGGCGACGGAAGCTTTGGTACGACCATAACCATTAAAACGAGTGGGATTAGCCTGAATCAGCTACTGGTAGGTGACTTTAACGGGGATGGCAGGCCCGACTTAATGGCCGGCCTTTTAGATCGATTGTCTACTTCTTCGAGATTTGTGTTGTTGCTAAATAAGGGCAACGGGGAATTTGGTCCTGAAACTAATATTAGTGGCGGTAATTCAGTAGTTGGCGACTTCAACGGAGATGGTAATCTTGATATAGCGACAGATACTTATTTCGCAATCACAGTACAATTAGGTAATGGCAAAGGAGAATTTATCACTAAATATGACGCTTATGTCAAGAAGAGCGATTTAGGCTTTAATTCGATAGCTCTAGGAGAGTTTAACGGGGATGGCAGGCCTGACTTGGTGAAGATAGAGGTTAAGTCTGGAATCGGGTGGATACTGCTGGGTGATGACGGAGGAAAATTTGGCGCTACTTCATCAGACCTTATCAGGCTAGATCTGAATCAGTTGCCATTGTCTGTAGTATCAGGTGATTTCAACCAGGATGGCCGAATTGACATAGCGACGGTTGGCAATTTACAATCGAACACTATTTCTGTGTTACTCAACCTTGGTAACGGGACCTTTAGCTCTCCAACCAACTTAGCGCTGGAAAAAAGCCCAACATCCGTAAATGTAAATGATTTCAACGGAGATGGTAAGCTTGATATAGCATCGACCAGTAATTCGAACACGGTATCGGTGCTGTTGGGGAATGGCAACGGAAGTTTCGGCACGGCTGTCAATCTAACCACAAACAATGGCATTAATTCGATGGCTTCGGGTGATTTTAATGGGGATGATAAGCTTGATCTGGTAACGGCAGGCAACACTGTTTCGGTATTTTTAAACTGTACTGCCTTTGTCAACACGGCACCCGTGTCAATTACCAATGTCAATCAGGTATCTACGATAAGCCAACCCTTCTCTTATACCCCGAATGCTTTCATCGATTATCAAACGCCTACTAAACTAACCTACTCGGCTAACATCAATCCGGCCAACGGCCTCAGTTTTGACGCCACAACCCGGCTTATTTCGGGTACGCCTACCAGCACTGGTGTGAGCAATGTTACTATCACCGCTGTGGACCCTGGTGGGCTATCGGCCGCTACTAGTTTTTCCATTACCATTACGACCAGAACTCCTCCTCAACCCACTATTAATGGCAACCAAAATGCCACCGTAGGAACAACATTCTCCTATACCGTCAATGCCTTTACTGATACCGAAGCCTCCAGTTCAATCAGCTATTCAGCTAAAATTATTCCTCCTAACGGCTTACTTTTTAATCCTGCCACACGTATCATTTCCGGCACACCTGTGAACGCAGAGCAGAGTAGCGTAAACATTATCGCGACTAATTCAATCGGACTTTCGTCAAGCACTAGCTTTACTATTACTGCATCGTGCAGCCATCCGGACTACGCGGCTTTGGTGGATTTTTACAATGCAACCAATGGGCCAAACTGGCCTTCCGGCAGTAACTGGCTGAAAAATTGTAATCCCTGTACCTGGGATGGTGTCACTTGTACTGACAAGGGCAGGGTAAGTCAACTCAGATTGGATAACAACCCGTTAGTTGGAACTCTTCCAGCCAGCCTGGGCACCCTTACCAACTTACAAACGCTCATTCTTAGCGATAATCAGTTGAGTGGCAGCATCCCGGCCAGTCTGGGTATGCTGACTAACTTACTACATCTTGATCTATCAAACAATCTATTTACCGATAGTATTCCGTCTAGTTTTGGCTCATTAAAAAGTATACAATCTATTCAACTAAATAATAATAAATTGAGTGGCAGTATCCCAGCCAGTTTGACAACGCTCCCTTATCTCCAATCTTTAATAGCAAGCAACAATCAGCTAAGTGGTAGCATCCCGACCAACTTAGGTGCCCTCCCTGCCCTGTCGACACTTATTTTGTACTCAAATCAGCTAAGTGGTTGTTTACCAGCCAGCTTGTCGGCACTGTGTAGAAATACGGTTGATTTATCGAACAATTCGGGATTGCTTGGCGGGGGAGATTTTGCTGCGTTTTGCGCGAATAGTATAGGCAGTTGTACGCCCATTAACACTCCTCCCCGCCCCACTACCAATACGGATCAAATTGCTACGGTGGGAATTGCGTTTTCCTATACCGTCAATGCCTTCACCGATGCAGAAACCCCCAATTCGCTTAGTTACTCGGCTAGCATTACTCCAGCCAATGGGCTGATTTTTGATGCAACTACACGAGTGATATCAGGTACTCCCATCAGCGGAGGGGTGAGCAGTGTGACAATTACTGCCATAGGACCTGACAGACTTTCGGCCAAAACCAGCTTTATTATATCGGTCTGTACTGGTTCCAATGCGGAATCTGCGGCCTTATTGGATCTCTACAATGCGACCAATGGGCCAAACTGGAAGTCCAAAACCAACTGGCTGACCGGTTGCAATCCCTGTGGGTGGTCTGGTGTTACGTGTACCAATGGTCGGGTAACTGGGCTCAATCTATATGACAATAACCTAAGAGGGAGTATCCCAACCAGCCTGAGCGCCCTCACCAATCTACAAGATCTTAACATGTCGGTGAATCAATTAGGCGGCAATATACCTGCCAGCTTAGGTACGTTATCAAACCTGATAAACCTTGTATTGAACAATAATCAACTGAGCGGCAGCATTCCTGAAAGCTTTAGCGGACTAACGAATACTAGTGCTATTCATCTCGAAAATAATCAATTGAGTGGCAGCATCCCGACCAGTCTGAGTGCAGTTTTAAAATTATCATATCTTTCCATAAGGAATAATCAACTGAGTGGCAGCCTGCCGACCAGTCTAAGTTCACTCACCAAGCTACAATCTGTCGATCTGAGTAATAATCGATTGACTGGTAGCATACCAGACAGTTATAGCGTATTAACTAATTTAGAGCTTATTAATCTGAGCAATAATCAACTGAGTGGTAGCATCCCGGCTAGCTTTGGTGTATTACTTACAGATTACTGGACATACATCCATTGGGGCGTCAAAAGTGATTGAGCAATGGATTCCAAGTAGCGGATAAATTGAGCTAATGATTGTACATGACGACGCAGACTGGTGATGCCTTGCCGAAAGAACGAAACGGACATGGAATGGCTCCCATTTCGGTACACCTTCTGCTTCAAGGAGCCTTTTTCAAACGCTTCTTTTAAGGATAATACATAAGCCATTACGACGATGGCAATGAGTAACATGATCTTACCATCGTTTTTGAAGTTGAGGTCTTCAATCGGGGCCGCCCGTGCGGTTGAATCCCTGAGTTTTGAGATGTTTAAAACAGG
>NZ_FOLQ01000002.1 GCF_900112365.1 Spirosoma endophyticum | reverse complement strand
AATCGTCCTGCTTTCATTCCCTTTCCAATTACCAGTGAAATTTAAGTTTTTTACTCTATTTTTCACTGGCTCACATTTAGGGGATCAGGACAAACGGAGAGGCCGAACAATCCATTACCGTACCAATGTTCAGGTACGTTTACGTCAAACTTACTCAGATCGACTTCCTTGGGCAATTGGATGGTCGGATCAACGATAAACCGAGATGTTTTTACCAACTCACCAAATCCCTCTTCAACCTGCTGAGTGGACAGAACAGTACTTGGATTCTGCACACTCAATCCTTTCAGTTGTAGCGTTGTTGTATCAACGCGGTCATTCTGGGACAGGAAATAGCGGATGTCTTTGAGTTCATATCTAGCCGGAATCGTTGCAGCAGGGTCAGCTGATTCGGGTTTAGAGCAAGCAATCAGTAGAGAAACTATGACCAAAATTAGCGCTGATACACGCGAGAAGGATGTTTTAACCAGTGGATTATTCATATCGATACGTTGAGTTTACACAAGCTACTATTGGAATTACGCTTCATTTCACTTAGAAGTCAACTTTGTGGCCAACCTGGTTCAGCTAGCGCGGAATAAGGTTCGCTGTAATAGCCACGCAATGCCCACGACCAGTAAACACCCAATAGCGTTAAGCCACAGAAAGGCCGTCAGGTTCAGATACCAACTCAATACGACTAACACTTCAGAAATAATGGCCGACCAGAACGTAGCACGGCCGCCGATGGATTTTACGTAGAAGGCCACCACAAATACGCCCAGAATGACGCCGTAAAATAACGATCCCAGAATATTGACGGCCTCAATCATGCTGCCCAGCTGGTTGGCGAACTGCGCCACGATAATGCAAAAGATACCCCAGCCAATGGTCGACCAACGTGATACGTTCAGGTAATGCGCGTCATCGGAGTCGCTCTTGATCAGGCGTTTGTAGATATCAATTACCGTTGTCGAGGCCAGCGAGCTATAGGCCGAGGCAATCGAGCCCATCGACGCGCTGAAGATAACGGCGATGAGCAAGCCAATCAGGCCGTGGGGCAGGTAATCGAGCACGAAGCGCAGGAATACGTAGTTGACATCGTTGGTATCGGCCGTCGGATTGTTTTTCTGAATAAGCTTTGTTACGTCCGTTTTAACTGATTTCAGTGCGTCGTCTGTTTCGCGGAGCACCGCGCCTGCCGCTTCCTGACCCGCTTCGTTATCGGTTTTCAGCGCCATCTCCATGTCGATAACGGCCTTCTGGCGCTGCGTCGTTAGGTTCTGATGCTTGATTTCGGCGATTTGGTAGGCATTGGCGTACTGACTATTTTTCAGCTTATCGGTTTCCTGCTTGTTGAAAAACGTGGGTGATGGATTGTACTGGTAAAACACGAACACCAGCACACCTACCAGCAGAATCAGAAACTGCATCGGCACTTTCAGCAGGCCATTCATGAGCAAACCCAGCCGACTTTGCCCAATGGTCTGCCCCGTGAGGTAGCGCCCCACCTGCGACTGGTCGGTGCCGAAATAGGACAATTGCAGAAAGAAGCCTCCGATCAGACCCGACCAGAGGTTGTAGCGACTATCCGGATCAAACTTCAGGTCGATCAAATTCATGCGCCCCGCTTTACCGGCTACGTGCAGCGCATCTACAAAACTGACGTCTTCGGGCAGTAGCTTAACGGTGAGATAGCCCGCCAACGCCATCGCAAACGTAACGATGGCCATCTGTTGTAAATGCGTATAGGAAATGGCTTTCGTCCCACCCGTAACAGTATATACGAGCACGATTCCGCCCATCAACAGATTGGTCCAGTAGATATTCCAGCCCAGAATGGTAGAGAGAATGATACTTGGTGCGTAGATCGACAAGCCCGTTGATAGGCCGCGCTGTAGCAAAAATAACCCGGATGTAAGCGTTCGAACACGTACATCGAAGCGGCTTTCAAGGTATTCGTAGGCCGTAAAAATCTTCAGTCTATGGAAAATGGGAACGAACGTCACCGAGAGCACGACCATCGCCAGTGGTAACCCGAAATAGAACTGAACGAATCGCATCCCGTCGGAAAATCCCTGGCCGGGTGCCGACAAAAACGTGACCGCGCTGGCCTGTGTGGCCATCACCGATAGGCCCACATGATACCAGGGCAGCGACTGTCCTGCCAGCAGGTAGTCGTCCATGCTTTTGCTGCCCCGGCTTCTGACGATACCATACACAATGATCACCAGCAACGTAACGGCCAATACGCTCCAATCCAGAATACTCATGATAGCCAGCGCATTAGTACGTAAAATAGCAAAATCTCAACGGCTAAGCTACCCATGACAATCGTATACAGTTGAGTCCAGGAACGGGCAAAAGGTGGCAAGTCGACAGAATTGTCAATAGGATTTTCGGGCATGAAGAAGTGTATATTATGACTACAACGGCGAAATTAAGGGAATTCGTCGTATTGAATCAGAATATCCGTCCGAACGGCTCATTTCCCGATTCGAAGGTGATAGCTGGCGAAGGGCGCAAGGGTAATGATGAACGAGGTATTGGGTCCGGTAGCTACAGGAATATAGACGGCCAGATCGAACGCGTGACGCCTGCGATCGAGCCGAAGCCCCCCTGATAACAAGGCGGCAAAATTGACTGAGCCTGCCCCAAACAGGATCATATTTTCGCTGATGAAACTCAACTTCGCATTCACTTTCCGAACCAATCCGAACGTACCAACAATGTTGCGGGACACATCCCCATTGGAAATACTCCAGCCCAACCCAAAGGTTGTGTTGTTACGTCGGTCACCGGTGGTAACGAGTCCCTGTAGATAGCCTATACCTTCCAGCGAACCTCGACCGCCATTAAACAGGAATCCGTCCGTTTGTATGGCGGCATATTGTGCATTGACGCCCAGCCGCACACGACTGCTCACAGGTAAAGACACCTTCGTATTCAGGCTGAATAAAGCTGACGGATAAAATGAAAAGAACGTAGTACCAACGCTCCAGTTTTCCGTAATACCGTACTCAAACTGACTCAGATACACGAAATAATTCCGGTAGTAGAGCCGCCCCTTCTCGGCCGAAAAAGCGGTGGGCGTGATCCGCATTGTTTGGGGAAATATATTGGGAAAATACGCTCCTTCGGCTTGGGCACCCACCTGTTCCATCCTGACAATCTGATCGGATTTCAGCCGAATTTCGCCCAGATTGGGCGTTCGAATCACCGCTTCAGAACTATCCTGACGCACCAACTCACCCCGAAGCTGCGTGCCGTCTTTCAGCAAAATCGAGTAAGTACGTTTAGCGGGCGCTGGTTGCTTTCCCGGTTTATAATACTCGTCCTGTGCCACAGCCAGACATGGCAGCAGCCACAACAAAACAAGTGAAAGGTGTTTCATAGTGGATAGAATAATCAGTTCGCTAGTTACGCCCAATAATCAGATTATAAGCAACATAAGGAGAAAAATAGGCATACGTTTGGTTCGTAACGGGGTAAATACCAGGGCCATATAAATATTTGGGTTGTACCAGAGCCAGCGCACCTAAATCGAAAGCATGGCGACGACGATCGAAACGTAGCGCGACCGATAACTCAGCACTGGTACTGACAAGATTTGGATTCAGGTAAAAGGTATTATCGCTCAACACCGTCAGGTTACGCGAAACTTTATGCATAACGTCCGCTGATATAAACGATACTTTATTGGCCAACGCAGTGCCAGGATAAATCCGCATTCCATAGCCAAGCGTAGCATTTCGTTCACTGCTCCCGAACGACATCAGCCCTTGCAGCACAACCTGTTCACTCAGGGTGAAATAATAGCCTTTTTGACGGGGCTGATAGACGGCGTTAACGCCAAACCGGAACTGCTCACCAATCGGAAATGTCAGCTTACTATTGAAATTTACGGTAGCTCCCAACACCGTTTCCCGAGCTTGGTTTTTAGGTTCAAATTCACCGAAAAATGGATTGACCGTCGCGCCAATACTCCAGTTACGGGTAATACCGTACTGAAATTCATTCCGAAACAGGAATATATTTCGGTAGTAAAAACGTCCTTTTTCGGCATTGTAGGCCGTTTGTCCCGTTAGTAGCCAGGGCGAAAAACGATTCGCAAACGCCCGGCCTGTTGCAGCGGATAAATCGGCGGACTCCTGCCGGGCTGCCACAGAATCTACCCGAACGAGTAATTCAGGCTCAAAGTAAGTCAGTTGACCATTGTTCTTCCGTACAGTAATCATCGTGCTATCGCGACGAACGAATTTACCGGCCAGTTGCGTACCATCTTTCAGCACAAAAATGGTATAGGGAGCCATCGCACTAACCGGAACATCGGGTTGGCTCGACGAGACACGTACCAACTGATCGGCCTCGACAAACGTCAGGTCGCCGTTTCGCTTCCTAACCGAAATAACGCTGCTATCCTGTCGAATGATTTGCCCGCGTATCACCGAACCGTCGCGCATGAGCAGAAAGGAATGTTTACGATCAGTGTCTTCCGGAGTGATTTTGTACCCCTGCGCCCAGGCAACAACAGGGCAAAGCAGTAGCAGGAAAAGAACTGTTTTCATACGGAAAGGTGTTAGGAATAGACGTATTTGTATTTATATTATCATGCAAACGGTTACACACCGACAGTTATTTTATCAGCATATAGCGCAGACCTCCGATTTCCCATTGGGGTTGGAAATTGATCGTGCCGAAGGCGTATATATTTTCGAAGCGGCTACTGAGTCGGGAGAGCGTAAGCGATACATGGACCTAATTTCGGGTATCGGCGTGAGCAACGTCGGACACCGGCATCCGCGCGTACTGGAAGCCATTCAGAACCAGTTGGATAAATACCTGCATTTAATGGTTTACGGGGAATACATCCAAACGCCCCAAACCCAGTTGGCCCACGCGCTGGCTCAAACGCTACCGGACAATCTGGACAACGTGTACTTCACCAATTCGGGTACTGAAGCCGTTGAAGGTGCCATGAAACTGGCCAAGCGATATACCGGACGTACTGAAATCATTAGTTGCTTTAACGCCTATCACGGGTCCACACAAGGTGCCCTATCGCTCTCGGGCGATGAGCATTTCAAGCGAAATTACCGCCCTCTCCTACCCGACATTCGACACATTCGACATGGCCATACTGTTGATATTGAACAGGTTAGCAACCGAACAGCCGCCGTTGTGATAGAGGTTATTGCGGGTGAAGCAGGTGTCCGTGTGCCCGATGCTACGTATCTACAGGCGTTACGTACCCGTTGCACCGAAGTGGGTGCTTTGCTTATTTTCGATGAAATCCAGACGGGCTTTGGGCGAACCGGTACATTCTGGGCCTTCGAAGGATTCGGGGTGATTCCGGATATTTTATTGTGTGCGAAAGGCATGGGGGGCGGTATGCCCATCGGTGCGTTTATCAGCTCGACGGAGATCATGAGCGTGTTCAAGAACAACCCGATTCTGGGGCATATCACTACGTTTGGTGGCCACCCGGTTTCGTGCGCGTCTTCGCTCGCTACGTTACAGGTTATTCAGGAGCAGAAGCTGTTTGAGAGCGCCGAAGCTAAAGGACAATTATTCAAGCAGTTATTAACTCATCCAGTTATTAAAGAAGTGCGGGGTAAGGGGCTTATGCTAGCCGTTGAATTTGAGTCGTTTGGCGTACTAAAACCCATTATCGACCGGGCCATCTTATACGGCATTATTACCGATTGGTTTCTATTTTGTGACAACTCCATGCGCATTGCCCCACCGCTGATTATCACGGAAACCGAAATCCGGGAAGCCTGCGCCGTAATTCTGGATGCGATTGACGCCTAGACCAATTTAAGGAAACAGCACAGTCAACGTACCAACCAGCAGCGCGATAACCGCGAGAATCAGAATACCAATAAGTGCTGTTTTGAGGATACTCCCTGAATTGTTGGGGGGTGGATTTGTCATAGAATCAAGCTTGTTTTTTGGTAATATGCAATGATTGAGCTACAACGGAATGTTGCCGTGTTTTTTCTTCGGCAGCGTCGCTACTTTATTTTCCAGCATTTTGAACGCCCGGATGAGTTTTTGCCGCGTCTGATCGGGCGTGATCACTTCGTCGATGTAGCCCCGGTGAGCCGCCCGGTATGGATTCGCAAACTTCTCGGTATAATCCAGCACTTTCTCCTGCAGCTTGGCCTGCGGATCGTCGGCTTCAGCGATTTCGCGTTTGAAGATAATCTCAGCGGCTCCACTGGCACCCATCACGGCGATTTCAGCCGATGGCCAGGCGTAATTCATATCGGCACCGATGTGTTTGGAATTCATTACGTCGTAGGCACCACCGTAGGCCTTACGCGTAATGACTGTTACACGCGGCACAGTCGCTTCGCAGAAGGCAAATAGTAGTTTGGCGCCGTTAGTGATGATGCCATTCCACTCCTGATCGGTGCCGGGCAGAAAACCGGGCACATCTTCAAGTACCAGAAGCGGTACGTTAAAACAGTCACAAAAACGCACGAAACGAGCCGCTTTCGTGCTGGCGTTAATGTCCAAAACACCCGCCAGCACAGCCGGTTGGTTCCCGACAACACCAATGCTACGTCCGCCGATTCGCGCAAATCCCACGACGATGTTTTCGGCAAAATTCTTGTGAACTTCCATGAATGACCCTGCGTCTACCAGTTCTTCAATCACCTCACGCATATCGTACGGCTGATTGGGATTCTCCGGAATGATCTTATTTAAAGCTGGTCGAGACTCGTCGGTCGACTCATAAGCGAGCATCGGTGGTTCATCCTCGCAGTTTTGAGGGATGTAACTCAGCAGTTGTTTAAGACTTTGAATACACGCCAGTTCATTCTCGCAGGCAAAATGCGTCACGCCCGATTTCGTGCTGTGCGTGCTGGCCCCACCTAGTTCTTCGGCGGTAACGGTTTCGTGGGTGACGGTTTTCACTACGTTCGGGCCGGTCACGAACATATAGCTCGTATTTTCGACCATGAAAATAAAGTCGGTAATCGCCGGGCTATAAACAGCGCCCCCTGCGCACGGCCCCATTACAGCCGACAGTTGGGGAATAACGCCCGACGCGCGTGTATTGCGGTAGAAAATATCGGCATAACCCGCCAGCGATAACACACCCTCCTGAATCCGGGCACCACCCGAGTCATTGAGCCCGATGATTGGTGCGCCATTCTGCAGCGCCAGGTCCATCACCTTGCAGATTTTTTCGGCATGAGTTTCTGAAAGAGCGCCCCCAAAAACCGTAAAGTCCTGCGCAAAAACATACACCAGCCGCCCCTCTACGGTGCCGTAGCCCGTCACGACGCCATCCCCCAAGTAATGCTCTTTGTCCATGCCAAAGTCGCGGGTGCGGTGCATAACAAACTTACCGATTTCCTCAAACGAGCCTTCATCCATCAGCAGTGCGATACGTTCCCGGGCGGTCAGTTTGCCTTTAGCGTGCTGGGCGTCAATACGTTTCTGACCGCCACCCAGTTCGGCTTCGGTATTTTTACGAGCAAGAACGTCGACTTTAGAAGGTTTGGACGTAACAGCAAAATTGGTATCAGGTTGAGTTTCGGCTTGCATGAGGTTTATAGGGGCAAATCAAGTAGTGACAAAGTTAATTTTTCTTCTGGATTCCAACGGCTTGTCATGCTTTTGTATCATTATCCAGTTAAACACATTTCGCCCATGAATCGACATTTGCTTTCGTTCACTCTGCTGGCTGTTTGTGTCCTGCTCGACGGTTGTTTTCGCCCTTCGGCGCCACCTCCTCCTACAACAGGCGATATTTACCGACCAGTGTATGCTACGTCTGCCGATGTTCGCAATGTGCAAACATTGGCGCCACAACCGTTAAGAAACATAGGAAAAATTTACGCTAAAGATAATTACCTGTTCGTAAACGAGGTGGGCAGCGGCATTCATATCGTCGATAATCGTAATCCTGAATCGCCGGTGAAACTGGCTTTCATTTCCATTCCGGGGAACCACGAGTTATCGATTAAAGATAGTACGCTTTATGCCGATAACATACTGGATCTGGTTGCCCTCAACATTGCCGACCCACGCAATGTCCGGCTGGTCAAACGTATTGAAAATGCCTTCGAGCGATCGGCCTATCCGCTGGCTACGAATGTCCGGTTCGAATGTCCAGATCCTGCACAGGGCATAGTGATTCGCTGGGAGAAAGCGTCAATCGAAAATCCACAGTGTTACCGGTAATAGTTTTCTGATGTGCAGCGGGATTAAAGCTGGCGCAAACCAGAGAAAAAATCCTAAAACCAATCCTCAACACCATGAAGCTAACCCTTTACGTCTTCCTATTAATAGTCCTGCTAGTCTCCTGCGACAAGGGTTCAGGCAATGACTCACCAGCGCCCGGCTCGGGAATCGGTGGCTCAACGGCTCGCTTTACCATCAGTGGCAATACCCTTTATACCGTGAGCAACACGGCTCTGCAATCCTACGACATTTCGGCTAGCAGCAATCCCAAAACGGGCAGTAACATTCCGCTGGGCTTCGGTGTCGAAACGATCTTTCCATACCGTACGAACCTGTTCATCGGCACCCAAACGGGTATGTATATTTACGACATTAAACAGCCCAACAGCCCTAAACGCGTATCGCTTTATTCGCACATGCAAAGCTGCGATCCGGTGGTGGCGCAGGGCAATTACGCCTATGTTACGCTCCGGAGTGGCACGACCTGTCGCAACGTACTGGCCAACTCGCTGGAGGTAATCGATATCAGCAATTTGGCAAATCCGACATTAGTGAGAAGTTATCCCATGAAAAACCCGCACGGGCTGGGTGCCGACAGTACGTTATTATTTATTGGCGAAGGCGACTACGGCCTTCGGGTCATGGATATCAGCGATCCTGCCAATATTCGGGAGATTCAGTATTTCGATAGTACAAAAGCATACGACGTTATTCCGGCACAAAAACGACTGATCGTTACGGGGCCAGATGGCATTTATCAGTATAGCTATGCGAACTTGAAGCAGTTAACATTGCTGAGTAAACTGCCCGTTCAGCCATGATTAGCACTCGCCTGCTACGTTTGCTGGCGCTGTTTCTGGGGATCGCTTTCTCAGCACAGGCCCAATCGTTACGACCCATGCCCCTAAGCGCTGTCGGAATCGACGACGCCAAGCGTTGGGTTGTCAAATTTACGCCACTCAGCCTGTTTGACCCCAACAACACGATTCAGTTTGGACTAGAGCGGCTTCTTAGCCAGCGGCATTCGCTACAGGTTGAAATAGGCTATGGCTGGCAGGGGATGAACCTCTGGGACATGAGCCAACATGGTCAGTACAGCCATCTGGAGAACTGGCGCGGGCGGGTCGAATGGCGGTATTACTGGCGTGGTGGCCTCATCGGACCCTATCTAGCGCTGGAAGGATTATACCGGCAGGTAAACGCTTATGAAAACGGCACGATCGGCATTGGTTGCGAGACGGGTCAATGCCAATACTATCAGCTTTATTCATTGCCCATATCAAAATACGTTTGGGGTGGCCATGTAAAATTCGGGCGTCAGTTTGCGATATCGACCAACAAGCGGCTTGTGGGCGACTTCTATGGTGGACTGGGTATTCGGGGCAATACGGTTGATCGGTTTAATCGTCCTGCTGGTTCTCTCGACTTTCGCTCATCAGGTGGTTTTCTGTCGATTGACCCGTTCACCTCATCGGCTAATGTGTTTATAAGTGTATCGTACGGCATAAAGATTGGGTATTCGTTTTGACCGTTTACCGGCTTAATTTTCCGGCAGACCACGTAGTGAATACTTTCGTTGGTTCGAAAATTGGCGTTAATTTGTAACAAACTGCGATTAACTGCCGCTTGAAAGCCCGCTTCATTTTACCTTTTCTGATTCTGATGTGGCCGCAACTTGCGGTTGCTCAATCCCTCGGCGGACAGCGTGTTTTTTCGTTTCTCGACCTGCCAACTCACGCCCGTGTGGCAGCGCTCGGTGGCCAGGTCGCCACGGCCATTAGCCCCGACGGTTCGTACCATCTCAACAATCCCGCGCTGGCTGATTCAATCCCTACGAATCAATTATCAATCAGCTTAATGCCGTATCTGGCAGCGGCTAAATATTACACCCTTCAATATGGTTTACCGGTAAAATCAACCGGTAAGTGGGCAGTTGGCTTGCAGTATTTGAGTTATGGACAGTTTGAATTGACCGACCCGGTTGGCAATTCTCTTGGTACGTTTACAGCGAATGATTACGCGCTGAGCCTTACACACGCCCGTACAGAAGGTAATTTTACGCTGGGTGCTACGATAAAAGCCGTTGGTTCGGCCATCGAAACGTACTCGGCCTTTGGTGTTCTGGCCGATTTAGGCGGTGTTTGGCGGCATCCTCAAAAAGATCTTACGTTTGGACTAGTCGCCAAAAACATAGGGTATCTGGTTAAGAATTACGGGCCGATCGATGCCGATTTGCCTTTTGATCTACAGGCAGGCGTAACTGTCAAACCGCGCCATGCCCCTATCCGGCTAACCATAACGGCGCATCATCTCCAGCGTTTCGACATCAGTTACAATGACCCAAACCTCAACATTCGCTACGATCTGAGCGGCAACCCGATCCCGCAGACGGTTAGCGTAAGCGAAAAAATAGCGCGTCATTTAAGCGTTGGCGCCGAATTGCTGGTCCATCGGAACGTGCATCTGCTGGTCGGTTATAATCACCAGAAACGAGCTGAAGGTAAACTAACAACGGGTGGCGGTGGCGCCGGAATTTCCTTTGGTACCTCGGTGCAGGCACGGGGTTTCCAGTTAACCTACGCCCGATTCTCCTCAGTACCGACCGCTGGAACGAGTCAACTATCGCTACGTGTCGACCTTGAGCGGTTAATGAAGTAGGGGATTTTTACTATATCAAGTCTGGCACAAGGGCAAATTTTCTCCGAATATGACCTGATTTACCTACTAAATGAGATGCTGTTCTGGGGTGCCAGACATGTAGACGGTCGTGGCTTCGATACTGAAATAAACCGGCCAACCAATTTGCAAAATCTCGTTGATGAGGAAGCAGTAAGTAAATGGCTATTATCGGCCACTTTTGAGCAGGGAGGAACCTCTTTCCTGCTTTTCATATTTATTCAATCAACTCGAAAAAGCTATTTTGAAAATTTACTTCATTAGTGGACTTGGCGCCGACAAACGAATTTTTCAGAAATTAGTACTACCTACGTTTTTCGAGCCTGTTTATATAGAGTTGCTCACTCCTCACCAGAATGAATCACTACCAAATTATGCTGGAAGAATGGCCTTGTCCATCGACTCAATCCAGCCATTTTATATAGTCGGCATTTCCTTTGGGGGTATGCTTGCTACGGAAATAGCCAAACTGATTCGGCCGCAAAAAACCATTCTCATTTCAAGCGTTTCTACTTCCAATCAACTCCCCTGGTATTACCATTTGGGGGTGCGTTATCCATCGACAGATATATTCCAGCCTCGCTTCTCACGTCACCTAATGCACTCACAAATTGGTTTTTCGGAGCAAACGATTCTTCAACAAAGCAACTGCTGAGACAAATTCTCAATGACACTGACAAAGTGTTTCTGAAATGGGCAATTCGGGCGATTGCAACCTGGAAAAATCAAATCAAACCCATTGATCTTATTCAGGTGCATGGCACAAATGACAAGATTTTGCCAATTCAGTATACCAATCCAGATTTAGTAGTTTCTGTAGGAGGTCATCTGATGGTATACAGCCAGAGCGATGCGATTTCTGATTTATTAGCACAGTTGCTAGCTTAGTTTGTTAAGCTAGCAACTGTGCTAATAAATCAGCTACGTTATTTAAACAATCTGGTTAGCCCTCCAGAGTAATTCAATCAAAAACGCCCGATTCGTTTTTGCAGCGCATCCCGCGAGAGGGTGATTAAATGACCGATGGGTTTTCCGGCACGATACGTAACGACACGTAGTGTTATGGGACCTTCGGGTAAATCAACGGGCTGGCTGTATTTTGTCGAGAATTGATCAGGCATCGTGTCGTCAATCGAATAGTAAATATCCAGTCCCGGTGCTTCGCTTGCCAGTTCCATGTGCAGCTTCCCATCCTTCATAGTCGTCCGGACGATGGCATCATAAATAGCCTTCGAGTAATTGACTTGGGCGATGTCGGCCCGCTCAAAATGAGTTTCCATTCGTCGCACAAAATTGGGCCAGTTTTTGACTTCTTTCGGCGACCAGAACACTTCAGACAAGGCCCAGCCACGCGGATAGGTCATGTATTCGGCATAACGAAGGTTGGGAATCTGCTCCGTCCATAGGTTACCCTGACCGCCTAAAATGTATTTTGCCTCTACTCCATCAGGGACGGGCTCGTAACTGTATGTTTTCTGTGTGCGCAGGTTGGCGTAAATAGGCGCGTCAATCGTTGGATCGCCCTGCATGTAATCCAGGTATGCGAACGTGCTGGGCGTCATCACTACGTTATGACCCTCCTTGGCGGCTTCGATTCCGCCTTTGATGCCCCGCCAGCTCATTACCGTAGCCGTCGGCGAAATCCCCCCTTCCAGAATTTCGTCCCAGCCGAGTAGTTTCTTGCCTTTAGCCGTCAGGATTTTCTCCACCCGACCCATAAAATACCCCTGCAAATCTTCGACGTGACGGATATTTAGTTTCTTCATCAATGCCTGGCAACCGGGGTCCTGCGCCCAATAGCCCTTGTAGCACTCATCGCCCCCTACATGAATGTATGGATTCGGGAACAGCGCGGCAATTTCAGTAAAGACCTTGTCCAGAAACTCGTAGACTTTTTCATCCGACGGGTTCAGGGTGTTCTCCACCTTCATCTTGAATGTACCATTACCATACCATTCAGAAAAAGCCGTTCCCGGATTAACGCTGACAATCGCCTTTGTGCAACTCAGTTCAGGGTAAGCCGCCAGAGCCGCCATGCTGTGGCCCGGCACATCTACTTCGGGCACAATCGTTACGTTACGCGCCTGTGCATACGCAACAATTTCCCGAATATCATTTTGGGTATAAAAGCCGCCATAAGGCGTTGGTTCGCCCGGTTTCGGTTCGGCCAGATCGCCATAATGACCCGTCCTTGCCACACGCCAGGCCCCCACTTCGGTGAGTTTAGGGAGTGATTTGATCTCGATACGCCAGCCGTTGTCGTCGGTCAGGTGCCAGTGGAACGTGTTGAATTTCAGTTTCGCCAGCTGGTCAATGTATTGTTTTACATCGTCTTTCGGAAAAAAGTGACGGCTCACATCGAGCATAATCCCCCGCCAGCCAAATCGCGGATAATCCGTAATCTTGACGGCCGGTACAGTCCATGTCGCCGTCGTGGTGGCTTGGCTACCGATCTCTTTGGGCAGCAGTTGAGTCAGCGTCTGAATGCCATAAAACAGCCCGGCCGGGCGGTTGGCGGTAATCGTCACACCCTTCGGTGAGGCATCGAGCGTGTATCCTTCCGAACCAAGCTGCGCATTGGATGTCGTGTTGAGATTAAGCTGAATTTTGCCCGCTTTACCTGGTTTGGCTACAAATCCGAAGCCTGTCGGTACGTTCAATTGCTGGCTGAGCATGTCGGCAACTGCCTTCCCATCAGCCTGATCATAGTTAATTGTGGTCGATTTAGTTAGCGTAAAAACGCCCGTCTGAGGTTGCACACTGACAGGCTGGGGAATTAATTGAATGGGCGACTGAGCGCGGGCCATTGTAATACAGAAAGCAAAAAGAAGTATTCGACTAAGATTCATGCGGTAAATGATTAATAACTACTTTGTAAAGCGAGTTAAAGAGATGTTTTAATGATTACGTCCTGAAATGAGATTTTTCTACCATTTATTCCCGCTTATGGCTCCTAGTAAATAACGTTGTCTCGTCAATTTTTCTATAGCATTGGCACAATTTCTTATTTCCTGCGTTTCTTTAAACAAAGAGCGCACAATGCGCTTTCCGTATTCAATGACTGAAGTACTTAAAGACCTTACGCCCCGGCAAATTGTTGCCGAACTTGACCAATACATTATCGGACAGCACGATGCGAAACGTAATGTAGCCATTGCGCTCCGAAACCGCTGGCGCCGTATGAATAGTACGGCTGATATGCAACGCGAAATTACGCCCAATAATATTTTGATGATTGGCGCGACTGGCGTCGGCAAAACCGAAATTGCCCGTCGACTGGCTAAGGTCGCCGATGCACCCTTTATTAAAGTTGAAGCGTCGAAATTTACCGAAGTCGGCTACGTGGGTCGGGATGTCGAAAGCATGGTTCGCGACTTGGTTGAGCAGTCTGTCAATATGGTACGGGCGGCCAAGAAGGAAGCCGTACAGGCGCGGGCGCAGCAACTTGTGGAAGATGTTATTCTGGACATTCTGATTCCGCCGGTTAAGCCTGCTAATGGCCAGATGGGCTTTGAAAACGAGAAGAAAGATCCCGATGCCGAGTTGAACGAACGCACCCGCGAACGGTTCCGCGACAAAATTCGCTCCGGCGAAATGGACGACCGCAAAATAGAAATCGATGTGCTGCAAAGTCAAACGCCCAACATCGGTGTGATGGGTGGCTCAGTCGACGATCTGTCCATGATGAATATCCAGGAGATGATTGGCGGGATGATGCCCAAGCGTGGCAAAAAACGCAAAGTGACCATCGCTGAGGCCCGTACGATTTTGCTGGAGGAAGAAGCCGCCAAGCTCATCGACATGGATGAAGTGAAGGAAGAAGCCATCCGAAAAGCCGAAGACGCCGGGATTATTTTCATCGACGAAATTGATAAAGTAGCGTCGGCTCGTTCTGGCAATGGCGGGGGCGGCCCCGATGTCAGCCGGGAAGGTGTGCAACGCGATTTACTTCCGATTGTAGAAGGCAGTGCGGTGAACACCAAGTACGGCGTCGTGCATACCGATCATATTCTGTTCATTGCAGCCGGTGCTTTCCATGTAGCGAAACCCAGTGATTTGATTCCTGAATTACAGGGACGTTTCCCAATCCGGGTCGAGCTGCAAAGCCTGTCGGAAGATGATTTCTATCACATCCTGAAAGAACCAAAGAATGCGCTCACCAAGCAATACGTAGCGATGCTGGCGGCCGAGCAAGTCGAACTTACATTTCAGGATGATGCTCTGCGCGAACTGGCCCGAATTGCCTTCGAGGTGAATGGCGAAGTGGAGAATATCGGTGCGCGTCGGTTACAGACCGTATTGAGCCACCTGATGAACGACTTTATGTTCGACATTCCCGATGTCATTGGTGCCAATGCCAAAGTTGTGGTCACGAAAGAACTGGTTGGCGATAAATTAAATGGTCTGGTGAAGAACCGGGATTTAAGTCAGTTTATACTTTGATGTTTACGGTATTCGGTTTACGGAGGGCTAATGCGTAGGTAATCTCATGCCTCACTGGCGGCCCGGTCAGCCCTCCGCAAACCGAATACCGTAAATCAACTTTTCAACCTGTGCAATAGCCCGGTCCATATCAGCACGCTTTTGGTCGGGTGGGTCGAAGCGGTTGAAGGGACGAAGTTGTAAAACAAACGTCTCTTCAATCGCTTCGCTATCAAGGGGGGTGTATAATTTATGCGCTGTTACGTTTACCGGAAGTAGCCCATGCCGGGATTTGAAGCGGGTTACTACATAAGCCAGCAATTTCTCGACCTCTCCTACCGCGATGCCATCAGCGGGTACGAACCGGACTTCGGCATGATTTCGATCAACGAGCGTTTGTTCATTAGGCGCAAAATGTCCCTCGCAACTCGAAAACGTGCGAACCAGTCCAGTTGCATTCAGCGCATCAACCAGCGGGCGGATTTTCGGTTCAATATCTTCCATCAGGGTTCTCCATCAAGTAAAGCCATGTCGTCGGCTTCATTGGTTTGATGACTGGCAACCCGTCGACCCTTTTGCCATAACCAGCCCAGATACCCGACTGCAACCAGCGCCAACACGCCCGAAACGGCGAAAGAAGCATCAATACCAGCCTCGCCCACTACGTTATTGAGTAACCAGCCCGCACCCAGCGCGCCAAGACCAATACCCGCTTCGAGCGCAATGTACATCGTTGCCATAGCGCGGCCCCTCGTTTTCTCATCACTCAAATCGGCGGTCCAGGCCGTTACCGTTGGTGAGTTCATACCCCACGACATGCCATAGACTATAGCCGATGTCCAGAACCAGGCGGGTGAATCGGTCAGGATCAAAAGCACCATTGAAACGGCCAGCACAGCTGTCGAAATAAATAACACCGGAAGACGGCCGTAACGATCTGACGTCTTACTGAACACCACCCGAACTACCAGCGAGGCAACGGTATAGACCGTAAAAAACAATCCTTTGTTCGTGACGCCCAGCGATGCGCTCACCGCTGAAATCACGGTCAGGATTACCCCCGACGAAAAGGATTGCAGCAAGAGTACGATAAACGGAGGCAGGGCATTTTTATCAAAAATTTCGTCTTTTTTCAATCGTAACAGGCTGAAGCGAAACGGTTGCGTATTGACCAAAGTCTCTGGCATCTGGAGCAGAATACCAATGGACAATAACGCAAACGCCGATGATGTCCAGAACATTACGTTCATGGAAAAATCGGTGGCTAACCAACTGCCAATGGCAGGTCCCAGCGACATACCCATGGCCGTAAACAGGCCAAGCATACCCATGGCTTCACCCCGTCGATTGGCAGGTACTACGTCGGCAACGTAAGCCGATGTAGCCGTTGGCTTGGTGCCGGTCGAAAAGCCGTGAATAAGCCGGAGCGTCAGAAATCCCCCGACTGTCAGCAGGTACGGATATAAAAAACCGCAGATAAAGCAGACCAGCGACCCAAAGGCCATCACCGGCACCCGGCCAACCGTATCTGTAATTTTCCCACTAAACGGCCGCGACACACCCGCCGTGAACGTGAATAACGCAATAATCAGCCCAATGTATTCCTGGCCGCCCAACTTGGTTAAGTAAGCGGGGAGTTCGGGGATCATCATCGAAAAACTAGCCGAAAACAGGAAGTTACTGATACACAGCAACCAGAACGCAACTGTGTAGAGTGATGTGCCGGACGAACTCCGGCCGGTAGAAACCTGACGAGTGATTGACAATGTTTACAGCGCCCCGTGGGGATTTGGTACTGGTAGCAGCAAAGTTAGCTTACTGAGACGAACCTTCGCCCAAAATTGGGTAACATTGACCGAACGGCCTGTCAGCAGATTGCGACGATACAAAAACCTTCTCTGTAAAGAATAGAGTGATTGGTCGTGTTTTGCCATAAATTTGCAGCACCAATGATGAATGCACAATGACGAATTGGTTTCACTCAATCCTTCATCAGTAGCTTTTCTTACTGATTATCATTCATCATTCATCATTCATCATTACTCCCATGTCTCGTAATCTTCAAATCGGTCTGTTCCTTACCGTTTCCATCCTGCTCACTACGTTTACGTTTTATTTCTGGCAGGTCTTCAAAAGTCCCAATCTATTAGTCCAGGATAACGACAAAACCTTTGCGCTGCTTATTCCGAGAGGCTCTACGTTCGAGTCGGTTATGGATACGCTGAAAACACACAAGATTATCAACGATGAGACGTCGTTTCGGTTTCTGGCCAAGATAATGAAGTATAATGAGCGTGTGAAAGAAGGTCGTTACGAAATTAAGCCTCGCATGGGAAACCGCGAGGCTCTGGTTAAACTCCGCAGCGGTAGCCAGGATGCCATGCCGGTTACGTTCAACAGCATGCGGCAAAAAAGTGACCTGATTCAGCGGGTAGGCAGCAAGTTCGAATTTGGCTCCGATGCCCTCGGCCAGCTTCTCAATGATCCGGCTACGTGCCAGAAATTCGGCTTCGACACGACCACAATTGTCTGCATGTTTTTGCCCAATACGTATGAATTGTTCTGGACCATCAAACCAGAAGCACTCCTTGACCGCATGGGAAAAGAGTACAAGAAATTCTGGACACCCGAACGTCAGGCAAAAGCGAAAGCCCTGGATCTGACCCAAACCCAGGTTCAGGTACTGGCCTCCATTGTAGCGGCCGAAACCAACAAGCGCGACGAGCAGCCGCGTGTGGCCGGCGTTTACCTGAACCGGATCAAGCGGGGCATTAAACTGGAAGCCGACCCAACGGTAATTTTCGCCCTGCGCGATTTTGGCATCCGTCGACTATTGAATCGGCAGTTGACCGTCGATTCGCCTTATAATACGTATCGCTACGCTGGACTGCCGCCGGGACCCATTAACCTTCCGGCTCCGGCCACCATCGACAACGTATTGAATGCAGAACAGCACGATTATCTGTATTTCGTGGTCAATGCCAACTTTACCGGATATCACACCTTCTCGAAAACCCTGTCGGAACACCTGGCCAATGCCCGGCTATACCAGCAAGCGTTAACACGCATGAAGATTATGAAATAAAATTAGTCAAGAGTTATCAGTCATTAGTCGACCAATTCCGACGCCCATCGACTGATAACTCTTGACTATTTCGCCTATGATTATTCACGACGTTACAAATATTCGAGTCCGGTATTACGATACTGATCAGATGGGTATTGTCTATTACGGCAACTACGCCCGATTCTACGAAATTGGCCGGGTAGAGGCTCTTCGTCACCTGGGGCTCCCGTATAAAAAGATGGAAGAAGACGGCATTTCGATGCCCGTTTATGACCTCAGTTCCCGTTTTATACGACCCGCAAAATACGATGACCTGCTGACGATTCGTGTGACGATTCCGCAATTACCCAAGACCCGGTTGATGTTCAATTATGAGATTTTCAATCAGGATGGCCAGTTGCTCAATACCGGTCAGACTACGCTGGTTTTTGTCCGCAGCGATACGGGTCGCCCGTGCGCAGCGCCAACCGATTTAGTGGAAGCGGCCAAACCTTTTTTTGAATCATAGGTTAAAAATAGTCAGTAGTTACGGTCCGCCGTTGCGATCAGTCGATAGTGTTGACGATAACTTACGAATTACTACCGACTATTGACTGACGATTAAACAATCCGCTATGTTCGATAAAATAATGAGTATTAAGGCGTTGCGGAACACGCGCATCTGGATGCGTTCCCATCATCCCTTTAACTCAAAGAATAACTGGTATGCGTTTTTAAAGAGCATGTTTACCAAAATTGCCGAAAACGATACCACCGAACGCGCGGCTTCTGTATCCTATAGTCTGATTCTGGCAATCTTCCCCACGGTTATCTTTTTCTTTACGCTCATTCCCTACATTCCCATTCATGACCTCGAAGACCAGGTCATGGGATTTTTGAAGGAATTACTACCGGGCGATACGTTCAGTACGGTCAACACGACAATTCGCGATATTATCAGTCGTCCGCGGGGTGGCGTATTATCGTTAGGCTTCTTTCTGGCGCTGTATTCGGCCACGAGCGGCCTGGTGGCGCTCATGAATGCGTTTAACTCCTCCTACGAAACATCCGACAGGCGAGGCTTTTTTGAACTTCGGGGCGTAGCCATTTTACTAACAATTACCCTGGCCATTGCCCTCGTTCTGGCCATCATTGTCCTGATTATCGGGGGTATCGTGAGCGATTACCTCCTTAAATTTGGCATCCTCAACAATGTTATTTTCATTAATCTGCTGGCTATTGGGCGCTACCTGGTTGTCTTTGCCGTCTTTGTCGGCACGGTTTCAGTGATCTATCGTTTTGGGCCAGATGTGAATATGAAATGGGCCTTTATCATGCCGGGAGCCGTTACAGCCTCCCTGCTTATTGTGCTGACCACGCTGGGCTTTTCATACTACGTTTCCAACTTTGGGTCTTATAACAAACTCTATGGGTCTATTGGTACCCTTATTGCGTTGATGATCTGGATAAACCTTATTTCATTACTGCTCATTATTGGTTTTGACATGAACGTAGCACTTTACAATCTCGAAGGGGATAAAGACCCGAGTGTAGCCGAGAAAACAATGGATGCCAGTTCGACTAATTGACGGCAAGCCTGATCACACCAGCCACCCTTTCTACTCAATATTGCTTTTACGGCCAGGCTTGCCGACTTTTTTCCGCTTACTCAAAACTTGAACCGTTCCATTCGATATGCCCTTACTTTTGGGCTCATTAACAACGTATTAGCGTTAGATCAGTCAACTAATTCCGGCCTGATCCACCCATTTATTCTTTATGATTTCCGTTACTGGCCAATCCAATCCACTACCGATGAGTCCTTACCTCAATCGGATAAAACCCTGGGTGACCGTTATCTGCACGAGTTATAATCACGAAGCCTACGTAGAGCAGGCGCTCCAGTCAGTTGTAGAACAAGCGTATCCAAACGTTGAATTAATCGTTATCGACAACGGTAGCACCGATCATACAACCGAACGTATCGAGCAGTTCACGCAGCAGCATCCTGCCATTCGTTTCATCCGTAACGCGACCAATCAAGGGTTAAACCATGCCTTTAATCAGGGGTTAGCGCTGGCCGGAGGCCGATACGTAATCGACCTTTCGGCCGACGATGTGCTACTTCCAGGCCGCATTGCCAAACAAACCGAACTTTTCGAGCAGTTGGCCGGTCCTTACGCCGTTGTATTTTCCAACGCAGCCTATATTGATCCACAGGGCAAGAAAGTTGGACTTCACTACGCCGTTGATAACCTCGGTCACGCGTGTACGCCTGTCCCGTCGGGCAATGTCTTCCGAAACATTCTGGAATCCTATTTCATCTGTACGCCCACCATGATGATGCGCCGGGACGTACTGAATGAACTGGGCGGATATGACGAAACATTGACATACGAAGATTTTGATTTCTGGGTACGATCATCCCGACTTTACCGCTACGCCTATGTGGATGAAGTGTTAACGCTAAAACGGCAACTACCTGACTCGCTATCGGCGCAGGTATTATTGCCGGACAATAATCTGCTACGGTCAACGCTGGCGGTGTGCTACAAAGCCTTCGACCGCTGCCTCACTCCCGACGAATACCAGGCCTTAGCGGGACGTATCAGAAAATTTATGCGAAAAGCATTCTACGCTGAACAGTTTGACCTGGCCCTCCAATATGGCAAGCTCCTCCACCAAATTGTAAAGCCAGATTTGATGAGTTCGCTGGTTTTAGGTATGAGCCACCTGCACGTACCTGTCAACACGTTATATCGACACTACATAAAGTGGAAGGCAGCGGACCACTTATCGAAACCGGTTTAGTCAGTTATCCGTTATCCTAGTGAACAGGTATCAATGGACAAGCTTTTTATGCGTTTCCATTGCCGACCGTTCACAGATTAACTGCTCACTGAAAATGGCTGCTGAATTCATTAAACTGTATCCCAAAAACCCGGACCCGCGTCGGATTGAACATATTGTGAAAGCCCTGCGCGATGGGGCGGTTATTATTTACCCAACCGACACGATTTATGGTATGGGCTGCGACATTCATAATGCGCGTGCCGTTGAGCGCGTGGCTCGAATTAAGGGAATCAAACCGACTAAAAACGATTTTTCGTTCATTTGTTATGATTTGAGCCACATCGCCGACTATGCCCGGGTAAGCAATCAGGCATTTAAACTCATGAAAAAGATGTTGCCCGGCCCCTTTACGTTTATCCTTGAAGCCACTGGCAACGTACCAAAACTGCTGAATACGAATAAGAAAACCGTAGGTATTCGTGTTCCGGATAACGACATTCCACGTCAGATTGTGCATGAACTTGGTAACCCAATTATAACGACCTCGATCCGGGATGAGGATGAAATAATTGAGTATTCCACTGATCCTGAGTTGATTTTCGAGAAATTCCAGAATCAGGTAGATATTGTCATTGACGGCGGCTATGGCGGGAACGTAGCCTCGACCATAGTTGATGCCACGGATGATGACTTTTCGGTTATTCGTCAGGGGTTAGGTGAATTAGTACTTTGAAAAGTTACTTTAAGACTCTATACTTGCAACGTAGGGTTAATATTCCTTCAAAAAGGAATGTAACCCTTTTTTTATGAATCATCTATAACTTATCATATTAGTATGCGTTTTTCACTGGCCACATTCTCTTTAGTGGCTCTATGGCAACTCAGTAGTTGCTCTACTCAATCTAAACAGGACGATACGTCTAAAGCAGGTACCTCTATAACCAAAACATCGGCTGACACAGATACAACCGCTGATTCGTCGGAAACGGGTTCCATTTCGTCAACCCGAGCCGTTTCTACGGGCGACTCCACGCTCGACTCGCTGACTTATGCACCTCCTTCCGGCGCTCTGCTTCCCAAATACCGCATTTTTGCTTATTACGGTAACCCACACTCCAAGAAAATGGGCGCGTTGGGGAAATACCCTAAAGAGGAAATGCTGCAACGGCTTGACAATGAAATCAAAAACTGGCAAAAAGCCGATCCTGCTACGCCCATTCAACCCGCGCTTCACTTAGTCGCTACGTCGGCGCAGGGATTGCCGGGCAAGGATGGTGGCTACCGGATGCGGATGTCAGACAAAACCATCAAGAAAGTCCTGAAATGGGGGAATGAACATAAATCCCTTGTATTCCTGGACATTCAGCGCGGTCATGCTCCGCTTGGCCCAGAGATGGCGTATATGGAGAAATATCTTAAATTGCCATTCGTTCATCTGGGTATCGATCCGGAGTTCTCCATGGTAACGGGCGCAAAGCCCGGCACCAAAATTGGCAGTTACGATGCGGCTGACGTGAATCAGGCCGTGCAGTTTTTGAGCAAAATCGTTCGGGAAAATAAGCTCCCCCCTAAAGTACTGGTGGTACACCGCTTTACGCAGGGTATGATCAAGAACTATAAAAATATTAAACTCGACCCGAACGTCCAGATTGTCATGGACATGGATGGGTGGGGACCGCCGGTACTTAAAAAAGATTCGTATCACGATTATATTCAGAAAGAGCCTGTTCAGTACACAGGCTTCAAACTGTTCTACGAAAACGATTTTCGCAAACCAGGCTCCCGCATCATGACCCCCGAAGAAGTACTGGCGCTCGATCCAAAACCGATGTATATACAGTACCAATAACCTGATCTATTGATCAACCTGTAAATTATCGCAAAAAAGCCCTGGCAGCCTTGTCAGGGCTTTTTTGCGATAACGTGTTCTATAAAATCTACTAAGGAAGCAGACCATTTAGTAAGGCGAAACGAAGATAAAAGCAGAAAATTTTCACCGTTAAATCAAAAAATAATTCCAGCTGATCAAAACACCTGAATTCAGCGTCAAAACGTCTATATTCGGATCAATAAGGCCATTTTCCGAATAATCAGTATACACTAACCTTAGTGTAAATAATATGATTTTATCTATACATCGCTCTAGATAAGATCCTACAATTTGATTATCGTGATTTGCTTTATTACCTTGACGGCTGTAGCTCACCCTACGGTCTTATCATTACTTTTATCTTACCTATCAATCCCTTTTTTTATGTCAAACATTTTACAAAACAAAAGTCTGATTGCACTCGTAATTAGCCTCCTGCTCTGGAAACCGTTTATTGGTTTTGGGCAAACTACACTCAAGGAAGCGGCCAAAACGGCCAAACTCACACCTGCGCTGTTTAACATTCAGACCAAAGGAACGGTCCAGAAAAGTAGTAACCTCCGGCAAGCGGCTCCATCGGATGGCGTCCTGGTGGAAGACAACACCAGCGGTCTGACGAGGGTGGATCGTACCATCGTTCGTGATGGCAAAATTGCCATTGAAGCCATCTCAAATGATGCTGATGGACAGGCTCTTCTTAACGAACTGCAAGCCATGGGGCTGACGGGTGGTAAGTATTTTCAGCGTATCGTTTTCGGCTATTTCCCCATCAACAAATTAGATCAGCTAAAAAACGTGGCTAGTCTGCACGTAGCACGGCCTTCCTATGCTCCGCTCCGGAATGCAGGAAAAGTTAACTCTCAGGGTGATAAAGCCATGCGGTCCGACGTTGCCCGGCAAACATTTAACGTAACGGGAGCTGGCAATAAAGTCGGAGTTTTATCTGATTCGTACAATGCGCTGGGGGGAGCACCTGATGGCGTAGCCTCCGGCGATTTACCCCCTAATGTTCAGGTACTGGAAGAGATTGATGATCTAACTAATGGCTCAGACGAAGGTCGGGCTATGGCCGAAATCGTTCATGATGTGGCTCCCGGTGCAGACATCGCGTTCAATTCGGCATTTAATGGTCAGGTCGGTTTTGCACTTGGTATTATAAACCTGGCCAAAGTCGGTTGCAATATTATTGTAGATGATATCTTCTATTTTGCAGAGCCATTTTTTCAGGACGGTATTATTGCGCAAGCTGTCGACTACGTGAAATCTCGTAACGTCACGTACTTTTCGTCGGCCGGTAATTCTGCCCGTAAATCCTATACCAGCCAATTCCTGAATTCAGGCAGACCAAGCCCAAGCAGTCGTACTTTTACAGTGGAAGGCCAGGCACACGATTTTGGTAATGGCGCGATAACCCAAAAAATTACGATTCCAGCGGGTGGTGAATTTTTCCCTATTTTCCAGTGGAGTGATCCTTTCTACTCGACTAGCATAGAACAGGGTAGCCCTAAAGGTGCTCAGACTGATATGGACATTTATGTTTACTATCAGGGTGCGCTCCAGTTGGGCTTGTCGAGTTTTTCAAATAATCTGAACGATGATCCAATCGAAGGCGTCGACATTGTTAACAACTCAAGGGCTCCAATTGAAATTGAAATTGCCTTTGTAAAATATGCAGGTCCTGATCCAAAGCTTATTAAGTGGATCGATTATGGCTCCGGTGCTACGTATCAGTTTGCGACGAACAGCAGTACAACGGTTGGTCACGCCAATGCCGCCGGTGCTATTGCCGTTGGTGCGGTTCGCTGGTCTCAAACACCCGAATACAACCCTGCTTTGCAGGCTCCTGTTATTGAGACGTTCTCTTCGGCTGGTGGTACGCCCATTCTATTTACAACCTATGGGCAACCAATCCCGTCGGTTACCCGGCTGAAGCCCGAAATTTCAGCAGCTGATGGCGGCAATACTACGTTCTTTGGCCAGGCATTTCCGGGTGGCGATGGGGATAATTTCCCGAACTTCTTCGGAACTTCGGCAGCGGCTCCTCATGCAGCGGCAGTAGCGGCACTGCTTCAGGAAAAAACTAAAAATAGCCTGTCACCCGACGAGGTGCTGTTACGCCTGCGAACGACGGCTATTGATATGGATGATCCATTGACACCTGGATTCGATACCGGCTTTGACTTCCGCACGGGCTTTGGTTTTATTCAGGCTGATAAAGCACTCACCTTTGGTCAACCCCTGGTTATTCTTCAACCACTTTACGACTGCCAGACGGGTAAGATAACGATCCTGACCAGTGGTGGTAATGGTTCGCCGATCACGTTCACCATCCCCGGCGTTATCCGCACCTCGCCTACCAGCACAACCGGGATTGTGGAAGCGGGATTACGTAATGACCCGAAAAACCTGATCATTACGGCGATGCAGGGTAGTGTGAAAGTGGTATATGACTTCAACTTTGACTCGTACTGCAAAAATCAGAACAGAGCCCGTGTAGCGGCCAATGAGCTGAGCAGCAATTTGCAGGTGATGGTAAAAGGGAACCCAATTGCTACCGACCGGGTAGAGATTGAGGTGAGAGGTGTAGAAGGCCAACCTCTTAAACTACAGGTTAGCAACAGCCTGGGTGAATTAACCGGCAGCCAGTCGATAGAAATGGCTGAAGCCGTAGAAAGCCACAGAGTGTCGCTTGGCCGTGCTCCGGGCTTGTATTTCCTGCAAGTGAGCACCCCAACACAAACCAAGACGGTTAAAATCATTCGTCACCAATAGGGAGTAATTCGCGCATAAAGTTTTTGACACGTACGCTTTTTCTCTAATGAGCATATAGCTCTTTCATAAGGCTACTCAACTGTTGAGTAGCCTTATTTTTCTTACCTAGTTCTGAAGAAGCTGAAGTTTTCGAAGTTCATCGATCGGGTTGCTTTCCCGCTCGGGCATAGCGTAAAGTTGCCTGCATTCAGCGTTGTATTCTTCCTCAACATTTTCTCACACATAGGGCTATGGGCGCTGAAACCGTAGAGCCGTTAGCTAGGCTATAGGCCGATAAATTAGTGGCTGATGAATTGGAAGCGACTAGAAATAGATTTCAGCTAAATCTCGAACCATAATGCCCAAAGATCTTCGAACGTTATCACCCTTCAGCGGACTACACTAATTTCTTCTCGTAAGCCATAAACCGCAGACCGGGTCGGAAACCAAGGGTAATTTCTCCGGCGTATTGATAGCCTAATTTGGGGAAAAGTTTTTGAGTAGCCTGGTTCTCAGAATTCGTATCAATACGCAGGAATAAGATGCTCCGATCAATTGCCAACTGCTCGGCCTGAGCCAGGAGTGCAGCCGCTACGCCCTGCCCGCGAAATGCTGGGTCTACGGCCAGCCGATGCGTTACAATAGCCCGCTGGCTGAGATCGAAGCCAACCTGCGCATATTCGGGTTCCTGGTCTTCGGTTAGGGCAGCCAGACCAGCAATTTGACCATCTATATCGGCAACCCAAAGCTGTCCTTTGGCGATGTCCTGACCAAAAACGGTTTCGTTCGGATAATGGGCATCCCACTGAAAGTTACCGGCTTCGTGCATCAGCGGAACGATACGTTGAATAAGGGTCATTAGCGCCGGAAGATCGGCAGTAGTCGCTTGGCGGACGGTCATTGGGTGTAAATTGATAATTCACCGCAAGTAAGGTATTTTGCGGATAGTTAACCAAAACCAGGACAGCTATGGAACTGGAATTTCCGGTTGTATTGAAGAAACTGGAGATGATGACGGATGACGAGTCCTTTCTGTTCTGCCGGGCCAATGATTCTCTTGAATTAGAACGGGATAAATACAGAAATATACTAATTCTGTCACCAACTGGATCGAAAACAGGTTTGCGTACTGTTACGCTTGTGGGCGAATTGTACGCCTGGAATAAATATAATGAATCAGGCTATGTGTTTGACTCATCGACGGGTTTCAAATTACCCAATGGCGCGACGCGTTCGCCCGATGTTGCCTGGATTCAAAAAGAACGCTGGGACGTAATTCCAGAAGAACAGCAGGAAAAATTTGCGCCCATCTGCCCGGACTCCATCATCGAACTTCGTTCCGCCAGTGACGATCTAAAATACCTTCAGGATAAAATGGAGGAGTATCGTGAAAACGGCTGCCGGTTGGGCTGGTTAATCGACCGAAAATCGCAACAGGTATTTATCTATCGCCCTCAGCAACCTGTCGAAATTGTGTCTTCATTTACTCAAGAATTATCGGGTGAAAACGTATTGACCGGCTTCACTTTTGATTTAACGTTGTTGACACGTTAGAGTCATTTACTCTGCTCCTGTTTCAACATTTCAACCACCAGCGTCAATTCGTTGACCGTCGTTTCAGGATCGCCGGAGTAGCCGACGTGTCGGTAGCGCACACGACCGTTAGGGCCAATTACCACTTTAGTCGGAATACCCAGCACTTTGTAGGATTTGGCAACTTTCTGTTGCGTATCGAGGGGCACGACAAATGGATACGGATTCTTGTTCATGAAATTATGCACGCGCTGTAGCGGTCCACCTTCGCGTGTGTTAACGAACAGGAATTTAACGTTTTCGTCGTTCTGGAAACGCGTTTGGGCTTCCTGCATAGCCGGAAATGAAGCCACGCACGGCCCACACCAGGTTGCCCAGAAATCCAGCACCACCACCTTGCCCCGCAACGCCGACGATGAAATAGTCCGACCCTTCAGATCGGTGAGCGAGAAGGCGGGCGCCGGTTCATTAATGAGCAATTGCCGTAGTTCGTCCATTTGCTCAGCTTTCAGATCGGATTCAAGATCGGCTAGATAGGCATCCGCTTTGGCAACGGTGTTGCCGGGTTGTTTTGCATACCAGTCGCGCAGGGTTGATTTAAGGGAAGGTGCCGCTTTGCCAACCTGTACGGCAGATTCAATGAACGGGCGGGCATCATTAGCGTGGTTAGTACGTAGCGCGCTAAGGAAATAGCGCTCATTGGTACGTGGGTCGCTATTCTCTACATCCTCGGGATTGATAACGTCCTGATAGGCCGTATAGGCTTCGGTGTATTTTTCCTGTTGCAGTAGCGCCAAAGCATAGGCGTTCATCAGATGCCGGTGCCGAACTTGTTTTTCGACTTCCCAGTTACCCGTTACGCTGGCTGGTTTTGGCTGCGTTTTTAGCACAGCTATACCTCGTTTGGCCAACTGCTCCGCTTCGGGTAGCGACCGGCGTTCTTCGGCCAGTTGATTCGCCATTGTGCTCAACATCAGTACATCAATTTGCGCCGGAGATTGCTGATCGACGAACGTCAACAGCCCCTTGATGTCGTTATTTTTAAAATATCCATCCGTCATCATAACTGTCAGCGCGGGCAGGAGCGTGGACGTTGGAAAATCTTTGGCGAAGGCCAGGTAAGCCGTTTTTTTGCGGGTCCAATCGGTTTCGTTTCGAATCGCCATCGAGCGATCTTTCTGCATAAGCGAACCCGCCGGATCTACCGCTTTCTGACGTTCCCGGAGGGCGTTAGCCTTTGGAAAATCGCCAATGCTTTCATACAACTGCGCGCCATCCATCAACTCGGCAACGGTTGGCGTGGGCCGGGAAGCCAGATACGACTCGATGCCGGCTTTTACTTTTGGGCCATAGCCGGGTTTCTTCTGTTTTACCAGCGCGGCCAGATAATCGGCCCAATATTGCGGGCGTACCTCAGGATTTAGCCGCATTTCATGCTCATACAACGTAGCAACCCAGTTTGGATCAGAGCGGGCACCAGCTTCGTATAGATAGTGACTGCGGGTAAAAACGGATGCCTGTCCGCCAATGGCATGAGGAACCGTTCGACCCGATGCATCACAAATCGGGATTACGTAAAGCTGACCTTTATTGACATCGGTGCGATTCGGCAGTTTACTGTTTCGGAACAGCAACATAGTTCCGGTAACCTCTTTGGCCGAAGCGGGCAATTGCCCTACATAGTCGTTGCCCTGCCGAACCAACGTAACGGTTGCTGGTCGGCTAAGTTGCATCATGTTGGGAGCACCATACCGAACGTAGCGGCCTTCGAGCATGCTGTCTTTGGCCAACGGCGTCGTTTGGGGCGAATACGTAAAGGAAACGGGTTGCCCTGCCTGCGGCTTCTCCGGCGAAAAACAGAATTGGGCAGTAGCCAAAAAATGGGGCGCTATAAATAGAAGGCTGAAAAAACTAAGGGTAGATCGCATAACTGTCTAATTATCTATTTACACCATTACTGGTTCTTCTTTTTGCACGGGTTTCGACACCGCCCATAAGCCTACAAACGTAAATAAGCCATTGAGCAGCAGCCGTTCAAAGCCAAACTGATACCCGCCAAACCAGGCCGCCGAATTCTCATTGACAATGTAGGTGAACACGGGAGAGGCCAGACAAATGAACGGTACAACGCGATCCATAACCGGGCGTTTGCTGAAAATACCAAAGGCATAAAGTCCCAAAAGCGGCCCGTAGGTATAACCCGCAATGTCGAAAACGGCTGTAATAACTTCCTTGCTGTTGAGTTGCCGGAAAACGATGATGACAACGTAGAACAACAGCGAAAACCCAATATGAACAATTTGTTTAATACGCGATCGCTCAACCTCGGGGCGTTTTTCAACATTCATAAAATCCACGCAAAACGAAGTCGTTAGGGCGGTTAGGGCTGAATCGGCGCTGGCATACGTAGCGGCTGTGATGCCAAGCAGGAACGTAATACCAACCACTAAGCCGAGGTGATTCAGCGCAAGCATGGGGTATAAATCATCGGTTTTTGTTGGAATGGCAATACCCTCGCGTTGCGCATAAACGTACAATAACACGCCGAGTGACAGAAACATGAAGTTGACAAATACCAGCGTAACCGTAAACCAGAACATATTTTTCTGAGCCTCACCGATGTTCTTGCACGTCAGGTTTTTCTGCATCAGATCTTGATCCAGACCCGTCATGACAATGGCAATGAAAGCCCCGGAAATGAACTGTTTAAAGAAATTCTTGGGGTCGTTGGCATCCCAATAAAACACCTGCGACATCGGACTGGCTTTCACGGTCTGCACCAACTCACCAAACGAGAGGCCCAATTCCTTTGAAATCAGAATGATCGTCAACACCACCGCCGTAACCAGAAACACCGTTTGGAGCGTATCGGTCACAATAATCGTTTTAACGCCCCCTTTGAAGGTATACACCCAAATCAGGCCAATTGTAATCAGCACCGACACCTCAAACGGGATGCCCAGCGCATTGAATAGGGCAATCTGCAATACGCCAGCCGCTACGTAGAGCCGAACCGCCGAGCCAACTGTACGGGCCAGTAGAAAGAACCCCGCCCCGGTTTTATAGGACCAGAATCCGAAGCGTTTTTCGAGGTATCCGTAGATGGAAATAAGGTTTAACCGGTAGTAGAGCGGCATCAGCACCGTACCGATCACGATATAGCCGATAATGTAGCCCAGCACGACCTGAAAGTATGAAAACCCGATCTTTCCGACCGCACCCGGTACGGAAATGAACGTAACGCCGGAAAGCGACGTACCGATCATACCAAAAGCCACTAACCACCAGGGCGACTGTCGGTTAGCGGTAAAAAAAGCGTTGGTGTCAGCTCCGCGGGCGGTGTAGAAAGAAACAGCAATCAGCATCCCGAAATAGGCAATCAGGATCACTAAAGCGAGGGTGGTATTCATGCGAAATAAGGCAACTTTTCAGGCCAGAAAGGGGTTCTTTTAATACACGGCAATGGTTTTAAAGATGGCCATTTTACCGTAAATTTGCTAAGTAAACACGCTTTTAACTCCCATGCAACCTTTTGAAGAAAACGATTGGTCGACCAATGTAGATGTACTCGACGAAGTAGTTGAAACCGACGTTCATAACCTCGTGGTCTTCAATGATGAAGTCAATACGTTCGACCACGTAATCGAAACATTGATAGATGTCTGCGCGCATACGCCCGAACAGGCCGAGCAATGTACGCTCCTGATTCATTATAAAGGCAAATGCTCTGTAAAGAACGGATCATGGGAAGAACTCGTCCCAATGCGTAACGAAATTTGCCGTCGGGGAATCTCAGCGGAAGTGTTAAACTAATGATGAACTATGAATTATGAATGATTTACCAAAGCGGTGATTTGTGTTCGTAATTCATCATTTATCATTCATAATCGCACCGGCGACCCGGTCATCATTCTCTTGGAGTATCCATCCAAACTTATAGAAGACGCAGTCAACGAGGTGTCGAAGCTGCCGGGAATCGGGAAGAAAACCGCCCTCCGGCTGGTTTTGCATCTCCTCAAACGCGATGAAGAACAAACCGAAACGCTGGCCCAGAGTCTAACGGCCATGCGGACGAAGGTTAAATATTGTCGCAAATGCCATAACCTGTCGGATAATGATCTCTGCACGATCTGCGCCAGTATGAAGCGCGATCAGTCGCTGATTTGCGTGGTGGAAGATACCCGCGACGTACTGGCCATTGAAAATACCGCCCAATATAAAGGCTTGTATCATGTGCTGGGGGGCATTATCTCGCCCGTCGAAGGAATCGGCCCAAGCGACTTACAGATTGACTCACTCATGACACGCCTGCGTGGGGCAGAGAGCGAACAGGTGCGGGAAATTATTCTGGCTATTAGTCCCACAATGGAAGGCGATACAACTGCTTTTTATCTCCAGAAAAAGCTAAGGCCCTTCAACCTCAAAATCTCGACGATTGCGCGGGGCGTTCCTATCGGGGGCGACCTCGAATATGCGGATGAAGTCACGCTCGGACGTAGCATTCTGAGCCGGATTGCCTATGACTAAAACGGTTGTTTGGCTTTGTAAGACTCAACACCGTTTATAAACCGCAAAAACTCGTTTCTTTGCGTTTGTGACTGGAATTTCATTGAACATTCGCCCACTTAGCGCGTTTTGTTTAGTGGACCTTTGGTCGCAGACGCATTTTTGTTTTCTTACAAACCAACATTCGCATGAATCGCTCCGAGTTTTTGAAATTGGCCTTTGGTGCTTCGGCCGGGCTGGTTGCTTTCCGCTCTTTTGGCTTTTCGCCTACGCAGGCAGAAGGCCCATTCAAGCTGGCTCCGCTACCCTTTGATGCCGGTGCGCTCGAACCGCACATTGATAAAATGACGATGGAAATCCACCACGATAAGCATCATAAAGCGTATGTGGACAACCTAAACAAAGCCGTCGCCGGAACCGACATGGCCAAGATGGACATTGATGCCTTAGTTAAAAGTGTGAGCAGCACTACGCCCCCCGCCGTACGTAACAATGCGGGTGGTCATTGGAACCACACGTTCTTTTGGAATATCATGGGGCCTAATGCCGGTGGTGCGCCAAAAGGTACGTTGGCCGATGCCATTAATAAGAAATACACGTCGTTCGACAATTTCAAAACGGAGTGGGGTAAAGCCGCTACGGGTCGTTTTGGTTCCGGCTGGGTGTGGCTCATCAAGAATGGTAACGACGTCGAAATTATCTCGACGCCTAATCAGGATAACCCCTTGATGGCGCTGGCCGAGAAAAAAGGTACACCCGTTCTGGGGCTGGATGTGTGGGAACACGCGTACTACCTAAAATACCAGAACCGTCGGCCAGAATACGTAACGGCTTTCTGGAATGTAGTTGACTGGAATAAAGTCGGAAAGAACTTCGGAGCATAGTTGAAGATATATTATATGACGCAACCCTTTGCGTCTCCTTTGCCGGATGGTTTTATTAATTACCATTGCTGAGGCACAGGAGACGCAAGGGGTTGCGTCTCTACGTTTGTTTATGTAAACTTTTGTATTTTTGCAAAAAATAGTTTAGTCCATGTTATCAGAAGAATTATACAACGAAATTCCGTCATTAGACTTGGCGGATTTTACCTCAGGCGATCCTGAACGCAAAGCCCGTTTTGTGCAGGATCTGGGTAGGGCGTTTAATCAAATCGGTTTTGTTGCTATTCGCAATCACGGTTTAACTGAGGACTTGACTAAGCGGCTGTACGATTCAGCACAGGCTTTTTTCTCATCGCCTGATTCCCTGAAACAGAAATATGAACACCCGGAACTGAATGGCCAGCGTGGCTACATCGGGAAGGGAAAGGAAACCGCCAAAGGATTTAAAGTGGCGGATTTAAAAGAATTTTACCACATTGGTCAGCCAGAACCAGAAGGCGATATGCCCGGTAACGTACTGCCGGAGGAATTTCCTGAGTTTAGTGAAGCGACATTAACCGCTTACAGAACACTGGAGAATGCTGGCAAGCAACTACTACGTGCCATTGCGCTCTATCTGGAGCTCCCCGAAAATTATTTTGACGATAAAGTAAAGAACGGCGACAGTATTTTGCGGGCGTTGCATTATTTCCCGCTTGATCCCGACACCACCCCCGATGGTGCCGTGCGGGCTGCCGCTCATGGTGATATTAACCTCATCACGTTGCTGATGGGCGCTTCGGCCGATGGGCTGGAAGTGCTACGTCGTGATGGTAAATGGATTGGCATTACGGCCCTGCCCGACCAGGTTGTGGTGAACGTCGGCGATATGCTTGACCGACTGACCAACCACAAACTAAAATCGACCATTCACCAGGTGGTGAACCCGCCCCGGGAGAAGATGAATCAGTCGCGGTACTCGATCCCCTTCTTTATGCATCCACGCGCCGATATGGATCTGACCAGTCTGGAAAGTTGCATTGATGCGCAACACCCCAAAATATATGTGAACATGACAGCAGGTGAGTTTCTGGACGAGCGGCTGATGGAACTTGGTCTGAAAAAAGCGTAAATGCGTACAACTTCCAAGTTGGCGACCCAGCCTGGAAGTTGACTAGACTGCCTCTCCCGATCGCATCCTATGCTGCCTCACCTGCCAACCGTTAAGCCCGTACGTCGAATCCGGTACATTATCTTTCTGAAAGATGTGCTGGTTCTTGCACTGACGACGTTTGGTGGGCCGCAGGTTCATCTGGCCATGTTTCATGAGCGGCTTGTTCTAAAACGACGATACCTGACGGAAGATGAGTTGCTCGAACTGAATGCGCTTGGACAAGTGCTCCCCGGACCAACCTCAACCCAGACGATTACGGCCATTGGTTTTAAATTTGGTGGACCGAATCTGGCTTACATTACGCTGCTCATCTGGATACTCCCCGCTGTAAGCATCATGATAGCTGCCGGGATGGGCATCTATTATCTGGAAAGACACCAGCTGTCACTTCAGTTTACCCGATTCATTCAACCTATGGCCGTCGGCTTTATGATTGTGGCGGGGTATCGAATTGGTCGGAAAGTCATAAAAAATCAAGTCAGTCTGGCGCTGGCCCTAACGGCGGTTTTGGTAGGCTACGTTTTTCGGTCACCAGTGATGACCCCTATTGTGATCGCTGTTGGTGGCCTCACGACGGCACTGACCTACGAAAAACAGGAACGAATGGAAAAGAAGCCCCTGCGTGTGCAGTGGGCTAATTTTTTTTTATGGCTGGGTGTATTCATTGCGGCAGCTGGCCTGGGGGCTATCACGCAGTCGTTGCCGGTGCGCTTGTTTGAAAATTTTTACCGTAACGGCAGCTTCGTGTTTGGGGGAGGCCAGGTATTGACGCCCATGCTCTACAACGAATTTGTGGCCTTCAAACATTACCTGACGCGTGAGGAGTTTCTGTCCGGACTGGGCTTAGTGCAGGCCGTACCAGGGCCCGTTTTCGCGTTTGCCTCCTACATTGGAGTGCTATCCATGCGTGATGCCGGTATGCATGGACAACTGTGGGGCGGACTCGTCTCGACAGTCGGTATCTTTCTGCCGGGCACGTTCCTTATTTTTTTCGTGTACCGCTTCTGGGAGCAACTAAAACGCTACCGGGTTGTGCGGGCTTCTTTAGGCGGCATTAATGCGGCCAGTACGGGTCTGACGGCGGCTGCCGCTATCGCCCTATTCGAACCTATGGCTGCCCACTGGCCATCAGTAGTGGTGGTATTGGTAACGATCGGTGTACTCTTATATACCAAAATTCCCCCTTATATACTGATTCTGGGGGGCTTACTGGCGGGGATTATTATCTGAGCGATAGGCCCTATTTATTTCCATACGACCGAAACGACAATAATCGAAAGCGCCAGCAAAAGCTGAACGGCTACTTTAAGCGTGAACGGCTGCCCAAAATGAAGCGGATATAGGATAGCTCCGGCAAATACGCCCGTAACGAAAAACAGAAATCGATTCGACCACATGGACCCATTAAATCCTTCAACACCGTATTTGGATGCTTTTATCCAAAGCCAGGTACAAACTATCGCTAGTAAATAAGGCATCGGTGAGCGAATCCATTTATCCGATTTGAATTGCCAGTACATGATGTACCAATGCCCGAATGAACCGATTAGAAAGAGAATAACAGCGGCACCTATTTTCGAAAAATCCATAGCCAACTCCTTAAAACTGTTTCATAATTCGCAGTATTTACTGAAAGACAATAGTACCAATCAATTCGCGAAATGGCCTGCTAAAGCTCATCCGAGAGATAATTTCGGATGGTTTGGTAAGGACGTAATCCCTGCGTTTTGCCATTTGTTCCTTTATCAGAACCGTTGGTACGGGCTTCCCCCGACCGACTACGATTACTGTTCTGGAGAGCAAGCATCTCTTTTCGCAACTGCCGTTGTTCGTCATCTGTCAAGACGGTGCGTGTAGCCTCTCCCTGACCGTAGCCATCGTTGAAATTACTGATGCGGCTATCGGTTTGCGCTAGCTTGAGTTCAGACAATAATTCGTTCAATTCAGACATAATGGTCTGACGCTCTTCTTTTAAGTCATTTAAGTTAGGTAACAAGTCGAGATTGTGCTGGAGCACTTGTTGCTGCGTACGTTGCTCGGCCAGTTGAGTTTCGAGGGGAGCTATTTCCTTGTCCAGACGTTTCAGGCGACGGCGTAATTTCCCCAGTTTAATATCGGCCTGCAACCATCGAAACCAAAAAGCTGATAAAACGGGTAGCGCAATACCTAAACATACTGCCCCCGCCAGAGCAAATAAAATGCCACTCAGCACGAACGACAGTAACGCCCAGGGGCTGTTTACGAGTGCCAGATTCAACTCACTGGATTCGCTCAACTGCTTCTCAATTTTACTCAGCGTGGACGGACTAAGCACCTGTGTGGCTGCGGTAGGATCAGTATTAAGTTGTAGCTGCCGGACCGATTTGTTGATGGCTGCCTTGAGCTGATCCGTTCGGTACGCTTCATAACGAAACCAGCCGAGTACGGCCAGCGTAAGCACCGAAAATAGGGCCAATCCCATCTTGAAGCGGCCATATCTACGCCCATTTTTCACTGGATCTTCCTGATAGGGCTGCTCGATAAGTCGGTCGTAAGCGGGTTTCAGCAGGATCGATACCATCGCCAGACCCACGGCAAAGGCCCAGGCTTCGTTGGTGTTACGTATGTTGAGGGCGTAAGCTACAATTTCGTGGGAGATGATCAGATCACCCGCCAGAAACGAAATACCAGCGGCTAGAAACAGGAGCCCAGCCAGCAACGAGTAATCAGGAGCCGCTTTAGTTCGGCGTTCCAATAGCTGGTCGCGGTCAGCTTCCAGTGCTTGCCGGTCTGCTTCTTTCTGTTTGATCTGCTTATCCAGGCGATCAACCTGGCTTGTGAAATTTTGCAGATCGGCAAAAGCGGTCCTGTTAGCGTCAGTAGCTTCGGCTAGTTGACGCTCGGTATTGGTCAGTTCAGTACGCTTTTCCTGAATCCGGTCTGTGATCCAGTCCGTGTTAACCTGACTCGATAAATAGCCTTCGTATGTTTCCCGATTAACTCCTTCAACACCACTTGCATAGCCATGCTGAAAATCGGGTTGATTCGTTGGTTCCATAAGTTCAAGTTGTATAGTTGTTGTATGTTAAGGTTGTAGGGGCTCGATAATTCGCCAACTACTACGTCGCATCGTCTGGTCAATCAACTCAGAAACTAGTTAAAAATTGCTTCCCGCTGTTGTTGGGTGAGTTGATCGCGGACGCTGCGGGCGAGTTCAAACTCGCTCAAAAATAAGTTAACAAGCCCATCACGCCGAGCGTTCAGTCGGGTTAGGTCAGCCTCGGTCTGAGTTAGAGCTGTTACGATCGACCACTTTTGTGTGCGAATCGCATCAGCTTCACGAGCGAGTTGAGAAAGTTGGGCTTCCCAGACAGGTAGTTTTTTTTCCTTATCTATTATTAACTCTCTATTGGTCTGAATGTTGTCAATATCCGTCTGTAAAGTAGTTAGGGTACTTAGTAGCAATTTTCCCGCCAGTAGAAAAAGGAAAAAGACGAAAACGCCCAGCGCAATGGCTTGTCCGGCCGATTGGGTTTGCCAGGCCTGTACCAACACAAACACCGATGCTGCAAATGGTAGGCCAATTTCTTCAACCAATCGCCGACCTGACAGGCGGGTATCTGTTTCATAAAAGAAGGATGTACGACCAAACAGATTAAACATACCTGCCAGAAAAACACCTACCCCAATCCAGCGATTGGGGAAAGCAGGACGTAGCGTTTCGTCGATCAAATAAAAGTTGCCAATGCATATCAATACTGACAGCAACAGGCTGATCACCGTTCGCATCAGATTATTCGGCGCCGGGTTTTTATCTCGCAACGCGTTGGTCTGATCACGTAGTGAAGTAATAAGATTTTCCCGCTGCTCGATTAACCCGTTAAGTTCGTCGATCTTCTCGGTATGCTCTTGGATTCGTCCCTCAAGTGGAGTGGCCTGATGGTTGAACAGAGATCGGATTTCAGCGATTTTTCCGTCAGGTCCAGCATCAGACAAGCCGAACATAACGCCTTCATCACGCAGGTTTTCTTCATCCGTTAACCAATCGGGCAAGGGGTCTGCTTTACTAGTTACGGCAATGGGTGCGTTCGGCACGCTTTCGGGGAATACGGATAAATTAGGGGAGAGATACGTTCTCACTGGCACAAGCGTAGTAGCTGAAACAGGCACTGTAGAACCATCAGAAAAAAAGGAACGAAGGCGTTGAATAAGCGGCATTATTGAAATCCAGCAAATGGATAAGGCAGCCTAGACAGGCTGTCAGAGTGAAAACGGCCGTAAATACGTAAAAAGTACCTTACAGATGCAAGTACTTATTGATGCATGGGAACCATTAAAACTAGCTTTATAGGAAAACGCGTCGAAGGGCTGCCCATAGCCGTTTCTTTAAGTTCTGATCGGCTTCGATAGTTGGGAGCGAGTCAGCCATCAGGAACGTAATGCCCTCAAACCGAACGGGTGCGTACCGATCCATCATAATGTCGAGGTTAATCCGCTCGAAGGGTACGCCGAACGTAATGAAATGGTTGATGTATTTCCCACGTAGCAACTCGGCGAAATTCATATCCTGAACACCATGCAGATTTAGTAGATCTACACCGTCGATGTTAAGATTAACGGCTTTCAGAATTTTTTCCAGGAACAACAAATTTCCTGGGTCCAATTCTTCATCGGCCAGCAGCAGCACTTTATGGTTCAATTGCGGTAGTCTTGGCTGTTGCTGAATAGGCGGAAAAATGGATGGGGTTGTTGGGCGTGGTGCCGGTTCGGGTAATGCTTCAGGCGTTGTAACGAGAACGATCGGTCCGGGGGTAGAAGCAAGCACGACAGGAGCAATTTCGGGTTCATCCACTAGCAATGGCTCATTCTTGACCACCGTTGACTCCGCGGCTAACGTATCTAAAGCCGAAAGCAAATCAGCATTAACCATTGCGTCCAGCTCGTCAACCGCCTGATCGCCTGTTTCATTGGCTGACCATGATTCGTTGGCGATTCGAAAAATCGAATCGCTTTGGTATAAGGTCTGATAGAAATTCCTGGCTGACATATGGACGCTGGATAACGATAGTGAACGAAGCAGCCATAACGTTACATAAAGTCATGTAACGTTATGGCTGCTTACCACGTAATGAAAACTAAGCAATCACAGCCTGCCGGTGAATAATGGCTTCACGGTCGGGGCTGGTTGAGATAAAGTTGATGGGTAAACCGAGCGTATCTTCCAGGAAATAAACATAGTTCGCCAATTCAGCGGGTACATCGGTAAAAGAGCGAATGTCGGTCAGATCCGTTTGCCAGCCTTTAAATGACTTGTATATGGGCTTTACGGCCGTATCACAAAGGTCATAGGGCATCTGCTCAGTTGTCGTGCCGTCGGGCAATTCATAATGTGTACACACCTGAATCTCATCGAAGATGTTCAGGACATCGACCTTCATCATCACCAACTGTGTTACGCCGTTGATCATAATCGCGTATTTCAGGGCGGGCAGATCAAGCCAGCCACACCGCCGTGGACGACCCGTAGTAGCGCCAAACTCACGGCCTTCCTTGCGAATCAACTCTCCGGTTTCATTGGAGAGTTCTGTAGGAAAAGGGCCGCTACCAACGCGGGTGCAGTAGGCTTTAAAAATGCCGTATACTTCGCCAATCTGACGTGGGGCTACGCCCAACCCTGTGCAGGCGCCAGCGGTCATGGTGCTGGAGGACGTAACGAAGGGATAGGAACCGAAATCAATATCCAGTAATGAACCCTGAGCGCCCTCGGCCAATACTTTCTTTTTGTCACTTAGCGCTTCGTTGACAGTATATTCACTGTCAGTTAATTGAAACTGCTTCATGAACTCCACCGCACCAAAAAATTCGGCTTCGGCCTGGGGAAGTACGGATTCGTAATCGTAGTTATTCTGCTCCAGAATGACTTTGTGAATAGCCACCAGCTTGCCATATTTCTCCGAAAAGTTTGGCGAGAGAATATCACCAACACGCAACCCTTGCCGGGCTACTTTATCCTGATATGTAGGGCCAATTCCTCGTAAAGTTGACCCAATTTTCGACTCACCTTTCGCCTGTTCGTAAGCGGCATCCAGAAGTCGATGGGTTGGAATAATAATGGATGCTTTCTTCGAAATCTGTAGATTTTGGGTTAGCGCGAGATTGTATTTGGCCAGACCGTCAATTTCTTTCTTGAACACAATCGGGTCCAGTACGACGCCATTACCAATGATGTTAAGAATATCGTTCCGGAAAATACCGGACGGAATTTGGTGTAGAACATGTTTAAACCCGTTGAATTCGAGCGTGTGTCCCGCATTTGGGCCACCCTGAAAGCGAGCCACAACCTGATACTGCGGAGCCAGTACGTCCACAATTTTACCTTTTCCTTCGTCGCCCCACTGGAGGCCTAATAAAACATCGATCATTCTGATTGGTCCGCTAATGCAGCTATGGTTACGCTAATTCTTTACTTATACCCAGAACATCAGGTTCCGGTTGAATATCCCGAAATGTGAACGCTGATGAGTTGGACAAAAGGCATCTTTAAGGAAAGTGTAGAATAAAAAATGGAAAATGAATAATGGATAGATGATAATTATCCATTATTCATTTTCCATTTTTTATTCCTGCATCGACACCTGAGCTTCCTGCCGTTCTTTAGCCATTTCGTCCCGGTTTTCGCAGAGATCGCGGGCGCAGGAACCGTAGAAAATCAGCGAGTGGTGCATGACATTGAACTTCAGCATGTCGCCGACCAGGTTCTGGATGTTCTGGACGCGGGGGTCACAAAATTCCATTACCTTGTGGCAGTCCGTACAGATCAGGTGGTCGTGCTGGCGATACCCATACGATTTTTCGTACTGCGCCAGATTTCGGCCAAACTGATGTTTGGTCACCAAATCACAGTCCACTAATACGTCCAGCGTGTTGTAGACTGTTGCCCGACTAACGCGATACTTCTTGTTTTTCATGGAGATGTATAATTCATCCACGTCGAAGTGATCCTGTCGGTTGTAAATTTCTTCAAGTATGGCGAACCGTTCAGGCGTCTTTCGTAAGCCCTTACGTTCGAGATAAGCCCGGAAAATCATCAGGGCAGCTTCTAGATTCGTTTGTGTCGGCGCTGGCATTTCCGGTTCCGATTAGTTTAAAGTACAAAGGTAGACTTTTGTGGTTTACAGTATTCGGTTTACGGTAGCGAATGCATCGTTTATTCGTAGATACCGTGAATCGAACAGACCAAGTCAGTGATCAGGAATCAAATCGTACAACTTCAAACACACCCTGAACGCGTTCTAACTTTCGCATCAGTGTTTCCAGATGACCCGTATCGTGGACGTAAAGACGAATGTTCCCCTCAAAGATACCGTCTTTTGAGTCAATCGCCACCGAACGCATGTTGATGTGCAGTTCATTGCTGATGACCCGCGTTACGTCATTGATCAGGCCCACCCGATCAGTGCCAGTGATACGCAAGCCGGCAAGAAACGCCAGTTCTTTCTGGGATGTCCATTTGGCTTTAATGATCCGGTTACCGTGGTTCGACATCAACTCAACGGCATTTGGACACGTAACGCGGTGGATTTTGATGCCATCGTTGATGGTTACGAAGCCAAATACGTCGTCGCCCGAGATGGGATTACAACATTTCGAGAGCGTATAATCGATGCGGTCCATATCCTCGCCAATGAGTAACATATCGGCGTCGGCCCGCTCACCATGAATTTTCTTGAGTTCCTTCACAAACGCTTTTGCGTCAGGTAAGGTATCGGTGTTAAGCTTGTTAGCGCGGTTCTCTTTTGCTTCTTTATCGGACTTGAACTTCTTGAGTTCAGCAACGTCGATATGACCCTTGCCCACCCGATAGAAAAAATCATCGGTCGTTTTAGAACCAAAATAAGCCCGCAACTGATTAATGATTTCATTGGTCATTTCCACCCGCAGGATGCGTAGTTTCTTATTGACCAGTTCGCGTCCATCCGTTACGTAGCGCTTATTTTCTTCTTTGATTAAATCCTTGATCTTGGTCTTGGCTTTCGACGTCACCACGAACCGCAACCAGTCTTCGCTGGGCTTCTGCCGATTCGACGTAATGACCTCCACCTGATCACCATTTTGCAGGACGTAACTTAACGGCACCAGCGTGTTGTTGACCTTGGCCGCCATACATCGGGCGCCAATCTGGGTGTGGATGTCGAAAGCAAAGTCGAGCGCCGTGGCCCCGCGTTGCAACACCTGGAGATCGCCTTTGGGCGTAAAAACAAAGACTTCTTCGCTGTAGAGATTGCTTCTGAAATCATCGACAAACTCAATAGCCGCTTTTTTGTCGCCACTCCCCGCCGACTCAATCATATCCCGCACCTGACTGATCCAGGCTTCGATGCCTTCTCCGGTCTTGGTGTCGTTGCCCTTATATTTCCAGTGTGCAGCGTAGCCCTTCTCCGCAATTTCGTTCATCCGTTCGGTACGTATCTGCACTTCCACCCATTGCCCCAGTTTGCTCATTACGGTCGTATGAAGGGACTCATACCCGTTGGTTCGTGGGGTACTGATCCAGTCTTTCAGCCGGTCGGGGTTGGGTTTGTAATGATCCGTTACGATGGAATAGGCCCGCCAGCAGGCCGCTTTTTCCTCTTCCGGCAGTACGTCCAGAATGATCCTGACCGCAAACAAATCGAAAATTTCCTCGAAGGGTTTTTTCGATTTATTCAGTTTAGTCCAGATCGAATAGATCGACTTAGGCCGACCTTTAATGATGTATTTTATTCCGGTCTCGGCCAGATCTTTCTCAATCGGTTCGATGAATCGACCGATAAACCGATCGCGGGCCAGCCGGGTTTCGCGTAACTTTTTGGCAATATCTTTGTAAGCCTCGGGCTCTACGTGTTTAAGGTAGAGATCTTCCAGTTCTGACTTAATCGTATACAAACCGAGCCGGTGAGCCAGTGGCGCGTAGATGTAAATCGTTTCGGAAGCGATCTTTAACTGCTTATCGCGGGGCATAGACTCCAGCGTCCGCATGTTATGAAGCCGATCGGCGAGTTTAATCAGAATCACCCGCACGTCGTCCGACAACGTCAGCAACATCTTCCGGAAATTCTCCGCCTGCTGTGATGACCCGTATTCAAAATAGCCCGAAATCTTTGTCAGACCGTCGATAATTCGGGCCACCTTCGGGCCAAATGCCCGATCAATGTCAGCAATTGTCGTATCGGTGTCCTCCACTACGTCGTGAAGTAGCGCGGCTACAATGCTAGTCGGGCCAAGACCAATTTCTTCAACGGCGATCTGGGCAACAGCCAGCGGATGGTATATATACGGCTCTCCCGACCGCCGACGCATGTTTTTGTGGGCTTCGGCCGACGTATTGAATGCTTTTTTAATCAGCTTAGCGTCATCGCCTTTCAGCATTGGCTTTGCCGCTCTTAACAATCGCCGGTATCGTTTCAGGATTTCCTGTCGCTCCAGTTCTAAGTCGATAACTGGTTCGGTGCCGGGCCCCGGTGCCTCTGGTGCACCAGAGTTATCAGGACGTTCAATGGCATTTATCATAGTGGGCTTCGTTGCAGGTAATTGCCTTTAGGTTGTACTCGTACTACCAAGATAACAAAATAATAATCGAAAATTGCTTTGAGATTATCTAAAAATAAAACCTTCACACAAATGTCTTGACACGTATATTTTTTTTTATACCTTTGCACCCTGAAACGACGAAACGTTGTTCAGTAAACAGCATCCCAACGCGTTTTTTCGCTGACTGATCCTGTTTAAAATTGGCCCTGCGGGCGTGGCGAAATTGGTAGACGTGCCAGACTTAGGATCTGGTGCCGCAAGGCATGGGGGTTCGAGTCCCTCCGCCCGTACAAAGTTTAAAAGCGAAAGAGTGAAAGAGCGAAAGAGCGTTGTCTAACAATTCACTCTTTCGCTTTTTTACTCTTTCGCTCTTTCATTTCAAACCGATACAAACGTGGATATTACCTTAGAAAAAGCCAGCGACACGAATGCTTCGCTGAAAATTACGCTAACACCGGCTGACTATAAGCCAGAAGTAGATAAGAAACTGAAAGATTATGGGCGTAAGGTTCAACTGAAGGGTTTCCGTCCTGGTCACGTACCTGCCTCGCTGGTGCAGAAAATGTACGGTAAAAGTATTTTGGTGGACGAAATCAACGCCATGTTGAGCAAAACCGTTAGCCAGTATATCCGCGAAAATAAATTGCAGGTTGTTGGTGATCCTATTCCTGATCGGGAATTGGCCGATACCATCGACTGGGACAACCAATCGGAATTTGCGTTCAGCTATACCCTTGGACTGGCGTCTGAATTCGATATTGATTTCAGTGATCTGCCGAGCGTAACTCAATACGAAATTGAGGCTGGTGAGGCTGAAGTTGATTCGACCATCGCTGATTTACAACAACGTTTTCACGCCCACGGTCATGGTGAAGAAGTTGCCGATGGTGACACCATCTATGGTGAACTAAAGCAGACAAGCACACCAGAAGGAGCCGATGCCTTTACGGCGAAAACGGCCTTCCCAATGAACCAGATGGCCGAAGATGCTAAAGGACAGTTTGTTGGTAAGAAAAAAGGAGACGTAGTGACGTTTGTGCTGGAGCAGGCTTTCCCCGATGAGAAAGCTCGTGCCAACGCAACGGGTGTGAAGAAAGAAGAAGCGGCTGAACTGACAGGCGAGTTTACGTTTGAGGTCGATGACATCACCCGGAACGAACCTGCCGAATTGAATCAGGAGTTTTTCGATAAAGTGCTGGGTGTTGGTGCCGTTAGCGACGAAGAACAATTCCGCACGAAAGTGGCCGAAATCATCCGGGGCAACTACGGTCGTGAGTCAGCGCAATTGTTGCGCCTGGACATTGAGAAAACATTGCTTGAGAATACGCCCATATTGCTGCCCGACGAGTTTCTGAAGAACTGGTTGCTGGAAGTTAACGAAGGTAAATTTACGCCCGAGCAGGTTGACGAACAGTATGACGACTTCACCAAGTCCGTTAAACTACAACTCATCAAAAACAAGATCGCGGATAAAGCCGATATCAAAGTTGAGTTCGATGAAGTGCTGGCCGTAACCCGTGAAATGGTGCGTGAGCAGTTTGGTTTTGCTGGAAGCGAAGATGAAGAGATGAAAAAAACCATCGATCGCATCGCCCGCAATTACCTGATGGACGAAAAGAATAACGGTCAGAATTACACCAGTACGTTCAACCGGGTGTATGACGATAAAGTGATTGAATTCGCGAAAACGCAAATGACCCTTGTGTCGCAGGACATAACGGTAGACGAATTTAAAGCACTGGTTGAAAATCGTTAATCAACGCATAGGGACCTAACGAAGAAGCCTCCCCAGCGGTTAATACTATTTTGGATGTAGCATTACAAACCTACAAGGTCTTCAGGATCTTGTAGGTTTTTCTTATTTAAACACCATCGGGTGACCTTCCTTCGGCACCAGAAATTTCTCTTCAGGAATATTCTTCTCTTTCAATGCTTTTCGTAAATCATCGGCGGGCTCAAACAAGCCATCGTCACCCTGTTGAAAGGTGCCAAAGTGAATGCCTACAGCCTGTATGGGATTGAGATCAACGAATGCCTGCACAGCCCCAGCGGGCGACACATGGATAGGTGCCATAAACCACTCTGGCCGATACGAGCCAATAGGTAACAACGCAAGCTTTATAGGCCCGGTGCCAGGAAACCCAGGATCATTATGCTTAGCCTGCTCGGCAATATGCTTAAAATGAGGACCATAGCCGCTATCTCCGCAGAAATACGTAGTACCAAAGCTTGTGTGAAGTAAATAGCCACACCAAAGCGTTTCGTCGTTATCGCCCAGGCCGCGATTGCTAAAATGTTGTGCCTGCGTACAGGTTAGCCAGAGTTTATCGTTTATCCGCAACGTATCGTTCCAGTCAAGCTCGCGGGTGGTTCGTCCGTCCACTGACTTGGGCAGATAGGAAACACCCAGGGGCGTAACAAACAGCGGATTATGGGCTTTCACTAACTTTTTGATCGTTGGCAGGTCAAGATGATCGTAGTGATTATGGCTCAGTAACACGACGTCAATCGGGGGTAACTCCTCAAAGCGGAGCCCTGGCGGACGTTTACGCTTAATACCCAGCAAGGATGTTGGCCCGACCCGTTTCGACCAGACCGGATCGGTCAGGATATTCAGCCCATTCGTCTGGATCAGAAATGTAGAGTGATTCACGAACGTCAGTACCAGACTATCCCCTTCGATACGTGTGGCAGGTCGAGCGCCCACAAACGCGTCAGGTTGCTCTGGCCAGGGCCCTTTGTCTCGGTGAAGTATCCATTTCAGCAACCCGGCCGACGTTCGCTCGGGCATACCGGGGTTGAAGAATTTCTTCCCGTTAAAATGATCACTGACGGGGCCTTTGTAATGCGGAGCACAGGACGAAATCATCAACAACAAACAGGGCAGCAGAAACAGGGGAAGATAATGCATTAGCGAGTGGAGCGTTCGCCAGTTAGAACAACGATAGTTGCCTGCCTGTTTCACGACCGGATAAAATACCCTCATGTTCCAGCAACCACTGCTTCCGCCATAATCCACCCGCATAACCCGTCAACGACCCATCGGAACCAATGATGCGGTGACATGGCACCACAATCCAGAGGGGATTTCGACCATTGGCGGCTGCTACGGCCCGAATCGCCTTTTCGTCACCGATACGTCGGGTCAGCGCCAGATAGGACAACGTAGTACCAAACGGCACGTCGAGCAGGGCCTTCCAAACAGTTTGCTGAAACGTTGTTCCCGATGGATTGATTGGAAAATCAAAGGTTTGACGCGTCCCGGTAAAATACTCCTGTAGCTGTTGCAAGGCTAATGATACTGGCTCCGAAAGTTGATCTTCGAACTGCGTTTCTACTACGTTGTTCACAGAACTATCGGTGCAGGAAATGAGGCTAATCCCAGCATCATCACCGGTAATACGTACTAAACCAAGAGGAGATTCAAAAACGGCGGTACTCATTGCTTATTCTGTCAGTTGTCTGAGTGATAGGTCAAGTGACGAACGCGGCTTATCATCAACGACCATCGTTTGACTCATTCGATCATGAATTCCGACAGGCTTTTCTTGTAGAAAAGAAAAGGCTTCAAATGGGATGAGCCGGGCAAAACTTCGTCCTATTATTACTTTAAAACCTGGCATCTCGCCTTCATTATCTACCACTTTAGTACGTGTAATCATTTTACCGGGTGTTTTGCCTAACCAAGTCTCGAATACGATATAATAGCCGCCAAATAATAACATGCCCATTACCTGGACTACCAGCGGATTCAATCGGTTTATTGCCTCAGTGCTGCCCGGAATTAATAAGGTAAAAATGACACCGATAGTCACTAGAATAATATAAAAAAACACAGTATCAATAAGCGAGTTCAGAAAGCGTTTCATTCGACTGGCAGGAACAAGTGGCTCAGCCAGTAACTCATCGGCATTAAGTAAATCACGGGATTGATTGTCCATTTCATTAAAAAGGTAGGGTAAGAAACCGTTGTAACTTACTAGCTTTTCAGGCAAAATACAACCCAAATAAAAAGCCTGACTTTCTGGAAGTCAGGCTTTTCTTTAATGCGTCATCATCTTCTCAGTTTCCCATCAGTTTCAGGATTTTTCCTGATGCGTAATCGCACAGATACAGTTCATTTTTCTGATCTTCGCCAAAGGCTGAGATAGAGCCAGCCCTGGAAATAATCTCCTGATTGGTAGCCGCGTTGGTCCCGTTTGGCGTTAAGGCCCACACCCGGCCGCTGGCGTAGTCGGCATAGATATACTTACCACGTAGTGCCGGATTGGCTGAGCCCCGATAAACTACTCCGCCGGTAATGGATATGTCGCCTTTGTCGTGCGAATATTGCCAGATGGGTGAGATCAGATCAGCCGCATTCACGCTGGTACCGCTCGTATTGTAGTCCGCAGTAGCCTCCTTGATCCGCCAGCCGTAGTTACCCCCTTTCCTGATGATATCGACTTCTTCAATTTTGTTCTGCCCTACGTCACCTGCCCACAATTGACCCTTTTCGTCAAAGCTGACCCGCCAGGGATTGCGCAAGCCATAAGCGAAAATTTCTTCCCGATAGCCGTTGGTATTTCCTTTAAATGGATTGTCTTTCGGAATGCCATACTGCCCTTTTTCGGTGTTGTTCACGTCAACGCGCAGAATTTTCCCTAACCAGCTACTGCGATTTTGCCCATTGTTCTGCGGGTCGCCCCCGCTCCCACCGTCTCCCGTCGATACGTAGAGATAACCATCCGGCCCGAATAGCACTTTACCACCGTTATGATTGGCATAAGGCTGATCAAACCGGAACAGGATTACCTCCGAACCGGGATCAACTTCCGATGCACTGGTCGATGCCGCCTTAAAACGACTCACGATGGTTTCCCGGGGATTGCTTTTAGTATAATTGACGTAGAAAAAGCCATTCTGTTTAAAATCGGGGTGAAAGGCTAAACCAAGCAAACCCATTTCGCCACCAGACGATACTTTGCTGCGAATGTCCAGATACGTACCGGCTGATGATGCACTGGCGTCGTTCTCAAATACCCGAATGCGCCCGGCCTGTTCGACGACAAACACCCGATTGGTCCCATCGTTGGCATGGGTGTATTCGATCGGATCGGAGAACGTCAACTTTGGATAAGCATTGACGGCTTTAGCAGCCAGATTACCCATACTCGATCCGGTTGAGTCCTGCGTTATTGAATCAGGCTGTTTGGCAGGCTGGCAAGCCGACGTTAGAAGCCAGGTTCCACCCGAGGTTGCCATCAGGGATACGGCAAAGGTTATTATGGTTTTACTGAACATGACGAGTCGCTCTATTTTCTACTAATTTGCAAGACAAACCAGATTCCTGGTACGACCATCGAACTTTGCTGTCCGTGTTTTGTTCCAGAAACATGAATAATTACTTAATTAGTCAACCTCTATTTAGCTAACGGATACGTTTATAAGTGTACTACGTCCAGACGACGTAGTACATTTGCATAACTAGCTCTGTGCAAGCTAATCACCTCGACATTTGCTTACCTAGTCACCTAACATATCATGATTACCGATACAAATACCTTCCTCGAACATCTGCACACGCAGCGGGCACACTACCGATATAAACTCCCATCGCGGCCTGATGCCGGACGTTTTATTGATCAACTTATGCGGTTGCTGTTCCCCGTTACGCAGGATTGCAAATCGGTATCGCAGCACGTAGAGGAGACGTATCGAAGTCTGCACGAGCAACTTACCAAGTTGTTATGCCCACTGGAGAATAACCTTCCAGAAACACCAGAGGCCATCACCGAGCGTTTTTTCGAACGCTTACCCTCTATTTACGACAGTCTGTTGCTCGATGCCCACGCCATTGCCGATAATGATCCGGCCGCCGTTGGTATCGAGGAAGTCGTGGCCGTTTACCCGGGCTTTTACGCAATATGCGTGTATCGTTTTGCGCACGAATTACTTCAGTACAACGTACCACTCCTACCCCGGATGTTGACCGAATATGCACACGGCCAGACGGGTATCGACATTCATCCCGGTGCACAAATCGGGCCGTCGTTTTTCATTGACCACGGTACCGGCGTTGTTATCGGCGAAACGACGGTCATTGGCAACAACGTGAAAATTTACCAGGGTGTAACACTCGGTGCCACACACGTAGCGAAATCAATGGCGCAGAAAAAGCGGCATCCAACCATTGAAGACAACGTAGTCATCTACGCTAACGCGACGATTCTGGGGGGGTATACAACCGTTGGGCACGACTCGGTTATTGGGGGTAACGTCTGGCTAACCAGCAGTGTCGAAGCGCACTCGCTCGTATTTCACCAGCATCAAACCGACGTCCGGCTGAAGTCCCTGGAGTCAATCGAACCAATCAATTTTGTCATCTGACAGTCGTTAGTCACCAGTCAATAGTCGTTAGTATAATAGTCGTATGTTTATCGATTATTACCCACTAACTAAAAATGACATGAAAGTGACTCGCTTTGAAGATATTATCGCCTGGCAAAAGGTTCAGGATCTAGCGTATTGATGTTTGAGAAATTTCATCAATCCCGAGAGTATAGTTTAAAGACCAGATTTTCAGAGCCTCTGTATCCGTTTCCAACAACATAGCAGAAGGATTTGAACGTAGTAGTGACAATGACTTTGCCCGATTTCTGTTCATATCAAAAGGGTCAAATGCTGAAGTAAAATCAATGTTATATTTAGCCCAGCGTTTGAAATTCATTAATGAACAGGATTTAAAGGATGGGCTTTCTCTTTGTGATGAAATTGGTCGTATTCTAAACGGTTTTATAAACTCCCTCAAGCGTTAGTTTACTAACGACTAAACCACTAACGACTTTATTTATGAAAGCCACCACTATTCTTGACACGATTGGCCAGACGCCCCATGTGCGCATCAATCGGCTGTTTCCGGGCTACGAAGTCTGGACGAAACTGGAACGAGCTAATCCCGGTGCCAGCATAAAAGACCGCATTGCCCTGGCGATGATCGAAGACGCCGAAGCGAAGGGATTACTTACGTCGGACAGTACGATTATTGAGCCAACGTCGGGCAATACCGGCATTGGTCTGGCGATGGTTGCGGCCGTGAAAGGCTACAAAATAATTCTGGTAATGCCCGAATCCATGAGCATCGAACGGCGCAAGATCATGGCAGCTTACGGTGCCGAATTCGACCTGACACCCCGTGAAAAAGGTATGAAAGGAGCGATTGAGCGCGCGCATGAACTGATAGCCCAAACGCCTGATTCCTGGATGCCTCAGCAGTTCGAGAATCCGGCGAACATCGACGTTCACATACGAACAACAGCGCAGGAAATCCTGACCGATTTTCCTGAGGGTTTCGACGTATTGATTACGGGTGTTGGCACCGGTGGCCACATCACGGCGGTGGGTCAGGTATTGAAAGAGAAATTCCCGAATCTGAAAGTCTACGCGGTTGAGCCTGAATTATCGCCCGTTATCGGCGGTGGCGCACCAGGCCCACACCCCATTCAGGGTATTGGAGCCGGTTTTATTCCGATGAACTTACATACCGACGTGCTGGACGGCACCATTCAGGTGAGTAAAGAGGAAGCCTTCGAAATGTCCCGCCGTTCGGCGAAGGAAGAGGGTACGTTTATAGGAATTTCGTCGGGAGCATCGCTGGCCGCCGTAGCAAAAAAGCTGGTCGACCTTACCCCCGGCAGCCGAATTTTGACCTTTTGCTACGATACGGGCGAACGATATTTGTCGATTGAAGGGTTGTATTAGTAAAGTCGATAGTCGCTCGTCAATAGTCGTTAGTGGCTGAAGCATCAGACTACTAACGACTATTGACGAGCGACTTCTTACTAAAACTCCCATCAACGTTCCTCTATGCTCCCAAAATCTGCACTTTACCGATTCATTAAAGACACTAGTTTTATCATCGGCGGCATACTCAGCGCCGGGATGGGTATCAAAGGTTTTTTGCTCTCAAGTCATTTTATCGACGGTGGCGTAACGGGCGTTTCGATGCTGCTGGCCTCGCTATTCCACATTCCACTTCCCGTCTGGTTATTAGTCATTAACCTGCCTTTTATTGGGTTAGGCTATCGGCAATTTGGTAAACAGTTTGCGCTTAAGAGCACGCTGGCTATCGCTGGCCTGTCGCTTAGTTTGGCCGTTATCCCCTACCCCGACGTAACGCCCGATTTGTTACTGACCGCTGTGTTTGGCGGTTTCTTCATCGGCGCGGGCATCGGACTGGCCATTAGGGGTGGTGCGGTGCTGGACGGTACAGAAATAGCGGCTCTTCTCATCAGTCGCAGCAGTCACGTACTGAAAGTAAGCGATGTCATTCTGGTTCTTAACCTGGTCATCTTTGGGGCGGCTGCGTTTTTTCTGGGGTTGAATCCAGCCCTGTATTCGATGATCACCTACTTTGCCGCATCGAAAACTGTCGACTTTATCATTCACGGTATTGAAGAGTATACCGCCGTTCTCATTGTTTCCAAGAATAATCAGGCGATCCGGGGACGTATCATCGAACAAGGCTGGGGTGTAACCATCCTCAACGGGCAGGGCGGATACGGCAAACATGGTAATCACCAGGATATTGATACGATTCTTTATACGGTAGTTACCCGGCTGGAAATCGTCAGATTGCGAACGGCGATTCTGGAGATCGACCCCAACGCATTCATTATTCAACATAGTGTTGATGATGTGGCAGGAGGGAAAGTGAAGAGTTTGCCAATGCATTAATCGTTCCTATCATTACGTTCTCGTTCGGCAAAGCCAAGCAAGAACGTCTGACCACCCCTTCAAAAGGCTTCCCCGCTGATACTTATTTTAGGCCGTTTATGGAGAACTGCCGCGCTGTGTATTACGTCCTGTGTCTTTTTGCTGAACTTGATTTCAGCACCTAAACACATCCCGGCATGGCATTCTCTCTACGTGTTTGTCTTCTCCTCATTACCTTATTTTCAAGGGCTTATAGCGCTCATACGAAAAGTGGCCCAATTGTTACGGGCGTAATACAGGACCCGGCTGGCTCATCCGTTGAGTTCGCGACGGTGGCAATCCATCGCGCCAGCGACTCAGTGGTTGTCAAAACTGAATTCAGTGATGCAACGGGTACCTTCCGGTTTGATCGACTGCCAACGGGCAGCTACTTCATTACAGCTTCGCAGGTAGGTTATGAACGTGTACAAACGGCGCCGTTTGCCCTATCGTCGGACGATCAGAAGCTTCCGGCCCTTCGGCTGAAACCCAGTAGCAATACGCAGTTGAAAGAAGTAACGGTACAGGCCCGCATACCCCTTTTTGAACGGGAAACCGATCGTATTATCGTTAATGTAGACGCCAGTCCGCTTAGCGCCGGGGCCACATCGCTGGAAGTTCTCAGTCGATCACCGGGTGTAACAGTCGATCAGAATGACAACCTCGCACTTCGGGGCAAGCAGGGTGTTCTGGTATTGATTGACGGCAAACGCATACCGATGACGGGTACCGAACTAGCCGATATGCTACGTGCGTTGCCCGCCAATTCGGTGGAGAAGATTGAGCTGATCTCTAACCCACCGGCCAAGTATGACGCGGCTGGTGGTGCGGGCATCATTGCCATCAAACTCAAAAAAGATGGCCGACAGGGAACGAACGGAAGCGTAAACGCCAGTTACGGCTATGGAAAATATGGAAAGTTAACAACCGGTTTTGCCCTGAACTATCGACACAAAAAGCTTAACCTCTTTGGCAACTATACCTACAGTGACCGAAATGTCTTTACCCAGTTAACCCTGCACCGGAAGTTTTACCAGAACAATCTGTTCACCGGCAGTAGCGATCAGGACAACATGGGCAAAACCCGCTACGTCGCCAATACGTATCGGGCAGGCCTCGACTACACGTTGTCGAAGCAAACACTGATTGGTATGGCCGTGAGCGGCTTAGCAAACCAGGCAGAAGCAAACATTACGAATGTCACACAGACATTCAGTGATCAGAGACAACTGCAATCCAGCTATCGATCAGCTAACCGACGGACACTGGCCACACCGAACGTAGCGGTTAACCTGAATCTGAAACACAATTTTGATTCGACCGGCAAACGTGAATTAACGGCCGACGCTGATTACGCTCATTACGAAACCCACCGTAGTCAGAATCTAGCTACGTCTTTCATTGTACCCATTCAAGCCCCAACGGTTCTGGCGGGTGATTTGAACGGAGGGCTAAACATTTCGTCGTTTAAGGCTGATTATACGCATACTTTTCCCAACAAAACCAGATTGGAAGGCGGCATCAAAACCAGCTGGGTGCATTCCGATAACGACGTAGTGTTTACGAGTCTCGTGGAAGGAATAAGCGTGATCGATACGGGAAAAACCAATCATTTCCGGTATGACGAAAACATCAACGCGGGGTACATCAACATCAACAAGACCTTTAATAAGTTATCTCTCCAGGCGGGGTTACGTGGCGAACAAACCAATGTTAAAGGCTTGCAGTTTAAAGGTAACGCCAGTTTCGAACGTAATTATTTTCAGCTCTTCCCGAGCGTATTTCTCAAGCAGAGTTTATCAAAACTGCACGATTTAAGTCTGTCACTAAGCCGCCGAATTGATCGTCCGACCTACAATCAGCTAAATCCATTTCGGGCGTATATTGACGCCACAACCTATTTTTCGGGAAATCCGGCGCTGTTTCCGCAGTTAAGCTATAACATCGAACTGACGCACAGCTTTAAGCAGAAATTCATTACGTCGATCAGCTACAGCCGTACCGATCAACCCATTATCAGCGTCATTCAACCCGCTCCGGAAGGCAACCGACAAGCGGTGTCGACCTTCCAGAATCTGACACGCTCCGATTATTATGGACTAACCATGACAATTCCAGCGCAGTTAACCCGTTGGTGGACAATGGATAATAATCTCGTAGCTTTTTACCAGCAGTTCATTGGCGATCTGGCGGGTACATCGCTCAATGCAGGCTTGCCAGCCTACACCCTGACCAGCACCAGTACGTTCACGTTAGGGCGGGGCTGGACGGCCGATCTAACGGGTAATTATCAGTCACGCCAGTTATACGGTTTTCTGGACATTCAGCCATTAGGGCAGCTTAACCTGGGTTTGCAAAAAAGTATGATGGGCAAAAAAGGCACGCTGAAGCTGAACATGACCGACATTTTCTATACCAGTCCTACGCATGCTACGTCCACCTACGCGAACTATGTTGAGCAGTTCTACCAACGTCAGGATACACGAGTTGCAACGGCTTCGTTCACGTATCGGTTTGGTAATGATGGGTTAACGCCGTCGCGCCGTCGGACGGGGGGAGCAGAAGATGAAAAACGCCGGGCTAACGGAGCGTAGTGATCCGAGAAACAGTTGGGAAGTCCCCTCTCCAGAAAAACAGGAGAGGGGTATAGAATCACTATTGCTGGGCAAACTTTTCCAGCGTTATCTCAGGTTTTCCGAGGTCTGCCCAGGTCTTTTCTGCCTCAAAAACTTCCGGGTAGTTGTTAAGGGCTTCCGTGATATACCAGCCATACTTCATCGGCGGTGAAAATAGACCGCCCAATCGCATCACGTATGACGGAATGGAAGCAACTTTCAGCTTTTCTTTTTTATGAGCAGCCACGAATCGTTCGGCAGCCTGATAGGGAGTCACGGCTTCCGGCCCCTGAATCACATATTCCTGATTTTGACCGTCTTTAGCGATTTCGAATGCCCGAGCCACCTGTTTTCCGTAATCCCTGGCAGAAACGTACCATTGCCTGATATTCGACTTTCCTACAACCCTGATAGACGTGCCTGAACGCTGTCTGTCATTCATGGCTTCCATAAAACTGGATGGATAAAAAATGCTGTATGGAATGCCCGATGCTTTAAGAATTCGAACCCCCTCCTGCTTCACCTCAAATGTCCACCAGTTATACCCATTCATGCCCTGGTATCGCATGACGATAGACGACAAATACCCAATTCGGCGAACACGAGTTTCCTTGGCCGCCTGGATCACGTTAGTTATTCCCTGCGATTCGGTATGAAAATCTGTTTCTTTCTCATCTTGCCGGGTAGCCAGACTTAGATACACTGCGTCCATACCACGCAACCCACTAATCAGACTCGAAACATCAGTTATATCCCCAGCAATGACTTCTGCATCGGGGAAGCGTTTTCGCACTTTCTCGACATCACGAGCGATGATGCGAACGGAGAAACCAGCCTTAATAAACTCCTGGGTAACAGGCAGACCGATCATGCCGGTCGCGCCGATAACTGCAATTTTCATATGTAAAGAGGATAGGTAGCATAGATATACGTCTGCTATTTAAGCATAAAGTAATTTCTCTTTCACTTTACTTATCTAGCGTAAATCGCGCACGAAACGGCGCATGGTTTCCCGATAAATTTGCTCAGATTGGTCGAGTGGTTGTTCGTCTTTGAGGAGCATAGACAGCATAATCATACCGTGGGAAGCCGACCACCATTGAAAGTAGAGCCGTTTGATGCTTTCTTTCGCTTTCGGAATAAATGAGAAGATTATTTCCTCCACAATACGACTAACGGCCTGCATGGCTTCTGATTGATAAACTGGCATCGTGCAGTAGGCGCCATCCAGATTATACATTACCTGATAAATCTCTGGCTGCTGACGGGCAAAATCCCACTGAATAAGCGAGATTTCATAAAGTCGCTTCTCGGGATCACGGTATAACTTCAGAATTCGGTCGTACTCCTTGTATAAATAACGGAAACCTTCGTTCCGAATCTCGTCCAGCAATACGTCTTTACTGTCAAAATATTCATACACCACAGGGGCGCTATAGTCAATCGCATCAGCAATTTTTCGGATCGAAACGGCCTGCCAGCCTTCCTGACTGGCGATCGCTTTCGCTGTGCTTATTATGCCGGAACGAGTTTGTTCACGGCTGCGCACTTTACGTTCGATAGTTTGCATAGAAGTAGGTTATCAGTCGGTGGTTAACGGTGTTAACTCATCTGAAAATTACGTATTTAAGTCGGACTTCTTAAAAAAAACCATCGATTTTATTAAAAAAATCAAACTTAGTCCTCTATAAATTGCATTCCCGCAGAACGTATATAGCCCGCCGTTAAATAAATATCTATTAAACGGTTTAGCAACCTATCTTCCAATTACCTACCAGAAAGTTAGCGCATTACTTTTTCAGCTAACAACCATACGGCTTCATCGCCGAGAGCATAGGAATCACCCTCAACGGTACCGTAGCAATCGACAACCGGCAAACCTGCTTCGGCAAATAAATGGCGCAGATCGGCTAGCGTATATACGTAGTGCTGGGCCATACGGGTCTGCGTTTCGCCATTGCGCACATAGGTCAGGTGAGAATCAATACGGCTTTCGAGCGGGTCATATTCATTTTCGACCAGAAACAGAATATCGTCGCCCACGGGTTGCCAGTTACGCGCCTGATATTCGGGCAAAATTGACTCGGCCAACATCTCCGAATGCACCAAAAAACGCCCGCCTGGTTTCAACAACGTAGCGATACGTGCCAGAAAAGCCTGCATATCGACTCGCGGGAAGAAACTGAAACTATTACCCAGGCAATAGGCGGCATCGAACGTATCACCTGCTCCCAAATCACGTTCCGGCATAGTGAGGAAATCGTCGGCGATGGCTGTTATGGGTAACCTGGCGGCTTTGGCACTTGACTGAAGTTCGGCAATGTATTCAGCCGAAATGTCGACGCCTGTCAATCGGGCACCCATGCGGGCCAGCGGTAGCGCATGCCGACCGTAGCCGCAGAACACATCCAGCAGGCGATCATCGGGACCGAAATCCAGCGTTTCGACCAGCAATTCGAGGTCTAGTTGCGTTTGTTCTTCGGTTTGCGCGGCTTTCCACGCATCCTGCGGCAACCCATGAAAAAAGTTATGATACCAGGCCATTTTTGAATGAGCGAAAGTGTGAAAGAGCGAATGAGTGATTAGCTAACGCAAACACTCATTCGCTCTTTCACACTTTCGCCATTAATTAAGTGAAGCAAGCGTTTCCTGAACGGCGGTGAAGTTAGGAACATCCCCAGCGCTTTCGAGCACCTCGGCGTATTGAACAAGACCATTTTGGTCAATGACAAAAGCCGAACGTTTGCTAACACCTTTTAGATTGAGCACAAACGTCTCGTAATACGTATCATACGCCTGCGACACTTCTTTGTTAAAATCGGATAGCAAATTAAATGGCAGTCGCTGCTCTTCCTTGAATTTGGCCAGCGTAAAGGGCGAATCAACGGAGATACCCACGATGTCGGCATTTAGGTCCGCATACGTACTAATGTTGTCGCGCATCTCGCAAAGTTCGGCGGTGCAGGTACTTGTGAAAGCCATCGGGAAAAACAAGATAACTACGTTTTTACCCTGGAAATCGGTTAACGATACTTCTTGTCTATCGGTGTTAAACAGCGTAAAATCGGGGGCTTTCTGACCGGGCGTGAGCATAATAGATTTTTGAATTTAAATTTATGAGTGTTGATTTGATGTCAAATCCGTTCTGATGGCGAAATTCCGAAAAAGCGAAGGGAAAACAAGCTCTTTTCTCTACTATGCCGTTTGTTGGTAGTCGGGGCCGTATGTTTTTTCGCCCAACTTCATTAAGAATTAAGCAAGGTAAACGAGTATAAATAGTCAGCTGATTACTATAATCGTAATACGGTCTGATACCTATTAGAATCATATATTATTTCCTTACATGCAAAATTACTGGGGCATTGACCTGGGCGGCACCAAAATCGAAGGCGTTATCTTATCCGCTCCCTCACCCGACGCCGTCATTATTCGCAAACGTATTGACACCGAAGCGCACAAAGGCTACGACCACATTCTGAGCCAGCAGGTCCGGTTGATCGATATGCTTAAAGCCGAAACGGGTTTACTACCCGAACGTATCGGTTTTAGTACGCCAGGCACCTTCGATCCGGCCCGGAAAACCATGAAAAACTGCAATACGACGTCATTAAACGGCAAACCAATGAAAGATGATCTGGTTCGCTTGCTGGGTGTGCCCATTGAACTGGCCAATGATGCCAACTGTTTTGCACTGGCCGAAGCTACGCTAGGTATCGTACCCGACGTAGCGCCTGACTATCAGAGTGTTTTCGGCGTCATCATGGGCACGGGTGTTGGTGGCGGGGTTGTGATCCGAGGGAAAGATGGGCAGCCTTTTGTCCTGAATGGCTTGCAGGGCATCGGGGGCGAATGGGGCCATAACATCCTGGAAGAAAACGGTCACCCCTGCTATTGCGGGAAACGTGGCTGTAATGAGCAGGTCATTTCTGGACCGGCCCTACAACGCTATTACCACCAGGTCAGTGGTGAAGAACGTACCATGAAAGAAATTATGGAGCGGTATTACGCAGGTAACGATCTATTTGCCAGCCAAACCGTTAATCGATTACTGGAGTATTTTGGCCGGGCCATTTCAGTCATTGTCAATATCCTCGACCCCGACGTCATTGTGCTGGGGGGTGGCGTGGGTAATGTCGATTTACTTTATACCGAAGGGGTTGAGCGGGCAAAGAAGTATGTTTTCAATAGTGGTGAGCTAAGTACAAAATTCCTCAAGCCTAAACTGGGCGACAGCGCCGGCGTTTTCGGCGCAGCGATGTTGTAAAAAAAGTCGTAAGTCGTAAGTCAATAGTTGCCAGTCACTGACGTTGGTAGCTACTGACTTACGACTTACGACTTACGACTTACGACTTACGACTTACGACTTACGACTTACGACTTACGACTTACGACTTACGACTTACGACTATTACCGTGGCCGCCGTCCACCACCAGCGGCTGGTGCGGCTTGCTGCTGTGGTTGATCTCCACCGCCTTCGCCACCTTTCACGTCGTCGTTTTCGACGGAACGGCCTTTTTTGCGTTGCGGCTGATCGAAGCTAAGCTTACCAATTTTATAGCTGAAGTTCACCCGAACACCCGCATTGTATAAACTCGTCAGGCTGCTCTGGTTAAAGATGGGCGAACTCGACTCGGAACGAACCGTGAAGGGATGACTGAAAAAGTTCTCAGCCGCAATCCCGAAGCTTCCCCGCTTGTCTTTCAGTTCTTTTTTCAAGCCAAGGCTATAAAAAGCAAATCCGCCCTGATAGCCCTGCAACTGAATCTGTTTGCCACGGATAAAGCCAAAACCCTGTACTCCCCACCCATTTTTGAGGGTTAGGTTCGTGAAGAAGCGCCCCGTTACAACCCAACCCGAATTTGTAGCGTTATAAGCCGCCAATGCGTTGTTGTTTGTCAGGTATGAATAATACAGATCAAACCCGCCCCCAACTTGCCATTTCGAAAAGAAGGTGGCATTTCCGAATACGTTCGTTCCATAAGCAGACTCCTTGCCAATGTTCAGATAGGTTGTCTGAATGGCCTGCGCTAAGGTTGGATTCGTCACTTGACCCGCACCTGTCGTTACCGTATCGCGAACGCTGGTGATGGAATTATTCGTTTGCCGGGCAAATAACGATACGTTCAGGTAGACGCTTTTGATGTAGGCGCTGGTCGCCAACTCAAGATTATCAGTCAACTCCGGCGATAGAAACGGGTTGCCTTTGGTAATGTTAGTTGGGTTAGACGTGTTCACGTTCGGGTTCAGGAATTGAATACCCGGACGCTGCAACCGGCGGTTATAGGCCAGTTTAATCGTTTTTCCTCCTTTAAGCGCCTTTGAGATGTTGATGCTGGGCACCAAATTGCTGTAGCTCGGAATCCCCAAATCCTGTCCGGCAGCGCCCCCCTGTTCACCCGGCTGATTCTGGCTGTAGTTCGCATTGATGGTCGTGTGTTCGTAACGCGTACCAGCCTTGATGGTGTATTTATTTTTGGTTGTGATCGTGTAGGATACGTATCCAGCACCAATGCTCTGATCATAATTGAGGGTGTTCGCCGAGCGAGTTGGATCGGTACCAAGTGGACCTGTACCTACGCCTACATTATAACTAAACGCACTTTCTACCTGACGAAAAATCCCTTTCCCACCAAATTCAAGCAGCTGGTTTTTGCCGATTGGCGTCTGATAATCGCCCTGAATCGTCGACTCCTGATTAAAGCTGTTGTTCAGGTTCTGCTGGCGCGACGCAATGGTCTGGAAGTCCGTGTTGCTCAAAATATCGGCCGTAAAATCGTTGTTGCGGTTGTTACGACTAAACTGCGCCGACACGCTTAGTTCCTGCTGCGGCTTGGCAAACGTGCGGGTATAATCAACGTTCGCATCGACCGTGCCCGACAAGTCTTTGGTCAATACGTTCCGATCGGTTACGATTGGAAAATAAGCCACTGGCGAAATGGTCCTCGTCAGGAAATTATCCTGATTCTGGTAGTTGTTCCGGGCACCGTAACGCAGACTGGCCGTAATGGAACTGGTTTTACTGATATCGTAATCCCAGCCGAGGGTGTATTGACCAAAAATTCCGTGGTTTCGTGTATCGGCGGTCTGGTCGGTGGTGGTTGTACCTCGGCTGCCAAATGTCTGCTGGGTATTGGCAAAGCGACCAATTACGTTGTAGTTGGCCCGGCCAAAACCGCTCAGGCTAAAACCCATTTTACCCGTTCGGAGGTTACCGTTCAGGCCAAGATTGGTTCCCCGGTTTCCTACGCCCGAGTCAATATTCAGCGTAAAGCCCTGCAAGGTTGTCTTCTTGGTGACGATATTGATAATTCCCGCCGATCCTTCTGCGTCGTATTTGGCTGACGGCGACGTGATAACCTCCACCGTTTTGATCATGTCGGCCGGAATCTGCTTCAGGGCATCGGCAACACTGCTGGCGACAATCGTTGAGGGTTTGTTATTAATCAATACACGAACATTGCTGCTTCCCCGCAGGCTGACGTTGCCATCTAAATCGACTGACAAAAGCGGCACTTTACGCATTACATCGGTAGCGTCGCCCCCTTTTGCGGTAATGTCTTTTTCGGCGTTGTACACCAGTCGATCTACTTTTTCTTCAACCAGTGACGCCTGCCCCACCACTTCGACTTCCTTGAGCGTCCGAACGTCGTTACCCAGTTTGATGGTGCCCAGCGCTACGTCGCCTTTGCGGTCGAGTTTGACACTGGAAATCGTTTTGTTGCGATACCCAACAAACGAGATCATTACCTGAAAGTCGCCCTGGGGTAGTTTGTTAAGCGTAAATTTTCCTTTGTCGTCCGCAACGGTTCCGTCAATGGGCTTCTTGGTTTTGGAATCGATCAGCGCGATACTGGCAAATTCAACTGGTTTGCCGTTCGTCGAGTCGACAACGACGCCTGTTAGTTTGGCATTCCCCCGTGGCGAGTCGTCGCTGGCCGTACCGGGAATGGCTACGGGCTTCTGCCCTCCCCCGCCCGGCATAGCCGGGAACTGAGCCCTGGCTATATATGGTGCGGTTAATAAAGCAATGCCAGTAATAAGTGAGAGTACTGTTTTTTTCATAGTCAGGTGATTCAACAACAAGCGTTATTGATAGCAATCAATTGTTAAGCGAATAGTTTTGAAAAAAGACAACTTAGTTGACCAAATTTCGCGACAAAACTAGCCACAAACCTGGAATATACACAAACGGCCCGCAACGGGGACGAGCGGGCCGCATTACCTAAGCGAACAATTGAGTGTTTTTGCTTAGTTCGGGGTAGTCGGCAGGTTTTAAAACGTCGGGAACGTCACTTGGTTCGCTTCTCGACGTGATACGTTTACTGATGCTATAGCTATGCATGTGATTGGCCGGATACTGTTTGTCCAGCAATTTCAGCGCATCGGATTCGCTCAAATCGTCGTGTAACCAGGCGTGTTCCGCGTCGGGCGTCAAAACGCAGGGCATTCGTTTTTTCGTATTGTGAATGGCTGCAAGTAGCGGATTAGCATCCGTAGTCAGCAGCGTATACGTAGTGATTAGTTCGCCGGTTTCCGGATCGGGCCATTCGTCCCATAGCCCGGCAATTGACGCAATTTTCTGGTCGCTCGTATTGATGTAAAATGGAAACTTTTTGCTCCCCTTCGTGAACCATTCAAAGAAACCCGTAACCGGAATCAGGCATCGCTTTCCCTCCTGCGCCGACGACCGAAAAGACGGTTTTTCGTAGATCGTTTCTGAACGGGCATTCAGGGTTTTCGACCGAATCTCATCGGCGTTATCCCGGCTTCGGGCCCAGTGGGGAACCAGCCCCCAGCGCATCATCTGAAAACGGTTCGGGTCCTGTAGGGTGAGAATCGGCCAGGTCGGAAATTGATAGGCGTTGGCGTGGTAAACAGGTTGAAAATCGGCGGAATCGGGCAGTTTTGCCTCGTAACGTTCTTCCAGTTCAGACGCCTTGACGTTGAGTGACTTATGATAACACATAATGCTGATTAACAGACGATTTAACTTGTAATGGCTACTGTACTATAACGAATAAGATGGCCTTGGGGTTATCGAATTCTGCCTTTAAATCAGTTAATTTTTTCATCTTAATTCCTCCAGTTCATTGACCTGCTCACGCAACTCATTAAGATACCGATCGGTAAAAAAACCGGTAATTTTTGCCAAGCCAAGTGCGATCAGAACCAGGCAAAGTGGCAACCCAACACTCAGGAGGATACCCGCCAACCCCTGATCTTCAAATTTGCGGGCAACGGTCGGGAACATAATCAGCGAGCCAGCTAGCATCCCGCCTAGCCAGACACCAACCATCAATTTCGTGTGCTGACTACGCAGCCGAATCAGGTCCGTTAAAGTCTGATAAAGATTGCCCGAATGGAGTGTTATTCGGCTTAGTTCCCAAGTATGGCGTGACAAAAAGAACAGCCCAATTCCGGCAATGAGGCAGTAACAAACCGCGGGTACGTAGTGAACCGACTGTGCGTAATCAAAGGAGTTCCCCAAAATAATGGCGCTAAAAAGTAGCATAATAGTCATCATGATTACGGTTGCGAATCGGGCTTCCCGCATCATTTTATCAATCGTACTTCTGGAACGATCGCGTTGAATCTCGTTCAGCAATTGACGCCCAAGCCGCTGGGTCAAATCAAGTTTTTAATCGTATGTGAAATAGCCATGTTGAATGCTATACGATACATCCAGGTCGATGCACGAGCCTCCTGCCGGTATGACGGAAAAGCACGCCAAAGCTGGAGCACAATTTCCTGATACAGGTCTTTTCGCTCTTCGTCATCCTTCCCATAGAGTCGGCACACTTTATAAGTAATTCCGGCATGCGCATTGACCGTCTGTAAGAAATCAGTCTCCATCGTTGCTTGTATTTAACCGGTTAGTCGCAGAGTTGGCCAAAAACTTACACTTACAAACAAATAAAGTCTACCGCCCGTTAAGAAGCCTTGACCAGTCGTTTTTTATGTCCATTCCAAAAGAAGCTAATACGTTACCGTCCGATACACAGGAACGCACTCAGGCGACTCCTACATTGGCTGAACTCGAAGGAACCAGTTGGCAACAGCTTATTCAGGCCACTGAACGTAGTGAGTCCCAGTCTGACAGTAAGGGGTTTAAAACGATGACGCTTGCTACGTCTACGTCCAGAGGAGCCGACGCGCGTATAGTGGTGCTACGTCGGGTTGATGCCGCTCGAAAATACGTTTGGTTTTACACCGATGCGCGGGCCGAGAAGGTGATACAGATGGAAGCATTTCCCGCTGCTACGCTTTTGTTTTGGGACGATAAGCAGCAGATTCAATTTCGACTAACGGTCGAAACCCGCCTTCATACTGACGATTATATTGCCGATGAGCACTGGCAGGCGTTGTGGGTTGGCGCTCGTAAAGCCTATCTTTCCGAACAGATACCCGGCAGCGAGCAACCCGGCCCTTACCCTGGCTTTCCCGAGCAGATGGGCGATACGTTGCCAACAAATGAGGAGAGTGAAGCCGGACGCAAAAATTTCGCCGTGATCGAGTGTCGGGTATTGGCGATGGAGTATTTACGGCTGAGCCCCAGCGGACAGGCAAGGGCTCACTTTCAGTATGAACCCGAATCCCGAATGGTCTGGCTAGCTCCCTAGACGTAGTGTTTATGAAATATCCAGTACGGCAAATTGCTCAAATACTACATCGAAACCTCGCCCGTCGGGAGCGGCTGCCATCATACCGATTTGCACCGATACGTCGGGGGGAAAATAGGCCAGTCTTAGCATCTGATACGTAAAATCATCAAACGAATAATCAATACGTACCGAATCGTTTTGGCGCGTTAAGCGAAGGTAAATGGACGGCGGATTATGATCCTGCGGGCAAACTGACCAATCCGAAAATTCCCGCGTCACGACGGCGCTGACATTTTGCCGTTCGTCAACACACTCGATTCCCGTCTTGATCCAGTTTTGTTCATCAAGACGTAACATCAATCCTGCCTGATCATACAAGTCGGTGTACTGGCCGGTTACTTTAACACTGGCCATAAAATCGCCAGCCTGTTCCCGGTAAAAGAAATGGCCATTATCCCGCACAAAATCGTAATGCGTTACGCGCCAGAAGTCAGTATCGCCCGTTACGCGCACGAACACAGTATCCTTCTCTTCCGACCAGATTGCCGGTTCATTATACCAAATCATAGGCTTGTATTTTGAGCGAAAGTATGGAAAATCATCGGACTATATATCAGTGCTTTTGCGATAGAAGCCATAAACGAATGGCGACCCGAACCACAACAAGCCACTTGTCGTTACATTTGCGACAGTTGACACGACTCCCATGAGAACGACGACTATTAACCACTACTTCGGTGCAAAAAATGCTCCACCTATCCAATCGGTTTTTGACCTGATTGAGGTAAGTCGCAGAGGTTTATCTAAGAAAGCTGTCTCCATAATGGCTCGTCATCTGGGCATTACTCTGACAGACCTGTTTGTCATTCTACATATTTCGGCGCGAACCTGGCAGCGATACACAGATGAAAAATTATTACCACAGGATGTAACGGAGAAGGCCCTACAGCTGGCCAATCTTTACAAACAAGGAGAAGATATATTTGGCAATCCGGAAAAATTCAAAGGATGGATGAACCATCCAAGTCCAATTTTTGGTGGCAAAAAACCGATTGACTTATTAGACACCCAATTTGGATTTCAGGCCATTCAGGATGAACTTGTCCGAATTGACTGGGGAGTGTTAGCCTAATGGATGTGTACCGCTTATCAAATGCTCGTCGTGCTGACGATCTGACAGGAACGGGAGCCCGGCTAATAGGAGGTCGTTGGAATTACATGGGAACGCCTGTTTTATACACCGCCAGTTCCAGGTCTTTGGCTACGCTGGAAGTGCTGGTTCATAGCCCCTTATCATACGTACCGGATTATCATCAAATGCTCATCATCCGAGTACCCGAAGATTCAATATTGAGCGTACCACTCGATCAATTACCTGACGGATGGAACGGTCTGACTCCTCCCGGTACGATTAAAGATATTACTGAGAAATGGACAGCAGAGCACAATTCCCTGCTGCTCAAAGTGCCGTCGGCTATGGTTGAGGGCAAATGCAATTACCTCATTAATCCAATGCATCCGCGCGCTTCTGAGGTTGTAATTACTAACAAACACCTCTACCACTTCGACCCGCGTCTGTTACGTTGATAACCATTTGGTCAGCCTCTGTTGTTATAGATAATATTAACAATCATAGAATAAACGATGCCAGCCAACGACCGCGCTTTCAACTACGACCTCGACTACCGGAACCTGAACCTTCGGGAACAGCCTGAACTATATCGCGTCGGGAAGGGCGAGATGGGCGTGCTGTTGATACAACCGTACAAGGCCGAAATTCTCCCCTACTGGCGATTTAAAACACCAGAAATTGCCCGTGAATCGTCCAAAAAGATCTACCAGTTGTTCTTGGAGTACAAAGAGAAAGGCGACTTCATTGGCATGGACATGGCCAGGAAGTTTTTACAAATGGGTTATACCAGAGCCAGGCGTTACGCGAATCACCGCACCGGTCAAAAATACGACGGCCCCGTTCCTGACGATCAGAAAGGGCGTTCCGGTGCTCATGGACGTGACCAGCTTCCCCATGATGAAGACCCGATTAAAGCCGAGTCGGCACGGATTTTTTATGGTAAATACCTGGAAGCACGAGAGGACCAGGAATACAAGAAATTGAAAAAGGACTGGCAGGAGAAGTACGGGTAGTTTCCTAATCTTTACGACCTTTGCGGTCGAACTGTTCGTCGTCAGTGAATTGACTGAAATATCTGCTAACCACTGACGATTAACGACTGATGACTAATCACTTACATATGCAACTCCTTGACGGTAAGTTTCTTTCAGCACAAATCAAACAGGAAATTGCGGCTGAAGTCGCAGCGATTCGCGAACAGGGCGGCAAAATTCCGCACCTCGTTGCCATTCTGGTAGGCAGCAATGGCGCGTCGGAAACCTACGTAGCGTCTAAAATGAAAAATTGCGAAGAAGTGGGCATGAAGTCCACGCTGATTCGCTTTGACCCTTCGGTTTCGGAAGCCGAACTGCTGGATAAAGTTCGCGAAGTGAACGAGAACGCCGACATGGACGGCCTAATCGTGCAGCTTCCTCTCCCCGATCATATTTCCGCCGATAAGGTGATGGAAACCATCAACCCAGCCAAAGACGTGGATGGTTTTCACCCGATCAACATCGGTCGCATGGCAAAAGGGTTGCCTGCCTACATTTCGGCGACACCGCAGGGTGTTCTGGAAATGATAAAACGCTACGACATCAAAACCGCCGGGAAACACTGCGTGGTGGTAGGCCGGAGCCAGATCGTGGGACTACCTATGTCCATTCTGATGCAGCGTAATACGTATCCCGGCAACTGTACCGTTACCATCACCCACAGCCGTACCCAGAATCTCGCGGAAATTTGTCGTTCAGCCGATATTTTGGTGGCGGCCCTTGGCAAATCTGAATTTATAACCGCCGACATGGTGAAAGAAGGCGCCGTTGTAATCGACGTAGGTCTGGAGCGCGTTCCGGATACCAGCAAAAAAAGTGGCTTCTCTCTGAAAGGCGATGTCAAATTCGATGAAGTAGCCCCAAAAACAAGTTTTATTACGCCCGTTCCCGGGGGCGTTGGGCTGATGACCATTTGCTCGCTGATGCAGAATACGTTGAAAGCTGCAAGAAGGGAAATTTACTAAGCTAGCCAATCGTTTCGTTTTTTGCAATAACGCCCCCTGCTGAAGTCAGCAGGGGGCGTTATTTTTTAACCGTTACCTGATTCAATTTTTCATCACAATAAGCAATTCGTTGAGTTAATCCTGATGAAGACAAAATCTCATACAGACAACTGGCCCGAAAAAAAGCCATTTTAGCCATTCAAACAATTAGCTCTGTGGCAAGGCTCACCACCTGGTACATTAGCTGACAAATCAAGCACTTAACCCATGGACCTTGCCAAAGCACTTCTGCTCTTTAGCTTTTTCGTTTTCTCGGTTTTCTGCGTCAACGGAATTCAATGGTTACTCAATCAGCCCAGCGATTTGTTGGTCATAGCAGCTGGGTTAACCGTAATTCTGTATGGCTGGATTAGCTTGAAAACAAAAGCCTTCACTAAAAACCCGTTTAAATAATGAGACGTTTACTTATTTCCAGTGCTGTAGGGCTCGTCCTGCTATTTCTCGTGAGTCAATTTGTAATTTCCTGTACAACTATTGATGCCAGTCATGAGGGTATTAAAGTCAGTAAAATTGGCTCCGACCGGGGAGCGTCCGATATTGAGAACGTTACTGGGTGGGTATTCTATAACCCATTAACCTCCTTCATTGAGCAGTATCCAACCTTCACCCAGACCAAAGATTACGACCCCTTCACGGTCAGCGCAAAAGGAGGTACCTTGTTTAAGATTGACCCCACGCTTAATTATCACCTGGTTAAAGGGCAGGGAGCAAACGTGTATCGCAAGTACCGAAAAGAGTTACCCGATATTGAAAACAACATTCTGCGGACTATCGTCTACAACTCGTATCGTGATATTGCCAATACGTTCACCCCTGATTCGCTCGTCAATAACCGCGTCAGTTTTGAGGATCAGGTCGAAGCAAAACTGCAAAAGGCGTTGGTGAATGATGGGTTTATGTTCGAAAACATCACGTCCAACCTCACGCCACCCGAATCGTTACAGGCTATGATCGATGCCAAGAATACAGCCGTACAAAACGCGCTCAGACTGAACAATCAGGTTGCTGCCGAAAAAGCATCGGCTGAAATTGCCGTGACCAAAGCCAGTGGTATTGCCCGAGCAAAAATTATTGAAGCGGAAGCCGAAGCAAGAGCCAATGAATTGAAGCAAAAGACGCTCACGCCCATGCTTATTCAGCAACAATGGATTGCCAAATGGAACGGCAGTTTACCCACAACACAGCTTGGCTCCAGCTCAACGATGGTGCAATTACCGATAAAATAAATCCTGATTAAGAATCACTACCATGCTCCACTTCTCCTCGCTGTTTGGCGTTTCATAGCCTGAACCAGTTCATGAAATCGAGGTCATGTATAGGAAAATCTGACGCAGTTTAGATAAGGTCACGCACCTTTGTCTATGAATTATAAGGTTAAACTTAAACCATAGCCATAGAAAAAACGCGCACAAAACAGTTGCCTTAACAAACTTTAACAGCCCGACCTAACCCGGCCGGGCTGCTTTTTTATGTATTTTTGAGGCTACTTACACAAAAGCAGTTCGTTAATCTCCATTTGTATGCAGTCATTCAAACGCCTGAACACCCTCACGGGCTGGCTCGTTTTCGCCGTCGCACTCGTTACCTATGCGATGACCGTTGAACGTACCGCCAGTTTTTGGGACTGTGGCGAGTTCATTGCGTGTTCATTTAAACTTCAGGTGCCCCACCCACCCGGCGCACCATTTTTCCTGTTGCTGGGACGGCTCTTCTCGATGATGTCGTTCGGTAATCTGACCAGTGTGGCTTATTGGGTCAACATGGCATCTGTACTAGCCAGTGCCTTCACCATCGCGTTTTTGTTCTGGACTATCACCATGCTGGCTCAGAAACTCCTGGCCAAACCAGAGAGCGAATACACCACCGCCGATACGTTGCTGGTTATTGGAACGGCGGCTGTTGGGGCCGTAGCGTACACCTTTTCTGATACGTTCTGGTTCTCCGCGGTCGAAGCAGAAGTGTACGGGATGTCATCATTCTTTACGGCTATCGTGGTATGGGCCGCCTTCAAATGGGAACGTATTGAAGACGAAGCAGCCGCTAATCGCTGGCTCATTTTCATTGCTTATCTAACCGGTTTATCCATTGGGGTTCACTTACTGAACCTCGTGACGTTGCCCGCGCTGGCGCTTATCTATTACTTCAAAAAATACCCTAAACCAACCTTCTGGGGAGGTGCCACGGCTGCCGGTATTGGCCTGCTTATCCTGGCCATTATTAACGCCGGTATTATTCCAGGATTGCCGGGCATGGCCTTCGCCGTTGAACGGTTCTTCGTGAATACGTTAGGCTTGCCGTTTAACTCAGGTGCCATGTTCTTCACCGTTGTTTTTATCGGGACAATAGTCTACGGCATTGTCTGGTCGGCACGGAAGAAGCGCGTTATCCTGAACACGTCACTACTGGCACTGGCATTCGTCCTGATCGGTTATGCCTCCTATTTGCAGGTGTTGGTACGGGCTGATTTTAATCCGCCTATCAACGAAAATGACCCAAGCGACGAACTGAACTTCCTGTCGTATCTGCGTCGGGAACAATACGGTAGCCGCTCGCTGCTCTACGGGCCGGTCTTCACCGCCCGGCCGATTGACCAGAAGCCAGGGGCTGCGATGTGGAAAAAAGAAGGTAATAAGTACGTTGTGTTCGATCATCAGCCAGAATACGTTTATGCACCTGGTGATGAGATGCTATTTCCCCGCGTGTATAGCAGTCAGCAGAATCACCCGCAGCTTTATAGACAAATGCTTGGCCTAGCCGAAGGGCAAAAGCCAACGATGGGCGACAACATCAAGTATTTGTTTAGCTATCAGTTGGGGCATATGTGGTGGCGCTATCTGATGTGGAACTTTGCCGGTCGTGAGAGTGATGAAGAAGGCGCAGGCTACCTGCTGCCCTGGTCATCGGATCAGAACGCACCCGACCTGCTGAAGACCAATAAAGCCCGCGACAATTTCTACATGCTGCCATTCGCGCTTGGTCTGTTTGGCATTACGTTCCAGTATTTCCGGCGTCGGCGCGATTTCCTGATTGTCGGGTTACTGTTTTTGTTCACGGGTATTGCGCTGCAGGTTTTCCTGAACTCACCCCCTTCCGAACCGCGCGAACGGGATTACATCTACGTTGGGTCGTTCTACTTCTTCGCCATCTGGCTCGGTCTGGGCGTTATGGCGATTGCCGAAGGATTGCGAACGTACCTTAAGTCGGATATTGCCCGCAATGGCCTGGTCGCTGGCGTTTGCCTGTTAATACCGCTGATGATGGGAGCTAAAAGCTGGGACAACCACAATCGCGACAACCGGTATCAGTCGGTCGATTTCGCCAAAAACCTGCTCAATTCCTGTGCGCCAAACGCGGTACTCTTTACCGGTGGAGATAATGATACGTTCCCTCTTTGGTATGTGCAGGAAGTGGAAGGTTTTCGCACGGATGTACGCGTTTGCAACCTGAGTTTGCTCGGTACTGAGTGGTATATTCAGCAAATGAAACGCAAAACGTATAAGTCTGACGCATTGCCGATTTCACTGGAATTCGACAATTTCAACAAGGGCAAAAACGACATTGTGCCGTTTTATGAAGTACCGGGCGTGAAAAATGGGATTGACTTAAAGCAATACATTAGCCTGATCAAAACCAGTAATCCGGCGGTACAGGTTCCGCTCACGAATGGCGACATGACCAGTATTTTGCCCTCGTCGGTGCTGTTCCTGCCTATCGACAAAGCCGCTGTAGATCAGGCAAACTTTGTGCCTGCGCTGCTACGTCCGATGATGAAAGACACCTTGCAATGGACGATTGGCAAGAAGGATCTTTATAAGCCCGATCTCATCATGCTCGATATGATTGCGACTAACAACTGGAAACGTCCCATTTATTTTTCCAGTACGTTAGCCAGCGATAATTACCTGAGCCTGAAGCCATACATGCAACTGGAAGGATACGCTTATCGCCTGATGCCGGTGGCCGTGCCGGGTGCATCGGATGGGTATGTCAACGCCGACATCATGTATAACAACATGACCAAGAAGACATTCTGGCGTGAGTTCGACAACCCAAACGTGTACTATGACGAAACCTACAAAGGACCGCCCGTCATTTCAGCCCGGATTGCGTTTTTCCGTCTGGCTGATCAGCTCATCCGTGAAGGCAACAAGGCGAAAGCGCTGGAAGTGCTTAACTATTCGCTGAAAGTTATCCCGGACAAGAGCATTCCGTACGACCAGATTTCGTCGAACTACGTTCGGTTTCTGTTTGAAGTAGGCGACAGTAAAAAAGCGCTCGAAATTGCAGATACGATGGCGAACCGCGCTGACCAGAACCTGACTTACGATAAGAGCGGCAATGGAAACCGCTTTGGTAGCCCTGATTCAGATCTTTACATTCTGCAAACGATTGTTGAAGCCTGCAAGGAAGCCAAACAAACGGCCGCCGTCGCCAAATACGAAGCGATCTTCCAGAAGCACATCAACGCGTTTGGTTGATCGATAGGTAACTTATAAAAAAGCCCGGACTGTGTTGTGCAGTCCGGGCTTTTTTATAGGTTACCTATCGAAAACAATTCGCTTAACGAATCGGGTGATTAACTTTTCCTCCTCCAGATCCATCTGGGCTTCTTCTTTACGAATAACCTCATCGTCGAACTCCTGTACACTGCGTAGTCGATGCAGTTCTTCGCGTTTAACGTTAATGATATCGGTCACAATCTCATTGTACTTTGTTACGTTGTCGCCATCGCTTTCCAAGGAATCCAGATGTCGTTTCGTCTGATGCAGATCGCTTTCCATTCGATTCTTCAGATTTTCCACCAGTTCGTTTGTGCTCGATTCTTTGGCATAGTTTTCATGAAGATACGCCAGGGCCACTTTTAGCAACTTTAGCCGAATCCTTGTTTCCTGTTCATCTTCGGGTATGCGCACGTCAAGATCTTTGGGATTAATCCACCGGATAACCAGCGGCAAGGTCAGCCCCTGAAAAACCAGCGTCACCAGAATGACCACAAACGTAATGAACAGAATCAGATTCCGGTGCGGAAATGGCGTGCCGTTTTGCAGAGCCAGTGGAACCGACAACGCCGATGCCAGCGACACAACCCCACGCATTCCGGCCCAGCCAATAATAAATGGGCCGCGCCAGCCAGGATTTCGCTGCGCTACGGTAATGTATTTCCCGATAAACTGAGTGAAGTACGATGATGATACCGTGAATACCATACGCGTAACAATGACCACTGCCGTGATCAGCAGCGCGAATAAAACAGCTTCAGTTTTCGAATAGCCCTCCAGCCCGTTGATAATAACCGGCAATTCAAGCCCGATCAGAATAAAGACCAGGCCATTTAAAGCAAAAACAACCGTGGCCCACATGCCCGTCCCTTGAATTCGTGAACTGTGGTTCAGGATTACATGGCTCTGATTTGACAAGAACAGCCCTCCACTCACCACAGCCATAACCCCCGAGACCTTAAACTCTTCGGCGGTCATGTACATAATATAGGGAGCGATGAATGTCAGCAGGATGCTGATTCGGGTTGTCGTAGGCATCCATCGGTGGATTGCATAAAATACTCCACCTACAGCCAGTCCAACGACTATTCCCATTATTGTGACCAGCAAAAAATCGACAGAGGCTACCTGCCACGCAAACGAGCCCGACAAAACAGCGGCCAGGGCAAAGCGAAATACCACCAAACTTGCCGCATCGTTCACTAAACTCTCCCCCTCCAGAATGCTGATGGCCGCTTTCGAAATGTTAACCTCCTTCAGAACCGACGTAGCCGCAACGGCATCGGGTGGTGAAATGATGCCGCCCAGCAGAAATCCCAGCGCCAGTGTAAATCCGGGAATTACGGCACTCGACACATACGCAACAGCAAACGAGGTGAATAGTACCAGCCCAAAAGCCAGCACAACGATGATACGTCGCCAGCGCCAGAATTCCTTCCAGGACATAAACCAGGCGGCTTCGTAAAGTAAGGGCGGTAAGAATATCAGAAAGATTAGTTCGGGGTCAACTTCGATAGGGGGAATACCCGGAACCAGGCTAACGGCTAAACCACTTAACACGAGAAAAATGGGGACCGGAATCCGTAAACGCTGTCCGACCATGACCAGTAACGTAACGGCAAGCATTAACGCCAGACAAAGTAGCAATGTTTGGTGCATAAACTTATAAAATAGTGGGGTGAAGCGAAGATACTAAAACTCAGCTTTATTATTGAGATTGGCTAAACGTCTCCGTATAAACGTTGGCTGTCGCTTTTCTTGAAAGAACACCGATCCATTCGATTAGCTACAGGGTCTTTTCAAAACCAGTACTTGTTTTCTTTCGATTCCTTACAAAGAATCCTGGTATACACATACCGCCCATTCACGTCAATCGATAAAAAGGGGGTATCTATCGGTGTTTACCCCGCTGCGGTCGATTGTATTTTTATGCGTGAAGGAATTGCTGTTATTTTGATCACAACTTTTAGATTAAGAATTAGGAAAGCAGGCCCACTATGTCGGTCTGCTTTTTTGTTTGCATCAGCGACAAAGTAATAGCTGGATAAGCCGTACTATCCAAAATGGATTACTGTTGGCTATTGCCGTTACCAATCAGCGTAAAATGTGAACGATTCTATCATCGTTGTGAACAATTCTACAACCGGAGTGACCTTCTACACTCCTGTCAGTCAAGGATACAGTAGCAAGCATCTATCGGCCTCAACCTCCTGGTTGGGGCTTTTGTGTTTCTGGTTCATAACGTTCAATAATACGCCGTCTGTGGCTTTCATTTCCACTCATTCCCCTCGCTGATTGTGGGCTAACTAATAAATTCATTTAGTTTTTGCGTATACCCCCAACCCCCTGAAGGGGGCTTCGCTCGACTATTCTCCATCTAAGCCCCCTTCAGGGGGTTGGGGGTATACGCAAAAACTAAATCAAAGCAGGACTAATTAATAAAATGACAAGCATTTGTAATGTTTCTCCTTCTCAATCGTCTTCGTACCAGTTACCAGCCAGGTTAAACAAATCAGTTAACTTATTTTCCTGAAAAGCACAGCGAATCACTTGTTTCCAGGCATCAGCCAGGGATGAAGAAATGCCTGATGTATCGTTAAGCGTATGGAAGATCAGCTTTTTTTACTCCATGATGCAACGTACTACACTGTCTCTCCATCCTTAACACAACAAACGGGCAAGCATGAAACCGGACCATTCTTTCCGTTCACTAATAAAATCTCAACCCCAATCCCACTAGCAACTCACCCCCAATAGGTCCGACGACTACCCACTTTTAATGAAACATCTTTTCACGCTGCTCCTGCTTGGCGTTGGGCTTTCCAGTGCCCTCTCTCAAGCCCTCCTGCCCGGTAAACTAGCGGGTTCGCTCACCGACTCAACGACGACAAAAGCCGTTCCCTTTGCCACAGTGGCCCTAATGGACGGACCTAAACTCCTCACTGGCACCACCACCGATGGCGCCGGTACGTTCGTCTTGCCGAATATTCCGGTAGGGCGCTACACACTCCTTCTATCGTTTGTGGGTTACCGGACGAAATCCCTGCCGGTGCTGCTCACAACGGAGAAACCATCACTCGAACTGGGCCAGATCCTTATGAACACGGAAGGAAAAACGCTGGGGGAGGTAACTGTAGCGGGGCAAAAAGCGCTGGTCGAGGATAAAGGGGATCGTTTGGTGTATAACGCCGAAAAAGACATTTCCAACGCGGGTGGTACGGCGGCTGACGTACTACGTAAGGTGCCTACGTTGAGCGTTGATCTGGATGGAAATGTTCAGATGCGGGGCAATGGTAATATCAAAGTGCTCATTAACGGGAAGCCCTCGGCCATGATGGCGCGAAATCTGTCGGATGCGCTGCGGCAAATGCCCGCCAATGTTATTAAATCCATCGAAGTGATCACGAGTCCAGGTGCCAAATACGATGCGGAGGGTTCAGCTGGGGTCATTAACATCATCACGAAAAAAGCCCTTCAGGGGTTCAACGGAACTGCTACGGTCACGGCTGGCACGATGAACCGGGGCGTAGGGACGAGCCTGAACCTGAAGAAAAAGAAATTTGGCCTTTCGCTCTCCGCCAACGGCTATCAGTTTCGTAACCAGCGCGAAAATCAATCGACGCGTACGGCGCTGATGCCCAGCAGCGACGGACCGAGTCAGCCACTTAGTATCTTGACTCAACAAAGTAGTGCCGATAATACCGGTACGGGCGGCTATGGCGAAATGAGCATTGATTATGATCCCGATTCGACTAATCATTTCAATTTTGCCGCGAATGTCTGGGGTGGTTATTATCCCAATAACAGCAACGTAGTGAACCGGCTGACGAACCCCGCTGGGGAGGAACTGCAAGCCTTTCGGAATGACATCAGGTTCAGTAATCCCTACGGCAACGGCCAGCTCGACCTGGGTTATACCAAAACGTTTCAAAAGCCCGGTCAGGAGTTTTCGATCCTGACTCAGTTCAGCCGAATGCCCGATAATTACGTTTACGATACCGATCGGTATTCGATGGCAGAACAACTGATCTATCGCCAGCATAGCAGCAACTACAGCAGCAATCAGGAGTATACCTTTCAGACGGATTACACCCATCCCTTCACCATCAATGGCCGGAAAGACACAACCAGCCTAAAACTTGAAGTTGGATTGAAAGGAATTCTGCGTGACATTGGCAGTGAATACCGGGTATCACAGTCGCTTGATGGTCAGGGAGCCCTGGTGACTGATTCTACCCAATCGAACGATTTTAATTACATACAACGGGTTTATTCAGCCTACACCGCCCTGCGAATCGACACGAAACGAAAGTGGAATCTGAACGCCGGAGCACGTATCGAACATACGGACATCCAGGGCGATTTCACAACAACCCAAACGAAGTTAGCCAGTCAATATTCCAACCTGATTCCTAGCTTCACGTTAGCCAAAACCATCAAAACCCATACGGTCAAGGTAAGTTATACGCAACGTATTCAGCGCCCGATGGTCTGGTATCTGAATCCCTGGCTGAACCAGAGCGATCCCAAAAATATTCAAACAGGTAATCCGTATCTTAACCCAGAACTAAGTCACGCCACCGAACTGGCCTATAGTGTCAGTACCAAAAATGGCTTATCGGTAAATACGGCGTTGTACTGGCGGCTTACCAACAACGCCATCGACTATGTCTCGACCGTCGACGCAGCCGGGGTCTCGATTAACAAACCGCAGAATATTGCCCAGCGAAAAGCCTACGGACTGAACCTGAATCTGAGCAGCCAGCCGATTAAAAACTGGAATCTCAATGGGGGCGGTGACGTCCGCTACGTCGACTTGTTCAGTCCGGCGCTCAATCAGGGAAATAATGGTCTGGTGTGGAACGTCAATCTGAACACCAGTTACAAACTACCCAACAATTTCACACTACAGGCCAATGGCAATTTCAATTCAAGCTGGGTCAGTTTGCAAGGAACGAACACCGGTTTTTACTGGCACAGTATTTCGGCCAAACGGGAGTTTGTGAACAAACAGGCGAGTCTGACCTTAGGTCTGAACAACCCCTTCAATCGAGGAGTCGTGCAAACGAGCCATCAGTCGGCCCCTACCTTCGAATCAGAAGCCCGAAACTATTACATCCGCCGTTCCATACGACTCTCATTTGAGTGGCGATTTGGGCAGATGAGCGCTGGTGGCGGTAAAAAAGGCAAAAAGATCAGTAACGATGACAAGGATGGCCGATAACTGATGGGCCTGATGTTAATTGAATCCATCGTGCGTCCTATATCGTATGTATGCGATCAACGTCAACATCCCTGAATGAGTAAATTAAAGCTAACCCATAACAAAATAACCCCCGATAATCAAGCTGCCATTGTTCGCATATCCGGCCACAGCAACTACTCGTATCTGCATATGAATGACGGAAAAGTCCATATATTCCCTTCCTCACTTGCTCAGTATGCCAGTCGATTACCTGATTTCATACGCATTCATAAGCAACATCTGGTTAACCCCAAATGCATCCAGACAGTTATCAAAATAGATTCCAGACAAGCCTATGTCACACTGCTTTCGGGGGAGATATTGCCCATCGCCAAGCGAAGAATTAATCAGGTTTTGGATCAAATGATTCAGGAACTTGCCAGCCGTAAAAATAATAGTACACCCTGACGCAGCCAATTTGCTACTAGGCTCGTACAGTGGGTATTAAGCACAGTTGGAGGTCAAAACGCCGGTTCTATGGACCGGCTGTTTTTTGTTATGACGGTGGAAAGATGCGGTAAAAATCAACCGTCTTATGAATGTTCGAACGAACCTGTAACAAACACGTATTGAATTAAGCACTTGACAGCAAAAAAGCCCCGAAACGGGGCTTTTTTGCTGGTTACTTTCTATTGGCTAAGTACCTATTCAGCGCATTTGCTCATCCGTGAAAGAAATCTTTCATCTTATCGAAAAACCCCTTTTCGTTCTTATTGGGCTTGGGCTGGAAGTTTGGTGAATGGCGTAACTTCTCCAGGATTGCCCGCTCTTCAACTGACAACGCCTTCGGTGTCCAGACATTCACATGAACGAGTTCATCGCCCCGACCGTAGCCATTTAGCTCTTTAATGCCTTTGCCTTTCAAGCGAAGAATTTTGCCACTTTGCGTACCGGGCTCGAGCGTGATACGTGCCTTGCCGTCGATCGTAGGCACTTCGACACTGGTGCCAACGGCCGCATCGACAAAGTTGACATACAGATCAAACACTACGTTGTTGCCATCGCGTTTGAGGTCGGCATCTTCTTCCTCCTCAATTACAATAAGCAAATCGCCCGCTACACCTCCGCGTGGTGGTACGTTTCCTTTACTGCCAACCGACAATTGAATACCTTCGGCAACGCCAGCCGGAATTTTGATTGGAATAACATCTTCCTGCAAGACGCGTCCTTCGCCAAAACAGGCATCGCAACGATCGGTTACAATTTTACCTTCGCCATTACAGGTTGGGCAAGTGCTGGTCGACACCATCTGACCAAGCATCGTATTGACCACTTTGCGGGTTTGTCCAGTGCCCTGACAAGTCGAGCAGGTCTGCACAGCGGTTCCGTTTTTGGACCCGTTACCCCCACAGGTATTACAGGTTACATGCCGCTTAACCTTGATCTTCTTTTCAACGCCGTTGGCAACTTCCTGCAAATTCAGTTTCAGTTTGATGCGCAGATCGGAGCCACGACGAACGCGTTGCCGTCCACCGCCACCGCCCTGGCCCCGGAAGAAACCGCCAAATGGCGAATCGTCGCCAAAGACGTCGCCAAACTGACTGAAAATATCTTCCATCGACGGGCCACCGGCACCGTAGCCACCACCTGCCGCACCAGCCATACCTGCATGACCGTACTGATCGTAGCGGGCCTTTTTCTGCGGGTCGTTCAGTACGTCATAAGCCTCGGCGGCTTCCTTAAATTTCTCTTCGGCGGTAGGATCGTCGGGGTTCTTATCTGGATGGTGTTTTATAGCCATCTTGCGATACGCCTTCTTTAAATCCTCCGCTGAGACGTTCTTGTCAACGCCCAGAATTTCGTAATAATCGCGCTTCGTTGCCATATTTTTGAATGAGTGAATGAGTGAATGAGCGAATGAGTGAAAATGCCAGATTGCCGGTGCAATTGCATTAATTTTTCACTCATTCGCTCATTCACTCATTCACTCATTATTTTAGCTTCCTACAATCACTTTTGCAAACCGGATGACTTTGTCATTTAGATAATAACCTTTCTCAATTTCTTCGATGACTTTGCCTTTCAAATCGTCGCTGGGAGCCGGAAACTGCGTGACAGATTCATGCAGGTCAGCGTTAAACGGTTCGCCTTTCGACACCATTGGCTTTAGTCCTTTGCCTTCCAGCGTTTTATATAACTTACTATAGATCAACGATACACCTTCTTTGACAGCGGTTATGTCGTCGGTTTGGTCGATGGACTGCATAGCCCGCTCGAAATCGTCGACAACCGGAATCAACGCTTTCAATAAGCCTTCGTTTGCATTGCTGATCAGGTCAAGTTTTTCTTTGGCAGTACGCCGACGAAAATTGTCAAAATCAGCGTATAAACGGAGATATTTGTCTTTCAGTTCGGCCAGTTCGCTACCGATCTTTTCGCGGTCCGCCGTTGCGGTTTCTGCCACAAAAGCGTCGGCTTGAGGCACCTCTTCGGTTGCTTCAGCGGCTTCGCCACCATTCACCGTTACGGCTTCTTCGCGGTCCGCCGTTGCGGTTGTCAGGTTGTCAGATTGTTGGGTATTCTCGGACGGCATTTCGTCTATGATGTCTTTATTTTCCATTGCTGAGCTTCTATTTCGCTTCCAGAAATTCATAGACAAAGATTGGCAAAAGCCCGGCCAAAACCAGATTTCCTGACAAGTTGACACAGTACCTTGTCGATGTCTGAACCAAGGTTGGCAGGATTTACTGGATGTCTGAACCAGGATTTAATTGATTTATATGATTTACAGGATTTAAAAACAGGACAAAATAGTTCTTAACCAATAGGTCTTTAGCCTTCATTGCTCATTCTAGCTTATTCACGTTCATGCCCGCTCGGCACTATACGCAACTCATTAAGGCCAAAGCCCTTGGATTAGGCTTCGATTTTTGTGGTATAGCCAAAGCCGATTTTCTGGAAGAAGAAGCCCCCCGTCTGGAAACCTGGCTCAAAAATGGGATGCACGGCCAGATGAATTACATGGCCAATCATTTCGATAAACGCCTTGACCCACGCTTATTGGTCGATGATGCCAAGTCGGTGATAACGGTTCTACTGAATTATTATCCTGAGCAGAAACTGCCCGAAGGCGATGCGGATTATAAGCTATCAAAATACGCCTATGGCACAGATTATCACTTCGTTATAAAAGACAAGCTGAAGGACTTGCTAGCCTACATTCACGAAGAAATCGGCGAAGTAGGTGGGCGGGCGTTTGTCGATTCGGCCCCTGTTATGGATAAAGCCTGGGCCAAGCGGGCGGGTTTGGGCTGGGTTGGCAAGCACACGAACCTGATCAATCGCGAGATCGGTTCCTTCTTCTTTATTGGCGAGTTAATTCTGGATCTCGAACTGGAACCCGACGGCCCTATCACTGACTATTGCGGCACCTGCACGCGTTGCATTGACGCCTGCCCTACCGACGCTATTGTCGGGCCCTACGTCGTGGATGGCAGCAAATGCATTTCCTACTTCACCATTGAGCTGAAAGAGGCTATCCCGACTGAGGTTCAGGGAAAATTTGACAACTGGATTTTCGGCTGCGACATCTGTCAGGATGTTTGCCCCTGGAATCGGTTTTCGCGACCACATCAAACACCCGCTTTTGATCCGCACCCTGAACTCACTACGTTGACAAACACCGATTGGGAAGAAATTACGGAAGACGTTTTCCGGGAAATCTTTCGGCGGTCGGCGGTGAAACGGACAAAGCTAGACGGTCTGAAACGGAACGTAGCATTTGTAAAACCAACCGCCGAAGTATCAGCGCTAAAAAAACTTCCGTAACGCTTCACCGACTTGCCAAACGTCCTCAAATGTATTGTATAAGGGCGTGGGCGCCAGTCGAATGCAGTCAGGCTCCCGCCAGTCGCCAATAATTCCTTGTTCTGTCAGATAGGTAAATAAAGCCTTACCCTTTTTTCGTACTAACAACGACAACTGGCAACCGCGTTGATTTGGATCGTCCGGTGTTAGCAGCTGAATCTCGTCAAAGGGCGTCAATACGTATTCCAGAAAGCCAGTAAGCTGCTCGCTTTTTTGCCGTAATGCCACAAGGCCCGCTTCGGCCGTTATGGAAATGGCGGCCCGGTGCAGCGCCAACGCCAGAATATTTGGCGTACTGACCTGCCAGCCGTCGGCACCGGAAGCCGGTAAGAAACCGGGCGTCATGTCGAAACGCCGGTCTTCCCGATAACCCCACCAGCCTGCCAGCCGGGGCAGGTTTTGATCGTGATGTTTCTGGTGCACAAACACACCGGAAACTGCTCCCGGACCACCGTTCAGGTATTTATACGAACACCAGGTGGCAAAATCGACGTCCCAATCATGGAGACGTAGCGGTACGTTGCCGATAGCATGGGCCAGGTCCAAACCAATGGGAATGCAATGCAGCTTGGCAGTTTCAGCGATAGCCGCCATGTTATAAACTTGTCCGGTATAGTAATTCAGGCCGCTCATCCAGATCACGGCCAGCGAGTCAGCGTGTTCGACAATAGCCTTCTGAATATCGGTTGTATGAATCAGGCCCAGCGTGGATTCGCCGTCGTCCTGAGGAGCAATTTCGATAATTGTCTTCGCAACGTCCAGGCCATGATGTTTAACCTGAGTTTCCAGCGCGTATTGATCCGATGGAAAATCGCCTTTTATGGTTAGAATCCTGAATTTTTTTTCGGTTGGTTTGTAGAAAGACGCCAACAGTAAATGAAGATTAACCGTCAGCGCATTCATCGGACACACTTCCGACGGTTCTGCGCCGACGATGTGCGCCAAGGCGTCTTTGCAGGTAGCGTGATAGCTTAACCAGGGTTGCTCCGCGGCTTCTGGTTGATCAAACCAGCCTTCTACGCCCAGATTCTGCCACGTATTGAGTTCCCGATTCAAAGCATCCCGGGCCGTTTTGGGTTGCAATCCCAGTGAGTTCCCACACAGGTATATCAATGGTTGCCCATCCCGCTTAGGAATATGAAATCGGTCGCGAAAATGACGTAGTGGATCAGCCTGATCGAGTTGCTGAGCGAAGGCGAGGGAATTTTCGTAATTCATCGGGAGGATGGGTAGTAATCGGTAAATAGATTACGATTTTGAGGTTGTTTTGTTTAAGGTCTTATAAATCCTGATGTAAAGAAAAGGCCTAATGATGCACGATCATTAGGCCTTTGTAAGCTTTCATTTCACCTCAACTTAACTATCTTTTAACGTAGCGAGGAAGCTTATTACGTCCCGAATTTCCCGTTTCGTCAGCAGATAGCGCATTTCGGGCATGCCCGATGGCGAATTGGTCCGTTTGGCAATCTGCGCTTTCGGGATAGCAATATCTGGTTTATCACCCGCTTTGACTTTAACGTCGGTGGCCGTTTCGCCCTGTAGAATACCGCTAACTGTTTTGCCATTTTTAAGTTTGAGCGTAACCGTTCCAAAACCCGGTGCCAGTCGGGCACTTGGGTTAATTAAAGCCTCCAGTAGTTGTTCGCGGGTGAGTCGGCTGGCTACGCCATTCAATCGGGGACCGGCATCCCCACCCAGGTCATCGTAGGAATGGCACCGAATGCATTGCGCCGTTTGGTGACGGAAGAAAATACGTCGGCCCAGGTCAGGTTCGCCCCCAATCAGACTGCCTTTAAACGAAGCCGCGACGGCATCGGGTGAGAATTTGGCCACCATCGCTTTATAACGGCCGATCAATTGCGGAGAACGCGTGCTGTCGATGGCTTCTTCCAATTCCAGTTGAATTTCCGGCGCTAGACTTCCCGCCGACATTTTTGTTAGCAACTGATCGAAAATGGGCTGCGAATTTTTAACCGGCAATTTTCCCAGTGTAACCAGGGCCGCCTGTTTTTCTTCGGTCGTCCGTTTAGCGATCACATCCGACAGCAGCGACACCATCAGGTCTTTAGACATGTTCGTTTTGGCAACCAGGTCAAGACCCGCTACGCGCACGCTTTTTTCGGAATCAGCCAGCGCCTTTTCAATCGCTTTGCTGATTTGTGGGTCGTTCATCGCAGCCAGGGAACGTAACGCAGCAATCCGAACCGTCGGTTCTTTATCTTCCGTCAAGCGCGTAAACAGCGTTGCCGAACCCTCCGTCAGGTTTAGTTTGCTGATGGCTTTAACGGCGCTCAATCGCAAAGGCAATTCGGAGCTGGACGCCATCTTGATGTATAGATCGGCTGCTTTGTTTTTCACCAGCATCGGATCGCGTTCGATGACGCCCCGATAACGACCATCCACCCGGTCTAGCACCGACGGTTTCGACCAGGTGCTAAGCGCTTCCAGTGCTTCAGCCCGCATCGCGACAGGACTACCTTCTTTCAGGGTGTAGTCGATCAGATTTTGCATGGCTTCCGACGTGCCAACCCGAAGATTTGCGTTAATGGCCCGACGTAGCAGAGGTTCGTTGGTAAACTTAGTCGTCTTCAATACGTTCCCCAGCGCAGGCAACGCTGCGGGAATTGACAGGTCGTCGTTGATGCCCCGAGCCGCTTCGGTGACGATAAATTCATCCTGATCGGCCAGGAAACTGGCGATGCCGGGATTACTCATGCGCCGAAGGGCCACCACCGCAGCAATCCGAACTGCCCGCGACGGACTAGTCGACAAGGCTATGATGGGTTCAGCTTTCCCAATCCTCGCCAGGGCCAAACTTCCGGCATGCCTCAGGTACGCATCCTCATCTTTTTCGGCGTCCAGCATCTGGATAATCGGCTGAATAGCGGGTTCGTAAGCGATACGTCCCAAGGCTTCGGCCGCAAAGAAACGGGCGCGACTATTGGCGTCTTTCAGTAACGGAATCAAGGCAGGGCCAGCTTCTTTATAACGCACATCACCAATCCATTTGGCCGCCTGCGCCCGAATTTCTGGATCAGTATCCTGCAACAGCGGCATCAGAAGTTGCGCGTGTTTCATATCCTGGCGAGCCAGTTGACTGATACCCCAGATGCCATGCACCCGCGCTAACTGATTGCCAGTTTGTTTGATAGCTGCGGTAAATATGGACACGCCAACCTCTCCCCGCTTCGCCAACTCGAACTGCGCTTTCTGGCGAACCCGCATGTCCGGATTTTTCAACAACTCGCCCAAATCAGTTGGCTGACGACTACTGAAATTTTCAGCCAGCAGGGTTTTGGTACGTTGCCGATCTGTCCAGGCAGTACCTTCTTTGTCGTCTAGTTTCCAGATGCGTCCATAATCTTTAGCATCCCACCCGTTTATCCAGTCGGCAATATACATGGACCCATCCGGGCCAAAATCAATGCCGGTAGCCAGTACGTTACCCAGAATCTTCTTCTGTTCACCTAGTTCAAACGAAGCTCCTTTTGTTTTTAGCTTGAACGAATGAATGCCGGAGCGGGCGGGATTCCCCACAAACTCAGCGATGAAAAAGGTGTTCTTGTATTTAGGACTCAAGGCCGTGCCGGGGTTGTAGAGCATACCGGCGGGGCCGCTCACGAAGTTGGAAATGGTTGGCGTAATGTAGGCAGCCTGCCCTTCGAAGCGCGGCTTATACATCTGCTCGTCCATCCATACTTTATACGTATTGTTGTTTGGATCGCGGTATTTGCCGTACTGCCAGTTGCTCCGCCAGCCCGTATCCGAGCCATTCACGATGTATACCAGCCGCTCTTTCTCGCCCGGATGGTCGCCATCGTTATCCTCGCTGATGAGGTTTCCGTACTCATCGAACACAAACTCATGCGTGTTTCTGACGCCCGACGCAAACACTTCAAAATCACTGCCATCGGGATTGGCCCTTACTACAACACCACAGTTCGGATATTCCCATTTCTTGCCATCGGGGCCTTTTCCGTTGAAGCCGATGTCGCCAATCTGCCAGTAGATTTTTCCATCCGGCCCCATTTCTACGCCCGACATACCGTGACCGCTAAAGCCAACGTGAATGCCATAGCCGTGCGAAAGGGACGTTTTTTCTTCGGCAATGCCATCACCGTCCTTATCGCGCATCCGCCATAAATCGGGGGCGACGGCTACGTATAAATCGTTACCGTTGATTAAAACACCACCCGCGACGTCGGTCACTTCATCATGAAAATCATCGACCACCAATTGCGACAAATCAGCGACGCCATCGCCGGAGGTATCTTCAATCCGGTAAATGTTTTCCTTCTCGATGGTCATATCCTTCCAATCGTGCGAGCCATCCCCATTGAGGTCTTTCAGCCACTCGTTTTTCTTGCTGTTTTCCGGCGACAGCACATGATGCAGGAAAGCGCGTTTATCTTCGATTGATTGGAGTCGGTTCGATTCAATTTCCCAATCCTGATGCCCGCGAATATCGAATTCAGAGTTTTTCTGCCGATTCGTGCGGGTGTAGTAGATACGTCCGTTGTCGTCAATATCGATGGCAATTGGATCGGCCACCAGCGAATCGACACCCCACAGCTTCAGGGTAAGTCCTTCAGCCAGTTCCGGCGTTACGGTTGCTTCGATGGATTTCGCCAGAGCCGCGGCTTTTTCGGGAGCCATCCGTTTGATACGTCGGTCAATGGGGTCTTTGTCTTGCTGGTAAGCCAGCAGGCTCAGCATTGGGACCAGCCCACAGAGCCAGACGATCTTCTTGTTTACGGGAAACGATACACGCACTTTTTTCATGCTAAACGGCGATTAGGGCGTCAGTTTACTAAGTTACTACTTGATTGAGAGATCAATAAATAAGTTGTTAACGTAGCACAGTGGTCTGGATACGTTGGTGGTATTGTAAGCAAGTTGCCAAGGCAATCCTACCTGTCTGCGTACGATATAATTTACAAAATTAGTCGATTGTGACTTATAGACATATTTAATAACCACTAGATAAAAACATTGACATATTCCTTAGACAGAAAGTTGCCTAACCAATTGATTAAAAGACATTTACTTGCATTCATTTTCGTTTCAGCAATCACTGGATATGTTGAGACAGTAGGTAACAATAAAAAGGATACGGGGAAAGAGTGAATCTCTACAACCAACAGGTTAATCCCATTTAATGCTAATTCAACCGCCATTTTTTCCATTTCAGCTTGTTGTCGCTGGTCGACCAGTAAGCGACCAACTACTTTAGCAGCATCTTTATTGATAGCAATAATCCTCTTTTACTCCCAACAACACCTACTAATGAACACTAAACGTATTCTGTTTGCGACCATGCCCATGGACGGTCACCTCAACCCGTTGACGGGTCTGGCCGTTCATTTGAAAAATCAGGGACACGATGTTCGGTGGTATACCGGCCCAAGCTATGCCGACAAAATCCAGAAACTTGGTATTCCGTATTATCCGTATCAACAGGCGCAGGAAATCAATCAGTTAAATCTCGACACAGCCCTGCCCGAACGCCAGCACATTAAAGGCACCCTTGCCCGGCTACGGTTCGACATCAACAATGTATTTCTGCTACGTGCCCCAGAATTCACCGCCGATCTAACGGCCATCTACAAGGAGTGGCCATACGATCTGCTGGTTTGTGACCTGCTGTTTGCGGGTGGCCCTTTCATAAAGCAGTTGCTGAACGTACCGGTAGCGACTGTGGGCGTGGTGCCGTTGACCGAGACCTCCAAAGGATTGCCGCCGACCGGCTTAGGACTGGTCCCCTCGAACAACATTTTCGGGCGGATGAAGCACAGTTTTTTGCGGTATCTAACCAATAACCACCTGTTCAAGTCCTGCACGGATTTGTATAATAAACTCCTGGCCGATCACGGTTTGCCACCAAGTCCCGATTTTGTATTTGATGCATTTGTTCGGCAGCCCGATGTGTTTTTGCAGAGTGGCACACCTGGTTTTGACTACAATCGTCCTAACAAAAGTGCCAATATTCGCTTTGTAGGGCCGATGTTGCCTTATAGCCAAAGCGTTCGAAACCCATTCAGACAGGTAGCTTTAGCCAAGCAGTATAAACGGGTGGTGCTGGTGACACAGGGTACTGTTGAACGCGATCCTGCCAAGATTATTTTGCCAACGCTGGAGGCCTTCAAAGACGACGAAAAAACACTGGTGATTGCTACCACGGGTGGGTCACAGACGAAAGAGCTACAGGCTCGCTATCCGCAGGCAAACATCATCATTGACGACTTTATTGATTTCAATTCCGTGATGCCCTACGCCGATGTATACGTCACGAATGCGGGCTACGGAGGGGTTACGATGGCCATTCAAAACAGCCTGCCCATGGTAGCTGCGGGGGTTCATGAAGGCAAAAATGAGATTGCGGCCCGCGTCGGTTATTTTAAACTCGGCGTCGATCTGAAGACGGAAACCCCAACCGCTGTTCAAATCCGACAGGGTGTCGAACGGGTACTTACCGATCTACAGTACAAACGAAATGTGCAGAAGCTGGCAGACGAATTCCGCCAATACGACGCGAATGCGTTGTGTGAGCAATACATCACACCCTTACTGGAGAAATCGGACGTGAATTTACAGGTAGCTTAACTACCCGCCTGCCCTACACTCCGCCATCCCACGATCATGGGATACGTAGCAAAATAAATCCCCCCTCAGCGCTGAGGGGGGATTTATTTTTACCATAGCGACCGAACAGGAAATCCCTTACATCGCTTTGGTCAATACGTTTTACCTTACAACTCGGCGCCTTCCAGTGTGTTGCCTTTCAACCCATTACAATGCTGGCACATAGGCTGGTAATTCGACAGGGCACTGGCTCCACCTCTGGATTTAGGGATGATATGGTCAATCGTCATGAGTACAAAATTGGCCGTATACAGATCGATATGATACCCATCTCCCCGATCCACCGACTTCAGCAGGTAAACACCATCGACACCACATCGCACGCAAGACGTTCCTTTTTTGGCGAATACCTGTAAGCGCCGGTGATTGTTGTATTTGGTGTATAAAAGGTCAAAATCCAGCTTCTTTAGAATCCGGTTTCCATTTAGTGTATGTGGTAAATTCATAGAATGCGTTGGCTTAATAGCGCCAGCTTTTCAAATCAGCACCCTGAGGGGCTGACTCTTCGATGCGTTTCATGATTTTGTCTACGTACATGGTATTGTAACGCAGGCGACTGATATAATTTGGTTGCGTAGGATCTCCGTTCCAGCAGTGTTCGGCGCGGTCGCCGTACGCTACTTCGCTGTTGGCCACTGGATTCTGTACACTTTTCAGAAAATCTTCCATCAGATAAACAGCGTTGTTGAGATAATAGTTGTCCATATCACCGCAGTAAATATGAATCTTACCAGCCACTTTCGGACCAAGCGTTTTCCAATCGCGCCGAAGAATATGCATGAGATCGTAATGCTCACGCCAATAGTTCGCCACGGTGGTATCAATCTCTCCGGTGAGTTTATTCCAGATTCGTTTCGGATAGCCATCGGCCCCAACGGGTGAATACACAGCCTCCCAAATATCGAACTGATCCCCCGATCGGCTGTGTGTGCCAATGGCGAGTTCGCGGTGATTGGATTGCTCAACGGTACATTTCACCTGACCGAGGTAATTCCGCTGACCGGGCCTTGGTGTCCGGCGGAATGGCCCTTCGGCGTAATAAGCATTCTTGTCTTTATAGAGATTGAAGTTCGTGTAGGCGTCAAACGTAATGGGGTCGGGACAGGCGGCAAAACAGCCATTGAACTCGTCGGGATACAACACCTGAACCGCCAGCGCTTCCCAGCCACCCGTTGAACCGCCATACGTAAAACGCGCCCAGCCTTGGCCAATACCCCGGAATTGGTTTTCGATTTCGGGCAGGAGTTCATACATAATAGCGTCGCCATACGGGCCGAGATTTTCGGAGTTCACCGCGTAGGAGTCGTCGTAATAAGGATTCGCGTGTTGAATTTCAACGATCAACATGCGGGGAAACTCCTTGCTGGTCCATTTTTTATAGAAATCATAGGCTTCCTGCGCCACGATTTTTTTGTAGCCGTGGAGTTTAAACCGCTCGATGTAATCGGTCGTATCCATATTGGCAGGCGGAGGTGTTTCGCTGAATCCAGCGAAATCATCAGGAAAATGCCCATGATAAATGCAGAGCGGAAAATGCGCGTCGGGGTGCTCGTCGAACCCGGCAGGCAGCAGTACGTGTGCCCCAACGAACATTGGCCGCCCCCAGAACTCGGTCAGGCGCTTGCTCTGAATTCTGATGTGCTTGATAAATTTCGTGTCTTTCGGTAATGGAAGGACAGGATTTTCCTGATCCATCACGACCGCAAAGGATTGACCACCGCCCGCTTTAATGCTGATTTTCTGCGCCTTGCTAAATAAATTACCCGGAGCCGTTCGCCAGTTTTGTCCTTCTCCCCGATCCATCGGCAACTTGACCGTATGGCCATCGCTCCGTTTGAAGGTTTCGTATTTATGCAACACCGCCTGCACGTAGTAGTCGCCGGGGGCGATGTTTTTCAGGCTACGTTTCGGATAGCCAAACGCACTGGCATCGACGGTTGCGGCTTGACCGGGCTTGAGTTCATTCACATCGACGCCAAACAATTGAGCGGTTTCAACGGCATCGCTCACCTGCGAGCGCGGTTCTGGTTTATCCGTTTTCGCCAGAATCAGCAGCACGCGCCCATCAAGTGGTTTAACCGATTTGGAGAGCGGGAACGTAACGGAAAAAGTCGGCGACTGCGAGCGGGCAGCCATAGATAGCAACCCCAGCAAAATAAGTAGTTGGTATTTCATACAGGAGGTCAGGTTGTTGAACAGCAGGTAAGATACTGAATTTGATGATTGTCAACGCTTATCTGACCGATAAATAAGTAACCTGCCCGTTACCACAATTAAAGCCCAAACCAAGATTTTTTTTGAATAGGTATGTATTGATTTAGCCAAATAGTCGTCACTAATTTATTGATAATCAATTCATATCTAAAAAGTACGATCATGAAAATACGCTATTCCTTACGCATTCGGCAGGCCTGTCTGGCACTGATTCTTATCACCACGCAAAGTTGCTATCACTACCGCATTACAACGTCGAAATTCGATCCCTCAACAGGCTACCAAAGGAAAACAGCCCACTCATTCTTTTGGGGTCTTGTTCAGCAGAATGTGGTCGCCACCAATTGCGATACGCTTAATCTGAAAAGTATAGATGAAGTTCGGATAACGACCAATCTCGGCTATTCTGTACTCACCGTCGCAACGCTCGGCATCTGGAGTCCCGTACAGGTAGAATGGAAATGCCCCAAACCCTGCCCCCGCGAAGGTGAATTATAACGCCAAATTACTACGTATCAGACCCTCCCGACTATGATTATTCACCCTACCAATCAAAAAAAATGGTCGCCCCGTCATGAAACCTTCGTGCAGGAGATCAACAATCTTTTCGATCTGGCCAACGACGAAACCGATAACATCGTCGACGATTATAACTCCACCACCGCTGGCGTTCAGCAACTGCTTCAGGAAGCTATCCAGAAAAATCTGCGCCTGCGGGTTGTTGGTGGGGAGTGGTCATTTACGAAAATTACGGCTACCGACGGCATTGTTCTCAATACGAAGCCGCTGAATATTAGTCTAAAAATTACAGATGGCAGCGTCCAGTCCGCCTACGCTAAAACGGCCGATGATCTTTATTTCTCGCAGTGTGGTGTGTCGGTTCAGGAACTGACGGACAGGCTCCGGAAACGCAAGCGATCACTCATGACATCGGGGGCCAGCAATGGACAAACGATCGCCGGGGCTTTATCGACCGGTACGCATGGATCGGCCTACAAGATCGGGGCAATTCCGGAGTTTGTCGTGGGGCTGCATATCATCGTAAGCCCTACCCGGCACGTATGGCTCGAACGAAAATCGTACCCCGTCGTCTCTGACTCGTTTCTCCAGAAAATAGGCGCTGAACCCGTCCGTGACGATGATTTGTTTAAAGCGGCTCTGGTAAGTTTTGGCAGTTTCGGCTTCATTCATGGTGTCATGATCGAAACGGTGCCGCTTTTTCTCTATGAAACGTATCGGCGACGGATGCCCATTGATGCCGTTCTTGAGGAGAGTATGAAAACGCTTGATTTCACCCATTTGTCGTTACCGTTCACGAATGAAGACCCTTACCATTTTCAGGTAGTTATCAACCCATACGACCTCGGCGAGGGGGCTTATGTGACGACCATGTATAAGCGCGACTACACCGATGACTACCCGCGCCCATCCATTAGCCCACCCGGTGTGGCACCCGGCGATGATGCGCCAAGCTTTATTGGGGGACTGACCCAGGTCATTCCGGCCGTTGTTCCAATGGTCGTCAATGCGCTTACCAGGCAACAGTATCCTGTTTTTGAAAAGGTTTTTGGCACGCACGGAGAAATCTTTTCGAGTACCAGTTTTCATGGTAAGTTACTCAGCGCTGCCGTCAGTATTCCCTCGGATAAGGTGTCGGATGTGATCAGTTTATTACTGGCGCATAATGACACAACTGGGCCATTTACTGGAATTTTTGCGTTCCGCTACGTTAAAGGAACGGATGCCACCCTTGGTTTTACTAAATTTCCGAAGACCTGTGTGCTCGAATTAGACGGAATTTTCTCGGACAAAACGACCAGCTTCTGCACTACGTTCTGGGACAAATTAGAAGCCGCCGGGATTCCGTTTGCGTTTCATTGGGGCAAGATGCTCGACTTAACTAAAACCCGCCTACGGACCATGTATTCCTCCGCCAGTGTAGATGCCTGGATAAAAGCCCGAAATACGCTGATGAAGGACAAAAATTCCCTCAAGCTGTTTACCAACGATGTCATGAAACAGTGGGGGCTGGACACTATTTTACCCACTACGTAGCCCAGTTCGAATTTACTGGTACACCCGCACGTAGTCAACTTCCATGCGCTGCGGCCAGATGGTTTCGTCGACGCCTTTTTGCCCGCCCCAGTTGCCACCAACGGCTACGTTCAGGATCAGGTAAAACGGCTGATCGAACGGCCACTCGGCTTCGGTGCTGCCCAGCGCTGACTTCTGAACGCTGTAATATTTCTGATCGTCGACGAAGAAGTCGATCTGGTCGGCGGTCCACTCTATGGCATACAGATGGAAGGCCGTTGTTACGTCCTTAACAGTAACAGCCTTACCTTTTTCGGTTTTTTTGCTGTGGTTGTAGGCTTCGGTATGAACGGTGCCATGAACAACGCCCTCATCAAAACCAACGTGCTCCATGATGTCGATTTCGCCAGCCTTAGGCCAGCCTGCCGTTGGTATGTTTTTGCCCAGCATCCAGACCGCAGGCCAGGTGCCTACGCCTTTGGGCAGCTTGGCCATGGCCTCGATACGTCCGTAGGTCCAGGTGGTTTTGCCCTGAGTCAGCAAGCGGGCTGAGGTATAGTTTTTTCCCTGATACGATTCTTTTCGGGCTTCGATAATGAGTTTGCCATTTTCGACACGGGCGTTTTCACTACGTCGGGAGGTATAGACTTGCAGTTCATTATTACCCCAGCCATTTCCCCCAACTTCATACCCCCACTTTGTTGAATCGGGCAGGCCAGCCTTATCGAACTCATCGGCCCAGACAAGTTTGCGAGGTGGTGGAAGTATACTACGCTGATTTTGTAACGATACGTCAACAGCGTTGCCAGCAAGGATGGCCAGAAGAGTCAGCAATTTTATGACAACAAAGCTTTTCATACGTTCAAAATATACTTCTCAACAGGTGGCGCAGAGCTAGCTTCAACGGCATTGATTTTAGTCTGAAAAACGAATCTGTTTACATTTAACCACATTCGTTGGTTATACCAGTTGTGGTCATTCTTCCAGCCTGGGAATAAAGATATTAAAATTGTTTTGATACGTTAAGAAGTAGACTCTGTAGATCCTGAACAATGAGTCGAACTTCCGACTGGAGTTGATTAAGCATTTCAGCGCGTGTAGAGAGATTATCGGCTCTGTAATCGCCTTCGGCCGCGAAATACATCTGTACTTCCTGAGCCGATGTACCGTCTAAACTATAGTCCACCCAGCGTTGGCGTGTATTAAAACTGATCGAGTGCTGACCACCATAGCTAAATGACTTATCGGTAAGCATGTACCATACGAAAGGAGGATAAACCGTTGACCGTTGGTGCTGATTCCAAATGTCAGTCAATAAATTGCGTTGATCCACCAGGTGAATGGTCCGCTTCGACGCAAACGCAGCTTTACCCGCCAGGAAGGCACTTATAGCCCCTCCTCCAATACTTACTGTTTTACTGGGCGTATCCGATTGAATGAAAGCGGTGGCCACTGTCGTTAGGGCTCCGACAACCACAGAAAGTACCGTTAGCTGCTGGATGCGTTTGCTATCCATTTGCTGTAAATAGTTGGCCAGACGGTTAGCCCGCTCGGCCTCACAATCAAGTTCGGCGGCTATGCTTGAAATCTGCATGGAGGCTAACGAAATTCGATCATTAATTTGTTGCCGTTTAGCCGAGAGTTCTCGATCATTGCTTTCACGGTTTACCGTTTTCAGGATAATGAATTCATGCAGTGAAGGCAGAATACCGGCAGCATTGGCGACGAGCAAATCATGGCTCGAAAACCGATTCGCTAGACTTGTGTCCTTTTGGATAACAGACTGAAAATCAGGAATAGGCAGATAAGTTGAATCGTAATCAAACCTGAACGCTGGTTCGCAATATTTTTTTTGCTGGCTCATGGCAGTCAGGTTTGATTTGAGTGACTGACATGATGTCAAAAGCAGGCTGGCAAGCAAGAGTATGGTAGCCGTCGAACGCATGATGTGTTCAGCGAATTAAGTGAATTTACTTATGGTTGCTGATACAAATCTATACGGGGCAAGGGGTTTATTGTGGTATAAATCAACGGTCTTCCAGTAAAAAGAGCGGTTTTCAAATCGCCATCATGATCACGAAAAAGCTTATTAGGGTATTGACCCGTTAAATTAAACGTGGTGAAAGCGCTTTGTTGATTTTATCCTGATACAGCGTCATTTACCAAACGCCCAGGTCAGGAAATCGGGCATGATCTGGCTCCAGGTTTCCTGATTGTGCTGGCCGCCTTTGATCTCTACGTACCGGATGTCGTGCTGTTGACCAATTTGGTCACGCTGGTAGCCTTTCTTACCGAGTTCGCCAATCAGGTCGAGGGTATCGTCAATGGAGTCGATGATGCCATTGTTATTGCGGTCGCTGGTTTCGTCGTCGGTGCCCGTTTCAAACCAGAATTTGAGGTGTTTATGATACGTTCCTTTACGAACCTGATCGTGCATGATCCGGTCCGTTTCATCCCGGTATCCGGCTTCCGTGCTTTTACTACGCCACCAGAACGATCCCGAAAATACACCTGCCCGACTAAAGCGTTCGGGATGATGAAATACGATATCGAAGGCCGACAAGCCGCCCAGTGAAAACCCGGCAAAAACCGATTGAGCCGGATCGGTGCTGACACGGTAATGCTTTTTGATGTATGGCAGGAGTTCGGTTAACACAAAATCGGTGTACAGACCGGCCTTGCTGCCCCGGTTCATATAGTCGGCCTGGGCAGCCGTACCATATTCCTGAATCCGGTCGCCCGCGTGGATAGCCACCAGCACGAACGGCTTTATTGCCTTTTTTTCGAACAAGGAATCCAGCACGGCGGTCATGTGCAAACGACCCAAATCCTGGCCGTCATTCAGGTATAGCACCGGCAGGCGTTCCTGCGGCAGGCGCTCCTGCGGATACGTAGCACCCGATTTCTCGTAACCGGGCGGCAGTATAATGTCCAGATGAACCGTTCGGTTGAGCGGTACGGAGACTAATGAATCATCATGCCGAACCGTTACGGTAGGTGGGTCGGCGCTGGTAAGGGCCGGTAAATAGTCAGCCATAAGCGCAAAAAATAGAAAAAGTAGACAACTCATGAGTGTGCAAAATAGGCTTTTTTTCGGGTTGGGGCCGTCTGTGTTTTGTCGATACCAGCTATTTCTTCTATTTTCATCCAAAATTTACATCGTTCTCAGGGCTTTTGCAGTACGTATTGCTACGGGTTCCAGTGTCGTTAATTCGATCGCAGCACGACTCGATAACAAAGCTCTGGTTCGCTAAAACAAATACAACCTTGCAGGAAGACTATCGTAAATGGTATTCGCACCACCTTGGCCGCGACATCGAGATGCTGGTTTACGGCAACTGGGGTTATCCGGTTTTGCTGTTTCCCACCTCAATGGGACATTATTATGAATACAAAGACTTTGGTCTAACCGACACGGCGCGCTGGTTTGTTGAGACGGGCAAAGTCAAACTGTATTGCATCGACAGCATTGACCGCGATAGCTGGTATGCCAAGCATCTCCACCCTGGCACGCGCATCTGGAACCATGTGCTGTACGACCGCTTTTTGCACGAGGAATTAGTACCCGGTATTCAGCGCGAGTGCAGCGTCCAGAAAATTGGCGTATCGGGCGCTTCGTTCGGTGGGTATCATGCGCTGAACTTCGCCTTCCGGCATCCCGAACAGGTTGGCCACCTGCTCACAATGGGCGCAGCCTTTAACATTCGGTCGTTTCTGGGTGATTACTACGACGATAATGTTTTCTATAACAACCCGCCCGATTTTCTCCCGAATGCGCAGAACGACGAATTTTACCGGATGAATATCGTGATGGGTACGTCGCAGTATGATTTTTGTAAAGATGCCAACTACCAGATGTCGGGCATTTTGAGTCGCAAAGGCATCCCGCATAAACTCGACGTAACGCCCTGGGGCAATCATGACTGGCCCGTCTGGAAAGATCAGTTCCCGAGGTATTTAAGTATGATTTAAGTAGAGCGGCCGGAAGGCCGCTTTTTATACACAGTATACATAGTCTTCCAGCCGCTCTATTTATGCAACCTGCCAGTTCAATCAGTGATGTCCTTACGCGCCTACGCAACCACATTGAGCAGGTTCCTGCTCGTCTGACGGCATTGTCGGAAGCGCAGTTGACACAACAGGCTCCCGGCAAGTGGTCACGTAAAGAAATAGTGGGGCATTTGATTGATTCGGCGATCAATAATTTGAAGCGCTTTACCGATGCGCAGTTTGCCAATGGCACATACCAGCTACAGCCCTACAATCAGAATGAACTGGTCCGCGTGAATCACTATCAAGCGTTGCCCATAAACCATTTGGTGTCGCTCTGGACAAGCCTGAACACCCAGATTGTATACGTAGTGGACGCCATGCCGGCTGATACGTTGACTCAACCGATTCAACTCGGCCAGCCGACTCCTGACATCAGGCCATTAGCCTGGCTTATTGAAGACTACGTTGTTCACCTGGAACATCATGTTAATGCATTAGTCTAACAGCCGGTTAACGTTGAAAGTATTGAATCTGGTCGGCATCACTATTATTACCGACGTTGACTTCTCCCCCACCCACAAGAATCGAACTTATCGTTAAAGTACCTTTTGTCGGACCCGGCGTTAACACGCCATCTAACCCGAAGGAGAGCAGTCCTCCAGCCCCAAGACCGGGGGTTGTCAGGATATAAAAGTCCGCATGACTGGTTCCATCAAACGTCCATAAATTATTCTGAACCATTCGCCCACCCATATTGGTTGCTGCCGAATTAAAGCTCAACGAAACCTGCGGATCTTTAGCGAGATAGACCGTAATCAATCCATTGGTTGCTACGGAGTTCAATTCCAATACGTTCACCACTACATTGAAATTTGCTGTTCCATATAGGGTCGATGGCAAGGTATAGAGCAGGATACTCAGATCGGGAACGGGCGTAAAATTCAACACCGCCGTCCCTGTATTACCGGATTCAATCCCCCCACTAGCCACGGCTTTAAAGGCAAAACTCACCGGATTAGCATCGTTGGTGGGATCGACCGAAATACCCACCGCCGGGGCACCACTCCCATCCACTGGCACCACCACGCCCGTAGGGTTTGCCCCACCGAAGGCCGTTGAACTGGCGGTGTAGGCCATACCGTTAAGGGTTAAGGTGGTCGTATTCGTAGGAAAGCCGACAATACGTAGGCCGGTGATGGTAGCCGGGCTGGCTACCGTGCTGGATGTGAGGTTGGTAAAGGTGCTGGGCGGTACGTTCACACGCGCCGTTCCACCGGCATTCGGCACCGTGTTACTACCACTACCGGCCACAGGTAGACTTTGCAGGGTAATCGTAGCGATCACAGCTGTCATGGGCGCTATCGTTACACTAAAACTGGTTGGATTGGCGAGTTCAACCGGCGTAGGAGCTGATTTAGTAAAGCGGCCATCAGCGGCTACCTGCGCATTGGCATAGAACGTATTAGCCGCCATGTCGTACTTGTCATTCTGGGGTCGCAGGGTCTGGTAGCTGACCGTACCGATCGTTATGCCGGGTATGTTGACACTAGCGTTGATGGCATTGGTAAAATCCTTATTGATGAGCGTAACGGTCAGGGTTTTGCTATCGTCGGATGTCGTGGCGAAGTAGCTGGCACGCGGATTGGTCTTCGATTCGGATGGCGTGACGGATAGTAATCGTCGGTTTCGGGCGCCATCCACAAACGCCAGCAAGCCGTAATAAATAGCCTCGACATTATACGCCGAAACTGTGTTAGCTGGTCCCCAGTCGATTGCGGAGTAGACACTGGAGCCCGATGAATGAAAATTAACGCCACTCACGCCATTGGATGCCAGCGTATACAGGTACTGTAACGCCCACAGCGCACTAACATACGTATGGGATACATTCGTCATATCCGACGTACCGGTGGCGGCACTACTCGTTTCTGAAAACCGCAGTGCGACATTTTTCGCCTGAGCCAGTTGGGTAACATACGGAAGCAGCGTAGACTTAAAAATAAGCGGGGCATTGTCGAAATTCATCAGCGTATCGGCTGCCGCATCACGCGTTAACGTATTCGAATTATTGCCCAACCCGTAACTATGCACATTCAGCCCCGCCAACGGTCGGCTGCTCCCCGAATTATTGATGTAGTCGGTAAAGGATTTGTTCCATGTCTGATTTTGTGCCCCATAGTATTTTCGGGCACCGTTATCGCCCCCACTGATCGGAATAGCCGGATTAGCCGCCTTAATCGCATCATACATGGGCAGATAATCCGTCTGCATGTAGGTTTCAGGATTATAGGTTGAGGGCCTGAAGATATTCGTATACAGGTAGGGCTCGTTTCCGAGACTTATACTATGGAGCTGGTTGCTGTATTTATTCATAATATAGGTCGCTTCCGACACGGCATTGGCGGGTGTATTATTCGGCAAACCGATCGTATAAATACCTTTCCAGCCAACCTCCGATAAGAACGTGAAAAACTTATCGACATCATCCTGATACGTAGCCCGCACGTTCGTACTCGACCCACGTAGTGAATTTTGCCACACCATTCGATCATCGGCCGTAAAGCCACCCAGCCGGATAATTGAGTGCGGGCTGATATTACCCAGCAAGTTTTTCAGGCGCGCATTTCCATTTGTACCACCGGTCCAGAAACTACCCAAGACACCCCATTTGCCGGTCGACAACGTGTATTGCTCCATACTGAAACCCACAAAATCCTCACCGACCCGGTTGCCCGGCGCCGACGCATTAATGCTCAGACTAACAGGAAGGGCCTGAGCAAATAAGCCAGGTGATGGCAAAAAAACGCCTAGTAAAAAGCACAGGCAGACCAGTCTGATTTTCATAGCGAACACGAATAAGAGGGATAAAGCAGCAAATAAAGTTGGTTAGTAAGGCGCTACGTTGGGCGAAGAGGAGAATAACCAGGTTGGCTATTTGACTCATGCGGATAGATCAAAGATGCGTACAAACAACCGCTTAATAAACATTTACCCAAAATAAATAAAGTAATCCTACGTACCCGGACACCGTAATGTGTATGAATAACCTCGCTAATCAGGGCCACATCTCCACCATTTCATTCGGCAGTTCTGCCTGTTGAGAACTCGCTTATTACAGTTGAGGCATAACTCCATTCCATCACGCTGATTCACCCACCAACTTTGTCTCACCAAACCGGCAAAGACCGGGTAAACAACATCCTCTTTTATAAACAACACATACTAACGACCATGAAATCGCTCAAAAAATTTACGCTCGTAGCTTTAGCCGCCATCACCCTGTCGGGTTCGTTAAGCAGTTGCGCTACCGTTTTTGGTGGACGCGTTACGGAACAGCAAAAACGCAAACCCGTACCCGGCGAACAACAACGGCAGGTCCGCGTTGGCGCTCTCATAGCCGATATTATCCTGTTCTGGCCCGGTACCATCATCGACTTTGCTACCGGCGCTATCTATAAACCACAGCCCGTCCTGACGTCGCAGAAAGCACCGCAACCATCGGTATCAGAGCCGGTTAACCACAACTAAGTTTACGTGAATTAGAATAGAATCCCCGGCGCAATTTTGTACCGGGGATTTTTGTTTTGCCGATACGTCTTTTTTGCTGTGGCCGTCTTCCAATACAACAAACTTGTCTTGGATATATCGTAAAGGTTCGTTATTTTGCTACTACGCAATGCCTGGTAATTGCCGATCCGATGACTCCCTCCCGCGACGTTAAATTACGCCTGTTTGGACCGCTTGCCTTATTTGTTTTTGGCCGGATTTTCTTCCGGCTCAAAGTCTTTTTAGGCGTCCCCCTCCTTCAGCAATTACAAGCGTCGACCGTAGCGCTTGTTTGTGGTTACATTGGCTGGGAATTAGGGCGTGTGGCTGTTCAGGCGATTCAACGACACTACCCCGGCATTCCCCGAACGCGCCAGCGGCTTAACCTACTGGTGGCAGCTATTCTGGTACTGGCCAATATCAATAGTGGATTACGTTTACTCATAAACTACGTACTGGATATTGGTGTGTATAAGCTTAGTCTTATCGATCACATTGAAACAACGGGTATTCAAATTGTCTATGCGTGCGTATATGTTGGTATATACGAAGGCATGTACCTGATTCAGCAGTGGCGGCAGATCTATCAGGAAAAGGAAGAATTAATGAAAACAGAATGGCAGGCCCGGCTCGATTCACTCAAGAATCAGGTCAATCCGCATTTTCTGTTTAATGCGCTAAATGCGCTGTCGGCGCTGATCGATGAATCGCCTGCCCAGGCCAGCCAATTTGTCGATGAGCTTTCAAAAGTATACCGGTACATGCTCCAGTCCAACGATCGCGAACTCACTACGCTAGAGGCTGAGTTAGGGTTCATTCGGGCGTATGCTCATTTGCTGCAAACCCGGTATGGAGCAGGCATTCTGGTTCAGATAAACGTACCCGATCAATACCTGACGTATTCAATTCCGTCGCTTAGCTTGCAATTGCTGGTTGAAAATGCGGTGAAGCATAATATAGTCGCATCGGGGAAGCCGCTCACGATCGAAATAACCACCACCCGCCTACCGGAAGCAACGGGTGAATCCATGCGGTTACTCGTCCGGAATAACCTCCAGCGCAAGAATGGGCAAGTGCTCAGCAACGGTGTCGGGCTCTCAAACATTTCGGCCAAATACCATATGCTGGCTAAAACAGATATTATGGTGCAGGATCAGAACGGTCATTTTTCGGTCGTCCTGCCGTTACTTAGTCCGGGCAATACGTCCCCAAATTAGCGGATTTGGCTACCTGCCCAACATGGATACGTATCACTCATTCACCGGATTCATGAGCGGTATGATCACCGTAAAGTGGGTGTCGTCCGACAGAACGGTTGGTTCTTCCTGAACCAGCAGCCGGTATTTAGCCGCAATGTTCGACAACCCAACCTGATTTGACATGACACGCCCCCCAGTTTTCGGCTGTCGATTATTCCGCACCAGTAATTGCCCGTAGTTGATCGTTTCAATTTCAATCAGCAAGGGCTTACCCGCGTGAATAACATTGTGCTTGATGGCATTCTCGACCAGCATTTGCAACGTTAGTGGGGGCAGTTGATACGTTCGACAACTGGGCGGCACCACTACGTCAAGATGGATGCCTGCGCCGTAGCGTGTTTTCAGCAGGTGATAATACGATTGAATAAACGTCAGTTCGGTATCCAGCGTAGTGAGGGAGCCTTCGTTGGTTTGCAGCAAATAGCGATAGACCTTAGCCATTTCGTCCAAGAATTTTCCGGCTTTTTCGGCATCATCATCGATCAATGAGGAGAGAGAATTCAGGCTGTTGAACAGAAAGTGCGGATTGACCTGATTTTTCAGGCTTTCCAGTTGGCTCTGTATGTTGATTTTCCTTAACTGCTCTTTTTCCAGCATATTCTCGCGCCATTTCTTGAGCGAATACGTACTTTCATCAATACCCACCGATAGCAAATTAGCCACGCCATTGATCAAAATAATTCGTCCGAGGGAGAACGGAGATTCCTCGTAATTATACCCGAACAGATGGAAATGGCTGTAGAGATAGATGCCCGAAAAAACAAAAAAGGGCGTCACCGTCATAAATACCAGCAACAACCGCCATACCCGCTGCCAGGTCTGCCCCAGATTCGGGTACCGGCTAACCACCAGCTGCGTAAGTTGGTCCAGCGTTATCAGGCAACAACCCCCAATAGTTAGATTCAGCAATGTAGCCGACGCAAAGGTCCAGGCATCCGACCAGTAGCGGGGGCCAATCACCCAATACGTTAACAGGGGAATAAACCACGGAAACAGCAGCAAAAAGTGCCACTGGGTCTGCGGCCGAACGGGGGGCAGTCGCCGAAATAGCTCAGGAACAAACCGCTTCATTATACAATCATCAATGCTTCTCTTTATAAATCGAAAGCAAATTGCGCATTGTATCCATCAGGCGCACCACAATATGTCTCGAAGTGCCTTTCTTAGCTGGTGTTTTGTGTAAAAACCCGCGGGAATTGTATGGATCACTTAGCCATACCCAACACGCCCAGTAGTTGAACGGCAAAATTTTCGGGTTAGGACCTGATAATCTGGGGACCGGTAAGTAAGGGCAACCGTACGCTAAAATGCGTTCCCGTTTCCTCAATATAGATGTCTGCGTTGCCCAGCAACTGATACTTGGACGTCAGTGTCGCCAGCTTTGCCTGCGACGTCTCAACCTTAATGACTTTGCGCTGTAGGTTATTTTTCACCACGACAGCGCCGTCGGACGTAGTCGTAATGCTGATCAGCAGGGGTTTCCCCGCTAACATGGCATTGTGTTTCATGGCGCTGTCGATCAATATCTGTAAACTTAAAGGCGGCAAACTATAGTCCAGGTAAACCGGGTCTATGGTGTGGGTTATGTGCAACGTAGCGCCGTAGCGGGTTTGCAATAAATTACTGTAGCTGTCAATAAAATTCAGTTCGGTTTGCAGGCTGACCAACTCACGTGCATTGGCCTGCAACATGTAGCGATACACTTTCGAAAGTTCGTCAACGAACCAGCCTGCCTGCTGCTTGTTTTCGCCAATCAGGGTCGACAGGGACGTTAAGCTATTGAACAGGAAATGCGGGTTGATCTGCATTTTCAGTGCATCGAGCTGATGCTGGTACGTTGCCTGCCGAAGTTGTTCATTCTCGGTCTGATCTTTATACCATTGGCGATAGGCGTAAAAAAGGCTGAGTACGGTACAAAAGGCGAAATCAAAAAATAAGGTTGCCAGTAGAATTGGCCGGATAACGGGCCAGGTAAACGATGTTCCAAACTGGGGAATCAGGCTATAGATAAATGTATCGAATACAACGGCGCCTGCCGATAAAACACTCAATACAACCAGCACAGCCAGCGTACGATACGTAGACTGGTGAACACCGGGATACCGGCGAATAACCCAGCGAACCGCTATGGTTATCAAGCTTCCAACCACTACGTATAAACTCACAAGCAGCCCAGTGGCCGAAAGAAATATCTGCCAGTCCGAAAAATAGGCAGGTCCGATAACGTAGCGATTACCAACCGGAATCAAAACGGGCATCAGGATGGCATGGTACCAAAGCTCCCATTTAGAGAGATACCTTCTCAGTGGTCGATAAACAGTCTGGAGCATGGGCAAACATGGCCGAACGCAGGCATCCGGCGATTTAAGACCCCAAATTAACCGTTTTTAGGGATAATTTGGGCTATGTCGTGTGGTTTTCGTCAGGCAACTAAATCAGCCGCAGCCCAACGTATTGTACGACTATTTACAATTCATACGCTGTTTTTCTCAATTCATGCAGCCTATTTTCCAGTTAATGCAAGTCTGACCTGAAGAACACCGCAACGTCTGCGATTTTTGATGATTCGATTCATGATCCCATTAAGCAACAACTGGTCTCCCCTACTCGCCGTAGACACCTACCGGCCTCGTCTCTTTTTCAAATACGAGTGGCGGTGGCATGTCCTTGTCATGCCGATACTTTTTCCAGTTGCTAATTATTACTTCATTGGTTCTCCGTACTTCAGTAATCTGCTACCGTTTGGCGTCGGTACGTTGGTCGCGCTGGGGCTTTACTGGCTCTCGGTTGTGGCGTTCAGGCTAACCGTACGGTGGACAATCCGGCATTATCCGGGTATGCAGCAAACAATTCTTCGCACCCTGGTGATGCTCATTACGGTAGGAACGATGACGGTGGGGCTGTGTATTTTTTACGTATGGGTATATAGCCTTTTTCCGGCAACGGGCGTTCAGTTTAGCTGGAAAACAGTCTGGCCCGTTTGGGCAATAGGGTTGCTGTTCGACGCATTTTTATGCATCATACTGGGCATGGTCTATACGTATGCGCAATGGAAGCAGGAGTTGAAGGAAGATGAACAATTGCATCGACAGGCGCTTCAAAATCAATATGATACGTTGAAAGGCCAATTAAATCCGCATTTTTTATTCAATGCGCTAAATTCGCTTTCGGTGCTGATTGGCGAGGAGCCAAAGCAAGCCGAACAGTTTGTCGATAAAATGTCGCGGGTATACCGGTATATGCTCACCCGCAATAGTTGTAATGCTACGGGTGCCGATCAGACGAAAGGCGAGTTGGTTTCGCTACAAACCGAACTTGAGTTTGTGGATCTCTACGCCGATCTGCTACAGATACGGTATAACAATAGCCTGAGCATAGTTCGGCCAACCACCGTTAGTCCGGATTATTTAACCCGGTGCATACTCCCCTTGAGTTTGCTCACCCTGATTGACAATGCCGTTAAACACAACGTCATGACGCCCGCAAAACCATTAGTTATTGCCATAGAAATTACTGAAGACGGCTGGCTTCAGGTGACCAACAACCGACAGCAGAAAGCAATCCGGCTGGAAACCATTCGGGCTGGATTAACAAGTTTGATGGGCAGATACCAGTTACTGAACGAAGAGCCCGTTTTGGTGGAAGCAACCGATACGTATTTTCGGGTGGCGCTCCCCTTGCTGGTCCAATAATTCTCTGGCTAAAACGCATCGTTAACCCTAACAATTCAGGTGTATTTTCTCCCAGTTCGCCAGCTCACTTTCGCACTTGATTCAACCCAAACGCCTGTTTTTACGCCATTCCCGCTATCTTTATCACGCGCAAATAACCGGCATTAAGAACCACTCATGACCAGAATCGTATTCGACCATATCCGCCATTGGCTGCGTCTGACAACGCGCGGTGGCTGGTCGTACGTTCTGTTGATGCCCTGGTTTGTGCCGATGATCAGTTACCTGCTCATTGGAGAGCATTATTTGCAGTACTGGTATACTTTTTCGGGAGCTACCGCCTTTATTCTGCTGTTATCGACCCTTGCCTTCGTAACCCACGACTGGGCTGCCGACGCCATTGCCCGACGGTATCCCGAACTACGCCAAACGGTGCTCCGCGCTGGCCTGACGACAGTCGCTTTCATTGGACTATCAGCCTCATTTTTAACAGTTTATACCTGGCTTATCATTCGATATAAACCGTTCAGTTCGCGGCTTACCTACGACACGGTTCCAGCCGTGTTTGGCTTTGATTTAATTGCCATTCTGCTTCTGGTGGGCATTTATGAAACGTCTTATTCACTAAGCCGGTGGCAGCAACATCAGGTGAACAAGGAAAAGCTCAAGAAGGAAAATCTGAAAGGGAAACTACAGGGGCTGAAGAGTCAGGTGAACCCCCATTTTCTATTTAACAGCCTGAATTCTCTCTCCTCGTTAATTGCCGATGAACCGCAACGGGCCGAGCAGTTTGTGGATCAGATGGCGCGCGTCTATCGGTACATGCTACAATCCAACCGGCCTGCTGGTGACGAACCGGCAACCGATGATGGGGATGAATTAACGACCCTCGACGCAGAACTGACCTTTATTGACTCCTACTATCACCTGTTAAAAACCCGACACGGTGCCGGGCTCCACCTCGATGTGCAGGTTCCCGAACCATGTCGACAATACCGGCTGCCCCCCCTGACCTTGCAATTGTTGGTCGAAAATGCGGTAAAGCACAACGTCATTCTTACCAGTCGCCCCCTATATATCAACATTCTGATCACGGCGGATGGGCACTTGCAGGTGTGTAATAATCTTCAAAAGAAAACGCCCCGGCATGAGCTCAATCGGGTTGAGTCGACACAGGTTGGCCTGGCTAACATCCGGGCAAAATATCAGCTGTTAGCACAAACAGAGCCAGTTATTGAACCTGGCCCCGACTATTTTAAAGTTACCTTACCTCTACTCCAAAAAAACCTTATTAACGCATGAACGCCCTAATCGTTGAAGATGAAGAATTAGCTGTACGTAAACTCCAGAAATTACTGCACGATGTTAGTCCTGCACTTTCCGTTGTGGGCGTAACGGCCAGCATTGAAGATACGGTAAACTGGTTAGAGAGCCACCGGGCAACGGGTCAGCCCGACCCTGACCTGATTTTTCTGGACATCGAACTGGCCGATGGACAGAGTTTCGAGATTTTCGAGCGGACGCCGGTACGTAGCACCGTTATTTTCACTACGTCCTACGATGAATATGCCCTACAGGCGTTTAAAGTCAATAGCATCGACTACCTGCTAAAACCCGTACAACGGGAGGACTTACAGCGAAGTCTGCAAAAGTATGAGGACCTGCGCGGGCAATCCGTCGAACAGCCAGCGTTCAAAATTGAGAAATTACTACAGCAGCTTCAGGGCAATACACCCCGTACTTATCGGCAGCGATTTCTGGTACGTCAGGGGCAGCGAATGCTATCCGTCGAAGTGAGCGACATTGCCTATTTCTTTACCGATGAGCGGTATAGTTTCTTCACGATGCACTCAGGCCAGAAATTCCTGGTGGACTATACCCTCGACGAGCTCGCGGATGCTCTTGACCCAAGCCGTTTTTTTCGCATTAACCGGGGTGTTCTGGTCACTCACCAGGCGGTGGAACAGATGCAGCCCTACTTCGGTAATCGGCTGGCACTGAGCCTGCGACCCGTTTTCGAAAAAGAAGCCTTGGTCAGTCGTGAGAAGGTAAGTGATTTTAAACAGTGGATGGGTAAGTAGTCTTTTTTTGAAAATACCCGCCGTCGGCGTACTTTTGCCTTATAATTGATTCCAGCACCCTTATTTCCGCTGGCAAAAGGCACATAGTCAATCGTTGAATTATTTCTGTTCCTTATCAACTGCATCTTTGTTTTGGTCCCGTAGCTCAGCTGGATAGAGCATCTTCCTTCTAAGAAGGCGGTCATTGGTTCGAATCCAATCGGGATCACTCTAATTATCAACCAGTTAGAAATATTTCTAACTGGTTTTTTCGTTTTGATTAAAACAGTGGTTGAAACATCTGAAGTCATTGCCTAGAGGTAAGTGATAAAGATGCTGTGAGTTAAATTAGCTCAATAATTATTTTTTGAATCAATAGCAAGCTGAATTAAAATCTCTACTGGACAAATTCATGGCATTTTCTACATTTCAATGGATGTAGAAGTATATTGATATTTCAGATGTTGACCAGAAAAAATTAAAAACGAAATACCTTCTCTTGACGAAATTAACGATTTTAATGCGCAGCTACGGCAAGTCGTTCTAGTCTATTCGAAGTCTAGTAGCAATACTATCTTTGACTAAAATAGGTAACTTAGCTAAGGAATCATACTTCCCAAGCTGCGGGCAGTGGGTTCGAACCCCATTTCCCACTCAGTGACTATCAGCCAGTTAACTGTAAGGTTAACTGGCTGATTTTATTTTAATAAAACATTTGATAAAACAAGTCCTATGTTTGCTTACGCTTGTGATTAATCATGTAACTACGATCCAGGCAGGCATTCAAGCAGCTATAGAAGGGTTTTAGTGGTGAACGCTTTCAGGCACTAATAGCAGGCGTCAGACTATTTCTCCACTCAACAAATAGCGTCCATTTGGCCAAGCGTTTAATTGACGGTCTAAACACCTAGTTCGTCGCTCAGCAACGCCTGATTTTACTCGTCAATGCAAACCTGAAAGTAGATAGGTCAGATGCCGGTCGAGCTCATCGGTTTCTCAACCCTAAAAATATTGACGGGTGCCCCTACTCTTAGGCAGCCGGTCTTCGATGTCAACGCGTCCAAATCCAGTACGATCACTTTACTTGCTTCATAATCAACCTTTTGGTAACTTACATTCATGAACCGGCTCCATTTCCTTCATAACCTGCTAGGCACTAGTCTGCTGCCAGCATCAGCATCAGCACCGGCCCACCCCGGCACTATCAATCTCGAATCCGAAGCCCAACGCATGCGCCGGGAGTTGCTCGAGGCTTGGGCTAGGTCTGAACAGCTTACCCTGATCACAGCCACCCAGATGCCAGCCGAAGCCTACGATTTTAAATATACGCCCGAAGCCATGAGCTTTGCCGAGCAGTGGCGGCATTGCTGCCAGTTCACCACAACGCTGCTAGCAGCCCGGCTTGACATTGCTGATCCCTACAAAAACGGCCGTGACCTGTCGAAGGCCGTGACTAAACAGCAGGTAATAGATGAAGTGAAAGCCCTCTACGCCTTTATGCGGCAAACCATCACGACCATACCCGACGCAAAACTGTTCGAGCAGGCGGAGTTTGTAGGGGGTAAAATCCCCAACTGGCGGTATCTGTACGCAATGGAGAATCACATTATCCACCATCGCGGGCAGTGTATGGTCTACCTTCGGCTGAAGGGCGTTACGCCCGAAGGCTACCTAGGCTGGTAGTCAATCGGGCCGTGTCAGTGCCGATTCAGGGAAACATGTCATTGACCAGCGTAAATGATATGTAAAACTGATGTAAAACGAATTCTGTATTCATTCTTGGGATTTATGGTGAAAGAAATAGATCGAAGGCGTTATGAGAATCAGCAAAATCTTAGATCACCTTGGCACAAACAAGGAGGCCCGTTTAGAATGTGTTAGAGAATTAAATAAAGCTAGAAGTCGTGTCACCTTTGTAGCGACCAAGCAACAAGGATGTGACTAAACAGTTTACTAAACTGACCGACTATCAGTGGGCAACAATATCGCCCTTTCTGCCCCTCAAACGCAAGCGAAAGCTGGATTTATGTGATGTGGTGAATGCAATCCTGTAGTTGCTTCGTACCGGTTGCCAGTGGCGAAATCTACCCAACCACTACCCATATTGGCAAGCCGTTTACTACTACCGCACCGGCGGCCCGGTTTGATCAGTGGAAAACTGATGGCACACTCGAACGAATTAACCGAGCATTAAACCAACCGGATCGAAAACAAGAAGAACGCGAAGCATTACCATCAGTGTTTTGTATTGATAGTCAGAGCATTAAGCTAGGACCTATGATTTGTGAGTACCGAGGTCTTGACCCCCATAAGAAAGTAAACGGACGCAAGCGCCAACTACTGGTTGATACAGGTGGCCGCTTGTGGGCGGCTCATGTGCATCCAGCTAATGAGGCTGATGGCCCTGCCGCCCTAGTTCTGGTAAGTGATATCTTGTGGTATGGTGATCGAGTTGAAACAGTTTTTGGCGATGGATCATACCGCGGTGTTTTTGCCAAAGCGCTGGCTGATTGGGGCATCAATTTTGAGCGGGCTGCCCGTCCCCAATCGGCTCAGGGTTTTGTGCCCGTTGCCAAGCGGTGGGTCGTGGAGCGCACAATAGCCTGGACGAGCTTTTTTCGGCGCATTGTTAAAGATTACGAGTATACGCTATCTTCTTCGGTTGGCTGGCTCATATTGGCCAATATTCAGCTCATGTTACAACGAATCAAGCCAACAGACAGAATATAATTCCCCAACACCCTCTTAGCCAAGTTTTGCAGGACTGGTGTAAGGTTCATACCGTTGAGTTATGTTGGATCAAGCCGGGTAAACCCACTTAGAATGCCTACATTGAACGATTCAACGGGACGTTTCGGCGAGAAGTTCTAGATGCACATGTGTTTACCAGTATCAAACAGGTAAGACAAATAGTGAATCAATGGCTGACAGAATATAATACTGAACGGCCACACCAGTCTTTGAAGTTTATGACGCCGGTTAAATATCGGCAGGCGGCTTAAATTCCAGTCAAAACTGGCTCCCTAAACGGGGTAAGGACAAATAGACAAAACGACATGCTACCAATTTTCAGTATCCATTGACAGTCACTTAGTTATGTCAGTAAGTAGAATATCTAATCTACTGCATTTTATTAAAAAACATATAGCAATGATAAACGGCTATTTGACAAAGGCAATTTACGGACTTCTGTTCTGTGTTTCCCTGTCCTTATCGTGTCCCTTATATGCTCAATCGGCTCTCATACTTCTTCAGCCTACTTACCTTTGCAGCAATGGATTTATAGCCATCAATACAGTTGGGGGAGATGGAACAACTATTACTTATTCAGCAACGGGTGTTACTCTTTCGTCGCCTACGAGTAGTACAGGTGTTGTAGACGAAGCCTGGCGAAATAGCCCCGGCAACCCAATTATCATTCAGGCTACCCAGAGTGGAGTTACGGCTACTTACAGCTTAGATATACAAGCCTATTGCGCATCGAATAACAGGTATCATAGCCCTTTCTTAAAAAGTCCTATACCAGACATTACATTAACTGAGTCAACGACTAGCACTGCCATTAATATTGGAGAATATTTTGGTTCTAATGATAATGGTTATGACTACCGAGCATTATTTAGTTATGAAGCTTACAACCTACCTCCCGGCTTAGTTTTTAATAGTGCGAGGGGCACACCTCCTGGCGCACCTGGCCAGACTGCCTACGCCTTTATTAACGGCATTCCCAACCAGACAGGTGTTTATCCTGTAGCTGTTATAGTTACCAAACTAAATGCCTTTAATGCTTCCTATTCGGTAGCCGATACGTTTACGATTACGATTGCAGCAAAACCATTAGCGGTTGATTTAATCTCTTTCACAGCTAGACCAAATGCTGCTCAACAAATTGAATTAGCTTGGAGAACCCTTAACGAAATAAATAACCAAGGATTTCTTATTGAACGAAGCAAGGACTTACTCTTGTTTGAAAGAGTAGCTGAAATTGCTAAGACGGAATTAGTGAATCAAACAATTAATGATTATTATTTCACTGATACAACGCCCTATACAGGTACTAGTTATTATCGATTAACTCAGATTGATTCAAATGGCCAGCGCAAAACCTATCCTTCTAGTTCTGTCATATTGCGGGATAGTCCCTATTCAGTAACACCGAATCCTATTACCAACCAAGGTACGTTCACAATCCAGTTGGACGAACCCACCACGGCAGCTATTCATATCATTAATAGTAATGGTCATTCAATACCTTACACGAAAACGGACATAGGACCACTGAGCCTGCTACTGACTTTTGCAGAATGCACCTCAACTGGTTTATACATAGTGACGGTAAAAGAACGGGGCCTAACTCGTAACTACCGTGTTCTAGTCAAGTGATATCCCAAAAACTTGTAGTCTTACAAAAAAACGGGCCGGGGAACCACCCACCCGACCCAATGAGCCGAGGGAACCACCCGCCCGGCTCTGACCAAACCAAGTAGCCAGTAACGGCCGCTCGATTGAATGGTAAAGTTACAATCTCTATCAACAGGACTGTCAACCGACCTGTAAATACTTTGCCTTATTGTGTCAACCGTCAACCAATCCGTCAACCAAAGATATATAATTTTATAAGTATTTATAAATCAATCCCTTAACACAAAAGGTATTAATCCAATCGGGAACACCCTAATTATCAACCAGTCAGCAAAATCGCTAACTGGTTTTTTCTTTTTGGGTACAACGATAGGCACAACATTTTGTATGTTGAGTACTTCAGTAGTATACAAATAGCCTTAGAATCTTAATCTGAGATAATCCGATCCTCAATTAATACTGGCCCATAGTAAATAGCAAAAGAGTATGCGACTCGATTTAAGGGGCTGATTTCAGCTACTCGGCAGTAACTATTGGTTTTGGATAGGCGTGTTTTCCCTCCTGCATATACTACCCATATAGTAGTAGAGCGGGACTCCTGTCGCGACAAAAACATACGCCAGTCAGGCTTTTTTTGTCCAGAAATAAACTTTCATGGTGCAAAGTTTTTTACAATCCCCCTTACAATAACTGTTGCGCTAAAAGACCAGAAATAAAGTAACCATTGGATCATAAGACTATCCACCCGTCTGCGAGCGGTGCCGAGCTGTTTTTTCCCTTGCCCGGCTACTTTACAGGGTGATTGTCAAAGGAATCCCTTACGAATTAATGCTGGGTCGGGCTGTAGCTAGATCTGGTTTCGGAACAATAAGCGAGTACAGATATAGCTTGGGCACTGGTGGATTGTGGTAATCTCGGACAGAGACAGTGCTTTATCTATTATTAATAAGCACACGTAGAACCTCGTTGATCCTCCGCCGAGCAATAGGGATGACGTCTTTTTGGGGTAACATGACAAGGTAAACCTCCTTAGGCCCAAGTTGACGCACGGAGGTAACAAAAGCCGGATTGACCATATGCTGTTTATGGGTGCGGATGAAGTTTGGTAAGAAATCTTCATAACACTTCATACTATAGGAAAATAGAATGGACTGGCCATCCTGCAAATAGATGAGCGAGTAATTTCCTGAACCGCTAATACGAACAATGGAGGCTTGCTGCTTGAGCGAGAGTTTACCAGGGAATTTTGGCAGTTTAGCCATTATCAACTACAGTATGACTATATAAATTTATTTACATTCGAAATATAGATACAATAATAGAATTAGTTTGCCATATATTTTACAAATAAGCCTAGTAAGGCAACATAATGGAAAAAATATTAACAAATGGTAGATATGATTACCCCCATACGCTACTTTTGCGTTAGCTCTCAGGTGGAAAGGCTCGGTTATCGAAAGATGCCGGGCTTTTTTGTTATTACTTCCCAACAAAGATAGATTGAAGCTTGGTTGACGGATTCATCAGAGTATCGGTTTCAAATCGATGCTGATTATCAAAATATTGATTATCCTACGAGCCTAATTGATAGCGGACTGGGTTATAAAAAAAGTCAGCTCCATCGAGGAGCTGACTTTTTAAACTATCCATTCATTACAACTATGTTTAAATATCAAAACTAGTTAAGCATAAACCCTAGTCCTGAACTGAGTCATGGCTACTGGGGTGAAGTAGTGCTGGTAGGTGATGAGGAACCGCTGCCCTGATTGCCACGATTACGTTTCATTTTACCGCCGTTTCCTGACCCATCCTTGGTGGACATCGTGCCCGTTCCCTGGCTGCTGTTCATGTCGCTGGAAGAGCCAGTAGAACCTGTCCCCGAGTTCATGTCAGAGGACTTGTTCGATTTACTCCGCTTCATGCGGCCATTTCCCGTCGAGCCGGAGCCTGTTGTTGGCGTTTGGTCCATTGTCGACCCACTGGTACCACTAGTAGTGCCATTTTGCGAAGCTGAACCGTTGGTGGCATTACCAGTCCCACTACCTGTGCTGGTAGGAGTTGTCTGAGCCTGAGCACTGAAAGCCGCTACACCCAGTAGCATAGCTCCCATTAATACGATCTTTTTCATAGTCTTACGTTGAGTTGTTAGGCATGATTGCACTAGCATAAGATAAACAGATTATAAAAAATAAAAGCTAAAAAAGAGTATTTAAGTAAGGCAACGGGTCACAACTGGAAAACTGTTAATTTTAATGAACTAGCTCCAGGCAAAACGAGTCATCTTTTTTGCCAACTGGGATCGATCAGCAGACACAAACTGAAGTTAAAAAGGCCCACCTGATACACTTTCTGATTATAGCCCTGCCAGCTACTACCCAGCATAAGGATAAAGTTTTCGTTAAAATGATTGGACCAATGGTTGCGAAAAAGGAGCCGCCAATGGTTAATTTTCACCAGGTTGTAATCTGGACGAAGTGGCATGTTATTAGTCGTTGTTTTTCCCTTTAAGGTACGGCTTTTCAGTGACTTAAGCAACAAAAAACACCCCGATTTTAGACTACCTATTTCTTATTTTACCCCCTGATAGGTTCAGAAATGTACTTGTGAAGGTATTGCCGATCAATCAGCTGAATCCTATTGAGTGGTGCTGACAATCAAAGTAAATAACACGGATTGAAACGCAGCTAGCTCAGACGAGATAACGTTCTTAGTCAAGCCGTTCAGCCATGTTCGACAGTTTAATTAGTGAAGTATATAGTACAAAAGTACTCACCGCTCCGGGGCAATAAGCCGGAGCTTTTTCTTTATTGGAGAATGTAAGTCAGCAGTTCGATAGCCTGAATATGGTGTAGCAAGACTAGTAGGTATGGAGACCGGGAACTAATCAATCTCCCGACATCTACTAAATACAACTGAACATTAAAGCATTCTATGTATACATTTTACCTAATTTATAATTTCATTGATTGTATTAGTTAAAAATAATAATATTTTTAGTAACATTATCATTATCTATGTAGCTTATTTGATAGCATTTGTTATAAATTATATAGACATTCTCCCCCACACTTTATTACGCTACTGCTGGAGAACACACTAATCTGTAATGACTTATTGCTTCGATTTATCAAATCATTTCATGCTTTAACTAGACACTCACCTCTTCAACTCAACTTCAGTTATGTCCCATTTTCTACGCTTGGTTTTCCGCAAGTGCTTAATGGTTACTTTAAGAAGCTGCCTAATGTTTTCGAAGAGATTCAATGACTGTAAAGACAACAGACTAAGCGCTATCAGCCAATTTACCAATCCTGATTCTGCCCTTTCCAGTAGGAAATTTCATTTGGTTTCTGGAGGTTGTTGTGCTTTCCAATGTCTCTGATCAGATTCATTAAACGTTGCTGCTCATCGGAGGAAATCTGTTCGATGAAGCTATCGGCAATCGTAAAAACATACTGCTCCAGCATGGTTTGAAAAGATAAGTCAGTGTTCATAACGGCTTTAATTTAACAACGAGAGTTATCAGAGCTACCTGTACGTCTATTCTTATAAAAGGCCTGGACCCTGAGGTCCAGGCTAAAAAAAGGAAGGAAGTTGTATAATCTGAAAAGCATGGACAGACCAGCTTAATCAGTTGGTCAGCACCTTTGCAGAAGCAAACGCGCTTGACGCTGATACAAAGCTAGCTACTTGACTGTCTGACCACTTTATAAAGTCGTGAAGGATCGAAAATTGGTCGTAAACGACAGAGGTTTATGGACCAACCTAGTTTATGGATAATTTTGACCTCCGTCTAGAAGTAAGGTAAAGACCAATTTACGCCTTATGAAGTATTTCTTCCCCAATTGACAATTAGAAAGGCTATTCAAGGCACTAGCTCCGTTGCTAAGTTCGTGTCACACACTACTTACCAGAATTTTATGTTACCAGAACGCTAGTTTCCCCGACCCGATTTGATTCGGGTCGGGAATCAACAGGAGGTGATTGAGTGGTTAAAAGCTGGGCACAAGCGAAATCAATTCTCTGCTAAAGATGATCAACCGTACTCTAACTGATATACTAGCAGGCGTCTTATTAAGCAAAGTTGCAGTCATTCAAAAGAGACCAATACCGCGCAGTCGATAACAGATTGTAGCGATTGATTTTTTTCTATATCCCTAACACAGTAAGGCTTGATCAAGCTTTAGGCAGCAAGAGCAGCTCACCTATCTGACTGAGTTTATATTTCAGGTCGGTCAAAGCCTGGGTTCTCCCTTCTTGAATCTCGGCCAGGTCCTTGTAGGCGTCATCATTCAACAAACTCCAGGCCCTGGCGTGCGTATCTGGGTTGTCATTACTTAGCATCATGGCCTGAACAATGCCTAAGATACGGTTGTAGGCATCAGTAATACGTTTCAACTTAGTCGAAGCATCAAGCCGTGAAAATGCCTGTAGTTCGAGCCGGAGCTGATCAACTAGCTTTTGGTTCATAAAGATTCTTTTTTCATCTAGTTTCAAGTTACTGCCTCATTTACTATCCCGTAAAAACTTACTCCTTTTTTCGCCGGTCCTTGCAGGAACTCATCGACTGACTGAGTTTTCGGACTTGTTGCTTGAGTTCCCGATGTAGGTCTTTATCGCTGGGTACAAAGGTAGTCGAGCGGTCGTGCTGATTCTGGTTTACAATCCAGTAAGTATGGTGGGAGGTGTCGGGTGTTTAGGTGTACGCTGGCTTATTCATAGTCAAAAGTCGCTGACGACCTATATAAGCGCATAACAAGAAAACAACAAGAATAATGCTATCCCTATTCCTCGCTTTCTACGATGAACCCCAGTGAAACGCTCACGTACTAAGTAAAAATAGAAGGGTTGACCAAACAAAATCCCCTAATGAAGAGCAGGTGGGCGGCCAATCATTTTATCATCCCGTATTGAGTGATTCGTCTGCTCCAGGGGAAATTCAGGCTCATTCATGAGTGCGCTAGTTTGCCCGAAAAGCTATTCCGGCCGTAATTCTACGCAGCGACTTACCATAAGCCTATAGAGAGTGGATTGGTCAGGTAACTGTATAATTATTCTTACCGCTAAATGCTAACTACCCGTATATCTCGTTCATAAGGTTTAGGGTAGGTACTAGCATCAGCTTCTGTTCAACCTTCTACATTCATGAAACGGTTTATTGTCGTCATCAGATTGATCCTTTGTTTCGCCATCGCAGCACTCCTCTGGATATTGATTAAGATCGGTTAGCTTCCTAATGCCTCTCTGATTTGGAGCGTTTTTCATAAGGCGACAAAACACCTACCTATAAACGTAAAACATACAGGTGTAAAAGACGCCAATACAAACCAATACCGACACCCGCCGAGTCGAATACCGATGAGCCGTTAAGTACCCGGCCTGCGAAAGCGGACAGAGTCCTGGTCCTTGACCCATAGCACTGGCAAGCAACATATACCCGTAACTCAAGACTACAGACTCATCCTAAAACAAACAATTGAAAGGCAAATTATAAAACAACGAAAAGGTCAGCTTTTTGCAAATCGGACACCTGGATGTCAGTTATATAGCCTATGTTCCTCATGTTATTTTCAATTGTGAAATGTATGTATGAAAAATTTATCGTGTACATATATACAAACTGTTGTGTATAAGATATTTATCAAAAGATCTATGATGTTTCAATAGTGAAATTGTATTACTGCTTGATCAATTCACACTTTTATTATTTCTTATTATAAAGTCATTTTATACACAGTTTCCCTCAGTAAAACTAGCCACACTCCTCTTAACCATCCTTGTAATTAACTCCCGTAAGAAAACAGAAAATGACCCGACTAAGGGCTTTACGGCTAAAATTCAAACTATTGTTCCTACCAAAATTATTGACAATTTGCGGTCACTAGGTATGATAATCCATGAAGGGCAAGTACCTCCTACACTAAGATGGGCATGGCTGTCAGTCCACTAACCAGTTACACCCGGACGGACATTCCTGTAGATGAGTCTATGCACTTTGGGTAATAGTAGCTACGTAGTACAGCGATCCAATTCTGTGTACATTGTACTACGTAGCCAATATCACCCATGCAAAGGAAATTGACGATCCCAGCATACCGGGGAAGAATGCGCTGTTAGTCTATGTTTATGTGGCTAAAGAAGATCAGTGGAAAGAGTTTGAGAAGCCTGCGCTGGTGAGGGAGTTGGAAGAACGGGAGGGGGATTAAAAGGAGATTAACTAGTAGTACTTAATAAATGCCGTGACGTATGTTTAGATACTAGGCAAGCTACGGCTTACTAGGGTGTAGATACAATCAGAAAGCCTGGCTACTTTTGTGGCGGGGCTTTTTTGTTTTTCAATCGTTATAAATCCACCCTACATTGCTTTTCGTAAGTATATTTTTCACACCGATGAAACTGCTCACTTACGATTATGGAAAGCTACGTACAGCAAATGATTCGAGATAGAGAAGAATTCATAGCGCAGGCTTTTCGCAAGAATATAACGACGACCAACCGCATTATCGAACTTAATAAACGACTTGTTTTACTAAGTGAAAAGGTTCGTAAACTATAAGGTAGGTTAAGATACTTTGATGTACTATTGATGTAGTGAGTAAAACAGGCCTTAATTAGCTAGAAATACCCCTTGCCTATATTCTATGGTTTATTTTCATGAACCTAAATCAATATTACAGGCATTTAAGCTTCTAATTTTATTGAATCAAAGGTCATGCGACATGGTTGAATTAAGGGTGATTACCCGTTGAGAGCAGAGATAAGGCCCGGTTATCTTGTCTAATCGGGCCTTACTGGTGTATTATTGCTTACGATTGATCATCCCCACTTTTCTCCGTCTTGGTGGTCGTCACTTCACCACCCGGTTGTTCCTGGCTGTTCTCCTGGGAATCAGTCTTGACGGTCGTCGTTTCCGTGGTCGTTGTCTTAGTTTCTTCTGAATCTGGCATATTGCTTTTATTTAAGGCTACTACTGATAACTAGCCAGTGGGAAACATGTTATTAAAATAAACACAAAGGCAGCTTCTGCTAACAGTTAAGCCGCATTTTATTATCAACCTCGCGGCATCTTGCCGGGACTGTTTTGTTGTTGACCTGCAAGCTCATCTAAGAAAACACTATCCATCATATTTGATTGGTATCATATATCAAATCGCAATTGATGTAAAAAGAGGTATTCGTTACAGCCATTCTTCGCTTGAAAGATGGTTGTCTGGCTCGTTTTGCGTGTTGCTGGATCAGGAGCCTAATCGAATATCCGCAAGTAATAAACACCTAGATGGCAATACTATCAATATCATCAATACATTGAGCTACCGCAGCTTACCAGTCTCTTTAATCTTGCACTTCTATCCAGGAGGGAAGAGGTAGTCAAAAACCGTTCGGTAGCTCCTAGCGTACGTATCGGTATGCGCTACGTTACTCCCTACCACTACGCCAAGTTGTGCGGTCTGACTCGACAGGCCATCTATAACCGGATCAAGGCAGGTACCCTGTCGGTCGTTCTGCTGGAAGGACCAGTGGGGGAGCCGATTCGCTACATTGATGTGGAAGCTTGCCCGCCAGGCCGCAAGCCCTGGGGTGGGGGCAGACCCCGGAAAGGGTGAGCGCTCTATACACCGCTTAGTAGGTGCTTTAAAGGGCGATCTTACTTGAATGCTCGATCATACTGGACTATCTAACGGGTCGCATTTGAAACGAGACCCGTTAGATAAACTCTATATTTACTTATGCATAAGTCAGTTAGCAGTTAACATTCGAGTGAGCATACGCGGCTATCTCTAGCGAGAACGCTGGCTATTATGTCAGGTAAATGGCGACTACAAATTAGTTACAAAAGCCCCATTTTAGCTGGATTTAGGAGAAAATAATGAAAGAAATAGAGATCTAAATTTCCGCTTTTTCCTCTTATAGGGTCGCAAGCGGAGTACATCGAGTCAGTACATTTAATCAGGCTAAATCAGGTATTTCTCCTTTTTATGAATTTTTATCCATAGGGCTGTAGTACTGACTGTGGATGAGTTTAAAAAGGGGTGTATAGGAACCTTTTCTGGGAGGCTTAAGCAGGGGAGTCAAATCGATTCAACCGCTCATTATAAAGGTTTAACGAATCATCACTGGCCTGCTCACTGGCTAACTCTGTCCGTAACCATTCCTGACGGTTACCCAGGCGCTCGGCCTGGATTTCAAAGAGAAGTTCACCTAGTAGCCACTCTGGCGATCGGCCGAGCTGGCTAGCCTGACGGATCACCCCTTCAACAATGGCCTTGGTACGATCGATATGGTGGGTGAGAGCCTGAAGTTCCACGAAAGCCATTCTATACTGGTTGAAGGTCAACATACCGGCTTGCCCTTCTACCTGCTCCCAGTGGGAGACCAGTTGACGATATAGCTCATTCTCATTGCCAGGCTCCATAAGTTTCTAATTGCTACTCCATAATACTCGACAATCTCTTTTCATAGCCTATTTTAGGTGTTCTTAGTAGGCTTAGTTTTATGCCGGGCCTACCCGTTTGTAGGCGTTGTAGTTGCCTGCTGACAAGAAGTGCCTGGCAAGTTTTAATAAACAGGGGGTTCATAAGCTACTGAAGTCCCCTTTTAATCCATTGATACTACTTTATCCATATCTAAGAACTTAAAAGTTTTTCATTCCTCAGAAAAGTAAATATAATAAAAGATAATATAGGCATAAAGTCAAATATGTATAAACAAAAATATAACTTTCATTATTTTTGTTTACTAAATAAATAAAAAATGAAGTTATTTCTTGTGATTGTATTATTGGCGGCCTCGCAAGTGGTAGCTCAGATTCCGCCCGGTGCCAACAACATTGTTGTTAAAACACGTTCCAGAGACTCCGAGGTGTACCCAATGCTAATGGATATACTTCGTCACCAGGGCTGGAAGCGGGATCATGAAATCAGTAAGCAATTTGTCTCTTTGTCCAAGCCGACCCAAAATCAGTGGCAGCTTAGGCTGATTACCTCTGTCAGAGCGGGTACCATTAAGCTGCAAGGAGAAAGCACCTCTGAAACAAATGCGGCCTATATAGAAAATGGCTCCGTTCAATATAAGGGGCAAACTAATGAGATAAACATGGTTCACTTCGGCTATCTAAACAAGATAGCCTTACAATTAAGTGAATCAATTCCGGGATCTGTTATTGAGTATACGACGACCATCGAGTAGCTAAAGCTTACAGCGAATTGAAGCACGTTCAGGCTACCCCCAAAGTCAATGATATACAGGATTACGTTTGGTAGCGGGTCTTTTCTTCATTAAACTTTCTATCGTCTTTATTTCACATCCTGCTTGCTCACTTCTTTATACTGGACCCATAGTAAGGCCAGGCACACGGCAATTCCTGCCGCAAAATAATGCGTGTAGCGGGTGTGCATGGCCATCTCATCAGCCTTAAGTCCATTGACCTGCCCTTTACCGATCCAGTCTAATAGTGCGTTTATCATGCGGGTGTATTTGTCATGATTTCTAATGCGTTTTATTGCCAACAAAGAAGGTAAACCCTTTTAACTATTCTATCTGGATTGATTAAGCGGTCATAAAAAAGCCCCGAATCGACAAGAATTCAGGGTAAGCGGTAAAGGCTAATGGCCTGACTAATCAAACTCGGAGACTGCAGACTATTGACATATGACAGGACTAGACGAGAGACTTATAAGTTTGTCAGCCATTAGGAATAAAGTCAATAAGCGCATACGGGCATGATAAGCTGCGACTGGCCAGTCCAACAATATAATCCCGATTGACCTATGAAGCAGACGTATTTGTTGCCCAGGTACACAACACGCTGGGAGGATATTTTGGAGATAACGTAAACGCTGATGGTAAATTTTAGTTCACCGATATCAGCACCCCTTCCGTAAACTCCATGCCGAAGATGTGGAGCATGTACCAACGGGTCGTGCTGTAGGGGCCGGGAATAGCGTAAAAATTAATGCAGGGTTTAATCATGGTACGGGCCGCCGTTGCGGTGGAGTAAGATGCCTATAGCTACTAGACTAGAAATCAGCGAGAGGGTCACTAAACGAATACGTCTAGTTAGTAGTTATCAAAACAGTCTTTACAAACTGATTTACACTACAACCCTATCCACCTCCGCTCTAATCACCTTCTGCACACTCTCCGGCACATTCGACAGTGAGTCATACCCCATTTGCCACTCTATTTCATCGACGCTGACCCAGCAGCTTCCCATGCTTCTTCCTCGGTAGCATTCGTGTTCGGCATCAAAATGGCAATAACCCGCATTTGCGCGTTGATTCGGTTCACATCATCCGATCCATAATCACCTTTCACAAAGCAACCGGAACGCTTAATTGCCCACTGGCAATACTACTGGCCTTCCCGTTGTCGCCTTCACCAGCTTTACCGGATGTTCCCGTAATAATGTACAGTTCATTACCTTGGGCTACCAGCGTCCGGGCGTAGTCCTCCAGTCGTAGCCATGATTGCCGGTTGAATTGAGAAGCTTGGGGTATAATGTTAGATAGAATAAACGTCGTCCTGTTTTCCTCGGCTATACTATTCCGATCATCCGGCGGCAGAGGTGGCCACAGTCAAAGCCAATATTGGTATAATCACTATGCCTGGCGACGTACCAACTAGCGGGCAAAAGGGGCTGGACTCGCTGGCTTAAGCTCCATTGGGATTGCCCAGCGCCATGTTATTGTCACGGGTGGGCGTAGTATTAGCCGGAACGGGAACGCTGGCCTGCTTGTATTGGTCGAGGGCAAGCACTAGCAAAAGGACCATAAAGAGCCTACTTATTTCTTTTATGAAAATGCTCACACATAAAAACGGATCGGGGCACCACCCACCCGGCTCTGACCAAACCAAGTAGCCAATGAAGGCAACTTGACAATAAGCAAAAGCACAAGCAATGGTCAACCCCTCCCCTATTGAAAAAATCTTACTTATTTGACCATCCGTCAACTAAACCGCCAACCAGGGGAAATAATATTTTTAACTATTTAATTTTCAAACAGTGAAAGGCCCAAATTATAATTCAATCGATATAAGTTTGACTATCAATCAGTTAGTAAAACTTCTGACTGATTTTTTTTTTCAGGTACAACAAACAGCCCATCACTCAATTACAGTTCATAAAAATAAACTAATGTATTTTATTAGGTGGCCTACTTATAATCTTGTACCCTTATGGATTTCAGAAAATTAGATTAAGCAATTGTGCGCATGTGTTGCCCTTTCAAAAACTCAATTCTAAAACGACTTACGAACTCATTAACAAACTCTTTCTGACGGAGTGATGCTGGTTTTTAGCCTGGCTACCAATGGTTCATACAACCTGCATTTTATATACTATGAGCACGTAGCAGGTACTTATGCTGCCCAGAGAGCACAAGCTCACCTCGCTGGTTATGAACCGTTGCGGCCGTTACGACCACGCCCGTATCACCTTGCGGAATGAGGTCTGTAATTTCCAGAATGGGATATAGGGTATCCCCAGAATGCACTTCTTTCAAAAACTGACAGGAAACTTCATTGAAGCTGATAAACACTTCACCGATGTAGTGCGGAAATAACGTCGCACCTGGGGCCGTAAAAGCAAGCACCTGTAGCCCGTGGACAACCGGCGCGGTATGTCCGTGTCTGCGTGCCCATTCCACATCGTAATGAACAGGATGATTGTCGCAGGATACCGTTTGAAAAGCCGACGAATGGGCATCAGTCAGAGTGCGGCTCGGAGCGCGAAACACATCGCCGATTCGTAGGTCCTCAAATGTTTTAGCCGGTACGACCGGATATGAATTCGGATCGAATAGGTTGTTGCTGGAAGAAGTAGTTGCCTCTGGTTTCATGGATACGTTCGTTTGATTACTTCCTGTGGCTTTGGAGCGAAGTCAGTCGTTCATGAATGGCTTCAACTAGACCAGTTAGATTTTTTACGCCTGTTTGTTCCAGATGTCGGCATAGGCGTCCGGGTGACGGTTAAACTGGGCTAGCACATAGGGACAAAATGGAATTACCGTTAGCTTATGCACTCGTACATAGTTTACCATTGTGTCGAGGAGTTGTTTTGCATACCCTTTCCCTTCGGCTTCAGGAACCACTTGAGTATGATAAACCGTTAGCTCGTTGCCGCTGACACTAATCACCATCTCACCCGTTTTTTTGCCCTCCTCATACAAATTAAAACTGCCTTGTCCTTTCTCGTTGAGTTCCAGTTTTATGTCAGTCATGGGTTCATTTAGTTATTGTGAGGCCAATATAGGAAGCGTCTTTTCGATGCGTGCTCTGGAGGATTCGTACTGCTTCGGGAGTTTCAGATGGCTGCCCAGTTCCTGTATGGGCTCGTCGACGGTAAAGCCAGGATTATCCGTAGCTATTTCGAACAGAACGCCACCGGGCTCGCGGAAATAAAGCGAGAAAAAATAATCCCGATCAATTTTGGGGGTTATCTGTAAACCCTTGCTCAGAATCTTTTCCCGGAATTCCATCTGGATGACTTCATTCGCGACACGGAATGCTACGTGGTGATTGGTTCCGGCGGCATTCTTGCCAATTGCTCCTTTGGGCTCTTCCAGTAAATCCACGATTGAGGCAGTGGAAATTGCATCCGTAATGAATCGGTACCGGTTGCCTTCCTGCGCTTGTAGAGTATAGCCAAAAATATCGGTCAGAACGTTGGCGGTTGCCTCAATAGTATGCAGGCTCAACGTAACGCTATGAAATCCCTGGGTAGCTATGTCTTGTTTGATGTCTCCGGTTTCCCAGGCAGGTCGCTCATCTGAATGCTGAATCAGGACAATGTTCAGCCCATCGGGGTCGGTAAAGGGCAAGTACATTTCACCAAACCGTTCCGCCTGCTCCCCTATAGACACGCCAAACTCCCTGAATCGCCCGACCCAGTTATCCAGGCTTCCAATCGGTACGGAATAGCCGATTTCGGTTGCCATACCCACGCCATTTTTACCGCGGCCAATGCCTTCCCAGGGAAAAAAGGTAAGAATGGTGCCGGGCGCTCCTTCTTCGTTGCCGTAATAAAAATGATACGTACTGGGATCATCAAAGTTGACCGTTTTTTTTACCATCCGCAGCCCCAGAACATGGGTATAAAAATCGTAATTGCGCTGAGCGTTGTTAGCAATAGCCGTGATATGATGAAGGCCCAAAATGCGGTTGTCCATATCTGTCTGGTGAATTAGCGTTATTCGTGTACATTAATATATTTACTTGCCTCAAAATGATCCCGTACGGATTTCAATATAGCGGGCTGTTCTTTACACGTCAGCGTTCAGCTCAAGGGAAGAGAAAGAAAACAGATTTTGATGGCATCGGCAATCCGGTCATACTCTCCTACTTGCATTGGCTTTTGGATAAAAGAATTTATTCCTTTCGCATAAGCTGATGTTATTAATTCTGGCTGATCACTGGTTGAAAGCATGACGACAGGAGTAGAAAACAGCTGGTTTTGCGAACGAATGAATCCCAGTATTTCCAGGCCACTCAGACCGGGCATATTCATGTCGAGAATTACCAGTTGAATGACGTGTTTATCAAACAGCGCTAACGCTTCTTCCCCATTTTTGGCCTCCAGGATAGCCGAACCGTCGATGATTCGCTCAATAGCCTGACGAAGGAAATAACGGTCATCATCATCATCATCGGTCAGTAAAATGGTCGTCTTTCCCTGTTGCATAGCCTGTTACTGTAAATTAATGGGTGGACTCTCTGTAAAAGATTAATTAGCCCCTTAACTTGTTAATATCTTAGCTCAGAATAGACTGGATTTCCCTAAGAGTGAAAACCTTTCTTCAGTTTACTTTGACTTCATCTTGCTGGCAGCTTCCAGAATGAACGTAGCCACTTTCTCCGATTGAGCCAGCATGGCAACATGACTGGATTTCAGTTCAATGGTGGTAGCCTTGAGTTTCTTCGCCAGCGTCCGCTCTAAATCCGGGTTGATCATACGGTCATTGGCCGCGACGACGTACCAGGAAGGTTTACTTTTCCAGGCCGCTTTAGTAATTTTTTCTTTTAGTGCCGTGAAGGCTTGTGGTCCCTGCGTCGCTACCAGTAACTTCCGTTCTGACTCAGGTAAATCCTGCGCAAAATCTTCATTGATTCCTTTGGGTGACATGCTGACAAAGCCATAGGCATCCGGTCTGATTTCGTCATTCCCCGGTGTGGAGGCTGCCGTTTGTACGAGTTCCAGGAACGACTGGCCTTCATCAGGAGCCGCTGCGGCTACGTAAACAAGCCCGGCGACCTTGTCATGGTTACCCGCTTCGGTAATGACTACGCCCCCCCAGGAATGACCCACCAGCAAAACGGGTCCACTCATTAATTCGATGGCCCGTTTGGTAGCAGCTACGTCGTCTGCCAGCGAGGTAAGTGGATTTTGTACTGCCATTACGTTGAGTCCCTTAGCTTCCAGCAAGGGAATTACCTTGGCCCAGCTTGAGCCATCAGCCCACGTGCCATGAACCAGCACTATATTTTTTACGCCTGTGGTTGATGCCTGAGCCGTAACGTCTTTTGTTGTTGAAAGTATCATGATGATACTAAGTAGGGCGCCTAAAACGGCATGGTTCATTGTCTGCATGGTTGTTGATAAGTAAGAATTGGTTAGTCACAGATACTAGTTTCAATTATCGGGGCCTGCCAGGGCTTTTCTTGGTTAGCTAACCTCATCCTGGCTCGTTTCTGATTAAAATGATCAATTTATAAGGTTGAATTACAGCACACTAGGCTATTTAGACTTCTGCATTTTCTATAACAAACCTACGGATTGAGAAACGGATGAGAGCGGTACAAACAGATGGTATTACAGTAAAAAATGGGGATTGACTGACCATAAGTATCCAGTCGAGAGACTTTGTCAACTTCTTGTGCCACGATGCACCAGTCCCAGCAACCAAAAAGAAAAGTATACCGCCGAGTTTAAAGCGGATGTGCTTGAGCTAATTAGTAGGGGTGAACCCATCATGGCCATAGCCCGTAAGATGGGGGTGTAACCTGACGGGGTGCCCAGGAAAATGACTTGTGCTCAGAACGGGCCGTCGTCGTGGTCAGCACCTCACTCGGTTAGACTTACAATAGCACAGCTAGAAAATTGAGGTCACGGCTCATTATAAGGGTTTAACCGACGGCAAGTCGGTTGACTGCCTGACTAACTAACTACAACAAACCGGTTTTATGGACGTTCACCACATCGGCATTAACACTTTCAAAGAGACACTCAACTGGGTGGCCTTTAGTAAGCGAAGAATACGGGTTCTGCCTAAACGAGCTTAATTTAATGCAAAAGCTGTCCAACTAATTGGGCAGACCTCAGTGTGCTGTCGATGGGTCGGATGATGCAAACCAAATATTACAGGTGAACAGCCCTGGGCAGGCCATGAGTATGGATGAGGTTCATAGGCGGGGTACAATCGGCTGTTGTACGCGCCAGCGCGTGTACAAAGAGTGATTGTAATGCAGATAGATCTGATACGTAACAATGTATTACGCTCAGGTTCAATACTTTACTACTTTCTTTTCGAGTCAAGTAACCTGACGATTCTCAATTTAATTGAAATTCAAGAAAAGGATTATCACTGGATCGGTCGAGTCGTTTTTCATCATTATCTCTATTTGCTGCCTGACCACCAGTATCTTTCTTGGTATCTAGGGCGAATCCGGTTAATCCATCGATCGAGGCTATGGTATTATCGAAATCAGGTATGATCATCCAGCAGGAAACACCCCTTGCTGGTTCAAGCACCCAGTCCAGCTTATTGTTGATCTCGTTCCCACTGATCCAGCCAGGTATTGGCATACCTTCATAGCGCTGACAGTCCCATTCATACGCATTCCGGCTTTCTGAGTAAATACCAGGAATCATGCCTAAATCCTTTACGCCAAGTAATAAACTGTACTTTTGCCTCCCCTGACCATCGGTTAGCCGAGGAGGGGTCTGTGTGGCGTGATACCATTTGCCAATTTGAATGTCAGTTCCAGGTATAGTTCTATTCATGTGTATGTAAGTAAATTTACTAAACTTCTAGCTACCCAATCGGCCGAAGGGAGAACACGTAGTCTACTCAATTCATAGGTTTACTTTTTATCTTTGGGATTAGCCGCCAAAATAAAACTAGAATACTCACTTTTCCGTATTAACTAATTGTGTGGGTGTGTTTCGCAATAATTCACTCATGCCCTACAATGGTCAGGTCGCTACGAATTCGGAGCGGCCTGATTTTATTTACTCTAATTCACCAGTATTGTTTTCAAGTATTTATACTCAGTTCTAGCCGATATACGTTGGCATTAAACCATTGGATTTGGTTGTGTTGATTCTTTTTGTCAAACGTTGATCTATATGGACTAACTAACCCTAGATTCCACTTATCTTTTTATTGGCACGTACCTATATAAAGCAGCTTTAGACTACCAGATAGGCGTATATTACTCGGGCCCCAGTCATTGACTGGGGCTTTGTGCTTGAAACACCTGGACGCTCACAGTATAATTGTGACCCCAAAGAGGAATAAGCCCCACGTTGCGCTGGCAGGTGGGGCAGGTGATTAGTCGGTTTCAAAACCTTGCGGTATATAAACCTCTATTTTACATTGCTCAAAATAGGCTTTAGCTCGCTTCAGGCTTAAAAACAAGTCGCTTTCCCGTTTACTCAGCCCATTGGACAGGGTATAGATGTGCTGGCTTCTACCCTTGACTTTCGTACTGTAAATAGCTTTAATCTTATCTTTCGCTAATGTCTGGTCAGGCGTGGTGTAGTACACCACGTCACCAACAAAAATCTCCAACATTGTCCCAAGAGAAAATCAGGTAATGATATAGCCTAACTTTCTATAACAAAAACAACATGGGGTTGCCATTAATTCACTAACTGCACATAAATAAAAGCTATTTTAATGCTTTAACATTTGTACTATATCCATACTCGTCTGACAGTTAAAGTGAATCTTTTCTCAACCATATAGCCAAAAATAATTTACTGATTTTCATCAGCCCATGATTCAAAGTAGAACACCACGGGCTTGGTTAGTTCCCCAATGAATCCGTAGCGCTTGGCAATTCGGTACTGGACCGAGTCCCGATTAGGAGAGGTAAAAAAGCCGCCTACAAGCCGTCTAAATTCCTCTAACGACATGGCGTGTCTGTTGATGTTGCAACTGGCACAGGCAGGCATCTGGTTATTAATATGGAGTCGCTTAGGGTGTTTACAGGTTCCATCATAAACCCACTTACGCATAAAGAAGTGGTCTGAGAACATATTCATCGAGGCAATCAATGAGCAAATCCTCCGTGACTAACTTGGGACCACTATTGCTAAACCACACAGGAAGGATTACTTTCAAAAAGTGCATTAACTGGGGATGTCCATCCAGTTTCACCATATCTACGGAGTCAAACCAACTCACATCAATAAGTTGAGCCGCTTTGTGATTCCGATGATGAGGATAACTAACAAATGCTTTTTGTCGGTCAGGGGTCAAAAAATGAATACAAATTTGTTGCGGGGTATCTAGAAAAGTGGGGTACGAGTATCGGTAAAGACCAGGTAGAGTATGTGTATAGGGTAACATCATATATTTAGCGAAATGGGTATAAGTCAAATATACATAATACTAATTAGTTAAATAAATTATTTAAAAACTTGACCATAATAACACCAATAAATACTATTTTTTTATAATGTAATTTATTTCTAACATTTTGGTAACATATAGCCTATAGCTGGTAATTAGAGTTATTTATTAAATAACTCTTCAAAGCGCATCTTTAAAATTTATAAAGAAAAAATTAAGTCCGGAAGTTAATACCTGTTCATTTGATCCTTGGCTGTGCCAAGTACTGCCTAAAAGCCGTACCTGTCATTGTTAGCTCTTTATTAAGTGCATAGCAAATTCGTATTTTATCTCCTTTAAATAACATTTTGAAAAATAAGTAACATACTCTTATTTCGACTTAGTCCCGAGAATCGTCTCCAATCTTTTTCTCACATATAAGTAAGTAAAATACATATGATAAATATATTTATTCATCGAATTTTTCGGGAACATTCATATAGGCTTTTGTGACTATTTAGATTTTAGGCAGTCTATAAGGTATGGATACGAAATCATACCTTCCCCATCCAGGACTCTGGATACTCGTGTTTATTCTTGCCAGCCTACTCCTACTATTAGCGGGTCTGTGGATTTGGGAGTTGATTTAACTCCCTCTTGACTTGCTTTTCATCAGTCGAGTTAGGCGGCTCCAGTCACTACGGTAAACCTGTAAGTATTCCCCTGGAAGAGAAAAATTCTCTACTGGCCAAAAATGTAATCTGTTTAGAAGGTAATAATCCTGATCAGCAACCCAGACCATCTTCAATTGTGTTGCTTTACCTTGCAGATTATTGGCATCGGCGTTGTTGATCGTGGTGAGCTTTCCACGATCAACAACGTAGCACTTACATTCACTGGGGCCGTAGTTTAACACGGCGTCAAGATTTCACTCGGCCCCAATGCTGGCACCTTCCGCGTTCCTACCATCTGTAGAGTAGTCAAAAAAAGTATGAATTGGTACGGTTCAATTGATGATGTAGGCTAATTTCACCAACCAGACAGGATCAGATAGCCTAAAAGCATTCGAAATCGCTTATCAATAATGCTCACCCTTAAGTAAAACCAATCGATTAGCCTGGTTCAGCTGTTAGTCTACCAGAATGACGGACGCTTTAGCGAGTTGCCTGTCCAGCACATCCATTCGTATACTTTTTAATCAAACCGCTTAGAATTGCGGTTTATCCAGGTGAAGAACTAAGTCAATGTAAGCTCATGAAAAACGTAAACCTGCTTGGAGCCCTATTATTAACCTTATACAGCTTCCATACCCGGGCACAAACCATAGGAAAAGCCACGAGTGCCCAGCCTGGGTCATCCGTCAATAATACCACGAATGCATCAACGATTGGGTCTTCGACCACCTCTGATCCAGAGGCTGTCGGTAACGATCGAATTGATCGAGGTTCATCCGCAGGCCGTAAGAAGCGTTCGGCTGCTGCGAGTAGCGCAACCGTCGATGGCTCTAATGGGAGCGCTACCAACGATGGAGCCAGCGGTCAGAGTGGTAGCCCGGCTCCCCTACCGGCTCTATCAACCTCTACAGGAATGACCGCTCCCAGTAGTAAACGCAAGCCCAAAAGCTTAACTCGCCAGGGAAGTAAAAGGTCTCAATCAGCGTCTGGTAGCACGCCCCGTCAATAGCTATTCTTCTAATATCGGCTGGTCAAGCAAAGGTGTCTCCCTGCGCTATATCTTAGTATTGCCATAAACCGTCGTCGGCAGCCAGCTTTTTTGCCGTAGTGACTATTGTCGGCTGTCAATTACGGGGATCAAGCCGAGTTAAAAATCGCTGGTACTACGATTCACGTATTGCCGATTTGAAACAGATTGGTGATGACCTTTACAAAAAAATGATCTGGACCGGGGACATCTTGTCCGTCTGCCAGATACAGAATACTCAGATGATCCACAGCAGTGACTAGCCGTTAAATCTACTCAAAAACCTCTCAGTCAAATGGAGCAGGTCCAGCCTTATATTTTTGACTAAAAGATCCAGGCGAAAATCCTTGGGTCAAGTTAGCTCATACCAGGATGCTCTGTGCGGGGAAGGGTATCTGAGCGTTTTTTAACGATGTACCAGGCACGTAGATCCGGAAGCGGGCACCTCCCTGCTGGCGCACCTCAACCCGAGCTCCCAACTGATTACTTAGGGAACCAATCAGTTGTTTACCGAACGAAATCCGACTTCCATTTTTCCCCCAATTGATTAGATCCAGACCAGACCCATTATCATGTACTTCCAGCACCAGGTCGCTTTTATCCCAAAACAAACCGATTCCTAACCAGGGCTGTGGTACGTTACCGTAAGCATGTTTAAGCGAGTTTGTGATCAGTTCGTTTCCAATCAAACCCAGCGGCATAGCTGCATCGACGTCCAGCTGTTTATGCTCAATGGTAAATACCAGTTCAAAATTAGCTGAATGATACCCATAAGCCTGCATCAGGCCTGTGGCCAAATCCGTCAGATATTCTTCCATATTGACGGACGTAAGCTGATCCGTCATATAGAGTCGCTGATGAATTAATGACATCGCTTCAATACGTTGCTGTCCAGCCCGCATGGCTTGAATAGCTTTTTCGTCCTTGAGCCCATGCGACTGTAGATTAAGGAGGCTGGCCACAATAGCAAAGTTGTTTTTCACCCGGTGATGCAACTCCTGCATCAGTAAGGCCAGTTGATCAGACTGCTGGCTAATTTTTACCTTTTGCTGAAACAGTAAGGCATTCGCTTTCTGCTTTTGTAAATTATTGCGCCAAAGAATAAGGGCAATTACCAATAGAATGGCCAGACTGATCAGCAGGGTATACTGTCTGACCTGATGTTGATACTTCAGTTGAGCCGACTCCAGATCACGCTGGCGTTCCTGTTCATCAAAGGCTATGCTTCGGATCGCCTGAAAATTTGCCTCGCCGTACAGGTAATCTTTCGTTTCGGCCGCCAATTTATAATAACGAAGTGCTTCCCGGTCATTAACATACTGATAGGTTTCTGCCAGCAGGGTACTGGCCATTAAAACACCTCGTTTATACGATCCTTGCTGGCTTTCCTCCAGGCTGATTTTGGCATGGTAAAGACACGAATCCAGTTGGTTCTTCCTGGAGTATAAGCGAGCGATAGCCATATTGGCAAAGGCTACATTACGTAAGTTATTCTCTTTGACGGCAACCTGTTTGCTCTTCTGGTAATACGTCATAGCCAGCCCAAGGTCACCCCATTTGGTCTGAATATTGCCCAGAATCCGCAGCACATACGGCAGGTTGTTAATCAGGTTTAAGCGCAATACGTTCTGATACGCCCTGTATTCATAGGTCCAGGCGGAATCCAGCTGATTCATCTGCTCATAAGTACTGCCAATATTTGACTCAGTGATGGCTAACCCAATCTGGTTACGAACCAGCGTGTGGTTCTGCCTGGCCTGCTGGTAATACGTAAGGGCTGTATCAAAGTCTTTCAGGTCTAGGTAAATATTGCCAATGATATTTCGGATACGACCCATTTCGTAAAAATCACCGTTGGCCTGGGCTAGTTGATAAGCTTTGAATTCCAGTTTAAGGGCATTGGGCAAATTGCCTATCTCACGCATGACAAACCCAATATTCCCCAGGGCATCGACCTCTCCTTTAGTATAATCAATCTGTCGGGCTAGCTGTAACGCCTGCTGTCCAAAGCCCATAGCCGAATCAGGGTTGGATAACCGATATTGCAGGCATAGTTCCGAGAGCAGGAGCACCCGGCTTGTATCTTGCATTACCCCTGTCAACTCGTGCCTCAAACTGTCCGTTAACTTTACCTGGGCAACTGCCTTATACAGGGGGCCAGGCGTGATCAGAAGTATAAAAAAAAGCGTACGTAGAAGCATATATCCACTACCAGTTAAAAAGCTACTACAGTACCAAAGACATACAGATTGCTTTGTGGGTGAGCTGCCTTTATAGAACCCCCGTACTATTTCATCAGATAATCTTTTCTTGCACGACGCCAAAAAGAACATCTAACTTAGTAAAAATAATGTAACTGCCAGCTAATTCTGGTTTATCAGATGCGTGAAACGGTACAATCAGTATACTTATCCTACGGTTACGCATCCCAGACCAAAACAGGATACCGATTTGCAGCCGGTATCGGTTCACCAGATACGTTGAGTTAAACGTGACGTATGGTGATAAGCGTCTGACGAACGGATGACACAATATATGAGACAACGACTCCTCTTTTGCCTTTTACTTTATCTTCTTTTTTCATGCACGGCTAAAAAACAGGATGATAAAATTCAATTTGATGACATACCCGTTTCAGCCCTATCTGGCAAACAACTGTCGATGGCACACTGTAGTCGGTGTCACGCGTTTGTAAGCCCCGACTTATTGACAAAAACGTATTGGAGAGATGTGCTTCCGGTCATGGGGCATCGGATGGGCATATACAGCGGTGGTAGTAGACCCGACAGCCTGTTTGATGCTGGCCTGAGCGGTTCCATTGTGCGTGAGGCCAATATCTTTCCAGAAAGGCCAATTCTGGCATTAGCGGATTGGCGCAAAATAGAGAACTATTATCTCGAGAATTCGCCAGACACTATCGTACCGCCCCTCCGCAAAACTAAGATTCGGATAGGACTACCGAATTTCACCTATAAAGAACCGTCTTTTTCGCATCGTCCCTCGTTGACCACTATGGTCAAAATTCTTCCTGATAATCAGGGGATCCTATTTGGTGATGGCAAAAGTAGACGCAATATTTTAACCTGTCTGACCCCCGATTTTCGGGAGAAGTATAGCATGAGGCTGGAATCAACGCCTATTCATTTTCATGAAAAAGCCAATGATTTATACCTGACCACAATTGGAAAAGGCGTTTTTCCAACGGATGCTCCCAATGGTACCCTGCTCCGATTCATGAAAAATGGATCGGAGCCAGGCTACACAGCAGGGACAATAGCTATTCCCAATTTACGGCGACCCGTTTTTATGGCCTACGGCGATTTGACTAACGATGGGCTTGAGGACGTAGTGGCCTGTGAGTTTGGCAACCAAACCGGCCAGTTAGCCTGGTATGCCAACAATGGACGAGGGGGATATGATAAACGGATTTTACGCGATAAACCCGGAGCGAGCACAGCCATTATTAAGGATGCTAATAACGATGGGCTGATGGATATTTATGTGCTCATGGCGCAGGGTGATGAGGGAATTTTTCTCTACGAAAACCAGGGATCGGGGAAGTTCCAGGAAAAACGATTGCTATCCTTCCTGCCACTCAATGGGTCGCAGCATATGGAACTGGCCGATTTTAACAAAGACGGGTTTGATGACATCGTATATGTTTGTGGAGACAATGCCGACAAAACACCTACTTTAAAGAAGTATCACGGTATTTATATTTTTCTCAATGATGGAAAATCCAACTTTAGGCAATCATATTTCTACCAATTGAATGGCGCTTATAAAGCGTTGGTTCGAGATTATGATCTGGATGGTGACCTGGATATAGCGGCTATTTCGTTTTTTCCGGACTATCTTCGCTACCCGGAGGAAAGCTTTATCTATTTGAAAAATAAGGGAAATTTAAAATTTGACGATTATTCATTTTCCGAATCCTCGAAGGGAAGATGGGCCGTAATGGATGCTGGCGACATGGATGCCGATGGCGATATTGATCTCGTTCTGGGTTCTTTCGTATATTTCCTACCCCAGGGAGACACCACCGGCCTGGGTAAAAAATGGCTGTCGACAGGGCCTTCTGTCATCGTGTTAGAAAACACAATCCGGTAGGCTTTTCGGTTAACGAAGTTGGCCGTATCATACCGTAGACTCGTTAATTCGGCACCAACCGTCCCTGTGCATCTTCCACATGCAGGCGGTTTATATCCAGTCCATCCAATACCAGTACACCCTGTATGGACGATTGCTGGTTGGGATCTTGTTTCCACGACCAGACCAGCTTACCGGCCGGATTGTATTCCAGTATCTGCGTACCACTGGCGCCGTGTCCGGGCCCGTGTCCCTGCCAGTTAGCCACTACCCAGTTCCCATTCGTCAGGACCTGAAAACCAGCAAAAAAATCGGGATGTACGGTCGGTGGCCCACTAATGCTGTCTACTAAAACGCCTTTCTGGTCGAATCGCTGGAAATTAGCAGAATAACCACCACTTACCAGCGTATAGCCATTACCCAATCGTTGCGCTTGCCAGGCATGCTGCGCTTTGGCCTGTTTCGCAAGCTGTGCCTGCCAGATGATAGAACCATCCGGTTTACCTTCAAAGACCCGATCGTTGGACGTAATCAGAAAATTACCGTCTACCGTTTCCCGAATAAGCCGAACGTAGCTAAAGTCCGGATAATTTATGACGCGTTGCACCGCCTGGTTTTGATCCACTTCAAGCAGCACGATGCCTTTTTTCTCCTGCCAGTTCAAGCCCACGAGCATCGTATGCCCATTGCGTAAACGTCGGGCGGCAATGGTTCCGTCGAAGGTAGTTAGTTCAGCGACTTTGGCACCCGTTTTAATGTCCCGTTCTTCGTAACCTTTGCCGGTGCCAATCATCACCCGCCCCTGGCCAATCAGTTGCAGATCCCGACCTACCGGAATGGATACATAGAAGTTTCGTTCGGGATGAGCCAGGTCTATGTAGTTCAGTTTGGAGAGGCCCTCGTCACGTAACAGTAGCTGCCGGGACGCATACTTATCCGTGGAAGGTTGCGAAGCACCATCCCGACAAAGCATTAGCAAAAAGACGAAACACAAATGAATAACGAAGTTATTTCTCATAAGGCAACCGTGCATTATTTATCTTGTTAAGACATTCAAAATAGAGATTGTAGAACAATACACAACGAAGGTTTTATTATTCTACAGTCTCCGTTATTCACTTACTTGCCGAAAAGGGTACTACGTTCAGTCTCTACCTGATACCCTTAAGCGCCAGCATGATGGTGAGTGAGTTGACATTATGCTGGTTCAACAAGTTATTGTAGCCACGCCCATCGCCGGGCCCAGTCATCCTGAAACTTCTGGCGCCATTTGTAAATTGTACGGCCACCTTGCTGGTCGCCTAAAAAAAGATCGGCTTCCGGCCTGTCGCTGTACCAGGTAGTCCCTAATGGGTAATCATCCGGTGAGCGTTTGCCAGGCCAGTGGTTCGTGACGACAAACTGACCCGACTGCACAGCAAAGCCGGGGATTTTGCTGGTGGTTTTGTAGATACACGTCTCCGATTTTTTAGGTGAATAGCGGGCCACATACTTACCTTTTCCAACGTAGTAGCCAGGCCATTGCTGCCCCAAAATTTCTAAGGTAAAACAGGAAGAATCGACGGGAAACGTGATAACAGGTCCTTTGAAATGCCACTCTATAATAGAATAAACCGGCACTGAATCATTGCTGGTGGTATTGCGGTTAACGATACGACGCGTGCTGTAGTCAATCTTCGAAAAGCTTCCGCCCCAGCTTTCTTTTCCGGGATTTTCCAGCCCGCTATCCATGGCATAGAGTAGCGATGGCGTATCGCCCATTTTGATCACGCCTTTATAATAATTTTCAAACCGCTTGCCCATACTCCCCGATCCGTGAATATGCTGGTCGTAATACTGATTAGCGGTAGCTTCATCCACTGGACTAATATTGGCAAATAGACCTCGGTACGTAGCGTTATTTTCGATGAACCACAGATCAGGAAAGTTCTTCACAATGTAGGCATAGCTATTGACGCTCCACTTTTTATTGGGACCGCCGATCCAATAAACCCTGATCTTATTTTTGATGTCGGGCGCATCATGAAGCGCCTGCGCTACGTCGTCCAACCCGCCCCAAACCAGTATCCACAACGGCTGGCTGGCCTTCTTTCTGGCACATTGTATGATCCATTCTGATCCTTCGGTCGCGCTGCGCCAACCTGTATAGGGGGCATTGCCAAAGGCCCCCTGTTTGCAAACAGCCCTCAGCGAGTCAGGTTCGGGAAAGTCGGCATGTGCGTTCAGCTTGGGACAGTCTTTCGCATACAGGTCGATCATATCCTGAATATCCTTCTTTTTGCCATTGCCGTATGATGGCGACGATATCAACCCCTCCGTGTTGAAGCGGTCGGAATACATCAGAAAATGGATCATCGATTGAAAATCATCATCATCCGTTCCGCCGATGTCCGTACTGATGATAACTCTGGGTTTGGTATCCATTTTACCCTCATCCGAAGGACGAAACCCAGCCACTAAACCAATGAATACCGAGATTAGTAAAATCAGGAAAACAGATTTATTTTTCTTATTAATCATGTTTTGTGGCGGATAAAGCTAGTCTTTATGGCGTTACGCCCGGTACAGGTTCCACCCGAAACCAGTCGAAATCGGCGTAACCGGAGTCGTTGGTCTGGGTAGTACGGGTACCGAAAATACCCATTTTAGCACCGATCCAGCGACCTACTTCGGCCTGAAACCCATCGCCCGCTTTCGTGAAATTTTGTCCATCCAGGCTGTAGCTAAACTGACACGTAGCGTTTTTGCTCACCTGCACGCGCAGGTAAACGGCGGTATTGGCGCTGATACGTGTAAGCACCGTTTCCTCCTCCGGTTTCCCCTCCGATGCTTTTTTACAAACGCCGTACACCAGCGTCAGTCCATCTTTGCTGCTTTTTAAGGCCAGATTAGCGTAGCTCATCCCCAGGATAATCATTCCTGCTTTTTCATTTTCCAGCTTAGGATTCGGCTTGAACGTAAGCTTCGTTGTTACCATAAAGGTTTCAGCCGGAAATTTCTGCAGGAGCAAATTTGGTACGTCCCAGGCGTTTTTGGGTTCATCGGGTGCCTTATAGGCATACAAGCGCAGGAAACCCTGCTGGCTGGTGGTGTGCCAGATTCCTTTCGGATTTGCCTGCCACTGCCACTGAAGTCCGAGCGTTGTAGCGTTAAATTCATCCGATTCAGGAGGGGTAGTGATTGGGTAGCCTTTGGCCGAAACCGCTGGTTTTTTGTAGGTCAGGACAGGTTCCCCTTTTCCATCGCCATCTGTATCGACGCCAATAACCGGCCAGTCGTTTACCCACTTCATCGGTTGCAGATGCACCACGCGCCCATACGCTTCCTTATCCTGAAAATGCAGAAACCAGTCCTCACCGGGTTTGCCATTCAGGGGTTTTGTGTCGACCCAGGCGCCCTGATGTGGCCCATTGATGGGGGATTTACCCTGATCCATGACCACTTTGCGTTCGTAAGGGCCATAAATGCTTTTGGAACGTAGCACGAGTTGCCAGCCCGTTGGCACGCCACCCGCCGGAGCGAAGATGTAATAGTAACCGTTACGTTTATAAATTTTCGGACCTTCAATCGTGGGGTCAGTTTCGTGACCGTCGTACACAATGGCGCCTTCATCCATCACCTTTGTCCCACCGGCATTCAATTTCTTGACCGTAAGGATGCTTTTGATACCTGCCCGGCTTCCTGCCCAACCGTGTACCAGATACACCTGTCCGTTATCGTCCCAAAGCGGGCAGGGGTCAATCAAGCCTTTGCCGCCCTCTACCAACACCGGCTCCGACCAGGGACCAGCCGGATTCTTGGCTTTCGTTACGTAAATACCAAAATCAGGATCGGGATAATAGATGTAGAATTCACCCTTTTGGTAACGGATAGCTGGTGCCCATACGCCGTTACCATGCTGGGTTTTCTCAAAATGATCGAATGGTGGCTGGCGCTTCAGCGCGTGACCGATCAGGGTCCAGTTGACCAAATCGCGGGAATGCAGAATCGGCAAACCAGGAATCGCATCAAAACTCGATGAAACCAGATAATAATCATCACCCGCCCGGCAGGCATCAGGGTCCGAGTAATCGGCGTTCAGGACGGGGTTCCTGTAGGTACCATTCCCTGCATCAGACACCCACACCTTCGATACGTAAGGTATTGGCGCCGGGGTCGTTTGCGCGACCGCCGAAAATGAAAACAGGGCAACTAAACTACTGATTGATACGAACTTCATACGATCAAGGATGGGCAACGGTGGGTATCCAGGGTGACTTCTCCGAGAAAATACCGGCGATTGTATATTGTCGTATTTCTTTGGCCGTCAGTTTCTTCGACCACGCTACGCGTTTCGACCTATCTCCGCCGGGTCCTGTGCTACCGTATTCTGCGTAAAGGACGCTTTGTTCATTGGCTCTGTTCCCCCAATTGTCCCAGCCTACCGGCAAAATGTGGCTTCCCATATCGGTGCGGATAAAGACCGTTTTCGCGTAGGGGCGCCAGGGCCGTCCCAGATAGACTTTCTGAGCGGCAGGGTCAGCAATGAGTTTGCAGTCGAAGAAAACAAACCCATAAGACTGATACGCTGGCGTAGCAGCCGCCGTGATGAATGAGTCCGATAGATTTTTGATCGTGCATGACTGAAAAACGGAGATCGATTTACCGAAAATAAAGTCGGTTGTGCCTTCGATATAGCAATTTCCGTAATACTGTCGGCTCCCTTCGGCGGCAGCATACAACGTATCCTGGTTGCCTAATAACACACAGTTTTTACAGACAAACCGGTCGCCTTCCACATGAAGGGCAACGGCCTGTCCAACCCGCCCGGCGGTGTTCCGAATCGTCAGATTCTCCAGACTAATATCCGGCGCATCGACCAGCACCGTGTAGGAATTATACGTACTATATTTGTCTTTACCCGTCCAGTCTTTTCCACCTGGATAGTCTTTTCCTGAATAGTCATTACCCGTAATAATTACCCCTTCTTTGCTTTCTCCGATGACGTGAATGTTGGGTTTCCAGGAAGGGATGACGAGTTTTTCGGCGTAAATACCGTTTTTAATGTACAGCGTTACCCGAACCTGCATGTGATCGCGGAAGCTATTGACCGCTTCCTGAATGGTTTTGTAGTTGCCACTCCCATCCTGAGCCACGGTAAACGACACCGGGGACGTAGGGGATAAGATCGCCTGGCCCCACCCCTGTGTGACATAGATCAATAAGCAGCTAACAAGAAGCAGTTGTTTCATTTGTAATGAAATAGAAAATTCATTAGGTTTAATAACCTTCCGGGCTCGCAATTCAGTTAAGAGACCGGTCTGAACATACCCCCAACCCCCTAAAGGGGGCTTAATGCGAGAGTGAGCAAAGCCCCCTTTAGGGGGTTGGGGGTATGTTCAGACCGGTCAAAAACTATTTTCAAATAGCCTCTAATTGATGAAGGCCAAGTCATGCAGAAGGTTTTATTTAGCCGAGGACAGAATCAGATTCTTTTCCAGCGCACCCTTGCTGAACTCGGCTTTAGTTTGGGCTTTAGCCATATCCGTATTCTTCACCTGAATGTCCTGACTACGTTCGCCACTTATGGAAAACAGCAGACTGGCCTGCGGATCGTATTGAATGGTGTCGAAGGTTAAATTACTGCTGTTATCGACCAGAATAACGGGCTTTGTGCTTTTAGTGATGAGCCGGACATTATTAAACCGAATGCCGCTTGCATCGATTAATTCCACTCCCTTGTCGGCTTCCAGCACCATCTTTTCCATGACGATGTTTTTGACCGCCATTTCGGGCAGTCCCCGAATAAACACACCTTTCTTGGCACCGTTGCAGACGATGTTTTCAAACTTCATGTCCCGAAAAACCGGCGTTCCTTCATTGATGACCGGGCGTTCGTCGCGCTGTCCGTCTGTCGCAAATTTGACGAAATAATACAGGTCGAAGAAGATGGCTTCTCCGGCAATATCTTTCATGAAAATATCTTTGGCGTAGATATGTTCGACCACCCCGCCCCTACCCCGTACTGACTTAAATCGCAGGCCTTTGTCGGTACCCATGAAGGTGCAGTTAGACACGAAAATGTAGCGGGCTCCGCCACTCATTTCGCTACCGACCACGAAACCACCGTGCCCGTTATAGACCGTATTATTTCGAATAATGCCATTTTCGGTTGGCATTCCGCGCTTACGCCCCTCTTCATCTTTGCCGGATTTAATGCAGATGGCATCATCGCCGACATCGAGCGTACAGCCTTCGATCAGGAAGTTTTTACAGGATTCAATGTCCATCCCATCGCCATTATGGGCGTATTCGGGATTTTTCGTGGTGACGTTTCGGATGGTCAGATCCTGACACATTAAAGGGTGCATACACCAGGCGGCCGAATTCTGGAACGTAACACCTTCCAGCAGTACTTTTTTGCAACTGGTCAACACCAGCAGATTAGGCCGTAGCATGTCCTTCATATCGGCAAAGCTTTGAAGCGGTTTTTCCACCGACAGCAGCATACTCCGGTTTTCTGTGCTCGCCTTCCTGAACTGCTCACTCGGATACCAGACGTTTCCATCGTCTTTCAAAACGCCACCCGATGCGACTTTCTCTTTCCATTTACTTTCGGTTAGCTGGCCTTTGTTTACGGCCCGCCATACATCGCCGTTGCCGTCAACGATTCCCTGACCCGTAATGGCAACATTCTCCAGATTGGTCCCCGATATAGGCGACTGATTCCGGGCTGCCCGTTTGCCTTCATATACGCCTTCGACCAGCGCATACTGGCTCTTGTCTGGCGTCAGCAGCAACGTAGCAGCCTTTCGCAGATGTAGATTGACATTACTTTTCAGCTCAATCGGGCCGGTCATCCATAGGCCACTGGGTACCAGCACCACACCACCTCCTTTCTGGCTGCAAGCCGTAATAGCCGCATTGATGGCCTTCGTATTTAACGTAACACCATCAGGCCTAGCGCCAAACGCCAGAATGCTCACGGTATCTTTTCGAAAAGCGGGTTGGGCAATTTTCGGAAGATTCGTCCAGCTGTACGTGGGAGCAGTCTGGGCCTGGACGGCTAAATTGGTCAATACCGATAGAGTCAGGCCGATTTTAAATGACAATTTATTCATAATAAGCGGGTAAAATTTTAAATACAGAACAGTCCGCCGGTGCGGCACAGATAATAAAAGAGTGATTTTTAATGGCTTATTTCTCTGTGGTTTTGCGTTTAAAATTTGTTAGTTGGTTTACCTGAGGAACCTGTTAGTTCGTACATCTTCGCCAACCAGTGGATTGGCTCACCAGCCAGTTCGTAGGCGCGTTTATCCCGTATAAAACGAGGGTCAACTGCGTCGATGTAATTTGCATGGCGCCTGCTTTACCGGCTTTGTCAGCCCGGGTACGTAGCACGTTGACATAATCGGCAGCCCGCAAATTGCCTACCTTCATCTGCGTTTCAGCAGCAATCAGGTATACGTCGGCCAGACGTATCGCAAATACATCATGGGCACTTTGGGCTTCGTTTAAGCTAGCCCATGCCGGGTCCATAAACGTCAACAGGCTTGGGTAACGCAGGTTATCGTTTACGGTCCCATTAACGTTGCATAATGGACGGTCGTAAACGGACAGGCATCCAGCCAGTTAATACAGCACTCACTACGTCGCTCCCATATTTTAAGAAATATATTCAGCACCAGTTCTTCGACCCTATCCTTCGAGTCAATTTTATGCCGGGCAATGTTATACAGCTTTTTCCAATACCGTTGATAAATCTTCTGAGAAGCAACTTCATCTCCAATGTGAAGGCGGATTGGTACTATCTCATCGGATAGCGGTTTGAGCTTCATGGATAAAGAGCTGACAGACTGGCTTTGGTTTGAACTTTTCCCAGAAGATGTCTACTGGTTGAGCGGTCAAGTTTTTATAACCTACCTATCAATTTCTATAACTTACTTAACTATCCCAATCAAAAGTTTAATTATTTCTGTGCAATCGTTACCGGGAACGTTGCCGTCGCGTTGAAATATTCCCTAATTGCTTTGATATTAAGATTTTCATAGCTGCAAATGACCTCGTTCGGCTTGTAGGCAGAATCTATTGAATTGTATTTTTCATATAGTTATACTACCTGCTTTTTGTCTAAATCCGCCCGGCAAATCTTGCTCGGCTCTGTATCTATACGGGTGACTAGCTCCGTTAGCCCCGCCCTGTTATTGATGGGTAAATAAAATCCGTAAAATGTCATCCAGCCCTGCATAGTGCCGAGCTGAACTCTATCTTTGCCAATCGCAGCTTGTTAGCATCCGTGCACCTTATTGACTAGCTTTGGAAGTGTTCTCAGGGACCATTCCTGATCGGTGCTAATTGGTTTCGAAGCACGTTCTCCATTCGGATTTATTCAATGATTTTGTTGTGAATTAGCCGGTATCCATTGATAATTCTCTATTTAGTACAACCCGTGAAAAAACTATTCTATTTAGCGCTGACCCTGTTGGTGGCAGGAGCCTGTCAACGCGTTTCTATTCCGAACACAAAACGCGTCGTCCTAACCGGAATCGACGTATCCAAAAAACCTGGGGATGATTTTTTTACCTACGCCAACGGCATCTGGAACGATACTGCCCGCATACCGGCCAGTCAAACCGGCGTCGGGTCTTACTCCTTTATGAATTACCCCCAGCGCATACGGCTGCAAGCCATTCTTGACAGTATTTCGGGAAGCCAGCATCCAGCCGGGAGCATCGAACAAAAGGTGGGCGATTTCTATGCCTCAGGCATGGATACAGTTGCCATTAATAAACGCGGGTATGAACCCATTAAGCCCCTGCTTGCCCGTATCGATGCAGTAATGGATGCCCCTTCGTTGCTGAAATTAGTGGTTGATGAACAAAAAGTAGGAAATCGGTCCATCATTGGTTTTTACGTTGGCCCTGACAATAAACAGAGTACGATCAATATTGCCCAATTTAGTCAGACCGGCATTGGCTTACCGGAACGAGATTATTATGTCAAGACCGATTCGGCAACCCGCTCCATTCAAAACGCGTACCGAAGTTATCTCACCCGTTTGTTTGAATTGATCGGCACGGAGCCCACGGCTGCCCGGAAAAACGCCACCGTTGTCTATGTCATAGAAAATCAATTCGCCATGGCTCATCGGACCAATATTGAACGCCGGGATGTTAAGGCGAACTACAATAAACTGTCGGTTGCCAACCTGTCACAGAAGCAGCCTACCCTAAGCTGGACTACGTTGCTGAACAACTTAGGCGTAAAGGCTGATTCGGTCAACGTAGGCCAACCAGCTTATTATGATCAATTGAATACGATGTTAACGTCCGTTCCCATCGATGATTGGAAAGTCTATTTAAAAGCGCATGCGCTGACCAACTATGCGAATCTCTTAAGCCAGCCGTTTGTGGATGCGTCGTTTGACTATGCAAAAATTTTGACCGGACAAGCCGTAAAGAAAACACGGGCCGAAGAAATGACACAAGCGGTTGATGGCTCGCTGGGCGATGCCCTGGCCCAGTTGTATGTGAAAAAGTATTTTCCAGAAGCAGCCAGGAAACGGATAGCTGTCCTGGTCGACAACCTCAAAACAGCCTTCGAAGCCCGCATTAACAAGCTGGACTGGATGAGCGATTCTACCAAGGCAAAGGCCAAAGAAAAACTGTATGCCTTCAATCAGAAAATTGGTTACCCCGATAAATGGCGCGATTACTCGACGGTGGCCGTGAGCAGAAATAATTACTTTGAAAACCGGCTGGCGGCTACTAAAAATGAGTATGACTACAGCCTGGCTAAAGTGGGCCAGCGGGTCGACCGAACGGAGTGGCATACGACGCCACCCACGGTAACGGCTTACAACAATCCTCCGCTGAATGAAATTGTTTTCCCGGCCGGCATTTTACAATCCCCTTACTTCGATGTGAATGCCGATGATGCGCTGAACTATGGCGGCATAGGCATGGTGATTGGTCACGAGATAACCCACTCATTTGATGATCAGGGTGCCCAGTTTGATAAAGATGGCAACGTGACTAACTGGTGGACCAAATCGGACTACGCAAAATTCAAAGCCAGAACTCAACAGGTTATTAACCAATACAATTCGTTTACCGTACTGGATTCCGTGCACGTAAAAGGAGCCTTGACAGTAGGTGAGAATACGGCCGACATTGCAGGGGTTGCCATTGCTTATGACGCCTTTAAATTGACTGAGCAGGGAAAAAGCACGACCCAACTGGATGGCTTCACTCCCGATCAACGGTTCTTTATCTCGATAGCCCGGATCTGGCGCGTAAAAACCAGGGATGCATTTATGGGTATGTATGTAAATACCAATCCACACTCACCTGCCAAGTGGCGGGTGAACGGCCCACTGATGAACTTCACGCCTTTCTACAACGCTTTTAGTGTACAACCAGGGGATAAAATGTATAAACCTGAAAAAGAAAGGATAATCGTTTGGTAAGGTCTGGCCGGACGTTAAGTAGACGAGTGAGCGTTATTCCCTGATCTATTTAAGCTCTGCTTGACTATCGTTTGTTTAGTTAAACGTCTAATTTGTTTTCAGGATTAGTCAGCCAACTGCCTGGGCAAGTCCTGAAACATTGAAATACTAGCTTTTCTACATCACTCTACAGGTAACGCAAAATGGGCAATGTCTGCTGACATTGCCCATTTTGCCGTCAATCGGGCGAAGATGACAGCCTTGGTAAATCGAAAAGGCATCTATTTGTATAGTATCCTTTACTTAAACTTCTGAATGCTATACTCTTTGGCCTGTAGCAACGATGCATTACCCATAGCAGCGCCAATCTCCCCGATACGGGCATTGAGGGTATAAACACTCCCATTTACGGCAACATTTGTGGTGGCCTGGCTGTAGCCGATTTCATCCGTTTTTATAATAGATGCGGTTTTCCAATCATCCGTGCTCCGCACCTGCGCTACCCGGCTGCCACTTCCGGTTACCACATATAAATCCTGGTTGAGCAGGGTCAGTCCATCGCCGGGCAAATTTGGCAATTTGTCCACTTCCGAAATGGCATTGTTATTCTTTAAGTCAATCTTGTATAATTTTCCGGCACCGGTTTGGGCCACAATCAGGTAGCCATTGGGGTGATACACAATGCCATTGAGGCCAAACGTAGCACTTGAGAATAAAGGATTTTCAACCAGCACACTAGCCTGACCTGTCGATGTTATTTTATAAATGACTGGGGCAAAGGAATCCGTTACGTAGACTGTTCCGTCCGGTTGTATAGCCAGGTCGTTGGCCAGATGGCGGGGACTGTTGTACAAATCGTCAAGATCTGTTCGGCGTTCGAGTTGAAGCGTATTGAGGTTAAACACCAGTAATTCGGCAGTTTTGGTAGCCGTTTGTGGCGTACTTTTGATCGAAACCCCCTGATCACTGTTACACACCAGTATGTGGCCATCCGCTACCCGGACGCCCATACTGCTAATCAATTCGGGCGGAGTTATCAGATCGGCATAATTGCCGTTAATATCGACTGTGCCCAGTTTACCCTGCGTAATGGATGAAACAATAAACCGATCCAACTGGGCCGAATATGCAATGCCCTCAGGATACTGACGAGGAGCCACAAAATTGATCCGCTCAGGAAACGAAGCATTTGGGCTGAGCTGGTGGTCTTCGCAGGCCGTCAGTGCGGCACCAATTGTTCCCAAGAAGGTAAAGAGCACGTACTTTGTTTTCATAACGGATAGACAGAGTGCACACATGTTAATAAGCGTGTCCTCTACTAATCATCCGTAGGTTAGTTTTGTTCGAGATTTTTAATGGATTTTTAACTCTGCTGTCAGGCCATATAAAATAGCCCTAAAACCTGCCAGGACTTAGGAGTTTGTTATCAAATCAACGTAGCGGCTGCTTGTGAACGTAGTGAAACAGCTCGTGATTAATCAGGAGAGCCGGAAAAGATTCGCTATTTGTAAACTGGGGAGAAAGTTGCCGGACCTGGAATCGAACCAAGGTCACCCGAGTCAGAGTCGGGGGTAATAACCGCTATACTATCCGGCAATTGAGGTATTTAGATTGACTGGCAGCGACCGTAATTTCTGCTTTGCACTGAGCTAACGGTGGATCAAGTTGTCAAGTTCCCTGATTCAAGCGTAACCAGTCTCAGCCTATAACCAGTTTCAGAGGAGGGTCAATTTTAGACTAATTGCCACATAAAACATCTCCTCGGCAAAATTTGATTCTACTTTCTCAATAGTTTACCTTTATTGATATGAGAATGAGCCAATTACTACGGTATATTTGGCCGGACTCCGACATCGTCCTACTAGCGCTCACTATCGATCCGGTTGTGAATAAATGGGAGTAAATAAAAACGTCAGTTCATGAAAAAATTATATATGCAATTGGCCCAGAACCCGGAGGCTTCGGAAAACACCGGCAGCGAGCAGGACAGTAGTTTATTGATTCTTTTCGTGGTATGCCTACTGATAGGCCTGGGCCTTCTGATGAAACAGATTTATCAGCAAATTAAACGGCACTGATACGTAGTGACCAACCCCTAACTTATGCCGTCCGTGAAAACCAAACTGAGTGTCAAGGTGCCCAAAATTGACCCCCTGAGTGTTGTCCTGGCCATATCGATTCTGGCCAGTTCCTATCTGGTTTATAAACAGAAGCAGAAGGTAGATGTAAAAACGGGGATTGTCGATAATAAGGCGAAAGGATAAGAGCAGGATTGATCTGACAGGAAACATTAAACGTAGCATGGCTGGCCATTTGCCCGGCTCTAGTACACAATCCGACGCAAAATCCTGTCAAGATTGACAGGATTTTGCGTCGGATTGTGTTTATGCCTTTTCGGTTTGTTTAACTGTCCTTCTTGGCTTTTGGTCCTTTCTTTCGGCCCGAGCCAGTAGCTGTAGTGCCCGTAGGAGCCGTAGACTGCATACCGTAAGAAGTGCCGTTGTTGGCACCCACGGCGCCCGTTCCTGACGAGGTAGATGCACCCGTAGCTGTAGCTGATCCGTTCGTACTGTTTCCCGTACCGCTGTTCTTTGTCGTGCCGTCGGTAGTGGGCGGTACACTTTGCGTAGTGTTCGTAGTCTGGGCATAGGCGCCACTGAGTGTAACGGCCAGCAAAGCGACCATTATTAGTATCTTTTTCATAACGAGTACGTGTTGAGTTGTTTCGTAATACGTTGCTAAACTCAAAGGCAGGCAAAAGGTTGAAAATAGTGTTCTACCGACTGTTCTTTTTCGCTCGCTGGTCTTGAAACAACGTTACGTTTCACCAGTATAGATCTTCGTCAACAGGCTGGCTTTTTTCGGCTACCTTACCAGGCAATACACGATACGCTTAAGTATCGGCAAACTCTAACGTTAAATCAGGCGTTACTTCATCATCCCAGACGGTTTACCTGTTGAAAAAAGTAGCTCCCCTCCTGCTGTTCCTCAAACAAGCGTTCACCAGCTTGCAGGCCAATGACCCGATCCGGATGGCCGGTGCAACTGCTTTCTTTGCTTTTTTCGCCTTACCGCCTATTGTTATTATCCTGAGCAGTGTACTTAGCCAACTTTTCAATACCCGTTATCAGCGCATTAGTGGTCAACTATTTGACGAATTAGCGGATCTGTTTGGCCCCAAAAGCGCGAATCAACTGGAAGATATTTCGCATCGCCTTCAACTCCCCAAGCCTGATTTGCCGTTGACTGTGCTGAGCTTTTTTCTACTCCTGTTGGCCTCCACTACGTTATTTTCAATTATCAAAAACTCACTGAACCAACTGTGGAATATCAAACCCAAACCGGGCCGTCACTTGCTGCATGCACTGACCGACAAACTAGTTGCCCTGGCGATTATTTTAGGTTCGGGCTTGTTGTTTAGTTCGTCCCTGCTGATGGAGCAACTTATGGCGCAGTTCAGTAGCCAGTTTTCCCTTTCTTCATTAGCCTATTATCAGATGCTGGTTTATCTGGGACATTTTTTGGCCTCGGTACTCATCCGCATGGTCTGGTTCGCCGTATTGTTCAAGTTCTTGCCAGATGTTAAAATCACCTGGCAGGCAATCTGGCCGGGTGCCTTTTTTACGAGTATTCTCTTCAAAATAGGCGAAGGGGTCTTGAAGAATCTTCTGATTCATAGTTCTGTAGGATCACTTTATGGCCGATCGGGCGCTATCATTCTGCTCCTGCTATTTGTTTTTTACGCGTCCCTGATTTTCTATTATGGAGCGGCCGTCACCCGCCAGTACAGTGAGTGGACTCATCTGACTATTCAACCAAACAGCCGCTCGACAGCCTACACGATCACAGAAATCGACCTGCCAGATACAGCCAGTGATAAGCCAAGTTAAGAGCAACGTGAAGTCATAAGCGTTTTCTGTCTCTAACTAATGCCAGCACAAAAGCAATCCTGACGCAATCAGGATTGCTTTTGTCATTTATGACGAGCTGGTGTACGATTCTGACAACCATCAGGTATCAATTCCTTTCCGCTAAGTGTAACTTCTTCTTTTGTCCGCAAGTGAACAGGCTTTGTCCGCAACTGGACAAAGCCAACGAATGGCATAGAACACAACGTATTGATAATCAGCAACAATGGCAATTGGCACGGGCTTTGGATTAAGTATAGCAACTCAGTAAACAACGAACCATTAAACACGATACGATCATGTTACCACTAATGAGCAACGTCGCAGCCTCCCTTTTGTTGAGTGCGTCTACCCTGATCAATCCCACCAATCCCAAGGCCCTTTCCTTCGACGCCAGTGCCTATGTTACCCTCAACAACCAAATCCGGCTGGCCGTCCAGAAAAACGCCGAAGTACCCGTCGTGGTACTGCTACGTAACAAAAACAACGAAGTGCTTTATCGGCAGAACATCAGCAAGAAGGAGGCCAAGTATGCGGTAAAACTGGATGTGAGTGAACTGGCCGATGGGCAATATGAGCTGGAAATCAAATCCGAGGAAGGCAGCATCCGTAAGCAGCTGACCCTGGCCAATCAGCCCCTTCAGCCTACCACCCGGACGATTGCTATGCAGTAAGCAAAGTCAGGCGACATCATAAAAAAGCCCCGGCACTTGTCGGGGCTTTTTGATGGCCTGTATTTATAACCAATTGAATTTAGAAGGGCTCACTTGCTGAAACAGTCGCCACTGATATAGATGACGACTGTCTATACTCCACCGTACTGCTAGTGCATACGGCACCAGCAAGAATCTACTTTACTGTCAATCAGCCACTTTGTTGGCGGCCTACAAAAACAGTTAGGTAATGGACTACCAGGTGATACGTCTGCCGTTGGCGTCCGGGCTAAACAAGCCATCCTCAGATGAGTTTACCAATCAAACGTCGTAACTATGGAAACCATTTATAACTGGCTACTACACAACATAGGGAATGAAGCCAACGTCTTTACCATCCTGAACGTTCAGCGCCAAACAGATACGGAGGGTATCTCAACACTCGAAATAATGGCCCGAACAAAAGACTTTAGACGAGTCAACTTATTGGTGGAACCCATGAAAAAGACAAACTCGCCTGACTCAGAAGCGGACGAATCAACGGACCAGGTGACTGACGATACGTATACGTTCGCCGACGAAGACCAAGTGATTGCTTACCTGTCCGAAGGGGAAACAACCCAATCATCATCCAAACCAGAAGGTATCCATGTATCCCTTACGGAGCTATCAGATGATTCGGAAACCCTTGCCTTTCCTCCGAAATAAATAGGAGGCTAGACAACGCTGTTACCTCAGAGGCTAAAAACTTTCGCCACAAGCTATTGAGCTTTTGTCAGCACTTGATCTACCGTCAAGTCGTTCAGCGAGGGAGCAACCAGATCGGCCTGAGTCAATACGTCCGGCGAGCCCAATCCCACCACAAACATGCCGCCCCGTTTACCGGCTTCCACACCCGCCACGGCATCTTCAAAGACAACGCATTCAGCCGGACTAACCTCTAGCTCAGCCGCTCCTTTGGTGAACACTTCCGGGTCGGGTTTGCCTTTGGTGATTTTTGTGCCGTCGATAATCGCATCGAAGGCGTCGGCCATGCCAATACGTTCCAGAATGAGCGGAGCATTTTTACTGACTGAACCAAGCGCCGTTTGCAATCCTGCTTTGCGAACCTGTGAGAAGAACGTGGCGACACCCGGCAGAATATCGTCGGATGTCATCCGGCTGACGAGTTCGAGATACCATTGATTCTTCTGGGCAGCCAGTTCATTTTTTTTCTCGTCGGAGAGAGTTAGGCCACCATGCGCCAAAATCAGATCCAGCGAATCCATGCGACTAACGCCTTTGAGTTGCTCATTAAATTCTTCCGAGATGTCAAACCCGAGTTCATTGGCAAGCCGTTTCCAGGCCTGGTAGTGGTAAATGGCCGTATCGACGATAACACCGTCGAGGTCGAAAAGAAAGGCACGAATAGGCATAGTGATTCAAGTTGTCGAGCGGCAAAAGTAGCCGATTCGATTGTGCCTTGATAACAACTTGAAAAAAGTAGTCTAAAAAGTATGGAAATCCGACTTCATCATTTTACTCTTGAAGGACAAAGTCTTGTCAGACAACCAATAGGAAACCCATATTACCCTAATTTACGGAAATTCACCCGCCGAATGGTGGCCTTTGTTTTAGTAAGCGACTCATTTCTTACAGCTTCAGTTCCAACACCAGCGCTGTTTTAGCGGGTAGTTTTACCAATTTCAAGTCGTTTATTGTTTCATCGGTCAATACGTTGCGGGCGGAACGAAAGCCATTCATCCGCTCGGCAAAGCGGGCCGTATCAAGCGAAATTTCTTTGTCGTTGGTATTGGTGGCTACCATCACGGTTTTAGCACCGTCATACCGGAAATAAACGTAAATACCTTCCTGCGGCAGAAATTGCATGAGTTTACCCGCGTGCATTACCGGATTATCACGCCGATACGTAGCTAGCTTACGCACAAATTGATACGCTTCATTTTCGCGGTCGGTACGTCCGGCGGTCTCGAACTTATTTTCTTTATCACCAGGAAAACCGCCCGGAAAATCACGGCGCACCTCGGCATCCGATGGATCTTTGAAGTTCTTCATTAGAATTTCGGTGCCGTAGTACATGGATGGAATGCCGCGCGTTGTCAGCAGCCATGTGAGGCCAATTTTGTATTTATCAAAATCTTCGCCAATGACCGAAAAATAGCGGTCCAGATCGTGATTATCCAGAAAGGTGACCAGCTTGGTTGGGTCTTCATAAACAACGTCCTGCGCCAGCGTCTCATAGACTGGAAACGCATCCCGGTTCTTTTGTTTCAGCGCATTGTTCGTGATCGCACTGAACAGCACAAAGTCGAGGCCGCCGGGCTGATTCGACTTGAACGGAAAATCAATTTTATTCCGAACATAATACGCCTGATCAACCACATTACTGACGGAGGACTCACCGAAAATGAGAATTTTTGGATACTGGTCCATCAACGCCTGATTGCAGCGATTCATGAACGGCATGTCGTTGTATAGATACGTATCCACCCGCCAGGCATCTATCCCGAAATTTTCAACGGTCCAGATCGCATGTTGGATCAGGAAATTAGCCACGAAGGGATTGCTATGGTTCAGGTCGGGCAGAAACGGCACAAACCAGCCGTCAACCGTGGTTTTACGGTCGATGGCCGAGGCATGAGGATCGGTAATGGGCTGTTGTTTATAGGACGTATTGGTGTACGTCGGCCACTGGTGTACCCAATCTTTGCCGGGCATGTCTTTAATGAACCAATGATTGACACCGACGTGATTGTATACCGCATCCTGGACAACTTTCAAACCAGCCGCATGAGCCGCCTTAATGAATGATGTATAAGCCTCGTTGCCGCCAAATCGTCGGTCTATGTTGTAATGATCGGTAAATCCGTATCCATGATACGCTGAGCGCATGGCCCCCCCCTCGTTGGTGAGCGGCTGATTATTTTCAAGCACGGGGGTAAACCAGATGGCCGTAACGCCAAGATCTTTCAGGTAATTGATACGTTGAGCAGCCCCGGCAAGATCGCCCCCGTGGCGGTAGAATGGGTTGGACCGGTCGGCGTTGGGATCGGCCATGTCTGCGAACTTATCGTTGTTTATATCGCCATTGGCAAACCGGTCGGGCATGGCTAAGTAAATAAAATCAGCCGCCGTAACACCACCCCCTTTCACGGTAGTCTCGCGTGCTTTCAGAGCAAATGGCTGGGTCAGGGTCTGGCTTCCACGCTTGCCTACAATTTGCAATGTACCGGGCTTGGCTGTGGCCGAAATCACTACGTCCAGAAACGCATAATTCGGATTTTCGACGGTATGCGCTTTCACCAGTTTCACACCCGGATAGCTGATCGTATAGGCCATCGTCCCGGCATTCGGGCCGTATATGAGTAATTGTACATTCGGGTTTTTCATACCCACCCACCAGTTTGTAGGATTGACGCGTTGAAGCTGGGTCTGTTGTGGGAAAGCTGGTCGAAAGACTGACAACAGGATCATCAGGAGACTAAACGTAAACTTCTTCATGGTAAGGTTGACAACGAATAGATTGATTATCAATTAAACTGAAAATAATGCAACAAGAACGCAAAATTAACGCACGATTTTCGCAAAAAAAGGCCATAGTTTTGCGTTCAGCTTCCTGATAACTTCCGTAATCTGAATTTGCTCGAACGTATGTATACCGCGTCTGTCGTCCCGGTGGTGGACAAACTGATCATTTATCAGATCTTCACCCGCTTGTTTGGTAACCAGAACATCACGAATCTACCTAATGGATCTCGTGACGAAAATGGTGTCGGCAAATTCAATGACATCAACGATGCGGCCTTGCAGTCGATCAGGCAGTTTGGCGCATCGCATGTTTGGTTCACGGGTATTGTTGAACACGCCACCCAGACCGATTATTCGGCACATGGCATTCACCCCGACGATCCGAACGTAGTGAAAGGGAAAGCCGGATCGCCCTACGCTGTAAAAGATTATTACGACGTTGATCCCGATCTGGCCGTTAGCGTGCCCGACCGCATGGCCGAGTTCGAAGCCCTGGTACAGCGTACGCATGCCTACGGATTAAAGGTTATTATTGATTTCGTTCCGAACCACGTCGCCCGCCAATATCATTCGGATGTTAAACCGGACTACGTAGTTGATTTGGGTCAGAACGACGACACGTCGGTGGCTTTTTCGCCGAATAACAATTATTATTATCTGCCGGGGCAAACGTTTGTAGCACCCGAATCCCCTGGCAGCACCTTGTTGTCGGAGTTTGACAAGGCCGACACTAACATACTGTCGGATAAGCTGCATGAATACCCCGCCAAAGTGACGGGCAGCGGCTCTATTACCGCTACGCCCGACATTAACGACTGGTACGAAACCGTTAAGATCAACTACGGCATCAATATTTTCGATGGGACTCACCACTTCGATCCGATCCCCGCTACCTGGCATCAGATGCTCGACATCCTGCTGTTCTGGGCCGAAAAAGGCGTCGATGGGTTCCGGTGCGACATGGCCCATCTGGTGCCCGTTGAATTCTGGCAGTGGGCTATTCGCCAGGTGAAACAACGGTATCCCCGCCTGATTTTTATTGCCGAGATTTATGATCCGGGTTTATACCGAACCTTCATTTTCGGGGGAGGATTTGATTATCTCTACGATAAAGTAGGTATGTATGACTCTGTACGGCGGCTGATGGAAGACCACGGTTCGTGCTACGACCTCACGCACGTATGGCAACAGGAGTCCGGCGACTTCCCGCAGCACATGCTTCGGTTTCTGGAAACGCACGATGAGCAACGTATTGCCTCCCGTTTTTTTACGAACGATCCCTGGGCAGCCATTCCGGCCATGACCCTAATTTCCACGATGCACACGGGGCCAATTCTGCTTTATTTCGGACAGGAAGTTGGCGTGCGGGCGGAAGGCGTCGAAGGCTTCAGCGGTGACGACGGCCGAACCACCATTTTCGATTACTGGGGCTTGCCCGACTGGCAGGGGTATTTGAATCAGGGCCGCTACGATGGTCATGAACTGACCGACGACCAGCGTAACCTGCGGGCGTTCTACCAGCAATTGAATTATCTGGTGAGTGGTTCCGACGCTATTCAGAATGGCTACTTTTATGACTTGCAGTACGTTAACGACAACGGGCAGAGTGAGGGCTACGACGCGCATAAACTGTATAGCTACTTACGCTTCAGCGATCGCCAGAAACTGCTCATCGTCTGTAATTTTTCTAACCAGATCACCTACGATACAACGATACGAATTCCTGTCTCTGCGTTTGAGGTGATGGGCCTGGATGCTAACAAAATCCATCAATTCAGCGATATTTTTCTGACCAACGATACCATTGATACCGTCGGTTCGGCGGGTGTGCCGCTGTTATTACCGCCCCGGAGCGTCAGAGTGCTGGAAATTAAGTCGTAGATTTGTGGTACTTTTCAGGTATTGCTCCGTCGAAAAGCAATGACTGAAATCACTCACCAATCTATGACGAAACTGTTTACGGGACTTTTCCTGCTGGTACTATCGTTCGCTGCTCACGCACAGGCGACTACGGATCTGCGTTCAATGACCGTTACAGGCGGTAAAACACTGGCCGAAACAACGATTAACATTGGTAAACAATTTCTGGGAAAACCTTACGTAGCGCATACGCTCGATACAAACCCTGGCGAGCAGTTAGTTATCAATCTGCGTGAATTTGATTGTACTACGTATCTAGAAACCGTACTGGCGCTTTCGCTGGCGGCCAACGATCTGGCAGATAAGCAGGACAGCACTCTTTTTGATCAGGCATTTCATAAGTATCTGACCAAACTGCGCTATCGGGACGGCCGGATTGATGGCTATGCCAGTCGCCTGCATTATTTTTCGGACTGGCTTCGCGATAATGAACGTAAAGGACTTCTGAGCGATGTAACCCGCGAATTAGCCGGTAGCCTAACCGTTGCCAAGCCAGTCTCTTATATGACTACGGCCACCTATAAATACCCGCATCTGAACAATCCCGCGGTCTTTAAACAGATTGCCCAGACCGAAGCGTCTCTTAGCCAGCAGTCGTTTTCGTTTATTCCATCCAAAAATATCCGGCTGGCGGAGGCCCAGCTTCAGGAAGGTGACATCATCATGCTGATGGCCGCCCGGCCGGGCCTGGATATGAAGCACGTTGGACTGGCAGTACGTCAACCCAACGGTCGAATTCACCTCCTGCATGCTTCCTCCGATCAGGGCGAGGTGGTTATTACGGCCTATCCGCTCAGTGACTACGTCCTTTGGCACAAACATATGTCGGGTATTCGCGTGGCTCGGCTGCGGCCAATTGCCCCCTTGACCACGGCCAGTGTAAACGGTAACTAATATCTAATCTAAGGTGAGTTGGGATTGGACCTGGCTCAATTCTCAATTTGATACACTCCTGGATAACGTATGTTATTCAGGAAATCAGCATTCCGAAAGGCTAAAGATGCCCTCTTTAGCCTTTCGGAATGCTCTATTTTAACACGCGCTCAACCTAAACGCTATATAATCCAGCTATTTAGATACCGTAAAAATAATCCCGTAAAAACCCTATTAAACTTCCGGTTAATTATATTTACAGACCTAACTTACCCTATGCAGTAGATGGACAAATTAGCTACAGCTAACACGGCTAAACACCGTAATACGACTATTCTAGTTGTTGAGGACAATGCAGATCAATGGTTCATTATCCGATGGGCTTTGCAACAGCGATTTCCAGAGGTAGATGCGATTTGGATGTCAGATGCCCATCAGACCATGCACTATCTTGACGCTTGTACGCAGGATATGAGGGAGTTACCCAGACTAATTCTGCTGGATTTGTATTTACCCCAACGCGAAATCGGATGGAGTTTACTACAGTTCATTAAGACGCATCATCTGTATCGGGAATTACCCGTTATTGTTCTGAGCCAGTCTGCCGACATAGAGGATATTAAGGAGTCGTATTTCTATCGCGGCAACTCCTACATTGTTAAGCCTTCCGGCTACGAGAAATGGCTGGAATGCTTTACCTACTTCCGTCATTACTGGTGGGATGCCGTTACTTTACCAAAATTCACTGAATGACCTATTTCGGGCTTCGCTACGTCTCAATATAGCGCAAAGCTACATTTTAGGGCTTCGGTTGAACTCCAGCCAATACCGGCATACAGATTGCATCGTTTCGGTGAGCTGATTCAACTCGGTAGGCTTATTCAGAAACGAATTCGCTCCAGCGTCATAACAGGCCCCTTTTTCTTCGGTGGACAGGCTACTGCTCATGATCACAGTTGGAATACGTCGCCATTGCAGGTGCTGTTTTAAATACGTCAGCGTTTGCAAACCGCTAAAATCAGGCATGTGCAAATCCAGCAGAATCAGACCCGGATGGACCAGACTATTCTCCTTTCTACCGGACCCAAAGGAGCCTGATTCTGTCAGAATACACTCATATAATTCGTATCCACTGGCGAAGAAACGGACGGCATATTGGGGCAAAGATCGTTTAAAGACCTGATTGACTAAAAACCTGTAGTCAGCCTCATCGTCAACAACATAAAGCATAGATTCGGCTGGCATTGGCATAATTGACTCTTTGGTTGCTTCGTTCTGGAACGTATAAAAAGTGGAAAAAGATACCTTCACTCCTGATATTCCCTTTACCTTATTCCGGCAATAACCGGTTTAAGGATATTGCCGGGGGAAAATTAGTTGAAAACGAGTGCCAACGCCCGCTTCACTTACTACGTCCATCTGGACATCCAGTAAGTCACAGAGTTGCCTCACAATCATCAGGCCAATCCCTTCACCAGAAGACGTATGTCCTTCTGACTGGCCTATCCAATCGAGACCAGGCCCAGTGTCAGTAATAGTAAGTTGCCATTTATGGGCAGTTGGTGCATCGCCCCATTGCACACGTACGTCTCCGGTTACCGTATATTTCAAGGCGTTAAGCAGCAGGTTTTGAGCAATGCGATGAATCTTGACCGAATCTCCATCAACGATCAATGGGCTGTCGCCCTCACCTTCCAGCCTTAGGTTACGCTCGTCGGCCAGGGGACGTACACTATCGATTAGCCCTTTCAGTAGCATGGCCACATCCAAAGTCGAAACCAAGCGCTGCTCCTGTCCGGCCTCCAGGCGGGAAAAATCCAGCAGTTCCGACAGCATTTGGGTCGCCTGCTTCATATTTCGCTGAAGTATATCCAGTATCTGGCTACGTTCTTCCTCGCTACTGGCCATATCCAGCAACGTAGCAGCCCCCTGGATAATGCCAAAGTTGCCCCTCAAATCGTGCGAGGTACTTCGCAGGAATTCACCCCGCTCCCGTAACTGCTGCCGAATCTGCACCAGCGTCTGTAGACTATCGTTCGACTTTTCCAGCTCGTTCAGCCAGTACTCCTGTTGTCGTTCGGCTTGCTTTATGAGGCTGATATCCAGCCCCGTTAACACGACACCATCATCATAGCGGTTCAAGGCGATACTCATCCAGCGGTCCTGCTTTTCATCATATCGCTCCTCGTAGACTGTTTCTTCCGTTTCCCGTACCCGACGAAGTTTCTCGAAGGTATTCTCCTGCCACAGGTTAATGGATAAGTCAGAAACCGAATGCCCAATTAGTTGATCTATTGCCTGTCCAGGCAATAGATCAACTAATTGGGAAAATTTCTGATTACAAACCACTAACTTAAAATCAATCAATTCATTGTTGTCATTGCGAACTCCCTTAAAAAAGCAAATTGCCGCTGGTGAACTGTTCAAAACTGCCTGTAAGTTCTCAGCATATCGCTCATTCTGCTTCTGCGCCTGTTCCAGATCCGTAATGTTACGGCCAATGGCCAATACGCTCTGCACCGAGCCATCGGGCGCAAACTCCGGCACCATCTGGGAAAAATAGTGGGCTTCGCCCTCAGGCGTCTGGAATGAATTATAATGAACCTGTTCCGAGCCAGTCTGAAACGTTTGCCTTAATTTTTCCATGTAAGGCCCCGCAACCGCTGTTGACTGGCCCATTTGCTGATTGGTTTTACCTAACAAATCTGCTAGAGGAGAACCCGTTTTATCTTCAAAAGCCGTATTTGCGAACAGCAATTTCAGCTCCCGATTCCAGCGGGTAATTATATCGGGCGTGTTATTGACCAGCGTCCGCAACTGTTCTTCGGCCCGTTTCCGGTCGGTAATGTCTAACGAAACCGACAAAAAACCATCACCAAACCGGGTAATCGACACCCAGTGCCAATCATACTGGCCGTTCCGTTCATAGGCGATTTCCTGAACGACAGGCAAACCCGTTTCAACAACCTGAACGTATACATCGAAATGACGGGCTTCGGTACTACCGGCAAATAAAGTGCGGTAACTGTGCCGTCTCAGATCATCGACAGAACGGTTCATGAACGAGGCCGATCGGCTGTTGACCTGAACCATGTTGAAATCAATGATTTTGGACGGACCCGACTGATAAGGTGTATCGACGGATTGGCTGCTCCGTTCACGCACAGCCTCAAACAACGTAATAGCCACGGGGGCATTGTCAAAAATACTGCCCATCAGGTTGTTGGCCTGGCTTAGCTTGCTGTTCGTTTGCTGCAGTTCGTTGGTACGTTCATAGACGCGTCGATCGAGTTCCTGGTTCAGTGTTTTCTGCAGATGAATATCCGTGCAACTGCCAATATAACCGCTGAAGATATTATCGGGCCCAAATGTGGGGGTAGCCTGCTCTACTATCCACCGGTATTCACCGTCGTGTCGTCGAAGCCGGTATTCCGTCGTGAAGGGTTCGCGTCTGGAAAAATGTTCATTAAACGCATCTAAATAACCAGTACGATCGCTGGGATGAATATTTTGCACCCATCCCTGCCCGGCTTCCTGATCAATCGGATGGTCGGTATAGGCTAACCAGGCCCGATTCAGAAACGTATACTGCTTGTCGGGGCCAGCCACCCAGATAAGCATAGGCGCGTTATCGGCGATATTGCGGAACCAGGCCTGTCGTTCTTCCAGCAGGAGCTGCGCCTGTTTATGATCGGTAATGTCCTCAATAGCCAGCAGAATAGCTTCCTGACGTTGCTGGTACACCACCTTGCGGGCATTGAGACGTAGTACTTTTTCGCCAATGTTTTGAAACTGATGCGTTACCTCGAAACCCTGAATGGAAATATCCTGATTAATCACATTTTCCAGCAGGTTGCGTAACTGGGCAAAATCCCACTGGCGGTTATCCAGTTCGTAGATCAGGTAGCCTTCCGTATCCTCTTCCCGCAACCGGAAGGTTTTATAAAAGGCCCGGTTGGCGCTCTTCACCCGTAAATCTTTGTCGAGCACAAGCGTTGCCTCCCGAATGGTGCCAAAGATTGCCTCAGAGTACCCGTACGCTTCAGACAGCTGGTCGTTTCGTACCTGCAACTCCTGGTTAATGGTCAGGAGTTCTTCATTGGTAGACTCAATCTCTTCTTTACTGGTTTCCAGTTCTTCGTTTATGCTCTGCAACTCTTCATTACTACTGACAATTTCCTCATTGGCCGATTGCAGTTCTTCATTGCTGGCTTCCTGCTCCTCAATGATCGAGCGCATATCCTCCCGCAGATTTTTGAGTTCATCTTCCAGCTGTTTTATTCGCTGATTGCGGGAATGCGCCGTTGGCGTCTCGATAACAACGGCGGGGATAATTTCTTCAAAAAGAACCAGAAACAGCCGCTCCTCCAACTCGGTTTTGAGCGGGATGGCTTCAATGGCAACGTAGTGCGTTTTGTCTTTTATCTGTATTTCAAGGCCCGTTTTACGTACTGACTGCCCTGATTTTTGTGCTTTATGGACCGTGCTGCGCAGATCGAAAGCCAGCGACGGACGTGCCATTTTCAGGAGGTTGAGGCTGGCCTTGCCCGGCGAAGGCTCCAGAAACAAACTGGTTGCCCCCCGAAACAGGAGAATTTCCAAATCCTGATTGACCACGACCGAAGCGGGCGTGAACTGAGTTAACAAGAGATTGTCGACTATTTTGTCTAGATCATTCCCGGGTGGATTAGTTGCCTTCATGGTAGCCTTAGGGGGTTCATAGTCTGCCATCCTGCCTGCCTTCTGGTCTAACTCCAGTAGCCGATCCATGGCAGGACGGGGATTCATTTCGAAATTGACTCGGCTGACAACATCATTCTTGCGGGCATAGATTTTATAATTCTTTTCCACCTGCGAAAACAAAGCACCCGACGACCCTACTGTTTCTGATTTCCCCAACACCAGGAATCCCTTGGGGTTCAGCGCATAGTGGAACGTAGCAATGGCTTTTCGCTGCAATACGTTGTCGGTATAAATCAACATATTACGGCAACTGACTAAATCAAGCCGCGAAAAAGGGGGGTCTTTGAACACATTATGTGGCGCAAACACACACAGATCCCGAACGGCCTTATTAATGCGGTAATGCTCTTCGGTCCTGGTAAAAAAGCGATGCAACCGCTTGGGCGACACATCCAGCATCTGGCTGCGGCTGTAGATACCCGTTCGCGCCTTGGCAATGGCAGACTCGCTCAGATCTGTCGCGAAAATATGAATAGCGGTGCTGGAGGCCCGGTCGCCCAGCACTTCCAGCAGCAAGATAGCTAAAGAATAAGCTTCTTCACCAGTTGAGCAGGCAGGCACCCAGACCCGGATGGGTTCGCGGGCTGGCTTACTCTTAACAAGTTGAGGAAACAGAACTTTTTCCAGGTAGTCCATCGTGTCGGCATCCCGAAAAAAGTTGGTGACATTTATCAGGAGGTCGTTATATAAAATGTGGGCCTCGGCGGTGTTTTGCTCGAGGTATTTGGCATATTCTCCGAGTGTCCCCAGTTTGTAGAGCAACATCCGCCGAATTATTCGGCGTTGGATGGTAGTTACTTTATAATGACTAAAATCGACTCCAACTATTCGGCGTAAAAAAGCAATAATGGTTCGAAGGTCTTCATCGGCTGCTATCGGCAGATCTTCCAGCGACTCGGCTACGGTTGTTTGCTGAAAAATATCTGATTGCTTGCTCAACCGATCCAGTTCGTCCGCAATTTCGGCGGGCGAAAGCACCATATCCACAACGCCCTCGCTGATAGCGGCTTTGGGCATGTTCTGAAAAGTGGCGGTTTCATCCTGAGCAAATGTGATGCCACCAGCTGCTTTGATGGCTTTAAGACCAATGGTTCCATCGGAATTCGTCCCCGAAAGCAAAACCCCAATGGCACCATCCCGCTGGCGTTCGGCCAGTGAGGCAAAAAAACCGTCGATAGGCATGTAAATAGTCGATCGACCTGCCCGCTGGCGCTGCTCGAGCGTCAATACGCCGTCAATGACCTCCATATCTTTATCGGGCGGAATAACATACACCTGATTGGGTTTGACCGGCTGAAGATGCTCAGCCTGAATAACCGGCATTTTCGTTACACGACCTAGTATTTCAGAAAGCGCACTTTCATAAGTAGGGTCAAGGTGTTGAATATATACATAAGCCAGTCCCGTAGTGGGCGACAGGTGTTTCAATAACTCAGAAACCGCTTCCAGCCCACCCGCCGAAGCGCCGATGGCAACAATTGGAACAGCTTTAGTCTTAGCTTTGGGGGCACTATCCGTATTACTTTCTTTTTTAGCCACTTTATTGCCATAAGGTATTCTCACTTAATAAACCAATTGTTGACCAGTGTGTTAAATGCCTAACGATTGTTTCAAGAAGCCTGAAAAATTAACAAATTTTACTGGTAAATAGAAATGGGTGTCTTCATATGCTCTTTATTTACCTCATTATGAGAATCGTATAATTATTGAAATTGTAATGCGAGAAATTATGGCAAAGCGAGACATTGTTGTTATAGGCGCGTCGGCAGGCGGAGTTTACGCTCTCAAGGAATTCGTAGCCTCCTTACCCAAAGACTTTCAGGCGTCCATTTTCATTGTTCTCCATATTTCACCTCACTCACCAAGTTTCCTACCCGACATTTTAAACCATTCAGGGCCAATTCTGGCAGCTCATCCGACAGACGGTGAGCCTATTCATACGGGACGTATATACGTAGCCCCCCCCGATCATCACATGCTGGTGGAATACGATCAGGTGATTGTCAAAAAAGGACCAAAAGAAAATCGGTTCCGCCCGTCCATTGATGCGTTGTTTCGCTCGGCGGCCTATACCTATGGCCCCCGCGTTATCGGCATCGTTTTGACGGGCATGCTCAATGATGGCACATCGGGAATGTGGTCGGTGAAGCGGTTAGGTGGCCTGGGGATTATTCAGGAACCCAAAGAAGCTTTGTACCCAAGCATGCCCGACAACGTACTGGAATACGTAGATGTGGATTACAGTGTTCCCGTCTCGGAAATGGCCGAACTACTACAAAAATTGATTCAGGAGACGGTGCCCGACAAACCAGAACTCGCTCCGGAAGAAGATAAACGGATGGAACTCGAGGTTAACATTGCGGCTCAGGACAATGCATTTGAAATGGGAATTCTGGAACTGGGTGAATTTACTCCCTTAACCTGTCCAGAGTGTAATGGTGCCCTCATTAGCCTCAAAGAAGGCAAACTGATACGTTATCGATGTCATACCGGTCATGCATTTACGGCCAGTTCGTTGTTAGCAGAGGTGGCAAAAAGCGTCGAAGAATCGTTCTGGAAAGGCATCCGTAGCCTGGAAGAAACGATTATTTTGCTCGAACAGTCGGGAAAGCAATTTGAGGAGGGTGGCAACAGTATTGCCGCCGAACAATTTTTTCGGAAAGCCCTGGAAACCAGAGAACGGGCTCGACAAGCGCATGAGTTTATTTATATACAGGAGGGAATTGGGGAAAACTAGCCTGTCTTTATTTTACTCATCGTCAGTTGGTTTCAACGCTATTTGCAAAACAACGCTGAGATAAAGCTTCGTCCTGTTGCTTTATCTCAACGATTGTGGCTACTGGCTGCTATATGAATGCAACTCCCTTTTGTCAAATCAGCGTTTCCTTTCTTCGCTCACTCAGCCGATGTGACGCTTATTTGGGTGTTGGCTCCACTTTAGGCTTGAGCACCCCTCGCGCAATGGGCTCTGGTTTCGACTTGGGCGTAACAAAACGTAGTAACATGGCCGTTGGGAACTCATCCTTGGGCAATTTAGTAATGAGCAATTGGTACGACCGGGTACCAACGACAAGATTGGAGTAGGTCATATTGCCTGATTCCTGCAAAAGTCCCCAGTTGGCAATCGGCTCTTTTGCCAGCAACGTCTCGTCTTCCTCCGACAATGTAGCAATGGCCGTATCAGGCAGGAAGCGTTTACCTGATACGCCCTCAATCACGGAAACGACAGCAGGTGGGGTAAGCGTTGCGGGCTTGGTTTGTGCCTCGGCTGACGCTCCCATCAACAGCAAGGCTAGCAGTATAGGTAGTCCTTTCATACTCATATAACTAACTCGGCCGCAAAGAGATTAAAATAAGGTAAAAATCTACTGACAGATTACCAGGAACACTAAAGCCGATTTATTACGTAGCGCCAAGGCTTTTTGTCTCTAAACTGATATTTTTTGTCCCAAAACTGAGCATTTAAGTCAGGGTATACCGGGAATTTTGTCCTGATCAATTGGCAGACAAATTAGTCACGATACAGCCCGCTTAAAGAAATGAACATCAAAAAAAGTCTACTGATACTAACCGGACTCGTCTATACCCTGGCGGTGTTGCCTAAATGCAATTCAAGCGCTGGTCAGGAAATGGCAAACACAAAGCAACTTACAACGACCGAACTACGATCCTATCTGGCTAGACTTCGTTTCCCGGAAGATTCAACCAGCCCACCTACGCCGGTTAGAACAAACGACGCGGCCCTTGTTTTTAGTCATGACGGGGATGTACGGGCCGAGCTTACCGAACGTAGTGAATAATTAACGAGGTAACTGCCTGTCAATTATTTATTAAAGTAGTCGATCTTATCCGAATCGGAATTGTTGGTAAGCTTTACCTCTCCCCCACTGAGCCCCGCAATGGTAGAAGTTATGGCTATGCTACCCTTTGTATTGCCAGGTCTTAATGTGCCCGTTAAGCCAAAAGATCGCCTGGCCTTAGGGCCAATCACCTGCGTTGTTCTTACCAGGTAGAAATCATCGTTCGATGTTCCATCAAAAGTCCAGCTTCCATTTTGCACAACCTTACCTCCAACAAAAGTTGAACTGGCATCAAAACTCAGGGCGATAAGCGGATCTTTGGTAATATAGACCGTAGCCAGTTCGCTGGTTGCGGTTGAATTCAGCTCAAACACATCCACCACGACCGTGAAGTTCGTCGTCCCATATTGTGTAGAGGGTAAAGCGCTGAGGAGAGGAATAAGATCAGGAGGCCCAACGGCTGTTACGGCAAATAGATTCCTATTCGTAAACGAATTAGACACAACGTGATTGGTGGTATTGACAGTACTACCCGAAGTAAGAATATACGGAGCGTTTGCAGCAGGTGAGTAAGCTAGTTGTAGGGATGCTTCATCATGACCATTGAGTTCAGTGGTTAGGTAGCTGATACCAGCTGTTCCAGAAAAGGTGATGGGAGCCCCAAACTGATACGCTCGATTAATGCTGCCGTTAGGGCTTCCTGCCAGGGGCGTACTACTCATCTGGATACTATTATTGGACAGAATCAGGTTAGCAGAGGGAGTAAGGGTAAGTCCTTCACTACTAAAGGTAGTCCCTGCCATAATAGTTAGGCCTTCGTTACCAATGGATAATTGGGCTGAAACCTGAACGGTCATCAGTAGGGCAAGAAGTATTAAATAGTACCTCATTGATTTAGTAAGTCTGGTTGAGTAGTTATCTCTTCTCCAAAGAGAAAATATAGATCAATTAATCGTTACCCCTCCACTAACATAGCCAGATATGGAATTAGCACTCGTAGTCGACAACGAAAATACCAATAGCAATCGAGTACCCGCTGTTACGGGAATGGCTAAGTCAGAAACAAGCCCGGTGCTGGTGGCATTAACAGCCGCCGTGCCCGTCAGTGCAGGGGCCAACGTCACAATGGCACCGGTAATCGGTACGAACGAGTTACCGGTCGACCGATATAACTGTGCTGTGATAGAAACCGAACCCGTTATAGCTACTGAGGCTATATTGCTAAAGAAACCTGAGATAGATGTAATTGTACCAGAACGGGGAATGGGAAACGCAAAATTAAGTAATGATCCTCCCCCACCAGAAAGGTCTATAGCGCCATTTAGAACAAAAACAGATGAAACAGAATGACCAAACCCAACTAAACTAACCACATTTAACGCGCCAGACTGTGACGTCATAGTAACCGGCCTTCCAGATGCGTAGGGAATTATAGTTCCTGAGGAAGAGCCGGATGCATCAGAAGCTGTTATCAGTCTTGTCCAACTTCCTCCCTTATAAACATAAAAGCCTACTGGTGCTGTGGTCTGATAAATAAGTAATCCTTCGGCAGGTGTAGGTACATTTCCGGTACTAGTCACTCTGGGAATTAGCAGGCCTTTTGAAGTTGACTTAATTTCTAGCTGAGCACTTGGATCTGGGGTTTGGGTACCAATACCCAACTGAGCCATGCTGTTCTCTGCAAGTAGAACTGTACTAAAAAGCAGACAAAAAAATAAAATTTTGCGCATAAATCATTCAATTAGTTACCATATGCTATCGTATAATAAATAGAAGCTATTTATTATACGATAGCATAAATGTAGTATCTAAATCTTATATATAGAAACATTTAATTAACGAGATTACCTTATTTGCTCAAATTTTTCTTTCTATAGTTCAATTAAACAGGTTAGTGTATAAAAAAAAACAGTATTTAAGCCAACTATTTAAATGGAAGGCAACAGATAAACCAATTCAATGTCCTTATAAAATCCATTTCTACACTTTCTTCAGTAGCGTAGCTTACATTTTGCCAATCAACTTTTGTATTCCTTTTCAGCCGACAGATGAAGGCTAGGGATCGTTTGCCTTGCTGGCTTCCTTTATGCCTGATGAGCTCATTCCTATGTGAATTGTTATATTTAACCCATTCAATTAAGTAAATTTGGTGGATGTTTTAGCGGGTTTACCAAATGGCAATACGGGTATCAATACGCTGGATAGCCTATTGACGTTTTCTAGTTGATGCGTGCCGTATGGTACATCTTTCCTCTTTAATCAAACATGAAATTCCTGTCCACATTTATTTTTACCCTGCTGAGCGTTGGCCTGGCTCACGCCCAGACCCAGAAACTCGACAGCTTAAATCGGCTTCTCAGCCAGACGACTACCGATACAGGCCGCATTAATATAAGCAACGAAAAAATTGTCCTATTCAATCAAATAAATATTGACTCAGCCATGAGCCTGGGCCTCAAAACGATTGAACAGGCCAAACGTATTCAGTACAAAAAAGGGGAAGCCAGGACCAGAATTCGCCTGGCCTATACCTACAGCGTTAAAGGTGACTTCGCAGCGGCTAAATCAACCTTGAAGCTAGCTGAAGCTATATGCCTCTCGACAAAGGACTCGGCTCAACTTAGCAAAGTATACGGCGCTTTCGGTACCACCTACGCCATACAGAGCAAGTACGACAGCTCGATCATTTTTCAGGAGAAAAGCAAAGCCATTGCCGAACGACTTGATGACAAAGCTCAGTTGATCATCGTCTATTCGAATCTGGGGATTTCCTACGACATGCAATCAAATCGTCCTCAGGCCCTACAATATCAGCAAAAATCACTAACCATCGCAGAATCAGTACATAACACTAAGCAACAGGCCTACGCCCTGGTTAACATCGCCAATATCTATACCGAAATGGGTGATCTGAAAGGATCTGAACAGGCTTACCAGAAAGGTATTCGGTTGGCTAAGCAGGAAAGCCTTACTAATGTCGAGCTATACGCCTACTCAAACCTGGTGAGTATTTACACGAAGATGCACGATACCCAGAAGGCGTATGAAATGGCCATTAAAGCCGCGACGCTGGCGAAAGAAATAGGAGATACCGGCATTCAGGCAACCGCTTTATCGCAGGCCGCCATCAATCTGGCCCTACAGAAAAAGTTTGATCAGGCTGAACCGCTGGTCAAACAAGCCATGACCATTGCCGATGCATCCCACCTGCCTCTCAATATTCATCAGGCCTACGCGGCTATGGGGAGCATTCTCAAACAGCAGGCTCGCTGCGCCGAAGCTATTCCTTTCTACGAGAAGAGTTTTGCCGTCCTGAAAGATGCCGATCTCTATAATGCCCAGACTGGGGATTCCTATCGAGACTTGTCGGCTTGTTACGAACAGGTAGGCAACTATCGCCGGGCACTAGCTACGTTCAAAACATCAGCCGCTATTTCCGATTCGGTGCGCGGAAAAGAGAATGTACAAAAAGCGACCGAGCTGACAATGACGTATAAATTCGATCAGCAACAACAGGCCGCTCAGGCCGAACAGCTAAAACAGAATGCGTTAGCCCAGGCCCGTCAACTGGCTTTGCTGGCGGGTATGGGCTTGATGTTGGTGCTGGCCGCAGTTAGCTTCTATGCGTATCGCACGAAGCAAAAAGCGAATGCTTTACTTCAGGAACAGAAAGAAGTACTCCAGTTACAGAAAGAAGAATTGCTGCGACAAAAAGAAGAACTTCAACAGCAAAAAGAAGAACTCCAGCATACGCTTACTAAACTCCAGACCACACAAACCCAGCTTATCCAATCCGAGAAAATGGCCTCCCTGGGCGAACTAACAGCTGGCATCGCGCATGAAATTCAGAATCCACTCAATTTCGTAAACAATTTCTCCGCAATTTCGACAGACCTTCTCAATGAAATAAAGGAAGAACGCAAAAAGAAAGAGGAACGGGATGAAGAGCTGGAAGAAGAAATTCTGGGGGATTTAACGGGTAATTTAGCCAAGATCAATCACCACGGTGGCCGGGCTGCCAGTATTGTCAAAAGCATGCTGGAGCACTCCCGGACCAGCACAGGAGAGAAACAATTGGTTGACCTGAATGCCCTTACGGATGAGTATTTTCGGTTAGCCTTCCACGGGTTGAAAGCGAAGAATCCAGATTTTAGCTGTGACCTTGTCACAGATTTTGATCTTTCTCTGACTAAATACGAGGTGATTCCTCAGGAGTTAGGACGGGTACTGTTGAATTTATTCAACAATGCCTTTTATGCAGTCCGGCAAAAACAACAGACTGGTGTGGCCGACTACCAACCCAGGGTAACGTTGAGCACTGCGCAACGAGGAAAGCAAGTCGAAATTCGGGTTCGCGACAATGGCACGGGTATTCCTCAACCGGTACTATCGAAAATCTTCCAGCCTTTTTTTACGACTAAACCAACAGGGCAGGGTACGGGCCTGGGCTTGTCATTAAGCTATGATATTATTACCAAAGGGCACAGCGGTACGCTGACAGCTACCACCCAACCTGGTGAGTTTGCGGAGTTTGTTATTACCTTACCACTTGCTTAGTTCGTTTCCAGGCATCTGCTGCTCACTTATCCCTCAAAAATCCACACTCATCTGTTTCATTCTGGCTCTCATCGCCTTTTAGTTTCTGGCTTACTGATCTAGTGGCAACTTTGGTTCATCAAACGAAACAAATAAACACTTACTAAAAAAAGCCATGAAAAAAGTACTTATGTTGATGCTGGGACTAGCCGCTGGTACCGCATCGTTCGCCAATCCATCAACTCCTCAAACTTCAGCCGCACAAACCCATTTGGTAATGACGCCCGAGCATAAAATCAGGCTCTATGTTCAACCCCTTCAAGCCACGGGCCAGCTTGCCATCTGGAATACCAACGGTCAGGCCATCTACACCCAGCATGTAGCCCTTCAGAAAGGATTGAGTCAACAATTCGACTTCTCGAACTTAGGCACGGGAACGTATCGACTGACACTGACAACAGGCAGCGAAACCCTCACCAAGACGTTTGTTGTACAGGCCGACCCGAATACGAGCTTTATGGTTCAGTAACCCCTAAGGTTCAGAGCATGACGTTCAAGGAGGAATAAGTAAAAAATAGAAGTATATAGTAGCTAAGTGAGTGCTTTCTCAACAATAGTTAGCTGTTCAATTTCACATTTAAACTAGTAGATTAATGAAAAAAGTAAGCCTTTTCCTGTTCATTTTCCTTCTGGGCATTTGCGCCAGGGGCTTTTCTCAAACCGCTACGCCACCAACCGACTTTTTCGCCGGGAAATGGGAAATCATTATAAAAGGAACCCCCGATGGTGACGCAAAAATGACTACCGAACTGGTCAGAAAAGACGGAAAACTAACTGGTGAACTAAAAGATCCAACAGGTACGAGACCCGCCACCCCAATTACTAAAATCGAGGAAGACGCAGGAAAAAAACTAACAATTCACTTCAATACGGAACAGGCCGGAGAGATTGATCTTGCCTTGGAGAAAGTGGACGATGATAATTTGAAAGGCATGCTGATGAGTATGCTGGAATCGACAGCCGTGCGCGTTAAATAATAACGAGCCAGCACAAGCGGGCCAATTGTTCAGAACCCGTCGGTTGATGATTTACCTGAGGAAGACCATTCTACTCAGAATAAATCATCGACCGACGGGTTCCGTACATAGCGTTTAGTTAAACACCAGGGAATCAGTATCTATTACATTTGCGGTGAAGGTGTGTATGGCACGGTCTATGTCCCAATCAGTTTACGCATTACTTACTGCCGAAATCGCTTCCTTGCGGTATTGAGCGGGCGCAACTCCCATTTCACGGCGAAACATTTTCATGAAATAGGTCAGGTTATTGAACCCACATTCAAGGCTAACATCGTTTAAGCAGCGATTGGTTGTTCGTAATAATCGAGAAGCCAGGGTAATACGTTGCCGATTGATGTAGTCGACCGGTGTCATGCCGAATGTCTGTTTGAACGTACGGTAGAAGTTCGGTTCACTCATACAGGCTTCGTCGGCCAGTTCCCGGATCTGTATGTTACGGCTGATATGTTTGTTAATATACTGAGCGACGTGCGCCAGCCGATTCACATTCGCGAAGGCCGTTTCCGGGCTTAGCAGCAGCGTACGCGCCTGCGTTTGCATCAGTCGGACAACTAATTCCTGCAAAACAAGATTGGCAAATACGTCTTTAGCTTCATTGTTTTCCGTGAAGATATAAATCAGGCGGGCAATGAGTTGTTGGATCGGTATGTCGTTGGTCAGGAAGAAGTTATGCTGCCCAAACTGCCAGCCCTCTGCGTTGTCGATCAGGGGCGCCCGATCATTTAACAGATCGGTTATCTGAAGTACTTTATCAGGCGCAATTACTAATCCCAAACATTGGGTTGGATTTTGGCTCTCGGCTTCCGGGAAATCAATTTGCATCGTTTCATCACGGGATACAATCATCGATTCGCCCGGTAAAAAATCAAACGAGGGTTTACCGGTACCGGGTAAACACATCACCTTCCTGCCCCGAATCATGCTAGCTAATACGGGTGTGTTAAACGTGATCTCGACTTTTTCGGCAACGTGCTGCGTTTCGTAGATCGTCAACTCGGCCGTATCGATCGTATAAGCTGTCCGGTTTTCGACTTCCTGTTCCAGACATCTGGTGTTCAAATGGCGGGAAATGTCAAATGGCGCTATCTGTACACTTTTCATGGAATAAAGTTTATTAACCTGATTCACAAATAATTATAGATCAGGTCCAGTATGTAATGTAAACAATTCCGGCTGTTTTCTCATTCATAATGTCCTAACTTTTATTGTTGGTCAAGCGATTCATTAGCCAGAATGTAGCAGGAAACTGCTTCTGATTCACATACCATAGACCCTAAATAAGCGAATGGGTTGTACACAACCAGATACTATTTCCATATTGATTTGGCCGTGTACATGGCAAGCTCCTTCACCTCAATGGCCGTACCCCAAACCTTAAGGCTTTCGGTGTTACCCGATACCGGCTTTCTTTCCAGGGAATACGAGTAAGCACCTCCGTCAATAAACACTTCGATGGAAGTCCGGTCAACGTAAATGTCGGCGGTAAGCTCCATACTGGTCATGTTCTCGGGCGAGTAGAATACCCCATTGATCCGGTTGCCGTTCATATCATATTCCAGCAGCCGCTGCCCGAACAGCGACAATCCCGCACTGGTAGCATGCGACAGTTTTAGCGTGGTCCTGACCCGAAATCGATCTAACTGGTTAAACGCTTTCAGTTTCTCGTTGGCATCCGTTGCGCTCAATGACGTCCCCTGCTGCACTTTCTCGAATAATTGCTCCGTTTCTTTAACCGGTACACTACTCAGCCGCAGGCCATTTCCGGTCGTACGAAGCTGTAATTCAGTCGGCAGTAACATCATGTTGTTAAACGGCATGCCGGGTTGCTGCACCCGACCCCAGCCAATTTGAATACGCCGGGGATCATTTGGGGGCATATTGGCAAAGGTTTGTGCTGCATAGATGGTGCCGGTAACGTAGTAGTGTTTGCCCGATTCGGGCGTAAACGTTTTCCCATCGAAGGAACCGATCATATACGTAGCGGACGCACCATACATGACCCATTTAGTTTTCGTGGTATCGCCGTCGATGGGTAATTCGAACAAGTCAGGGCATTCCCAGAATCCGGTAACGTGACTTTCATACGTCCACGCCTTCATGTTTTTGGAGGTGTAGATCGAATGCCCATCCCGTTCGTTCAGGACCATTACCCAATGATTACCAGGGGCATACCAGAACACACGTGGATCGCGGGTGTCCTTGCTGTTCCATTTTGCTTTCGAATCGATCAGTGGATTTTTGGCATATTTCGTCCAGGTGCGCCCTTTGTCCAGACTATAGGCCATGCACTGAATCTGTTTTTCCGGAGTATCCACTGTATAAAAAGCCACCATCGCCGGTACGTTCCCCTGATTAAAACCGGCTGTATTAGCATAGTCGATCACGGTGGAGCCCGAAAACATTGTGCCCAGACTATCGGGAGACAAAGCCGTTGGCAGCTCCTCCCAATGGATCATATCGCGGCTTACCGCATGGCCCCATGACATGTTTTCCCATTCCCGCTCATAAGGATTGTGCTGGTAAAAAAGATGGTATTCACCGGCATAATAGATCATGCCATTGGGGTCGTTGATCCAGCCCCGGCGGGTCGAAAAATGGTATTGTGGCCGGTTCTTTTCCCGGTACAGCGAATCCTGACCCGCCATGTTGTCGGCCTGATAGATTTTTGTCAATCCCTCCCGATTGCCATCATACCGAATAGTAATGGTTTTCCCCTGGAGAGCCGCCATATCGCAAAACACCCAGTAATCGGGTTTAGCCGCCAGCCTTATTTTGAAGGCCCGTTCCGGTTTATCCTTCACCATAAACTGCATCATTCCCCTGTTTTGCGCTTGCGACACAGGCAGGTTAAGATATCGTTTGGTGACGGTAATAGACAGGTCTTGTGCCTGAAGGGAGCAACTGCTGCAGCCGATCAACACGATTAGGGCTATGCGTTGTAAAGCTGATTTCATCCTGTTGTCGTGATTAGCACTGATCGATACGCTACTGATACGTTCCAATCAACGTAGTAACCGATTTCGGTTCCAACTGAATACGGTTTGTGGAAACGATGGATTTACTCAACGTTTTGGCACCGGTCGTTACGTAACTGACGAAGCGATCATTCCTGACTTTCAAACCGCTGAGCGGAATATCGGTAGCAGTAGGCGTCATGTTGATACAAACCAGCACGATCTGCTTACGACCAGGATCTTTGTAGGCAGAAACCATGCACTGACCAGCTTCTGCTACCGGGTTGCTGCTGGCGCCAATGCGAACAGCGACCCGCTTCATGTCTGGCCGGATAAACCGGGCATAATTGCCGAATGCCCAAAGTTGTTTCGAGTCAACGACCTGTCCATCCTGCCGGGCGTTGTCATGCTGTTTATAGGCGCCATCGGGTCCATTGATGTATACAAGTCCATCACTGTAATTGTACGGATTGATCGCCAGCCACCATTGCCAGGACGTAACGTTAGCCACCGTCAGGTCATTGTGAATTACTTTGGCCACGTACAGCCCATAGTCCATGTCGGTATGGCGGGGGTTGCCGTTGTATTGCCCGCAGATGTCGCCCAAAACCCCAAACTCACTTTGCCAGAGCTGCGGATTCCCAACCGATCTGGCCCGTTGAGCCACTTGTTGACGCACAGTTACCAAGGTAGAATCCCGGCAGGTGGTGAAGTAGCTGTGGTACGCCCAGATGGGTTCAACGTTGGGCAACTGGGCTAACGAACCGGGTTGCTTCGGGGCAAAAAAGTAATTCAGTTGATCTCCTCTCCCACTTTCCGCTTTGCCATACAAAAAATCAAGTTGGCCCGCTTCCCCCATCACTACCGTCGTTTTGGCTTTGCCGGCGGCAAGTTTTGTCGATAACGCGTTGGTTACCGCCATAATATCGGTGTTTTCGGCGGGTGTCCCCTCCTGACCGGCTTTCCCTTTTTTATCCGCTGTCCAGTCCCACTGTGGTTCGTTAATGGGGCTTAGGTAATCGAACTTGAAGTGATTCGCTACGTTCGCCAGAAAATCGGCGAAGGGCTCCAACGCGCCCGGCTTCAGATTGATTGCTTTACCCCCCGGCGAAAACGCTTTGCCGTTGCGGGTCATCTGTACGGGCGGTGAGTTGGTGAACCCCAGCGTATAGCGAACGCCCCGCTGCCGGGCTGCCTGCAAAAACCATTGACTTCCAGCCTGTTTGTTCCAGTCATAGCGACCATCGGGCGTTAGAAAGCACTCCTCCCGGCGCCATTCATCCCGGATGGCACTGCTATCTTTCTGTTCATAACTACCCGCGCCGATGTTCACGCGCCATAGCGATAACCCAATGCCTTTAGGTTGCCCATTGGCCAATGTATCCAGGCTAAACAACAGATCGGCGATCTGATTCTTTTTGCGTTCGTCCTGCCACATGCCAATAAACTTCGCCGACCAGCAGTCGGATGCGCCAAAGCTATGAATGGTCTGGAATTCCTCCTGTAGGTTGACTGTCACCGGCTGGGCAAGTGGCCGAACCGGTCCAGGGAACGTAGCGTGATGACTCGCGCTGGTCAGCAGACTAAGATTGAGGAAGGCAGTTAAGGATAGAAATTTCATCGCAAAAAGAGTGAAGTAATTAGGTCTTTTCTAAAGGATTCTTGGGGCCGCCCGCGCAGTTGATTCCATAGCGCTGATAATCAGCAACAATAGAATCTAATTTAGTAGAATCTGCCGCACGGGCGGGTCCGGGAATCTATAGAGACTGAATTTTTGGCGAAGCGCAGTCGCTCAAACCTCTGACAACTGTTGCTTAACGACCGCTATACCACGGGTTATTTCGGCATCAAAATCCGTCCAGTTACATTCCAGCGATAGGCCACCCTGATACTTTATCTGTTTTAACGCGCGCAAATAAGGCCTGAAATCATCCCCTTTCACACCCGGCGCGGTCCGGCTTTGTTTTTCCGCCATGTGACAATGCACAATGTGTTCACCATACTTTACGATCTCTTCGGGTTTTTCGTCATCCTTGAGCATGTGGTAGATGTCGCATTGCAACCGAAACCAGGGATTGTTGACCGCCCGAATGATTTCGACGCCTTCGGCCAGGCTATTGATGAAATTCGTTTCGCTCCGGTTCAGCGGTTCCACCGCCAACGTAACGCCGTGCTTTTCGGCCAAGGGAGCCATCTTCTGACAGAGCGCGATATGCTGCGCTTTGGCTGTAGCCCGGTCGAACCCATCGGGAATGGCCCGCGAGCCACCACTACCGAATACGATATTCTTCGAGCCACACTCCTTCGCACGTTTGAGCGCCAGGTCGGCCCGCTGTAGAATAGCCTCGTGGTGAAGGTCTGGCCCCACGGATTTTAGCTTGCCCGGAAAAAAGTATATGTAGGATCGAACCGGAAAGTTTTCGGTCTTCAGAGCCGACTGATTTTTTTCGTATTGTCCATCCCCGCCCGCATCCGGGATCAGAAAACGACCGACACTTTCCTCGACAAATGAATACCCCAGTTTTTTCAATAAATCGGCTTTGTCATACGTAGTACAAACGCCCAATGGCAGGGTCAATCCGGCAGTAGGTGCCTCAAGGATAGCAGCTTGGGCCAGTCCATTTGCTACGGTCATTCCGGCCAGAACACCGGTGGTTTGCTTTATAAAGTTTCTTCTTGAGGTATGATTTTCGAATGGATTCATGGGGCTACGACCAACTACAGGAAGTTGTATGAAGACAAAAGAGATAAGGCGTCTAAACTTACCGCTGTACATCCCAATTTCGGCCACGCCGGGCTGATCCAGCCAGTAAATAGCCGAGGCCTAATCTGCGTCTACTCCTGTAGTGGCAAATCCCTTGACATGGCTGTATTATTTTAGTCTTCGATAACGGCTAACTGGAGTTTAGCGAAACCTTAAATCCACATTGCGCCCGCCGACGTATATGATTATGGAGGTTTTGGCTAAGAAGGAGAATGGTGTACGCAAGCGATATTTCGCCAGACGATCATCAATCTTCCATCAGCGTAACCGGTAGAGTAGACTATTCTTTCGTATGATAGTTTGTTCGTTTGTTTTCTTCTAAGTACATTGGTGAATATATACACAACGTTCACATGAAAGCGCTACTAATTCTTCCCATAACAGCCCTGTTGCTCATAGTCTTCTATGCAGAGCGGGATTTGCTTAGCCGCTATCAGGTTTCTACTACCATGGCTGTACTGCTGCTCTTATTAGTCGATGCACTAGTACTGTGGTTTTCTCTGGTGGGTATCAAACTGGCCGTCTGGGCAGCCCATCGGCTCTTGAATCGCGCTGAGGTAGACGTTATGGCTGAGTCTGTTTCGAAGGAGGAGTATCAGGAGGTCTAACATGAAGTCAGGGGGAATGGGCAGCCACTTTCCTATCTATTTGCCTTAAACAGTGATGGTCTTCGGCCTAAGCAATTGGCGAATGGCCGCTAAATTTGAAAACATCACTAAAGGCACCAGACAGGCGGGTAACAAGGCAAATGGGAAATAGCCAATACCTAGATTAGGCTGCTCAAAGCCAAATTGCTGAAATCGTACTGGCAAGGCCATTATAGCCGTGATCACCACATTTAGTAGCAAGGCAAGACAGGCTACATTCCAGGCAACCAGTACGGATTTACCAAGTTTATTTTTTACAAAGCCAACGTAGTAAATCAGTGGCGCTGACAGTCCGGATAGTATATCAACGTTTCTACCCTCAAACGTCATGGCTTCTGGAATTGATTTATGAACAAACAACCAGAATAACACGAGTTCAACCGGTATTCTGATTACGTGAAAAATAGTTAATGTTTTAATGTCCAGGCTATCAATAAATAGTTTGCCTTGCGCAGTAAAAAAGCGCGATACCAAAAAGATAAACGGCGGTAAAAGCAGTAATGGAAATCGCGAGGACATTGATGCCGGATCATTGTAAAATCCTATACTACTGAGCACCGACTGAAGTACTATCCAGGCACTGATTGTGACTAAAAATAACCTTGAATAATTAGTGGCCCTATAGAATAACCAAACGGCAGCTACAACAGTAGCGGTAAAGGTTAAATAGACATAGGCAGGTAAATTTTCCATTCTATTTTCAGTTTGCTCGTTGTTGAATTTCGTCAATAACCAAGACGCTCGAAGCGTTGCCCCTGCTTGTCCTGGTTAGAAAATGACTTGCTATTTTTCGATTCAATTGTCGATGTAAAGGAACCAGCAACTCAACTAAAAGCACTTATCAAATGGCAAGAAATGAGTGTTATCTTATCTTTTTGAAAACTCTTTTCGTAGCCTGCTTAACGAGGTATCCGTAATGCCGAGATAGGAAGCAATGTGCTTTAGTTGCGCGTATTGAAAGATTTCCGGGTTAGACTTAATCAAATCTTTATACCGCTCTTCAGCACGCTTGGTAATTAATGCGAGTGTTCTCTGCTTAAATTCAACAAATCCCCTCACCAACATTAATCGGCCAAATTCCCGAAATTCGGGAATGGAATGAAAGAGCTCATTTAATTTTTCGAAGGTTATCGTAAAACCTTTACAAACGGTAACTGCCTGAATATTTTCTGCGGAATTAGCATGCGTAAAAAAAGAGGCTGCCTCGAACACCATTCTATTTTTAGGATAGAAGTACGTAGTAACTTCGTTTCCTTCTGTATCAAAACTAAAGGCGCGCATTAAGCCTTCGGTTAGAAACAAATAATCGGTACTGACTTTGCCTTCTTTAAGAAAGAAGTCATTTTTGGCAAACTCGCAGGGTTCAAAATATTCGGCAATAGTTTCGACTATTTGTCGGGAGGCAGGCGAATTATGCTGAATGTAATTTCGTAGTGGTTCTTTATCCATTTTCTGGTCGCTTATGGTCTATATATCGTTAGATGTTACCTGTCAATAGTTTTCCGGTTAGGGTTTGACATAATCAGCGGTAATCTACTTTTGACAAGCCAAATAAGACATTTAAATAGAACGCATCCGTAAGTCTGACGGTGGCGCGGCTAATGGTTAATAGAACGGCGCTTACTCAGCGCCGTATCAACGAAATGGAAAGTTAATTACCAGGATTCGTCTGCTCATTGGATCAAAGGTTTCCGTCATCGTACATGTTTTGGAAAATTAAGTGTAAATAAACTCATTCATAAGCTATTAAGTATAACCCACGACCGAGAACGTATTGACCTGACGTAAAATATCAACCCAGTCATTTAGGGCCATTTTACACTACTGGTGCTGATAGAAACAGGTCCCTACCAGCTATGGAGAATAGCAACCTTTTATCCAAAAATACCTCCGCTCCGTTTTTTTGCCTGTCTTTTAAGGGTTACAATTGACCATCCTCAAACCCTTAACTAGTTACGTTGATGAGCCCATTAGTCCTCTTTATTCTCCTGTCGATCAGTCTGGGACCTGCGAATCCCCAACCCCGCAAAAAAAATCGACCTACTGAACTGGCTCACTACCAGACGGGTGTATATCTGGCTGCTCAGGGCACTAAACTGCGGGTGAACATAGACAAACAACTCGGCGGGTCGGTGTCTATTCAATTCGTTGACAAGCGGGGTAATGTATATTTTGATAAAACGCTTGAGCCCTCCGAGACAATGGCCCGGATTAGTATGGACATAACCGATTTGGCAGATGGATATTATTCACTTAAGATATCCAACGGGCTTGAGATGGAAGTACGTACCATCAGCATTACCACACCCAGGCCAACAACGGTTAGCCGATCGATAACGGTTCTGTAGGGCAATAGTCAGTAAGCAGTTTCAAGCTATCTCTCAAACGGGGTGCCAGGTTCACATAATTAATCTAATTTCCATGTTTTTGGTGATATCCTTGATCTGCTGACAGAATCTCGAAACGGGCCTGTTCATAGTTACGGGATGTCTGGCAATTCACTACGTCCAGATCAAGATTGCACACCGCTTCTGCCGGAATCTCCCGCACGTATGGGGCATTGTCGAATATTTTCCACAACCGACATAGCCTTCCGGCCCACCAGCTTTGGTCGGTACGTGTACGTACCAGTTATGAATAGTTTGAGTTATAGCGCTTAGGTAGGCTCCTTGAATGTGCCAGATTAAGAAGTTCAGTGGTTACATAAAATTGTTTTCACTTAATGCTGAGCTTGGTTGTTGGTTTAGGTAAATCAAGAACCCCAACAGCGAACGGGAGCAAACGGATTTAACACGTCAGGTATTTGATCCATTTAGGAGCAGCAGGGTCCGTTGTCTTATAAAATGTTCCGTTTTCTCATAAAATGAACCGTTGGGTTGACCCTTCATTGCTGAGGGTAAGTTACGTTAATGATTTTACGGGGTCCGCAGACATCCCTTTTGTTGCCACTTGGTCGTCTGGTGCCTCGAAAAGGGATCGCTACGGTTATTCAGGCGCTGGTCTTGCTCCATCAAAAGCATACGATAACCGCTCAATTATTGATCGTGGGTGGGGACTCTTCGAAGCTACGGACCTGTTGGTTCCTAAGCTGGCAAATATGGATTAAATCGATAGCGTCAGCCACTACTGCCGCATCATTGAATAGACTGGAGCTTCCGTCAGGAACGCTCCGAAACTTACTATGTTATGAGCGTTATCAAACCGGCTCTTCAACACCCGGAGCGAATTGCTTACTTCGCGGGAGCTAATAATTATTGCTGGATTCATTTTCGGGATGGCGAAAAAAAGTTGCTGGCCAAACCTATCAGCTACCTGGAAAGCCAGCTGCCCGATTTTATCCGGGTCCATAAAACTGTGTTGCTGAATCCAGCCTATGTAAAAAGTCTGGATCATCCCCCCCGTAATAAAATGGCGGGCAAAGTCCATTTAGACAGTGGCGAGGTCTTTCCGGTCAGTCGTCGTCGCTGGCCTCAGGTGATAAAATCCTTTAGTTGTCTGCCAGACAATACGTTTGCGGAAGAAACGGATTATTCCCTGTACGCGCCTGATTCTCCGCAGGCCGTCCAGCCGTCTGATCTGCTAGCGTTTTCCATCTTTTTCATTACGGATGAAAAAGAGAAAGCCTTGATGACGAAAGAAATTATCAGAGAAAAGTGGTCAGCTTGTCAAGTGTATACGAACCAGCAGAGTACGCATCTTCCCGAGCTCTTGAAGACGCTCCCAGAACAGGAATATCCAACATTGATTCTAATGGACGCCCGAACGAAAACGATGGAACGATTATATACGCTTCGGCACCTCAAAGAGGATAGCCATCTCAGCCGAATTCCGGTTATTTTGTTGGTTTCGCCAACTGACCAACTGATTATTGACGGCTATCAGCATCAGGCCAATTCCGTTATTTCGATGCCAACAGAATACAGATTTTTCAAGCAAATGATTGAACGCATTTGCCAGTTCTGGCTGCATATCGTCACCTTGCCCGGTATGGGTCAGTAACGAAACAGCTTGCGTTACCGTGAAGAATAGTATCTGCTAAATAGAAAACTGAACAGGAGGAAGTGTAACCGTATCAATCCAATAGGTACGCAACTCCTTGAAGTACGTAAGCCAGTCGGCATAATCAGTAGGTTTCACCAGATACGAGGCAACACCCCGAATGTAAGCGTCAACGATATCGGTACGATCATCGGATGAACTCAGCATAACCACCGGAACCCGATTACAGGATGGAGACATGGTTTTAATTTGCTCCAGCAAATGCCATCCATCTTCCCGGGAAGGCAGGTACAAATCCTGAAAAATCAATTTTGGCAGTTCCCATTCCTGTGTGCTCCACTCATTGAGTAGCTCCAGGGCTTCCTCTGAATTATCGACAAAAACCGCAGTTACTTCCGGAATACATTGTTGCAGAGCACTTTTCATCAGCACCGAATGATCAGCACTGTCCTCTATGACCAAGACCTTAACCTGTTTAACATTATAGCGAAGCCGGTTATGCGTAGTTTCTATTGGCATACATTTACTTAATAGGGGTATGCTAAATTAAGCATAATCTATCAATTAAATAGTCTATTTTCCCTAAAAGAATAAAATTAACTACTAGCAGTTGTCAAGCCCGTATTTTTGTGATAATCTAGCCCATTTCCCGACATCGGCCACCCGATCGAAAACTAATCTAGTTGAGGTTTTACGCAGATAACGTAATGCCAGCTTTTGGGAGGCCTTTGACCCCTAAATCCTCTGAAGGGGACTTTATCTAAGCACCAGCAAAGTCCCCTTCAGGGGATTTAGGGGTCAGAAGGGAGATGGTTAAACATCCCTGTTATTGTAACGTACTGATTTCCTGACGCTGGCGGGCTCGAATGGCCTGGCATATGAACTGGTTCTCGTTTCTCCAATCAGCCAGTTCCTGGAGTTGCTGCTGGATCAGCTTGCTTTGATCACTGAAAAGAAATGCCTGGACACGTAATTGCTTTATTTCCTGCTGGTGTTTGTTTTCCATATCGCTCCGGATGTGGTCTTCGGTTGCTGACTGGTTTTGCTATTTGAGCCTATGCTGGTGGCGCAAGCGAAGCTGCTTTTCAGCCCGCTCGTTTTTAGACACCAAGTTTAATAATATGGCTATACGTTGAAATGAAAAACCAGACCTGTTTCCGCTTCTTCAATTAGCTGTTCTGATTAGTATAATCAAGTAACTCTTCTTTGGAGAAGAACAGGTTTATCCAACCTATCGTCTGTAAATTCTAACAAGAGAATACCGAAAGTTTAAGAGTACGGGCCTAACGAACAGGTAGCTGTCAATGGCAGGAAAGTATGGCGCCAGGAGCCGATTGAAGAGTCCATTTTCTCACTAAACGCGGTTTTCCATGCTGTTCTTTTTGCACCCCAGGTTAAGTTCGTAAAGCCAGCAAACTCATGATAAACGCTACGTCCCACTATGCTCTATTGCTCCTGACTTTCCTTTTGTTTCAGGGATGCGGTGGCAACAATACCTCGTCGAATGTTCAATCGCCGGGTGTCGAAAAAACGACAAAGACGAAGGCACTGGAAGCCGGAGCGGATTTACTTCAGCAGAAAACACCCTTGGTAAAACTGAACATGTATCTGGATGGGTTTCATTTTTACAACGGTGATCCTACCATGCAGATGGAAGCGCATCACTACTGCACCCCCATCAATGAGGATTTGACCCAGTGCGTTATTTACGATGGCAATGGGGAGAATGCCAAAATCATGGGGGTTGAGTACATTGTCTCCGAAAAGCTATTTAAAACACTGCCCGCAGAGGAAAAGAAGCTCTGGCATAGCCATGTTTATGAAGTGAAGTCGGGAGAATTGATTGCTCCTGGCATTCCCGACGTAGCGGAACATGAACTGATGGAAAAATTAGTCTCTACTTACGGCAAGACTTTTCATACCTGGCATACGGACCAGGATTTAACCCTGCCCACGGGCCATCCATTAGTAATGATGGGCTTCACCAAAGACGGCATGCTTGATCCAAAACTGGTGGCTGACCGGGATAAACGATTCAACATTTCCAGCGAGGAAAAAAAGAAAAAGCGGGCCGACATCCCGACTCCGATCATACAACCCGATGCCAATGCCTGGCAACAGGGTGACATTCGACAATTGAAAATCGACAAGACCGCTCAGACCGGCCATGGTCATGCTTCACCGATGCGGCACTAGCGGAACGGCTTAGGGTCGTGCTGTCGCTGCAACACCTGATGGGCGTCTCCACCGATTCCCACAGACTGAATACATTGAGGCCGTAATAACCAGCCTTTTTCGCCGTTCGGCTGTTGTGCTGACGCATCCAGTTGGCCAGCTCGGCAATTTAGTAGTTGCCCCACATCCAGGTTGGCCAACTACGAAATTGCCGAGCTGTACGTCCAGAACATCGGCTGGCGTATCAGCATCGTGTGTTCCATGCGAAGCCTCGCCCAGCCATACGTAGTAGGCATCGCCAATACGTTCCAACAGCGGTTCTAAGTCCGCGTCAGCACCGAGAATCATAAGCCTGTATTGACGTTCTGGATTGACTAACCATAAGGTCATTCGGCAGGAAAAGTCAGAAAACCGCTACACCATGGGTTTGCCACCCGTTACGCCATAAATCATCCCGGTAATATAACTCGCTTCCTGCGAGGCTAGCAAGACATAAACGGGCGCCAGCTCAACCGGTTGAGCCGCCCGTTTGAGGTAACTTTCGTCTCCGAATTTCTTGAACTGTTCAGGAGGCATTGTCGACGGAATCAGGGGCGTCCATACCGGGCCGGGCGCTACAGCGTTGACCCGAATTCCACTTTCCATAGCCTCTTCGGCCAGTGCTTTGGTGAAGTTAGCGATCGCGGCTTTGGTCGCGGCATAGGCCAGCAATTGGGATTTGGGTTGATAAGCCTGAATCGATGTCGTATTAATGATCGAACTACCGGGCTTCATCTGTGGCATGGCGGCTTTGCACAAATAAAACATTGAAAAGACGTTGGTGCGGAATGTCTGCTCAAACTCATCGGAAGGCATCTCGGTGATTTTCTGATGCGTCCTCTGAAACGCGGCATTGTTGACCAGAATATCCAACTGGCCCCATTCGTCAATGGCCTGCTGAACCAGTTGCTGACAATGTGTTTCGTCCTGAATATCCCCTTTTATGGCCAGCGCCTTGCAGCCCGACTCTTCTACCAACCGTACCGTTTCCTGCGCGTCCTTTTCTTCTTTAAGATAGGAAATCAATACGTCGGCTCCTTCGCGGGCAAATGCCAGAGCTACAGCCCGGCCAATACCACTATCAGCTCCCGTAATCAGCGCTTTACGGCCCGTTAACTTGCCACTGCCCTTGTAGGACTGTTCGCCATAATCGGGCTTGGGGTTCATCTGCGCGTCCTGACCGGGAGGATCTATCGGTTGTTGCTGATCGTAGGGGGGCGCCGGGTACTGCTGGCGCGGGTCCTGAAGTTGAGTAAGGTCTGTTGATACCATGTTTACTGATTTAGTTTTGCACTCAGGAAGATAACTAATCAGCTTAACCAGGTACGTTACGCAGTAGGCTAATGAATCGGCATGGCAATTAGGCAATGGCCCGGTTAGTTGCCCCTCGAACGTATCAGAACGCGAACGGCAACTTTATTCATCCTCGATCTGGCTTAGTCGGAGCCTGTTTTTTTGACGGCTTGCTTTTATCTGTTTGAACATCCGACGGTTAATATCAAGCAATGCCTTGCACTGCCTGCCCAAACGAGTTTTTATAAATTCATCGGAGTAAGTAGCCAGTAACGTCTTTCTCATTTCCAGCATCGAGATCATTTTCCCGAGATACGTAAGCATATCATCATAGTAGGCCTCCAATTGCATATACCAACTTTTCAGTTGCTGATCGCAAAGCCTGTTGGGTGGTAGCGGCTGGCTGGACAGGAGCAGTTGCCACTGCCGTTGTAAAGCCCGGATATGCACCTGGATCGGCTGGCCGTCAAAGGCATCAATGGGCACAGTCAGGCGGTCCGCTCCATCGACAACGGTGGCTTCCTGCAGCACCCAGTCATCCGCTACTAATTGGGTCAATTGCTCGAATGCCGACTCATGATCGCTAACCCAGAATCCAACATCAGTACATGAAATCCCGTCGTTAACTCCATTGACAAATAGTATCATCTCGACGACTTACCCAAATTGATTTTGTTACACTTACCGAGTGCGAAAGCAGGACTGAGCGTTTTACAATGCCTGAAGTCCCATCGGATTTATCAGCAAATCCCAGCAATTGTCCTGAGTCGGTCTGCTGATTCCGACGATATGGGAGACATATTTAACTACTCCGGCAATTCATATATCGTCAAACCCGCGAAGCCTAAAGAATGGCTCGAAGCATTCCCGTTGCCCCAGACGTAGTGAAAATAACTACCTGTCAGTCAGTGTTTTGACTCGCCTACTTACCAGAGGCCAGGTACTACACTGGCTGGTTTAAGGACCATCCGGGTCGTGGAAGATTCCATGGCCACTTTATTCAACGCGGTGTAAATCAACTTGACAGCTTCTTCAATTCGTTGCCAGCCTTCTTCACTCCGCAGATCGATACCAACCACAGGCCGGTCGTTTTGAGCCTGAATCGTCAGGTACGACAAAGCACTCAGAATGACCGCCGAGGCTGCCAGGTGATCACCGCCTTCCACAAAAGGCAGTTGCTCAACCAGGCTGGTAAGTTCACTATCCAGATTTTTACTGATTGTCTCGGCTCTGGGGTCCTTCTCTTTCACGGTAGCTTTGAGTAGCTGACGAGCTGGACGGGACGCCCGAAACTGACGAAAGAGTTTCAGCACCTGAGTTGACCAGATGGTGGCCAGATCCTGTGGATGAACGGGCTGTATCTGTTCCAGCAGGGCAGACGTGAGGTGTGGTACCAGCCGTCCCAGCCGCACATAATATTCCAGTAAGCCTTCGATGCCCCCGAAGTAGCGATAAATGAGTACTTTACTCACGTTAGCTTTTTCAGCAATGGTCCCGACACCAACGCCTTCAAGCCCATCGGTACTAAGAATTTGCTCCAAAGCGTCCACGATGCGCCGGGTCGTAGCGGCTCGATTGCGTTGATTTGTGTCCATCTGTGTGTCAGCAGGTTAGCATAGGGTTTTTAAAGCCAGCAAGTAACTACCTTTTTACGTAGCAACCTCCCTGATCAACTCTGTAAGTGGCTAACTAGTGGATTAGAAAAACTAAGCCTGAGGAGCAGGTCTTAGTGAGAAAACGGTCCACACAATACCTTTTAATGGCATTTCAATTAAGCAAGTCAGGCGACTCTGCTACCGGTTGCTTCCTAATGAGGGCAGCGCAGTCCCCACAATTCATCAAGCTAATTCCTTCCTGATTTACAACGGGTTAAACGTTAAAAGCTGCTAGGCCGTAGTAGGCCCCTTCCGGGAGATGTTCCATTGCCAACCCGTTACGTAGAAATGATATCCGTATTAGCAGACCGTAGGCTTACTTGTAACCTGACAGATAAACCATCAACCGAATCCGGCGTTTACATAGCAGGGTAGATCGATGACCAATTGGCTATTACAGGATCTATATCTACCCGATCGAGCGGATGGATTGGGCTTACTGGCTGATATTCATCAGTTATTGAGTGGTCATCAGCAGATTCCAACGCTGGTCATGAGTTCATCGGCTGCCCCTGCGGACGTTCAGCAGGCTTACCGAGCCCATACCAGCTATTATCTGGTTAAACCCTTGGAGCTGAGCCAGTGGCTTAATCTATGCCGGAGTCAGTATCAATTCTTGCGGGATCAGGATGTACTGCCCATTTATCCAGTCCCCGGACGCCCTTCAAGCTAAAGCGGTAGTTAACCCAGTATATTTTTCACAACCGACGGATCACCTGAATGACAGTAGTAACTTTTCAACTTATGCATTGCAAAAACGGATCTTGCAGGTTTTAAAAGGCTAAATGCTTCAGTAGAAATACGTGAGGGCTATTTTTTAACGGTCTCTGGCCGCAGACAACCAGATATGGTTAAAATGGGCCAGAGGCCCTTGAACTAATAGCCCTCACAGGTACGCCAGTCCGGTCAGAATGCCAAACCAGAACATACCTCATAACATCTCCAGCCAATGCCTTCTTTCATCCGTGAAACTCCGGCAAGAGTAGGTAAAAAGTAGAACCCGCGTTAAGGTATGCGGCACTACGTTTATAGTGCTGCACAATGGGTTCTATTTTCTTGAATTGCGGAAACACCGGAGCCGTATCAGGCACGTTAAAAAATAGCAAAATCAACCCCTAATAATATTATAAATTACTCATAATCAATCTCTTATAAAGTCATATTATTTACTTAATACGGGAGCTATTCAAGGGCTAGTTATGTTATAAATCTATACGGGTAACGCGCCTTTCGGCTCAGTAGTTACCCGCTCTTCTACTCCGTTATGATGCCTGAATCAATGCCCCTTTCGTCGGTTAAACCAGCCGTTCAGTCCCTGATCAAGTCACCTCGTCTGTGGATGCCCAAGCGGGTCGTTTTTACGGCCGATGCCCTCAAAGAGCCCTATGGTCAGGCCATCTACGAGCGCATTTCAGCCCTCGACCTGCCCATTGAAATCGCCAAAAATAACCGCATCACCGGGCTGCGTGGGGCGGATGAGCGCGAGACGTACCGTATTGCCAAAAATACCTTAGCCATTGTGAACGCGCCACCGAGCGCCTTCAAACTCCAGCCCATTCCCCCTTCGGCTGACTGGCAGATGAATCTGGCCGAAGGCTGCCCGGCCCACTGCCACTACTGTTATTTAGCCGGTAGTCTGGCTGGTCCACCCGTCGTGCGGGCCTATGCGAACCTACCTAAGATGCTCGCCCAAACGGCTACCTACGAAGGTACTTACCCACCCAACCGGAGCTGGCAGGGCAATGACGCGAACCGACCAACCACCTTCGAGGTTAGCTGCTACACCGACGTACTGGGCATCGAGCACCTGACCGGTGGTCTGGCCGAGTGCATCCGATATTACGGAACGCGGCCGATGGGTCATCTGCGTTTTGTGTCCAAGTACGACTTGGTAGACAGCCTGCTCGACCTCCCCCATAACGGGCATACCCGCGCCCGCTTCAGCCTCAACGCTGACATAGTAGCCCGGCGTCTGGAGGGTGGCACGGCTTCGGTAGAGGCCCGGTTGCAGGCGCTACGAAAACTGGCTCTGCCGAAGGAGTTGGGCGGTGGTGGCTACCCGATTGGCTTGGTCATTGCGCCCATCATGCCCATTCCCGATTGGCGCGAACAGTACACAGCCCTGCTCGACCGCATCGCCGAGGTCATCGATTTCCCCAGCGACATGAACGTTGAGTTCATTAGCCACCGCTTTACGCCTGGCTCGAAAGACGTATTGTTGCAGTGGTACCCGAACACATCGCTGGAAATGGACGAAGCGACGCGTGCTGAGAAGCGCAACAAGTTCGGTGGTACTAAGTACGTGTATCGCCCCGAGGAGATGAAGGAAATGAAGGCTTTCTTTTACGCCGAGTGGCAGAAGCGTTTCCCAAACGCACCAGTACTCTACTGGACGTAAGAAGCTTATACCTTACTGCTTCATCAAGTTCACCGTTTGGAGCTGATCGTTTACGGTTGTGTGCAACAGAAGGGTACCTGCTGCCGAAGGTCGACGCGTTGTCGTTCTGAACGTCCGGCTTTCTGAATGGTCGCCTGCCCGATTGATCGACCACAGGCATCGTACAATTGCATTCCAATTGATTGATTTTCAGTTCCGCAATCTCTACCAATGCCGTTTCATTCGCTGGATTTCTCAAAACCCGTACGGACAGTTCATCACCTGCATTATCCGTGCGGGTTTTGCCCAATCACAAGCTGCCTTAATGTTGAACACAGACGTAGTGACCAACCCTGTTAACGAGCCTTGAGCAGCAACGGCTGAGCGTCGTAGGCTGGACTGACCTTGACGGGCAAGCCCGTTCAACTGCCCCTTATTACACAACTTGATCCGTTCCGGGAGCCTGAACTACAAGTGGAGTAGCTTGCTCGTTCAGTTGTCTATACCTTGTCGACTCATTGCCAGGCAACGGGTGTCTATTTCTGTTTCTGGCTGGTAATTGACGCAAAAATTAGGCAACGGCCCGATCATAATGCTTTATCTGTAAGGACAACACAATCCTAAACAAACGCAAAGAACAAGGCGTTAGACCCAGCAAATCATTATCTTAATTCAAAAGAAATTAGTGCACGTTATGAAACCCAAATCAATGAGCCTGGGCCTGATGTTGGCCCTGATTACAACAGGCGCTACGTTCGCTCAACAGAACAGCGGGAGTATGAATGCCGGTACGACCAACATGATCGGTAAGGAAACCAAGGCTAACTTCGATAGCCAGAATCAGAAAGGGGCAGCCGCTGTAAGTGCGGTCCCGGCAACTCCGGCCAAGCTCTCCAGCGCCGATCAGAACCTGATGATGGAAGTTGCGAAAGGCGGCATGATGCAACTGGAAATCAGTCGGGTGGCGGTACAAAAAGCCAGCAGCCCGGAAGTACGTCAATTTGCGCAGGCCGAAGTTGATGAGCAAACCGGCCTGTCGGCAAAATTAAAGGAGATTGCCAGTGCCAAAGGCGTTACGTTACCATCGGGACCCGACGCCGAGACGCAGGCCATGATCACTAAATTACAGGGCGCTTCCGGCGCATCGCTGGACAAAATGTACATGGATGAAAGCGGAGTAAAAGGCCATCAAAAACTCGACAAAGTGATGTCAACGGTTGAGTCGACGGCATCGGATGCCAGCTTGAAAGGAATCGGCAAAGCCGCCCATCCGCTCGTAAAAACACATTTGAAAGTAGCCCAGCAGATTGAGGGTAAGATGTAAATCAAGCTGAAGTAAATTAGCCACGCGGCATTTATATTTTCCTTTTCGAAGGCATAATTTATTGAGCAAAAACAGGTCATTTCGTTACGAAATGGCCTGTTTTTTTAGGATCTCCGCAAGGCTGCGCTTCCCTTTACCTCACTATAGCCGGGCCTTTCCAACCACCCAAGCCGACGAGCGGTTAGTCAGTTAAACTGTAAAGGCATGGAAAGTAAAGCAAAACTGGCTGCGCATCCGGCTCATCCAATTCTCATTGTTTTTCCGATGGGTCTGCTGGCGACTTCCGTCATCTTCGATGGGGCGTATTTACTAAATGACAACCCGGATATGATTCGGGTGGCTTACTGGATGATTACAGCTGGACTTATTGTCGGTATGGTAGCTGCGGTTCCCGGCTGGATTGACTGGTTGGCGATCCCGGCCTCTACACGCGCCAAACGGATCGGTCTGATTCATGGGGCAGGCAACGTAGTGGTGTTGCTGCTTTATAGACCCCACCAGGCATGAGTCAGTCAAAACCACTCAACCAGACGGCCAAATACCAGAACTGGCATCGCCATCTGGAAGCAAACCAGCTTACCATCAACGGCATAGATCCGCGCCCTTTGTTTTCGGCTACGGCTACCCGTGATAAAGCCCTTTATTTCTTTTCCTATGAACAGTGGATGGCTTTAGCCGATACTAAAGCACTGGACGGTAAGTCGACGGGCAAGGAAGGCGAGAATGAGCATACACAGTTGCACATTGCTACGTTTCCGGAAGCGCAGGAGCGGATGCTAACCTGCATGGCATCCTGGCTCATTTGCTGTATCTGAAACAGGTGGGCGATTAGGGGTTGATGGGCCAATTATAAGAAACGCACTACACAAACGACTACATAACGGTATGAAAAAAGGATGGATTATTGCCTTAACACTTTTGCTGATTGGTATTGCTGGCGCCTATATCTGGTATAGCCGACTAAAGAATAACGCCGAGGCCGAAGGGGGTGCCTACGACAATACCCTCAAACCCCGCGTGGAGATGAGCACAATGGAGATTACCGATATTGATGACGATCGGATCAAAATGAATGTGAAGATGCTCATCGACAACCCTTTACCAGTCGGTTTTAAAGCCCGGCGGCTGTCCTATACGATTTTGATGGCTAATACGCCCATCATCGAAGATAGCTATGAAAAGCCAATTGAGGTAAAATCAGGCGATAGTACGTTCGTAACTCTACCGATGGTCGTGCTCAATAAAAAGCTTATGCAGGTGCTAAAGACGTTAGACAAAAAAGACATCGACAGCACGACCTATACCGTCCGGAGCCGCTTTGACCTGGACATACCAATTCTGGGTGAGCGTACCTTTCATCCAACCATTACGCGTCGGCTGCCGACCTTTTACCTGCCAAAGATCAAAATTGAAGATATTGATTTTGGCAAACTGGGGTTGAAACGTACGGATGTTGCCGCGAAAGTGTCCATCACTAACCAGAACAAGTTTCCCTTTAATTTTACCGATACGCACTACACAGTGTCAATCGACGGAAAAGAAATCGCGGAAGGTGATCAGCCCGAGCCGATTTTAATTAAAAAGCAGGCAACGACGCCCGTCGTATTTCCCGTTACGATGAAACCCGGCCAGACGCTGGGGTTATTGCCCAAGATGTTGTTTGACAAAAAGGACACGCCTTTTCTGGTCACACTCCGGTGTAAACTGATCGACAAGGATGGGAACCTGGCGTTCAAAAATAGCAAGATGCATACTGTAATCCGGGGTACACTGGCCGACTTCAAGAAAGATTAAATCCGGATCAGCATGCAGCCCGCGGGTCAATCACTGAATAAGCTTCTGCCAGGCTCATTCAGTGATTGACCCGCGGGCTGCATGTATTTCCTTCGTAACCAGCCGTTCAGGCCCGGAAACAGCACCCGTTCCTTGATGTTCGCCTGATCCAGCTTATCCCGTATCTCCCATTTTAGCTCTTCGGCAATCATAATCTTTCGGTACATATCGGGCCGCTGTTCCATCCAGCTTTTCATGCAGCCGTTTCGGGATTGGCCGAAAAACAAACCGGGTTGCGCGAAGGGACCTGCCCGAAGACGGTATATCGCACAACCTGTGTTGTTTTGTGAACGTTTGTACTAAAAACACCTGCATTCCAGGGTTTACTGGTTGCGATTTGATTTGCTGGCACTACCAGTAGTACCAGTCGAACCACCATTGGTCGGAACGCCAGCAGCCTGTTGATTGACTTTCTTGCCCTTCCCCTTACTACCCTGACCGGACGTAGTGCCAGTAGACTGGCCACCAGTACCGGCACTGCCAGCGCCTGATTGAGACCGGGTTGATCCCGAGCCCATCGATGAGCCATTTTTTTGCCCGGATGTGGCCGCTTGGCCGCTTTGTCGGGAGGTGGAACTGGATACCCCTTCAGCCGTTGGTGTCGGTCGTCGGTCGGGCTGGTTACCACCCGATTGAGCCCACGCGCTCACGGAAGTCATCATTACCAGCAGGGCAACCGTCATTAGGATCGCTTTCATACGTTGGTTTAGTTTATGCATTGTTCGCACGTAGTAAACTGACCGTCTGGTTCAGCAAAGCCCTTTTATTCAGGGAAGTGAGGTAATGGGGAGCAGTCAGCCGGTCGATTCGTATTTATTTTTCGTAAGTAGGCTTGCGCTGAGTCAATAAACCGGCCCCTAATTCGAGTAAACCGAACGTAACGTGTGGCCAGCTAATCCGTTTGGCAAAACCCAGTAGCCAGGGAGAAGCTGCGACGAATACACCCGTCATCGTATCGACGGTCAGGTGCGTAGCCATCGGTATTCGTTTGGCGAGTCCGGCTTCGTAGTCTGTCAGTGCCGAAAGCCCTAATACGGCGACACCCGTGCCGACAGCCACCCGGCGGGCTGCATCATTGCGGGCGAAGCCAAGCAACCAGGGCGACGCGATAAATAAGGCCCCGGTCGTGTAATCGAGCAGGCCATGGACTTTGGTTGGAATTGGTTTCATAACGTAATGGATGTATTCACCTTACTAAGTTTACTATGGCAACTTCGGAAAATCCAGCACACAAAGAAGGTCCCGTAGCTAAAGCAATTGAAAAACAAACCGCTAAACTTCCCTCAGATCTATTTTTGTGGGCTGCCCTGGCTTCTATGGGCGTTTCGGCCTATTTACAGACTACCAGCAACCCCAAAAAAAGTTTATTCATAGGCCAATGGGCAGCGCCTTTCCTGCTACTGGGCTTATACGATAAACTGGTTAAGGTAGAGGAGAGCGATTAGTGTCAACCTGTTATCAACAGAGGATCGATTACCAGTTGCTGCTCTAAAACAGCCAACGATCAGTCCAGTTAAAAGTCGCATCTGCGTCGTAGGTGCGGCTTTTAACTGGATTGATCGTTCTGAAATAAGATTAATTATAACTATCTGGCCAATAAGTTGTTGAACTTTAGTACACTCTCCCTTCGTGTTATGAAAAGCAATGATAGTTATCAGGAAAATAAAGCAAACTTCAGGCAAGCCAAAATACTGGTCATTGACGATAATAATGACCAGTGGCTGCTGATTCAAAAAGCTATGCAGGAGGTTCTTCCGGAGGTGACCGTCGTCTGGGTTTCTGAAACCACTCAAGCTCTGCTTTTACTGGAGGAATGGCAAACCCAGGAATGGGAAATTCCGAAAATGATACTACTGGACCTATACATGCCGGAGAATAGCGACGGCTGGAATCTTCTCCAGCAAATCAAACGAATGCCTTCTCCATGCGATCGAATTCCAATTGTCATGCTGAGTGCATCCATCAATAAGACCGACATTAGGACAGCCTACGAATTGGGCGTTTCTTCCTACCTGATAAAACCCATTGATTTTCAGGACTGGATCGCCTATTTTCAGGAATTGCGTACCTACTGGTGGGAAACCGTTACGTTACCCCCTTTACAATACAAGCTCTGATTAAAAAGTCACACACGACGAACGGTCAGGCTTCTATTGAAGCCTGATCTAAAGAGCAGACAAACAAATCTCTGACTATCATTCAATGGTCTTTTTTGAGGTTGTTTAACCTGGTGCCATTTCGCTCACGGCTCTCTTTTGCTTGCTTATGCATATATCGACTATTGTTTAATAGCCTTTCATAGTGATCATTTATGTGAATACGTACCGATTCCTTGGGACACGCGGCAATTCGTGCCTGCTGAATGTTAAGGAGTGACATCATTTTCTCTAAATAACTGATCATGTTATCGTAGTAAACCTCCATCTGGACGTGCCAATCTTTCATCCGCTGTTTGACAGGCGGTTTGTTGGGAACAGGCAGAGGGGACAAAATCCGTTGCCATTGCTGTTGTAACGCGCGAATGTGCTCTTGAATCGGTTGGCCATCAAACGCTTCAAGAGGTACGTCCATGCGACTTGTTTCATCGATAATTACCGCTTCCTCTAAGATCCAGCGATCAGCAACCAACTGAGTCAATAGCTCAAAAGCCGACTCATAATCGGTAATTGGGTAACCAACATGCATACATTGGATTCCCTCACTGGTTCCACTAAAAAAAAGTATCATAGCGACAATTATTAGTCCTGATTACCAACAGAGCAATAGGTATACGTAAAGCAAAGCAGGGCGATCGTGAAAGACAGGGCTTAACCAAAGGTTGTAACTGTAGCCTTAATTTCCCTCATCGTTCGACTACTTTACAACCGACTCCCAGCCTCGTTAATCTACGGTTCCCAAATATAGTATTTACTCAAATAAATTAACAAAATTCATACATAGATTATGCAATAGTTTAATAGAATTAAATCCTTCTAAAAAACAAGTTACCTTTTAATCAATAAAGGCAAACTTTAACCATGAATTTTAGAAAATCAACTACCTGCGACTGGTAGAACCAGACTTGGTTACCTTTAAACTTTCCGGCTTTAATTACCCATAATATGGCTGACTCACAGCTAATTAATCCCTATAAAACGTCAGTCTAAAAACTAAATCCCTGTAAACTATTCTTCTTGATTCGTGGTCGTTTTGGTCTAGGTATTGGCTCAGCTTTAGCAGGTGTTTCAGGCGTGATTGAGGGGTCAGGCTTGGATGGAGGAGGTGGCGTTTGGTTCATGCTTTTCATGGGTTGACAGTTGTTGTAATCTGGAAAAATTAATGAATCAAATTTATAGGTAATGCTTTGGTGAATATGCTGCGTCAGTCTGTTTATTCAGTCCCCTGGGGGGCCGCTCGTATTTCATTTAGTATACGTACTGAATTCATTTAACAAAGGCGCTCAACTTCTTTATGTCGCTTCTCCTCATACACTATACGTTATCAGAAGGCTGGCTTTCATCAATGAACCGATGACTGTTCAACTAAGTTAAAAATGTATTTTAACAAGTTAGGCAACGCGCCCTGGTTAGACATTCAGGTGGACATATACGCGTATGAGGTCTATAAGCGAGCTTTCCGGAGTAATGAAAAAACTTTTCTAATAAAAAAATATAATTCTACTACTATTCTTATACGTATTCAGCCTGACGCCAGCGCGAAATCTGCCAGCAATACTGCGAAGCAGACTGTACTCCTTATTATAGTAGACAATGACGATTTCTGGACGATTGTCAGCCTGATGTTCAAAAGGCAGTTGCCCGCTGTTAGCTTTCACCGTGTGGTCAATGTCCAACAGGCACTGGATTACCTTGACAAGTCGATAAGGCAACCCCAGATCTTCCCTACATTGATTCGTCAAAACTTATACCTCCCTTTACTTAAGGATGGTTTAGACCTGCGAGAGGAAATACAGGCCAAATTAGCGGCTTATTCGGCCCAGCAAATTCCTATTCTGGTCATGCGTTCATTGGATAATCCCGACGATATTCGCCGGGCTTACCAGGCAGGTGCCAGCAGCTTTTACCGTAAGCCCACCGATATGCACCAATGGGATACGTATTTCGAACGGCTACGCCGGTCCTGGCTGGAATCCGTGACTTTACCTGTTACTTGGGGGCTTCAGCCTTCTGCGAAGACTGAACCGGCATGCGCACCCGGAACAAGGTCCCCCGACCAGAAATACTCTCAATTTCCAGACTAGCGCCGATTAACTCACAAAGTCGTTTTACGATCTGTAAGCCAACCCCTTCTCCCTTGTCTCGCAGGGACGCCGACGACTGATCGGCTAATAGATCGGGCGGTAGCTGATGGTCCTGACTGGGTTGGGCCATGACGGGCTGACTTTCATCGGACGACAGGACACTGGTGGGCTCAACAACGGGTTTAAGCTGCTTGTGAAATTGGTCCAGCAAACCGGCCGGTAAACCAGGCCCCGAGTCCTGAACACTGAAACCCCATCGCCAATCGTTTTCGGTGGACCAGGATACCGATATCATACCCGGACGCTCGGCACTGGATGGGGTATACTTGAGCGCATTGACCAGTAGATTCTGGGCAATCCGGTACAGTTTGAGCCGATCCATTTTGACAACCAACGAGGCTGGGCCATCGGCCCGCAAAATAAGGTTTCGTTCGGTAGCTGAAGGCTGAACACCAGTGACTAACTCCGTTAGTAATTGAGCAGCATCGAATTCTTCCACTTGAAGGGGCTCATGACCGGCTTCCAGGCGAGCCAGATCCATCAAGCCCGTCAGTAATGATTGAACGTTGGCCAGGTTGCGGTTCAACATATCGACGAACTGCTGCCTTTCCTGGGGGCTTAAGTCCTCGGTCTGCAGCAGATAAGCAGCGCCCATACTCAACCCCAGCCCACTACGCAGATCGTGGGAAGAGGTACGTAGCAAATCCCCCCGCTGTCGGGACAGGTTTTCCATTTGCTGTAATGCCTGTTCCAGACTAGCCGCCCGGTTAGCCGCTTCCAGCCGCTGGAGTTCATCGTGTTTACTGATACTGCCACCAATGGTTTCATTCATCAGCACCATAATTTGTTGCTGGGCCTGTATAATAACATCAGGGTCTACCTTAGGAAACAACTGGCGAAATAGTTTCAATTCGTCGAATAAGATGACAGACAAATGATTGAACTCTTTCAGTAAGCTGGGTAACTCCTGCGACTTTTGCCAGCGCTGTAGACCGTGCGATTGGGCCGCTACGATGGGGCTGATTTCCGGCTTATTGCCTCGTAATAGCTGCTCAAGTGAGTCGAGGATAGTCGGCATCAGGTTATTGAATTCTTCCCGGCTCAGAAATGCAATTTTCTTGAGAGCGGGGTCAGCTTCGCAGGTCGTTCGCCAGTTATTCAACAACGTCTCTCTGCGATTAAATAAATAGGCGATCAATTCATCAAGTGCCTGTTGGTGATCCGCAGCTTGAGTACCCATGACTTTTAATGTTTAGCGCGTGTAGTTTCAACGTGAATTGAGTGGAGGTTACCCCACCCCTAGCCCCGATTACGCCACTAATTCGGTGGGCGTAAACAGCACGCTACGTAAAGATTACTTTATTCAAATAACTGCCTATTAACATATCAAGGCTGTTTGCTGAGCATAATCTTGGCCGAATCCGATTTAAGGATAAAACCCTTTTCCTGCCGTTGAACAGCATAGGCCTGGTTACCGATAAGTAGACTATCCTTTTCAACCTTCCAGCGAAACGGCGTATCTTTTGATACCATACCCATTTGAACATGGTTCACTCCTTTTCCATCTTCGCCAAAATTATAGACGGCCTTCGAGGCCATGAGTTTAGCTAAGGTTGTGCTATCAAGACCGCGGGTCGAATCGATATTGTAGGTAGCCGAAAACTGCTTACTAACGAAATCCAGCTCCCGAACGCCCGTGTCGCAGGCGGCCAGCAAACCGAGCAAAAGTATCCAGCTACTTTTTGTCCTATAACTCATAAAATGGCTCTTTTTAAGGTGTTGAGTAAACAGGCAGTACGTAGCCTGACCTAAGTTGCCTTAATCAGGCTGGGCACTACGTATTGGCCAAAATCATCAATAAACCGTTCCTGTTCCAGATTAACGTTATGCAGAAAAAGCTGTTCGAATCCCAATGCAATATCTTCCTCCAACCAGGCAAGGTGCTGGCTGGTATCGGCCGAGATGCGGACCATTTTATCGACTTCCTGTAGATTAACCAGCTTGCCCAGCTCATCGAACTGCTCGGGCAGGCGCAGGTCCGTCAGCACCGAATTCGGGAAGATGTTCGCCCGCCACTGGTCATAAGCGCCCTGCCGGGCAAGTTCAGCCGTAGCGCCATACGAGAGTTGTACTTTCAAATGCATGGGTTTTCCTTCTCCCCCGCCCCGCCGGAAAGCATCTACAACCTCCCGAAGTTGTTCTGGCGGTTGCGAAATGGTCAGCAGTCCGTCGGCCCACCCCCCTACCCATTCGGCGGTTTTGCTGGTCAAAGCGGCCCCAAACAGCAGCGGTTTTTTGTCGGGATTGCTATAGAGCCTTGCTTCTTCTACGGTCACGAGGCCTTTATGCGTGACGGTCTGCCCGTCCCATAAAGCCCGGATGATATCGACACATTCTTTCAGGCGGGCATTGCGGTCAGCTTTAGCTGGCCAGGGCTGTCCGGTGATGTGCTCATTGAGCAATTGCCCGGTACCAACGGCCATCCAGAACCGATCGGGGAACATGTCGGCCAGCGTAGCAGCAGCCTGTGCAATAATAGCCGGATGATAACGCTGACCGGGGGCATTCACCACCCCGAAGGAAAGCGACGTAGCCTGCAAAGCGGCCCCCAGCCAGGACCAGGCAAAACCGCTTTCGCCCTGTCGGTTGCTCCAGGGATGAAAATGGTCAGAAGAGGAAGCGGCCGTAAAGCCTGCCTGCTGCGCCCGTTGTACATAATTGAGTAAAGTACTGGGGGTAAACTGCTCGTGAGATGCGTGATAACCAATTTTTATCTTGCTCATTGCTTGTCATATATACAGGTTGTAAATCCGGCAGTTACCGATCGTAGACAGTCGTCCATTCGCGAAGTTGTTCCTCGACAGCCGGATTAAGTTGTTCGGGCAATACCCGCCAGGTCCAGTTGCTGGCCGCTGAAGCCGGGGTATTCATCCGGGCCGATTCATCCAGTCCCAGTACGTCGGGCAAGGGCAAAATCACGGTATTCGCTACGGATGCGTAAGCCAATCGGGCCAGAACCCGGTGCACATCGTCCTCCGAAACGGAATGACCAACGTAGCGTTCCAGCTGGCGAATCTGTTCTTTTTTCGTATCCTGCCGATACCAGCCACGGCTGGTGTTGTTATCATGCGTACCGGTATAGGCAATCGAATTGGGCGTATGATGATGCAGCGTATTTACCGTTTGGGGCATGTCCTTACCAAAACCGAACTGAATTACCTTCATACCCGGCAAGCCAAACTCATCCCGCAGGGCATACACATCCGGACCAATTTTACCCAGATCTTCGGCCACGAACGGCAACTCACCCAGCTCATTCTGTATCGTCCGGAAAAAGTCAGCCCCCGGCCCTGGTTTCCATTCACCGTTTTTGGCCGTGTGTTCGTCGGCGTGGACTTCCCAGTAGCTGGCAAAAGCCCTGAAATGATCCAGACGTAGCAGATCATACCGTTCCTGGTTTTTCCGAAGTCGCCTTACCCACCAGTCATACTCCTGTTTCTGGAGTATATCCCACCGAAAAATGGGCATGCCCCACCGTTGGCCATCGGCATTGAAATAGTCGGGAGGCACACCGGCTACGTGCGTCATCGCCCCTTCTTCATCCAGCTTAAACAAATGGGGATGCGCCCATACATCCACTGAATCATAGTTCACGTAAAAAGGCAAATCACCGAATAACTGAATCCCCTGGGTATTGCAGTAGGTTTTCAGCGTTTCCCACTGGTTATCAAACACAAACTGAAACCATTGCACCTGTCGGATGGCTTCCTGCTGTTCATTTCGAAGCGTCGTTAACGCGTTGGCCTGTCGCAGCTTATAAGCTTCGGGCCACTTGTGCCAGGGCTGGTTATTGTACTGTTGTTTCAACACGGCGAACAGGGTAAAATCATCCAGCCAATACGCTTCCTGCTCACGAAACGCATTAAATTCCTCAGTCTGCCGGTCTGATTGGTTCGCTCGAAACGTTTGGTAGGCCTTTGTCAGTAGCGCTTCTTTTACTTTAGTAACGGTATCATAATCAATCTTTTGTGTGAGTGGCTGCTGATAATCGACCAAGTCTGCCGCGTCCAGGAAACCTTCCTGCACCAGCAGGGCGGGGCTGATCAACAGCGGGTTACCCGCCATGCTCGACGTCGCACTGTAGGGCGAATAGCCACAGTCGGCGGCTATTGTATTAAGCGGCAACACCTGCCAGTAGGTTTGCCTGCTCCGGCTCAAAAAATCCGCAAAAGCAAAGGCTTCCGGGCCAAAATCGCCAATGCCAAAGGGCGACGGAAGCGACGTTACCGGCATCAGGATACCGGCGCTACGTTCATGGGGTTGCTTCTCCATTTTGAGTACCGCCAACGGCAGGACGTTGAACAACTCAGCAACGGCAATCCCGTTTTCGACCTTGCCATCGCTGTTCAGCAATCGATTCTGCCATGTCTCGGGGGCTTCGATGGGCAGACTAATGCGTGTATCCTTCCAGTCGATCGAAAACACATCATCGGTTTGCTGACTGCACAATTGAGCAACGCCCAGCGGTACGGCAATTACGTACCAGACCTGCTCATACCGTCGGGCGAAAGCCAGTACATGCTTTTTATAACGTCCCTCCACTTGCAACGGAACGTAGTGACCTTTGGCAAAAAGGTCCGGATGTTTATTGCGTTCAGTCAGCAGCGTATGAATCAGCCAGAGTTTGATGCGGGCATCGTACCGATTTTCCCACAAATCAGTCCAGTCTGGCGCTGCATTGTCGGCGGTCAGCTCATCCAGTCCTTCCTGACGTAGCGCAAAATCCACAGGACGCCGATTGTCGGGGTCAACCAGACTAAGGTCCCAGCCTTCGCAGCCCTGGTAAATATCGGGCACACCCGGACAGGTGCATTTGAGCAGCACCTGTGCCAGTGAATTGATGATACCAAAATCGGCTATTCGCTGGGAAAACGCCCGAAAACTGGCCCAGAAAGGACGTTTCTTGTCCAGCAACTGGAGCGCAAACGCTTTGGTTGCGCCTTCGTAGGCTTCATTCGGTGCCCCGTAGGTTGAGTTTCGCTTGGCTTCCCGCATCGCTTTTTCGAGGTACTCCGTCAGGCGATCCGGAAAAGCGGCCTCCTCCACACTGGGCGCATTGATGTCTTCCGAGGCAGAAGCCGATGCGGTGGCGGGCATCGGGTAAGCCCCCACCAGCGTCTGATAAATAAAGTACTCGTCGTTTGAGTCAGGCGCACCTTCATCGGGCAAATCGGCATTGCCGGCATCCGTTTCTTTAAGCGGCTGATTGAGCGTTTGCCACTCCCGTACACTGGCAATCCACTCATCCGTTAGGTCGGTGAGTACATTCAGACGGCTTCGTACATCTTCGCCCCGTTTGGTATCGTGCGTCGACGTAGCGTTGAGGGCCAATGGCCAATGCACCTGACGATCAATCATTTTCTGATGAAACTCGTCGGCGGTCAGGCCAAAATAGTCGGGGGAGTCGCCCACTTCATCATGCCCGATAAAGCGGTTATAGGTGTACATGAGCGTATCTTCAACGCCCTTGGCCATCAGCGGCCCCGTAAACTGCATACAACGCTGATAGAAGCGTAACGCCCGCTCGTTGTAGTCACTCTCACCCATCTGTGGTTTCTTGAATAAGACTTCTTCGAGCACATCAACCGCAGCGGTTAGTTCTTTAGTGCTCTTCCGGATTCGGGCAAAAATGGCCTCCACGGCGGTGATTTCCGGCTGACTCAACGGCATCTGATTGCCATAGTACCGGTACACGGGACACTGAATCAGAAACTCCCCAATCGCGGCTTTCAGTTTGTCCGCCGAGACGTTCGCGAATGCCTCCTCATCAATCAGATTTAACGACTGAAAAAGTGCCACCAGATTATCCAGCTCGCCATTCATGTGCTCGTAGAGAATGTAGGCTTTCTTATCGTACAACTCCTGCCGAACCGCCATTTTCTCGCCCAGCAACGACTGGTAAAATCGGGTAAAGCTGGTCTCGCTGCTGGTTCGGGTGAAGAGGTTGTTCACCATCGACAGGTAAGCGTAGCCCGTTGCCCCCTGAACCGGCCAGAACGTAGGCAGTTCTTCGTCGTTTTGCAGAATTTTCTCGACCACGATATAGGCGTCATCGCCCGCCAGTTTGCGCAGTCGCTCCAGATACTGGCTCGGGTCGTAAAGCCCATCGATATGATCGACCCGAAGCCCCTGAAAAACCCCGGCTTCGAGCAGCGTTTTGGGCAGTTGATGAACGGCCTCAAAAACGGCGGGGTCTTGTATATTCAGGCAGATCAGGGAATTGACCGTGAAGAACCGCCGAAAATTAATCTGCTGATCGGTTTCGCCATGATAACACAATCGGTATTCCTGCTCATCAGCAATCTGATGAAGACAGGCGGTGGTTGTGTTGACGGTTTTCAGACAACGCCTGACATACGCTTTACTCTTGGCTTCCTTCATCAGTTCGGCCAGTGTTTCCAGACACGTAGCACTTAGCCGGGCGTAGGCGTCGGGCTTACGGAGTTTTCGAAGCTGGTTGATTTGATCAAGCAATGTCTGAACTGCTTCCGTAGGGCGCTGGGAATCGGCGGTCAGAATGGTCGCATACGAGCGCAGATGCAGCGGATAGGCCGTTTCAAAATAGCGGATAACGAACTTCCCATCCTGATAGGCCATCGTCAGCTCACCCTGGTCAATTACCTCCGCCAGCGGTGCTCCCAGAAACGGGACCATCAGACGCCCTTTATGCACTGGACTCGTCCAGTCTATATCAAAAAAAGAGGCATACGGTGATCGTTGGCCTTTCTCCAGCACATCCATCAGCCAGCGGTTATTGGGATGGAACGCCATATGATTGGGAACAATGTCCTGTATCCAGCGGATCCCTAGCTTCGCAAGTTGCTGACTTATAGCTTTTAGTTGCGCCAGCGTCCCGATTTCGGGATTGATCCGCTGTGGATTGACGGAATCATAGCCATGTACACTACCCGGTACGGCCTCGAAAATCGGCGAGGCATAGATCGTTCGAACGCCCAGCTTATCCAGATAGGGAATGATACGTTCGACATCACGAAAGGTAAAGTTTTGGTGAAATTGGAGCCGGTAGGTGGAAACGGGATTGTTCATGGTGTTGTGCGTAAATAATAATCGATTCGGGTTGACATAGCACAGCTTCGGAACCGGATACCGATTCAGGGGCTGAACCAGGCTGCGATTCGTCTGGCAACTGCCATTCCGGGTCCGCCGAGTCGAGTAATTTCTGCCAGGGCGTATTGGCTTCTCCGACAGTAGGAATGTATATTGTTTGAGATTGTTTGGAAAAATTCATCAGACAAAGCACCTGCTGATTCTCATACCAGCGGTGTACAATCAGGGTTTCCTGTTCCTGATGGCAGAAAACGGCCAGTTTCCGGCGGTCCAGATGATACAGCGCCGGTAGCTGCTGACGTAGCGCTATCAGGGTCTGGTAGTATCGGAGCAAGACCCGATGCGGTTCCTCTTCCAGCAGGTTCCATTGCAGTTTGGCTTGTTCATACGTCTCATCACTCTGTGGGTCAGGGACCTCCCCGCCCGAATGAAAAGCGGCAAACTCTGCCATTCGCCCCTGCTGAACGGATTCGACTAATTCGGGCTCGGAATGACTCACGAAGTAAAAAAACGGGTTGGTTTCTGCCCATTCCTCACCCATGAACAACAGCGGAATGTAGGGGCTGATCAGCACCGCTCCCGCCAGTAATTTGAGGGCCTCGTAGCTATACAGGGTACTCGACCGCTCGCCCAGCTTACGGTTGCCGACCTGATCGTGATTCTGGGAAAAGACAATAAACTGCTCTCCAGGGTTATTCCCGGCTTTCCGACCGAATACCTTCTGGCGAACTTCTGAATATTGCCCATCATAAACATAGCCATCCTGGTATGCTTTGGCCAGATGGGCAATTCCATTAAAATCGGCATAATACCCGATTTTTGCTTCCCCTATCGCAACCCGCAGGGCATGATGAAACTCATCCATCCACTGAGAATCCATCCCGTAGCCTTCATGAGACAGTGGATTAATGAAGCGAGGATCATTCAGATCACTTTCAACCAGTAAATAATGACGCCGTCCGGTAACGGCCATTAACCGATCGACGTCGGCCCGAAGCTCCTGCAGAATATGAACCGGACTAAAGTCCTTGATCGCATGAACCGCATCCAGGCGCAGGGCGTCTACGTGAAAATCCCGAAACCACATCAGCGCATTTTCAATGACGTAACGCCTGACCCCATCGCACAAGGCATCATCGAAATTGACCGCCTTCCCCCAGGGTGTACAATACTTATCCGTCAGGTATGGTCCAAACTCGCCCAGGTAATTTCCTTCGGGTCCAAAGTGATTATACACGACATCGAGTACGACGGCAATCCCTTTATAGTGGCAGGTATTAATCAGGTGTTGCAGCGCACTCGCTCCCCCATACGAGCTTTGCGCGGCATAGGTATACACCCCATCGTAACCCCAGTTACGCGAGTCCGAAAACTGAGCAATAGGCATAATTTCAATGGCATTCACGCCCAGGGCTTTCAGATAATCCAGTTTGCTTTCCAGCGACTGAAATGTGCCCTCCGGAGTGAACGTGCCCGTATGAAGTTCATAAAGCAGGTAATTTTCCAGGGGGGGATTCACCCAGCACTGATCTTCCCAGTAAAAAGAAGACGTATCAATGGCTTGTGATGGTCCATGTACGCCCTGTGGCTGGCAAAGTGAGGTTGGGTCAGGGAAATCCTGCTCACCATTCACTAGATACGTATACAGATCACCCGGCCTGAGCTGGTCCGTAGTGAGATGCCAGTACCCTGATTCGGCGCTTTTCAGGGGGATGGCGGTTGGTTGCCCATAAATTTCGTTACGCCAGGTGTTTAGCCAGCGGAGCCCACACCTCCACCTGGGCCTGATGAGCTGACGGAAAGCTTACCCCAAGCGACCGCTTGTCTACTTGATTCAACATAGTATTCGTAACGTGTATACAACAGAACCCCATTTTCGTCCCTTCGACAGAGCCGAAAGGATCATCGATGTATGCGGTAAGAACTCGTACGGGGTTAGCTGCGCTTACTGATGAGCAGGTGTAATAAGGCAACGGCCATAAAAACAGCTTATTCAGGCAATGAGTCCTCATTTCTGGACATGAGGTCCCCAGATCAGCGATCAAGTTTTTGGCCGCTGATTTAAAACGTTAATTGGATGGTTCCAATTTAGAAAGTAAGGAAGAGGGCACTACACCAGCTGATTTGATCCCCTGGCTGGCCAAATTTTCACAGGCGAAGGCTTTCTACAAGATGGCTTATCGGGATTATAGCCGTGGCTACTCTGTTCCAGCCGGTAATTGGATTACTGAGTCGCTGGATTATTTCGACGAGCCGATCAACAGTACATGCTTGAACGTAGCGTTGCGGCCTGCTCCGATCAACCCAATCTGCTGACTGGCCAGGGGCTGGACCCGACGGGTTTGAATTTTTTCATCATTGATATAAAAGTCAATGATGCCTCCCGTTTTTGTAATCTTCAATTTATTGATATTCTTATCGATAAACTGATTGAACACAAAATCTTCAGGATTGATGGGTTTCTTATCCTGTACGTACTGAACAATGAACTTAGAGAAATTATTTATCTGGAAGACGTAGTACTGATCGACTTCTCCTCCTACCATGATACCCGCGCTGGGCGGATTGTCGCCGGTACTTTCTATCGTCGACTCCAACGTAAAATCACTCCCATTCAGGTCCATCGGGGTTGTCACCAGACTGGCCGCGTCGATCTCTTTTTTTTCTGTCTGAATCTGGTAACCACCGGATGTCAGCGTAAACGTACCTGTCTTGGTTTTACCGGTTTTCCAGCCGCGCTGGTTGTCAACGAAGGTTTCACGCCAGATAATTCGTCCTTTAGCCGCTTCAGGATTGGCGGTCCTGCCTGGCGTTTTAGCCTCAAAGAGTGGTAAGGTATTGATCCGTACGGCTACACTTTTCGCGGAGACGGTTCCCTGTGCTCGTGCTGTCGACAAGCTTAGTAAGATGGCGCCTATAAAACAGGATATTTTCATAAGTTGAACTGAGACAGGGTTTGTCAAAATTTATGTCTGATGGCGACTACAGGCGTCGTTCCAACGGCCGCTATACTGACCTGCGTGCGGGGCGGAGTCCATCGACTACTCACACCGCCGGAACGCTGATTCTGCAACCCTCGCAGCAGAGTCGCCGTTACGTCAATCGCCCAGATAGCTACTGCGCCAGCGGTGCACACAATGGCCGTATGGTTGGCGTTGTTAGCTTTGGTATACGCGGCATCGGCGATACCTTGCTCGGTGAAGCGGGGCAGCGCTTTGTATTCGTTGTAATCCTTTTGCGACTGACTACGTTGCGTAAGGCCATAGATCAACAACCCTGCATACACTACGGTGACCGCTGGCCGGATGCCGATTTTATGATCAGGCTGAACGAAAATATTACCAATACCAGGCGCTAGTGCCGACAGCAGTGCATTGGCTGGCCCACCGCCTTTTTTCACCACACTCGTGTTAGAGGAGGTAGCCTGTCTGGCCGCAGCCACGCGGGCGGACGGTTCTTTCGTCGGCGCGGGGTCTACATCAAGATTCTTGGTTTCAACGGTCTTGGTTGAACCCGCGATTGTCTCCGATGCGGGCTTACTGAGTGGGGTGGATTGGACGGGGGCTACAGCGGCAGGTTCTGGATCTGTTTGTGCGATGGCGACCGGGCTACCCGCGCGCGCCCTGCCCGACGCCCCGGCTGTGGGAGCCGATTGGGGCAGTCGGCCCCGGGCTAGTTTAATTAATACCGTAACGACGACATCTTCATTGATTTTGTAAGCGTCTTTTACAATGTTCCAGTAAATGGCTTTATCGGTACCGGCACCCACCTTACGGCCCAGGTCCCCCGTAAGGCTAATCGGTGTTAGCCGACCCGATTTCAGTCCGTTTACGGCCATATAAACGGAATCTTCTGTGGCAATTCCCTGCACATCATACTGCGTAACCAGCATTCCTTCGGCGTTGAGCGAAACCCGCACGTTGCTGACACGTACCTGAGCCGAAGTGGTAAGAGAGATAAGGAAAAGAAGAGTAAAGTGAAGAGGACGCATGATAAATTTATTAGGGAGCTGTCTTAAAACTCAGGGTTCTCCCGGCACCTACCGCAGACACATTATTCACTTGCTGGGTAGCGCCGAAGGCCTGATAGTAATACGTAGTGTTGGGTTCCAGTGGAGTGGCATAGTTGACTGGATCGGTGCTTCTGTCCGTGGTCGTGAACGTATATTCCTGAAGGGCCGGGTTGGTCTGCTGAATAAACATGATCTTATCCTTTCCCGGATCAAGCACCGGGGTCTTTCCATACACCACACCAACCCGGTACAGGGGCGTAGTGAATGACTGGAGCGTCATTTTCAGTACGGCGCTGGTTTTGGTAATCGACAAACTGGCGCCCGTTAAGACCACTGGCGCTACAGCCACAGTCGCTGCCGCCCCCGTTTTAAAGCTGCTTACGGCGCCGGTGGCTGACTTTTCTGTGCCGGGAACATTATTCACCTGCTGAGTAACGCCAAACGCCTGGTAGTAATACGTCGTGTTGGCTTCTAAAGGCGTAGCGTAATTAATCGGGTCGGTGTCCTTATTGGTCGTCGTGAACGAATACTCCTGAAGCGCGGGATTGGTCTGCTGAATAAACATGATCTTATCCTTCGCCGGATCGAGCGTGGCGGTCTTTCCGTATACTATGCCAATCCGGTATAAAGGGGGCGTATACGACTGAAGCGTCATTTTCAGTACGGCGCTGTTGCTGGTGATCGATTCGGAGCCACCCGTCACGACCACCGGCGCAACGGCCGCCAGGGGAGCTGTCTTGAAACTGCTTACGGCGCCTGTGGCTGACTTCTCCGTACCAGGAACATTATTCACCTGCTGGGTAACCCCGAACGCCTGGTAGTAATACGTAGTGTTGGGCTCCAGCGGAGTAGCATAATTGACGGGGTCGGTATCTTTACTAGTGGTTGTGAACGAATACTCCTGAAGGGCAGGGTTCGTCTGCTGAATGAACATGATCTTGTCCTTCGCGGGATCGAGCGTAGCGGTCTTGCCATACACCACGCCAATTCGGTACAAGGGGGGCGTATAGGATTGAAGCGTCATTTTCAGCACGGCACTGGTCGTGGTGATTGACGCCGAGCCCCCCGTCACGACCACCGGTGCAACAGCGACTGGCTGCGTAGTCGTGAAGCTTTTGGGAGCCCCGTATTGCGGGTCCGTTTTATCGGTTTTACAGTAAGCCCGAACGTAGTAAACTTTCCCAGACCCCAGCCCACCCTGAACAACCGCAAAAGGCGTGTTGACGACCGCGTTTATGGTTCGTGTCGTATCGATCCGCCGGAGGTTATCGGCAATCGTCGGTACGGATTTGGTGTCCGAATAACAGTAACCAAACTCTGTTATGGTCATGCTACGTCCCAGGCTCGTAAAACGTATACCCAGTGTGGCCTTATTCGTCGAGATACTGGCCGGGTCCAGGGTTTCGACCTGGGGCGGTATTTGCTGATCGACGGTAATGGATTGAGAAACGTCAAACTGATCGCCACAGCGGTTGGTAAGGGTCAGTTTAACGGTGTATGTGCCCGCGGCCGTGTAACTATGAACAACGGTCTCGCCTGTTTGAACCGCCGTTTTGTCACCAGCATCCCAGGAAGCGGTTTCAACATCGCCCGCTTTGTCAGACAAACTCAACGTAACACTTAGCTGATTGGTGGTCACCAGTATGGCAGCCGAAGGCTTTGCACAGGGCTGGTCGAAAGCCCCCTTATCAAGATTCCACTGGCAACCTGTCAGAAACAGTAAGCCGAGTATATATAGGTAGCTGTGTGTATCTCTGACCATGGTGCAACGAAAACTGTACGCTAATTTTTCCAGACTAGCTTTACTCATATAAGGGTAAACCATTGGGTTCTAATTAAATGGTTAAATTTAGAGAGTTATGCAGTAGACCGCTAACCGTTAAATAAATGCGGAATCAAATACTTCCGCTTAATTGAAAATCCCTGTACCGTCGGAAGGGGAATGCTATTTTTGGTATATCAAGCCCGCTCAACGATAAACCGCCTTCTTATGCATCGACTTTTCACCTGGCTGTTCCTGTTTTTTTGTGGGTCTGGTTATGCAACCGGACAGACACTCCACGCGCTTATCCTGGCAGATACCAACGATGATTTTATTGGCTCAGGGTGTGCGGCAGACATCCGCACCATGCAGGCGCAGATTAACACGATTGGTGCGGCCATTCAGTATACGGTTCACCTGACGATTCTACAGGATAATCAATTCAGTCAGGCCGCGCTGACGACGTATCTACAAGCGTTGAAGCCCGGACCCGATGACGTAGTACTGACCTACTATACGGGGCATGGCTACACCACCACCGACCGCTTGAGCAATTGGCCGCTGTTAAAAATGAGCGGCCCGACGTTAGCGCTCGATCAGCTCCACGCTCAATTAAGTAGTAAGCAGGCCCGCTTCTGTCTGACCATTGGCGATTGCTGCAATAACATCGCCCGTCCCCGATCAGTCCTGGTCAGAAATCTGGTGGTCGAAGACCAGAAAACGATCGTGTCGCAATATGGAGCCCTATTCCAGCAGGCACGGGGTGACGTATTGGTCGCCAGTTGTAGCCGGGGGGAGTGTTCCTATGCCGATGCCACCGACGGCAGCTACTACACCCAGGCGTTTAAGACCGCCCTCGACTGTGCCGTCCATTACAATAATACGGCTAACTGGCGTGAAGTGCTGGCCGACGCCCAAAACCGGGTCATGACATTCGTTGGGCCACGCGGCCGTCAGACACCCTTGTACCAGCTCAACCTGATTGCGACAGAGCCGACGGCAACCACGACGGCATCACAGGCTACCACAGCAATCGCTCCGGTGAATCAGCCGGTCCGGCCAGCGATGCAGCCAATGAGTTCTGCGGCAAAGCCCCCACCGCTCGCCATCGACGTTATCAATCACTACCTGAACGATCTGGCCGATGAACAGGTGCCAGCGACCACCCGGCTCAAGCGACTCCAGGAGGCTTATCGGTACTTCGATCCTCAGGCGCGCGTGACAATTTATATCGATCAGACACTTGTCGACGTGCAGCCCATTTCGCAGGTAATCGAGCGATTATGCATTAATGCAAACCGTATACGAACAATTAATCTGATCGAGAACCGATCTCAGCGTAATTCGGATGAAAGTCGGTACGCGGTCGTCACCATTCAGGAAATCTGGAATTAATACCCACTCAGCCATGCTTCGCTTTGCCTTAGTCCTGTTTTATAGTAGCCTGTTTTCCGGAAGTTTAGTCGGCTGGGCGCAGGTACGTACCAAAAATCTAGAGGTTGTCGATGAGAAAACAACGTTGAGCAACGCGGAATTGGCTTCATTCAAAATGCTGGCCAGCCAGAAAGTCAATGAACTCGAAAATTATATCAGCACCGTAGGCGATAAAGAACAGAACGAAACGCTACGTGATCTGGCCATTAAAAACGCGGAGAAACTATTTATCGATACGGCTACCATTGAAGTCTCCAGGGTCGTGAATGGTAAGGTCGTTCGCGTAACGCGCCTGCCTGTACGCCAGTACTTTTTCCGGCTCAAGGCCCTGCCCTACAAGAAGGTAAATATCACCTATTATGATGTGGCTTACATTCGGGATTATCAGAAAAGCGCGAATGGCAACTACGTAGCACAAGCCACGATCTTTCAGCAGTTTGAAGGATTGGATGCCAAAGGTCGACTCCGGTATAAGGACAAACAGGCCAAAAACGTGACGGTGCTGTTAACCGACCTGATGGATGAATTCTATGCCAATCACCGCTGGACACTTCGCCTGGGCGACATCCGGCTGGCCGAAACCAAGTAAGATTAGTATCTCACAAATGGACAAGGAAGTACATGCCATGAATCGCCTGTTTTACATGATCCTACCTGCTTTAGCGCTCTTTAATGAAGCCTGCCATCGACCGGCCCAGGTAGCAACCGACCCACGGAGTCTGGACATTTATAAAAAGGTACAGCTGGTGGTCAGTTCGGCCAATCGGCTGAGCGGGAAAGCGGGAAAGCGGCCGCCGGTAGAGACCACGGTAGGCCAGTGGAAATCGCTATTCTCTGAATCGGGCTACATTGTCGTCATACCGCGTAAGGGCGAACAGGTAAAATTAAGTCTGGACGATTTCGCCCAGCGTTGCCAGACCCAACGGCACCACTACGCATTTGACCGTACGACGCTGAACCATTACAGTAATTTCGAACAGGGTGTTGATAAAAAGTTCTTTGCCGACAACCAGGTGTACCACGATGTGAGGGACTTCACCTTCAAGGGCGAGCCTATTGCCAGCCGCGAGTCATTTGTTAAACAACCCTTCGCTGCGAAACCCGCAGACGACTTCTGGCAGATTTATATCCTGGCTGTCCAGGAACGCTAACATCCAAAAAGCTATGAAAATCAATCCGTTGTTGCTCCTAAGCCTGTTGTTGCTAACGTACTGCCTGCACGCCCAGCCCCGAGGGAGCGGGCTTGATTACGACCCAAAAAAGGTAACGAAACAAGCGTCGAAACCTTTGCTCATTAAAGGGGATTATGCCAATCTGCCCGCCAGCGTCTCGTTCGAACAGTACGCACCCACCACCGGCGACCAGGGCGCTTACATGACGGGGGTAGCCTTTGCCACCAGCTACCATATGCGCACCATGATAGCCGCGATTCAGGGCGGCATCACTAATACCCAGCAGATTACCCAGATGGTGTTTTCGCCTTCCTACATTTATGAGCAGTTGAAGTACGAAAGTGGGATGGACTGCAAAAGTAAGATCAACGCGTTTGATGCGCTCGATCTGGTCAAGGAAAAGGGCGTTGCTACGTTGAAAACGGTGCCGTATCAATGTGGGATCAAAATCTCTACCAACGCCGACGACGAGGCTGCCAACTACCGGATTGCCGATTACCAGACCTTGTTCAAGGCGGATGAAACGAACGCCTATGTTAAAATTCAAACGGTCAAGAAAGCACTCTCCGAGGGGTTTCCGGTGCTGATGGCCGCCTATTGTCCGCCTTCTTTTTATAACCTTGGGAAGAAGGGCGTTTGGGAACCCGCTCCTGCCGAAAAGCCTGCCGACAGCATGGACAAAAATATGATGGTGGTAGTGGGCTACGATGACAAAAAATTGAAAGATGGGGCATTCCGGGTGCTGAACAGTTGGGGCAGCAAATGGGGCGACCGGGGGTTCTGCTGGGTTAAATACGCCGACTGGGCGAACTACGTCCTGTTTGCGATTCAGGTGTATCCAACACCCAAAGGCCAGTCTGCGGCTGCCACCGAAAGCACTGTCGAACCGGTTGGACCCGTAGCGTTACAAGGCAAAGTATCCTTTCAAACGATCGACAATATGGTCATGCCAGCGGGTCGGCTCCTGCTCCGTAACCTGGAGGTTGATAATGGGGGAACAAAAAAGGCCGAACCCTCTCCCAGCCCGGCCCCTGGGGAGGATCTAGTGGCCTACCGCATGAAAAATGCGTATTCGTCGGGGACGCGATTCCGGATGCTGGTCAATAACGCCTTTCCGGCCTATGTATATGCCTTTGCCACCGATCTAAGCGGAGAAGTACATAAGATTCTGCCTGCCAGCGACGATGTCAGTCCGCTATTGGGGAAAAATAATACGGTGGCGTTCCCCTCCGAAAGCGGAGCGATTCGGATGGATAATAACCCCGGCAAAGATTATCTGTTAATTTTATATTCACAGAAACCGCTCGACGCCAGCACGTTACTGGCTAAGATGAGTCAGACCAGCGGTGGGCTAAGCGCTAAAATCCGGGCAGCTCTCGGCAACGAGCTAATGCCCGCCAGATATATCAGCTATACACCCGACGACGTGGGTTTTGCCGTCAATGCCCAGGCTAAGGGGAGCGTAGTGCCGCTCATGGTTGAAATTACGCATCGATAACCAACAAATTGTCTTCTTCATGCACCCAGTGCGTCTCATACCGATACTCCTGTTACACGGACTGGCTATGCCATCCGCCTGTGCGCAGCTATTTCCCAAAGAGCGTGAACAGGCTGCGAATGAGGAGGTGATCCAGCTTTTGGAGCGGTATTCGGATGGGCTGAACGCCATTGGAAACCCCGACGAAGACCTTGACGAACGGAAAACCTACTACGTTGGGGAGTTCAAAAAAGTGTTCCGGCAACCCGAGGTATTGGTGTTCAATGACATTGAACCAAGTCGACGTAGTGGCAATGATCTACCGGCCGATCGCTACGCGGTCAATCACATTATCTGGTTCCCTAAAAGTGGTATCACCACTCGACTGAATACAAAGGAAATTACGTTTTCGCCCATTCAGAAGACGACCTCGGGTAACCTGTTTGTCAACGCCTACGTGACCAAAAACGTTAAAGGTCGGTTTATGGATCGCGAGCTTCAATCGACCAGCCACCGGCTCGAATTCCGGGTTGGCTTCGTTGATAAAGGCCGTTATTTCAGCGATTTTCGCATTATCGGCATTACGGAAATACCAGAGACGGCTACGTCACCAAAGCCGTTGCCGGATAAAAATGCCGCCGTTACGGTGACAAGCCCAGGCAATCCGAAAACCTTTCATCAAACCCTGGCCACGCTGGTTGATCTGGCAATGAAGAGTGGTTTGCCCAAAGGGCGGCCCATACGGGTCGAAAAGTTTACCTACGCCAAAACGGGACTGTGCAGTCAATTCTCGAAGGTGTTGAATAATTTTCTGGTCGTGCGACTGCGGGAACAACCCGGCCTGACCGTTTTGCCCCCACCTGCCGATTTGCCCGCCGGTGCCCGGACACCGCCTGTAGACCCCGCGTCGATACGTATCGAAGGCTCCTTTACCGATGAAAATGACCAGCTGGCCCTGCAACTCAGTTGGACCGATCTGCAAACGAAGAAAAGTACGTCCATACCCGTTCAGCACGTACCGCTGGCCGAAGCACTGGCACTGAAAGCACCGCTGCGACCCGACAATTTAGGGCAGGCGGTGGCGATGCAGAAAGCCCTGCAAAAGGACAGCATCAGAAGCGATTTTGAGGTATCGGTTCTGACCAACCGGGGCAATGGTCGGCTAACGTTTACGGAGGGAGATTCCCTTAAACTTTACGTTCGGGCCGCGAAACCCTGCTACCTGCGCTTTATCTATCACACCGCTGACGGTCAGCATGTGCTGCTCGATGATAACTACTATGTTGATTCGCTGAACGTAAACCGCTACGTCAAAATCCAGAAGTTTTTCACCGTTACCGAACCGTTTGGCACGGAGGTGCTGCAACTCAACGCAGCCACACGACCCTTCCCGGCACTAACCCTGCACCAGGAAGCGGGCTTTGCGTTCATTACAGACGATATCCCAACGATCAACCAGAAAAACCGTCGGGCTGGCGATGCGGCCAACATTCGTCGGGCCGAAACCTGGCTCACGCTGACGACAACCCAGAAATTGAAATAGACATGCCATATTTATGAAAGACAATATCCTTCTACTGTTGCTAAGCCTGCTGGTTACACGTGTCGGTGCCCAGCAACTGGACATTAATACGGGCGGGCACAAAGCGTCTGTCCGGCAGGTACTAACGACGCTGGATGGCAAATATCTGCTGTCGGCCGGTGAGGATAAAACCATTAAACTCTGGAACGCGCAGACCGGCAACGTAGCGGAGGAAATCCGGGGACAAACCGGCGCGGATAACGCCGGTAAAATCTACACGCTGGCGCTTTCGCCGGACAACAAACTACTGGCGGCTGGGGGCTGGCTTGGCTCCGCACCGGATTCGGTGGGCATCATCCGCATCTACGATTTTCCCTCGCGTAAGCTGATTGGCTTGCTTCAGGGCGTACATCGGGATGTGGTTTTGACATTGGCGTTCACCTCCGATGGGCAGGAATTGATTTCCGGAGCCGCCGATCAAACGGTAGCGATCTGGTCCATGAAGACCAGGAAACTCGTACGGTCGCTGGTGGGTCATACCAGCGAAGTACGGGGCGTCTGTACGTTTGGCGACCGGATTGTGAGCGTTGGCCAGGACCAGAAAATCTGCCTCTGGCGGAAATCGGACGGTAAATTACTTCGGCGCAGCGATGGTAAAGCTACGCTGGAATCGGTTGTCTACTCCCCCGCTCTGGCGCGCATATTGGTGGGAAATGCCGACGGTGAACTACTGGTGCTGGACAATCAACTGACCGAGCGACAACGGATTCAGAATGGCACCGTGCCGCTTGGCTTAGCTGTGTCGCCCAACGGGCAGCGTGTCATTTGTGGCATCTACGGCGGCAATGCCGCCAGCAATGTATACCAGAGTCTTCGGGATACTACATTCGTAAAAATCGCTACGTTCGGTAAAAACCTCAATACGGCAAAAGCCGTGGCTTTTTTATCCAACGACATGATTGTAACGGCGGGAGGCTACAACCAGGAACTACTGGTCTGGCAAGCCAACGATAAAGGCGGTGGAAAACTGCTGAGTGAATTAGGGGGCAAAGGCCGCATTAACTGGGGTGTAGGGTTGAATGGCACCCGAATTGGCTACGCGAATACGTACACCGACGAACGCGGACAATCGACCCTGACCAGTGTGTTTGACTGGAAAAATCAGGGAATTACGGCCGTAACGCCGGTTGAGAAGTTTGGTCAGTTACCCGTTGCGTCCGGCGACTACAGCTTGGTTACGGATTCCGACGGCACGGGCGAAGCTAAACTGCTGACCCTGATGCATAAAGGCAAAGCGGTAGCCACGATCCGGCGCGACGACACGGACGGATTTCGTCATAATGTGTGGGGTTTTCTACCGGATGGTAAACTGTTCCTGTCGGGCGGGGCCAAGGGTGTTCTGAAAGCCTATAACCTGAAGGGGCAGGAAGTTGCCCAGCTACGGGGTCATCAGGACGAAATCTGGGGACTGGGGGCGTCTGCCGATGGAAAGCGACTCGTATCCGGTTCCGCCGACCAGACGATACGTATCTGGAACACCGCCAGCTTCCTGACAAGTAAACTCACGGAACCGCTGGCCAGTCTATTCATTGGTACGGATGGCGAGTGGGTGATGTGGCACCCTACCGGCTATTACGATGCCTCTCCCGATGGCGAAAAATACATCGGGTGGTTAGTGAATCGGGGCGCTCTGTCAAACGCCGACTATTATCCCGTTGCCAACTATCGGGAAGCTTTTTACAATCCCGAATTGATCCAGAAAGTGCTGGAGACGGGTAATTTAGAGGCTTCCCTAGTGGCTGTCAACGAAAAGAGACGGGATATCAAAGCCATGTCGCCCCCGCAATTTCGCTGGATCGAACCCACGGCTGAAGTGGTCGTCTCAACCGAGCTGTTCACCCTTCGGGCCGAAGTGTTGTCAGAAACTGCGGTCGATCAGATTAAGGTGCTGCTCAATGGCCGGCCTGTAGCCGAAGAGCGGGGCCTGAAAACCGGCAGTACCGCCAAAGCTACAGCCGTCGAACGGACGATAAAGCTGCTGGAGGGCGATAACGAACTTCGAATATTTGCCAAGAACAAAGATGCGGAGGCACTTTCCGAACGCAAACTCATTACCTACGTACCAGCCGTGAAGAAAGCGATCAACAACCGCACACTCTATGTTCTGGCCATTGGCATCTCGAAATATAATGATCCCAGCGTTAGCCTACATTATGCCGACAAAGACGCGGACGCGCTCAGTGCCAGTTTGTTAGGCCAAAAGGGCGGTTTGTTCAATGAGGTGAAAGTGACTACGCTGACCAATGAAAAAGCGACCGCCCGCGAGATAAGAAAGGCCCTTCAGAAACTGACCCGCGACGTGACGCAGAACGATATGGCTATCATCAGCATTGCTTCCCATGGCGTCAACGGCACCGGCAAGGATTTCTATATTGTTCCCAGCGATGTGGAACTCGATAACCTGGAAGCAACCGCCATTCGTGACGAGGACATCCGCCATTCTATCGAAAATATGCCCTGTAAAGTCCTTGTTTTCCTGGATGCCTGCCACAGTGGAAGTTTCGGCAAAACCCAGGTGGCAACGCGGGCTCTGACGACGTCGATGGATGAAGTCGTCCGTGATTTTACCTCAGCGGGTGTTGGAGCTACCGTGTTTGCGTCCTCGACCGGCAACGAAAAATCGCAGGAATCCGACGAATGGAAGCATGGTGCTTTTACCAAAGCGCTGCTCGATGGTCTCGACGGCAAAGCTGATTATGACCACAACGGTGTGATTTACACGAAAGAACTGGATGCTTATATTACCCAGCGGGTGAAAGAACTCACGGGCGGCACCCAGCATCCACGTACCTATAACACGGCCGATATCAACGATTTTCCCATTTATATTATTAAGTAATTTGTTTACAACTCTATGCAGCCTCTTAACCAAGCCGACCGCGCCATTGCTACCCGCCGATTTATCATTTTTTACACGGTCTCACTACTCGTTGTGCTGGGAGCCGCTTATTTGTTATTCAGTGCACCCGGTCAATTGCTGAAACAGGAAAACGATCGGCTGAAGGCGACCATGAACGAGCAGGCCCGAATTATTGAACGTCTGGAAACGATGAACCGAACACTCCGGGAAATAGAAGTGACGGATCAATCGCTGGCGGCTGCCACAAACGAGGTCATGAAAGCGGATGGTATCCGGCGGGCGCAGGAACAGTCGGCCAATGTGCAGACAGCCCTGTATGAAGTGAAACGCGATTCGGCCATGCTGGCCGATGAGATCAGCAAACGGCTGTCTCGGGCGGTTGTTACGTCGTTTGATGCCCTGTTGACCTACCGCAATACAATTGGTATTCTGCGGGATGCCAACCTGAAAAATGGCAATAGTACCGCCGAAATTGAACGACTCTCGGCCGATCTGCGCTCGGCGAATCAACAGGTGACGATGCTACAGGGATTGCTGGCATCTAAACCCAGCGGGGGTGGTGGCGGTGGTGCACCTGCCCCCCGACCGGTAGCGGCTCCAGCTGGTGGCGGAGGGATTGCTCCAGCAGTCGTTGAAGACCTGCGCTTTCAACTTGACCTGGCTCGCGCCGAATGTGATTATACCCGGGCGAATGAGGTGCGTCTGAAAAGCCCCGCCGAACGCCAGCGGCTCTACACGACGTCCATCACTACGTTCCAGCGTTTGGTCGAAAACGCAAGCGGACCTACCAAACAACAAGCCCAGGAACGACTTACCGAAGCCAATAGTAAAGTCAATCGGCTACGGGCGGGTGATTTGTAGGAAGCACATAAATGAGCCTTTTACTTATTTTCAGTAACAATTGGCCGAGCGCCGTAACGCCTGAATAAGGCCCTGGCAAGGGCCAAAAAGGCCCTTTTGACCGCTTAATAAATAGAAATTACCGTTTAATTACCAGCTCAGGGGATATACCAGCCAGTCGGGATAAATTACATCACATTCCTGAACCCTTATGCTCACTCTTTCATACACTGAGGAACTCCGCCGGGCTGTTAGTATCGCACAGGCCATTGCCCGTGAGCACCAGCACCTGACGTTTTCGCCGGGTCATCTGCTCACGGGGCTGCTCCACAACGATGTGGGGCTATCTTCGCAATTGACAGGCTGGGATATTGACGTACCCTATCTCCGGGATTGGGCTGATATTCGAGTCGAAAGCTACCCGAAATCGGCCCGGACAACCGAAGAACCTGCCGGTGATGCAAAGGTTCGCTCGCTAATGGAAGTGTCGGACGTAGTGCGGATGAAGCTCGGCGAGACGGAGCTGACTCCCGTTGCTGTCCTGACGGCGATGTGTAAGCCCGACGTAGCGTTTAGCCGCGATCAGCTCAAATCATTCCCGCTGACCGAGAACCAGTTGCTCGAAAAAGCCCTGGCCGATGTGGATTTTCAACAGGCCATCAGCGCGCCAGCGGGTGGGATTACAGATAACGGAAAAAGCAGTAATGGCCAGGCCGTTAGTTCAGCAGAAGTAGCAACCGGAAAAACACTTTTCAAATTCTGTGTTGACCGGACGGCATCGGCCCGCGAGGGTAAGCTTGATCCCATCGTTGGGCGAGACCGTGAGACCCGCCAGATGATCGAAATTCTGGGGCGCCGACTCAAGCCAAATGTGATCATTACCGGCGAACCTGGGGTGGGCAAAACCGCGCTGGTCGAGGGATTGGCCCAGCAAATTGTTGCGGGCAATGTGCCTCCTCATCTCAAAAATGCCCAATTATTTCAGTTGGACATGGGTTCGCTCATTGCCGGAGCGTCGTATAAAGGTGAAATCGAAGATCGCCTGAAAGGTATTCTGTCCGACCTGAAGCAGTTTGACCGGGCGTTGCTGTTCATCGATGAAATACACGTATTGATGGACCCCAACGGGGGAGCCGTGGGGTTGGTTAATCAACTAAAGCCGGAACTGGCCAGGGGCGAACTGACGCTGATCGGCGCAACGACCAACGACGAATACCGCAAATACCTCGAAAAAGATGAAGCCTTTGCCCGTCGATTTGAAGTGCTGGCCGTTGAGGAGCCCGACGAGCAGACGGCCATCCGAATGGTGCAGACACTGTTGCCCCTATTCGAAAACCACCATCAGATTGGCGTAGCCCACAACACGGTTGCTGAAGCGGTTCGATTGGCGAAGCGATACCTCAAAGGCCGTCGATTACCCGATGCGGCCATTGACCTGATTGACCGCACCATGGCCGCCATGAAGATGGCTACAGAAACGACACAACCCGAAATTGACCGGTTGCGGATTGAGTTAGCTGTCATTCGGGAGAACGCCGACCTGAATGATCCACTAACGCATATGCCCGACGTTCGCTGGTTCGAGCGACAGTTGAAGAACCGCCTTAGCCCCGTTTTGCTGGGCCAGATGGAAGAAGAGCTGCAAACCGATTCGTTTGAATTACCGGACGCCTTGGCCGACCACTTGGCCTTGCTGTTAACAAAGCTCGAAACCCTTGGCGAGCAGGTTCGTGATAAAGTTGAGCCTGCCGAAGTAGCCGCTGTGGTGGCGAATCGCACGGGCATTCCGCTCGGGAAAATTCAATCCAAAGAGCGCGATCGGTTACTGGCGCTGGACGAGCACCTGAAACAGCGGGTTGTGGGTCAAGATCATGCAGTGAAGATTATTGCCGACGCTATTCTGGAGAATCGCTCGGGTTTGAGCCGCCCCGGTCAGCCGATTGGCTCCTTTTTCTTCTCCGGTCCCACAGGCACGGGCAAGACAGAACTGGCAAAATCCATGGCCGATTTTCTGTTCAACGACGAACGGGCGCTGATTCGGTTCGATATGTCGGAGTTTAAGGAAGAACACTCGGCGGCCTTGCTCTACGGCGCTCCTCCGGGCTACGTCGGTTACGAAGAAGGGGGGTTACTGGTCACGAAAATTCGGCAACAGCCCTTCGCCGTTGTGCTATTCGATGAGATCGAAAAAGCCCATCCGTCGGTGTTCGATATTTTCCTGCAAATTCTGGACGAAGGTTTACTGCATGACCGGCTCGGCCGCGAAGGCGACTTCTCGAACGCGATCATTCTGTTCACGTCGAATATTGGCAGCGACTACGTAGTCGAGAAGGCAGCCAAAGGTGAAATCGCAGCGTCGAACGAGCTGCTCGACATCATGGGGCGCTACTTCCGGCCAGAGTTTTTAGGTCGCCTGACGGAAATCATTCCGTTCCAGCCGATTTCGGAGGAGGCCATTGTGAGCATTTTCAATATCCAGTTGACATCGCTGCTGAAAATGCTCGACAAGCAGGGCATTACGGTTACGCTTTCCGACGAAGCCCGGCGGCAACTCGCGCTCGAAGGCTACACGCCAAAATATGGTGCCCGGCCACTACGGGGGGTGATCCGTAATCGGCTCAGGCGGCCGCTGTCCCGCATGATCGTATCGGGCGAAATCGGGAAAGGAAGTTCGTTGCATCTGATGACCAACGAAGCGGGGGAACTGACGTTCGAGACCGTACAGATGACCGTTTAACCCATTGCCTGTTTCTCTGAAAAACGGATTTACGACTAATAAACGTAATCCATAGACCAGTCTGCTAATGTCACATTTCTTTGATGCTACAACCGGTGTACCGCTGCTTACCTGTCCGCTTCAGGTTGGGCAGAAAAAAACGGTTGGCTTGTTTGGGGGTGATTTTTCTGGAAATGACCTGGGCGTTTTTATTGACCAGAGTGTCGTAAAAATACAGGAGAAGAAGCGCCAGACTAATTTCAGGTATTTTGATCTGACAGGTCTGCAAACCGGCCAGTCTGTGCTGCATGCTTTCGCCGGTCTGTATGATTATGCCTTACCGATTCCGGTCACTGTAACGAAAAAGATGTTTACCCCACAGGGTAAGCTAACGCAGCGCCAAGCGGTTGTCAATGAGGCACGTAGCCATGTTGGTAAAGCGCATTATCTGTGGGGAACGGCCGGAAATACCCCCGGCCTGGGCGACGGCGCTAAATACAAACCGAAAGTTGCTTTGATGCAGGCTGACTCATTCAACCCAGGCGATCCGTCGGTGCTTACCGCGTTCACTACGGTTGATGGGCTGAACACCTGCGCTGGTTCGTCGAACAATTTTCCGCAACGATCGGCACTGGAAACCAGCGCTTATGTCCTGGCCGGGCTAGCTCTGCCAATAGCCAACCTAACCCCCCGAACCTACAAATTCAATGGCCTGACAAAACCCATCGGCAGTAGTGGCAATGGAATCGTTTGGGGTGAAGTGTGCACGGGCAAAAAACACTTCGATTGCATTGGCTTCGTCAATTATTGCTATGACCGCAATGTCGTAGCGGGTCGGTATCCCTTCGGGACCAGCATTGTGGAATTAATGACCAACTCGGCCAACTATAGTTTGATGGAGGTTTCTGATCCTAAAGACGTACTCAATGGTGATATCATTGGACAGTATACAACTGCGGCTGGCTGGCATCACATCGGCATGGTGTATCTGGAAGGTAATGCGACTAAAGTAGTGCAGGCGGCTGATTCGCCCATTGGCATTACGGATACCGAGGTGTATAACCCATCGTCCCCTGGTGCCTGGACCAAGCGGGTTCGGATGCTGGACAGTATGCTTTAAGCCAGCTTTTTCAAACTTCCGATAAATGGCAGCCAATAAATTCCGGAGTCAATGAGCACATAATCAATCATCTGTCTCCTGAATGGACAGAAGTTCGATCGGATAAAAACTAAATCATCGAAGACAAATCCCTTCTCATTACGAATAATGGCAGTTGGAAAAGTAGTGGCAACCTGGGCAGCGGGCAAAGTCGGGCACCGGGTTGGTGATGGACAATGCTGGACATTCGCTGAAAACGCCCTTAAAAATGCGAACGCTAAAACGTCGAATGACATTATGGGCGCCGACGGTGTCAACTCCGACGCGGATTATGTATGGGGAACGCCCGTCTCTCTGGCAAACCTGATGCCCGGCGATATTGTCCAGTTTAACTACTATACGGTGCATGTCGACGCTGCCGACGGAAGCTCCTGGGAGGAAACGCGGGGTGAGCCGAGACATACCGCCATTGTAGCGTCGGTGGGCGCCAACGGAAAGGTCGTCGTTTATGAGCAAAATGCCACACCGGGAGGAGCCGTCAAGAAAACGACCCTATACTTCACAAATACGGACAGTATTACGGTTGGCGGCAACTGGTGGTTTTACCGACCTATTCCCAAGTAGCAATCTCTAACCCACTGGTAGACAGTCAAAAAATAGCCTTACTCAATAAATCAAGTTAATTACATCAGCTTATGGCAGTCAATAAACCCCAGATCGGGGGCGTCATCATCCCCGAAGAAACCAGTGAGGCCATCAAATTCCTCCAGGAAAACAAAACGGCAATGGTCGGCAAATTCACCGCCGATTCAATGAGCCAGGCCCCCGTTCAGGGCGTACAGAAATTGCAGGATGCCTTCGATACGTTCCAACCGGAAGTGGATGTAACCCACCAAACCGAAGATGGTGAAGAAGTCAACGAAACGCTGTTTTTTCAGAATCTGACGGCGTTCAGCAAGCAGGGTATCATTGACCAGAGTGCGTTTTTGCAGGCGCTTCAATCGCAGGAGGACAACTACCAGAGCCTGATCAAGCGGCTGATGTCGAACAAAGCTTTCCAGAAACTCCTCGCTGATCCGCAGGCCAAACAGGCCTTTATCGACGCCCTGAATGCCATGGCCCAAGAACTGGACGATGCTGATGCTAATTAACTGAACCACTCCCCACTCATTTAAAAACGTAGTCTAGAACATGGCACAAGAAGAACAGAACCGGGAGAATGCCCCCTTAGTGAAAGAACGACTTGCCGAGCAAAAGCCTGCCCGGCCCCTGGCCGAAAGCGTTCAGCAGTTGACCAAATACGGTGGATTTGAATTCATCAAGACGGTGGTGGATGGCACCGAAAACATGGACCCGTCCAAGAAGGCGCGGAAAAGCATCTTCCTAACTGAAGAAGACAACAAGGCGGACCGCAAAAAACTGAAGAAGCGGCTACAGGATTTCGCCGAATTGCTATCGGCCCATGATAACGTAGCGGATATGATTGCCGAAGCTGAACAGAAAGCAACCTCAGCCAGCCAGACGCTCAAGACGAACCTGGCCAATGTGCTGACCGAAACGGAAGAACTGGAAGCCTCCTACCGGTCCCTATCGCTGTTTTTTGAGAATGCCGAATCCGAAAAGATAAAAAATCTTGTCCTGTTCGACGCCGGAAACGACCAGACCACCGACGCTGACGGATTCAGTAATCCGACCGGGATTTTTGAGCAGGTCGCAAAAGAATTGCGCGATGGGTACGACAAACTCGACCTCTCCGAGAACTACTCGCTGCTGGTGTTGCCGGGCTGGCTTAAGAAGAATACGATCGTTGACAAATGGGCCTCGCTGGCTCATCAGAACAAGGTCATGATGCTGACCGATTACCGGCATCTGGACGATCCCGACAGCGTGGAAGCTACGTTCGAGCGAGACAAGTTAACCGGTGCCGACCCGCAAAAAGCAAACGTAATGATGCCCTGCAACTGGATCGTGGGCCGCGAAGCCTATACGGAACTGGGCCAGGACGAACATCTCTACGTATCACCCGCCATGGCGCTGGCGGGCATGCTGTGGGGAGGCCACATTGCCCAACCGTCAGCGGGGGTGCAGCACGGTAAGCTCAAAATGGCCAGCGGTGTGCGGTTCAGTATGCGCAAGGGCGAAATCGCCCAGCTCGAAGATAAAGGGCTGATTCCTATGGTCTACGAATATGGGCGCGTGATTCCGTTTTCAGCCAAAACGCTCTTTAACGGCGACAATGTAGGCTTACAGACTTACAGCGTTGTGCGGGTTTTCGACTGGATTGGCAAAGTCTTTCAGGATTTCCTGAATCGCCGGACATTTGAGAATATCGACAACAAGATGCTGGAAGAAATCAAGGGGCAGGTCGCCAGTTTTCTGGCCACAATCCGGGGGCCGGGCAAGATCATCGAAGATTTCAGCGGCCTCGACATCCGGCGCCACCCAACCAATCCAACGCATGTGATCGTGAACGTTAAACTAAAGCCATTCTTCCCGGCCAAGGTATTTGAAATCAACCTGACTGGTACCAAAGGCCAGTGGGACAGTGACTTAAAACAATAACCAATTAATTCTAACGCGTAAAAACCACTTACTATAATGGCACACAAGTCAACGTTGAAAATCGACGGCAAAGAGTATGAAGTTCTATCTCTTTCGTACAGTTTTCATCAGCATGTAAATCCAAACACCAACGAAACTACCTCGGAGGTATTCGGCGGCAACATCGACGTTTCGATTGAAACCCGCAACGCCGATGCCAAGATTATTGAGCTGATGGTGTTGCCTCACAAAGATGACATCAGCGGAAGCATCGAGTTGAAGAACCAGAAGGGCGAAGAACTTCGAACGATCAAATTCGATCACTCGGCCATCATCAACTTCAGCGAGTCGTTCAGTTTATCGGGCGCAGGCTCTGGCACGCAAAGTTTTACGATCTGCTCCCGCGACCTGGATGTCAATGGTCAGAAGCTGAAATTGCTGCGGGAGTAATTAAGGCATTGACTAAACCGGGGCTTCGCAATAAATCAATTTCGAAGCCCCGTATTTTTTGATGTATCACCGGCTGTGTTTACCAGCCGGTGGGGCGAGCGATACGTATACTGTACTGGAAACAGAAAAACAATTGGCTGATCGTTGCCAAAATCCGATTTCAATCATGTCATCCGCAAAATCACCTATCATTCTGGGCTTTGAGCCGGGCGAAAGCCTATCCTCTCTGAACTCCATTATTGTGGGGGTTGGCTGGTCGTGGGGAACCGTTACGATGCCGTTTACGCCACTTGAGTTTACGCCCGAACGTATCGCTAAGGCATTGGGACCGGGAAGCGGTTACCTAAACGGTCATCTACACCTGACTAATCAGGCCTTTTATGAGAACACGTATACAAACCTTCCGCTGGTTGAGAAAAAGAAATTCTGGGGAACAAAAAATAGTGTCACCAAGCAGGTTCGCGGGGTAGCCTTTGGCATCAGCGGGGGTGGTTTGTTGAAGGAAGCCGCCGAAGCCGTTGTCGAAGGGGTGGCTAAATTAGGACTCCAGGTAATTCTCAGAAAAATTATAGAGAAGCATTTGAAAGCGGTATCCCTCGACGCGCTGCAATCCTCAACCAGTGGCGACGCTACCTTATATGGACTCAATGGAAATGATACCTATAACCTATACATGGTTGACTTCAACAGGGAGACAAACATATTTTTCATTAATGCGGGTATTAGTGCTATCGCAGCCGCATCCCTGAATCTAGCGTTCGTTGGGTATTTTCCAACCATGCCAAGTACGATGCCACTTCAGGATTTACCCGACTACTTATGGGATTGCGCCAATAAGGCCATTGCCTTTACGGTGGTAAATGATGCCGCTCTTGGCCTGATTATGCCGGGTGGTACTATTTCGATCATTTCTTCCTGATGTGGAATTTTTCATCCGGGAACCCCATACGCAGTCGATTCATCTTTAAGACCCAATGCCTTTATGCCTTCCACAACGCAACTTATTGCCACGGCTGACGTAACCATCAACGGCATACAGCTACCTCGGTTCAATAGCGTTTACCTGAATCAGCCGTTTGAGAGTCACCATACGTTCGAGATCAGCCTGTCGCCCGATATGTTGCCCAACCGTGCTCCTGTTATCCGGCTCAATGAGCTGGCCGATAGCTTTGTGGGTGAATCCATCACGATCAAGTTTAAACAGGGGTTATCGGTTGGCGGCAAAGTGAACGGGCAACAGGGCCAGATATTTCGGGGGGTCGTTACGTCGGTGAGATTATCCCGATCGCAGTCGAGTACAACATCGGTCATCATTTCTGGAAGCAGTCCCACCATTTTACTCTGTGCCGGCAAAACGATCCGCTCGTTTACCGACATGACCCTGAAAGACATTGTGACCAAACTAACGGGGGCGGCTGGGCTCACGAGCAAGATAGATCCGGACCTGTCTATACCTTTTTCATACACGGCGCAATATGAAGAGGATGAATACACCTTTTTGCAGCGCAAAGCGCAGACATGGGGCGAGTGGATGTATTATGACGGCGAAACGTTCATCTTCGGCAAAAAAGCCCGTCCGTCCCCCTCCCCCGTTGTACTGACCCTCGGCGTCAATCTGTTCGATATGGAGTATGCCCTGCGGGTAACGCCACTCAACAGCAAGTGGCTGAATGATAACTTTTTAGACAACACCAAGAATAAAGCGCCCTCATCTTCCCCGGTCGATGGCCTTCAGACAGCGGCCCGCATAGCCGCCGATAAATCCGAAAAACTATTCAATGTGATACCAACGATGGTCAATCCGGGGCTGCACACGAGCAGTAGCCTGCAGGATGTTGCCAAACGCAATAAAGCGAAACAAGCAAACGAACTGGCCGTTTTGCAGGGCCGCACGCCCGAAATGGAGCTTCGGGTCGGTAGCCTGATTAAAATAAAAGAAGGTGTTTATGATGTCGTTGATCCCAAATTAGGTGCCGTCAAATTAGATACCATCGACTACGGGCAGTTTATTGTCACACGCCTGACCCACTACGTTGATGCCAGGGGCGTGTATCAGGCGACCTTCGAGGCAATCCCGGAGGCTGCCGACCATCCGCCCGTTGAGTACAACGTTCCTGCCTACGTGCTCAAGACGGATCTCGCTCTTGTCAAGGATATAAACGACCCCGACGGGTTGGGGCGGGTGAAGCTGCAGTTTTCCTGGCAAAAAGACGACAATCTGACAACAGACTGGGTCACCATCTCGCATCCCATGAGCGGCAAGGACCGGGGCGTTTATTTTATCCCTGAACTGGATGAAAATGTGTGGGTTGACTACATGTTTGGCAACCCTGACTTTCCTTTCGTCATCAGTTCCTGGTATCATCTGGACGCCAAACCCGGCGAATTATTCAACCCGGAAAACAACATCAAGGGAATCGTTACCCGTAGTGGCAACCACATTATCCTGAATGATGAATCGGGAAAAGAGAGCATCAAGATCTATAATAAAGACAAGAAGAACAGCATCGAACTCTCGCTCGACGGCACCCACATCACGATCAAAAGCAACGGCAACATCAACATCCAGGCGGGTGGCGAGATCAACATGAGTGCGGGCGGCAACATTAGTATAGAATCCAAGAAAAACGTTGCCATGTTGGCAACAGACTCAATTGATCTGGTGACAGATTCGGGTGACATTGATCTGGTTTCAGACAAAAAATTATCGCTTATAGCCGGTACTGACCTAACGGAATCGGGAAAAACCATAGAAATCTCGTCCGATACAACCGCTGATATTAAGGCGAGTGCTGCACTCTCGCTCGACGGTGGCCCGTCGACTACCCTAAAAGGGGGTATGGTTATGATTAATTAAGGTAAACCGGATCACTACGTATCCACAAACCCATCTGCCGATAACAAATGAATTGCTGATGCCTGACTATTACGCCATACCGCCCTCTTTTGGTGCGCTGACCAGACGTCAGTCACTCGAGAAATTGTCGCTCGAAGAATCGGTGGCGCAGAACATAGCGCTCTACCTGGCTACGCGGCCCAGCGAATACCACTACGATCCGACGTATGGGTGCATTATCCATAACTACGAGTTTCAGGAACTCAACGAAACCCCTAGCAAAGATCAGATCAAACGATCGATCGAAGAATATCTACGCCAGTTCGATAAGCGGATTGAGCCAGAACGGGTGTCTATTGAAGTGGCTGATGTAGAGGAAAAAATAGATGGCCGCAATCCGCGCGTTTGCCGCTATATTCAGATTGTTGTGCAGTGCCGACTAACCCAAACCCGTGAACGGCTCCCCGAAATGAAATTCCGGGTAGTCCGTTACTCATAAATCCATACCTATGACTCCGCAACGTCAACGATCCCGCGAAGCTATCCGTAGCGAGATGATTCGGGAAGTAGCCCAGCTCTGGAACTTCGACGAGTCGGAGATGGCCGTTGAGAGTTTCGACCCACTCGTAGGGTTATTACTCGGGGCGTTTGCCACCGGCATCGAAGGGCTGCATCATGAATTGCAGAACTCGCGCAGTCGTATCGTGCAGCGACTGGCCCAACTGCTCACGCCCGACGTAATGACCGGCCCGCAGCCCGCGCACGCGTTGATGCGGACGCATGTTATCGATCCCTCGTTTGACGTATTACCCACGCATCCGTTTTCGTGCAATGTGGGGGGGAAAGATACTTACTTTTCGGCGGCCGGCTCTTTTACGCTGTATAACGCGAAGATCAAAACGCTCGTCGTTCAGAACAAGATAAAAGAGTACGGCCCTTCGCCGAAAGAATCATTTATGAACCAGATTCTACCCGGCAATCAGTGCTGGCTGGGACTGGCGGTTGATGCGGATCTGGAATCGTTCGAGAATCTGCTGCTGTTTTTCGACTGGCGAAACGATCCGCTACGTTCGGCGCATCTGGAACAGGTGGCTGCCGTTCGGCTATCGATGAATACTACCGAACTGCTCGTTCAGCCAGGTTTACCTGAAAATTTCCATCCCAACAAGGGCACACTTTCCGATCGAATCCATGAACAGGTTCGACGATACTACGGTCGCCATATCCTGTCGGTCAGCAGTATCTCGAAACAGACGAACGACGTAGTACCACTAAGCGATTGCCGACAGAAATGCCCACCCCAATTGAGTCAGGGATTGACAGCCGAGGAATCGGTTAAGTTTTTCTCGCAGGAATTAGTGTGGCTGAACATTCAGTTCCCCGAAAGCCTGGCCGACGAGGTTACGTACCGGACCCAGATCGAGATCAATGCCTTTCCGGTGGTGAACCGCAAACTCTGCCTCGATACACCCGACATCCGGCCGCTGTTCAATGTGTTTCCGATTCGGCTCGAAGCTCAGGAGTCGTTTCTGGAAATGGTGGATGTCGAAACCAGCACCGGACTAAAAATCAACGAAGCGCAGCAGATCACCCGCGACGGTCAGAACCAGTACGTATTACGACAGGGCGGCATTACCCGCTTCGATGAGCGGGACGGCTATGATATTGTTTCGTACCTGATCACGTTGTTGCGCGATGAAAGTGCCATGTTCAGTTCGTTGGGACGTAGTGAACTGGAAAGTGAAATTGACGAAATCAGGAAGCGTCTCGAAAAAATCAATACCGTCATTGGCGAAGGGGGGCCGCAAAATACCTATCTTACTGTAAAAACAACGGAGAAAACGGGTCGGCTGACGGTAAAATTCTGGAGTACACGTGGTGAGTTAGCCAACCGGATTCCGTTTGGCACCAAGCTCAGCAAGGACCGAAGTCAAATCGTTTTTTCGGACGAAGAATCAGTACTAATCACTACGTCGACCGGTGGCAAACAGCGACTTAAACCCGATGAGAACCTGCCCGTTTTCCGGCAGGCGCTTCTGACCAGAGGGCGAGTCGTAACGGTTGAAGATATCAAAGCGGTTTGCTTTGCCGAACTAGGCGACAAGTTGCGGGCCGTTAACGTGACCAAAGGCCTGTCAACCGGCGTCATGAAAACGCAGGGGTTGATCCGGACCATCGACGTGATTTTGACACCTAACCCGGCCAAATCTGTTCCAGTCGACCAATGGGATGAGTATTGCCACCGCCTTAAACATCTTATTGAACAACAGTCATTTGCCGCCATGCCTTACCGGGTGATGCTAAAGAATTAATTCGTTTATGCTACAAACAGCTGACATAGAAGCGCTTCTGAATCAGGCGGCCACCCGGCGGCTGAAGTTCGAGAACGTAGTGAATGAATTGCTGGACGACGGTCTGATCACCAAACAGGAACTGGTAATCAGTCCCGAACGAACCTCGGCCTATAATTTCGAGCGAGACATTCAGGCGATTCAGGACCGATCGGATGATCGGCAAGAAACGCTCTGGCAGATCGAGATTCCACGCGATGGGTTTTACGACACGTTGCCCGAGCGCCTGTTTCACCGGGTAAAGAAACGCACGAAAGACCCGGACGAGTGGGCCGAGATACGTCAACAGGAAGAGAAACAGGAGCAGGAATCACGGCACTTTTTTTTGCCGTTCGATAACGAATTCAATCACCAGCGAGCGGCCATCGCCCGATTTGAAACCCGGACGCTGGCGGGCGATGATGAGCTACTGGTATCGGAACTGCTAAAGCTCGTGGCGCCTGATACGGAAGTGTATTCGCTAACGAACCCGCAGAAATTGACGCTGTTTTTACTGATCACTCAGGCCTATCAGATTGTGGGAAATTGGGAACAAACAGCGTTCTATTTCGGGCGTTTTCTGCAGGCTCCTGTACAGATTCAATACGGTCGGCAGGTGATTTCCGTCAATCGGCAGGACCGGCTGGCTTCCGACTGGCAACCCGCTAAACTGGGCGACAGTCGACTGGGTCTGGACTGGGTATTGCCGCAGCCTGATTTGATTGACGACGGCGGATTGGTGCGCCTGACGATTGGTCCATTGGCCGATAGCCAATTGTATGATTTCCTGCCGGGAGGAGTCGGCCTTCGGCAGGTTGGCTTACTGGCTGGCTACCTGTTTCCGGCTGATGCTGATTGGCGGATGGATATAGTAGCCGATGCCGTCAACGATGTCTTTAGCTTATCAGCCAGTGACACCGCCGGGCGATTGGGCATGACCACTACGTTGACCTGATTCGCCAGCCTGCAAAACGCGTTTACGGATAGAGATGATAAAACCAGTACGAATAAAATAGAAACTTACTTTACAGATGAAAACAGAGGTTATACTCCCCATTATCGTTTATAGTGTCGTAGCGATTCTTTGCCTGGTCGGGCTGGTTGCGCGGCATTCGGGAAAAGAAATCTTCACGAAAAAACTGCTGGCATACACGCTTGGAATCATAGCCGTTGCGGGCGGTCTGGGGGCGATCATGTTCCGTGTGGGTTCGCTCGTACTAGCCTTTTATCTCATCGAAGCGCTGGCGCTGATGTTAGGGATTGTACACGTAGTACTCTCGCGAAAACTGTTCTCCTTCCTGCCAACGGGCGGATTCTGGTCAGAATTGTTGTTGGCGGCTTTTGCCGTATTGCTGATTGGTGCGTCGTTTTCTGCCATGTTTGGCTGGCTTACGCCATCTGGCCTACCAGCCTCCTTGCTCGTGACGGGCTTAGTACCGTTTCTGATTCCGGTGCTGGTGCTTTATGCCCTGTATGCCTGGAATGCCATTCCGCTGAAGATCTACAAGAAATGGTTTTATCCGGTTGAGCGGCCCGTGCCATTAGTCGAGTTAGACAATACCTTACGGCTGAACTTTCTGGTGACCAAGCGGCCTGATGCGCCTGTATCGAACCGCTTTACGGTAACGCTGCCCGCCGACCGGACGCTCGATGAACTGTTTCAATTCATGATTTACTCGCACAATCACGAAGAAGATCCTGAGCACCCGATTCTGTATCACGAAGACAATACGGAAGGCACGTTGCTGGGCTGGATTTTCTACCGGGAGTCGTGGGGAGGGTGGGTAAAAACCTACTTCGACCCGTCGCTGTCGTTGCTTCGAAATGGTCTCAAGCCTGAAGACACTATTATTGCCAGGAGTTTCAGTAACTAACTGCCTTTCGTTAGTATACGTAGTACCAACCGGAATTGCGTCATACTAACGGATATTTGATTGCTTTTACTAAAGTACTTATGCTACCCGAACTGACGCATTGGCCCGTAAACTGGGCCGACGGTATGAAAATATCACGGTCGCATCTGATCGCGAACGACAATGCCCTGCGCGACGCTATCCGCGACGCCACTGGTTTACTGCTGACCAGTTACAATTACGGCCTGTTATCGTCACCGACAGGCCAGGAAAGTCCCTTATTACTTACCTGCGATGGTAGCGAACTCACCTTGTCGATCTGCCGGGCCATTACACCCGGCGGGGCACGGATAGACTTTGACGCTGCCCGCACGCTTCCCCTTCGGTTGTCACTGACGAATGTTCGTGAGCAGTGGCAACGGTCGAACCATACGGTGGGCTATATCGTGCTGGATATTAACCCGTTTGAGCCGCAACCCTGGGGGCAGCCTGATCCCGAAGAAGTACCGCTACGTTACCCGTACACGCAACCCACCTGCCGACTGAGCGTATTGACGGCATCCATGCTGGCACCTGGTATGTCGGCGGGTTATCATCTACCCATTGGCAAGTTGCTACTGAGCGGGGGGCAGTTCTCGCTGGACAGTACGTATCTGCCACCCTGCCGCTCGGTGGGTGCCTGGCCAGCCTTTCGCCAGCATCACCAGACGATCGGCAAAAACCTGGGCAAGATTGCCGACTTTGCGACTACGGTTATTGGCCGGGTACGAACGAATGCCCGTTCGGGACAGGCGAACCTGCTGGCCTCCAGCATTGGCTATTTAGCGGAAGCTACCGTGCGGGTAATGAGTGATCATCTGGATGCGTATGACATGCGCGGGCAGGATGAATCGCCCCTGTTTATCGTTGAGCTGGGTGTTCGGCTGGCCCGAACGTTGAAGCTCGCTATTAAAAGCACCCCCGATCAGGAGCGGGATACGATGTTTAATTACTTTAAAAACTGGTGCAACGTCAGTCCTGCCGAATTCGAAACATCGCTAAATAATCTGCTGGAAGAAGAATATATCCATGCCGATTGCCAGTCGATGATCACTCATTTTTATAATCTGACCGATAAATTAATTGCGCTATACAGTAAATTGAGTGAATTAAACTACGTCGAAAAAGAGCGCGGAACGATTTATCAGGAAAAGCAGGAACTAGATCCGCAACCTACCAAACGGAAAGGTATCTGGGGCTAAACCCATTTCCAACTGTTCAGCATCCACAAATCGAATAATCACCCCTAAAATAGAGAAGTAGAATGGGACTTCCAGCCGCCCGAGTGCTCGATATGCATATCTGCCCGATGGTTACGCCGGGCCTTCCACCAGTTCCCCACGTTGGTGGGCCAATTACAGGCCCCGGTACGCCAACCGTTTTGATTGGCGGGCAGCCAGCCGCCTGTGCTGGAGACCTCTGTACCTGTGTTGGGCCACCATCCAGCATTATTATGGGGTCTGTAACTGTATTGATTGGTGGCAAACCAGCGGCCCGTGTCGGAGATCCGACGGCGCACGGTGGAACGATCTCACCACCCGGTTGCCCAACTGTGTTAATTGGCGGTTAACGGATCTCCCCCAATTACTGGCGCTTACGCATAGATTTAGGATCGCATGTTCTTGGGATAATAACAAACCGACAGTAGAATAACGATTTTTTAAACTTATTGTATACTATATGATTAACTGTTTAAATAACATTTAATTTGCTGGAATACAGAGCGGCCGACTTCCCGAGCTACCGGCTTTTCATTAACCAATGCCAGTTGCCTAAAATTATCCTGTTGCTCGTGCTTTTATTCATTCCGGTGATGGTACATGCCCAAACCGTGAATACGCTGATGGATCGTTCTACAGCGCAAATTAAAAGCTACGCCCTTTTGGTCGACCAGGGCTATACCCTTGATCGGGTACGCACCGATACCACCCTCCGCTTTGTGCCAAATGATTCACTCCGGCCCGTCAAGGCAACGTATTACTGGTTGAAGGTAGTAGTGATTAATCCCGCTCACTATGATGAACCTTACAACGTATCAGTCCAACCTTCTCTAAAAAATACCCTGTATTCTTTTGATAGGAATTCACTACGCTGGGTTTCTCAGCAAGGCGGCATCTATGCTCCCAATATGGGGCGTCGCAATCGAAACCTGATGACTTTTGTCGCTCAGGGTCACACTGAAACTACATTATTTATACAGGTTGATGTACGCTACCCATTCGACAAAGCCATTAAGCCAGTAATAACCATTGAAAAACAAGCTATTACCAACCGTGATGATCAATTTAGGCTCATTGCATGGATCGCGTCGCTGTCGGTATTGTTCCTGTTCTTTCTGAACAACTTAATTATCTATTTTAACTTCAAACACAAAATCATTCTCTACTATCTTATTGTACAGATAGGCGGAATGATCTATGTAACGGACTACAAACAGTTTTTTCAGGTTCTTTTTCCGTGCCCGGTTTTCACCATTGGCTTGCTGCCCAATGGTCAACTTACCCATTATGACCTGGGTAATTTATTGCAACACTTTAGTATTTTTCTCATCTTGTTTGGTCTGGTGCAACTGACCCGCGCCTATTTAAATACGTCCACTACGTTACCCCGATTAGATTTCATACTCAGATATGGGTTATACACGTATGGGCTGTTATCTTTTATTCTGTTGGTCATTAACACTTGTCTGGTTTATCTGGAATCCTATACGATATGGTATCATAACGTTTTGGCGCTCTTTCTGATCGGGGTCATTATATGGACCTGTATAATTGGTTATGTGCGAAGGTTACCGGCAGCCAGTCCTTTTTTATTGGCGACGATTCTACCCTTGTCCTTCATACTTGCCATTAGTTTGTTTCACGTATTTGTGAGCTTTAACAAAAACGAAGGTACACTACTACCTGATCTGGCTATTATTACGCAGGCGCTTATGTTCTCGGTAGCGTTAGTAGCCCGAACGAAATTAATTCAGCAGGAATTAATGGTCCGAAACGCAGAAGCTCTGCAGCATCTGTTCGATATGCGGGAAATGGAATTAAGCCACCAACTCACCGAACTGGAAAACCAAAAAATCAATGCCGATATTCGGCACGAAAAAACCAAAAACGAATTACTACAGCAACGGCTGGAGATCAACCAACGGGAGCTGGCTTCTACGACCCTGTACATGGTTCAGAAAAACGAGTTGCTTGCCAATCTTAAAGCACGACTCGTGAAGCTGACCAACCGGCATCCAACAGTAAGCCAGCAAGAATTGAAAGGAATCGAGTCGATCCTGCAAAGCGATCAATATCTGGATGCCGACTGGGGAAAGTTTAAGGTGCATTTTGAACAGGTGCATCCTGATTTCTTTGATAATCTGCTGGCGAAATATCCCTCTCTGACTAAACATGAGATTCGGCTCTACGCCTATTTTCATATCAATCTTTCTACGAAAGAAATTGCCGCCCTGCTCAATATTGATCCGGCCAGCGTACGACGGGCAAAAACCCGTTTGTACAAGAAAATGGCTGTTAGCGAACCTGATACGCCCGCCTGAATGATCCGGCTTAGTTTGCTACATATTCTACCTTAACATGCCCAATTGAAGCTAACTATTAATTTATCTTTCTAATAATCAATAGCTTACTTAAGCTGTACACACTTTGTCTACGGTCGACTTTTGGTAGTAGCTCGAAATTAGGACTGCTTTACGTAGCAATGCTAATTCTCGACTCGCTCAACCAAATCCTGACAAAAATGCATCCTTTCGTTTCGACGGCTTTATTGGGGACCTAATTCAGCCGTTCACCAGTTGTGCGCCCATTGGCGTTCTGGGCGGGCCTACCGTCTACGGGAGCGACACCATCATGGCACTATCAATACGTAGCTAGCACCGTATCTTCTTTACGGCTTTCAGCCAACCAGCTAAGGCCACGCCAATCGCGACAATTACCGGTAATATGAACGTCTGGCCAGGGCCTTAAGCAACGGTCTCAGTGGCAAAGGCTCATGAATTTATAAGCCTAAAACTTTACCGTGGAATGGGAGGCAACGATCCATTTTTTCTGCTTTACTGGCTGGCCTGTATCGGCTTTATGCGACTATGTACATCCAAAAAAGCCACAAACGGACAAATCTGATGAGACTGAATAAAGTACGTATACCCTTTCTGCTCCTACTGGCGACGCCAATATTCCCGTCCAATGGCGTCAGTTTGACTACGCCTGGGACGTTTTTACCCGACCAGATCTGGCCTACGGACGGGCGATTGACTAAACTTGAAAGCGTCCGATTTCCTGCGTATAAGGGAGAAAAGAGCAACCTGGAGTGGGGAGAATGGGTATTCATCATTGAGCGGCATTAAGCCGCTAGTAGCATCCCCTGAAGCCATAGATTTACGGATCAAGGTCATATTGTTGTCAAATGGCTTTGTCAAAGGAATAATGGTCGCTGTAACCTTCCAACAAGGTTACCTTATTATTGAGTTGTCTACACTTTGTCTATCTTATTTTCGGGCTGTACACACTTTGTCTACGCTCGATTTTAGCAAGTGCCTGGAAATAGCGTGTCCTTTGCCCCGTAAGTACCGCTTCGGATTGCAATGGACAGCGTGCTCGGGCCGGCCTAAAACAATTGGAATCTTCCTGAACGGCTGAGTTGATTATTAGTGGGTTTCCTGCTTCTTAAGTGTACTTACTTTAAAAAAAGCATAACAAACCAGCGATATGAAAAAACATAAACAAGTACCTACGACACTATTCCAGCGCACAGTCCGACCAATGGACATTCAAGAGCTGGATCGGTATCGGGTCCTCAAAGGAAAGCTGTTGCGGGCAATTCTACGAGGAGTCCGTTATCCGTTTAGCGCTGACTTTAACTACGTCGTCAACCTGCAAGCGTGGTAGCAGTTAGCTGCGCCCATCCGGAATTTTTACCCCATCCCTTGTATAAATAAAGTTGCTTCTCACGGCTGATGCGTACCTGCTTGTTGGGCTGCACCCGGTTCCATTTGGGAGTATTCCCCTTTTATCTATCAACTCCTTACTCGTATGCCTGCTTCTTTACTCAATGAATCCGTGTCACCTCTGGTGCCTCCCCAACTGGTCAATTCCGACATGGCTGAATCCCGAGGGGGCAATCTGGCTGGGCTCGTCCACTGGCTGTTGACCGTCTGGCTAGTGCTGCTAGGGTCGGTGGCCCCGGCCCAGCCCAGCAGTCCTTCGCTCAACTGGGAGAGTAGTACAACTGGGGAGAGACACACGGTTGGTCGGCAAAGCGACGGGAGTCTGTGGGCCTGGGGAGAAAATTTCTATGGGCAGTTGGGCAATGGCACCAACACGGACCGCACCAGCCCTGTGCGCATCGGGCTTTCTACTAACTGGGTAAGCACCGCAACCGGGCAGGAACACAATGTGGGCCTGCAAAGCGATGGCAGTCTGTGGACCTGGGGAAGAAACCTTGAAGGAGAGTTGGGTGACGGCACCACCACCAATCGGAACAGCCCGGTACGCATCGGTATAGAGACCAACTGGGCCAGTATCGCAGCAGGGTACTACCACAGTGTGGGCATACAGAGCGACGGCAGCCTGTGGGCTTGGGGACGAAATTTTTGGGGTTCACTGGGCGATGGCACTACCACTAACCAGAACCAACCAAAGCGCATTGGGCAAGCCACCAACTGGATCAGTATCGCGACTGGTCAGGAACATACGGTTGGCCTGCAAAGCGACGGCAGCCTGTGGGCCTGGGGACGAAATTTTGAAGGGCAGTTAGGCAATGGTACCACCACCAACCAGAATCAACCGGTACGTATCGGCTCGGTCACCAACTGGGTCAGTATCGCGGCTGGACAATATCACACCATAGGTCTGCAGAGCGACGGGAGTATGTGGGCCTGGGGAAACAATCAATATGGCCAGTTGGGCGATGGCTCCACCACCAGCCAAAGCAGCCCGGTACGTATCGGTTCGGCCACCAACTGGGCGAGTATCACGGCGGGGTATACCCACACTCTAGGTCTGCAAAGCGACGGCAGTCTGTGGGCCTGGGGATTTAATTATTCGGGGCAGTTGGGTGATGGCACTACCAACCAGCGTAACAGCCCCGTGCCGATTACCACCGCATCCCCCATCGTGAGTCTGTCTCGCGGCCCGGCGGCTTTCCATTCGGTGGTCATTGGCGCCACCCGTCAGACGCTCTGTGTGACGGGCAATAACAGCCAGGGTCAGTTGGGCGATGGCACCACCACCGATCGGACTAGTTACCAGTGTGCGCTGCCCACCCAGCCCGTCAGCCCCATCTCCCTGACCGCTACGGCCAGTTCCACGGCCGTCTGCGCGGGCAGCACGGCGGTCCTGTCTGTGTCAATTACAGGGGGCGTCACTCCCTACAGTTACACCTGGGCGGCTCCCTCGGGCGCCACCTTGTCGTCTATTAGTACCTCCACCGTATCGGCCTCCCTCACCATCACGGGACTAAACACGTTCACCGTGACGGTAACCGGGGCCGAAGGTACGCCCGTGACGGCTACCATGAACGTAACGGTGGCTCAACCACCAACGGTGAATAGTCCGGTAGTTACCACCGCGACAGTAGGGATTGGCTTCAGTCAGAGCTTTACGGCTGTAGGGGGCACGGCTCCCTACAGTTACAGCCTGGTCAGCGGCAGCTGGCCCCCGGGTCTGAGCCTGGCGACCAGCACGGGCGTGGTGGCGGGCACACCCACCCAGCCCGGTAGTTTTCCTATCACGATCCGTGTCCGTAGTGCCAACGGCTGTTCGGGCGTGAGCGCGACATATCCGCTGATGGTGATCGACTCCCCCACCCCGACGCTGGCAGGTTTAGCGGCCAGTCCGGGATCAGTCTGCGTAGGCAGCCCGGTTCAGTTCACCGCCACGGTAGGCAACCTGATAGGCAGTTACATCTATACCCTCACCAACGGACTGGGCGCTCCTCTAACGGGCAATACCAGCAGTGCTACGTTTAGCCAACTGGTGACCGCGTCGGGCACGGGCACACAGAACTTTACGCTCACGGTGAGTGCTAACGGCCAGTCAGCATCCAGCACAACTACCTTGACGGTGAATCCATTACCGGCAATTAGTCTAACCAATAATGGTCCCCTGAGCTGTACCGTTACCGACGTAACGCTGACGGCCAGTGGCGGTACGTCTTACACGTTTACCAACGGCAGCGGGACGCTAGGCACACCGGGACCCACCAATACCTTAAGCGTCAATAGCCCTGGGACTTACTCGGTGCGGGTGGCCAGTGCTAGCGGCTGCGTGAACACCACCAGCGCCATCGTCAGAAGCAACCTCCTGCTGATCTGGGAGAGCGCTGCGGCCGGGCAGGATCACACGGTGGGTCTGCAAAGTGACGGCAGTCTGTGGGCCTGGGGACGAAATAACGTTGGTCAGTTGGGCGATGGCTCTACCACCACCCGTACCAGCCCGGTGCGCAGCGGCACGGCCACCACTTGGATGAGGATCGCGGCTGGACAATATTATACCGTAGGCCTGCAAAGCGACGGCAGTCTGTGGGCCTGGGGGTACAACGGCTATGGTGAGTTGGGCGATGGCACCACCACCCAGCGCACCAGTCCAAGACGAATCGGTTCGGCCACTAACTGGACTAGTATTGCGGCTGGAGCTGACCACACGGTGGGTCTGCAAAGCGACGGAAGCCTGTGGGCTTGGGGACGAAATAATTTTGGTCAGTTAGGTGATGCCACCACCACCCAGCGCACCAGCCCGAAGCGCATCGGTTCGGCCACCAACTGGGTTAGTATCGCAACTGGACAGCTTCACAGTGTAGGTCTGCAAAGCGACGGCAGTCTGTGGGCCTGGGGAAACAACGGTTATGGACAATTAGGCGATGGCACTACTGCCACCCGTACCAGTCCGGTGCGGATCGGTACGGGGACCAACTGGGTCAGTATCACGGCTGGAGCTGACTACACTCTAGGTCTGCAAAGCGACGGGAGTCTATGGGCCTGGGGATACAATTATTATGGCCAGTTGGGCGATGGTACCACTACTAACCAGAGCCAACCAAAGCGCATCGGTTCGGCCATCAACTGGGTCAGTATCACAGCGGGGAATACCCACACCGTTGGTCTGCAAAGTGACGGGAGTCTATGGGCGTGGGGAGACAACTTTTATGGTCAGTTAGGTGATGGAACGACCATCGTCCAGCGTAACAGCCCTGTGCTGGTTGCCACGACATCATCACCTATCGTAAGCCTGTTTAGCGGCTCAATGGCCTTCCATTCGGTGGTCATTGGCGCCACCCGCCAGACGCTTTGTGTAACGGGCAGTAACAACCGGGGCCAGTTGGGCAACGGCACCACCACCGATCGGACTAGTTACCAGTGTGCGCTGCCTACCCAGCCCGTCAGCCCCATCTCCCTGACCGCTACGGCCAGTTCCACTGCCGTCTGCTCGGGTAGTCCGGTGACCCTGTCGGCGTTGGCTACAGGAAGGAGTTGCCCACCCTACACCTACAGTTGGGCATCCCCTTCAGGCGCCACTCTGTCGGCCACCAATACCTCCGCTATATCGGCCACTCTCACTACCCCCGGACTGAACACCTTCACCGTGACGGTAACCGGGGCCGAAGGTACGCCCGTGACGGCTACCCTGAACGTAACGGTGGCTCAACCACCAACGGTGAATAGTCCGGGAGTCACCACGGCGACGATAGGGGTGGGCTTTAGTCAAAGTTTTACGGCTGTAGGGGGTACCGCTCCCTACAGTTACAGCCTGGCCAGCGGCAGCTTACCCCCGGGCCTGAGCCTGGCGGCCAGCACAGGCGTGGTGGCGGGCACACCCACCCAGCCCGGTAGTTTTTCTATCACTGTTCGTGTCCGTAGTGCCAACGGCTGTTCGGGCGTGAGTGCGATGTATCCGCTGGTGGTGATCGACTCCCCCACCCTAACGCTGGCGGGTTTAGCGGCTAGTCCAGAATCAGTCTGCGTGGGCAGTCCGGTTCAGTTCACCGCTACGGTAGGCAACCTGACGGGTGCCTACACTTATACATTATCTAACGGGCTGGGGGCTCCTCTATCGGGTAGTGCCAGCAGTGATACGTTTAGCCAACTGGTGACCGCGTCGGGCACGGGCACACAGAGCTTTACGCTTACTATCAGCACCAGCGGCCAGTCAACCACCAGCACAACTACCCTGACGGTGAATCCCTTACCGGTGGCCACTCTGGTAAGTAGCGGCCCTTCAACCTGCGCCGTTACGAGTGTGACCTTAACGGCCAGTGGCGGCACGTCCTACACGTTCGCCAGTGGCAGCGGGCAACTGGGCACACCGGGGCCAATCAATACGGTTGTGGTAAACAGCACAGGTACCTATTCGGTCAGAGTAGCGGATGCCAGCGGCTGCGTGAGTACCACCAGCACGATCGTTACCGCTGACCAAACGGCTCCTGTGGTTAGCATTACGCCATCCAGCGCCACCCTGAGTTGTGCCAGTCCAAGGGTGAGTTTGACGGCAGATGGCAGTGGTTCGGTGCGCTGGTCAACGGGGGAGACCACTTCCATTATCTCAGTGAGTGTGGCAGGTACGTATTCAGTGAGTTTAACCTCAGCCAATAGCTGTGTAGCCTCAGCCAGTGTGGCTATCAGCCAGGACAGCTCCGTTCCCACCGTCAGTCTGGTCAGCAGCGGTACGCTAAGCTGCGCTCTAACGAGTGTGACCCTGACGGCCAGTGCAACGGGGGAAGTCAGTTACGCCTTTAGTGGCGGTATACCTCTGGGCACTAATCAGGTGCTTGTCTCCACAGCCGGCAACTACTCAGTGACTGTTACGGGGACCAATGGCTGCACGGCCTGGGACAGTATCGCCGTCACCAGCAATAGCACCCTGTCTGCCACTGCGACGGCCTCTTCTACCACGGCCCCGGTCGGTAGCGTGGTGAGCCTGAGTGCGTCGGGAGGCACTACCTATCAATGGCTGGCGCCTACTGGGGCCAGCCTGAGTAGCCCCGCCACTACGTCACTGGTCTCCGCCACGTTAACCAGCCCTGGCCTGCAAACCTTTACGAGTATCGTCACCCAAGGTAGCTGTAGTCAAACCCTGACGGTGGACGTGACAGCCCTGGGCGTACCCGATCTGGCGACCATTCTTTATGTGAGTCCCTCGCTCGTCTATGGCAACTCGGCCTGTAGCCTGGTAGTGGACGTAGTGGAAGTGAACGGTAGCCTGACCAATGGACGGATTCAGGTCTATATCACTAAAGACCCCTTGTTAAGTTTGAGCTTGACTGGCACCGCCACTTCTGTCGGTGGTCGCCCGGTGCAGAATAGTGCATGGAGCCTGGATGGGCTAAGTGATAGTAACTTTTACATCCTGACGACGAATCAGTCAATTGGGGGAAAGGGGCGACTCTCGGTGGGTCTGACTGGTCAGTTAAGCCCGGGCAATACGAAGGGAAATCTGGGGGTAAGTGCACTGGTGATGAGCAGTGGAGAGGAGAATATGCTCAATAATATGGGGGCTATAAAAATCGATTATTTCAATAAGTAAAGGTCAGCGTTTGTGGGCGAACAGAGGATTTACGGGACGACAGAGCAACGGTGTGCGCTACCTAAAACCGTATGGCGCAGGTGCAGGGTCAACTCGTCCGCTGTAAAGCCAGGTAACTCACCTTTGCCAATCCAATTCAGGAATGAGTCAATCATATTCGTGTGGTTTAGGCTTAGTTTGGTTACTCAATTACACGACGTTCTAGCTTTACTCTACCAATCCTTCCTCTTACGGGTCAGGGCTGTCCTGCGTGTTCCACGGATTTCCTTCACGAAGGCTGTCATAAAAACCCTTCCAGCCTATTTTCATGTTTTCCTCTATGGCCTCGTCCACCCGTTTGTTAATATCTGCCCTAGATTCGCCCGTCTGTTCAGAAAGCGCATTAACATGTAAGCTGAGTAGCGTCTTCATCAACGCATTGTTTTCTATCAGGAGTGTGACGATGTGTGTTTGATTAGGCGTCATAGTTGTGGTTACTCAATTACAGGATCGTTTGCCATTATAAGCTATTTAAGTAATCATACATTTGCTTTCGCTGATTACTTAAATAGCCAATCGATTCCTTTACGTTCGTAATAAAATTCCCATCAGCCTCTAAGGCATTATTCATTTTCTCTAAACCTGGAAGTAAATCTGTTAAGTCAGCTACTGACTTATCGTACGAAGAAATTACCTGTCTTAAAACCGTCTTCTCTGCTTCAATTTCTTGATGATTTGTTTCCATATTTATGTCTATCTGGCTCAAGACCATCTCATTAATTAGTTCCGGACTAATTCCAGGGTACAGGTTCCTGTAGTTGAAGCGAATTAATTATACCGAACCTATTTGCGCTTGTTCCATAGGGGTCCGATGAACAGGCCCGCGAATAGGGTAGTGAAGATCAGCAAGGCGATGCGGCCTATCTGACCGATCAGACTACCGCTGTACTCAATGCCATATTGTTCAGCAACTGTTGGTTTGTCAATTTTCTGAGTATCCATGTTTTTGAGATTTATGGATTTAGTTGAACGAGTTACAACGTTTTTGTGACATTGACAAGCAAAAAACCGTAGTTATACGTCTGTCTTTGTTTGAATTACCCGCTGCACATTCGACAGTAAGTCGTCATACCCTGTCTGCCGCTTTATTTTATCCACACTTACCTGGTAGCTTCCCCTCGGCCCCTCCCTCGTCGCATTGGTGTTCGGCATCCATACCGCAATAACACGCGCCTGCGCGTTGATCCGGTTCACATCATCCGAGTTGACAAAAGGTCGAGGTAGCTAATAAATGCCCCTTGAACGTAAAAAATAGAAGCCCAGACTCAACACCTCATACTACATAAACGGATCGAAAGACGTCGAGCTTGGATAGAAATGGTTATAGCACTAATCGAAGCGTAAAACGAACGTAATTGGAAAAGCCAAAAGACTCCTATCCAGGCCAGGCAAGATTGGCTGTTCGGTCGTGTAGTTGCCTCAGGTCGCGGAATCAATAAAGCCATGATTTCCGACGATTTAGTAAGGTTGTATTATTATGAATTCATAAGCGTACTTGATAGCTGACGAATCGCAGGCAGTGCGGCTTCAATCGCCCTTAGATAGCGCTCAAGAAGAGGAACAATATCGGGTAGCGATGTGTCAGCAGCCAACTGGCTTTCTAGCGCTTGAATCTGCCGACTCTCTTCTGAAAGGCCAAATAAGCTAATGGCGGCTTTCTGAGTATGAATGACTCGACTAATCGTCAAAGGGTCATGAGCGGCTATCGCCTGGCGGATCTGCTCAATTTGGACAGGTGTCTGTGTTAGAAATAAATCGACCATTTCGAGAGCAAACTCTTTATCACCACCCGTAACGTCAAGTAACAGATCAATAGAAAGCTGAGACTCAGAAGCAGAGGAGGAGTCAAGAGATGGAGCCTCAGAAGCCGAAAAAGGCACGTATTTCCGCAGGAGCTGTTGTAAGTCGGCAGACTGAAAAGGCTTAGGCAGAAAATCATTCATTCCCGCCTGTAAACATTGCTCCCGTTCGCTCGCCAGGGCGTGTGCGGTCATGGCGATAATGGGAGTTTGGCTACCCAATACCGTTCTGATCTGACGGGTGGCCATATAGCCATCCATAATTGGCATTTGAATATCCATTAATATCAGATCAAAAGTAGTCTCGCCTAGCCGGTCGATGGCTTGTTGCCCGTTCTCCGCCAGTTGGGCCGTATGACCTAAGCGGGCTAGCACACCCAGCGCTAACCGCTGATTCATCAGATTATCCTCCACGACCAGAATGTTCAGGCTGTGACCAGTAGCTCCCCACGTCAGTGAAGGATTACTAGCTGATAGACTAGCAGAGTCAGGAGCAAATTTATAGGGTATTTCAAGGGTAAAGCAGGACCCTTTACCAAGTGTACTATTTACCTTGACCCATCCCCCCTGGAGCTTGGTTAATGAGCGAACAATACTCAATCCTAATCCCGTACCACCGTATTGCCGGGTGGTCGAATCATTGGCCTGCCGGAAGCGCTCGAATATATATGGTAATTCGTCCGCTGACATACCAATGCCCGTATCCTGGATGATAAAGCGAACGCGTACTGTAGTCAGCGTTTGCTGGCTTTTTTCAATCCGTACCTGCACACCACCCTGCTGGGTAAACTTAATGGCATTGCTCATTAAATTCAGTAAGATTTGAGTCAATCGGGTTGGATCACCTAACAGTATGGGTGGTATGCCCGGATCAACGGCAACGGTCAGGCTCAGTTTTTTGTCGCTGGCAGCTGTGTGCAGCATTGTTCGAATGGAATCTACCAATGAGGGGAGACTAAATGGAATTATCTCCAGGGTAAACATCCCCGATTCGATCTTAGCAATGTCAAGAATATCATTAACAATAGTTAACAGATTTTTACCCGCCGTGCCGATATAGCTAACAAATTCCTGTTGTTCCTGGGTGAGGGCTGTGGTATGGAGTAAGTCCGAGAACCCCAAAATTGCATTCAGGGGCGTTCGTATCTCATGACTCATATTAGCCAGAAACTGCTTTTCGGTCAAACGAGCCTGGGTTAGGGCAAGGTCAAAGCGAAATAATAAAACCAGAGATTGCAGAAAGAAGAAGCTCAGATAACCAAAAAACAAACTAATTTTTATGGGTGTAGACAAGCCGAAGTATTGACTTAAAATCAGGCCAAAAACGATCAGCAACAAGCCAGTACTCATCAGAGCATACCGGGCACCTGGTCGATGACGACGGGCGGCTATCCAGTATACATATAAGGCATAGCCAATATAGGCAATCATCAATCCTAAAAATGGCTCCATGAGCCAAGTAAATAACATCGGTGGAAGCACTAAAACGGTCACCGAGAAAGCGAAACATACCCAAGACATAGCTCTAGTAATCAGCGGGTGCGTGTCTTTTGGGTATAAGGATTGGGTATAAAGCACAAAGACCGCAACGGCTAAATAGAGCGAACCGTATTCAAGTCGGATGGTAAGCCCCCACGGCAAATAAGGGAGTAGCGTATGTAATACGTACTGATCCGTTCCAACAATCCGGTAACTATAGATCAAAGAAAATAGGCCAAAGTAAAACATGGGCCAATCAGTTCGGCTAAAACCAAACAGACCTAAAAAAAATAATCCCGTCATAACCAGGCAGCCGGTCAGAAACAGATTCAGCGCCCCGTCTGTGGCCCGTTCCGCTTCGAGCCGTTTAGCTTCTCCGACTCGTATAGCTTTGGCTGATCCTCCTTTAGCGTGCTGAAAATTAGCAATTTGCAATAGTAGCTGAAGGGTATCGCTAAGCGCAGGCAATCGGATTAACTGGGTTGACCAGTAAGGTATAGTAGCGGCCTTCGTCGAAGCTGGACTACCATCTTGGGCTACCCTACGACCATTGACAAATAGGCGGTAAGAAGTATATTGATCGGGTACCTCCAGCATGAGTGAATCGGATCGAGGAGGTAACAACACCGTGAGCCCATAGGTGGCAAAACCCTGATTAGCTAAAGCTGCTTTGTGCCAGGTACTGGACGTCCATAATTGCGGAAAGGTAACATACTCGAAGGGCGCTTCTGGCTCGTTGGGAAAGCGAAGCTGATTCCAGTACCATTTCCATTGGCCCCTTAAATCAATATTTTGCTGGGAAAAATGGATGGATCTTAGATCAAGAATGCCCTGGTGAGCAATGGGCTGTTGTTGGGCTTGCCCCGTCAAAACGCTGGTAGAGAGCAGCATGACCAGCATCAAGGCCTTTTGGCGTAGTCCTGAGACGCGTATCGGAATTAAATTACTTACCGAACAGGTCGGAAATATTTTTTTCTTACCGTTATAATATTTCCTAGCAATAGACAAAAAACGGCCTTGTTTCTTGACATCAGGGTGCATCCGTATCGAGAAGTGGGTAAGAAAGAGCTATTTGGCTAACCATCTTTAAAAATAGGTGTTATAATCCGTAATTTTTATAATTGTAGTTATCAATATTTTTATTTTATAAATAAACCAGTCACTTGCAGGTGGGGAGTTAGGTTTCTATGGGTTACCAGTTGGTTATATTATGTCGCAAGTGATCTTAATCGAAATGGAAATACTCGGTTGCTTACATTGGTCAAATGATAGGATTAGCGCTAATAAGAGCCAAACTCAAATAAATTGAGCGAAAAGTCTGTCATTTATACCACTGTTATAAAGTTGATATAAAACACCTTGTATGCAAAACCTTATGCAAATAAAAAGCCGCCAACATTACTGAAGGCGGCTTTTTATTTGTAACTATCTGTTAATCAATGAGCCAGTGGAGGGATTCAAACCCCCGACGCATACAATATAAGTATCATACAATCCTTGTGGAACCAAGGCAACTTGCCCAAGTGTTCCACGCTGTGTGAAAATTAAGTCTCCAGGCCGAGCGGCATTTGCAGCCAGAGCTTGCGCTTTTTCTTCTGTCACAAAGACAAATTCTCCATCAATTTGACGAAAACCCATATTCTGGCCTCGAATAACGGGAACTCCTTCTTTGACATAATCTTTTGACACTAGGTTAGAACCGAAAGGTCCGCCTACAAGAGCATTCTTTCTAGAATCAGCAATATTTCCGACAATGACTTTAGGCCAATTACTCGCCATACCCCATTCCAATTAAATTTTCTTCAATTACTCCTTGTAACCGAGCGCTTTCCGAGAATTGTTCACGTAGCTTAGCCACTAGTTGCGGCATCATTACTTCAAACGATTCGCCTTCCCGCTCCTTCGCTTCAGCCCCTACATAACGGCCAGGAGTCAGGACATAGTCATGAACGGCGATGTCTGCAAGAGTAGCGCTTCTGCAGAATCCTGGTACGTCCACGTAACCCGTGCCACGCTGCCAATTGTGAAAGGTTTCAGCGATAAGCCTTATGTCATGCTCTTTGAAGTCTCGTAAAATTCGGTCTTTCATATAGCCAATTTCGCGAGCGTCAATAAACAGTGTTTCACCAACTCGATTACGACGATTATCCCGAGCTGTTTTACTTTTACTTAGTATCCAAATGCAAGCCGGAATCTGAGTATTAGTAAAAAGCTGACCAGGTAAAGCGACCATACATTCCACTTGATCGGCCTCTACAATGGCCCGGCGAATTTCTCCTTCGGTATTTGCGTTCGACGACATAGAGCCGTTAGATAAAAGCAAACCCATACGACCCGTAGGAGCCAAGTGATAGAGCATGTGTTGCATCCAAGCAAAGTTGGCGTTAGCCGAGGGTGGTATTGCGTATTCCCAGCGTCGATCGTCACGGATTGTTTCTCCCCCCCAGTCCTTAAGATTAAAAGGCGGATTAGCCATTACAAAGTCGGCCTTCAAATTAGGAAAAGCATCCTGCAGAAGTGTATCACCTAGTTTAATATCAGCTTCAATGTTGCGTATGACTAGGTTCATTTGAGCTAGTCGCCAAGTCGTAGGGTTACTCTCTTGACCGTAAACCGATATCTGTCGCTTGCGATCTTCTACAGCCTTATTACGCTCTTTGTGATTAAATACCTGATTATCAGTATGTTCTTCAATAAACTTCTCACTCTGCACAAAAAAACCACCTGAGCCGCAGCAGGGGTCATATACCCGTCCCGAATAAGGCTCAATCAACTCTACGATGAGCGACACAATTGATTGAGGTGTGTAGTACTGACCGCCTTTCTTGCCTTCAGCACTAGCAAATTCGCCTAGAAAAAATTCATAAACGTGCCCTAGAATATCTTTGGCTTTTAGCTCACCATGGTTAAACGGTATACCAGCAACTAAATCTAGTAGACGCCCCAGCTTGTCCGGGTCCAACTGCAATCTGGCAAAGTCTTTTGTAAGGACATTCTTAAGTCGAGGGTTATCATCCTCCACTGCCAACATTGCTCGGTCGAGAAGGATGTCGAGACCTTTAAATTTCTCTGGCTCACCGTCTGGATACCTGATAGACTTGCTGTTAGGCTCAATCAATACCGTACCATCAAGAAGGGTAATCACCTCGCCGGGAACTACTTTCGCATTTGCCCGCAAAAAATCCCAGCGCGCTCTTGCTGGAACCCAGAATATATTTTTCTCGGTATAATAATCGCGAACTTCAAGCTCAGAAGCCAGTAGTTCTGCGTCACCGCCGAGATAATAGTCATTGTCAGGATTTTGAAACTCTAGTTTTAATTCAATACGACGATCCTCAAAGGAATCTGAGACATACTTTAGAAAAATCAAGCCTAGTACTATATGCTTATAAACAGCCGCATCAAGGTTGGAGCGGAGTTGGTCGGCAGAGTTCCAAAGCCGGCGGTCAAGATCCCGGAAGAACTGTTGGTTATCGGCTGGTTTAGACATCTGGGATGAAAAGAGCAATAATTGCAATGTATAATGTATAAAGTAAGACTAACACACGAAAATAAAGGTATTTAATGTACCGTCAACCTAGGATCACATACAGTTTAGTAATACAGCCTAGTACTCAGTGAATATGTATGTAAAAAATATTAGCTTATGTATAAGCATTTCAGTTACACGCATAGAAAACTAGTTGCAAGAAATATCCTTAATCTATTTGCAAGAAGGGAATTATTAGTTTTAAGATTTTAAACGGCAAGCTTGTATTGCAACTTGTATTGCAAGTACATAAAAAAAGCACTTACGCGTTGAACGTAAGTGCTTGATTATCAATGAGCCAGTGGAGGGATTCGAACCCCCGACGCGCTTGCGCATCCTGATTACAAATCAGGCGGAATCGACCGCTATCCGACACTGGCACTCATTCTACGAGTCGTTTCCGAATCGTGATGCAAAAGTAGCCTTTTTAGAGATTATGTGCAAGACCAAGTATTGAAAAAAAACGAAAAAGGCGACTGATTTCAAAATCAGTCGCCTTTTTCGTTTTTGACTTAATTAAGCCTGCGCTACGCGCAATTGATGGCGCAAGTCTTCCAGTTGCTTTTCAGCATCTGCGATCTTCCGGTCAATTTCAGCACGTAATTTATCCGCGTTTTTCGAACGGGCGAAAAACTCAATGTTGTTCCGATACGTAGCGATGTCATTTTCGATCGTCGTAATGCGCCGACGAATGTCACTCTCACGCTTGTTGCCAGCATTCCCACCGTCGCGGTCACCCCGATTGAAATCACGATCACCGCGGTCGCGCCCACCACTACGCGTGGCTTCGGCTTCGCTTTGCAACATGATACGCTCTTTATCTTTAGCCGGAATTTTACCCGTCGAGCCAACCAGCGCGTTCACGGCATTGATATATCGCTTTTGGGTAGACTGCATATCTTTCTTCGGAACAAATCCGATGGCATTCCATTCTTTTTTGAATTCATTCAATTGAGATAGATCAGCATTCGCCGTGGCAGCCGCTTCGATACGTTCGATGAGCGCAATTTTTTGGGCTAGATTAGCTTCAAATTCGCGTTCTGTTTCCTGATTTTTCGAGCGTTTTTTGTTGAAAAATGCATCACAGGCAGCTTTAAACCGGTCGAATATAGTGTTCTTCTGTTTTTCAGGTACCTGACCAATGTTTTTCCACTGGCGCTGCAACTCGATGACCGTCTGCGTGATTTCGGGAGACTCCTCCCCTGCCGCCAGAATGGCTTCTACCTGCTCACAGAGATCAACTTTCGCCCGCAGATTTTCTTCCCGCTTGCTTTCCAGTTGCTTGAAGAACTCGCCTTTATTGTGGAAGAATGTTTTCAGGGCCGCCCAGAATTTCTTGCTAAGCTCTTTGCCTTCTTCGCGCGGCATTGGTCCTTTGATCGCATTCCAGCGATCCTGCAAGGCCATTACCGCTTTCGTCTTATCGTTCCAGTCGTTAATGCTGTTGGACGCAAACGATGTGATTGGCACCAATTCTTCGTAAATCGCTGATTTCTCTTCGTACAACTGGGCCGACTCTTTCCGCTGCTCATTCGTCTGACCACGTCGTTTGTCGTATAATACGTCCAAAGCAGCTTTCATGCGGCCCCAAAGTACTTCCTGCTCAGCTTTTGGGGCTGGCCCGATGTGCTTATACTCCTCAAACAGGGCGTTGGCTTCGTCAATTGTCTGCCGGGTTACCGGCGTTTCTTCCGACGCTTTAGCCATCGCTTCTACCTTCTCGATAACTTCCGTTTTGAGGCTGGTATTCCGCTTGCGATCGAGTTCTTTTAATTCAAAATAGATGTTACGGTTGCTGTAATACCGATCCACCAGCGCATGATACGTAGCCCAGAGCGTCGCATTATGGGGAGAGTTCATGTTCCCGGCCGCTTTCCATTCGTCCTGGATTTTTTTGAACTCGTTCCAGCTTACTTTCGGATCACCCGCGTTATTTTCGTCGGTTTCAACGAGTTCACGCAGGCGGGTCAACAATTCTGTTTTTGACGCAAAATTGGTATCCTTGGCTTTATCTAAATTCTGGAAGTACGTATTCTTCTGGCTCTTGATCTGTTTGTACAGCTCCTCAAACCGTTGAACCAATTCGTCGTATTTGTATTCGAAACCTTCTTCAGAACCTGTTTCAGCCACATAAGCCTGTAAAGCGGCTTCCCGTTCGGCCCGCTTCATCTGGTCGAATAACGGCTTAACTTCTTTCAGAATTTGATCGGCTTTCTTGAAATCACCGGGCGTAACAGACGCCACACCAATAGCTGCCGTCTGGCTCTCAAGCAGGTTTACAAAATCTGCCTTCGAGAACTGGCTATAATCAACGGCGTGTTGAACCGGACTTTCGTCTTCTTCGTGTATATCAGCGTACTGAGCCGTAATTTCTTCGCTAAGAGCTGGTTCATCACGGGTTAGCTCGGGCGCTGTCGCTTCTGGAGCTGCTACTTCAGGAGTTTCAGTAACGGGTGTCGGCCCGGCTACTGGTAGCGCTGTCGCTTCAGCAATGACGTCCGGCACAACTGCACTGGAACTGTCCTCCGATTCAACAACGGGTGCCGTAGTCTCTACCGGAGACGTCTCTGCTGGAGATTCGGCAGATGCAGCCGGAGCATCTGCGGGCTCAGTGCTGGCAGTTGGTGTATCGGTTGATTCTGTATGTATAGCATTGACACCCGCAGCGTCTGGCTGCGTCTCGTCCACTGGGGCGGATGATGCATCTGTCAACTCGGGCGTAGTATCTATGTCTTCGACTGTAGGTACAGATTCGACTGCCGCAACGGACGTTGTGGTATCTTCGAGCGTATTGACTGCCAGCTTGTCAGAAGCCTGATTAGTGGTTTCTGGCTGCTGGTTAATTTCCTGTTCTTGGTTTGCCATGTTGGGAACGTACCGATTACTTTTGCAAAACTACGACAATATGCGAATTTTCTTGTAGTATAGTGATTGAAAAGCCGTTAATGCACGCGAAAGAATGCCATCTATAATCAGCGATTTACGCAATGAATACACCCTAAACGGGTTAGACAAAGCCGATGTTTTACCCGACCCGGTTGCTCAGTTTCGGCAATGGTTCGATGCCGCCCTCACGGCCAACGTACCAGAACCAAACGCCATGCATGTTAGCACGGTTACGGCTGAAGGTCGCCCCGATGGACGAATTGTGCTGCTTAAGGACGTATCAGACGCGGGTTTTGTCTTTTACACCAATTATGAAAGCCGCAAAGGTCGTGAACTTATAGGTCATCCTTTTGCTACGCTCACCTTCTTTTATCCTGAACTTGAGCGTCAGATACGTATTGAAGGACGCGTTGAGAAAGTTAGCGCAGAAGAGTCAGATGCTTATTTTTCCAGTCGGCCAAGAGGGAGTCAAATTGGCGCGTGGGTATCGCATCAAAGTTTAGTTATCGACAATCGGGAAGCGCTGGAAACCCGTCAACGTGAGCTTGAAGCCCAGTTTTCCGGTCAGCCCATTCCGCGCCCACTCTATTGGGGCGGCTTCCGGGTGGTGCCCGACGTACTGGAATTCTGGCAGGGACGACCTAGTCGGCTGCATGACCGTATCCGGTATCGCAAAGAAGGCGAGAACTGGACCATTGAACGATTATCGCCTTAATCTTCTAAACACAGAGAAACGGAGGTACACACTGAGATCACAGAATTTTTCTTTAAGCCTCAATGATCTCTATATACACCTCCGTTTCTCTGTGTTTAAAGGTAAAAAGTCATTGTTTGCTGCTTTACGGATAAGTTTCTTCATTTTCCCACGTAACTATGCCCGGCAAACAAGCCAAGGTTCAACCAAAAGTTTCGAACCGAACGCTCTTTAGTGTGATTTCGGCCTCGTCGGTTGGCACGCTCATCGAATGGTATGACTTCTACATTTTTGGCAGTTTAGCCGCCATTCTTTCCTCCCAGTTTTTCCCGAAAGACAATCCCACGGCCGCGCTACTGTCGACACTGGCAACGTTTGCCGCTGGTTTTGTCGTACGCCCATTTGGCGCGCTGGTTTTCGGCCGATTAGGCGATTTAGTCGGCCGCAAGTATACGTTCCTGGTTACGTTAGTGCTGATGGGCGGCTCTACGTTTGCCATCGGATTGATTCCCGGCTATGCAACGATCGGTTTCTGGGCTCCCCTACTCGTCCTGCTGCTACGGCTAATTCAGGGCCTGGCGCTTGGTGGCGAATACGGGGGTGCCGCTACGTATGTAGCCGAGTATGCCCCCGAAGGACGACGCGGTTATTTCACCAGTTTCATTCAGACAACCGCTACGTTAGGCCTGTTCGTGTCGCTGGGCGTTATTCTGATTACGCGCGAGTCGCTGGGTGTCGATAAGTTCTCAGAATGGGGCTGGCGGGTGCCATTTTTGCTATCCATTCTGCTGGTTGGTGTTTCCATTGTTATTCGGTTGCGCATGGCCGAATCGCCATTATTTTCCAAACTAAAGTCGGAAGGCAACCTCTCAAAAAATCCACTGGCGGAGAGTTTTGGTAAGAAACAAAACCTAAAAATGGTCTTACTGGCGCTGTTTGGTGCAACGGCTGGCCAGGGCGTTATCTGGTATACAGGCCAATTCTACGCGTTATCATTTATCCAGAAAGCCTGCAATATTGAGTTCGTACAATCGAACATTATCGTCGCCGTAGCACTGCTCGCTGCCACACCGTTTTTCGTTATTTTCGGTGGCTTGTCGGACCGGATTGGCCGCAAAAGTATTATGCTGACTGGGATGTTGTTAGGCATTCTAACGTATCGACCGATTTATGATAAATTATATAGTCTGGCCGATTTAACGACCAAAAAGGAATTTGTCGACGCCCGAACCATTGATCGCAAATTGGCCAAACAGACGAACGGCGACCTGCTGACAACGACCACTACAACGCATTTTTTTGCAGATGGGTTAGTTGCCAAAGACATCGAGAAAACCGTTACGTCGACAACAAATCCGTCAGCCAAACCCGAACTCACAAAAGCCGTTACGTTGCCCACGAAGAGTTTCTGGATCATGATTCTGCTGGTGTTCCTGCAGGTAATTTACGTAACGATGGTCTATGGTCCAGTGGCGGCTTTTCTGGTTGAGCTATTCCCCACTCGCATTCGCTATACGTCGATGTCGCTCCCGTATCACATTGGCAATGGTATCTTCGGTGGCCTAACGCCCTTTATCGCAACGGCCCTCGTCGCAACGGCGACAAAAGCGAACGAAGTCGCACCGAATTCGGTCGATAAGCCGTATCTCGAAGGACTCTGGTACCCCATTCTCGTCGCCGGAGTTTGTTTTGTCATTGGGTTGCTGTATCTAAATAACAAGAGTGAAAGCGCGAAAGAGTGAAAGAGCGATTTTCTAATATGGTTAAAATTACCTGCGTCAGCTTTTCGCTCTTTCACTCTTTCGCCATTAAATCTTATGGAACTCCTCAAAAAATACCTCGGCATCGTCTGGATACTACTTGGCATCTACGTCGGCTACTCCCAAATTACGGACAGCTTAACCAAAATTGGTAGCGATAAACTCGAAGACCGCGTCTTTGGCTGGGTTATCCTCTGTGTGCTGGTCCCCATTGTTGTGGGCGGCCTGATTCTGTTCGGCAAGTATGCGCTGGATGGCGAATACGATTTTAAAGAGCGAAAGAGTGAGCCGGAACGCCGGAGCGGAGCGAAAAAGTGAATAAATTTGCCTACCCTTTAGCCAGAGCGGACAGTCGCTCATTCACTCCGCTTCGGCGGTCCGATTTTACTCTTTAGTCATTATGCGTATCCGAACCTTTGATGAGTACCAGGCCGCTTACCAGAAAAGCGTTGAAGACCCTGAGGAATTCTGGGCCGAAATCGCGCAGAATTTTCAGTGGCGCAAACCCTGGACCAAAACCCTGCAATGGAACTTTGACGAACCTAACATAAAGTGGTTCGTTGGCGGCAAACTCAACATTACCGAAAACTGCCTCGACCGGCACCTGGCTGAGCGGGGCGATCAACCGGCCATCATCTGGGAACCCAACGACCCGAATGACGCGGGCGTTACGTTAACCTATCGGATGTTACACGACCAAGTATGCCGGTTTGCTAACGTATTGAAACGTAATGGCGTCGTGAAGGGCGACCGCGTTTGCGTTTATATGCCAATGGTGCCGGAGCTGGCCATTGCCATTTTAGCCTGTGCCCGTATTGGTGCGGTTCACTCGGTGGTATTTGGCGGATTTTCGGCGCAGAGTATCGCCGACCGCATCAACGACGCCCAATGCAAAGTGGTCGTGACGGCGGATGGTGCCTATCGGGGAAACAAAGAAGTGCCGCTGAAAAATACGGTAGACGATGCGCTGATTGGCTGTCCAAGCGTCCAGAAAGTAATTGTGCTAACCCGTACCCGGACGCCGGTTTCGATGCTGAAAGGCCGCGATATCTGGTGGGAACAGGAACTCAAGCAGGTTACGGCCGACTGCCCTGCCGAGGAAATGGACGCCGAAGACATGCTGTTCATTCTGTACACGTCCGGCAGCACGGGTAAGCCCAAGGGTGTGGTACACACCTGCGGAGGCTACATGGTTTATGCCGCCTACACGTTTCAGAACGTTTTTCAGTACGAAGAAAATCAGATTTTTTTCTGCACGGCTGACATCGGCTGGATTACCGGCCACAGCTATATCGTGTATGGTCCACTGGCAAGTGGTGCTACGTCGATCATTTTTGAAGGCACTCCAACTTACCCCGACTGCGGCCGTTTCTGGGATATTACCGACAAGCATAACGTCAACATTCTGTACACCGCGCCTACTGCCATCCGGTCGTTGATGGGTTTTGGTTTAGAGAAAGTCGAAAACCACGATCTGAGCAGCTTGCAGGTATTGGGCTCGGTCGGTGAACCGATCAACGAAGAAGCCTGGCACTGGTACGATGATCACATCGGAAAAAACCGCTGCCCGATTGTCGATACATGGTGGCAAACCGAAACGGGTGGCATTCTAATTTCGCCGTTGGCCGGTATTACCAAAACCAAACCGACTTACGCTACGTTGCCGCTGCCGGGTGTTCAGCCGATTCTGGTGGATGAGAGCGGCAAAGAAATTGAAGGCAATGGCGTTAGTGGAAACCTCTGCATGAAGTTCCCCTGGCCAGGCATCCTGCGTACTACCTATGGCGACCACGAGCGCTGCCGCCAGACGTACTTCGCTACGTATCCGGGCTTGTACTTCACGGGCGACGGTTGTCTCCGTGACGAAGACGGTTATTACCGCATCACGGGCCGCGTGGACGATGTACTGAACGTATCGGGCCATCGCATTGGCACAGCTGAAGTCGAAAACGCGATCAACATGCACACGGGCGTGGTTGAGAGCGCGGTGGTGGGCTATCCGCACGACATCAAAGGCCAGGGTATTTACGCCTACGTCATCACGGATCAGCAACCCTCCGACCACGACGCCGACCTGACCAAGCGCGACATTCTGGCGACCGTAACCCGCGTGATTGGCCCAATTGCCAAACCCGACAAAATTCAGTTCGTAACGGGCTTACCCAAAACGCGTTCCGGCAAAATCATGCGCCGAATCCTGCGCAAAATCGCCGAAGGCGACACCGGCAACCTCGGCGATACGTCGACACTTCTCGACCCGGCGGTGGTTGATGAGATAAAAGCAGGAGCGATTTAAAAATTTACAAGGTTTAGGAAGCGCCGGGCGGAAACGTCCGGCGTTTTTGTTGGCAAAGCGCACCAAAAATATGGCTTCCCGATAAGCCATAAATCAACTGATTCCGTTACCTAAAACGGGTAGAAATACGGGACGAAGTACGAATAGATTGGCTTGTTTTTCGTTCTGATAATGAAAAACTTTGTCAGGCCGGAGCATCTCATTACGACTTTCTAGCCAACTTCCTAATGCGCTTTTCCCATGAAAAATCATCATCGTTGTAACTGCCAGATTATACCGCCGTTTGTCATCGACGAACTCAAAAAAGCCGGGGTTGACATTTCGGCCCAGACCAAATCTATCAGCAAGGAATTTCGGGATCGTCGGGCTGACCAGCTGGCGTTTCGCAGTAGCGAATCGTCGCTGATTGCGCCCCCTGTTAAAAATGCGGACCGCTTCGTATACGATTCCAAAATGACACAGAATCAGCGACTTCTGCTCGTTCGGAAAGAAAGTGGAGCGGCTTCCGCAGACCCAATTGTCAATACTGTTTACGACAATGCGGGCGCAGTTCGCAGCTATTACAAAACTGCGTTCGATTATCTGTCGGTGGATAACCACGGCGCAGATTTGATTCTAAACGTACATTATGGAAAAGCCTACGCCAACGCGTTCTGGGATGGCGACGAGATGACGTTTGGGGACGGTGACGGAAAGATTTTCATCAACCTGGCCAATGCACTCGACGTAACCGCGCATGAGCTGACCCACGGTGTTGTGCAATATACGGCTGGTCTCAACTATCAGGGACAATCCGGAGCGCTTAATGAGCATTATGCAGATGTGTTCGGGTCGGTAATTAAACAGGTTGCCAAAAAGCAAACGGCGGCTACTGCCGACTGGCTGATTGGCGACGAAATTATGGGGCCTACGCTTAAGGGACAGGCACTACGTTCTTTGAAAGCGCCTGGCACAGCCTACAACAATCAGTTGATGGGAAAAGACCCGCAGCCAGCGCATATGAATAATCTATATAAAGGGTCGGGGGATAATGGCGGGGTACACATTAATAGTGGCATTCCGAACAAAGTGTTTCATCTGGTGGCAGTTGGTATCGAAACCGATAAAGCTGCTTTGCTCTGGTTCGAAACGCTGAAAACGCTCAAGCCCACTACGAATTTTAAAAGTTTTAAAACGGCCGTCTCCACGCAGGCGAAAAAACTAGCCAGTGCGGGCAAAGTGCCCGCTGCCACGGAGAGTATTGTCAAACAATCCTTTCAGGCCGTCGGTTTGTAAGGGAAAACGGTTCTGGCGAATCCAGTTCATGAAAGTAGTTTATGCCCGCGAAGGGGGCTTATTTCCACAGGTAGCGGAAACGGAAGCCACAACTGCCGACTTACCAATCGATCTACAGAAGCTGGCAGCGGCTGTTCTGGCAGAGCCGGGCTCCTATACATCCCGTTCAGCGAATTCGAACCTACGAGACGGCTATCAATATCGGCTTACACTACAGGAAGGCTCAAAAAGGGCTAATCTGACCTTCGATGACTCCAGCCTGCCTGCTGCGATCCAGCCCCTGGTCCACTTTTTGCAACAACGTACCGGAAAGCCATAGGCGATACACGCCCGGTTGAGCAATTTCAAATTCTTTCCTGAAACATCAACCCATCCGCACCGGACATGAACGTCTGGCGCGGATGGGTTGTTAGTTAAACAAGGGCTTATTCTACCATAGAATCCCGTCTGAGCATCGGTTCGCTCAACACATTAACCTGCGTAGCTTTACCACCAACTCATTTATGCAACTTCTTTACAGCTATTTACGGCGCTATTGGGGCCTGTTGGCACTAGCGCTTTTTCTGGCGGCTATCAACCAGGTTTTCTCGCTGCTCGACCCCTACATTTTCCGCAAAATCATTGACCAATACGTTGTTAAGCCCGGTGGCACGCTACGTCCGTTAGGTTTCTGGGGCTTCCTGAAAAACGGAGCCGGTCTGCTGATTTTGCAGGCACTGGGCGTGGCCATGGTGAGCCGCATCGCCAAAAATTTTCAGGATTACTACGTCAATGTGATCACCCAGCGGCTCGGAGCACGACTGTATACAGACGGTCTTCGCCACTCGCTCGAACTACCCTACCAGGTGTTTGAAGACCAGCGGTCGGGCGAGACGCTGGGCAAGTTGCAGAAGGTACGGTCCGACGTTGAGAAGCTGATTCAATCGTTTGTCAATGTGCTCTTTACGTCAGTCGTGGGCATTATTTTTGTGATGTGGTATGCCGCTACGGTGTACTGGCCCATTGCCCCGGCTTATTTCCTGACCATTCCGCTGCTGGGGTTCGTAAGTTCGCTGCTGAGCAAAAAAATCAAGACTGTTCAGAAAACGATTGTCGCCGAAACCACCGCACTGGCGGGTTCGACGACGGAAAGCCTGCGCAACATCGAGCTAGTTAAAAGCCTTGGTCTGGCACAGCAGGAAACCGAACGGTTGAACGCGACGACGGAAAAAATCCTGAAGCTCGAACTCAAAAAGGTGCGCTACATCCGGTCACTGTCGTTTATTCAGGGCACGTTTGTAAACCTGCTACGTAATGCCATTATGCTGCTTATGCTGTTTCTGGTGGTACGGGAAGAAATTACGGTGGGTGAGTTTTTCTCGTTGTTCATCTATTCCTTCGCCATTTTCGGGCCATTGCAGGAACTGGGCAACATCATAAATATCTATCGCGAAACGGAAGCATCGCTGGCTAATTTCCAGCAAATCCTGGATACGCCCCGAGACGTAAAACCGGCGCTGCCACAACCCGTCAAGGCACTCAAAACGCTGGCCTTCGAGGATGTTCATTTCAAACACCTCACCGCCGAAAAACCCGCTCTCGATGGTATTTCGTTCAAGGCGCAGGTCGGTGAAACGGTTGCGTTTGTCGGTCCAAGCGGTTCGGGGAAAACTACGCTGGTAAAGTTGCTGGTAGGCCTCTATAAACCGCTAAGCGGCCAGATTTATTATAACGACATTCCGGGCTCTGAAGTGAACCTAGACGAACTGAGAGAGCAAATCGGCTTTGTGACGCAGGATACGCAGCTTTTCGCCGGAACCATCCGCGAAAACCTCCGCTTCGTCGCGCCCAGTGCCACCGATGCCGAATGCCTCACCGCCCTGCATCAGGCTGCTGCCGATTCGCTGTTAGCCCGCGCCCCTCAAGGACTCGATACGGTCATTGGCGAAGGTGGAGTGAAAGTATCCGGGGGTGAAAAGCAACGGCTGAGCATTGCCCGCGCGCTGCTGCGCAAACCCGCTTTGCTGGTATTCGATGAAGCTACGTCGGCCCTGGACTCGTTAACCGAAGAGGAAATTGGCCGAACAGTACGTGATTTGTCCGGTTCGCGCCGACACATTACGATCCTGATCGCCCACCGCCTGAGCACCATCCTCCACGCTGACCGGATTTTCGTGCTGGAACAGGGACACGTAGTGGAGCAGGGCCGCCATGCCGAATTACTGGAGCGCAAAGGGCTTTATTACGCTATGTGGCGGCAACAAATTGGGGAACGCAAAGAGCTGGTGCCCGCCTGATTTATAGAACGCTGACTTTTATGGCTATAACGTCCGCGCATCAGGAATATCACTGAGGAAGTCAGGATCGCCGGGTTTCACCTGCTTGCTATTAATTATGATCCCCACAGAGGATGGATCAGCTTCACAAACCACTTCATGCACAGTCTGACCTGACAACGCTTGGCCGGATGTCTGCGTCTTTACGACGCGATTGATCGCCGTAAGGTCAAATAAACGGAGGGTTGAAGCAACATATCGTTTTCATGATTCTGCCTGGTTTGAGATCACGGATCAAAGATCAGGCAGCGTTTTATAACGTATTGCTACCTACTGCTCAACAGTGTTAATGGGATCTTTTGTCAGCATATTACTACGCAGGCAAGTGACTGACCAATTTACCCAGAGTTGTATTATTTGTTGCTAAAGTCTGGTCACTTTTCCAGACCAAGGCACATTTGTAATCAAAAAATTAAATATAGTTTCTTGTCAAATTAAGTTACTAATTACAGTAAGGCGAAATAAATTACATTTCACTACTTTACAACAACTCATTAAATAGCAACCTCAGCGATAGAAACATAGCATTCGATTAATCTTAAATAATTAAATATCAATTTTATTATTTATCTGTATATAGTAAAAATTATGCATACCATATTATTAATAATTCAACTTATTTAATTCCTAACTATTGCATGTTTATTGTTACTAAATACACCAGACTATTCTCATTAAAAATAAAAATGTTTTTTTAAATATATTTAAGTTATCAGATTCATTAAATTATAATACATTATAAATCAATCATTTACAAAAAAATATATACCTTAAAATTCGGTTACAAAAATACCTCGCTTAATAAATTTCCGAAAAACAATACTGGCAAAATTTGCATACAGAAGCAAATTATAAAACATTTATATCACCTTTTGACCTAGCCCTCTTTTATTAATTACCCACTCAATTAATCAATTATTTTTTATGAAATTTTTTACTTGTATAACGAATTTTCTTTTCGTCTTATTATTCTTATGTACAGCCTTTACCGATAAAGTAAATGGGCAAAATCCTTTAACGCCAGCTGGCGTTTTCAATGTATTTGTAGAAGGAAATTTCACTGTCTACAGCAGTGAGACAGAAGGTTCAGTAGCTGTTGGGGGTAATCTGATCGTAAATGGTGGTTACGGCATTGCCGCTTCCACAAGAACCTTACCCCTATATAAAGTTGGTGATATTCCAGTCGGGTTAGTGGTTAATGGTGGGATTAGTCTCAATGGTGGGTTGCAGGTCCTCAATAACACCTACATGAAAATTGGCAACTGCGCATCGCCGGACCCCCTAATAACTTACTACAAAGACAACAATAATACGTTTTCCCCTATCCGGATCAATAAAACGTCTACGTCCTACGGTCAAAGCCCTACCATTTTGTTGTCAGCGGCAGCTAACTACTGGACACCCGCTAATCCAGTCAGTGCCTCAAACAATCCAGTCTGCGGAACAACCGGCATTAACTTCTCGACTGCTTTCTCCAGCCTGCGCACCAACTCAACCACCCTGGCGTTGTGTTCTGGCAACACAGAGGTTACCAACGCAAATGGAACGATAATTCCTATTACGAACCTACCGAATCAGATCAAGATCAATTTGCACTCGGGAGTGAATGTGCTAAACATAACCGGTTCGGACCTGAGTAAAGTACAGGATTTCATTCTTAACAATTCTCCATCGGCAAGCCAGATTCTAGTGATCAACGTAGCGGCAGTTGGTGCTTACAACTGGAGTGTACCAAATATCAATGTGCCGGGCGATAAGTCTGCCTTGCGTTACATCCTGTGGAACTTCCCGTCCACTACGGTCTTAACCATTCAGGGTGCACAAATTGAGGGTAGTGTGCTGGCGCCCAATGCCGATGTGATTAAAATGGGGTCGTCAAATATTGAAGGGCAGTTCATTGCCAAATCGTTCAGCAATATTGGTGGAGAAATGCACGACTATCCGTTTAACGCCAGTCTTCCCTCGTGTGCACCCATGCCGGTGCGTCTGGTCAAATTTACAGCCACACCCGAAGGATCGGCCGTGCGGCTGGCCTGGGAAACGAGTTGGGAATATAATAGTGACTATTTTGTCGTAGAACGTAGTAACGACGCCATCGAGTTTGGTTCATTGGGTCGTGTATTAGCCAATGGGCAAACGAGCCAAAGTCAGCGCTATTCGTTTACCGACCAACTTCCATCCTCCCAAACAGCCTACTACCGCTTACGAATGGTCGATAAGGATGGAAGTTTTGATTACTCTAAACTAGTAGCCTTCCTGCCAGACAGTGATGAACCACTACTGCAGTTACTGGAAAATCCAACGACGAACCAGGTCCTTCGCATCCAGCTTCGTTCCTGGACGGTAGCTGACCTGCGACTGACCAACATGCAGGGCCAACTTGTGTCGTTTAAGGGAATGGCAGAATCGAATGGGACTATGACGTTGCGACCAGACCAGACTTTACCAGCAGGCGTTTACGTGCTGACGGCCAGACGGGGTATTACGCATCAGCAGGTGCGTCTGGTAATTCTGTAAGCGTCTTATTTGCCCCAAGTCACGATACGTTAAGAAGATAATTGGAAGCAACGCGATGAAAAAGTCCACCCAGTTGGGTGGGCTTTTTTTTGTGGCTCGCGGGAGAGCGATTTAGTCAGCATGAATCTCACATAAACTCACACGTACCGCAACCATCCAATCTCCGGATGAGATGCTTTGTAGCGACCGTACCAGTTGCAGAGTGGATAGAGCAGTAACACTAAACTGATCCAGACGACGTAAACCAGTCCAAGCGAAATGCCTGCCCCGGCGGGCCGACCAAAATTCAACGGACCGGAAGGAATGTCGGCCAGGGAATAGCCCTGAATCAGGCTCATCCCAATCATCGAGAGGTGGACCAGATACCAATGCAGGATGTAATAAAACATGGGTACTTTCCCGTATACCGTTAGCCAGCGCGTGAAAGCGTTATTAGCCCCATCGGCAGCGGACAGAATCAGGAACATCAGGCCCAGCAGGAGCAAATCGTAGATCAGCGATGGTGGGTATTTCGATACGTTGATAAACGACAGGAACGTGAACAGGCCATCCTTTTGGGGACTCCAGGGCGCTGGATCGCCATAAATATTCAGAAAACGCAGTAGAATAAACAAGGCCAACGAGCCCAAACCGATACGTAGCAGTAAGGGTTTTCGCTGCTCCACAGGCCGTTCCATCAACTGCCCGCATGCATAACCAACCAGCATAATACCCAGCCAGGGAATCAGTGGATATGCCGCCAGTAACGCAAATGAAGAGCTAATTGGGAAAAACTCGGTGCGGAAGAGTAATGCCCAGATCAGCCTGGCGGCTGGATCGGTAAAAGACGGCACGATTTGCAGAATATTATGCCCAAATACGATAATCAGCCCGATAGCCCCAACCCATTTAACGGGTAATTTCGCCAGTAGCGACAGGATGATTAACCCGCCACCAATCGCATAAATGACCTGTAACATCAGGGATTGAAAGTGAATATCGAACCAGAAAGCGAAGTTGACGATCGTAAGTTCGAGCACCAGCAGCACAACGCCCCGCTTCAGTAAGAACCGCCGGGCCGCTACGTCATTCCGTTTCCGAAGTGACAGATAAGCCGATGTTCCCGACAGAAAGACGAACGTAGGGGCGCATAAATGCGTAATCCACCGGGTCAGGAATAGCTCGGGCGTTGTGGTCGTTAGATCGGTGGGATTTTGAGTTAGTGCGGGCGTATGCAGCAGGTCACGAACGTGATCCAACGCCATAATCACCATCACTAAACCACGGGTCACATCAATGGTCGTTACTCGCTTCATGTAGCAAACAGGCTTTTACTTCTTCTTATACTGACACTGCGTATTGTCTGATTTGACATAGTAAGACTTGTAATTCAGGGCTTTAGGGTCCATACACCCTTTGAGGTTAAGCACTTCAACCTGCTTGAAATCAATGGGATGGCTTTCGGCCTGAAGCGCAATGTATCCTTCCTTCAACGACGTATTGGCCCGGCCATTCCAGTATTTGGCCGCTTCAGGGCTAAAGTGCCCCGCACTCCAGTCATGATCCTGGCTGACGAAGCCGCCCCCAACTTCCGGTTTCTCGTAGGTCAGTACGGTGTCGCCGTTGATGAGCTGATGCACAATCGAATCACCCAGCACGATGGCTTCGGCCGTTACCCATTGGTCCCCATCGTAGGTTTTCGAGTCGGAGTCGGTGCAGTGTTCGGGGCGGAGTTTGCCGCTCATGTACACCTGCGTGCCGGGCGTGCACAAGTTGCCCGTCGAGCGGGGTCCTTTACCCAGACCGCCCAGAAACTGCATTTCGAGTGATACGGGAAATGTCTGCCCGATAGATAAACTTTTCGCCGACTGTGAGTGCAGCATGATACCACTGTTACGCACGTTCCAGCTATCACCACCGGGCGTCTGATCGCCGACGAACCGATACGTTACCCGCACCTTGTAGTACGAAAATGGCTTGTTGTAATAGATGTGCCCGTATTTACCGTCGAAAGTTTTGTACTGATCATACATTACCCGCATCATGCCATCTTCGACGCGAAAGGTATTTTTGTAATTATCGTTCAGCGGCTGACCCGCAATTTTGATGTCCCAGCCGCTGAGGTCTTTCCCGTTAAAAATCGAAATCCACTCCGGCTGGTCAGGGCCTTTTTGAGCAATTGCCGCCGAAGCAGACAGTACGAATGCAAGAAGTATATAGTGTATCTTTTTCATGAATGGGTTCAATATCCAGCCGGGTTAGAACCCGGCGCAAGTGATAAAATTTGATGCATTGCGCCGGGTTTTAACCCAGCGAGATATTATTCATTATTTCAATACCTCTACCGTATTCAGCTCTGGTCCTCCGCCATGATTGGCTGACCCGGCAACGATGTAGATTTGACCCATGTAAACAACCGCCTGTGTACCGTGTCGTCCCTGGTTCATTTTCGGGCCAGCCGTCCAGCGATTTGTTTTTGGGTCGAGTGCTTCGGCTTCGTTATGCGATAGCAGCTGTGTTGTTTCGCCACCCATGATCCAGACTTTTCCACCCTGTGTTACCGCCGTGGCTCCCGCCCGCTGAGTCGGGATGTTGGACGTAGCGGGCAGTGTTGTCCAGCGGCCCGTTTTGAAGTCGTACACATCCACCTCCGCGATGGTTGTTTCCAGCACTTTGTTGATCCGGGCCGTCGAATTACGGCCACCCGCCAGATACAATTTATCATCGACAACAGCCGCACTAATATGGTCGCGGGTATGGGGCGCATCAGGCAGTTTTTTCCAGGTATTGGTTTTCGGATCGTATTCGTCGAGCCAGGCCACATGCCCATCGTAGTGGCCGTCGGTAATACCGCAGGCTACGTAGATTTTGTCTTTGTACACCACAACACCCGCCGAGCCCCGAAGCCGGTCTTTAGGAATCTCCGGTCCTACCCGCCATTTCCCCTGTTTAGGATTATAAATGTAGATATTCGGGATAGGCGTTTCGTGCGGGTATTTCCCCTCAAACGCGCAGATGGCGTAGAGTTCTCCACCGTAGGTAATGGCCTGAAAATGATTCATTTCAACAGGTGGAGCAGGGTGCGTTTGCCATACCAGCGTTTTCAGATTAAGCGCTTCCAGGGGTTTCATACCTCGTCCGCCAACAGCATATAAACTATCACCGATTAACGTAGCGGCATTTTCGTGCCGGGGTGAGCAGGCATTTTGCGTTGTAACGGGTTGCCAGCTTTGCGCCTGAACCGTCAGGGTAGTGCTGCTAATCAGGCCAAAACCGAGTAAAAATCGTAACGTCATAACAAAGAGGCTGTAGGTAATAAATAGTCCTTTTTAACAAGTTAAATTCCTTGCGATACTACTTTAAAATAGTATTCATTCCGAGAAAAAGGACGTACCGAAAAGCAGTTTTTGATACGTCCTTTTTGATTGGGTAAACCCGCGGTCATCAATTGTGATGCCCTCCGGGCCTGTGTAGATTGCCTATGCCTATTCCAGCTTTCATTTTGTTAGATAAGACGGCTGCAACTCGAATTCCCGTGTGTTTCTATCTCCATTCGACTCAGAAATCGAATTACTCCAACCGAACAACCGTTGAGTTTTTCACCTCAGCCATCACAAAAAAGCTGCTTATGTGCAGCGTGCCGGCAATCACCGATAGTTGCTCCTGATAAAAATGGTTATACGTCTCCATGTCGCGGCTAACAATTTTGATCAGGTAATCAAAGGTACCCGACACCCGATTGCACTCCAGCACATCGGGTAGTTCCCGTACAGCGGCTTCATAATCGGCGAAGGCGTCTCGGGTCTGCCGGTCGAGCGTCACCTGGCAGTAGATCATGAGCAAGCTTCCTAGCTTTTTTTTGTCTAAAATGGTCACGTAGCGGTCAATGATACCAGCGCGTTCGAGCCGCTTGATACGTTCATGAACGGGTGTTTTCGATAAGTTAATCCGTTGACCAATCTCCTGAATCGTGAGCCGGGCATCGACCTGCAATAGACTAAGAATTTTACGATCTATTTTATCTAAAATTTCCATAACGGCATTTTTACGGAATGACAGTACCTATTTGAGCAACGTACAGGACAATATCCTTTAAAGTAAGAAAAAACTATTCATATATACCAAAATAAGGGCGCCTGTTAGAAAATAGTCATGGCAATTTTACCTTTGTGTAGTAGTCAATCAAAATCTCCCCAATCCACGTAGACGTTATGGTCATTGGTGTTCCCAAAGAGATAAAAAATAATGAAAACCGGGTGGCGCTGACACCTGCCGGTGTGACTGAGCTTCGCAAATACGGCCATACTGTTTATGTGCAGGTCAATGCGGGTGAAGACAGTGGCTTTGAGGACGAAGGGTATATCGAGGCTGGTGCCATCATGTTGCCAACCATCGAAGACATTTACGGCATTGCCGAAATGATTATGAAGGTTAAAGAGCCCATCGCGGCTGAATATGACCTGATCAAAGAAAATCAACTACTGTTTACGTATTTCCACTTTGCTTCGTCGGAAGAACTGACACAGGCAATGCTGGCGAAAGGGGCCGTTTGTCTGGCCTACGAAACGGTTGAGCGTCCCGATCGTAGCCTGCCGTTGCTGGTTCCCATGTCGGAAGTTGCGGGTCGGATGGCGATTCAGGAAGGTGCCAAATACCTGGAGAAACCATTGAAAGGCCGGGGTATTCTGCTGGGTGGTGTACCGGGCGTAAAACCAGCCAACGTACTTATTCTGGGCGGTGGTATCGTTGGTACACAGGCCGCTAAAATGGCAGCCGGACTTGGTGCGCACGTAACGATCATGGACGTGAGTCTGCCCCGTCTGCGCTATCTGTCGGACATTATGCCGCCGAACGTGCAGACGATGATGTCGAACGAATACAATATTCGTGAGATGATCAAGGTCTGCGATCTGATCGTGGGTGCCGTCTTGATTCCGGGAGCGAAAGCTCCTCACCTCATTACGCGGGAGATGCTGAAACAAATGCGGCCGGGTACGGTATTGGTCGACGTAGCGGTTGATCAGGGTGGTTGCATCGAAACCTGCCGTCCAACGACCCACGAGAATCCGACCTTCATTATTGATGACGTTGTGCATTACTGCGTTGCGAATATGCCGGGCGCTGTGCCTTACACCAGCACTATCGCGCTAACAAACGCTACGTTACCCTATGCCCTGCAAATAGCCAATAAAGGCTGGCAACAGGCGTGCCGGGACAACATGGACCTTAAGCTTGGCCTGAACGTAGTGGAAGGCAAGATTGTCTATAAAGGCGTTGCTGATGCTTTTGGATTACCTCTTACAGATGTGAATGATGTTTTAATTGAAGAAGACACTCCATACCAACGGGGTGATATGTACGCTTAGCTATCGGCTTTCTAGTATTAGTGGGAAAGTGAGTTAGAAAATTTCGCTTTCTTAATCAACATTACCTATTCATCGACAGACGTAGGCCACATTCTTCGGAGTGTGGCTTTTTTTTGCCTAATTCGTTTTATCTTAATCGAAAAATCAACCAGTTGATCCGATGGAAACGCAATCAAAAACCACAGTACCGACCTTGTATGAATGGGCGGGCGGCATGGAAAAATTTGAAGCCTGGACCCGTTTGTTTTATCAGCGTGTCAATGAAGACCCCATCCTGGAACCAGTTTTTCGGGGCATGTCGCCGGAACATGCCCGGCACGTCGCTCATTTCATTGCCGAAGTATTTCGTGGGCCAACTACGTATAGCGACACAGAAGGCAGTCATTATGAAATGATTCACCATCACATGGGCAAAAATCTGACCGAAGTTCAGCGCCGTCGCTGGGTCAATTTAATTCAGGAAGCGGCCGACGAGGTTGGTGTACCTGATGACCCTGAGTTTCGCTCAGCGCTGGTCGGGTATCTGGAATGGGGCTCTCGATTGGCCGTAATCAATTCCAATACCGATACCATTGGCGAGGCTGTGGACGCGCCAATGCCCAAATGGGGCTGGGGTGAAACCGGCGGCCCTTATATTTCTACCTAAGGTACGTTATAGACATTGACGAAAAGGCTGATTAGGTTTCGATAATGAATCAATCTTAATCAAGCTATTAGCTGATCTAATTGCCTGCTCCAAAACCACTTTACTAACCTCTTGCCACCGACATACCGCTCCGCTATGAATGTCTTGTTCCAGAGCCAGACTTGATAATTCTTTATGATACCACAAGGCGTTTTCGCTCCTCTCAGTAGGTGCCGAATTCCGAACTGAATATCTTACCTTATAATAGTCGTTCTGTGGTAGTGAATTATATTGATCTAAGATATTCGTAATAGCCTGATTTTGCGCTTCAATTCTACTTTCAAACTCGCCTAAATCTTTGTAACTCCCATTGAGACCCGTAGGCTTACATCCTGTTAGGATAAATATTAGTATCAAACAACTCTTGCTTAAGACTTTCATAGTGCGAAGGATGGACTTCGTTTTCAACTAAACATGAGCCTCGATAATATATTATAAATGCTGCTGTACCAGTTCCCTCCACTCCTCTTCCAGCGACCCGTCGAAGAACGTAGCTTTTGCCCGACGATACCAGTAATTGGCGTTGAACCGATCACCTTCCTTTCGGTGCAGGTAGGCATGTAGTCGATCATAGGGTTGGTCACCCTCGCGGCCTTGTGCAATGTTATGCGCCTGTTCCCAATCGCCTTTGGCGTCGTACCAAAGCCCCTGAACAATGGGATGAAGATCGGATGGTGGCTGAGATTGCGTGAGAGACGCCTTGAATTGTTCCAGTGTCATTTCGATGCGGGTTTAGTTGATAAGGAAGCCGTTACAAAGGGCTCATACGCCGGTGTGACGAAAATAATGTAAGCGGCCAAGGGTATGGATCGGTATGGTTTTTTCATAACCCGTGGCAAGCGTTCTCCTAATTTCTGAAAATCCCGTTTTGGAATAATAGCCAGGTCGGCATTTTCCCACTGTTTTTCGGTCGGCCAGATGTTGTAGTGCTTGTGAAAGATCGGAATCAGAAAATCGAACACAAACACGTTGGAGTGTGCTGGAATCGTTTGGGCCAGGTTTTGAATCACAGCCACATCCGACGCCGGGAGTAAAGGCTCTTTTAGGGGGTCATAACGATGCCTCACTACGTTACGCAACAGGGAAACCCATCGAACGTCGGGCCGGGCATACTGAACAATGGGCAGTTGTATGAGGATCAGCACCAGCCCAATCAATATGGGTTTCCAACTGGCTATTGGTCGCTCGCCAGCATCGAACAAGATCCAGACAATCAGGGTGTACGTCACCGAGAAGGCATAGACCAGCACAAAACGAGGTGGCCATGTCAATGACACCAGATCAAATAAAGCGTTTGTACCATAATAGGTTGCGCCCTGCACCCAGTTGGAGAGTAGCAACGCCAGCTGCGCTACCCCATATACGAGCAGAATACTACCCGCCTGTCGCCAGCCAACCCGATACAATCCATACAGCAGGATGCTTATCGAGGGCAAAAGAAGCAGAAATGTCTGGAGTAACAACGTAGCATTTTTGCGAATAAAATCCCGGCTATGCAATCCGTTACGTATAGCCGTAAGCGCCTGTTGCAAACGTGGCTCGGGTTCGGCAGCGTGGTTTTTATAAGACAGAAAAGCCATGCCCGCAATGAAAACTGCCGCCCATCCAGCCAACACAATCCAGAATCGGGGCTGGGTCAAAATACCAAAAATGTTTCGCTTCCGATCGGCAACCAGGTAGTGTACGCTCAAAAATCCCAGATGAATAGCGCCGGCCAGCAACGCACCATCTTCCTTCACAAGTACAATGAGGGCCGCCGTTAGCAGAAACCAGCCCCGTTGATACGTAAACAGCGCCAGCACGAACAGAATCGAAAGCGGGAAATACGTCAATTCAGGATGCCACCCAATGCCAGGGTGATCATTGAACCAGAACCAAACAGGGCCTGCCAACAGGACCAACAGAACGAGCCAGACGACCCAACTTGCCATTGTCCTGCTAAGGCTACGTAGCAGCAATCCATAACTCAGGAGCGACAGAATCGTTTGAACGGCAAATGCGCCGTAGGCTCCGCTCACATAGATCAGCGGTCCCCACAGCAACATCGCGTAATTGTTGTGAATTCGGTCGTCGTAGCCCCAGATATTTTCGTACAGCAACGGTCGTCCGTTCATCCAGCTACAGGAAGCCTGCAGGAAGATGTACATGTCGTTGAAGGAGTAATACAAGCCTTGAAAGCGAATTACTTTAAACCCGAAAAACAGGAGTATAATCAGGCTGCTGGCCGCAACCGGTACAATCCACTTTGTTTTCATACAGCAAGCAAACGACCCATCGTCAGGTAACGACAGGCGCGTTGAAAGAGGCAAACATACGGAAATAACGGCGGGCAAGGGGTCCCTGCCGATCAATTTCGTTTGAACGTTAACGCTCCAAACCGACTACAACCAATCCTTCTCCAGAATCCCCCCAAGCTGGTCATAGGGAACCGTCACCTGAATCGGGCCAACGGCATAAGCCGCAATTTCGTAGGGGTTGTAATAGAAAATCAATCCGTCTCGACTCAGGCCTACGTTGGCCGGGAGAAAAAACTGGCCGTCCCGCAGGAAATACCCCTGTTCTTCAAGATCCGCTTTCGGAGGCAGCTTCTGTTGTGCGCGAAACGTTTTTTCAACCAGGCCCAGCAAGGCCGTTGTATCGGAAATCATGTCGGCTAACGTCAGCATCGCTCCCGTCTCCCGATCAAATGTATAAAACGATAAGTTGGAATTAGGGTGCGCTCCGCCGGTGTAGGCATACGTGTCAAACTTGACGGTCAGCGTTTTTGCGCTGGCATGAACGGTATCGGCACTGGTTTTGAGTTCCCAGCAACCACCCAGGCCACCAATATCTTTCCGCATGGCCTCATAATCGGAGGCAAATAACGTAGCGGCTTTGACCAGATTGGTGCGGGCTTCAGGATTGCGGTCTACGGTGGCGCTGTCCAGCCAGCCGACCACGCTGCCAGCCGCCAGCAACCGCAGGCTGTCGTTAATTTTTCGCGCTCCTTCCGAATCATCCTTCAACAAAATATACGATACCGATACGTCAACACCTGTGTTACGGGTTGTGTCGCAGTGAGCAGAGCCAGCAAATGTATACTGTTGATGATCTAAAGCAGGTGGTCCGGAATACGTTGAAGAACAAGACGAAAAAATACCGATTGAGCTGAAAAATATAGCAGCAAAAAAGTACTTCATACAGGGTAAGCGATAGCCGTTTAGTGTCCGGTCTAGTCGCTACAAACGACAAACAGTTTGTATTGTTAAGCAAAGTGACCGTTATTAATGCAACGGTCACTCTAACTTACTACAAACTTAACAAATCTTTAAACCGAATTGCCTGTCGTCGGCTAATTTCGATTTTATCACCCCCCCGAAGCGTAACCAGTAAGCCCCCGCTAAACCAGGGCTCAATTTTTTCAATCCACTGCAAATTGATGATATGCTTGCGGTTGGCCCGGAAAAAAGTAGTGGGATTAAGTCGGTCTTCCAGCGCATTCAACGACTTAAGAACCAGCGGTTTCTGATCATCAAAATAAAGTCGTACATAGTTACCCATCGACTCGAACAACCGAACTTTCCCTAATTTGACAAACCAGCATTTTTCGCCATCTTTCACAAATACCTGGTCATTTTCGCCCAGCATTTTTGTCGATATTCCCGGTGATACGCCGGATGATTCGGGAACGTGCTGTTCTTCTTCTACCCGATGAATCGCTTCGGATAAACGGGCCAGTTCGACCGGTTTGAGCAAATAATCGAGTGCATTGAACTCAAACGCCTTAATAGCATACTCATCAAAAGCCGTCGTAAAAATTACCTCCGGCGTTTTGCCTTCGATGGACTGCAACAACTCGAAGCCATTTTTACCCGGCATCTGAATGTCCAGAAACAGCAGATCCGGCTCCAGCTCATCGATCATAGGGAGGGCTTCGTCGGCGTTAGCAGCTTCGCCTATGATCTGAATTTTGGGGAAATTTTCGAGCAGCCGACGCAGTTCATTGCGGGCCAGCCGTTCATCGTCGATAATAAGGGTTTTCATATTGATTATTAATGTATTAGGAAGTCAGCATGTGGTCGTCAGTCAATCAATACCGGAATCAGTACCTAACATACGCGCGTCGGTCACTCACCAATCTACTGAATCACCGACTGGCTGACTGATTTTCGGAACATCCCTTCCGATTGGGCAGGAATCGTTATTTCTGCACAAACGACCGGTCCATTGTTGTGCAATACACTGGGTCGGTCTGTTTGATCACGACTGTCTTCCTGAAAAATATGGAATTGCGCTTCGGGGCCGTAAAGGAGTTCGAGCCGTTGGGCCGTGTTGGCTAACCCAAACCCGCCAGACGCTTCTTTGTCGCCCAGAACACCCGTATTTCGAATTATGATGTGCAATTTATCCGTTACGATCGTAGATCGAACCTCCACAAACCCCCCACCAACAGCCGTTGACACGCCATGTTTGATGGCGTTTTCGACTAGCGTTTGCAACATCATCGGCGGCACCTGCCAGAACAACGTCCGTCCATCAAGGTCGATATGTGAGTCTAAACGTTCTTCGTAACGAACTTTTTCCAATGCCAGATAATCCTCAACGGTTTTGATTTCTTCACGGAGTTCAACCGTTTTACGCCGATCGGCCAGGAGCGAGTTACGTAGCAGATTAGAGAGTTGCGTAATGCTCTGTTGCGCCTTGGTTGGGTTTTCGTACACCAGCGCCCGAATGCTGTTCAACGCGTTGAATACGAAGTGAGGATTCAATTGCGACCGTAACACCTTGGCCTCCGTTTCGCGAATGTTTGTTTTGAGCAAAATCTTCTCAATTTCGGCATTTCGGTTCTCCTCCACGTAGTGATACGTCGTGTAGCTGAGCACCCAGGTGAGCATACTTTTCCCCCAGCTTATCAGATAACCGATTATGATCCACGGTTCCTCAGAGAAATATTGAGGAAACAACTTTCGGTCAACAGGGATATTGACCATTGTCATAATCAGGGACAGAACACAAATGGACAGCAGTACACGCGGTGCCAATCGGAAAAAAGGTAAGCGTACCCAGTTCCACCGACGAAGCATAAGCCGATAGAGATGGGTAAGGGTAATACCAAGAAAAATATTGGCAATGGCTAAATATAACGCGTCGGGATCAAAGCCAGAATCAGATTCCAGTACGTAGGCCACGTACTCCACCATAATGAGGAGCGACCAGCCGAAAAGCTGACAGAACCAATATATTTTCTGCTTTGACATATCCATTTCATCGCGCCCCTACTACCGGACAATGAGCGAATATACGGTAACCAATACACACGAACCAACTATCCGTTATCAGCGGGAAAATGTCTGGATTATTGGTTAACTCAACCCATTGACTGGTAATGAATCAGTGCATCATGGCCAGCGACAGCAAATGCGACGTATCGTTAGACAGTTCGATCGTGAACGTCGCAGAATCGTAATCATACTGAAGCTTATAGAGGCAAAGATTACTGTGCTCAAAATGATCCATTTCCGAAAGCGGCTGATTGGTAATCCAGCAAAGCAGAATACGCATCGCCCGGCCATGCATAGCCACCAGAACAAGCTTTTCGTCGGGATGTGAGAGAATCGTGTCAATGGCTACTTTCTGGCGAACAACTACCTGGTCAGGGCTTTCGCCCCCTTCCGTCGTCACGCTGGTGTCACCTGAGGACCAGGCTTTAACCAGACTGCTGTAGTATTCATTGTCTAGATTGCCGGGGGCTTTACCTTCCATTACGCCCCAACTAATTTCATTCAGGCCGGTCAGTTTCTCATAGGGCACACCTAGCTCCATAAAGGGCTCGGCCGTTTGATACGTACGTTTCAGACCGGAGATATAAATCTTGTTAAAGGGCACATGCTGATAAGCCTGAAAGAAAGCCATTGCTTGTGCCCGTCCCATATCGTTGAGGTCAGAATCGACGCCACTTCCCTGGACCACGCCCCGTCGGTTGTAGTCAGTTTCGCCGTGGCGAATCAGATAAATTGTTTTTTGTGTCAAGCGTACTGGTGTCGAATGGCAAATTTTTCCAAAATTGACCCGCAAAATTACACAAAAACGCTGCATTTATCTGTTACAACGCGCCATGTTTCATGGTCCAATGCCAATGTTACTACGAAACTTGAGCAATGATTTCAGGATTTATAACCTTTTCAATTTAATATAGTATGAAAGCTGGCTTTGATCTGAGTAACCTTGAATTTGCCCATGCCGATTCGATTGTCAAGCATCTGGGTATTGAGTTCACCGAAGCAGGAGAAGGGTATCTTATCGCCCGAATGCCGGTAGATGGCCGCACGCACCAACCATTCGGGATTCTACACGGTGGAGCATCCGTTGTGCTGGCCGAGTCACTGGGCAGTGTAGCTTCCTGGATGCTCCTGGATGACCCATCCAGGCAACAGGCCGTTGGCCTGGAGATCAACGCAAATCACCTTCGCTCGGTACGTGAAGGCTGGGTCTATGGTCGGTGCACCCCTATTCACACGGGCCGCACCACGCATGTGTGGGACATACGTATCACCGACGGACAAGGCAAGCTAGTGTGCGTAAGCCGATTAACTATTGCCATTATTGGGGGTTAAGGTAAAGTGAACAGCTACCTTCACGAAAACGGCTTGTCCTATGGTAAGTCAGCAGGAACGGATTTTCAAGGTCAGCCACAAAGCGCTACGTCTTAAATGGCTGATGCTTTTGTTGCTTTTCGCGTCAACGATTTTTGTGCCCTTCATGATCGCCACCAGCGGGCAGGAATATCCTGATCTCAGTGTCGCTCCGATCTTCTGGGCGGCATTTGGCTTTATCTGGGTTCCGCTTTTGGTAGCGTATTGGCGGCAAACTATACGTATTGAGTTGGCAGGTAATCATTTCACGATCAAGAAACTGTGGCAATCACCGAAACAGTTCGATTACAAAGCTATTCTGGCCCACAACGAACGGCTGGAAGTTGATAGAGGAGGTACGTTTTCCGTCTTAACTGTCTATCTGCAAACGAATTACCTTAGTATTGATTCAAACGAGTTTGAGGAATACGACTTACTGAAAGAATCTTTTGGCCAGTATGGCAAGTCGATTGCCTATCAGAAAGTTTTGACCCTGGCCGAACGGAACCGGCTTCGCTGGATGATTGCTGGGCTAGCTTTATTTATTGCGGCAAATATCACCTTCGGCTACGTAGCGCATAATCCGGCCAACCCAAAACCAGCCCGGCTTGTTCCGGTTACTGACATTGTTGATAAGATTATCGAAGAGCAGCCTAAAGGCAGGCTTAAAGGTGTAATGATTTCACTACGTACCCATCCGGCCTTTTCGTTTTATGTCTCGCGCCGAAATTATGATGTCCGTTTAGACACCTTAAAATGGGCCATTACGACACAGAAGCCCATTGAACTACTCATTCGGGAAAGCGATTACCGCAAAAAATTAATAAAAACCGAACCGCTTACAGTTGGCGACAAATACGACAACTACAAACAGATTCTGGTTTTTGGTGTCAGCCAGGATGGGGCTGTTCACATTAAGACGTCCAAACCCGTTGTCGAACCGATACATACGAACCCCGGCCAGCGTACTTTCCTACTGAGTGTTTTACTGCTTTTTTGCTGGACGGGTTGGGCGTATGTAGACCGGCATAAAGTTCTCCGGGCGAATTGATTGGCAACCCCGCTCACTTTTTCCGTACCTTCGCGCTCCCAAACGTTGAGACAGGATACTCATCAACAACCGTAATATGAATCAGAAAATCCGGCGCGAAGATGCCCTTGATTACCATTCCAAAGGGCGTCCGGGTAAACTCGAAGTCATTCCGACCAAAGAGTACAGCACCCAGCGCGACCTCTCATTAGCTTATTCGCCGGGCGTAGCGGAGCCTTGTCTGGCTATCGAAGCCAACCCCGACGATGCCTTTAAATACACCGCCAAAGGCAATCTTGTCGCTGTTATCAGTAATGGGACGGCCGTTTTAGGCCTGGGCGACATTGGTCCGGCGGCCAGCAAACCCGTTATGGAAGGCAAAGGGTTACTCTTTAAAATTTATGCCGACATCGACGTATTTGACATTGAGTTGAATACCAAGAATATAGACGAGTTTGTGCGTACGGTTAAGATCATGGAACCGACGTTTGGCGGGGTCAATCTGGAGGATATCAAAGCGCCGGAGTGTTTCGAAATTGAGGAGCGGCTCAAACGGGACATGAACATTCCGGTCATGCACGACGACCAGCACGGTACGGCCATCGTGAGCGGGGCCGCCCTGCTCAACGCGCTCGAACTGGTTGGCAAGAAAATTGAGACCGCTCAGTTTGTTATTCTTGGCGCCGGAGCCGCTGCGATTTCCTGCACCCGTCAATACGTAGCATTAGGGGCTAAAGTCGAAAACATTGTCATGTTCGACGTGAACGGACCGCTACGTACGGATCGTACGGACCTAAGCGACATTATGCGCCCGTTTGCTACGTCGCGCGACATTCATTCATTAGCCGATGCCTTTGTGGGGGCCGACATATTCGTGGGACTTTCGAAGGGCAACATCGTCAGTCAGGACAACATTCGCGCTATGGCAGAGAACGCCATTGTCTTTGCAATGGCTAATCCAGTTCCCGAAATAAGTTACGACGACGCGATGGCTGCCCGGCCCGACATTATCATGGCAACGGGTCGATCAGACTACCCCAACCAGGTCAACAACGTTCTGGGCTTTCCGTACATTTTCCGGGGAGCGCTGGACGTACGGGCTACGGAAATTAACGAAGCCATGAAACTGGCCGCTACGTATGCGCTGGCTGATCTGGCTAAAAAACCAGTTCCGGATCTGGTCAATCTGGCATATGGCGAATCGAACATGATTTTCGGGCGGACATACATCCTACCGAAACCTGTTGATCCGCGCCTGCTGGCAACGGTAGCTCCGGCTGTGGCGCGAGCCGCTATTGAGTCGGGCGTTGCACGGCTACCCATTACTGACTGGGAGGCCTACGAGCATCAACTCGCCCGACGGCTGGGCCAGGACAACCAGATTTCGCGGGTAATTCTGACCAAAGCCAAAGCCAACCCGAAGCGTGTTGTGTTTGCCGACGCGGAGAATTTAAAAGTACTCAAAGCTGCACAACAGGTTCGGGATGAAGGCATTGCCCATCCAATTCTGTTGGGAGAGACGGCCAAAATCCAGCAAATCATTCAGGAAAGTGGCCTCGATCTGGGGCAAATCCCGATCATTGATCCACGGTCGCCCGAGCAGGAACCACTGATTCAACGGTTTGGCGATCTGTACTTCGAGAAGCGCAAACGCAAGGGCGTGAACGCCACCGAAGCCCGGAAATTAATGAACATCCGCAATTACTTCGGTGCCATGATGGTTGAAACGGGTGAAGCGGACGCACTGATCTCCGGTTTGACACGTAGCTATCCGGATACTATCCGTCCAGCCTTACAGGTTATTGGCAAGGAACCGGGCGTGCAGAAAGTAGCCGGGATGTACATTCTCCTCACCAAACGCGGTCCCTTGTTTTTCTCGGATACGACGGTAAATTTCAACCCTACCGCCGAGGAGATTGTCGAGATAACCGAGTTGACGGCTCAGACCGTTGAGCGGTTCAATATTAAGCCACGTATCGCGCTGGTAACGTATTCAAATTTTGGCAGTGCGAAGGGCGACGATGCGGAGAAAATGAATCGTGCTGTCGAAATTCTGCAACGAAAGCATCCGGATTTAGTGGTGGATGGAGAAATTCAGGCCCACTTAGCTTTCAATACGGAATTGCTTCAGCAGAATCACCCATTCAGTAAATTAGTCGGTGAAGGCGCGAATACGCTTATTTTCCCGAACTTATCAGCCGCTAATATTGCCTATAACTTAATGAGCGAAGCCGCTGGTTTCGACACCATCGGCCCGATTCTGCTCGGCATTCGCAAGCCGGTTTATGTACTACAATTAGGCTCCTCCGAACGCGAAATTGTCAACATGGTGGCCATTGCTGTCGTTGAAGCTCAAGGAAAATAAGTTTTTACGAATGATGAATTACAAACTGTGAATGATGAATGATGAATAATGAATGGCTTTTGTTAGAAATCATTCATCATTCATCATTTATCATTCATCATTCCATACATGGCACGAATCTTAACTGGTATCCAAAGTAGCGGACGACCGCATTTGGGCAACATTCTCGGGGCCATCAAGCCCGCAATTGACTTATCGAAACAACCCGATAATGAGTCGTTTCTGTTCATTGCCGATCTGCACTCGCTAACAACCATCAAGGACGGTCCAATGCGCCGGGAGTTTACGCGCGCCGTAGCCGCTACGTGGCTGGCGTTTGGGCTGGACACGGAGAAAAACACATTCTGGCGGCAGTCGCGGGTAGCTGAGCATACAGAATTGGCGTGGCACCTGAGTTGCTTTACGCCCTTTGCGATGCTCAACAATGCAACTTCCTTCAAGGAAAAATCCAATCGGTCGGCTTCTGCCGTGAACGCAGGCTTATTCGTCTATCCGGTTTTGCAGGCAGCCGATATTCTGCTCTACGACGCCGAGATTATTCCCGTCGGGAAAGACCAGCGGCAGCACATCGAAATGACGCGCGACATTGCCAGTACGTTCAACCATCAATATGAAGATGAGGTATTTGTGCTTCCCGAACCACGTATCGACGACCGACTCATGACGATCCCCGGCATCGACGGCGCTAAAATGAGCAAGTCGTATAACAACTACATCGACATTTTCCTGCCCGAAAATGAGCTTTGGAAAGTGATCAAGAAAATCAAATCGGACTCTACACCACTCGAAGAACCGAAGAATCCCGACGCCGACATTACGTTCCAGTTATATTCACTGCTGGCATCAGATGAGCAGATCGCAACGATGCGGGGCCTGTACGAAGGTGGCAATTACGGCTACGGCATGGCAAAGAAAGCCTTTTATGAACTCATTGTTGAGCAGTTTGCCGATGAGCGTGAGCGCTTCAATTATTACATGACGCACCACGAGGCCCTCGAAGCTGAACTTCAGGCTGGTGAGGCAAAAGCACGCATCGTGGCCGGAAAAACGATTGCGCGCGTTCGGGAGAAGTTGGGGTTTAGCTAAAGCCTACTCTACAGCTTAGCGGTTTAAAGTCGATACGTTTACTATTTTCGGGGCTTTCACTACGTAGTGAAAGCCCTTTTTTATAGTGTACATACATAGCACGATTTGGTGAGTATACCCATCTTTCCTTATAATTGTGTTGCGTACACACCATCCGGCTTGATCTAACTTTCTGTTGATAATTATTATGATCCATTATACACACCCAAGCCGGATTCTCGTTGCTCTTGACTGCATCATCTTCGGTTTTGATGGGGAGGAGATCAAACTGCTACTCATCAAGCGAAATTTCGAACCTGAGTTTGGCAAGTGGTCGTTGATGGGTGGATTCCTGAACGATAATGAAGACTTGGAAGCCGCTGCCCAACGGATTCTGTTTGATTTGACCGGGATGACCAATACGTATCTTGAACAGCTGCAAACCTTTGGTGCCATAAATCGCGACCCGGTCGAACGTACCATTTCGGTGGTTTATTACGCCCTGGTTAATATTCAGGATCAGGATGTGAACGCCATTCGCTCCCACAATGCCTCATGGATTAATCTGAGCGCTAAACCCAACCTGATTTTCGATCACAACGCCATGGTTGAGCAGGCTATGCATCGGCTGCGCTATAAAGCCGCCCTGCACGCGATTGGGTTTGAGCTTATGCCCGAAAAATTTACAATTCCGCAGCTTCAAAAGGTGTACGAAGCCATCTTTAAAACACCCCTCGACCGACGAAACTTCAGCCGGAAAATCTTATCGACCGACTTATTAATTGGCACGGGCGAGAAGGATACCAACTCGGTTACGAAGAAAGGGCAGCTGTATCGCCTGAACGCCGAAAAGTATCAACAGTATCTTACGGACTATGTCAGCTTTTTCCCTGAACTGACATTGGCTTAGTCAACTTAAAATCAGCACTGAAAAACCTATAGAGCTTTGAAGACCTTGTAGGTTGAAAAAATTATTGCTATTTCTCATGGAAATAACACAATGACGCTGTAATATTGTGTCAATAAGACACTATCCCTAAACAGAGCCACTTTCTACGTAACGCTGAACGTTCATCAGATATAATTTTTGATCAGGGAAGCACCCTTAAACCATGAAAAACCAATATGTGATCGGTGTGGATTTCGGTAGCGACTCGGTCAGGGCGCTGGTCGTTGATGCCCAGACGGGACAAGCCGTTGGCACACACGTACACGAATACGCCCGATGGAAACAGGGCCTTTACTGCGATCCAGCTACCTCACAATTTCGCCAGCACCCCCTCGATTATCTCGAAGGGCTGGAAGCGACGATTATTGGTGCTTTAGCGCAAGCTCCCTCCGATGTTCGGCAGCAGGTGGTTGGCATTTCGATTGACACGACGGGTTCTACGCCCGGCCCGGTCGATGAAACTGGTTTACCACTGGCGCTACGTCCCGATTTTGCCGAGAATCCGAATGGGATGTTTATTCTCTGGAAAGATCACACGGCCAACGCCGAAGCGGAGGAAATCAACAAGCTGGCGCATCACTGGGATGTCGATTACACGAAATACGTAGGGGGAATTTATTCGTCGGAGTGGTTCTGGGCCAAGATGTTACGGACGCTACGTGTTGATGAAGCCGTTCGGGAACACGCCTTTTCGTGGGTTGAACACTGCGACTGGATTTCGGCAGTGCTCACGGGTAATACAAACCCGCTGACGTTACGTCGGTCGCGCTGTGCGGCTGGACATAAAGCCTTATGGCACAGCGAATTCGATGGCTTACCGTCCGATGAATTTCTGACAAAACTTGATCCATTGCTTGGTGGACTTCGTGATCGGCTCTTCACCGATACCTACACCGCCGATAAACCAATGGGTAATCTCTCAGCAGGATGGGCGGAGAAACTGGGGCTGTCTACCGACGTAGTGATCGGTGTGGGCGCCTTCGACGCGCACATGGGCGCCATCGGTGCTGAAATTGAGCCGTATGCTTTCGTTCGCATTATCGGTACGTCTACCTGCGACATTCTGATGGCGCCCAACGAAGAAATCGGGCATCGGCTCATCCGGGGAATTTGCGGTCAGGTAGACGGCTCTGTAGCGCCGGGGATGCTCGGACTGGAAGCGGGGCAATCGGCTTTTGGTGACGTTTACGCCTGGTTTTCCCGCCTGATCATCAATCCGGTACGTGAGCTATTGGGCGACGAAGCGGCCGATACGTTAAGCCGTCAGCTCATTCCGCATCTGTCGGCTCAGGCAGCGAAGCTACCCGTTACTGAAAATGACCTAATCGCCCTGGACTGGATCAACGGTCGCCGGACGCCCGATGCGAATCACACACTCAAGGCGGCTATTGCAGGGCTAAACTTAGGTACGGATTCAGCCAAAATATTCAAAGCATTAGTGGAGGCTACGGCCTTTGGTTCCCGCAGTATCGTGGACCGATTTATCGAGGAAGGTGTCCCAATCAAAAAAGTAATTGCGATTGGTGGGGTCGCAAAAAAATCGCCGTTCGTGATGCAAACCCTCGCCGACGTACTGAATAAGCCCATCCAGGTAGCCAGTGCTGATCAGGCGTGTGCGTTGGGTGCCGCTATGTGCGCGTCTGTAGCGGCTGGCGTTCACCCAACCATGGAAGCTGCCCAGAAAGCGATGGGCTCAGGCTTCGATGCCGAATATTACCCTCGTCCAGCGCAGGCATCGATCTACGAAACGCTCTACCAGAAGTACCTGTCACTGGGTGCTTTTATTGAAAATAAACAAGTTAACAGTTCCCAATTTGCAACGCAGCATGCTTGATCTGAAACAATTTGAAGTCTGGTTTATCACCGGTAGCCAACACCTGTACGGCGAAGAAACGCTAAAACAAGTCGACGCCCACTCGCTTATTATTGCCGAATTTCTGGGCAACGCTCCGCAGGTTCCGGTGCGGGTCGTTTTCAAACCCGTGGTGAAAACACCAGACGAAATTTACGCCATCTGTCAGGAAGCGAACGTAGCACCGAATTGCGTGGGCATCATCACCTGGATGCATACCTTCTCGCCCGCCAAAATGTGGATTCGGGGATTGACCGTACTGAAAAAACCGTTGCTTCACCTCCATACGCAATTCAACCGCGACATTCCCTGGGGCGACATTGACATGGACTTCATGAACCTCAATCAGTCGGCCCACGGCGACCGTGAATTTGGGTTTATGATGTCACGGATGCGTTTGAACCGCAAAGTGGTGGTTGGTTTCTGGCAGCAACCCGATGTTATTGCAAAAATTGCGTCCTGGACACGGGTGGCCGTAGCTGCCTATGAGTTAAAGACCATGAAAGTTGTGCGTTTTGGTGATAATATGCGGCAGGTGGCCGTAACCGATGGCGACAAAGTGGCCGCTGAAATGACGTTCGGCATGTCAGTAAACACGCACGGCATTGGCGATCTGGTGGCGGTCATCAATCAGGTGACGGACGCTGAGATCGATAACCTGGTAACCGAATACGCCGACAGCTATACACTGATAGCTTCTTTGTTAAAAGGCGGAGCGCAACATAGTTCGCTTCGGGATGCGGCTAAAATTGAAATTGGGCTACGGGCGTTTCTGAAAGATGGTAACTTCTCCGCCTACACTGATACGTTTGAAGATCTGCACGGCATGACGCAGTTACCCGGCATTCCATCGCAGCGCCTGATGGCCGATGGCTATGGCTTTGGTGGTGAAGGCGACTGGAAAACGTCGGCGATGGTACGGACTCTGAAAGTGATGGCGGCAGGTTTACCCGGCGGTAACTCATTTATGGAAGATTATACGTATCACTTTGATCCTGGTAATCCGCTGGTGCTGGGGTCGCACATGCTCGAAATCTGCCCATCCATTGCCGCTGGCAAACCAACCTGCGAAATTCATCCGTTAGGCATTGGCGGCAAAGCCGATCCGGTTCGGTTGGTGTTCAATGCACCCGCAGGACCAGCCATTAACGTATCGCTCATCGACATGGGAAATCGTTTCCGGCTGCTGGTCAACGAAGTAGAAGCCGTAGAAGTCCCCGAAGCGTTGCCCAAACTACCCGTAGCCCGTGCGATCTGGAAACCCCTTCCCGACATGCAAACGGGCTGTGCCGCCTGGATTCTGGCTGGCGGAGCGCACCATACTGTCTATAGCCAAAACCTGACGACAGAACACATGGAAGATTTCGCCGATATTTTCGGGGTTGAACTGGTCGTCATTGACCAGGATACCAAATTGCGTCAACTGAAAAACGAACTACGCTGGAGCGAAGCGGCATACCGGTCTTATTGATGAATTGTACCGCCGGGTTAAGTAGTGGCTCTGTTGCTTTGACTTAATTTACCCCACCCCCGGCCCCTCCCCTGGAAAACAGGGGAGGGGCCGGGTAAAATGCTGCGACAAAAATATATTCCCAAACCTTTCCTATGAAAAAACAACTAACAACCCTTGCGTTTGCCTGCCTGACTCTCATTGCTTCGGCGCAGAACAAAGTGACGCTCAATGCCGATGAAGGAAAAACCGTCATCAGCCGCCACATATACGGTCACTTTGCCGAACACCTGGGCCGGTGCATCTACGAAGGGTTTTATGTGGGCGAAAACAACACAAAAATCCCGAACAAAAACGGGGTACGTCTGGATGTTGTCAATGCCCTGAAGAAACTCAAAATTCCGAATCTGCGCTGGCCGGGTGGTTGCTTTGCCGATACGTATCACTGGAAAGATGGAATCGGACCAAAAGCGAAACGGCCAAAAATCGTTAATACGTGGTGGGGCGGTGTTACGGAAGACAATAGCTTCGGTACACACGACTTCCTGAATATGTGCGAGTTATTAGGCACGGAACCGTATCTGGCGGGCAATGTCGGGAGTGGTACGGTGCAGGATCTGAGCGAGTGGGTGCAGTATGTCAACTTCGAGAAGAACAGCCCGATGTCGAACTTACGGCAGCAAAACGGTCGCGAGAAACCGTGGAATGTACGGTTCTGGGGCGTAGGGAACGAAGCCTGGGGGTGCGGTGGAAACATGAAACCCGATTACTACGCCAACATTTACCGGCAGTACAGTACGTTTATGAACTCACAAGTGGGCACTGAAAAGATTTTTCGGATTGCCTCAGGCGCCAGTGATGACGATTACAACTGGACCGAAACGCTCATGAAAAATATTCCGGTGAACATGCTCGAAGGGCTGGCGATGCACCATTATTCGGTGTTTAGCTGGGACGCTGGCAAAAAAGGATCGGCCACTAATTTCACCGAAAGCGAGTATGCCCGAACCCTGAAAGAAGCGTACAAGATGGATGAGCTGATTCAGAAACACTCGGCGGTCATGGACAAGTACGATCCACAGAAAAAGGTAGCCCTGATTGTAGACGAATGGGGTTCGTGGTACAACGTAGAGCCCGGCACAAATCCGGGGTTTCTGTACCAGCAAAACACCATGCGCGATGCCATGCTGGCCGGTATGACGCTCAACATTTTCCACAAACACGCCGAGCGGGTACGCATGGCCAATCTGGCGCAGGCGATCAACGTATTGCAGGCAGTTATTCTGACCGACAAGGAGAAATTACTGCTCACGCCAACGTACCATGTACTGGAGATGTATAATGTACACCAGGACGCTACGTTGATTCCTATTGATGTAAAATCCGACGATTATACCGTTGGTGATACAAAACTGCCTGCCATTTCGGTATCGGCCTCGCGCGACAAGGCGGGTAAAGTTCACATCTCTCTCGTGAATATCGACGCCAACAAACCGCAGGAAATTTCGGTGAATCTGAAAGGAATCAAAGCGTCGGGCATAACGGGTCGAATATTGGCATCGGCCAAAATGCAGGATCATAATACGTTTGATAATCCTAACAAAATCAAGCCTGTACCTTTTACCGGAGCCAAACTAAACGGCGATAACCTGACCGTTACGTTGCCGCCCGTGTCGGTGGTAGTTTTAGAACTTTAAGTAGTGAAAGGGCGAAAGAGTGCAAGAGTGTTTGCTACTATTTCCACTCTAGTCGCTCTTTCGCTCATTCACTCTTTCGCTCATTAACCATGTACACGACTTTAAAAGAAGAATGTTTCGAAGCGAATATGCAGCTTCCCAAACTGGGCTTAGTGCTATTTACGTTCGGTAATGTCAGCGCGGTTGATCGGGAACGCAGCGTTTTTGCCATCAAGCCCAGTGGTGTGCCTTACGAGAAACTAACCGTTGACGACATCGTGATCTGCGATTACGACGCTAAAATCGTTGAGGGAAAAATGCGGCCGTCGTCGGATACCAAAACCCACGCGTCACTGTATAAAACCTGGGATTCGATTGGCGGCATCGTGCACACGCACAGTACCTACGCAGTAGCCTGGGCTCAGGCTGGACTGGACATTCCTATCTTCGGAACCACCCACGCCGACCATACCCATCAGGATATACCCTGCGCACCCGCCCTCACCGACGATATGATTCAGGGTGATTATGAGTACGAAACGGGCAATCAGATTTTCAACGTCTTTGCCGAGAAAGGTTTGTCGTACAAAGAAATGGAAATGGTTCTTCTGCAAAATCACGGTCCGTTTACCTGGGGCAAAAATGCCGACAAAGCCGTTTATAACGCGGCCGTATTGGAAGAAGTGGCCCGCATGGCGTATCTGACGCTCCAGATCAACCCCAACACGCCCCGCATTAAAGACTCACTACGGCTGAAACACTACGAGCGCAAACACGGCGTAAACGCCTACTACGGTCAGGGTTGTTAAGTCAGTTTTTTGCTTAGCGCCGTGCCACAGTTAAGAACCATGGCACGGCGCTAAGCAAAAAACTGTAAGTATTAATGGGATACCATATCCTTTTCCTATACGTGTCTGCGTAGGTACGATCTTTACACGAAAACACGTTTACTTACTCACTCCTCCAAAACCCGCATTCGTTCATGAAATTATTCCCCCAATTACTATCTCTGGCTCTTCTAACGGGCACATTAACCATGAACTCCTGTTCCTCCAAGAAAGAAAAAGAAGCCAGCGAAGAAAAACCCGGCATCGAAAAAACGGCATACGGCAAACTGCCCGACGGCCAAACGGCAGACCTGTTCACGCTACGTAACGCAGCAGGCATGACCGCCCAGATCACCAACTACGGCGGCATTATTGTGTCGCTGACAGCGCCCGACAAGAATGGCAAATTTGAAGACGTTACGTTGGGTCAGGATTCACTGTCGAGCTATGTGAAGAACAACCCGTATTTCGGAGCGCTGATTGGCCGGTATGGTAACCGGATTGCCAAAGGAAAATTTACGCTGGACGGGAAAACCTATAACCTGTTCATCAATAACTTCGGCAATCACCTGCACGGTGGCAAAGTAGGTTTCGATAAGGTGCTCTGGACCGCTACGCCCGTTGACGGCGACGAGCCCGCACTTAAGCTCAAGTACACCTCGAAAGATGGCGAAGAAGGCTATCCCGGCAATCTGACGGTTGAAGTGACTTATACATTACAAAAAGACAACGCCCTGAAGATTGATTATCAGGCCACAACGGATAAGCCAACCGTCGTCAATCTGACGAATCACACGTACTTTAACCTAACAGGTGGCGCCAAACGCGACATCCTCGACCACGTCGTATCGCTCAACGCCGACAGGCTCATACCAGTTGACAAAACCCTGATTCCAACCGGCAAATTGCAGGACGTAGCGAATACACCTTTCGATTTCACGAATCCAACCGTTGTTGGCAAGCGTATCAACGACTCAACCGATACCCAGATTAAATACGGTGGTGGCTACGATCATGGCTGGGTATTAAACGGTCCTGCCGACTCGCTCAAACTGGCCGCTACGGTCTATGAACCCACCAGCGGTCGCCTGATGGAAGTTCGCACGACCGAACCCGCGATCCAGTTTTATACCGGCAATTTCCTGGATGGTACAGTAACAGGCCGCGAAGGTTTCCCGTACAAAAAACGGTACGCGCTCTGCCTGGAAACGGAACATTACCCCGATTCACCAAACCACCCGGCGTTTCCAACAACGACACTACGTCCTGGAGAAACCTACAAATCAACGACGATCTATCAGTTCTCGACCAAGAAAGAATAACGTATCTTAATCCCAAACGTAGCGGGGTGGCCGATTCCAGAATCGGCCACCCCGCTACGTTTGGAGGCAGTTTATTTACCAGCCGTAATCTTAGCCGTAAACTAGCCGTGCTTGCTTAGTGGAAAACCTTACCTTCACAGTCAAAGGGGAACGCCAGAACGGTGTCTTTTTTGTGGACATAAAACACAAGTTCATTCTTACGCTTAACTACGGTATCACCAATCGCAATATGCTCCGTGAATAAAGGGTACCAGCTACCCAGATCAGAATACGTATTTTGGGTACCATCCTTTGTATTTGTACCCGAAATACTAAACCAACGCCACCTGAAGTCTCGGGACGCTACTTTGATTGCACATTCTCTGGGTCGGTAGTTTTCAGCATCTCTTTCGCAACTATTCCCTCCGCATCCCGAATTCAAAGCGATAAGCGCAAAAGCCGCGAGAATTCGCTTCATCTTTCCTGTTGTGTAAGTGATGGTAAGAGACTAATTCATATAGCCATCTGCAATCATACAAAAATTAACCGTTGCTATATTCTTCTACCTCATTTTTGACTCCCTAAATACGAACAATACTCATTTCAGCCGGTAATTAATACCAATACTGCTCTGCCAACGGTTGTAATCGGGCGTCAGGTAAGACGTTGGTAGCCAACTCCTCTCGGCAATCGCTTCGATCGACCAGCGTTTTCCTAACCGGTAATGAACCCCTACTCCCGCGCTCGTCTGCCAGTTGTTGTTGGGTATATGGTTCAAAGACGCTTCTACGTCTGTTGGGTCCCATTTGTGGTAGTTGCTTTTTCCGTAAACAGCCCCCGCCTGAGCGAATACTGCAAACCGTTTGCCTCTCACAAAATAAAATCTGGTGGATACACCTCCGCCTACGTACGTCAGATCGTAAACCGAATTTGCCTTGAGGATACGTCCTTCAGCCGCGATAGACCAGCCATCCGTGAGAAAATACTGGATGCGTGGTGACAAATACCTGGTTGTTGGATAATTACCTCGATAGCCCTGTCCAACGTTTACGCCTACGTTGATATGCCCTTTCCCCAATAAATCCTGTTGTTTGTTGGTCAACGTTTGAGCGACTCCAGTCAGAGGTAATACCAGACCTGCTAGTAGTAAATACCGTATCATAGTAAACATCGTTTGTTTACTTACGAGATACGTAGTAGACTAATCCGGTTGTAAGCGATCAGATCTTTTAAGGTTTTTTAACCGTCTGGTAGCTGAATGATACCTCAAGAATAGATCAATAGACAGACGATTCAGGAATGTGTTCAGCTTTGGAAAAGGCGGTTTGATAGCCCGCCTTAATCTTTGGCAATTCAGCGTTTTTGCCTTGCAGACTGAGTGCTTTATGAAGACCCACTAAAGACCAGCCATTGCCCGGATGATGAGCCAAATCCTGACGGTACACGGCTTCGGCTTCATTTACCTTTTTCATTTTGAGCAGATAAGCGCCTAAAAACTGCCGGGCGGGTAAGGGCCAGTCACTCGGCTCCGTATAAATCAGTTGATCTTCAATGAGAATGGCCTTCTGAAGGCTTGCTACGGCCTGCTCATGCTTTTTCTCCGCAAAAAGTATGGATGCCTCCAGAATATGATCGGCAATACGGGCCACGGGCAGCGGGGCATTGAATGGAATACGTCGCTTTTCAAGAATGGGGTCCTTCAATCGTTCGGCAAGCAGTTGACGCTGTTGTTGGGCTTCCACCGTTTTCCCCGTACTGACAAGCGCCATGCCCCGTGAGAAATGATCCAGCAGCATGGCATAACCCCAGTCTTCAGATGGTTTGCCGGATGCTAAAACCTCATCCCATTTACCCAGTCTGACCAGCGTCAGCGAGGGCAGCATATACAGATATTGATCGTATGGATTCGTAGCGACCGGAGCTACGGATTTACGGCAGCGCAGGGCGTCTTTCAGTCCGGTTTGATACATGCCACCGGTCAGGGCGCAATACGTTTGCACCGCAAAATAATGGGGCGAATGTTTCACCAAACCAAGACTTGCTACCAGTGAATCATAGTGTACGAGGTTTTCATCCGCCTTATCGTTGACGACTACTCCTTGTTCGAAAAGCCCATTCCGCTGGTATTCATGGCTCGCCATGTGGACCATATGCCCTACGCCCGGCAGCTGTGTTTTGAGCTTGTCTGCATTGGACAGTGCCACTTCCGGATGACGGGACGCTTCGGTAAGATGGATCTGATAATGCAAAGCCGCCGGATGATTCGGGTATTGTTTCAGTACGTTCTCACTGAGGTCTGCTACCTCCTGAGTCCAGGCTTTCGGCGTACCATCGGGCGTCCAGAAATCCCAGGCATGTATCAACATGACCGCGTCCACATAAAGCATTTTTATGTCCGGATCATCAAATTCAGTGAGTAGCTGCTTAGTGGCCGTTGCATAATCCTGATTGAGTTTTTTCCGCTCCTTGTCCACTGGATCGGCCGAGTATCGGGTATTCATCACCTGAATCAGCCTTTTTTCTTTCGGACTGGCGGTAGCGACCAGGTCGTTCATTCGGGCGAGTACAGTACTCATACCCGGCGGAACCGTGTACAAATGAGCCGCATTATAAAATGGTCCGCCCGCCAATGCCTGCCCCCACCAGGCCATCGGGCAAGTTGGATCAAGGCGTGCCGCTTCCTTGAAAGAGGCCATCGCTTCCTTCATATGGTAGCTGTAATACATGGTCAGGCCCTGATCAAAATAAAACTGAGCACTATCGCTAGTCGTAGAAATCTTGTAGGAATGATTTCCCCAGCCCGGTAAGGGAATCATAAACTTCCCGTTTTCCATTAGATCAATACGACCATCCGACCCTGATCCGCAAAGAGGGATGCCATTATCCCGTTCCAGCAGTGGATTACGCGCTGAATTAAACCCGAGGAATACCGCCAAAACGGCAGCCATTGACATTAGGTAGAAAATTTTTCGACGCTTCATAGTAATCTGGTTTTGATCGCTCCGCACTATAGCCTGGCCACTCACCTATGTAAGATATAAACCAGGCCTGGGAAAGCAGCAAGATTTTTAGCAAGTGGACGGGCAATTATTTTAGTACATAGAAGACTATTGTATAGTCGAACGGAACAATTAACGTCCTCAAAGGTAAAATTCATTTCTGAAGGACGGAGAAACGATTTATAAACGTAACGGGGTGCCAGGTTTTGAAACCTGACACCCCGCTCATGCATGCTTAAAATAAGCTTATTGCCTCATTTTTTTGTCGTTAATACGATGGGGCCGTCTGGGTACTGAATATCAACGTTATCCTCTGCCGTTATAAAAATGTCGGTCGGTTCATCCGTTGCGGTTGCACTTAAACTAGCTTTAAGCAGCTTGGAACCGGGCATGATCTGACCTAACTTCTTGGTTCGAGTCTCACGGGATTCCATCCAGACTAAATAGGTTGTTTTAGCAGGCGTAAGTTTCTGAGGCTCAGCCAGGTTTATCACGCTTACATCAATGATGTAATTCTTGTTTTTATCCTTTTTCACTTTTACCTCTCCAGTCGCTGACGGAACGATAGTGGACGTAGTGAACGTCATTTTCGGCGTACATGAACTCACCGACAAGGTTATTAATAGTGCAATGGCTATAAAATTGATCGTTTTCATCTGTTCAAAAATTCAGTTAGTAACTAAACCGATGTAGTTGTAAAGATGTTTGACCGATGCTATGCGTGAGGAAACCTACTCACGAGTATCTTGACCGACATCAGCCTGACAAAAATGCAATTGCATTTACTTAAGGCTCAATGTCGACTGCTTGTACTTCGCTGTGCGGGCATCCTGAATGACGCCTTTCCAGTTCAGGCCAAAGCCAAAATCATACGTATTTCCATCAGCATCAACGTAGCATTTCATGTCGCGCGGTACGTCTTCCGCCTGAGTTTCTACGGTTTTCATATCGGCGGGAAACTGCATGGGCAGCAAGGCCGATGGTTCATGCACACCCGTCAGGATGTCCATAAGCGCCTGATCCTGTACGCCAAAATGCGCCAGCACTGCATTCGACTCTTTTTCAAATTCTGCCACAACCGTTGGATTTGAGACCTGCAGCGCTACAATTACCGGTTTGCCTTTCATCTGGGCAAACGTCTCTTTTACCATGTTTAAATCGCTGGTATTGATGGTTTTGGCCGTTTTTCCGCTGTACGTCCGGTTGGTGAATTTCTCCAGCGGATCACCACCGGCAATGCTTGGGTCACGAGTGCCCTGAGCGGTGTAGTCGCCGTATTGCAGACTGACGGGAACGTAGCCCGTGCCACCCGCTTTCGCATCGACAGTACTATAGCCGCCCCCCGAATCTGGGCTTCGTATGAATACCAGCGCGTAATCTGCTTCGGCAGGGTTATCCGTTACGGTGAAAAACTTCTTCACGATGCTCATATTGACGGGATATTCCAGTTTTTCGGGGATGTCCATGCCGAGGAAATTACGGCCCGCTGGCGTAAAACGTTTCGGAATATAAACCGTTTTCCCTTTCGTAAGGGGCAAGGCTTTCGCTTTGTTTTTTAGCATCACAACAGATTCCAGTTGCGCCTGATACCCTTGCTTCATGAACTCCGCCGTTCCCACCGATTTCTGCGACACCTGCGGATCCAGATACGGATTTTCAAACAGCCCAACCTGGAAGATGTTACGTAGCAAGCGCGTAGCCGACTGCTCAAACCGCGTCCGCATAAACGCTTCACCGCGCTCCTTGACGCCCATTTGATACGCGTCTGTCACGGGCTTGGATTCGTTGTTACCCCCGAACTGATCCACCCCATTCATTAGAATTTTGTAGTGCCGTTGCGCCACCGACAACTTTTCAACACCCCACGATTTGCCAGTCAGAAATACATCGACGGCGGTTTCGTCGGCGGTGATGAGCCAGTCCGTGCAGACGACACCATCGTACTTGTATTTGGTACGTAGCAAGTCATTGATAATGTACTTATTATAGCTGTTACCCACGTTTTCGTTGTATTTCTTGTCCTGATCGAAAGAAATCGTGTAGTAGGGCATAACGGCCGACGCCATGCCCGTTTTGCCTTTCAACTTGAACGCGCCGTTCAGGAACGGCAGAAAGTGCGTCTGAAAATTCTTCCCCGGATACACAGCGTATTTGCCGTAGCCATAGTGCGCATCGCGACCTCCTTCGCCCGAACCACCGCCCGGCCAGTGCTTCACCATCGCGTTCACGCTATGATAGCCCCAACCACCGGTTATTTCGTTCGCCCCGGTTGACGTTTGGAAACCGTCGATATAGGCGCGGGCCATGTCGGTAGCCAGTTTTGGATCTTCACCAAACGTACCACTAACGCGATTCCAGCGCGGATCAGTCGCCAGATCGACTTGCGGAGAAAGGGCCGTAGCGATGCCTAATGACCGATATTCTGTTGCGGCAATCTGTCCAAATCGCTGCACCAGATCGGGGTTGAACGTAGCGGCCAGACCCAACGAACCGGGCCACATGGAAATGGCTCCGCCCGCACCCGCGTTAAATTCGGCATCGGCGCGCGTGCCATGACGCGGGTCTGAACTGCTGTTGATGGGAATGCCGACGCCAAGTCCTTCGACCAGCGCCTGAGCCTTGTTGTTCCACTCGGCAGCCGCTTCGGGACTTTGCACCGACGTAATGAGTACGTGCCGCAGGTTGTCTTTATTCAGAAACTCCTTCTGCTGATCCGACAAATCGGAGACGTTGGCACCGCTCTGCGCGAAGATTTTCCCGCCATACGTACCGGCAAAGGGTCCACCTGCCGCGGCCGGAATGGGCTGGTGTTTGCTGTAGAGCATCAGCCCGGCAATCTGATCGACGGTCAGCTTTGACGCCAGATCTTTGGCCCGCACATCGGTGGGTAAACGCCAGTCTTCGTACTTATCTAATTTGCCGTTTTTGTTCAGATCTTTAAAGGCAAACCCTTTATCAGTCAGGAGCTTTACGCCCGACGCTGGCGAGTAACCCAACGCCTTGCCACCCTTGTTGGTGACCTTCGTCCAGGTTCCTACCCTGGCTTCGGTCCAGTTCTGGCCGAACGTAACGGATGCGGAGACTAAGCTCAGGACACCGATGTAGATGTTTCGTTTTCTCATAGTTATAGGTTTCATTAATAGCAAAAACTTACTTCCCCACTCCATAATAGTCCTCCCAGAAAGCTAGTTGCGGTTTCGTTGGCAACACTTTAGTTTGAATCGTTTTATCCAGAATAAGTACGTTCTCGGAAGCTGGTTTATAGGCTGGCCAGTTTGGCAATTTGGTACCATTAGGATTACCCGTTCGGACAAAATTTACCCAATACGATGACATGGTATCCGCTAGTTTATGATCAACGGGTTCCCACGGACGATTTAAGGTGTGCAGGTTATTGTAGGCATACGCCACTTCGCCAGAGTGAAATGCGCCAAACTGGCTCTCAGGCGTATTGGCCGGCAGCTTCCGATTGAAGTTGTAAACAAAGACGGGGGACTTCCCTGTTTTTGTCTGCATCTTCGCCCACGTATAATCCTGAATGCCAAACGATTCGTCCCTATTTATGTTTCCCTGCGATTGTGCGGCCTGCTCGTCTGTATCGGCTGGATAAATCGCCAGCAAGGCGTCAGCCTTATCCCCAAACCGTTTTTTCACCTGTTCACGAAACGCATCCGCTTTGGCGGGTTGACCCATCGTTTTATCATCTTCGTTCCACCCAACGATGAGTGATACGTCATTTTGCTTCCCTTTTTTATAGATGTCATAGATGCTTTCGGGCATTACGTAGCCATCTACAATGGGCGAACTTAAACCGCCCATTACCTTCTGTATATCATCGGCCGACTTCGACCGAAGATCAGCCAGCGAAGATGCATTCAGTGATTTAGCGAACGAGATACCCTGCTGTTCAGCAGTTTGCAAGACCAACTTAGGGCGATTAGGACTAGATACAAAGCTGCCACCACTCTCAGCAATAGCGCGTTGAAAAAGTCCTTTGGCCAGTGGTGACGCCGTCAGGAAATTAACTGCAAACGCACCCGCCGACTGACCGGCGATCGTTACGTTGGCGGGATCACCACCCATTGCCTCTACGTTGTTCTTAACCCATTTCAGCGCGGCAATCATGTCCAGAAGGGCATAATTCCCCGATGCATTATAGCCCGATTCCTGTGTAAGTTCGGGGTGAGCCAGAAAGCCAAAAACGCCCACCCGGTAGTTGATCGACACGAAAACAACGCCTTTTTTCGCCATTGCTTCACCGTCGTAAATCGGGCAGGCGCTTCCTCCGCTCCGAAAACCACCGCCGTAGATGTAGACCAGCACCGGTCGTTTTTCGGTAGGCGTTTTGGCACCCGTCCACACGTTCAGGTACAAACAATCTTCGCTGATGGGCTCCTCGGGAATCAGAAACTCCGACGACCAGTACATAAACGGGGCGGGTTTGGCCTGCATCGGACTCGGTCCAAAGGCCACACATTTCCGAACGTCAGCCCATTTAGCAACGGGTTGTGGCGCTTTCCAGCGCAGGTTACCCACGGGTGAAGCCGCAAACGGAATCCCTTTAAAAATCAGAATGTCGCCCGCTTTATTGGTCATTCCCTCAATCTGCCCATCCTCGATTTTGACAATTGTCGATTGCCCGAACGTAGTGAACGAGATAAACACTAATAGAAGAATAAGGTGCTTCATAGAAAATTAAGTCAGTAGTTTCAGTTCCGCCGTCCGCAAAACGACCGGGCCAATCAAGCCGGAGTCCAGCAGCGGAGAGTCTTTGTTATAATGCTTCCAGGTGGTGAACGTTACGCGTCCGTCAGCGGGTTTGGGCTTGCCTTCTTTGTACCAGGTTGGCAATTCGACAATAGCGCCGTTGCTTAGACTGGCAAATCCACCGGCTCCACCGCCGGGCGTATACTTATCCGGATCTGGCAAATATTCGTCACCAATCAGGCGGTTTGGCCACAGGTTCGTCACCCTGACTTCAAGTGTATTGGTGCCGGTTTTCACTACGTCGGTGATGTCAATCTGATAGGGTCGCTTCCAGAGCGTGCCGAGATCTTTTCCATTTACGGTCACACTGGCCAAAACTTCTACCCGGCCCAAATCGACAAATACGCGTTTCCCACTGGATTGAGCCGATACGGTAAATGTTTTGGTGTAGGTCGCCGTACCCGAAAAATGGGTTACGCCATCCTGCGTATGGGTGTTCAGCGGAATCAATTTAGGTAATGTGATACGTTCAGGAGCCCCCATATCCGGAGGAAAACTCACCTGCCAGTCACCGGTCAATTCCATTGGCTGATTAATCCTGGAAACGGTCAACGCGGTATCCCGACCCGTTTGGTCGCGCAACGCATACTGGCCATTCTGCCAGAAAAGCAACGCAGGTTTGCCATCTCTCGCCATTTCGACAACCGGCAACGTAGCAGTTGTCGGGCGTACCTGCGTGGCCAACTGCTGAATTCGATCATCGCTCAAAGCTTCAGTAAGCAGTTGGGGGTCGGTCATGTCGCCGTTATAAAAGGAAGCGCCATCGCTCAAATAAGCCTGTCCTAAACCCGGATGCACAATGCTCCCTCCGCTTTTTCCAGTCTGAATGAGTTTGCCATTCATATAAACCGACGGAACCCCTTCTTTATACACCAACGCTACGTGGCTCCATCCCGAAATAGGCGTCGTGGCACCCAGTTTGAAGACAGGTTTCCCGCTGGTACGTTCCCAGACCGCCACGCCGTTACGGCCAATGCATAGTCCGCAGACAGCATGACCGGCTCCATACAATTCAACACCCGAAGGCGGATAAATGGCGTAGTAGTCCGTCCAGGGTTCTTTTACGTGTTCCAAAAATCCATTGGGTGCCAGCATTACGTTAAGCTCCGGCTTGGCCCACAGACTGATGGTGAAATTATTCGTTACGTCCTTGTAGCCTTTTTGGGCTGGAATTGGGAAGGGTTTCGCGGTGAGCAAGGTCTCTTTGCCACGTACGACTGCCTGCCATCGCCTGGCCGGAGCCGGTGAGCGAAAGACAACGAACGCAGAACCAGCCGGTTCGAGTTGAATGGAAACCTGCGTTTGATTCGCCTGCGTATCGAAAATACGTAGCGGTGTTCGTTGGCCCGTATTGGCATCCCAGAGTTCAGGCTGCTTGCCATTCACCCGAAAGGTACAGACCAGTTCTTCGGCCGTTCGTCGCTGATTCGCCAGGAAGTAAACGTCGGCACTACCAATCTGCCGGTGGATATACGTAACGGGCGCATCGCCGGAACGGGACGTAATGACCACATCCGGCTTAATCGCCAACGTAGTGAGGATGATTTGAATCGGTTGTCCCCAGAAAACACGGCCTTTCCCGGATCGATTTTCGGTAACGGTTGTCCCGTTGATCGATCCCCAGATTTCGGTTGTAAGTTGCTGAAATTCCGTTTCGCCTGCCGCGCGACCGCGAAGCCCTAGTGACTTTGTCGGTTTGGCTCCCACCAACATCAGGCCATCCTTCACAAAATCGCGCAGTTTACGTAACAAGTCCAGACTGAGTGCTTTGTGATCCTGAAGCACCAGAATCCGGTAACTCATGCCGTCGGGCAGCGTGAGCTTTCCGTTGGAAATTTTAGCGCGTTTGACTAGCGTTTCGCCATTGATTAGGTCGTAATCGTATCCCTCACCCGAAGGTGCCGGGGTCAATTCCTCGGGCAACGCCTTCGTATATTCATTGCCTTCTTCACCCGTAAAGTACGCCAGATCAGCCACAAACAAACCCTGCTGCAATAGGCTTTGGCAGCGCGCCAGATAATCCAGCCACGCCCGTCCCTGATTCCACCAAGTTGTTGTGCGATCGAAATGAATGCCCCACGGCCCCATCGTCATGCCCGGCAGGGCGGTCGGATGCGGTTGGTGGGCGTATCGGTGAAAAATAATTTTGTTCAATCCCTGCGTGAACATCTTGTCGCCCGTTGCTTTCATGGCAAACGGATATTCCTGCCAACGCGACGATTCAGGTTCGCCGGTAAACGATTCAGCACCAACCACCTGCGGATTGTCGGGTGTGCCGCCCCCCGCCTTCTGTCCATTAATGTGCGCGATGGAAGCCGCCAGTTTGGTGGTTCGGCGCATGGTCCAGTTATTCTGAAACAGCGACGACAGGCCATTCCAGAATTCGCCCATGTTCACATCGACCCGCGCGCCAATCTGCATTTCCTCCATCGGTCCCCGGTCATACGGTTCCGCGTAGGCAACGATATTCTGCTGATGGCAGAGTTCGCGAAACCGACCGTAGTAATTATCGGCCATCAGATCGGACTGCACCCGACGGAAATCCCATAGGAATCGCTCCGTTGTATCCACATTGCCCACAATCCGGCCGGTCAGCGTTGGCAGGTACGCTATGAGTGAATAGCCCGAGCGTTTCTGAAATTCCTGTGGAAACTGCGCCGTCCAGTTCTGCATCCCGACTTCATAACTATCGATTAGCAAACCAACTTTCCCTTTTTTGGCCAGCGAACCCAGTGTCGGCAGCAAGTTCTCCATCATCTTTTTGAAATGAGAATCAATGGCCGACTGGCTGTATTTATCGCATTCCAGCCCGACGCCCGTATCAGGTGCCGAGCGGTTCAACTCGCCTTTTGGCGTGTAGCCGATTCGCAGGATGGTCCAGTTTCCGGCGGGTGCTTTCCAGGTCAGAACGCCATCGCTCCCCATCTGCCTGCTGATATCGACAATGGACTCCAGCCTGATAGCGGCTTGACCAGCAACCTCTTTCGATTCACTGACGCCCATAACGCCAAAGGCATTGTTCGTTTTTCTAAGCCAGTTGTCCAGCCGCGCCGTCCCCGAAAAACGAACCTGCGAATACTGCCGGGCACCGGGCGACGTAATGCGGAAGAACTTCGCTTTGGTCGCGGGAAATTCAATCAGACTCAGCGAATCGTCGGCAGCCCGCCCGGCACTGCCGGTGGCTACTTTCCGAAACTGGGTGCCATCATCCGACGCTTCGAGCGTGAGTGGCGGTCCACCCCCAAAGCCTCCCCCACCCGAAGGTGCGGCTCCCATCGGCTTGCTCAGGAAAGCAATGGAATGAGCTTCGTACGGCTGGGTGAATTCCAATTGTAGATACGTTGTTTTGCCGTCCGCAGCCGGTTGCACCGCTACGCCCTGCGAACCAGCCAGTTGCTCAACAGAAACCGCTTCGGCCGATCCGCTACCTGTCGCTTTGCTGACCAGCGTTTGCAGGGGCGCTTCGCCGGGAAGGGAGGGGAAAGCAATCACCGCTACGTCCCGATAATAGTCAAGTTTGGTCAGTGGTTTGGGTAACGTAACGGTTATGTCTTTACCACCCGCAACGAATGCTTCACTCCACGTTACCTGTTGCATGGCCATTTCCGGGGTAATCCACGGCCCACCACTCGACGACCAGCCGGGGCAATTGTGCATGGTAAATTCCAAGCCCAATCGTTCGGCTTCCTTGATCGTGTGTTGTTTCAGGCTGAGCCACTCCGGGCTCAAATACACAACCGGGCCTTTCGGAATTCCCGTTCCGGCGTCGAAATTCTGGAACCCACCGAGGCCAATTTGCTTCATGGCTTCCAGATCGCGGGTAATTCCATCGGCCGTTACGTTGCCATTCATCCAGTGCCACCAACACTGCGCCCGCGCTGACATGGGCGGATTCACGAACGCGTCTTCAAACGAGTCAGCCGCCCCAGATGCCAGGGCGGCTTGTTTTGACTTGACCTGAATGATTCCCGATGGCGTAATGACGGCCACTAAGCCAGCCGTAGCGCTATTTTTTAGAAAGGTGCGTCTTTTCATCAATTAAGGCGTTACAACACCATTTGCCTTTAGTATCTTATTGAAAAACAGGACGTGATAGGGCAGTGAATTTTCCCAATAATCCCAGGTATGACCACCGGGACGCTCGGTATAATCGTGCGGTGTTTTGTTATAAACCAGCCGTCGATGCAGTTCACGGTTGGGTTCGATTAAAAAATCATCGACGCCACAATCAATGATGATTTTCAGGTCATTCGTTTTCAGCTTATCAACCATATTCACCACGGAATTGGCCGCGTATAAATCGGGCGTGGCACCTACTGATCCCAGAATCCGCTCAAAAGGAGCAGCAATCTGCTTTTCAAAGTCTGGTGCTATTTTCCAGTTTTTCCGATCTAAATCAACGGCCCCGCTCATGCTGCCAGCCGCGCAATACAGGTCAGGATGGCGCGCTGACAGGTACAAAGCCCCATGCCCGCCCATGCTCAGTCCCGTAATCACGCGACCTTTCCGGTCTCGGATGGTTCGGTACGTATTGTCAATTTTCTCGATAACTTCTTTGGTGATATACGTCTCAAACTGGCTGTCTTTCTGAAACTTACTATCAATATAGCCGCCCAGCGGTTCGCCTTCCGGCGTCACGATGATCAGGTTGTATTGATCAGACAGATTTTGCAGCAGCATCTTGTCGGGCGTTTTGGAAATCCAGTCGCTGAATCGACCACTACCGCCGTGCAACAGATACAAAACAGGATAGGTCGTTTTTCCTTTGCTGTACGAATTGGGCGTAACAACGACCGCCTTCAGGTTTTTCTGCATTACCGCCGACGGAACGTCCAATGAGTCAACTTTGGCAGCTAATGAAACCGCAGATAAGATCAGTAGACCGGCCAATAAAGAGAAACGTATTGATTTCATAGAGTAGGTGATATATAGATCGGTTGCAGCCGTTAACTATTTAAAAAGCATGGGAACGTATTGGTTCAGGTACTGCCGCCAGTTGACCCAGGTATGCCCACCCGACGTTTCCTGGTATTGATACTTGATCTGATGTTTGTCGAGCAGCGCCAGCGTCTTTTTGTTGGCATCCATCACAAAATCATCCTTGCCAATACTCACCCAGAAGAGTTTTTTGTTTTTATTGAACGAAGGATCATTCAGGGCTTTGGCATATTTCGTCTCTGCCTCGTCAATTGTCGCTCCGAAGAAACCCGAACTGAAAACGCCGACGTAATCAAACAGTTCGGGGCGCGTTAACGAAACGTCCAGCGTCTGGAACCCACCCATCGACAGGCCAGCCAGTGCGCGGTTTTCGCGGTTCGGCAACACGCGGTACGTCTTCTCGACCGTCGGCATGATCTCTTTCAAAAACTCATCGGCAAAGAGCGACCGCATCCGGTTCATCATATTCGCATCGGGCATACCCGTTGACGGTGGCATGGGCATACTACCGTTGGGCATCACAACAACCATCGGCTTGGCCTTCCCGGCGGCAATCAGATTGTCCAGAATAAAGCCAGCCCGACCTACGGTATTCCAACCGGAATCATCATCGCCCGCACCATGCAGCAGATAAAATATGGGGTATTTGGTGTTGCCTTTTTCGTAGCCCGGTGGCGTGTAAACGTGCAACCGTCGTGCCATTCCCAACGTATTGGATTGATACCAGACTTCCCGCACTTCGCCATGAGGCACTGCTTTGTTGTCCTCAAATGCGGTTTCAGTACCTGGTACAGCCATTACGTTCTCAAGGCTACTGATTCCCTGTTTGATGGTCGGATTCTTGGGGTCCATTGTCCGAACACCATCGACCATTAGCGTGTAGGTGTAATAATCGGGCTTGAGTGGTGCTGTTACAACAGACCAAACGCCCTGATCATTTTTAGTAAGACTGAGTGGCTTACCACCCGCAATGAAATCCCCACCCACCATTACTTCACTGGCTTTGGGCGCATATATCTGAATCATTGCCCGTTTGTCGTCCAGCACTTTGGGCGATTTCAACGTATCGTTGGGTGTGGGTATCCGTTGTGGTGCCTGTGCCATAGTCAGCGACGCAGCCAGCGATGTACACAAAGCCAGTAGAAAGCCGCGTGTAGTGGTTGAGGTTTTCATACGATTAGAAAATGGTTTTAAGGGTTTGGTTCGATGGCAAGCCATTCATCAGAGAAATCTATTTGGTACGCCAGAGATTAGGCAGCAATTTGTAATAGAGCAAATGTCGCCAGGTGCCCCAGTCATGCGCCCCGTCGCCACCGACGTAGTAATCGTGCTTGATGTTGTGTTTTTGCAGGGCTTCGTGCAAGGCAACAGCCCGTTTGCCAATGGTCGCTACTTCGCCGGTCCCCTGCCCGACCAGCAGATAATCTACTTTCTGGTTGGCTGCCGGATCGTTCAGCAAAGCCGCACTGACGGTCTCGGTTTCCAGATCACCCGCGCTCAGGACACCAAACGAACTGAACAAATCCAGATTCTTAAGCCCCACTAACTGCGTGTGCCGCCCACCCATCGACAGGCCAGCCAACGCACGACCTTTCCGATCGGCCCGCGTACTGTAGGTTTTATCCATGAAGGGGATAATCTGCTTTTTCAGTTCGTCTTCAAAAAGCGGAAATGTCTTTTCGGTGTGCTTCGGATCAGTCCGGTGAACGACCTGATTGTTCGGCATCGCAATCAGCATCGGCACCATCTTCCCTTCGGCAATGAGGTTGTCAGCAATGAAATTTGCGCGACCGTCGAGACTCCAGCCAGAGGCAAGTTCACCACTGCCGCCAACCAGATACAGTACCGGATATTTCTTTTTAGTCGAATAACCGGGGGGCGTATAGACGTACATTTCCCGTTCGCCGTTCAATACGTCCGAATGGTAGATATGGCGGGTTACGGCACCGTGCGGCACGGGTTTGGCATCGTAATAAGCGGGGCCATCACCCTGAACCACTACGTTGCTATAGCCCGGCTGATCATTGAAACCCGTTAACGTATTGTTCGGATCGGGAACGGTTACGCCATCAATAATGAATTTATAAACGTAAATATCCGGCTTGACAGGCCCGACGGTCAGCGTCCAAAGGCTGTCGTTGTCTTTTCGAAACGGAATCGGATCTTTTTTTGCCAACGCCAGCAGAATAGGTCCGCCGGTCAGCAGGACCTGTTTAGCATCGGGCGCTTTCAGCCGAAACGTAATCGTATGATCGTCACGAACTTCGGGTGAGATAACACTGGCCCCGAACGGAACCAGATTCTGCGTGTTTTTCTGGGGATTCCAGTCCAGATTAACGTGCGCTTGCTGGGCTTCGGCCCAATGCATTCCGGCCAGAAAAAGTACGCTGAGCAGGAAGCTAATTCTCGTTGCAGTCATGAATTTACCTTTGCGTTAAAAGTACGCAAAGTTTCTAACCGTCAAAAGTACGTAACGGCATTTTTTGTAAATTTTAATGACTAACTAGCATAATTTGACTTTTTACAGGAGTAAGGAAGCGCTCAATATGAGGCATGGAACAACGTATGGGCTTTACTCTGTGGCACAATGTTTGTCGCTACATCCGTTACCTCAGGTAATTTTTCCGGGACAAACAAACGATATGACTCGTGGTTTAGTGGCAAAATCAATTATCAACTAAACCACATGTAACTATGCCACGAGGAGATAAATCAGCGTATACCGATAAGCAAAAACGGCAGGCTGAACACATTGAGGAAGGATACGAAGATCGGGGCGTGCCTACTGAAGAAGCCGAGCGCCGAGCCTGGGAAACCGTCAATAAAGAGTCGGGCGGTGGCAAAAAGAGCGGCTCGGGCCGGGGCCACGCCGAAAATAAGGAACCAGTTCAAAAAGGAGGTCGTAAAGGTGGGGCCGCTTCGGCGTCGCGTACACCGGAAGAACGATCAGCCTCGGCTAAGAAAGCAGCTGACACGCGCAAGAAAAATGCAGCGAGCGCTTACTAATCATACAGGTTACACCTTTAAAATAAAACGGGCGATACCTAAAGTGCCGCCCGTTTTACGTTAACAAATATGCGTTTACAAAATCAAGCCGCTACGTCGTAGCATGGCTTTGGGCGATGGTTCGCGCCCCCGGAACTTCTTGTAAAGTTCCATCGGTTTTTCGCTGCCACCTTTTTCCAGTACGTTCTTGCGGAAACTATCGGCAGCTGCCTTATTGTCCAGCCCACCTTTTTCCCTGAAGAATTCGAAGGCATCAGCGTCCAGCACTTCACTCCATTTGTAGCTGTAATAACCAGCCGAATAGCCACCCGCAAAAATGTGCGAGAAAGCGGGGCTAATGGCAATGCCCTCGACATGCGGGAATAAATTCGCCACCGAATCTACCCGACTCTCTACTTCCGTAATGGTTTCGCCGGTAGGTTTCTGACCGTGGTAGTACATGTCTACCAGGCCCAACCGTAGCTGTCGTAAGTTGGCCAGACCAGCCAGGAAGTTCTGACTGGCACGAATTTTCTCGATTAATTCATTGGGAATCACTTCGCCGGTCTGGTAGTGTTTAGCGAAAAGTTTTAGTGCTTCGGGATCGTAACACCAGTTTTCCATCACCTGTGACGGTAACTCAACGAAGTCACGGGGAACGCTCGTACCCGATAAACTTTCGTATTGACTATTGGCCAGCATCCCGTGCAACCCGTGGCCGAACTCATGAAACAACGTAGTGACTTCGTTGAAGGTCAGCAAAGATGGCTTGGTATCGGTCGGGCGAGTGAAGTTGCAGACGTTGACAATGTGCGGCCGGATATTCTCGCCATTTTCCACTTTTTGGCCCCGTACATCGTTCATCCAGGCACCACTACGTTTGCCCGGACGAGGGAAATAGTCGCCGTAAAATACCGCCAGAAACTTACCATCCTTGTCGAACACGTCGAAGGTTTTCACTTCCGGATTATAGACCGGAATATCGGTGCGTTCTGTGAAGGTGATGCCGTAGAGCTTGTTGGCTATCGTAAAGGCACCATTCAGTACGTTGTCGAGCTTGAAATAGGGCTTCAGCGTTTCGTCGTCGAGGTCGTATTTTTCTTTCTTCAGTTTCTCGGCGTAATAGCTGTTATCCCAGTTTTGCAGTTTGTCCTCTGCAAAACCGTGGGCTTTCGCGTAGGCTGTCAGTTCGGCCAGTTGGCGTTCGGCAGCCGGGCGGGCATACGTAACGAGTTCGTCCAGAAATCCCTGCACCTTATCTTTCGAGCCAGCCATACTCTCTTCCAGCACGAAATCGGCGTGGGTTTTGTAGCCCAGCAACTTGGCCCGTTCGTAGCGCAGGTTCACAATTTTCTGGATAATCGCCGAGTTGTCGTTTTTGTCGCCGTGAAAACTGCGTCCGTTGTAGGCCAGGTACAGTTTTTTGCGCAACTCCCGATTGTTGGCATACTGCATGAACGGCCCGTAGCTCGGCGCTTGTAAGGTAAACACATAGCCTTCCTTTCCTTTCTGGTTGGCGGTAGCTTTAGCGGCCTCAAGCACATAATCGGGCAGTCCGGTGAGTTCTTTCCCGTCCGTAACGACCAGCGCATATTCGTTGGTCTCGTTCAGTACGTTCTCCCCAAATTGAAGCGAAAGCTGCGCGAGTTCTTTGTCGATTGCCCGGAGCCGCTCTTTGCCTTTAGCATCCAGATTGGCGCCATTGCGGGTAAAATTTTTGTAGTTTTTTTCGAGCAGCATGGCGCTCTCGGGATCGAGATTCAGGCTGGCGCGCTGATCGTAAACCGCTTTCACGCGGGCAAACAGTTTCTCATTCAGCGTAATATCGTTACTAAACTCACTCAGCAACGGCGACGCTGTTTTTACAATTTTTTGAAGTTCGGGCGAGGTCTCGGCACTGTTCAGATTAAACAATACGGAAGTTACCTTACCCAACAGATCACCTGACCGTTCGAGGGCAACAATCGTATTGTCGAACGTCGGTTTGGCCGGATTATTAACGATGATCTCTACGTCTTTTCGACCTTCCGCCAAGCCCTCTTTGAGCGCTGGCAGGTAATCCTCCTGCTTAATTTTGTCGAAAGGCGCCGTCTGGTGAGGTGTCGTATACGGCGTTAAGAATGGATTCTGGGTCATTTTGAGTGCGGGTAGCGATGGCTGGGCAATAGCCGTTGTTGCGACTACCGCCAGCAAAACGCCTGTTTTCCTGATTTGTTTATGGGTTAACATACTGTCTTACAAAATGAGTTTCCTGGCAAATAATAAGACAAAGATAAGTTGATCAACGTAACGTTGCATAAACGGCTAGAAACCAAAGCAGATGGCAACTTACCCGCCAATTAATGGGCTGATTGACAACAAAAAAAGCCGACCAATATGATCGACTTTTTAACGACTTCCTTCCAGACTCAATGCCTCAGTAACCGTAAGGACTGTAACCCGACCCGCCCCCATACCCATTGCCACGACTCCGACCGGCCGTACGTTCATAAGGCCGCATTCGGGCAATCACCTGATCGCGTTGTTGTGGACCCAGTACGGTCATCATATCGAAAAACTGCCGTTGCCGAATTTGACGGAACGTATCGCGCTGCCGGGGATCACGCGGATTAAGCCCCTGCGTTTGCTGGGTATAGCGATCCCGAATCCGGCGAATTTCGCGCTCCTGCCGACGGGTTAGATTCAACTCCCGGTCCCACCACTCTAAATGACGGTCGAAGCTGTAATCATCGTAATCGTAGTTGTAATTGGGTTGACCGTAGCCCTGGCCACCCGGCTGATTGTAGCCGGGTTGTTGAGAATAGGGCGAATTGGGATTACCGTACCGTTGTGCCAGCGTAGCCGTCGAGAGGAGAACAACCAACGTAGCGGCTGTCATCAATACTTTTTTCATGGTAGTAGTTGTTTCAGGTTGTATTTGGCCTTTTGAACAACTCCCCACGAAATGGTTTAATTAATTCTAAAAATATATATAAAGATGGTTTACGGTATTCGGTTTATGGATTGCTGACGCAATCGAACCGTCGTCAGCAATCCATGCGTCAGCCAACAGTAAACCTCAAACCAAATACCATAAACCTAGTACTTATACTCAGGCAATTCATGGTTCGTTTCCTGACGTAGCACCCGTTCGTATTTTGTTCGATCAAATTCGCCCTCGTTGTTGGCGATGAAGATGGTGGCGACGGTATTGCCAATGATGTTCGTAAGGGAGCGGGCTTCCGACATAAACCGGTCAACACCAAGCAGCAAGGCTAATCCTTCTACCGGAATAACCTTGATCGCGGTCAACGTGCTGGCCAGCACAATGAAGCCACTGCCCGTTACGCCCGCTGCGCCTTTGGACGTAATCATCAGGATGCCAATGATGGTCAGTTCCTGGCCGATTGTCAGGTCGACACCGAATACCTGCGCCAGGAATATCGTAGCCATCACCAGATAAATGGTTGTGCCATCTAGGTTAAATGAATACCCCGCCGGAACCACCAGCCCCACCACCGACCGCGAACAACCCAGAGTTTCGAGCTTGTCCATGATCTGTGGCAAGGCCGACTCCGACGAGGACGTACCAAGCACAATGAGAAGCTCTTCCTTTATAAATTTTAAAACCGCCCATAAGCTGATTTTGTAGTAGCGCATGAGCAGGTTCAGGATCACGAAAATGAACAGAAACATCGTTGCATAGACCGTTCCCATCAATTTAGCAAGTGGTAGTAACGTACTGAGTCCGAATTTACCAATGGTAAAGGCCATCCCACCGAAAGCACCTATAGGCGCTAGTACCATCACGACACCCAGAATATTAAAGAATACCTTCGACAACCGCTCGAAGGTTAGAATGAGTGGTTTCCCTATTTCGCCCATGCGCGCCAGCCCCACACCGAAGAGGATCGAAAACACCAGCACCTGCAAAATATCGCCATCCGCAAACGCTTTTACGGCATTGCTCGGAACGACGTGCATAAAAAATTCCGTCCAGTCCATTTCAGCCCCCTGCTCAGCATATTTGCTGATATCTCCGCCTTTCACGGCGGCCGTCTGCACACCGTCTCCGGGACGAATGACATTGGCCAGAATAAGCCCAATGGCCAGCGCGCCCGTTGTCACAATCTCAAAATAGAGCAGCGCTTTCCCTCCTACCCGACCAACCTTTTTGAGGTCTCCCATATTGCTGATACCTAGCACGATGGTCAGGAAAATGATGGGCGCAATGACCATCTTGATCAGGTTGATGAAGAGGTCGCCTAGTGGTTTGAGCTTCGCAGCGGTTTCGGGGAAGAAATACCCGGTTAGAATACCGAGCGTAATGGCAATGAGTACGCGGACGGTGAGGTTGTTGAGGAGTTTCATGGAGTGAATGTATAATGGATAATGGATAATGCCCAATACGTAATGAATTATCGATGAATCATTACCGATATTCCATTTTTAATTTGGCATTATCCGTTTTTCTGTCTCCATTATTTCATTGTCACAACCTGATGCTTGATCTCCCGGATTCGGTCGTTGAAATGCAGGCTCGGGAAATCAACATGTGGAACGAGCGTCGCCTGAAGGAAACCCATGACGGTCTCGTCGTGCGGAATGCGCTTGCCCGTGAGTACGCTCACGTACTTAGACGTAACCCAGAGCACATTTTTGAGGTGTGTTTTTCCATCGTCGGTCATAATGTATTCCGTCACGGTGGTATCCTCGTTGAAGTAAATTAACCTCGACATGATACGTACCCATTCACTTACCTGAGCGGGTCGAACGTAGGCAATCTGGTGTTGGTAAACCACCCAGCTTGTTTTCAGCTCGTGGAACAGTTGCCCTGGATTGAAATCATAGAGCTTGGCAGCCTGATCTTCCCGGGCGTTGAAGTAATAGTCGAAGTATTTAGCATTGTTGAGGTGCTGCAACGGGTCGCAGTCCTGAAATCGAATAATCACCCGCGATTCGGTTTCGGTTGGGTAACTGCGGTTGGGATCTCGTTTGAACATATTATTTGACCGCGCGGGCGGCCCCGCCGGGATTTATTTGATTATTATGATTAACATGATTCTGATTGCAAATCAGGAAAGTAAAATCATGTAAATCAATTAAATCATAGGAATCGCGGTTCAGACAATTTTCCCTCATCTTTACGTTAGTACAAAAAATCAATGGTTTAATCTAAAACAGAGGATTTATGAAACCCGTCCATTATCTGCTGCCCTTATTTTTCCTGATCATTACATTAACAGCCTTCGCACCCGCTGATGACTCTGAGGCTGTAGTTGGTACGTGGCTGAATGGCACAAAAAAAGGGCACGTAGAGATCTATAAGAAAGGAGGCACGTATTTTGGCAAGCTCGTCTGGCTAGGTCAGCCCACCGATCCCGCTACGGGCAAACCCCGAACGGATGAAAAAAATCAGGATGCATCCAAACGGTCGCGTCCTTTAATGAACATGCCTTTGTTGTATAATTTTAAGTACGACGGCGGGAAAGTCTGGAACGACGGAAAGATTTATAATCCTGAAGATGGTAAAGAATACAATTGCAAACTGACACTCAAAGACCCGAATACACTCGAAGTGCGCGGGTACGTTGGCATTTCGTTATTGGGGAAAACTCAGGTCTGGACGAGGGTGAAATAAGTTTTCGGTTTATAGTTTTCGGTATGAGCCTCTACCGCAGATCAGAACACCGAACACCGTAAACTAAAACCTACAACTATGCAGACGTTAATTATTGGTGCTGGCCCGGCGGGATTGGCGATGGCTGGGCAGCTGGCCCACCGAGGTCTACCCGCAACGGTGCTGGAAGCCAGCGATCATATTGGATTTTCCTGGCGCAATCATTACGACCGGCTTTATCTGCACACGGCTAAGCAATACTCGGCACTCCCCCATTTCCCGTTCCCCAAAGACTATCCCCTTTACGCGTCTCGCCTACAGTTTGTCGAGTACCTTGAACGGTATGCCGACCATTTCAGGATCAGGCCACTCTTTAACCAGCCCGTTAGTAGCATCCGTCAAAACGCCGATCAGACGTGGGAAGTAAAAACGAAAACCGATACGTTCACGGCCGACCGGGTTATTCTGGCAACGGGCTATAATCGCGTACCCAACAAGCCGGAACTGCCGGGCCAGCCCAACTTTCGGGGAATCATCTGGCATAGTCATGAATACCGAAACGGTGCCCCTTTCCGACATGAGAACGTATTGATCGTAGGTATGGGCAACACGGGTGCCGAGTTGGCTCTCGACTTGCTTGAGTACGAGGCAAAGCCAGTTATTTCAGTACGTAACCCCGTTAATATCATTCGGCGCGAGGTTTTTGGCAGACCAGTCCAATCCACGGCTATGCTTGTGAGTAAGCTCCCCGACTGGCTGTATGATCTGATAGCCGGTTTTTTACAGCGGCTGACCGTGGGTGACGTATCGGCCTATGGCTTAGGCAAACCTGCTCATCCACCTTCCTACGACTCCCGGCGGGGCAAAACACCCGTGATTGACGTCGGTACGCTGGAACAGATCAAAGCAGGGAACATTGCGGTTGCTCCGGGGATTAAGCACATCAACGCGAAAACGGTTACGTTCACCGACGGGCGAGAACTTCCCTTTGAGGCTATTATTCTGGCAACGGGCTACCGACCGGGTTTGACGGCGCTTCTCGGCGATGCGCTGGAGGCTAAAATCCCCAGTGAGCGAGGCTTTCCAAAAAATCTTTGGTTTAATAATTCAGCGCTGAAAGGCCTGTATTTCCTGGGCTTTTCAGTACCTACAACGGGTGTTCTTCATGCCCTCACCCTCGACTCGGAACGTATCGCCAATCACATTTCCGAAAACAATTTCATCACCGCATAGTTCTATTTACGTAGTCAAGATGAGTACACAGATCATTCAACATTTAAACACTACGATCATGAACGAGACAACAATCAAAGGCGGCTGGAACGAATTGAAAGGCAAAATCAAACAGGCCTATGGCGACCTCACCGACGACGACCTAACGTACGCAGAAGGTCAGGAAGACGAAATGTGGGGCAAGATCCAGCAGAAGACAGGAAAGACAAAAGACGAAATCAATAAAGCGGTTGCCGATATTTAAGAGACCCATTTAACCAGCTGCTAATTCAAGGTTTTCGAATTGCGAATTAGGGCTGTAGAATTTACCTCTTTAAATCGGGGGACTGATTGATAGAAAAAGCCGGAGCTCAAGTTTCCGGCTTTTTCATTTTCCAGTTGCTCGGTTATCGCCTGCTACATAGGCGGTTCCCAGCCTTTCTCATATTGTCGGCTCCATAGCTTCATAGCAGCAGCGTCGTGGATATGGCCATTTTTCGAATCAATGGACAAGGGTTTGTTGGTGCGGTAAGCGATGTTCGCCAAATGACACAGCAACGTACTTTTAGCCCCTTCATCAATCGTAGATGCCTGCTTCGCCTTACCTCGTATTGCTTCGAAGAAATTCACGATGTGGCGGGTTGTCATATCTCCGCCCCCACCCAAAGCCGTACCCGCTTCCGATCCTTTTGATTTGCTGTCTTTGATGACTTTGCCGTCACGGTCAAACAGCGTATAGCCATTCCGGTCTACATACACGGTGCCCTTGGTGCCGTAAATGTAGGTGCCCCGATCGCTGCCAAATGTCTTTTGTCCATTTCGGCTATTGCCATCCCACTTGATAATTTTGTTGCCCGGAAACCGGAACGTAGCATCCATCGTATCATAGACTTCCCAGCCATCTTCCGGAAAATACCGTTTGGCAGCTTCAACACTGACAAACTCAGGGTATTCAACCTGCAGCGCCCAGCGGGCTACATCCAGTTCATGGGTGGCGTTATTTCCGGCTTCGGCAGTCCCGTACAACCAGCCATACCAGTGCCAGTTGTAATCCCAGGTTTCGGAAGTGTACTCCCGGCGCGGGGCCGGTCCCTGAAACAACTCCCAGTCGAGTCCGTCGGGCACGGCAACCTTCTTTTGGTGAGGCACTTCACCCCGGGCACTGGCATAAAAGGCAACGGCTTTATACGGCGCTCCGATAACCCCATTATGAATCTGACCGATAATGTCGAGGGTTTCCACTGAGGATCGCTGCTGGTTGCCCATTTGAATAATTTTGCCGGATTTCTTCTGAAGTTCGATCAGAATTTCACCTTCGCGGGGATTGTGGCTGCATGGTTTTTCGACGTACACATGCTTGCCGCCCTGCACAGCCAGCCACGTACCGGGCGCATGCCAGTGATCGGGAGTAGCGTTGATCAGCACATCCACGTTTTTGTCGGCAATGACTTTGCGGATGTCGTTTTCCAGTTTTGGTGTATAGGTAATGTGTTTGGAAAATTTCTGCACAGCGGCTTCCCGCTGCTTTTTCATGACATCGCACAAATACACCAGCTCGACGTTGCTGTCTTTTTTTCCAATCGGCTCGTAATACGCACCCAACCGTCGACCCAACCCGGCAATCGCTACGTTAAGCCGCTCATTGGCCCCGATTATTTTGGCATAACTTTTCGCCGACATCCCATTCGCCAGTCCGCCAATGGTAATGCCCGCCGTCCCTAAGGCCGCTTTTTTAATAAACTCTCTACGCGAATTTTCCATTTCAGATTGTATTTCACTGATTACCAAATCAATTACGCTTTCCGTTTACCTGACTTTGTGGCATCGCAAACCCCCTTAAAATAACCAACCGATTCAGCAATACCAGCTAAAGGGTCTTTCATATCTTTTTCATATTCCAGACTGCAACTGCCGTCGTACTTAATTTTCCGTAGCATAGCCACGAAGGCGGGAATGTCGATCACACCCCGACTTAACTCGCAGGTTTTGCCCTCCTTCGAAGCGGCCGTTACGTTCTTAAGGTGAATATCGAAAATTCGTTTGGCATATTTTTCCAGGTCCGCAATCGCATCATCCCCAAAGCGCGTATCGTGTCCCATATCGAAGCAAAGGCCAACACGCGGGTCCAAATTTTTCACGGCATTAATGACCGATGTAGCATTTGGCCAGAGTTTAATATCGGGGCCATGAATGTGAATGGCGTATCGCATATCGTACTCTTTCACTTTTTTGTCGACATAGGGCAATAGCTCTTCATTGGGCACGCCCACGATAAGTTTTACGCCAACGCGTTTGGCATAATCGAACCCATTGTCGATTTCCTGCTCCGTTTTCATGTAGATCGGCCCAACGCCATAGCCCGTCACGCCCGACTGCTTCAGCTTTTCATGAAAGGCGGCAATTTGCTCGGCGGTACTGGCATAGGGAAGATGGAAGTCCTTGATACACAAATAGTGTACATCAACTTTTCGCATCATCTCCAGCGATTGATCCAGATTGAAATTGACGAACGAAAAACCCGCCATCCCCAATTTAAACAAATCGTCACCAGCTACTTTATTGGATTCTGGCGCGGCTACTGAAGCGATGGCCGGAGTCATGCTAGCCAGTGCTACGGAACCACCTGCCTTTTTAAGAAATGTTCGTCGTGTAGTCATTAAACGTACCGGGAAAGTTGTCATTTGTTACCATTCAAAAAACCTGAAGACTCTTTTTCTACTGCCGTCGTACGTAGTAGACCGACATGGCAACACACTATTCTCAAAACACACGTAGTGAACAGAGTAGATTTTGTAACTAATTGACAAAATAAATTTATTACAGTAGAATGCGATTTCATGAACCACCAGCGTAAAAACAAGTCCATTTATACCGATCATGGGCGTGCCGAGATTTTCTTTCAAACGATTAATCTTGATCATTACCTAACCAAATACCTAAGTGATCTCAACAAACCTGATGACAAACGTTTTCACCGATTAACCTTCATTGAAATCACCAAGGTGTTAAGCCAGGGCAGCGTTCTGATTCAGAAATATGCTGATGCCAAAAAGAAATATTTCGCTATTTCGCGTTACGAGGGACGTTACTACTACGTTGTCTTTTACTTGGAGAAGCGAGAAGATTGTGATAAATTGTTTGCTATAATCGCTACGTGCTATGCCATTAACAACAAAGACATCCACCAATAATACGACGACTGGTATAAAGCAAAGCCAAATCCGTTTCGGAAGATGAAGTGGGAATTAATGAGCCATATTGAGACCCCCAAGCACCCACTTTTTTTCGTTATAAGGGCAAATGGTATACAAAGGACAAGAACGGAGAAATTGTCCGTCATTATCCGCCTGACGAAAAACAACCCCGCATTAAAGTCAAACCAAAATCATAGCCGGAGCCAACCACTCCGGTTTTTCATTTCTAAAAACAGCCGCTTTAATTATCTTTTTTTCCGCTTCGCCCAAACAGGCAAATTCGACGGATAAAAACTCATTTCCTTTGGGCATCCATTCGAGATTATCATGAATCGGTTTGCCTGTTTCTGCTTATTGTTTTGTTCACTCAACGCCACCGCCCAAACGGTTGTATCGACCGTGCAGGAAGCGCTGGTGCTGGCTCGTCGGCAGAATCCGGAGTTGGTCAATGCCCGACAAAATCAGGTAGTGCAGGTCCAACAGCGAACGGCAACCCGCGCGACACGTCTACCCCAGGCTCGCTTCTTCACCAATTTTGATTACAACTTCGCGCTCCCGGTTCAGTTGGTTCCCGCCGAATTTCTTGGTGGCAAACCAGGTGAGTTTCGTTCCCTGCAATTTGGCCTGCCCTACGTACTGGCTGCCGGTGCCGAAGTGACCGTTCCCATTATCAATCGGCCAGTGCGTGCCGACCTGGATATTGTTGAACAAAATCTACGTATCACCGACCATCAGACACTGGTTTTACAGGATGAACTGTCGACCCAGACAGCCCGCGTTTATCATGCTGTACTGCTGACCCGGTCAGCAATTGCTATTACCCAGCGTAACCTGTCGGCGGCCGATACACTCACCCAAATTGCCCATGATCGGTTAGACAAAGGGTTGATCGAGCCGCTTGAATACAACCGGATTCGCTCGGTACAATTAACAACTGCCGACGTACTGTACCAAAACGAACTCGCCTATGTTCGCAACCTGAATCAACTCAAGCTGATGCTGGGATTAACGACCACTGATAGTTTGATTTTATCAGAAGATCTGGCCAAACGTTCCACCGGACTGCCCGTTCCTGCTACGTCTGTTAACCTTGTCGAGCGGCCACAGATAACGCTCCAGCAGGCCCGGATCGAATTATTCCGTTTGCAACTCAACCGCGAACGACTGCAACGCTGGCCGACTCTTTCGGCATATGCCCGCTTTACGGAACAGGCTCAACGTAGTGAAATCAACTTCCTGAGTACAGGCCAGCCCTGGTATCAGATTGGGGTGACAGGCTTGCAGTTCAACTGGTCGATTTACTCGGGCGGGTTACGGAATAGCAATATCACCCGCGCCCGGCTCCAGCTAAAACTGGCTGAATCTGAGCTGGCCTACGAACGTAACAAACAGCAAACCGATACCGAAGATGTCCGAAATACGTATAATCAGGCCGTTCGATCCCTGGATCTGAATCGTCAGAATTATGAACTCAATAGCCAGAATGTGCAGATTGCCTTAATCAAATATCGATCGGGATTATTTGCCTACGATCAGTACCTGAACGTATTCAACGAAGTTTTGACGGCACAAAACCGCTATCTGAACAACCTGTCGAACGTATTCATCAATCAGACAATCTTACAGATACGAAGTGGGCAATAAAACGTCGATAGTCGTCAGCCTCTGGTCATCAGTGGCAGACGATTATCGACTGACGACTATCGACTACTATGAAAATTAAACTCTCCCTATTTTTACTAATTGCGCTATTTAGCGCAGGCTGCAAACGTAGCACCGACGGTACGTCGCCTGCCTATCGGGAGTTAACCGAAGCCGTGTATGCGTCCGGTAATGTATATCCACGCAATGAGTACACCGTAACGGCCGATGCTCAGGGCGTATTGCAACAGCGTTTGGTTAATGAAGGCGACTCGATTCGTCAGAATCAATTGTTATTTGTGCTGGAAAGCGCCACCGAGAATGCCCGCCAGCAGGCAGCGGCCAATGCCTATCGCCAGTCGCGGGCGAACCTGGGCGCTAACTCTCCTGTGCTGGCCGAACTGGAAGCGCAGATACGCAATGCCCGCACCCGACTGGCCAACGATTCGATCAACTACAATCGGTTCAAAGAGTTATACGGCCAAAACGCTACATCCAAAGCCGAAATGGAGAAGGCCGAACTGAATTATACGCTGTCCCGCAACAATCTCCGCGCGCAAACCAATACGTTCCAGCGCAACCGGGATCAAATTCGGCTCGACGTCGAAAATAATCGCAGTCAGTTGGTAACCACGGAAGTTGCTGGCCGTAACACACGCATTCGCAGTTTTGTGGATGGCAAAGTATATGAGGTTTACAAAGAACCGGGTGAGGTGGTGAAGCCGGGCGAGCAGTTGGCCTTAGTGGGCAGTAGCAAGCAGCTCTATGTTCAGTTGGCCGTTGATGAAAGCGATTTTGGCCGGATTCGGGTGGGACAGGCGGTTGTCCTGAAAGCCGATGTGTATCCCGATAAAGTTTTCAAAGCCCGCGTCAGCAAGATTTATCCGAAACTCAATCGCACCGACCAGTCGTTTCGGGTCGATGCAGAATTCGTGGGCGAACGGCCTGCCTCCTACTACGGTCTGACGGTGGAAGCCAACATCATTATCAGCCAGAACCGGCACGTACTGACCATTCCAAAGTCCTATATTTTTGGTAACGACAGCGTGTGGGTCGATCAGGACGGGAAGAAGCAGAAAGTAAAATTCCAGAAAGGCGCTGAAAACTTCGACCTGGTTGAAGTGAAAGGTGGCCTGACTCAAAACTCTAAAGTAATGATGAATGCTGAATGATAAATGCGATCTCAACAAACATCATTCATAATTTATAATTCATCATTCAAAATGGACCTTCACATCGCTTCGCAAATTGCCAAAACGCACCTGTTGGCCAAGAAACGTCAGACGCTCGTTGCCATGCTTGGCGTTACGTTCGGGATTGCCATGTTCATTACCATGATTTCGTTTATGCAGGGCGTCAACCAGTTTCTGGAAGATTCGGCGCTGGATGCCAGTCCGCACATTCGGTTATACAACGAGGTGAATACGCAACGAAAAGGATTGATCGAGCAAATCTGGCCCAACAATTTTAACGTCATTTATCACCAGAAACCGAAAGATGAGCAGGCACGAATTAAAAATGGAATGGCCATTGCCGAACGCATCGAGCACGAGCCGGGGGTGTTGGGCGTGTCGCCCCAGGTAGCGACGCAGGTGTTCTACAACAATGGGCCGATTCAACTATCCGGAACGATTGCGGGCGTTGACATCGAACGGGAGAATCGACTATACAATCTTGAATCCCGACTTAAATCAGGCAAGCTCAATACGTTGAAAACCAATCCCGATGGACTAATTATGGGCACCGTACTGGCTCGAAAACTCAACGTCCAGGTGGGCGACAAAGTAACAGTGACCATACCCAAAGGCGGCACCCGTATTCTACGGGTGGTGGGCACATTCGGGTTCGGGGTTGGCACGGTAGACAATACCAAGAGCTATGGAAACCTGTCGACGGTGCAGGAAATTCTGCAGAAAGACCCAAGCTACATCACCGACATTCATATCAAAATGATTGATCCGTTGCAGGCCATTCCGTTCGGCCAGAAACTCCGGGCGATGTATGGCTATTACACCGAAGACTGGGCGACGGCTAACACGGCCATTCTGGCGGGCGAAAAAATCAGGAATATGCTCACCTACGTCGTGTCGATTACGCTACTGGTCGTGGCGGGTTTCGGAATTTACAACATTATGAACATGACCGTTATCAACAAAATCAAGGACATCGCCATCCTGAAAGCAACGGGATTTGAAGGGCACGACATCATCGCTATTTTTCTGTTGCAGGCCATATTTATTGGTTTTTCAGGTGGTTTGCTGGGTTTGGGCATTGGGTTTGGCTTGAGTTATCTGCTATCAATCACGCCGTTCGACGCGGGCGATTTTCTGAGTATCAAGACATTCCCCGTCATTTTTTCGGGTAAGTACTACGTTATGGGGCTTATGTTTGGTGTCATCACGACGGTGCTGGCGGGCTATTTCCCTTCCCGCAAAGCCTCGCAAGTCGATCCCGTTTCGATTCTACGTGGATAATTTCTTTAATGATGGATTATGAATGACAAATGCCCCATAGCTCATCGTCTGTAATTCATCATTTATCATCCATAATTCATCATCCATAATTCATCATTGAAATGACAACCGTTCTTTCCGCTCAGCACGTCAATAAATACTTCTACGACCCGGAGAAATTTCGGGTGCTGAACGATGTCACGTTTGAGGTACAGAAAGGTGAATTCCTGGCCATTGTGGGCAAATCGGGTTGCGGTAAATCAACGCTGTTGTATCTACTTTCGACAATGGATACCGACTATGAGGGCACTATCGAGATGGCCGGTACGTCGTTGAGAGGACGCAGTCAGGATTTTTTGTCGCACTTTCGAAATGAGCATCTGGGTTTTGTGTTCCAGTTTCACTTCCTGCTACCTGAGTTCTCGGCCTTGCAGAACGTAATGCTGCCGGGTCTGAAACTGGGTAGGTATTCCGAGAAGGATGTGCAGGAACGGGCTATGGAAAAACTGCGGCTTATTGGCATGGCCGATTTTGCCCGCAAGCCTGCCAGCAAACTCTCGGGCGGGCAGCAACAACGGGTGGCCATTGCCCGCGCCCTTATCAACGACCCGACCATCATTATGGGCGACGAACCAACGGGAAATCTGGATCGGGCCAATACCGAAAATGTCTTCGATATTTTTCGTGATCTTGCCGGTAAGGGACAGACCATTATTACGGTTACACACGATCCCGACTTTGCCGACAAAACCGACCGCGTCATCGAAATGTCGGACGGCATGATCATCGCCAGCCATGAAAATAAAGTTTAATAAATACGTCGAGATCCTGCTGTTATGGATAGCGCTGGGGGGTATTGTAGCCCGGCAATGGCTTATCCCGGGTATCTCCTGGCAACGGCAGGCCCTGCTCTTCGTTATGTCGTTTCTGGTCTTCAATTTTATCTGGATCTTTCATTTTCGATTCAATGAATGGCTAAACCGACGACTTCCTTTCGAGAAAAATGTTCGCTGGCGCATCGTTGTCCAACTACTGGGCGGATGGAGTATCGCCAAAACCATTATCTTCCTGGTTGGCTATGCCGTTGTTTCGTATGTGGTTCCTGAAGTGTTAACCCAAATCAATAAATTCACGATTATCATTATCGCTTTGTTGATTTTTATGGTCAACACAGTAATGGGCTTAGGCTTCATTGCCAGCCATTTATTGAAACGTTGGCAGGAAAATTCCCTGCGAGCCACTCAGTTGGAAAAGGAAAAAGTACAGGTGCAGCTCGCCAGTCTGAAAAACCAGATCAGCCCGCATTTTCTGTTCAATAGTCTGTCGTCGCTGGATAGCTTGATTGACGATAATCCCGCACTGGCCCGGCAGTTTCTGCAGCAGTTATCAAAAGTCTTTCGCTACGTATTGCAGCATAAGGAAAAGGCGTTAGTACCGCTGGAAACTGAACTGGCGTTCATCAAAAACTACGTATCGCTCCTGCAAACCCGCTTCGATGGTGCCTTTCTTGTCATCTGCAAACTGGATGAAGATGCGCTGGAACAGCAGATTGTGCCTGTTACGCTCCAGATCCTAATCGAAAATGCCATAAAACATAATTCTATCAGCCAAACGCGTCCGCTAACCGTGACAATCAGTAATAATAATGGTTATCTGGACGTAGCAAATCCCATTCAGCGCAAACGACAGGTAGAAACGTCAAACAAACAGGGGTTAGAAAACCTGAAATTATTGTATGGCTACCTGAGTCCGAAACCCGTTGAGATTGACGAAACGGAAACAGTTTTTCGCGTCCGGATCCCGCTGCTACAAGCACAGGGAAGCCTGGTATCGACTCCGCGCTGAATGAACTTACACAGGCTTTTTAGCCTTAAAAACAAATGGAACTACTCGTCACGGCGGCCATAATCGGGTATATCATTTACCTGCGCTACTACGCGGATTTGCGAAGTAAGTCGGAGCAGGATTTCGAAAAACTGCAGGTTGGCATCAAGCTGTATACAAGCAGACAGTTCGATGATGCGCTGGTCTTTTTTAAGCAACACATTCAGCAAGAGCCTACATCCAGCGTGGCTTATCTGTATCTGGCTCGTTGCTATCGGGCGCTGGGCAATGTATCATTGGCGGCTACGGCCTTAAAAACGGGCGAAAGCTACGACGATACCGTAGCGGATCTGCACCTGGAAATGGGGCAGGTTCTGCTGGATCAACAGGATTACAATGGCGCATTTCTGGAGTTCGACAAAGCAGTATTTCATTCAAAAGGAATCCAGGCGGATGCCTATCAATGGCGTGGTATGGCTCGGCAGAAACTCCATCAACCTACAGAAGCGCAACAGGACCTGGAACGCGCCATTACGCTCCAGCAAACCCAGAACGCTACGGAATTCATAACCGACCCCAGCCAGGGTGCATTTTTTAACCGGAAATTCATAAGCCATGCCCTACTGGTTCTGGTCAACAGCGCCATTCTGCTGGTTGTCATAAAAAACGCAACCGTTATTCACCTCCCCTACTTACTGGCCACCGTTGCCGCAACGGTGATTGGTTTTGTGGAGCCGAAAAAAGGCTGGGCATTGGCCATTTTGCAGGCATCAATACTCTGGCTTGTGTATACGTTTTTTACCACCACTCCTCAAGCAAGTGGTGCCCGCGATCTGGAACACTTTGGGCTCTATGGTTCCATGATTTTAACCTTCATTGGGAGTTTCATCGGCGGAGTACTTAAACGCCAGTTAGCCCGCTGAACAACGTGTTCATTTAGAATCTGACGAATACCTTACAGAAATAAATTTCTGACGTAGTAGTATCCTTTATTTCCGGCCTGATTCCCACATGCCCGTCAGCTAAACCAGGCGCTGACATACAGTTCCGTTTGCTTCTGAGCCTATATTGACCGTTCTTTAGTCTATTGACGGCACGTCCGTTATAATTAGTCATGAACCTTCTTCGATACGTCCCCAATCATGAAATATTTCTGCACTCTGCTTCTGCTGCTGACGGGCGGGAAACCAGCCCTGGCCCAAACGCCAAAAATCGACAGCTTGAGTCGACTCATCAGACAAGCCAAAACCGATACAGCGCGGATCAACCTGGCCAATGCAAAAACGGCTTTACTGACTCAGACAAATATCGATTCATCCATTAGTCTGGCGCTCAAAACGATTGAACAGTCCAAACGTATTAACTATAAAAAGGGAGAGGCTTACGCCAGAATGCACCTGTCCTACAACTATAGCTTCAAGGGCAATTATGCAGCGGCTAAAGCCAATCTGAAACGGGCCGAAGCGCTTTCCTTAGGCGATTCCGCTCAGTTGATGCGGGTCTACATCAACTATGGTACTACGTATGGCATGCAGAGCAAATATGATAGTTCCATTGCCTTTCTGGAAAAAAGTAAAGTTATGGCCGAACGACTGGCGGATTCGTCGGCACTGCGTAGAATCTATATGAATATCGGCATTTCGTACAGCATGCAATCGAATTTGCCACAGGCGCTACAATACCTGCAAAAATCACTAACTATTGCTGAAGCTCAGCATGATATGGGTTCACAAGCCTTCTCGCTGGTCAACATGGCCAACACCTATAAAACGATGGGCAATGTGAAAGAATCTGTGCAGACCTACCAGAAAGGCCTCAAGTTAGCGAAGCAGGAAAGCTTCAAGAACGTTGAGCTGAACGCTTACGCCAACCTGGCAGATATTTACGATGAGATGCATAATACCCAAAAAGCGTATGAAACAGCCATAAAAGCCGCAAATCTGGCCAAAGAAATAGGGGATGACGGGATGCAGGCCACCAGTTTGGCCAAGGCCGCCAAAATGCTGGCGGATCAGAAAAAGTTTGCGCAGGCTGATCTCTTGATAAAACAAGCCATAACTATCGCCGATGCGTCCAACCAACCGCTCAACATCCATCAGGCCTATTCGAATATGGGCTACATTCTTAAACGGCAGGATCGCTGTGCCGAAGCCATTCCGTTCTATGAAAAAAGCTTTGCCGTTTTGAAAGAGACCGATATTTATGACCAGCAGACCGGGAAGAGTTACGAAGAACTAGCCGCCTGTTATGAACAAACGGGCAATTTCCCCCGTGCCCTGGCCACCTTCAGGAAATCGGCCGCCATTGCCGATTCGGTCCGCAGCAAAGAAAATGTGCAAAAAACCACCGAACTCACCATGACCTATGCCTTTGACAAGAAGCAGCAGGTGGCGCAGGCCGAACAGCAAAAACAGAATGTGCTGGCCCAAGCCCGTCAGCGCGCTTTGCAGTGGGGGTTGGGCTTTGTGGTGCTGCTGGCCGCTGTCAGCTTCTACGCCTACCGTACCAAGCAAAAAGCCAATCTCCTGCTTCAGTTCCAGAAACAGCAGCTGGAGACCCAGAAACTACAGTTAGAGGATCAAAAAAAGCAGTTACAGACCACCCTCACCGAGCTTCAGCAAACCCAGCAGGAGTTGCTTCAGGCCGAAAAAATGGCGACCATGGGCAAGCTCACCAAGGGCATTGTCGACCGTATTCTCAATCCCCTCAACTACATCAATAACTTCTCGCGGACGGCCCGGGAACTTCTGGGGGAAATTCAGGCGGTGACCCAGAAACACCAGGACAGCTTTTCGGCCGAGGAGCAGGATGAGCTGGAAGAGACCACGACGATGCTGGAACAGAACCTGACCAAGATTCATGAACATGGCAACAGTACAGCTCGCATCCTGCAGGATATGCAGAAACTGCTCAAGGAGCGCTCGTCGAGTTACGTTGTGACCGATATCAATCTTTATTTGACGCAGCAAATGGATACGTCGTTCAAAAAAGCGTTAGCTACGCATATGCCCACCGTGCCCATCAAATTAAACGTAAGTCTGGCCCCTCAAGCACTCCCGGTAAATTTATTGCCCGTTGAGTTTGGTGAAGTGCTGGATGGTCTGATCGATAACTCGTGTTATACCTTAGTGGAAAAGTGTCGTCGGGTGAAGGGGTTTGAACCCCGGCTGGAGGTGACCACTTGCCTCGTCGACGATCAGGTCCAGCTTCAGGTGCGGGACAATGGCCGGGGGATTGCCCAAAAAGAAATAGCTCAGCTCTTTAGCCCTTTTTTCACTACGAAGCCCACGGCGAAGGGCACCGGGCTGGGCTTATACACGAGTAAAGAAGTCGTGGAGGAGTATCTTCAGGGTCAGATGCGGATCAACTCAATCGAGAATGAGTACACCCAGGTAACCATCCTGCTACCCCTTACGTCTACGTTCTTAACCCCAGTGGTCTAATAGCCATGACGATCCTGCTTATTGAAGACGAACCGCTTATTGCCCGGCAACTGCAGAAGTTAGTACGTCAACTGGAGCCGGGTGCTGTTATTGACGGACCTTTAGCCACGGTGCAGGCTGTTTGCGATTATTTCAGCGGACTTCGAGCGGCTGGCCACCCTTTACCCAACCTTGTTATCTCGGATATTCAACTCGCCGATGGGGTGAGTTTTGAGGCATTTCGGCAGGTAAATCTAAGTTCTCCTATCATTTTCACAACCGCTTATGATGAATATGCCATCAGAGCGTTTAAACTAAATAGCCTCGATTACTTACTGAAACCGATTGACCCCGAAGAACTCAAAGCTGCTCTGGCTAAATACCACCGCTGGCTATTGACCGATACAGCCGGTTTTGGTGAACAGTTTCGGCATTTTCTACATCAGATGGCCGAACAAACCCCGTCAATCCATTATAAACGTCGATTCACAGGACATCACCTCCGGCAAATCCTTTCGGTACCGCAGGAGCAGGTCGCCTACTTCATACGTAACGAACTAATTTACCTGCATACCATTGAGGGGAAGAAATTAGTGACCGATTACAAAACGCTGGATGAGCTCGAAGATCTGGTCGACCCAGCCTGTTTCTTTCGCGCCAATCGCCAATGCCTCGTCTATCTCGACGCTGTTGCAGGTTACCGGCCTTACGACAGCAGCAAACTGCAGGTACTCCTGAAAAGTCCGAACGAGGCTCTCGAACTGATCGTCAGCAAAGAGAAAGCCAGCGCCTTCAGGAACTGGGTCGAAGGATAGTATCCAATATAGCTACCGTTCATCCTGAATTTTGTTAAGTCGCTCTAAAACCCATTGATAGTCTATTCGTTTGTTTGTACCTATACGATTAGTTTTTGGCTACCCAACTAACCGTATTTTATGAAAAATAACGTTTCCCGGACTGGAAATTCCCGGTCCGGATTGCCTCGTACGGGCGGATTACGAACGGGCGCACTAGCCGCAGCTTTGCTGATCAGCAGTCTGACGATCTCGTCCGCTCAGGACAAACCGGCGGCCGTTGCTCTACCAGAAGGTGTCACCAGAGGTGCATCCGTCGAAGGCATCAGCGAGTACAATCTCAAAAATGGCCTCAAAATCCTGCTTTTCCCCGATCCATCGAAACCAACTATTACCGTCAACATTACGTATCTGGTGGGTTCGCGGCACGAAGGTCTCGGCGAAACGGGCATGGCCCACCTGCTGGAACACATGGTTTTCAAAGGGTCCACCAGGCACACCAACATTCCGCAGGAACTGACGTCGCACGGTGCCCGGCCCAACGGCACAACCTGGCTCGACCGTACGAATTATTACGAGACATTTTCGGCTACCGACGAAAACCTGAAATGGGCGCTCGACCTGGAGTCGGACCGGATGGTGAATTCGTTCATCAAAAAAGAAGACCTCGCTACGGAGTTTTCCGTTGTGCGAAATGAGTTTGAGATGGGCGAAAACTCCCCGCAGAGCGTACTGAACGAGCGTGTTGTGTCGGCCTCCTATTTATGGCACAACTACGGTAAATCGACCATCGGCAACCGCTCTGATATTGAGAAGGTACCCATCGAAAACCTCCAGGCCTTTTACAAGAAATTCTACCAGCCCGACAATGCGGTGCTGGTGGTAGCCGGTAAGATTGACGAGGCCAAAACGCTGGCGATGGTAAACCAGTATTTTGCATCCATTCCGCGGCCAACGCGGGTGCTGCAACCAACCTACAGCATCGAACCTACCCAGGATGGCGAAAAACTGGTGACGCTACGTCGTGTAGGCGACACAAAGGTCGTCTCGGCCTTGTATCACATCATGCCCGGTTCACACCCTGATTACCCGGTCATGGACGTAGTGATCGAACTGTTGACCAATGAACCCAGCGGACGCCTGTATAAAGCGCTGGTCGAAACGAAGAAAGCGTCTCAACAATACGGTTATTCGTTCACAACCAAAGATCCTGGCTACGTGTATTTTGCGGCCGAGATGCTGAAAGACAAGTCGGTTGACGAGGCCAAGGCAGCCCTGCTATCAACGCTGGATTCAATCGCCATCAAGGCACCTTCGAAAGAGGAAATTGATCGTGCCAAAGCGAAGATTTTGAAAGATGTGGAGCTGAGCTTCAAAAACGCCGAGAACCTTGGCTTAGCCATGAGCGAATACATTGCGACGGGCGACTGGCGGCTGGGTTTCCTCTATCGTGACGCCCTCGAAAAAGTGACGTCTGCCGATGTGCAGCGCGTCGCTAAATACTACTTCAAACCCTCGAACCGGACCGTTGGTGTGTTTATGCCAGACGCAACACCTGACCGCGTCGACGTACCGAACGCGCCCGACATTGCCGCTATGGTGAAAGATTACAAGGGCCGCGCATTGGTGGCGCAGGGCGAAGCGTTCGATCCATCGCCCGCCAACATCGACGGTCGCACCCGGCGGTCGGAACAGCCCAACACGATCGAATTGGCGTTGCTGCCCAAATCGACACGCGGTAATGAGGTAAATGCACGCATGACGCTACGGTATGGTGATGAGAAAAGCCTGATGAACAAGAGCGCGATTTCGGTCTTTACCGCATCGATGCTCGACAGAGGCACTACGACCAAAAGTCGCCAGCAAATCAAGGATGAGCTGGACAAATTGAAAGCGCAGGTAAGCGTATCGGGTGGTGCGAATCAGGTTAATGTAACCATGAAAACGACCAAAGAGAATCTTCCTGCCGTGATACGTCTCGTGGGCGACATGCTTAAGCATCCGGCCTTCGATGCTAAGGAGTTCGACAATCTTAAGCAGGAACAACTGGCGGAGATCGAATCGCAACGTTCGGAACCACAGAGTATGGCCTTCACGGCGTATCAGCGTCAGATGAACCCCTACCCAAAAGAAGACATCCGATACACATCGACGCCCGACGAAGATGTAGCGGATGTAAACGCGCTTAAGCTCGACGATCTGAAGCAATTCCACAAGGACTTTTATGGTACCCAGAACGCCACCATGTCGGTCGTTGGTGACTTCGAGGAGACGCCCGTCCGGAAGGTAATTACCGACGAGTTTGGCACCTGGAAAGCGAAAAAGCCCTTTAGTCGGTTGGTTTCGACTTATAACGATATTAAACCAACGCCCCAATCGCTGGAAGCTCCCGATAAGGCCAATGCCTTCATGGTGGCAGGTGTAAATATTCCGCTACGTGACGACGACCCAGATTATCCGGCCCTGGTACTGGGCAACTACATGCTGGGGGGCGGTTTTCTGAACTCGCACTTAGCGGTACGTATCCGCCAGAAAGAAGGCATCAGCTACAGTGTTGGTTCGCAAGTATCAGCGAATCCGCTCGACAAAACGGGTATGTTTATGACCTACGCTATCTACAACCCAGAGAATGCCGAACGCTTGGAGAAAGCCTTCCGGGAGGAGATGGACAAAGCGGTAAAAGAGGGCTTTACAGCTGACGAGATCAAAGCGGCTCGTTCCGGTTTACTGCAGGCACGGATGGTATCGCGGGCGCAGGACCCTTCGTTAGCTGGTACGTTGAACAACTACCTGTATCTGAACCGGACGCTAAACTGGGATGCCGATTTCGAGAAGAAACTAGAATCTCTGACACCTGAGCAAGTCAACGCTGCTATGAAGAAACACATCGACCCATCGAAAATTTCGATTATTAAGGCCGGTGACTTTGTCAAAGCCGCCAGGAAAGCCACCAACGCTCAACCCGCTTCGACTGTGGGTGGCGGTAAGAAAAACTAATGGACCGCGCGGGCGGCCCCGCCGGGACTTATCAGATTTAGGGATTAAACAGATTTTGCTTTCAACAAAAGCGGTTAACAAAATCCTGCAAATCCCTAAATCTGATAAATCCCGGTTCTTTTTTATGGAATTTAACTATAAATTTAGTCATATACCTAAACCTATCGTTTTCCATGAAAAAACTACTTCTACTATTGATCATTGGATCGTTTTCAGTACCGGTATGGGCGCAGGTGAAGGTGATTCTACTGCGGGATACAACGACGTATCAACTCAGTCGAACGGTGTTGGATAAAAAGTACTTTGGGCTGAATGAGCTGTTTCGCGGAAACCCCAACAGAGCCCACAAAGCGACACAAGCCCGCCAGAAGCAACTCGGCGATTTTCTAAAGAAACAGAACCAGCTACCCCCAAAAGCCTTTGTTCTGTTTCTTTCCGAGTACTATCAACCGGATGGTAACGCACAGTGGGTGCTGGTCGATGCTGATCGATCGCAACCGGATTCTGTCGTCGCAAAAGCAGTTGCTACGTTGCAGGAATTTTATTCAACAACGCCCCATCCGGCCAGGGGTTCGGTACCATTCCGGATTTCGTCGGCCGTGATGTATGGAAAGGCAGGCATGGCACCCCGCACCGTTCGGCGGGGGCCGGGTATTATCAGTACGTTAGCAGCCGCCCAAAAAACTATTCGCCCTGACACAGTTACGATACTGGCCTTCAATCAATTGGAACTAACAAACGTACCAGAAGTTGTTTATCGATTCCCGAATCTGGTCGATTTGGATCTGTCGAAAAATCAGTTGCATGAACTCCCTGCCCGGCTGACCGCTGACATTCCTACGCTGAAACGGTTGAGTTTGCTGAACAACGCCATTCCGGACGATAGTGTATTTATAGATCGCAATAAACACTTGGTCTCATTGAATCTGCAAGGCAACAAACTAACGCGAATTCCGGTGTCTGTTCGGCAGAACCGCCGTCTCGAAAGCCTGTGGATGGGCAATAATGAGTTAAAGGAACTGGACGTTAAAACGCTACGTCGCCTGCACCGACTCAACGACCTGAATCTGTATAATGCCGGCTTGACTCAGTTACCAAAATCCATCGGGCGGTTGAAACAGGTGAAGGTCCTGGATTTGTACTATAATAAGTTTACAGAATTGCCTCGTCAAGTAGGCAGAATGAAGCGGCTGGAGCAATTAGCTGTTGCCTACAACGATTTGCATGATTTACCGGCATCGCTGGCAAAATTACATCGGTTGAACGTACTATTTGCGCACCACAACCGGATCAGTCAATTACCCGGCGAGTTTCAGCGGTTAGCGAATCTGCGCGTCCTCGACCTGGGGTATAACTGGTTTTCAGTGGCGCCAGATGTATTGAGTACGTTACCAGCATTGGAAGAATTAGACCTGAATAACAACAATTTGCGTGAACTTCCTACATCTTTGAGTGGGTTAAAGACGTTGAAAAAAATCTATTTACGCTCGAATCCGCTCTCGCAGGAAAACATAAAAGCAGGTCCTTACGCCCCAATTATCGAGCAACTGGAGTCCAATAAGACCGAAGTATTTTATTGACCGAATAAAACTCTGGTTGGAATTTTTATAATCAATCCTGGATACTATAAAAATAGGCGTGCTGAACGGGGAAAAATATAATTTTTTGGTGTTACATTGGCATTAGTAAGTCTGTTGTATGCAAGCCATTACGTCTCCCGTAACCAGTACCCCAAGCCGCGCTACGCTCTGGGGAAATTTAATTTCGGTCTACATCCTGTGGGGGTCTACCTACCTGTTCATTCATTTCATGACCGAACAGATGCCACCCCTCTACATGGTATCCATCCGGTATTTAATTGCAGGGTCCATTTTGTACGGATATGCACGGCTAACAGGAACACCTGCTCCAACGCGAGTCGAATGGCGGTCAGCGAGTATTATTGGCGTATTGTTATTAACAATTTCAAATGGTTGTCTATCTGTCGGTCTTCAATATATTCCGAGCGGTATGGCGGCTTTATTAGGCGGTTTATTACCGGTTTACCTGCTCACACTCAACTGGGTTTCTTTCGGTAAAAAGCGGCCCAGCAACCTGGCAATAGCGGGATTGATTGTCGGTCTGATTGGTATTTATCTGCTCGTCAAGCCCGACAAACTACAGGGCACGGGCGGCATCGACGCCAAACTAATTGGCGTCGGACTCGTTGCCTTCGGCAACTTCTCGTGGGCGATTGGTACGCTGCTGACACCTCGGCTTACGTTGCCATCGGGTACGATTTTCAGTGGTATGCAGATGATTATCGGTGGAATCGCAACGATGCTGGTGAGCTTAGTCCTGGAGCCCGTTACGCCAATGAGCATTTTTGAGGCCCCGGCAAAGGCCATCTGGTCAATGATTTATTTGATCATTTTTGGCAGTATCATTGGCTTTTCGTCTTACTCCTGGCTGGCTCGCAACGCGCAACCCCAATTGTTGTCTACCTATGCGTTTGTTAATCCCGTTGTCGCCATGTTACTCGGCACTACGTTTGCGGGGGAAGTCTTTTCAAGCCAATCATTCATCGGCGCTATCGTCGCACTGGTCGGTGTTGTACTCATTACGCTGGGCAAGAAGTAATGTAGTGGCGAGCGGACAATCCTTTGAAACTTCGGTCTGAATTTTTGTGAATATGTCCTTTTTTGAAGAAATATGACTCTGAGGTAATTCAATATATTTCCCACACAAGATTACAATTCGACATGGACTATAATGAAATCATCGAGATTAAGGAAAATACTCTCTTCTTTTTGTATAGAAGAGATAGCCCTGAGCATATAAAAGCTCTGTATGAGAAAGGGGAAGTATACATCAATACGATAGATTTTATTAGAGAATGTGATCAAAATGAAGATCGGTCAGATACTCAAGATGGAATTTCAACAAGGAGCTTTTTGGGCGCCGTAAAAGTTAAACTTTGTGATATTGGGCAGGATATAAATAAAGATGGAATTTCTTTAGATGGAATTAATGGCGTAATGGTTACTGATTCTGATGAAAAAGGTAATATTTATTGTCTAAATGGTATTTACAGCGAACATCTCATGGATGAACGTAACGATTTAGAATTCAACACAAAAACATTTGGGAAATCGCTAATTTTAATCCATAGCCCTCAAAAATTCATTGACCGTATCTTGGAAACATTGAAAAATAAAGGCTATGAAAATGTTAAATATAATAGGGTAAGTTATCACTCTAATGACTACTCTGGACAGATCGGGTTCTTCAAAAAACATGAAAAGTTTAAACACCAAAATGAGTTTAGATTTTTTATACCAAACAAGCAAAATGAGCCGATAAAAATATATATAGGTCCACTAAATGACATTGCAACGATTGAAAATAATGACCTACTAAAAATAACTTATACTGACAACAAAGAACAAACTATCAAGCTTGTATAAATCTGTGCTTAACGTAGCATTACGGTAAGAAAGAGTCCTGCACTGAGTTAGTGCAGCTCTGGCGCGGGTTTGAACCTGTGCCAGCTACAACATTACACCGGTGGAGGACTTATGCTCGTCCAGCCGCCATCGACCACCAGACTCTGGCCGGTAATGTGCCGCGACAGGGGCGAAACCAGAAACAGGGCCGCATTGGCGATGTCTTCGACGGTGGCCGGGCGGCCCATCGGCGTAATCCGCGACCAGATAGGAATATAGGTTGGGTCATCCAGCGTGCGTTCCGTGAGGGTTGCACCGGGCGCAATGGCGTTGACCGTGATGCCAAGGGGTGAAAAATCGATGACCAATTGTTTAGCCAGCATCTCCAGACCCGCTTTGGTCATACTGTAAACGGGTAAGCCCGGATGCGCCTGATGCCCCACCACCGACGACATAAACAGGATACTCCCACCCTTTCCCTGTTTCCGCATTTGGCTGGCCGCCAGCTGCGCCAGAAAAAAACTCCCCCGCAGATTGACATCCACAATCTTTTGAAAGGCATCCGGCGTAGTCGTGAAAATATCGCCGAAAACCGTAATACCTGCGTTGGCAATGGCAATATCCAGCGACCCGAACGTGCTGACCGCCGTTTCGACCATCTGTTCAATAAACGCTACGTTCGAGGCATCGCCGGAGCAGGCTTCGCAACGGCCCGGCCCGGCCTGTCGGATAACTTCGGCCGCTTTTTTCGCTAATTCTTCATCATAATCATTGAGAAGGACATTGGCTCCCTGCTGAACTAACGCGTTGGCAATGGCAAAGCCAATCCCGATTCCGGCACCGGTAATGAGGACTGTCTGGTTGGTGAGTACTGAATTCATACTTGCGTTAAAATCGTGCTTTTCCCGCATCAAAATGATACGGTGCCGGTATTGGTAAATTGAAGTTTTCCTTTCATCGTTACTGATTTAACCTGAGCTGGTTGACCTACCGATACGGTATGGCCATTCGAAATGATTACGTCGTCATTTGCCGTAGGCAGACAGTTACAATTCCACGTAGCCGGACTGGACCAACTCCCATCCTGAACACTGGTAATAACTATAACTTCAGCGACAAGTTGATAAAGTTTACCGTCAGCCAGCGAGAGCACATACAATTCTCCCCCGGCACCTTCGGCGAATGAGACAGGACTTGACCCAACAACCGATGTTGCCTGTAGTATAGTCTGATACGTTCCATTCGCATTTCGCTTCAACGTCCAGTATGTGCCCGTCGCATAGTCACCGTACACATACCAACCTTTCAGGCTGGGATACGCAGAGCCCCGATAGACAAATCCACCGGTTATGGATACCGATTGCCCGCCATTGTTAGTATAGCCTGGATAGTCCAACAAGGACGTATGATACGTTCCATTCGGTGGACAACTCAACGCGTACGGATGACTTCCTTCAAAATAGGGCCATCCATAATTTTGGGGCGCTGGTGTGTTGGCCGCCGTGAAATTTAGCTCTTCCCATCCATCCTGACCTATATCACCTAGCCAGAAATCACCGTTTTGCCGATCAAAACTCCACCGCCAGGGGTTACGCAGACCCAATGCATAGATCTCAGGTCGAGTGCCGTCTGAAGCATTTGCATACGGATTTGTTGCGGGAATGACATACGAATTCCCATTGTTCACATCAATACACAGCATTTTCCCGTGTAAATCCTGCAAATTCTGCGCTAGTTTCTGAGCCAGCGAATCGGTATTGCTGACGGGACCACGGGAACCGGATGATGAATCGCCGGTTGTTAAATAAAAATAACCGTCGGTACCAAAGCCGATCTTTCCGGAGCGGTGCCCACCATTGGGATATGGAATCGTCAGGAATACGAGTTCCATAGCGGGGTCTGCCTGGTCTGGATTCAAAGCTTTTCGCGTATATCGGGCAAAAACCGATGTCATAATACTATTGGAGTAATGGATATAGATATAGCCGTTACTGACATAGTCGGGGTGCAGCGCAATCCCGAAAATACCTTCCCAGGTTGGATCGCGAATTTTATCGCTAATATCTAAAAACGGAGTAGCTTGAACTACCCCGTTTCGAACCAGTTGAATTTTACCATCCGTTTGAGAAACCAGAAATTCAGTGGGGCTAAGCACGACCACATCGCTCGGTCGAGTTAGGCCACTAGCCACTAAGGACAACTGTAGCTTAGGCGTTTGGGCCAATAATTTGGTACTTAGCAAAAGCACAAGAAAATAACGTAGTGGCATAGATAGATACAATCGATGGAGCTGAAAGTCTATCCACAAACATACGCATTAAAAATACGTTAAAACACTGCTTATCAGTGCGAATCCCGCTTTACTTCACTGCCTGAACCACCCTTTAAAAAGTCAAAATCGGCACCTTCGTGGGCTTGCGTTACGTGACGTATGTACAGATTCACATAGCCCCGCGAGTAGCCCAGATCAATCGGTTTGAAGCTCACAATGCGTGCGGCCAGTTCTTCGTCTGATACGTGCAGATGCAGGCTCCGGTTGTGCACGTCGAGTGTGATCAGGTCGCCATTTTGTACCAGCGCCAGATTGCCACCAACGGCCGATTCGGGTGATACGTGCAAAACGACCGTACCGAACCCCGTGCCGCTCATGCGCCCGTCCGAAATACGCACCATGTCATGCACACCCATCGCCAGAATCTTGGCAGGCAGTTGCATATTACCCACTTCGGGCATTCCCGGATAGCCTTTGGGCCCAACATTTTTCAGCACCAGCACGCAGGTTGGGTCAACATCCAGATTCGGATCGTCGATGCGGGCTTTGTAATCGTCGATGTTTTCGAAGACGACCGCCCGGCCCGTATGCTGCATCAGCGCAGGCGACGCAGCCGAGGGTTTTAGCACGGCCCCATGCGGACAGAGATTGCCCCGTAGCACCGCAATGCCTGACTCGGGTTTGAACGGCTGTTCAACGGAGGCAATTACGGCTGGATCATAACATTGAGCCTCAGCGCAGTTCTCTCCGATGGTCTGGCCATTGACCGTCATGGCATCGTTATTCAATACGCCACGAAGTTCGCGGATGATGGCGGGAAGCCCCCCCGCGTAAAATAAATCTTCCACAAAATGCTCACCGGACGGTTGCAGGTTCGCCAGCAGCGGAATCTTCGCCGACAACGTATCGAAATCGTCCAGTGACAAATCAATACCCACACGACCGGCAATGGCTGTCAAATGAAGGATAAAATTGGTGGAACCGCCCAACGCGGCATTGACCATTATAGCATTTTCGAACGCCTGACGCGTCAGAATTTTGGACGGTGTCATATTCTCACGGACCAGCTCAACCATCCGAACACCCGTCATATGCGCCAGCACTTTCCGGCGCGAATCGGCGGCTGGAATGGTGGCATTATCCGGCAATGCCAGCCCCAGTGATTCGACCATCGCGGCCATGGTTGAGGCTGTCCCCATCACGGCACAGTGTCCCTGCGAGCGCGCCATGCCGGCTTCGGCAGCCACAAACTCCGACTGGCTCATTTCGCCCATTTTAAAGGCTTCGGCAAATCGCCAGAGGTCGCTTGTCCCGACTTTACGACCCTGAAAACGGCCCGCCAGCATTGGCCCGCCCGACACCACCATCGTCGGAATATCGACGCTACAGGCACCCATCACGAGCGAGGGCGTAGTTTTGTCGCAGCCACACATCAGAATGACGCCGTCAATCGAGTTGCCCCGAATGCTTTCTTCTACGTCCATGCTGGCCAGATTACGAAACAGCATTGCCGTGGGCTTGATCTGGCATTCACCGAGCGACATAACCGGAAATTCGAGCGGGAAACCGCCCGCTTCCCAAACACCACGTTTGATAGCTTCGGCCAGTTCGCGGAAGTGCGCATTGCAGGGCGTCAGTTCCGACCAGGTGTTGCAGATGCCGATAACGGGCTTCCCCTCAAACTCGTGATGGGGGAACCCCTGATTTTTCATCCAGGCGCGATAAATAAAGCCGTCTTTTCCGGTGCGGCCAAACCATTCTCGGGAGCGTAATGGCATTTTGTAAGCAGATTAGCAGTAGTCAGTAAAGGCAAAGAAGATTAAATTTTTACTTCTGGCCAATCCATTTTCCGCCTTTTAAGTTTATTACCTACCCTATTCTTAACGTACTACGTCATGAAAACGAGTGTTTATCAGACACTTATCCTATTGCTGATAACCGCGACGCTGGCTTCTGCACAAAGCCGATTCGCGCTGTCCATAACAGGTGGTCCCGTGGTCAATCATGCCAGTATGATGTCGACTATTTTACTGCCCGACCAAAATGGACAACTAACATCGACTACGTTTGATAGCCGGTCGACAACGTATGGGCATGTACTTGGTTTGTCAGCGCACTATTCATTTACACCCAACTGGTCGATCTCAACGGGCTTTTGGTATAACCGATTAAGTACGAATGGGACAAATCCGTTTAACTCGACACCTTCACCCACGCGAATTATCGGACAGGCTGTTCAGGTGCCCCTTTTCGTAAACTACCGGCCAGGCCGCAAGCGCTTGTCGCCTTACTTTTCAGCCGGTACCCTGGCCAACTTTCCTCAGTCAACAATTTATCGGGATCAATCAAATACTGGGCAGAGCGATCTGAAAGTAACCTTCAGTAAAAAAATTACGTTTCAGGCGGCAGTCGGCGCGGGCGTTGCGTATACGTTCAATAACCATCTGTCATTAACCGCGCAACCTATGCTGATCTGGCGCTTCAAACCGGCAGGTGACTATGAACGCTACGTAGCGTATCAGGTGAACGGGCAACTTCAGGTGATGTACTCGTTCTGAAGTAGTTCTTGCTATTTCTTATCGGAATGGCCCAGATCTTTTTCAGGATTCACTACGTCCCGAACGAGCTGTTTCAGTTCTTTTATGTCCGGAAATCGCCCCGCCACTTTCCGGTCGAAGATGACCTGCTCGTCAACTTTTACAGAAAACCGGCCGCTGAATTCAGACGGATGCAGCAGCACGCCATGAACATCATCGGTGAACGTAGTAAGCACTTCCTGCGCCATCCAGGCCGACCGTAACAGCCAGCCACATTTCGGGCAATATTCTATGGTGATTGTGGGTTTCATGGATTTGGCTTAAAAAAATCATTACCAGATGACCGAGCGGTCTATGTGGGCAAGGCTGGCTCTACCCGTCAGGGCCATCGTCAGTTCGAGTTCATTTCTAAGGATTTCCATCACTTTTGCTACGCCTTCTGCCCCTGCGGATGCCAGGCCGAAACAAACGGGTTTGCCCACCAGCACGGCACTGGCTCCTAAGGCAATGGCTTTCACGACATCGGTGCCCCGTCGGATACCGCCATCCATCAGCACGGGGATTCGCCGGTCTATTTTTTCGGCAATACGGGGCAGGGCTTCGATGGTAGCAGGAACGGTATCTAAATTTCGTCCGCCATGGTTAGAGACAATGATACCCGATACGCCAGCCTGAACGGCTTTTTCGGCATCGTCGGGATTTAAGATTCCTTTCAGCAGCACCGGCGTTTTGGCGAACGATTGCAGCCACTCGATGTCTTTCCAGGTAAGAGGCTTTTGTTCGAGTAACGAGCCGGGCATGTGCGGTGTCTGCATGTCATCCGGCAACGTGAAATTAGCGCGTTGCTGCCGATTGCGGACACCCGTTACGGCGGTGTCGACGGTGACGCACAGGACGCGATAACCGTGTGCCTCGGCTTCCTGAACAATGTCTTTGGTAAATTCACGGTCATCCCGAACGTAAAGCTGAAACCACAGGGGTTGCGTAGCGGCTTCTGCTATGTCGCTAAGCGGGGTTGTCGTAAATGAACTGACCACATAAACGGCCGAAGCAGCCCCTGCGCCACGGGCTGTGGCCAGTTCCCCTTCGGGATGCATAAGTTTGTGGTAAGCGGTCGGCGCAATGAGAATGGGATACGGCAGTTCGTGGCCAAACAGCGTAACGCGGGTATCGAGCTGGCTAACATCGGAGAGTACGGTTGGCTTAAGCTTTATGGCATCCAGTGCCTCCCGGTTCCATCGGAGTGTCCATTCATCAGCGGCCCCGCTGGCGACGTACTCATAGGCCATTGTCGTCATTTTCCGCTCGGCCATTTTTTCAAGGTCGAACAGGTTAAGCATTCCCGACAAATCGACTTGGTCACCCGATTTCAAACCGTCTTTATACATATTGAACAGTATTCAGATAACGACAAAAAAAACGTCTGATCGTTACACCAGCCGAATGCCCTTTTCTTCCAGCACAATCTTTCGCTCGCGGTATAACGTACCAATGGCTTTCTTGAACGTCTTTTTGCTCATTTCCAGCGTTTTGTAGATTTCTTCGGGCGGGCTGTTGTCCGTCAAGGGGAGAAACCCGTTTTCTGATTTAAGTGTCGCCAGAATGCGCCGGGCATTTGGTTCGACATTCTCGAAACCAGCTTTCTGTAAACTCACGTCAATAAGACCATCGTCGCGGATGTTCTTGATGTAGCCGATCAGCGGGTCGCCGGGACGTACCGTTCGGAAGATTTCGTTGGCATACACCAGGCCCTTGTAGCGGTTATTGATGATCACGTTCATACCAAGATCGGTGGTTTCGTAGGCCAGTAGTTGCACCTCATCGCCCACGACCAGATCGCGTACGTCGGGGTCAAGAAAGCGACTGATCTTGGTCGATCCCACCAACCGGTTTGTGCTCTTGTCCAGATACATAAACACGACGTACCACTCACCAACTTGCATTGGACGGCTCTGTTCACGATGTGGCACCAGCAGGTCTTTTTCCAACCCCCAGTCCAGAAACGCACCGGCACTGGAAACGGCAACTACTTTCAGGGCAGCAAACTCATCCCGCTGGACGGCGGGCGTTAATGTAGTGGCAATGGGCCGATCTTCGGAATCAGTGTAGACGAATACGTCAATGTCATCGTCGATGGCGAGTGTGTCGGGAACGTATTTGTTAGGCAGCAAAATGTCGTTGCCAAAATCCTGGGTTTTGCGATCCGATAGGTCGCCAAGAAAGAAGCCAACGCTGGTTTCGCGAAGGGCCGTAAGGGTATTAATTCGTCCGATGTCAATCATAAAGTACTAAAAGCTTCCGCGAACGGCACCGCAACAGCGGACCGGCCGGAGCTAGCCGCCTGGCCGAAAGTTATGAATTTTTAGCCGTACCACCCGCTTTGGGGTACGGCTTTGCTGGCTAGCAAAGCCGGAAAAGAGAAACAATCTGGCTTACGCGCCCAATGCTTTTTTTGACGCCTACAGCCTCTTGTACATGAAAAATAGTTTGCTACCGTAAGGATGTGAGTGTCAGTTTGTTTGCAGTCAGATAGGTTTATACGTCGGATGTCATATGAAGAGCTTTCATATATAACATTGATTATCAAGGCACTAATACGCGCACCTTAGTCGTTTTAAACCTAATACCATCCAGAATGAGTTTTGTTAAAGTGTGTTGGAATTTCATTATTGATGGCCGCCGTACGTCCGGCCGTCGCAGTTGCCGCTAAGTTTACTGCCGCTCCGCTCCTCAGCGCATCCTCAATTTTCAATCGTACTCCAGCCAAAATCAACGTAGTGGTTCGTCCTGAACTACCTCAGTCGGGAGTTACTCAGGCTGATGCAACAGCCTCCCAGGTGACGCATGCGATGATGCCCCTGGCCGCCAATGCGCCCGATCTTCCGCTGCTCGATGTTGATTTCTGTGGCGAATGCCTGCCGCTCGACCAAACCGACGTAGTTGATCGCTGGAAGCACGTTTTTACGCTGTTCCGCCCCCACATCAGCGACCTTGGCAACCTTCGTCAGCGGGCCGAAGCCTTTTTCCCGATCATTGATCCCATTCTGGATAAATACGACATCCCGGACGATTTCCGCTACGTACCCCTGGCCGAAAGTGCCCTGCGTCCGAAAGCCATTTCGCGGGCTGGAGCGGCTGGTTACTGGCAACTGATGCCCGGCACAGCCCGTGCGCTTGGTCTGAAGGTGAGCAAACGCACGGACGAACGCTTCAATGTTCAAAAAGCCACCGAAGCCGCCTGTCGCTACATCCGAACTTTGTACAACCAGTTGGGTTCGTGGTCATTAGTCGCAGCGGCTTACAATGCCGGACCGGGGTACATGAAAAATCAGTTTAAGCGGCAAGACCATCGCGATTACTACAGCATGCGTTTACCCCGCGAAACCCGCTATTATCTCTATCGGGTGCTACTCTACAAAGAAGTAATGTCGCGCCCGGATGATTATTCATCGTTTCTATTGCCAGCTCCCGCCGAGCAAACAGCATTTCGGCTGTGGCCAGCGAATCCCTGGTACAGGGTGGCCTAGTTTTAGCTTACCAAAATAAATAGCCGGACGAGGGTGCTCCCCATTTCGCCCGGCTATTTGTTTTCCGGTTTATCAGCCAGTATGGGGGTCAAAAGCTATTTAGATTAGGCTACTTTTGTCAAATTAAAACCCCAGCCTCACAAATCAGTTAATAGGGTACAGCTGACTAACTGATCGGCACTCTTTCCAGTAGTTGAATGCAATCTGACGCGACTAAACCTACAAACGAGGCCTCTGGCAGACCCGTCGTTACCCGAGGGGTTGACCGATTTTTTCTGGCGCTGGCCGATGTGGCCTCTTTTATTGGTCGTTTCTTTCGGGAAGCCCTCCTGCCTCCCTACGAATTCAAAGAAATTGTGAGGCAATGCTACGAGGTCGGTTTCCGGTCGCTGTTGCTGATTTCCACAACGGGTTTCATTACGGGCATTGTATTCACGAATCAGTCGCGCCCGTCGCTGGCTGACTTCGGGGCTACGTCCTGGCTACCATCGCTGATTGCTATCGCTATTGTGCGGGCTCTGGGACCGCTTGTAACCGCCCTGATAGCCGCCGGGAAAGTGGGGTCAAGCATCGGGGCCGAATTAGGGTCAATGAACGTAACGGAACAGATCGACGCGATGGAAGTATCCGGCACCGACCCGTTCAAGTTTCTGGTTGTCAGCCGGGTAATCGCTACGTCGATCACCATTCCCTTATTGACGATGTACACCATTTTTGTAGCCTTGATTGGGGCCTACATCAACGTCAGTCAGAATGAGCAGACCAGTTTTACGTCTTATATACAGGAAGTATTTGGTGCTATTACGTACCTGGATATTTTTGCATCCATCCTTAAATCAATCGTGTTTGGCTTTACCATCGGTATGGTCGGCTGCTACAAAGGCTACCATTCATCGAAAGGAACCGAAGGCGTTGGGAAGGCGGCCAACTCATCTGTGGTAACGGCGATGTTCCTGGTATTTATCGAAGAATTACTCTCCCTCCAGATTGTCGGCGCAATCCGGGGAAGTTGAAACTAGAATGAGTAAACGAACGAAAGACCGCGCTGGCGTTCCAGTGAAAGTGCAAACAAAACCCGCCAGCCGCTCTTTTACTCCGCACCGGCGGCCCGGTTTCGCTTTTTAACTATGGCAGACGAGAAAACAGAAACAGTTATCAGCATCAAAGGACTGAAAAAATCCTTTGGTAGTCTGCACGTACTACGGGGCGTTGACCTGGAAGTAAAACGGGGCGAAAACGTGGCCGTTCTGGGCAGGTCAGGTACGGGGAAGTCGGTGTTGATAAAAATAATGGTCGGTCTGCTCAAGCCAGATGCCGGACGTGTCATTATCCTCGGGGAGGATGTTGAGACGTTGCAGGGTAAAGAGCTGGATGAGTTTCGCCAAAAAGTTGGGTTCTCATTTCAAAGCAGTGCCTTATACGACAGCATGAGCATTCGGGAGAATCTGGAGTTTCCACTGGTTCGGAACGTTCGGAATCTGAGCCGCGACGACATCAACAAAGCGGTTGAAAAAGCGCTGGCCGACGTTGGTCTGTCGCAGACAATCAACCAGATGCCCTCTGAACTGTCGGGTGGGCAACGAAAACGTATTGGTATTGCCCGGACGCTGATTCTGAAACCAGAGATTATGCTCTACGATGAACCAACGGCTGGTCTGGACCCGATTACCAGTATCGAAATTAATAACCTGATCAATGATGTGCGCGAACGATTAGGAGCAACGTCCATTATCATCACCCATGATCTGACCTGTGCCAAAACCACCGGTGATCGTGTAGCCATGCTGCTTGACGGTAAGTTCGAGCGGGTTGGTACGTTCGATGAGGTCTTTGCCGATCCCGACGAGCGCATCCAACAATTTTATAATTACAAATTCGTGAATTAAACAGAATAAGTTGTCAATAGTTAGTCAAGAGTCGGTAGCAGTATCTCAGATGATAGCTGCTTACTAATATTAACTAGCCAGACAACGACCGCACGGGCGGCCCCGTATCAACTAACGACTCCTGATTATTGACTACTTATGAGTACCGAATCAACTAGACGCTCCGTTATCGTCGGCATTTTTGTTCTGGCGGGAATTCTGATTTTCGTAGCCGGGGTGTTTGTGCTGGGGGGGCAGCAGAAACGCTTTACCAAGAGCATCAAACTTATCGCCGTTTTCAAGGATGTAGGAGGACTTAAAGCAGGAAATAACGTCTGGTTTTCAGGCGTTAAGATTGGCACCGTGAAGCGGATCAGTTTCTTTGGCAATGCGCAGGTAGAAGTAGATTTGAGCGTTGAACAGAGTTCGCAACAATATATTCGAAAAGATGCCAGTGCCAGTATCGGCTCCGATGGGTTGATTGGGAACAAAATCGTTGTGATTGCAGGCGGCACTACCAGTCACCCCGAAGTGGATGATGGCGACCGGCTTAAGACGTCCGAAGCCCTGAGTTCAGATCAGATCATGGCAACGCTTCAGGAAAACAACAACAATTTGCTACGTGTCACCAACGACTTTAAAGAACTGGTTGGCAATCTCAAACGTGGGAAAGGAACGGTGGGCGCTGTACTGACTGATTCGATGGTGGCCGAAAACTTTAAAAAGGCAATGAAGAACCTGGAACGTGCCTCGGATAATACCACAAAAATAACGGGTTCGGTATCGCAGTTTGCCGCCAGATTAAATACCAAAGGCACCTTGGCCAACGAGTTAGTTACGGACACTACCGTGTTCCGACGTCTGAGCCGTTCAGCGGCCCAGCTCGAAAATACAGCCAGTTCGGCGAGTCAGACCGTTGGCAATATGAACAAAGCGTCTGAAACACTCACCAAAACTTCCGAAAATCTTAATAAGGCATCCGAGAAACTCAATAACACGAATAGTCCGCTGGGCGTGTTACTTACCGATCAGGAAACCGCCAAAAATTTACGTACGACAATCAATAACCTGAGCCAGGGTAGTGCGTTGCTCAATCAGGATTTAAAAGCGGCTCAAAGTAATTTTCTGCTACGTGGTTTCTTCAAGAAACAAAACAAAGCAGCCGCGAAGGCAACAGCAGATAGTATCGCAGCTGCGAAACCGTAGAACATAAAAGTATTTTTTCATTCTCACTGGGTTAAAACCTAGTGCAGTTTATTATCTCCATTGCATTGCGCCGGGTTTTAACCCGGCGTTTTCTTTATCAGTCATTCTGCACCGTACTGGCTCCGCTTACCCGCTGTTGCACAGTAGGTTTACCCCGATAACGGATGTTGCTGGCGCCACTGGCATCAACAACCAGAGCGGATGCTACGTTAACATTCGCGTTGCTGGCCCCTGAAGCGTCAAGACCCACATTATCAACCAGATAACCGAAAGCCTGTAAAAGTGACGCCCCTGATAAATCAGCCGACAAGGCCGTTCCCTGTCCACTTAAACGCAATACGGATGCGCCCGATAGCTTCACATTCGTTCCTGTAGCCTGCCCGGTAAATTGACATTCGGAAGCGCCCGACAACGTAACGTCCAGCGTGTTCAGGTTCGAAAACCCGGTTATGGTAGACCGACTGGCTCCCGAAAAATCTACGCTCCGCAGGGTCGGCATGGTAATCGTGAATGAAGTTTGATATTCCCGACGCCGGGCAACCCGGTATTGCGCCATGAGCGTACCATTTCGCGTATATACCTGTAAGTCATTCAGATTCCGTCGGTCGCCTTCAACCGTAACACCATACGTAGTGCCCTGTTGCACCGTAATAATGAAGGCACTGCCCATATCGATCCGGTCGAAGTCAGTGAAAGCGTAGGTTTGCTGATCACCCTGATAGGGTCCTGCATCCTCCCGTTTCAGCGAGCATCCCGCCAGGTTGAGCAGTACGATAAGAAGGCCAACCGTGTAAAAAAGAGTAGATTTCCGTTGCGTAATTTTGGTTGTGTTCATGTCTGTGTACGTTGTTTCTCAGTCATGACAACCGTTTTGGCAAGTACCCCTATTGGAAGAACGATTTTTTATATCATTTTTCAGGGCTCAACAGGCAGCGAGCCCAATGCTACAAATTTCCGTAACGCAGGCCGATATGAAAGCCAATCCACCCCCAGTGGCGAGCATTGCTGAAGGAATCCGTACGATCGGAAAAGAGCGGGATTGCGGGTTGAATGAGCGGGCGATCAGTGCCATCGCTGCTAAAGTACCAGTTAACGGAGGGGCCGAACGCCAGCGCCATATGCCGACTGAGTTTGGTTTCAACCAGTGTGCTCAGCCGAATTTGACTGTTCCACTCATCAGTGAATGGCTTATTGAAATTAAACAGATGGTGATACGTCCCTTCCAGCGTGAACAGTGTTTTTGGCGATAGCACAAAGGCCGTTCCAAGTCCATAGCCAGCGCTCATGCCAGGGCTACCTTCGCGCTCAAAACTATAGCCCGCCGTCAGGATATTATAGAGACGTCGCACACCCGTACGTACGGTCACGTTGAGCAGATTAACCTCATCAGAGCCGACCTCAAACCGTTGAAAACCGCCTTTTCTTACGTAGCTGATCAAGCCGATGGGTACATTTCCGGCCGAGTCGGCGATGTTGATCAGACCGATCTGATGGCCACCCGATACGTGTCTAGCCCGGTTAAGGATACCGCTGATCTGCCAGCCTTTGACATCGCGCTGCGCATAATTGACTAGCCCCGCCAGTTGGACACCTTTAACGGACTGCCCTGCCGTATTGATGAGGCCGCCTATCTGTACCCCGTCCACAGCCTGATTCGTATAGTTGACCAAGCCAGCGATTTGTGCCCCATCCAGCGACTGCCCAATGGTATTAACCAACCCACCGACCTGCACGCCCTGCACATCCTGATTTACATAGTTGATGAGGCCACCAACCTGTACGCCATTGACCTTTCCACCAATGATGTTCGCCAGCCCGCCCGCCTGTACGCCCCGCACATCGGCCCGAACGAGGTTCATTAACCCACCGATTTCAAACGCCCGTACGCCAAACGAATAACCGACCAGTGCATTCACCGAAATACGATTACTGATCCGTCCGCTCAGGCGAAGGTTGGTGCCAATGAACGGCAAAAACGACACCTGCCAATCGCGGTAGAGTGTATCCCGGTTGAGGTTCACATCGTGAATCGCCTGCTGCGCCGACACAAACAAACGCGTGATGCCATCCCGCCCTTTATCAAGAATGGATATGGGCCGTTGCTGCGGAGTCGAATCAGCAGGCAGCGTTGGCATTTCGACGGCAACCGTAGCCAGTCCTCCCACCGGTTGAAGCGTATCTTCCGTAACCCGAATGGGCGGCAGGGCTTGTACCGTCGATGTGTTGAGTGGCTGGGGTGTCATTCGGATGCTCAGCGAATGAGGAAGCCGGGACCGAATAATGACCGTCTCGCCCAGATAATCCCGCTTGCGAACGTCTAAACGAACCGAAGGCAGATTCGTCGGGAGCCGAAGCCGATAGTACCCAAATGGATTGCTAACGGTAGACGCCAACGTTGTTCTCTCGAAAATACTGGCCTGAGCAATCCGCTCACCTGTTTGCTCATCCAGAATATAGCCGTCGAGCAAGAAGTTCTTAGGCGCAGTCTCAGGCCGTTCGGCACGTAGCAGAATAATGTGGTTTCCCCGCGATTTAAACGTCACCCGATTCTGGAATACCCGATTCAATACATCGCGAACGGGAACATTGGTGAGTCGGATCGTTACGAGCGCGTTGCCCTCAAGGATCGTTGCGCTATATGAAAAGTCGAAACGTCCGGCATTACTAATTTGACGGAGCGCATTTTCGACCTTCTCGTTTCGAATATCGACTGAAATCAACCGGTCGAGCGGGGGCGTTGACTGAGCCAGCAGTTGACCGATTGTGAAGAAGCAAACCAGACTAACTAAATAACGCATGATACTCATGGCAGATGGTTTTCCTCTGAGACAGCCATCTGCCCGTTTCCCCCTATTCACTGACAACCAGCTCCCTCCAAAATTACCTGTTTCCCTTCGTGTCGGACATGCAAACCAAGCGTTTCGGCCGTAACTGCCAACACCGTTTCCAGGGATGTTTTGTTGAAACGGGTGGTCAGGCGGCAATTGCCAAGCTGGGTGTTTGCCAGCCGGACATCCGCATTATAAACCTGATTAATGGCCTGTACAACGTCACGCAGCGGTTCTTTGTCAAATACCAACTGGCCGGTTTTGTAGGCAAAGGCATTCTGAGACAGGAGCATTGCCCGACAGATCGTATCGACTGAAGCCTCGAAGGTTGCCTGCTGATTCTTGGTCAGCAAAACAGCTTTTTTACCGCCTGAAAACCGAACTTTCCCCGTCTGAACAGCCACACTCACATTCGCATCATAAGCCCGAACGCTAAACGATGTGCCCAATACCTGTACCACATTTTTGCGCGCCTGAATCCGGAACGGACGCGTAGCATCGGGCGTTACGTCGAAAAAAGCCTCACCGGTTAAGGCAACTTCCCGTCGTTCGTCGGCAAAGGTGGCGGGGTAACGTAGCGTCGAGTGGCGATTCAGTAAAATTCGGGTTCCATCAGGTAGTATCTTGCTGATCTTCTGCTCATTTGTCGTGAGCGTTACCATATTCCGGTCCGGATGATCCTTGCTCATAAACTGAAGCCGGAAGGTTAACCAACCCATACCCGCCACCAGGACCAGAAAAGCGGCCAACCGCCACAGCGGTTGATACTCACCTACCCGACGATCATTACGTTGAACCGGCAGTGGTTTGATAACAGGTTCCGATTTGGTAACCGGTTTCCGATCAACCGTTTTTATTTTCTGCTGTACCTTTCGCCAGGCAGCATTCGTATCAACCGTTGATGCGCCGGAAGACGTAGCAGATGGCTCTCCAGCCGCTTCCCAGATACGTTCAAATTTCTCAAAATCATCGTGGCCAGGCTCCGACGCACCGGGACGACTGGCAAGCCACTGCCGCACCCGCGCCGTTTCGGCCGGATCGGTTTCGCCCGCCAGAAACTTGCCCAGCAGGGCGTCATCTATGGATTGTTGGTCGGCCATTGTTCAGGAGTAACTTAGCAGCCACATGACTAAAATAGGTAAATAATCGCTCAATTCAGTACGTAAAATGCGAAGGGCCTTACCAATCTGATTCTCAACCGTTTTGATAGAAATCCCTAATTGGTCCGCAATTTCCTGGTATTTCAATTCGTCAAATCGACTCAGCGTAAACGCCAGCCGACACTGTTCAGGTAATTTCTGAATGGCACGTTGTAGTCGGTCAGAAAGTTCATCGCCAATCAGCGTCTGCACCGGCGACTCCGCCGTATCATGGCCAACGTAACGAATATGTTCCCGATGCTCCTCGCGAACTGCTACGTGTTTTATTCGGTTCAGACAACGATTATGCACCGCCCGATAAAGGTATGATTTTAAGGACGTCGTAATAAATATCCCGTCTCGCTTTTCCCAGAGAACCAGAAACATACCCTGTACTTCCTCCTCAGCCTCATCGGGGTCAGCTAGTAATTGTAGGGCATAGCGGCACAAGGACGCATAATATTGTCGGAATACGGACTCAAACGCCTGTTCATTGCCATGTCGGATGGCCGCCAGTATGTCCTGCTCAATCGGTGGCACTGCAATAGATTGGTGGATGATAGGAGGTTATAAAGCTATCATTTTTGGCTGAAGACACGCTTGGTCAGCTCTATGACACTTATCCATCGGTATACCCCTACGCAGCTCTGAAATAAATTTATCAGTGAGTAAATTTCCATTCAGGGCTGGTCTAAAAACAAGCTTGTCCACAGAGGCACGGAGAACACAGAGAATACATTTTTAAACTCTGTGTTCTCCGTGCCTCTGTGGACAATAATCCTATTTACTGTTTTCGCTTGCCTTTGACGAGTAACAACGAAGACCTAGCTACAACGCCAGATGACTCGACCGAACCGGTTCGCCGTAGAAAATGGTTGCCTGCCGGTCGAAGTCGTCGGTTGAGTCGGTGGTTAGAAACGAACGTTGGCCATGTTTGCTGCATTGCGCATCAATTTCAGGATGGCGACTCAGGTAATCAACCAAACTATCCGCCACGATGCCCCCCTGACTCAAAATCGTTATATTTGGGGGGGCGGCCTCCCGAATTTTGTCGAGCAACAGTGGGTAATGTGTGCAAGCCAGCAATAACGTATCAATTTCCGGCGATTGAGCCATCAGGCGGTTTACGTGCTGCTCAACAAAGTAGTCAGCACCGGGATTCGCATATTCACCGTTTTCGACCAGGGGCACCCACATAGGGCACGCTTCCTGGAAGACGGCCAGGTCAGGAAAAAACTTCTCTATTTCAACCACATACGACTCCGACGTAACAGTTCCCCGCGTCGCCAGAATACCCACATAACCCGTTTTCGAATAATTCCCGATCACTTCGGTCGTGGGCCGGATAACGCCCAGCACCCGACGATCCGGACCATCCAGTCCGGGTGCCAGAGTCGGCAGGTCCAGTTGCTGAATGTTACGTAGTGCTTTGGCAGAAGCCGTGTTGCAGGCCAGAATAACGAGTCGGCAACCCGCTTCGAACAAGTGCTGGACACATTCCCGTGTGTAGTGATAAACCGTGTCGAAGGAGCGGGTGCCGTAGGGCGTCCGGGCATTATCGCCCAGATACACGTAATCGTATTGCGGGAGTTTACGGACAATATCGCGCAGGATAGTCAGGCCACCGTAGCCTGAATCGAAGACGCCAATGGGCTGAGTCATGCCCAAATGTACGGTAGATAGCTTGTTGACACCAAAAATTTGAGAAACCAAAACAATCACTTACTATTAACATCAAAAACAACCTGAACAGTCCTATCTTCACCATTTAACCACTACGTATCCGTCGTTTCCTCTATCCGCATGTCAGGCTTACGCCCCTGCGCTTTTTTGGCGCTATTTATTTTTGGCTTTTATTCGACAGTCATCTGTCAGCAACGGTCAGTTTTTCACGGCGAAGTAGAAGCTGGCAGTATTCTCTCATCGGAGTCAGTCACGCCGTTCTGGCTACGTACCAACCAATACGGTATCGTTCCCAATCAGGCACCGGCTGGTCTTTTTCAGGCTGCCTTCTGGAAATCCTATGCGCAACCGGACTCCACCCATACACAAAAATTCAGTTGGGGATTTACTCTGAATCCGGTGCTAACGTACGACAGGAATGACAAACTAAAGGTACTGTTGCCGGAAGCCCAGCTTAAAATCAGATTCAAAGCCATCGAGCTTTACATTGGCCGACGACGAGAGGTAATAGGTTTAGGGGACACTACGTTATCGTCTGGTTTTTATGCTGTTTCTGGAAATTCGCTGCCTATTCCCAAACTACAGATTGGCACAGTAGGCTATGCACCCCTTCATTTTACAAAAGATTTTCTAGCGGTCAACGCGGGTTTTGCGCACGGCTGGTTTAATGTGCCCTATCTTCAGGATGTTCGTCTTCATCAGAAATACCTGTACCTGCGCTTCGGCAAACCAGCTTCGTCGTTTAAATTCTACGCGGGCGTCAATCATCAGGTTCAATGGGCTGGTCATGCTGACTACTTAAAACAACGACCCGACATCGCCGACGCGAATGGCTATTTCCCATCCGACTGGAGTTTTTATAAATACGTTGTGTTTTCTTACACACCTAAGGACTGGGGCAACGTAGCGGGCTACACCGATTTTGACAGTTACCGCGTCGGAAATAGCGTTGGGAGTATTGATTTCGGAGCTGAGTTCACGACAGCAGGTCATAAATTTATGGCCTATTATCAGCATGCCTACGAGGACGTATCGGGCATTGTATTTTTAAATATGCCGGATGGGCTCTGGGGATTGAGTTGCGCCTTTACACCCGAACAACCGGCAGCTTTCCGCGTAACCCGCTTAAATGTTGAGTTTCTGACGACTAAAAACCAGACCGCGCCTACGTTTAACATTCCAGGCAGTAGTTACCAGGGGGGCGACAATTATTACAATCATAGCCAGTACACCGAAGGCTGGTCGTATTTCGGACGAACAATCGGCACCCCTTTCATTGCGCCCGGTCAGGATTTCGACAAGAAATTCCCCTTGCCCAACGAGCAATACTTCCCTAACAATCGCGTGAATATGTGGTACGTCGGCTTACAAGCGGTGTATCGAAAATCAACATTTCTAGTTCGCACTTCGTACAGCAAAAATTACGGAACCTTCCGGGATCCATCCACAAGCACAGACTACCCATCTCAATTTTCGGGGTTAATTTCGGCTCAAATTCCGATTTCGCGCTGGAGTAATATGGCCCTTGTAACCAAATTATCGGTAGATAACGGCGACTTGTACAGCAATGCCGTTGGGGGCTATATTGGATTGAGAATGAGCTGGTGATAAGAGGTACCGGGTTAAAACTCGGTGTAATTGACAAGACAGATACATTGCGCCGGGTTTCAACCCGGTGTTATTGACCTACTTACCGGCTTTCTTTTTCGCATCGGCCAACAACGCATCAAGCGCGTTTCGATCATACACCTTGCCCCGAAGAACAACCGTGTTAATCGCCTGAGTAGCCGAAATATCAAGCAGTGGATTTCTGTCAAGCAACACAATGTCAGCGCTTTTTCCGGGAGCAATATCACCATATAGCGCCGTCTTTTTCAGGAAAACAGGGCCTGGAATAATCGCCGACTGGAGGGCCTGCAACGGCGTCAAGCCCGCTTTCACGAAATAGCCAAGTTCGTGGTGAAGTCCCAGGCCTGGATACACGTAGGAATTTAGAAAACCAGCATCGATTCCGGCCATAATTGTCACGCCCGATTTTTGCAAAAGAGGCAGCAATGAACTCGATTTTTCATAGACAGCATGGCGGTCAGCAATGGCATTTGCGTCGTCTTTAGCCACCCGGCTCACTCGCCAGGCATAGGTATTTTTCAAGCCTTGCCCGATATATTGCAGATACGTATCGTTCTGGTGATTATCCTGATCCAGATACGCCACTGTGCGACTGATATTTAACGTTGGCACCACGAACGTACCGTTTTTTGCCATTCGTTTATATACCGCCAACGCAGTAGCTTCATCAAAACTTTGCATGACCATGGGCGACGCCAACCGGGCTGTAAGTTGCCCCCTCCTCACCTTGTCGGCAACTTCCTTGTCGCGCGTTGAACCCGCTTTGAGCACGTAGCTCATGTGCTCCACGGAACCCAATCCCGCCGACGACACTTCGTCCATCGTTAGCGCAAATGGTACGTGTCCCGAGGTTTTCATGCTCCGTTTTTTAGCCTCCTGCAGAATATACAGATAAATATCCGGCTTGATGGTGTTGTCCGTGATCTTCACAAAGTCGACTTTCAGCCCTTGCAGCGAATCGAGCATCTTGTCGACTTCGGGGGGTGTACTGACTTCAATATCGCCCACCCAACTTGATTTGTAGCCTTCCAGCTTGGGGCCAGATGTGAATAAAGTAGGACCAGCCAATTCCCCTTTCGCAATTTGATCGCGCCATTGCAACACCGACGTACTTAGGTCGGCAGCGGCATCGCGAATGCCCGTAATGCCGTGAGCGATGTACAGCGGGAACAGGTTTTTATTCTCCTCGATGAGCGTATCGCCACCGCCAAAATGGACGTGCATGTCCCAGAGTCCCGGAATGATAAATTTCCCACTTGCATCTACGACTGTCTTGGCCTGAAAATCCTTGCTCTTTGCTTCATCGAAAACACCCAGAATTTTATTTTCCCTGAACAACAATAATTTTCTTCGGCAGAATTTTCCCCGTTCGAACGTCAATCAGCGAACCCGACTTGATGAGTACATCAACGTTTTGCTTCTGGGCAACAGTGACGTTAAGCGTGGCGACCAGAAGTAATAGAGGAAGAAGGATTCGCATAGTAAAGTTTTAACGATAAAATTTCTGACAAAGAATTGTGACACAAAGAAAAAAAGATGCACAGAGATAATTATAAATCTCCGTGCATCTCTGCGTAATAATCTAACAGCTTTACCCTAATAATTCTTTCCCCTGCGCCAGTGCAGCATCTAATCCCGATGAATCGGTGCCGCCCGCCGTAGCGAAAAATGGCTGGCCACCACCACCGCCTTTGATGTTTTTGGCCAGTTCTTTCACAACTTGCCCCGCGTTCAGATTCTTACCCTGAATGAGCGAGTCGGGGAGCATTACGGCGAGTTGCGGCTTGCCGTTGATGTCGGCGCCAAGTACGACGGCGAGGTTGTCAACTTTTGCTTTCAGGTCATAAGCCAGTTGTTTCAAGGCATCAGCCGAGGGTACGTCGACTTTCTCAACCAGTCGAGAATGTCCGTTAACGGCTTCGATCTTATCCAGCAGTTGTGTTTTCAACTGCTGCACTTTCTCATTCTGCAATACTTCGACCTGCTTTTGCAAGGCACTACGTTCGTCCATCAGCGCTTTCACGGCTTTCACTACGTCCTTGGGCGCCTTCAACAACTCTTTCAGTTCGGTTATTACGGCCATTTGCTCGTTCACCAGGGCTTCGGCACCAGCGGAGGTTTTTCCTTCAATCCGCCGAACACCCGTTGAAACAGAGCCTTCTCCGGTGAATTTGAACAAACCAATGTGGCCCGTTGCCGGAACGTGGGTGCCTCCGCAAAGCTCGACGGAGTAATTGGGATCGAACGTAATGACACGAACAAAATCACCGTACTTTTCCCCGAACAAGGCCGTAGCTCCTAATTCTTTAGCCTCGGCAATAGGGACGTTACGTTTCTCATCGAGCTTGATATCTTCCCGAATCTTCTCATTCACAATCCGTTCCACTTCGGCCAGTTGCTCGTCGGTCACTTTGCTGAAGTGCGAGAAGTCAAAGCGTAGCGCATCGGGACCCACGTACGAACCTTTCTGTGCTACGTGATTTCCCAGCACCTTACGTAGCGCCGAGTGCAGCAAATGCGTAGCCGAGTGGTTACTCGCAATCAAACCCCGGCGAGCTGTATTGATCGCGGCATACACGGAATCAGCTTCAGTTAGCAGCTCGTCAATGCCCGTAATGTTCTCAACGATATGGATCGTCAGGTCGTTTTCTTTCTTCGTATCCAGTACGGTCAACGTTCCGATTTCATCCGAACCCGCGAACAGCCGTAACGTACCGGTATCGCCAATCTGACCGCCCGATTCAGCATAGAATGGCGTTTTGTCGAGCACGACCTGTACCTGCGTCCCCTGCTTGTTCTGAATCTTGCGGTACTTCACAATCTGGGCGTAGGCTTCGGGTTGATCGTAACCAACGAACTCAATTTTGTCGGTTTCCGCCAGTTCGATCCAGTCACCTGCCGACGACGTAGCATCTTTCCGCGACCGGGCTTTCTGCTCCTGAAGGGCTTTCTGGAAACCCGCTTCGTCGATACTCAGTCCTTTTTCACGGGCGATCAGCGCCGTTAAGTCGGCCGGAAAACCGAACGTATCATTCAGTTCAAAAACGGTTTCGCCGGGAATAACTTTCGCGCCTTTCAGGTCGCCAATGATCTGATCGAGACGGACCAGACCCGTTCCTAACGTCCGCAGGAAAGAGATTTCTTCTTCCCGAATGACGGTGGCTACAAAATCACGTTGCGCGTATAGCTCAGGGAAAACATCAGCAAACTGATCAGCTAGCGTTGGCACAAGTTTGGTCATGAACGGCTTGGTCAGGTTCAGGTACGAATACCCGTAGCGAATGGCCCGACGCAGAATCCGTCGGATTACGTAACCCGCTTTGGCGTTCGAGGGAATCAGTCCATCGGCAATGGCAAATGATACAGCCCGGATATGGTCGGCAATAACACGCATCGCTACGTCCGTCATGCCTTTGCCCGCTTCATAGCTCTTGCCCGACAGTTCTTCGATGACATTGATCGTGCCCGAAAAAACGTCGGTATCGTAGTTCGATTTTTTACCCTGAATGCCCATGCACAGGCGCTCGAAACCCATCCCCGTATCGACATGACGAGCGGGCAGTGGCTCCAGCGAGCCGTCGGCTTTGCGGTTAAACTGCATGAACACGAGGTTCCAGATTTCAACCACCTGCGGGTGATCGGCATTGACCAGATCCTTACCCGGCGTTTCGGCCACTTCTTCGGGCGACCGGAGATCGACGTGAATTTCGGAACAGGGGCCGCACGGACCCGTGTCGCCCATTTCCCAGAAGTTGTCTTTTTTGTTACCGTAAATAATCCGGTCTTCGCCAACGATGGGTTTCCACAGATCGAACGCTTCCTGATCAAAGGGGACGTTATCTTTTGTATCACCCTGAAAAACCGATACGTAGAGCCGGTCTTTGGGCAATTGATAGATTTCCGTCAGCAATTCCCACGCCCACGTAATGGCCTCTTTCTTGAAATAGTCACCAAACGACCAGTTGCCGAGCATCTCGAACATGGTATGATGATACGTATCGAAACCAACATCTTCCAGGTCATTGTGCTTACCCGACACGCGCAGGCATTTTTGCGTATCGGCTACGCGTTTGGACGGGGGCGTCCCGTTGCCAAGAAAAAAATCTTTGAACTGCGCCATACCCGAATTATTGAACATCAGGGTCGGGTCGTTTTTAGCGACAAGCGGAGCCGAAGCAACAATCAGGTGTCCTTTGGAGCGGAAGAAATCGAGAAAATGCCGCCGTATTTCGTGGGAAGTCATAAAAAAAGTCGATAGTCAGGAGTCGATCGTCAAGAGTAGCAGTCAATAGCTTAAAGCCGTTTGTGCAAAGCGATACACCTGATTACCAACCAACGACTATCTATTGACTGTCGACTATTGACTGTCGACTATGTTTGCAAAATTACGCCAAAACTTGCAGGTTTCGTGGAACATCAGCAAGTTTGTCGTATGGAAGATTCGGGCAAACTATACTATGGTATCAAGGAAGTGGCAGATCGATTTCAGATCAATGCTTCCAAACTACGCTTTTACGAAAAGGAGTTTCCCATGCTCCAGCCCAAGAAAAATCGTTCCGGCGACCGGGTCTATACGCAGGCCGACATCGACCTGCTGACCGAAATCATGGACCTGATCAACCAAAAAAAATACACGATTCCAGGTGCCCGTGAGTTTTTGACCAACCGGGATAATCGCCAGCGCGAAAACGCCAAATACATCGCCAAGCTGACTAAACTGAAGAAATTCCTGGAGAAGATGCGGGCGGACCTGGATAAACCGCAGGAGGAAATATCGCAGGAAAATGAGGCTTGATGACTGGATTACAAAGGTGCGAATACCGCTACGATACGTATTATTGTTTGTTCAATGAGAATTTTCCATTTCATCTCCATCCTCTTTTATCGGTAAACTGGTTTTTCCCATCAGAAAGCAGTAAGCTTGCATAAGTCATCATTGACCTTTGTTTCGCTTACAAAACCAGATTAGATTTTCGTGCCCACCGACACCCAACATCAAATTGCGCTCACGCTCGTACCCGGCGTAGGGAGTATTCTTATCCGACAACTGATTAGCTATTGCGGTTCCGCAGCCGACGTGTTCCGGTCGCCCCTGGCCCGCCTGATGAAAGTGCCCGGCATTGGGGAGGTAACAGCCCGCGCCATTCTGAAACCCGGTGTTCTGACGGAAGCCGATCAGGTTATCAAACGCCTGGAGAAGCTGGGCGCAACGGCATTGTTCTATACCGACAAGGACTATCCATCCCGCCTGAAAACGCTTTATGATGCGCCTGCCTTACTCTATTTTCAGGGATCAGGAAATCTGAACATATCCCGCACGATTGGTCTGGTCGGTACGCGGCAGGCTACCGACTACGGACGACGTATTACGGCTGAAATTATCGAAGCCGTAGTACCTTACGAGGTAAGTATTATTAGTGGTCTGGCCTATGGTATCGACATTGCCGCACACCGCGCCAGCTTAACGAACAACTTGCCTACAATCGGTGTGATGGCCAGTGGACTGGATATTATCTACCCAAATGTTCACCAGAAAACAGCCGGAGAAATGCTCGTACAGGGCGGTTTGCTCACGGAAAGCCTGCCCGGCACCAAACCCGATGCGCATCTGTTTCCGGCACGGAACCGTATTATTGCCGGCCTGAGCGATGCTGTCATTGTGGTTGAAGCAGCCGCAAAAGGCGGTGCCTTGATCACGGCCGAATACGCTAATAATTATCACCGCGAGGTATTCGCCGTGCCGGGTCAGTTAAATCAGGCCTTTTCAGCGGGTTGCAATAAACTCATTCGGGAGAACAAAGCGCAGATTTACACCAGCCCAAAAGACATTATTGAAGCCCTCAACTGGGATCAACTCAGTGAGCATCTATCTAAAAAGAACGTAGCACCAGCGTTGCCGGTGGATATTACCGAAGAAGAAAGTCAGATTGTGGCCTTACTACGTCAATCGGCAGATTTGCACATTGACGATTTGAGTTGGAAAACCCAGATTCCAATGGGTCGGATGGCCTCTCTCCTGCTCAATCTGGAGTTTCGGGGATTTGTGCGCTCGCTACCCGGCAAGAAGTACGCCGTTGTCTATGTTTAGGCAAACTCTATAAGTACCTGGCCCTTCTCTACCCGATCGCCTTTCGCGATGTGGATAGTTTTCACCGTTCCATCGCCGGACGCTTTCAACAGATTTTCCATCTTCATGGCTTCCAGAATCAGCATACTATCGCCCTTAGCAACTACATCACCAACCTGAACAGGTATTCCCACAATCAGACCTGGCATGGGTGCTTTCAGATTATTAACCTTCGCGCTCGCTACGTTATTCATGCCCATTTTTTCGAGCAATAAATCAAAGCGATCTTTCAGTTGAACCTGGTGAGTATGACCATTTATCTTCAGGCTAACCGTTTTCTCAGCCGCATTCAGGTCTAGCACTTCAGCATTGTAGGAACGATTCTGATGAATAATATGAAACGTCCGATCCGAGAGTTTTGCCAAATCCCATACGAACGGTTCGCCATTGAGTGTAGGACCATCTGGGGCGAAATCAATGGTTAACGACTGATTGTTAAGGCTTGCGGTATACATATGCTTGCTGAGACTCTGTAATGAGGTCGCCGGGTTAAAACCTGATGCAATGTAATAGCAATAATCTTACACTGCACCGGATTTTAACCCGGCGATTATAGTAAATCATGCAAACACTTCAGCATACTGCTCGGCAATTTCGTCCAGAATGGCGCTTACTTCGCTGTATGAATCATTCGTCACCAGCCTCATTCGGTAAGGTTTGAAATCAGGTAACCCTTTGAAATAGTTAGCGTAGTGGCGTCGCATTTCAAACAGTCCCACGATTTCGCCCTTCCAGCGGATTGAAAAATCGAGGTGCTGGCGGCATACAGCTACCCGATCGGCAATGGTTGGTGGGGCCAGGTGCTCACCCGTTTGCGCGAAGTGCTTGATTTCATTGAAAATCCAGGGATGCCCAATGCTCGCCCGGCCAATCATGACGCCGTCCACGCCGTAGCGGTTTTTATATTCCAGCGCCTTTTCGGGTGAATCAATATCGCCGTTTCCAAAAATCGGAATCTGAACACGCGGGTTATCTTTAATACGTCCGATCAGCGTCCAGTCGGCATCACCTTTATACATCTGCACGCGCGTGCGGCCGTGGATCGTCAACGCTTTGATGCCAATATCCTGCAAGCGTTCAGCTACCTCACCCACGTTTTTGGTGTTATCGTCCCAGCCAAGCCGGGTTTTCACGGTCACGGGTAAATGAGTAGCTTTCACGACGGCTTCGGTCATCCGGACCATCTTCGGAATGTCCTGCAACAAAGCGGCCCCCGCCCCACGGCAGGCCACATTTTTAACCGGACAACCGTAGTTAATATCAATTAAATCGGGCTTAGCCCCCGTGGCAATTCGGGCGCACTCGCCCATGGTTTCTACATCGGAACCGAATAGCTGAATCCCGATAGGCCGCTCATATTCGAAAATATCTAACTTCTGAACGCTCTTTGCCGCATCGCGAATCAAACCTTCCGACGAGATGAATTCGGTATACATCAAATCGGCGCCGTTGGCTTTGCAGACCGCCCGAAATGGCGGATCGCTAACGTCCTCCATGGGAGCCAGCAACAACGGAAAATCCGGGAGTTGAATAGTGCCAATAGTTACCATTGTGTGGTTTTATGTGATATAATATCAGTACGTAAAATACCGACTCGAGTTTCCTGCTACGTGTATTGGTTTATTAAACCCGGCATCGATACACGTTACAATATATGAATTTTAGCACAATCCTGAAGCCGAATTGGTTCCCGATTCAGATTTCAGGAACGACCTTGTATGCTTACAGGAAACGCCTGACAGCGCGACCCGATTGCAGACGGGATTTATTCATGGCTAGTGAAGAGGTCCACAATCAAAGTTAATCTGATTTATCACCGCTACACGATCATCTTCCTCACTAGCTTGGATTAAGTTAATCTTAATTTTAATAATTTAATGAATAGCATAGATATATACAACACTGACACACCTTTCACACTTATATTGATTCCTAATTAACAAATACCGATTACAAGTAAATGTCAAGTCAGGTTAAATTTAAAGTTACGGTTAGGGCGGCCTCCTCCTCTCCCTGGGATTTTCAACCCATTAATAAGGAACAGATTTTAGCACACACGATCAAGTCGCTTTATATGCAGGCTCACAAACGCTGTGAAGAAATCGCACAAAGAAATTATCCTATTCGGTATGATCCAAAACAGGGGAGATATATTGGAAAGGTTGAGGAACATTTTGTTGATAAGGCCCGCTTAATGGTTTATGAAGGAGCTTTTGCTGGAGAAAATTTCTACCAAACCCAGCAAGGCCGTGTCGAATGGTACTACGCAGATGGGCATCAGTCTTACACATTTAACCCTGGTTTTTACTGCGACTACGTATTTGTCCTTAGCGATTTCACGTAGCCGACGTCAAACCATTTAAAAAGACAAACCCCAACCTTAATCAGGTCGGGGTTTGTCTTTTTGGGTGTAAATTGCGCCAGTTACAAAACATCAAGTGGCCGTTAAAGTAATGTTTGAACAGGGTTTCGATAAATATATACGTACCCAGTGGTTGCATACTATTCAATAAATTTACGGTAAATCATGCAGCCACTCTATAGGCCTGAAGGCTCTACATCACGTTCGCCAACACTGGGCGGACTCATTATGCTCATTGGGTTCGTACTCGTCGGGGGCGTTGTCAGTACGTTGCTGCTGTTCGGTATCCTGGCCGTTAGTAAAGGCATGGGATTCACCGAAGCGCAAACCTATCTGGCCGGACTTGCCGCTAATCCGAGCGCTTCGCCCAATAGCTGGTATGAACTCATGACGCTCCAGGCCGTCAATCACATCGGTACGTTTTTTCTACCTGCTATCGCTTACTGGTATCTCATCGAACGCCGGACCTGGGATCAATTCAACACCCGACCAGTTTCGGCAGTGGCAGGATTAGGCCTGGTTGGCTTGATCATTATTGCGTTTATGCCCTTCGACGGTCTCATCATCGAATGGAATCAGAACGTGCATTTACCCGAAACGCTGGCGCCCGTTGAGCAGTGGATTCGTGATAAAGAAAAGTCGCTGGAGGGGATTACTAAGTATTTAACGACGTTCAAAACAACTGGCCAGTTGCTGGTTGCCCTGCTGGTCATCGCCATTATTCCAGGTATTGGCGAAGAGGTTCTTTTTCGGGGTATTCTGCAACGAAATTTAACGTACTGGACCCGGAATCCCCATGTGGGAATCTGGTTGGCGGCCGCTTTTTTCAGCGCTATTCACGTCCAGTTTCTGGGGTTTTTCCCCCGAATGCTGCTTGGTGCCCTGTTTGGTTATCTTTACTTATGGTCGGGCAATCTGTGGGTGCCCATCCTGGCCCACTTCGTTAATAATGGGTTTACGGTACTGATGGTCTATTTATATCAGCAGAAAATCACATCAATGGATATCGAAAGCCCCGAGTCTGTACCCATTATAGGTGCTTTAATTTCGGGCGTTATCACCATAGGCTTACTCTATTTTTTTAAGAAAAGTAACGCAGACGGGCCGCCGTTGCGCTAGAAATCCGCGCAGTTGATTTATTTTTGACGTTAACCTGCGGTTTTTACCCGCGCCTACTTACGTGACAGAGAACTGGGAATCCATTTATACTACGCCCCTGCCCCACCGGGCCGAACTGGCAAAAGCGTTGCTGCTTGAACATGATATCCCGGCAGTAGTTATCAATAGACAGAGCAGTAGCTACCCGGCCATCGGCCTGGGAAAAAGTGAGGTACACGTACTCACGAAAGACGCGATTCTGGCCAAAGTAATCTTAGAGCATGAAGCAACGTTTAGCTAGTCTAACGAACCTCCAGCAACGCGTTATTGCAGCCGTAGCCGGAGTTCCGTTTATTTTATTCATGATTTGGTATGCCGACTGGACGTTTGCCCTTTTGTTCTGCGTAGTCAGTGCGCTTACTCAGCGGGAGTTCTACCGGCTGCTCGGTCTGGACGGGTTTGAACCGCTGACTGCCTACGGAACCATAGTTGGGGTGATGATCTGCATACTGGCCTATTTTATAGAAACAGACCAGATCGGCACGGGCAATTATTTCATAATCTGCCCCGCTTCATCGATGATCTTCCTGATCAAGCTGTACAAAAAGCGAGATATGAAGCCATTCACCAACATTGGCTTCACATTCCTGGGGATCATTTATGTCGCCATGCCGTTTGCTCTGCTGATTATTCTGGCGTTGCGTGGGGGTACGTATCATCCAGCCATTATTACCGGCTGCCTGCTGTTGCTGTGGGCCAGCGATATTGGCGCTTATTTTGCCGGCACCAAATTTGGTCGTCGAAAATTATTCGAGCGTGTATCACCCAAAAAATCGTGGGAGGGCAGTTTAGGCGGGGCCGCTGCGGCCGGGCTTGTGGCATTAGGGCTGGCCTTTTGGGCCCCGGAGCTAAAGCCCTGGCAATGGTACTGTGTTGGGGGCATCATCGTTGTAACGGGTACATACGGCGACCTGGTGGAATCCTTATTTAAACGTAGCATTGCCATCAAGGACTCGGGTAGCAGCATTCCGGGACACGGTGGTTTTCTGGACCGATTTGATGGACTGCTACTGGCGGCACCGTTCATTATAACCTTTTTGAAACTGTTTGCTTAGGATACGTATTACAAGACTAACGTCTGGAGGAAAGCCGAACGACCCTACGTCTACAAGTACGTCGAAAACCCTAATCTTTCTTAAAATTTGGGTAATAGAAACCATATCTTCCCTTTTCCTCGTTTACTTTGTAGATTAGTTCAGCAGGCGTATGAAAAAGTCTTTGACGTTATTGGTGTTTGTTCTGGGGTTATCTGCCATAGCGGGGCTCTTCTCAACCGCGCGGGCGCAGGGTCAGGATCAGCACATAACATTTACTGGTTTCATCACCGGTGGCAAAACGAACGATGCCCTGCCCGGCGCATACATTTACATCCCTAAAGCAGGAAAGGGCGTTTTATCCGCTCCAAACGGATACTTTGCGCTCCCGGTTTTTCCAGGCGACAGTATTATCTTCAGTTACGTCGGTTTCAGAACCCAGTACCATATAATTCCCCGCCGGTTAACTGACCTTACATATTCGGCGGTCGTAGCGTTGCAAGAGGACGTTAAAACATTGGCTGAAGTGAAAGTATATCCGTATGCGACGGAAGAATTGTTCAAAGAGGCCTTTGTCAATTTGAAGCTTCCTGATGAAAAGGAACGCGAGAACCTGGCCAAAAACATGGACCCGGCGGCTATTATGCGTCAGGCTGCCACCATGCCAATGGGAGCGCTGGCTAACCACCAAAACTTCGTCAATCAGCAGTTTTTTGGGCGGGAATCCGTCGCAGGACGTAGCGCAACGCCCACATTCGCCTTTACCAATCCATTTGCCTGGGCCAACTTTATCCGCTCAGTCAAACGGGGCGATTTGAAGAATAAAGAATGGCGAAGCGAAATAAACAAAGCCCCGCGCGAGAACGTATCAAGGAAAGATATTTTGCAGGACGGTAATTAATAGATCGAACGATTCCATATATAGAGCCGCAACGATGTTACGGCTCTTTTTTATGCAGTTTACTACACGCCTGGCAACCAGGACTTTAGCACCAATGTAGCTCCGTCAAACACAGCATAGGTTTTGGCAGACATCCATTCGCCCAGGTTGACGTAGCGGCTGGTGGGCGACACGTTCAGATCCATTGGCAGATGTCGATGTCCGAAGATGTAATAGTCATGGTGGGTTTTGGCCTCAACTTCACGGCTGTATATCATAAGCCACTCCCGATCTTCACCAAGAAACTGTTCATCCTCATCGCCCATGTGACTCGCGCGACTTTGTTGTGACCAGGCATAGGCTACACTAATGCCCAGATCGGGGTGAATCCAACTGAACAGCCAACGGGCAAGCCTGTTTTCAAACACCTTTTTAAGCTGTTTGTACATAAAATCATCAGGCCCGAGACCGTCTCCGTGCCCAATCAAAAACCGCTTCCCTCCGATGTCGTACTGGCGCGGTTCCCGATAAACAGGAATGCCCATTTCCTTCGTAAAATAGTCAAACATCCACATGTCATGGTTCCCCGTAAAGATCACAATCCGTATGCCCGCATCGGCCAGTTCGGCTAGTTTTCCCTGAAATCGGAGAAATCCTCTTGGAATGGTACGTCTGTATTCAAACCAGAATTCGAATAAATCACCGACGAGAAAAATCACCTCGGCATCGTGACGGATGGCCTCGAGCCAAGCCACTATGGCCCGTTCACGAATAAGACTTTGTTCGGGCGAAGGCGTACCTAAGTGAAAATCGGAAGCGAAGTAAGCTTTACGGCCGGGAGCAAGCGGAATGGTTTCGATGTCGGACATGAATACAGAAATACGGGCACAAAACTACGTAACGAATACCGTTCATTAACGCACTTGTTGCCGTTTACTCAGTGAACGGCAACAGCTGTCATAAAAAAAACCACCTTTGCTCAGAACACATAGCATAACTACTCATTATGAAAACGTTTTGCATTAGCCTTCTGCTCATTGGATATATACACTTGGTTCAGGCTCAGGTAACGATCACCGATCCCGGACGTGTGGTTGAACGTAATGTCGAATACCGTGCCAACAGCAAAATTGATCAGGGTATCAATAAAGGGCTAAATAAGGTTGAAGAGGGCGTTATGGGTATCTTCAAGAAAAAAGATAAATCTAAACCAGCCCAACCCAGCCAGCAAACCGATAATTCGACTACAAATTCAGGGAACAACGCGCCCGCCAGCCAGGCAGGAGGATCGGTCAATACGGCTCCCGGCAATGACGGAAGTGCCGATCCGAAAACCACGGCCACCTTGAAATCCTACAGTAAATTCGATTTTGTACCAGGCGAGAAAGTCATGGTCGTCGAAGACTTTATGCAGGATGCTATCGGCGATTTCCCCGACAAATGGAACTCGACCGGATCGGGGGAGATCGTGAGCCTTGACGGGAAAACCGGGCACTGGCTGATGGTCAACAAACAAGGTGAGTATCTGCCTGAGTTTATCAATAGTTTGCCCGACAATTTCACCCTGCAGTTTGATTTAGCCGCTAATGAAACGTTCAGTTTCTATTCGTCTTATTTCTGGATCAACCTGGTGTCGATGACCAATCCAGCAAAAGAGTTCACCCATTGGGGCCGATTTCCTCAATCCACAGAGGGTGTTCGAATTGGCTTACATCCACAAAATGCGGGCGGCCCGGAAGCCGGTTTAACCGAATTCTTGACCTATTCGAAAGGCGAACAAATACTGAAAAACGAAACCGGATTATACCCATTTTTCGCCAAGACTCGCAATGTGGTGAAAGTAGCCATGTGGCGGCAAAAACAACGGCTGCGGGTGTACGTCAATGAAGCTAAAGTCTGGGATATTCCCAGAGCTTTTCAAACGGGAGTTACCTATAACGGCGTCGTGCTGTCGACCGCGGATATGCATAAGGAGGAGGATCGCTACTACATCAGTAATATTCGCCTGGCGGTAGGTGCCCCTGACACACGTAACAAACTTATTACGGAAGGTAAATTCGTAACCAATGGCATTCTGTTCGACACGAACTCGGACAAAATCAAGCCCGAATCCTATGGAACATTAAAAGACATTGCCAACGTATTGACTGAAAACGCCAATGTGAACGTCCGAATCATTGGCCACACGGATTCAGACGGCGATGATGCCTCAAATATGGCTCTCTCGAAAAAACGGGCAGCCGCCGTAAAAGCAGAATTATCGACAACATTTGGCATTGCTACTGATCGCATGGAAACGGATGGCAAAGGCGAGTCGCAACCCGCTGGATTAAATACCACCCTCGAAGGAAAAGCGAATAACCGGCGTGTCGAATTCATCAAATTATGAATGTCTAAATCGTTAGTCGATCCATATCAATCTAATCAATCCTGTCGAACAGCCTGAAAGATGATACGTTGACAACGGGTAACGTAATTACAGAGCTGGCCAACTCATGAGAGCAACCCGTTTCGCACCGTGATCGGAAACGTAGGCAAGGGTTTGATGGTCATACGTAAGGCCGTGCCTACTGAAGAATATCAGGGAACGCTGCGAAAAACATTTGCCTAAGGGTTTTATTGAAGGCAAGTAGTAGCCCTCAGCTATGACAAAAACATATTGGCAGATAAAATGGTATGTAAGAAAACGCTAATTTTGGGTTTTCTCAAACCATCTTATGAAAATCAAATCACTGATACTGGCCTTTCCCATACTATGCTTAGCCTGTAGTAACGATCCAGGTTCCACCTCTGATCCCGCTAGCCACACGGATGCTAATCCTGTTGTGGCGAAACAAGTAGTGGGCGTTCAGGCACTTACGGTAGATGCCCAATATGATGAGGCCTGTACCATACTAGGCGAAGAGTACGTTCGCAGTACGTTCAATCTTCCGGAAGATACTAAACTCGAAGAGGTCAACGGCCACGGAGGGTGCGCGTTCGAATGGGCCGGCAATAAAGTGGAGGTTGCTTTCGGTGGACATAAACCATTTTCGTCTATTTATCAGGCGGAATACACCTTCGATAAACTATATCAGGGCAAACCAGCCGAAGTAGTTACGGCACCTGTCACGGAGGCTACACTTGTTGAAGAAGCCGAAACAGGTCCAGAAACTGAAGGCACTAACTCAGAAGGATCGGCTGCAGATTCAACGCACCACAACACCGACAGCAAACACCCCGACCACGCGGGCGTATCGGCGGCTACTCCGCCCCTCACAGGCCACGCCGTTAGCAAAGGCAATTATAAAGCCATTACGGGTATCGGCGACAAGGCGGTATGGGATGAGACAACGGGCGCTATGCACGTTCTTTATAACAACCACATTATCAGCCTAACGATCGAAACAAAAGACAAAGCCGACGTTAAGAAAGAACGGGCACAATCGCTGGCAGAAGTCCTGATTGAGAAGATTGCCGCCAATGAATACATTCGCCGGTTGTAATCGACGTCCCAGTTAAGAGTAAAAAAGGCGTGCCACGGTTCTAAACCGTGGCACGCCTTTTCCCTTTTATCAATGAACCTGCTAAACCGGAATCTGCTCGAATACGACCGCTGGTTGAGTCGAATCTTTGAAGGCTTTCCGGGGGCGGATGTTCAATGTCTGGAACAGTTGTAGGTCGGCGTCTTCATTAGGGTTGGGCGTTGTCAGGAGTTTATCACCAGCGAAAATGGAGTTAGCACCCGCCAGAAAACACAATGCCTGTTCTTCAGTACTCATCCGAACGCGTCCGGCCGATAGACGTACCATTGCTTTCGGCATGATGATACGTGCTGTAGCGATCATCCGAATCATTTCCCAAACCGACACACGCGGCTGATCCTCCAGGGGCGTTCCTTCCACCGGCACCAGCGCATTCACAGGCACCGATTCTGGATGTTGTGGCAACGTAGCGAGTGTGTGCAACATACCGATACGATCCATATCGGACTCGCCCATGCCGATAATCCCCCCCGAGCAAACCGAGATTCCCGCTTTGCGGGCATGACCAAGCGTATCTAAGCGGTCGTCGTACGTCCGGGTACTGATGATGTCACCATAGAATTCTTCGCTGGTATCGAGGTTGTGATTATAGGCATACAAACCGGCATCTTTCAGTTTCTGCGCCTGACTCTCGGTGAGCATACCAAGTGTACAGCACACCTCAAGGCCCATTTCATTCACACCTTGCACCATGTCGAGCACTTTGTCGAAGTCGCGGTTGTCGCGTACCTCGCGCCAGGCAGCTCCCATGCAAAAACGCGTACTGCCGGTGTCTTTGGCCCGTTGCGCAGCTGTCAGCACTTCATCGACTTCCATAAGTTTGTGGACTTTCACAGCCGTATGATAGCGAGCAGCCTGCGGACAGTAGGCACAATCTTCGGGGCAACCGCCGGTCTTAACCGACAGCAACGTACAGACCTGCACTTCCTGCGGATCGTGGTGTTGACGGTGCACCGTAGCGGCCCGATACACAAGGTCCAGAACGGGCGAATTATAGATTTCGGCAATTTCAGCGCGGGTCCAGTCTGTACGAAGAGCAGTCATATAGGTGGTAATTGGTCGCCGGAGCGATCATAAATGGATGTTATGGATCAAAAATAGGTATAAGGGGCAAGATGGACAAATAGCAATTGAATAGGAAAGACGTCTCTTTTCAATCGCTCCAGAAAAGACCATACGCGGTAGATTCATGGGCCTTGTCTCTTCTTTGGCTTTATTCAGGAATTTGTTGTGTAGATCACGGCTTCTTTCAAATTATCCAGTTAGTTTCGTAAAAACCTAAACCCATGAAAAAGAGAACATTCATTAAGTTATCCTCAACGTTAATGGCCGCTCCCATATTTTCGCCCCTGTCTAATTTGTTTGCCAACGACAAATTGAAAAACTGGGCGGGTAATCTCCAGTACAGCACCGACCGACTCTACAAAGCAAACTCAGTCAAAGAGGTTCAGGAGTTGGTAAAAAAGTACGAAAAATTAAAAGTACTGGGTACGCGCCACTGCTTCAACAACATTGCCGATAGCACAAATAACCTCATCTCGCTGAGAGAGATGGATCAGGTAGTGTCACTCGATACAAAAGCGCATACCGTAACCATCGAATCGGGGATGAGTTATGGGCAACTTTGCCCCTATCTGGATAAGAAAGGCTTTGCGTTGCACAATCTGGCCTCACTGCCTCATATTTCCGTAGCGGGTGCCTGCACTACGGCCACGCACGGCTCGGGGGTTAAAAATGGGAATCTGTCAACGGCAGTTTCGGCGCTTGAGATCGTTACGGCTGCTGGCGATGTGCGAACGCTTTCGCGTGCCAAAGACGGCGAAAATTTTCGGGCAGCCGTTGTCGGACTCGGGGCGCTGGGCGTCGTGACGAAGGTTACTCTCGACATTCTGCCGACGTTTCAAATGCGGCAGTACGTATACGAAAACCTGCCGACAGACCAGCTCAAAGACCATTTTGAGGCTATTATGTCGAGCGGCTACAGCGTGAGTCTATTCACTGACTGGCAGAAGAAACGGATCAATGAGGTCTGGATTAAAAGTAAGGTCGGCAAAGACGATGCGAAAGCGAAACCGGAGTTTTACGGAGCCAAACTCGCCACCAAAAACCTCCACCCCATCGCCGAACTATCAGCCGTGAACTGCACCGAGCAGATGGGCGTAGCGGGCCCCTGGTACGAACGCATGCCGCACTTCCGCATGGGCTTTACGCCCAGCAGCGGCAAGGAGTTACAATCCGAATATTTTGTGCCGCGCAAGAATGCGATGGAAGCGATTCTGGCGGTCGAGAAACTACGTGATCACATCAGCCCGCACCTGATGATCTCGGAGCTACGTACCATTGACGCCGACAATTTCTGGATGAGTCCCTGCTACAAGCAACCCAGTTTAGCGATTCACTTTACCTGGAAACAGGATTGGGCATCGGTCAGGAAAGTACTGCCGATGATCGAAAAAGAACTGGCTCCATTTCAGGTGCGCCCGCACTGGGGCAAGCTCTTCACGCTGGCACCTGCTACGTTGCAATCACGCTACGCTAGGCTGGCCGACTTCAAGGAGTTTGTGAAGGAGTTTGACCCCAAAGGCAAATTCCGTAATGACTTCTTAGCCAGGAATTTGTACAGTGGTGCCGTATAAAAATCAAACAAAAGTATTCTGTTTACGCTCGGCACAGCGTCGGGCGTAAACGGGGACCCCACATTCCCCACCGATAGCTTATATGAATCATTTTTTTACCCTTCTTATTTTTCTATTGATTAATAGCGGGTTAGTTTTTGCTCAGAAACCTAATATTTTCAACGTACCGCTCGAAATAGATTTGAGAGTTAGCCCCAAAGGCCGATTATTTTCAGTTGATACAATTATTAATGCTCGTGTCGATACGAGCATTAATATTGGAGTTTGGCAAAGACCATCTGGTGATATTATAGAACTGTGTTTTGAGGAAGGCTTTCGGTCTACACTGACTAATTTTATCTTTCCAGCTTTGGCAAACTTTGATAATAAGTTCTCTCCATATAGTTTAGTCATTAATGAGTTTAACCTTAGTAGCGCTAACGGATTCAACCGCTTCGAGCTAGCTGTTTTATTTTGTAGACGTAACGGCATTAAGCAGATCGATAGTACTGTTACCAGCAACTCTAGCAATAGTGTCCGGCACTTAATACCAATTTACAAGGCCGATATTATTGTAGAGAGTAGTGGTGATAGTGACGTCAATAATTTTACGGAACTAATCAAAGAAGGGCTTTCTAGGGTCTTTATTAAATTTAATAAATATCTAGCTAATCCTAAATCCGTTCCACCTGTATACAGCGATTTTTCCACCGAGCTGGCCAAAGCATCAAAAGATTTGAAACTGACTCAAACGACGTATGATAGCATACGCACTAATGACGATAATTTATTGCATCGCGGTCAATTTAGGCCAGGAGTTTATCGAAGCTTCAACGATTTAGCCTTAAACCAACCCTCTTTGACAGGTGATATGTTAATCGTAATCGATGAAAAAAAGGATTTTGCTGTCTTACGCAAGCCTTCAGGCTCACGAGCTAATTACCGTTTTTTTTGTTTCAGTGATGGAAAAAACCTCTTTATTAACACTAAACTTTACCTAAACTCTAGCCTTGGTCAACAATATGCCAAAGTGCTAAGTATTGGGCGTTATCTACTCTGGATCGACAATTATCTTACCTCCAATGAGATGGCAACTAGAGCTGTTTTAGGAGTGGTGGGATCTGTAATAGCCAATTCTGACCGAGATTGTATTGCCTTAGATATGCAAACGGGCGGAGTTTTTATGGTAACGAAAGATAAATTACCCCAGATGTTGGCAGGTCACAATGATTTACTAGACGAGCTAGCATCAATGCCCAATAAAAAAGATGAACAGCAACAGTTCCTTTTGCTAGACAAATTGAATCAGCGTAGTCGTTCTACGGCTACACGATGAATTTTTCCTTTTCATCAAATTACTTAACAAGTAATCGTTTTGCCAAGGTAACAAAAGGACTGGATTTCATTTAACCACACTCTTTACCTCAAACATAACCCGCTGGCTTCCGGCTGAACCGTCTTTCGTGAGGCCATTGACTTCTACCAGATATGTGCCGGGCTGGTCGGAGGTGTAGAATTCAGTGAGGGTATGGCCGCTTGCATCGGTTTGCAAATTCGGATTCCAGTAGAGCAACGTTCGGCCGTCGGGCAGGCGGCTTTCGAGCTGTTTGGCCGTATCGTAACGCGGGTTGTAAAACTCCCGTTGAAGCTGTAACCCATCGTAGTCCAGCTTTACCAGACGTGCGTCAAGCGGGAAACCCGCCAGATCACCCTTGTAGGTCATCAGGCTGATGATGCCATTAAACATAACCGGTCCCAACAGATAGCGATTCGTCACTACGTCTAATTTCTGTACTTTCAACGGACTGAACTCAATGACCTTGTCCATGTCGAAAATGGGTACGCCGTCAAGCATGACCAATGAGAGTTCTTCAAAAATTTCCCGATACGGCTCATTGAGTACATGCAGTTGAAAATGGCCCTGCTTTTTACGGGGCATCACGCCCAGCACATACTCACGCAGCACCTCTTCCATCCGGGGAAAACGCGTGAAAGCATCCAGCAAATAACTCTCTTTCCCTTTCCCGTAGAAAGCCGTGCTGTCAACCGTCGGATAGTGATATTGGATGGCCCGGTCACCCCAATACGTGCTCTGCACCTGCATCGCCACCGATCGACTTAACAACGGCTCAGTCTGTGATTCAGAGACAGATAGTTCTGGTAATGGCACCTTCGTGGCCGCCGGAAACGGGCTATTGATACGTAGCGTATTGACGCTATCGGCGGGATTCGTCTGCGCAATCAGACTTTTAGCGCCGTAAAAATCCTGCATCTCAAAGCGTATCTTTCCTGCCAGATCACTACGGGAAACGTATAGCCGAACGGGTTTCCCGGGCGTCGACAGATACGACAGTACGCCCGGAACAGGCTTTCCAGACGACGGATCAGTCACGCTTCCCTCAACGATAGGTCCGTTATGTTCAGGCAGAAATTGAAACATCGATTGGCGGGTTACCGATGACGGAGAAGCAGTTGAATTCTTCAGTACATCTTCCCAGCGAAACCGGCGCCAGCCGTGCGTTAGCATCAAATTATCCGTGGCTTCACGCACTTCAGGCGTTTCAGCCTGCAGGTAATAGTCTGGCGATTCAATCGGTCCTGGCAAGTCGGAGGTCATCCATAAATAACTCAGAATATTCCCCGAATCGACGGAACTCAGCGAATCGAGTCGGTAAACGGCCATCGACAAGTCAGCCTGATTTGCTTTGGCACCAGATTGTACGCTTGCTTCTACCGCGACTTTATTCCGGTAGGCATAGCCCTTCTGGTCCGTTTTTAGTGAAATGGCTAACGGCTGAGTAGGTCGTTTAAAGTATAACCGTTCGCAAACCGGCTGGCGGTCAGCGTCGAAAATTGTTAAGTGAGAAACGCCTTCGCCCAGCGTTTTTTTGTCAATCAAAAAAGTTGTTTCGCGCTGGATTGGCCGCACTTCTGCTACGTCGATTACCTGTCGGGTATGGGCAAGCAGATACACCGATGACGGTGACGCTACGTTGGTACTGACGTTAATTTTCAACTGGTCGACACTGGTATCTTCCAGCCGCATGGCATAGCCCTGTGGGTAAATAGTCGGCAGGGGACGGGTAAATGAGCGCCCTTTTTCGTCGGCCACCACAACGCGATACGTTACGTTGTCCGATGGCGTGAACGTGAAGTGCCCCATACCAAACTTGTGCGAAACAAACCGGGCGAGCGTATCATTTTGCGCATTCAGCAACCAGCCCCGAACGGCAACGCTTCGTCCCGCGTCATCGGCGACTTTAAAAGCCACCTTACTGGAAATTCCCTGCACCAGGTTGCCGCCTTCGGGAAAAAACTGAATCACGTAGTCGGCGGGCGCCTTAAGTGCTGGCAGCCCCAATCGTTTAAACGTATTGACAATCGTCAGTTTCTTTTCGAAGAAATAATCCGCGCTGAAATTTTTCATCCAGTTGGTATAGGCCCGCAGCCGATACGTACCCGACGAAATTGAGGAAGGTAAAAACAACGTACCATTCCCTCCGCCTGACGACAGCGCCACTTTCGTTTGCAGCACCGCTTTCCCTTCCTGATCAAGTACCTCCAGATACGCCACTTTGCTCAGATCGATCGGTTGGTGGAATGAACCGTCAACGTAGTAGATTTTAAACCACAGAGTTTCGCCGGTGAGGTAAAAACCCTGATCGGTATGCACGAACAGCTTTTCAGCCAACACCTGCCGACGATACGTATCAACCGACTGGACCAGCGTATTGACCGACGCGGGCATTTGCCCATATCCCCACAAGCTGCTCATAAGCAGGAGGATAGACAGGAAGCGTTTTATAAATACGTGCATAGAAAGTTGTAGCTCTGAATACGGTCTACTCTACTAATCACTCCCAAAAAGCTGGTTTTGTCGTAACGCCCCCACGCATCCGGCAATCGAGACACTCAATGGGATTGGTCAGGTAAATACCCGGCTCAAAAAGGGTGATGATCCCAGGCTGTTTATCCCGTATTTCCCCCAGCGTCAGCGTATCAACTTCATTATAACAAGGCTCATAGCCCGTGATTGTGGTCCATGATGGCAGTTGATCCCGCCTGATATAAATTCGTTTACTGGTCACGGTTCCCACGCGAAAGAAACCCAGTACGAGATCGGCAGGGTTGGTTGACGAGCGGAAATTTCCGGTAATCTGCGACGGTTGCGGATCGAAAATTGATCCGATATTCTGCGTCATTTTGGCTAACTGGTCATAATAGTCATAACCAGCCTGAGTCAGTGCAAATTGCCGAACCAGAATACTGTACTTACTCTGCAATTTCAACGACGACTGTGTAATCGTAATCAATGGAAACTTACTAACAATGTCTCTACTGAGCCGCGCCGTTGACGAGAGTATAATATTTTTTGACGTTGCACTTCCCCAGCAATGGTAAATATCCTCCGTTCGGTTGAGGATATTTCTGGTTTTAGGATCATACACGTAGGAGGAATAGAAGGCAGACGTATACTCCCAGGTTTCGTCGAACTCCCAGCGGTAATAACGCGTACTGTTGTTCGGATCATGGGTATTCACATGTAGCTGCAACCCTTCATTATCGGCATACCAGCCAACACTGTCGATAGCTGGCGTATTGATGACCGGTACGTAGTCAGAATAATAGTCCAGCCCTTTAGCCGTCTTAATGTGCAACCGATACGTTTCGCTGGACAGGGGCGTAACGCCCGACAGCGTGTACATTCCACCCGTGGCTTCCGTAAGGGCGTAGCTGGCATTATGGGCACTTTCGATGGTCACTTTCGCTTTTGTTTCGGCCGCCGGGGCATTTGAATCGGTTAGATTCTGCGTCCGGGACAACTGAATAGTCGTTGTCTTTCCAGGTGCGCTGTCAAAAAAACCATTGACCACGAGATAGCTGTCTGGCGAGGCTACTTCGGGTGGCCGATACGGATCGACGCAGCCCCCAACAAGGGCGATCATCAACCAGCCAACAGCCTGTTTATATATCTTATTTTTCATATCGAAAAAAGTTTTCAACACAGAGTAAATGGAGGATAACCTATAGGTCGGAGCGTGAGATCCACCCTTACTACTGTCTTAAAAATCATTATTCTTAAAATCTGAAATTATACGTGATTGACGGGATGGGCTGGCCAAAAATGGACAACTGATACCCATTGATCACCCCGTTCTCCGATTTGAAATAAACCGAATAGGCATTGTGCCGACCCGTCAGATTATACACCGCCAGTGTCCAGGAACTATGCGCCAGCTTTCTTACTTTATGATTTCCTTCAATATTCATCGCAAAATCGGCGCGGTAATAGTCGGGAATCCGGTACTGGTTTCGCTCAGAATAGAGCAATCGCAGCGAATTATCGACGGCATATTTAGCCACGGGCAACGTAATGGGCCGCCCGGTACTGTACGTAAAATTCAGGGAGAGACTGAACCGACGGTTAATTTTATAATTCCCGATCATCGTTACGTCGTGCGGCTTGTCGTAACTGCTGGGATAATACTCGCCCTTGTTGATGACGTCGGAACCGATCTGTCCGTTTGTTCGCAACAACGTCCGGGAATAGGTGTAGCTCAGCCAGCCGTTCAGTTTGCCCGTCATCTTTTTCACCAGAAACTCAACGCCATACGCCTTTCCCTGCGCGCTCACGACGTCGGTTTCGATGTGGTGATTTAAAATTAACGTAGCACCGCTCCGGTAATCGAGCATGTTCTGCATGGTTTTGTAATACGCTTCGACCGACATTTCGACGGTGTTGGTCCGGTTGTTTTTATACAAGCCAACGGCGTACTGATCCCCAATTTGGGGAGCGATGTTCGGATCACTCAGTTTCCAGATGTCGGTGGGCGAAATAACGGTGGTGTTCGACAGCATCTGAATGTACTGCCGCGTCCGGTTGAAACTTGCTTTCACCGAAGCCGAGGACGACAGCGAGTAACGCAAAGAGAATCGATACTCGGGTCCGTGATACGTCTTAATCGGTTGATTATTGGCATAAGAAAGAGTATCGGTAATATTGTTAACCGCTTTAGGCAAACCCGGCACGTACTGATATACCGAGTGCGGCCCTAAATACGTATAAAGCGAATACCGCAATCCGCCACTGATCGACAGTTTGGGGGTTATGTCGAACCGATCGCCAATGTAGACCGCACTCTCCAGTCCTTTTTCGTTCGCCACGACGTCGGGAACAATCAGCGATTCGTTGCCTTTGGGCTGAAAATTACCCGGCGAAAGGTTGTAATGCGTGGCACTGATACCAAAGTCAACCGCGTGCTGATTGGTCGGATAAAAATTAAAATCGGCTTTGAGCTGCGACTGATTAATGGCGAAATCCAGTTGATAGGCTGTGAGCGGGTTTTTCTCGCTCGAAACGCTGTATTTGTAGCCGCTATAACTTGCCGTATAAACGCTGTAGAGCTTGTTCGTAAAAACGTGTTTCCACTTCAACGTAGCGATCTGGTTCTGATACCGGTAGGACGTATCGCTATTGAGCCGGAAGCGATCGCGGCTCATGTAGCCGGTCAGATAGATCGTGTTCTTCTCGTTGAAATCGTGCGTTACGTGCAGATTCAAGTCGTAGAATTGAGCCTGACTTTTCTGAAACGAAGCGTTCTGCAATTGCTTCAGCAGCCAATCTGAATACGTTGTGCGTACGCCGATAATGAAGGAGGTTTTATCTTTAATCAGCGGTCCTTCGAGCGTTAATCGCCCGGTTAACAGACCGATACCACCCGAGCCGATAAACTTCTTTTTGTTTCCATCGCGCGTTTGCACGTCCAGCACCGACGACAACCGACCGCCGAAACGGGCCGGAATGGCACTTTTATAGAGTTCGGCGCTTTTAATCATGTCGGGGTTAAAAGCAGAGAAGAATCCGAACAGGTGCGATGAATTATAGATCGGCGCATCGTTGTACAGGATCAGATTCTGGTCGGTAGCGCCCCCGCGAACGTTGAGACCAGTTGAACTTTCGCCAACGGTTTTTACGCCGGGCAACGTCTGAATGACACGTAGCAGATCGGCTTCACCCAGGGCCGTTGGCACCTGCTTGATGCTCTTGATATCGACCCGCTCCTGCCCCATCTGGATACCAGCGATATTGGCATCTTTTTCGGCTTCAATCACCACTTCTTTCAGCGCAATGACATCGTCTTCCATCTCGATGTCGAACTTCCCATCGCCGTAAATCACAATCCGGCGTCGGGCATCTTTCAGGCCGATGCTTCGCAATTTCAGATCATGACGACCGCGGGGTAACGTAATGGCATACGACCCAAACTGGTCGGTGACAGTGCCTAAACGGGGATTTTCGATGTAGACAGCCGCACCCACAATCGGCTCGCCCGACGCTACGTTCCGAACGTACCCGTTGATGGTAGACCGCCCTGGCCGGATGGGCGATCCGGCGTCCCGGTTTGTGCGTTTACCAATTTCATAGAGCTTCGTTTCGGGCTCTACGCGCTTTTTCTGGCTTTCTGTCAGATAGGCTGCGCTGGTCGAATCCGTTTCTGAATCAGATGATCCGCGCAGAAAGAATCCAATGGGCAATTCGGTACGTATCGGCCGATTGATGGTGACGTATACACGCTGCTGATTATCAATGGAGAATGAGAATTTACTCCCTTCGAAAAGCTGACGAAGAACCGCCCTAAGTGGTTGTTTATCAATGCGTAAGTCAACAACCAGACTGTCTACATCGGCCGGATTGTAGAAAAAATGGTAGGCCGTTTGGCCCTCTATGGTCCGAACGAACTGGTCAAAACGCTGATTCGTAAAATCGCCACTGACTGGTTTTTCGGTGGGCGCCTGCCCAAATCCGTTCGTCAGGCAACAAACTACCCCCAGGAACAACAGCGCAATACGGTAAAGTTGAGCCATAATTAATGCGTTAATTCGTCATACCGTTGCGTAATCCGGATAATCGTCTGCTCGCGCTGGTCGTCTTTAAATTTCAGGTGATTCGCGCGTACAAACTTCTTCAATACTTTTGCCTGATCTGGAAATAGATCAAGCACAGATTTTTTGGTTTTTACTTCGAAAAACGCGCCGTTTTTCTGAATGACAAAGCTGTCTTTCTGTAAATAATCGGCTTTGTAAGTGCCACCCGAAATATCTTCATGAACGGTTTTAAGTCGTTTGGCCAGTGCTTTTATGGTTCCATCGTAAATGATTTCATAAAAACCCGTACGAATACCAGCCACACTATCACCCACAATGCGGGTAAACTGGTGCTTCCCCAACGAAAAGGCAGCAATTTTATCCGTACGCAAGGTAAGTCGATAGCCTCCATCAGGCGGCTGAACGGCCAGTTCATCCCGATTAATGTCATACAGCATATTCACATTTCGATACAACACGCCCTTATAATCGACGCTTCCCGTTTGTATCGTATCAGTTACGTAGTACGGATGGACCTGTATGCGGGGATCATGATTAATGTATTGATTGCCTTCGTATATATGCGACTGCAGTTTTAAGGATTTCTCATACAGATCAATAGCCTGGCTTTTAGCCATCTGGACAAATGAACTGTCTACTCTTGCCGTCTGCCCAACTGCATAGTTACTTAACGACAGAACAAGGAGTATAGCTAACGTAGCCTGCATATGTTTACGACCACGCTGATCAGTCAACGTAGCTTTTAGCCCAGAGAAAATGGCGAGATTGACGTCCAACGTATGTAAGGTAGTAACATACAACTAAAGGCTGGATTGCCCAATACTTACTTTGCCAGACAGTCGCTATATCCGTTTTCTATCTTGACGGGCGTATATGGTATTCAGGCTATCCTGAAAGACACGTCGATACACACCAATTTGCACGGGCGCATTAACGGGTATATCGTAACTGGCATTCAAGCGGTGGTCACTGATGATATACGCTACGTTATCCTGAGCAGCCTGCTGAAAAAAAGTGTCCAGGGGTATAGTTCCTTTTTCTTTTTCTAGGAAATAATAATAAGTTAAGCCCAGGATTTTATACGTATCCATTTGACCAAAGAAGAATTCTATTGGTGCAATTACCTTCGTTTGTTTATGCGGCATATAGCTGGACAATAGTGAGTTATGCGCTTCTATATCGGCAGTATTTCTATTCTCCGTTATCACGAAAACGAACTGTAAGATTGTTATCAGGCCATATATAAAAAGCAGAACCTGACCAGTCCGTTTTTGCCATGCGGGCTGCATTGGAAGGTAGTTTACTAACCATCCAGCGCCAAGAATTGCGAACCAGGGCACGAATAACAGAAAATAAATATCAGTGATACTTTTAGTCAGTAGCCAGAAAGAAATAAGTAAAAGAAGTGTATACAGAAAAACAGGTTCTGTCCAATGGATGTGCTTCCTGAAAGCAATGCCGCACAGGATAACCAGGGCCGTCAGCGCAATCTCATTCTGGCCGTAGAAAAAAATTTGATGGTAATCCATCAGGACAGAAAGTTTATCGGACAGGTGTAGGTTTTGTTGAGTAGCCGGATCATTAAGAAACTGCTTTATCAATAGCGCTATATTACCATCAAGTATGGCATCCAATCCGTATAAACTTAGGGTTAAAGCCCCCGCTATCGCAAACAAAAAGGCCAAACGCCAGCCCAGTTTGACAAAAAGCCAGATTGCTCCGGCTAGCAAATAAATTATACCATTAAGGTGCGTCAAGGCTGACAAGCCGGCTAAAAGGCCTGCCAGTATTGGCCTGGGTCGAGCTGAATATCCAGGTGGGTCAAGTGCCAGATAGGAGGCAAAACCCAGGGCCATACACATGGTTTCGGGCCGATTAACGGATATGTACCGAATGAGTGTACCACAGCCAAAATACAGGAAGATTGACAGCCACTGTTGCTCACGGGCGGTGGACCTGCCGTGTAGCCATACCAAATACCCACCGAGTAAGCCAAAGAGGATAGCTACCAGTTTGCTGGTTAATACGGTTACGCCCGTAACAGACATTACGAATGCGCCTGCATACACAAATAGTTTATGAAACACATAGATCCCGTTCTCCCAGCCATTATACCCACGGAACAATTCAGATCTTACCTGACCGTCTCGTATAAACCAATAGGATTGTTCGGCGAACCAGGCTTCATCATAGTACTCGGCTCGATGGAAAAAGGTAATAAATAGACCTATTAGAAGTAAGAGAATGGCCGTTTGGTACGTACGTAATGGGAAAAGCACAAACTTCATAGCGCGAGTAAATTCTCACCAAAACTAATGACAAGAAGTTTAAGTCACTATTTTGCGAATCCCTATACGGCGATATGTGCTGGTTGCAGCGATCAGGAACAACTACGCCAGCGTATTTTCTGGTGAAGTAATCAATTAACTACGTTCACGTTTCTCACCAAATTTGTTCTGGCTATCGTAGGCCAGCCCCAGCCCAACACTGGAGAGCTTGTTCTCGTCGGCGATGGCCGCATTCGGGAAGAGTCGCTTAAATTCGGCTTGCACGGAGTAGACTTCGGTGGTGCCGCCGGTAAGAATCACCAGGTCAATGTCTTGGTTTCTGACGCCAGCCTCCATCAGGCATTGTCTGGCCGACGCAGCAATTTTATCGACGTCCTCCCGTATGGCCTCTTCAAAAACACTACGTTGTATGCCTATGGAAAAGTCTTCCTCGATAAAATCGAACAGGGCTTTATACTCGTATTGATCAGAAAGGACAATTTTCGCCCCCTCGGCAGCCGCTAAAAGCGTGTGTCCGGTTTCATGTTCGAGCACATTCAAAAGCCGTCGGTACCGCTTTTTGTCATGCGATTGATGGAGCAACTGCCGAACCTGCTGAATAATTTTGGGCGTGTACAGGAAGTTGACTTTACTCCATTCGGCCAGATCATGAAATGGTTTTAAGGGAACTTCCAGGTATTTTTCGCCATACGTGCTCCGATAGCCCAGTTCGGGCATGATGGCCGCCAAGCTCAACTCTTTATCAAAATCATTGCCCCCAACCCGAATACCCGTATTCGCCAGAATATCCGAAGAGCGATCTGCTTTGTGGATGTACTGGTTTGATAACCTGATTACTGTGAAGTCGGACGTACCACCGCCCAGATCGGCAACAATCGCCAGTTTCTCCCCGCTTAGCCGGGCTTCGTGCGCAAAGGCCGCGGCAATGGGTTCAAACTGAAATTCGATGTGTTTGAAGCCAATCCGCTGCGCGATTGCTCGTAGCTCGTCCTGCGCTCTGGCATCGGCCGCCGGATCATTATCCACAAAATGGACGGGGCGTCCCATCACTACGTGCTCCAGTTCCTGACCGGCAACGGCATCTGCTTTGTTCTTTATGTGCTTTAAAAAGGACGTGATGATGGACGAAAAATTCATCGAAGCGCCATTCACGAGCGTTCCCTGCTTCATAAGGGGCGTACCCAGCACTCGCTTCAAACTTCGCATAAAACGACCGTCCTGCCGATCGAAGAATAAATTAACGGCCATTCGGCCATAGAAAGCTTTATTGTCGCTACGCTGGAAGAAAATGGCGCTGGGAATGGTTACCTGGGCGTTTTCAACAGGAACAAGGCTGATTTCCCCGTCTTTATCAATGGCTATACTTGAATTTGATGTACCAAAATCTATGCCGCAAGAAATTGTTGTCATTCCGGTCTGTCTCAGATGTCATCGTGCAGAACTTCTCAGGATCAAATGCTTATGATCGCAAAGAAGCGATGTTCACGACTTTTGATGGATAAAAGGGCGCAAATCTACGTTTAAAACCTGATTCTGGCACTAAACGCCCTGACCTGCTGCCCCTAAATCCAGCCATAAACCGGATCGACCGCTAATCAAGGCAAGCGATACGCCACGACGTAGTCACCCAGTTTGGTGCCTAACTTCCCATGGCCGCCAGCCGCAATCACTACGTATTGCTGCCCATTTAGCTGATACGTCATGGGCGTAGCTTGCCCACTAGCGGGCAGCGGAACCTCCCATTGCAAGCTACCATCCTGCGTTTTGAACGCCCGAAAATGTCCGTCCAAACTCGCAGCCACAAATACCAGTCCGCCCGCCGTGACGATCGCACCCCCAAAATTCAGGGAACCCCATTGCCTAGCCTGCGGGTATTTTTCAGGGTCCATCATATACCCCAGCGGCACTTCCCATTCCAGCTTGCCTTTCTGTAGGTTTACGGCCGCCAGAGTACCCCAGGGTGGGGCCGTTTGCATCATGATTCCTTTGTCGCTTTTTGTGAACATATAATCCCGCTTCACCACATAGGGTGTTCCTGACTGCATGCCGGTTTCAGCCCGAAGAAGCGCCTGATCATTCTTCACCGTTTCGGCTAGTTTCTCGCGCGGCACCAGGCGAATAACGGCCGCCATCCGATTGACATTTGTGATGAGCAAACCCGATTCAGGATCGTAACACATGCCGCCCCAGTGAACACCCCCGACATTCCCCGGCGTCATGAGACTTCCCCGTAGCGAAGGTGGTGTAAAAATCCCCTTGTACTCAAGGCTGTCGATACGTTGCTGGGCAACAGCTTTGTCAGCCGGTGTCGGCCCCCAGGCCTCCGCCTTTTGTAAACCCAGTGCGGGTAACGTCGTGGGAACAGGTTGTGTGGGAAACGCTTCTTCACCTGGAACGGTGGAGGCCGGCATGGGCCGCTCTTCGACCGGCAACAGTGGAACGCCCGTTTCCCGATTCAGGATGAATATGTAGCCCGTTTTGGTGCCGACCGCTACGGCAGGAACCGTTTTTCCGTTTTGCATAAAGGGCAGTAACACCGGCTGCGAAGCATTGTCATAATCCCAGATATCGTGGTGGACGGTCTGAAATTGCCAGGCAACTTTACCCGTAGAGGCCCGAATCGCTACAATCGAGTTGGCGCCCAAGTTCTTCCCCAATCGTTCGCCACCGTAGTAGTCGGGACTTGGGCTGGTGGTGGGTATAAAAACCAGGTCGCGTTCGGCATCAGCCGAAATCAACGACCAGGCATTGGCAGCGCCTGTTTGGCCAACGTTTGGGCCTTTCCATGTCTCAAAACCGGCGTCACCTTTGGTGCGGGGAATCGGGTCCCAGCTCCAACGCAAGGCCCCCGTCAATGCATCGTAGGCACGTACTACGCCCCGCTCATAATTAAATCGCTGGTTATCGCCCATTGATGAACCAACCACAATTGTATTGCCAACAACTGCCGGTGGCGACGTAACGCTGATATTACCGATACCCTGCCGCAAATCCACACTACCGGCCTTTCCGAACGTAGCAACGGGCTTTCCGGTAGCGGCATCCAACGCGATGAGTCGCCCGTCGATGGTTGCCACAAAAATCCGTTTCGCTACGTTGCTTGCTGTCGCTTTTACCTGAGGAGTAGGCCAGAACGAAACACCTCTGGACGTGAGTTCAGACAAATCCTGGCGCAGGTAAACATCGGGGTCATAATCCCATTTCTTCTGACCTGTAGCGGCATCTATGGCAAAAACCCGTGAGGTCGGTGTACTGAAAAAAAGTGTCCCATCTACCATGAGGGGTGTGGCTTCAAAAGCGGCTTTTTCCTCCGCATAAGTGCCTTTATACAGCTCTAATTCGCCGGTCCGGAATGTCCAGGCGACGGTTAACTGCTTTACATTGGCCATGTTGATTTGTTTCAGGGGCGAAAATCGCATGCCGCCTGCATCATTTCCGTAATTGGGCCATTCTACTGAATTGGAAGGTTGTGAGGTTAACTGTCCGCTAACAGGCATGGGTCGACTTAGAAGCAGAAGGACCAGTAGGACGAATAGACCCGTTTTTTGTAAGAATTTCATAAAAATAAGCTGGTGAATGTATGTATGAGAGGAGTGGCCAAAGCCTATACTTTCAGGCCGAACAGCACCCGAGTCAATTTAAATGGCCGGATCAAAAATGTGTAAATTACCGCACAAACGACTAAGGACGAAAGGCTTATAACCAGAAACCCACCGTAAATACCGAGCTGAGTTCGCGTCAGTACGTAGTAGCCAATCAGCACGATAACTGTCTGGTGCAAAATATAAAATGGATAAACCGCTTCATTCAGATAAGGCAATATTGGGCGGCCATTCCAGGATGGATTCCTATTCAGGTATCGGTAACCGTAAGCAATCGTTGTCAGCACCGAAAACCAGGTCAGTCCAAGCCGGTTGAAGCTGAAGAGGGTTGTTAGTAACTGAAAATTTTCAACGGTCTCATAGCTAACAAATACCCGTGCGCCATACATAATAACCGTGCAAATCAGCGTAGCGACCAGAAAATAGCGTCGCTGGTCGGCAATTGTCTGCCAGAAATCACGCCGACTCACCAGCATATAACCCATCCAGAACAGCAGGAGGTTTTTCACGAAATACGCCCAGTCATTCACCAGCGCATGCGTCTCATTCGGGAAAAAGCCGCCTAGCGCTACGTCGTTGAAAAGCAGAAAACCAACCAGCCACAGCGCCCCGCCCGGCTTAGCCATGAGTCGACCAAGGCGGTCGGTGAACCGTTGCCCCGATTCGCTTTTTAACCAGCGGAAGAGGGGAATGCTCAGTAGCGAGTAAATAAACAAATAAGCGATGAACCACAGGTGATGCCAGCTAAACGCGCCACCGGTACCGCCTTCCTGATACGGTTGAAAGTTGAACACTTCAGGATAGAATTCAGCATAACTGCCGGTAAACCGGTTCCGAAAAACCCATTCTATATAAATCTGGGGTGGAACGATAACCAGCATCCCAAACAACAGGGGTATCAGCAAACGCCGGAAACGCTCACCCGCATAAGAACCAAACGACCGTTTACGTAACGCGAAGAACGTACCGGCGCCCGAGATAAAAAACATGAGTGGCATACGCCAGCAATGTAACCAGCGCATCACTTCCTCCATCGACCGGCTATGTTCGGCGCTTTTAATGTGCCAGTACCACGACACATAAATCATTCCGGTGTGATGAAACAATAGGGTCAGAATGGCAATGACACGGAGCCAGTCGAGGTCGTAGCGTCGTGCGGTGAGTGTCTGGGGCGCAGAACTTGGAGCATAGGGCACGGAGCGCGTAGTCCGGGAGACAAAGTCAGAGACTATTGGGGGCATTGTAGGCTGCATGAGCTTGTGGTTTGATTTGATGCCCAAAAGTGCACCCTCAATGCCCCCAATGCCCTATTTCCCGACAATCATGAAGTTCATCCCGACCGGGAAGGAGCTTTATGCTCCCTGCCCCAAGCCCTTTGCCCGAAATTGTGCCGGTGTCTGATTGGTCAGCCGCTTGAAGGCGGTGTGAAAAGCCGACGTCGAATTATAGCCAACCCGCTCGGCAATTTCGTCGATCTTGAGGTGAGCCGTTGCGGGATCGTTTAACAACAACTGAGCCTCCCGAACCCGATATGTGGCCAGCATATCGAAAAAGCTCTGGTCAAGCCGATCATTCAGTAGTTGCGACAAGTGATGCGGGGATGTATTCAGTTGTCCGGCTAATTTCGATAGCGACAAATCGCTTTGCAGATAGGGTTTCTGTTCCTCCATCAGTCGCGTAAGTTTTTGCAGGATAGCCTCCTCTACTTCCTCCGACAAAGATGATTTCTAGTATTTCTTTCTCGGCTCAGCCTCTGCTTCCGGCAAGGCGGGTTGTGGTTCTGGCTCATCGACGAAAAAGCTGGAATCAGCCATGACACGGATGCTCGTGACATAAATGATCACCGTCAGGTAACAGGCGAGCAGATAATCGCCCAGATCTTCATAAAACTGCGGTTTAATAATTACGATCAGCGGAGGCAGCACCAGGAACAGGAGACTCTGATTACGTAGCTGGGCCAGCCGGACAGGTGAACGCTGCCAGAACGGCCGGCCTGACTGCCGATACGTTCGGTAAACCAGTACTAAAGCCAGCACATTATAAACCAGGCAGCTGACGATGGTCATTTCATCAATGTAGTCCCGAATGCCGAAAAAATCTTCGGGTAGATAGCTAGGCGGTTCGTGCGCAAACGGAAGTTCGGGGTGATAGGCGTGGAGGTAGTTGTTGTATTTGAGCGCAATGGGCTGATAAAGCCAGGAAATTGAATTGATCGCCCAAAGAATAGCTGGCACAAAATGTAAGCCCCACCAACGCGGCAATCGTCCCCGAAGTCGGGCAAAAACAAAGAAGAAAAACAGCGGAGCCATCACAAAATTGAGCGGTTCCGAAAAGTCAACAAAGGTTAGTACCCGAAACATGTAGTTGGTGTAGCAGAGAAACATCTCCCCGATAACCGCCGACAATGCCAGCATGAGCCAGCCCATGCAACGATTCGATACGCTGTGACCACGTTTGCCAGTGAGGAAAAAAACGCCCAGAAACAGGCCCTGCGCCACCCCCAGCAGGATGATAAACGCGAACAAGTCGAAATGAATGGGGAGTGTTTGCATCAGATCCGGATTACGTAGCGAAAGATAAAAAAAAGACCCATACGGTTTAGGAATCGTACGGGTCCAACTACTGGTAAACCAAACTTTACTTATCGAATTTCCATCTCGAATGGCAAGCGCATCTGAATGCCTTCCAACGTTTTTAGCTTCTTCAAATATTTTACATACGGAGCCAGTTCGCCAAGTTGCGCCTGCATTTTAGCCTCCTCATCGCCCCCAAACGAACTCATCAATTGCTCTACGAATGGTTTTTTACGCGGCTGATATTTCAATTTGTAGTCGCCGTCTTTGAGCTTAGCCGATTGAGCGGCCAGTTTAATGGCATCGTCCAGGCCACCCAGTTGGTCAACCAGGCCAATGGCTTTGCCCTGGGTTCCCGTCCAGACGCGTCCACCCGCAATGGCCCGGAGGCTGTCGACAGGCAAGTTGCGACCGGCTGCGGCCTTACTCGTAAATTCAGCATAGATACGTTCCGTAGACTTCTGCATTACCTGCTTCTGAAAGGGAGTCATCTCATGGGTGCCGGTTGGGAAGTCAGCGTTTTCGTTCGTTTTGACGCGATCATACGTAACGCCAAGTTTATCTTTAAAGAACGTTTCGGTATTGAACAGCAACGCAAATACCCCAATGGAGCCCGTAATGGTGTTTGGTTCGGCCACGATCTTGTTGCATCCCATAAGCATGTAGTAGCCACCCGAAGCTGCGTAATCAGACATAGAACCGATAACGGGCTTGGCTTTTTTGGCCAGTTCCACCTCGCGGAACATAACGTCTGATGCCAACGCACTACCACCGCCCGAGTTTACACGTAGCACAATTGCTTTCACTTTATCATCTAAGCGGGCTTTGCGCAGTTCTTCTACGATTGATTCCGAGCCGATGTTGCTGTCACTGCTTTTGCCCGAAACGATATCACCCGACGCGATAATCACGGCAATTCGGTCTGCGCCCCCCCCTACGTTTTCCTCATCTTTGTCTCGATCGGCGTATTTGCTCAGCAACACGTAGTTGATTTTCTTTTTCGCTTCGATGTTCAACTGTTTGCGGATGACGCTCTCCAGTTCGTCCTGATAGCCAATATTCGTTATCAGTTTGGTACGTAATGCATCTTCGGGCTTTTGGATCACCAGTTTGTCCGCATAGTATTTGAGTGAATCTACCCGCAGATTCCGGCTTTGCGCCACCCGCACCAGCATGTGATTATTGATCGAATTCAGAAAAGACGTAACCTGCAGGCGGTTAGGATCGCTCATGTTATCACGAACAAACGGCTCGACGGCACTTTTGAAATCACCAACTTTGAAGATTTCGGGTTTCACTCCCAATTTTTCGAGCGTACCCTTAAAGAACGACAGTTCGGCATTCAGGCCGTTCCATTCCAGATCGCCAGCGGGATTCAGGTAAATTTTATCGGCAACCGACGCGAGGTAATAGCCTTTTTCGGTCATGCCCTCGGCGTAGGCATACACAAATTTCTTCGATTGTTTGAAGTCGATCAGCGCATTGCGGACTTCTTCGAGAGACGCCCACCCACCGCTTGGGCTTTCGCTTTGCATGTAGATGCCCTTGATGTTATTATCTTCCTTAGCGTTCTTGAGCGCCTGCTTCAATTCAATTAAACCAATGGCATCGCTCGGTCCGCTAAAAGGCCCAAAACCGTTGAACGGATTTTCGTTACTACGTTCCTCAATGGGTATGTCAAGATTTAGTTTCAGTACCGAATTTTCCTTCACATCGGCTTTCTTATCGTCCGACGACGACAAAGCAGCCCCCACCCCAATCAACATCAAAATGCCAACGAATGAAAACACTAATAAGCCAACAACTGTGGCCAGTACATACTTAAGAAACTGTAGCATGAAAAAGAAGCCCTTGTTTAACAGGCCTATTACAAATATAGCCCGGAAGTAAATTCCCAGGCTATAAAAATGTTAAGTGTGTAAAATAACGGACGAATGGTTGTAAAAGCGTGGGGCATGGTGCCAGGCGCATGGTACTTATTCATACTGTATCACCTGCCTACCCTGCGCCTGGCACCACGCACCGTGCATTTTTTACATCAGCTTATAATCGTTGATGGAGGTTTGAATAACTTCCCAGGCCTCAGCCTGGCCGTAGATGTTAGCCAGTTCCATAACGGCGGGCTCTTCAGGCAGGTTTTTATAGGTCAGGAAGTAATGACGCAGCCGCTTCACCACCGCTTCGGGCAGTTGCCCCAGTTCGGTATATTGGCCATACATGGCGTCGCCTTTCAGGACGGCAATGATTTTATCGTCGGCCTCACCTTTATCAATAAGCCGGAACCCCCCGATGGGGATAGCTTGCAGGATTAGATCGCCGTGCGTAATCTCACGCTCGGTTAATACACAAATATCGAGTGGGTCACCATCGCCATGTTCAACAACCCGGCCCGATTTATCCGAAGCAAGGCGCGCAATCTGCTCACCGCAGAAAGTTTGTGGGATAAAGCCATACAACGCGGGAAGGACGTTGGAATACTGCTGGGGACGGTCGATTTTGAGATAGCCCGTGGCTTTATCGATTTCGTACTTTACCGTGTCGGTTGGCACGATTTCGATAAAACAGGTAACTTGTTTGGGAGCTAAATCGCCAATTGGAATGCCATGCCAGGGATGGGCTTTAAAATTACTCTTCATTGAAGTTATTCTAAAAAAATAAAGTGATATGTTGGTTCGTAAAACTGGTTGTAAAAATTCAGCAAAGAGCTCGCACGATTTAAAGAAAAAAGTGGAATAATCAAGGTTTATTACGTAATAAAAAGAGACATTCCGTCCGCTTTCTGCATCAATAGCCCTGCAGGCCAGCAAAAAGCGGACGGAACGCCCGGAACATTCGTAAAAATACGAAGGGAAAATGAAAACTGGTTGTTTTACTCAGTTGACTTTGCCTGAGTCGGCCAGATTAGTAGCAAAACCAACGCGTTCTGCAATCTGTAAATCAGCCGATTTCCCCAGCGATTGCCGCACCAGCATCTCACCCAGAAAACCCGCCAGGAACAACTGAACGCCGAGAATAATCGCGACTAACCCGAAGTAAAACAGCGGGTTATCGGTAGCATTCCGAAACTTGACGCCCTGCGAAATATGGATCAGTTTTTCAACAATCAGCCACACCGCCAGCACTGTTCCGACAAAGAATGACAACGTACCGAACGTACCAAAAAAGTGCATGGGTCGCTTGCTAAACCGATGAACGAACGCAATGACCAGTACGTCCAAAAAGCCATTTACGAAGCGTTCCAGGCCAAATTTGGTAGTTCCATACTTACGGGCGCGGTGTTGCACCACTTTTTCTCCAATCCGGCCAAACCCGTTCCAGTTAGCCACAATGGGCAGATTTCGGTGCATATCGCCGTAGAGTGCGGGCGCAATGGTTTTGACGACTTTCTGCCGGTACGCCTTTAACCCACAATTGAAATCGTGAAGCTGTACACCCGAAATCCAGCGCGAAACCGAATTGAACAATTTCGTCGGTAAGGTTTTCGTAATCGGGTCGTAGCGTTTCTGTTTCCAGCCCGACACCAGATCGTATTTATCCTCAACGATCATCCGATACAACTCCGGAATCTCGTCGGGACTATCCTGTAAATCGGCATCCATCGTAATCAACACCTGTCCTCGCGCGGCCTGAAAGCCACTTTGCAACGCCATTGTTTTGCCGTAGTTCCGATTGAATCGGATACCACGCACGTTTGGATTGATACTCGCCAATCGTTCGACAACAGCCCATGACTCATCGGTGCTACCGTCGTCAACGAACAGAATTTCGTAGGTATACTGGTGTTCCGTAACAACCCGCACGATCCAGTCATGCAGTTCCGGCAGCGACTCGTCTTCGTTGTAAAGCGGGATTAAAACGGTCAGTTGAAGCAATTCGGTCATGTACTTTTCTAAACGCAAATGGCGCTTCGATTATCGCAAAGGTCGCAGAGTTTTCAGAAAATTAAGTAAAAATCGCGGAGCAGCGTCTGGAATTTGGCGGTGTAGGTACGGCCATCCTCTTCATGAATGTTCAGCGTTTCGTCCACAACCGTATCAGCACCAAACGAAAAGCCCGTTATAATTCTGAATATCGGCTTTCGGGAATTATGACGTATGGAAAGCCGGCGGAATGGTCGTAAGCCCGACTCGTTTGCTGAATCAGCCAGTTTTTTCGCTTCATAAGGCGGTAACAGGACCCACCACTCCCCCGCTGGTTTTAATAACCGAATTACCGACTCAACCAACTCTGAAAAAGGCAAGTCATCCGTATGCAGTGCCCGGTTAACGGCCGCGTCGGGCGAGCGGAGGTGATTGGTGTAAAATGGTGGATTGGTTAGAATCTGATCATAAATTCTTGTCTCCTGCCGGGATAGCGTAGCCTGAAAATTCTGTATCCGACTGTGTATGACCCGTACTCGCCCGGCAAATGGACTAGCTCCTACGTTCTCCCTAGCCTGAGAATAAGCAGCGTCATCTATTTCAACCGCATCAATCAGTGCCTCCGGATTGCGTTGAGCCGCCATGAGCGCCAGCAATCCCGTACCGGTACCAATGTCGAGAATGCGTACGGGCGAATCCACTACGTTGGCATACGCACCAAGCACACAAGCGTCGGTGCAAACCTTCATGGCGGTACGATCCTGGTGAATAGTGAATTGTTTAAATCGAAACATGGGATTATTTCCGACCAAAATCAGCTGGATTTTCGCCCCAGACGGTGGTTTCCCACTTCAGCACTGGATTGGCATATTTGTGTGACTGGAGCCAAGTTTCGGCCCGGTCGAGCAAGTCGAAGAGTTCGGCATTACGGTCCGTTTCTTCGAGTTTGGTATTGGCTTTCTTCTTCTTGACCCAGCCAATGGCCGTCCGGGAGTCGGAATAGATGGGAATGTTGCTGCCTTTCTGGTGAAGTAACGCCAACGCATGAACGATGGCCAGAAATTCGCCGATGTTGTTGGTTCCATCGGCATAAGGACCCTTCAAAAACAACTTTTGGCGCGTTGCCAGATAGATGCCCTGGTATTCCATGTCGCCGGTTGCCGTGTTCCAGGCCGCATCGACAACCAGGCTGTCCTGAATCGGTAAACCAACCAGACCGTCTATTTTCCCCTGTTTGCCAGCGGGTTTTGTTGCCTGACCAATGTGAACGTGAGGTTTGTCTTTAAACGCTTTGAGCGCGGCTGCTTTAGAATCAAATGACTTGAACAATGGCTTGGGAAACCCATCCGTCTGGACTTTCGCTTCGTCCCAACTGTCATAAACGCCGGGTTTTCGGCCTTGCCAGACCACATAAAATTTGGGCTTTTTCTGCGCCATTCACTACCAGATTCGATGAAGAGACAAAGGTAGAAATCGCAATAAGTTATTACGTCTAAGAACTTAAAATTATTAACCACAGAGGCACAAAGAACACAGAGAAAAAACATCTTAAAACCAGCATTTAACTCTGTGTTCTTTGTGCCGCAACGGCGGACCGCTCTGTGGACAATAATTCAATCAGTTTGTTATTCCCTGCTCTTTAGTCCTTTCCAAACCAAATACAGCGTCAGACCAGCCAAAATGCTCCAGGCGGTTGTGCGGGCTACGGTAAAGGAAATTGGTGGCGGCATATCCACAATTCCGTTTTCGTCAGTAATCGCTGGTTGTTTAACGTAACGCCCGTCGGAAGATGGAATAGAACGGGCCTCGAAATCATGCGCAAGTTTGTTCAGGCCCAATTCGAGATCGAGCCCGCGTACCGATACGCCATGTCCCGTTCCGGCAGCTAAGGGATTGAGGTTGTTGAGTTTTAGAACCGACTGCTTGGCCGCTTGCCAGTCGTAGGTGAAGTAAGCCGGTGGCCCATGAAATTCTTCACGCTGAGTGGCTACGGCCGTAATCGCATTCTGATTGGTTGTCACGAAGGCATCACCCGCGATAAGTGTCCGATCTTTGTCGCGGAACAACGATACATGTCCCGGCGCATGACCCGGTGTATGGATGGCACGCCAGCCGGGAAGTTCCGGGATTTGCCCATTATCGGCAATGGCCTTGACATGATCGCCAAAATCGCTTGGACCGATCGGGAACACCCAGGACATGTAGGACATGCCGCCCCCGCCAATGGCCGGATCGGGTGGTGGGTAGCTGGATTTTCCCTGCAAATAGGGCAATTCAAGCCGATGGGCATAAACCGGCACATCCCACTCCTCCAGTAACGTTTTCAGCGAACCCGTGTGGTCGGCGTGTCCGTGTGTCAGAACAATGGCTTCGGGTTTGGTACCTTCTCCGAATAGCTCCCTGGCTTTCTTTTTGATGTCGCTCGCATAGCCTGCCAGGCCGGCATCTACGAGTACCCAGGGATTGCCTTCACCGGGTTCACCGATAAAAAATACATTGACAAACAGGGTTTTTAGTCCAGCAACGTCGTCTCTTACGTCATAGGGAGATTTGAAACTGGTACCGGCAGGTAGTGCGACTTCGCTTTCAATACTTTCCATATAAGTCGAGTTTGTTTACAGCTCAACCTCAGGCAAGGTAGATTGTTCGGTATTGTGCACGAACGGTTTACGCGTTTAACTTCGCTCTTCCCACACGCTCGCTACGTTTACAATGACCTCGACCGCCTTCTGCATGTCCTGCACCGAAACCCACTCCAGCCGCGAATGAAAGGCATGTTCGCCCGCGAAAATATTGGGACAGGGTAAGCCCATAAACGACAACCGCGACCCATCTGTCCCCCCGCGAATGCTACGTCGTGCGGCCGATAGACCCGCCCGGCGAATCGCTTCGAGTGCATTGTCGACGACAGCCGGGTGCTGATCCAGTACGTCCTTCATGTTCCGGTATTGTTCTTTCACCACCAGCTGTGCTGAAGAACCGGGATAGCTTTTCAGTACATCGTTGAGCAGGTTTTGCAGGTACGTTTCTTTCTCCTGTAAACCCACTTCGGTAAAATCGCGAATGATAAATTCCAGCACCGCCTTATCCTGATTCCCCTCCATACGCGTTGGATGCACAAAGCCTTCCTTCTCGTCGGTCGTTTCGGGAGAAAGCGCATTTTTGGGCAATGCAGCCAATACATCAGCGGCAATTTTTAGCGCGTTTTCGAGCTTTCCTTTCGCAAAACCGGGGTGCGTGCTCACGCCCTGAATGGTGATCTTAACCGCATCAGCCGAGAAAGTTTCGTCTTCGAGTGTGCCCAGTGCTTCGCCGTCGATGGTATAACCAAAATCAGCGCCGAGCTTCTGAATATCGACTTTCTCGGTACCACGACCCACTTCTTCGTCCGGCGTGAAAAGCAACCGGATCCGACCATGCTTTACTTCTGGATGCGTCAGCAGATAATGAGCTGCATCCATGATTTCAGCCAGGCCCGCTTTGTTATCAGCGCCCAGCAATGTAGTACCGCTGGCCGTAATGATATCATTCCCAATCTGGTGATTAAGATCAGGATGGTCGGCGACACGAATAATTTGTGCTGCATCATCCGGCAGACTAATATCCGACCCGCCCCAGTTCTGGTGGATGATTGGCTTCACACCCGCCCCGGTCACGTCGGGCGACGTATCGACGTGTGAGCAAAAGCAAATCGTGGGCACATTTTCTTTATTCGTATTGGCCGGAATCGTTGCGTAAACGTAACCCCATTGGTCAAGTTCGGCATCCGCAATGCCCATGTCGAGCAATTCCTGTAGCAATACGCGACTCAGATCTTTTTGCTTTTCCGTACTTGGATTGGTCGGCGATTGCGGGTCCGACTGCGTATCAATCTGTACGTAGCGCAGGAAGCGATCAACGGCGGTGAATTGGTAGTTTTGCATAACGTTTTACTAGTCAGCCTATTCTTTTGGTGATTCCCTTATCCTATTTACACTTCGAGTACGCCTACATAATCCCCGCTAAATCCGCTGGTGAGTAATTCACACTTTTGAGCGTCTTATGATCGGCATCGCGGTAAACGAGAAACTTACCGTCGGATTCAATAAAATGGCAGGGAACACCTTTCGCCTGATACTGTGCTACGGTGTCTTCAGCTTCAGTAATGGTCAGGCAGGCTTTGCTCATGTTCGAGCGCTGTACCTCATCGAATAACGCTTTGAATTTATCGCCCAGCCCGAATTCAAGTACGGCGCCGGACAATACGTACTGCAAATCGCAAAGCGCATCGGCAACGGCCACAATATCGTTGTCGGCAATGGCTTCACGCAGTTCATCGAGTTCTTCGGCCAGCAGCGACACGCGTAATTGGGCACGCGCTTCAGCCGGAATTTGGGGAGTCTCTAAAATAGGGGCATGAAAGGTGCGGTGAAACTCCGCCACCTGGTTAAGCGAATCAGGTTGCTGCATAATTAATGAGTGAAAGAATGAAAGAGCGAATGAGTGAACAATAGGCTGGATGGCTTCGCTGGTAGGCCAGCCCACTCATTCACTCTTTCACTAATTAATTTTCCTCTTCGCTGGTGAATGAATACAAAGTCGTATCCAGCGATAACGTATTGGCTTTGAAGTTTTTAATGAAATCTTCGATAACCTCGTCGGTAACTTCATCAACATTCAGACAAACGTCCAGAGCGATGCCATAGTCGGATTCCATGTCTACGTCCACATGTTCCTGCACTTTTACCGTTTCCGTTTCCTCGATTTCATCAATAAGTTCAGTCAGAGCGGTTTCAGCTTCTTCTTCCAATTCGGGCGAGATTTTGAAATTGGGCTTACGCTCTTCGGGCGGTACGTATTCCGGATAGGTTTTGCGTACTTGCTCCACCGCCATTTCATACACCAGACTGCTGTGGTGCAGACGGAGCGTGTAGACCAGCGTATCAAAAATAACCTCCTGGCCCTGATACTGTCCAGGAAACTGAATATGAACGCATTCGCCTTCATCCAGCGTGTCTAAATCGTCGTCTTCGACATACACGAACGATTTGCCTTCCTGTTGGCACTCGTCTTTAAGTGCGCTGATTTCTTCGGGGTCGAACCCTTCGTTTTTGTAGTTTGCCATGAAACAAAAGTAGTGAAGAATGGTGAGTGAAGAGTCAAGAATAAACCGTTGAATTATATTCTTGACTCTTCACTCATCATTCTTCACTACGTTTAGTCCATTCATTCACCACGGCTTCGGCTAGATCAATGGCTGTATAAATAGGCGTTCGATCAACGTGGTCGAGCGTATCGTCGGGTTGGTGAATACGTGGCATCCGGCCGTCAGCATCCAGGGCACACAGCGCCAATACCGGAATCCGATTACGCACGAACCACACGCTATCGAAGTCGGCGGTGTGCCATTGACCCACCTGCGCCCGATCTCGAAACGCGTCGGTTTTAAGCAATGAACGCGCGATTTTGGTTGGCACATTGGTGTACTGAAGCGCTTCATATGTACCCGTTTGCTCCACCACCGTCAATTTTCCGGCGCCAAGTGTATCGAAGTTAATGGCCAGTGTCTGGGCTGATTTCCATTGCTTTTTATGGGCTTCAACGTAGTAATATGCCCCAATCATACCAACTTCTTCGGCACTGGTCAGCACCACCTCAATATCCAGATCGGGTACGTTTGCCTGCCGAAGCCGGTCGGCGGTGGCAATAGCTGCCGCTACACCCGTTGCGTTGTCGCTGGCCCCATTCGAATAGCCTTTGAACCAATAGCCCGCTGTGCTAATAATAGCTTGCACCACGAAATAAGCCATTAATCCATACCGGAGATAGGTCATATACGGCATTCCCACATGAACCACTTCAAAGGTTGCCGCGCTTGCCGCCAGCACCATCAATCCCAGCGATAACATCAATGACAGTTGAAAATTACCCTGTCGTTTTGGACTGTAGAGCAGCGACACCGGAGCGGTATCATAATGGGCCATCAATATTAGTTTTCGCCTGTTCGCTACGTCCCCACGAGCTGGCCAGCGACCGATTACGTTCTGAGCTGTATGCTGAACAGGAAATTTGATAATGAATGAGTAACGCCAGTTAAAATAAAGCCAGGCCATAGCCACAAAATACCAGACAAGGCCAACGGCGACACCCGTCACGGGAACCAGAGCCAGGCCCGTCAGCAGGCCGCCGATGAGCCAGTACACAATCGTTGCATAGGTTTTGGGCGTATCAAAAGGTTCTGTTCGAACGGTTGCACCTATATCAGTAAGGTGATTTTTGAGTAACCGAGCAGCTTCGGCTTCATTAGCCGTGGCCGTTCCCCGATGTGGCAAAGGATGCTCCGGCGTTCCGGTGAGGTCACGGAGAATAGTTTCAATCATAACGAGAACCGGACTCTTCAGTTAGTGAGCCATTGGTTAACGCAAGTTGGTTGATATACCCATAAATTCCCATAAAAAAGGCTGCAACATCCAATGTCGCAGCCTTTTTGTATAAAAACCCGTAGGACTTATTGCTTCACAAAACGCTGGCGCAATACGTTTCCGGACAGCGTTCTCACTTCGATTACGTAAATACCCGTCGGTAAAGGCTTGATATCCAACGTCTCCACTTCGCCTTCCTGACTCATCATCTGAGCACCACTGACGCTGAATACCCGGACACCAGCCACCTTATGGCTAGTCGGCAATCGTAAGTTTACCTGTTCGCTAGCCGGGTTTGGATAAATGACTAACGACAGACCAGCCTCCAATCCCTGACGGATCGAGATGATTCGGGAGTAGGTTACTGTCCCGTCCAGATCCACTTGTTTCAGCCGGTAGTATACCACTTCATTCGGACTACTCTGATCATCGATATACGCATAGGATTGGGTGGCTGACGTAGTGCCTTTGCCCGCCATCCGACCGATGGATTCGAAGCTTTTAGCATCGCTGCTCCGCTGGATATCGAAGTGGTCGTTATTCTGTTCCCAGGATGTCACCCAACTCAACTGATTGCCCTTATTCTCAACCCATTGCCCCTGGAATGAAACCAGGTTCACCGGCATAGGACTACGTTTTACCGATACGATGATCAAACTGTAATCTTCCACTTCACCGTCGCTGGCAACACCGGTTGGATCGGCCACTTCTGCCGCATTCGAGGCAATACGAAAGCGCATAAACGTCTGTCCTCCAGTCAAATTAGTCAGCGCGTTCCAATAGAGCTTGACCTGAGTAAGGCCACCATCTTGACTAGAAGGAACAGTAGCCTGCGCCCGCTCGTTGGCTTCGAACGTACCATTCTGATTGAAATCAATCCAGCCGCTTAGGGTGGCGTCGACACCCGTTTGGTTTTTCACGGAAAGCGTAACACTGTAGGACGTACTGGTGGTTGTCAATGGGGGCGATTCCACCAAGCCCGTTTCATCATCAAAAGGAACCGGTAACCAGGAATTCGTTGCCAACGCATCATCGCCATTAGCCTGGTTCGAAGGTTGGCCATCTGATTCAGTATCAATATTGTTTGATATAACTCCATCAGATAGAGCCAGATTCGTAACTACGTCGTTGTAAATATGCCTTGGTCCATTGCTACTCAATGACGTACCATAGCTATTCGGTGCATCGCCATAATCATACTGTGGCGCTTCGATCATCAGGGTATAATCTTCTACCGACCCGTTATTGGCAGTACCCGTCGGATTAGCTACTTCATCGGCATTGGTAGCCACCCGGAAGCGGGCATAGGTACGCCCTTCGGTCAAGCCACTCAGCCCCGTCCAGTTCAGCACTAAATTTCTGGTATCAACTCCAATAGCGGCTTGTGCTCGCTCATTGGCATCGAAAACCCCATTTCGGTTAAAATCAATCCATCCGCTTAGCAAGGCATTTCCACCAGACGTATTAAGTACGTTCACCAGGGCGCTGAATGATGTTTTTGCGGTTGTCAGCTTATAGGGGAACCCTACGGACGTCTCACCCGCATCGGCATCTGCGAGGGTAGATGTCTGCCCGTCATCTTCTGCACTACAATCCAATGGGCCTAATAATATTACGTTATTATTGATCATATGGCGTGCCCCATTGCTTTTTAATAAAGTACCGTAACTATCTGGCGCGTCACCGAAGTCATATTCATCTTTTAAGTGTACCCGGTAATCTTCTACTTCACCACTATTGGCCAGTCCGGTCGGCTTATCGACTTCGGCCGGATTATTTGCCACTCGCAAACGAGCATAGGACCATCCTTCAGTTATTCCACTCAAGCCATTCCAGACCAGCGTGACAAGCGTTCCGTTGTAGTGTGTCAGACTAGGGGTCGTCGGAACAACCGCCTGCGTCCGCTCATTATCGTCAAAAGTCCCATTCTTATTCAGATCAATCCAGGCGCTTACTGTGGCGTCAGCGCCCGAATTATTGTATACGGTTATCTGCAACTTATAAGAAGTTTTTGAGACGCAGACAGCGCCAAATCCATTGACCAAACCGTCTTCATCGCTCCGATTATAGACTTGATTGCCGTTCTGGTCATGTGTATCGTCTCCGTCAGCCATGCTGCTGGGTTGCCCATCAGATTCCGCGTCATAAGTACTTCCATATGATCCTCCCAGGTATACGCTGGTATATGGCTTATGGCGCGGGCCGTCGCTGCTGATCAGCGTTTTGTAACTGTCGGGGGCATCGCCGAAGTCAAACGATTGTCCTTGTACCTCACTAGCACATAATGTTAGTAAACCCAGCGCGACAATTAATGGCACATACCGTAGAGAAGTCAGGGAGAAAGAAGGGAGAAAAGTGTGATTTTTCATATATGTTATTCACGTTGAGTGCGGACAGAAAGTAACTACACTGTATTATTCATCAACTAAGTGAAGCTGGTAGATCAGGAGCCGCTTGTAGGGCGGCAGATTAATTGCTTTAGCTTTCTTTGACCTAATAAATTTGTCTTATAGCCTATCTGAAACCTGCCTTTCTATAGTTTATGCAGAAGCATGGATTTTTGACTGAATAAAATTTATCCAATACGTTGACGTATTGAACCAGACTTCACTTTTGCTTAGATGTCACTATTATCTATAATCAAACAACCGAAATTGACTAAACGGTAGCTTACAAAAAAGACAGCGTCGCTGGCCTCTCCTTTAAGCTACCGTTTAGTCAATTTCGGTTGTTTATCTATTTAGTATTGATCGTTATTAGACTGTCTATGAATACGTCAATATGGTTAAGTTATCTTAATGCAAGTTTTTGTATGTCTAAGTCGGGCAATCTGTTACTAAATGCCAGACTGCTAACTGGATTTGTGAAGTAAGCTGAACCGCCTGGTGGTTTAGCTTACTTCACAAACAATAACTCCCGGTATTTCACTAGTGGCCAATCTTCATCGTCCACAATCTCTTCGAGCTTGTCCACTTCATAACGAATCAGCTCGAAATGATCTTTCACTTCTGTTGCGTAGAGCTTAGCCCGTTCAGCTGTTTCGGTAACATTATTAGCTTTTTTGCGGGATTCAATCATGGCTTCCACACCTTTCTTGATAACCAGCACGCGGGTCGAGATTTCACGCAAAATATCTTTGATCGGTTCGGCTTCGGCAGCCATGCCTAATTCTACCAGATTACGGGCAGTTACGGCCAGATTATTCTGGTATTTTAGGGCTGTCGATACTACGTGATTCATGGCCAGATCGCCCATAACACGCGACTCGATCTGCACGTTTTTAATGTACTTTTCAAGTTCGATTTCGTAGCGCGATTCCACTTCAGCGTGGTTCATAACGCCGATGCGTTCAAACAGTGACAATGACTCAGGTTTCACCAAAATGCCCAGCGCTTCGGGCGATGATTTGATGTTCGACAGCCCACGTTTGGCGGCTTCCTCAACCCACTCGTCCGAATAACCGTTCCCTTCAAATAGAATCCGTTTCGAGTTCGTGAAGTATTCTTTCAGGATATCGACAATGGCCAATTCTTTCTTTTCGCCCCTGGCCAGCCGCAAATCCAGATCCGTTTTGAAATTATTCAACTGATCAGCCACAATGGCATTCAGGACAGTCATTGTCGACGCCGAATTAGCTGAACTACCCACCGCCCGAAACTCAAATTTGTTGCCCGTAAAAGCAAAAGGCGAGGTTCGGTTACGATCGGTATTGTCACGCATCAGGCTTGGAATACGGTTCAACCCCAGTTTATAGTAGACGTTGTCGCCTTTGTTGACGGTCACCTCCGACTTAGTTTCCAGATCATTCAATGCCTGCGTCAGTGATTCGCCCAGAAAAATCGAGACAATAGCCGGAGGGGCTTCGTTAGCGCCGAGCCGATGTTCATTACCCGCCGATGCAATGCTGGCACGTAGTAGATCGGCATTATCATGAACGGCTTTCACTACGTTCACCAGGAACGTCAGAAAGCGTAAACTCTCCTTCGGTTTTGTACTGGGAGCCAATAGGTTAACACCGGTGTTAGTGCCCATTGACCAGTTATTATGTTTGCCACTTCCGTTGACACCCGCGAAGGGTTTTTCGTGGAACAGCACTTTTAAATTATGCTTCTCCGAGATTTTCTCCATCAAGTCCATCAGCAGCGCATTGTGATCGACAGCCAGATTGACCTCCTCAAACGTGGGCGCTACTTCAAACTGACCCGGTGCCACTTCATTATGGCGCGTCCTGACGGGCATGCCGAGCTTCATGGACTCGAACTCAAAATCGACCATGAAGGCGTTAATGCGCGGGGGGATCGATCCAAAATAGTGATCTTCTAGCTGCTGCCCACGAGCGGGTGCATGGCCAAAAACAGTACGTCCTGCCAGTACCAGATCGGGGCGGGCGTAGAACAGCGCGCGGTCGACAACAAAATATTCCTGCTCGACACCTAGTGTTGGCGTTACTTTTGTGATGTTCCGGTCAAAATACTGGCAAACGGCCGTAGCGGCTTTGTCGAGTGCATTGAGCGTTTTGAGCAAGGGAGTTTTATAATCCAGTGCTTCACCCGTATAAGAAATAAAGACCGACGGAATACAAAGCGTTTTTCCGCCCGCGCCATTATCCATCAAAAACGCGGGCGATGATGGGTCCCAGCCAGTATAGCCACGCGCTTCGAATGTATTTCGCAAGCCACCATTTGGAAACGACGACGCATCCGGTTCCTGCTGGACCAGGGCACTTCCTTTAAATTTCTCGATGGCTTTACCCTCAATCGTAATATCGAAAAAAGCGTCATGTTTCTCGGCGGTTTCGCCGGTCAGCGGCTGAAACCAGTGTGTGTAGTGCGTAGCGCCTTTCGATGTCGACCACGATTTCATGGCACTGGCTACTTCATCAGCGATAGCCCTATCAATTTGGCCATTCGTACTGATAGCTTCCGTGACTTTCAAATACGCTTCGGGTGAGAGTAATCCGCGCATTACTTCACTGTTGAACGTATTACTGCCGAAAAAATCACCGACTCGTTCCGTAGGAGCGGTTACGGGCACTGCATGACGACTTTGTGCAATTTCAAGGGCCTTAAAGCGAAAATTAGACATTATGGCTTGGCTGAGTTTTAGGTTTAAAATTTAGCCAAACATAGGCAAAAAAAGGAGGAAAGGACGGAGCCTTCTTAAAAGGATACCGACTGAATAAATCGACATAATCAACAAAAAAGCCCGACCACTCACGTAGTCGGGCTTTGATAATCTATTTTCTAACAGACTAAGCTGTTTCCAGCACGTCGGCCGATTTAACCGTTTTGATGATCACAGCAGCCACTTTGTATGGATCAGCCGCCGAATTTGGACGACGATCTTCCAACCAGCCTTTCCAGCCGCGTTCTACCGTAGCAATGGGGATACGGATCGAAGCACCACGGTCAGAAATACCATAAGAGAACTGGTCGATCGACTGGGTTTCGTGTTTACCGGTCAAACGCAGTTCGTTGTCAGCACCATACACCGCGATGTGGGCTTTGATAACGTCGGCTGGCGAGAAGGACTGGCAAATTTTATCGTATACTTCTTTGCTACCCGATGTGCGTAGCGCCGTATTCGAGAAGTTAGCGTGCATACCCGAGCCATTCCAGTCGGTGGCGCCCAGCGGTTTGCAATGCCAGTTGATCGAGATACCGTATTTTTCACCGATACGTTCGAGCAGGTAACGAGCGACCCAAATCTGGTCACCAGCGGCTTTGGCCCCTTTAGCAAAAATCTGGAATTCCCACTGACCCGTTGCTACTTCGGCGTTGATTCCTTCTACGTTCAGGCCAGCATCCAGGCAAACGTCAAGGTGTTCTTCAATGATATAACGGCCGTAGGCGTTTTGTGCGCCAACCGAGCAATAATATGGACCTTGTGGACGCGTTGGGAAACCTTCGGCGGGAAAACCGAGCGGCTTATCAATTTTCATATCCCACAGGAAGTACTCCTGCTCGAAGCCAAACCAGAAATCGTTGTCGTCGTCTTCAATCGTAGCACGGCCGTTCGATGGATGAGCAGTACCGTCAGCGTTTAATACTTCGCACATAACGAGGAACGCATTTTTACGCTGTGGATCAGGACAGATAAAAACCGGCTTCAGCAAGCAGTCCGATGAACCGCCTTCAGCCTGCTCTGTCGAAGAACCATCGAAAGACCACATAGCGCAATCTTCGAGTGCACCCGAAAAATCTTCTTCAATTTTGGTTTTGGAACGCAGGCTTTGCGTGGGCTTATAGCCATCGAGCCAAATGTACTCTAACTTCGACTTTGCCATGATTACAGTGGAATTGAATTGAATAGGGGTTTTGTAACAATACTTTCAGCAAATATAGTACGGGTTTACAATAAAATATAAAGGCCAATGGGCAGTTGAACCGTATTTCTTATTGTTTTTGCGGAATTATTATATTTTAAATTCGTTAGGTACCGTAAAAAACAATATTTAGTAAGGTTTTTTACTACTTTATAATCTGAGCCACATAAGGCAATAAACTAGTATCTAACCCGTATCTAGAGCTAAATATCATAGTATTATCCTAAAAATCTATTGTTTTTGACCTAAAATACTGTTGAAAAGCACTCGCGCTTACTAAATTAATCCCAGCGTATTGGCTCCAACCTACGCCCCGAATTAGATGCCCTATGCCATTAATTTCAGAAATCAGCAATCAGATTGGTTTTGATGAGCTTGATAGCAATGGCCAGCAGAATGATGCCGAAAATTTTACGCAGTACTTCCAGTCCGCCTGATCCGAGTCGGGTTTCGAGCCAGCCCGACGACTTCAAGACGGCGTAAATCAGCCCCAGATTAAGAATAATCCCTACGATAATATTTACGGTCTGGTATTCAGCCCGGAGCGAAATGATCGTCGTCAACGTACCGGCACCCGCAATAAGGGGGAAAGCGATGGGGACAATGTGCGTAGCTCCGCCCGTATTAATTTCTGACTTGAAAATTGTCCGGCCCAGAATCATTTCCAGACCGATCAGAAAAATAATAAATGCCCCTGCCACGGCAAACGACGCGACATCGACCCCGAATAGTTTTAGAATCCGCTCCCCCACAAACAGAAAAGAGATCATTAATACTCCCGATGCGAACGTAGCACGGCCAGATTCAATTTTACCGGACTTCTGCCGTAAATCAATAATGACCGGCAATGAACCCACTACGTCAATAACCGAGAATAGAATGAGCGTAACAGAAACAATTTCTTTGAGATTGAGCATACTAGTGAGGATATCGTACAAGAAGTAGCATGGCGTTTCACCGAGCTGGCGTTCCAGCCATATTACCTCTTGTACGACCGAAGAAATTGTTTTAAGGTTCCAATCTCCTCATCTGTAATAGCCGGAAAGTTGGCAATTCGGAACGTTGTATTTTTCCAGTCGCCGTACCCGTTGCCGAGGGTAATACCGGCCTGTTGTGCAGCCGTCTTAATCGCCTTAATGTCGGGCTCTGAGCCTTCCACGGCGATGACGGTATCCGAGCGGATGGCCGTATCAGAAATGAGTATACGGAAGAGAGATCCACTCATTTCCTGCTCAAAAAAAGCGTACCAGTCAGCGGCCCGTTTTTTAGTGATCACATTTACTTGTGCAATGGGCGGCACCTGTTGCAACACACGCATCAGCAGATAAATACCCAATCCGTTTGGCGTGTAGGGGGTCTGGAATTTTGAGAAATTTTCGTGGATAAACAGCAGACTATTATAATGAGCGTTTTCCCCGATTTCCTCGGCCCGTTTGAGGGCGGCAGGCGAATAAATCAACACGGCAAGTCCGGCCGGAAGTCCAAAGCATTTCTGCACCGACGCAAACCAGACATCCGCCAGCGTCCAGTCAAAGGCAATTCCTGCCATCGACGAAACCGCATCGACGGCAATCAACGCCGAAAACTCCTGCCGGAACTTTGCCAGCGTTTCCATGCTGACCTGTGTACCATTCGAGGTTTCGTTCTGAACGATACATAATACGTCGGCATCGCTCAGGCTGGTTGGCTGTTTAATTTTATACGCATAATCCACCCATTTTTTACCGAAAGCGCCATTATGGGGGTGCAGACTCGCTTCGGCGGTCAGCGATTGTGCCACAATTTCCCAACACTCCGTTGCCGATGAAACCAGCGCAACATGATAATCAGCCGGAATGTCGAGTTTTTCGTGAAGCAACCGAACGGTCTCTTTCACTACGTCCATAAAGCCCGCGCTACGGTGATTCAGGCTCACAATTCCCGAACGCACCGCTTCGGCCGCATAGTCGGCGACTTGTGGATATACTTTGGATGGACCGGGGTAGAAGGTTATCATGAATGATGAATGATTATGTTAAAAAATAATCGCTACGGCGACCCGGTCATCATTTATCATCGCTCCGGCGACCCGGTCATCATTAAATACCTCACGGCCAACTCATAACCCGTCAGTCCCAACCCTAAAATAACGCCTTTGCATTTGGCGGATAGATAGCTGTGGTGCCGGAACGACTCGCGGGCGTGTACGTTGGAAATGTGTACCTCAACGGCCGGGGCTGTCACCGCCGACAGGGCGTCGGCAATGGCGATGGATGTGTGCGTGTAAGCCCCGGCATTAATGACAATGCCATCCACATCAAAACCCAACTCGTGAATTTTATCGATCAGTTCCCCTTCGTGATTCGACTGAAAATAGCGAAGTTGCACGTCGGGAAACAGTTCTTCAATCGTTTTCAGGTAATCGACAAACGAACGGTTTCCGTAAATGGTCGGTTCACGCTTGCCCAATAGATTCAGGTTCGGGCCGTTAATGATCAGGATTTGTTTCATTTTGAAAGGAGTTAAACACTGATAAACAGAGTTTTTCAAAGAGAACACGAATTTTTCTCTGTGCTCTCCGTGAAAACTTCGTTTCTCTTTGTTTAGAAGATAACCTATGTGGCAAAGTTATATAAACGCCTTTAAGAACTACCTCAAACTGGAACGCTCATTGGCCGAAAATTCAGTAGAGGCCTATTTGCACGATGCTGAAAAACTCTACCAGTTCATCCTGCTAACCGAACCGGACGTAACGCCCATGCAGGTGACGGATCGGGAATTAGTAAATTTCCTGATGTATCTGGGTGAGTTGGGCCTGTCGGCACATAGTCAGGCGCGTATACTCTCGGGGCTGAAATCATTTTTTAAGTACCTGATTCTGGAAAACTTAATCCAGAACGATCCAACCCAATTACTTGAAGCGCCCAGGCTAGGCCGAAAGCTCCCCGACACCCTCAGTTTTCCTGAAATTGAGGACATGCTGGCCATCATTGACCTCTCAACGCCCGGCGGCACCCGCGACCGGGCTATGCTCGAAGTGCTTTACAGTTCAGGACTACGGGTGTCTGAATTGCTCAACCTGCGACTAACCAATTGCTACTTTACCGAGGGATTTGTGCGGGTGCTGGGCAAAGGGGATAAAGTCCGGCTCGTACCGATTGGCGAAGATGCCATGCACTATACCCGAATATATGTCGATCATGTACGTAGTCAACTGGACGTTCAGAAAGGCGACGAAGACACCATTTTCCTGAATCTGCGGGGCAAGCAACTCTCGCGCATTTCGGTGTTCACGACCATTAAAAAATTGGCTTCGGAAGCGGGGATTCGCAAAACAATTAGCCCGCATACGTTCCGCCACTCATTCGCTACGCACCTCATCGAAGGCGGGGCTGATTTGCGGGCAGTACAACAAATGCTTGGCCACGAGTCCATCACCACTACCGAAATTTACACCCATCTCGACCGCGATTATTTGCAGCAAACGTTGCGGGAATATCACCCAAGGGCGAATGGCAGGCAGCATGGGGCGCGGGGCAAAGGGTAAAACCCTATCCGCTGATTCCAGCTTTCCTTCCCCATGCCCTTTCCCCTTTGCCCAAACTTCTTATACTATGCTTACTTCTCAACAAGACCTATTTAGCCTTCCTAAAGGCATCCATTACCTCAATTGTGCCACCCGTGCGCCGTTCAGCAAGGCGGTTGAGCAGGTTGGCCATGAGGTCCTTACGAAACATGCTAACCCATTTGGACTTCGCCCCGATGATTTTTTCACGGGAGCTATTCGTGTGCGGACTTTATTTTCCGAGCTTATAAATAACCGAAACGCCGGAATAGTCGCTCACGAACGTATTGCGGTCGTTCCATCAGTCTCCTATGGCATGGCTGTTATAGCCCGAAACTTAGCCCGTAAGCCGGGTATTCAGCGAGGGCAACGTATCGTCTTGCTTGGTGATGAGTTTCCGAGTGATGTCTACGCCTGGGATCGCGTCTGTACTGAGCTGGGCCTTAGCATCACTACGGTCAGCATGCCAACGGATTTCCCCAAAGGCGTCAAGTGGAACGAGCAATTACTCGACGCTATCGGGCCAGATACCGCTTTGGTCGTTGTGCCGCCGGTGCATTGGATGTATGGAATTTGCTTTGACCTGGAAGCCGTTGGGCAACGGGCTCGCGACGTGGGTGCGTGGTTTGCCATTGACGGAACGCAGGCAATCGGTGCTTTGCCATTCGATCTGGAAAAAATTCAACCCGACGCTGTCGTTTGCGCAGGCTATAAATGGCTGATGGGGCCTTATTCATTGGGGCTGGCCTACTACGGTCCGGCTTTCGATGAGGGCGTTCCGCTCGAAGAAGGCTGGATGAATCGGCTGGATAGCAATCAATTTCATCGTTTGATGGATTATCAGCCCGAATACCGCCCCGGTGCTTACCGCTACAACGTTGGCGAGCATACCCATTTTCTGCAAATGCCCATGCTCGAAACCTCACTTCAGCAACTCGTGGACTGGCAACCCACCCGTATTCAGGCATACACAAAAAACCTGATGGCAGATGCCTGGTCGGCACTGGAATCCCTCGGCTGCTACGTTGAACCCGAAAATGGTACGCTGGGTCGGTGCCACCATCTCGTCGGATTGTGGTTACCCGATCATGCCGATCCAATGATCATTCAGCAGGCCCTGCAAGCCGAAAACGTATCGGTATCGGCCAGAGCGCGCGTGCTACGTATCGCCCCACATGTGTATAACACACCCGATGATGTTGATGCGCTGGTTCGGGTGCTGACGAAGGTGCTTTAAAGGCGTGGAGCCTGGTGCATGGAGCAGGATGTCTAGCGTAAAACCATGCTCCCTGCTCTAAACCTCATACAACTCCAGCGGCAGATCGTCGGGATCGGCGAAGAAGGTAAAGCGTTTTCCGGTCAACTCATCCACGCGAATGGGCTCGGTTACTACGTTTTGTTCTGCCAGATGTGCCACGGCAGCATCCAGATCGGTAACTGCGAACGCCAGATGACGCAAACCAAGTGCTTCGGGCCGGGATGGACGTTTGGGTGGGTTGGGAAACGAAAACAATTCGATAATATACTGTCCGTTCAAAGCCAGATCCAGCTTATACGATTGTCGTTCCGCTCGGTTTACTTCGCTTAAAATCGTTAAGCCCAGTATTTCTGTGTAGAATCGCTTCGACTTTTCGTAATCCTGACTAATAATGGCAATGTGATGAACAGCCGATAGATTCAGCATAAAAATAAAATTCAGGGGTTTAGTAACGTATCAGTAGCCATTGTATCGACAGCCGTTCCATCTTTTACCGTCGGCAAAGCCCGTTCAACTTCCCGACGTCTGTTCCAGGGAGCAGTCGTCCGTCGGCCCATATCAATGGCCAGTAAGGCTACGATTGTCGTGAAGACAATAAAAACGATGATGAAAATGCGACGGTTACGGTTCACTTTATTTAATTATGAATGATGAGTTATAAATGCTATTGCTGGCTTTATCAAATAGCCATTATTCATTATCGCTCCGGCGACCCGGTTATAATTCATCATTTATGGAAAGTTGTTTCGGTGCAATTTGAAAGGTTATGCTACCTGTTCGCCCGGAAATTTCGGCCCAGGTCACGTCTTCGAACGTAATACCTACAACAGCGCCTTTGCTCATTGAGTTGATCCGTTGATGCGTTAAAAATTCAGCCAGATACGTTACGTCGGGGTTATGGCCTACAATCATGGCCGTTTGACTGGCTGAAGGAACGGCGTTTATAGCCGCCAGATAAGCTTTCGGCCCACCTTCAAATAGCTTTTCGTCAAACTGAATCTGAGCCACTTCATAGCCAAGTTGTTCAGCCACAACGTTCGCCGTTTCTTTGGCGCGTGGCGCAGGACTGCTGACGATAATGTCGGGCTGGATGGCTTTTCCGTGCAAATAACGCCCAATCCGGGCAGCAGCCATGACGCCTTCGGACGTTAGCTTACGGTCAAAGTCGGCCATAAAGATGGCCCGATCTTCGGCTTTGGCATGACGAACGATGTATAATGTTATTGACATACAGGTAGGATTGATATGTAGGTTTAGTGATGCAAAAATAGACGCGCAATCGGTATGTAACTACAATTGCGGATGGCACTGATTAAAATTGTCTGTGGGCGATTCAACCGACAATCCGTACTTTTGCGGTCACAACCACTATCTGGTCGCCGTTTTAGTATGAGTTATCAATCTATTAAGCAATTGTTAAAAAACGCTCCCGGCGTGGATTCGCCAGTCGGCACCACCGTGACCGTTAAAGGCTGGGTTCGTACCAAGCGCGAAAGCAAAAACGCCGTTTTCATAGCCCTCAATGATGGCTCAACCATAAATAATATTCAGGTCGTGGCCGAAGCCGGGCAACTGCCGGAAGAAACGCTGAAGCTCATCACCACCGGGTCGTGTCTATCGGTTACGGGCCAGTTAGTTGAGTCGCAGGGAGCCGGGCAAGCCGTTGAAGTTAAAATTTCGGACGTCCATATTTACGGCACCGCCGATCCTGAAAAATATCCGCTGCAACCCAAACGACATTCGCTGGAGTTTCTGCGTGAGATCGCCCACCTGCGCCCTCGTACGAACACATTCAGCGCGATTCTGCGGATTCGGCACGCGCTGGCGTTTGCCGTCCATAAATACTTTAACGACAACGGTTTCTTTTACCTCAACACGCCCATCATTACCGCTTCTGATGCAGAGGGAGCGGGCGAAATGTTCCGCGTAACGACGCTCGACGCCACCAAACCGCCGTTAACGGACGAGGGCAAGGTGGATTACAGCCAGGATTTCTTCGGTCGGGAAACCAACCTAACTGTCTCGGGTCAGTTGGAGGGCGAACTGGGGGCTATGGCGCTGGGCAAGATTTACACCTTTGGCCCAACGTTCCGCGCTGAAAATTCCAACACGACGCGCCACCTCGCCGAGTTCTGGATGATTGAACCAGAGATGGCTTTCTACGAGCTGGAAGACAACATGAATCTGGCCGAAGATTTCGTCAAAACCGTCATTCGCTACGCCCTACAGCATTGCGCCGACGATCTGGCGTTCCTGGATGGCCGACTAAAAGAGGAAGAGAAAACCAAAAAGAAAGAGGAACAAAGCGAACTGGGCCTGCTCGAAAAACTCCAGTTTGTGATCAGTAACGAGTTTGTGCGGCTGACCTATACCGAAGCCGTCGAGATTCTGGTTAACTCGAAGCCCGCCAAAAAAGGCCAGTTTCAGTACGAAGTTAGCTGGGGCGTCGATCTGCAATCGGAACACGAGCGATATCTGGTCGAGAAGCACTTCAAGAAACCCGTCATCCTGACCAATTACCCGCGCGAGATCAAAGCGTTCTACATGAAGCAGGACGATGAACCAGCCACCAATTCCCGTGGTGAGGTTTTTGGTCCGACCGTTCGAGCGATGGACGTATTGTTTCCCGGCATTGGCGAAATCATTGGCGGTTCGCAACGCGAAGATAGCTTTGACAAACTCACCGCCCGGATGCTCGAAGTGGGCATTGAGCCCGAAGCGCTGTGGTGGTATCTGGACACCCGCCGGTTTGGATCGGCCCCACACGCCGGTTTTGGTCTCGGCTTCGAGCGGCTGGTTCTGTTCGTAACGGGCATGGGCAACATCCGCGATGTGATTCCATTCCCCCGCGCCCCAAAAACCGCCGAGTTTTAGCGTGTAAAGACCGGTCGGAATGCCGCGTCACTGACGCTTCGGCAACACGCTGTGTCTCCTATGCGTCAGCAACCAGCGAAAGCCCTTGTTCAGCTGTTAAAGTTGAGTAAGGGCTTTTCAGTTATTAACAACGTAACAAATCAAAATTTCCCACCTCGCTAGTAAACACTACCCGTTTTGCTGCTTTGACGAATAGAGATCATTTTCCAGCTAAATTCCTTTCCATCCTTTTTCACAATGAACGAACGCGTTCTTTTCTCCCATTCACTTCTTCGAATACTAGTCAGCAGTCTTATTTTATTGCTGATTGCTCCAGTCACTACGTATCCGTCAAAACCAACGGCTACTCGCAAGGCCGATGTGATCATTTATGGTGGTACGTGTGCGGCCATTACAGCGGCTGTGCAAGTCAAAAAAATGGGCAAATCCGTAATCATCGTTTCGCCTGATAAACACCTGGGCGGCCTATCGTCGGGCGGGCTGGGCTTTACAGATACGGGTAATAAAGAAGTGATTGGGGGCTTATCGCGCGAGTTCTACCAGCGGCTTTATCAACACTACCAGCAGGATTCGGCGTGGAAATGGCAGAAGCGCGAGGAATATGGCAACAAAGGCCAGGGTACGCCCGCCATCGACGGTAACTCCCGCACGATGTGGATTTTTGAGCCCCATGCTGCCGAAAAAGTATTTGAAGATTTCGTGAAGGAAAATGCGCTTACGATTTATCGCAACGAGTGGCTCGACCGATCAGCAAAAGGCGTAACCAAGAAAGCGGGGAGCATCCAGTCGTTTCGCACCCTGAGCGGGCAGGTTTACGAAGGAAAATGTTCATCGACGTAACGTACGAAGGTGACCTGATGGCGGCTGCGGGCGTTCGCTACCACGTAGGGCGTGAAGCCAACAGTGTGTACGGCGAAACCTGGAACGGCGTCGAACCGAACGTGTTCTAGCATGGACATTATTTCAAAGCCAACATCAGCCCGTATAAAGTGCCGGGCGACCCAAAAAGCGGGTTACTTCCCGAAATTGCATCCAGCGGACCGGGTGAAAAAGGTGCTGGCGATCACAAAATTCAGGCGTATTGCTTTCGGATGTGCTTCAGCAATAACCCCGACAACCGGGTTCCGTTTCCAAAACCGGAAGGCTATAATCCGGCTCGTTACGAATTACTGGGCCGTGTATTCGACAGCGGCTGGCGCGAAACCTTCGACAAGTTCGATCCGATTCCGAACCGAAAAACTGACACCAACAACCACGGTCCGTTCAGCTCCGACTATATCGGCAAAAACTACGATTACCCCGACGCTACGTATGAACGCCGAAAAGCGATTATCCGCGATCACCAGTTGTATCAGCAGGGGCTGCTGTATTTCCTGTCCAACGATCCCCGCGTTCCAGAAGACGTCAGGAAAGACATGAGCCAATGGGGACTGGCGAAGGACGAATTCACGGACAACAACAACTGGCCGCATCAAATTTACGTTCGCGAAGCCCGGCGCATGCTCGGTACCTACGTCATGAAAGAAGCCGATGCGCTAGGGGAAACCACCGTACCAAACCCAATTGGCATGGGATCGTATTCGCTCGATGCGCATAATGCCCAGCGCTACGTACGTCCGGATGGTTTTGTGCAGAACGAGGGCGATATTGGCGTTCACCCGAAACAACCGTACTCAATTGCCTACGGGTCAATTTTGCCGAAGGAGAATGAATGCAAAAATTTGCTGGTACCCGTTTGCCTGTCAAGTTCGCACATCGCTTACGGGTCGATTCGGATGGAGCCCGTCTTTATGATTCTGGGGCAATCGGCAGCGACGGCAGCTGTGCTTTCAATCGAAAACAACGTATCACCTCAACAATTGCCGTACGCTAAACTGAAGGAAGTCCTGCTGAAAGACCGCCAACGTCTGACGCTATAACGTATCCCTTTGTACCTTTGCGGGCATTTGATCGATTCAGGTCCAGGAGTCTGAATTGCTCAAACGCCCTATTTGTATGCTCGCACTCCCCATTTTTCTCGCTCTTGCATCCGGCTTTGTGGTCGTCGGGGTTTATACCGAACGTAAGGTTTCGGCCTTCATGCAGGATCGACTTGGCCCCATGGAAACGGGCAAATGGGGCCTTCTCCAACTGTTTGCCGATCTGCTGAAACTGCTCCAAAAAGAGGACATTGTGCCCACCGCAGCTGACAGAAAGCTGTTTCTGCTGGCTCCGGCTGTCATTTTCGCATCGGTTTTTGCCGGTTTTGCCGTACTACCTCTCTCCCCCGATCTGCAGGGATCGCGAGCAAATGTGGGCGTGTTTTACCTGATGGCCATTGTCTCGTTCGACGTAGTGGGTATCCTGATGGCGGGCTGGGGGTCAAATAATAAGTACTCTTTATTTGGCGCGATGCGGTCGGTGGCGCAGATTGTATCCTACGAGATTCCGCTTGGGTTAACCATTCTGTGCGTCGTGATGATTGGTCAGTCGCTTAATTTACAGACACTCAGCTTCCAGCAGGGCATTTATACGCATGAAACAAATTACCTGTTTGGTTTACAGGCGCTTGGCGTTAACGTAACGGATTGGGGGGGTATCTTCTCCTGGAACATCCTGCGCAATCCATTTCTGCTGGTTGCGTACGTTATCTTTTTCATCTGTACGCTGGCCGAATCCAACCGTGCCCCCTTCGATCTACCCGAAGGCGAATCTGAAATCGTGGCAGGCTTTCACACGGAATATTCAGGGATGCGGTTCGCCCTGATTTATCTGTCGGAATACGCAATGATGCTGCTGGTATCCTTTCTGGGCGCGGTCCTGTTTCTGGGAAGCTGGAACACGCCCCTCCCCAACATCGGTCCGGTTCGTCTCGCCGACTGGACGAGTGGGGCACCCAGCACAATCTGGGGCAACATTACCGGCGGTTTCTGGCTGCTCTCAAAAGTGTTTTTCGCCGTGCTGGTACAGATGTGGGTCCGCTGGACATTCCCCCGTATCCGCGTTGATCAGATGATGTATCTGTGTTGGAAAGTCCTGACCCCTGTGGGCTTGTTGCTGCTCCTGATTTCTGGAATCTGGCGGTTGCTGATGATATAATTTGAACCGAAATACTCTCTATCTTTACCTACTATGAGCATCGAAATAAGGCTGGGAGTAGCGGATGGAGTTGCCTGCATTGCAAAGTCGCGCATACCTATTTGGCTGCTGGAAAGTTTTTATTTGCAGGGAGCTAACGATGTCGATTTATTAAACGCTTACCCTTCTTTACGAGCCGAAGACTTAGCAAATGCCAGAGCCTATGCTCGCGCCCACATGGATGAGATAACTCGGCTTATTGCTGAGAATGAAGCGTAAAGATGGCTCTACTTCTTGCGGATGAAAACTTTCCTGCTCCGGCCATTGAGCGATTACGTCAATTAGACCATGACGTACTAACCTTGTTACAAACGGATATGGCCGGTTTAGCCATACCTGATGATCAAGTGTTAGCCTTTGCTACTACTTTAGACCGCTGCTTGTTGACACTGAATCGCAAAGATTTCATCAAACTGCATACACAGTCTGATCACCATGCTGGAATTGTTATTTGTACTTCTGACAGTGATTTTATAGCTCTTGCTGATCGAGTTGATTTGTGCCTAAAAGATGCTAAGATTGCCTAGCAACTATTGAGAGTTCAACGACCAAATTTGTAAGCACTTACAGATAAGATTTTCTTGAGTCGCTAAATGTGCCCATCAATCCGCGTTATCTGGTCGCCATTCTTTTTATACAATTTTCTGCGTGTATGCCCTCTCGCGCAACGATTTATGCTTTTCAAGCAAGCCCTTTTTTAATTGAGTAAACAAGACCCTTTTGCGGCTTTACTTGATTATGCGCTCATAATCTTGCTTTTCCTATACTCTTTATAAAACCTATCCAATTCATGTTCAATCAACTTATACTTCGTCGGGAGGCTTTGCAGCGATTGGCTTTACTGGTCGGCGGTACGCTATCGTTTCCGGTACAGGCAGCATTACGTGGCGAAACCAGCAACGATACGCCACTGGTTTTTTCGGCTGGTCATCAGAACCTCATCGCGGACCTAGCGGACGTAATCCTGCCTACCACCGATACGCCCGGCGCCAAAGCGGCCGGTGTCGATCAGTTCATTGGATACGTCATTGGGCATTGCACCGCGCCAGCTCAGCAGGAAATCTTTCAAAAAGGCTTGCAACAAACCGACGCATTTAGCCAAAACGCCTTCGGAAAATCCTTCCCGGAACTCGACAATGCGCAACGAATAGAGATTGTTAATCAACTGACCCAACGTGAAAAGCCATTTTTCCTGAACCTCCGTGAACTAACCATCGTCGGCTACTTCACGTCTGAACTCGGGGCCACCAAAGCGCTGGATTACCTCCCCGTTCCCGGTCGATTCCAGGGGGATATTCCCTTAAAAGCAGATCAAAAAGCCTGGGCCATTTAAAAACAGTCGGTAGCTAGCAGTCAAAAGTCGTCGGTAGTGGACGAGCAAATTGTTGACTGCTAACTAACGACTATCAACTAGTGACTGACGACTATACACCATGAACCTCAATATTGATGCAGTAAAGGATATGACCTACGATGCCATTGTCGTTGGGTCGGGCGTTAGCGGAGGATGGGCCGCTAAAGAATTGACGGAAAAAGGCTTGCGGGTACTTATGCTGGAACGGGGCCGCCCGCTGGAACACGTAACAGGCTACGAGACCGAGCAGAAAGCGCCCTGGGAACTGTCGGAAGTGAGCCGCTTGGGAGAACTATCCGCTAAATATCCTCAAACACCCGAGGACGTAGCGAAAAGTGTCTCGCCTTACTGGATGCCCGGCATGGATACGTCGTACCGGCAGGATAAACCGTTCCGCTGGCTTCGGCCTAATATCGTGGGCGGGAAATCCATTATGTGGGGACGACAGTCGTACCGATTCAGCGATATTGATTTTGAGGCCAACGCAAAAGAAGGTGTTGGTGTTGACTGGCCCATTCGCTACAAAGACATTGCGCCCTGGTATTCATACGTAGAAAAATTCGCGGGCGTTTCGGGCGAAAAGCTGGGACTTCCTCAACTCCCCGACAGCGAATTCCTGCCCCCGATGGATATGTTTCTGGTCGAAAAAGAAGTGCGGAAACGGATCGAGAAATCGTTTCCGGGACGTATCATGACCATCGGTCGAACAGCGAATTTGTCCGAAGCGCAAAAAGTGCACGTAGACAATGGTCGGGCACCTTGCCAGTACCGGAATCAATGCATTCGGGGTTGTCCGTACGGTGCGTATTTCAGCACGCAATCCTGCACACTGCCTCCCGCTGTCAAAACGGGCCGCCTGACGCTACGGCCTAATTCGGTGGTGACAGAAGTGATTTACGATCCCAAAAAACAGCGGGCGTCGGGTGTTCGGGTGAAAGATTCCGTGACCCTGGAAAGTCAGGAGTATTTTGCGAAGGTGATCTTTGTTTGTGCCAGTGCGATGGCCTCCACCGCCCTGCTTATGAACTCGGTATCTGATCGCTTCCCCAACGGCATGGGCAATGACTCGGACCAATTGGGGCATAATCTGATGGATCATCACTTCCGGCTTGGCGCGAATGGGCAGTGGGAAGGCGGGCAGGACCGGTACTTCTACGGCCGGAGGGCCAACGGCATTTACATTCCCCGATACCGCAATATCGGAACGGACAAGCGCGATTACCTACGCGGCTTCGGTTATCAGGGGGGCGGGGGTCGGCAGGGGTGGCAGCATCACGTCGCCGAACTGGCTTTTGGTACGTCGCTGAAAGAAGACCTAACCCGGCCAGGGTTATGGACTATGGGCCTGATTGGCTTCGGGGAGCAATTACCTGAATACAGAAATCGGATGTATCTAGATAAAACCAGGCTGGATAAATGGGGGCTACCCACGTTAGCGTTCGACGCGGAGATTGGCGAAAACGAGCGAAAAATGCGCGTTGACATGATCAACGATGCGCAGGAAATGCTCGAAGCGGCCGGATTGGTCAATGTAAAAACCTACGATCAGGGATCGGTCGTTGGGGGAGCTGTTCACGAAATGGGCACCGCCCGCATGGGCCGCGACCCCAAAACGTCGGTGCTCAATGGTCACAACCAGATCCACGCCGTTAAAAACGTATTCGTGACCGACGGTGCCTGCATGACCTCATCGGGCTGCGTCAATCCGTCCCTTACGTACATGGCCCTGTCGGCTCGCGCGGCCGATTTCGCTGTGCAGGAACTGAAAGCGCAACGGATTTGATCCGAGTTTACTGATTCGTTCGAGTTTACTGGCACCATTGGAACGCTGATTTTTATGATGGGTATGATTAGGTATGATTATTGGAAATAAGCCGAAACCTATACAATCTTAATCGTCATAAAAATCAGCGTTCTGGTGGATTAATATAGCTTATCAATATCGGGAGATATTCGACTTTAGTAGATTAGGCGTTTAAACGCTCAACCATATGAACTCCCGATGGCAACGATTTCGGCACCGACTCCACGAAATCGTCTTTGAAGCCGACACCTGGGCCGGACGCGCCTTCGACGTTACATTGCTTTTTCTAATTGTCCTGAGCGTGCTCGCCGTCATTCTGGAGAGTATTCCCTCTCTGCAAAAGCCATATGGACTTCTCTTTGATCGAATCGAATGGGTGTTTACCATTCTGTTCACGCTTGAATACGCAGTGCGTATTATTAGCATCCGGCAACCGCTACGTTATATAACCAGCTTTTTCGGCCTTGTCGACCTGCTGGCCATTTTACCCAGCTATCTCGGTTTATTTTTGTTTGGGGCGCACGAACTGGCCGCAGTCCGAATTCTGCGTCTGCTACGTATCTTCCGAATCCTGAAACTAGGCGAATATACGGCGGCAGCTTCCCTCCTCGCTTATTCGTTGCGTGAAAGCCAGGCTAAAATCACCGTATTTTTTGTGGCAATTTTTACGTTAGTTATCACGCTTGGCTCCATGATGTACGTAGTGGAAGGGCACTCCAATGGATTCGAAAGCATTCCGCTAAGCATCTACTGGGCAGTCATTACAATTACTACCGTCGGTTATGGGGATATTGTCCCCAGCACGCCCATCGGTAAATTCATTGCTACGCTCATTATGTTACTGGGTTACGTAATCATTGCCGTGCCAACGGGCATTGTGGCCGTTAGCCTGACAGCCGCCAGTAAAAAGCAGGAAATTTCGACGCAGGCTTGCCCAAATTGTAGCCGTCAGGGACACGATCCCGACGCCGTATATTGTAAGTACTGCGGAGCTAAGCTGTAAAATCCAACGACCTAAAACGAGCGGCTTTCACGTCTATGTTTTAGTCTTTCGTAACTTTGCGGCCTTTTATATTATTTTTATGTCAATTCTTTCTCCGAATCCAGTCAATGATTTAATCTGGAATGAAGCCTGGCGCTCTTCCGTCTTTCGTACGAAATTTATGATTGGCGTGGTCGGCGTTATCGCCATATTGATTACATTCCCTTACTTTTTTCAGACGATCGAGCAGCACACGGGTCCCGTTCTGAACGATTGGCTGCTCAGTCAACTCCCCCCATATGACGTATCATTAATTATTTTTCTGGTCATCTGGGCGGCAGGCTTGCTGATCCTTATTCGTTCCCGGCGTAGCCCGACTATTTTTTTGATGTTTATATACAGCTATATCATCATAACCTTGTCACGGATGATCAGTATCAATCTGTTTCCGCTCAATCCACCCGTTGGTCTGATTCCCATGGTTGACCCGCTGACCAATGCCTTCTACGGTAAGGTCTATATCACCAAAGATTTATTTTATTCGGGCCATACCTCTACCATTTTTCTGATATTTCTGTGCCTGCGCCGACGGATGGATCGACTGGTGACGTTTATCGGTACGCTGGTCGTTGCCAGTTTACTGCTTGTGCAGCATGTGCATTACACCATCGACATCGTGGGAGCTTTTGTCTTTACCTATCCACTCTACCGGATCGGCAAGAAGATCGCCCTCAGTGGCTGGAATACCGTCGAGAAGAAAGTAAATCAAAACGCTTCGCCTAACTGAAAGTACAGCCCATTCGATACGCTCTGGCCTATTCCCCAGCCATAATCAACCCGAAGATTTAAGCGTTCTTTTCGGTTCAGGGAAAGTCGTAGTCCTCCACCGAACGAGTATTTTAATTCGTCGAAGTTCAGATCACTCACGTGGCTGCCAACGTTGCCAATACCGGCAAACCCAACGGCACCCAGTCGCCAGAAAAGTGGAATCCGGTATTCGGCCTGCACCACCACCTGGTTTTTACTGCGATAGCGTCCGTCATAAAACCCGCGCATGCTATTGGAGCCGCCAAAACTGGCAAAACTACGTAGCGGCACTGCGCCGGAATTAAAATAAGCGTAAGCCTGGATAGCCAGCACCTGTTCCCGATAGATCCGAAGAAACCGGCGAAAATCGGCTACGTAGTTCGTATAGCGAAAATCGGACCCAAAGGCAGGCGAAAAGTGATTGAAATAAATCTGCAAAAAACCGCCCCGATCGGGCGCAAACGCATTATTTCGCGAGTCATAGGTCAGACTCAACCCGGCTCCGGAAATATGATAAGGCAGGCGGCCCCGCACATTAAACTGGTCAAAAAGACCACCCGACGTATAATTGACATTCAGTAATCGCTGGTATTCGTAGAGCAGGCCGACAAAGATGCGATTCTGGAGTTTTCGTTGAAAATGCAGGTATACGTAATACTGCTGGAAGGTATAGGCTTCTTCATTTTTGTCGGGCGCTTCTTTGCCCAATCCCCAGAATTTATCGGGGAAATTGCTGTACGATAATTGATGGCTCAGAATATAACGTTCACCCGGAAAATAAATAGTACCGTTTATGGCCGCAATAAATTGTTGGCGAAGGGAGTATAAAGCCAGCGCTTGCGTGTTAGAGGTACGAGTAACGGTGTCGGTTCGGTTAAATCGAAAGGTGAAGGAACCCGCTACGCCAAAAGACCAGTCTGTTTCGATAGACCGGGCTATTAATGGTAAGATTAGGGTATTTCGCGCGACTTTTACCGTATTCACTTCTGTCTTACGGGGGAGTGGTAGACTGTCTGGCTGAGCCAGTAAAGTCCTGACAGAACCCAGTAAACTACTGATTAACAAGAGTATTAGCCGTTGATCATATAAATTGGACACAGGAACTCAAATAACCGTTAATTAAACTAAGATTAATTAAATCAAATTAAAGTAATCCCAAAATTGTAAATTTCGTAGATTTGGGGCATTAAGAAACCATTATGATTGCATCCATCCAATTGAATGCGGTCAACGGTTGGCACTGAACACGGAACCTCCGAACTGTAAACCACCGATATGAGCAAATTAAACTTGCCGCCCTTCTCATTGGGCGAAACCATTACCCCCGAACAACGCCAGTTTTTCAACAAAAATGGCGTCATCGTTTTTCGGAATTTTATTAATCCAGAAACGGTAAAATTATTCATTAGCGAAGTTGAGCGTATTGAAAAAGAGTGGCTTGCTGAGGGACGAGACAAAGTTAACGGTATCCCTCTGAAATTCGGTCAGGATGAGGCCGGCAATTCGATGATTCAGCGGATGTGCTTTCTGTCACAATACAGTACCGCACTCCATGAATTTTTGCAGGACCCACGCCTTCAGGCCGTTATAGACTTACTTCAACCCTACGAAGGTCGTATTGCTGAAATCGAAAAAGACGGGCTTATTCTCAATCATTACGTTCGCACACCTAACAGTAAGTTCTCGCAAATGGGTTGGCATACCGACAGCCCGCGCGACATTTTCCTGGGTCAGCGCATCATGCCGATGCTCAATGTTGGCATTCACCTGAACCCAACTCCCTACGAAAATGGTGGACTCCGCGTAATCCCCGGCACTCACAAGCAGGGTATCTTCAAAATGTTGTTCCGCAAAAAGTATTTCGTTGATAACGAGCCAGATAAACACGAAATCGGCTTCGATATTAACGCAGGCGATCTGTCGGTACATGATGGTCGGCTTTGGCACCGGGCGCAACAGTCTCCTTACGTCGGCGAGGCCAGCCGTCGTCGCGTCATGTACGTACCGGTTGTAACGGGTAAGTACATGCCGAAGCATGAGAATAGCAAAACGCCGTTCTACCACCGGTTCATTTCGAAAGTCAACATTTAATTTGAAGTCGAAAGTCGTCAGTCAACAGTCGTTAGTAACTTTTACATTTACTAACGACTGTTGACTGACGACTTTCGACTTTTTTTATTCTTATGGCCTACGCTCTCGTTACAGGTGCCAGTAAAGGAATTGGATTAGCTATTGCCGAGCAATTCGCCCGTCGGAAAATGGATCTGGTGTTGGCTGCCCGCTCAGAAGGACAACTACAGGAAGCCGCTACCCGAATTGCCAGCCAGTACGGCGTTAAAGCCAGCTACTACGTAGTAGACTTAGCGAAACCAGGTGCCGCACAGGAATTATTCGACCATTGTCAGGCGAAAAAATACGACATCAATACGCTGGTAAATAATGCGGGCTATGGTCTCAGCGGACCCTTTGAGAAGCATTCACTCGCTGAGCATACCAGTATGATGGCCGTTAACATGACGGCTCTTGTTGAGCTAACGTATCTCTTTCTGCCACAACTTCGCCAGCAGCCCAAAGCCTACATCCTAAACATTGGTAGTTCGGCAGCGTATCAGGCTGTGCCAGGTTTAAGTTTGTACGCAGCCTCCAAATCGTTTGTCCTCCAGTTCAGTCGGGGTCTTCATCAGGAGCTACGACGCTCGTCGGTTTCCGTTACCTGCGTATGCCCCGGCTCCACCGATACCGACTTTGCCAACCGGGCCCAGATCGGTGAGAAAGGCCGAAAGGCGGCCGAGAAGGTAAATATGACGCCCGAAGACGTAGCACAGCAAGCCGTTGAAGCAACGCTGGCCGGTCAGACGGAACTCGTCACGGGCCTGCTCAATAAAGCGGGCAAACTGATGGCGTGGCTGCTACCCAAAGGGCTGGTTGAAAAGACGGCTGGGAGTATCTATGATTAGAACCTGGCTACTTATTTAGTATATTTGAGTAGGTAAACATTAATCTCCATGTCAGCAACTGAAACAAAAACTGCCATTTATCAGCTTGTCGAAAATATTGAGGACGAGCAGTTTTTACAGGCGGTTTATACCATTCTGGAGAAACAAGTAGCGTCAAAACAAGATTTCTGGAATGATCTGCCAGACGATCAGAAAGTAGCTATCAAACGTGGCATGGCTGATGCTGACGCAGGCCGAGCAAGGCCATTTCATGAAGTTTTACAAAAGTACCAGTAATGACGGAATTTGATATCCTCATTACCGCTCAGGCCGAAGCTGACCTTGATAAAATTATTGAGTTTATTCGTCAACAATGGTCAGACAGTATTAAAACCGACTTTCTTGCAGCCTTTCCCAAAAGATGCAGCTGTTGACAACTACGCCTTTTATGTACCGAGCTTCGGAAATCGAACCAACGGTGCGAGAATGTACAGTCAAATCGCTACGTTACTATGTATTATCGAGTCATTGACGATCATAAACGGGTAGAGATTTTGTCGTTTAAAGATAATCGTCAACAGAATAGGCGCCCATAAGTTTCTCCTTCTCAATAACGGCTAATTTCACCGAATAAGCTGGCTTCACCCACAAATGGCACTTTATTGGCCATAGTAGAGTTGTACACTTAAATAACTTCAATTTAGACGTTGGCGTTGGAGACCCGACCGTTGGTTTAGAAAGCCTTGCCTACCGTTAAGTATCCGGCATTCGACGTCCAGCCAACACATGCAATTTACCGATTTATCATTAATTGACCCGATCCTGAAGGCCCTCGCCGAAGAAGGATACACCACCCCAACCCCTATTCAGCAACAAGCCATACCCATTTTGTTGGAACGCCGTGATTTGCTGGGCTGCGCCCAGACCGGCACCGGCAAAACAGCGGCTTTCGCCATTCCGATCCTCCAGTTGCTCAACGCCGAACGTAGCAAGAATCCCACGGCTCCCCGACGAATTAAAACCTTGGTTATGACGCCAACGCGCGAGCTGGCGATCCAGATTGCGGAAAGCTTTGCGGCTTACGGCCGACACCTGAACCTTCGCCACACCGTCATTTTTGGGGGTGTTTCGCAGCATGCGCAGGTAAACTCGCTAAAAGCAGGCGTCGATATTCTGATTGCTACCCCTGGTCGGTTACTCGACCTGATGAACCAGGGCTGGGTATCGCTTCGCGATGTGCAGTTTTTCGTACTCGACGAAGCCGACCGAATGCTCGACATGGGCTTTATTCACGACGTTAAGAAAGTCATCACGAAGTTGCCCGAGCGTCGTCAGTCGCTGTTTTTCTCAGCCACTATGCCGCCCGACGTAGCGAAACTCGCCGATACGATTTTACGGAATCCGGCTAAAGTAGAAGTGACGCCCGTTTCGTCAACCGCCGATACAATTCAGCAAGCCATGTATTTTGTGGGGAAAGACGACAAGCGTAAACTGCTTGTGCACATCCTCAACGACCAGAAAATCAAGTCGGCACTGGTTTTCGCCCGTACCAAACACGGAGCTGATAAAGTAGTGAAAGACCTCTTGAAAGCAGGTATTGGCGCCGAAGCCATTCACGGCAACAAATCGCAGAATGCGCGTCAGCGGGCACTCTCGAATTTCAAAAGCCGGGAAACACGCGTGCTGGTGGCTACTGATATTGCCGCACGCGGCATTGACGTGGATGAACTCTCGCACGTAATAAACTACGAACTACCCAACATTCCCGAAACCTACGTTCACCGCATCGGTCGGACGGGCCGGGCGGGCCACGATGGTATCGCGCTTTCGTTCTGCGACGCCGAAGAAACCGATTTCCTGAAAGACATTCATAAACTAATCGGGAAACGCGTTCCGGTCATTGAAGATCATCCATACGTTCTCGACGTAGCGACGGCGGCTATGATGCCCGCTCCAGCTCAACAGCGGGGACGGAACGGCAGTGGCCGACCAGGCAACCGAAATGGAGGCCAGCAACGTACCGGTGGCGGCCGCTCAAGCAACAGTCAGCCATCGGGATCATCGAACAATAGTGGTCAAGGCCGCAGTAGCAACAGCCGCCCTGAAGGACAAAGCAATGGGTCGTCATTCCGACCATCGGGCAACACGGGATCAAGTCGGCCGAGTAGCGACACACCCCGCCCGAGTCGAGGCACGGGCAACAGTCGCTTCAGCAATACAGGTTCTGACCGAAACTACTAACAAAAATCCCCGGATGTGTCATCCGGGGATTTTTTGTTTACGGTAGTAATAATCTTTGGCAATCAGTGGAGTAACAATCGCTTTCTTATTGATCATTTTCAGGCGACCCAACGACAAACTGACTGATTTTGAGTTTATCAATTCAGGTACAAATATTGGCTACCCTCACTGCTTTCAATAGTACGTATTTTTCTATGGATTTTGACTTCAACAACATTTTTGTAAAAGATCTGAACTGGAGCTTTGCCGCTGAAATTGTTTTCAGGACCCTTATCATGTTTGCCGTGATTCTGGTTTTTCTGCGATTGTCTGGCAAAAAGGGCATCAGGCAGTTATCAATTTTTGAAGTAGCCATTATTATTGGGCTCGGCTCGGCCGCAGGCGACCCTATGTCTAATGAGGAAAATGCCATAGTACCCGCTTTACTTGTTTTTGCGACCATCCTCCTTTTCTACCGGTTTGTCACCTGGATGGCAACTAAAAGTGAACGATTCGAAAGTATTCTGGAAGGTGATCCAATTTATGTCATTGAAGATGGCATGTTTGTTTTGATAGAAACCAATGAACAGACCTACGCCAAAGATGAGTTCTTTTCCGAAATGCGGCAGCAAAACATTGAACATCTCGGACAAGTACAAACCGCGTTACTGGAAACGAATGGTAATGTCAGTTTTTTTTACTTCGAGGATAGCCAGGTAAAATCGGGGCTACCCATTTTGCCAAAGGTATATTTGACAAAGAGTTCATCTATCAATGAACCGGGTCAATACGCCTGCACTACCTGCGGCCATGTTGAGCATATAAGTGCCAGCACCCATTCCTGCAAACGGTGTAAGGAGAAGGAATGGGTTAAAGCGATAAAAACACTACGACGAACCTAACTTTTGTGCTACGTTCGTTTAGATCTTTAAACCGTAGCGCTGTGTTTATCGTTTGGTAATGACCCTTTTCCCATTTTTGTATGGCTCATTATCAAAATCTTCACGACTGGAACGTATCGCCCGCTCAGGCTGTCACGCTGCAAAATCAGCTACGTTCACAAATACGCATTGAGCCGCTACAAACTATACCTCAGACCATTGCGGGTTGTGACATTTCGTTCAACAAGTTTGAGGAGACGGTCTACGCCGGAATTGTCGTTTTGCGGCTTGATACCTTAGAAACTATTGAAGAAGCGGGAGTAGTTAGTACGGCTCCGTTTCCCTACATTCCGGGCCTGCTGTCGTTCCGCGAAATTCCGTCCCTGCTGGAAGCGTGGCAGAAACTAAAAACTGAACCCGACGTCGTGATGTTCGATGGCCATGGTACAGCGCACCCCCGCCGGATCGGGATTGCGTCCCACGCAGGTCTGTTTCTGAATCGGCCCACGTTCGGTTGTGGCAAGTCGGTGCTGGTGGGCAAATACGACGAACCAGCGCTAGAACGGGGCTCCTGGTCGCCCATGCGGCACTACGGCGATGTCATCGGTGCAGCACTACGTACCAAAAATAAAGTTAATCCGGTCTACGTCTCACCCGGTCATCTGATTGACCTGGAAACAGCTATTTCCCTAACGCTTCAATGCAATGGTGGATACCGCCTTCCCGAACCCACGCGCCGGGCGCATAATCTGGTAAATGCCTTACGGAGAGGTGAACAGGCTGCTTCTGTTTGATGCATACACCACAAAGGGCCGCACTACATTAGCAGCACGACCCTTTGCGAAAATCCTTTAGCATTCGGTTTTGCCCTGGAGCCGATTAAGGCTTCGGGCACAGATTGAGTGTGGGAAATGAGTGAATAGAGGCAGAGCCGCAGATAAACGCTTTGTATTATTGGCAAATTTCTACATATGATTACCCGAATGCCATCAAGGCTGGGTGAGTGGCAGGCTTTTCTGGGCGAGTAACCTGTTTTCTAGGGTGGACGGTAAATGGGTTCATTTATATGCAGCGCTATAACGATAGTTCTAGCCTTACACGGTTAGCTCTTCGGCGTGTTCTACATAAACTGGCAAAAACAATAACCCAAAAAAACCTGCCATTCACCCTATGATTACGACAACTGGCGGACATGGGTTTGTGAAAGCCGACTTTATGGTATATGTTGGCCGCATTTATTCCTGCTCATGCCCCACCGGTTTGCTACGTATCTGACCCTGTTTTACTGGCTTCCCTTTTTGGTGATCGCCCAGCGGGTAGAAACTGTGCATGTAAAACACTTGCCGGGGCCGTATCTGCGCTTCGATCAGGTAACAGTCAATAATGAAGCGTTCAAGCAAGCCTACGATAAAAGCCTGCAACTTCAGGATAGCCAGGGGTATTTGTGGTTTGTCAGTACACCTAATGCCTCGGAAGAACTGATTCGCTACGATGGCAATCATTATAAATCGTTTGGTTCGGAGGGCTGGGTCGTTCATGAATCCGATAATTCGCGAAGCGTCAAGGAAAACGAGCGTCATGAAATCTGGGCGGCCAACAAGAATGGCCTATCCCTGTTCGACCCGATTACAGAAACTTTTCGTTCTTTCCGTAATCCGTTTGTGAACCAGCAAAACATTCAGTTCTGGGTGATGGGTAAAGAAGGGCTGAACTGGTTTATATCGAATGATCCCCTCGAAAAATTACCCATCAAGCCTTTTTTCGAGTTTAATACCCGCACCCATAAATTCCGCCAGATCATTCCGTCTACTCTCATAAATGGGTATACAAAAAAAACGGAAATCTATACCCCGGCAACCTTTTTTCCGAAAGCCGTGGATGCACAGGGGCGCCTTTGGGGTAGCGTCAATTGCCTTATCAATACGGTACTTACGGTTAACCTGGGTTATTACGATGCAGCCACGAACGCACTGGTCTGGTATCCAATTAGCCGGTTTATGGCCCCCCAATTTGAAAAAACGGCAGTTGGCCAGCATTTCGATGCCATCACCGACGTAATACCCGATGGCCGATACGTTTGGTTCGGGAGCTGGACACGCCTGGGTATTTTGCGGCTAGACACACAAACCGGCCAGTGGAAACAGTTCTATTTTCCGCAGGCCGACTATAATCAGGTTTTCCAGATTATTCCACGTAATGATCAGCAGTTCTGGCTCAGATGCCCCACCTCGCTGGCCCTGTTCGACAAAACCACCGAATCGCTTTATACCTATCCGCACCAACCTGATAATGCCTTTACGCCCACGCGTGGAACCTATTCCTATACGCCCGGCAACAGCAAGTCGCTCTGGATGGGCTTGTTTGCCACCAACCATGATGCCACGCTCAGTGTACTCAATGAATCGAAACAATATTTCAAATTTAAAGGCAATACACCCGAAACCTTTCGGGTGATCTATAAGAAAGGGCGAAAGCTGTATTGCTCCTACCAGGCTGATGGTCAGCTCATTTTTGCGGAACAGGATGAGGTGAGCCATACCCAAACCCGGCTCTACAGCTTGCCACTGAACGGCTTTACGGAGCAGGAATTCTACGTAGCGTTTCCCGATCGTCTCAATCAGGCCCTGTGGATAATTGGAAAGACATCCGCGGGTGCGCTGTTTCGGTTTGATGCCATTACGCGAAAAGTTGAGCCCGTAAAAGCGGTGATCCAGGGACTCCCACCGGGCGAAAACCAGACCAGCGATTATAATGTATTCCTGACCGTCGTGCAGGATCGGCAGGGTAATGTCTGGTTTCCGTCTTTCGGGCGGCATCCAGGCAACCTCCTCAAATTCGACAGCCGTACGAAGCAGTTCGTTGGTTTTCGGACGGGAACGCATGGCCTGTTACAGGGATCGATTCGGTCGGCCGTAGCGGATCGAAATGGGCGGATCTGGTTAGGTCATCGGGTAGGTGGTAACGTACAGCAGTTCGATACCCGAACGAATCAGGCAACCACCGTTATGGAAAATACCCACCGGCTTGGCACCGACCTCATGGAAATGGTCGAGGATACAGCCCGAAATCTGATTTGGCTGGCTCGATACGATGATGGACTCTGGAAATATGATCAGCGAAAAAAGGCATTTCAGCAAGTGATCCGCGAACCCGTGCTCCGTGTACATCTGACGAAAAATGGCAAGCTTTGGCTCAAAACGCTTACGGCTCTTGTGCGCTACACTCCCGAAACCGGCCAAATATCCCGATTCGGTTCGGAGTATGATCTACATAACTTCAGTTGGTTTCCGTTTGTAGGAACCGAGGATGGTGAGTTTTTTTTCGATAAGTTTCGCTTTCAGGATCAGGATATCAAACCCGATACGATAAAACCCACTGTCGTGTTCAGTTTCGTTAACGTATTCGACAAGCCACTTCCACTAGCGCACAGCCTGAACTATACCGCCAATAAGAAGCGGCCAGCCCTTGAATTACAGTACGATCAGAATTTTTTTTCCATTGGCTTTTCGGTTCTCTCCTATTTTCAGGCCGATCATAACCAGTACGCTTACCAATTAGACGGTTTCAACAAAAACTGGGTGAATGTTGGGAACAAACCACTAGCCACATTTACCAACGTACCACCCGGCATCTACCAGCTACGTATCAGAGGCAGCAACAGCGACGGTCTTTGGAGTACTGTTCGTACGCTGAAGATCGTCATTCACCCCCCCTACTGGCAAACATGGTGGTTTCGCACGTTGATGGCGCTTATATTTATGGGCTTTCTCTATTCAGTGTATCGTTTTCAGCTAGAGCGTCGAACGTTAAAAGCCCGCTTAGAAGCAGAAGAGGCCAAACGTAAACAAAAGGAAGCCGAATTGAGCGAGAAAGAAGCGGCTTTCAAGCTCAAAATCTCGGAAACGGAAATGGCGGCACTACGTTCGCAAATGAATCCTCACTTCATTTTCAACTGCCTCAATTCCATTCAGTTTTTTACCGCGCAGAACAACGCCGAGAAAGCTTCTGAATACCTCACCAAATTCTCCCGGCTGATTCGGCTCGTACTGGAAAACTCCAAATCCGATAAAGTCACCCTCGCCAATGAACTCGAAACCCTGCAACTCTACATCGATATGGAAGCGATGCGTTTCCAGGAGAAAGTCCACTACGTTATTAACGTAGATGATGAGATCGATACGTATGCCGTGCAAATTCCACCCCTGCTGCTACAGCCCTTTGTCGAAAATGCGATCTGGCATGGCTTGATGCACAAAGACGAAGGGGGCACCGTATGGATAGACGTGCAGCAAATGCACGAAGACCTACTGCACATCGAGATCACCGACGATGGCGTAGGCCGGGAAAAAGCCGCCGAGTATAAGAGCAAATCCGCCACGAAAAACAAATCATTTGGCATGAAACTCACCGCCGAGCGCATTGAGCTAATCAATCAGTTGTATCATACGCAGACGCAGATCGAGGTGGTCGATTTAGTGGATACGCAGGGGCTAGCGTGTGGAACCAGGGTCATTGTTGACATTCCGATTTAAACAGGCTGGTTAATCTACTCCCATGATAAACGAGACAAATGACTATTCACCAGACTGCCGATCCAATCATTCACGCAGTTCTTTACCAGTAATTTCATGCTAAGCGCCGTTCTTATCGATGATGAACCCAATGCCGTTGGCTTATTAGAACTTCGGCTTTCCCAACACTGTCCTACCATAGATGTGGTCGCATCCTGCACGAGCAGCCACAAAGGGTTGCAGGCGATTCTCGACCACCGGCCAGACGTCGTATTTCTAGATATCGAGATGCCGCAAATGAATGGCTTTCAGCTACTGGAAGCCGTTGGCGGTATTTCGTTCTCGCTGGTGTTTGTTACGGCTTATGACAAATTTGCCCTGAAAGCTTTCCGGTATAGTGCTGTCGATTATTTGCTGAAACCCATTGACACACAGGAGTTGATCCAAGCGGTTAGCCGGGTTGAAAAGCAGCAGAAGACTACATCGGAGCAGGTAGCCCATCTCAAACAACAGTTGAGTGCACCTGCGAAAGTGCTACCCGATAAAATAGCACTGCCCTATCAGAATGGTGTTACGTTCGTGGACATCAAGGACGTAATTTACTGTGAATCCGATGACAATTACACCAAATTCCATTTAACCGATGGCCATAGTTATTTAGTAACCAAATCGCTACGTGAAATTCAGGAATTATTCGAAGAGCGGGATTTTCTGCGGGTACATCGACAGTATCTCATTAACCTCAATCACATAAAAAAATTCGTCAGAGGGGAAGGCAACTACCTGGTGATGGCGAATCAACAAACCATTCCCGTATCGAGGGGCCAGAAAGACCGGCTCCTCGAACGGTTTGGCTGGTTGTAAAAAACAGATTCACCGGACGGTCGGCCGCGGCCGTTTTAACCCGGTGAATTCGCAAAGTTTTACTTCCCCGCCATCAGCACCTGTTGCATCTGTTCGGCTACAAGCTGGTTACCGGCGTCATTGAGGTGAACGCGGTCGGTGGTCAGGATACCTTTTTCTTTATTCTCGGGATTATTTTTGAGGTTATAGTCCAAGAACGCCTTGCGTAAATCAACCAGGGGCAGGTTATTGCGTTGGGCCAGCTCGCGGATAAACCGGCTATACTGATTGAGGTCGCCGTCCTGTTGGTTGGACATATCAGTTCGCTCACCAATGGTAGCTGGCGTACACAGGATAACCCGGATGTTGGCTGCTTTCAGTTTTTTCACAACCGCTTCGTAGAATTTCACGAACTTGTCCGGATCGGTGCCGGTTCCCGATGAAGCTTTGTGCCAGACATCATTAACGCCTACCCAGATCACCACGACGTCGGGTTGCTTGGCCAGTACGTCGTCATCCATCCGCAGGAACAGATCATAGATTTTATTACCACCGATACCGGCCCCGATGAGTTCGAACTGATCGGCAGGCATCACTTTTTTCAGGCGGTCGATATAGCCGCCGGGATTAACACCCGCCTGGGTGATGGAATCACCGAAGAAGACAACACGCGTCGGCTTGACCGCCGTCATAGCCAGCAAACCGGCTACAAGTAGAATTAACAGAGATTTTGAGATTGTAGTCATATTTCCTAAAGCCACAAGCAAATTCCCGTTACTCATTTTCATCTGGACTTATCTCACAAGCAACCTAATGTTACTAATAGAATACAGTTTCGTCTGATAACTGATCAAGTTTAGTACCTACTAAACCATAACCAATCGTCTGAAATCAGGGAAACAAAGCCGGTCAGATGGAAAACACCAACACGATGAGAGGATTAAACAAAGTGACATTGATTGGAAATCTGGGGAAAGATCCAGAAATACAACAGCTCGAAGGAAACATAGCCGTAGCCAAGTTTTCATTAGCCACTACCGAACAATTTAAAGACAAAAACGGGCAGTCAAAAACTGAAACGGAATGGCATACCATCGTGTTGTGGCGAAATCTGGCGGAACTGGCGCACAAATATTTGACCAAAGGAAGCCTTGTGTTTATTGAAGGCAAGCTAAAAACACGTAGCTATGACGACAAGGAAGGTAATAAAAAATACATTACTGAAATCGTAGCCGATCAGCTTATCATGCTGGACAAACAGTCGAATGTTCAAGTCGATGAATGAAATGTCGGCCAGCTAGTAGCTGGTTAGAAAAGTCTCAAACAGACTACACAGATAGATCAAATTTCTCATAAAAAAAACGCCACAGCATTAGTTTCGCTGTGGCGTTTTTTCAAGGCCAAAGACCTCATACCACCAAATTCAGCGCCAGCACGCCCAGTAGCCCAACGACGGATACAATCGTTTCCATTAATGACCAAGTGCGGATGGTTTGCGGAATAGTCAGATTAAAATACTCTTTGAAGAGCCAGAATCCGCCGTCGTTGATGTGCGAAAACATCAGGCTCCCGGAGCCAATAGCCAGCACCATCAATTCGGGTTTTATGGCCTGCGACTGAACCAGCGGCAGAATAATCCCCACCGTCGTTAAACCGGCCACCGTTGCCGACCCGACGCATACCCGAATAAAAGCGGCAATGCCCCAGGCCAGAATTAACGGCGGAATGGACGCATTAGCCAGCAGACTTCCGATGTATTTACTTGTACCGCTATCGCTGAAAACCTGTTTCAGCGCACCCGCGCCCGCAATAACCAGCAGAATGGGCGCAACGGCTTTAACGGCTTCTTCCATGTCCTTGGTGATAGCCTTCATTGTTTGCCCCTGCCGGAGGCCCAGCGCATACATCGCCGTTAACACTGACACCAACATGCCGATATAGGGTTCGGCCAGTAACGTAACAATGGTTTTCAGGGGAGAATCGGCGGGCAGTGCATTTTTTAGCGGGCCAAAGATCGTCAGCAATAATACAGGTAGCATAGCCACAAAAAAGCTGATGCCTGCACCAGGCAGATTAGTGTCGGGCACTTCCCGCAAATCGAATAAGGCCCGATTGGGTGTGGCTTTTACATGCAGGAGTGTTCGGCCAAAGAGGGGACCAGCGACGATGATAGCTGGAATCGCAACGATGATTCCATAGATGAGTGTCTGCCCAATATCGGCCTTGAGCTGACCTGCCACGGCCGAAGGCGACGGGTGCGGAGGCAGGTATCCGTGCGCTACCGACAAAGCCGCCAGCATGGGAACTGCCACCGACATGAGCGGCAAGCCCGACGAAGCCGCGATGGTAAACACAAGCGGAACCACAATGATGAAGGCGGCATTATAGAATAGCGGTATCCCGATGACAAACCCCGCCAGGGCCAGCCCCCAACGGATGTTTTTAATGCCAAACCAGCTAATCAGTACGTTCGTAATTCGTCGGGCAGCTCCACTTTCGGCCACGATTCGCCCCAGCATAGCCCCAAAACCAATAATCAGCACCAGATCACCGAGAGTACCGCCGATACCCGTCTGGATGGATTTACCCGCGGCTACTACGTCCATACCCGATGCCAAACCAATACCAAGCGAGACAAGAACGAAGGAGATAAATGTATCTAAACGTACCCAGGCAACTAAGAGAACAAGCGTCAGAATGCCAATTAAAGTTAGAATAAGGGGCATGAATGGAGGATCGGGTTACGGTGTAAAATGTAAGAAAGCGGGCTATTGCCGAAACGACAAAGCGTAGGTAGCGAGTTTTTCTACTTCATTGGCCAGCGGATTGACCACATCAAAAGGTACTACGTGCAAACGAGTGGTGGCATCGTAACCAAATACAGCCAGCGGCTGGCGGAAGGTTTCGTTAGCCGGATAAATCAAAAATAAATCGGTGGCCGCGTATTTCTTGCCATAAGCGTAAAGCTGATACATGTCGGCCTGTTCGATGCCATAGTTGCCGTTCGCAGTTGATTCCTGTCCATGTACCTGTTTCCATTTTGTATCAAGCACGAATGTCTGATTGGTATGCCGGATGACAATATCGGGCCGAAGTTTGAACTTAGGCGTGCCAATGTGTTCATCGACCAGATGTGCGGAGGATTCCTGAATTTGCAGTTCGTCGGCATTGGGCCAGTGCCGTCGAACACCATGCGCTACGTATTCTTCAAAGACCCGTTCCATCGGAAAGAGCAGCGACAGACTCGTCGTTCGACCCGCTTTGACACCATATCCCTGATTACCAAATAAAGCTTCAGCCCAACGCAAGGCAGATTCGTAGCGCGTAAACAGTCGATTTGCCCGTCGGAAAGCCCGTATATCATCAGCCATGCAATCCGTGACCGGGATGTCGTCCATAGCGCCTAACAACTGTTGGATTCGACGTTTATTGACCAGACTTGATGTTTGCCGATCTAAGAGCACCAGGGATGTTTTCAGAATACGATTAGGGGGTACGTCGGCGGTCAGTACGTCATACATAACCGCTAGTCGCTCAGCGTGTTGCGCATTTTCCCGCTGCTGACGTACTGCCTGAAATTTTCCTCTCCAGAAGCGTTCATTACGTTCAATGGATACGTAAGCCCGTTGAATACCCTGCCGGACTACTGGCTCCAGCGTGTCCAGAAAGGCCGTGATGAAAACTTCCCACAAGGGCAGATGCGTAGCTGTTGTATGCGCCGACGTGAGTGTTCGAAATGGGCCGTGGCGCAGGTACCGAAGCATCGTGAGCAGCAGCGCGCGAGCATTTGTAGTGCCCGCAATCTTTGGCAAAATTTCGAATTGCGTCCCATCCGACAACGTCAGCAGACCGACGTAGTTGCGAACCCGGATGTATTCACGACCTTTTTGCACGGTGAATGTCATAAGTCCGTCGGCGGCTTCATGCTCAAATGCAAACCGACGTAGCGCCTGAAAAACAGCATCCGGTACCAGCACCTCACCCGACCTTGGTTCAAGGGTTTGCTGAGCGTTGCCAATCAAGCCATTTTCAGAAACGGAGTAGGTCATAGCCTTATTTTATTAAACACAGAGGCACAGAGAACACAGAGTTACAAATTGTTTATTTTAAGTCATTTTGACCTTTGTGTTCTCTGTGCCTCTGTGTTTAATAAAATCATTTTACCAATTGATAAGCGCGAACTGGCTGCTGGTTAATACCGAATAGCAACGTATTACCAACGGTCAATACACTACGTACATCGCCCGTAAGTTGAAAACCGGCTTGTGACTGGGGCACTGGCGAAAAGTTACCTTTGCCGTCGCCCTTCAATAATACGCCATAGTTCGCATCGGAGCGACCAAATCGCAAACGCGTTTGCGCAGTATTACCACAAAGCAAAAGATCTTTTCGGCCGTCATGATCGTAATCCAGGGCCGTTGCGGTAAAGACAGGCGCAATCTGGGCGACTAGCGGCAATGTCATCTCGGTTAGTTTGCCAGACGACGTACTGGCGAAATACGTTGTTTTTAACTGATTGGCAGTCAACTTTTGCGTATCCTGCAATTGCTCTTCCGTAAACACATCCGTCAGGGTGGCGTTGGAGTAGAGATCGTAATTCGTGAAGCGATGACGTAGCATCCCGAGTTGATCGAGCAGTTCGTCGCGGGTGGCATGAGGATAGCTTTTGCCCTGTATGTAAAAACACAGAATCGGATCGACCTTACCATTCTTGTCAAAGTCTTTGTAGATCAATTCGGCGGGTTCGCGATCACTGGCCCGGCATTGAGTATTTACGCCCTGATTCCCAACGATCAGATCGGGCCGACCGTCGCCATTGAAATCATCGACCAACAACTTATTCCACCAGCCCCGGCTCTCTTTATCGAAATACGTTTTTGTCTGATCGGTAAGTTGGTTAGCATTCCAGCCCAGTACCGTTACGGGCATCCACTCGCCTACCACCACCAGTTCGGGTTTCTTATCAGCGTTAAGATCGACCCAGGCGGCATCAGTTACCATACCGATGTGCGATAAAGTGGGCGCTAAACGGCTTGTCTGATCGGTAAACTTACCCTTTCCATCGTTTATGAGCAGGTAACTCTGGGGCGTTTCGGGATAACGACCCGGCACCACCCGCCCCCCGACAAACAAATCCAGTTTTCCATCCCCGTTGATGTCAGACGCCCGAACGCAGCTTTTACTGGCGTTCATAACGGGCAAGGCATCAGAGCTTTTGGCAAAATTACCCTTCCCATCGTTCAGATACAGACGATCTTGCAAGCGTGCGTCATCGAGTTGAAAATCGCCGTATCCTCCACTGACAACGTAAAGGTCGGGAAAGCTATCAGCATTGGCATCGAAGAAAATAGCATCCGTGTCATTACTTAGTTTGTCGGCGGCAAAGGCTGATTGTTCCTTTCGACTAAACTGTCCGTTTGCCTGCTGTATAAACAGGACACCCGACTGCCCGCTACTGCCTCCCGCATAGACATCTTCCCGTCCATCGCCGTTCACATCGGCTTTGGCCAGGCAAGGTCCACCAAATGACTGTGCATTTACCAGCAACGACTGACGTTTAAAATCGTTCGTCTTATTAATCGGGTCCGTATAGGCCAATGGCGTTTTTATCTCCCGAAAGAGCACGGGCGCCGATTTGGGTTCACGATAGGTCGACGTAGTATCTTTTTCATTTAGCATTAGGAGTTGATCAGACTTCACGTTTGTCAGCAATTGCTGCTTGCCTGTGGGCCAAACGATACGTAGTGAATCTATAACAGGATCGATTCCCAGACCAAAATGTAACCGGGGCGACACACTCGACTGATACCCACGCGTCGGTTCCTGCTCAAGGTACTGTTGCTTTCCAGCGCGGTAGATCGTTACATTGGCACCGATGCCCTGCGTATTGGCTCCGCTACCGATCAGTCGTATGGACAGATAATGGTGCTTACGCTCCTTATTGGTTTCATTCTGAAAAATAAAGGCCGGTTGATTCGTGTTATTGACGATCAGATCCAGATCACCGTCATTGTCCAGATCCGCGTAGGCGGCTCCGGTACTATTCGATGTTTGCGTCAAGCCCCAGTCCGGGCCTGCGTTGCTAAACGACACCGTACCCGCCTGGCTACCACCCAGATTGCGAAACATATAATTCATTACGTTCGAAGAGGGTATTTTATGCACAAGCTCCAGCACATCCTCACGCCGAAAATTAGTGGGCCTGTTCCGCATATAATCGGTCATGTACTTCAGAAAATCCTGGTTGGTGTAGTCCCGAACGTAGCCATTGGTGATGTACAGATCTTTCCAGCCGTCGTTGTCATAATCCGCCAGCAATGGCGACCAACTCCAATCGGTATTTGATACGCCCGCCAACTGTCCTACTTCGCTGAAAATGGGCACGGAGCCAGGAGTGTGGCGTTCGGCGTTTCCTCCCTGCTCCCCGCTACCTGCCCTATGCATTACCCCTTCATTCAGTTGCAGCATATTCCGCATAAGCTGATAATGAAAGCCCGATGCTACGGCCAGATTAAACTTATCATAGTTGTCGGGAGCCATCAGCAGTTTCTGCCGCCGATTGTCTTCGGGGAGCATGTCGAGCGTCATGATGTCGGGGCGGGCATCGTTGTTTACATCGGCTACGTCGTTCCCCATCGAAAACTGCGACGTGTGACCAATACTGGTTTTCAAATGGTCGGTAAAGGTCCCGTTGTGGTTGTTCAGATACAGGTAATCCGGTACGCCATAGTCATTTGAAATGTATAGATCGGGCCAGCCATCCCCGTTAATATCCGACACGCCAACCCCCAATCCATACGTCAGTACCGAACTATTCAGACCCGCATTCTCCGTTACGTCGTCAAAATGATTTCCAGAATTTCTGAGCAGGCGAACGCCAATTTCAGGATTAGGCTGCTTCATCAAAGCGGCTGTAGCACCGGGGTCCAGAATTGGCAACAGACGCGGATTATGATTGAGCAGAAACATATCCAGGTCCCCGTCACGATCGTAATCTAAAAACGTGGCCTGCGTCGTCTGGCCGGGTCTATCCAGCCCCCATTGTACCGTTTGATCGGAGAAATGAGGAACGCCCTGCGCATCGGCCCCATCGTTAATAAACAATTGAGGAATACGCTTTTGAGGAGGTAAACTCCCCGAATAACAAACGAATAAATCAAGCCGACCATCCCCGTTGACATCGGCCATCGAGACACCCGTTCGCCAGGGCCCTTCGCGCCCGGCTACACCCGCTGCTGCCGTTACGTCGGCAAACTTCATGCCTCCTTTATTCAGGTATAACTGATTGGGAACCATGTTACCACTGAAATAAATATCTTCCAGACCGTCATTATTTAAATCACCGACAGCCACGCCCCCACCGTTGTAGAAATATTCATACATCAGGACGTTCGTGTTCAGTCCCTCGGTGAGATTATTGGCGAACGTAACACCCGTTTGCTCAGGCGTTAATGAGGTAAAGAGTGGTGGGCCACCCGCGTCAGCACTTTTGTCGGTTGATGTCGAATCGGAGCAACCAGCCAGAAAGGCAGTACTACTAAAGAAAAGTAAACGAATAATCGTTTTCACGTACGGCAGGCTTTTATTTTGGCGTAATGCGGGCAATCGGCCGCACTACAAAATTCTATTAAAATAAAGCAAAAAATGCCAGCACCTATGAGCACTGGCATTTTTTGATAAAGAAGGTACTAAATCTCTGTTAGTAACCTGGGTTCTGAATCAGTTTGCTGTTCCGGTTCACCTCATCACGGCTAATCGGCAGGAAGTAGAGTTTATCAGCCCACTTTCGATTTTCCTTACCCGTTCCCAAGTCCTGTACACTGTACGTATAGGTGTAGTTGTCTTTGCTATATTTATACGTAGTGACCGTCTTACCCGGTTTGAGTTTACCCGTAATCGCAATAATTCGGGCTTGCTGGCCAAGTACGGTCGGCGCAATCATCCACCGGCGAACGTCGTAGAAACGCTGATCTTCCATAAACATTTCAACGTTTCGTTCATTCTGGTAACGTGTCACCAGGGCAGCGCCCGTTTCGGTGATGGCGGGCATACCTGCCCGGAAGCGAACAGCATTGATCCACTTTTTGGCTTCGGCCTCCTGGCCCAGCATCAAACAGGTTTCTGCGTAGTTCAGCACAACTTCTGTGTAACGAATCTGGATGGACGGAATTTCCTGGCGGATGTTCTGGTCCACAATCGAAACGTCGGTGTTGAAAAACTTACGGATAGCGTAGCCCGTCCAGGTACCGTTCCAGTTCTCAATGGTGCTGTTACGCGTGTCCAGACCCGAAAACTTAGTTGGGGCGGCCGAGCTACCCACTTCGTATTCACCCATCTGAATCTGACCGGCGGGGTCAATACCCGCTCCATCGGGTGTACGGGGTTTCCACGGTGCACCGTCATACAAAATTGAAGCATAGAAGCGGGGATCGCGGTTTTCGTAAGGAGCTGCGGCATGAGTTGCATTGCTCCAGCTAAACTTGGTGCCATCCATCATCTCGTAATTATCTACCATCTGCTGAGTCGGTTCGCTGGACGTCCAGCCGTGGTAGCCATTGGGCTGGTTGTTACGTGGGAACCAGGAGCCCCAGTCATCATTGGATGCCCGGATGTAGTATTTCAGGAAAATACCATCGGTTTCGCCACCGTTTTGCGACAGCGACAGGTTCACGTAGTTCTGCTGTCCTTCAGCCGCCGTGACGGGAGCCGTCAGATTCAATTTATAGCCGTACTGATTCAAGTCCATAACGGCTTTCGCGGCATCCTGAGCCTTTTTCCAGCGAGCCGTCCGATCACCACTCACGTAGCCCAGCAGTTCAGGATTTGTAGCAGCGGCAATGACAGTCGACTTGATCTTTGCCGTTGGGATGTCGTGCAGATCACTGGCGGCATATAGCAGCACCCGTGCCTTGAGGGCCATAGAAGCGCCCATCGTGGCCCGACCAGCTTCCATGCTACGGCCCTTCAACAGCGCAGAGGCTGAATCCAGATCGGTAACGATGGCGTTGACACACTCCTCATACGTATTGCGCGCAACGGTAAAGTCGGCTTCATCCAGGGTATAGGGCGTTTTGATGATGGGAATAGCCCCGTAGTAGCGTAGCAACTGGTTGTAGAAGTACGCACGCATAAAGTACATTTCTCCACGCATCCGACCGGCCACATTACCACTATTGTCAAACGTAGGCTTGGCTAATTTCGACAGAGCTATGTTTGCAGACCGAATACGGGCATACATTTCCTGCCATTCCATCGTGGTTTTTACCGTACCCGTATTAGACGGGCTAACGTTTGCTTCATTTACATCCTGTTTGCCAAAGCTATACAGGGCGTTGTCGGTCTGGCAGTCAAAACTCATCTGATCCAGCAGGCCGTCCCGAATGCCGTTGTACACATCCGTTACGAAGGCTTCGGAGAGCGCGCGGTCGGCCCAGACTGCGTCGCCCGGTACTTTATCGAGCGGCTGCGTATCCAGGAAATCAGTATTACAGGCGATCATCGTTGTGCCCATCAGCAGGCTAAACGATATACACTTTGCTATATAATTCATACTAGTCTGATTGATCGATTAGAAACTAAGTGATAACCCTGCGTTGATAACCCGTGCCTGGGGGTAGTACTGTCCGTTGCCAGTAGCTGAAGTTGTGCTACCACTGGTCGATTCCGGATCGAATATACCTTTCATGGCCGGTGCGTAAGTCACCAGATTAAGACCATTTACATAAACCCGTAAGTTGTTCAGGCCAATCTTGCTTCCAATGGTGCTTGGCAGGGTGTAGCCCAGTTCCAGGTTTTTCAGACGGATATAGTTAGTACTTTTCAGCCAGTAGGTGGTACCGTTGGAGAAGTACTGGTTACTGCGGTCTACAATACGTGGATCAACGGTGCTGGGGTTGTCCACCGTCCAGCGGTGATCGTAGCTATATTGCAGGAAGTTACCAATGGTGCCCGACTCCGTTTGCAGGAAGATCTGACCACCAGCTGAACCCTGGAACAGAACACTGAAGTCGAAGTTTTTGTACCGAACGCTGGCATTCAAACCACCCTGAAAACGAGGCTGGTTGTTTCTGTCCGCCCGTACCCGGTCCTGAGCGTCGATTTTGCCATTGCCATCAATATCCTTGAGCTTCATGTCGCCAGGGCGCAGCAGACTGGCTCCTACCCCACTGTAATCCAGCTTATTGGCATCGATATCAGCCTGTGTACTAAAAATACCATCGTACTGATACATGAGGGTACCGTTAGCCATGTTGGGGTCATTGACATTAGTCGGGATTGGCTTACCCGTTGACCGCTGCCACTCAGGAGCACCCGGAGTTTCGTCCCAGAACGTAATTTCGTTCTTGGCATAACCGCCATTCACACTGACACTGTATTTGAAGTCGCCAGCCTGTCCGTTATAACCCACCCGGAATTCATAGCCTTTGTTGGTAACCCGACCGATATTCGTGGCAGGTAACGTAGCGCCTGTCGTCTGTGGAATCGATGCACTTTTGCGCCATAGAATGTTCGACCGTTTGTTCTGGAACACGTCGAATTCGAAGAACACCTTACCATTGAGCAGAGAGCCTTCCAGACCGATGTCCGAATTATTGGCTACTTCCCAGGTCAGAGACGTGTTTGGAACACCATTTTCGTAAAGCGTTTGCGATACCTGATTATTGATGACGTAGCCCCAGTTTGAGTTGACGCGGTCGCCATAAGCATAGGTTGGCAGGTAATCATACTCACGTAACGTATTGTTGAAATACACCTGGTCGTTGCCCAACTGACCCCAGGATGCCCGTAGTTTCAGTGAACTCACCACTGGCAGCGCTTTTTTGAAGAAATCTTCTTCTGAAACACGCCAGCCTGCCGTTACGCCCGGGAAGAAGCCCCAGCGGCTGGAACGGGGGAACATATACGAACCATCGTACCGCCACAGAAATTCGGCCAGGTACTTCTCTTTGTAGTTATACGCAGCACGGCCAAAGTAACTCATGCGAGCCCGTTGCCAGATTGGTGTTTGCGTCGGATCATTGGTAGCAACCTGCTGAGAACTTCCGCCCGCGAACAACTGATCGATAGCCGTCGAGTTAAAGTACTGTCGAAAACCCCGGAAACCGTTTGAGTTAGACTGTTCTTTGGTGATACCGGCCAGCAACGTAATGGCATGACTGGCACCGAAGGTATGATCGTAGGACAAGATCCCGGATAGCAGCGAGTTGAACTGATCGTTCGTGTACTGATTAAGCGTAGACTGAGCTGGTCCTTTCTGTACGCGCTGTAAAAGCGGCTCTTTTGTTGTCGGATCGTATGACGTATAATCCCAGCTATACACGAACCAGGGAGTTTGCCACCGCTTGCCCTGCTGAATATATTTGTCCAAAGCAACGCTGGCGGTCAGTTTCAGACCTGGTACCCAAGGGTTTGTGATGTTTAAACTGGCATTGCTTTGCAGGTAATACCGGGTATCTTTATCATAACCTGTGGCGCTGGTCGTAACCAATACAGGCTGCTGCCCATTTTCGATATCAGGAGCGGGCAAGCCATTCGGCCAGAAAGCGGGTTTGTTTGGATACCCGCGTGCCAGCATCCGAAAAATATCACCAGCACTAACCGTCGGGTAAAACCGGTTTTCCTGACGACCCACTACGCCTGTTACCAGGTTGATATACTTACTGATTTTGGCATCCAGATTCAGACGGAAGTCATACTGTTTGTAACCTGTAGCCGAGTTTTTATAGTACGCATCCTGGTTCTGATAGTTGACCGAAGTCAGGTACTTGATATTTTCCGAACCGCCCACCAGTTGCAACGTATGCCGCACCTGGGGCGACCAGGTTTTTAGCGCTGCGCCGAACCAGTCGGTATTCGGGTGACCCCAGGGATCAGAACCGTCCTGAAACTTCTTGATATCATCGGGTGAGTAGGCCGCTTTAACAACCACGCCATTGTCAGGCCGGGTGTAGCTTCCAGTGGTATTAAATGCAGTAGTAGCATCCTTCCAATAACCTGCAGGTAGGTTGTTATACAAGTTGATCTCGTTGTTCAACTGAGCATATTCAGCCGCTGACGCCATTTTAGGAATAACGGTTGGTTGACCAAATCCCTGATTAAAGCTATAGGACAATTCCGGCTTACCGCTCTTACCCCGCTTGGTAGTCACCAGAATTACCCCGTTGGCCGCCCGTGAGCCATAGATGGCCGCGGAGGCATCTTTCAGGACCGACATACTTTCAATGTCAGCCGGGTTCAGGCGATCGATACCCCCAGCCCGAGCTGGCACACCGTCGATTACGATCAGCGCGTCGTTGTTACCCAGCGTGCTAGAACCCCGAATACGAATAGTAGCCCCATCCGCCCCTGGCTCACCACTGGCGTTGGTCGCAATAACGCCCGGCATCCGGCCCGCAATGGAGTTACTCAGGTTGACGGCAGGCGACTTGATCAGATCTGATCCTTTTACCGTAGCAACAGCACCGGTTACGGTTTCTTTCTTTTGCTCACCATACCCAACGACAACAACTTCACTCAGCATTTTGTCGTCAGACGCCAGGGTAATATTGATCTCAGTACGGTTGTTAACGGGTACTTCCTGACTGGTATACCCGATGTAAGAGAAGACAAGCGTAGATGTTCTATTTGGTACGTTCAGTGTGTAATCACCCTGTACCGCAGACACGGTACCGGTCGTTGTTCCTTTCACCACAATGCTCACACCTGGCAGCGCGAGCCCCTGCGCGTCAAGTACTTTCCCCGTAACCTTCATCTGAGCGAAAGCGCCAGCGGAGGAAAGAAGACCAAGCACAAACAGGAGACAGAATGTGTTTCGGCAGACCCGATTCGCATCCATCAGGAAGGTATCCTCTCGTATGTTGTGGACCTTCTGAGTAAATTGTTTTTGCATAAGCTTTAGATTAGATTTAGTAAGCGCTACTAAACCATAAAGCCCATTACTCAAAGGTATATACTTATCTATTATTACTCAAAACCAACTTTTTTTTAACAATATTTACATTAAAACCACCTATATTTCTATTACTTTATAGTCAGAAGAGACACATAGATGTTACCACTTAACTAATACGTCCCCAGTTGTTTTCGGTCTGTTTAAGGCCATCAACGTGGTTTCGGATAGGGGCATGCTGGGGTAATATAAGCTCAGGGTCTTCAGCAAGAATCGCCTGCGCCGACTCACGGGCCGCTTGTAAAATAGCACCGTCTTTGGCCAGGTCGGCAATCATCAGATCCATAACGCCACTCTGCTGCGTACCCGTCAGATCACCAGGACCGCGCAACTGGAGATCGACATCGGCAATCTCGAAACCATTGTTGGTACGTACCATCGTTTCGAGCCGGGTACGGGTGTCGCTGCTGAGTTTATAGCCCGTCATCATCACGCAGTACGACTGATCAGCTCCCCGCCCTACGCGCCCCCGCAACTGATGCAACTGCGACAAGCCAAATCGCTCAGCGCTTTCAATGACCATTACGCTGGCATTGGGTACGTTAACACCTACTTCGATAACCGTTGTAGCTACCATTATCTGGGTTTCCTGCTTCAGAAACCGCTTCATCTCGTCGTCTTTTTCGTAAGGCAGCATTTTCCCGTGCAACATACCAATTTCATATTTGGGTCTGGGAAAAGCCCGTTGCATACTTTCAAACCCATCCATCAGGTCCTTATAATCCAGCTTCTCCGATTCTTCGATGAGCGGATACACCACATACACTTGCCGCCCTAGCTCAATTTGCTGCCGAATAAACCCAAATACTTCTGACCGGTGCTTGTCGTATTTATGTACCGTTTTGATGGGTTTTCGTCCCTTTGGTAATTCGTCGATAACCGATACGTCGAGGTTTCCGTAGAGGGTCATCGCTAACGTACGCGGAATGGGCGTGGCCGTCATGACCAGAATGTGGGGCGGCACCGTCTCATTTTTACGCCAGAGTTTTGCCCGCTGCGCTACGCCGAAGCGGTGCTGTTCGTCAATGATGCACAAGCCGAGATTTTTGTATTGCACAGCATCTTCCAGCAAGGCGTGGGTGCCAACCAGAACATGCATCTTACCCGATTGAAGCTCCTCATGCAACACAACCCGGCGTTTTTTATTGGTCGAACCCGTCAGGATGCCCAGATTCAGGCCCATCGCGTCGGCAAAGGGTTTGAGCCCGTTGTAGTGCTGGTCAGCTAGGATTTCGGTCGGGGCCATCAGGCAGGCCTGCGCTCCGTTGCCAATCGCCATCAGGCAGGCAATGAACGCCACAATGGTTTTACCACTCCCTACGTCCCCCTGCAGAAGCCGGTTCATCTGCTTACCGGTCAGAAAATCGGCGTAAATTTCTTTGATAACGCGCTGCTGGGCACCCGTTAGCTCAAATGGCAACAGTTCGTTATAAAAATGCTTCATCAGGGACGTATCGCGGAAAATCTGCCCCGGAAATTCCTCTTTCTGAATGAGTTTGTTCTTAATCAGCCGGAGCTGGTTGTAGAATAGCTCCTCAAATTTCAACCGTCGCTGGGCCTGTTTCAGCCATCCCTGGTTCTGCGGCAGGTGGATATTCCACATGGCCTCGCGCTTGCCTATAAGCCGAAATTGCTCAATGAGCGAGGTTGGTAGCGTTTCACGAATGTGCGGCCACGACTGCTCAAGGAGCAGCCGCATCACCTTCCCGATAGCCTTACTATCGAGATGACGCTTACGGAGTTTTTCGGTAAGGTTATAGACAGGGAAAAAGCCAGGTTCGGTTTCTGAGGCTGTAGTCGTGTTGTCCAGCTCCGGGTGAATGATACTGAACTGTCCATTAAAGGATTGTGGCTTACCATAGGCAACGTATTCGCCGTCGCGACGAAGGGTTTTCTCAATGTAAGTAATGCCCTGAAACCAGACCAGATTCATGGAGCCAGTACCGTCGGAGAACGTAGCAACCAGGCGTTTTTTAGGGCCTTCGCCTTCCATATACCAGTCACGGAGCCGCCCCCGTACCTGCGCCGACGGCATTGAATCCATCAACTCACTGATGGTGTAAAAACGAGACCGGTCGTCGTAGCGAAAGGGGTAATACTGGATCAGATCACCGTAGGTAAACAGATTCAGCTCTTTGTTGAGTAATTCTGTCCGCTGCGGGCCTAACCCTTTCAGGTAAAGAAGCGATGTATCGAAAAAGGTGGTTCGTTCGGTCATGTCAGACCCAGAAACCCCTGGTTTTATAGGCAGGAGTTGACCAAAAATACGGATTTCTATTCAATGTATTGCCGATTGGGACAGCCGGCAATACAAACGACTAATCTTCATCGACCTTCCCGATTCCAAAAGCAACTCCCGCGTAAATATCCAGACCGCGCGGATGGATGCCATTGGCCGAATTGCCCAGTAAACCCAGCAAATTATCCGTACCGAGCCACCCAGGTCCTACGCGAACAGATGCTCCCGCCGTTACTCCATGATTCAGGTAAGCAATGGGCAGTGACAGACTTAGCCAGCGTGCATCGTAGCGGGGAACGACAGCCAGCATCGACGGCTGGTGAACAGCCAACGCCTGCACGGCCCGCACATCCTGAAAGTAGGTTACGTTCACGCCAAAACCCGTTGGCAATTGATAATCGAAGGTCAGGTTAAGCGACGTAGGAAGTCCAGCTCTAAAACTGGTTTTATCGGGGCTTCGGCCCACATTAATTTTATCCCGAATACTTTGAAGCACATCAAGGCTACCGGTAATCCGGTTGAAATCGTTGTTGGTAAATCGAACGGGATTTTGCCCAATATCGGCGTAGTTGAACTGCTCACCTTTGTAGGTCAGACCGCCCACGTCGGTTACGGCCACACCCAGCCGCAGGGCCGGACTTTCAGCATCGTACTGGTTTACGTATGTCATCCCAATGTCGAATCCGAATCCCCGACCCGGCGAATCGGTACTAAAGAGCGTTCGGGGCGTAATCGATCGGTTTTCCAGGAAAGTCGTGTAGCCTAACGTAGCGTCTAGCTGATTTAACTCCAGAACGGCGTTATTGGGATTCGTTGGATCAGCTACAATCCGATAGTTGGCGCCCCGGTTAATGATGTGCTGCGCATTATACCCGATCAATATTTTTCCGGTTAAGCCCAGCAGTAATTTCTGGCCCTCCTCCTGCCAAAGCGTTCCGGCATAGGTAAGGCCCAGTTCAGCATAGGTATTCGAGTTCAGACTAAACTTATTATTATCCGTTGGAATGCTGTAAAGGGCTTTATCGCCTAACCCTGCCCGCAAGGCTGAGAGCAATGATTCTGACGCCCCAACTACCTGCCCAACGGCCCGAAATCGTGTCGTTACGGCAATGGCCGAGAATTCGCCTGTTTTTATCAAAATAGCCGGGCCGCGCACTTCGCCCGCCAGTGTCCCGTTTTTGGACGAGCCATCCAGGCTTTCGCGCGTGTAGTTGACATCAAAATGGACCGACCCATCTTGGTTTTTATACTCATTCGATACGTTACCCGTGATAAATTTAAGTAACGAGAAGGGAGCCTGATAGCGAAAGTAATTATTATTCGCCGTTAAGTTAGCCGTAGCGACATTGAGATATAGCTTACTGGGCGAGTCGGCGGCCAGTGATGGATTGATATAAAGTCGATTGGTGCCGCCATAGCGACTGGTGGAAATACCCAGCAGATTTTGCGCTGAAGTGATTGTAGAAATAAACAAAAATCCTCCCAGTGTGAGCCAATATTTCATGTAGTGAATTAGGTGAATGAAGATGCGTTCTCCTATAGAAACGCAAATCCGTCACCGGGGTTGGCCAATGACGGATTTATTTTTAAAATTAAAGTCATTAGTCGCTAGTCAATAGTCGTCAGAAACTAGCCTTGGCAGCAACTGACGACTATTGACTAACGACTTACATTTACACGCCTTCTGCTTCGACCAGTTTTACTTCTGGAACCAAACGCGTCAGTAGGTTTTCAATTCCCTGCTTAAGCGTGAGTGTCGATGAGGGGCAACCGCTGCACGAACCCTGCAGGAGTACTTTTACCGTACCGCTTGGCTCATCGAACGAGTAAAAACTAATGGCTCCTCCATCCGATTCCACAGCGGGTTTGATATACTGATCCAGCACTGCTTTTATTTTCTGGACAGTTTCAGAATCCATGTCCAGCTTTGTGGTGTTGGCATCCATTGTCCGTTGCAAAAAAACGGGCTTCTGTTCGCCAAAATAGTCTTTCAGAAATAATTTAATCTCAAATAATACGTCGTCCCAGTCGGTTTCGTCATCTTTCGTTAGCGTTACGAAATTGCCCGAAATAAACACCCGGCGTACAAACTCAAAGCCAAACAAGGCTACGGCCAATGGGGACGCTTTTCCTTCAAGGAGCGCATCGCCCGGCGTGGCATAGTCGAACGAAAGGCCGTCTGGCACAAGATCAAAATTAACGACGAACTTCATTGAGTTCGGATTGGGGCTTCCTTCCGTAAAAATGGATACGGGACGGCTCAGCGTAGGATTCATGTAATTCCGATTTATGGTTATAGCCCTAACAGCCTCACCGTTTTTTTAGTTTTTAGGCAAAGAATTTTCGTACTACCTATACTTACGAAAAAACCCGTCCAACTACGTTAGACGGGTTCGTTCCTTACTTATTTTTCTGCTTAAGCTTCTGCAGGCGCTACGGCTACGGGCGTTGCTTCAACCGCCGATGGACCAGCAGGAAGAATGTCTACGTATGACCGGCTATCGCGGCCCGGACGGAACTTTACGGTACCATCAACCAGGGCGAACAGCGTATAATCTTTGCCCAAACCAACATTTTTGCCGGGGTGGTGCTTTGTGCCGCGCTGGCGGACAATAATATTGCCGGCAATGGCCGACTGACCGCCGAACAGTTTAACGCCCAGGCGTTTGCTGTGTGAATCGCGGCCGTTTTTGGAACTACCTACACCTTTCTTGTGTGCCATTTTGTTAAAAGTCGTAAGTCGTAAGTCATAAGCCGTAAGCATTTTAAAGTACTATCGACTATCGACCATTGACTGATTACTAAATAGTGATGTCTTCGATCATAACCTTCGTCAAATACTGACGATGGCCGTTTTTCTTCTTATATCCTTTCCGGCGTTTCTTCTTGAAGATGATTACCTTCTCACCTTTCAGGTGCTCGACGATTTTGGCCGACACCGTCGCTCCAGCGACGGTCGGGGCACCGATATTGATGCTCCCTTCGTTGTCAACAAGGAGAACTTTCACCTTGTCGGAGGCAAGTGCAGCGTCCACTTCGCCCTCTAACCGGTGGGTATAGATAAAGCGACCTTTCTGGATCTTGAATTGCTGCCCTGCGATCTCTACGATTGCGTACATGTGATCTGTATGAAATTGAAAATTAGGGTGCAAAGGTAAGAATAAAAATGATGAATGGTAAATGATGAATGATGTTTTTTCAAGCGTGTAAAGGTTCTTCATTCTTCATTCGCTACCCTCTTCCTTTCATAAAATCACCAGCGGCCGATTTCAATAGTCCGGCAAATGAATTCAGGCAGAATAACACCCCCCGGTCTATTAAGGCTTTTGCCTGGTCGCCGGTGGCGGCTGTGGTACCGGCAATCAACCCCGCTTTTTTGATTTTATCGACAACGCCCGCAATGGTTCGTTTCACTTCGTCGTGGCCGGGACCGTCGAAGTAACCCATGCTCATAGCCAGATCGCGCGGGCCAATAACAAACCCGTCAATTCCCTCAACCGTTAACAAATCGTCCAGATTGGCAATGGCTTCTTTATCTTCAATCTGCGGTAAAACAAGCGTTTGTTCATTGGCAAACTCCACGTATTCGCCCTGATTCATCGTACCCAGTAAGTAATCGCAGGCGCGCATGGGCGCAAATCCACGCAGACCCAACGGTGGGTATTTAACTGCCTGAACCAACGCTTCGGCTTCTGCTACGGTGCTGACGGCGGGCATCATGATCCCCATGACACCGGCATCCAGAAACTGTAAAATTAATTTCGGGTCATTACTGCGAACACGCGCTAAAGGCGTAATGCCGCTCAGCTCGCAGGCCCGCACAATATCCTGCACTTGCGCCGTGGTGACGGGACTATGTTCACCGTCGATCATGTAAAAATCCAGCCCCGAAAATCCACAGAGTTCAGCTACTGTTGGGTCGGTGCTATTTGAAAGGATACCCAAAACAGGCTGATTGTTTTTGAGCCGGGTTTTAACAATGTTTTGCTTCATATTGATTACGTAACGCCACTTGATTTGCTGTCGATAAGCAAAGTAAATGACTTTTCAGACTGAATGTACGTTACACGTTAGCTTTACCAACTCTTTTAAAAGCAATCATCAATCCCTCAGAAGAAAAGATCAGCCGCTGCCCGGAACGTATTGCAATGGGCTTCAACAATGTCGGTCAGGCGGGGCGAATAACCGCCCCCCATCGAAACGGCAATGGGTAAACCGTTTTTGATCGCCTGCTCGAAAACAAATACGTCCCGCTGCCGACAGCCCTCCCGACTGACACTCAACTTACCCAGGCGGTCCGATGCCAGAATATCCACCCCCGATACGTAGAACAGGAAGTCGGGCTGTTCGCTACGTATTAGATTGGGTAACGTATCGTAGAGTGTGTTTAGATAAAGCTCGTCGGCAGTGCCGGAGGGGAAATCAATGTCGAGGTCGGACTGTTCTTTTTTAAGCGGATAATTGTCTCGGCCGTGCATACTGAATGTAAAGACCCGCGGTGCCTGCTGAAACATGACCGCCGTGCCGTTGCCCTGATGAACATCTAAATCAATGACCAGAATTTTCTGCGCCTGCCGGGTTTCGAGCAGGTAATGAGCCGCTACGCCCACGTCATTCAACATACAGAAACCCTCGCCCCGATCGGGATAGGCGTGGTGCGTGCCACCCGCAATGTTCATGGCAACACCGTCACGGTAGGCAATCTGCGTGCAGTCAATAGTACCCTGAGTGATAATCCATTCGCGCTCAATCAGTTCAGGTGTGAGCGGAAAGCCAATCCGGCGCATCATTTTCGCATCGACGGTTCCGGTTTTTAGCGCTTGAACGTAGCTGTCGGTATGAACACCCAACACCCAACGATCATTAACCGGAGCGGGTGCGAAAAAATTAGCCTCGGTGCACGTACCTTCGTAGAGTAACTGTTCATGAATTAATTCATATTTGAGCATCGGGAATCGGTGCCCTTCGGGTAATCGGAGCCGATATACCGGCGAAAATGCAATCTGAAGCATAGGGTAAGCCATTCATTTCTCTTAACGGGTCTTCGTCCGTTTGTGTTACCAAACCGGGTTGATTAGAATTTTCCGTAAAATGCCTTTACTACGAGATGAAGACCTTCACCACTACGTTGGAGCGGATGCGGAATCCGTTTTACCAGCCTCATCCAATCAACTTTGTCCTTCTATGAAATTCCCCGTATTCATCTCACTTAGCCTGTTATTACTCAGTATTAGTATGCCTTCTTCTCACGCGAATTCACCCATACCAACCCAGAAAGCGGGTATCGAAAAAACGTTGTTCGGTACGTTTCCTGATGGGCGTACGGCTGATCTGTTCACCCTTAAAAATGCGGCAGGCATGACCGTACAGATCACAAACTACGGGGGTTATATTGTTTCGTGTACCGCTCCCAACAAGGCTGGCAAGCAGGAAGAAGTTACACTAGGCATGACAACCTTTGCTGAATATCTGAAAGGAACGCCGAATTTCGGGCCGATTGTCGGTCGGTACGGGAATCGCATTGCGAAAGGGAAATTTACGCTCGATGGACAGGAGTATACGCTGGCTACCAACAATCGGAAAAACCATATCCACGGTGGGCCGAAAGGATTCGACAAACAACTCTGGACTGCTAAAACTGTTGATGGAAATGAACCTGCGGTGGTGCTGACCTACCTCTCGAAAGATGGTGAAGAAGGGTATCCGGGCAATTTATCCGTAGACGTTAAATATACCCTCCAGAAAGACAATGCCTTACGTATCGATTACCACGCAACGACCGATAAGGCAACGGTTATCAATTTAACGAACCATGCCTACTTTAATCTAAGCGGCATGAAGGACGACATCCTGAATAATGAGGTAATGATTCGGGCGTCGAACTACCTGCCAACGAACGACGAACAAATTCCAACGGGGGAATTGAAGCCCGTGGCCGGAACGGTTTTTGACTTCAATAAACCAACGGTTGTTGGTGCCCATATCAACGACACCACCGATGTCCAAATTCGCTACGGCAGTGGGTACGATCATTGCTTCGTGTTTACAGACACCTCATCGGCCCTAAAGCTTGGCGCTACAGTCTATGAACCAACCAGTGGGCGTTTTATGGAAATGTACACCACGGAGCCAGCCGTACAGCTTTATACGGGGAATCACCTGTCGAATAACCTGGTTGGCAAGAATGGCGTCCAGTTTCGGCGTCGTTTTGGTCTTTGCCTGGAAACGCAGCATTTTCCCGATTCCCCCAACCATCCTAACTTCCCGAGTACAGTGCTACGTCCCGGTAAAGCCTATCAAACGACGACTATTTATAAGTTCTCCGTCAAGTAACGTAGCCATCAGGTCCAACGATAAACCAGCAAACGAAATCGTGCAATGACTATAGGAAAGTGGGCTCAGGTACTTTTTTGGGTAGCCTGTATGATGGCGATCTGTTACGTAGTAACGACCTATCGGGATGATCCAACAAGTCATTATTTCGGCCTTTTTGTGAATATTATGCTCTTTGTGGCCTGCGTCATGATGGTTCGCAGGTTATTTGTTAAATAATAAAGCACGGGCTACAATCACTTTTTAAGCTTATTGACAAATACCGGACGGATTAGAAACGGGTAACAACGTAGCATCTTTATGCGATCCAGAAGCCGTTGCAAAGCGGGCCGCGGCCATTGTATCTTTGGGTAATGAGTTTTGTTTCAAAATCCAGGAGATGGCAACGGCGGCTGACAGCGATCGCGATCTGGCTGCTACCAGCGGTCAGCCCGTTGGCGCAATTACCCACGCCCTCATTTGAGCACTTCACGACCGACCAGGGGTTGCCCAGCGACTACGTAACGGCCATTCTCAAAGATCGGCGCGGGTTTTTATGGGTTGGCACGACGAATGGCCTGAGCCGCTTCGATGGGTTGACGTTTAAAACCTATCGACGGCAGAACGGGCCGGGCGGCATGATTGGTAGTTATATCGTTGATAATGGACTGACCGAAGATAAGAAAGGTTTTCTGTGGGTCGCCACCAACCGGGGACTCTACCGGTTTGACCCCATTCGGGAGCGGTTCCAGCTCATCCCCACACCCACACAACGCGACGGGTAGGCCGATAACGATTATACGTCTCCACTACGTTTCGACAGGCAGGGCTTTGGCTGGTTTTCGTCGAAATATAAACTCTATCGTCTTGATCCGCGTACACTCCGGCTAACGGCTTTCCCGTTGCCTGCTGTGATCGACAATGCCTACGCCGAGCCGTATTTCGATCAGAATGGCCGTTTCTGGGTAAATCAGGCTGGTCATTTATACCGTTTTGAACCGACAACTGGCCGTTATAAGCCCACGCTGGCAACTACAAACGGCCGTGTCGATTCATTGATGCAGTTGCATGGGTTGCACGAAAAAGAGAAGGGACTGTTATTGATAACTACAGATCATGGCGTATTTCGTTTCGACGCCCGGTTAGACCAGTTTACGCGCTATACTCCCCTGCCTCAACCATCAATTCATAACCTACAACCTGACAATTTGCCTGACGGTCAGCCATTCTGGTGGATGGGTGGTGGGCCAACGGGGCTGGCTGCCTACGTACCAGCCACGAAACAGCCGATAAACTTCAGCCGCCTTCCCAACGATCGGTTTAGCTACAACGGTGGTGTTGCGATCAGTTTTTACCGGGATACGCAAACGGGTATTTTGTGGATTGGTACAAATCGTGGTCTGGAAAAGGTAGACCCCTACGCGATCAAATTCGGGCGTGAACTTTTAGCGCCAGCGACGGGTAATACCCAGAAAACGTTCGTGACGGTCGTGCGACAGGATCGGCGCGATGACAACCGCTACTGGCTCGCCGTGCGTGGAGCCGGTCTGTTTTGCTGGAATCGACTGACGGGCGAGCTTCAACCGATTTCAATGAATCAGGCTTCACACGGTGCTGCCTACGACGCGATCAGTGCGGTGCAGGATAACCGGGGGCGCGTTTGGGTTGGTATGCCGCAGGGAGTCGGGCGGTACGATCCTGCCACGGGCCAAACCGAATTCATTCACGACTTCCTGCCCAACCGCGAGCGACAGGCTATATCGGTTACGTATGCCGACCATCGGGGGCGTATCTGGCTTGGTTCCGAGCACGACGGGCTGTTCTACTATGACCCAGCTGCGGATCAAATTCGGCCCTGGCCGCTGCCTGTTCCGGCCGGTCTTGGCTTCGTGCGACGTATTCAGGAGGACAGCCGCGGACGTATCTGGGTATTAACGGGCCTGGGTTTGTATTGTCTCGATCCAACCCGTGGACAAACCCGTCATATTGTGTTGCATGGGGCACCGATACAGCCTACCGATCGGATACACAGCACGTTTTCTATTGATCGTGCCGATCATCTGTGGACGTCTGGTATTGGTTTCGTGGCCTGTGCCGACACGACTGGCCGCATTCAACACACCTACACGCTGACCAATGGCCTGCAAGCTGAACATATTTTCGGTATCACCGAAGATCGGTCTGGTCATATCTGGATGGCTACGGACGACCGGTTACACGAGCTTACGCCTAAAACTGGACAGTTTACGTATTACGACAAAGGCAGCGGATTGATCGAAAAAATGGTATTTATTCCGGGCGAACTCACGATGAATCGGCAAGGTGAACTTTTTATCGGCTATCCGGGGGGATTTAACTATGTACAGCCGAATGATTTACGCCGTAACAGGACACCGCCACCGGTGGTTATTACGGGGTTAAACGTAAATAACGTATCACGTCCACTAGGTGAACCCCTGGATCTCCAGCCGAGCGAAACTACCCTGACAATCGAGTTTGCCGCCCTTAATTTCAGTCAGCCAGAAAAGAACAGCTACGCTTATCAGTTGGTCGGTTTTGACAACGACTGGGTATCGTCTGATCATCGCACCGCTACGTATACAAATCTCGAACCGGGCCATTATACGTTTCGTGTGAAAGCAGCAAACAATGATGGCGTCTGGAACCAGACGGGCGCTACCCTGGACTTTCGTGTTGTGCCCTCTTACTGGCAAACAGGCTGGTTTCAGGTGTTGTGCATCGCACTTGTGGCGGCTGTCTTGTATGCCATTTACAGGTACCGGCAAGGGCAACGTCGGCGGCTTGAACGGATTCGCGACCGGATCGCGGCTGATCTGCACGACGATATGGGCTCAACGCTTAGCAGCATCCGTATCTTCAGCGACGTAGTGCAACAACAGATTGCGCCCGTTCGACCCGAGGCCGTGCCCGTCCTGCAACGTATCAGCACGAGCGCCACGACCCTATCGGAATCCATGCAGGACATAATCTGGACGATTCAGACGAAAAATGATAGCCTGGCGGACGTAGTGACTCGAATGCGCGAGTTCGGCTTGAAGATGGCCGAAGCGAAAACTATTCAGTTTCAGATGCAGGTGTCCGACTCGTTCGACAGCCTGCGCCTGAACGTCGAGCAGCGCCGGAATCTGTACCTGATTTTTAAGGAAAGTCTCAACAATGCCGTCAAGTACGCCGAAGCATCGCGGATCGAGGTTGGCCTGAACGTAACAGGCAAGCAGCTTCGATTAGTGATTCTGGACAACGGCCGTGGTTTTGATGCAGCAACCGTGCGAACCGGTAATGGTCTGCCCAATCTGCAAAAACGAGCGAAGGAAATCAAAGGGCAATTGACCCTAACGTCAGCCACGGAACAGGGGACAAAAATTGAGTTAACCATGAAGGTTTGAGGGCAAAACCATGATAGACACGATCAAAATTATTTATTACGAAGACAACCGCGACCTGCGCGAAGGCATTACGTACCTGTTTCAGGCGACGCCGGGGCTGGACCTGCTTGGTGCCTTCGGCGACTGTAGCAACATTCGCCACGAACTGCAAACGCTACGTCCCAATGTCGTGCTGATGGACATTGACCTACCCGGCCTGAGTGGTATCGACGCCGTGCCCATCGTGAAAGCGACCTCGCCCCAAACGCAGGTGCTCATGTTGACTGTGTTCGACAATGACGAGAAGATTTTTCAGGCCATTCGTAACGGCGCAAGCGGCTACCTGCTCAAACATACCCCCCCGTCGGAGATTGTAGCGGCTGTTTTCGACATTCATCGGGGTGGGTCACCCATGACGGCCAATATCGCTCGTAAAGTGCTTCAATTCTTCCAGTTACGACAAAAAGCCGTCCCGCAACCCGACCGGGAGGATTACAAACTATCGGGCCGTGAACTGGATATTATCAAGGGATTGGTAGCGGGTTACAGCTACAAACTCATCGCTGACGATCTGCACATCAGCATCGACACAGTCCGCTCACACATCCGCCACATTTACGACAAATTGCAGGTTAACTCCAAAACCGAAGCCATCCTGAAAGCCATGCGCGAGGGGTTGGTGTAGGGCATGCGAACGGAAGACGTGATCTGCCCCTTGTGTGCGCCATTACGTTGCTGGCCATGCCGTTTGTGATCAAACGAAAAATAGGTTAACAGCACGCTGGCAACGTAGTGAAATCAGCTGTATATTTTTCCTAAGAAATCCTCAATAGAGTGACTGGTAGTAGACACACACAACTGAAGGTCAATAATCCAATAACTTTCTACCAACCTGCGTGAAATAGGGTTACTTTAAAATCTTGGAAAAATTTGCGTAGTCATTTGGCTACACGTACATTTGTAGTCAAATGACTACGCAATGAATTTAAGACGAGACGTATTTCAAGCCATTGCTGACCCGACAAGACGGGCGATACTGCTCCTGCTTGCCTCACAAGCCATGACAGCCGGTGCCATAGCGGCCAACTTCGACACCGCCAGACCGACCGTTTCCAAACATCTGCAAATACTCACTAAGTGCGAATTGCTGGAACAGGAGCAAAACGGCCGGGAAATTTATTATCACATCAGCGCCAGGAAAATGAAAGAAGTGGCTGACTTTATCGAACCATTCCGCAACATGTGGGATGATCGATTCAATAAACTGGAAACCCTGATGAAGAACTACCAATCAGAGAAGTAGAACCGTATGGGACAAAAAACAAAAATTAGTGCTGAGGACGGCAGACAGGAATTAGTGATTACCAGGGAATTTGATTTGCCCCTGGAATTGCTGTTTAAAGCGCATGCAGAGCCCGACATTGTTGCACAATGGATGGGGACGAACGTACTGAAACTCGACAGCAAAAAGCATGGTAGTTGGCAGTATGAAACAACAGATGCTGCCGGAAACGTAGTATTTCGGGCCAATGGGGTGATCCACGAGTTTGTTCCGAATCACAAAATCACCCGAACATTTGAAATGGAGAGCACGCCCGGTTCGACGATCCAATTTGCCGTCCAGCTTGAATTTTTAGAATTCGAAAAACTTACTGACCACACCAGCAAACTCAGGATGCAAATTGTGTATAAATCCGTCGCCCTCAGAGACCAGATGCTACGATTACCCTTCGCTCAAGGCCTAAATATGGCCCACAACCGATTGCAGGACGTAGTTAGCAAATTAAACTAACGCTATTTGACAAGTTATCTGCTGGATTTCTACGCTTCGGCTTGCATCAGGTACTCTAACAAGTGGAGGAGTAAATTATCCAGTGTAAAAAAGGTTAATGACCAGTTCAGTAAAGCCACTATAAAACTATGAACGACATGAACAGTACTAAAAAAGAGTTGGCGCCAGAGCAACAGGAAGCATTACTCAGCGTATTGAAAACCCGTTTTGAGAAAAACATGAACCGCCATAAAGGGCTTGACTGGGCTAACGTGCAGGCAAAGCTGGAAGCTAATACCGGCAAACTATGGTCGCTCAACGCAATGGAACAAACGGGTGGTGAACCGGATGTTGTTGGCCATGATGAACAGACGGGTGACTACATTTTTTATGATTGCTCAGCGGAAAGTCCCAAAGGCCGCCGAAGTGCTTGTTATGACCGTGCAGCGCTGGAGGCAAGGAAAGAAAATAAACCGGCAGATACCGTTATGGATATGGCGGCTGCCATGGGCATTGAGCTTTTAACGGAAGAGCACTATCGGGAGCTGCAGAAACTTGGCAATTTCGATGCGAAAACGTCGAGCTGGCTCTTAACCCCGGCGGCTATCAGACAACTCGGCGGTGCCCTCTTTGGTGATTTCCGCTACGGCACGGTCTTCGTATATCACAACGGTGCCGACTCTTACTATGCAGCCAGGGGCTTCCGTGGCTCTTTACGTATCTAAATAGCACCCGAAAGCCCTGGCCCGCATAATTTATTCGCTCTTCAAACTCTTGACTGGGTTTAGTAAAGCGGCCTTGAATGCCTGATAACTAATTGTTAATAAGGTTATTAGCAAGGCCGCAATGAGCACTACTAAAAATACGCCAGCTCCAATACTTATTTTATACGTATAGCTTTCCAGCCATTTATTCATGGCGTACCAGGCAACAGGCGAAGCGACTAAACAGGAAATAATGACGAGTTGAACGAAATCTTTTGAGAGTAATGCCCACACATTGGCTACGCTGGCACCTAATACTTTGCGGATGCCAATTTCTTTGGTTCGTTGTTCGGCCATGAATGAGGCCAGTCCAAACAAGCCCAGGCACGAGATGAAAATGGCCAGTACCGAAACAATGGCCGAAAGATTACCAATGAGTTCTTCGTAGTAGAATTTTTTGTTATACTCCGTGTCAGCAAATTTGTAATCGAACGGAAAACCAGGATTGAATTTATCAAAAATTGGTCTAATTTTTTGGATGGCGACGGAGGGTGCTACCGCTGGATTGATCCGTACGTTGAGGAAAGCTGTCCAATTTTCGAACACGATTGTTAACGGGCGGATGGCCTGGTAAGGCGAATCCATGACGAGGTCGGGGACTACCCCAACAACGGTTCGATCTTTCCCGGCCCATCTTAGTTTCTCACCAACCGGGTGTTTCAACCCCATGCGTTTGACGGCCGATTCATTCACAAGTACACCCAACGAATCAGTGGTAAAGTCTCTGGAAAAATCTCGTCCTTCTTTAAGCCTGATGCCTATTGTTTTGATGTAGTCGTAATTGGTGGTAATAGTTGTGAAAACAGCCGATTTATCTTCAGGGGTTGACCCCTTCCATTCCCAGCCACTATTGCTGCTCCAAATTTGAGTAGGTGGTGAATTGGATTGACAAATAGATGATACGGCACCCGTAGCGAGTAATTCGGCCCGAAGGGCTTCGAAATGAGTGACTAAATGGCTGGAAGAATTTATAGAAATGAGGCCTTTGTTGGTAAAACCAGCCGGTCGGTTTTTGCCGTACTGTATCTGCTGATAAATGATGATCGTACCAATCATCAGCACAACGGAGAATGTAAATTGAACGACGACCAGGATTTTCCGAGGCAGCGACGCACTTTTTCCGACATGAACACCCCCTTTCAGGATCGTCACGGGATTGAATGACGACAAATAAAGCGCCGGATAACTGCCCGCTAATAAGCCGGTGAATAGCGTGAAGATGACTACAACACTCCAAAAAACGGGATTACCAAACTCGATGGTCATCGTTTTCTCGGTAAGCGTATTGAAATAAGGCAGCGAAGGCATGACAAGACCCAATGCCAGCAGTAAGGCCAAAGCAGCAATCAGGGTCGACTCACTCAAAAACTGTCCAATCAGTTGCTTGCGGCCTGAGCCAACGGCTTTCCGAACACCTACTTCCTTGGCTCGTTTTTCGCTACGTGCCGTGCTAAGATTCATGAAGTTGATACAGGCAATTACCAGAATAAAGGCCCCGAAAATGCCAAACAGGCGCACATATTTAATAAAACCACCCGTATTTTCACCTTCGGTAAACTCAGAATAGAGTCGCCATTTCGCCATGGGATGCAGAAATACTTCGGGCTTTATGCTTTTTCTTATGTTGGGATCGTTCGACAAATGCGTTAACACCATGTCTTTTATTTTCGCGTTGGTTTGCGCGGGGTCGATGCCCTCTTTAAGCTGTACGAAAGCTCCCCAGGAGTTGTTTCCCCAATTCGTTTTGTGGTATTTCACGACCCAGTCATAAATCTTTTCCTGTAACTGCCAGGGAAGTAGGTAATCAAATTGAAGCGTCGCATTAGTCGGTTGGCGGGCAACAACAGCCGTTACTTTTAAATCCGTTGTATTATCCAGTTTGAGGGTCTTACCGATAGGGTCCTGATTGCCGAAAAGAGCATGGGCCGTTTCATCCGTCAGTACAATCGAATACGGCTCCTTCAATGGGTTTTTATCCCCATTCAGGATAGTCAATGAAAACATATCGATGGCATCTTCGCCAATGTAAAGCCCGTATTTAAGGAATTTTTGAGCCCCAACGATCAGCGAACGATGACCATCTCCCCGGTCATACATGACTACCGCCTTAAAGTCAGGATAGTTAGCCTTCAATTCCTCGCCAATAGGAAACGGTAACGCATCCTGTGTTCCGCGATGACCATCGAAGGTTTGATGCATTTTTACTTCATAAATCGTTTCGTAGTTTTTATGGTGCTCGTTGGCCGATACTTCATCGTTAATCCAGATACCAATCAACATGGCCACGGCCATCCCAACAGCTAATCCGCCAATATTAATGGCTGAATAGGATTTGTTTTTGACTAGATTACGTACAGCGATTTTTAAATAATTGCGGATCATATCAGGATGGAGAAAGGATTTAGGAATGTCATTGAATTTAGAATGCCGAAGCTTGCCCATGCGAGCGGGCTCTCGTCGCCAGAGCCGGGGATGCAGCAGCAGAAGCAAATCCACTACGTATAACAGTCGGGCTTTGGCGTAACCACTACGCTGGCCTCGTTTGTCGAACAACTCATCCATATCGCCCTGAATCTCTTCCCGCAGGTGCGGAGCCGTGATTCGTTCCAGCAGACGTTGCGCCCACCGGGGTGGTTTGTGCTGGGGAAAAATTGATTTGCGGTTCATGCTACGCTCCCTCCAAAAGCCGCTTTTGGAATATCAGCCCACAGATTGTTACGTATCCGTCGGGATTCCTGCAACACCTCCTCCCCGGCAGCCGTTACGGTAAACAATCGTTTGCGTCGGCCTCCCCGCTCGGCAGTCGACTCGCCGAACCGCGAGTGTACCAGTCCCTTTTCTTCAAGTCGCTGCATCGTCCGGTGAACAGCTCCCAGGCTCATGGGTCGCTCCAACCGTTGGCCCAGCTCTTCCACGACGGCCACGCTATAGGCATCATCGTAGAGCAGCGCGATGGTCAGCAGAATGATCTCCTCAAATTCCCCTAATTGCGTGCCTTTCATAACTAAACGGGGTAGTAACCTGCGGTCTATGCCAGATAACCTGGATATATTCCTCTTTTGTATAGCAAATAGATTGCCAACTCCTCAAAAAGGCGTTTAAGCTGTGTAAGCCGGATTTTCAGCGAATAGATAGGCAGGTATTTGTCCATTTACGGACATATTCTGTACGATTCAGGACGATCAGGAAGAACGATACAGGAGGTTTCGTAAAGTCTATTTGAAGAATGCCCAGCAGCCTGAGATGACGAATGTCAAGGCAAAACTATCCTTAATCAATATGTCATTGGGCTGTTTTATAGCCTGGCACTGCTCTTGCAATATCGTCCGGGGTACTGAAAACGGTAATATCTGTGTAGGCTTCCCACACATCAGGCCGGGTGTATCCCCAGGCTACCGCTCCCGCGGCCGCAGTCGCTTCTCTGGCCGCTTCGATATCCCGGACTTCATCACCCACGCAGAGCGTTTCGGCTGGTGTAACACGACTCCTGTCCATCGCTTTTTTGAATTTATGCTGCTTGCCAAACAGCGACGTACCACAGCCGTAATACGTTATCAGAGATGCACTTTCAGCACCCAGTATCCGACGAATATTCTCCTCACTGTTCGAGCTGACAATAGCCAGCTTAATGCCCCGATCGGCTAACGTTTTCAGCAGTTTGGGGATACCGTCAAATAGCCGAATCTGATCGATATCTCTAGCCATTAAGCGAATAAAGGAGCGGGCAATAAGTGGGATTTTCCAGGCTGGCAGGTTGGCGCGTTTCATCATCTGCCGGGCGTCGAGCCCCCGCAATTGCTCAACGTCTTCGGTGTTGATTGTGGGGAAATTATACGTAGTGGCCAGGGTATTTATGGTCCTCAGAAAATACGGAAACGAGTCGGCCAATGTACCGTCGAAATCGAAAATAATCAGCTTGTAGTCCATGGTGTCGATGGGTTGCCTGTCGTCTATTTTCTTACGCAAAAATAAGCTATCAGCTTGTTCTTAATTTCCCCCGATACCGGCTCAGCGTTTCTCTGGTAATACCCAGATAACTAGCGATGTATGCAGCCGGCAACCAACCAACTTAGATCTCTCCAGCACGTAGCATTATTTAAAATAGCGGTCTGCGTAACGCAGGAAGGTTGGCCAGTTGGGTCCTGTTGTGTGCCCACCGCTGTGCTGTCGGAACGCAATGTCGCCATCAACCAGGGCGGTTTCGATAGGTGGAAACTCCAGGGTTCCCAGGTCTTTTTTACCCAGAAGTTTGTAGACCGGTCCGGCATAAGCGCCACCCAAAAACATACCTTTGGCATCGACCCAGTTGCCCTCCACTTTAGGCGACCCCGAGCTGATAAAGACCGGCCGTGGCGCACAAAGGGCTACCAACTCATGCGCATCGACGGGTAAATCATTCGGTGTCAATGGACCAGCATATTTAATAAAATTTCCCGCCATCCAATGGTATTCAGCCGAAGAGGCTACGTTCTCGACCTGCTCACCGAATTTACGGCGGTGAATTTTAACGCCACCTTCGCCCGACGAACCCACGAAAGCGATGGCTAAACGGGGCTCATACGCCATCGTCACGATAGTTGCTTTGCCATAACGAGACAATCCTTCGATACCTACTTTTTTGGCATTTACCGCTTTGTCGGTCTCAAAATAATCCATCGCCCGGCTGGCCCCCCAGGCCCAAGCTCGCAAGGCGCCCCAATCGTCGGGTTTGCGCGGTTGCCCTTTGTTAACCAGACCAATGATGCCTTTTGTCAATCCCGCACCATTATCTGCCTGATAACTGGTCGGATATAGAATCGCATAGCCCCAGCCTTTGGCTAACAGTTGCTGCTGCCAGGTAGGTTCAGGCCTGGCTGCTTGTGCAGCTGTACCCGACGTAGCGGTTGTTGGGGCTGGCATCCGGAAGCCGGGCGGAAACCGGAAGCCATAACTCATCATAACGGGTACGGCACTGGTCGCATTAGCGGGTGTAGAGAGCGTCAGCTCAATAGCCACGTCGATTGACGGATAGGCCGAATTGTCGACATGACCGACCAGATTTTTGGTAATAACCGGAAAATCGCCGTTCATTTCTTTCGTTTCGCTGATCACTTTCCAGGTTACCTTCGGTACGTTCTTTGGCACGCGTCCGTACATTTCCCGATCGAAATCTTCGACAATTTCAGGCCGTCGTTCATTCCACCACTGCCTGGCCGTGGTTACTTTCCTGCCATTTTTCAGCGTCAATGGGTCAGGCAAGCTAGTATAAGGTGTTGCCTGCGCTTCATCGACATTGGCCGCATTTGGCGCACTCGGATTTCCCGACGGACCGGGACGTAGCGAGGTAATATGCAATTGCTCCAGCATCCTGGCATGGTCGTCTGCCGATTGCTTTTGAATAACGGCCTGAGCCGCCATAAAAGCCTTTCTCGTCGAATCCTGATCCTGAGCGACAGCCGTCAGGCTAGCTATGACGTACATGATCAGGAGATAACCGGTCTTTTTCATATGGCAAACAGTTGATCGGTAAAGGGTGGCATTTATGTCGCCGGTACTACTAAATCGTCGGAGGCCCGTTAGAAACAAAGGTAGCCAATGACGAACATTCGTTTCAGCAGCGACGCATTAGCTCTAAAATGCATTTTCTTACCCCAATCTAATTATTAGTAGATTTATTTCTTAGGAAAGTCAACGTACATGCCACGTCAATTCGTCCTTACACATGGTTTATCGCTACCTTCCGTTTATCCTTATTTTTCTGACCTTGCCAGCTTATACCAGCCCCCTCATCTGCAAAAACAGGGGTCAACATCACCGTTAATCGTGGCGAAAAAACCGCTCTCTATTCCTGTCGTATTGAGTTCAGCGGGTTCGTCAGCGCGGCTCGTACCGTTTCATAGCTAACGACAACGGCTGTCAGCAGGAAAACCAGCAAGATGCCGACCAGGAAAACGAACGCGTCGATAGGTACCCGATACGTGAAATCTTCGAGCCACCGGTGCATCGTAAACCAGCCCAGCGGCAGGGCTATCATACAAGCCACGGCCAGCAACTTGAGAAAGGGTGTAAACAGCAGCCGGAGAATCTGGAGCAGGGAAGCCCCCATCACTTTGCGGATACCGATCTCTTTGGTACGTCGTTCGGCCAGATACGCCGACAGACCGAACAACCCCAGACAGGCAATCAGAATAGACAGGAGCGAAAACGCGTTGAACAGACCCGACATCCGGTTTTCACCTTCATACATCCGTCCAAACTCCTCGCTCATAAACCAGTGGTCGTAGCCAACACCGGGCAGCACCTGCTTCCACTTTTTCTCGACCTCTGCTATCTTTTCCTGAAACTTACCCGCTGGCAATTTCACGTACATAATCCGGTCTTCGGGATCAGGACGGGCGCTGATGGCCAAAGGAGAAATCGTATGATGGATCGACCGAAAGGGAAAATCACGGACAACGCCGATTACGGTTCCTTCCTTTTTCTGATTCGGTTGCTCATAAGGCCGCTTGATCGTCAGGCGCATACCCAGCACCCTGTCCAATGGCAACCCCAACGATTTAATCGCACTTTCGTTGAGTAAATAGGCGCTGGAATCGGCTGGATTATTTCTAATGAATTTTCGACCGGCGAGTAATTCCAGATTGAACGCCTGCGGAAGGTCGTAGTCACCGCGCATACCGGCCCATGCGTACGACTGATTGCCGAGTTGCGGGAACGTAACGTCGTGATCCAGCGAGCCAAAGTAATCCTGATTGGGCAAGTGATTCGCCATCGTGACAACTTCTATTTCAGGATCTTCCAGAATACGCTGCTTTAGGGATCGGTATTTATCCAGCGAAGCCATGCCCGACCACCGAATCGAAAGCAACTGATCGCCACTTCGGCTTAAGGTTGAGTCATGAATAAAATTCATCTGCTTCATCATGATACCGGTCGAGACAATCAACAGAATCGTGATGGTGTATTGCAACACAACCAGCCCTTTCCGAAGCCAGTCGGAACTACGGCTGGTGAATCGGTTATTTTTCAGCACACTGATGGGCAGCAGACCCGATAAATACAGCGCGGGGTAACTGCCCGACAGCAGACCAACCAGCAACGTAGTGCCCAACGTAACGCCGATCAGTTTTCCCTGCACCAGATGAGCCAGCGTAAAATGCTTGCCCGCAATGACGTTAAACAACGGCAACAGCACAATGACCAACACCAGCGCAACCAGTAGCGCCAGGAACGTAGTGATTAGGGATTCGCCCAGAAATTGTAAAACCAACTGAAGCCGGTTGCTCCCCAGCACCTTGCGTAGGCCAATTTCCTTCGCTCGCCGAACGGCACGGGCCGTTGCCAGATTCATGTAATTAATGCTGGCAATGATGATCACGAGCAGCGCGGTCGACGCAAAAATGTAGAGGTACTTTTTATCACCAATCCGGCTGTTGTTATAGCTGGATCGAAGCGCCTGATTGAAATGAACACCGCTTAATGGCATAATTGCTGGCTCGATCTGGCGTGTAGGATCTTTAGGGAGATTGGCCTGTACGACCTGATTAAACAATCGACTTATTTTCCCGACGTCGGCATTTGGCGTTGTGTGCAGATACGTCAGAAACCAACCATCCCCGGCTCCCCAATTCTCCAGCCAGTTTGTATTGTTGGCCGTCATCATCGAACGTAGCATGCCGGTACTTATCAGGTAGTCGGGCTGGATGTGCGAATTCGCCGGATAGTCCTCAAGTACACCCGTTACCGTCAGCGGAACGTACTTGTTATCGGTTGCATAGATATGGCTAATTTCCAGCGTTTTACCAACGGGATTCTGCTCTCCGAAAAACTGCCGGGCAATGGTTGCACTGAGTACAATCCCGTTGGGCTTCTTGAACACCGTTAGGGGATCACCATATACCAAGGGAAAATAAAAGACCGTATTAAAGTCGGGATTGACCCAAAACGCATTCTCCGATAGTAGAATTTTATCCGTTTTTCGGTCCCAGAACGAAGCCGGATAGCCCATCGAGATCAATTGCGTTCCGCCAATAATCTCCGGGAAACGGCGTTGAAGTGCTTCCTGCCAGGCACCCGCTGCGTAAGCTGACGTCCCTTCTTCGCCATTTACCTTCCGATGCGTCCCCAGTACATAGAGGTTATCGGAATCGGGGTGAAAACGATCAAAATCCTGTTCATCGATAATAAACAGATAGATAAGCGTTACGCTGGCCAGCCCAATGGCTAAACCCGTAATATTGAGCAGGGTAAACCCTTTCTGACGCCGGAAATTGCGCAGGACAATAGTGAGGTAGTTTCGTAACATGACAGGGATTTATTGGCGGAAAGAAGTAAACCTAAACCCATCGCGTACTACCTTGCAATTCATTTGCCGATCAAGTTTTTTCAAGTTATACCACTCTGATTTACAATGATTTCCAATTCGACCGATTTGCTCAGGTGCAAAAAGCTGATTGAACAAAAACTCGACTGGGGAATGAGCGAATCCTGGACAAGTGTCGATTTCGATAATCTCCAGCAACGTATTCTGGAAGAGACAGGGGTTTCACTGAGTGCCAGTACGTTACGCCGGATCTGGGGCCGGGTCGACTACCAGCATTTGCCCAGCAATACGACCTTGAACACACTGGCGCAATTTGCGGGCTACCCGGATTGGCGAACGTTCAGCAAGCCACAGGTACGTAGTGATTTGCCACCTAATTTTGTTGAGCGTTTACCTGCGAAACCCATTAAATTATCCATCAACTGGCTGAAAATTAGTGGGATAGCGGGCATTGTTATCGCCATTGTCGTGATCGGTATTGTTGCATTTGACCAGAAGCAGCCTCAACTAAACGTAAACCAGTATAGTTTTAGCAGCAAACCGCTGACCCGCGGCATTCCTAACTCGGTCATTTTTACCTATAATGCTACAGCCTCCCCTACCGACTCGGTTTACATTCAACAATCGTGGGACCCGCGCTTACGAACCCTGGTGGATAAAAATGGGCAAACGTATACGTCTATTTATTATGAACCAGGCTATTATCGGGCTAAACTGATCATCGGCAAACAGGTTGTTCAGGAGCACTCCCTGCTGATTCCGACCAATGGCTGGCTTGGCACTATTGACTCGAAACCGATACCTGTTTACCTCAAGCCATCTGAGTTCATCGGGCCGGACATGATGCGGCTACCCGTTGCCGAAATTCAGCAGAAAAATGTGCTATTACAGCCTCAGGTCCCTCTGATTAAGTACTGCAATGTCGGCAATTTCGACCCCGTTCCCTTAACCGATTTCTCGTTTAGCTGTGACCTGAAAAATGAATATGGCGAGGGCGCGGCTGCCTGCCAGCAAACCTGGATCGAACTGATAACTGACGGAATGCCCATTTCGATACCACTTTCCACGAAGGGTTGTGTATCGGAGCTTATGCTTCTCAATGGGGCCACTATGATTTCCGGAAAAAAGGCTGATTTGTCCAGGTTTGGCGTTGATTTCTCCAACTGGATAAACGTATCCTGCAAAAGTGATGGGCAAAAACTGGCTTATCGCATCAATGGTGAATTAGCCTATGAAGCGCCCCTCCCCAAAAAGAAAATTAATATCGTGGGCATTGCCTACGGCTTTAGGGGGACGGGCGCCGTGAGAAATATCAATCTACAAAAGAACGATACGTTAGTATTCCAGTCTTTTTAATGCATTGCTCATACGTCTATCCTACCGCCCAATGACAAGCCTTGTTTGAGCCGGTGAACTCTCCGCATCCAGGAGTTGAATGCTAAGTGGCCCATCCTTACGTAGCGTTCTGTCAATGGCCACCGTGATGGCATGAACACCTGGCGAAAAATCGGCCACGACGCCCCGATCGGTGAGTTTGAGTAACTTTGTGCCTGCCCAGGCGCTTAAACCGGCCGTTGAGTTGATGACCAGATTTACATTCCCTTTGCTGACCACTTCAATCTCGAACCGAACGAAGCTATATCGCTTGTCTGCATTCGCGTCAATAATCGGCAATTCGTCCAGGGGCAGGTCGCCGGACACTTTGCTATATTCGGGTTGCCAGGGCACCTTTGCGTTATCCTTAGCGACGTAGCCTGGCCCCTCAGTTCCGATTCTTCGAGTCAGTTCCTTGTTGCCCGAAGCGACCGTCCAGCGACGTACAAACCGGGTTGTAGGCACGCGAAATTTCCCCGATTCGCCTAGTTTCGACAGGAAACCGATCAGGTTACTAAACTCCTCTTTATCTAAACTGGCCGTTAATCCGGGGGGCATCAGCGAACCGGGCACTTTTTCAATGACGTTGATCTGACTTTTGGGAATGGAAACCTCCATCCCGCCAACATCACGCAGTACAATGTCGGACGTGCCGTTACTGACCAGGTAACCCATTAATTCGCTACCATCTTTTTTCGCGACACGCTGAAGTTCGAACCCCTCTTTGATGGACAGATTTGGATAGAGAACGGACCGGATGATGGTTTCGGCTGGTGAACTCGTTCCAAGGCTACTCAAATCGGGGCCGATACGTCCGCCAGCTCCGCCAATAGCGTGGCACGTGAGGCAAGCAAGGGTGCTTCTTCGAAACAGGCGTTCTCCTTTAACCGGATCGGCGGTTTCTTTGATTGTTTTCGCCAGGCTGCTGATCTCCTGATCCGTCAGTTCCTGAGGCATTTTTTCCGGAAGCAGAACGCCACCGGACGCTTCCAGCGCCTGTGTCAGTAGCTTGGCGTCTTCCCCGTTACGTCGATTGTAGGGTACGTTGCGCTGCACGATCTGCCGACCTTCTTTAGCCCTGTTTTCCGGTATTTTTTTGACGGCCAGCTCGTCGGCAAGCGCCCGTGTCCCCTGCTTGTTGGCTAAAAATGCCTGAAACAGTTCCGATACGTTGGTTTGGGGCGGTAGAGTCCGCAGGAGATCACCCCCGATTTTGGCTGCTCCAGCCACATTTACGGCCACCAGCTGGGAAGCTGCTGCTAATCGCAGATCAGCTGGATTTTTCGCACCCGTCATGTCAATCAGGGACTTTTGGGCCTGATCGGTATGCAACGTAGCGAGTGCGCCTAAGGCCGCTTTTCGCTTACTCTTATCCTCTTTTTGAGCCAGGCTGACCAACGTTCCGTTCTGTTCGTTCAGTCCCCATAAACCAATTAGCCGGATAGCGTTTGTGGCGATAGCGTCGTCTTCACTATCAATAAAACGCGTAATCCGACCAAGATCGCCACCCGGTTTCACCCCTCGTCGGGCGGCTTCTTCCAGTGCATTCAACTGACTGGCCAACTGCTTCGCTGACTTAGAGTTCTCCTGAATGGCTTTGTCAAAAATGATCGTCAAATCGGCGGCACTTCCGAATTTACTCACCGAACCCAGTACGTCTTTCTGGTATTCTTCGGGAACCTGATCCTGTTGATACAACTGAGCCAGCCGGGAAACCGCCGTTGGATTACTCACTGACTTCAGCGCAAAAACGGTTTTATTCGAATTGCCCAGAAAGTTGGGTTCGGCCTTTAGCCGCGCCATCCAGAACGGTTCCAGCTCACGAACGGTCTGCCACAGGGCATAATCCAGAAACTCATCCATCGGATTTTCCAACACAGTCAACGCCATTCGGGCAGCCTCGGCCGTTTTTACTTTCCGCAGCGCAATCACGGCTTCCATACGCACCTGAGGGTGCTTGTCGGCCACCGCCTTTGTAAGCAGAGCTGGTACGTTGGTAAGCTTGGGATACCATAAGTCAAGCGCCCGCAACGCAGCGGCCCGGGCTTTGTGATTTTCGGCGTTCAAAAGTTGCAGGAGAAGCGGTTCATTCACTACCTCAAGCGTTTGATAGACCCAGAGCGCTTCCAGCAAATGGTGTTCGTAGTCAGCCTCCTTTTTATCCAGATTCTGCACCCATTTCTGAAGTACCGGTATCACCTCGTTGGCGCCACGGGCTTTCAGCATCTGTTTAGCCTGCGTACGGGTCCAGGCCTCGGGCACCTTCAGAGCTTCCAGAAGTTCGCTGACACTGGCTTTACTTAATTGCGGCTTTTTAACCAACGGCCGGTTTTTGGCAACAATCCGCCAGATACGACCATGCTCATGATCCCGGCGTGGATCATGAAAATCGACTTCCCCATGCTGAATGATGGGGTTGTACCAGTCGGCGACATAAATAGCGCCATCCGGCCCGACGGAAATATCGACGGGACGAAACGCGACATGATCGGTCCACAATAAGTCTTCGGCCTGTTTGGATGCATAGCCGCTCCCCTGTTCTTCCAGCTTGAACCGATTGATCCGATTGGCCCGAAAATCGTTGGTAATGACACTCCCCTGCCAGGATTCGGGCAGATGCCGACCCGACACTACGTCCAGCCCGCTGTGTTTGGGTTGCCCCGGATTCAATCCCCGGAGAATTCGGGCGGCACCCGGCGAGTTGAGAAACGTAGCACCCGGAAATGCGTAATTAATCCCTTCAAAACCGGCACCATCGGTCAGGAACGATTGCCCCCAGCGATCGAATTGTAACCCCCACGGATTGGTCAATCCTTTGGCGTAAATATCCAGTTCGAGCTTTTTAGGATTTAACTGCCAGACACCGCCCCCTTCCAGCCGTTTGATACCGGCGGGCGTTTCAACGTGGCTGTATGTGTAGATGGCTTGGTTAAAGTAAAGCAATCCTTCGGGGCCCCAGCGAAAGGTATGAATGAGGTGGTGGGTATCGGCGGTGCCAAAACCGTTTAATATCCGACGCTTTTTATCGGCCTTACCATCGCCATCCGTGTCGGCGAAATGCAGGATTTCGGTGGAATTTGCTACGTATACCCCGCCATCACCCGGCAGGATGCCGGTGGGCGTTATCAGGCCTTCGGCAAAAATGGTCGATTTATCGGCCTTACCATCGCCGTCGGTATCTTCCAGCACAAAAATCTTGTCGTTTGCCTGCTCGCCTGTCTTCAGGTGCGGATAGGCCGTACTGCTCACCACCCACAGCCGACCGTCGGCATCCCAGTTCATCTGGATGGGTTTGGCCACCAGTGGTTCAGCCGCAAACAGGGTTACTTCGAATCCATCCGCGACTTTAAAGGACGCCAGTTCACGCTTCACATCTGGATCAGGATCGTCTTTTGCGTTATCCTGATTGACCGAGGACGTAATAAGCAGGATGACAGGGATAATGATCAGTCTACGAAGGAACTTCAGCGGCCAGCTCGTTTTCATGACGTTCATGTTACTTCAGAAGGGTAAGTTGGTATACTCTTGAGACGGGCGTGCGGTTTACGGCAATCTGCCCTTCCAGCCATTTTATAAGGATACTTTGCTCTTCAAGCCCCTTCACATGCCGGCCTTGCTCATGGGCGCGCATGCCCAGAATGTAGGTCGTATTCATCGGTCGATATTGAAAGAAAAACAACTCATTCTTTTTCAAAATCATCTGACGCACCTCATGAACCTGCTCGAAAGAGGGCCCTTGCCTGATTTCGACGCCCTCCTCCCACTGTTTTGCCGATGCGGTGATCACCTCCGAATTGTCGGCTGTGAGTCGGTAAAATCCTTTTTTCAAACCGCTTATTTTAACGATCTGCCCAGGAATTGTTCGTCCGAATTCTTCTATAGGCAACGGGAGCGGGAGATAGCGTTCATGGATCGTGAATTTCAGGCTGGCCGAATTCGCTGCGGAATCCAGCATTTTGGCCGGGGCTGCTGCCTCCACGGTGGCTTTGGAAACCGTTATCGCAACCGGCTCGGTTCGTGGCGGTAATCCCAGTCCTTTTTCCAGGATGGTGGTCAGGTAATAATAACCCGTTTCATTCAGGTGAATGCCGTTTTCCGTTAATGCTCCTTTCCGGTTGATTTCCTGTATCGGTTTGAAGATATCAATATAGGGTGTACTACGTTCCGTAGCCGTTTTTGCTATCGTGGCCGCATACCGTTCCAGCATGGCATTCCGTTTTGTCAGGCTTTCGGCAGAATCGGCGGACAGGATCGGAATGGGTGACAACAGAATGGCTTTTGCCCCAAGCTGGTCAATTTTGTCGAGCAATTTCGTTAATCCTTCTTTGAAAGCAGGAAGACCGGCCTCTCCTTCCTGCGCTTCGATGCCCCCATACGCCAGAAAAACAACGGTTGGCTTGGCTTTCGTGAGGTGTTCCATGAGCAGTTCATAGGGGGTGGGCGGATTCGTAATGCTGCCCCGTGCCACGCCAAAAACATTATCGCCGGTCCAGCCCAGGTTGCGATACGTAACATCCCGGTCGGGCCAGCGGGTTGTCAGGGCCAGTTCCAGATAACCGTACTGAAAATCATTTTCGAACAGTGAATTTCCCAGAAAAACCACCCGATCTCCATTCTTAAGAACAAAGGAAGAAGTAGGTGATTCGGCAACAGATTGAGGCTTCGTCTGCGCAACTGCCAATCCGTAAGGAAGACAAAGAAATGCGAATAAACTATAAATTAGGACTACTACGGTACGCTGTCTCATGCTGGTACTTTTCCCAAATCAAAACTCACTACCTGAAGGGTATACCAGAGAAAGTTTCCACAAAACCTGATTTACTCAATCCTGTTCGAAAGCAGGCAATTGGACCATTCCAAACTAAGTACCTGACCGAATCAGCCTGTGACAGGTATGGCTTACCTACTCAAAGGCAAAGAAGTATTTCGGGGGTTGATCAATCACCCAGAAAGGCAACCAAAAGGGCATGAATTACGAAACAATTCATGCCCTTTTGGTTGCCTTCCAATCAAGTATTCCAACACTTAAATTCTTTGAAACCGAGCTTTTTAATCGATGATTATTAACCCTTAAGGCTTGACGAATCCTTACAGATTTAGCTTAAAAAATGCTACTTACTTAAGGGAATAAGCTTTTACGGTGTTATGGAAAAAGGTAGGAACGAACAGCATCTGGGTAGTTGAATCATAACCAATGTCAGCTGTGTTGATTTTCTCTTTTGTGCTATCCATTTTCAGTTCGGTAGTACCATCGGCTTTGATGTACCAGATCTTCCCGCCCCATTCGGTCACAATGTATTTCTTGTTTCCCAAAGCTACGATACCGTCAATACCGCCAGACACTTTGGCGATCGTGTTCAGTTTCTTCGTGGCGATGTCCATAGAAAGCAGGGAGCCATCGCCGTTTCCGATCAATAATTGATCATTTTCAACAAAAAGACCATTGGTACCCTTCAGCGGATCACCGCCTAAAACAAGGCTGGTTTTCCCGCCGGTTAAGGCCCAGACTTTGCTGTCATTCGAATCGGTAATATAAATAACTCCTTTTTTGGTATCGACAGCGATATCATTCAGGAATTTCGCGCCTTCGATCGGGTACCGGTTGAGTATCTTTCCGGTAGCCAGTGCGATTTCCGCGACCTGAGTCATTTCGGTGACATACAGTTTGTCGCCCAGAATACCCATCCCTTTCGTCGAATTAAGGTTTTCGGTGAATTTTAACTTAATCACCTTACCATCCTGCCCAACTTTGGCGATAAAACTACCTTTGTTTTCTAAGGCCGGGCCTCCATTGATACAGGCTACGTATATAACTTTTTTGCCCGGCTCAACGAGCACACATTCGGGTGTACGTAGTGTTGTATCGGATTCCCAAACTGGTTTTAAATCGATTGTTTGTGCCTTGACAGAAGGGAGTAGACTGACTAAAAAACTAAATAATGCGACGGAGACTGATTTTCCCATTGGTTGGAAGGTTTAGACGTATGAATGAAAAGCAGACCCTTAATACGGGTCTGTAATACCCGGCCAATGTAAATAATTTCCGTCAATTATTCTCTGCTATCCTTACTGCCGGGTTTATGTCCCGGCAATAAGTTTTGGTCGACCCAATCGTTTTACAAACAGGTCCGCTGACGCCCTACAGCCATGAGAAATTTCGCTACGTTTCTCCTGTAGCTAAAGTCAACAACCAGCGTGATTGTACAGGTAAACCAAGTCAGACGTATAAGCGAAATCGGTAGCTTGCACTCATGAACCCAATCCAGGAACTCCAGAACCAGCTTCCCCGACACGGCATCGACTTTCTCGCCGAAACTGATTGTGACCGTATTCTGGCAGCCTATGCAGCCCTCTGCGATACCTACGTTGCCTGTCCCTATAAGCCCGAGACCCTACTTACACAGGCAAGGGGCCGGGCGGGGCAGGCCAATGTTCATATCGTTGGGGTGGGCGCGGTGTCCTATGGGCAAACGCCTTTTGAAGCGAAACTAAAGGCAATTGTGAGCTTTCTGGATCGTGGCTATTTCAAGATAACCAGCGATTTAGCCGTCGTACGGCTCTTGTAACCAAACACTTAGGGCCTAATTCCTAGATACAATCCTGGCTAAAGCGTTGGCATTAACATACTATATCGCTCCCTACGCTTTGGCTTTTAAGGAGCAAGCAAGTTATAGTTTCTTGTTGAACTCCTGGTTATCTCTGGTATTTTTCTGTACCGCAATGGCACCGAATAACGCCAGTAAAAACGCGAAAGCATAAAACCCTTTTTCACTGGGCAGCAGGGTCGCATTCCATAAACCAATCGTCAAAAGTGAAATAGACAGGATGGTTGAAAACCAACAGATACCGTAATAAATATCCGTTACGGGCAAGCCCTCCAATCGGTCTCTAACACTTTTTTGAACGGACACTACGGCGAATATGCCGAACATCAGGACGGTAAAGTAGAATCCTTTTTCATTTAAAAGCATGTCGGATCGCCAAAGCCCGATTAAGAAGCCGAACATACCGGTGCCAAGAGCAAGCCAGGAAGCGCCAACAAAGGCGGCTGATGTTTTCTGATTCATTGTAACTATTTTCTATTTTTTGGTTTAGAGGAAGGGGTATTTTTTCGGTGCATAGCATCGTCGATACAAAAGTAGCTACGTGATGTTTGAGCGCTTAGTGGGAATTTTCAATCGGCTACTTTGAGCCAACAGCAGGGTACATTAAAGCGACAATTGGTAGTTGGCTGTAGCAACTGGAACAAATAACGGGTCATGGGCTGTAATGGCTTTTACTACTTATCAAAATTTACACTACCCAATAGCCTGAAATAGACTTCATTCCGTATTAAGGAAAAGATATTTTTTCTTCGGAATGAATAAAACGCCCTTAATAGAGCAATTGGCGATAGACGGCGGTGAAAAGGCCGTTACAACTACGTTCCCCTGGCCGATCTACGATGAACAGGATGTGGAGGCCGTAGCCCACATCGTGCGCAGCGGCCAATGGGGAAATCCCGATTGTGCCGGGGCCGTAGCCGATTTTGAGCAGCAGTTTGCTAAGTATTGTGGCACTAAATACGCCATAAGCTGCGTAAACGGATCTGTATCGCTCCGATTGGCCTTAATTGCGTGTGGCGTACGGCCCGGCGATGAAGTCATTGTCCCCCCCTATACCTTTATTGCCACCGCGTCTGTCGTGTTGGAGGTTAACTGCGTCCCTGTTTTTATCGATATAGATCCTGATACGTACAACCTTGATCCAAAAGCCATTGAAGCCGCCATTACCGAACGGACCAAAGTGATTATTCCCGTTCATTTTGCCGGGTTAGCCTGCGATATGGACGCCATTCTGGACATTGCCCATCGGTATAATTTGCGGGTGATTGAAGATGCCGCCCATGCCCACGGAGCCGAATACAAAGGCCAGAAACTCGGCTCCATCGGCGACGCAGGTAGTTTCAGTTTTCAGTCGTCAAAGAACCTGACGTCGGGCGAAGGCGGCATGGTCATTACCAACGACGATGCGCTTTACCAGATCATGAATTCACTACGTAATGTAGGACGACTTCCCGAAGGGCAATGGTACGACCATTTCAATCCGGGCTGTAATTATCGCATTACCCAGTTGCAGGCCGTTTTGCTCAGTGAACAGTTGAAACGGCTCAACGAACAAACCCGAATTCGAAATGAAAATGGCCTGTATTTAGATAGCTTACTGAGTGAACTGGACGGCATTACGCCCCTTAGCCGGGGACACGTTACTATTCGCCACGCCTACCATCTGTATATTTTCAGGTACGACCCAACGAAGTTCAATCAACTGCCGAAGCAGGCCTTTGTAGCCATGTTGGCGGCAGAGGGCCTCCCCTGCTCAGCAGGCTATCCGCACCCGCTTTACCGACAACCCGTTTTTCAGCAAAAAAACTGGATGTGTTACGCCATTCCCGACGCTGTCGATTATTCGCAGGTGTACTGCCCCGTAGCCGAACGGGCCTGCGCCGACGAAGCCGTGTGGATATTCCAGCAGGCCATGCTGGGTACCCGCCGCGATATAGAGTCCTTTGCCGACGCCATCCGTAAAGTTCAGCAAGCAGTCAATAAATAGGCCGTACTACGTTCTTTTCCTTATCTTTTATGAACCCTTGTCGTATCGTAACCTGCCTTTGTCTATTTCTTGTCCTGAGTTCAGCGAGGTTCATTCCACTAGCCGCCCAGCCGATTAATCTTCAGCGGGCGGTTATGCTTGTATCCCCTTCGGTACCTATGCCCATGCGGCAAACGGCCCCGCAACTATTGAGCGAAGAAATCGCCAAACGGACAGGCATCACGTTGAATAACGTAGCAAACTGGCCTCATAATAAGCCTATTACCATCGCATTTGTCCTATCAAGCGATAAAGAATTGCTTGGCGTTTCGATTCCGGTTAAGGTCGAGAAGGATAGACCAGACGTGAAGCCGGAGGGCTTTCGGGTTCTCAGCGAGGTCAATGCAAAAGGCAGTACGCTCTGGATTATTGGCGCCGACGCGCGAGGCATTCTGTTTGGCACGGGGTGGCTCCTGCGTAATCTCAACATGGCTACCAAACAGCTTGAGATACCTGCGCCAATCGACGTAGCATCAGCACCGGCTTACCCCATTCGGGGCCATCAATTGGGTTACCGGACAACGGCCAATTCGTATGATGCGTGGACGGTGGCCCAGTTTGACCAGTATTTTCGGGAGTTAGCTATTTTTGGTACCAATGCCATTGAAGGCATTCCCTTCCACGAGGAGGAAAAACCGAGTCCGCATTTCAAGATTCCAGCGCCGGAGATGCGGATCAAAATGAGCGAAATCTGCCAGAAATATGACCTCGATTACTGGGTCTGGACCCCCGCTACGTTTGCGCTCACGGACGTAGCAAAGCGAAAAGCCGAACTCGATCTACACGAATCTTTTTATAAAGCCTGTCCCCGGCTCGATCATATTTTCGTACCGGGTGGCGATCCAGGGGATAATCATCCGAAAGAGGTGATGCCCTTCCTGAAAGACCTGCACACGCTGTTGATCAAATACCATCCGAAGGCCAAAATCTGGCTTTCACTGCAAGGTTTCAGTGTAGAACAGATCGATTTTTTCTATGACTATCTGGCTCAGAATAAGCCCGATTGGCTGGCAGGTGTTGTGCATGGACCAAGCAGTCCACCCCTGGCCGAAACCCGCTACCGGCTACCCAAACAGTACCAGATTCGGCAGTACCCCGACATTACGCACAACGTTCGCTGCGAATTTCCCGTCGAGCGGTGGGATCAGGCCTACGCGCTGACACTGGGCCGTGAAGCGCCAAACCCCCGCCCTTATTTCTACGCGAAAGCACAGGCCGTTGCAGCTCCTTTTACGGACGGATTTGTGTCCTACTCGGACGGGTGTCACGATGATGTCAACAAGGTGGTCTGGAGTATGCGCGGCTGGGGCCCGGACATGAGTATCCACGAGATCCTGAAAGAATACGGTCGCTTTTTCTTCGGCCCAACATTGGATGAAGCCACGGCCGATGGCATCGCAGCGCTGGAACAAAACTGGCAGGGGCCGCTCGCCGAAAATGGCGGTGTAGAAACCACGTTTGCCTACTGGAAAAAGCTGGAGACCAACAATCCGGGGCTACACACCAACTGGCGCTGGCAGCTTTTTCTGCTACGTGCCTATTATGATACGTATACGCGCCGACGCCAACTTTATGAACAGGGGCTGGAAAAGAAAGCGAATGCGTTACTGGCTCGTGCCGATGTAAAAAACCAGGGAACGGTTATGACGCAGGCGCTTGATGTGATAAATCAGGCCGACAAAAAACCGGCCTCGCCCGAGCTACGCAGTAAAATAGAGACACTTTGTGCTGATTTATTTGCTTCGATCGGCTTACAAACCAGCGTACCAAAATACAAGGCAAAGGGGTATGAGCGGGGGTGTTTGCTGGACTTTGTGGATTATCCGCTCAACAACCGCTGGTGGCTGGCCGACGAAATAACAAAAGTTAAATCACTGAAAACCAAAGAGGAGCAACTGGCCCGACTGAAGAAAATTGGTGTCTGGGAAACGCCCGGCAAGGGAAGTTTTTACGATGATGTGTCGAGCGTAAGCAAAGGGCCGCGCGTGAAAACCATCTCCGACGACGCCACGGATATTGCCTGGTGGAAAGATGGGTTCAGTCGGGCCCGGTTGTCGTCGCAAACGTTTCAGCGGAGCCCGGCGCTCGACTATGATAACCTTGATCCGGGTGCCCGCTACGTTATTCGGGTGGTGGGTTTTGGCGAAGCATTGCTGCGGGTGGATGGCAAACGGCTGGAACCGATCCAGTATAATCGGGAAGCCGATACAGTTAAAGAGTGGATTGTTCCCTTAGTCGCTACGCAGGATGGACGTATCAGCGTTACGTTTGACCAGCCGGAAGAATCGCATCTGAACTGGCGGCAAAATTCCCGAATTTCAGACATCTGGCTGCTGAAAGAAACGTCGAAAGATCAGTAAGACTTATTTCCCGGCCAGATACCGATGGCGATATTCGAGGGGCGTACATCCTTTTATCAGCTTGAATTGACGGGCAATATTTTTCGTATCGTTCAGACCCAGATCCATCGCTATTTCGAAAACAGCCTGATCGGTTTCCAGCAGTTTTTTCGAGAATTTTTCAATACGTAGGTTCTGGATGTATTTATAGATCGGGTACCCGATCACCTGCTGAAACCGCATTTCCAGCGACCGTCTCGACAACGGTACCTGCTTCACGACCTCATCGACCTGAAGGTTTTTATCGATGTTCTGGTGAATATATTTCAGCGACGACGCAATGTATTCGTCGTGGGTTGCGTAAATGTCGGTCGACTGACGGGTAATGACCTGCGTGGGCTCAACGATAATGTCATAAATATCGGTTATCTCCTTGCGAATCAGCCGATCAAGCAGCTGAGCAGCATCGTACCCCCCTTTCTCGGCATCCTGCATAATGCTGGAAAGCGGAGGGTCTGAAAGTTCACAGAGCATTTCGTCATTATCGACGCCCAGCACCGCTACTTCTTCGGGAATCCGAATGCCCGAATGCCGACAGGTTTCGGTTATATGTTGCCCCATCCGATCGTCGCAGGTCAGAATGGCAATGGGCTTGGGCAACGATAACAGCCACTTACTCAACGAACTGGGTTTATAATGCCATAGATCACTTGAACTGTACTCTTCATGTTCAAAATAATGCACCGAACACCCGGATTTGGACACCCGCTCGTCGAAACCTTCGGCCCGTTCCCTTGACCAGACAATGTGTTTGAATCCGTAAAAAGCGAAATGGCGGAAGCCTTTCCGCAGGAAATAATCAGCAGCTAAAGCGCCCGTTGCCCGGTGCGCACCGGTTATGTTCGGAATCTCGACAAAACGCTCTTTGAAGTCCTGCGCAATGACCGGAATGCCCGCCTGAACGATCTTCTCTACGCTGCTATCGTTGTAGAGCTGCCCGATAATGCCATCGGCTTCCCAATCGCGGGCCCAGTTCAGGATACCATCGACGCCCAGGGTTTCCCGGTGAAAAAGGGGCATCTGGCAAAACACCCAGGGACCATGTTCGCGGGCGTATTTGGAAATCCCTTTCAACAGATTCCGGCTGTAGTCCTCGGAGAAATCAATCAGTAGAATGATCTTGTGCATGTGCCAAATAGCGAAAGAGTGAATGAGTGAATGAGCGTAAGCCATCCGGTAGTTTTTTCGCTCTTTCACTCAGTCATTCTTTCGCTCATTATAGAACTCTTTAATTTAATCGTCGCGTTCGTTACCAGGGGTTTGGCCCAGATGCCAATACTAAAAATGTAGCCTAACGTAGTGAGCAGCAGAAGCATGGCTAACCGTAGCCCTACCAGTTCGGCTAGCCCACCGATGATGAGCGGCACCAGCGCACCACCCACGATTCCGGTGCACAAGATACCAGAAAATGTGCCATGATGTTTCGGTACAGAATTGAGCGCCAGTGAGAAAATAATCGACCACATGACCGACGCAAAAAAGCCCGTGCCCGGCAACGCATAAAGTGCCCATTCTTTCGGACCAAATAATCCTAACACCAATGAGACAAGCGCACCCAATGTAAACACAATCAACACGTTTCGGCTGTCGATAAATTTCAGCAGGATCAAGCCAAGTACGCAGCCAACGGTCATTAAGCCCCAGAAATAGGCGACGGCCGTAGCGCCATCGGTGGCTGGGTCGACGCCATGATAGAGTTGCAGGAATTTCGACATCCAGTTGGCAATGCCCTGTTCTGTACCGACATAGGCAAAAATTCCAACGAAAAAGAGCCGTACCGTTTTATCTTTCAGCAACTCAACCAACGTACCACCAACCTCTATTTTTTCGTCGTCCCTGAGTGCAACCGCCGGAAATTTGATCAATGCCACCACCACGATCATCAGCAACGTAGTGAAGGCGAAAACCCAGTATAACGACACCCATTCAAAATGAACCGGCACCACCTGGTTGAGCAGACGTATAAAAAAGGACGTATTGTCGGTATGAATCGTTTGAACGAAGTAACTGTACAGCAAGGGACTAAAAAATGAAGCAGCCCCGGAAAAAAGCTGGGCCAGTACCGAATTAAACGCAAAATGTTCCTCGCCACCGGCTACCCGAAGCAGCGGATTGATAGCCACCTGTAACATGGCCATCCCCACGCCGATGGAAAATAAAGAGACCAGCGCTACCGAAAACCGGGGGATCAACGCGAAGAGCAATGACCCCAGCAAGGCCAGTACAAACGCTCCAATCAGCACGGGTTTCTCCCGAAATTTTTCCACCAGAATTCCGGACGGAATCGACACACCATACGCCACAAAAAAGGCGAACGGCAGAAATCCCGCCAGGCCGATACTGAGGTGAAAACTTTCGACCAGATCGGGAATGATCGGCCCCAGAATGTTGGTCAGAAAGGAGATGACAAAAAATATCAGCAGAATCAGGACAACAATCAGCGTGTTTCGTTTCATCGGAAGCTTTAGGCGAATGAGTGGTGTGGCACATGGGGACGGGTTACCCCATGCCGTAACGACGGACGGCCCATGCGCCATGCTCCGCACCCTGAGCCAGCGCGGCCGCTCCCAAAAGGGCAATATTCTCGTTCTGCGATTGAAAAATCTTCAACCGCCGGAGCGTTACCGGATACGCAAAATCAGCCATACTTTCGAACATGGTCGTTCTGAAAAACGGATAGGCGTTGGCAATGGAACCGCCCAAAACAATTACTTCAGGATCGTAGGTGTAGAGCACAGCTTTGACGGCAACGCCAAAATGTTTACCAAATTCGTCCCAGAGTTTCAGCGCGTTCTTCGCCCCCAGCCGGGCGGCCTGATTCGCTTCCAGGGCCGTTGTTCCATGCTTGGCTTCGAAAAATTGAGCAGCCGCATACGACTCGATATTCTTGTCGAGGTAAGGTAGTAATCCAATTTCACCCGCTCCGCAGTTGCTCCCCGTATACAACTGATTATCAACAACAACGCCGGAGCCAAGACCCGTACCAATGGCCATACCAACCGCCGATCGGTAGCCTTGTGCCATCCCGAACTGATGTTCGCCGAGCGTAAAACAATTCACGTCATTGTTCACAAAAACCGGCAGGTCAAATTCTTTTTCCAGAATAGCCCGTAGTGCCACTTCCTCCCACGACGGAATATTAGCTACGTTGTAGACAATCCCCCGCTCTATATCGACCACCGACGGCACGCCAATACCAATGCTACTGACAGACGACTCGACAAAGGGTCGAATCAGTTCGATCACTTGTGCCAGTGTAGCCGGGAGGGAATCTTTCTGATGTAACGCTTTACTTTTCTGGCGAATAATTAACCCATTATCGACCAGACCGGCTCTCACATTAGTGCCTCCTAAATCAACTCCGATAGTCATGTTGAAAAGCAGTTTTTATCTTGATAAGACTACCCCCAACCCCCTGAAGGGGACTTTGCTCACTTGTGGATTAAGCCCCCTTCAGGGGGTTGGGGGTATTTTCAGTTAAGGCACGACAACAACCGCCGACCGGCTCGACCGACCCGCGGCATCAAAACTCCTGAGTTTCACCGTACCCGACACCTTCACCGGACTTTTGTAAACCGGCGATTGGGCGGTTGGCTCAGAACCATCCGTCGTGTATCGAATCCTAAGACCCGGCAACTCGACATTGGCATTTACCATGCCTTTTTCAATATGAACGCCCGGAAGCGGTAACCGATACGTGTATCCGCCATTAATATGGGCCAGTCGTGGTAAATCTTTCTGAGCCAGCGTATTGGCAAACACATTCCAGCCTGTCTTCATCGACGTCTCGCGCGCCTGCCGGTTTTCGATGGTTTCCCAGGGCCGCTCTGGTGCCCAGGCACTTTCGGCAAAACCCAACAGTTTGGGCAGCATATCGTACTCAGCCATGTCGCGACCTTTGACGGTTTCACTCCAGAGTTGCGACTCAATACCCCGAACGTTTTTACGCGCTTCGGGTTTCATCCGTTCCAGCCAGGCGAAACTCAATGGTTTTCCCATCGACGTTTTGTAGGTGGTCTTGAACATATCGAAGGGCGCAAAGGCCCAGTTATTCCGCGTATCGACGTAGCCCGCCCAATACAGTCCCGGCTCCTGCGGATCGTTATTATACGCCATATCGAAATAGAAATTCGATACGTTGCAAAGCACAACCGGATAACCGGCATTTGCCAGTCGATTGCCGAGGTCGATATCAAACAGGTTATTCCAGACGTAGGGAACAACGCCCTTGCCCACAAATTCAGGATTCATCACTAATTTCCCATCGGTCGCTTTCACCAGGACGGCCTCCTCCCAGGCATGAACCTCCAGGTTTCGTTTGGCGAGCCGCTCCCGAAGTTTTCCGAAGAAATAGGCCTGTAAATTTTTAGGGTCTTTGATTGTCGGGTTGGCTTTCAGTACATTGGCCGCAATGGGCGATTTTGTCCAGACGCCATCGGGCACTTCATCGCCACCCGCGTGCATGACGTCCATCGGCAGCCCGGCTTCTTTATACATTTTGGTGATTTCATCGACCACTTTTTCATAAAAGTGATACGTGGATTCCAGGCCCACACTCACTACGTTATCGGTATAGCCCTGCGCCGACAAATACACGGAGTTATCGTTGGGGTCGATGAGCCGGTATTCATTCGCTTCCTTTTCTTTGCCTTCTTTCATCAATCGGTCATACCGGGCTTCCATCGCTTTAATGGCGGCCCGGGCGTGGCCCGGCAAATTCACTTCGGGGATCACCTTGATATGGCGCTCTTTCGCGTATTTCAGTATGTCGATAAAATCGGCTTTCGTGTAATAGCCACTGCCGTATTTGCCTTCGTCGTAAGCTTTCGGACCAGACCCATAGGCCGGATGCAACACCGCTGTCTCTTTTCCCGACGTATGTTCCCGTTGCGCACCCACTTTGGTCAGTTCGGGCAAGCCATCAATTTCGAGTCGCCAGCCTTCGTCTTCCGTCGTGTAGAATAGAAATTTATTGACTTTATAAAACGCCAGCAGATCAAGCAGGCGGAGGATGGTTTCTTTTGTCTGGAAATTCCGGCTCACATCCAGATGCATACCCCGGAATTCAAACCGGGGTGCATCGTCAACCTGCACATAGTTGAGTGGAATATCGGCGGAGGGGGTCAAATACGTAGTGGTCGGGATGAGGGCCAGTAAACTCTGCACACCGTAGAAAACGCCAGCCGCATCGCTCCCGACAATCGACACCCCGTTCCCGTCGATGCCCAGCCGATACGCTTCTTTCGCTACGCCGTTGATGCTAATTTTGCCCGTTTTCAAAAAAATACCTTTCGTAGTCGCGGTTCCAGCATTTACCGAAAAGTCTTTCCCGGTCAGCGTTTTTAGTTTCTGACTCAAAAAATTCGCTTCGCTTTCGAGGCCTTTCTCGGCATAAATCGGCAGCGAAGAATTTAAGGTTAACACACTTGCACTGGTGGTCAGTTTTACGGGCGATGGAATGATTTTCTGGAGCTGTTCGACGGGGAGCAACGACACAGCCAGGTTATTTTGGTACGTGTTTTCGGAAGTTGCCAATGGATACAAGTCGCCCGTACCCCGTAGCATCTGCTCTTTCCGCGTAAACGGCACGATTGTATAGTTCGCCTGCGCGATCTGAACAATGTTTTCTTCTTTGCCGTCTTTGTCGTAGTAAACAACGTATAGCCCTAAGGGTGCATCCGTAACCTTAGTAACGGCTTCGGTGCCCTGATATAGAACTTCCGTTGATGCACCGGGTGCAAGACTAAATCCCTGGTTGGGCGTCAGTTTATACCAATCCCCATTGATGTGCTGAACTGTAGCAGGCTGGGGTGTTTTGGCCGGAAGAATGGGCCGGGGCGACATGTTGAAAAACAACGCCCAATTGGCATCCGTCAGGGCTACGTCGCTTTTGTTCGTAAGCTTGAAGCGAGCGTCAAATCCGTCTTTTGTATCCGTAAAATTACTGACCAACTCCCAGGAGATAGCCAGTTGTCGTCCCTCATCAATACTACTTTTTTCGGCCTGCCGACAGCCATTCAGACAAATAATCAGTAGCGCGAATAACGTGGCATAAAAACCAGTACGCATAAATCTTCGGGTTTAATAGCCCTTATAGTACTCAAATCAGTACTAAAGATACCATTGTCGAAACAGGGCTTTTTAACAATTTAATGATACAACAACCAGGCCGACTCATTTCGTTAGATGCGATGCGTGGCTTTACCATCGCGGCCATGATTGTAGCCAACTTTCCGGGAAGCGAGGAGTTTGTGTATTTCACGTTGCGACACACGAAATGGAATGGGCTTTCTTTCACGGATTTAATTGCCCCTACGTTTCTGTTTATTGTAGGCGTTTCCATTGCACTGGCTTACGGTAGAAAGCGAACAGAAGACGGTCCTACTGGCGAGTTGTATCGGAAAATCGTGATCCGGTCACTGAAAATTTTCGCCGTGGGCATGTTCCTGAACCTGATGCCCGATTTTGATTTTTCTACGATCCGCTGGACAGGCACCCTGCACCGAATCGCTATTGTGTTTCTGGTTTGCGCGTTCCTTTTTCTGAACACGACCTGGAAACAGCAAGTCTGGATTTGCGCTATCACGCTGGTTGCCTATTGGTTAGCCATGACCCAAATTCCAACACCAGACGTTGGAAAAGTAGTGCTGGAACCAGGTCAGAATCTGGCAGCCTGGCTCGACCGAAAATACCTGCCCGGCCGTATGTGGCAGGGCACCTGGGACCCCGAAGGCATACTCAGTACGTTCCCCTCCATCGTAACAGGCATTACGGGCATGCTGGCCGGACGCTGGATGCTCAGTCGCGCCAGCCCAACCGAAAAAGTGTCGTACCTGATGACGACCGGATTCTTCACGGCGACTGCTGGCTATTTCTGGGGACTGACGTTTCCTGTCAACGAAAACCTCTGGACGAGCTCTTTTGTGCTCGTTACGTCCGGTTTTGCCGCGCTACTGCTGGGTGCCCTGTATTTTCTGATCGATGTTCTTGGTTATAAAAGCGGAACGAAACCGGGCGTCATTTTCGGAGCTAATGCCATCGCTGTATACGTACTGGCCGACATTTTTGCCCTCTTTTTCTACCGATTCAAATTCGGCAATCTTCCACTAAATGAGCAGGTTGTGAGTGGCATGATCGACATCGGTGTACAAACTGAACTAGCCAGTTTGTTATATGCGTTATTTTTCACCGGCATCAATTTCATTCCGGCTTATGGGCTGTATACCAGGAAGATTTTTATCAAGTTGTAGAGACCGGCCGGAATGCGGTTGTCCGGGTTTGGAGCAATGTTACTGTCTCTAAGGCAACCGTTTTTGGAGAAACAGGCGAAACCGTTCTACTTCTGCCTCGAATGCCTGATCAAAACTCAGATCGGTTGATATGTCTTTTTTGAAACCGGGTTCGACAATAAAGTTATCCTTCTGATTCGAAATAGTAACCCATCCAACAATGTCATCCCGCCAGAGCATGGGCATGGCATAATAGCCGAGTTGCCGTTTCGCCGTCGGTGTGTAGGCCTCAAATCGGTATGTCCAATCCCAGAAATGTTCAAACCGTTTACGATCCCAAACAAGTGGATCGAAAGGAGATAAAAAGTGAACCGATTCATTCGATCGATTGGCAACCCTAGCCGTCGCGGGCCATACATACCGAACTTTATCAACAACGGCATAGGCTAGGTCACTGGCTTCGATGAGCTTTTTCACAATGGACCGTCTTCCATCCAGCATGGGCGCGTTGCGGATTGTATATTGTACCACCGTGTGGAGGCTGCGATCCGATAGGGGGCCGAGGATGGAGGCAATCAGTAAGACAAGCTGACGCAAGCGCTCGTCAGACTCCATCGGCTCGTGCCGTCGGGAAGTCAGTTCATACAAACGAATTCCCTTTTCACGTTCAACAACCCGCAGAGAACCACGATAGTGAAGTGCCTGTAAGGCTCGTGTCGTCGATTTTGAATAACCTCCCCAATCATTCAGTTCCCGTTTGGCACCAAGGTAGCTTTCCAGTTCGCGTGGGTGAATTCGTTTGTGGTTCTCGACAACAGCAAGCACGCGTTGTTCAGTCAGACTGAGTTCTTTTTCTCGTCTTGGGTGCAGCAGTCGCCAGGTTGATTGAGGCATAAATCCATATGCGTAAAGAAAATCTTCTTCCAACCCCTGGGATGGGTAATGCAATTCGATGTCGCCCACCCGGTAGTCCACCACCCGATGACGCAGAATAAGATCCTGGGCTCTTGCTGGCGACCGGATGGGATCGGCCTGAACAAAGCCAAGCTGCTCAATGGCCTGACCGAACGTAGTAGGCTTGAAAAGCGACATCGAGATAGCCTGTTGCCGTAAGTCGTTCAACGTCGATTCCATATTTTTTTATACTTTCCAAGCGGGTTACCTAGCAAAACTAGCTTATTTCCGGCATAAAGGTTGCGTCAACATCTATCCGAAAAGTCTGTATAAAAAGAAGTTGATCGGCTCGCTCAAACCCGTAGAAACGTTTTCTTCCTGTACAGAAAATACAGAAATACCCATTTGACAGCCAGTATGGCCAGCACACCACCGACCTCCAGGACCACTTCGGAGGCCGATAGCTTGAGCAATCCCCCAAAGAAAAAACGGGCAGCATAGCCAAAATCAATAAACTCACCCGCCAGATAAATCAGGATGGAGTTCATGCCGATGATGGTAAAGAAGAATGTCCAGCCCTTTATGTCTTTTATGTCGATAATCCAGTAGAATATAGCTAGTAGCGTTAGGCTAAGCCCACCGGTAACCAGCATGAACGAACTGGTCCACAGGTTTTTGTTGACAGGAAAAACGAAATTCCAGAGCCAGCCGAGTACGACAAACCCCACGCCCGCACCAAGCAGTTGCAGTGCTTTCTGATTGCCCGTTTTGCCATGCGTACGCAGAAACGTACCGGCAAAAATCCCCAGCAATGCGTTGCAGATGGCCGGAATCGTGGAGAACAGTCCTTCTGGATCATGGATCGTTTTATACAAATGACCCGGCACCAACTGGCGGTCAATGTAACTGGCCAGATTGCATTCCATCGTTAGCACACCGGCCCCGCAACCCGGCACGGGAATCAGCATCATGGCAGCCCAATAGCCCAGCAAAATCCCAATAAACCAGATGTACTGCGTGCGCGGTTTGGCATACAGGTAAATCAATTGCGCGAACATTCCCGCGAGTCCAATACGTCCCAGAACGCTCGGAAAACGCGTGTCCTGAAGGGCTTTAACAAACAGACCATTGTTATAAATGACACCTAACAAAACCAGAATAAGGCCACGCGTGATGATCTTACGGGCAATCTGGGACTTATCGGCTCCTTTTTCGAGCTTCCCTCCTATTGAAAACGGCGTTGACACACCTGCCATAAACACAAACAACGGAAAAATCAGGTCATAGGCCCGAAACCCATTCCAGCTGGGGTGCGTGAACTGATCAGCCAGCAGAATGGCCCAGGCCCAGCCGGTCGTTTTGGCCAGCGCATGAAAGACTTCTTCACCGCCCATGATCCAGAACATGTCGAACCCGCGCAATGTATCGAGCGAGAGAAGTCGTTTGATAGGCGCGGGCTGGGCAATAGCCGGTTCGGCTGAATTTGACGTAGTTGTTTGCATAGAGGGGCAGATTCTATATGGGTATTACTCTTTTTTCGCCTGTTTGCGGGCTTTGTATTCCTGAAAACGATTTCGGTATTCGTCCATCTCCTGGGGTTTGTACTTTTTCTGATACTCTGCCGGGAGTTCGAGCCGTTCGGGAGCCAGCACCGGCGACTGATCGACGAGGGTATTTTGACCTTTACCGTTTTTAAGTAGGTCAAATGTATCATATTTCTCGCCTGTTACGGTGTACGACTGATAAGACAATTTATCGCCGTCAATCGAAATGGTTTGGTATAACTGCGTATTCGATCCCGCCCGGTCCATCCAGTTTTGCAAGCCAATATCGTACATTTTTGGTCCACTTACTGACACTACGTAAATCGGTCCATCGGGGTGCTTTCGACTCTTGCCCAACGGCATATTCAGCCCCCGGCCGTAGGTATGGTCATGGCCCTGTAGCACCAGATCGACGCCATATTTTTTGTAAATTGGCTCCATCTTTTCACGCCATTCGTCGTTGTCACGCCCCTGTTTCGTCGAATAGATCGGGTGATGGTGAACGACAATGGTCCACCGATTGGGGTTGTTGCTTAACGTTTGCACAAGCCAATTGGCCTGCGTAGCCAACACCGTCGAATCGAGCAGGGCCGCCTGCGAATTCAGCGAAACAAACCGAGTACCCTGGTAGTCAAATGAGTACGCAGTTTCCTCCAAACCCTTTGGCCCGTTTTCGGGGAGCACGAATGAGGGGCGCCAGTGCCTCGATACACGGGATTTACCTGTTTCATCCTTAAAATATTCGTGGTTACCCGGCGTCGCCAGCGTTGGCACCATGCCGTTGATCCAGCCGCCCGCTTCAAACCACTCAGCCCATTGCCAGTCGGCGTTTGACGTAGTGATTAAATCGCCCGCGTGAATCATCAGATTCACCTTAGGCAAAGTTGAGTAAGCCCCGCGAATAGCCCGCGACCAAAGCGAGCGAATGTCGTTTTGAGCGTCGCCGAAATACAAAAAAGAAAACGGTGCGGGATGATCCTGCGCCGTTTTAAAATGAAACCACTCACTCCAGTGCGTTCCGTCCCCAACCCGATAACTATACTGGGTGGCCGGTTTCAGGTTTTTAAAATGAACAGCATGATAAAAAACCGATTTTCCGTCGAGAACGATGCGGTCGGTGGCGGCCGGAACGATGGTTGCCTTATTGACAAAATCGGGGGATGGATCAGCTTCGGCAATGGCTCCCACAGCGTTCATCACGGTCGAATCGGTACGCCAATTAACCGATTGGGACGTAGCGGGATTTCCCTGCCAACCCAGTATCAGCCGGTCGGGATAAACGGTTGGGGTATAGTCCTTGTGAATCTGCGCCCAGGTCGACGTGGCGATTAATAGAATGAGAAACGTGAAGATGGTACGTATCATGAAGAGTAAATATGTTGAAATTATGTATTGATCGCCATAAAACCCCCTGATGGGGGCTTTACTCACTTATAAATTGAGCCTCCTTTCAGGGATTGGGGGTTATCTTATTTCGTTGTCAGCGTCCGGTACACGCTTAACACATGGTCTGTCTGAATGACGTCGATACCCAGTTGAGCCGCTTTTGCGTATTGGGTGGGTAAATCGTACCCATCTAACAAGTCAGAAAATACCTTAATCCGCTGTTGATGAAGTTGGCCAACGAGCGATTCGTTCAGGGCGGGCCAGCTCACATCGAAGGCATAGGGATGAAGTTTGTTGATTTTATCGGTCAGTGTATCGATTTTCTTCAGCCCAGGCATCAATTTCGCCGTTGGAGCCGCCTTCTGTAAGGCCAGTAACATTTCGTCGGAACCGTAAAAAACGGCATCGTTGAGCAAGCCATAGTTCGAGAGGATAGCCACCAGTGGCGCGGGTGCTACGTCCTTGCAATCGACGTACAGATTTGTTTTCCCGGTATGATTGGTATTCCAGTTAGCAAGTAGTTGGCAAACTTCCTCCAGCGTAGGAATTTGCTCTTTTTGAAACTGTTCGTCGTATCCCTGGGCGGCCGATAGCTTTTTCAGTTCGGCCAGTGTCTGCTCTTTTAGCGAACCGGTTCCATTCGTCGTGCGATTCAACGTAGCATCGTGCAAAATGATGAGTTGCCCGTCCTTCGTCGTCCGCACATCAATCTCTATGTAGTCGACCTGGAGTTGCAAAACCGCCCGAAACGTAGCGAGTGTATTTTCCGGAGCGATTTCCGACGAGCCTCTGTGCGCCGAGACGCCCATTTTATGGTGAGCCGTAAGCTTCGTTCGGTAATACCCGAGCGAATCCGGGGATTGACCATACGTAGTGATTTGAGCAGCCAAACACCCAATGACGAAGCTACACGCTACGTACTTTATACTTCCATGCATGCTGAGCGTTTTTCAACTTAGGTTTTGCCCCGGCCAATTGACAGGGTAAGTTTGCAGAGAAGCACTGAGTTTATCCGCCAGACAGGCGATCGAGTGATGGTAAGAAGAACCATCGAATCCCGTCAAACAACCATAGATGCGCTCGACTCCGGATCTTGATCGTCGCCGACGGCTTCTTTTATGATGCGCAGATCGTGCCGCAGGCGCTGGCTGAAAAGAGCAATGTCGAAACTATGTACGATGATATTAACGCCTTCATGTATCCACTTGATCTGCCGTTCGGGTTCCAGCGAGAAATGAATACCAATAGCCAGCCCTTTTTGGCGGGTCGTATGAATAATGCTACGTACCGCAGCCTCAAAATCAGGGTGATCGTATTGCTCAGGCAGTCCCAGACTTACCGACAAATCGTGCGGTCCAATGAACACCGCATCCAGACCCGGTACCGACAATAGCTCATCGAGACGATGCAGCGCGGGCACGCTTTCGATGTTGGCAATGCAGATATGATCGGCATTATAGGCTGTTATATAAGCTTCCATTTCGGCCGAAAGCGTTTCGCTCCCACGGAGAATATTCGCCAGTCGTTCGCCCTTCAGCGGCCGATATTTGGTAGCCCCAACTAATTCCCGCACCTGTTCGGTCGATTCGAGATACGGAGCCACCACGCCCAGTGCGCCCCCGTCAATTACCTGGCAGGCCTGGAAGGGATCAGGACTCGGTATTCTAACAATAGGCGTAATGCCGTAGGCCCGAAATTGCTGACAGAGTTTTGCCAGTTCAGCCCGGTCCAGCGGAATATGTTCAGTATCCAGAAAAACAAAGTCAAGACCTAGCTGCCTGACCGCTTTCGGCCACATCGGCGCGGTCGACGTAATACAGGTTCCGTAGACGTTTTGTCCACTGTTGAGCTTTTGAAGGAGACTTCGGTTGGGTGAACCACTCATTTGACCAGCGATTTCAGACTAGCTATACTACTGTTCCCGTCTCCATTCAGACTACTCAACCGCACGAATTATTTCAGGCGGCTCACTTACTGACCGGCGCACTAATGACACCCAGATACCGGCCCATCCAGTACGGTAGCAACCAGATGTCGCCCGCGCTGTGCTCCGATTGGCCATTGCTGCGGGTACGGTCCAGGCTAAACGTATTGCCATTGTGCCGTTGAATGGGGCGCTCGGCGGGTGACAGTACTTCTTTGGTCGTTTGTTTCCGAAAATTATCGGGTAGCATCTCGATATCTTTCCGGTGGCTGTTTCGGATTTCCCAGTCGATGAGGTCAAGCGGGAACGCCTGCAAATACCAGACGGCTTCGTTCAGATCAAAGGTTTTCGTGCCCGTCAGGGCGGTGAAAATATTCCAGGCTCCGTCTTTCTCGGGCCGCTCGATTTCCCAATGGTCGATAATAGCTTTTCTGAAATCGGCTTTGAGGGCATCGGTCAGGGCGTAGCGATACAAGCCCCAATAGCCTACAAAATACATCTCGTCATCAGAGTGATTCCAGCCATCCGACATGTGTTTACTGTGCTCATCGGCATCTTCGGGCGCTTTTCCGATCACGCTCATGGGCCGCATCAGATTTTCCAGATACCCATGCTTTTGCAGTAGCTCCAGCGCTTTCTTCTTGTACTTTTCCTTTTTGGTGAAATGATAGGCCGTCTGGAGCATGGCCACAATATTCGAGGAATTCAGCTTGCGGTCACCTACGTTGATCGGGAAGGCATTCACATACTCAGGATTCCACTTTCCCCACATGGTTGGTTTGCCGTCGAAGTCAATCAAATAGAGATTGTGGCTCACAATGTGGCTCATGAGCGTATCGATGAGCGTAACGGCCCGCCGTTGCAGGTTTTTATCGTCCACTAATTCGGCCATGGCTCCGAACGCAAAAACATGCCCGATCACTTCGTCGCTACTGGTCGTCGATTTCCAGTCCCAACCGGGTTGGGGCGAGTGTTGCCAACGGTCAGTATCGTGAAGCTGGGCCATGAAACCCGCCCGCTCAAACGACCTCGCCGGAAAACCCGGCACGGGCGTTACGGTATAGAGCCGCTCCATGGCATCGAGCGATTCCCGGCAGTTTTGCAGCGCGTCTTTGTCTTTCGTAACCGCGTACCGGAACACCTCGCCTGCCAGATACATGGACGTCCAAAGCCCATCATTATCCGAATCATCCAGATAGCCCGTCGCCAGATCACCCTTTTTCATACGTTCCAGCGACGCATTGAATCCATTGCGTATGTGCCGACTTCGAACCTGTTTGTCGTAAAACATGGCTTTTTCATGAAGCGTCATCGGCTTCGTAACGATTTCGGCCAGACCGGCTGTCGTCAGAATCAACACGCTGTTCGCTGGTCCGGGGGCAATCTGCGTTACGTTATCGCCCGGCAACCAGCGTTCGCCGTTGTAGTAATCGAATTTGCCGTCGGAACGTAGTAAAAAGGCACCTTTGGTCGAGCCAAACCAGAGCTTTCCATTCACGTCGGCCACGGTCGTGATATCGGTCCAGGGCAGTTTTTTGTGAATGGCACCAAGCTGCTTTTTGCTGACCGGATCGAATTCGATGTAGCCGTCAGTCGTACCAATGATTACCTTCTGGCTTTTGCCGACAAGATCGAATGAGGTGAAGTTGGCTCCCTCAAACACCCTGGCCAGTTTAAAGTCTTTGCCCGAAAGCGTGTACAGCGATTTTTTGCCCAGTATCCAGAACTGATCCGCAGTTGGCTGGTACCGAATGCCAATCGCTTCATCGTCCGGCATGGCTCCTTTCCACAACATGGTGGTCTCTTTAACCAGGTGAAGGGCTTTCCCATCCGAAACGAGGAACGTAAAATTAGCGCCACCGGCAAAAAGTCGCGCCTTGGGAAGCTGATGGTCAGCGAACAGTTTTCCGGCCCAGGCATTGCTCAACACCGCCCGGTTGTCGAGGTAAACGAGTTGCTGACCATACGTACCAATGGCCGCCAGTTTCATATCAGTCATCGGACGATACGTTCGGTCGGGTTGCAACATACCGGGCGATAGAAATTGGCCGCCGTATGGATGCAGTAAACCATCGGCCGAGACTACCTGAATCACTCCATTTCGATCACAGCTTAATCCGGAGAGGCCATCTGTTTTTCCAGCATAATATTTAACGCTATACGTCTGATTGTACGGTTTATCGGCATAAATCGACTGAGCGAATACCGGATAATCAACCAAAAAGCAACCAAGAAAGGCAGCTAAAACAGCTACTGAACAGAGTCTTTGCATGATAGGGGAATGGTGTCAGTTCGAGCAGATAGAGCCCGCTTCGTTCGTAATATTCACTTGATATACTGCCTGACAGCCGTATAAGGCTATTTCCCAACTGGCAAATTTTCAGTTTCTCCTATTTTGTGTGCTATCGTTAGCGCAATTGCCCATGTTACTAATACGTATGACCAACGGCCATCTGTGCAGCACAACACTTAAATCATTGATAATGAGTCTTAAATGAGATATATGGGATCATTAACATTACCCACATGTAAAATCTATATCGGCTTGCGCAAATAGAAGGTTATTTTACGCAAAGTGCGAAAATTAATTAAATCCTCCTACTCTATATTTGCCTCATACTCAACGTAAATCCAAATTTTATTTGGATTATCCAGCCTTTGTTAAGAGAATGTAAAGGATTTGTTATCAAATAACGATACATCCTTTTGTCAATATTATCCAAATAATATTTGGATATTCAACTGGAATTATTAATAAAAATTCACCAAACCATTCTATTTCACCATTTTCTGATGGTTTGACAAAAACTTACAAACCGTACACTTTACTCTTCCTCCTTATGACCATTAACTACTCAATTGAAAGCATTCTTGTCGACGTCATTCAGGGCGACCAGGCGGCTTTTGCAAAACTATATCGGCATTACCGAACGCCCGCGTTTAAGTTCTGTCTGTATCTGTTGAAAGATCAGGAGGAGGCAGAAAACATGGTCCATGACGTGTTCATAAAAATATGGGAACGTCGTACGTCTATTAACCCGAGCCTGAATTTCAATTCCTATTTATTTACCTGCCTGAGAAATATGGCGTTCGACTACCTGAAACAGGTCGAAAAAAGCCAGTTGCTCAAACAACGCTACATGGACCGGATGCAAAGCGTCCACGAAGAGGAAGCCGACGATCAGGAAGCCCGGCTCCAATTGCTTCAGGCGGCAATTAATTCGCTTTCCGATAAGCGGAAAGTTATTTTACTGCTGAACATAGAGGGCGGAAAATCCTATCAGGAAATAGCGGAGTTACTGAGGATTTCAAAAAATACAGTTAAAAATCAACTCGTAAAAGCCAAACAGGTCCTGCGGGAAAAACTCGATTTCGCCCTTCTTTAGTGACCTCATAAAAAATAAGTGTTTTTGACTAGTCCTTTAGCGGGCACTGCCAGTACTATAGGCAAACGGGCTAACGGATGTGATACAATGTCAAATCATGACAGTAGCTATCTAATTGAGCAACTACTCAACAACAACCTGTCGCGGGCAGAACTTGACGAATTTTTAGCAGGCCTGCATAACGTCGACGCTATACAGGCCTATTCTGACGTACTGGAGGCTCATTTTAACGAACTGATTCGTCAAAACAACCATACGCCAGCACCCGATACACAAGCGGAGTAGCGACTGGAAACCGGCAACCAGCCTGACTTTCTGACCGCTACGTAGTGAGTTTACCCTGTGAATTTATTGAACCCCTTATAACTGAACACGCATGAAACCAATTTCTACTTTTCAGTTGATTCTAAGGCATTCCCTGACCATCGCCATGCTGGTGGGAATTTGCTTTGCAGACGCGCTGGCCAAAGGAAACCCGGCCAAAACCATAACCGGGACCGTTACGTTAGCCACCAACAGCCAGCCTATTGCGGGAGCTAACATCCTGATCAAAGGTACTCAGATTGGATCGGTCACCGACCAGAAAGGCAACTATTCCATCTCCGTAAACAGCAACAACGCGGTATTGGTGTTCTCCTTCATCGGGCACAAAACGCAGGAAGTTACGGTCGGGAATCAATCCGTAATCAACGTCGAGTTAGTCGAAAACAACGAGGTGCTGGGCGAAGTGGTCGTTACGGCGCTGGGCATCAAGCGGGAAGCACGCTCGCTGGGCTATGCAGTCGGTGAGGTGCAGGGAAAAGACCTGAGTCGTGTGGCGCAGGAAAACGTACTGAATTCGCTGGCAGGTCGCGTGCCGGGTGTTCAGATCAGTTCAACGGGCCCGTCCGGGTCATCGGTTAGTATGATCATTCGGGGAGCAAAATCACTCAATACCGACAATCAGCCCTTATTCGTCGTCGATGGCGTTCCCATAGCTAATACGTTGAATAACGTCAGTCAGATTGGTAGCGATAACCGCGTCGATTACGGCAACGCCATTTCCGACATCAACCCCGAGGATGTCGAGAACATATCCATTCTGAAAGGACCAAGCGCGGCCGCTCTATACGGGTCACGGGCGGGCAACGGCGTTGTGCTGATTACCACAAAAAGTGGCTCGAAGTCGCAGAAAATATCGGTCTCGGTAACGTCGAATACGGTGTTCGATCAGCCCTATAAATATTTAAAAATGTCGACGGGATTTGCCACGGGAATTCTTCCGTTCACACCCACGGCAAATCCCTATCCGGGCGGGATTCTGCAAATTGACGAAGGTTCGGCGGGGGGTGTTGGTCCCGAATTAGACAAAGGATACAACGCGATTCAGTGGAATAGCCCCGTTGGTACCGATGGGAAGCAGATACCAACCCCGCTCGTTTCGCACCCCAACAACATTAAGGACTTTGTCAGAACGGGAATCACCAGCACCAACGGCGTATCGATCTCGAACAATTCGGAAAAAATAACGTATCGGCTTTCGTACTCCAATATGAGCAGCCGGGGTATTGTTCCTAATTCGGATCTGTTCAAAAACACGCTGGCCATCAGCACGAATGTGCGGGTCAACAACAAGCTGACATTGAGCACGAATCTGGATTTCAGCCGGAATAATTCCAACAACCGGCCTGCTGGCGAACGGGGTACAAACCCGCTGCAATGGGCCTACGCGGTTGGTTCGCATATCGATATCAATGAACTACGGGATTACTGGGTACCGGGTAAAGAAGGAATACAACAGAAATCGCAAAGCATTGGTAACTACAACAACCCGTACTTCCTGGCCTACGAAGTAAATAACAGCTTTGTGCGGGATCGACTATTCGGCAACATGAGAGCCGAATGGCAGATTACACCCGAAATCAAGCTGATGGGTCGCTACGCACTGGATACGTATACGGAGCAGCGGGAGACAAAAATAGCCAAGAGTTACACCGGCGAACCAAATGGTGCTTACGGGCTGATTAACCTGAAACGCTACGAACGTAATGCCGATTTCCTCGCTACGTATACCAAGCGATTCAATGCGCTGAGCGTGGTGGTTTCGGCCGGAGGAAATAACCGGTACTCTCAATCAACAGATATTAATACCAGTAGCAAAGACAAAGCGGGCCTGATTATTCCTGGGCTGTTTACCATTCAGAATATTGCGACTACGAACATTAATTACAGCAATTATCTGTATAAGAAGGCCATATATAGCGCGTATGCCACCGCTAATTTTGGCTTCAAAGACATGATTTACCTGGACCTGACGGCTCGAAACGACTGGTCGAGTACGTTACCGGCCAACAATCGCTCTTACTTCTATCCATCGGCGTCGTTGAGTGTGCTGCTCAACGAAATCATGCACATGCCTGGCAGCGTCGATATGTTTAAAGTGCGGGCCGGGGCCGCGCAGGTGGGTAACGATGCCAGTCCGTACAGCCTGTTTCCTACCCTGGCCGATGCCGGAGCCTGGAATGGTGTTACGCGCCTGAGCAAATCGGGAAGCATTTTGCTGCCAGACCTGAAACCCGAAATTGCTACGTCCTACGAAGTGGGTATCGACTACAACATGTTCCGGAATCGACTTCGTTTTTCGGGAACGTATTATATGTCTGAAAACCGCAACCAGATTCTGCCTTCGCAGACCGCTCCATCGTCTGGCTTTACCACCAAAAATATCAACGCGGGTCTGCTCGAAAGTCGCGGTGTTGAACTCTCGCTTGGTGGTACGATTATTGACAAAGGCGGTCTGCGCTGGGACCTGACCACGAATTTCACCAAGAATACGACCCGGATTAAGGAACTGACGGATATTATACCGTACTACACCTTATGGACGGATGCGAAAGGCGGTGCCTGGACCTATGTAGGCGATAAAGTTGGCGACATTTACGATTCAGAGATTATCACCGTAACCGACCAGAAATCACCCTATTACGGGTACCCAATTCTGGACAATAATGGTTCGTGGCAGAGTAAGAGTGCTACGACGAGTAAGAATAAAATCGGGAATTTCAACCCGAACTTTATTCTGGGTGCACAAAGCTCGCTTTCGTATAAAGGTTTCACCCTTAACTTCTCGCTCGACTGGCGGTCGGGTGGTGATTTCGTCTCGCAGACGTACCGGTACATGGAGTCGGATCTACGCTCGCAGCGGTTTCTGGACAATCTGATCAATCCGGATGGCCGAACAGGCGACGCACTACGTAACTATCTGGTCGAAAATGCCGATCAGTACATCAAAATTCACGGCAACTTCTTTCCGATTGTGGGCGGTCCAACGGCCGCTTATGGTGGGTATCCGTTTGAATTTGGGGGAAAGACCTATCCATATGGCGTATTCAACCCAGGCGTTATTGGCCAATATGACGCACAGGGCAACTTGACCGGGTATACCGAAAATCTGGGTGGAACAGGCACCAAGATCATTCCTTACGGCGACAATTATCCCTGGGACTTCACCCGGGCCGCTACATTCGATGCGTCGTTCGTTAAACTCCGGGAGATTTCACTGGGCTATGACATACCCGCCAAATTCGTGAAGTCCATTGGCTTGCAGAACGCTACGTTCTCGGTCTACAGTCGCAACATCATTCTGTGGACAGCGGCCAAAATCAACGTTGACCCTGAAATGGCTTTTCAACCACAATCCAGTGCTCAGGCGGGTACGCAGTTCAAACAGGGAATCGAACGCTACAACGTAACACCCTGGACTATCCCGGTTGGTTTCAGACTTGGTCTTACGTTTTAAATAAGCATAAAGGGGATGGGCAGAGGGCATTGTGATCCCCTTTACCCCATGCCCTTACCCCTTTGCTCATCCCCCATAAAATTTTTAGTCATGAACAAGCTATCTCTAAGAAATACGGCCTTACTCGTTCTGTTTCTGGCTTTTTGTTTTTCCTGTAAAGACCTGAGTCAGTTAAACATAAACCCAAACGGTGTTCAGCCCGAAACGGTAAATCCGAATCTGGTCATGCCAACGGTACTGTCGGAAACAGCCAAGCTCTACACAAACCTCGGCTTTCAGGATATTGCCGGTGTGGTACAGCACACCCAGAAAGACGCCTGGTTTAGTGGGCACAACGACTACGACTGGGGTGGCGACCAAAGCTGGACCGACTATTACAACCAGTTGCGAAACAACGACCTGGTCTATCAGCGGGCCGTAGCGCTGAACATGGAATTTCAACAGGGCGTGGCGCTGGTCATGAAATCCATGCTGTTTGGCCTGATTACCGATTTATGGGGGGATGCCCCTTACACCAACGCGCTGAAGGGCGAACAGGGAGGAACGGATTTTATTTCACCGAAATATGACAGTCAGGAAACTATTTACGCGGGCATTCTGGCCGATCTGGATAAAGCCAATACGTTGCTATCGAAGCCCAAAACATCCTACTCAAGTATTCTGGAAAGTGCCGACCTCTATTACGCCGGCGATCCGACGAAATGGCAAAAACTCGCTAACTCGTTGAAGCTGCGGTATCTGATGCGAATTTCGGCCAAACAGCCCGACGTAGCCAAAGCGGGGATCGAGAAAATTGTGGCCACTCCTGCGCAATATCCCATTATCGACGATGCGGCTGCCGATGCGACGATGGCCTATGTGGGTAATAATACCAACGACGCCTGGCCGTCTAACACGGTATTCGATATCAGTGGCAGCAATTATCGGCGGGTAAAAATGTGTAGTACGCTGCTCAAGCCCATGCAGGCAACGAGCGATCCACGGTTGGCAATTTGGGCCAAGAAGGTAGAGATTCCATTGAAAGTTGACGCTACCCTACCCGCTGGCACGGATAAAATCACAAACGGCGTCCGGTATCTCTCACCCGACAAAGTAGGAACGACACCCATCGATACCGATCCGAACTACGTTGGTTTGCCACCGAGTGCGTCGCAGTTGCCGTCGGGTTATAATTTCAATCCAACGCCGGGCCAAACGTCCTACAATCCGCACGTTTCGTATCTGAATGAACAGTATATGCAGGCCAAAGGGCCACTGTTGAAAGCCCGGCTGATGTCGGCGGCCGAAGTTCAGTTTATTCTGGCTGAAGCTGCGCAGAAAGGATGGGTGGCCGGTGATGCGAAAACCCGGTATGAAGCGGGGGTTAAAGCCTCCCTCACCGCCTGGGGCCTGGCCAGCAGTTACGCTACGTTCATTGCCCAGAAAGGGGTCGCTTATGACGGAACGCTGGCGCAACTTATCGGCCAGAAATGGATTGCCAGCTGGACCAGCGCCACCGAAGCCTGGTTCGATTATCGGCGGACGGGTCTGCCTGCGCTGGTGGCGGGGCCGGTGGCAAAGCGGAAAGCGCTGCCTCTTCGATTTTATTACATGCGGGATGAGTTAAACCTGAACAAAACGAATTCGGGGGTAGCCATTGAAAAACTTGAGACAACCGCCAACTCACAATCCGACGGCAAAAACAGCGCCTGGTCAAAACAGTGGCTGGTTCAGGGAACAGGCAAGCCCTGGTGATAGGTATTCGGTTTAGGGTATTCAGTTTACGGAAGCTGGCGCTGGAGTTGCTTCTGCGCCAGCTTCCGTAAACTGAATACCCTATACCAGAGAATCATACATATGAAAACCCTCCTTTCTCTATTCGCCTTTTTGTGGTTAGTCGTCCCTGCGGGTGCGCAGGATTTTAAAGCGGGAGCCGCCGTCCGGCTTATTACGCCGAATCCGTTATTGCCTGTTTCGGGAGGCATTGGGACACCTAAAAAAGCCGTCGAGAAAAAGGGAGAGCTGTTTGTCCGGGCCTGTGTGTTTGAAAAAGGAGGCACCCGTGTGGCCATCGTCAGTGTCGATAATCTGGGCTGGCCGTCGGTGCTGGGCAACAAATCGAGAGCGCTCATCAAGGGAATTCCGCCCCAGAATATCCTGATTGGCTGCACGCATACGCACAGCGGCCCCGATGCATACGGGTTCCCAAATGAGAAAGGCGAATCCTTCGCGGACCTCCCCTATCTGGACAAATGTGTGCAGGCCATCGCCGATGCCGTTAATGAAGCGGTAACGAAATTAAGTCCGGCCTCGCTGAAAATCGCGGTTGGTGAAGCTAAAGGCCAGATTGCCTACAACTACTACGCGCCTGACTTATACGACCCGCGCTGCGGGGTCATTCAGGCCATTGCCACAACCGGAACGAATGCCGGAAAGTCCATTGCTACGTTGGTTAACTACGCGATTCATCCAGAGGTCATTGGCTCGGGTCGGGGCATTCTTAGCCCCGATTTATGCGGTCCACTCTACGACCGAATCGAGTCAAAAGCGGGGGGTGTGGCCATGTTCGTCAACGGTGCTCAGGGCGGTATGGTGACGGCCGACAATCGGCGGGAGAACGCGAAGGAAGTCAATACGTGGGACGAATGCATCCGAATCGGGGAGTTACTGGCCGATGAAGCACTACGTATTGTAAGCCCGGCTGAAGCTCAAACTAACCCTGCGCTTTTCTGCGCATCCCGAAACGTTACGTTTCCGATTGAGTCGGATGTGATGAAATACATTGTAAAGAACTCACCGCTGAACTATGCCGTAGCGTCCGGCGACAAGGTAGTGGCTCAGGTCAATCTGCTCAACATTGGCACCGCGCAGATATTGACCATTCCGGGCGAAGCGTTACCAAATATCGGCTTCTATCTCAAGCGACATATGCACGCCAGCAACCCGTTTTTATTCGGTCTGACCAACGACGCCTTTGGCTACATGCTGACCAAGGAAGATTTTACTAGTTTCAGGCGCTATGACTACGTTAGCCGGACCAGTCTGGGCGAAAACACCGCCGAAATTTACATGACCGAAGCCCTGAAATTAATTGCTGAATCACCCAAAACGGATGGATATAAAAAGTAACGCCCAGCGGTCCACGTTACATAAATTAAACCCGATTAATCAATGAAAGCGTATTTCCTTAAAACCCTTGCTCTTGTTGCGCTTATCAGTATCAGTGCGCTATTCTCGTTTGATGTACCCAAACCAGTCGATGGAATTACGCCGTCGACCGCGCTGGATAGCTACCTTCACAACGGCGATCAGACCTTCAAATGGGAAGTGAAAGACACGTATAGCTACGGCGACATCACGGCCTATGAAGTACTGCTGACCTCCCAGAAATGGCGGGAATATACCTGGAAGCATCAGTTGACCGTGCTGGTTCCGAAAGACGTGAAATACGAGGGGGCCCTGCTGTTCATTACCGGTGGGTCGGTGAAAGAAGGCGAACCCAACTGGAACAAACGCGAAGATGGATTCAATCGGGCGATCAGCGCGGTGGCTACAAAAAACAATGCCATCGTGGCCGTGCTTCGTCAGACGCCAAACCAACCCTTATACGATAATCTGACCGAAGATGCGCTGATTTCCTACACATTGCATCAGTTTAAAAAAGATGGTGATTACGCGTGGCCGCTACTTTTCCCGATGGTAAAAAGTGCCGTTCGGGCGATGGACGCGGTGCAGGCCTTAGCCAAAGAGAAGCTCAATAAAGAAGTCAAAAACTTTGTGGTTTCGGGTGCTTCAAAGCGTGGCTGGACCACCTGGCTGACGGGGGCAAGCGACAAACGGGCCGTGGCTATTGCCCCGATGGTCATTGACATTCTGAATATGCCGGTCAATCTGGATTATCAGATGAAGATCTGGCATAAATACAGCGAACAGATTGACGACTACGTAAAGCTGGGCATTCCGCAGACCGCCCATACGAAAGAAGGCACGGCCATCAATGAAATGATCGACCCGTATTCGTACCGAAAAAAGTTAACCATGCCGAAAATGCTGTTCATGGGTACCAACGATGAGTACTGGACGGTTGATGCCGTGAAGCATTACATTGGCCAGATTCCGGGCGAAAACTTCATTCACTACGTGCCTAATGTGGGGCATGACCTGGGCGATAAACGGCAGGCGCTGGAGGCTCTGAGCGCTTTTTTCGGAAACACAATAAGCAAGCAGCCTTATCCGGCTTGCCAGTGGAGCGTATCGACCACGAAGAAAGGCGTTGACATCACCATAAAAACGACTTCCGACAAGCTGGAGGACGTAACGGTCTGGTCGGCAAATTCGACAGACATGATTTTTCAGGACGAAAAGTGGGAAGGCAAACCCCTGGGTATAAAGAACAAAGCCACGATTTCGGTAAGTGAAGCCTATCCAGCATCAGGCTTCCGGGCGTTTTACGTCGATCTGAAATATAAAGTGCCAACCGGCGGTACGTATACCGAAAGCACCCGGATGTTTTTAACCGATAACGACGAGGTTTTCCTGAAATAAGGCGAGTTATCTTGCCTGCTTAAGTAGGTTGAACTGCCATGCCCTTAGCGGCCCAATTGATATTCGATTGGGTCGCTAAGGGCATGGCAGTTTTAGGACGTATATAGCATAGCTAACGTCAGTATAAACGCTAGAATTAGTATGATCTGACCAACTTTAGCTTTTAAGCGTATCTTTGATTGTTATACTGCCCGATCAAATGGCTTATTCTGACGCTAGCTTATCCAAGGATATTGAGCGCATCAAGCAGATCCCAATCGTACCCACCATACTAGACGTAGTGTGCCAGACGACCGGAATGGGTTTTGCCGCTATTGCCCGTGTGACTCAGGACAGATGGATTGCCTGTAGTGTTCGCGATGATATTCAATTCGGGCTGGTCTCTGGTGGCGAATTAAAACTGGAAACAACGATTTGTCATGAGATCCGGGGCTCTCACCAACCCGTCATCATTGATCACGTAGCAGAAAGCGAAGACTACTGCGACCATCATACGCCCAATCTGTATGGCTTTCAAAGTTATATTTCCTTCCCTATTTTCCTGAAAAATGGTGATTTTTTTGGTACACTTTGTGCCATCGACCCCCGACCAGCTCAACTGAACAATTCCAGGACCATTGGCATGTTCAATGCCTTTACGGATCTAATTTCCTTTCATTACCAGCAGATAGAATTAATCGATCGGAGCCAGATGGCCGTACAAACGTTGAATCAGCAGCTAACAGATTCAATGGACGAAACTCGACAGTATCGCCATATTTCCAATCATAACCTCCAGGAACCGCTCCGGAAGATCAGGCTTTTTAGTGGCCTGTTGATTGAGGCTACGGAAATAAATGATGTTGATAAGGCGAAGACGATTGCCTCAAAAATCAATTCCAGCGCGCAGCGACTGTCCATGATGGTGAAAGATTTATCCGGATTTTCGGAGCTGGAAAATGAGGAGGCTGATTTTGAACGGGTTGATTTGATGAAAGTCATAACGGACGTAGTGACCCAGTTAAGTCCGAAATTGAAGGCCAGGAAGGGGACAGTCAAAACAGGAAAATTGCCGTCGATTCAAGGAATACCCCTGCAATTGGAACAGCTTTTTTATCACCTCATCAGCAATGCACTTAAGTTTTCTAAAAAGGACGTAGCCCCCGTCATTACGATCTCAGCCAATGAGTTAACTCAACCGCCAGCCGACCAGCCGGTACTGACCGGAAATAACGCTGGCTTTGTTGACATCCAGCTCGAAGACAATGGTATTGGTATCGAAAAATCTCAACTTGAAAAGATTTTCGACATTTTTTCTCAGGTGCCGTCTACTAAACAGAATAACGTTCTGGTGGGCGAGGGCATTGGTCTTGCCTACTGCCGCAGAATTATTCGCAATCACTCCGGGAGCATAAAGGCGCAGTCTGAATTTGGGAAGGGAACGACCTTTTCCATTCTTTTACCTGTGTCAAGAACCATAAGCGAAGCCGTTGCCGACAATCATTCCAGCGTATAGGAACCTGTGTCATAACTAAATCAGGCACGGCTTTACCACTCACACGGGCAAATACACGCAGAAAGTTGCTCCCTGGCCCGGCCGTCCAATGGCGGTAATGGCCCCTCCATGATTGGTCACCACTTTCTGGCAGATGGCCAGGCCTACCCCCGTTCCGGCAAACTCATTTCTGCCATGCAGGCGCTGAAACACCTGAAAAATGCGATCTGTGTACTTTTCTTCAAATCCGATCCCATTATCAGTCACCCTGATCAGGTAGTAAGCATTAGCCTGACGAACAGGTTTTACCGATATAGGCAAGTCAGTAGCCAGTACCGTATGGGCACTAATCTGTATCTGCGGGCTTATCCAGGCTCCCGACGGATCGGCCCGGCGAAACTTAAGCGCATTGGAAAGCAGGTTCTGAAACAGTTGACCCAATTGCGATTCATCGCCCGGTATCGTAGGTAACGTACCAACCTGAATATGAGCGTTCGTCTCGCCAATGGCTACCGATAAATTTTCCTGGGCTACCTGAATAACGTTAGCAAGCGATACGGGAGCCTGCGCTACCTGACCGGTCGAAATGCGTGAAAAAGCCAGCAGGTCTTTAATCAGCAGGGACATTCGGCTGGCGGCCACCTGCATCCGTTCCAGATAAACCAACTCGTCACCCTCGGACGTAGCATAGCGTGTCTTTAACAGATCGCTGAACTGCTGGATTTTCCGTAGGGGTTCCTGTAAATCATGGCTGGCAATGTAGGCGAACTGTTCCAGATTCTGGTTGGAACGGCTAAGGTGCAGGTTCGTTTCCTGGAGTCCCCGATTCACGTTGGCTATTTCCTCGTTCGCTACGATAAGCTCTTCGTTGATTGTGGCCAGTTCTTCATTGATAGATTCCAGTTCCTCCGTACGTTTCTGAACTTGCTGTTCCAGGGCCAGTTGAATCTGTCTTTGTGCCGTAACATCCTGCACCGTACCACCAATTTTATACGCCTGTCCCAGTTCGTTGAAATAGGCTTTACCCTGAGCATGTAATATTCGCTCCTGACCGTCCGGATGCAACACCACGGTATATTCGATGTCGTATAGCCCATTGCTGCCGGGTGTACCAGCTTGAGCAATAGCCGCTCTAACCCGTGGCCAGTCTGTTTTACGAACCAGTCGGTAGGCCCGCTCGGGCGTAATTACCTCCTCGGGTTCTAGACCATGCCACACTCTTAAGCGCGGTGAATAGTCAATCAGGCCAGTGGTATAGTCAAACTGCCAGGTACCTAATTCGGCCAGTTCGATGGCGCTCCGCAGGGTAGCTTCGGCGTCTTCGATCTTCTGGCGGGCTATAACCTGCTGCGTTACGTCCGTAACGACCACAATTACACCCGCAATGCTTTCATCGGCCTCCCGTTGAGGTTGGTAAGTAAAGTCAACGTAAATGGTTTCCAGTTGATGATTACGCACCAGACCTACGGCTACTTCTTTGGCAACGTAGGGTTCACCCGTGTCAATAACCTTTCTCAACAACTGATCAAATCCCTGTCCGTTAAGCTCAGGCAGCGCTTTTAGCAGGGGTTTATTGATCAACTGGTCGGGTCGGCGGCCTACTAACTCGCTGTAGAAGGGATTTGCCATTCGGAAAGTCAAATCAGGATCACTGATGATGGCAATGCCCACCGGCGACTGTTCGAAGTAGGCCAGCACTTGCCGTTGACCTTCCTCCAGCCGTTGCCGGGTCAACACCTGTTGCGTGGTCTCCTGGCAAGTCACAAAGACGCCCGCGATTCGGCCCGATTCGTCGTTAACCGGACTATAACTAAAGGTCCAGTACACATCGTCTAACTGACCATTCCGGTAAATAGGTAGAAGCTGATCTTCATTCCAGGTAGCGCCCCGCCCCGCAAGCACCTGATCAATCAGCGGTTTAATGAAGGCCCATATCTCGGGCCAGACGTCGGCACCGGGCTTACCGAGCGCATAGGGATGTTTGCCTTCGTTACCCAGACTCGGGCGATAGGCATCGTTATAAAAACAAAGGTGTTGCTCCCCCCAAAATAAAAACATGGGGAAATTTGAATTCAGAACAATACTGAGTGTAGTACGAAGGCTTTGCGGCCAGTTGGCAGGTTCGCCAAGCGTAGTACCCGACCAATCGAACGCCCGCATCAAAGCACCCATTTCACCTCCGTTGGCCAGAAAAGGATAAATAGTAGTAGGAATTTGGGGACTATCCTGGTCACTCGATGTATACTTACCAGTCATAGAGTAGGTTAATTGATCCTAAAGAGTAGAAGAGGTCAACGAATTTAATAACAGCCACAAGATAATGGGTCAAGTCTGAAGAAGACTTCATTAAAAAAGGGTTAATCAGTCTGAGCCTATAAAAACTCTCTCTGATTAACCCTTTTTTATCGCTTTCCCACAAACTACCTTGTCCCACTACCTGTACAACGTAGCCCTGAACGTGGTAGCGCAGTTACTTAATATCGCTCGTTGCCTTCCTCTTCTTCCTCAGCAAGTTCCGTGATCTCTTCGTCTATATCATCGTCCGACAGGTCAGTATCCTCTAACTCATCAACCGTAAATTCATCGAACTCTTCGTCGTTCGAGAGTTCATCCGTAGCATGGCGGGCGGTTGCCGTATCGGTATATAGCAACGTATCAGAGGCTTCTTCATCACCGGGATTCATAATGTCGGGCTGGTTATTGACACCTAATCCTGCATAAACGACCGAGTCCTCTTCATTATCATTCAAAGGCATATTCGTGTTCTGGGGCGACATCCCTTCCAGTGGTCCACCCGAATTCTGATCCACGCGTTGTTGATCGGAGTTGTTGGTATTTTCCATAATGGTTTAGTGCTGATGGTGACTGGCGGGCGAATCTGCACACCCGTTTTCAATCACCGGTTGTTAGTTACTAACCACTAATGTCGTAAAGAGTTTGCGACTATTTCGCGACAATTACTTTCTGCACCCGTGCCGGTCGATTGTCGGCGGACAGACGTAGCAGATACGTTCCTGTAGGCAAATTCCCCAAATCGACAACCGTTTCAATTGCTGCCCGAACCGGCTGGGCAGGCAGCATAATCTGCCCCGATAGCGATACCAGGTCAACGCGGCCCTCGTACGGTGATTTCAGCGTAACGTAGCGTTCGGTTGGGTTGGGAAAAGCCCACGGACTCATTGGTTCTTCGTCAATGCCCGTGACAACTATTTTTTCGGACGTATTTTTCAGATACCGTAAACCACCGGCCAAACTCCCCAGCATCAGGTCGGGCAGTTGGTCGCCGTCGAGATCGGCAACGGCGGCCAGTAACCCTGTTCCCGGCATGCCTATCGACGACAATGAATCGATGAGTACCAACGATTGATCGAGCGGGTCCGGAAACTGATACACCTTGACCGTACCGTTGTCAGCAGCGGCAATAAGCTCTCGCTTTTGATCACCGTTTAAATCAGCAACGACCAGCGAACGAGCCCGCGCGTATATGTAGTCGTCGGTTTTGATACCTCCGAAGGTTTGATTTTGCAATTGAAAGGCCGGCGCGGTTGCCGTGCCCGCATTGCGGTAGTAAAGAATCGTACCAAAATTATACCGACCGATTAATAAATCCGGTTTACCATCCCGATCGACGTCGGTTACTGTCAGAATATCAAGCGGATTCATCAGATCAGGTGTAGGCCAGCGCGTCGCTCCGGCCAGGTCATAGCGTACGGCAGCGCCTTTGGCAGCGGCATTGATCAACACCCGAATGTCGACCACACTTGTTGCCGTTCCCGTCAGCACCAGATCCATACTACCGTTCGCGTCGACGTCCGCAAAAGCAGGCACTACGTCGGTCAGCGCCAGGGACTTCGACAGGCCAAGGTAATCGGTGGTGATGAGCACAAAAGTGGGTTTCTGAACCGTACCGGTATTTTCAAACTGCCACAAGCCAGCGCGGGACGTAGTACCTGTTCCCAAACCCCGATAGCCAACCAGCATATCCATGTCGCCATCGCCATCCAGATCGGCCAGTACCGGGGCGGCCCGCTCGCCCAGATCGAGCATGTCGCTCTGCAAAAAATCTTTCTGAACCAGCGTAAAATCCGGCTTCTGATTCGTGCCTGTATTTTTATAAAACCAGCCCGATGCCCGAAAGTCAAACGCCTGATTATCATTGGCACTTACGCTGGGGGAAGCCAGTAAATCTTTCACACCATCCCCGTCGACATCTTCCCAGAAAGTAGCGGGAAACGACGGAAACAGAATGGGCGCTTGGACTGGAAACAAACTGTCGTAGCTCGTAAAATTCGCACTGACATCATTAGTGCCGGTGTTTCGCAGGCGGGCAATATTTTCGCAGGTTACAAAACCAAACAGCATGTCTTTCTTACCATCCCCATCCGTATCGACCATCGTTATCGTATTCCCCGCGTGTAAGGGCCGTGCTCCACTTGGTTTGTCGATGCCAACCCGACCCGACCCGTCACCGCACTGAATGCCAAACACAAAATCATTGCAGTATTCTTTCTGAAAATGGCCCCAGCACAGATTCTGGTAGCGTTTAAAGTCCAGCCCTGTTTTCAGGCCGGTACGTTCAACGCTCATATTTTGCTGGTAGGAAACTAGATTACCTCCTGAATCGAAGGTGATAATATCAATATCGCCGTCATCATCATAATCCAGAATCGCGGGCATATCCACACTGGCCACATAGAGCGGAAGTCGACTGGTAAAACCTTCGCTCATGAGCGGATCGGCCGCTACGGTGAAGACCGTCTGTCCGTTTTTCAATTCGTTGTGAAATACCCGAACACTGCCCGATCCAGCCGTGAAGATATCTTTTCGACCATCCGCATCATAATCGACCAGCAGCATCCAGCTCCCTAAATTGGTGGGGAAAGCGATTTCGTATTCGGGGGCGTATTGCCACGTAACACCAGTGCCGCTGGCATTAGCAACGGCCACAAACGTACTGACTTTGTTGGTCGTTCGGTCGAACACAGCCAGGTCATCGCGGGCGTCGTCGTTCAGGCGGATGGTGGAATACTGCGTGGCATTCAACCCGCCCGCCCAGGGATTCGGGATCGCGCGTCCATTTGCCGTAATCGTTGGCGTCTGGTCGTACCGAAACGATATCTTCCCACCAGATTGAGCCTGGGTGAACTGCGGAATTACCAAAAAACAAAGTACGAATAGCTTTTTCATTCTATTTTTGGGGCCTTCTTAAAAGCAGAGAACGGAGCAAGTGCGGAGAATACAAAAAATCTTCGCGGTGTCGCTCGCGGTTACCTCTGTGTTTCAATAGCAACGATAGAACTGTCCTGAATGTGATGCTTACTACCGACCAACTCTATCATAAATTTCAGGAGTGCAGCGGTGTTTCCACCGACACCCGCCGAATTACGCCCGATTGTCTGTTTGTGGCCCTCAAAGGCGATACCTTCGATGGGAATCAGTTTGCCGGACAGGCGCTCGCATCGGGGGCTCGCTACGTATTAGTAGACGACGCTGCGGTGGCCGCCAACGACCCGTCCCGCTACCTGCTCGTAGCCGATACGTTGCTGGCTCTTCAGGATCTGGCACGGTACCATCGCCAAACATTTACCTTCCCGGTGATTGGCCTGACGGGCTCGAACGGCAAAACCACGACCAAAGAATTGATTGCGGCTGTGCTGTCCAAAAACTACCAGACCTACGCCACCGTCGGTAACCTCAACAACCACATTGGCGTACCGCTTACGCTATTGGCCATTTCGGAGTCGTACGAAATGGCCGTGGTGGAAATGGGTGCCAATCATCAGCACGAGATCGAGCTTCTCTGCTCCATCGCCCAGCCGACCCACGGGCTGATTACTAACGTTGGGAAAGCGCATCTCGAAGGGTTTGGTGGGATCGAGGGCGTGCGAAAAGGTAAGGGCGAACTGTATGATTATCTGGCCCAACATGGACTGACGGTTTTCATCAATTCCCGCGATAAAACCCTGATGGCCATGTATCGGGAACGCCTGAAAACACTACGTTCCGAAACCACCTTTGCCGAAGTGGCCTTCTATCCCGCCGTGGATTCGGCCGCCGTGGATTCGGCCGCCGTGGATTCGGCCAGCGCACCGATTAAGCTGCTTCAGGAATCGCCCGTGGTTGTTTACCGCGATACGACCGGTCAGGAGATAACGACGCATCTGCCGGGTCGATACAATTTCGAAAACATGACGGCGGCTCTCGCCATTGGCGATTATTTCGGCGTTTCACCCGAAGAAGCCAACCGCGCTGTGGCCGACTATAACCCCACCAATAACCGTTCTCAGGTGATTGTCAAGGGGACCAATACCGTATTGCTGGACGCTTATAACGCCAATCCCAGTTCGATGGCGGCCGCGATTCAGCAGTTTGCGGCTACACCAGCAAAGCGAAAAGCCGTTATTCTGGGCGACATGTATGAACTGGGTGCCGAGAGCGAAGCAGAACATGCGGCTTTGGGTAAATTGATCGCCGACAGCAAATTCGATCTGGTTATTCTGGCAGGTAAGGACATGCGGTTTGCCCTGGCGTATTTGCCCAAAGCTTATTATTTTCCAGACAAATTTTCACTACATAACTGGGTGATGGACAACCCAATGAGCGACACATACGTACTGATAAAGGGATCGCGGGGCATGAGTTTAGAGACTGTCGTGCCTTTCATTTAAAATCCGTTACCAGATGGTAGCTTTCCTTATGACGTATCGCCTGAAATTCCGTGGATGTATTGGCTTATTACTCGTTAGTTTGTGTGCGGTTGGGTTAATTCAGCCCGAACCCCACCCGTTCGAAAACGAAATCCGAGCCTTCGAAAAGGCAGATAGCGCATCACCTCCGCTAAAAAATCCAATCGTATTCACGGGGAGTTCGTCCATCCGGTTGTGGGAGAACGTAAACGATTATTTCCCCGGTAAACCGGTGCTTCCGAGGGGTTTTGGAGGCTCCCAACTAACCGACGTTCTGTACTACGCCGACCGGGCGATTGTGGCCTACCATCCCAAACAGGTTGTGCTCTACGCGGGTGAAAATGACGTAGCAGCTGGCAAAACCGGCCAGGAAACCTATGAGCGTTTTGTAGCTTTGTTCGAGCATGTTCGCCAAAAACTGCCTACGGTTTCCTTTGCCTTTATTGCGCTGAAACCCAGTCCATCGCGTCGGAAATTCTTTCCTGAAATGGACGTAGCGAATCGCCTGATCAAAGATTATCTGGCCAAACAGAAAAATACTGACTTCATTGATATTCGCCCCGTAATGCTTGGCAAAAATGGGCAACCCGTTGGTATCCTGTTTAAAGCCGATAGCCTGCATATGCTTCCCGAAGGCTACAACCGCTGGGCTGGCGTAGTACGCCCGTATTTGAAATAATTTCGCAGAATCTCCAATTACCCCACTATCATGAAAAAGCTGGTTCTGCTCTTTTCCCTGCTCTGTCTGCTTAGTTCCTACAAGCCCAAAGAGCTTAGCTGGGTCGCTATTGGCGATTCGATCACGTATTTAAACGAGCACCTGGACGAAACGGGAAATCGAATCACCAAAGGGTACATGACCCGGGTTGTCGAGAAACTTCCCAATATCCACTACACGAATCAGGGCCACAACGGATGGACGTCCGGCGGCATCGCTCAAAAAATCGAAACATTAGGATTGGTCAAAGCTGATATTTACTCGGTCTTTCTGGGAACCAACGACTGGTGGCAGGGCCGGCCCTTAGGCCGTCTAACTGATTATCAGAACAATACGGGCAACAACACGGTGTATGGTTCATTCCGGATTATTATCAATAAACTCCGTAGCCTCAATCCCGAAGCCCATATTCTGTTGATCACGCCCATGCAGCGGGTGGATTTTGTGTATCTGGGCAATTTTAAGAACAATGCCTTTGGGTCGTATAAACCCAAAAACGGCCAGTACCTCGAATCGTTTGCCAATGCGATTGATTCCATTGGCCGCTTCGAACAATTTCCGGTCGTTGATCTTTACCACATGCGTGGTTTAGGCCTAAAAAAGCTGGTGAAATACAAACGCCTGAAGAACCCGCAAACGGGCGTCTATACCAACTATTCGTATCCAGCCTTTACGGACATTCCGTTTAACCCCGAAACCGACGAGTACCCTTACCCGCTTGAAGCTGTCGACAGGACTTATGACGGCTTACATCCATCGGATAAAGGCTATGAACGTATCACACGTGGGCTGGTGAAGGTCATGAAAAAGTATTGATAGCGCTTACAGGGGTTAGTATCTTTACCCAAACTTCGACATAGCATGAACCGATTATTCATTGCCTTCGCCCTGCTGGTCAGTCCGATTTTTCTGACGTTCGCGCAACAGTCTACCCCGGCAACAACGCCAACCGATCCGCCCATGCGGTTGACCAGTCCGGCTTTCCAGGATGGAGGGCTTATTCCCATAAAATTTACTCAGGCGGCACCCGGAGCAGCGCCGGGCGGTGGTACGTCGCCGGAGTTAAGCTGGACCAACGTACCGCCGGGTACGCAGAGCTTTGTTCTGCATATGCATGATGTCGATGTGTCGCGCAACAACAGCACGGATGATCAGCTCCACTGGCTGGTCTGGAATATACCTCCTACCCTCAGGGGTTTGCCCGAAGGTGTTCCGGGCGGGGCGCAATTGGCCGATGGCAGCTACCAGATGAATGTTTTCACACCCGCCTACCGCGGTCCGGGTGCTGCGGCATCTGGACCCTTGCATCACTACGTCTTTGAAATCTACGCGCTGGACACCAAACTCGATGTGAAGCCCAGCGCCGAAGGATTAGAAACGCGCAGAAACGTATTAAAAGCGATAGACGGCCATGTAGTGGGAAAAGCCGGATATGTCGGTCTGTTCAAGCGTCCGCAGTAAGTTGTGTTGGCTTACAAGATCATTTCCATTCGAATATCGGCCCGACTGTAGGGCGTTGGTACGCTGGGGACTTCGCGAAAACCTACGCTGGCATACATTGTCAGGGCGGGTGTCAGGATACGGTTTGATTCCAGCCAGACGGTTTTTACGCCCAGCTGGCGGGCGTAGTCAATGGCAGCCAGACATAATAGTTTGCCTATTCCTTTTCCCTGGGCAGCGGGAGAAACAGCCATTTTAGCTAGTTCGAAGCCCGTTTCTCCCCGGTCCGGCGTCCCGGTGTTAACCATCGCCACACAACCCACTACGTCGTTGTCAATTTTCGCAAAAAAGATCTGTCCATTATTGGGTAGAACATACACCTCAGGCTGATCTAACTGCTCAAGGTCATGTTGTTCAACTGTGAAATAGCGGGAGATCCATTCAATGTTCAGTCGTTTGAAATCGGGCTGATACTCGGGCGAATAGGGAATAATAGAGGTAGACGTCGTTGTTTCCATCACTTGGCAGTACGGTTTAGTTGTTCCTGAATACGATCGAAAAAAGTCTTTTCGGCTAGTTGCGCTTCCATTTCCTGAAGGGAGATCAACAGATTATGCTGCTGCCTGGCGATCATATCCTGATTGACAGCAATAAAGGCATCCCAGAGCGGCTGAAGTTGCGGCAACATAGCCTGCCCGGTTTCGCTAAGGGTCAATAAGCGCTTCCGGCCGTCCTGCTCCGATTTAGCCGATACAATCAGGCCGCGTTTTTCCAACTCATTGATCACCTGAATCACGGCCGGGTGCGTAATCCCCAATCGCTCAGCGATTTCCATAACGGCAACGGGTCCCTGACGGGCAATTAGAACAAAGATGGTGGCCCAGCGAACGTCGAAATCCAGCCCCGATTGCCGGTAGATTGCCGTTACCCCCTGCCAGTACGTATCACTTAATCGCCGAAGCCGACTCGCCAGAGCCAGCTCAGCCATATCGGCCATAAAATCCATAATAGGTAAGCAGTTACGTAAGAAGTTACATAGTTAAGTGAAATTTTAAATAGTGTCAAGTACATACGTCAATTTTTTAGCGACTTACCCTTTGCTAAGGAATTTGTCTGGGTATAGGGATTCTGACGAATGATCCTTATTTTTGCACTTTCCTAAGAAATACGCCAAAAACATCTCCTCTTAGTTGATTTATAAAAGGTATCCAAATTTCACAAAACAATATGCAAACATCAACCTACGTCCCCTACAAAGTTAAGGACATCGCGTTGGCCGAATGGGGCCGCAAGGAAATTAAACTTGCTGAAGCTGAAATGCCGGGCCTAATGGCCCTCCGTGCCGAATATGGCCCCTCGCAGCCATTGAAAGGTGCCCGCGTTGCCGGATGCCTGCACATGACTATTCAAACGGCCGTGCTGATCGAGACGCTGGTTGAACTGGGTGCTCAGGTAACCTGGTCATCGTGTAACATATTTTCGACGCAGGATCACGCTGCGGCTGCCATTGCGGCTGCCGGTATTCCCGTATATGCGTGGAAAGGCATGAACGAAGAAGAATTCAACTGGTGCATTGAGCAAACGTTGTTCTTCGGCGAAGATCGTCAGCCCCTCAACATGATTCTTGACGATGGTGGTGACCTGACCAACATGGTTTTCGATGTATATCCTGAGTTGATTCAGGGCATCAAAGGGCTTTCGGAAGAAACAACGACGGGTGTTCACCGCCTGTATGAGCGGATGAAAAATGGTACGTTACACCTGCCTGCCATCAACGTTAATGACTCGGTAACGAAGTCTAAGTTTGATAACAAATACGGTTGCCGCGAGTCGCTGGTAGACGCTATCCGTCGCGCTACCGACCTGATGCTGGCCGGTAAAGTAGCCGTTGTTGCTGGTTATGGCGACGTAGGTAAAGGGTCGGCCGAATCACTACGTGGCGCTGGTTGCCGCGTACTGGTAACTGAAATCGATCCCATCTGTGCGCTTCAGGCCGCTATGGATGGATTTGAAGTTATTCCAATGGACGAAGCAGTTCCCCGCGCTCAGATTTTTGTAACGGCTACGGGTAACGTCGGGATCATTAAAGGTCGTCACTTCGAGGCCATGCGCGACAAGGCCATTGTCTGCAACATCGGTCACTTCGACAACGAAATTGATATGGCCTGGTTGAACGAGAACTATGGTCATAGCAAGAGCCAGATCAAACCGCAGGTTGACATGTATGAAGTAAAAGGCAAGGAAATCATCGTACTGGCCGAAGGTCGTCTGGTGAACCTTGGCTGTGCTATGGGTCACCCCTCGTTTGTGATGTCCTGTTCGTTTGCGAACCAGACGCTGGCGCAACTCGAATTATGGGCTAACTCAGACAAATACGAGAACAAAGTATACGTACTGCCTAAGATTCTTGATGAGAAGGTAGCCGCTATGCACCTGGCCCACGTTGGAGCTAAACTCGAACCACTGGAGCAGGATCAGGCAGATTATATTGGCGTTCCGGTTGCAGGTCCATTTAAATCGGAAATGTATCGGTACTAGTATCTGAACCGGGATTTTTATGATTTTACTGACCGACTATGAATTTGAAAATTAGCTAACGCACAGCCAGTCTTACTAAAAATCATAGTCGGTCAGTAAAATCATAAAAATCCCGGTTCAGACAATGAGCGCGGTTTCGGCAACGGAACCGCGCTTTTTTGCGTAAAAATTGTTAGTATTGACACAAGGAAACGACGCTCAACTATGATGTTCCCGCTAAACCCCACTACGCGCCGGGATGACCGCCTGACTGACGATGAGTTTTACGCATTCTGTCAGGCAAATCCCTCGCTTCGTATTGAACGCGAAGCAGATGGCCAGATTATTTTTGAGATGCCCACCAATACAAGAACTGGATTAAGGAATGCTGATCTCATCACCGAGGTTGTTCTATGGAATCGTAAAACTAAATCGGGTTTAGTAGCTGATTCCAGTGCGGGCTTCACGCTCCCCGATACGTCGGTTCGTGCACCGGACGTATCCTGGATTAGTCATGACCGCTGGGATGCTCTTTCTGAAAAGGATCAGGATAAGTTCGCGAAGATCTGTCCTGATTTCGTGATCGAATTGATGAGCGACTCGGACGAGAAATACACGTTGCCCACCAAAATGGAGAAGTATCTCCAGAATGGCGTTCGACTGGGTTGGGTGATTGATCCATTCACACAACAAACTACGATTTATCGGCCAGATCGTGAACCAGAAATAAAGGCGTTTGCTGATGAATTAAGTGGGGATGACGTACTTTCGGGTTTCATAGTTCGATTAAGCGACTTATTGTAAACCATTTGTTCGCCTGTTTATGCTCTATTTGCACGCTCAATGAACCACCGTTTTCTCCTTTTGCTGCTGCTGTCTCCCCTGCTCTGCCTGGCGCAGACACAAATTGACACGCTGCACTGGAGCGCTACCCGGCGGCTTAAACTTTCCGATTTTCATGCACCCACGCAACCCGGTTTAGGGGGATCGGAGTTTTATTATCAGATTGGTTATGATGTTCGGCCAGCAATTTTTAGCAGTAAACCCGCCATCGACGCGTTTTGCCTGATGTTTCGGAATTCATCCTGGGTTTCGGAAACCGCTGGAAATGAGCGCACACTAGCTTACAACCAGGTTCTCTTCGATTTAGTGGAGATACATACCCGGCAGATGAAAGCTAAGCTTATTGACCTCGGTGTTAATCGGCGATTTAAGCAACAGGCCAAACAAATTGAATACCTCACCAATGCCGAATTAAGCGCCGAAGTCAACCGATTCCGGGCCGAAACGGGCGGAGGAGATGACATTGAGGCCTTGCAAAAATGGCAACAACAGGTTGCAAAGCGGCTTTATGATACACCTGAGTTAGTAACGATGTACCGTTCCTCGAAAATTGGGTTCGGCCTGTTTTTAGGTGGGGGCGTTGCTGTACCAACAGGTCCTCTTGCCCAAACGCTTAACCCACCGCCGGGGTTTGTGATTGGCCTGGAGCTAGCCTACAAGCAAACGCTTCTATTGTTTAATACGTCGTTATACAGTGGCACCATTCGAACAGGCTTTTCGCACCAGAATCAATTGTGGGAAACCGGAATGCTCATCAGGCCCGTTATGGGCGAAGTAGCCTTAGGTCATATCGTGCGGGATGCCCCCCACAGTCGATTGATTCCCTACGTTGGTTTTCGAACGTTTAGCCTCTTACCCCGCGACCGGACGGACGAACGGTACAAAGGCTTTTCATTGACCAGTAATGCACCAACGGCTGGCCTGATTTATGATTTTAAATTCAGTGACAATGCCCATAAGCCCGACCGCGCCGAAGACAATTCCTGGTTCATACGGACCAAAATTGGCTACAGTCCGGTGAAGGCTATGGAATCCTTTCAGGGAGGAATGATTAGCCTCCAGATTGGCATCTATGGATTCGGTCGAATCCGCAAGGTGAGCTACCAGCCCCGGCGAACCGTAATTACTCTCCCCGACAAGAGTCTATAACCGTCATACTTCAGGCGTACCCGCCTTTATCAATTTAGATCCCCTAACAGGCATATTTAATTTCATTCAAAACGACCCACCCAATAAGTCGTTTACAATATTATATTGTATATATTTTACATTTTTCAATATTATATATTTCATTAAAGGAATATTAAAAAATATGTCAGAACTTGCGCAGGCATACGTTTTGGCTATTTCAAACGATGCAGCGTACATGTCTACTGTCCTCAACTCATGGCGGGATAGTCTGTAGCCGAATCTAATTCTTGAATCTATATACTGTCAATTTCGCGATTAACCCTACCGTTGGTGCGCTGGCCAGGCTATGTCCAATTCATTTCCGAAATTCTTGTCTTCTGCTCTCCCTCAACGTGCCTCTTAAACATACGTCACCAAATTGTTCAAATTAACCGTCCAGATTATGGTACACATTGTACAAGTATGCCGGCCATTCCGTACACTTGCCAGACGTTTCAGCGTTCAATTGCTGCTGATCATCTTCTGCCTTCCGGCTCTGTCAGTCCAGGCCCGAAGCCGCCCAGACAAGATCACTCATCCGATTGTATTACTAACCGACGACGGTCCTTCTGCTGATATTACCGTTACGGGCACGGTTAACGATGTCAAAACAAATACACCCATTCCAGGCGTAAACGTCACGATTAAAGGAACAACTCGTGGCGCTACCACCGATGCCCTGGGTAAGTACCGAATTGTGGTTGCTAACTCGACGGACGTCCTTGTCTTTTCATTTATTGGCTACGTGACCAGGGAAGAGCCTGTTGGCAATCGAACCGAAATTAACGTAACCATTGCCGATGACCAGAAGCAACTGGACGAAGTGGTTGTAACGGCGCTGGGCGTAAAACGCGAAGAACGTTCCCTGGGTTATGCCGTTCAGAAAGTATCGGGCAATACATTACAAACCGTGAAAGGCCTCAATGCCGCTACGTCGCTGACGGGTCGGGTGGCTGGTCTCTGGATCAGGAATAGTACTGAATTTAACGAGGCCCCTACGCTGTCATTACGTGGCGAAACGCCTTTATTAGTCATTGACGGCGTGCCCTATGGCAACATGAACATCGGCAACATTCCGCAGGATGATATTGAGAGTATCGACGTATTGAAAGGACCAACGGCGGCCGCGCTTTACGGGTCGCGCGGGGGAAGTGGTGCCGTTATCGTAACCACGAAACGGGGTGCCGGTTCCAAAGGGCTGACCGTTACTGTCAATTCCAACAACATGGTGAATGCGGGTTTCCTAATGCTGCCCGAAGCGCAACATTCCTACAGTGCGGGCCTGGGTGGCGTATATGACCCAACCGACTACGTATGGGGCCAAAAACTCGATATTGGCAAACGGGCGATGCAATGGAATCCAATCTTCAAGCAAATGGAGGACCAGGAGCTAACCTCACGCGGTCGAAACAACTTCAATGATTTCCTCGTGCCGGGCGTGGTTTCCAACAACAACATCAGCATTTCGCAAAGTGGAGAGAACGGTAGCTTTCGGGTTTCGCTGACGCACATTTACAACAAAGGACAATTCCCGAATCTGAAGTCGAATGCCATGAATTTCTCCGTATCGGGCGAAATGAAAATTGGTAACAAATTTACCTTACAGAGTCAGGCGGGGTATAACCGCAAAACGGCCCCCCAGATTTCGGGAGCGGGTTATACGGCACAGGGCTATATCTACAACATTCTGGTCTGGATGGGTTCAGAATATGACCTGAGCCAGTACAAAGACAATTACTGGCTGGTACCGAATGAGCAGCAGAACTGGCACTACAAAGCGTGGTATGACAACCCATATTTGATGGCCTACGAAAAACTGAACGGTATCGAGCAAAATAAGGTAAACACGAACCTGACCGCTACGTATGAGGTATTTCCAGGGGCTAAAATCATTGTTCGGCCCGGTTTCGACGCGTTTTTCAATAATGAAACCCGCCGAAATCCGCCCAATATTCTATCGACACGGGGCTGGACGGCCAATGGGTTGTACTCGATCAATCAGCGGAATGGCTATAGTTTCAATGGCGACGCTTTGCTGACGTATAACAAAACTATTGGTAAACTCGATATTGATGCGCTGGCCGGGGGAACCATCTACACCTATGGCAACAAAGAGTTGTATAGTTCGACGCGTGGCGGCATCGTTGTGCCGGGCTATTACTCACTGAATAATTCCATTGAACGGCCGGACGTGATTGTGAATCCCGTTTACAACGATGACCCGCTGACTCCCTATGGCAAAAAGCAGGTCAACAGTTTATACGGTAAGGTGACGCTTTCATACATGAATAGCCTCTTTCTGGACGTAACAGGACGTAATGACTGGAGCTCAACGATGCCGCAGAACTCACGATCGTATTTCTATCCATCGGTGGCGGGAAGTGTCGTACTGAGCGAATTGGTGAAAATGCCGACGGGGCTGGACTTCCTGAAATTACGGGGTTCGTGGACGCTTTCCAAAACGGATTTACGGGTCTTTGCCAACAACCAGACGTATTCGACAACCACCGCCGATTGGGACAACCTGAACTCGGCGGCTTATCCATTAGCCATACGGAACAGCGTAGTGAATCCCGAAACCAACCGCACCTGGGAAATTGGTACGTCGGCTTATTTTCTGGGCAAGCGGTTCAAGTTGGATGTCGCCTACTTCAACAAATACAATTACAACATCCAGCGCTTTGCCTCCATTTCGCCCGGCTCCGGTTTCACATCGACGCTGATCAACACGGGTGAAACGTACGTGCGTCGCGGGGTGGAAGTGACGGTGGACGCTACGCTTATCAAAAAGGGTCGTTTCCAGTGGGATGCAACGGCCAACTATTCCTATAATCACCGGTATTTCAAAAACCTTGATCCGGTTTATTCAGCGAACAATTTATGGACAAAAGTGGGCGGACGCACCGATACCTATACGGGTAGAACCTGGATTACCGACCCCGCTGGCAATGTGGTTCACCAGGCCAGTGGGTTGCCGCTGGCCAGTAACTATAACTATTTATACGGCTATACGGACCCGGTCGCCCTCGTGGGTTTCGCGAACAGCATTCGATGGAATAACTTCCAGATTGGTCTGCGATTTGATGGCCGGATTGGTGGTTTCCTGAATAACTACAGCTCCTACAAAATGTGGGATACGGGTTCGCACCCGGACAGCGACAACCAGTATCGCTACGATGAGGTCGTGAATGGCAACAAATCCTACGTAGGGCAGGGTGTGAAAGTGATCGGCGGTACCATTACTTATGACAACCTGGGGCAGATTACCAGCGATACCCGTGAGTTTGCGCCGAACGATACGAAAGTGTCCTACCAAAGTTACGCCCGTAGCTACGGCGATGGCACTCGGGGTGTAACCAACGCTACATTCATAAAACTACGGGAAGTATCCATCGGCTATACCCTGCCCAGTGCCTTTGCCAGCCGCATTGGCGCGCGTTCGGCCAGCATATCGCTGACAGGCCAGAACGTTTGGATGTGGACCAAAGCTTTCCGTTTTGCAGATCCCGATAAGGCGAGCGATACCGAACTTACGTCGCCGTCTGTTCGCTACGTAGGCGCCAATATTCAACTAACGTTTTAAGCACCATCAACGTCTTTCCGATGAAAACGACCTACAAACACTTTTTACTGGCCGGTCTGGTGTTGATGACATCAGCGGGCTGCTCCCACTTTGAGCAGATGAATGCCAATCCCGATGCGGCTGTCAACGCAACCGCGCCCATGCTGGCAACCAACCTGATTCTGGACATCACCGACGTGACAATCAGCTCCCAGAAGACGTTCATGCAGCCCTTCATGCTGGGCAAGACGATCATTTACACCGAGTTTGCCGAACCACAGCAGTATAACGATCTCGGACGTACCACTTTCGCGGGAATTCCTGTGCTGGCCAACGTCGATAAAATGCTGGCGTATGCCGCCACGAGTTCGGCCAGGAATTCATATACCGCACTTGGGAAATTCGTCCGCGCCTGGAAATTCTTTCAACTGACCATGCGGGTAGGCGATATCCCCTACAGCAACGCCCTGAAAGGCGAAACGGGCGGAATCGCTCCAACCTATGATTCGCAAAAACAGGTGTTTGCGGGCATTTTGACTGAACTCGACGAAGCCGACAAACTTTTCGCCCAGGGTACCAAATTCGACGGTGATCCGATTTACGGGGGGGACGTAACCAAGTGGCGTAAACTGGTCAATACGTTTGAGTTACAGGTACTGCTTAACCTCTACAAAAAAACGGGCGATGCCGATCTGAAAGTGACGGATCGCTTTAAAGAGATCGTTGCCAGCCGGCCAATCTTCCTGAGCAATGCCGATAATTTTCAACTGGTCTATTCCGATAAAGCCGGACAGCGGTATCCGTTCTACAAACTCGGCAACCCGTCGATTATCTACACGATGGTATCCAGCCTGTTGACGGATAAGCTCAAGGCCCTGGACGACCGCCGGTTGTTTTACTACGCCAATCCGTCGCCGGTGCAGATCACCAAGGGCAAAGCGGTGAACGATCCAACGGCGTATATCGGTACCGATCCGGCCATGGTTTACTCGGACATCAGCAAGATTTATGCGGGTAAAGATTACTCGAACGTGAACAGTCGCTACATGGAATTGCCCGCTGGTGAGCCCGTCTATTTGCTCAGCTATTCGCAACTGAAATTCATGCTGGCTGAGGCAACCGTTCGGGGCTGGATTACAGGAACCACCGCGGCTACCTACTATTCGGATGGCATTACGGCTGCTATGAAATTTACGGCCGATAATACGCCGAACGACGTAGCCTATCACCACAACATGCCCATGACCGCTGATTATATTGCCAGCTACGTTGCGTCGGATAAAGTAAAATTGACGGGTACATCAGAAAAGCAGATCGAGCAGGTTCTGACGCAGAAATTTATCAGCACGTTCCTACAGGCCCCCTACGACGCCTTTTTCGAAAACCGGCGGACGGGTTACCCGGCGTTTCCGGTCAATCCGGCGTCGAATGTAAACGTACCGGGCGACAAGCTTCCCGTTCGCTGGCTATATCCGCAAAGTGAGCTGGATTACAATGGCACCAACGTGAAGCAGGCGCTGAGCACGCAGTACAACGGAAACGACAACACCAACGAACTGATGTGGTTGTTGAAATAACAGTCATTTAACATAGTGAAAGCGGCTAGGCTCTGCCGCTTTCACTATTTTTGGCTATATTCCAAACGCTATGGATTCCAGAAGAGAGTTTCTCAAAAAAGCGGCTTTGCTGTCAACGGGTTTGTCGGGTATGTTGCCCGACTCGATTCAGAAAGCATTTGCCATCGATCCGCAACCCGGCACTACGTATCTGGATGCCGAACATGTTGTGATCCTGATGCAGGAAAACCGCTCGTTCGATCATACGTTCGGAAGCCTGCAAGGTGTTCGGGGGTTCAACGACCCCAGAGCCATCGACCTGCCGAATAGAAACAAGGTCTGGTTACAGACGAATGCAGCTAGGGAAACCTACGCCCCGTTTCGACTAAACATCCGGGATACGAAAGCGACCTGGATGAGTTCATTGCCGCACTCCTGGGAAAATCAGGTGGATGCGCTCAACGGCGGCAAAAACGATAAATGGCTGGATGCCAAGCGATCAGGCAATAAAGAGTACGCGAATATGCCCCTGACGATGGGCTACTACAACCGCGAAGATATCCCGTTCTACTACGCGCTGGCCGACGCCTTCACCGTATGCGATCAGAATTTCTGTTCGTCGTTGACGGGCACAACGCCCAACCGTTTGTATTTCTGGACGGGTGCCCTGCGCGATCCTCGCGACCCGAAAGCGATGGCCAATGTCCGCAATGAAAATGTAGATTACGGAGCAGAAGCGAGCTGGACTACATTCCCCGAGCGGCTGGAAGAACATAGCATTTCCTGGAAAATTTATCAGAATGAAATTAGTTTACCCACAGGTTTGGAAGGTGAAGCCGATGGCTGGTTAGGCAACTTCACCGATAACCCCATTGAGTGGTTCGAGCAGTACCGGGTGCGTTTCCATCCGGCCTATTATCCCTATATCCAGAAACAGGTCAACTTGCTTCCAGACAGCATACTCGCGCTGGAAACCAAACTCAAAACCCTGCCCGAGAGCGACAAGGATTACGCCAAAATCAAACGGGACTTAGCCCGGCAGCAGCAGTGGCTGGAAATAATCAAGAAAGATCTGGTTACGTACACGCCCGAAGCGTATGCGAAACTGTCTCAACAGGAAAAAAACCTTCACAAGAAAGCCTTTACCACCAACGTCAACGATCCGAATTACCGAACGCTGTCTACCCTAACGTATCAGGATGGCGATACCAAACGGCAGGTTGAGGTGCCCAAAGGCGACGTACTACATCAGTTCCGAACGGATGTAAAAACCAAGCAGTTACCTACGGTTTCCTGGCTGATTGCGCCCGAAAATTTCTCCGATCATCCGGGCGCCCCCTGGTATGGAGCCTGGTATATTTCGGAGGTGATGGATATTCTGACGCAGAATCCCGACGTTTGGAAAAAGACAATTTTCATTCTGGCCTACGATGAAAACGACGGCTATTTTGATCACGTACCACCGTTCGTGCCCGCCCACCCCGATCATCCTGAAACGGGTTTAACGAGCAAGGGCATCGACACCCGACTGGAATTCGTCACGAAAGATCAGGAAGATAAACGCAAAAATGGCGGACGTACCGGCCCGATTGGACTGGGTTTCCGGGTGCCACTGGTGATTGCATCGCCCTGGAGTCGGGGTGGTTTCGTTTGCTCGGAAGTGTTCGATCATACCTCGACGCTCCAGTTTCTGGAAAATTTCCTGAGTCATAAAAAAGGTCAGAAACTAACGGAGTCAAACATCAGCCCGTGGCGACGTACCGTTTGTGGCGACCTGTCGTCTGCCTTCCGGCCGTATCAGGGTGAGAAAATCAAACTGCCCGAATTTGTTGCAAAGGACGCTTTCTTCGAGAGCATTCACAAAGCGAAGTTCAAACCCGTGCCAAGCGGCTATAAAGCGCTGGGCCCTGATGAGATTCGGCAGATTAATCAGGACCCGCTGAGGTCGTCGCACATTCCGGAGCAGGAAAAAGGCATACGTCCCGCCAATGCGTTGCCCTATGAATTGTATGTAGACGGACGAACTGACAGCAAGGAATTTACGATAACGCTGGCGGCTAAAACTGACGCCTTTGGCAAGCAGGCGGCTGGTGCTCCTTTTCAGGTTCACCAGATTCTGCCCGATGATGTAAAAATTCGCTCGTACACCGTGGCCGCCGGTGATCAACTCAGCGACGCCTGGCCTTTGAATGCACCCTGCCACCTGCGGGTTTATGGACCAAATGGGTTTCTGCGCGAATTCAAACGGGAATCCGGAAATCCACCTATCGAAATTTCCTGCGAATATGAACGCGATACCAGAAAGAAATTTACCGGAAACGTAGTGGTGAAACTAAAAAATATGGACCCACAACGCGCCTATTCCGTTCAGCTTACCGATAATGCGTATGGCACAAAAGGCGAGCAGAAATCACTCGACAAAGCAGGGATGAAAGGTGCTCAGCAGGCCATTGTGATGAACCTTGCTACCAGTCATAACTGGTATGACTTCAGCGTAAAAATTGCCGGAGTTGACAACTTTGAACACCACTATGCCGGCCGAGTAGAAACGGGCAAAATAGGGTACAGTGATCCGCTGATGGGGAAAGTGATCAGTTAAAAATACAAACGCAAAGGCTACAATATCAACAATGACCGAACAGCCCCAGGCATTAAAAAAAGCGTTGAAACCCATTCACTTGTGGGCGATTGGTGTAGGGCTAGTCATATCCGGTGAATATTTCGGTTGGAATTACGGCTGGGGCGTAGCTGGAACGGTGGGCCTGCTGATTGCGACACTCATCATTACGTTACTCTATTTCACGTTCATTTTCAGCTTTACCGAGCTGACTACCGCCATTCCGAATGCGGGCGGCCCCTTTGCCTACGCTTTGCAGGCCTTTGGTCCGTTGGGGGCACTGGTAGCAGGCTACGCCACCCTGATTGAGTTCCTGTTTGCGACGCCCGCCATTGGGCTGGCACTGGGCAGCTACGTCCATTTTTTATATCCGGGTATTCCGGTTGTCTGGTGCTCGGTTGGCTCGTTCTTTGTCTTTACGATAATCAACCTGCTGGGTATCAAGGAAGCGGCCTGGTTTTCGCTGATCATGACCATCATTGCCATTGGTGAGCTATTGCTCTTCATTGGCGTCGTGTATCCGTATACCAAATTGGATACGTTCATGCACAACCCCATGCCGTTTGGTTGGCCGGGTGTATTTGCCGCATTGCCCTTTGCCATCTGGCTTTTCGTCTGTCTGGAAGGTATTGCGATGGTCGCCGAAGAAGTGAAAGAGGGAAAAAATTCCATCGCCAAGGGATACATCTCGGCGGTATTGACGCTGGCTTTTCTGGCGTTGACAGTGATGATCAGCGTGGGCGGCATTACAGAATGGGAAAAGCTGGATCACCTCGATTACCCCATGCCCGAAGCAATTGCTATTGTACTGGGGCGGCAAAATCCGCTCACTAAATTCTTCGCCAGTGTCGGCCTGTTTGGGTTGGTTGCGTCCTTCCACGGCATCATCATTAGCTATTCCCGGCAGATTTTCGCGCTGGCACGTAGTGGTTACTTACCGCACGGGCTTTCGCAGGTCAGCAAAACCCGGCAAGTACCATACTGGGCTTTAGTAGCCGGAGCCATATTCGGTATTCTGGCTTTAACTTTACTGGATACGAGCAAGTTAGTCGTACTATCAACCATTGGCGCGGTGGTTGTTTACATTATCAGTATGTTGGCGTTGTTTCAGCTTCGACAAACTCAGCCTGCCTTGCCACGCCCGTTTAAAGCCCCTTTTTATCCCGTCGTACCCGCCATCGCACTCGTACTGGCACTGGTCGCGTTAGGCGCAATGCTTTATTTTTACAGCTGGCTGAGTTTGCTGTTTTTCGGCGGTTTGATCGTGATCATAGTCGCGTTTTATGCATCAGGCCGGTATCGAAAGATAAAGGAGGAATGGGATCTACCCCACCCCCGTCCCCTCCCCTGAAAACCAAGGGAGGGGTGACGTGACAGTTCAGCCTGTCTACTTAAAACGAGATAGACGGGGTTTAGCCCCTCCCCTAGTTTTTAGGGGAGGGGTTGGGGTGGGGTAAGCAGGTAAAATCGACTATAAAACAATGGCGTATCAATGTACCATCGGCAGCTTTACGTATCGCTTTGAGGACCTGAAGGAACTCCTGGCGAAGGCGAGTCCGCTACGTTCCGGCGATGTGCTGGCGGGACTGGCGGCCGAAAGCTACGAGGAGCGTGTAGCGGCCCAAATAGCGCTGGCGGATGTGTCATTAACTACATTTCTCAATGAGGCCGTCATTCCTTACGAAACCGATGATGTTACCCGCTTAATTATTGATACCCATAACAAAGCGGCTTTTACCCCTATCAGTCATTTTACCGTTGGCGAATTGCGCGACTGGCTGCTTGGCGACGATGCCACTACGTCTACACTACAACAACTAGCCACTGGCCTGACGCCGGAAATGGTGGCCGCGGTATCGAAACTGATGCGGAATCAGGATTTGATTCTGGTGGCAAAAAAATGTGAAGTCGTCACCCGATTCCGGAACACGGTGGGTCTGCAGGGACATCTGTCCGTTCGGCTTCAGCCCAATCATCCCACCGATGATGCAAAGGGTATAGCGGCCAGCATCATCGACGGCTTGCTCTACGGCAGCGGAGACGCGATGATCGGGATTAATCCGGCCACGGATAGACCGGCTGCTACGTCCCGATTACTGTACATGCTGGATGGATTGCGCGAACGATTTGCCATGCCGATCCAGAGTTGTGTGCTGAGTCACATCACCACTACGTTGCAACTGGTTGAACAACATGTGCCGGTCGATCTTATTTTTCAGTCCATTGCCGGAACGCAACAAGCGAACGCCAGTTTTGGGATAAATCTGGCACTTCTACAGGAAGCTCACGAAGCAGGACTTTCCCTGAAACGGGGTACAATTGGCAATAACTTAATGTATTTCGAGACGGGTCAGGGCAGCGCGTTGTCGTCGGGGGCGAACCACCATGTTGATCAGCAAACCTGCGAAGCGCGGGCCTATGCCGTTGCTCGTCAGTACAATCCCTTTCTGGTCAATTCGGTTGTTGGGTTCATTGGACCGGAGTATTTATTTGACGGAAAACAGATCATCCGGGCGGGGCTGGAAGATCACTTTTGTGGTAAACTAATGGGCTTGCCCATGGGCATGGACATTTGCTATACCAATCACGCACAGGCCGATCAGGACGATATGGACACGTTGCTGACGCTGTTAGGCGTGGCCGGCATCAACTTTATTATGGGAATCCCTGGTGCCGATGACATCATGCTAAACTACCAGTCAACCTCTTTCCACGATGCGTTATACCTGCGTCGGATACTTGGCCTGCGACCCGCGCCTGAGTTTGAAGAATGGCTGCTTCGTCAGGGCATCATGGATTCAACAGGTAACCGCCTGTCGGACGGACTTCAAAATAAATTCTTCGCGGCATTGCTTCCAGCATGAACGACCTGAAAAAGATAGAGACAAAACCCGATGAATGGGAAGCGCTAAAAGCGTTTACGAACGCCCGCATCGCGCTCGGAAGAACCGGCGTGTCTGTTCCGCTGAAAGAGTCGCTTCAATTTAAGCTGGCCCATGCGCATGCCAAAGATGCCGTTTATTCACACCTACAGGTTGACGAGTTACTAACTTCTTTATCAAGTACGAGCTTGCCAATTCACTACGTCAAAAGCCAGGCCAGTAACCGGGATATTTATTTACAACGACCTGATTTAGGACGCCTGCTCGATGAATCGTCGACCAATCAAATTCAGCAACTTGGTAGCCCGCCCGCTGATATCAGTATCATCGTTGCGGATGGACTTTCGGCAACAGCCATTAACAAAAACGCAGCAGAGGTCGTCGATTTGCTGGTCAGGAAAGGGCGGCAGGCAGGCTATTCTTTCGCACCAATCATGCTGGTGGAGCAAGGCCGCGTCGCTATTACCGATGCCATAGGTGGCCTACTACGTCCCCGACTGGCGGTCATGCTGATTGGCGAACGACCCGGCCTCAGCTCCTTCGACAGCATTGGCGCGTATATTACTTATGCCCCCCAGCCCGGCCTAACGGATGAACGCCGGAACTGCATCTCGAACATCCGGGAGCAGGGTTTACCGCCGGTCATGGCCGTCGATAAACTCATGTACCTGATCGACTCGGCGTTTCGGTTGCAGTTAACCGGCGTAGCATTGAAAGATAATGATGAGGGCGGGTTTCTTGCTACGTCAACACCAGATAGCGGCCCGTAGCAATCGACGACGTCAAAAAAAGTATTTATTTTTGAGGGCGGTAGCGATAACATCCGCCCTCTTTTTTACGTCGAATGAATACACTAAAATGGTTAGTAGGCCTGGTTCTATCGGGCCTGGCAATGTTTCCCAGCTATGGGCAATTTACGGGGATGGACCCTGCCGTGACTCAGGCTCGGATATTGCCTACGGTAGCTGCGGGTGTGGGGGCTCCCATTTCAATGACTTTCACTATCGGCAATAATGGCGATGTGGCTATCAGCGGAGCCAATGAAATCAACCAAATGGGTTTTAATATCTCCTTGGGTAAATGTGGAGCGGTGCCTGATGGATTAGGCGCGTTATCATCCAATGTTTTCACCTATTTCGATGTAATCTATGTTGATCAGGGCAATGGCTATTTCGGGTTTATAGGACAGCAAAAGACAGGAGTTGATATCCCAGCGCACACCCTAATCGATGTAGTAATCTCGGCGACCGTAACGCAAGCAACGAACTATAGTAGCTTATCATATGGCTGGACCGGTGACATTGGCGCTTCGTGTAACATTATTCCAAGCCCAACTTCGCTGCCCGAGCCTAGTGGAAATAATTTTCAATTTGCCTATACCCGCACGCCAGGTCAGTTACCATCCGATCTGGTGCCCATTATTAGCGCGCTGCCATCAACTCAGTATGGCACCACCGACTTTTCAGTCGTCGTCGATGTATTTGAACTGAACTCCCTCGCGACCAATGGCCTGATCAAAGTCTACCTCACGAAAGACCCCATGGTGCCGCTTAGCTTTAACCCCAACGCAACCCTGGTTGGAGGAAAACTGGTGCAAAACGACTTCTGGACCTTTGATGACTCCTATCCTGACCTATATGTTTTTAGTACCCAGCAGGTAATACAGGCTGGAGGCAAAAAGTCATTTGGGCTGACGGGCGTGCTGAATCCCAACAACACGCGTGGTAGTCTGACCATCTCTTCGGCCCTGATGGCAGGTAGTGGAGGAGAAATTACCATCAAGAACAATTCGGACGCCGACAAAATCGACTACTTCAAAAAGTAATCTCAAATACTCGCGGGTTGCTCCTGTCCACGTAGGAAGCCGGTTGGATCATGCCCGAAATGGCAAAGTTTGGCGATGTCATTCTGTAGCCATTGCAGTAAGGGGGAGGCAAATAATAGTAGGGCAGCACCGGTGCCCGTTATGGGTGCCAGCCAGTAGAGCCAGTGATCGGTCCAGATGCCGGTCAATAACGCGGGACCGAAACTACGCGCCGGGTTAGCACTACACCCCGACAGCGGTGCCTCCAACCCTACTAATATGGCAAACAGGGGTGGTATCATGTAGGGCGTGTAGACTTTTAGCCGATCATGGCCCGTAAACAGCAGAATCAGACTGATCAGGCAAAACGTGCAAAACGTTTCTCCGGCAAAGGCTACACCCATGCCACGTCCCGGCACCGTTATACCTTCGTGCAGGCTTTCACCCATTGGCCCCCATATGAACAAGGCGCCTGCACCGAGGGAAGCACCAATTAATTGAGCCGTAATGTAGCCTAGCAAACCTCGCCAGGGCATTAAGCCCCGACCGAAGAAGGCCAGGGTGACGGCCGGATTCAGATGGGCGCCACTCAATCGCCCCAGGGGCGACAAGGTGACCAAACAGCCTACTGTTCCAAATAAAAAACCGGTAATTATCCGGCGCACCAGTGGATCAGGGAGCCAGGTGGCGACCTGGCTCCCGGCACCGAAATTCAAAATCACTGCTGAGATTCCGCCAAAAATCAGCAGGGCTGTACCCACGCACTCAGCCGCCAGCGCCTTCCATTGTTGTTGCTTCATCAGTGGTTAAATTAGGCAAAATACCCGTGTAACGTACTGACACAAGCCTCAATAGCAGTTTTGTGAAAGACAACCCTTAAATTCTGCTATATCCAAAACCTGCTTATACGATGCAGGTGAAAACTAATACGTTGGCAGGCTGACAACCCGGGGTTTCTAATGATTTGTTAACACACGATTGCCCAGAGTTTCCGAACTTGCAGCTACTTATGAAAAGATACCTACTGCTCCTGATCCTGGCCGGGTTTTCGGCTTGTCATCCGGGTGGCTATCACCTTACGAACCGAACGGCCAACCGCATTGGTGTGGATTCGCTGGCCGCATCAGCCGACAGCAGCGTGGCGAATTTTCTGCAACCCTATCGACAGGGTCTCAACAAAGCCATGAATGAGGTACTTGCCCGATCAGGCGGCCCGATCAATAAAGGTCAGCCAGAAGGACCACTCAACGATCTGCTTACCGACGCGCTCCTGCAACAGGCCACGCAACGCTACGGAAAACCCATCGATTGTTCGCACCTGAACTACGGCGGCATTCGAAATAATCTACCGGAGGGCAACATCACAACTGGCTCCATTTTTGAAGTCATGCCTTTCGATAATCAGTTGATTGTGCTGACGGTTACCGGCAATATGCTCCAGCAACTGCTCAATCACTTTGCGAAAGGCGACAAACTAGTGGTGGGCGGATTGCGCGCTAGAATCCATAACGAACAGGTGACATCCGTTACATTCACCAATGGCCGGACGCTCCAACCCAACGAAACCTACACCGTTGTTATGAGCGACTACGTTGCCGACGGTGGCGACAATGCCAATTTTCTTAAAAACGCCATCAAGCGCGAAAATATCAACTACCTCATGCGGGATGCCCTGATCGATTATTTCCGAAATCAGGGCAAAACCGGTCAACCTATTAACCCAGTTTCCGATGGACGCATCATCATCGAATAGACGTCAGTTCTTGAAACTAATGGGCACAGCTGCCGTCGTTGGCGCAGTCGCCCCCGACGTATTGGCTAGTGCCGGGCGACGTGGTACGTCATCGCTGACCATTCTGCATACCAACGACGTACATAGCCGACTGGACCCATTTCCGATGGACGGAAGCCGCAATGCCGGTAAGGGTGGTGTAGCCCGCCGGGCTACGCTCATCCGGCAAATTCGGCAGGAGCAAAAAAACGTACTGATGTTCGACGCGGGCGATATTTTCCAGGGAACGCCCTATTTCAACCTCTATAAAGGCGAGCCCGAAATCCTGGCGATGAATCGGCTTGGTTATGACGCCGGTACTATCGGCAATCATGATTTCGATGGGGGAATCGAGAATATGGTGACCCAATTCGGTAAAGCCAGTTTCCCGCTGCTGATTGCGAATTACGATTTTAAAAACACGGTGATGGATGGCAGAACGATGCCGTACAAAGTGTTTGAAAAAGACGGCATTCGCGTGGGTGTTTTCGGTTTAGGCATTCAGCCAGCCGGTTTGATTCCGCAAAATGCCTACAAAGAGACCAAATATCTCGACCCGATTGACATCGGCAACGACACTGCGGCCACCCTGCGAAACGGCAAGAAATGCGATTATGTCATTTGCCTGTCGCATCTTGGTTTCAAGTATACTGAGCCAACCATTTCGGACAACGTACTGGCCGCCAAAACCCGAAATATTGACCTGATTATCGGTGGCCATACCCATACTTTTCTGGATGCCCCCGTAGCGGTCAATAATCCAGACGGTCAGCCGGTCTGGATTAACCAGGTTGGGTTTGCCGGTATCAACTTAGGCCGTATTGACCTGGCGTTCGAGCAGGGCAAAGCGGTAAGCAGTGCCGGAAAATCGGTCGAAGTGAAGTAATTTTTTTGCAGGAAGTCACCGGCAGCTTTTCAAAGAAGCTACCTGGTTTCACTTTGTAGTAGCCCAACGCCAATGCCCGTTGCCAAATCATATGATTTGGCAACGGGCATTTCTCATGTGGTCATGGGCACCCCTTCGCCGGTCAATACGTAGCGCATATTCATGCTCGGATAAAGCCGGGCAATAGCCGCCAGGGATTCGCTGCTCAGGTAGGTTTTATTCCCAATATGCCGATAAAATTTCTCGCGGCTAATCCCCAATTCTTTCGCTAATCGGTAGACCGAAACACCCTGTTTCGCCAGCGCTTCCTTGAGCCATTTCCCCTGAATATCGTTCTTTTTTTCGCGTCGTCCAGCCATTTCCAAAGCTAAAAAAAAAGGCTTAAAAACGCGAAAAAATATAGGTATTATTTGTTGGATATAAGTATTGTTTGTATTATATTTAATACATGAAAGAGACGCAAAAAACCACCAAAAAACACCTTGATTTGGGCCAGATTCTCGATAGCGCAACGCTATTTCAGCCCCAGCCATGCATCTATTATCTGATCAATGCCAGCGATGAAGTGGTGTATGTTGGCCAGACGATGAGCCTGTATCCCCGGCTTCTGAATCACAAATTTTCGGGTAAGGAATTCGTCCGGTTTAGTTTCATCCCCTGCGACGAAATCGACCTGGATCGACTGGAGCAGGAGGCCATTGCCAGGTTCCAGCCTGAACTCAACAAGGCACCCGTAACGACTCCGACATCAAGCCATTTGAGCAAGCAATTGATCTGCCTGAAGCACAATATAACGCCCATTGCCTTCGAGCGGCTTAGAGAAGCCTTTGGTCTACAGCCGGTCAGTTCATTCGGCAATGTGAAGTATTACAAACCCGAAGACGTTGATGCCTGGCTAAAGCGATTCAAGGGATTGGTCATGACAGGCGGTCGGCACGTACTTCAAGCGAGGCCCCAGTATCTGGCGGTGGGCATAAGTTCCAGAACCAAACAAATTCAGTTGTACACGAAACGGTAATCCCGTTTTCAGGCGAAAGCGTCGTGTGTAAAACTGGATTGGTACGTAGCGAGCGACGCGGATGCCCTGCGGTTGACAATAGAGATTCGTAGAGCGAAGTGACTATAGTAGTTTTTCGACAGTTGGTTTGTGAAACTCACGCCGAATTTCTATGATTGTACCAGTAAGCTACCCGTTGCATGGCACCTGATAAGTGCTCATAAAAACAACCTTGCTTAAAGACAATATTCTGATTTTCAGAATATTGTCTTTAAGCAAGGTTGCCTGTGATAGTGTTTGGATGGTACGTCCTAAAGGGGGATTAAAGGAGGGTTACTGGCAACAAGTTGCCCGGCTCCACAGGATAGGATAGCTTTGGGGCTCCTATTTCAGGCTTCGGTTGAGAGGACAAACGCCGAAAAATTTTAAAACTGTTCAAAACACATTTTTATGCCAAAAATCTATCTCATCCTTTTGTTTGCTCTTAGCTTCTCATGCACTACCAAACCAGGCAAAGTCGTCAGCGACACAGGCATTGCTAACCTTGAGCATGAGGATGTTGAAATGAATAATGCCATAACTAAAAGTAGAGTAACCTTTGACAGATTTTTGGCTACACTTAGTTCTGGCGACACCACGAATTACAACTTCGCCATTAAGTACCCGTTCGAGCAAGATATTCAGCATCCAAACGAACCCGTCTCCAGTGAGCATATTTGGCTTTCTCCGATCACGGTGGAGAGCGGTAAAATTTATGGCATTATTAATAATCAGCCTGAACTGACCAGTAAAGTCACGATGGGGCAAAAAGTTGCGGTTGATAGATCACAAATTTCAGACTGGAATTACACCCATGCAGGTAAACTGATAGGCGGCTATACAATGCGTGTTCTAGTTGCTCGAATGGGACCGGAAGAAAAAGAAAACTTTCAGGCTCAGACTGGAATTGTCTTCGGCGATTAGTTACTTTACACAGGTAGCTTCCCATCGGCTGAAAGTCCGCTCCTTATGAAAAGTTTTCAGCCCACCAAAACGAGGGGGCAAAGGTGGCATCAACGTAGTGAAATGAACTAGTTTCCTCACCGTCAGCCTCCGGGCCGTCGGTTGAACAGCCGAAAGTAAAAACTTATGTATTAGCGTTTGGGCAACGGGCCGTACGTCGTGTGACAAGGAGAGAGGGTTGGATTTAGCACATTTAACAAGGCAGCATAAACGTCTATGGTAATTAGTCCTTTTGTTTGCCGGGTTGCCAAAGTGGTCTCAGTCATCGGTCATCCCTTGTTGATCTTACCGCTGGTCTTTAGCTATTTAGCTTTTCAACACCTGCCGGTTCAACAGGCAACGGCAATCTCGGCGGTACTCATTAGCCTGGTCGTTTTGCCAATTACATGGCGTATCTACAGCAAAGTTAAACAAGGGCAGTATACTAATTTTGACCTGTCTGACCAAACACAACGGTCTGGGTTATATCCTATGCTGCTGCTTTTAAGTGGCTTGTTCGTTTTGCTTTTGTTCTTTACAAACCAATTTCAGCCATTCAACCGTGGCGCAGTTTGCTTCTTTCTGCTACTGGCTAGCTCGTATATAATCAATTTTTTCCTTAAAGTATCTTTGCATACGTCAATCAGCTTTTTTCTGGCTTGTGTCTTGTACAGCTTGAATGCGCCTTTTGGCATTCTAATGGCTGTTTTTTCGATTTTGGTGGCAGCTTCTCGGCTTGTACTGAAACGGCACAGTTTACCAGAGATTTTAACAGGACTTGTAATTGGTTTAATAGCGGGTGCTAGCTTATAAACGCAGTTAGTTTGCTCCGCCTTGGATCGCGTTATGGCAACAGACAGCACGTATTTAGTAATCCAGCAAGGGAAAGGTGTAAAGTCGCAAGCGTAGCGTGCCTGGGCAGGCAAATTAGTCACCATCATCCCCCACGGCTGGTGGGCGAACGAACCAGCCAGGAAATGCTGGCATAATTTCCTTTAAACGACTCGCGGGGCGTTATACCAAGTTTGGTACAACGCCCCGCGACTGCATTGAAACTATAGTTTATCGCTCGGGATACGTAGTCAATTCACCAGAGAGTTCATGAATAGCTTCCTGTAATTGATTTCGGCTTAGCAGAATATCGACTTCCAGCGGAAAATCCGGGTAAGCGTGCCAGGATGGCGTTAGCGTATCAGCTAACTGAATTTGCAGACTATATTTATCGCCGGGCAACGCCTTTGCTTCCATACTCAGACCTGGCTCAGAAAATGTCAGGGCTACATGATTGGTCGCTTTGTTCCAAAGAGATCGTAGGCCACTCAGTAATCGGTTAACTTCCCAGGTTTGCAGGGGAATTGACTGCGTATCGGCTTTCTGTCGCCAAAAAGTCGAAAAACGACATTGCAACCGATTCCGATCCCGCCAGGTCGTGGTTGCTTTACCATAGCCTAAAATGGCTAATTCAAACGAATCAAGTGTGCCGGAGGAAGAGACTAGTTTCATACGTAAATAGTTTGGGAGTCAGCGATATGTCTACTTAACAAATATACTAAGAGATTGTTAAGGATTTTCATTAATTTATCATAGAATCTTCATACGTATCATTCATCATCTACCGGGCGGTCTACGCACGCACGTCCCGACTTTCCCTATATTTGCGGCCGAAAGAAATTACACAATCAATTAAATTCAGCTAGATGGCAAACGTGCTCATTATCGGAGCCGGTGGGGTTGGCAGCGTTGTCGCGCACAAATGCGCCCTGAACAGCGATGTCTTCACAAGTATTACGCTGGCAAGCCGCACCAAATCGAAGTGCGATCGTATTGCAGCCGAAATCAGGGAGATGCACGACGTAACGATTCAGACGGCGCAGGTCGATGCCGACGTAGTGGCCGACATGGTCGCGCTGATTCGCTCGGTCAATCCGGTGCTGGTCATCAATGTGGCACTCCCTTATCAGGATTTGCCCATTATGGATGCCTGTCTGGAAGCGGGCGTGCATTATATGGACACGGCCAATTACGAACCGAAAGATGTTGCCAAGTTTGAGTATAGCTGGCAATGGGCCTACAAAGAGCGTTTTGAACAGGCTGGGCTGATGGCGTTGCTGGGCTGCGGCTTCGATCCCGGTGCTACGCAGGTCTTCACGGCCTATGCCAACAAGCATTATTTCGACCGGATGGATTACCTGGACATTGTGGATTGCAATGCCGGTAACCACGGGAAAGCCTTTGCTACGAATTTCAATCCCGAAATCAACATCCGGGAGATCACGCAGCCCGGTCGTTACTGGGAAAATGGCGAGTGGATCGAAATTCCGGCCATGAGTATTCATAAGCCGATCGAGTACCCAGGCATTGGTGCCCGCGAGTCTTACGTGCTTTATCACGAAGAGCTGGAATCACTGGTTAAAAACTTCCCAACGCTGAAGCGGGCGCGCTTCTGGATGACTTTTGGACAGGCATATTTAACACATCTGGAAGTACTACAGAACGTAGGAATGACCCGTATCGACCCGATCAAGTTTCAGGGAATGGACGTGATCCCGCTCGAATTCTTGAAAGCCGTTCTCCCGGCCCCCGACAGCCTCGGCGAAAATTACACCGGGCAGACCAGCATTGGCTGCCAGATTAAGGGCGTAAAAGATGGCGAAGAGCGCACCTGTTTTATCTGGAACAACTGCGACCACGCCGAAACCTACCGCGAAGTTCGAGGGCAGGCCGTTAGCTATACGACTGGCGTTCCGGCCATGATTGGTGCCATGCTCATGCTGACGGGCGTATGGATGAAACCGGGCGTCTGGAACTGTGAAGAACTGGACCCCGATCCATTTATTGAGCAAATGAACAAGCAGGGACTACCTGTTAACGAACGGATTAACGTACCGCTGCCCCATGAATATCCGGCCTGAATACCTGTCCGGTAAAAATCAGAAATCCCGCTATGTACCAATAGCGGGATTTTTCGTTATTTAGCCGAACGGCAAGCCCGCACAAACCCATACATCCATGAGATGCCTGCTCTTTACTACGTTGTATAGTTTCTCATTTGTCATTGCTTTTGCCCAACCCCGCGATTCGACCAAAAACAGGCCAGCTTTTAACCCAAATGCCCAACGAAATGGCTATGAAACCTATCAATCCACAAGCCAGATTGTCGGTGCTGGACCCTACACAATGGTCAATACCATCGATCAACGCTATGAAGGTCTTCGGGGCACGCCCTATTTTCTGCCGGAATGGAATAAGGGGTTAATTGAAATGGCCGCCGGTCAGAATTACAAAGATGTATCGATAAAATTCGACGCCCTTCGGCAACAATTAATTCTGTTACGTCCCTGGGTAGGCAACGACTCAATCATTGTTAATGCAAATCAGGTTAAATCATTTCAGTTAAAAAGCGCTGACGGGCTATTCTATTTATTCAAACACCTACCCACGGCTAAAACCGACGATGAAACATTGAAAGAAGGCTACTTCATGGTCTTGTATCAAGGTCAATCGTCTCTCCTTAAACGAATTACGAAGACGCTCAAACAGGCTGACTTTAAAAACCCGTACTCCAACGACGTACGCTATGATGAACTGAAGACGCTCTCCTCCTACTACGTCCTCAAACCCGATCAGACGCTGCTCAAAGTAAAGCTTACAAAAAAAGCATTGCTGGACGCCCTAAAAGACAAAGGCGACGCCCTAAAATCGTTCGCCGAAAAGCTTGACATTAAATCAGAAGCCGACGCCGTCGCCCTGCTAACTCAGTACGATAGTTTGTAGCTAAACCCTCACTCAACGACCGAGACAATCACGTAGTTGTCGTTGCGCGTGATGCCATAAAGTACCTGCTTTTCTTTGCTACTTCGGTCAATAGCGAACGCCTGCCCTTCGCTGATAGTCGAAATGGTTTTGACGTATTGCAGCGTATGTCCGCGCTCCGGCAGTTTCAGTACATATAACTCGGGTTTGTCGTGGCCTGTGCAGTAAATCAATCCGTTGGGTGCCCAGGTTCCGCCCGATGTGCTGTAAGGAGAAAACGCCTGTAATACGTTGGCGGGAAATGCCCAGGACTCTAGTTGCTGCCAGGTTGAATTGAATTTCACCAGCGTGGTCCAGCGGTTATCGCGCCCTTCGGCCATCGACTTATTTGAGTAATTGGCAAACGCTACCCACCAGTATCCCTCATAAAAATCAGCCCAGGTAACGGAACCCGGAAATAGACCAAAGCTATGAGTACCAATATGCCGAAGCGTCCGGGTATCGAAAATTTCGATGGAACTTGCCATCGGTACGTCCGGGTAATTGGAATGCGTGCAGTAGAGTTTCCGACCAACGACCACACCACTGTTCATGTGTTTCAGCAAGCCCGTTGTATCCTGCCAGGCTGCGACCTGTTTCCCATCTGACTTACTATGTTTCGTCAGCGAATGATTATTAATGACATAGAAATGCGTTTGATCGACCGCTACGCCCTGCTGAACTTCCTTCAGCTGGAACCGCCGAATTTCGGTAACCTTCTGCGCTTGGCTGGTGAGTGAAAAAAGTAGGAATAGAAACAGACTGGCATTCGTCCGTGAATGATGTGATCGCATGGTTTTTAACTTACTCTGGTAATGAGAGCAAGTTAAGGTTGTATAAATTCAAACGCTACGTGTACACGCTTTCCGACATAAACGATTGCTGGAATGACACCGATCTCGACCTATTGCTACCTGTAATTTCAGTAAAAAACGGTTTCTTAACCGGATGATCAACAATTGTATCTGGTAGTTGAAAAATCATACCGGTCAATTGGGTAAATTTCGCCCGATATTCCCTTATCAATTAATACAACTCCAATACGTTTCTCATGAACCAATCAGATAACTCAACGCCAACGCCCGAGCAGACCAATCCGGTCGAATCCACCACGGGTACGACCCGCCGACAGTTTATTCAGGCAGGGGCTTTGGCTACAGCGAGCTTCTTTATTGTGCCCCGTCATGTACTGGGCGGCAAAGGCTTCATTGCCCCCAGCGATAAACTCAATATTGCCGGTGTTGGCTTTGGTGGCAAGGGCTTTAGCGACACCAACAATTCGTATAACAACGGTGCCAATAATATTGTCGCGCTCTGCGACGTAGACTGGGGTCTTCCCCGCGTGAAAGAAAATTTTACCAAGCACCCTAATGCCAAGAAGTACAAAGACTTCCGGGAGATGCTGGACAAAGAAGGCAAAGCCATTGACGCCGTTACAGTCTCCACCGCCGACCATACCCACGCCGTTGTAGCCATGGCAGCCATGCAGCGCGGCAAGCACGTATACGTTCAAAAGCCCCTGACGCACAACATTTACGAGGCCCGAATGCTGACTGAAGCCGCTCGTAAATACAAAGTTGTTACGCAGATGGGCAACCAGGGGTCGTCGAATCCGCAGCAGAAACAGATGGTGGACTGGTTCGATAAGGGTCTGCTGGGCACCGTACATACCGTTAACCTCTGGACCAACCGTCCCGTTTGGCCGCAGGGGATTCCGGTCCCACAAGCCGTTGAGCAAATACCCGTTGATCTGGATTGGGATCTGTGGCTCGGACCTGCTCAAAAAATTGGGTATACCCCCGCCTATCACCCCTTTAAATGGCGTGGCTGGTGGAATTTTGGCGCTGGTGCACTCGGCGACATTGGCTGTCACATCATGGATACGCCATTTCGCGTACTCGGCCTTGGCTACCCAACCGAAGTTGAGACCAGCATTGGCCAGGTATTCCTGAAAGACTGGACTCCGGAGTACATTCCCGAAGGCTGCCCTCCATCGTCGCATGTGGAAATAAAATTCCCGGCCACAGCGAAAAATAAGTCAGTAGTAAAAATGATCTGGGAAGATGGTGGTATCCGTCCCTTCCGGCCAGATATGTTGCCAGAAGGCGAACTGATGCCCGAAAATGGCGAAAACGGCGTACTGATCCACGGTGACAAAGGTTTGTTGATCTGTGGCATGTATGGTGAGGACCCAAAACTCTATACGAAAGACGGTCAGAAAATAGTGGGCGACCCAAAACCAAAACCTGCTGATGGCGCCAAGCCGCTACCTGAAAATGGACACCAGGTATTGTGGACGGAAGCTTGCAAAGCTGGTTTCAATAGCAAGGAGCACAAGGCGCTTACCTCCTCATTCGATTTCGCCGGTCCACTGACGGAATCCGTACTAATGGGTAATCTGGCCATTCGTAGCTACACGCTACGTCAGCCTAAAGCCGACGGCAAAGGTTTCAACTATCCAGGTCGCAAGAAGCTGATGTGGGATGGTAAAAACATGAAAATCACCAACCTCGACGAAGCCAACCAGTTTGTGAAGCGGGAGTACCGTCAGGGCTGGTCCCTAACGGCGTAATTGAGAGAGTGAACAAGCAAGGGGTTCGCTGGAGAAATGGGCTTTGTTTACTAGCTCATTCTTCCAGCGAACCCCTTGCTCGTTCAACAAATCCGCTTTGCATACGTTTAGATTAAAAAGAGATTAAAATTCAACGTATGAAAAAGCAAACCTTATCCGTACTAAGCGCGCTGATCGTGGGTGCCAGTCTATTTAGCAGTTGCCAGCAAGTGGCCGACCATGACACAACGCCCGCACCGATACCAGCCAACTTCCAGGTACAAACTGTGTTGGCAGGCTATGAGATTATCTGGGGCATGGATTTTTTGCCAAACGGCGATCTGCTCTTCACAGAAAAGCGTGGGCGACTCTATCGGCTGGCCAACGGCTCCACGACTGCTACTGAGCTAACCGGATTGCCCGGCGACATTTACACGGCGGGTCAGGGCGGATTACTTGACTTACGGGCGCATCCCCAGTACGCCAGCAACGGCTGGATCTACGCCACCTATGCGGGTTCTACAGCGGGAACTCAGTCAGGACGGCTGAACCTGATGCGATTCAAAATAACTAATAATCAGCTTACTGACCTGTCAACAATTTTTCAGACTGATGCTACGAATGCCTGGCAGGGGCACTACGGTAGTCGTATCGAATTTGGCCCGGACAACATGCTTTACCTGAGTGTGGGCGAAGGTGGTCCACGCACGTATGGGGGCGCTTCATCGCCCAACCAGAATGCCCAGAACGTGAACACCGGCTGGGGAAAAATTCACCGCATGACCGATAGCGGTCAGGTTCCTGCCGACAATCCGATCTTGCCGGGCAACACGGCACCTACAACGGTTTATGCGTATGGCAATCGGAATCCGCAGGGATTGGCCTTTAATCCGACTACTAACCAGCTATGGTCGACGGAACACGGTCCGAAAGGAGGGGATGAAGTCAATATCATCCGAAAAGGCGCCAATTACGGGTGGCCATTGGTTTCGTACGGTGTTAATTACGACGGCACGACCATATCGGACAGTCCCACCCGCGACGGTATTCAGGCGCCTATCCACACCTGGACCCCGTCTATAGGAACCAGTGGTCTGACATTCATTACGAGCGACAAATTCGGTACTCTGAAAGGTAGTCTGGTGACGGGTGGCCTGGCTGAAGAATATCTGAGTATCCTGACAATCAGCAACAACCAAATCACGGGAGAAGCTAAGCTACTAACAGGACAGCGTGTACGTAACGTCAAGCAGGGACCTGATGGCAACCTGTACGTTTCACTCGAAGGACCCGGCCGGATTGTACGTATTGTGCCGAATTAGGAATTACCTACGTAGCTCACAGCGTGCATAAGCCATTAACTACAAAAGCGCTCATGTACGCTGTGAGTCAAACAATGCCGCATAGGGCGGTAGCTAACAACGTACTAAATAATAAACCCAGAGGGCACAGAGAATCGTATCTGTGCCCTCTGGGTTTATTATTTAGTACTGTTACTTACTCGTTCTCAAAAACAGCGATTGCACCATTGTCCGCAGGCGACTGTGGGCAACATAAGCCCAGATAAGCAGCATATACATCGAAAAGTCCTGGTAAGATACGGGAAATGCCGTGCTGTTAAAGTAGTACTGCGTAGATGTGAAATCGAGTGTTGGTGTAAAACCCACTAGATTCTCATAGCCGAGTACAAGGGTCAGACCGAGGGCATAAAATAGGTATTGTGGTTTACGAAATGCCCATAAAACGGCAGCCAACGTAGTAGCGCCAAATCCTAAATAATGTTTCCAGGTTAACGACAGGTCGGTTGTGGACGCGACATAAATTGAATAAACCTGAACGGCCGTCAGCACTGAAAGAATGAGGCCGTAGCCGTAAAACTCCTTTAATTGAGCACGTTGCATACTGATATAAGTTACGGAAGAAGAAAAAACGAAGAATAAAATTACAAGAAAAACTACTATGTAGATAGGCTAACGTACATTATTTTTTGGGCATACCTTCATTAAAAAATACAAACAAACCATCTTTTCCGGCTACGACTATGTCTTTGCGGCCCGTTTTACGCAAATCCGCCAAGGCAAAATAAATGCCGGTTCCTTTCCCAACCCCTGGCTGACCATACGAAATATCGTGTTTAACAAACTTCTTCTGAGACGTATCCCAGGTAAAATAATACAGACCTACAGGATCATACCCACCAGCATCGCCATCGTTATGGGCACGGAAGCGCTTGCCCGTTATCAGATCAGGTCGGCCATCGCCGGTAATGTCTACCCATTCAAGGCAGTGATATTGTGAGTTTTTATCGTCGATCAGGTGTTTGGTCCAGCCTCGCTGGCCACTGGCATCACGGGTTTGTTCATACCAGTGCAGGCCATAGCTATGCCCCTGTCCCACAATGAGATCGTTACGTTGATCGCCATTGACGTCGGCAACAATGATGGGAACACTCGCCGTTCCCAAGGCAAACTCCTTGTGTAACGTCCAGGGTCCGGCGCTGCGATCCTTCGGGGCTTCGAGCCAGCCATCACTCACGATCAAATCGCCCCGACCGTCGCCGTTCACATCCCCAAAGCCCAAGCCATGCCCCTGGGTCGGTGCTACGGTAATCATTTTGAATGTACCAGGACTAACCAACTTAACGTATTTCAGCGGATGACTTGGGTTGTTGGGCACAATGTCGAGGTTGCCGTCGCCGTCGATATCCCAGGCGCGGGTAGTTTCCACATTCCCTACGTTACCAATCTCATGCAACGGCCAGGTAGCTTTGCCGTTTCCAGGATTTTCAACCCAACGTAGCGTTTGATCGAACCAGCCGCCAGTAACAAAATCCATCCGTCCGTCGGCATTCACATCCATAGGAATGGTCGAAAAATCGTCGAAATATTCATTCTTGCGAGGCTCGTTTCCAATCAAATGCCGACGCCGGAAGAGCGGGCCTTCATACCAGAAATCGCCCGAAACGATGTCGAGCGTATCGTTTTTATCGACGTCAAATACCCCTACCGATTCATAGCTTTCGGCGGCCACGAAATAGCGATTGAAGCGAATGGTCGGTTCAGGAGCCGTCAGGCCAGCCAGTAGAAGACCCACAATGAGGCTACTTATAATACGGAGCATAAACGCAGGTGTTTTTGCATCATAAGTCTGGTTGCCAGCTTGCCTACTCTCCTATGTGACCTTGTTTGATGGGTACACTGGTCACCTGGTAAATTTTGATGCTATCAATCGGAAATTTGGAATATGCCCAGGAGGTACCCCGACCATAAAAACAATTGTAATAACCCGTAGAGACAAAGGTTAACCAGGTAAAAGGCGATGTAAGGGCGCTGACCGGCCGAAGCTGAACACCGTTGGGAATTTCCTGACTATCAACTCCCGAAGGCCTGACCAGATAATCGCCGGTGTGAAACTGCATAGAATCGGTCTGTACCTCCCTGAACCCGTTTTGCTGAGCATACCACTGCCAACCCCAATGGCCTACCGTCCAGATACGACTTTGCCTGGGTAATACACCAGTCACTTCTTTCGCCTTTCGACGGTAAAAATCCGCGAATTGCCAGTCTGAAATCGCTATGATTAACCCAATGGACGCTGCAACAAGAATCGCCTGCGAGGCATTAAGTATGGATATGTTGTCCAACCAACGGCCACCTAAAAATAGTACGGGTGGAATTATTAACAAAACATGACGGCTGGCGATAAAAGGAGCGAATAAAATAACAAACCCACTTACCGCAGCAATCCACATGACGAGCACAACATCAGCTATGTCAATTTTCTTGTTGCTAGAAAAACTATTATGCCAAACACTTAAAATGACTACTACGATTATGAGCAAGCCATTTATCAAAAAGGCAGTCGATAAAATATCATTCGATGTTAAAATAAATATTCGGTTTTTCGCCGTGGCAACCGTCAATCCAATAAACAATAAAGCAATAAGTGGAATGAAAAAAGTAATGATTTTATAGCGAGATAAATAGCCAACAAAAAAGGCCAGAGAAAAGGGAGCAATGGCCCCGACACACGTAATAAAGTCTACCAGATTTTTTGTAAATAGATCAAGCGTCATTGGATTTCTTGGCCTGTTCACAATATGAACCGCCGAGAATTCGACGTAATTCCAAAGTGACCAAAGTCCTAAAATAAAAACAGGGATCAACAATACGTATAAAAGTCGATATTGTTTACGCCAGAGTATGGTGATCAATAGAACAACGAATAAAGGGATGTTGGTGTATTTAATTAGTAAACTCAGGCCTAAAATTAGGCTGGCCTTCCAGTAGCGAATCGGTTCAGAAAGAACGTCCTGTTGAAGTAAATAATAAAGAAACCAAAGATCAAAACACAGTAATGGCACATCGACCATTAAGTTCTGGTTTACCAGAAAAGCTGGACAAAATGCAAAAAATGTCGTTAGTAATAGCCCCTTCCCCAGATTTAACAGTTTCGTTATTTTATAGAAAGCGACTAATGAAAATAAAGTAAAAATTGATTGAAAAAGATGCAAAATAATCTCGCTATTTCCAAATAGCTTACTCACGAAGGCAATAAGATAAAAATATAAAGGTGGCTGATTCGCTACGTACATCGGCTCCTTATTATCGTCCCAGTTAATTAAACCGGACATGGGACGTAGTGGATTGTCTTTGATCCAGTTAGCCGCTTCTAAATGAAATGTATCATCTATATGATAAGCCTTATTGATATTAATCGCCGTAGCTATAAAATATAACAAACCAATAATTAGCCATTCGTTACGTGATAAACTATTCAATTTAGATGCTGCCATTTTATTAATTTATAGTTCCAAGTTAGTATAGATTCTTACACTAGTTCTCCAGCACAAGGCCACAGAAAGGTGCCATAAATATAGATATTCCTAAAGTGGTATAAGTCAATACGTAATAATACAATGCATAAGTAATGAGTTCAGAAATCCGCGCAAATCCCTGACTATCAATTAATTTTGCATCAAAATATATTGTTTATTTGAGCGCCGGGAATGCTATCTTTATGATTGACTGGGCCTGATTTCTGCTGGCAGAAAATTCATAAAAAAAATCCCCCAACTATGTAGTCAGGGGATTTGTATGATTTGCCTAATGCTATCACGCATCATAACTCAACACGGGTGCCAGCCACTTTTCGATCTCTTCAATCGGCATGTCTTTGCGCTGGGCATAATCCAGAATCTGATCTTTGTTGATTTTACCAACGGCAAAGTATTTCGACTCAGGATTCGAGAAATAAAATCCACTTACCGACGAAGCCGGATACATGGCATAGCTTTCGGTGAGCTCAATGCCAATTTTGGTGGCATCCAACAGATCAAACAATTTGCCCTTTTCGGTATGATCCGGACAGGCCGGATAACCCGGTGCCGGCCGGATTCCCTGATAAGCTTCTTTGATCAATTGCTCATTTGGCAGATTTTCATCTACGGCATACGGCCAGAACTCTTTCCGAACACGCTCATGCATCCGTTCCGCAAAGGCTTCAGCAAGCCGGTCAGCCAGGGCTTTGACCATGATGCTATTATAATCGTCATGATCGCGCTCGTATTTATCGAGCATCGCTTCAATCCCGATGCCAGCCGTTACCGCAAATGCACCAATGTAATCTTCCCGACTACTGTCTAACGGAGCAATGAAGTCCGACAAACAGAAGTTAGGTAAGCCGGGCGCTTTCTGGTTTTGCTGCCGCAGAAAATGCAGCACCGTTTTTGTGTCATAAATCAATTCGCCAGCCGGACTTACAGCCGTTTGTGATTGGGCTTTGCTGATTTTATACTCGATGTGCTGGTGAGAACCATGCCGTTCACAGGGGACTTCGCGCACATGCTCTTCAAAATCGTGTAGCAATACGTCGTCATCGGCCGAGTTGGCTGGGTAGAACCCAACAACGGCTTTGGCTTTCAACAGTTTATTATCAATGATTTCCTGCAAAAGCTGCGTGGCATCATCGAATAATTTCTTTGCTTCACTACCGACAACCGCGTCGTCGAAAATGGCCGGATATTTACCGTGTAACTGCCACGTCTGGAAGAAGGGGGTCCAGTCAATATATTTCGCCAATTCGCCAATATCGTAATCCTCAAAATAGCGATTACCAAGGAACGTTGGTTTCGTTGGTTCAAAAGCCGCCCAGTCAATTTTCGTACGGTTCTCCCGCGCTTTTGAAATCGTCAGACTGGCCTTTTCTTTTTGCCGTTTGGCGTGATCTTCACGAAGTTTGACGTATTCGGCCTTTATCTCCGTGAAGATTTTTTCCTTCGTACCATCTGTCTCACTGACAAGCTTTCCAGCAACGGGGACGCTTCGGCTGGCATCCAATACGTGTACTACCGGCCCGGCGTAATGCGGGTCAATCTTGACGGCGGTGTGTATGCGCGACGTAGTGGCGCCACCAATCAACAAAGGCATTGTGAAACCCTGGCGCTGCATCTCCTTCGCTACACCGACCATTTCATCCAATGAAGGCGTTATCAGGCCACTTAGACCAATAATATCTACATTATGCTCGCGGGCAGCGTCCAGAATTTTCTGCGTTGGCACCATCACACCAAGGTCTATAATCTCGTAATTATTGCATCCCAGTACAACACCAACGATATTTTTACCGATGTCGTGAACATCACCTTTAACGGTTGCCAGCAGGATTTTCCCGGCATTCTTGGATGTATCTCCCCCGATAAGCTTCTCGGCTTCAATAAACGGTGTCAGATAAGCTACCGCTTTTTTCATGACCCGCGCCGATTTTACCACCTGCGGCAGGAACATTTTACCCGCACCAAACAAATCGCCCACTACATTCATCCCATCCATCAATGGACCTTCGATAACGTGCAATGGTCGCTCTACCAACTGCCTAATTTCTTCAACGTCCTGGTCAATATAATCGGTAATGCCTTTGATCAACGCGTGTTTGAGCCGTTCGTGAACGGGTTCGAGCCGCCAGCTTTCATCCTGAACAATGACCTTCCCTTTCGCTTTCACCGTTTCGGCAAAATCAACTAATCGTTCGGTGGCATCGTCCCGGCGATTGAGCAATACGTCCTCGCAGCGCTCCAGCAGTTCTTTTGGAATGCTATCGTAGACTTCCAACTGCCCGGCGTTTACGATGCCCATGTCCATACCGGCGCGGATCGCGTGGTAAAGGAACGCTGAGTGCATAGCCTCACGTACTACGTCATTTCCGCGGAAGCTGAACGAAATATTCGATACACCACCGCTCACTTTGGCCAGCGGCAGATTTGCTTTGATCCAGCGCGTAGCGTTGATAAAGTCAACAGCGTAGTTATTATGTTCCTCAATCCCTGTTGCAACGGTCAGAATATTCGGGTCAAAAATAATGTCCTGCGGGTTGAAATGAACTTTATCGACCAAAATTCGGTAAGCTCGCTCACAAATTTGGATACGCCGTTCATACGAATCGGCCTGGCCGCTTTCGTCAAACGCCATCACCACCGTCGCTGCCCCGTAGCGACGAACGAGTTGTGCCCGTTCAATAAACGCATCTTCGCCTTCTTTCAGCGAAATAGAGTTGACAATCGCCTTTCCCTGTACGCATTTCAAACCGGCTTCGATAACCTCCCACTTCGAGGAATCGACCATGATGGGTACGCGGGCAATGTCGGGTTCGGCAGCAATCAGGTTCAGGAAGGTTGTCATAGCCTCCACCGAATCCAGCATGCCTTCGTCCATGTTGATGTCGATCACCTGTGCGCCACCTTCAACCTGCCCGCGGGCAATACTCAGGGCTTCATCGTAATTTCCTTCTTTTATAAGTCGGGCAAATTTCTTTGAGCCTGTTACGTTCGTACGTTCGCCAACGTTCAGGAAGTTGGTGAGTTCCGTAATTTTCAGTGGCTCCAGCCCACTCAGTTTCTGGTAGGGCTCAGGTTCAGGTAATTGCCGGGGCGGATACTTAGCCGCTACATCCGCAATGGCCCGGATGTGATCAGGTGTAGAGCCGCAGCAACCGCCAACGATATTGACAAAGCTGCTTTTAACAAAATCCTCGATCTGCAACGCCATCATCTCCGGCGTCTCGTCATACTCGCCAAATTCGTTGGGTAAACCAGCGTTTGGATAAGCCGACGTAAAGAAGGGCGCTTCCTGCGAAAGCGTCTGAATATAAGGGCGCATCAGAGCTGCTCCCAGCGCACAGTTAAGCCCCACACTCAACAATGGCAAGTGCGAAACGGAGTATAAAAACGCTTCCGTCGTCTGTCCCGACAATGTCCGACCACTGGCATCCGTGATGGTGCCGGAGATCATAATGGGCAGAACGGTCTTTTGTGGGTTTAAATTAAAATACTTATCGATGGCGAACATGGCCGCCTTGGCATTCAACGTATCGAAGATCGTTTCAACCAGCAGCAAATCCGAACCACCGTCAACTAACCCGCTAACCTGCTCATAATACGAATTTACCAGATCATCGAACGTAACCGCGCGATAGGCCGGGTTGTTCACGTCGGGGGAGAGCGAAGCCGTACGGTTGGTTGGCCCCATTGCCCCGGCCACAAAACGCGGTTTGTCGGGATTTTGTAGCGTCACTTCCACCGCCACTTCTTTCGCGATCCGTGCCGACTCATAATTGAGTTTATACGCCAACTCCTCCATGCGATAATCCGCCATAGCAATGGATGTACCACTGAACGTATTGGTCTCAATAATATCAGCTCCCGCTTCCAGATATTGCTTATGGATCGCCTGAATCACTCCTGGCTTCGTCAGCGACAACAAATCGTTATTGCCCTTCAAATCATGTGGCCAGTCGCGAAATCGTTCACCCCGGTAGTCGGCGTCGGTCAGGTTATACCGCTGAATCATGGTACCCATTGCCCCATCGAGGACAAGGATACGCTCCTGTAGAAGTTCCTGTATAGTTTTCAATGGCGGTGTTTCAGTGCATAGTTGTTAGACACGCTAACAAACAGCTGGCTTAAAAAAGTCCAAAAAATCAAAAAAGGCTTATGACCAAAAAGATAGGTAGCAGACGGCTAATCTTATCTATCCCAGTTGATGACCGGGCGGAAATTGGCACCATTCCCTGAGGCTGGTTGGTTGCCAAGACATCATCGGGTCCTTTCCCTCCGTCTTTCTGGATAAGCTACAGCAAATTTAAACAAAAAAAAGGGTACACTGGCAAAGAGTGTACCCAAAATAAGTCAATTTCATTCGTTTACCAAGTCTGCTCTAAATCTTCTTTCGTATACAGATGATTCCGTTCGTTGTAGAACGAGGCATCGTCGGTTCGCTTGATAGCCAGTGGGTTTTTGGCCGTCATGCGATAGAGCAGTGCAATAGGAAACAAAAAGACGAAGAACATAACCGACAGAATGATCTTGCCATTGATATTCCCCAGGATTTCGGCCAGTTTGAACCAGGCTTTCACAATCAGGTCACCCGCGGCTGGAATAGCCAGGCTCAATACACCAACAGTTGCTGCTCCATAGAGCCACCAGGGTGATTTAAACACAAAATACAGCACCACCAGGCCAGTTACGATCACTAGCTGGGCTTTTACTTTTTCGGTAATATCCATGCCTTAAAACAATGTGTAGATAAACGGAGCAACGGCCGAACCACCGCCAATAACGATCAGAATACCAATGAGTAGCAATAAAATAATCATTGGAGCCAGCCACCATTTTTTGCGCTGCTTTAGAAATTTAAAAATGTCCTGTAGGAATTCCATGAGTTAATTCAGTTTGCTTATTTGTTAACAGATGTAAGGGATGAGTCTTGAAGAACACCAGGGTTCGACTGCATCAGTTGAAATAAGGCTTCGCCCACTCGTTTATTGACAATTGGGCTGGCGTGCCCATCATTACGTCCTACCACCCGATCCTTGATATCAATGTCGCCGATGAGCTTGCCAACCTCCAGAATCGGGACATTATTTTTTCGAAAAAAGTCAACGACGGGCTTCGTATACTCAGCCGACTGTTCCAGGTTGTGGACAAACGGGAACATCACCACATAGAGCCGGGCATTATTTGCTTTGGCATAGTCTACAAATTGATTGAGATCGCTCAGGTGGTCGTTAATGATAGCCGGTGTGCCATAAGCCGTTCGGGCATACGTATCAAAAGGCGCAAAATTACCGTGCGGGAACTGCCAGTATAAATAGTTGAGTAAATACGATTTAATGAATAAGGGCTGAAGCGGCCGCGGCAAATCAGAATAGGGAGCAAAGCCCGTCGGCACTAACCCATGATCATGTGCTACCTTCTCGATGTCATTTGGGAAATACTGTAATATCAGTACATCCGGCTTTACGGCAAACTTCGTCAGTCGTTTAAACTCGTCGCGGGTGTCGGAACCCGATATTCCCAGGTTATATGTTACGTATTGTTTGCCATCCAGTTTTTCACCCAACACATTCCCGTATCGCTCATCGGCCGATTTTAAACCGTGTCCTGATGTGAAGGAATCGCCAACAATCAGGACTTTCTTCTTACCCAACGTATCGGTTTTGGGCGAATCTCGATAGTTATCCGGAGTCATGGGCAACCAGTAGCGCTCAAACCAAATATGCGATGCCAGCGTCAGCCCACCCTCCTGGCTTTGGGCGACAAACATAAATCCAATCTCCAGCGCGACCAGTATCAACACAACCGGCACGAACAAGGTCGCTATGTTTCCACCCAGTTTGGGTGGATTCGGATTTTTGACAATGCCATAATAATAGATACGTAGCAGCTCAATAACAATCAGCAGCAACAGGCAGCCTTTTATCAACCGGACGTATACATTATCGAATAACCCGAAATGTGGGTAATCGAAGCTAACGCCAAAGTGATCACCAAAAAACAGAATGAATGCCAGGAATCCCAGTAGCAGTAAGCGAACAGCACTGGACACGAGTTTTGAGCCCATTAAACGAGGTCGTTCGTCAAATAAATGACGTATGTTAGTCTAAAACAAATTCTTCTTTCCAGTTGTCACTTCCCTGCCATTCGGGCTGTTTCCGCTTGTCGAACAGGAAGTTACCTACAGCCAGATAATCCATTTCGGTGCGCATGAAGCATCGGTACGCATCGTCGGGTGTGCAGACGATTGGTTCACCCCGCACGTTGAAACTGGTGTTAACAATCACGCCAAATCCCGTGAGCTGTTTGAAGGCATCGATCAACTGGTAGTAGCGCGGGTTCGTGTCTTTATGCACCGTTTGAATCCGGGCCGAATAATCAATGTGCGTAATGGACGGCAGATCAGACCGTTGATAGTAGAGCTTATCACGCAACGAGAAACTGGCATAGTTGGCCGGAACCGGTGTCCGACGCTTCTGGGCTACCGGGTGTACCAGCAGCATATAAGGCGAAATTCCATCGTAATCGAAGTATTCAGCGCAATCTTCGGCCAGTACTGAAGGTGCAAATGGCCGGAACGATTCGCGGTATTTGATTTTCAGATTCAGCTTCTTTTGCATCTCCGCATTCCGTGGATCACCCAGAATGCTACGTCCACCCAGCGCCCGTGGACCAAATTCCATCTGCCCCTGCACCCACCCTACTACGTTGCCATCGGCAAGCAATTTAGCCGCATCGCGACTCAGGTCATTGAAATTCTCATAATGGGTGGCAACGCCTTTGTACTTTTTGGCCATCAGCTCAACATCCAGATCCGAGAATGTTGGTCCCAGGTAAGAGCCACGCATGGCATCCCGCTCGGTCGTAACTACCCGCTCCTGCTGGAAGTAGATATGATAAGCGGCCAGTGCCGCCCCCAACGCGCCACCCGCGTCACCGGCGGCTGGTTGAATAAAAATGTCTTTAAAGATGCCGGCTGCCTGAAGCTTTCCGTTCGATACGCAATTTAGCGCCACGCCACCGGCCATGACGATCGCATCGGCATTGGTCAGGCGTTTGGCTTCACGCGCCATGTTCAGCACGACCTCTTCGGTCAGGTATTGAATGGCCAGGCCCAGATTGCAATGATGCGCCTGCAATTCGTCTTCAGGCTGGCGCAGCGGGAAACCAAACAGTTCCTCCCATTTGCTGGCGTGTACCATTCGGAGACCCGTAGCATAATCGAAATACTCCTGATTGAGCCAGATGGAGCCATCGGGCTTAAGGTCAGCAAGTTTTTCTTTAATAAGCGTCATGTACCGGGCGACGTCCGGCGAAGTCGGATCGCCATAGGGCGCCAGACCCATGAGTTTGTATTCGCCTGAGTTAACCCGGAAGCCGAGAAAATAAGTGAAAGCTGAATACAAGAGCCCGAGTGAGTGCGGGAACCGCATTTCCTTAAGGATCGAAATATCTTTCCCATCCCCTAAACCAATAGAAGCCGTAGCCCATTCGCCTACGCCATCGACCGTTAGAATAGCTGCCCGCTTAAAGGGAGATGGATAAAAAGCACTGGCTCCGTGCGAAAGATGGTGCTCAGGAAAGAGTAATTTTATTTTAAGGGACGGATCATACCCTAACTTCTCCAGTTCTTCCCGAATCAGCCGCTTGAGAAATAATTTCTCTTTCAGCCAAACCGGAATCGACATCAGAAACGAGCGTATACCCTTGGGAGCAAAGGCATAATACGTCTCCAGCAACCGCTCAAATTTGAGCAGTGGTTTGTCGTAGAAGACAATGGCATCCAGTTTGTTTATGTCGACACCGCCATATTGAAGACAGTATTTAATCGCTTGAGCGGGAAAACCCGGATCGTGCTTTTTTCTAGTAAATCGCTCTTCCTGAGCGGCCGCAACGATTCGGCCATCTTCAATCAATGCTGCAGCCGAATCGTGATAAAAAGCAGAAATACCTAATATGGTCATGAACTAGTATACCAGTAAAGAGGGGCCAAAAGTAAGGGTTTTTTCTGGCAATCGACGTATCGGCCCCATTTTGACTTACTTTCCGGTTAATTCCTACTAAATGGTAATCGCTGCGTAACATAGGGTGTACAGTATTGAAATAAACTATCTTTGGCCGTTTTTCAGCAACAACGCTCCTATTATTGTGAAACTGGCAGCCATTGATATCGGCTCTAACGCAGCCCGCATGCAGATCTCAACCGTTCTGCATAATGACAACCTCGTTAGCTTCAAACGTGTCGAATATGTACGATTTCCACTCCGTTTGGGCCACGACGTGTTTAACTACGGCGCCCTAACGCCCGAAAGCGAAGCCCGGACCAATAAACTCATGCAAGCCTATAAACTGCTCATGGAACTGCACGAGGTGGAAGGGTACATGGCTTGTGCTACGTCGGCTATGCGTGAAGCCTCAAATGGCCCGGAAATTGCCAAACGAATTGAAGCGTCTACAGGGATCAAGATTCATATCATTGACGGTCAGAAAGAAGCCGAACTCATTAATAATGTGGTTGTTCAGGCACTGGACGACCGGCAATATCTGCACATCGACGTGGGTGGGGGTAGCACCGAACTGAACGTGTACGTAAATCGGCAGAAGATCAATTCAAAGTCCTTTAAAATCGGCTCAGTACGTCTGCTGGAAGGGAAAGAATCGAAAGGAGCCTGGCGTAAAATTGAAGATTGGGTTCAGGACAATATCGACTCAACGCAGGAAGTGACAGCCGTCGGTACGGGCGGCAACATCAGCAAACTGTTTAATCTGGCGGCCAAAGTTTCTGAAACGGAAACAAATCGAGCCGAAATCGAACGTATCCGCAACTACATTGCGGGCTTCAGCCAGGAGGATCGAATTAACAAACTTCGCTTAAATGCCGACCGGGCCGATGTAATCGTTCCAGCCGCCGACATCTATATTTCGGTAATGAAATGGGCCGGTGCCGAAAAAATCATCGTACCTGATTTAGGCTTAAAAGATGGCATCATTCAGTTGGTCTACGGTCAACTGAATCGCCGAAAGCCCATGTGGTGAACAAAATCTCCCTGGCTGGTCATACGATTTTATATCAGTATAATCCGAAACCTATTGATATTCCGGCCTTCTGTCAGCCCGGTTTTTTCTTTAACGAAACTGCCCATCTTCGTCAGCAACTTGATGGGCAGTTTCATTTGGTCTCGGCACTGAACCAACGTAGTGGGCTTGCTGACGCCCGATGTGCTTTCTTTATAAAGGCTGGCTGTGCCGTTAGTCCCGGTGCAGCTCCATTCGGGTCTGTTGAGTTCACTGAAACCTTGCCTGATTCAGTGCTAGATGAGTTTTTATGGTCACTTAATGAAGCCGTTAAATACACTGGAGCGACTACGTTTCGGCTCGTAACGTATCCGCACTGTTACGCGCCCGAACAGGCCGCCCGACTCAGCCTAAAACTACTGAAATACGGATTTGAACTAATTGAAGAGAACCAGTCATTTTTCTTGCCTATTTCTAACCACCAGTTTGATAGCAACCTGGTTCCGGCAGAACGTCGACGCCTACGAAAATGCCGGGAAGCCGGTTTTCACTTTGAAAACCAGCAAAATCCGGATATCAGTAGCGTAGTAAAATTTGTCCAGACGGCCCGCCAGCAGCAAGGTTATCCGCTACCGGTTAGCGCTGATTATCTGGCCCATTTGTTACGGACATTCCCGGATCATTTTTCTGTTTTTTCGGTCTATGATAACCACATGCTGGCGGCTATGATGATAACCGTACGGATACGCAAAGATATTTTATACACCTTTCTGCCTGCTTCGAATACTGATTATAGAACGTTTAGCCCGATGGTGATGCTCTATGATGGCCTGTATACGTACTGTCAGCAACAAGGCATCCGGCTTCTTGACCTGGGTGTATCACTCGACAGTTCTCATCTCCCTAAACCCAGCCTAATACGGTTCAAACGCAATCTCGGTGCGAAGGAGTCGCCAAAACAGGTTTTCGAGAAGCGCTTTTGAAACGAGTGAGTTAGGCTTTTTTTGTAGTTTTACGCTACTCTTTTTCTGATTTACTAATGCTTGAAAATGTCTTTAACGCCGTTGCTGCTTTCTTCTCCAATCTGGCGCAGTCACTGTTGTCGCTGGCCAAAGTGCTGCTACGGTCGCAGTGGGGTGTTCGACTACCAGCTCCGCAGCAAACTCGCTGTTCCGTTCTGGGCAATGGTCCTTCTTTAAACGATTCGCTGGCTAATCACCTGGATTTTCTGCTGGAAACCGAATTGATCGTTGTCAATGGCTTTGCCCTTACGGATTATTTTACGCGCTTACGCCCGGCAAATTATATCATTGCCGACCCCAACGCGTTCACGTTTCATGACGCGACAACCGGGCGTGAAGATCTACACCAGATTTTACAAGCACTAATTACGCAGGTCGATTGGTCCATGCGTCTGTTCATCCCCAATTTTGCGAAGGGTTCCTATTTTATCCAGCAAATCGAAAAAGGAAATTCACGGATCGAGCTTGTTTATTTTAACCCTACCATCATTCGTGGATTCAACTGGTTTTGCTATTGGCTCTATACCGCTAATCTCGGCATGCCTCAAGCCCAGACGGTTATTGTTACGGCGCTGTTTCTGATGATCAACCGCAAGTTCGATGAGGTTTTTCTGTTTGGGGCCGATACGTCCTGGCACGAGCAAATACGTATCAATGACGATAATCAGCTATTAATTAAGCAGGTGCACTTTTACGACAAGCCGAAGGACGTAGCGTTTATGCCCGTTTATAAAGATGCTCATCGTACCCAGACGTTCACGATGGCGAGCCAGTTTCTGTCATTGCACAAGGTATTCCGGGGATATGAAGTGCTACGTGAATACGCCGACTACCGGAAAGTTCGTGTGTTGAATGCCAGTAGTAAAAGCTACATCGATGCTCTTGAACGAGTGCAGTTGGTGAACCAGTCGGTTGGTCAGTAAGGCGCTTACATTCTACCATGAGAAGTAACTTTTTTGCCCTGGCTGTCAGCTTTCTCAGGCTGAGCGAACTGAGCGTTATGGTTCTGCAGAAGCCTAACATCGTCTTGATTTAGGCTGCTGATTCAGGCTATGGCGGCATTAGTTATCAGGCGCAACCAACGTTCGACCACGAACTCGTAAAAATTCTTGTTAAGCCATCCGAAATCCATCTCCTTGATGGAAAAGAATACTTAAGGCGTGTCCAGTAAACGATAGCAAGTCCAGTTTCGATGTAGTAACACATCTGGTTTAGTCTGGTTAGGCTCAAACGCGTATTTTGTTTGTTAATCATCCCCTCCAAAGTCGACCTGTATTGGGCTGCGGAAATAAAACGTAAGTGAGACGGATGACGTAGCGATGGCTCTCTTACCTACCTGACACAAAAATTAATTGATTGATTTTTAAGCCTTTTGTCGCAAAACGACGTTACATAGGTACCGCCCGGTTGAGCGCTTCCTTATGAGTCCCCTACGGTTGATCAAAATGATTAACGACTTGGCGATCTCTGGAACGAGCCTCACCTGGTATAGCACTCCCCCATCGGCTTAGTAAACTAAGTTGATGAATCGTCTGCTCCCCTGGCAAAATTGATTCGTGTGTGCCGACTGAACCGAGTCGACTTCGCTGCTGATCAATAAACATCTGCCTATCAAGCCACGACCAACCATCTCGTCGACCAGGCTTTTTATTTACTCTTTTCTTATGAACAACGACTTACAAGGGAAAACCGCGCTGGTAACGGGCGGGGCTTCGGGTATTGGCAAAGCTGTCGCCCTCTGCTCTATGGCCAGCACGGGGCTAATGTCATGGTTTCAGATATTGATCCCGTTCAGGGCCAGCAGGTTGCAGACCAGTTGAGCGCTGCCGGGGGAAACACCCGATTTTTCGAGGCCGATGTGGGTGACCCAATCCAGTGTCAACGCCTGGTGCAGGAAACCGTTTCGGCCTTTGGCTCGCTCGATATAGCCTGCAACAATGCGGGCATTGGGGGCGAGATGAATCTGACGGCCGACTACAGTCTGGAAGGCTGGCAGCAAATTATCAATATAAACCTCAACAGCGTTTTCTTTTGCCTCAAGTATGAACTGGAGGCAATGATCAAACAAGGCAAAGGAGTGATTGTCAATATGGCTTCCATCTTGGGACAGGTTGGTATGTCCGGGTCGCCGGGATACGTGACAGCCAAGCACGGGATGATCGGCTTAACGCAAACGGCCGCAATTGAATACGCATCGAAGGGTATCCGTATCAATGCCGTCGGACCCGGCTATATTGACACACCGTTGCTCAGTCAATTGTCCCCGGAAGTCAAACAACAATTGGTTGATCTGCATCCCATTGGCCGGCTGGGAAGGGCTGATGAGGTGGCCGAATTAGTTATCTGGCTCTGTTCGGATAAAGCCTCGTTTGTGACCGGATCGTATTACCCGGTTGATGGGGGGTATTTGGCCAAATAAACCGGACGGTTTGTCTCTTCGATTACGCCAACCGATGGTGCTAACCATTTTTTCCATGAACAAAGGCAAATCAGAGTTTCACTAGTGATAATCATCAGGTTGTGACTTGATAAAGATCAGTCTCTACGGATAGAAAGCCCGTTACCTTTACGGCGGATTAACGGTCATCCACCATGGTTACGGCTCCATCACCCGGTTCCCCCTTGCCATTTTATGAAAACGATCGTTCTCGCTACCGATTTTCCCATCGCCCAGGAAGGACACCTCATGAAGGCGATTCGCAGTGTCATAAAAGCGGAACAGGCTGATCTGCTGCTGATGTCCATCGTGGGCACGGCCTCGCAAAGTATGCAGGTAATGGGCGGCCTCGCGACCGAAATGGTGGCCCATAATGCTGCCGCAGATGCGAAACTGGCTCTGGGAACTGTTTGCGGAAGCAAAACCCAGCGCATGGCAAACCTAACTGACCTTCCCTTGCTGGCGGTTGTCTGATACGTGCCGTTATCAAAAAAACACTAGAACACTATGAACATTGCTTTTTTTAGTTGCCAGCCCTACGAGCAGCCGTTTCTGGTAGAAGCCAACCGCAACCACCGGCATCAGTTGACGTTTCTACCCCAAGCCTTGACACCCGAAACGGTGCAGTTGGCGGCTGGTCATCAGGCGATCTGTGTGTTTGTCAATGACCAGTTGACGCGCCCCACGCTTCAGGCACTGGCCGCCCTGGGTATTCGGTTGGTGGCACTACGTTGCACGGGCTACAATCAGGTGGACATTACCACGGCTCAGGAGCTGGGCATCCGCATTTTGCGCGTGCCTACCTATTCGCCCCATTCTGTTGCCGAACATGCGGTAGCGCTGCTGATGTCGCTGAATCGGAAGACCTATCTGGCGTATCAACGTACCAAAGAAAACAACTTTACACTCGACGGCCTGATGGGGTTTGACCTCTACGGCAAGCGGGTGGGCGTGATTGGCACGGGCAAGATCGGTGCAGCCTTTGCGCGCATTATGCTGGGGTTTGGTTGTCACGTACTGGCCCACGACAAAATGCCCGCGGCTGTTTTGCAACAGCTTGGTGTGGAATATTTACCTCTGGATGACGTATTGGAAAAGGCCGATGTGCTGTCGCTCCATTGTCCGCTCACGCCCGAAACGCACCATATCATCGACGCTACGGCGCTGGCCCGAATGAAACCCGGTGCCTATCTGATCAACACCAGTCGCGGTGGTCTGCTCGATACATCTGCCGTGCTGGACTCCCTGCAACGGGACCATCTGGGGGCGTTGGGCATTGATGTGTACGAACTAGAAGACGATTACTTTTTCGCCGACTGGTCGGATAAAGACCTGCCGGATGCCAATTTGAATGCCCTGACGCACTTACCGAATGTGCTGGTGACGGCGCATCAGGGCTTTTTCACCCGGGAAGCCATGGAGCAGATCGCCCATACCACGCTCAACAACCTGACGTACCTGGAACAGGAACGCTTACCCGCCGATGCCGTGGTGGTTGGGTAAGCAGAACAGGTGATAAGCAGAAACTAAAAAATAGATGTCCCCAACAACGTATGAAAAAGATTCTTATGCTGACCGATTTTTCGGAAGCCTCCCGGAATGCACTCTCCTTTGCCCAATCGTTCTTTAGTGAGACCATCGCTGATTTCCACCTATTGACCATCTATCCGGCGCAAACAGGAGGCTTTAATGGCCTCAAACACAACGCCGAAGCTGCTCGCTCAGCGACTACCAGTGCCAATCAATTACAGCGTATGGTGATCGAGCTGCGCCAACAGGCTACCCATGAGGGGCATACCTTCCGCTCATCGGCCATGCCCGGCAATCCCCTGGAGGTAGTCGAACAGATCGTGCAGACAGAGGCCTACGATTTTGTCGTCATTGGCCCCCAGCAAAATGATACCTATGGGTTGTTTGGCAATAGTGCCATTGGTCTGGTTCACGAGCTAAAAGCAAATATTCTGGTGGTACCGACTGATGCAACCCCTCGACCCATTTATCAGGTGGTGCTGGCCATCGATTTTGCCAATCTGAGGGACAGTAAACTACTTGATCCACTAAAAGAGCTGGTGACGCTCAAAGAGGCACTACTCACCTTACTGACCATTAAAACGCCCGACAATAGCGTCATTCACCCGGAACAGGAACTTCATATTCGACAGTTTTTAAACCCCATTAAACCAAATGTAACTCGCTTGCAGGCCTCCAGCGCCAAAGAAGGTATTGACGCCTACCTGGCGGAGCATCCAGTCGATTTATTGGTTACTATCCCCCGTTTCAAGGGTATGGCCAACGCAATATTGGGAGATAGCCATACGCGTATGCAGGCCTATACACCTTTGGTGCCGCTACTGACCCTTTATAATGACGGCAGCGACGAACGGCCCGAATTAGTCGACCATCTATCGACAGTCCATAGTGCGCTTTGATAGTTGAGAGCCCTTCCAACGAACGCATTTTAACTTTAAATATGGGCTCGTCAAGCGTCAAGTTTGCCATTTACACCCCTGGCTAATTGCCCAAACGGAGGATTATACCGCAGGATTGAGCGTATCGGCCTGACGAATACAACGCTGAGGTTTACTGACCCCATTGCCAATCAGCAGGCGTTCGCACCAAAACCAAATCAACCATGGAAACACTCACACGACACCCCCCAACCAATACGACCTTATCACCACAGGAAGTCCGGTTGATCAATGCTTACTGGCGGGCTGCTAACTATTTGTCAGTTGGGCAAATGTATCTGCTGGATAATCCGTTACTCCGGGAGCCACTGACCCTGGCCCACATCAAGCGTATGCTGCTGGGCCACTGGGGTACTACACCTGGCCAGAATTTCATCTATGCGCATTTGAACCGGGTGATCAAAAAAGAGGATCTCAACATGGTTTACATGTCGGGACCGGGTCACGGCGGTCCGGCGGTGGTGGCCAATACGTATCTCGAAGGCACCTACAGCGAAGTTTATCCAAGGATTAGCCCCGATGAGGCCGGACTGAAAAAACTGTTTAAACAATTCTCCTTCCCCGGTGGCATTTCGAGCCATGTGTCGCCCCAAACCCCCGGTTCCATTCACGAAGGAGGTGAGCTGGGTTATTCGCTTAGTCATGCCTTTGGCGCCGTGTTCGATAACCCGGATTTGGTCGTCGCCTGCGTGATTGGCGATGGAGAAGCCGAAACCGGCCCGCTGGCGACGGCCTGGCATTCCAACAAGTTTCTCAATCCGGTTTCCGATGGGGTGGTGTTGCCGATTCTGCATTTGAATGGTTATAAAATTTCCAACCCGACGGTACTGGCCCGCATCACTCATGAGGAGTTGGAGCAATTGCTACGTGGTTACGGCTGGACGCCCTACTTCGTGGAAGGACACGAACCCGAACTCATGCATCAGGCGATGGCCGCTACGTTGGATGCCGCCATCGCGCAAATCAAACAGATTCAGCAAGAAGCTCGAACAGAAGGGAATACGACCCGACCGCGCTGGCCGATGATTGTACTGAAATCACCGAAGGGCTGGACCGGTCCAAAAGTGATTGACGGGCTTCCCAACGAAGGCACGTTTCGGGCGCATCAGGTTCCGCTTTCGGTGTCGGCCACCACCCCTCCCGAACATCTGACGCAACTGGAAAGCTGGTTGAGAAGCTATAAACCCGACGAACTCTTCGATGAACAGGGGCGGCTACTGGCCGAGCTGGCCCCGCAGGGCGACCGGCGGATGGGTGCCAACCCGCATGCCAACGGCGGGTTATTGCTGAAGGATCTCCACATGCCCGACTTTCGGGAGTACGCTGTTGACGTATCGTTGCCCGGCGTCGCGCAAGCCAGTGATACGCAGACGGTTGGGCGGTTTCTACGGGACGTAATCAAGCTGAATAATCAACCCCGCAACTTCAGGATATTTGGGCCCGACGAAACGCTTTCTAACAAGCTGGAAGCCGTTTTTGAGGTGACCAACCGGCAATGGGATGCCGAGACGGCCGAGAATGATCAATTTCTGGCACCGACGGGCAGCGTTATGGAAATGCTCAGTGAACACCAGTGCGAAGGGTGGCTGGAAGGCTATCTGCTCACGGGTCGGCACGGGCTCTTTAACAGCTACGAGGCCTTCATTCACATTGTCGATTCGATGGTCAACCAGCACGCCAAGTGGTTGAAAACGACGCGCGAAATCCCGTGGCGACGACCAATTGCCTCGCTCAATTACCTGCTGACGTCTACCGTCTGGCGGCAGGATCACAACGGCTTCACGCACCAGGACCCAGGTTTTATAGATCACGTGATCAACAAAAAAGCCGAAATAGTACGTGTGTATTTACCGCCGGATGCGAACTGCTTACTCTCAGTGATGGATCACTGCCTGCGCTCGCGTCACTACGTCAACGTGATCGTGGCGGGCAAGCACCCGGCCCCGCAATGGCTGAGTATGGACGCAGCGACGAAGCATTGTACGGAAGGCATTGGCATCTGGCCCTGGGCCAGTAACGATCAGGGCATTGAGCCCGACGCGGTGATGGCCTGCTGTGGCGACGTACCAACGCTCGAAACACTGGCAGCCGTTTCGATTCTCCGCACGCATCTGCCGGAGCTGAAAATTCGGGTGGTCAATGTGGTCGATCTGTTAAAACTGGAACGCCATACCGAACATCCGCACGGCCTGAGCGACGCGGATTACGACGCCATTTTTACCCGCAACAAGCCCGTTATTTTTGCCTTTCACGGCTACCCCTGGCTGGTGCATCGGTTAACCTACAACCGCGCCAACAACAGCAACATGCACGTGCGCGGCTACAAAGAAGAAGGTACGATTACGACGGCCTTCGATATGACGGTCCTCAACGAGTTGGACCGTTTTCACCTGGTCATGGACGTACTGGATCGCCTGCCGCACCTGGGAAACACGGGATCTTACCTGAAGCAACTGATGAAAGATAAACTCATCGAGCATAAATTGTACATCAACACCAACGGAGAAGATATGCCCGAAATTCGCCATTGGACATGGAATGCCTAATACGCATCAGCGGATTTATTCATACTAGGGTCGCTTTCGTTCGTACGGGTCATTCAATGGTAAGCAACCCATAAATAAAACTAATCTTGACAGGGCATTTGTCCGCTTATTACCAGATGTATGGCTTACGTATACCTACTCAAGCCAGTGCCGCCTGGGTTATAGGGGGCGAAGAAAAACCGTATGCCCGGCTCACGTTATGTGAGATCGAGTACGATCAGCCTTACGTCTATTCCTGAACAGGTTCATACCTCAATGCAGTAGCCGATAGCTTACGAGGATCAGGCCAACAACGTAAATTCCGGTAAAAATGAGCTTGTTGTATTGAGCCAACCATTCCGGCAGGAAAATATCAAAATTATTCTTCCGGGAAGCGGAATACTGTCTGGCCATCAGCGTTAATGGGCAACTTCCCCGAAAGACTAGCAAGACCAAGCCTTCCAGAATAACCAGCCCAATGGCAATTCCCGTATAAGCGGTTATTTGGTTAGCCAATCCAGCGTAGAGAACATACAAGATAGCTGTAACAAAGAATAGCCAGATAGCGGTATGAGTCAGCTTTATGGAATTTAATTTAGCTCGATTCTCCATATTTTTTTCATGGCTCTTTTCGGAACCACTTGGTAAAAGGTATGCAAAGAATAGCGCAACACAAACTATTTCATTTATAAGTACTACTACGTCTTTTTTCTACAGAAACTAAATTATAAAAATGAAAAATAAAGAAATTGATCAGTTATTGTGCGACGAAAATAATCATCTCAAAAAACTGCATAAGATCGTTAAAGAAACGATTCTGGCTGAAGAACTTATTGTTCAAAATCTGGTAAACCCGCCCCTGGATGTATTGACACCAGGTCAGAAACTTTCAGACAAAGTAGCGCGGTTCGGCGGTAGCTGGCAATTTATCAGCTGGTTCGGTATCCTGCTGACAATCTGGATCATTTTCAACGTATTGGCTGTCGGGCATTACAAATTTGATCCGTATCCATTCATCTTAATGAACCTGATTCTTTCCTGTATTGCCGCCCTGCAAGCCCCCATTATCATGATGAGCCAGAACCGGCAGGAAGAAAAAGACCGAATGAGAAGTGAAAACGATTACCTGATCAATTTAAAAGCAGAAATGCAGATCCGAAGCCTGAATAAAAAGATAGACGTATTGATTGAAGGGCAAGTAAAAACGCTATTTGAAACCCAGGAAAAACAATTCGCGCTGCTTCGGGAAATAAATGAAAAACTGGAAAATCGTCTTATTAATTCGTAGCGAATGGAAACAAAAACGACACGAACTATTATCCTGATTTTACTGGCATTTCTTGGCTTGGGTGCCATTGGAGGTGGTGGCGTATTAATTGTTTCGCCCTCCGGTGAGCTGATGGGAATGCCTTTATCTCTGTTGGACAGGTCACCCTTTACTAATTTTTTAGTGCCCGGACTTTTTCTGTTTGGGGTTCTGGGGCTGGTACCGTGTCTGTTGGTAGTGGCACTACTAAAAAAACCAGCCAGCAAAGCTGCCGACCAATTAAATTTCTTCTCTGATATGCACTGGTCGTGGACCTGCTGCATTTACGTTGCTATTGCGCTGATTATCTGGATACAGATCGAAATGGTGGTGATCTACGGTATTCATTGGTCACAAACTTTCTATATGTTTCTGGCCATAACCATACTCTTCGTTGCACTGCTACCAGGGGTCAGAAATTTGTATAAAAAGTGAGCGGCTGTCCATAATTTCAAATGGATTTACTGAATATCAATCCCCTTTCTACTCAACAACTCGGTTATGGATTACTACGTAGTGCCAATTGCTGAGGTAGCCCGCTCGCTGAAGACGTCATCCGCCGGACTTGACCCCGACACGGCTCGGCAACGATTGGCGGAATACGGCAGAAACCAGCTTGCGGACACCAGGAAGAAAACCGTCTGGCAAATCCTGCTTCATCAGTTGACGGATGTCATGATTCTGGTACTCATCGCAGCGGCTATTATTTCGGGGGTGGTGGGCGAAGTAAAATCCACCTATGTTATTCTGGCCATTATCATCCTGAACGCCATCATCGGATTTGTGCAGGAATATCGGGCGGATAAGGCGATGGAAGCCCTCAAAAAAATGGCGTCCAGCCAGGCACAGGTGTTGCGAAATAATCAGGCTACCAAGGTGGAAGCCTCCGATCTGGTACCCGGCGATGTGACGTTACTGGAAGCCGGAAATATCATTCCTGCCGATGTTCGCTTTATCGAAGCACACGCCCTGAAAGTCGATGAATCGTCGCTGACGGGGGAATCAACCAATGTCGAGAAAAATCCGGATATGCTTCCCGATGGCGATTATGCACTGGGTGACCGGTTGAACATGGGCTACAAAGGTACATTTGTGACCAACGGGCGGGCCACGGCCTATGTCGTGGCTACCGGCATGAACACCGAGCTGGGCCGGATTGCCACTCTGGTTCAATCGGACGAAACGGCTACGCCCCTCCAGAAACGCCTGGCGGTATTTGGCAAGAGCTTATCGATGGCGGTTCTGGTACTCTGTTTGATCTTTTTTGGAGTCGGCTGGCTACGGGGCGAGCCCCTGTTGAATTTGTTACTGGTTTCCATCTCACTGGCCGTGGCGGCCATTCCCGAAGCCCTGCCCGCCGTGGTGACGATTGCCCTTGCACTGGGAGCCAAACGATTGGTGAAAAGCCACGCGCTGATCCGCAAACTACCTGCTGTGGAAACACTGGGGTCAGTCACCTACATCTGCACCGATAAAACCGGCACCCTGACGCTCAACAAGATGACCGTACAGGAAATCTATGAATCGCCGACATTCGCTCTGCCCGTACTAGCCATTAGTAACGGGCTACTGACGGCGATGGCGCTTAACAATGACGTTGTAAAAGATGAGGAGGGTAACTGGCTGGGCGATTCCACGGAAGTAGCTTTGGCTCACTATGCAGCTGGTAGGGAATACGAGCGAATGAAGCTCGAAACCCAATTTCCGCGTATCGCTGAACTACCCTTCGACTCCCAGCGCAAGTGCATGACAACCCTGCATCAAACCCCGCACGGAGTCCTGTGCATTACCAAAGGAGCCGTCGGCGTACTGTTCGATCAACTGGACGCGGGCCAGGAATCCAGCATTCCGGATCTGCGGCAGCGCGTCGACGCGCTGGCCGAACAGGGCTACCGAATGCTGGGCTACGCGGGTAAACTTCTGCCCGAACTGCCCCAGAACGTAGTGCCCGCCACCCTGGAATCGGGCTTATTTTTTATCGGGTTTGCCAGCCTGATCGATCCGCCCCGCCAGGAAGCCAAACGGGCCGTTGCCGAATGCAAAGCCGCCGGTATTATTCCCGTGATGATTACGGGTGATCATAAACTAACGGCCAAGTCCATCGCCCAAACGCTGGGCATCATTTCGTCGGTCGATGATCTGGTGCTGACGGGGCCGGAATTGTCTAAGATGGATGAGCCAGCGTTCGACGCCATCGTCGAAAAAGTGCGGGTGTATGCCCGGGTCGATCCTGAACAGAAGTTACGGATCATCAGCGCCTTGCAAGCCCGGCACCAGTTCGTGGCCATGACCGGCGACGGTGTCAATGACGCCCCAGCCCTTAAAAACGCCGACATCGGGATTGCTATGGGTATTACGGGCACGGAAGTGGCCAAAGAAGCCGCCCACATGATTCTGCTGGATGACAACTTTGCCACCATCGTTAAAGCCGTGAAACACGGGCGACGCATCTTCGACAACATCCTGAAATTTATTCGCTACATCATGTCGGGCAACGCGGGTGAAATCTGGGCGCTCTTTCTGGCCCCTTTTTTCGGTTTACCCATTCCCTTACTGGCGATTCACATTCTGTGGATCAATCTGTTGACCGATGGCCTGCCCGGTCTGGCCCTGGCCTACGAGCCCGCCGAACGGAATAGTATGAAACGCCCACCCATTGATCCCCGGCAAACCATTTTTGCCGATGGACTGGGCTGGTTCATTTTGTGGGTCGGTTTGCTGATTGGGGGAGCTACCATCGGCATCGAAGCCTGGTCGATTCATAGCGGCATTGGGCACTGGCAAACGATGACCTTTACAGTGCTCTGTTTCAGTCAATTGGGAAACGCCCTGGCCATACGTTCCCGTAGGGAGTCGGTTTTCCGTATCGGTTTGTTTTCCAATAAACCCATGCTGGGGGCCGTAGTTTTTTCCGTTGTCCTCCAGTTACTGATCATCTACGCGCCATTTTTCAATACCCTGTTCAGCACCCAACCCTTAACAGTCGTTGAGTTAGGGATAACCCTGGTCGTTTCGAGCAGTACGTTCTGGGCCGTCGAGCTCGAAAAACTGATTCGGCGTAAGACGGCGGTGTCGATCAGTAATCACCTGCCTAAACCAAACCCGCTGGCTAGTTAACTGAGCGTTTGTAATCCCACGCCCTTTTTCGGCAAGTGAACTAAAAAAGTATGCGTTCGTATCATCGCCGATGAACTGCACAATCAGCTACGTTTCTCTCCAGGTACAGATGCCGTAGCGGTAAATAGATGAGCAAATTCAATCAAGGAAATGGTCGATATCCTACTTTACGGATAGCCACAAAACCCTGGCTGAGCAATGGGTTGTAAAATTGCGCTAGTGGAACCATGAGGTGTTATCATAGGCACGTTCGTATTTTAGTACCTAGCCGTCTGTATAAGTGCTTTTATTTGTTTTAATTTAGTCAATTATATACAAAAAAATCCATAGCTATGGCTGACAAAGACGAAGATACACGGAAAGAGGATCAGCAGGATCTTGAACACCAGCAGCAGGATCTTTTTCAAGAACTCGCCAGGGAGCAAACAGACGCCGAGAAAGCGCAGAAGGGAGACCAGGAGCGGTCAGCAAAAGCGCCCCCCCAGGATGAGAAGGCTGAGTAACAACCCACCCAAAAACCAGTCGTGATCTAGGCTATTACGACTAGTTTTGGGGAAGATTTAGGGCTAGCAACCCGTTATAACGAGCGTATTTCGAGAATCAATCCTCCTACGTACCGATTCGCCTGATGAAACGAACGTATGAATGGAGGTAGCCGTTGTGATATAAACAACAAAGCGAATGAACGTCAAACAAGTTTATCAACTTAAACAGGGCACTAAGGTTCTTCACCAACATTATGGCCTTTGTACCGTCGATGGGGTAATCCGGAGCTATGGCCCCTTGTTGCTGCCCGACACGATTGCAGGCCGGAATTTGCTGAGCGGAGCGTCCAGAACCCCACTGGGCACGCCCGTTGTCGAACCGTTATTTCACTTATTAACCCGGGTAAGCCTGCCCACTTCGATCCTGTCATCGGATAACCCTAACCCGTTAACAGGAACAATGCCCCGCTTTTAACACCAGGTCGGATATTGATAAAGTAAGCTCAGATGAATTGGTTTCCTTCGTTGCGAGGCTGTCTTTTTTGTCAGGCGAACGCCCGAGTCCATCTGTAAACCGATCAAAAGACTATCAGGTAGCTGACCGATCGAACGAGTGAGCTCGGCCAGCGAGTTAATCCATTGGACGCCAGAATTGGTTTTCAACCGGTTAACTAGGCCGTGATTCGTTAGTGCTTAAGCAGCTTCTGGGTCTTAGTCTGAAAATTGCTGACGACCTCATCGAGTGGACTATTCTTCATACCGATGGCCGCTTTTGCTCCAATGGCTTCAATCTCTTTTTGTCGTTCGGGTTTGTTACAAACGACCGTAACCGCATGCCCTGCGGTACTAATCCGTGAGCCAGTGGCTTACTGATGCTTCTTAAAGAGTCGGTTATTCTAATCTTCATACAAATATGAGTTTGTTGTCGCAAAACTCATATTTGTATGAAACCAGAGAAGTAGCCAAAACACGGAATGTTGTGCTGAAAAGCAGGATAGTAGTTAGTAAGAGCCTGTTAATGAGCTTTGTTGGAGCTACTGGTCTTATCCGCAACACATGATTTAACGGTTCACTAGTAGCCGCCAGCCAAACCTATATAATAAGCTGGCATTCATAAAACCACATCAATCGGGTTTTCGCTTACGTTTAAGAAGTTGGAAAGGCGATATCAGGGTCAAACGAAACATGAATCTACCCGGTCAATCAAGTCAATGAACAAAGCACTTAAAGAAGCTGTCAATGCGGTTTTGCCCATGACTGACGACGATTTTGCCTTGCTAGACGCCATGACCTCCACCTTTTCCATACCCAAAGGGCAAACATTGCTGGAGCCCGGTCGGGTGTGTAATAACATTTACTTTTTAACGCACGGCGTATTCCGCATGTACTACGTTGACCCCGACGGCCGGGAGATCAATTACCGATTTGCCTTTGAAACTAATTTCATGGTCGACTTTCAAAGCTTTCTGAGCCGCAAGCCCTCCCATTACTACTGGCAGGCGATGAAAAATGCCCAGGGATTCGCTTTCAGCTACGGCGATGTGCAACAAGCCTATCAACAATCGCGCAACTGGGAACGCTTCGGAAGATTGATGGCCGAGCAGGTTTACCAGCAGGTCAACGAGCGAATTGAACTCCTCCAATTTTTATCGCCCGAACAACGGTATCTGCACGTGGTCGCCACGCAACCGGCCCTGGTCAACCATATCTCTCAGTTTCATCTGTCCTCTTACCTGGGTGTTACACCTGAATCACTGAGCCGAATCCGCAAGCGGTTAAGTCAGCCCTAACAGCCCAGCCTTTCTTACCTTACGTCAACGATTTGGGTGTTTGTGGTGGTCGACCTTTGTGCCTAACAAACACAAACAAATGACGACCACAAAACGAAAAACGGCACTCATCACCGGCGCGTCGGGCGGGATAGGCTATGAACTGGCTACCCTGTTCGCCCGAGATGGGATTGATCTGATTCTGGTGGCTACTTGCCATCAGTACCGGGCTGACGCCCTCCCCCCGATTATTACTGGCGATCTCTACGTTCGTCATGCGTCAACGATAGCCGGGCACTAGCCCGACAAGATCAACTCCACGATTGACTCAATCCAGACACACTCATTTTTCATCTTTTTTCTCGATTTATCGATGGTAAAATTCACGATTCTCCTGCGCAAACGCGCGGACTTAAGTCACGACGAGTTTGTCACGTATCACAAGACCAAACATGCTCCGTTGTTCATTTCCCTGCCTGAAGTACAGCAGCATGTACGCCGATATGTACAATGCCATTCCTTGCCGATTGCGTTGCCGGGTATGCCGCCCCAAGCTTACGACGGCATAACGGAGTTATGGTTCGACAATGAAGCGGCCATGGGACAGGTATTCATGTCCGAGCGGTATCTGGCCCTGGTACGACCCGATGAAGCGAAATTTCTGGACATGGGAGGCTGTGGTTTTTTGGTATGTTCCGAGAACCCTGTGCTGTAACGGAATGACGTACCTGGGTGCGTTGAGCTCTATCTTTTCGAAAAAAGGCCTGCTATTGCCCGGCCTGAACCGTTTCTCCTCCGAAGATCATCTTTTTCAGGCCCGACGTAAAAAACAGGGTTGGTCTGGAAATGTCCTTTAAGGCCGCAAGTTGATCAGCCGTAAACTGGATCGTGAGTGCCGACAGATTATCCCGAAGCTGCTGGATTTGGCGGGCGCCCATGACCGGCGCGGTCACGCCCGGTTGCGCCAGAAGCCAGGCCAGGGCCACAGAAGCCAGGGGGGCGTCTAGTTGACCGGCCACGGTACGAAGTACGTCCAGGATTTGCCAGTTTCGATCGGTGAATTTAGAATTACCAAAGGGATTAGAGCCGCTCAGTCGTCCCTGCCCGCTGGCGCCGGCATTGGTCCGTTGATACTTGCCCGCCAAAAAGCCAGCCGCCAGCGGACTCCAGGGCGATAGGCTAAGTCCACATTCGCGACCGGCGGGAATGTGCTCCTGTTCCACCATGCGCTCCACCAGCGAGTACTCCATCTGCATGGCAATGGGGCCGGGTACCTGATGAACGGCGGCTAACGTAGCCGCTTTGGCCGTGTACCAGGCGGGCATGTCCGAAAAACCAACGTACCGAATCTTACCCGCCTGCACCAGGGCACCCAGCGTTTGCAACACCTCCTCCACGGGCGTCACCATATCCCAGACGTGCAGCCAGTAAAGGTCCACGTAGTCGGTCTTCAGCCGACGCAGGGAGCTTTCGAGGGCCTGATGAATATGCTTGCGCCCGTTGCCCCCCGCGTGCGGGTTGCCTGGTTGCGTGTTGAATCCGAATTTGGTTGCCAGCACCACCTGGTCACGTAGCCCTCGATCGGCAATGTACTGCCCGACGAGTTCTTCACTGCGGCCACCGGAATAGACATCGGCGGTGTCGATAAAGTTGCCCCCGGCATCGACGTACTGATTAAAGATCAGTTGGGAGGTGTCGTCAGGCGAGCCCCAGGCCGTGTTCCCAAAGGTCATGGTGCCCAGGGATAAAGGGCTCACCACAAGGCCGGAGCGACCCAGTGTACGATAATCAGTCAGTTTCATTGTAGCTGTTGTTTATTAGTCAAAAAGATGAGCGGAGTCGCTATTGCGCCGAGAATCGGAAAGCCACCGGACTGAGGCCCGTCTTACTTTTGAACAGGCGGCTAAAATACTGCGGGTATTCGAAGCCCAGCTGAAAAGCCGTCTCGTTGACCGACAGAGACGTCGTCAGGAGCAGCCGTTTGGCTTTTTCGATCAGGGCATGGTGAATATGTTGCTGCGTGTTCTGACCCGTCAGGATACGTAGCAGATCGCTCAGGTAGGCAGGTGATACGTTCAGTTTATCGGCGAAAAACTGGACCGTTGGTAAGGGGTGATCAGTCTCCTGCGCGAAATAGTCCGTCAGCGCGGTCTCGAACCGGCTCAAAAGCGATCCCTCATCACGGTCGTGTTCGACGGAACGCCGGGTAACAAACTGCCGGGTGTAAAAACGGTCGGCGTAGGTCAACAGCAAGTCAACCTGGCCGACTAATACGTCCTGACTGAAGGCGTCGATCGGTCGGTCGCACTCCGCCCGCAGGTTGTCGAGCAATCGGCCGAGCTGAACTTCTTCCTGTTCCGACAGGTGGAGTGCTTCATGCACGGCATAGGCGAAAAAACCGTAGCTGCCTATTCGTTTGCTTACCGGGTATTTTCTCAGCAGGTCCGGGTGAAACACCAGCATCCAGCCTGTCACCTGGGTGGTATCCAGGGACGGATCGACGGCGAACACCTGACCGGGCGCTGAAAAACCCATGACCCCCTCACTGAAATCGTAGGGACGATGGCCGTAATACAGCAAGCCATTCAGATTTCGTTTTAAAAAAACGGTGTATAGCTGGAGGGCTACCGGTTTGTGTACCCCCTTTCCGCCACGGGCCACCGCCTGTTGGTTAGCCGCTCCCAGGTCAATCAGGGTAAGCAACGGATGTGCGGGTGCGGGCAGGTCGTAGAACCGGGTGTATTCGGTGACGGTATGCAGCGTCTGAATGTCGTTGGTCGTGTGTTTCATCCGTAAAAATAAACGGTTCGTTATGATCCGTGTCGGGTTGTCAATTTGCCCGGATGGGTTCACCAACAACCTGAAACTGGATCTGGTTAACTAAAAACCGGGTAAGCTGACCCCGCTACGCTGCCTACCGGCAGAATAGCATCGAGTTCGTCTAGCTCCGTGGTACTTAACGTGATATCGGCAGCGGCAACATTCGCGTCCAGGTATGATCGTCTCTTCGTTCCGGGTATAGCGACCACCTGTTGAGCGAGTACCCAGGCCAGGGCCAGTTGCGAAGCCGAAACCCCTTTCGTTTTAGCCATTGATTCCAGCTTAGTAACTAACTCCAGGTTCTTGTAAAAGTTGTCGCCCTGGTAGCGGGGAAACATCCGGCGTGAATCATTCGGCTCGAAATCGTCCGGCGATTTAATCGCGCCCGACAGAAAGCCTCGTCCTAAAGGCGAGTAGCCCACAAAGCCGATACCCAGTTCCCGCGTTGTTTCCAGCACGCCCGTTACCTCTACCCCCCGATCGAACAGCGAATACTCGCTCTCGATGGCCGTAATAGGGTGTACCGCATGCGCCCGACGAATAATGTCGGAAGGCACTTCCGACAAGCCCAGATACCGAACCTTCCCTTCCTGAACCAGATCAGCCATCGCGCCCACGGTATCTTCGATGGGTGTGTTGGGGTCCAGGCGGTGCAGGTAATAAAGATCGATGTAGTCTGTTTTGAGGTTCTTCAATGATCGCTCAATAGACATTCGGACGTAAGCAGGATGTCCATTAAAGGCGTAGGTAATCGTGCCGGTGTCGTCAACCTCGAAACCAAACTTGGAGGCAATCGTGACCTGGTCGCGTTTGCCCGCTATGGCTTTGCCCACTAACTGTTCGTTGGTAAAGGGGCCGTACACATCAGCCGTGTCGAGCATGGTTACCCCGAGTTCAAGCGCCCGGTGAATCGTGGCTATGCTTTCGAGTTTGTCGGGCGTACCGTATACTGTGCCGCCGGGGAAGTCGGTCATACCCATACAGCCCAATCCTTCTACGGATACAGTTAATCCCTGACTTCCTAAAGCTACTTTTTTTAGTGTGTTCATATCGTATTGTGGTTTACTCCATTAGTTACGATACAAAGATCAGGGTAAGGTCCTCCCTGGCAGCTAAACAAATCGCGGTTTCTGCAATACAAAACGCGGACCTATAACGAGGGCAGGCAGAACAGACGTAGATAACTCGCCTAGCAAGGTAAGAACAGGTACACATCGGATCGTGGGTGTGCCCATTGGGGAACCTACGAAGGGGAATTCATCTGGGTTAAGCTTACGAAACCGCTTCGATAAAAACAGTGTCCGCTCCGGCCTGACATCATCAACATTGAGTTGACTCGTAGTAAAACGTACCTATGAATTCTCACTCAAATTTCGTTCAATTTTAGCGTCATTTAATTACTCCAAGTTGTAAAAATCGTTCAGCAAAACCTCCCCCTTATTGTCTTTCCTGATATAGACAAAACCGTCAGAAACAAGCTATACGGCTGTTTCTGACGGTTTTGCAAGGGTTAATGACGCGGTTACTCAATAGCCCGGATTCTGCGTAAGGGTCGGGTTCAGATCGCGTTCGCGCTGCGGAATGGGATACAGCTTGTGCGTTTCAGTGATGCTGGTTTTACCTTTCGCTTTCAGCAGTGGCACCAGACGATCGGTTCGTACCAGATCAAACCAGCGATGGCCTTCGGCGTTGAATTCCCACCGTCGTTCATCCCATATGGCCTGCCGAAAGGTATCTTTGGTCAAAGCGGTCGTGAAATCGACCGATGAGGTTCCAGTTAACGGAAAACCGAAAGCCCGGCGACGAAAAGGATTGATGGCATCCACAGCCGCAGCCGTGGGGCCACTGATTTCGTTCTCAGCTTCGGCAAACATCATCAACACATCAGCGTACCGAATGATCGGAAAGTTGTTGTTGGCATCACCGAACGCTTTAGCCGCCGGATCAACGTATTTGTTGAAGTGCTGAAACGTATTGACGGTTTTTCCGGCACCATCGACGTATGAATTGATGAACAGTTCTTTGCGTTTATCACCGGTTTTGAAGCTGTTGTACAAATCCATCGTCGGAATAAATGAGCCAAAACCCCGGCCCGTAATGGGTGAGTTTTCCGGCGCAAAATAGGTCACCATCCCACTGCCCTGGCCGCTACCTCCACCCACAAACTGAATCTCGAAAACAGACTCTTTGCCGTTTTTATTCGAAATGGCAAAAACGTCGATGTACTTGTCGAACAGGCCGTACCCATATTTGGCAGCATTGTCAATCACTTCTTTAGATTTGGCGCGGGCATTGGCGAAATCTTTGCGAGTCAGATAAACCCGCGCCAGCATCGACTTGGCGGCACCAGCCGTCACCCGGCCCAGATCGGCACCGCTAAACTTGTCCGGCAGGGAGGTTTCAGCATCGGCTAGGTCTTTAATAATTTGCGCGTACACTTCGTCGGCGCTCGCACGGGCTACGTCTTTTCCGACACTCAATGACTGGGTTTCAGTCAAAATCAGCGGTACCCCGCCATACCAGCGCACGAGGTAGAAATAATAATAGGCGCGCAGGAATTTCGCTTCACCAATCAGCCGCTTTTTCAGCGTTTCGTCCATCGGAATCCCCGGAATCCGGTCGATGGCGGTGTTGGCGCGGTTGACACCCTGGTAAATCACCTGCCAGGTTTGGGATACCACACTATTGGTGGCAATCGTCTGGAAACTCCAGAGCTGCACCCGGTCGGCATTGTTCAGCAGGGGGTCCATATCATCCGACGGCAAATCGCCCATAATGATGAAATTCCGGCTTTGGTCGCCCACCTGGTTGGAGATGTCATAGACGGCATTGACAGCCGCCGTAGCATCGTTCGCATTCGTATAAAAATTGACCGGAGCCAGCGACGAAGGTGGCGTTTCTTCCAGCGAACAGGCCCCCAGCCCAAGCGCCAGCGTGGCCACTAACAAGATTCGATTCGTTTTCATAAATAGCTAAAAGAAGGCAGGTTAGAGTCCGATGTTCAGTCCGGCCAGAATCATTTTATTACCCGGATAGCTACCGTAGTCACTACCCTGGCTTAGTGTGCTTTGTCCAAACCGGTTCACTTCAGGATCAAAACCGCTGTACGTAGTGAATGTGATCCAGTTTTGGGCGCTGACGTATACTTTCACGTTATAGAGTTTGATTTTGCTCACCAGCGACGCTGGCAACGTATACGACAGGTTGATGTTTTTCACCCGCAGGTATGATCCATCTTCGATCTGACGACTCGACAGCACATAGGCATTCCCAACGGCATTGGCACGCGGAATCTCGTTGCTTGGGTTGGTCGGTGTCCAGCGATTCAGGGTTTCTGCCGATTGATTACTTACCCCCGTCAGCGATTCCTGTTCAAACCGGTTAATGTTGAAAATGCTGTTACCAGACGTTCCCTGCATGAAAACGCTCAGCTCGACGCCTTTGTAGGAGAATGTATTGGTGATACCGCCGTATAATTTCGGCTGGGCGTATCCCAGAATGACGCGGTCACTGGCATTGATTGCTCCGTCGCTGTTTTGGTCTACATACCGACGGTCGCCTGGTTTAGCGGTTTTTTGCGCCGAGCCATCCACTTCGGTCTGGTTCTGAAAAATTCCGCTCGATTGATACCCGTAGAACAAACCAATCTGCTCACCAACCCGAACCAGACCCGAGTTTGGTAACTGAAGGTGTCCGCTGGCATCACCCGCAGCAAACTCCGTCTGATCGCCCAGGTTCAACACCTTGTTGCGGTTGGCGGCAATGTTGAACGCCGTCGTCCATTTGAAAGCGCCGTTCAGATTGGTCGAGTTGATTCCCAGCTCGAAACCCTGGTTGCGGATACTACCCAGATTTTGCAGCGCCGACGCGTAGCCGGAAACGTAGGGCAGCGGCACCGATAGCAACAGATCGGTCGTTTTCTTGTTGTAATAATCCGCCGTCAGGGTGATCCGGTTGTTCAGCACACCCACATCGATACCAATATCCGTCTGAGCCGTAGTTTCCCAGCGCAAATCCGGGTTGGCCACCCGCGACGGTCCAATGCCAATCACAACGGTATTATTGAAGTTGGCATTCTGGGTTCCCAGCGTCGCCAACGATTGATATTGCGTAATTTCCTGATTACCACTCAATCCGTAGCTAACCCGCAATTTCAGGTCGTTGATGACAGTGTTGCCTTTCAGAAAATTCTCTTCTGTCAACCGCCAGGCCACCGAAGCCGATGGAAAAACTGCCCATTTGTTACTGGAACCAAACCGGGATGATCCATCGGCCCGCACAGTAGCGGTCAGCAAATATTTACCGGCATAATCGTAATTAGCCCGACCAATGTATGAGTTAAGCTGCCAATTGCTGGCCGACGAAGCCGGAACCAGAGCCGTGGAAGCTGAGCCCAGGTTTTCGTACGTCAGAATGTCGTTGGCAAATCCCTGCGAACGTGCTTCGACACTTTCAAACCGGTTGCCCTGCATGGTATAGCCCGCCAGGAACGTCAGGTTATGAACCCTGGCAAATGTTTTGTTGTAGGTCAGCGTATTTTCATTCAGCCAGGTCGACGATTGGTTGTTTATGATCGACGCTTGACCACTTAGCTGCGTACCGGTTGCGGTGTTCCGCGATAGATACAAGCTACGTTTGGAGTAATTCACATCAGCCCCGAAACTCGTCCGGAACGTTAAACCGGGCAGAATTCTGTAGTCGGCAAATACGCTCCCGATCATCCGCGTACCGACGGTCAGGTTGTAGGTTCCCAACGCCTGCGCCACCGGACTACCAATCTGAATCCGACCGGGCGTATTGAATACCACCAGCGTACCGTCCGGGTTATAAACCGGTTGCGTGGGCGAGAAATTCAGGGCGCTATACACCACGGTTCCGCTTGTTCCCCCATCCGCATCCGTCGGAACGGCGTTGTTGCGGCTCCGGATGACGTTCAGGCTGGTTCCAATGTTGAATTTATCATTGATTTTATGATCGAAATTGAACCGAAACGAAGCCCGATCGTATTTCGAATTGATGATAATACCCTGCTGATTCAGGTAGTTGGCCGAAACGGCATAGCGCGTTTTATCTGAACCGCCCGAAGCCGTCAACTGGTAATTTTGAATGGGTGCATCCCGAAAAATTTCATCCTGCCAGTTGGTTCCCTCGCCAAAACCAGCGATTTGCGCATCCGTAAAAACCGGGGGCCTGCTCGCATTTACATTGGCTTCGTTCACCAGCGTAGCGTACTGCGTCGCGTTTAGCATCGGCAGTTTTTTTCGCACCTGCTGAATCCCGTAATAGGTCTCAAATTCAATGCGATTTTGACCCGACTTCCCACGTTTGGTCGTGATCAGTACCACCCCGTTGGCACCCCGTGATCCGTAAATGGCCGTGGCCGACGCATCTTTCAGGATTTCCATCGACTCAATGTCGTTCGGGTTCAGGTTGGCACCGCTTTCGTTGTAAACCGGAAACCCGTCGATTACATACAGCGGCTCGTTACCGGCGTTGATGGAATTACCACCCCGTATCCGGATCGTTACGCCACCGCCCGGTGCGTTGGATGCCTGCGTCACCTGCACCCCGGCGGCCCGGCCCTGTAGCGCTTGCCCGACGCCCGTTACCGGAAGGGCTTTAATTTCTTTGGCAGTTACCGACGAAAGAGACCCGGTCACATCACTTTTCCGCTGCGTACCGTACCCCACTACCACCACTTCTTCCAGTGCTTTCTGATCGTCGACCAGTTTAACTGTCAGCTGGCTACGACCGCCGATGGCTACGTCCTGCGAAATAAAGCCCAGCGACGAAATAACCAACGTACCGTCAGACGGAGCGTTTAGACTAAAATTACCCTGCGCATTGGTGGAGGTTCCGGTGGTTGTGCCTTTCACAACGACGTTCGCTCCGGGAATAACTTCCCCAGTAGCGCCAATTACTTTCCCAGAAACCGGGGCGGATTGCTGAGCCATCAACAGCAAAGGGAATTGCAGGCATACCAGCAAGGCGAACCAGATCCACCGGCTTCTATGAATACTATTTCTTTTCATAGGACTTAGATCAATAGGATACGTAATGTCATCGATTCTCATCGGATTTGTTGACTAAAAAAAATTCGGTTTACTCATTTTATGAAGACAATATTAATTAGCAAGAGCCTAAAAAATGTCGAAATAATCTAAATCGAACGGTTTGTCCACCTCTTTGAACGGTTTTTCACGCCTTTGAACGATTTGTCCACCCTTTAGATCATTAGACGCTATCAAGAAAAAATTGTACGTAACTAAACTTGCATGTCCAATAGTTGTAAGGGATAATCCATGTGAGAAAAAATAGATTTGTAGTAACCTTTGCCGAAATTGGATCAGTGATGCTACTTGTTTCATTGCTCCTGTATCTGCTATCGATCGTGCTTTAGACAGCTCATCCGATCGAACAGGAACAGTCGGTCAACCCTTCTTCTCTACTCATCCCGATGCAAAAGCGGCTACTCCTTTTTCTTGTCCTCATTAGCCCGTATCCGGCCGTGGTGGCTTGTGCCCAGTCGTTCGTTTCCGGTCCATCCAAAACCGCTGTCATCGCGACCTTGAAACCGCATAATCTGGCCGAAGCCCAGTGGGCCATGCAGCAACAACCCGTTACGGTAACGGCCCAAACCTCGCCCCGGAGCGCAGGCGGCAGACATGATTTCTTTTCGGAGGGCGATTACTGGTGGCCGGATTCGACAAATCTTGATGGGCCGTATATTCAACGGGATGGCCTGACGAACCCGAACAATTTCGTGGCGCACCGGCAAGCCCTAATTCGCTTTAGCCGCATCGTTGGCGCTCTGGCTTCGGCATACGTCCTGACCCATGATGAACGGTATATTCAGCAGGCGTTTCGGCATCTCAACGCCTGGTTTGTTGACCCAGCTACCCGCATGACTCCCTCCCTTTTGTATGCACAGGCGATAAAAGGACGATTCACCGGGCGAGGTATCGGCATTATCGACACCATTCACCTGATGGAAGTAGCGCAGGGACTACGTACTATGGAAAAAGCCAAAAACATTGATAAGCAATCTGTTTTGGCTATTCGGCGCTGGTTTGCGGACTATCTGACCTGGCTCACGACACACCCGTATGGCAAGGATGAGATGAACGCCAAAAATAACCACGGCACCTGCTGGGTGATGCAGGTAGCTGCTTTTGCCCGACTCACCAACAATGACTCGCTATTGAACGTCTGCCGGAATCGCTACAAAAACAGTTTATTACCTGATCAGATGGCGGCAGATGGGAGCTTTCCGCAAGAGCTTCGTCGGACCAAACCCTACGGCTATTCATTGTTTAATCTGGATGCGATGACGACGATCTGTCAGATCGCATCGATACCTACCGACAATCTTTGGACGTATCAGACTGCCGACGGACGTACCATCCGACAGGGTATTACGTACCTGTATCCCTTTGTTCAGTCTAAAGCGAAGTGGCCACTGAAACCGGATGTGATGTACTGGAACGACTGGCCCGTAGCCCACCCATTTCTGGTATTCGGTGCTATTACGTTCGGCCAAAACGAATGGTTCGACACCTGGACGAAACTGGACCATAATCCGCAGGTGGACGAAGTGCTACGTAACCTGCCCATTCGCAATCCAATTATCTGGCTAAACTAAACCCAGCCAAACAGACGCATGAAAAAAGGTAGATTCATTTTCGCATCCCTTGTTATAGCCTGCTTCCTGGCAGCCTTTGTACCAGATTTCCTGATCAAGACAGCCTTTAATCAGGCTCAACAGCAAACGCAACTTATGCTTAAAGAAATAGAGGCTGCGAAGAAATCGGCAGGCAGTAAAGTTGCGCTGGTATCACCCCGAACACTCGACAAAACGGGCGCGCTACAACTGGTGCCCGCCCGCGACTGGACGAGCGGTTTCTTCCCCGGCGAATTATGGTATCTCTATGAGTACACGGGTCAGCGTACTTGGGCCGATCAGGCGCGGCTTTATACGGCCAACCTGGAAAGCGAGAAAATGAATGCCGGTACGCACGACATGGGGTTCAAGCTGTATTGCAGCTATGGAAATGGTTATCGGTTGATGGGCGACAAGGCGTATCGGGACGTTATTATTCAGGGGGCACGAAGTCTGATAAAACGGTTTAAACCAACAGCGGGCATCATTCGGTCATGGGACCACCACAAGGAAGTCTGGCAATGCCCCGTCATCATCGACAACATGATGAATCTGGAACTCCTGTTTGCCGCCACCCGCCTGACGGGCGATTCTACGTTCTATAAAATTGCGGTCACGCACGCAAAAACGACGATACAAAATCATTACCGGCCAGATAATAGCTCTTATCACGTAGTGGATTATGATACGCTAACGGGGAAGGTGCTCAAGAAAAATACGCACCAGGGCTACAGTGATGAGTCGGCCTGGTCGCGGGGGCAGGCATGGGGCTTATACGGGTATACAATGTGTTACCGGGAGACGAAAGATCCCCAATTTCTGAAACAGGCCGAAGCGATTGCCCGCTACATGCTCAACCACCCACACATGCCCGCCGATCTGGTGCCTTATTACGACTTCGATGCACCCGGTATTCCGAACGAACCCCGCGACGTATCGGCCGCTGCGGTCATGACCTCAGCCTTGTATGAGCTTAGTACGTATAGCTCCACATCAGCGTACCGCGCTAAAGCTGATCAGGTAATTAGTAGCCTGGCAAAAAAGTATATGTCGCCGGTTGGTCAAAATCATGGGTTCCTGTTGCTGCATAGCACCGGCTCTAAAACAAGCGAAATCGATGTGCCCTTGGTTTATGCCGATTATTATTTTCTGGAAGCGCTGCTCCGGGCCAAAAAACTTAATGAGAAAAAGCCACTATTTTAGCCTTATAACACCTCTTCCAACTGATCAGCCGTTTGTTGGCTGTATTCGGTGGGGGTTAGACCAAACTGGGCGCGGAAAGCCCGACTAAAATACTTCGGATCGCTGAAACCGACAGCGAAGGCGATTTCGGATACGTTTGCTTTGCGCTGTTTCAGCAAAAGTTCTGCTTTTTTCAGGCGGGTTGTACGTATCAAATCAATGACCGACAAACCCGTCAGCATTTTCACTTTGCGAAACAAAACCGGACGACTCATCCCCATCTCGCCAACCAGACTGGTAACGTTAAATTCAGGATCGTTGAGGTGCGAATCCAGAATGGTCATCAACTGATTCAGGAATTTTTCGTCGGGGTGGTCCAGTTCCTGGGCCTGTGGCTGTAACGTAATGAGTTGATGATATTTGGTTTTCAACTGCTCCCTCAGCAGTAGCAGATTACGAACTCTAGCCTGGAGTAAAACGGGCTGAAAAGGCTTGGTTACGTAATCGTCAGCGCCGGTTTGCAGGCCTGTTAACTGACTGTCTACCGCATTTTTTGCCGTCAGCAGAATAACGGGAATGTGATTGGTACGCTGATCGGATTTGAGGTGGTGGGTTAGCGAAAAGCCATCCATCACCGGCATCGACACATCAGCAATGATCAGATCAGGCAATACGTGCACTGCCTTTTCCCAGGCGATTGCCCCATCAGCGGCTTCAATTATCTGGCAGGTTTCAGAAAATAAATCCCGGATATACGTTCGGATATCGTCGTTATCATCAACAACCATGATTAATGGCCTGTCTGAATCTGGCAAATCGTCCGGGCCCATTTGCCGATCGGTCAAGTCAGCAATCAGGGATGGCAGAAGCGATGGCAGCGGATGCTGCTCAGGCAGCGATGCTTCAATTTTTTGATGAGCGAAATCAGGATTGGATAGCGGAAGTAAAATGATGAAGCGTGTAAACCCCTCTTGTCCTACCCGTTTTTCCTGGCTCTCGACGCTTATTTTCCCTTTGTGCTGCTCAACAATATGCTTGCTGAGTGCCAGCCCCAGGCCAAATCCAGAATCACGCGTTTTCGTTTGACCAACCTGATAGAACTGGTTGAAGATGCGGTCCAGATCGTCCGCCGGAATGCCACTACCCGTATCTTCAATCGTAATTCGTGCATGGCCATCAGTGCCAGATAACGTACTGCATTTCTGTAGACGAACCGAAATTGTGCCACCCGTTGGCGTAAACTTAACCGCGTTCAGAAGCAGATTATAGACTACTTTTTCAATTTCCCCAGCGTCGAACCAGGTCGGTAAAGCAGACACTTCCGACTCATTGGTCAGCATTATCTGACGAGACCGGGCATGATCATGAAACGAGTCTGTAATGTTACTTAAATACGCGACCAGGTCGGTTCGTCTCCATTGCAACTGAATATTCCCGGTTTCGTGCTTTCTGAAATCAAGGAGCTGATTCAGTAATCGTAACAGCCGATCGGTGCTTCCCCGCATGATGGATACTTGTTTCCGAACAAACGGATCACCCGCGTACTGGTCGGCCAGGACGTCAATAGGACCCATCACCAGCGTTAGTGGCGTTCGGATCTCGTGGGCGATCTCGGTGAAGAAGTTCAGCTTCAACTGATGGAGTTCCTGTTGCCGGGCTTTCTCGGTATGTTCAACTTCCAGTTCATGCGCCAGTTTCAGTCGATTTCGGTTGAATAGGGACCAAAGCTGCAATAAGCCCAGAAAGGTTAATGCGTAGAGTACATAAGCCCAGGTCGTTTTCCAAAAAGGCGGCAATACCCTGATTTTCAATTCCAGCGGTTTCGAATTCCAGATATTATCATTATTAGTGCCCTTCACTTGAAGCACATAATCACCAGCCGGCAGATTCATGTACATAGCCCGGGGTTCGCTCACGTAGTTCCAGGCTTTGTCGAAGCCCAGCAACTTGTAGGCGTACCGGTTTTTGTCGGCGTTGATGTAATTGAAACCGGCAAAATCCAGCGAAAACACATTTTGTCGGTGCGTGAACGTAAGGCCCTTTTCGTAGTTTATACCCGACTCGCCGGCGTTATCGGATGATAGGCTTGTAACCGGTTCATTGAACAAGCGCAGTTGGGTGAATGCCAGCGGGTGCACAATGGTGTTACTACGTATGCGGTCAGGATGAAAGCGGACAATGCCATCATACCCCCCAAAATAGAGGTTACCATGCCCATCCTGGTAGGTCGAATTGGTTGTAAATTCTTTACAAACCAGCCCATCGTATTTATTGTAACTTGAAAATAGGGCCCGATTAGGATCAAATTGGGTTAGTCCCTTGTCGGTGCTGATCCACAGATGTCCCCGGCTATCTTCCTGAATGCCAACAATAGTGTTACTGATTAATCCCTGCGCCATTGTAAAGTGGCGAAATGTCTGTTTACCAGGCAATAGCACGTTTAATCCCCCGTCGCGTGTGCCAATCCAAAGTCGGTGCTGACGATCTTCGAGAAAACAGCTAACGTAACTAACGCTGATCGACGTCGTATCGTTGTCGTCATGAACAAAGCGGACAAATGTTTCCTGGCCTGGCTTTTTTTGGAATAAACCGTTTGTTGTCCCAACCCACATAGTCGCTTTGGTATCAATCAGCAACGAGATTAAGTTGCTTGAACCAGGCGATATAGACCCCAGTGGCAGTTTTTCAAATGATTGTGTTTTTGGGTCGAATCGGCAGAGGCCACCCAGGTTTGTGACGACCCAAAGCGTTCCCTGCGCATCGCGTTTGAGGTCATAAATACGATCATTGGGTAACGAATGCGGATTGTGCGGTTCATGCCGATACTGCGTAATTTTTTGCCGACGAAAATCCAGATAGTTGAGTCCTTTTATCGTGCCAATCCAGAGGCCATCCGAACCATCATTTAACAGACATTTTACCTTATCATTCGTCAATGATTGGTTGTTCTTCGAATCATGGGTGTAGTGCCGGGCGATGCTTTTATCGGCGTTAATCAGGAAAAGGCCCCGATCTTCGCTGCCTATCCAGAGCTGATTTGGCGTATGGGCAGGCAGCATAGGCCCCGCAATTTTAAACGGTGTCCTTCCCTGCTGGTCCAGCGGACGGAACGAGCCGAACTGTCGGGCCAACGGACTATACAAATCAACTCCGCCATAGTACGTGCCAACCCAGAATGAGCCATCGCGGTCCCGAAATACCGACCGAACGGAATTATCGCCCAATGAACTTGGATCAATTGGCTGGTTGGTCAGTGCCTGAAACAGGCTTCCGTCCTGCGCCACAATATAGAGGCCCGACATGGTGCCCACCCAGAAATCGCCTTTTCCATCGGGCTGTATGGTTCGAATGGTCTGTGTACTCAAATCAAGCCCAGCAATGGGGTTCCAGGAAGCAACACGCCCCAGCCGTTTATCGAACAAAGCAATACCATTCCCCTCCGTGCCAATCCACAGACGTCCCAGCCGATCTTCGGCAATCGTGTTGATTCCATTGGTTGCATTGTGGTATAATGAATCAGTGGGTTTCAGGTAATAATGCGTCAATTGAAACTTCCCTGACGATGTAGGGTGGAGTTTGGTTAACCCGCCTGCTGTACCCACCCACAAATCCCTTTTCTGATCCTCAAACAATGTTCGGACGTGCTGATCATTCAGGTTATGATGATCCTGCGTTACGTCTGTCAGCTTTTCAATTCGGTCGGGATTGTTTGCTTGCAGCCGATAGAGTCCCCCCTGGGTAGCCACCCAAATACGTTGCTGGTGATCTTCAAGCAGGGAATTAATGGTGGAGTCAGGGAGTCCGTGAGCAGCAATTCCACCCGCCGAAATACGCTGAAAATCATCCTGCTCGGGTCGGTATAGCGCCAGCCCTTTTGTAGTGCCGATCCACAAACGCCCCTGTTTGTTCAGCAACAGACTATTGATCGTATTGGATGCGAGGCTATGTTTATTCCCAGGTTGATTTTGGTAAACGACCACCTTACGAGAGTCGTAGCGGTTGAGCCCATCGCGGGTTCCGAACCACATGAAACCTCGGGTATCCTGTGTGATGGCATACACGCTGCTCTGGGATAACCCTTCGTCAACGGTAAGATGGCTGAACGTTTTTTCCGTTATCTGGCAGGTGCCGGGCGGTGCGAAAAAAAGAATGCATATCGCGCCCAGCCATAAAATATACGCACGTTTTGTATAACTCATTTTAGCCTTTCTACGCTGCTCTGAATCCAGATTATCCTGCTTTCCGGTTCACTACAGTTAGACCACTAAAATGCATATTTAATACTATTTTTACTCTATAAGTCTAGTATAAAAACTGGATATATCAACTATTCGGGTATCGATAAGGGCTAGTATTAACACCGATTTTGTCGCCCAGCCATCCGAAGACCTATCCTAAGGTCTGTAGAAAGAGACGGTAGTTGTACTGGATGGGGGCAGATTCATGCAGGAAAGCCAAGACAGTGGCGTACCCATAAGTAGTGGGCCTTCGTTAGCCATGATCTGCCCAAATCACATCTATAGCCTATTGAAGATGCCAACTTCATATACTTTACAGCATTCTCTTTGTAACGGAATTACTGAGACACGCTATTATTCTCTTTACTTTGTTAATTATTAACCTAATTTTGCATTATAAAATTAATAGTTAATGATTCAAGTTATTAATCGGGCCCTGGATTTATTAGAACTAATAGCTAACGATCCTGAACAACCAAAATCTTTGGGAGAACTAGCTGATGGGCTTGGCCTGAACCATGGGACTTGTGCCAATATTTTGAAAACCTTAGTAGCACGCGGTTATGTAGAACAGGTAGCGGCTAAGAAAGGCTATATACTCGGTGCGAAAGCATACACGTTGACCGGCAACGAAGCGTACCAAAAAGATTTGCTCGAAGCAGCTCGTGAGCCAATGGAAGTATTAACACAAGCGGTTAACGAAAACTGTTTACTGGCAGTACTCAAAGATAATCAGCGAGTTGTCATCCATCGAACGTTTGCCGAGCAGGATTTACAGGTACGCACTGCTGATCTGAAACCCGTGTACGATTCGGCTTCTGGGCGACTCCTGCTAGCTATGTTGTCCCCAGAAAAACTACAGCGTTTCATCAGTAAATACGGGCTGCCTTCTGGAGATTCCTGGCCTGAAATACAGTCCGAAACTCAACTGATTAATGCCCTGGCACTCATGTGTCGGGATGAGTTGGCGCTGCAAACAATTCCGAATCGGCACGTTATTGGGCTTGCCGTTCCAATCTATAAAAATGGGATTGTGGTGTCCAGTCTGAGCATTTATTTACCTGAGTATCGGTACATGGCTATGGATAAGCAGGGACTTGTTCAAGACCTGCGTAAATGTGCTAAATCTATCAATAACAAGTTGATATAGAGATATATAAAATAAAATACAATCAAGGCTTCGGCCTTTTTTTTATGTCTATCCAGTTATGTGTTATCAATATCAAATGCAGTTTTCTATGAAAAATCAAGAAATTATTTGGAGTTAACCCATAAACTGCATTAGTATTGCAATAGAATAAAATTGATTTTTATAATATAAAATTAATTCCTAAATCTTATGAAATATTTTACGTTTACGTGGCTGATTGCCTGTATGACGACGCTCTGTGCATCCATGAGTTGGGCACAATCCGTCGTCGTATCCGGGCAGGTAACCGGCGCGAGCGATAAGGCTCCTCTACCCGGTACAACAGTGTCTTTTAAGGGCACAACCACCGGCACCACTACTGATGCTTCCGGGAATTATCGAATCACGATTCCCAACCCCGCGAATGCTACGTTGGTCTTTTCGTCAGTAGGTTTTTTAAACCAGGAAATTACCGTTAAAAACCAGTCGACAATTAATGTTGACATGGCGGCCGATGATCGGCAACTCGACGAAGTAGTGGTGGTTGGGTATGGCACTGTCCGTAAATCAGACCTGACGGGTTCGTTAGCACAGGTGAAAGGCAAGGAAATCGATGCGTTTCCGGCTACGAACGTATTACAGGCGCTGTCGGGTCGGGCACCAGGGGTTCAGGTGACGCAGAATACGGGCGCACCGGGTGCGGGCATTAGTGTTCGCATTCGCGGAACAAATTCCATTCAGGGCAGTAACGAGCCGCTTTACGTAGTTGATGGGTTCCCAACGTCGGGGAGCAATCCCACCATCGTTAACAATTCTGACATCGAGAGCATTGAAATTCTGAAAGATGCGTCGGCAACGGCTATTTATGGATCGCGTGGGGCCAACGGGGTGGTGATAATCACAACAAAACAGGGTAAAGCTGGTAAAATGACCGTCGATTATGAGGGTAGTTACAGCATTCAATCGCTCCGGAAAAGGCTCGATTTAATGAATGCGAAAGAGTATGCAATGTTCTATAACGAACAGGCCGCCAATGATAAAGTAACGCCTTATTTCACACAGGATCAGGTTAATAGTTTTGGCGATGGATACGACTGGCAGAATCTGGTATTTCAGAAAGCACCCATGCAAACCCACAACCTGACGGTTAGTGGTGGTACCGAGAAAACGCGATTTTCGGTCGGAGGAAGTATTTTCAATCAGGAAGGAATAATCCGTGGAAGCGATTACAAACGTTACTCACTCCGGGCCAATATTTCGACGGACGTTAGCAAAAAGTTTAATCTGACCTACGGCGCTACATTGACAAAAATTCTGACGGGCCGCCAGAATTCGGGGGGTGGTAACCGGGGAGGTACGTTAATTTCTGCTGCTATTTCGGCCCCGCCAACGCTTACTCCCTATAATGATGATGGCTCGTACAGGGTTCTGGCAACGGCCTATCCATTTATTTCCAATGTATTGATCAATCCCCTGAATTACCTGGAGCAGTTTTCCGATAATGTCGATGCCAACCGGATACTGGCCAATGCAGCATTGACCTTCAAGCCGTTCGATGGGTTATCCATCAAGATTTCAGGGGGTATTGAAAACAGCGATGACCGTACGGATACCTATACCACTACCAAGTTTGTCAATTCGCAGGGCAGTGCGAGTGTTTCCACAATACGGGGCATGAGCCTGCTCAGCGAAAATACTATCAGCTACATCAAAACCATTGCCCAGAAGCACAACATTTCGGCTGTAGCTGGCTTTACGTATCAGAATTTTTTAACCAAATCTTTGGGGGTATCAGGCGTAGGCTTCTTGAGTGACATTACCGAGACGGCCAGCCTAGGTTCGGCGGCTACGCCCGGAATTCCTGGTGCAGCTCCAGATACGCCGGGTTATGCGCTTAGCACACTCCTGTCGTATCTGGGTCGAGTCAATTATGGCTTCAACAATAAATACCTACTGACGGCCAGCATTCGTGCTGATGGTTCCAGCAAATACAGCGAAGGTAATAAGTGGGGTTATTTCCCGTCGGGCGCACTGGCCTGGCGTGTATCAGAAGAGGCTTTCATGAAAAACATATCATTTATGACCGATCTGAAAGCACGTGCGAGTTGGGGCTTAACGGGTAGCCAGGCTATCAATGCGTATGCTACGTTGAATAATCTGTCGGCCGGAAAGACCGTTTTCGACGATGCACTATATAATACGTTCGCGCCGGGAACACAACTGCCCGGAAACCTGAAATGGGAAACGACAGAGCAGATTGATTTTGGGATTGATGCTGGTTTTTTGAATAACCGCTTTCAATTAACACTCGATTATTACATCAAAAACACCCGCGATCTGCTCAATACAGTGCAATTACCGAGCGGATTTGGTTTTACCAGCACCATTCGGAACGTAGGGCAAATTCAGAACAAAGGGCTGGAGATTGCCCTGTCGGCCCGAGTGATCGACAAAGCCTTTAAATGGGATCTGAACGGAAATATTGCGTTCAACCGCTCTAAGGTCGTAAAACTCAATGGCGGCCAGGATATTCTGGGTGGAAGTGTCGGTGTTACGTTGATTAGCGATGCCGCGAATCTGCTGCGTGAAGGTCAGCCAATGAGCGTGTTTTACGGCTACGTAGAGGATGGATACACCGATCAGGGGCGAGTAAAATACAAAGATCTGAACGGCGATAACGTCATCAATCAGCAGGATAAAACCATTATTGGCAATCCGAATCCTAATTTTATTTATGGGTTGAACTCAGTCATGTCGTTCAAAGGATTTACCCTCACCGCATTCTTTCAGGGGACGCAGGGCAACAATCTTGTCAACGTCAGCTCAATCAACAATACGCTTGACTACGGCTTTGGTCTAAACATGCCGCGCGAAGTGTACCAAAATCACTGGACGCCCACGAATCCAAATGCGAAGTATCCGGTTATCTCCCGCGCCAACAGCTACAACTATTCGAATCGATTTGTGGAAGATGGTTCTTATCTACGCCTGAGAACCGTTCAGTTAGCCTACAACTTACCCTTACAGGCACTGGGTGTCAGCTGGATGCGTACGGCACAAATCTACGCCAGCGGACAAAACCTGCTGACGGTAACAAAATACTCCTGGTGGGACCCCGAGGTTAACTCACAGGGAGGAGCGAACTCCATCGGTCAGGGCATCGACCATTACAGTTATCCTACGTCTAAATCGGTCACATTCGGGATCAGGGTTGGGTTTTAAAATCAAGGAGCGAAAGAGTGAATGAGTGAAAGAGCGGTGGACCAGCATTCCGGCTGGCGCACCCGCAAGGGCTTTACATTCATCCTTCCACCGCAACCGGGGACCACTCTTTCGCTCATTCACTCTTTCGCTCTTTTAAAAATCATGAAAAAGATATTATTCGTTCTCCCGGTGCTTTGTTTGCTCCAGTCCTGTAAAGAGGAGTTGATCGAAAAGCCCAAAGCCGTGGCTGTAGAAACATTCTACAACACAGCCAGTGAAGTAGAAGCGGCCGTTAATGCGGCTTACGCCCAGCTCCGGGCCGTCAATGGTATTACGGGGCAGTTAGGCGCTCAGCTCGAAGCGTATACAGATTATAGTTATGGCCGGGGCAGCTATCAGGTGCTGAGTGATTTCCAGGGGCTTAATAGCACCAACATTCCACGTACCGACGATGGCTGGCGGCTGTTTTACCTCAGCATTCGTAATGCGAACCTAGTCATTCAGAACGCCCCCAAAGGTGCTAGCATTAGTAAGGCCGACGTAACGAAATACGTTGCCGAAGCAAAATACCTGCGGGCGTTTGCCTACTTCTGGCTCGTTCGTAACTGGGGTGGCGTTCCGATACGTACCGAAGCGCAGTTGAACGAACCAAATGTGAAACGTAATACGGCCGATGAGGTATATACACTGATTCTGAGCGATCTGAAAGAAGCGGAAGCGAACCTGCCCGATAAAGGGGCGCAGGTAGGCCGGGCCACCAAATGGGCGGCTAAAGCGGCTCTGGCCGAGGTGTACTTTACCCGAAATCAATATGCCGAAGCCCGCGATAAAGCCGATGAAATTATCAAATCGGGGGCCTTTTCGCTGGTTCCTGTAACGACAGCGACCGAATTTGACACGAAGATTTTCGGGCCAACGGTTGTTACATCTACCGAAGAAATCTGGTATCTAAAGGAAACACGGCAAAACGACCAGGGTATGTATCTGGCCATGTTTGCGCACCATCCCGGCTCAAAATTGCATGGGGCGGGTGGCTTCTACGCGCACTACAGCGATACGCAGACAAACCCGGTTATCAAAAGCTGGGATGATAAAGATCTTCGCAAAAGTGCCTTCTGGTATAGTTGGGATATTGGGTTGGGAAAAACCAGTATTCTATGTAAGAAATTTTCAGATCCGATAGCTGCAACCAGCACAGGTGCCGGTAATGATTTCCCGGTTTATCGATACGCTGACATTTTGCTGCTCTACGCGGAAGCGGCCAGTCGTGCGGGTAACGGACCAACGGCTGCGGCTGTGGAAGCGCTCAATCAGGTGCATCGCCGGGCCTATGGTAAAGCGCCTGTAACGGCTTCGGATGTCGATTTCAAACTGGCTGATTATACCGCCACTACGTTCAGTGATCTGGTGCTGAGAGAGCGGGGTTATGAGACTCAGTACGAAGCGAAACGCTGGCTCGATCTGAAGCGGCTGGGAACGCCCAAACTGAAAGAAATCATCAAGGCGGCAACCGGCAAAGACGTTGCCGACAAACATCTCTTCTGGCCCATTCCGGTCTCCGAACTGAATTATAATACGGCTATTGTTCCCACCGATCAGAATCCAGGATACTGATTTGAATGATGAATTAAGAATGATAAATATATCTGTATTTGATAGTAGCGAGTCGATTCTATTTATCATTCATCATTCTTAACTCTTCTTAAGCCCTTGTACTAATGAAAATAAGGTTTATCCATTCAGTATTCTGTCTATTGATTGCCTTTACAGCAAACGCAGATGGCTTTACTCATTTTATCACCAGAGATGGCGATCAGTTAAAGGATGGCAACAAGGTGTTCAGGTTCATAGCTGTAAATACGCCAAACATTAACGGGCAATACGACGGCTATAAAAATACGAACCCCGCAAGTGGCTATATCTACGACCCAATAGAGCTTTCCTATGAAATGGAAGCCCATTTTAAGGATATGGCCCAAATGGGCGTTACAACGATTCGAACCTGGGGAATCACCATTGACGATGGTTCGGGAGAATTTGAAGCGTTAGTTAACGGTCCTCGCTCCTACAATGAGATGGCATTCCGGCGCGTCGATAAGATGCTGGAATTGTGCAATAAGTACAAAATCAGGGTAATTCTTTGTCTCGTCAAAGAGAACAAGTTCTGGGGCTCTACAGAATCGTTTAGCAAGCTATACGGGGGCGGAGATTATTACCAGACTCCGGCCGTAAAAGAGGGTTTCAAGGATTTACTGCGTGTGTTTGCTAACCGAAAGAATCAGTTTACGGGCCAGATTTACAAAAACGACAAGGCCATTCTGGCCTGGGAGTTCGGCAATGAAGTACCCAACAGTAAGAGGGCGTGGATTGCGGAGATGGCCGATTATATGAAAAGCATTGACCCTAATCACTTAATCGCCGACCCTCGGCGGGCAAACGGTGTGGATCAGATGAAGGAAAACGTAAGCGATGTGCTAGCGCATAATACGAAGATAGATATCGTAAAAACCCGACAGTATCCCAACTACAAAAACAGCGTAACCGAACTCTGGAATGAATGCAAAGGAAAACGCCCCATGATTATCGATGAGTTTCAACGGCTGGAGGGTTTTGAAGATGTGCTCAAGCAGGTTTGCAGCACGGGCACCAGCGGAGCGTTACTGTGGAGCCTGATGAAACCGCAATATAGTGGTGGAATTGGTGGTCATGCCCTGTTTCATGCCTATGCCTGGGGTGGCAGCCGCTGGCCCGGATTCGATAGTGGGGATTACTTCAGGGAACGGGGAAACCTGATGATGATCAGATCCTATGGCTACAAAATCAGAGGTGAACACGTACCACCGCTACCAGCTCCAACGGACGCCCCCTATTTATATCCCAGTGTACGGAACGATGCGGTGGCGTTAAAATGGCGTTGTTCGCCGGGAGCTAGATACTACGTTGTCGAACGGGCCACTTCGGCAAAAGGTCCCTGGCAGACTATCAGCGGTGATTTAGACATTAGTTATCACCTGTATTTTTACCCATTATTTACCGATAACAGCGCGGTTCCGGGCAAATCATACTATTACCGCATTACCGGCAAAAATGAGTCCGGTATCTCTCCCGCTTCGAATACAATAGGTCCTTTATCACCTGTCACCAGAATGGTTATGGATAACCTGAAGGACTTTTCATTCACCTATTCCCATTCCGAAAACCTCAGCATTAGCACAGAATCATGGCCAAGGCTCCGACAAACGGAAGAGGATTTTTTTCAGGCTGAAAGAGCCAAAGGAAGTAGTTCGGGCGAGCTGGTGTATAGCGCCGAGGGGTTGAAGTGGATTGACGTTTTTTCATTTAGCGACCGGATAGATAGTATTGAGTTGCTCTACTCAACGAATGGGACTTCCTGGAATTCGCTACCCAAAGGGGCAATCATCAAAAGCCACCGACCGGCCTATCCAAGCCAGATTTCAAAGGAAAAAGACAACCCGGTTGATAAGTATACATACGCTGTCCCTGCGCTACCAAATGGAACAGTCGCGGTCAAGATCGTGACCGGGAATGCGCAGGCCGACAATACGTATCCCTGGATTGCGCGGGTTCATATCGGCTTCAACGGGTCATTGAAAACAACAAAATAAGCTCAATCAGGTGATCAGAATTTTTGAATAAGCCTGCCCATTTCTAATAGGTTGACAATTTATGATGAAACACATTCTCACGGCTACAGTTCTGACTTTATCGGCACTTCAGGCCTTGGCCCAGCTTTCCGACGACTATAAAAATCAATGGGGCGATCCGGCTGTTCAGCAACGCATTGCCGACGGTATCCGCGAAAATAGGATGGGCGCCTTTACGATTCGGTTTACCGACAAAGAAGGTAATCCGGTTTCGCCGGGCGAGGTTTCCCTGACGCTGACGCGCCATGATTTCTACTTCGGGGCCAATGGCTTTATGGTGAAAGGATTCAAGAATCCGAAGGAAGATGCGCTCTATGAAGAGAATTTTGCGAAACTATTCAATTTCGTGACCATCCCGTTTTACTGGCCTGAACTAGAGCCGGAGCCGGGCAAACTGCGTTTCGGTAAAGACAGCCCGTATAGCTATCGTCGGCCAGCTCCCGACGTCGTGCTGGAATTTGCCCGAAAATATAACATTACCCCCAAAGGTCACACGCTTGTGTGGGATAACCCGCGCTGGTCCATCCCAACCTGGTTGCCGAAGGACGAAAAAATCATGGAGCAGAAAATCAGCAAGCGCCTTCAGGAAATCGGTACGCGCTATGGCCATGATATTCAGATCTGGGACGTAGTGAATGAAGTAACCGACCGCCACCCCGACGTGCTGATGCCCAAGGATTTTGCACTCAAGGCGTTTAAGGAAAGCGAGCGGCAATTTCCAAATAGCAATGTGTTTACGCTCAATTTCACCACGGGTATCTGGGGACGAAGCAACAAGCGCGAATACAGTGCCGATTACTTGCTCATCCAAAACCTGTTGCAACGGAACGCTAAAATCAACGCCATCGGCATGCAGTTTCACAACTTCAGTGAGCCTGAATATGAGCAGATTTTGAAGGGTAAAGCCATGACGCCCACTACGTTGTTCAATACACTCGACCTGTATTCTGATTTCAATTTACCCATTCACATTACCGAAATTACGGTGTCGGCTTTGACAGAAAAAGGTCCTGAATATCAAGCCGTCATGGCTGAGAATTACTACAAATTGTGGTTCAGCCATCCTAAGGTAGAAGGCATTATCTGGTGGAATCTGCTGGATGGTACAGCCGCACCAGCGGCCATAAAACCCGACGGAAGCATTGTTCCCGGTGAAGACAAATGGAAAGGCGGCCTGTTGAACCGCGACTTCACCAAAAAGCCAGCTTTCGACGTATTAGACAGGCTTATCAATAAGGAATGGCGCACGAACGTAACGGCTTCGCCTAAAAATAACGCGGTAAGTTATAAGGGTTTCTACGGTACGTATAAAGTAGTGACGCAACGTAACGGAAAGAAATACGAAAAAGACGTACAGTTTCCAAAAAGCGGCACACGCACGCAGGTAGTGGTACTGGACTGACGGCAGGATAATCATATACAACTTGACTTATAAATTGAAAGGATGAAAAGCTCTTTTCGCATTCACTCTTTCGCTTATTTTCTCTTTCGCTCATGAAAATTATTGACATCCGCACGCGCTGCGTGGCCATTCCGCTGAATGCCCAACTCCGTCATAATACGGGCGTGCATCCCGGCTATTTCCTGCGTACTATTCTCGAAGTTTTTACCGATGAGGGCATCGTCGGGCTTGGCGAAGTAGGCGGGGGCGATCAGCGGGGAGCGTTGCAAAAACTCAAGCCACGAATTGTAGGTGAAGACCCATTTCATCTCGAAAAAATCAAGCTGAAGGTACTCCGCAGCATTTATTATATGTCCAATGCGCGGTTGTATGCCGCCATCGAAATGGCCTGTCTCGACATCCAGGGAAAAGTGCTGAACCGTCCCTTAAGCGATCTTCTGGGTGGTCGCGTTCGCGACGAAGTGCCCTTTATTGCCTATCTATTCTGGCGCTACGACCGTCCCGGTGGAGGACACGACGAAACAGCCGAAGATCTGGCCGACTTCTGCGTAGAACTCCATGAAACGCTGGGGGTCAATTCCATGAAGCTGAAAGCGGGGGTAAAATCCCCGAAAGAAGAAGCGCGGGTGCTGGAACTCTGTCGCCAGAAACTGGGCGATGATTTTGGCCTCCGTATCGACCCGAACGGCCTCTGGTCGGTGCAGACGGCGGTGCAGATTGGGCGTCGGCTGGAAGATCTGAATATCGAGTATTTCGAAGATCCGTCGTGGGGACTGGAAGGTAACGCAGCCGTTCGCAAGCAGATACGGATTCCCATTGCCACCAACATGTATCCAGCTAGATTCGATGATCTGGCTCCCGCCATTCGGATGGGTTCGGTCGATATTGTCTTGACCGACCTTCACTATTGGGAAGGGCCTCGTGGAGTGAAAGATCTGGCGGCCGTCTGCAATACGTTCAATCTGGGTGTTGCCATGCACTCTGGAGCCGAATTCGGTATTGAGCTGGCAGCCATGATCCATACGGCGTCGACCATTCCGCAAATGAACTTCGCGGGCGATGCGCACTACCATTACCTCACCGACGATATCATCGAAGGCGGACTGATGAAGTACGAGAATGGGTGCATCAAAGTACCGACCGGTCCCGGCTTAGGCGTAGCGCTGGATGAAGACAAGATGAAGCATTACGAGAAATATTACGAAGAAAAAGGCGATTACTACGCCCGTTTCCATCAGGACCCCTACCGACCCGATTGGTTTCCGACGGTGGGTGGAATGTAAATAATAGAATACGGATTCTTACGATATTTTACGATAAGGCATGATCATAAAAATCATAACTATCTGCCGGTCCGCCGACGCGGTTCCATCAGCAAAGAACAGATGCGACTAACTACTCAAAAAGCACTGATCACCGGAGCCTCACAGGGAATCGGTAAAGCCATTGCCTTGCAACTAGCCGAAGAAGGCTGTGAGGTAGTGATTCATTTTTACGAAAACCGGGAAGATGCCCAAACCGTAGCGGAGACGATTCGACAGAAAGGTGGCACGGCACATCTATTGCAGGCCGATTTGCAGGAGACAGGACAGGCCATCCAACTGGGCGAACATGCCTGGGAGATAGCAGGTGGATTGGATATTCTGGTAAACAACGCGGGTGTTTCGTATAAAAAGCACTTTCTGGACGTAACGGAAAGCGATTTTGAGCAATTCAACAACGTCAACTTTCGAAGTACTACGTTCCTGACACAATCGATTGCCCGAAACATGGTGAAGCATACCGTAGCGGGCAGCATCTGGACCATTACGTCGGTCAACGGCATTCGACCGGGACTGGGACTTACGCTTTATGGAGCCACGAAAGGTGCACTGGAAACGCTCATGAAAGGCGTAGCGATGGAACTGGGGCCACACAATATTCGAGTCAATACGTTGGCGATTGGCGCCGTGCAGACCGACATCAATCGGGGCGTCTGGGAGAATCCGGCTTTTCTTCAGGAAGTAGCCGACGGCATACCCGCGGGACGATTGGGCCAACCCGAAGAAATCGCCAACGTACTGGTCGATTTGATTGCATCGGGCAGCTACATGACCGGCTCGACCATCACCATTGACGGTGGTTTATTGCTGATGCGGGGCTATGGAAAACCGAAACCTTATGGAGATTCTTAACCTCAATCAAAGATGAATAAAACTATTCTTTTCATTCTCAGTCTGCTACTGCTGGCGCACCTCGTTTCGGCTCAATCCGATACGACAGCCCCGAAACTTTGGCAGCCTTACCGAATTACGCCCCGAACAGGAACGCAACACGTATCACTGTCGGGCGATGGCTGGGAGTTGTCGCATACCGATCAGCCCATAACCGACCTGAACGCGCCCCGGAAAGATGCGTTTCAGACGACCATTCCGAACTCGGTACATTGGTCCTATTTCAAGGTTGGGAAGTTGCCGCATCCCTATTACCACAAGAATTCCGACCAGTATAAGTTCATGGATGAGAAGGCGTGGTATTACCGAAAATCTTTTCCCACACCCGCCAGCGCGAAATCGGGCAGCTACGTATTCCTATGCTTCGATGGGGTCGATTATTTCTCGAAAGTCTGGCTGAACAGTACGTTGGTCGGTGTTCATGAAGGCATGTTCGGCGGACCATCGATTGAGGTTAGTAAGCTGCTGAAGACTGGTGGACAAAATGAACTGCTGGTTGAAGTTCGGGCGGGCAACTGGGGCAATAAAGCCACCGATTACGAAAGCCTTCCCCGAAATAGCAATGGCGAATACATGATTGAGAAGCGACAAGGCTACAATCCACGGGCCAGTGGCCGGATTATCAAACCGTGGGTAATTTCGGGGAGTTCGGGGTGCGAAATGTTTTTCAGTGTGGGCCTGTGGCAGGATGTTCGGCTCGAAATTGTGCAGCCCTACCACCTCGAACGGCCCTATCTGACCACTACGTCAATCCAAAACGGGAAAGCAACACTCCACTTCGCGAGTGAGGTGCTGGCCGATACGAATTCGCTTGCGTATCAGTTACACCCCTGGAAAAACGCCCAGATGCACCATTACGACGGGCGCGTTCCGGGTACTACATCATCCAATGCAAATTTATCCGTGTTGGTTGAATTGGTTGATAAAGCCGGAAAAGTTGCCTTCACGCAGGAAAAACCATTCAAGGCGTTCAAAGGACGGACGTGGTTTGAAGACGATTTAAGCGTAACGAATCCCAAACTCTGGCATCCGAACGGGTTAGGAGAAGCCAATCTATACACGGTTCGGGTAGCCCTTAAAAAAGATCGTCAGCTTGTCGATCAGATTCAATTTCCGTTTGGCATACGTACCATCGAGCGAGTTGCGTCTGCTGGTCCGCGTAACACCGACCGGTGGGAAAACTGGCAGTTCGTGGTAAATGGCCGGAAGTTTTTTGTGAAAGGCATGAACTTCACCCCGCAGGACGTACTGCTCGAAACGTCCAAAGATCGCTACCGCTGGACGCTTGAAGCCGCCAGGAAAATGGGCGTTCAGTTGATACGTATCTGGGGCGGTGGTCTTTTGGAAACCGAGCACTTCTACGACATCTGTAACGAGCTGGGCATCATGGTTTGGCAGGATTTCCCGATTGGCAACCAGGATACACCGCTTTATCCGCAGGACATCTGGGAAGCGCAGGTTGTGCAAACTATCGTTCGGCTGCGGAATCATCCATCACTGGCGGTTTGGTGCGGTGGTAACGAATTCAACCCCTACTCCTACGGCAACGCGGCTACCATGGGCATTCTTGAACGCAACATCGACATTTTCGACAAGTCCCGACTCTACGTGCGCACTACGCCTGACGATGGCAGCCTTCACACCTACCCCGACATGGACCCGACCTGGTATGGCGTGGGCTATAAATACGAACCCTGGATTTCGGAAACGGGCATGCACTCGATGCCGGAAGCTACTATGTTCTACGAAACCGTTGACAATAAGGAGTTCACGGACTTAGGAAAAATGTGGGATAAAGAGTTCTACAAAGGCCACAATGAATTTATCCATCATTTTACGGAATACGGCCCCAGTCGCGTACCGCGCATGTTGAGCCGGGCGTCGCACATTACGGACATGGCCGACCCAACCCTAGAAGCCGTTACCGAAGCATCGCAGGTGGGAGCGGGTGAGTTTTATCAGATTTTCTCCGAAAAAATGCAGGGCAATTATCCCGTTACGTCGGGGCTGATGCCGTGGGTGTTCAAGCGCCATTGGCCGGTAGTTGCTATTCAGATGATGGACTGGTTTGGCAATGCGGGCGCACCCTACTATTTCCTCAAACGTACCTACGAGCCCACGCACGTAGCCGTCGACATTTCACGCTTACTCTGGAAGCCCGGTAAACATATCAAGTTGCCCGTGAACGTAATGCATTCGTTACCAGAGGCAATACCGGGCGCAACGGTTTCGGTACAGGTACTCGACGATACGTTCAAACAACTCTGGAAACAGGAGCAGAAAGTGACCGTAACGGCTGGTACGTCGGTGAGTTCTGCTAATCTGGGCGAATACGTTATTCCAACGAATTACCGCGACCGCTACGTACTCATCGTTGCCGAGTTGCACAATGGTTCAGGCAAGCTTTTGTCGCGTTCGTTCTATTACCCGCGTAGTCTGTCGATGCTCGAAAACGATGAGTTTTATCAGAAATACATCAGCAATCCGATTCCCTGGCCCACGCTTGATAAAGGACCGTTTCTGAAACCGACCGTTGCCAAAACCGCTACGTCGCTGACCGCTTCGGTATTGAGCCAGAAACCAACGGGCACCGACCAAAGCCAGCTTCGGGTGAAGGTTACGAACACCGGAAAAGCACCTGCGTTTATGGCGAAGCTAGACATCGTGGGCACGAAACGGGCCATTGTGGCATCCGACAATTTTACCTGGATAGCGCCCGGCGAAACGCAGGAGTTCGACCTGGACGTGATTTGGCGCGAACCCGAAACCCGTTCGAAGGCTAGCCTCACCGTCAGTGCCTGGAATGCCACTCTCACAATTGCTAAACTCCCTTAACCATGCTTGAATCACCGCCTTCGCTTACTAAAAAACCAACCGGCTTCCGCTGGGAGTTGCTGACGTTGCTTTGGCTGGCTTTCTTCCTGAATCAGGCCGACCGGCAGATTTTCAGTGTTGTGCTACCTCTCATTCGGAAAGACCTCGGCCTGACCGATGCGCAGCTCGGCCTGATTGCGTCGGCGCTGGTTTGGACGTATGGGCTGTTGGTTCCCATTGCCGGGTTCATCGGCGACCGATTTTCGCGCCGGAATATTCTCGGATTTTGCCTGCTGTTCTGGTCGTGCGCTACAATGCTGACGGGTTTTTGTTCGAGCATGGTGCAGTTTATAATGCTACGGGGTGTGGCAACGGGTGGAGGTGAAGCGTTCTACGCGCCGTCGGCCAATGCGTTGCTGGGCGAGAATTACAAAGAGAGTCGCTCGTTTGCGCTCTCCGTTCACCAAACGGCGGTATACTTCGGGATTATCCTGAGCGGCATTATCGCCGGATATATTGGCGAGCATTACGGCTGGCAGAAAGCATTCTATCTATTTGGTAGTCTGGGGATTGTGTTAGCGATTGTATTCTTCACCCGGATTCCGAAAGACGTAGTAACAGCAACCGTTGAAACGCGGCAACCGATGCTGGCCGAAATTGGCGAAACGGCCCATATCGTTATTCGAAAACCAACGGTCATCATGCTCACCTTGGGCTTCGGCTGCATGGTGTTCGTCAACGTTGGCTACCTAACCTGGATGCCATCGTTTCTAGTCGATAAGTTCAGCATGAGCCTGACCGACGCCGGTTTTTCGTCCCTGTTTTATCACCACCTCGGTGCGTTTTTAGGCGTACTGTCAGGCGCTAAAATCGCTGATTACTATGCCAAAACTAATCCTCGTAGTCGGCTGATTGTTCAAGCATTGGGACTGCTGCTTGGCGCGCCGTTCATCTACGGCATCAGCATGAGCAATACGCAGCTGCTCACCTACGTAGCGTTGTTTCTATTTGGCATTTTCCGGGGCTGGTACGACTCCAACATTGTAGCCTCACTTTACGAAGTGGTATCGCCTAAAATCCGGTCGTCGGCTTACGGACTAATGCTGGCCTGCGCTTTTCTGATCGGCTCGTTTGCTCCCTACTTATTGGGTGTTTTAAAACCAACGCTGGGACTGACGACTGGGCTGGCAAGTCTGTCGGGCGTGTATGTGCTTGGGAGTCTGTTTCTCTGGATCGGTGCCTTTGTATTTTTCGACCGGGATAAAGAACCCAGCCTATGAACCGACGCCATTTTATCACCCAGTCAACCCTACTCAGCGGCCTGATGATGACCAACGCAACACATGCTCTATCCGCGAAATCGGATTTACTTTCCATTCCGAACCTGTTGTGCCTCTGGGACTTTGCCAGAAAACAGCCGCTACGTTCAAAGGGAAAATATACGTATCAGCTACAGGAGCCAACGAATAAAATTCCAGTGGTGAACGATGGAGTTTTGTCAGAAAATTCACTCGACATCAAAGAGCACGAATACCTGACCATTCCCCGCGCCGACTGCCCCGGCTTGAACATTCGGGGTGAAAACGCACAGGTAACAGTACTAGCCTGGGTAAAACGGCAGGTCAAGAGCCGCGACAATATCGAGTGTGAAGCTATTGCCGGCATGTGGAACGAAACCCAGAAAAAACGGCAGTACTGCCTGTTTTTGAACATTCGGCTGCACAACAGCAAAAGTCAGGTGTGTGGGCACATTTCGGGTGTGGGTGGCCCTACACCCGGCGAAAAATGGTGCATCGACGTATCGATTGGGCAAACACCCGTTCGATACGATGAATGGACGTTTGTGGCGATGACCTACGATGGACATGTCATTAAATCGTACCGCAACGGTCAGTTCGATGCCCGTGCTGACCGCAATCCGTACCCATACGAAGGCGGCATTTTCGAGGGTGGTGCTGATGGGGCCGATTTTACCGTTGGGGCTGTTCATCGATTGGGCGCAATCGGCAATGATTTCGTCGGGCAACTTGGTGGGCTAGCTATTTTCGACCGGGCGCTGTCGGCGGATGAAATTGCGCAGATTCATGAGCAGCATCCACTGCCAAAACCATCGGTTGCTACGTTGGCAACCGGACTTAACTTTCCCGAAGGGCCTGCTTTTGCGGCTGACGGCAGCTTGTGGGCGGTTGAGCTGAAAGGCGAAAGTCTGATTCAGCACAGGCATGGAAAGCTAAAACGCTTCCATGTGGGCGGAGGTCCGAACGGCATCGCTATCGACAAACAAGGGAAAATATGGTTTTGCGATTCAGCGCAACGTAGCATCCGGCGTTTCGATCCAGTTACTGGAAAAACAGAAACCATTCTGGACAAAATCGACGGAGAACCCCTTAACAAACCCAACGATCTGGCCTTCGATTCGGTAGGCAATCTGGTTTTCACCTGCCCTGGCGAATCGCGTCAGGAACCAACGGGCTACGCTGTTGTCCGAATGCGCGACGGCTCCGCTAGAAAGATAACCACGGAGAAATACTTCCCCAATGGTCTGGCATTCAGCGCCGATGGCAAAACGCTGGTGCTGGCCGAAACCTACAAACATCGACTCTGGAAAGGCAACTGGAATCCAGCAACCGGCGAATGGACGGACGCGATTGTCTGGGCTACGGTTGAAGGACCACAGGGTCCCGGCGGGCCTGATGGCATGGCGTTTGGCGAAGATGAAAATCTCTACGTAGCGGTCTACGGAACTGGCTTAATCCATGTCGTTTCGCCGGAAGGTAAGGTTATTCAAAAAATCAACGTAGCAGGCCAGCATCCAACCAACTGCGCTTTCGACCCATCGGGCAAACTAGGGTTAGTCGTGACCGAAGCTGAAAAAGGGCAGTTGCAACAGGTAGTAAAGAACACAAAAGGAATTACATTATTCAATTGATTATAAACAAGCTAAACGAAAAATCATGAGTGTCGATCAGTATAAGAAAGAAATCGGGTTGATGAATCTGGAGACGTTGATCGAAAAGCGTGAAGGCGTTTCCGACACCACGTTCCCTATCCCCGAAAAAGAATTACTGCAACGGTTTGAACAGCTCTACACCGGGGCGGTCAACGACGTTATGCGCGAATTTTGTCTACTGAATCAGGCGTTACCTGGCCATATTCTGCCACTCCGCGAATACCGAACCGTGGCAGGCTTTGCCTTTACCGTAAAAAGTGCGCCAAACGCCATGATTCGGGGTGAAATGGAATTCCGTACGCAAATGCTGGAAGAAATGGGTGAAGATGCGTTTGTAATCTGGGATACAACCAGCGATAGCAAGGCCACGCTTTGGGGGGGCGTTATGACGGCTACGGCGAAAGGCAAGAAGGTAAAAGCGGCCTGTATTGACGGCGGTATTCGTGATACTCATCAGATTCTGGAAGCCGACTTTCCAGTATTCTACAAGTATCGAATCTCAAATGGTAGTCTGGGACGATGCCTCATTACGCATTATCAGGTCACGATTCAGATTGGCGATGTAACCATTAAACCAGGCGACGTAGTACTGGGCGATATAGACGGTGTGTTGGTTGTTCCGCGCGACATTGCGTATAACGTACTGATGCGTGCCGAGGAAATTATTGCGAACGAAAAGATGATTTTCGGGTGGGTGCACGAAGGGAAATCGATTCAGGAAATCACCGAGAAAGGTGGGTATTTTTGAGTAGAACGGCACGCCCATTTTCTCCTAGCTGTAAGCAACAGGATTCTCACACAAAATCCAGGGTATTCCCAAAGTCAATTAGTCAACTTCGTTGCCGTGAAAATGCCGACAACCAGACGAAATTTCCTGAAATTATCCGGCTTGAGCAGCCTGGCCCTCACCGCTGGAATTCCCGACATCCACGCTGGTATAATCAGTCCTCCGGCCGAAAAAGAGTACGACCTTATCATTGTTGGTGGTACGCCGGGTGGTATTATGGCAGCCGTGGCCGCTTCCCGGCTAGGCAAAAAATCGCTGATTCTGGAGCGAACAGCCCACATTGGTGGTTTGCCTGCCAACGGCCTTGGCGCCACTGACATTGCAACGCGGGGTGCTACGGGTGGGTTATTTCTTGAATTCGTGGATCGTATAAAAGCCCATTACGTCGAGAAATATGGCGCCGATTCTCAACAGGCAAAGGACTGCTCGGATGGCTACCATTTCGAACCTTCGGTGGCGGCCAAAATCTTCGATGGTTTTCTGAAGGAGAGCCCTAATGCCACTGTGTTGACTATGCGCCAATTCGACTTTGAACCCGAGAATCTGACCATTCAGAACAATCGAATTCAGGGCATTCGGGTAACGGATCGAAACACGAAAAAGGCGGAAACGTATCGAGGACGCTTTTTTATCGACGCGACTTATGAAGGCGATCTGATTGCGGCCGCAGGTGTACCGTTTTTTCTCGGACGGGAAGGTAAATCGGAATACAATGAGGTAGGTGCCGGACGAGTCTACAAATATTGGGCTGGAGCAGAAGGGCCGGGCTCTACCTTTCAGGGTGATAATGCCGTTCAGTCGTACAATTACCGGCTGTGCGTGACTAATGATCCCAAAATTCGGGTCAAGATTCAGAAACCGGCTCGCTACAACCGCGAGGAGTACGTATCGATGATCGGCGATGTGACCACGGGGAACTACACGGGCGTTGCCATGACGAAGATTACCGATGCGCAGAAAGCTGAGAATCTGCGCCGGGCCAAAGCTGGTATGCCACCCGAAGTCCTCGGTTTGCCCAAAGGAATTGCCTGGTTAACGAATATGGTCAAACTGCCGAACGGTAAAAATGACGGCAATAACCAGCATCATTCGTTTATTTCGACGGATTTGCCCGAAGAGAACTGGCCTTATCCAACGTCGGGCTGGGAATGGCGCGATCATTTTGCCCAGCGGCTTCGGGACTATACCGAAGGTCTGTTTTATTTTGCTCAGAACGACTCCGAACTACCCGAATGGTTCCGAAAAGAATGTTCTGAGTGGGGTTGGGCTAAAGATGAATACACCGACAATGGGCATTTCCCCCGGCAGCTCTACGTTCGGGAAGGCCGCCGGATGAAAGGAAAATACATCTTCAAAGCCCAGGATGTACAACCCGTCAAGCCCGGTGGGCGCCCTCCACTCCACGCCGATAGCATCACCGCCAGCCATTACGCCCTGGATTCGCACGCGGTTCGGAAGCGGGAAGCAGGTCGTATTCATCTGGATGGATTTATCAGTTATCCATCCGCAGTTTACACCGTTCCGTTCCGGGTGATTGTACCCGATTCTCCGCTGGAAAATCTACTGGCCCCGGTTCCGGCATCAGCCACGCACATTGGCTTTTCCACACTACGTATGGAACCTTGCTGGATGGCGCTCGGTCAGGCCGCCGGAACGGCTGCGGCCCTGTGTGTACAGAAATCGCAATCGGTGCATGCGTTAGTGATTCCCGAACTACAGAAAGCCTTGCTTCAGCAAAAAGCAATTCTGGTCTATAGCAAAGGGATTTCACCCACCGATCCGAATTTCGACGCGAACCAACTGGCGGCTTTAAACGAAAAATGAGATTTGACGATCGAGTTGCTTTGGTGTAAAAGCAATTTCTCAACTTGCCCTGTCCCTCAGTATGCGATACGTACTTATTATTTGCCTCAGTCTTTTAGTAACCTGCTCCGCCATTGCCCAGCAACAAGTCGACATCTGTATATACGGGGGTACATCGGGCGGAGTTATTGCAGCTTACACGGCCCGGAAAGCTGGAAAAACCGTACTCCTGATCGACCCTGGCAAGCATCTGGGTGGTATGACCTCGGGCGGTTTGGGTCTGACGGACATTGGCAATAAATACGCCATTACGGGAATTTCCCGTGATTATTATCGACGTATCGGGCAACATTATGGTAAGTTTGAACAGTGGGTTTTTGAGCCCCATGTGGCCGAAGCTCTATTCAACGACTACGTCAAACGCGGCAAAGTAGACGTTTTGTTTTCGCACCGGCTTTCGAGTGTCAAGAAAAGCAGTGGCCAAATTCAGGAAATCGTTCTGGAAGACTCAAACAAATCATCTGCCAAACGAACCATTCGGGCAAAGATGTTCATCGACTGTTCTTACGAGGGTGATTTGATGGCCAGGGCCGGAGTTTCCTATACGGTTGGTCGGGAAGACAATTCAAAATACAACGAAACCATCAGTGGTGTGCAGTTGATGACCGGCCACCAACTTCCCGACGGTATCGATCCTTACAAAACACCCGGCAAGCCGGAATCGGGATTGGTTTGGGGCGTCAGTCCGGCTAAACTGGAGCCAAACGGAACGGGTGATGACAAGATACAGGCTTATAATTATCGAATTTGTCTCTCCTCTGACCCAGCCAATCAGGTCCCCATTACGCGTCCGGCGGGCTATGATTCGACCCGATACGAATTGCTCGTACGTTTGCTGGCGACACAACCCCAGAAACAATCGCTCAACGACTATTTCATCTGGAGTGGAATGCCCAACAAAAAAACCGACATCAACAATCGAAATGGCTTTTCGACCGATATGATCGGTATGAATTATGAGTATCCAGATGGAAGCTACGAAAAACGAGCGCAGATTATCCGCGATCATGAGCTGTATACCAAAGGATTACTATATTTCGTCGGGCACGATTCCCGCGTTCCGCAGTCGCTTCGGGAGCAGATGCTGAAATGGGGTTACCCAAAGGATGAGTACACCGATTCGGGCCACTGGTCGCCACAGCTCTACATCCGGGAAGCGCGTCGGATGGTGGGTGCCTACGTAATGACGCAGGCGAATTGCGAGGGGAAAGAAGTCGTAACGGACGGTGTAGGTATGGCAGCCTATACAATGGATTCGCACAATATTCAACGTATCGTGATTGAAAAGGATGGCAAGAAAATGGCTAAGAATGAGGGCAACGTGGAAGTTGGTGGTTTTGGACCATATCCTATCTCGTACCGTGCGTTGATTCCCAAAGAAAGCGAATGCCGGAATCTGCTGGTTCCCGTTTGCCTGTCGGCTTCGCACATTGCCTACGGATCGATCCGTATGGAACCTGTTTTTATGGTGTTGGGCCAGTCGACGGCGCTGGCGGCTGTGATGGCAATCGATGCAAAAACCAGCGTACAAAAAGTAGATATTACCAAACTACAACGGGAACTGAAAGCAAATCCGCTGGCCGACGGTAGTACACCCGAAATTTTGGTAGACAATGAAAATCAAGCGCTAACGAAAGTTACGGGTTCGTGGCGGGTTGAAAGTAAAAGTAAAGGGGGCTACGGTCCCTCCTATCTGGTTTATGAAGGTCAGGATGCAGGAATGGCCTCCGTCCGCTTTACCCCAGAAATCGTAAAAGCGGGCAAATACCATGTTTATGCCTACTTTCCCCGATTAGCCAAAACAGCTTCTGAGTTGGGCGTTACGGTTTCGGACGGAAAAACAAGCAAATCCATTGCCATCAAGCCAGCCGAAATTGTTGTCGTTGGACAAACGTCAGGCGAATGGGTTTCACTGGGTGAGTACGAATTACCCAAAGGTCAAACGTCATCTGTTGATATAGCGGTCAAGCAAACCGATGGCCCGGTGGTGGCCGATGCGGTTTTATTCGTCCTGGTTTTGTGAATTACTGGCGTTCAGATTTTTTTCGGGTTGATGTTCCCAGTGATAAATTTGCTGTACCTCCCAGGATGTAACCCGGTTAATTTTAGGTAGCCAGGAAAATTTAATTAAGATTGGAAGCGACGGATTAGTGTATCAATTGGCTCGCTTAAGGGGCTCCAAGAAACCGTTGGTTTATAAGTAGAAATAGGTCATCCCCCAAAGGCATATACCCAAACTTCCCGGAAGAGCTGGTCTATAACCGTTAGCTTTAGAGTCCTTAATCAGTTTACTAGCTTTCTTTAAACGCGAATAGTCCACTATAAACCGCCATTTGTCAGCTAATTCACCAATCCAGGCTGTCTACATTTGCCAGGCAAATCAACGAATAGCTATGGCAAATATTATTAAAAGAGCCGCCTTTAAGCTGATGGAAAAAACACTGGCTGAACAGGCCAACGTATTGGCTATCAGAACATGGAATCCTGGTTCTATGTATGAAATTGACCTGTACCTACCTACCGTTAATATGGGCAAGTGGACAACGATACCTCGGCTTAAGTGCAAAGTGGATGAATTTGAATACCGGGATTACACCCCTGCCTGGTGGGAAGCGGAAAAGGGCATTTGTACCCTGTTTGTAGAAACCGGCCATAACGGGGCGGGTAGCCGCTGGGCACAACGCGTTCAGCCGGGTGATGAGCTCATGGTGGGGCCTGCTCATGCTGCCCCTCTTCCATCAAAAAAGGGTAAAGTTCTAGGTTTGGTTGATGGCAGTGCGCTGGGTCACATGTTGGGTTTAAAACAGTTGACCGATCCAGGTGAGCACCCCCTGGAAGTGGGCGTATTTCTACATGAAGATTACCAGCTTCCGAACGCGTTGAGCCTTGACAATCCGGAATTTGAGTTTATTCTCGAGCCTGAGCGTAGTAGTCTGGATAGTTTGGAAAACTGGACACGCACCAAAGACTTAAGTGAGTATAGCTCGGTTTATATTGCAGGATATATACCCATGGTTCGGGAGTTACGGAAAAAGCTAAAAAGCAGAGTCCCTCAAAACACCACCTTTTATGCACACGGATTTTGGCGATAATCATCCAATCAGGCCGATGGCTAAAGACCCAATACTGGTCTATCAGATGGATGAACGTTCGGAAGGAGTTGCCCTTTTCCGGTTGCCGCTCCCGATGATACAACAGTATCAGGACCAACCAACGAATCCCCACCGCCATGACCATTATACCTGTTTCTTTCTTGAAGAGGGTACGATAAGCACACGCATTGATTTTCAACCTGTTATAATAAATAAAACATCTTTCCTATTATCCTATCCAGGCCAAATCCATCAAGTTGGCTCGGCCTACTCCTGTAAAGGCTGGATTCTGGGGTTTGATGCCAAACTGATTGATGAAGGGGTTCGACATGTATTCGAACAGTCACTGTCAACCATAACGCTGTTAACCCTGGATGAGCAGGAGCAGGACTGGTTTAGGAGTATGCTTATGATGATTGATCGGTCCCTTCATGAAAACAAGACGTATCTGTTTCACCATAAGCTCGTTCAGACATTGCTCAATGGGTTTATCTACCGAGTGGCGGCTATTTTCCAGCTACAGCTCAATGACCGGATTCGGGACTATTCCTTGCGCAGCCTGGCGTTGACCAAGAACTTCCGGCAGTTACTGACTCAACAGGTTCTTACGTGTAAAAAGCCTTCAGACTATGCCCAACGGTTGAATATGTCGGCTAGTCATTTGAATGATACCGTTAAGTCTGTGACTGGCTTTTCCGTTACGTACCACATCCAGCAAGCGGTTTTGGCCGAAGCCCAGCGTTTGCTGGTATATACTGACTTAAGTATTCAGGAAATTGCCGCCCGTTTGGGCTACGAAGATCCCAAATATTTTATTCGACTGTTTGGAAAGGCAGCCGGTTTATCGCCGACTAAATTCAGGAAGAACAATACGTAAAAGGTACGTAATTGCACTTGCATGCTTATCAGTTTATGGCCAACCCCTACACTTCAACAGTGGCGAAGCGTCCGAGTGGACAACGGTGTCCATCAAGTATTTTCCAGCCAGTGCCTGGATGTGGGTGCTGAAAGGCAATGCCTCGTTAGCCTGTGCCCAAAAAGGGGAAGCCAAACTCGCTTATGAGCAAGCGGGGGGGAATCTGGTCAAACAAATGATACGTACTGGGGGGATAAGGCTAGATCTAAGCTGGCCAATGTATAATATCAACTGAAATCTACGATATATAAGAGCCCCGTGGCGTACATTTCCGCAAAATTCCCTCGTTTCTCAAAACCGGTATGCTCCTCCCCTATTGGATCGTCGTAAGTTGTCTGCTGGTGGGCATGGCCCTCAGCGTCAAAGCGAGAAAACTCAACGTAACCGGCGCCCTGACGGGGGGTGTGCTGGGCTTTGCCATCTTTCTGGGCGCTGGCCTACCGGGTCTGGTGATGCTGGGCACTTTTTTTATAATTGGCTCACTGGCGACCAGTTGGCGACTGCCCGATAAGATAGCCGCCGGATTAGCCGAGTCGAATAAGGGACGACGTACCGCTTCTCAGGTCGTGGCCAATGCCGGGGTAGCGGGCATAACAGGTTTGCTGGCCTGGTTCTATCCGGCTCAGGCAGATCTGTTTCAGCTGATGCTGGCCGCCAGCTTCGCATCCGCCACAGCCGACACCTGCGCGTCGGAATTAGGCAACGTCTATGGCCGACATTTTTACAACGTCCTCACTTGGCGTACCGATACCAAGGGGCTGGATGGGGTAGTGAGTCTGGAGGGGACGCTGCTGGGTTTTCTGGGGAGTTGCCTGATTGGCAGTATCTATGGTATTGGCTTTGGCTGGGGCTGGCCAGTCCTGTGGGTTCTGATGGCTGGCACCATCGGCAATCTGGTTGACTCGGTGCTGGGGGCCAGTCTGGAGCGAAGGGGTATTCTGAAGAATGACGCGGTAAATTTTCTCAATACGTTGATAGCCGCCCTAGTAGTCCTATTATTTCCGACCTGGTAATCTATCCGCCCATCAAAAGCCGGTAACGCCATCCAACGTAGCGGTGTCGGGGGTCAGATCAGTAAGCGCCGGGCCTTCCGGGCTTACTAACTGTATGGTGCTACCTCTTCCATACAAATGGCTGCTTCGCTCCGCTTATCTGACGATCGGGATGCTTTTGCTTTGGATCGGCCTGGATACCTGGCTAGACGGAACCGCCTGGGCAGGCCTGCGAATCAGTCAATCGGCTATGACAGTTGAGTATTGCGAGTTCAACCATGTTCATCGCTTCTTCCATCAGCCCATCAACACCTATTCCAACCTGGCGTACTTCTTTTTTGGGGTTCTCCTTCTCCAGATTGCCTGGGACGATCATACACAGCAAGGGAAGCCGGGCCTGAACCGACTGGAGAATTTTCCGATGCTTTCGGCTCTACTGGGTGGGTGCTTTGTGTATCTGGGGTTTGGCAGCGCGTTTTTTCATGCGTCGCTCACGTATCTGGGCCAGCGGGTAGATATGAATGCGACCTACAGTATAATGCTGACACTGGTGGGCATGGCGCTCTATCACCTTGGCCACCGGTTGAGATGGACACCTGCTCAAAAAACCATTTGGGTACTGGCTTTACTGGTTCTTATTGGCGTATTTCTCCCGATTGCCCTGTTGGTACCCAGCTCCCGCCTGGTGCCCGCGTTGATTTTAGGGTTGAACGTATTGATGCTCATCAACTATATCCAGTTCCGAAAAGAGCGTTCATTTTGGCTGATCCTACTGAGTTTCGGACTGATTGTGCTGGCCATTAAGATACGGACACTGGATGTGCAGAAAGTGGGCTGTGACCCCCATTCTTTTCTTCAAGGTCATGCACTCTGGCATGTGCTGACGGGGTTAAGTAGTTTTTGTAGTTACGCATTTTTCCGGTTTACGAAAAAAACGTAAGCCCATGACCTTAGTTGCCGTTTTTAACTGCAGCAAGTGTTTTTGAATCCGGCTGACCGTTGAAAAATTTAGTCAACACCGCCTGAAAAACAGGGTCTGCGTTCTCTACCAAGCTAAATAAGGTCATGCTGGACCGTAGTTTCAGGTCATCGGGACTTCCCATAACCTGACTGGCCGTTTTGCCCTCGATACGTAGCATCGCGTTGGCTATGTCAATCAGCCGACTTCCCAAAACGGGATGATCCAGATACGCTTTGGCTTCGGCTAAATCGTTGATGGCATAATAGATGGCCATCTCACTAAAGCCAAGGCCCGAAATTTGGGGAAAGATGTACCACATCCAGTGACTTTGTTTTCGTCCATTATTTATTTCAGCCAGTGCCCGATCGTAGTCCCCTTCCTGAGCGTCAACAAATCGGGTTAAATTTATTTCTGATGTCATAGCAGTTGAGTTTTACAGTAATATATAGGCACTTACTAGCTATATAGACTTTTTTCAGTGCGATTGGTTTTAATTATAATCCAGCTTAGGTCACTGACAAACCGAACCCCGACTAATGTATCTTGATAAAACCAAACTGCACGATTTAATCAAGAAGACTGATAAACTTGATACATACACCACCAGCAAGTGGGATAAATACACTCGGCTCTAATACAAGTAGGTCTAATACGACGGGGTCTCACCCACTAATCACTTAGCTAAGCAACTACTGGCCAGCTTATCAACTTGGTTGACAAAACATTCAACGTTAACTAACGGAACGACCTATAGGAAGAAATTGGCCGAGTATGGTAAGCGTTCATTTGGCCAAGGGTTTTCTTGGACGAAACCGACAAATTTTAAAATTGTGTTTTAGTCAGAAATAAAGCTGAATACTTAGCTAAAATTATCAAGCCAGAGAATAATTCATTGCCGTTTAATAACCCGCTCTATTAGTTAAACTAAGTATAAATGATTTGAAAAAATCAGGTGGGCTAGTTGCCAGTGACTTTCTCAACAGGGGACGCTATTGATCTGTGTATTAGTCCTTAATGAATGTTACCTCTTTTTTGTTGAAGAATGCCTGCACTAATTTTGGGCCTTTTTCCAGGCGTTTGACTTGATCAAGAATCGCTACCGTTAGCTCCTCCAGACTCGTAAAAACCGCTCAGGCAGCCCTGATGATTTTTTAAACTACGTTTAGCTGGCTCCAGACCAACTCGACTGGGTTGAGTTGGGGACTATAGGCTGGTAGACGTTCCAGGTGAATCCGTCCTGAGCGGTTTTTCAAAAAGGCTTTTACCATTTCACTGCGGTGGATAGCTTCCCCATCCGCACAGGCGGCCCTGCCATCTAATTAGCCTATCCCGTTTGCGATAACGCCCACACAGCTTGTTAAGAAACCCGACGATGGCCTCACTAGCAAATGACTGATCTTGACCCGCTACATAGATCCGACCAATAGCGGCAATCAAACCGCCACAGCAGACCGTTCAAATGAGCGCGTCCTGCTTGCTCAACTAGTCCTGGGGTCTGCCCGCAAGGTGCCCAAGTAGGGAATAATAAGGGTAATAAATAACACGCCGACTCATCTACATATAATATAACCCGACTCTCATCCTCCGCTTTTTTTAGTTCAGCCAAATGCTCTTCTCGCCATTGAGCAACTGCCTCAGGATCTTACTGACTGACTTTTCGCTGCGGTTTTTGTCGGCGCCAACTTAGTTTTGTCAAAATACGGCCTACTTGAGAAGGCTCATAACTGACGCCAAATAACGTTTTGATCACTTCGTTAACGCGTGGGCGCGTCCAGATCGCTCCGCTAAAACCATGCAGTTCTGCGCCTTTATTGAGTTCAGTCACCAATTGACTGAGTTAGCAATCCGTTTTTTTTGACTGGTGCTAGCCAGCTGGCGATCAGCATCCCATTGCAGAGGGTGAATAGTCAGATCAGTTGAATACACAAATCGTTGATTATCGTAGCGATAAAACAAGGATATAAGCGTAGGGCGGTCAGAACGGGGCGACTTGAGAAGGAATTTAATATCCTGATCAGATATAGTTTTCATTGATCGTAGCTGGTTTAGTTAAATCCAAGTTACGAAATAAAAAGATTCAGTTGACGGATCAACTTTACAAAGCCGTATCTTTTTTGATAAAGCTCGATAATAAATAAGGGCTAACCAGTTGATTTAGAGCAAATAAGCTCTTTCACTGATCAACCCTCATTCAAAAAATAGCTTTTTTTGTGACCCTATAGGGACTCGAACCCCAACCAACAGTTCCGAAGACTGTGATGCTATCCATTACACCATAGAGTCATTTCAAAGGACAACAAATCCTGCAAGAGCCGCAAGATACAAAAAAACCCTTGTCATTGGGCATTAACTTACCACTTACGTCTATTTTCGTCCACATCAAACCCGACCTGATACTCCTGTTCGTGCGTATTGTTATACTGGCGAACCCGTAAACCGAGCGTACCAGGCACAAAGCCGGCCATTTCGAACCCAAGTTCTACGCATTTCCGATAATAGCGTTCAGCTGCATCGTAATAAGCTTCAAAATTCATCAATCCTTGGTATCCATCTGGCCTGTCAATCTTGACCCGGTCATTTTCGTGCTCATCGCCAGCCGCCTGGTGAATGTTTGCCCAGAGATCATCATGGACTAAGCTGCCTATTTGCAGGCTAAAGAATACGCGTGAAACCATGCGGTCGGCGTTACTGCCAAGCTCCTGCGAGTCCTGAATACATTTAGAGAAACGTATGATCGCTTTTTGAATCATCTATAGGCAAAAGGAAAGCCTGTTCTGACATACAACCAGTGTTGCCTCCTCCTTATAAATCTACTAACGCGTATTATCCCTAATTAATCCAGCAAGCAACGATTCTATTGAATGTTAATTTAAGATAACTCCCGAAGTTAATGAGTTATGCACTAAGAAGAACGTTACGTATGTCTAAACAGGTGTTGTTCCGTAGCGTGGTATAATACTTCATTAGTTTGGACTATTCATGCCCAATATCAGGTAATTTTTATAACGTCGGCTTTAGACGTATTATACTTCTACAAGTAACGTCGTCAACAAAAAATATTTTTGTTTATTTCAATCTACCCTGCCTGGGATTGTTAAAAGCATCGGACCATATGTGTTATCACTTTTTCACATAAACAGAATTGCCCATATAGTAAATTGCAACGTAGTGACAACCGAATGGCATGTAAGCCGGGCAACCGGATAATCAAGCTTTTTTTGCTACACTCAGATAGGCTACCTTTGCCTGTAGAAACCTGGAAGATAGGAGTCAGTTGCTTTCCCAATTCAATAACAGTTGAGTAGCCAATTAATAAATTTAGCATAAACTACTGACTACAAGAATCTTATAAAGAACGTGTTAGATTTAACAGATAAATCCATTTTGATTACAGGCGGCACCGGCTCTTTCGGCAAAAAATTCGTCGAGATGGTGTACCAGCGATATCCAAATATAAAACGCCTGGTTATTTATTCCCGCGACGAGCTGAAACAGTTCGAAATGGCCCAGTATTACCCGCAATCGAAGTACAAGTCCATCCGGTTTTTTATCGGCGACGTGCGCGATGGGGAACGACTGAAACGGGCCTGCGAAGGAGTAGACATCATTGTCCATGCGGCAGCCCTGAAGCAGGTACCGGCTGCCGAATACAACCCGATGGAGTGCATTAAAACCAACGTCTTCGGTGCCGAAAACGTCATCAATGCAGCTTTAGACAATGGCGTCAAGCGTGTTGTGGCCCTTTCGACCGACAAGGCAGCAGCGCCGATCAACCTCTACGGAGCCACGAAACTATGCTCCGACAAATTATTCGTAGCGGCTAACAACATGCGGGGTAGTCGCGATCTACGGTTTTCCGTTGTGCGTTACGGCAATGTAATCGGCTCACGGGGATCAGTCGTACCATTTTTTCTCGATAAGCGAAAAGATGGCGTATTGCCCATTACGCATCCCGACATGACCCGCTTCAACATTTCACTGGAGGAAGGTGTCGAAATGGTTTTTCATGCCCTCGAACATGCCTGGGGCGGGGAGATTTTTGTCCCTAAAATTCCGTCGTACCGCATCACCGACGTAGCTGAAGCCATTGCCCCAACGGCAGAACAGAAAATCGTAGGCATCCGTCCAGGCGAAAAACTGCATGAGGAAATGATTACCGAAACCGACTCGCTCAACACGGTCGAAACAGAACGCTACTACGTTATTACACCCTCAACACCAACCTGGGATGTAGACGATTACTTAAAAGCCTTTGGTGGTAACCGCGTCGACCTCGGCTTTAAATACAACTCCGGTACCAATACCGACTGGCTTAGTGTGGAGCAACTGCGGGAGCAAATCCGGGAACACGTCGATCCACAGTTCAGTGTGTAACGCGGACGGTCCGCCGTTGCGCAGGGCCGCCCGTGCGGTGAAAACCCACTGTAGACAGAAAAATGCGGGTTTATACCCGTGCTACGAATGAACAAACCCATTCCATACGGTCGTCAACACATTACAGACGAGGACATTGCGGCCGTCACGGCGGTGCTACGTTCGCCCTACCTTACCCAAGGCCCGAAAATTGGTGAACTCGAAGAATCCTTTGCGGATTATATCGGATCAACGTACGCCGTTGCCGTAGCCAACGGTACGGCGGCATTGCACTTGTGCTGTTTAGCCTTAGGCGTCACAGAAGGAACGCGGGTTATCACAACGCCCATTACGTTTTCGGCTTCGGCCAATTGCGTGCGGTATTGCGGAGGTGACGTTTTCTTCGCTGACGTTGATCCAGACACCGTTCTTCTTGATCCTAATGCAGTACGTAAATTACTCGAAAGCCATCCTCAGGGCTATTTTTCGGGAATTATTCCGGTCGATTTCGCGGGTTATCCCGTCGACATGGTTGCCTTTCGGGAACTGGCCGATGAATTTGGTTTGTGGATCATTGAAGATGCCTGCCACGCACCGGGCGCTTCGTTCGTCAGCGAAACGGGCATCGAACATCGCGCTGGCGATGGGTTACTGGCCGATCTGGCGATTTTCAGTTTTCATCCGGTGAAGCACATTGCGGCTGGCGAAGGCGGGATGATCACGACGAATAATGAGTCGTTGTACAAACATCTGCTACGTCTCCGGACGCACGGCATTACGAATAAACCACTGGAGTTCACAACACCGTATGCTGACGAACCCGAACGGGGTGGCTGGTATATGGAGTTGCAGGAATTGGGCTATAACTATCGGCTGACCGATATTCAGGCAGCTTTGGCGCTGAGTCAACTAGAGCGAGCCGACACGATGCTCGACCGGCGTCGCGAGTTGGCAGCCCGATATGATTTGGCTTTTTCGGAAGCCGCATCGGCTGGAATTCCGGTGCAGATTATCGTTCCACCGGCGGGCGTTGGTCATGCGTATCATTTGTATGTGATTCAGACGCTGGACCGTAAAGAATTATACGATTTTCTGCGGACGAAAGAGATTCTGGCGCAGGTTCACTATGTACCGGTGCATCTGATGCCGTATTACCAAAATTTAGGGGGTAAGCCGGGCGATTTTCCAAATGCCGAACGTTATTATGCTGGCTGCTTAAGTCTGCCGTTGTTCCCGACGCTGACCAACGAGGAGCAGGATTACGTTATCGATAACGTAGCAGCATTCTTCAAATCCAGTCGATAAACTAGTACCTATTAGGCTTTTAAACTATGCGTTCCTACCAAAGTCATCTTCAGGTAACCCAGAGCGCGGGCGAGGCTTTAGTAGCCAATCGAAAACCCGTGCTACGGTCTTCGGCGATTTTTCCGGTACTGCATACCGATGTGTATTCTAGCAAAGTAATCTTTATGGGTTACTGGTTGCTTAAGCGAAATATTAAGGAAGTTGGGTTGCTGTATACGCTTCGGAATGCCGCCGGTACGTTGCTGTCGCGAAAATATATGCTGCTGGATTCGGCTAAAGCCTGGTCGGTGCAGATGAGCGAATATGCGGATTTACTGCCTGAAGTAGGCGAGTCTGCCGATGCCTTTACGGGTTCGCTGGAACTGGAAGTGTTTTCGACGCAGGATCTGGTCTTTCCATATCCGGCCTTCGTGCTGGTTTATTACAACGAAAATGCCAGTAGCGTTGTCCATACTGTGGGGCGTATCTACAATGATATCGAAGATCTGCAACAAAATAATGAGTATCAGGTTAGCGAATCGGGTTTCGATATTTACGGCCGCGATGGGTTGTCTCCATTCCTGAGCTTCACCAACGGGCCACTTCCTACTGAGCACCCGAAGGTGACGTATGAGATTGTCGATACGTATCAAAAAGCGACCAGCGGTACGTTTGACTTAGCTCCGCTCAAACCTTATGAGACGGTTTTTCTGTATTTAAAAGAACACCTGGACCTGAAAACCCTGCTGGGCGATGAACCCGGTATGATTCGGTTCGGGCATAATTTCACGGGCTTCTTTCCTCGTTTTCTGGTCGGTAATCTCGACCGGACGGCCGAGAGTGTTAGCATAACTCACTCGTATTATGACAGCTCCAGCGTGGCCGATACCCGCGCCTACTGGCCTCGCCAGGATGAGCGTTTTCTGGATTCATCGACCTCAATTCCGCTGTACCTGACCGACAGTTTCTTTACCAAACTGGTTGTATACCCGATTTTTTCACCTTCGGACTTTACATTGTCATTCCGTTTTTTTGACGCCGACGGCAAATTATTGGGTGAAACACCTGATGCCTATCCGTTCCGATCGTCAGCTAGTCAGTACGTTCAACTGGACCTCGGTGAAGTGGCGAAACAAGCCGGTGTACCATCCGAAATGGCCAAAACAGCGCAGCTCATCGCGCACTGGACCGATGCATCCCGCATTCCAACGCGCTTGAAATTCGGACTGAATGTTGGGCAGATAGATAAACCGTCATCGCTGCCGAGCAATATTTGTTTTGCCCCACAGGTTGGCAACCCGAAGATTCTGGACAAACCCGGTACGTTTCGATGGGCGCCTTTCGTCAACGTTGGTCATTCGGAGATAGTACTGACTAACTCGGCTCCATTGAAAGTATATGACCGACTGGCCAACGTAATACTTTCATTTTATCGCGAATCCGACCAGACCGTCATTGAGCGTACCTGCGTAGTACCGCCTAATGGCCTGTATACGATACGGTTAAGCGACGACGATGAACTGAGGCAGTTTTTTGGTGATGATAGCGGCTGGTTGACAGCCCGCGCCGACAATCCATTTCTAAACGGTTATTATTTTGATTTTCACCCGAACGGCGCTGTTGCCGCCGATCATTTGTTTTAAAATGGATTACGGTATTCGGCGGCCTGACGCGTCAATAATAACTTTATGCGTCAGCCCACAGAATACCGTAACCTGTATACCGTAAACCAATTTCAATGATTCAGCTTCCTGATTTCACGCGCTCGTTCGAGTACGAAAATAACTACTACTGGGCGTCGGACGTTAACCGAATGGCCAAAGTGATGGCACATTACGAGTTGTATAAAATGACGCTCGATATTCCCGGTGCTATTGTGGAATGTGGTGTATTTAAGGGCGCGTCGCTTATCCGGCTGGCTACGTTCCGGCAACTGATGAGCAACCCGACCGCAAAAAAAATCATCGGTTTTGATGCATTCGGCCGTTTTCCCGAAACAGAATTTACAGCCGACAAAGTCTGGCGGGAAAAGTTCATCAGTGATTCGGGCGAAGAAGGCATTGATATGGATCAACTCATGACGGTGCTGAATCACAAAGGTGTTGGACAAAATGTGGAACTGATCCAGGGTGACGTTTGCCAGACCATTCCCGCCTATCTGGAAAAACACCCTGAACTACGTATCAGTTTGCTTAACATTGATGTCGATGTTTACGAGCCAACCCTCGCCGTATTGACGCATTTATACGACCGGGTCGTTAAAGGGGGCGTCATTATGCTGGACGATTATGCTAACGTATTCCCCGGAGCCAATGCGGCTGTTGAAGAATTTCTGGCAGGAAAAGATGTGATCGTCAAGCGATTGCCTTTTGCCGTCACACCTTGCTACGTAGTAAAACCTTAATGCCCACCTCTATGAAAACAACTGAACAGGAAAACTTCTGGTCCGGCGAATTTGGCCAGGAATATACCGACCGCAACACCCGCGACCGCGCCGAGTGGGACGATTTCTATACCCAAAACTGGGGCCTTACAAAAACCGAAATGAACGCTCGTTTCACGACTGGCTGGTCGCCGGAAACGCGCATTCTGGAAGTTGGTTGCAACACAGGCATGCAGTTGCGAGGCTTGCAGGATGCAGGCTTCACCAACTTATACGGCGTTGAACTTCAGCCCTATGCTGTCGAAAAAGCGAAACAAACGACGACCAATATCAATATTATTCAGGGCTCGGGTTTCGATTTGCCGTTTCGCGATGCGTATTTTGACGTTGTCTGTACCAACGGTGTTTTGATTCACATCGCCCCCGACGACTTACCTAAAATCATGGACGAGATGGTTCGGTGCAGTAGCCGATACATCTGGGGATTTGAATATTACAACCCCGAGTTAACCGCCATTCCGTATCGGGGTAATCAGGGATTTTTGTGGAAAGCCGATTATGCAGCTCTCTTTCAGCAGCGTCATCCGTCGCTGAAGCAGGTAAAAAAAGAACTGTATCCATACGTCAACGCCAGCGAGAGCGGCAACGTCGATTACATGTATCTGCTCGAAAAAACGGCCTGATGAATAACGTAGCGATCATCACGGCGCGGGGTGGCAGCAAACGGATTCCGCGCAAGAATATCCGGCCGTTTCTGGGCAGGCCAATTATCGCCTACGTTATTGACGCAGCACGCAAATCCGGCCTGTTTAGCGAAGTGATGGTTTCGACTGATGATCAGGAAATTGCGGAAGTAGCCCGGCACTATGGTGCAGCAGTACCTTTTTTACGTAGTACCAAAACAGCGGATGATTTTGCCACCACCGCCGACGTGCTGACTGAAGTCGTGGACCAGTACACACAAAAGGGACAGGTTTTCGACTACGCCTGTTGCCTCTATCCTACCGCTCCTTTCGTTACGCCCGACTTACTGAAGCAGGCTTTTTCAACCCTGACCCGGAAACAGTTCGATACCGTTTATCCGGTTCAACAATTCAGCTTCCCAATTCAGCGAGCAGTGTTACTCCGTAATGAAAAAGTACAGTGGTTTCAGCCTGAACACGCTCTTACTCGGTCGCAGGATCTGGAACCAGCCTATCACGATGCCGGTCAATTTTATTTCGTCAACGTAGCCGCGTTTCAGCAAAATCATCGCCTGATTACGGATAATTCGGGTGGCATCGTCATCTCCGAGTTGGAAGCTCATGACATTGATAATGAGGAGGATTGGCAAGTGGCAGAACTTAAATATAGCATGGTGAATGAAGAATGATGAATACGCTGTTACTGCATTCATCATTCTTCATTTATCATTCATCATTCTTCATCCCCTATGAACCAACTCATCTTTCGTGCTGATGGTAACGCCCAGCTTGGCATAGGCCATGTGATGCGATGCCTTGCCCTGGCCAATATGCTGAAAGGCATTTTTACCATGCGATTTGCCATAACAGACCCAGACCCGGCTGTTCAGACATTGATCGAAACGGCGGGCTTAACGGTCATTCCGCTTCCTGATTCAGCCGACAAAGCCGCTTTTTGGGGCGCCATCCACCACAACGATATCGTGGTGCTGGACGGTTATTCGTTCGATGAAACATTTCAGCGGGCGGTTCGGGTGCGCGTCAGGAAACTGGTTTTTATCGATGATCTCATACAAGGTCATCAGGTGGCGGATGTGGTCATCAATCATGCGGGTGGTATTGCAGAAACCCAGTACAATGCGGCTCCGTATACACACCTGTATCTGGGCCCACATTACGCCATGCTCCGACCCGAATTTTTTCGGCCAGAAGGATTTGGTCCACCCCCACCCGATGGGCCAATTTTTGTTAGTCTGGGGGGCGCTGACCCGCATAATACGTCGTTGACGGTACTGGAAGCCATCCGGCAAGTCGACACTACGTTGCCGGTTCATATTGTTCTAGGGCCATTTCATCCAGACTGCGCTTCGATCGAATCATTCAGAAGTCAGGTACCAAACCTGACAATTCTGCAAAATCTGACGGCTGCGCAGATGGTCGAAGAATTACAACAGTGTAGTCTGGCGATCACAGCGTGCAGCACGATTGCCTATGAAGTTTGCGCGATAAATCGCCCGTTAATTGCGGTCGTTACGGCGGATAATCAGTCGCAATTAGCCCAGTTTCTGTCTGATGAGAAGCTAGCGTTATCGGTCAATTTCCCCACGCTTCTGACTCGCTCGATTCCCGTCATTGCGTTAGATAAACTGCTACGTTTATCGATTCAGTCCTTTCAATTTTCACCCGAAACAGTAGAAAAAACGTTGGCCAATCAGCGTCGTTTTTTTGATGGACGATCACCGGAACGGTTTCGGCAAGTATTTCAAGAATTAAGTGCGTAATTCGGCCGACAAGATAGTTTCTGCAACCAACATGCTTACATACCGTCTGGCCAAACCGACTGATGCGCGTCTTTATTTCGATTGGGCGAATGATCCCGATACCCGCCGTCAGTCGTTTACTTCAGCGCCTATTTCGCTCGAAACCCATACAACTTGGTTTAGTCGTAAACTAGCCGATCCCGATTCACTGTTATTGATTTTTGAGAACGAAACGGGTAAAGCCGTTGGACAGGTTCGTTTTGAGCGGGCACCCGTGGCCGATATGCCCGACGAAGTTATTATTGGTTTATCAGTGGATGCGAGTCAGCGAGGCCAGGGATTAGCCAGTCAACTGATCGCGCAGGGCTGCGCCGTTTGCCGGATACGATGGGGTGAAGTCACGATTCACGCTTATGTCAAACCTGAAAATCAGGCGTCGGTACGTGCCTTCGAGCGGGCTGGTTTCAGATTGTCGGGCGAAAGCGGTAAATTTGTCGATGCCGACTCCGGTCAGGAGCGGCCGAGTTTGCTTTACATTAACAGTCAATGACAAGTATTCAACCGATTCAGGTTGCCCACTATACCATCAGTCCGGCGCATCGGCCGTTTGTTATTGCCGAGATGTCGGGGAATCACAACCAGTCGCTCGACCGGGCGCTGGAAATCGTGGATGCCGTAGCGGATGCTGGTGCCCATGCACTTAAACTCCAGACCTACACCCCCGATACCATTACGTTCAACGGCGCATCGGAGGAGTTTTACATCCGTGACACCAAATCGCTATGGGCCGATAAGAATCTCTATAAACTTTACGCGGAAGCCTATACGCCCTGGGAGTGGCACAAGCCCATTTTTGAGCACGCCACCAAGCGGGGTATGATCGCCTTTAGTTCACCGTTCGATACTACAGCTGTTGATTTTCTGGAATCGCTCAACGTACCGCTCTACAAAATCGCTTCCTTCGAAAATACGGATCACATTCTGCTCAAAAAAGTAGCGCAAACGGGTAAGCCCGTCATTATGAGCACAGGGGTAGCATCTGTGGCCGACCTCGATGAATCAGTAAAAGTGCTACGTGACAACGGCTGCAAAGACCTGATTCTGCTCAAATGCACCAGTACGTATCCGGCCACACCTGAAACGACAAACCTGCTCACGATTCCACACATGCGGCAGTTGTTCGACGTACCAGTTGGCCTGTCAGACCATACGATGGGCATTGGTGCGGCTGTGGCGGCTGTGGCATTAGGCGCGGTCGTTCTGGAGAAACACGTTACGTTACGCCGGGCAGATGGCGGTGTCGATTCCGCTTTTTCGCTGGAACCCGACGAGCTAAAAAACCTGGTTATCGAAACTGAACGGGCGCAACTGGCAATGGGACAAGTCAGTTATACGCTAACGCCAAAAGAAGAAAAAAGTCTGCAATTCAAGCGATCGTTATACGTAGTACGCGACATGAAAACGGGCGACCCGTTCACCCCCGACAACGTCCGCAGCATCCGCCCCGCAAATGGACTACATACTCGGTACTACGACGACATAATCGGCAAAACCGCCACCACCAACATTCCCGCAGGCACAGCCCTGGCGTGGGAGCTAATAAACTAATGATGAATTATAAATGATGAATGATTTTACCAGATCATTCATCATTTATAATTCATCATTCAATTACATGGGTATCATCAAACGGCAGACGATTCAGAGTTCGATTTACGCCTATGCGGGCGTGGCCGTTGGTTTTCTGACGCAGGGGATTTTCTTTCCAAATCTGTTCAGTAAGGCGCAGGTCGGCTTGTTGACGCTGTTGATTTCATTGGCGCAGGTGCTGGCGCAATTATCGAATCTGGGAACAAATGGTGCAGGGGGGCGATACTTCCCCTACTTCCGGAACGCCGAGAAACAGCATAACGGATACTTATTGCTGACGAGCTTGACTACCCTCGTAGGTTTTAGCTTATGCGTTCTGGGGCTGTGGCTGGCCCGTCCGTGGATAATCGAAAATTACCAGACGCAGTCAGCTTTGTTCGTTGATTACTACTACCTGCTTATTCCACTGTCGTTTTTCACGGTCTATTTTACCGTTTTCGATAATTACGCCCGTTTGCTCTATGATCCGGTTACGGGTACGTTGCTGCAACAGTTTGTGCAACGACTACTGATCCTGCTGGCGGGGGTGATTTACTGGTTGGGCTGGGTTACATTCCCGCAATTTCTGGGCCTCTGGTTGTTGGCGTTTTTTCTTCAAACCCTGCTGATGGTTATCAGTGTTGCCCGCGATGAAGCCTTGTTTTACAGCCGTCAGTTCGTATCGCTTGAGCCCGAACTACGTCGAAATATAACACGCTACGCAGCCCTGACACTCACAACGGCGCTATCCTCACAGATCATCCTGACGATTGATAAAGTGATGATTAACGATGCGCAGGGGCTAGCCAATACGGGTGTTTACAGTATTGCCTCATACTTTGCCACGGTAATTGCACTGCCCGCTACGGCGCTCTACAAAGTTGCCGGGGCGCTCATAGCAGAGTCGTGGAAAACAAACGATCTGAAAAATATCATCAGTATTTATCGTAAAAGCTGTCTGAATCAATTGATTGCTGGCTGTCTGGTGTTTGTCGGTATAGCGGCCAATCTGCCGAATGTGTTCCGGTTTTTACCGGCTGGCTACGATGCGGGCTACTACGTTATTTTGTGGCTGGGCTTGGGAAAACTCATCGATATGGCAACAGGTGTTAACGGCATTATTCTGAATACGTCACGTTTTTACGTGTATGATTCGCTGTTTTTTGTCGCACTCATTTTCATAACAATTGCGGCTAATAAATACCTGATTCCGCTTTATGGCATCAACGGAGCCGCCATTGGGGCCGCATTGGCCACACTGTTATATAATCTTGGCCGAACATTGTTTGTCGGTTTTGCCTTTGGCATGCAACCCTTCACCTGGCGAAACTTGGCCGTTATTGTGCTGGCAGCCGTTGTCTGGTGGATTTCCGTACAGGTTTCTTACCCCGGCCCAACCGATCCGAAATGGCGAATTGTGTTTGATGTAGTCTGGCGGTCAATATTGATTACGGGTTTGTTCGGGGGATTGGTTGTTTTACTAAACCTATCGCCGGATATAAATCAGACGGTATTGAGCCTGCGGAAACGCTTTTTAAAATAGTTTGCAGTTTTCGGCTTATTGTGTCAAGCTTTTTGTGCCAGCCTACCGAATATCGTAAACTACAAACCGTAAACACTTTTCCCATGTGGGTTTTTAAATTTTTATTTACGGAAACGGCCCGGCTGCTACGTTCGGCTGAAGGACGTCGGCTGCTGGGCCTGGCGCTACGTTACGGGAATAGACCCCGTAATGAACCTGTTGACATTACGTTCGGGAAATACCAGTTTCGCGTACCCGATGCGTTGTCGTTTATCTGGCAGTTTCGGGAGATTTTTGTGGATGAGTTCTATCGATTCTACACGACCAGTTTAGCGCCCGTTATTTTCGATTGTGGCACCAACGTTGGCACCAGCGTTGTGTATTTTCATCAGCTTTATCCCAATGCCCGCATCGTAGCGTTTGAAGCCGATGAAACGATTAGCGCTACGTTGCAGGAGAATTTGCAAAAGAATCAGATTTCGGGCGTCGAAGTCGTGACGAAAGCTGTCTGGACCAATGACGAGGGCATTTTGTTTGGAAGCGACCAGGCCGATTCGGCGTCTATTTTCTCCCAAACGGACCAGAAATTGGTGCCGTCCGTTCGGCTGCGTGACTATCTGCTACGAGAAACCAGAATCGACATGCTCAAAATGGACATCGAAGGTGCCGAAACCGCTGTGCTCACCGATTGCCGCGACGCACTGGCTCATGTCCAGAATCTATTTGTTGAGTTTCATGCCTACCTCGATCATCCACAAACGCTGGCGGAAGTCATGAACGTACTGGAAGAGAGCGGATTTCGCTACTACATTAACACGAGTCAGCATCGCCAGGCCCCCCTCGTGAACCACCGTTATCGGGGCAACGACAGTATGGACCTCCAATTGAATATCTTTGCCTATCGAAAGTAGTCGTCAGTCGTTAGTGGTACAAAGGCATTCCATTATTAACTGATGACTATTGACTGACGACCAAAGACTATTATGATCGACAAAATTCTTTCCCGCCCTGAGTTCCAAGCTGAACCGCCTGTTTTGGTGGACATCGGTGCGTCAGGGCAATTGCACGCCCGCTGGAAAACGTTTGCCAAATATGCCGTCTGCATTGCGTTCGACGCCGATGATCGCGATTTTGGCTACGTTGAAAGCGAATCCGGGCATTTTCGTAAGCTTTATACCTTCAATAATATTGTCACGGGACCCAGCTCGTCGGAAGCAGACACGGAGACGGCTGATTTTTACCTCACAGCGTCGCCCCACTGTTCCAGTTTACTACGTCCCCGACCCGACCTGATTCAGGAATATGCCTTTGCGCCCAAGTTTGAGCCAACAAAAGTAGTACAGCTCAAGACGCGTAGCCTCCGCTCAACGCTCGACAGCCTGAAAATAAAGCAGGTAGACTGGTTCAAAACCGACTCGCAGGGTACCGATCTCCGGCTGTTTCGCAACCTCGGCGATGAGCGTACCCGGCAGGTCCTGACGGCCGAGTTTGAGCCGGGTATTGCGTCGATCTACGACGGGGAGGATAAACTCTATCAGGTGTTGCAGTTTATGGAAGAGACAGGGAGCCACTGGCTTGCCGAACTGCTTCCGAAAGGATCGCCACGTATCACGCCGGGCCTTTTGGACAGTTTCACCAGTCAGCCGCTACTCAAGAAATTCGTCCTGTTTTCGCTGAAAAACAGTGCGGTCTGGGGCGAAATGACCTATCTCAACCGTTTCGCCGATGACGCTACGTTAACCCAGCGCAATCTGCTATTAGGCTGGGTGTTTGCCACCACCTTAAAACAACATGGGTTTGCACTCATTCTGACGCAGAAAGCAAAAAGCCGTTTTCCTGATCCGATTTTCGCCGACATGGAAGCGTATTCGCGCCGACGAATCTGGGGGCGCGTATTTGGGCTTGGGTTCTGGCCCGAAGTCGTTAAAAAATTCGATAAACTACTGGGTCGGTGAGAGTCACGCACTTGAGTACGTACCATTTATTTGGCGGGGCCGCCGTAGCCGCGAATCGGCTGCATCGCGCTTTGCAAAAACAGATCTGGACGTATCCTGGCATTGAAAGTACCATGCTGATTGGGACACCCAAACGGCTTGAACCCCACCAGCCAGAGCCGGGCGTAACGTATCTGGCTAATAACTTTCTGGCGGAACAAACGGCCTTCGGGCGTTTTGTGGCCGAACGCCTGTATTTCCTGCCACAAGAGCGCGACTCGTCGGTACGGTTTCAGTTTTCGCCAGCCAAATTCGGCGCAAATCTCAACTTCCATCCGGCCATCCAACAGGCCGATCTGCTGCATCTGCACTGGATTAATTTTGGGTTTCTATCCCTTGACGGACTACGCTCCTTAGTTGATCTGGGGAAACCCATTGTCTGGACGCTTCACGATCAATGGGCCTTTACGGGCGGTTGCCATTACTCGCGCGGCTGCGATCATTTTCTGACACACTGCCATACGTGTCCGTACTTAAAAAAACCCGCAGACCAGGATTTGTCGTATCGAGTTTTTGAGCAGAAAAAACGTGTTTTTTCGAATGCCCAGATTCACTTTACGCCCCCGAGCCAATGGCTGGCCGACGAGGCTAAACGCAGTACGTTGCTGAAGGAATTTCCGTTTACGGTTATTCCTTACGCCATTGACCAATATATATTTCAGCCCATAAATCGGGCCGAAGCCAACGCTCGCCTGGATTTACCCGACACTGAGCAACTAAACGTTGGGCAGGCAAGAGTACTGTTTGGCAGTGCGAACGTAACGGATACGCGCAAAGGATTCCGGTATTTCGCTGAAGCTTTAACGCTTTTACACCAACAACATCCGGAGTTAAAACCTGAAATCCTGGTGTTCGGAAAAGGCCGTTCTTACTTGTTCAACGAACTTCCTTATCCAATTCGACACCTTGGCATACTGACCAGTGAAGATGATATCGTAGCGGCCTACAATGCAGCCGACGTAATGGTTGTTCCGTCGCTGGAAGACAACCTGCCCAACACAGTTATCGAGTCGCTTTCGTGCGGCACACCCGTAGTAGGCTTCCGTACCGGAGGCATTCCCGAAATGATTGACCATCAAGAGAATGGCTATCTGGCAGCGATCGGTTCAGCCCAGGAACTCGCCGATGGTCTGGCCTTTATTCTCACGCATCAACAGCCAGACATGCTACGTCAAAACGCCCAGCAATCCGCCGAAGATCGCTTTTCGGAAGCCGTGGTAGCGAAGCAACATATTGAGTTATACCAAAAATTAATGAGCGAAAGAACGAAAGAGTGAAAGAGTGGCTGACGCATCATGCTACGCTCTTTCGCTCTTTCGCTCTTTCGCTCTTTGAACATGCCAACCGTCTCCATCATCACCATTACGTATAATGCCGAGCGGTTTCTGGAGCGCACGATTCAGAGCGTTGTGGCGCAGCAGGCAACCGATTTCGAGTATGTCATCATTGATGGAGCCTCGACGGATGGCACGCTGGACATTATCAAGCGCTACGAAAAACACATTACGACCTGGGTTTCTGAACCTGACCGTGGCCTTTATGATGCCATGAACAAAGGACTTCATCGGGCGCGTGGGCAATACGTTTGGTTCATGAATGCTGGCGATGAACTATACGACCCGCAAACGCTACCGAGCCTTTTGGCAAAGAGTAAAGCAACACAGGCTGATGTGTATTATAGCGATGCGTTATTCGTTCGTGATGACGATAAGCACATTGGTATTCCAGTCGGCTTGCGGAGCCAGGTGACGCCCCATACGCTGCCGCATACGTTAAAATGGCAGGATATGGCGCTCGGGATGAAAGTGTGTCATCAGGCTTTTGTCGCTAAACGAGCCATCGCACCCGACTATCCGACAGATAACCTTAGTGCTGATCTGGACTGGGAGATCCGTTGCCTGAAAGCAGCCCAAACCGTTGAATTTCTGCCGTTTATCCTATGCAAATACTTAGTTGGAGGATTGTCGGTACAGCAGCATCGGCGGTCGCTGATCGATCGGTTCAACGTATTGGTCACGCACTTCGGGCTTTTGACCACCCTCTTAAATCACGGACGTATCCTTTGGCGATCAGCCAGGTTTTCGGCACGCTAAATGTTCCGAATTCGGGTTATGAATAGAGAAGAATAGTTGGCTACTCATACCGATTCCAGACGTATTAAAATCATAATGGCCCTAAAATGCTCATTTGGCCTGTTTTGTGAAATTTGTATGAAAACAATGGGATTATTACCAGACACATGCCTTTAGATTGGGAAATGCGGATAAATTTGCGGGGTTGATAATGTGACTTGCCTAACCTTTTTGTGAAATTTCCTTAAAAAATTGAATTGACCTATGAAACGAATAGCTGTTTTTACCTCTGGTGGCGACGCGCCGGGTATGAACGCCTGCATCCGAGCGGTTGTCCGGGGGGCGGTCTACCACGGAATTGAAGTGTTCGGCATCCGCCGGGGGTACAGCGGAATGATAAATGGCGATATTTTTCAGATGTCTTCTCATTCGGTGAGTAATATCGTACAACGGGGAGGAACCATCCTGAAATCAGCCCGCAGTAAAGAGTTTATGACACCTGAAGGCCGTGCGAAAGCCTATGAACAACTCTGTAAACATGACATCGAAGGATTAATCGCCATTGGAGGCAACGGTACATTCACGGGGGCAACGCTCTTTTATGATGAATACGGTATTCCTACCGTTGGCGCACCCGGAACAATTGATAATGACCTCTACGGCACTGACCATACGATTGGCTTCGACACCGCGGTAAACACGGCTCTGGAAGCTATTGACAAAATTCGGGACACCGCCGACTCCCACGACCGTATCTTCTTCATTGAAGTAATGGGCCGGGATTCGGGCTATATCGCCATCCAGTCCGGTATTGCGGGGGGAGCCGAGATGGTGATGGTTCCGGAAGTACTAACCCCCATTTCAGAAGTTGTTGAAACACTAAAATCGGGTTGGAGCCGCCAGAAATCGTCGTCTATCGTGGTGATTGCCGAAGGGGAAGAGGAAGGTAATGCCGCCGAGATTGCGGAGAAAATTCGCTTGCAGGTTGACCCCAACATCGATATGCGCGTCACTACGTTGGGCCACATTCAACGGGGAGGTGTACCAACGGCTTACGACCGGATTCTGGCCAGCCGCTTAGGCTTGGGAGCAATAGAAGGCCTAATGAATGGCGAGAAAAACGTAATGGCCGGTGTCGTGAATAACGAATTGGTCTACACGCCTTTCCGCGACACCATCCGGCTCCCAAAGCCTATCAGCGAGGATTTACTACGTATGGTAAAAATTCTTTCGGTTTAAGGCGTTCGGTTTAGGCATACCCAACAACCTTATACGTAACATAGCCCACTAGTTCCCGCACGAGGTAATACGCATTGAAAAATGCTTCCTCGTGCGGCAGCAGCCATTCACCCGGCGCGAATGACCGGCGTCCGCTCAGGAAACTACTCGGAAAGGGACTTACGGTAACCCCTTCCTTTTGAAAACAAGCCACAGCTCGGCGCATATGCCAGGCGGAAGTGACAACTACACAGCGATTTGTGTGGAAGCGTTGCCGAAGTACAGCAGCCGAATAAAGCGCGTTCTCGTGTGTATTACGCGACTTATTTTCCAGTATGATATCTACTGAACGAACGCCAGCCGTGATAAGAAACTGGGCTGTCATATGCCCTTCATCGCTAACAGGCGTTGGCTGAAAAGGCAAACTGCCCATGCCGCCACTAATCAGAATTTTCTGGACAACACCAGCTTTGTATAGATACAAAGCCTGACCAGCCCGATCAGCCTCTCGCCCTAGCAAAAAGCGCCCATTTGTTGTTGAACCAGGAGTGGCAACGGGAATTTCTTTCATGCCATTGACCATGCCACCCGTAAGCAAAACGGCTATCTGCACTGACGAATCGGCTGGCACAGCTGGAGGCTTCTGTGGCGGATATTCCCACCAGGAGGCTAGCTCATTCGTTAGAAACGAATTGCCAAACAACCAGAAAACAACCAGGGAAAGACCAATAAACCGGCGACGATAGCGAACGTTTTTCGTATAAAATACCAGCAATAAAGTTATTACCAGGAAACCCGCCGGTGTCAGCAGGTAGGTAATCGTTTTGGAAAAGAAATAAAACATAGACTATACCGGTAGGAGCCAGCGTTTTGTAAAACAACGCACTTACCAGCAAATACCGTAAATTTGACTCTATTCTGCCGCGAAGATACGTATCACTTTCTATGAAAAACCTCCTCCTGACTGGTCTGCTTGGCTTGCTTCTAGTAGCTGGTGCCCAGGCACAATCGACCACCGGAACAGCCGACGGGTATAAAATTAATGGCCACATCAAGGGACTACGGGATACGACCTGCGTATTGGCCCATTACTTTGGGGCCACTCAATACATTCCTAAAGACACGGCTCGTGTAAATGGCGAAGGCAACATGGTCTTTGAAGGCAAAAAAAGCCTGCCCGAAGGATTATACATCGTTGTAACGCCTAGAAACCGATACATCGAATTTCTCATTACCAACGATCAGCAGTTTTCGTTTGACACCGATACGGTCAATACAATCAAGGTAATGACCATAACGGGTTCGAAGGAAAATGAGTTGTTTTACGGCTATCAGCAACAGCTTGGCAAGCTATATGAACAGGCTCAGGCGTTGAATGTGCAGAGAAAAGCCAGCAAGGATGCTACGTCGTCCGCAACGATTGACAAGGAGATGAGTACATTACAAAAACAGGCGGCTGATTACAGAGCCCAGTTTTTGACCGATAATGCGAGTTCGTTCGCGGTTAAATTACTCAAAGCAACGGCTGAGCCCGAAGTCCCACCGGCGCCTAAATTAGCCAACGGACGACCCGATTCTACCTGGGTATTCAACTACTTCAAAGGCCATTTCTGGGACAATTTCGACTTTGCCGACGAGCGTTTCATTCGCACACCCATCCTGCAAAAGAAAATTGATCGGTACATCAAAGAATTGACCGTGCAGGTTCCCGATTCGCTTATTAAAGAAGCTGACTACGTAGTCGGAAAAGCCATAGCCGGGAAAAACAAGGAGATGCGGTATTACACCATCTTCTACATCACGCAACCGTATGAGCAACCCAAAGTGATGGGTACCGATGGCTTATTCGTCCATATGTTCGAGAAATATTACGCGACGGGCATCATGACGGTAACAGACTCTTCGACGCTGAAAAGTATTGGCGAACGTGTGGCCACGATGAAACCTAATCTCGTAGGAAAGGTGCTGGTGGCTCCCGTTATTACAGATACGCTTCGGAAACCCATTATTCTTCAGAATATTAAGGCCGATTATACTGTCGTCTTTTTCTATTCACCAACCTGCGGTCACTGCCGGGAGAGCGCTCCCGCCCTGCAAAAATTTGCGGATACCTACAAAGGGAAAGGGGCTGAAGTATTAGCGATTGCGATTGATCAGGACCCTAAGGAGTGGAGGAAATTTATTAAGGAATTCAAATTTGGCAACGTCATAAACGGATTTGACTTCCCCGCCCGTACCGATTACCGACGCCAGTATGATGTCTGGACGACGCCGACAGTTTACATGCTCGACAAGGATAAACGGATTATTGCTCGCAAATTACCCGTCGAACAGATTGAAGATTTCATGCTCTTTCACAAAAAACAACACGCAGGTCAGGCCGCCAAAAAGACCACCGCTGCGCCAGCCAATGTAAAAGCAAGTATTAAAAAGTAAGGCGGCTGGAAAGTCGTGAAGCCGAAGGCAATTGTGCAGTTACTGTTAGGTATCTTTACAATTAGCCTTCGGCTTCACGGCTTTCCAGCCGCCTTACGTCTATTTCATTTTCGTGCGTTTCACTAAATAAGCGGTTAGAATTTGGTCGAATCCCTGGGCAATATCGGCTTCGATGAAGTCAATCTTATATTGGCCGCAACGCATTTTCAATTCCTGAAAATACGTTTTTACGGCCTGTTGATAGGTTTCACGTACCTGACCTGGCTGAAGTTTAACTTTCTCGCCCGTTTCCAGATCAATGAATTCGTAGGGACGCTCATCGAACGCAAAATCTTCTTCCGTTTTTTTGTCCGTTACGTGAAACAGCAATACTTCGTGCAGATTGTGGCGCAGGTGTTGCAAGGCCGAAAACAACGCGTCGGATTTATCGCTGTTATCGAACATATCACTGAAAATTACTACCAGCGACCGTTTGTTTATTTTCTCAGCCACTTCGTGAATCACCTCAGCCGCCGACGTTTTACGTAGCGGTTTGGGCTGCTGCATCAACTGATCTAACTGCGTAAAGAGTTTGTGAACGTGCGAAGGCGTCGATTTCGTTGGCGTTTGCAGATCAATCACATCGGCGAACGTAGTAAGGCTCACTGCATCTTTCTGACGCTGAAGCATATAGGCTAAACAAGCCGATGCCATCACACTGAATGTCATCTTACCGTAGTTATCCTCTGGATAATACATCGACGACGACGTATCAATCAGCAGGTGACACCGCAGGTTTGTTTCTTCTTCGTACCGCTTGACAAACAATTTCTCCGTTTTACCAAATACTTTCCAGTCAATATGGCGGGTGGTTTCGCCCGTATTATAAAGTCGGTGTTCGGCAAACTCCACCGAAAAGCCGTGGAAAGGGGATTTATGCAGCCCGGTAATGAATCCTTCGACCAACTGGCGGGCCAGAAATTCGACGTTCCCAAACGAGCGTACCTGACCCAGATTAAGAGCTTGTTTCATGTATTTAAAGAGTGAAAGAATGAATGAGCGAAAGAGCGAACAAAAAATTGCGAGTCCAGCTATTCGCTCTTTCGCTCATTCATTCTTTCACTCTTTAACAACGCAAAAAGAGAACCGTTCGACATCTCCGGCAGGAATTGCACAAGGAAATATCGAACGGTTCTGTTGGCGTAGGCTGGTTGGACTACGTTATAGGACTGGTTCCAGCATCGACTGGAAAGCAATGGGCGCAGAGAATGCCGAAGGAGACAACGCGATCGCGCGACCTTTACCAACAACGCGAAGCGATACGTTGGCAATTCCTTTGGAAACCATGCCCAGTGCGTTAGCCGCTGCGTGGGTTAGGTCAATGACACGGCCCTTCGAAAATGGCCCACGATCATTGATTCGTACAATTACCGAACGTTGGTTGTCTAGGTTTGTAACCTCAACTAACGTATTCAGTGGGAGGTGGAGATGGGCTCCTTCAAGCGCATCGGAGCTAACGCGCTCACCGTAATAGGTCTTGCGACCATTGAACTTCTTGGAATAAAAAGACGCTTTGCCTTTCTGTATGAGGCCCGGAAGGACCTCCGCCGATTTTATGTTGCTAAAAAACAACATAAGGGACACGATTAAACTCATACAGCTTTTGGTTACGTGAAAAAAAACAGACGGCACGTATATTGATCGAACTCACATACATCCCGTCCCCAAAAAGTGCAATTCCTGTATAACAAAGATAGAACAGATTGGCTTAATTACCAAGCAATTAGCAAAAAAACTGTAGAGCAGCCTCCACAACACGCTGATTATTTGGGGCTATTCTGCCCCAAATAATATTTATCCGCTTTCTTTTTGTTCTTTCCTGTTTGCCCGTACTTTAGCGGTTGTGAACTGACTAAACCTTACTGATTGTGGACGAAAGAGACCGGGAGAAAATCTACTCGAAGCGGGTTCGGGCGGGTAAACGAACTTATTTTTTTGACGTTAAATCGACGCGCACGAACGACTATTACCTCACCATTACGGAGAGCCGGCGGCATCCACAAGGCGAAGGATTCGTTTACGAAAAACACAAGATGTTTCTCTATAAAGAAGATTTCGATAAGTTCGTTGAAGCCTTACAGGAAACCGTAGAGCACGTCAAAACGGAACTAATGCCCGACGTCGATTTTACGCAGTTTGTCCAGCGCGAACGCGATGAACAGAGCGATTTCGCCAGTGAACTAAAATGGGAATAACCAGACATACGAATGATTTAGACTTTACTTCACTAGTTTCTTATTGGTCTTCAACTCATCCATCACACTCTTAGCCCTCGACCCGTGTCGAAGGCTTTTTTTGCGGTCCGCCATTGCAGTTGTATTTTTGCAAAAAACAATGAGCGAATTGTGAATGAGCGAATGAGTGAATAACTATCAGTTTGTGTTGTTCACTCATTCACTCATTCACTCATTCACAATTATATATGGGACTTCAATGTGGAATCGTGGGTTTACCGAATGTAGGTAAGTCAACGTTATTTAATGCCATTTCGAGTGGAAAGGCTGAAGCAGCCAATTATCCATTCTGTACAATAGAACCTAACGTGGGCGTAGTAACTGTTCCAGATGAACGTCTGGATACACTCGAAGGCCTGGTGAAACCCCAAAAAGTAGTGCCAACGATTATCGAGTTCGTCGACATCGCTGGTTTGGTAAAAGGAGCCAGCCAGGGTGCTGGTCTGGGCAACAAGTTTCTGGCTAACATTCGGGAAGTCGACGCCATCGTGCACGTGATTCGGTGCTTCGAAGACGACAATATCGTGCACGTCGAAGGCAAAGTGAATCCAGTTTCTGACAAAGAGATTATTGACGCCGAACTTCAGTTGAAAGATCTGGAATCGGTCGACAAGAAAATCCAGCGGATTGCGAAAGCCGCACAGGTTGGCGATGCCAAAGCGAAAGCCGAACTGGCAATTCTGAAGCAATACAAAAGCGCCCTTGAAGCCGGTAAAAGCGCCCGTACGGTACAGGTATCACCTGAAGAACGTGAAACCGCCATTGGTGATATTTCCCTGCTGACCGTGAAGCCTGTAATCTACGTAGCGAACGTAGACGAAGGGTCGTTGCCGAATGGCAATACGTATTCCGACACGCTTCAGGAAGCCGTGAAAGAAGAGGGTGCCCATGTCATTATTATCAGCGCGGGTATCGAATCGCAAATCGCCGAAATGGAAGACCCCGAAGAACGTGAGTTGTTTCTGAGCGAATACGGCCTGACTGAATCGGGTTTGAGTAAACTCATTAAAGAGTCATACAAATTGCTGGGCCTGATTACGTATTTCACGGCGGGCGTTAAGGAAGTTCGTGCCTGGACAATTCACCGGGGCTGGAAAGCACCGCAGGCCGCCGGGGTTATTCACTCCGATTTCGAACGAAAATTTATCCGGGCCCAAGTCATGAAACTCCCCGACTTCTCGCAATTCAAGACGGAAACGGGTGTTCGTGAAGCCGGAAAACTAGCCGTTGAAGGCAAAGAATACGTCGTGCAGGACGGCGATATTATGGAGTTTTTGCACAGCGCATAATTTCTCTTAGCCCCCGAATTAATTCGGGGGCTAAGGGTAACGTCATAGAATCACTTCCGTTTATTCACGCCCACCTTCTGATACGCGACCAGTTGATCGGCGCGGGCGGCTGGTGGGCGATGATAAACAAATATCTCGTAATCATTTTCAGTGCCGGAGAAACTACCCTCAATATAGTTCTCATCTATTCTGGGTTGCGCGCCAGTCGTCTGCACAACGTAGTCGTAATTATAAACGCCCTGTTTCAGCAGCATAGACGCCCGATAAGCACTCAGCAGGGGATCAAACGTCATCTTATTGCGATCGTTTAATTGCCAGAAGTTGAATGCTCCATTAACAAACACATCGACGCCCGGCACTTCGGGAATCTTGAGCGTGAAAATTGTTTCAATGTAGTCACCGTTGGTGGCACCGTTGTTGGTTTCACGCTGGTCGATAACAAAAAAGCCGTTGAAGTCGTCACTTTGGATATATGTGCCTTGATTTCGTGGCTTATCGACCTGTACATACGCAATATTACGGTCAGCGAGCCGGTCGATTCGATCGATGTAATTGGCGCGGGACAATACGGTTCGAGTATCAAAAAACCGGAACTCATTGCCGCCAGGCATGGTGTTACTCAAATCAATCAGTCGGTATTCCAGCACCTGATCGAATGCCTGCACATTGCTTGGCCGTAGTCCCCGGATGACCCGATCGTCTCGGTAGTTCTGCCGGATCACGACTTTAAAATCGTCCTGCGGAGAAATAACCTGATACCCTTTGTAGCTGATCGCCATATCAATCTGCTGGTCGCTGAACTGGCGGTCCGGCGCTGATGAGAAACGTATCGCAGCGTTTACCTGCAAGCGATTCTGATACGTGCAGAACCGGCGGGTGAAGATGATATTGCTACGATTTCGTTCGTCATACACTACCAGCAAATAATTACCCGGCAGCTTTACGCGTGGCAAGGTAAACCGGTAATGGAAATAGGGAATCTTGGTATTGATCGACGTCTGATATTCCGTAATTGGATTATCGTTATACTCGTACGTAAATTCAATATCGCTCAGGATGGAACGTTGCCAATCGGCATTGCAGTGAACCAGGCGAGCTCGAAATGAACGATAATTAGCCGTCAGATCATCGAATTCGAGCTGGAGCGGAGTCTGCTCATCGAGCGAAATAATGGGTGGATTTAAAGTCAACGAAGGATCGTTGAGGTTCGTGCTGATTTGTGGAAACAGGAGCACCGTTTCAACTTTGGGGTCATAAATGTGGTCAATGGTCTGGAGCTGTTGCGCCACCAACGGAGCCATCAGCATCCAGAAAAAAAGAACAGAAACCAACCTAAAGGGAACAATCATTCAATATGCTTTTTTATGGGACGTAGTTGGTACCTAAACGCTTTCGAGACGACATGATTATACAAACTTCTGAATGACGGACGGATTTACAGTTGACAACGTCCGTAAATTCCCGTATGATTATAGTCTCTACAGTCAAAACTCTACATGGTCAATTATAACCCGAAAGAATGGTTCCGCTTTATCATCACGTTTAACCGGGCTGACACAGTTCGCAAGCTACTGCCTATTCTGATAGCTATCGGCGTGTATTCCTTCGTTATCGTCTACATTATCGAATTTCTTGGCCTGAGTGATAATCAACATTTGAAGAACCTGTCGCTCATGCATACGCTGTTGAGCTTCGTTATTTCGATGTTGCTGGTCTTTCGCACCAACACGGCCTATGACCGATGGTGGGAAGGTCGGAAACTATGGGGTGCCCTGGTGAACAACAGCCGAAATATGGCGCTCAAAATGGACCAGTTGCTGGACCCTTCCCATACGGAAAGCCGCCAGTTTTTTCGAACGATGATTCCCAACTTTGCCTATGCGCTGAAAAATCACCTTCGGCAACGATCGCCCGAGAAAGAGTTTACGGATAGTGCTACGTTCGGTATCCAGGATCTGCATTTGAGCGAGCATGTGCCACAGCAAATTACGATGGCGATTTTCGGCAAGATCAATGACTTACAGCGTCAGGGAACACTGCTACCCGAGCATCTGTTGTTTCTGAATCCTGAAATTCAGTCATTCATGGACATTTGCGGTGCCTGCGAACGTATCAAAAACACACCAATTCCGTTCTCGTATAGCTCATTTATCAAAAAATTCATTTTCACCTACTGTGCTACGTTACCGCTGGGCTACGTCTACACACTCCATTTTCTGGTCGTTCCGTTGGTTGTATTCGTTTTTTATGTACTGGCCAGTCTTGAGGTTATTGCCGAAGAAATTGAGAACCCGTTTGGTACCGACGACAACGATTTACCGCTCGACTCGATCTGCAAAGGCATTCACACAACCGTAACGCAATCCTTTGATCACACCACCCGACTGGCACAGGCGGAGAACGTCAATGAAACAACGAAGCGATTTACGGTTGAGAAATAGCACCACGATCACTCAAACAGCCCAATTTGTCCGGCTGGCCTGAATAAGGACGTAGTAAGATTGGCGGGCTGTCGTCCGGCAAGGTATTTCTGACACGCGATCCGGTGAAATTGGGCAATCTGCTGGGCAAACGGCCCCTCGCCCGACATCCGGGTTTTAAACCGCGAGTCATTCAATTGTCCACCGTGGCAATCGGCAATTTGGTTCAATACGCGATCGGCACGGTCTGGCAACGCTTGTTTTATCCAATCAGTAAACAACGGACCGAGCGCTCCGTTGAGCCGAACAAGGGTGTAGGCCGCCCAGCAAGCCCCCTGCTCAGCAGCCAGTTCAATCAATTTAGAAATTTCATGGTCGTTCAAACTGGGAATAATTGGTGCGGTCATCACGCCCACCGGAACACCTGCTTTGTGTAATATTCCCATCGTCCGTAAGCGCTGCAGGCCGGTAACGGTACGTGGCTCCATCAGCAAACGTAATTCTTCATTGAGCGTAGTGATGGAAATCGCTACGTTCACCAGTTTCAATTCAGCGAGCGGTTTTAATATGTCTAGATCACGCAGAATCAGGGCATTCTTTGTAATGATCGACACTGGATTTCGATAGCGTAGGCAGATTTCGAGCATCCGTCTCGTAAGCTGATACGTTCGTTCGGCAGGTTGGTAACAATCAGTGTTGCCCGAAAAATGAATGACTTCGGGCTTATAGGAACGTGACTGAAACTGTTTTTCCAGCAACCTGGGCGCGTTTTTTTTGACCATTATTTTGCTCTCAAAATCCAGTCCTGCCGAAAAGCCCCAGTATTCGTGCGAGGGGCGGGCATAGCAATAAATACAACCATGCTCGCACCCCTGGTATGGGTTGATGGAAGCAGTAAAACCAATGTCCGGGCTTGTCGAACGACTGATAATTTGTTTGGGCGTCTCCACCAAAAACTGCGTTTTCAGCTTTGGTTCGGGAAAATCGGCATCCTCTATTGGACTCAAATTCTCTGGCTCGTATTGATGAGTAGAATATGAATTAGCGGTATTGAACTGCGCCCCCCTACCCTTTTTGTAGTCCCCCATAGTGGTACAAATAAAACACAATTATATTTTAGTTGTACGATATAGGTAAATTTTAGTGAGCTATTCGATGTAGCGGAGTCTCTCTAAAGAATCGTGTATAATTCGTTGCACCTCATCTGCAACTTGGCGGCAAAAAATTATTTGTGCCAAATCCATCCTGACTTTTCCTCGATTTGCTCTTTTGGAAACTCAATTCGTCGGATATCTACCTAAAGAATTGATTGCTGTGGCTACGTTTGGGTATCGATCAACCGAAAAACGATGATTCATTCTACACTAGGTTTCATTCATACCGCTTCTGCCTTGTTGGCTATGCTTACCGGAGCACTTGTTATAGTTAATCCCAAGATGGGAACTCTCCATAAACGCCTTGGCTACGGCTATGTCGTCAGTATGTTACTCCTGAACAGTACCGCTTTTCAAATTTATCATCTGTTTGGTCACTTTGGGCCCTTCCATGTACTAGCTATAATGAGTCTGATTTGCGTGTTAGGCGGTATTATTCCAGCGTTGGCACGCCAGCACGTCCGGAATTGGCTGCACTGGCATTATTACTTTATGACCTGGTCGGTAGTAGGGCTCTATGCCGCCTTCTGGGCAGAACTCTTCACCCGCACGCTGCCTATGGGTCAGTTCTGGCCCGTCGTTCTGGGCGCGACCGGTGTTACAAGCTGGCTTGGTTCCTACTTCATACGCAAGCATGCCGCCCGCTTGCTAGCCTCCGCTAAATAAGCCTGATTCGTAAAAAGTCATTCGTTAGTAGAGATGGACGTATTTGCTCCTAACGTACTGCTGATTAACCAGTTGACTTACTCATCAATTTAGTCCAGATTGCAGAAAACGGATGATCGTAGGAGGCAAACGTGTCAGGTATGGAAAAATGTCCAAATTGCTCGGCTACACTAGAAAGCCATTTTTTACACTATCCAACTTGCGGGCGAACGGCGAACTTACCCCGTTTCAGGGTCCGCCATATTCTCGACGAGTTTTTCCAGGCCATTTTCAGCGTTGACAAAGGCGTGTTGTTTCTTGTAAAAAACCTGGCACTGCAACCGGGCGTCACAGCGCGTGAATACGTAGTAGAAACGAAGCGCAAGAAATACGTCAATCCTTTCTCGTATCTTTTGCTTGTGCTGGGACTTAACTTAACCGTGAATGGTTTTGATAAAACCATTCACAAAGAATCATTCGGCTACTCAGAAAACAGGTCAACAGATAGCCCCAGCGATACCCAAAGAAGATCTTCCCTATTACGAGCGTCGGCGACAGGCAACCCTTTTCATTGAAGAAAATATCAACGTAGTCGGTTTGGCGGCTATCCCTTTATTCGCCTTCGTTTTCTAGCTATTCTTCCGGCGAAGTGGGCTTACCTATGCGGAGCATCTAGTGACGCAGGTTTTCTTTTCGAGTTTCTTTTCGTTGATCAGTGTTCTTCTGACTCTGTGATTTGGTCTGGTCTTACAGCAATTCTTACCGTTTCTGAACCGAACCCTACTCCTCTTTCAGCTACTTTATCTGACGATTGCCTACTACCAGTGTTTAAATTATAAGAAGCCAGTCGATTATGTTAGGACCAGTACCGCTACGTTGTTGGCGCTTCTGAGTTGGGTTGCCGTGTCGGGGGGCGTCATTTTCCTGTATGTAAGCGTTTCTTTTGAATTCAGCGAAAATGATCAGTTGCAAACTGCAACAGCGGCTTATTAAAACTATCGTTGTAGCGCCTGTATGCTTTCTAAGTTAACCATTCCTTTACCCCAGAATTCAAGGCATTGACCACATTTGTACCCACCTGCTCAGGTGTTATTGTACTTTTGTCCCTTATCTCATCCATGAACGGTGGCCTGGTTAAGAACACACGGTAAACAGCTATTGATTGGTATCGCCTTAGTGGCTTTACCGCTCGTCTATTTTGTGTATACGGACGTAAGCTGGCAACCGCTTGATCCCCATGAACATATTATTCAAAATGGGCTGGCCTATCTGTTTTTGTTGCTCTTCTCGTATTATAACCACACCGTATTTGTTCCGCGCTGGTTTCTTAGCAAACAGTACGTGCGGTATGCTTTCGTAACGGTTGCCTGCGTTTTAGTTGTTGCCCTTCTTCCCTATCGGATCGAGCAGTGGGCTTTCTTTAAACCACCTCAAGAGCATACTCCGCTGGCCTGGGCCCGGCAAATATTTGTGGAAGAGATGATGCTGGGCCCTCATGCTGGACCACCCGATCAGGCCGGCCATAATGATCTTACTCCTTTTTTTAAACCTCACGATGAACAAGGACCGCCACGCCGACCCAACGGCCTACTTCCAGACAGACGGCCGGGTGATCACCACGGGGGCCCGTTTACGCTCTTGCTTCCGGTCAAGCTAGCTCTCTTTTTTCTTTTGGGAAGTGTAAGTACCCTACTGTCGATCTCAGTACAAACGGCCAATCGACTCCGACAGGTCGAAAACGATCAGTTAAAAGCCGAGTTACAGCAACTAAAAGCGCAGATCCATCCCCATTTCCTATTTAATACGCTCAACAGCATTTATTCACTGGCGATCCGGAACGATGAGCGAACGGCAGACACTATTGTCAAGCTCTCGGAGTTCATGCGCTACATAATTCGGGACGCGCATCGGGACAAGGTACCCCTGATGACGGAGGTTAATTACATTGCGAATTACATTGATTTACAAAAGGCGCGTCTGCAGGATGCCGTTCAGATTGACTACCAGTTGGAAGGCGATGGGAGCCGATTACAAATTGCTCCGCTGTTGCTGTTCTCTTTCATTGAAAATGCGTTCAAATATGGCGTGAGCCCTGAAGAAGATTCGCTGATTATCATTCGCCTAACCATTCAGGCCGACGAACTACGACTGTTTGTCGCCAATAATAAGGTGGAGGTTAGTCAACTCGAAAAATCAATGACTGTCGGCCTACAGAACGCCCGGGAACGGCTACGGCTCCTTTATCCGGCTGAACATCAGTTAACCATTGACGATACACCTACGCATTACCGCGTTACGTTAGCCCTTGTCTTATCACGATGAAAGCTATTGCGCTGGATGATGAACGGCCTGCGTTGGATGTGATCGACGCCTTCTGTAATCGTATTGATTCGGTTGAGCTGGTTAAAACGTTTACCCGTACCGGCGAAGCTCGTTTGTATCTGGAATCCAAACCAGTCGATTTGATTTTTCTGGACATCAATATGCCAAAGGAGTCTGGGTTGACATTTTCCAGGTCCATTACCCAGCAAACCCTGGTTATTTTCACAACGGCATACAGCGAATTTGCTGTCGAGAGTTACGAGATTGAGGCTGTCGATTACCTGTTAAAACCGTTTACGTTTGAGCGGTTCAAACAAGCCGTTCAGCGGGCTCAGGCACGGTGGCAGGCACTGCGGCAAACAAGCGGCAATCCGCTGGAAGGCCTGGAACAGACCTATCTCTACTTCCGGGTCGACTTCAATCTAGTGAAAGTTACACTGGCCGATATTCTGTTTATTGAGGGACTGGATAATTACCTGAAAATTCATCTGAAGGAAGGTGAGCCGCTGGTTGTGCGGCTCACCTTAAAAGCCATGCTGGATAAATTACCAGCCAGACACTTCATTCGTGTCCATCGCTCGTTTATCGTCGCTATCGACAAAATTCAGGCGCTTCGTAACCGGATGATTCTGATTGGACAAGAAGAAATACCTATTGGAAACAGTTACGAAAAAGACTTTTTTAGTCTTTTTCGCCGGTAAGTTTTACCCCTATATTTCCCACGTTCGCCACAAAAACACGTCTGTTACCCCCAGAATAGACCTATTGGCCACAATATCTCTCTGCTCTGGTTTTTATAAGCGAACTTTAAATCATCGAGAAAGAGAAGCGTAATTAATACCCCTGCTCATCCCGAGACAAGGTTAGAAAAGTAAGGCCATGCGCTTGTTACGTAGACCGTTTGATCAATAAAAAGCCTGTTCACCCCTGTCCAGTACGTATTCACCCCGACTTAGCCCCTGCCCATCAACGCTTGCTCAGGCTTTCACGTACTAGTTGATAAGTAATTATACGCTGTTTACAAAACAAGACTTATTTTCATGAAAAGGAATATCCTGGTTATCCTCATTTCAACCTCGCTGATTTTTAGCGGCTTATCTGCTTTAGAGTCCTGCAAGTCTAACGATGATACGGTTACACCCAGCTCCGCGACCATTACAGGAGTGAGTTGCAGTTCCGGTACATTTTCAACGACGGCGGCTAGCGGTACCGCTTATACGGGTACCGCTACGATACCTTATACGGGAGGTAACGGCCTGTCGTATTCGGCGGGTAGTGCTATCTTATCGGCGGGCGTAACGGGCCTGACAGCTACGCTTCAAGCCGGTACGTTGGCCAGCGGGTCTGGAAATCTGTCGTATGCAATTAGTGGTACGCCCTCAGGGGCTGGTACGGCTACCTTCGCCCTCAGTTTTGGCGGGCAAAGTTGCAGTCTCGCTCTGACCGTTAGCGGAACCAGTTCAGGTACCACGACCACGAACTCAAGCGCTATTACAACGGCTTTGTCCGCTACGGCGACTACCACCACCTGCGCGTCTACCGGCGTGGCTCAGATCGTTTGCCTGGCTGAAGCCTTCAAAGCAACCCTGAGCAGTACGCAACTGACTACTATCCAACTGACCTATTCCAAGGTGAATGCGCAGAAATGGTCGAACCTGCCCGCTGGTCTTTCCAGCCGGATTGGCATCAACCTTGGTTCGCTCTCTTCAACGCAATTGGCCGCTTTCCGCAACCTGATGGTTGGTTTGCTATCCGTGAGTACGACCAATGAAGGGTACGACGAGATGATAGGCAACCTGGTTGCCGACGATTACCTAAATACGATCGGTGGCGGCTCCGATTATGGGGCGAGCAACTATTATCTGTCATTCCTGGGAACACCCAGCACGACGGGCCAGTGGGAGATTCTGTTTACGGGTCACCACTATACCCAGCCTTTCACCTTCAATGCCGGGGCATTCACTGGCGTTACGCCCGCTTTCAGGGGTACCGAGCCACAGGCAGCGGTGACAGCCGCCAACCGTACCTACCAGGCCTTTGAGCAGGAGCGACTCGCGTTTGCCGCCATGTTGACAGGCCTGAGCACCAGCGAGCAGTCTACGGCAAAACTATCGGGTACGTACACGGATCTGGTGCTGGGACCTGGTCAGGATGGTAAGTTCCCTGCCACCAAATCGGGCTTACAGGTCGGTACGCTAAGCGCGGACAAACAGGCCCTGGTGCTGAATGCCGTAAAACTATATGTCAACGATCTGGATGCCACCACAGCTGCGACCGTACTGGCGAAATATACATCGGAGTTAGCCAGTACATACATCTCGTATTCAGGAACGACAGCGATGGCCACGCAGAATGACTACGTACGGATCGACGGGCCAAGTGTGTGGATCGAATTTTCGTATCAGGGTGGCGTCATTATCAGGAATACACCCCACTCCCACTCCGTCTGGCGTGATCACACCTCCGACTACGGCGGCAATTAGCAGACCAATCAGGGCCTGCTGTATCGGCTCGACTTAAGAAGCAACCTGAATAAACTAAATCGAGCCCACCACGAAAACAGGTCTGAAGGTAGGTAATCTCAGTGCGGACAAACAGGCCCTGGTGCTGAAGGCGATCAAGCTGTATGTCAATGACCTGAATGCTACTACAGCCGCCCCGTGCTGGCCAAGTATACATCTCAGTTAGCTGATACGTATATTGCCCGCTCAGGAACAACCGCCGTGGCTTCCTGGAATGATTACATCCGCTTCGATGAGCCAAACGTCTGAATCGAATTTTCGTATCAGGGTGGGGTTATCATTAAAGATACACCGCACTCGCACTCGGTCTGGCGTGACCAAACCACCGATTACAGAGGAACCAAGTAACTATCTCTCATGAAGTATCTGTTTTTTCCGATCAGCCGTCCATTCGGATGGCTGATGGTTTTTCTGATGAGCCTTATGGCACTAGGGTTGCCAAACACCGTTATCGCTCACCCAATGCCCAATTCGGTGGTGCTGCTTAGCGTTCATGCCGACCGAATCGACGCCGAGCTGCAGATTCCGCTAAATGAGCTACAGGCGGCTTTTGGTCATGCCGTCAATGATTCGTCCGCTATGCTGGTGGATCGGCTTGGCCCTCAATTGCGAGCGTATCTGGCCCAACACATCCGCCCGCAAAGCCCTGATGGACGAGCTTGGAACGTATCAGTGGGCACGTTGGCGGTGCAGGAAACCAAAAACCTCATTAACGGAGTATACCGCGAATTGACGGCGCAAGTCCGACTTATTCCCCCTGCAGGAGCCGATGTTCGGCGGTTTGTCTTTCAGTATGATGTCGTCCTGCATCAGGTGGTTACACATAAAATCCTGGTATCAGTCCAGCAAGATTGGGAACGGGGGCTGGTGGCTGATGCTTCCCCAACTCAGGTGGGCATCATTAGTCTGGATATTGTGAATAACCGAGTTCTTCCTCTTACGATCAGTCTTGAATCAGGTAGTGCATGGACGGGATTTAAGTCCATGGTACGGCTCGGGATGCAGCACATTGCCGGAGGAACGGACCATCTACTGTTTTTGCTGGTACTCCTGCTGCCTGCACCGTTGCTGATTGCTAATGGTCGATGGGGCCGATTTGGGGGCGTTCGCTACAGTCTTCACCACATTTTGCTGATCGTGACTGCGTTTACAGTCGGGCACTCGTTAACGCTGCTACTGGGAGCGATGGGCTGGCTTCGGTTACCCAGCCAACCTGTCGAATTACTCATTGCGGTGTCCATTCTAGTGTCGGCGGCTCATGCCGTACGGCCTTTGTTTGCTGGCCGGGAGCCCTGGATAGCAGCCGGATTTGGCCTGATTCATGGGCTGGCGTTCGCTGATACACTAGCCAATTTGCACCTGGATACTGGTCCGATGGCGTTGAGCATTCTGGGTTTCAACCTGGGTATCGAACTCATGCAACTGCTGGTAATCGCCCTGACGATTCCCTGGCTAATGCTCCTGAGCCGTACACCGGCATACCAGACAGTACGGTTGATCGGTGCTTTTCTGGCCGCCGTGGCCGCTATCGGCTGGGCTGCTGAGCGAGTTACCGGTAAGGCTAACGGGCTGACAAAAGAAGTAGAACAGGTAGCTGGTTATGCGCCTTATCTACTAGTTTTGCTGGCTGGCCTGGCTTTATTTCTGACCTGGCGAATGAAACAGGCCGGGCCACATCAGGCAGGTTCACGTTAGGCCCGTTAGCAACCTTACAGTCGATGAAATTAAAGACCGTACTTACTACGCTGGTATTGGGACTGTGCACATTCCAGGTAGCGTTTGCGCATCTGGGCACTATTTCCGGGATTGTCTACGACCAATCGACGCATTTGCCACTACTTAACGTATCGGTTCAATTGACGGGGTTGAGTAAACTAACGCTTACCAATGACCAGGGACAGTTTCGGTTCACAGACCTTGTAGCGGCTCCTTATAAACTGGAGTTCTCTCATGTGGGCTTTCAAAATCAGTCAGTTATAGCGACAGTAAACGATGATCGTACTACGTTTCTTAACGTCACTCTGGTCAGTGCGCCCATTCAACTGGAGCAGGTACAGGTTTCGGCGCAGCGGGCCCATGACCAGCAACTTATTAGTAGCCTGGACATTAAACTACGCCCTATCACCAATTCGCAGGAAATTCTCCGGTCCGTGCCCGGCTTGTTTATAGGCCAACACGCCGGGGGTGGCAAAGCGGAACAGATTTTCCTGCGGGGCTTCGATTTAGACCATGGAACCGATATTCGGCTGACCGTCGATGGCCTGCCCGTCAACATGGTTTCTCACGCCCACGGACAAGGGTATGCCGATTTGCATTTTGTGATTCCGGAACTGGTCGACGGAGTAGACTTTAAAAAAGGGCCTTATACGACCGATAAGGGCAATCTGGCTACGGCGGGCTGGGCCGACTTCAGAACGCGCACTGTCCTGGACCGGTCCTTTGTCAAACTGGAAGCCGGTCAGTTTGATACGTATCGGGCTGTGGTTGGACTGAATCTCTTGGGGCCGGGAAGCAGGAAAAAAAACCAATCGGCTTATCTGGCATCGGAGTATTCATATACGAACTCGTATTTCGACAATCCACAGCACTTCAAGCGAATAAATGTAGTCGGAAAGTATCATGACCACCTGGCGGCTAACACAGAGCTAACGTTGACGGGCTCTACGTTCTGGAGCAAGTGGAATCATTCGGGGCAGATTCCTGATCGAGCCGTGGCTTCCGGTTTGATTAGCTGGTTCGGCTCCGTTGATCCTACCGAAGGCGGAGAGACGAGTCGGACAAATGTCAATGCTCAATTGGTGACGGTAACCCCACGTAATCACACCATCAAGAACCAGTTTTTCTACAGTAATTACTCCTTTGAGCTGTATTCCAACTTCACCTTCTTTTTGAAAGATAGTGTCAATGGCGACCAGATTCGGCAGAAAGAACACCGGAATCTGTTTGGGTACAATGGCAGCTATGCCACACAAACGAGTCTGGGTAAAACCAGTTGGACAACGACTCTGGGTGCACAGTACCGCCAGGATCTGACGCAGGGCACGGAACTGTCGCACACCAAAAATCGGGTGGAGACGCTAAACCCGATTCAGCTTGGTAATGTCAACGAAATCAATGCTGCGCTCTATGCAGATGAGTTGGTTCAGGTAACGAGCCACTTCACCGTTAATGCCGGGGTGCGGATTGATTATTTTCGCTCCCAATATGAGGATTTACTGGCTACCCCGGCCGCTACAACCAGGCGGGCAACGCAGGCGACTGTATCGCCCAGGCTGAATTTTTATTACACGATTAATCCCAGGCTTCAGTTCTATTTAAACACGGGAAAAGGATTTCATTCCAATGATGCCCGTGTGGTGACGGCCCAGAACGGACGCGAGATTTTGCCAGGTGCGTATGGGTCCGATTTAGGTGTCATTTTTAAACCGTTTCCTAAACTGCTGATTAATGCGGCTGCCTGGTATTTGTGGATGCAGCAGGAGTTTGTCTACGTTGGTGATGAAGGGGTTGTTGAGCCGAGTGGCCGGTCCCGTCGGCAGGGTATAGATGTATCGGTTCGGTATCAGCTGACCAAAAGTCTGTTTGCTGACCTTGATCTGAACACGGCCAATCCCCGATCGCTTGACGCCGAAGCCGGGCAAAACTACCTGCCACTGGCCCCCGTGTTTACGTCAACGGGCGGCCTGTCGCTGCAAACGCAGTATGGGTTAAGCGGTTCGCTACGTTACCGGTACATGGCTAGCCGAACAGCTAATGAAGACAACTCAATCGTAGCCAAAGGCTATTTCGTCACTGACATGCAGGCGAATTACGCTCGAAAGCATTACACGTTGGGGCTTTCGGTGCAGAACCTGCTGAACACCCGCTGGAAAGAAACCCAGTTTGCTACGGAAAGCCGGCTAAAGGGTGAAGCTGCTTCAGTCGATGAAATTCATTTTACGCCCGGCATACCTTTCTTCGCCCGGCTGAGCTTAACCTATTTCTGGTAGAGCGATTTGTTACGTAGTGGAAATCCTTAGCTAATCTGAAACGCTTTTACACAATAAAAGCCGGAGGTGGTGAACGCTCCGGCTTTTATTGTGTAAAAACTGGCTATGCCAATTTCTTTTCCCATTCTTCAGCTTCCAGCATGGCCAACTCCCACTCGTCCTGTAACTGATTAATTTGAGCCACTACGTGTCGGTACTCGTCGTTTTTGGCCTGCATTAGCTTATCATCGCCATAGGTGGCTGGGTTGGCCAGTTCAGTTTCCAGCCATTTTTTGCGATCTTCCAACTGGGCGATTTTGGTTTCCGACTCCTGCGCCTGACGAGTCAGATTCTTAAGCGTCTTCTGCCATTCCTTCCGTTCATCTTCCGATGCGCGACCATTTGTGGCTGACTTCCCGTTTGTTGCATGACCATTTGCAGCGGGTGCGGGACTGGTTACGGGTTGCATCTTCGAGTTGTCGACGGGTTGTTTCGACGGCACAATGCCCTGCGCTTTACGCTCTTCCTGCCACCATTCATATTCGTCGTAGGTGCCCGGATATTCCTTGATCTGTTCGTCTTCGATATACCAGATTTTGTTGGCGATCTGCGATACGAAATACCGGTCGTGAGAAACCACTACGTAGGTACCTTCGTACTGTTGCAACGCCTGAATCAGAATATTCACCGACTGCATGTCCAGGTGGTTGGTCGGTTCGTCAAGCAGCAGGAAGTTCGCTTGTGAGAGTAACACCTTCGCCAGGGCTACGCGTGACTTTTCGCCCCCGGACAGCACTTTGATTTTCTTGAATACATCGTCGCCCGAAAACAGGAAGCAGCCCAGTACACCACGGAGTTCGCCATCCGATTTGGTCGGGTTGGCCTGCTTGAGTTCGTCCAGCATCGAATCGTCTACCCGAAGTGACTCAAGCTGATGCTGGGCGTAGAAGCTAAACGATACGTTATAGCCCAGTACGCGCTCACCGTTGATAGGTTCTGAACCCGAAATGATACGTAGCAGTGTCGATTTCCCACGTCCGTTTGCCCCAATCAGGGCCACTTTATCACCCCGTTCGAGCCGGGCCGTGGAATGGGTCAGGATACGTTTCTCGCCGTACGCTTTCGAAATATCATCCAGGTGCAGAATGTGCCGACCGGGTTGCTGCGAGAAGTTAAACTTGAAATTGACCCGTGCATTGCTGTCGATCACATCGTCGACAAGCTCCATGCGTTCGAGTTGTTTCACCCGACTTTGCGCCTGTTTAGCCTTTGACGCTTTCGCCTTGAATCGTTCGATAAACCGTTCCGTTTGCCGGATTTTAGCCTGCTGGTTTTCAAAAGCGCCTTTCTGAATCTCATTACGTAGCGCTTTCTCTTCCATATAGTACGAGTAGTCGCCCGCGTAGTAATTCAATTTCGCGCCCGATACCTCAACAATGGTATCAACCACATTATCAATGAATTCGCGATCGTGGGAAACCACAATTACGGCACCTTCATAGTTCTGAACGTATTTTTCAACCCACTGAATGGATGGTAAGTCCAGGTGGTTGGTCGGCTCATCGAGCATCAACAGCGAGGGCTTCTGCAACAGCAACTTCGCGAGCATAACCCGCATCCGCCATCCCCCCGAAAACAACTTCAAAGGCCGGTGCAGATCGTCGGTTGAGAAACCGAGACCTTCCAGAATTTCTTCGGCTCTGGCCTGGATCGTGTAGCCATCAAGGGCGTCGAATTCTTCCTGCGCCTTCCCTAATTTATCAACCAGATCATCGGTATAATTGGTCTCCATTTTGTGGAGCAATTCCTCAATCTTGATTTGCAATTCATTCTGCCGTTCAAATGCCTGCATGGCCACTGACAGGATGGAATCGTCGGTCTGGTAGGATAGTAAATCCTGATTCAGGAAGCCGATGGTTACGTCGCCTGCTTTCGATATTGTTCCTCCGTCGGCCTGGTATTCGCCGTTTATGATACGTAGTAACGTCGACTTTCCGGTGCCGTTCAGCCCAATCAGACCAATTTTTTGATTTGGCTTGATGTGTAGCGATGCATTTTCATAAAGCGCCCGGCTACCGAGATAATAAGAGAGATTTGTAATGGAAATCATACCGCAAATTTACCAAAATTAGAGCAGTGTTCTTGCATGGAATCAGGCAGTTTTGGGAGCAGGTCTGGTCTTAGTGGCCAAATAAATGGCTCTTTTTCACGCTAAATCAGAATTATGGTAATTATAATTCTGATTTAGCTCAATTTTTTACTCTATAGGCCATTGGCTGGACGACGTAGAACTGCACCCTAAACTCTTTTTATCAGGTAAATAAAGAGGGCCAAAATTCATATGCAATACGTAGTACGATTAGTTTTTACCACTTTCATGCTTTTGATGATGGACGATTCTAAAACACAACTCGCCCTATCCTTATGAAAACTCGATTGACTCTTTTAGCGGCCACGCTAGTAGTTGGTTTCTGCATCAGCTTCATCAGTCACCCCAAGGCCGATGGCTGGGTCAGCATTTTTGACGGCAAGACATTTAACGGTTGGAAAGTTGGTGACAACGCCAGTACGTTCAGCATTAAAGATGGCACTATTATGGTGGCCGGCCCACGGGCACACTTATTCTACGAAGGCCCTGTAGGCAACCACGATTTCAAAAATTTCGAGTGGAAAGCGAAAGTCAAAACCATGCCCGGCGCCAACTCAGGTATGTTTATTCACACCGCTTACCAGGAAACGGGCTGGCCTTCTCAGGGCTACGAAATCCAGGTGAACCAGAGCCATACCGACTGGCGCAAAACGGGCAGCGTTTATTCGTTTCAGGACGTGAAAGATGTATTTGTGAAAGACGACGAATGGTATACGGAGCAAATCACGGTGCAGGGTAAGAAAGTAACGGTTCGCATAAATGACAAAATCATTAATGACTACACGGAAGCTGACAGCCTGAGCGCACCCGGCCGCAAAGACAAACGCCATTTGAGCCACGGCACCATTGCCCTGCAAGGCCACGACCCCAAAAGCGTTATCTATTACAAAGACATCATGGTGAAGGTGCTGCCTGATTAATAGTACGTACTACAGTGCCATAAACAGAAGGACCCGAACGCTTGACAGGTTCGGGTTCTTCTGTTTATGGCTGGCTCGGGTTCACCGGAACGCCGGACCGACCCCCGCACCAGAACCAACTACTTGAACTGCTGAATACTATATCCGTTAGACTGTAGCAACGATGGATTTTTGGCGGCTACGGCGGCACTTACCTCACCGATACGAGCATTAATTGTGTAAATCTTGTCATTAAATAATACGTTGGTCGTAGCCTGATCATAGCCAACGGAATCCGTTTTGATAACGGAAGCGGTTTTCCAGCCGTCCGTGCTTCGTATCTGCGAGACTTTATTTCGACCGTTCACTACGTATAAATCATTGTTATACAACAACATACCATCGCCATTTGGCAGGCTCACGCCCGTTATTTCCGTAATATTGCTTGGATTGGCCAGATCCACTTTAAATAACTTTCCTTCATTCGATTTCACCACAATCAGGTACTTACCGGGGTGATAAACGATGCCATTCAGGTTGATCGTCCCCGGCGCGCCCGAAAAAAGTGGTGAATTAATCAATAGGCTGGGGCGCGTTGTATCAGCAGGTACTTTATAAATGACCGGCGCGAAAGAATCTGTTACATACGCATTTCCGAGCGAATCGAATGCCATGTCATTCGCATAATGGCTTGCATTTGGATACAATGTGGTCAGATTGATCCGGCGCAGGGCCTGCCGGGTACTAAGATCATAAATGTACAGACCGGCCGTTTTACCCGTCGTCTGGGCCGTGCTTTTAGTCGATACGCCCTGATCGCCATTGCATACATACAGACGGCCATTCTGTACTTTCATACCAAGACTACTGATAAGCAGGCTGTCTGTTATCAGATCGGCATATCGTCCATTTTGATCTACCGTACCAATTTTTCCCTGCGTAATGGAACTGACCAGAAACTTGTCGAGTACCGTCGAGTAGGTAATACCCTCGGGGTAAAGGCGACTTGAGGAGAAGGCAATACGTTCGGGCGTAACCGGGGCGTTGAATTCGGGATCGTCGGTGTTGCAGGCCGTCAGCCACAACGTAATAAGGCAGAGTAAGCAGGCCAAATAGGTATTACGAATCATTGGAAACTATAATTATTGACTAGACCAGTACTTAGCTAATAATCTTTCGCGGGCAAATGTTTCAGCAGGTACGTACCATACTCGTATCAACCTTAAAACTATCCAGTCTATTATGAGTTTTACTAGGAACACAAACTCTCTACCGTTATGACTCATTTCACCACCCTAACCGAAGCAATGGAAGACCTTCGGGCTCGCGGCTACACGCACGAGTTTGGCCCAAAAAAAGATTTTCTGGAAGAAAAAAGTACAGAGACGAAGTTGAAAGGTGAGGAATTTAATGTCGATGAATTTCATCGGTTTGAAGGAACATCGGACCCCGGCGATGAAATGACTCTGTATGCGATCACGGCCGCCAATGGTATGAAAGGTGTTTTCGTATCGGCTCAAGGCACGTATGCCAATGAAGTATCATCCGAATTAATGGCAAAATTCAACGTTTCAGACCGTGCGCACGTTAATACAGACGGTGCGGTCAAGCCAATTAGCCCGGTAGAAACGCACTAATAAGGCATTTATTCGATATTTGCAAGAAAACGACCCGGAACATGTCAAATTTTCCGGGTTTTTGACTATATTTGCGGCCTTTACAAAAAAAACGCCGTTCTTTTTCGTGCCGATACACTATGAAGTTATCCGAATTTAAATTCGATTTACCCGAAAGTCTAATTGCCAAATACCCAGTTGAGCGGGGTGAATCACGGTTGATGGTCGTTGACCGGAAAGCCAAAACCATTGAACACAAGCAGTTTTCGGATATGCTGAGTTATTTCGGAGATGGCGATGTGATGGTGATCAATAACACCAAAGTTTTTCCAGCACGGCTTTATGGCAACAAGGAAAAAACGGGTGCCAAAATAGAAGTATTCCTCCTGCGCGAATTAAATCGCGAAATGAAACTTTGGGACGTACTGGTAGACCCAGCTCGTAAAATTCGCGTTGGCAATAAACTCTACTTCGGCGACAGCGATCTGGTTGCTGAAGTAATCGATAACACAACCTCACGCGGCCGGACAATTCGCTTCCTGTTCGATGGCAATCACGAAGAATTCATGAAAGCGGTGGACGAACTGGGCGAAACACCCATTCCCCGCGAAATGAACCGCGAAGCCGAAAGCGCTGACCGTGATGACTACCAAACCGTTTTTGCGCAGCACGTTGGCGCCGTAGCGGCTCCAACTGCCGGTTTGCACTTTACCCGTGCCATGATGAAGCGTATGGAAATTAAAGGTATCCATTTTGCGCCCGTTACGCTGCACGTTGGTTTAGGTACGTTCCGTCAGGTAGACGTTGAAGATCTGACTAAACATAAAAGCGATTCTGAGAACTATCGCATTCCTGAAGAATCGGCGCAGATTGTTAATACGGCCCTTGACGCTGGTAAGCGCGTTTGTGCCATTGGCACTACGTCCCTGAAAGCTATTGAATCATCCGTATCGGCCAATAGCCGCCTGAAGCCGGTTGAAGGATGGACTGATAAATTTATTTTCCCGCCTTACGACTTCAAAATCGCCAATTCCCTGTTAACGAATTTACATTTGCCTGAGTCTATTTTGATCATGATGACCAGCGCATTCGGCGGTCATGAATTGATTAAGGAAGCGTATCAGATAGCCATAAAAGAGAAATATCGTTTCTTCAGCTATGGCGACGCGATGTTGATTATTTAAGTAAGTTGACAGTCGTTAGTCGATAGTCGTTAGTATTTTTGGTCTTTGCTTCGTGCTGATGACTGACAACTATCGACTATCGACTAATTTTTTTGCCATTATCGTTGCCGGAGGTAGTGGTAGCCGGATGCAGACCGACGTACCAAAACAGTTTTTGCTGCTCAACGGTAAGCCCATTCTTCAACATACCATCGAGCGATTTCTGGCTGTTCCACTACCCATCCAGGTCATTCTGGTTTTGCCCGCCCGCGATCAATTTATCTGGCAAACACTCTGTGATCAGCACAATTTTCATCCAGCGATCCAGACCGTAAATGGGGGCGCAACCCGTTTTCAATCCGTACGTAATGGGCTGAATAGCATTCAGGAAGAAGCTGGTTTGGTTGCTGTTCATGACGGTGTCAGGCCATTTATTTCCTCAGAAATCATTCAGAACAGCTTTGAGACGGCAGCCCGCACAGGGTCGGCGGTGACGTGTGTACTCGTCAAAGATTCTGTACGGGTTGTTGGTGCCGATGGCGTCAGTCAGGCGGTTGATCGTAATCGCTATCGGCTCGTTCAAACGCCCCAAACTTTTCAATTAGATTTATTCAGGCAAGCATTTCAAAGTGAAGAGCAACCATTTTTTACCGATTGCGCCAGCGTTATTGAGTTCGCCGGTTTTCCGATTACGCTCATCGATGGGTCGTACGAGAATATAAAGATTACGACACCGGACGATTTGAGGTAATCATATGCGCCAACGTTTCTCACCCGACCACTACGTTACTGGCATCCTTGCTGGTGATCGACTATTGCTCAGTCGGGCTATCACCCTCGTTGAAAGCCGACGTCCCGACGATCAGGCATTGGCGCAACAGGTATTGGACGCCATTTTGCCGAAAACAGGGCAGTCAGTCCGGATTGGCATTACGGGCGTTCCGGGAGTGGGCAAGAGTACGTTCATCGAAGCATTTGGCACGTATCTGACTACGCTCGGGCATCGACTGGCCGTGCTAACCGTCGACCCAACCAGCCAGCGTTCAGGGGGGAGTCTACTAGGGGATAAGACCCGCATGGAAACGCTTTCCATGCATCCTGCGGCCTACATTCGGCCCTCCCCGGCGGGTGATTCGCTGGGTGGCGTAGCACATCGAACCCGTGAGTCAATGCTGCTGTGTGAGGCCGCCGGATTCGATGTGATTCTGGTTGAAACCGTAGGCGTTGGGCAATCCGAAACCGTTGTGCACGGCATGGTCGATTTCTTTTTGTTACTAATGCTGGCCGGTGCAGGCGACGAATTGCAGGGAATGAAACGAGGCATTATGGAACTGGCCGACGCGCTGGTCATTACGAAAGCGGACGGTGACAATCAGGCCCCTGCTAACCGTGCCCGTGTCGAGTATCAAAATGCATTACACCTGTTTCCACCAACCGATACGGGCTGGTTTCCCCCAGTCCTCATGTGTTCGGCTTTAACCAGCGTGGGTATCACGGGCGTTTGGCAAACCATTCAACAGCAGCAGCAACTAACCATCCAGAATGGATACCGTAATCGTAGACGCCAGCACCAGCAACTGGCTTGGTTCCGGTCGCTACTACGTCAAAAAATTGAAGGCCGGTTTTACGACCAGCCAGGCATACGCGATCAACTCGCATCCATTGAAACCCAAGTACAAAATGGGATTTTATTACCCGCCCCGGCTGTAGATAGACTCTTGAACCCGTTATCAGATTTTTGATTCAGTGGTTTACAGATGAAAAAAGAGAAAGCCATCCAGACGATCTGGATGGCTTTCTCTTTTTATTAATCTCCCTGATTGCTGGTTCGATTAGATCAATCTGATCAGGCAGCCTAATCAACTATATGTCACAAGACTACGAATTCCCCAACGTCCGATCGGGCTCGTTCACGCGGGTTGCCGGAATGGCACCTTCTTCTGTGCTGCGGTTCCAGTCGGCGTCATCTACGGTCACAACGTCTTCAGCATCAGTTGAGAGAGGTGGTTGCCCCCACGATGCCCGTTTCGATTCTTCAATGTCCTCACCTGTTATACCATTCTCATTATCGGCTTCGGCAACCAAGGACTCCGCCTGGGCTACATCACCTGGCACGTCGGTATCGCTGCTACCGGCAACGCGCGAAGGCAACTCATTATCCAGATTCTTATCATTCAGTTGTGCTAACGCGGGGGGGATACCCATCGTGTTGTGCATAGCCTGAGCCGCATGCGACTCGGTGCTTTCTTTACGAGAATTACTACTTACGCTCATAACGTTAATGGATTAAGTGGTTGAGTATTTGAAAATAAACTAATTTTCTAACGACATAATAGTCAGTAGGCTGGCTGATTATTCAGATCTGTGCCGGTTTCGGCAACATCCTTTTCGCGTTCCTGCTGATCCTTATCGTTTTTATCCGTTTTCTCGGAGTCGTCCTGCTTTTTAGCCGCTTCCTGTGCTTTTGGCGTACTTACCTGGTCGGCTGAGCCGTAATCATCTGGGCCGCTCGTCGTTACGTCTACTGTTGCCGTGTTTGTTTTTTTTCCGTCGGCAACAGCCGCATTCATACCTTCCTCCGTTACCTCAAGGGTGCTGTTGGAGGTATCGCCCATTCTCAAGATCCCGTTCTTACTATCCATGTCAGTGCTGCCTATAGCTCTTTCGTTTCGGCCATCCTGCCCTCCCCGAACCTGCTGGCTATCGGTGCCATTAGCCGAGTTCTCCTGCTCGTACTGGTTTTTGTTGTCTTCAACCGGTCTGTCGACATCGGTATCATCAGAACCGAACGGGCCCTGTGTTCGACCAGCTATATAGGCACTATCGTGTTTTACATCCTTTTCATCTTCCATGGCATTGAGTCAGCTAATGTCATAGAATAACTACGCATCGGTCAAAAAGTTTGGTATTTCTCCTTGGTAATCATATAACGCAACCCATACGCGTGAAGGAAGTAGGTTTAGATAGTCGGCTCGTTAATACTAGTCCTAGCATTCAGTCCGATTATCTACCGAAAAATTAATATAACTACCGAAAAATATACTTTTACAAAGTAGATTATGACTTAAAGAAGATAACATCCTACTTTTAGGTCAGTTTACAAATGAGTTAGTAGGTGCAGAGATCACTCAATTAGTTGCAGAAAGCTCCTTAAAAGTTACGGCGTATCGAACCGTTATTTAAAAACGTGTTCTCTCAATATACAGCACTTTAATAGTTGGATAAAGCGTAATGCAGAAAGCGGGTCGACCATGTCGACCCGCTTTTTTGTTACTAGACAAGAATTTTCTCAACAGAAGGCAGTAAGTAGAATAGCCTGGCTTTATAATAGTAAACTATATTATATTTTATAAATAAATGATGATACGGCAAGATATTATAGTGCTGTTCCAAAAAATAAACAAATTATTATGCACAATGTTATAGACAACACGTATCTAGTTTCAATATAGAAATAAGTAAAATCACTTAATAATACAATCAGCCGTCATCCATTTGCAATTTATAATATTTTCATCATTGCGTAGTATTTTGTTACTTTTAAGGTGACTTTTGAATCATATTCCTAGACATAACCTGTTGCCCTGTATCAAAAAAATTTAATTTGGGGTTAAACAGGAGTTAAGTTAGTATTGCATTTATACCTTATTTCATCAACAGATATGAAAAAAATTATACTTCAGACAAATGCCTTGCTTGTGGGTTGTAGCAAGATGCCAATTTGCTCGCTTTTTACCAGCTCAACTGGTTTTCGAGGTCAATCCCTTCAGCCTTGACGTATTGGTTCCTTCAGATTTGTTACCATCTGTAACTTAATAAGTATTCGTTATACAACGAACAAGATACGTACCGCTTGATTAAAGCTTCCTACGGTTCAATTATCCTACTGGTAGCATGCAACAAATGTCATCGGTATCGTCTCTTTTCCTTTTCATCTAAAAGTTTTTCAACCAATCTATTTCAAATACAATTCATCCATGAGAAAGCTTCTATTTGGACTCGTGCTGCTTAGCTCAATAAGCTATTCCTATGCACAGGAGCGAAGCGTGACGGGCAAGATCACGACCGCTGCGGATGGAGCAGCCCTGCCTGGGGCTAACATCCAGATTAAAGGGACTACGCGGGGTACGAACGCGGACGCGGATGGGAATTACCGCATTAACATACCCGATAATGCTACACTCATTTTCAGCTTTATCGGCGTTGAATCACAGCAAATACCTGTTGGCTCGCAAACGACGATCAACGTTTCGCTGAAAGCCGACACCAAGCAATTGAACGAAGTAGTTGTAACGGCTCTAGGCGCTTCCCGGGAGAAACGAACGCTGGGCTATTCAGTAGCGAATGTGGGGGGCGATGCCCTTACCCGATCAGGCGAACCGAACGTAATACAAGGGTTAGCGGCCAAAACGGCCGGGGTCATTGTCACCAGTTCATCGGGTACACCAGGGGCCTCCAGTAAAATTGTGCTACGTGGTCCATCGACGTTTACGGGGGAACAACAACCCTTGATTGTAGTCGATGGCGTACCGATTAATAACGAAACCGTTACGACGTCAGCAGGTGATTACCCATTCAATGCGAACCTTGGTGGAGTAAACAACTCGAACCGGGCACTGGATTTAAATCCCGACGATATTGCGTCGGTAACGATTCTGAAAGGACCAGCGGCTGCTGCGCTCTATGGAGCACGGGCGGGTAATGGAGCTATTATCTACACCACGAAAAAAGGGCAGAAACGTAGCGGTATTGGCGTAACGGTTGGCTACCGAGTGGAGCTTTCGCAAGTGAATAAACTGCCTAAACTGCAGTCGACCTATGCACAGGGATCTGGCGGAAAGTATTCAACCGCCGATGTCGGTCCAGACCAGATTTATGGTACGGATGACGATGTAAGTATCGGTACGCCCAACAGCTGGGGACCAAAAATTTCCAGTGATCCAACACTTCAGGCATACGACAACCCAGGCAATTTCTTCAAGACAGCCGTATCGCATACCACAAATGTAGCCCTGGTGGGTGGCAATGAAAAAGCCAATTTCCGTATCTCTTACGGAAACCTGATCCAGAATGGGATCATCCCCAATACCGATTACAAACGGAACACGCTTCGGATAACGGGTGAAGCCAATATGACCGACAACCTGAAACTTGGCGGTACGGTAAGCTATATTAAGTCGGGAGGTATTAAAGCCCAGAATGGCAGCAACGTAGCAGGGGTCATGTTAAGCTTGTTACGGGCACCAGCATCGTATGATCTGCGGGATTATCAGTTTTCCAATGGGTACAACCGAAACTATTACGCCCCCTACGACAACCCGAATTACACAGCTTATAACAACCCATTTACGGATGACATAAACCGTGTGGTGGGAAATGTTTATCTGAATTATCACCATTCGTCGCACCTGGATTTGACCTATAAGATTGGGGTCGATGCCTATTCTGATGCCCGACGCCAGGTTTTTTCTATCGGTTCGAATGGGGATGACAATGCCCAGCGGTACGGTCAGGTCAATTACGACAACGTTACCAGTCGAGATGTCTATAGTGACTTAATTTTGCGGGGTGAGCACCGGTTCAGCGAAAAATTCGGCATTAACTATACAGCAGGGCAAAACATTACGTCGTTAAACTTTACCGATAATTACGCTCGTGGTCGTAATCTCGCCATACCGAATTTCTATAACCTGGGCAATGCCGCTGAGTTGTATGCCTCTAACTCCGGGATACGTAAAATGACAACGGCCGTTTTCGGTCAGTTGGATTTCGATTATGCCAATCAGTTGTATCTGTCTTTAACGGGCCGGAATGAATGGTCGTCGACGTTTGACCGAACGGTTAAGAACAATTTCTTCTACCCATCAGCTTCGCTGTCGTGGGTGTTCACCGAAACCGCCCTGAAAAACACACCCATCTCATTTGGTAAACTTCGGTTAGCCTATGCTGAATCGGGTATTTCACCCGCTGCTTACCGTACACGCACCTACTTCAGCAAACCGTCGTTCACGGATGGGTTCACCAATGGACTCAACTTCCCTTACGGTGGTGTAAACGGCTATTCGTACTACAACGCAATTGTGGGAACACCTGATTTAAAACCCGAGCGGGTAAAAGGGCTTGAAGCTGGGATTAACCTCAAATTCTGGCAGAACCGAATTGATCTGGACGTAACGGCCTATCAGCAAACAACGGTCGATATTCTATTGACAAAGCCAACAGCACCTGGATCTGGCTTCACAGCGGCCTACACCAATGCGGCTCAGTTGCGAAACCGGGGCCTTGAAGTGATGCTGGGCATCAACGCAATCAAAACGCCATCTTTCAGTTGGGACATTAACATAAACTGGTCGAAAAACGTCAGTAAAGTGCTCCAGTTGGCTGATGGTGTCAGCGAAGTTAGCCTGGAATCAGCGTTTAATGGCATTGGCGGATACGCTATCGTCGGTCAGCCGCTAGGTGTATTATATGGTACAAAATGGCAACGTAACAATGCGGGTCAGTTGATTATTGGCTCCAACGGCTTACCCTTGTTGCAGGAAGCCCAGGGGAACATTGGCAATCCGTATCCAAACTGGCTGAGCAACATTCGTAATACGTTTACATACAAAGGCATTACGTTAACGGCCCTGCTCGACATTCGTCATGGCGGTGCTATCTGGAACGGTACGTATGCCCGTCTGCAACGCATTGGCGTTACGCAGGAGTCGGCTGATCGCGAACGGACCTACGTCATTCCAGGTGTATTAGCATCGGGTGAAGCCAATACGACAGCAATTCCCGCATTAACGTATTTCGGCCAATATCAGGGTGATGGCGGTGGAGCGGCTGAGCAGTTTGTCGAAAATGTGAACTGGTTCCGGATACGTGAGGTGGCCTTAAGCTACCGGTTGAAACTCAAGAAATACGTTGAATACGTAGATTTCTCCGTTTCCAGCCGGAATTTGTACCTGAACACCAACTACAAAGGTGTCGATCCGGAAACGAGCCTCACGGGTGCTGGCTCAAACCTGCAAGGGTTTGATTACTTCAACAACCCTGGCACACGCTCATATATTTTCGGTGTCAACATCGGTTTTTAATTTCTCAACAGCTACTATACCATGAAGAAGATAGTTATTGCAGTGCTGGGCCTAACACTGGCTGCCAGTTCCTGTACGAAACAGTTTGATGAGTACGCGATTAACCCGAACTCACCACAGACCGCTTCTGCAGCCTTATTACTGTCGGGCGCCGAGCTGTCTACGTTTGCGACCTACGGCGGTCAGTTGTCCCGTATTAGCAGTGTATTGGCCCAGCAAACGGCTGGCAACCAGTTTCAATTGCAGACGTTTGGAAAATACATTATCACCGAAACGGATATCACCAACGAGTGGGCTACAATTTACAATGGTACGCTCATCAATTCCAGAACACTGCTGGATTCGTATGGAAAGGGAAATCCCTATTACTCGGGTATGACGAAAGTACTAATGGCCCTGAACTTCGGTATAGCCACCGACTTCTGGGGAGACGTACCATTTAGCGAGGCTGCCCAGGGTTTGTCAGGAAATTTTCAGCCGAAGTATGACAAACAGGAAGATGTGATCAAAGGGATTCAAACGCTGCTCGATGGAGCTATCTCGGATCTGAGTCAGCCTTCATCCGCCAATCAATTCCTGCCAGCAGCCGATGATATTATCTTCAATGGCAACACGAAAGCCTGGATCAATGCGGCTTATATTATTAAGGCCCGCTATGCTAACCGGCTCAGCCAAACCGATCCATCAGGCAGTGCAACACAGGCGTTGGCCGCGTTGAGCAAAGTATCGGCCGATCAGCCCGATATGAAGGCCGTTTTTTATGACATAGCTGGCAGCTATAACCAATGGTATGATTTTTTATCAAGCCGGACCGGTTATATCAAAATGGGCAAATATTTTGTCGATTACCTGAAAACAACTGGTGATCCTCGCCTAGCCTCTTTTGTGTCAAAAGATGATGCCGGTGGTTACTCAGGCCTGGCTCCCGAAGAGTCTGATAATACGGCGGTGTCCGATCCAGGTCCAGCCATTGCCTCGCCAGACTCTCCGACGCCCTTAGCTACGTATGTAGAAGCCAAGTTTATTGAAGCCGAAGCCCAGCTTCGATCAGGGAAAGCAGCCGATGCGGCTACGGCTTTTAATACGGCAGTGAGTGCTTCGGTGAAGCAAATTACCGGCGCTGATATTTCGGCCGCTTTCAAGACACAAGTGGCCAGCGAAACGGCGGCAACTATCACGCTGGCAAAAATTATCAATCAAAAATACATAGCGCTCTTTTCGATTCCAGAAGGCTATAACGACTGGCGCCGGACCGGCTTTCCTGCGCTGAAAGCAAATCAGGACACCGATAAAAAAGCGATTCCATTACGTCTGCCCACCTCGCAGGACGAACGGAACTACAACAAAAATGCGACCGTAGTCGGCGACATTTATCAACCCGTTTGGTGGGATAAATAAGCCAATAGTTAGTAAACAGAAACAGCCAGCTAATTTTCATTAGCTGGCTGTTTTTTTAGGGACCTACTATCTATTTCACCGTCACGGCTTCCTGAACGGCTACGTCTTCTATTTTGCTCCGGTTTTGCCCTGTCAACTCAGCGAGGAGTTCGGCTACGTTTACGGTGGCGAAACTGCTGGCGTAATCAGCCATGGCATATGGGATTATCAATTCGTTTCCGTTAATGAGTCCACCACAGCTATACACTACGTTCGGAACGTAACCTTCGCGTTCGTTCTCGTCAGGGCTGAGGATGGGCTCTGTTGTGCGACCAATTACTTTGCTGGGGTCGTTGAGATCGAGCAGGAACGCACCAATGGCATATTTCCGCATAGGGCCAACACCATGGCTCAGCACCAGCCAGCCCGCTTCGGTTTCAATGGGCGATCCGCAGTTACCTAACTGCACATACTCCCAATGATAGGTTGGTTTTAGCAATAGCTCTTTCATTTGCCAGAAATAAAGATCGTCCGAGTACATGAGGTAGATGTTCTCGCCATCCTGCCGCGAAATCATGGCGTATTTTCCATTGATTTTACGGGGAAACAGGGCCATACCTTTGTTGGACACCTCGGCCCCATTCAGCGTACTGACATTGAAGTTAGTAAAGTCCTTAGTTTCCAGCAGTTGCGGAAACGTTACCCGACCGTTGTAGGCCGTATACGTAGCATAGAAGGTTATTTCACCGTTTTCGTCGGTAAACTGCACAAAACGAGCGTCTTCAATGCCATTGGTTTCATTGGGCGACGTCGGGAAAATACAGCGTTCATCCAGGCTCTGATCGTCTTCGAAATGGATTTCGTAGTTCGATTTAGCCAGGGCCAGCAAACCACTGGCAATCGTTTCGTACTCGGCGTTATAGCGGTACTGCGCCAGCACGCGTTTGATCTGCGCTTCGAGTTCGGGAAGGCTGAATTCGTCTTCAAGACCGGTCATCATTTTCTCCTGAATGCTGTTTTCCAGGCGTAACTCATAAAGTTTACGAAGAAACTGAGCTCGGTTGAAGCGATGGTTAGGGACTATTTCGGGCGATGTTACGTAGCGCGACGGCTTGCGAAGGATAATTTTTCCGGCCTCGTCAATGTACCCCATCCGGAACGAGATCGACGAAACGTGACCTTCGCCGGTTGCCCGCAAACTCAAAATAAAGCGTTTATAACCGGGTGGGACGTTTGTCTGATCAGGATGCCAGATCATGGACGGGTTGAAGAGCGCGGCCGATTCGAGGGAATATTCCATCGTAAAATACGCACCTAGCAGCAGTTTACGCTCCGTTGTCAGGGGTTCATCCGTTAACAAATGGGTTTTCACCTGCTCAAAGCGCTGTAACAGAAAGCGTTCGAGTTTATAATGACGACCACCAAATTCACGAATGACTTCATCTAGTTTTTGGGCTGCTTCTTCGTCGGTCATGCCGCCCACCCGCGCAATGATTTTCAGGGTACGGGTTGTACTTCCCAGTTCAAAAGCCCGGAATAGAACACGAGTCGGGTCAGGCCGGAGAACGATGCCGGTGCGAATGGCTTTAATACTCATTGATTAAGTACGGTCTTTAGTAAAACACAAAATAGAACGAAGAAGACGCCGAAAACAAGATTGTAAGCTGAATATTCAGCGCAATTTGTTTTCGGCGTCTTCTTTAAAAGGTAGTCAATACGTATCAGATGTAGTCAGGTGTTGTCGCAGCCAGACGGAACTTTACTTATCCATTCATCAATACGGGCATTCCCACGTTTACCGACTTGGTGTCGGTACGTCGCTTCTGCGTCGTATACAACTCAGCCAGAGCTAATAAGTAGGACAAAGTTGATTCAGCGCCCTGATTCTGGTTGACCCGATCAATGTGAAGACCGTCGCGGCAACCGCCCGTTTGCTCATCATAAAGGGGTAGACCCAGATCATTGAGCCCCGTAAACCATTTAAATACGCGAATCGCTGTCCGGTGCCATTCATCGTCGCCCGTTATCTCGAAAGCAGCCAGGCAAGCCGACATCGTACTCTGCGCTTCGAGTGGTTGTTGGTCGAAATAAGCGCGAGGCTGGCCTTTGGTATAAAAACCGTCCGACCCAATGGGCTGGAAATGCCCCTGACTGGTATGGCGGGGCGATTCAGCCGGATTGCTCCGATCGGCGGTTTGCAGTTTCACGAGCCATTTTAAGGAATTTACTCCAATCTCGATCAACCGTTTATCGCCCGAACGCAGCAATACATGCGCCAAAACAGCATTGTCGTAGGACAAGGTATTCTCGAACCACGGCCATTCTTCGGTGGCAGTTTCGGTATACCGGAACATCAGTTTATCGAGCAACTGCCGCTGAATAGTTTTGGCCAGGCGGTCGTCGTTGAATTTTTTCTGGTACTCATAGATACCCAGCAGCGAGAACGCCCAGGCACGGGGCGACGTCATCGACACTACTGTGGGAATGACGCGTTCCAGCAGATTCATGGCCCAGGTAACGGCATTGCGATCGGAGGAACGACCAATGACCGTACCAAGCGCCCAGATGGTACGTCCGGTGCTATCATCCGAACCAATATCTTCCAGCCAGCGACGGTCGTAACTCATGAAGTTTCGGAACCGGTGGTAATCGTCGGTGTAGGCGTGATTTATGAACGCGCAATAATTATCGGCGGCCTGCGCCAGCTTGCGATCACCGAGGCCCGTTTCCTGAAGAATCTGAGTCAGAATCAGCGCTCTGGCGTTATCGTCGGTGCAGTAGCCTTCTTCGTAAAAAGGAAGGTGATGCCGGGCGTGCTGCACAATACCGGTTGAATCGGTCAACCGGAACAGATGATCAAGCCGGATCGTAGGCAATTTGAACGCCGAACTGCTGTGGGCACCCATCATATAAACCGCCTGGCTGTTCACCGTATTCATACGCTCCTGACGAGCCTGCGCAAAGGAGTTGGCATACGACTGAATAACGTGTTCCCAAGTCATCTCGCGACCCATCATATACGCCTTCTTACGCATAGCGTGACGCATCGACTCATCGGTGAACAGGTTGATAACCTGCTCAGCAATAGCATCAGAATCGCCAAACGGAACCAGAATACCCCGATTTTCGGCGAGGAGTTCTTCGGCGTGCCAGTAAGGCGTCGATATCACGGCTTTCCCACAGCCAAAGGCGTAGGATAAGGTGCCCGATGTGATTTGGGCCGGGTTTAAATAAGGTGTAATGTATACGTCAGCCGAGCCCAGGTACTCGCGCAGATCGTCCAGCTCCACAAACTGATTGTAGAACCGGATGTGATCGCGAACACCACAGTCGGCCGCTAGTTTTTTCAGGCTGTCGCGATAGGCTTCACCCTCATTTTTTATCAGGTTGGGGTGCGTGGCCCCCAACACCATATACACTACGTTCGGGCACTGCTCCACAATACGGGGCAGCGCTCTGATTACGTTTTCAATGCCTTTATTTGGCGACAACAACCCAAACGTCAGTAACGTATGTTTGCCTTCCATGCCAAATTTATCCTTGTAGAAATGGGGATCAACGAAGGGCATATCAGGTATGCCGTGTGGAATCAGGTCTATTTTCTCTTCGGGAACTTCGTAAATATTGATCAGAAAATCACGTCCTTTCTCCGACATACAGACCACTCGGGATGAGAGGTCAGCAATGCTTTTCAGAACCAGTAGCTGCTCCTTGCTGGGGTCTTTCAGAATTGTGTGAAAGGTTGTCACAACAGGCATCGTCAGGTTACGCAGCAGTGTCAGAATATGACTGCCGGCCTGTCCACCATAAATGCCGTACTCGTGTTGCAGACAAACAACATCGACATCTTTTGAATTTAAAAACTCAGCCGCTTTCCGATAGGCGTCCTGATCATGCTGGTAGAAATCATACCGAACTTCGCTCGGATAGTCGTAGCCCTCCAGCGTGTCATTGACCGATACGACCAACGCATTGGAAGCAGGGATGAACGAATTATACGATTTATAAAGATCAGCCGTGAACGTAGCAATTCCGCACTGACGGGGCAGGTAGTCACCAATAAAGGCAACATTCTTGGGGTTACGCGCCCACACAGAAGAATCCGGCGTTCCGGTACGGTTTATAGGAGTTGTCATAATAGTTTAGCTATGGCTGTACATATACTATACAAGTGTAATCGACTTTTCCTCCCTTTTGTTTTGGCAAACAGACCGATTTAATAATGCAAAAGGTCATTAATGTGTATTTACGAACTATTATCCAATAAAACCACTGTTTTACCCTATACTTCTTCTGAGTAGATGGGTTGCACGCTTTACTTACCTTTTACTAACAAGTGCGTATCAATCAGCTACTAAAACAGGCGCCCGCGTATATTTGTTGAGTCTATGCGCTTAAAAGATAAACTTCCTCTCAGTTACCTTCTTTTCACAAGCCGGGGCCGTATCCACCGCGCAACGTACTGGATTGTCTCTACCTTTATCTGGAGTACTTTTTACGTATTGCATACCGCCCTGCACGATCTCGTTGGCGTCTGGGCGACGTATTTTCTCTATCCACTTCTGGTTGGTTCCCTGTTTGCGACGGCCACGAAGCGACTGCATGACGCGAACCGATCGGGCTACTGGCTGCTTGCCGTTCTGATTCCGGTGCTGGGGCCAATCTGGTTATTTTATCAATTAGGCTTCAAAAAAGGTACGCCGAAAATTAACACCTTCGGAACCGTGCCAGACGAAGCCGCCGACTACTTCAAAAACGATACCGGCCAGCTAATTCCAAATCTCAACACCAAGGAACGTATCATCAACGACGTAACGCAGTTGAACCCGGTTGTGGTAGCCGAGGTCTTCCGACCCTTATCGGTCGATGAGTTGCGGGAGCGGATACGTAGCACGACTGGTCCCGTTTCAGTGGGGGGTGGACGGTTCAGCATGGGTGGGCAAACGGCCAGTTCGCATAGCCTGCACATAGATATGCGGGGCCTGAATCAGGTTCTTGATTTCTCGAAAGACGACCGTACCATCAGTGTTCAGGCAGGTATTCGCTGGTGCGACATTCAGCGATTTATTGATCCCCACGATCTGAGTATCAAGATCATGCAGACCTACGCGAATTTCACCGTAGGTGGTGCACTAAGCGTAAATTGTCATGGTCGATACATGGGGCACGGTCCACTCATTCTGGCCGTCCGTTCCATGAACATTGTTCTGGCTGATGGGTCACTCGTTCGGGCTAGCCGGACCGAAAATCCGGAGGTATTTTTCGGCGCTATCGGTGGCTACAATGGCATTGGCATTATTGTATCAGTCGAACTCGACCTCGAAGAAAATCTGGCCGTTCGGCGCGAATATTACAAGCTGACACGCCCAAATTACCGCACTTATTTTGCCGATTCCATCCGCGACAATCCCGAAGCGGTTTTTCATAACGGCGACATGTATCCGCCTTCGTTCACAAACATGCGGGCCGTTACGTGGGTTAAGACACTGGAGAAACCAACGGTTAAAACCCGGCTGATGCCGTTGCGCGAATCCTATCCGCTGGAGCGGTATTTTCTGTGGGCGTTTACAGAGACGTTCTTTGGCAACTGGCGTCGGGAGCACATAGTCGATCCGCTTCTTTATCTAAGCAAGCCGATCCACTGGCGAAACTACGAAGCCGGCTACGACGTGGCCGAACTCGAACCCCGCTCCCGCACGAAGCGCACCTACGTGTTGCAGGAGTATTTCGTACCCGTGCGACACTTCGACGAGTTTGCCGGAAAGATGAGCGAGATTTTTAATCGGTATCATGTTAATGTCATCAACGTATCCATTCGCCACGCCCTCCCCGATTCAGGTTCGTACCTGGCCTGGGCGCGCGAAGAGGTTTTTGCGTTTGTAGTGTATTACAAACAGCGGACCAGTGAAATTGCTAAAAATGAAGTAGCGATCTGGACCCGCGAATTGATCGATGCGGCTGTGTCGGTTGGTGGCGCGTACTACCTCCCCTATCAGGCGCATGCTACGTCGGAACAGTTTCACCGGGCGTATCCAAATGCCGGAAAGCTGTTCGCGCTCAAGAAAAAACTAGATCCCAATTTTCGGTTTCACAACGTGTTTTGGGATACGTATTATGAAAGGTTATAACCTAACCCTTACTCTCCATGACTAACACAACTTCTGAATTTCGGACTGTATTCAATCAGACGAAATCACGCGATGCTTTTTACCGTTTTCTTCAGGTCGTTTTTCATCTATATCCCGAAAATAAATTTCATCACCTGATTGGGGAAGTGACGGAAGCCGAAACATCGGATGAAGACATTTATAAAACCATACAGAACCGTTTGCCAAGTATCAAACCGTTTCTGTCGGAGCTGACCTATGCACTGCCTGCGCTCAAAACGCAGAAAAAAGAAATGACCCGGCAGATGCTGGACCTCTTGCCAGCAGATGTAAAAATAAATGGCTACGTCGAAATTGGATCGCCGGGTCGGTACATCAGTGATTTGCGTAAACACCTGTCCATCAGTGAGCCCATTTATCTGATCAACGACGTAGCGCCCACCTACAGCCCTGCCGACATTATGGAGCGGGGCCAGTTGACCAAAATCGGTACGTTCGTTGAGTCACATGATTTTGAGCCCATTAGCCCCGATGCCATTCCCAGCGAGAGCGTCGATCTGGTTACGTGCCTGATCGGGTTACACCACACCCGGCCCGAACAACTGACGCTTTTTGTGGCGTCTATCCGCCGGATTCTGCGGCCGGGCGGCTGGTTTATTCTGCGTGATCATGACGTAAAAACCGATGACATGGCTACGTTCGTGTCGCTCGTGCACACGGTCTTTAACCTGGGTCTGAACATCGATTGGGAAACGGATCAGAAAGACTACAAGGACTTTAAGCCCATCGAGGAATGGAGCCGGATCGTTACGAGCGTTGGGTTTATAGATGCGGGCAAACGGCTTCTTCAGGCCAATGATCCGTCTGACAATACGATGGTGCTGTTCACGAAAAAATAACCATTGCTCATGCTCCGACTCCCCATTTTAACGGTACTGATGGTACTAGTTGCCAGCTTTATTTTTCTCCGAAAAGGACGGCACTCGCTGACGATTCCGGCTGGAGAAGGCTGCGTAGTCCCGAAAGACTGGCTGGTCAGCAATCCGCATCCGGTAACACCGGTGGAACACATTCGTCCTGCCGATCAGACGTTTCTGACATATCCCGAATGGTTTCTGGTGCACAGTCCCGCCGAAATAGCCGATTATGCACACGTAAAAACGACCACTACGTTCCCGTATGTAAGCCACATTAAACAGCTCTGGCAAAGTTACAGCGTTGTATATGACCAGATAAAGGGCAGCTTTCCGTTCAACACCGGTTACCACATCATGATCTGGGTCATTGGCGTAAGCACCACGGTTGAGTACGCGATGAAGTCCCTCTACGAAACGATTGTTGGGCGGCTGACTAACCCGACCCATGGGGAAGTCGTGACAGATGAAGATAAATTCAATGCCCGGTTTGCGCAGGATTACGTGGATTTCATTCGGGTGTCGCCCTGGTACGAATTCGACTTCGCGTCCCGAATTCCTGCGTTGCTTTCCGGTACGTCGTTTTTCGGAACGCATTTTCTGCGTAAGTGTGACCGTAAGTATATGTTGCTGACAGAGTTGCTGGTTAAAGCGGGCTATGGGTACCTGATCAAGCTCGGCACCAAAGCTTCGTACGACGAAGCCTTGCCAACAACAGCCGTCATTATAGACCAACTGCCCACTGCCATAACGACAGGCCGTCCCGGCTCGGTGTCTCCCACTAAAACCTATGCAGATGGGTCGGCTTTATTGCTGCTGCCGCGTTACGAAGCCTTTCACCCGGCGGTATCGGCGCTGGCGCAGCAGGGCGTTACGTTCCGCGAAATTGCGGGCAATAACTCAGCTCTTCTGTTAACTGTCCTGGCCCCCGCCACATGGCAACCGGCCTCCCCCGATTTCAGGCTGGTATTTACGCAGCCTATTCTGACCAAACCCGGGCTGAAACGTGTCGCTCTGGTAACACAGGTGAAATGGTTAGATAAGACCGTTCGGTTCGTGAACGAGCAGGGTGTAAAAATTGAGCATGTGTATGATTATTGATTTTTTGACAGGATTAAACAGGATTGCAATAGCCAGAAAAGCCTTTTTTTAATTCTGTCAAAAAAACTGGGCATATTAGGTTTAACTACCTTTTAATTAACCGACTTGACGGGCGTTCGTTATTGATACCAACCAGGTGTAACATCTGAGTAAATTTAATAACAACGTATATGAACCGGTTATTTTTCGTTGCCGCTTTAGCACTGGCAACCAGCCTGACACAGGCACAAATGATTACTGTGGATAGCGAACTCAGACCTAATATTGACTTTAGCCACTATAAATCCTATGTCTGGGCTTCGCAACTGGATAACAAACTCGATCCTGCAAACAGCCTGATCTTAAAAAAACAGGTTCAGGATGCCGTTGGCTATGCTCTGGACGGGCGGGGGTATACGTTTGTTTCTCAGTCGCCCGATCTGCTTGTCAATTTCCAGGTGTTTGACAAACCAACCACTATAAAAGGATACGTAGGTGCCGACGCTACGTATGTCACCCCAGGCGAAGGGCCAGGCTTGAATAGCGACAAGGATATCAGCGTAAACGCAGGAACCATTCTTGTCAACCTTGTTGATACCAGGACCGATCAGGTGGTCTGGCAGGGGCTGGCTTCGGGTCTGACTTCCTCCAACGGATTCGATCGTCAAAAAGGCAGGGTCCGTGAAGCGGTTAACCTGATCTTCAACAAATATCCGTATCGGGCCGACAAATTTTAATTGATCTGTTGACCCAAGAAAGCGCGTCAATCTCGGATTGAACGCGCTTTCTCATTTTATGAAATTGATGCTAACAACGTCTGATCATACCGCTACAGAACACGGTTAATTTTTAGCTTCAGGGCCGCAAAATCAATTGGTTTCGTTAAGTAATCATGGGCGCCCAGGGCCAGTGCCTGTTCCCGGGACTGCTCATCATTATAGGCCGTAATCATCATCACGGCGGGTTGTGTCATGTCAACCTGGGTACGGATTTGTTTTAACAGGTCGAAACCTGTCATACCCGGCATGTTTATATCAGACAGAATCAGCACCACTTCAGAATGATGGTCGGCTAGATAGGCCAGCGCTTCCTCCCCAGAATAGCAAAAAGCCAGCGAGTACTCACCCGCCCGTACTTCCCGCCGGAACCGCAGTTCAAACAGCGCCTGCACATCCTGTTCATCATCCACTATGAGTATATTCATGTTATCAAACGCCTACTACCGGCGTTGAATTAAAAGATGGAAGATGCCTACGCAATTAAATCTGGAGATTGATAATAAATTCGGTACCTTCTCCTTTCTGCGTTTTCACCATCAGCGTCCCCCCTTGCGCACTGATGATGTCGTGACTCAAGGACAAGCCCAGACCCGTTCCCTGACCAGCAGGCTTCGTAGTAAAAAAAGGCTGAAAGATTTTTTCCTTTACCTCATCGGGTATGCCCGTTCCGTTGTCGCGCACCCGGATTTCAGTGGTCGTTTTCAACCGTCGGGTAGTCACCGTTACGGTTGGGGGATAGGCCTGGTTGGCCGTTTTCTGTTTTTCCCGAACCGCGTAGAAGGCATTGTTAAATAAATTCAGCAATACCCGGCCCATATCCTGCGGCACTACGTCCACCAAGCCAATAGCGGGGTCAAAATCAGTGATTAGCTGGGCATTAAACTCCTTGTTTTTGGCCCGTAACCCATGATACGCCAGTCGTAAATATTCATCCGACAACGCGTTGAGATCGGTAGGCTGGCGTTCGCCGGTGCTGGTACGGGCATGTTCCAGCATACCCCGCACGATCGAATCGGCCCGCTTACCGTGGTAATTGATCTTTTTCATACTCTGCGAAAGATCCTTCAGCAACGCATCGGTATTCGCCCGGTCATTGGCCGTTTCAGGTTGACTAAGGGCTTCTCTTAACTCGTCGACCAGCTCGATACAGACCTCCGAAAAATTATTGACGAAATTGAGTGGATTCTGGATTTCGTGGGCAATACCCGCCGTCAGTTCGCCCAGGGCGGCCATTTTCTCCGTCAGAACGAGTTGAGACTGCGTAGACTGCAGATTCTGGATAGCTTCTGTCAACGCCGTATTGGCCTGTGCCAGCACGGTCGATTTTTGCTGAAGTTCGTCAATGGTCTCTTCCAGAATAACCGATACGGTTCGGCTCTCTTTATTGAATCGACTCAACTTGAATTCCGCCAGAGACAGCGTCTTATCTACTTCCCGAACGGCATTCGAAATAAGGGCATAGTCGGCTTCGTCCATTGAGGGCTTACTGTCAATGAGATCGAGGATAGTCTGAAGATGCGTGTTCATTGTGTAACTTCTTTTAATACGACCAGCGAACAGGTGTTATTATGAAAATCGTGATGGCTTGTCAAGGCTTTACCAATTTCGCCGTAGCAGAAGAATCCAACTAACGGACTATTCCACACGTTTTTAACGTGGTCGATTTCTTCGCTGACCAGCGGGCCCAACGACATATGCCGCGCAAAACAGGAGAACATGATGAGCGCATCGGCTTCGGGCTGGGTTTCTTTAATCTGCTTGCAGTCGGCTACCACTTGGTCGATGATATCGAAGTCCGGGGGAAGCGAAAACCGGATTTTTGAGCCCTGTGGCAACGAGCCCGCGCAAACAATTGATCGATCGGCTTTATTGGCAAACAAGGGAGCCCGCAACACTGACGGTGCATCGTCACGTAGTAACTGCATCGGAAATTCTGACGCCACACTGATTATGTCATTCGAACCTGAAAGTTCCTTGGGCGTTCCGGTATACTTAATAATGACATCCAGCGCAGGCTCATCGTCGATGGTGTAAATGACGTTCCCTTCGCTCCGGGTGATAGTCCGAACCGTACCGACGGGTTTCCAGCCGCTGGTGGCCAGGCCCGAAACCTGTACATGCTCACCGTCCAGAATAAGGGTTACCAGGCCATTATCGCTATTGAACTGGTTACTGAATACGTAGGTAGCTTTCATGGTGAAATCATCGCCCGCCAGACCGCCAAAAATGGCTCCATCAGCACCCAATACATCATCAAGACCTTCAACGATTGTTTCCCCATCGGTGCTTAGGCCGCCCGAAGCCACCACAAATACGGGCTTTTCAAACGCTTCCTGACCAATTCGGGCAATATCCTGCGCGATATCGCGCGTTGTGCGCTCACCCGTGTGCATACATTCCAGCCGAAAATAAGCGGGATTCATATCCATAAGCAACACAACGGCTGAGCCGTCGCCAAGATCACCGTCGATAAATTCACCAGCCGTTGTCGCACCAAAAACGATAATTCCCTGCGCATCGAGAAGTTTATTGATAGCCTCGAAATCCTGCTTGATGGATATGAACGCAACAGCCAGCGTTGGCTTAAACCCGTCGGCCATACTTTCCTGAAGATGAGTAGCGATGGCTGCGGGTGATTTTCCTTTAATTGATTTGGCTTTCATGACAGAGGGCTTAAGGCAAAGTGGTATTGTTTGTAAGGTAGCATAGGCTACAACTTATCGCTTACCAAACATACTAAATTGGTCTCCAATAGGCAGAAAAATGCCGCGAGCGACAAAAGAAAAGGAGCAAACTACAGGCTTTTGGGTGTCTACTCATAAAGCGCTGATTTAATCGGCACGAATCCCATAAGGGGATAGGTGTTGCAACTTGCGGAAATGGCGTTTTTCAGTCAATTATTACTACATTTTCGGTACATATGCTTGTAATTAGCTTGAGCCGTATATGCAACGTTGGCTATAAACGTAGCATTTACACAGCTAGTGGAATTAGGGGTGCCGGACAATTTGTACCGCTACCTCACTTTGGACGTAATAAAGAGTTAACGATCAGCGACTTTACCAGTCAACCAGTTCACAAAATAAACGTATTGTTTATTCATTTTATCGAGAAAAACATGGATATTTCCCGCTAGGATTTCGACGAAGAGTCATTGTCCGTTCGACATGAAGATTTACTACGCTAGAAGATACCGGTACGTCGGAGGGGAGGATAACATGTTTTACCAATTATAGGGGTTGGACGGGTTCCTGGCGCAGTTTGCTACAATATCGACCAACGAATAATAAGTTGTAGTTACCCTTTTCAGCTCATTAAATACAACTCAATTTTAACTTCTTTAATTATGCTTACAAAATCGATTGTAGAGGCTATTGAAGATCAGGATTGGGTAATTAAAGAATGGAAAGTAAAATTCCTGCTCTCCGAACGGTATTTGCATCAGGTAAAAAAACTATCCCGGGTCGACAATTGGTATGAAGACCCGATTGTAACCTCAACCGTGATGGACAGACTCAGCATTTGCTTTACTAGCTTACAAGCGTATTATACAACCTTTGGTACCCTACCCCAAATTGGCGATCGTTTGTTCAACGAGGATTCGGGATTGATCATCCAGTCCCGTTCCATTGACGGCGATCTCAAAGCTCTCACCTTCACGCTCAGCACTTAGGTAGGTAGAAAATTCTATTCTTTTGCCATAAGCAGAGGCAGCACCTGTAGATCATATGCTTTAAGGTTAAAACGAAATTGAGCTTTTCTGTGCCTACGGTTTAGCCGTGGACGTTTTTACTGTAAATGAAAGTGGACCCAGTGAAATTACTACAAATAAACCCGTTTAAAACAACAAAAACGGCCAGTCCTCAGGACTGGCCGCGTTAAAATTATATGTCTAACTATCCCTGGCGAACTGGTACGTTGAAGGTGACTTCAGTTAATGCCCGCTTGTTGGTGGCGGTTGCATCGTAGGCCGTGAAGCTAAGGTGCCAATTATGCTGGTGATAGTTTTCCTGTAATGGTAACGGTTCCACTACCGCCGTTGATCATTTTGCGGTCCGCACTATCAATAGCATAATAGCCGTTCGTGCCCGGCGAGAATGAAACAACTCCTCCGTACACTACCGGACAACGCTTGTACGATTTCGGACATGCCCTCTTATCGGCTCACGCCCAAATAGCGCCCTAAAGCCATTTTTCAGGTTTGGCACTTGATTTGTTTAGCAAATAGCAATGAAATAAACGGTCGTTGACGAGCGATTATGGGCAGATCATACCTGGGTGAATTTGAGGAACTGGTTTTACTCGCTGTAGCCGTACTGACCGACGGAGCGTATGGAGTGGCGGTGGCGGCTGAATTGAAGCAACGAACCAGCCGAACCATTAGCCTTAGTGGTGTGCATATTGCCCTGTATCGCCTGGAGGAGAAAGGGTTTGTACACTCCGAACTGGGCGGTGCTACGTCGGCCAGAGGGGGTCGCCGAAAGCGTCTGTTCACCATTACGTCCCTGGGCAGACAAACGCTGGGCGAGCTGCGGGAGGTACGTAACGAACTATGGAATTCCATTCCTAATCCGTCAATGTCGTAACGTATGGCTAACCCTTCCACTCCCCCAGCCTGGGCCGACCGCTTGCTACGGTGGCTGTGTCCGCCTTATCTGGTCGAAGAATTGCTGGGCGATCTGCATGAGCAGTTTGCCGATCAGGTAGACGAAATCGGTGAGCACAAGGCGCGGCAACGCTACGTAGTAGAGGTCCTTACATTCATTCGGCCTTACTTCCTTACCCGGCAGGCAGCCCATTTCATCAACAATACAAATGATACACTAAAAACGGGAAATCAACTTCATACTTCGGCAGTACGTCCGCTTCGGAATGCTACCTATGGCGATTATCCCCGACCCTTTTTACTCCATCCCTCTATGCTACGTAATTATCTTAAAATCGCCTTTCGGAATCTGTGGAAAAGCAAAGGCTATGCGGCCATCAACGTGGTTGGCCTTTCGGTGGCTTTCTTTGTCAGCGTGTTCTTGTTTCTGACGGCTTATTTCCAACTGTCGTTCGATTCCTTTCATGAAGATGGCGACCGCATTTTCCAGACCTATCTCTTCTCGAATGATCCCGAAAAGGCAAGTCGCTCTAGTGGCATGCCGCTGCCGCTTACGCCAGCCATAAAAGCCGATTTCCCGGAAGTGGAAGCCGTATCGAGGCTCATGAACGGAAGCAATGTAGTGACCTATAAAGGGAAATCACTGGATAAGCAGGTCATGTTGACGGACCCTGATTTCCTGAAGATCTTTTCGTTTCCGATGCGCAAAGGCAACCGGGCCACAGCGCTGAATGATCGGAGTAACATTGTCATCAGCGAGAACATGGCGAAGGCCGTATTTGGCACCGAAGACCCCATTGGCAAACGCGTGCAGTTGGGGCTGGATGAGAACCGAAAGGACTACGTGGTTACGGGCGTATTGGGCGATTTCCCCGATAATTCATCCATTAAGTACGATGCCTTTATTCAAATCGCCAATTCGGGCAATTATCAGAGCGATAAAGACAAATGGGACGCAATGTCTCATATAGTCTATCTAAAATTATCGCCCCAGGTCGATCAGGCTACGTTTGAGAATCAATTAAAACCCTTTGCCAAAAAATACTTTGCCGGAAATTTTGACGGCCTTAAAAAGAAAGGGGCCAAACCCGACGAACGGGGTGATTTATTTGCAATCAGGCTGCAAAAACTAGCGAACGTCCATTTCGACACGGAAATATCTGGCCGATCAGGAACGCCGGTTGCGCTCGTTTACGCGTTATGCGGCATTGCCTCATTTATTCTGTTGATCGCCTGCATCAACTTCATCAATCTGAGCATTGCCCGGTCGTTCAGCCGGGCTAAGGAAGTAGGCGTTCGGAAGTCGCTCGGTGCGCTCAAAAATCAGCTATTTGTGCAGATATGGGGCGAAGCCGCCATTATTTGCTTCGTTGGGTTTGTCGTCGGGATGGTGCTGGCCTACCTGCTTTTGCCCACGTTTAACACAACGTTCCAGGGAAAGCTAACCCTCGACTATATCCTCCAGCCCGACAAGCTGGCGATCATACTGGGCCTGTTTGTGCTGGTTACGCTGGTGGCGGGTGGGTATCCAGCCTGGCAAATGGCGAAGTTCAACGCCGTGGAAGTCCTGAAAGGAAAGGTAACGATAAAAAGTCCGGGCCTCCTTCGTAATTCGCTCATTGTTACGCAATTTACGCTATCGAGTTTGTTGATCTGCTGTACGATCATTGCCCTTCAGCAGGTAGATCACATGCGCAAACAGCCGCTGGGTTTTCAGAAAGAACAGGTCATCAGCATTCCCGTAGGCAATAAAGTGAATGGCCAGCAGGCGCTTAAACGGATGCGGAATTTGTTGGCCAGCGATCCTATGGTTGTGGCGATAACCGGAAGCGGGGTAAACCTTGGCCTTGGTAAGGATCGAAGTACGTCGAGGTCTGTTATGGGGTTTACGTATAAAGAGAGAGAGGTCTCGACCGATTGGCTACACATCGATTATGATTATCTGAAAACCCTTAACATTAACCTGTTGGCTGGCCGAGAATTCAACCCGGCCTATCCGTCAGATACGTCAGCTCGGGTGATTATCACGGAAAGCATGGCCAAAATGATCGGCGAAAAAGATCCGGTTGGCAAGTTTTTCCAGACCGATACGGCTGGTGCCAGGTACCAGATCATCGGTATGGTGCCCGATTTTCACTTGTATTCCACGACGAATGAGAAAAAACCGATTACGATGTTCCTCTCTTTCAACGACAACATCAATTACATTTTTGTCCGGGTGGCTCCCCAAAGTCTGGCGGGCTCGATGGATAAGCTGAAAGGCGTCTGGAAAGAAGTCGCTCCGCAATCGGAGTTTACCGGGACGTTTGTCGATGAAAATACCGATGCCTGGTATAAAAGCGAGGAACGGCTGTCAAAGATTTTCAGTCTGGCCTCGGGCATCGCGATTCTGCTCTCCTGCCTGGGTCTGTTTGCCGTTGCCCTGATGGTGATCGAACAACGTACTAAAGAGATTGGCGTTCGTAAAGTACTGGGTGCCAGTATTCCGAGCATCGTTATTATCCTCTCGCAGGACTTTGTAAAACTGGTTGTTCTGGCCATTGCCCTGGCTACGCCTTTGGCCTGGTTCTTTATGCAGAAATGGCTGGATGGCTATGCTTACCGGATCGAAATAAGCGTCTGGATATTTATTCTGGTCGGTCTTGCCGCCATCCTGATCGCCCTCGCTACGGTCAGTTTCCACAGTATCAAAGCTGCCCTGATGAATCCCGTTAAATCACTACGTTCTGAATAACGCAGGGCATGGGAAATAAAACCCTGCCCTACCCTATGCCCTTATGAAACACCTTCTAATCGCCCTGCTTCTGAGCATTGGCCTGGTCGCAATGACCACAAACGCAAATGCGTCGAACCTAAAAACGCGTATCTCCGACGATAACCAAACGCTCTCGATTCAAATCGATGGGTTCAAAAATGGTAAGGAGATTCATTATAGCCAACATTTTAGCGTAGCGGACATGAGCGCGTTACAAAAGACAATGCTCAAATACCGTGCGTTCAACTCAGCTGGCGTAGCCATCCCTTTTCACGAAATTTCGTGGCTGTTTTTTACCGCTTTAGTCGTAATTACGTTGATTTTGACGGGATTGATCGTGGGGTATCAGGTCAGGAAAGGAGTGTTTATGAAACCAGCTGGCTTGTGAGGTCTTACGTATTCTGTTGACTTTTCGACAGCCGCTCCTAATACACCTGTTCACTGCCCGGAATTTTGGCAAACGATCCAGGCCGTAAACCCAATAGTTACCGGCAAAAAATTACCCCTATCAACCAGACTGAACACACTGGCTGATAGGGGTAGCTGAATCGCTTCCTGTTTCTGTTCAGCTAAGCGATTTCCATGACTACGTTATGTATGCTGCTCAGTAATAATACTTTCTCAACTGCGACACAAAAGCCTTGCCCTGATTTAACGTTGGGTCTTCAGTGTATTCAAGTTGCTGGTTCATACGCCCCTGATTATCATACTGGTTTCGGTATGAAAAGGTATATGTCCGCACACCCTCGGCAAACGAGTAATCAAGAATTGTCTGTTTGTTGAGGGCATTGCGGCTGGCTTCTCCCAGAAATGTAACCTGAGCCGGCGGGGCGTAATGGGCATTATCATAATCAAAGTTCGTAACCTTTTCCAGCTTGCCTGACGCTACGTTATACTGCTCAATTTTAGTGACATTACCCTCAGCAACAGTAATCACCTGCCGTGAACCCTGGGTGGTTATTTCTGTCAGAATGCCCTCGGTCGAATATTTTCGTAACGTATCGACATTGATGTATGAATAACCCGTTTTGGTATGCGTCAGCACCCGATGCTGGGTGTCGTCGAGCGGATACTCATAAGTTCGTTGCGTCCCACCTTCGACCTCCGTCATGCGTCCATTGTTATATGAGTACCTGTTTCTGAGCGTATCACCGCCATACTCCTGACCCTCGTCGGTCTGAGCGATCTGCTTTAATTTATAGCTGATCAAGCGTTGCTGACCGTCATACTGAAATAGCCGGGTATCTTTGGCCACAAACTGGGTTTCTTTCCCATCAACCGTTACTACGTCCAGCGCTTTCCGACTGGCAGGATAGGGCGAAAACTCTGGATAAAAAATTTCCAGACGAGCGACTCGCTGCGACGGGATGCCTAGTGCTGGTTGGGCTGAACTTCCTGTCCAGTTTGTCAAAAGAGCACAGAAGCAAAGCGTCGCAACAACCCGATTCATTAGCCCATCCCTGCTCAATATATAGTCGTTCATTTGATCGTAATAGTGTTGTATGATCACGTATTCAGCTTATTAATCTGTAAGTATACTAGTTTACCCTTAATTGACCAAGTCCAGTAACGTAATCTGTTTTACTGGACAATCGCATAATCGTTGTTACCTTTCCATGATATACGGTAAAAATTAGGATTCAGTTTCATAATTTCAGGAAATCCAGGGGCTCAATTACCCCCTGACTACCACTCTGCTGCAACAAGTAAAACACCTGCTATTTCTTGGCAGATCATAGTATTATATTGGTGATCTTTAGAATTTTATTTCCCCAAACGAGCATAATAGAAAATTATTAGCTTATTTGAGTTCCGCACTTGAGCTCGTTATGTATAACGTTCAATTCTTCCTGCATTACTCATGAAAACGATTCCTCTATTGTGCCTGTTAACAGGCTTTTTGTTCCTTCAATCCAGCCCATCGCCGGGCCAAACCTTCTCACTCGAATCGGTCAAAAGCTACCCTTTTCCCAATGAATTAACCAGTTCAGCGAAGGGCTCACGAATCGCCTGGGCATTTAACGAGCAGGGTAAACGCAATGTTTACGTAGCAGAGGGCCCTGATTTCGCGCCCCGTAAACTCACAAATTACACCAACGACGACGGACAGGAAATCACCAGCTTATCAATCTCTGCCGATGGAAATTGGGTCGTCTATGTACGGGGTGGTGACCATGGCTCCAACTGGGACGATGAATTGCCCGTCAACGTAACCTCGTCGCCCGTACCACCCAAAGTACAGGTCTGGAGTGTTCCGTTTGCGGGGGGTGAGCCCAAAGCCATCGCCGAAGGGGACATGCCCGTTATCTCGCCCAGGAGCGACCGGATTGCATTCATCAAAGGCGGACAGGTCTGGATATCGCCAACCGACGGTTCTTCGGCGGCTAAAGCGATGTTCAACGCACGCGGTACGAACAGTTCCATCGAATGGTCGCCGGATGGGGCAAAACTGGCGTTTGTCTGCGATCGGAAAGATCACGCATTTGTGGGTGTCTTTACGAACGAAACAACGCCTATCAACTGGATTGCGCCGTCCTTTGGGCATGATGAATCGCCACGCTGGTCGCCGGATGGCAAACGACTGGTGTTTGTTCGTACGCCCGGCACTGGTGGCGCTCCAGACTCCCTTCTGACTCGCAGACACCGCCCCTGGTCGATCTGGACCGCCGATGTCGCTTCAGGAACGGCGTCGCCCATCTGGACGGCCCCAAAAACGCTGGCGGGTTCGGAACCTTCCACACATGGTGGATTCAATCTGCACTGGGCGGCCAACGAACGTATCGTTTTCCTGTCGTATCAGGATGGCTGGCCGCACCTCTACTCGATTGCCTCGTCGGGTGGTATACCCCTGCTGTTAACGCCTGGCTCGTTCATGGCCGAGCACATTACGTTAAGCCACGACCGCAAATGGCTGTTATTCAGCGGAAACACCGGCCCCGACAAACTGGACATCGACCGTCGGCACGCGGTTCGGGTACCCGTAGACAAGGCTCAAATGGAAGTACTCGTCCCAGGAACGGGTCTCGAATGGACGCCCGTCGTTACGGGAGATGGTGCAACGGTTGCCATGATCAGTGCCACCGCCCAACGGCCACCGCTGCCCACCGTGATGGCATTTACGAAAGGAACGCCCAAAGTGCTGGGCCAGAATCTGGTGCCGGCGAACTTCCCAGCCAATCAACTGGTCACACCCAAACAGGTCATTTTCAAGGCGCCCGATGGCATGACGGTTCATGGTCAGTTGTTTGAACCAGCAGGTGGCCCGTCCAAAAAACCGGCTCTCATTTATGTACACGGCGGGCCACCCCGCCAGATGCTGCTGGGCTGGAATTACTCCGATTACTACGCTAACTCATACGCCCTCAATCAATACCTGGCTAGCCAGGGGTTTGTCGTTTTGTCTATAAATTATCGACTGGGTATTGGCTACGGATTCGATTTTCACCAACCCGCCAATGGCGGAGCTACGGGCGCTTCTGAATATCAGGATGTTCGTGCTGGAGCCGTTTGGTTATCGGAACAACCACAGGTCGATGCGTCAAAAATTGGTATTTACGGTGGTTCATACGGCGGCTACCTGACTGCACTGGCCCTCGCCCGTGATTCCAAACTGTTTGCAGCTGGCGTCGACATTCATGGCGTACATGACTGGAGTCAGCAACGCAACGGCATCAGCCAGACCGACCGCTATGAGAAAATTCCCGATGCCGACAAAGCGGCTAAAGTGGTGTGGGAATCGTCGCCGGTTTCGTCAATCAGCACCTGGACATCGCCCGTGCTCATCATTCACGGAGACGAAGACCGTAACGTACGATTCAATCAGAGCACCGATCTGGTCCGACGCCTTGACAAGCAGGGCGTACCCATGGAAACGCTCGTGATCGTCGATGATACGCACCATTGGATGAAACATAGCAATGCGATCAAAATGAGTGCCGCCACCGCCGATTATTTCAAGCGGCAGTTTATGAAGCCCAAGCAATAAATTTTCGGTATACCAAAGAACCTTTACTAATAAACCAACGCTGCAATCATGAAAACCTTTATCAGCAGGCATCGACTCGGCCAGCTACGTTCCTTTACACTGGCCGGACTTACGCTCGCTAGTGTATCACTCCGGGCGCAGTCGATCGACGAGACGTATAATGAGAAAATCAAGGAGTACACGACCGACAAACGTTTCCTGCCAGCTTCGGTCCTGAACCTGCCCGACGACCCGAAAGTCCCTTCGCCACGGAAGCATTTTGGACAAATTATCGGGACGCCCGGCATTCTGCATCGCACACCCGAGATTTACGCTTATTACAAAAAGCTGACGGAAACCTCGCCGAACATCAGCATGGAGCAGGTGAGCACCACCGAAGAAGGCCGCCCGATTCAGTTGATCGCCATTGGGAGCGAGGATGCCATGAAACGGCTCGATCACTACAAAAAGCAACTGGCGCTGCTGGCCGATCCCCGCAAAATGGGTACGCAGGATATTGAGAAAATTCTGGGCGATACCAAGCTGGTGTATTACCTGAACGGGGGACTTCATTCACCGGAAATGGGATCACCCGAAATGCTGATGGAGTTAGCGTATCGCCTGATTACCAGCCAAACGCCCGAGATTAAAACAATTCGGGATAACATTATCGTCCTGATCAATCCCGTGTCGGAACCCGATGGCTGGGACAAGCAGGTAGACTGGTATTTCCGCTTTACGAAATCCCGTAAAGACTTTGATGACGGCTTCCCAAAATCACCACCGTACTGGGGGAAATACGTCTATCATGACAACAACCGCGACGGTTTGCAGGTGTCACAGGCCATCACCAAAGCCATGTTTAAAATATTCTACGACTGGCATCCAACGGCCAGTCTGGACCTTCACGAGTCGGTGCCGCTGCTCTATATTTCGACCGGAACTGGCCCTTACAACGAAACTATCGACCCGATCACCATTGGCGAATGGCAGACGATGGGGAACCACGATATGGGCGCGCTGGCGGCACAGGGATTACCCGGCGTATTTACCTGGGCGTTCTACGATGGCTGGTATCCGGGGTATGCCCTCTGGATTTCCAACAATCACAATGCCGTTGGCCGCTTCTACGAAACGTTCGGAAACGCAGGTGCCAATACGTACCTCCGCGATTTGGCCGAGCAGAAATATGCGGGCGATGCCGTTACGTCCAAGGAGTGGTACCGGCCCGATCCGGCCACCGAAAAAGTACTCTGGTCTTACCGGAATGGCATCAACTACATGGAAGCTGGTGTACTGGCTTCTCTGTCCTACGGCGCAACGAACAGCCGAATGCTGCTGAAGAATTTCTATCAGAAAGGGCTGAACAACATTCGAAAAGGCACAGAGGAAAAACCACGGGCGTTTGTCATTTCCAAAGATCAGCGTGACCCGACAATGGCGGCTTACCTGGTCAATCAGCTTCGGGCGCAGGCTATTGAAGTACACAAGGCGGAATCGGGTAAAAACAAGGGCGATTACGTCGTGCTATTGAATCAGCCGTATCGCAATCTGGCTGTATCGCTGCTGACCAAACAGAACTATCCGAAAGAAGCGAAGTTTCCGCCTTACGATGACATTGCCTGGACATTGGGCTATTTGTATGGCGTGGACGTAAAAGCGCAGGACAGCCTTACATATGCGCCAAGCGAACTGAAAATGGTTGGCGAGGACGTAAAGTACACTGGTATTCTCGATGGCGACGGCACGAACTACGTACTGAACTACAAAGCGCAGAGCACTTTGATGCCCGCACTTCTGTGGATGAAAACGCAGGGCAAAACAGCGAAAGCATTTGTGCTGGATACCAAAACAACCTTTGCCGGGATTAAAGACACACTAACGGCCGGAGCCGTCGTTTTCAAAGGCTTAACGACCGATCAGGCGAAAAAGCTATCGACCCAGTTTGGCCTTGATCTGCTGGCCACGAAGGCCGAGCCAACAGGACTTGGTACTACGTTGCGTCAGCATGAAGTTAGCCTGCCTCGCGTGGCGATTTACCACAGTTGGTTCAATACGCAGGACGAAGGCTGGGCGCGGTACACGTTCGAGCAACGCGGTATTCCGTATACGTCCATCAATAAAGACCAGTTGAAAGCGGGCGATCTCCGGAAGAAATTCGACGTGATTCTCATTCCCCGGATGCGCGGATCGGCGACGAACTTTATTCACGAACTCGATTCGAAATACGGGCCAATCCCCTACACCAAAACGCCTGAATTTCCGTCGCATGGCTTCCCCGATGCTACTGCCGACATCACCGGCGGACCAGGTTTTGAGGGAGTCGACAACCTGAAAAAGTTTGTTGAAGCGGGTGGTGTACTCGTTACGTTAGATAATTCATCGCTGATGATTGCCGAGACGGGCATTGCCCGCGATCTGGATCAGGTGAGTGCGCCAACGCTGTTCCACCCGGGGTCGATTGTGCAGGTAAAAAACCGGAAACCAGACAGCCCGGTTATGTACGGCTTCCCGGAAACCTTCTCGATTTTCCGCGGTATTGCGCCCCTGCTGCAAACGAAACGGTACAACCGCGACATGATGCTGATGCAGTACGGCACGAAACCACTCAAGGACGAGGAGGAATATAAAGGTTTGATTATGGGTATGCCCGACAAAAAGATCGCAAAGGAACCTGCGAAACCCGCGACGCCTAAAAAGGAAGATCCATACGTCGTATCTGGCATGGTTCGCAACGAACAGACGATTATTGGCCACGGCGGTATTTTTAACGTACCGGTCGGCACTGGACGGGTCATTGCGTTCACCTTCGACCCATTGCACCGTTACCTGAACCATCATGATGCGCCCCTACTCTGGAACGTATTGATTAACTGGAATCACCTGGACACACCGGCCAGCCCAGCCAATACGGCTGAAGCAAAAGCAACCCCGGCAACGAAATCAGATGAGTAGAAAACGCGTTTTTTAATACGTCACAAAGGGGCTACATTAATTTGTAACCCCTTTGTTTTTCCCTGGTAGAGAACATATCAAACCTCTTTCGTTCAAATTAAACCCCCTAGCAACCAATACTAGAAAAATCAATTTAAATAGCTACTTATAGATTACAAACTAAACATTTTTTTCAATTATATTCTGCGATTTTACTGGCAAAAATCATTAAACTTAACACACTAAATTAAATTAATTCTGTCTGGATTATTTGTTAACCTCGCCACTATCCAGTTCTTTATTTCAACGAATTTCATCAGCTGAAAACAGGCTACCAACGCGTCAAATTGAGTATTGGTTACGACATAGATTTTACCTATTTTTACCCTATGAAACATATATCGATCCTTGTTCCTAAAGGGGCTATTTTAGGCAGTCTGGAAGGCTCACGCCAGTTGCTTACTCAGGTAAATCAGTTCGTTATGGCCAGGGGCGAGTCCCCTTTGTTTACGGTGCAACTGGTAGGTAGTTCGAAAGAAATCCCCCTAAGTGGCGGCTCATTCACGGTTCACGCGGATGTGCTACTGGACGATGTAAAAAAAACCGATCTGATTATTATCCCGGCCGTTGATGGCGAGTTGAAAAGCGCTATTGAAAACAACAGTGATCTCCTCCCCTGGATAACAAAACAGCATCAACGGGGCGCAGAAGTAGCCAGCCTTTGCTTAGGTGCCTTTATTCTGGCCTCCACGGGCTTGTTAAAAGGAAAAAAATGTGCTACGCACTGGATGGCCGCCAATGAGTTCAGACAATTGTTTCCGGACGTCGACCTGGTGACGGAGAAAATCATTACCGATGAGCACGGCATCTATTCGAGCGGGGGCGCTTTCTCCTACCTCAACCTGATCCTGTACCTTATTGAGAAGTACGCCGGTCGCGATATAGCGATTCTTTCAGCCAAAGTATTCGCGATCGAAATAGAGCGGGACAGCCAATCATCCTTTACTATTTTCCAGGGGCAGAAAGAACATGAAGATGAGCCAATTAAAAAAGCACAGGAGTTTATTGAGACTAATTTCCAGGAAAAAATAACGATTGATCAATTATCAGATATTTTAGCGCTAAGTCGCCGAAGTTTAGAACGGAGATTTAAAAAAGCGACCGCCAATACCGTTACAGAATATATACAGCGCGTAAAAATTGAAGTAGCGAAAAAAAGCTTTGAAACGAATCGAAAAACCGTCAACGAAATTATGTATGATGTCGGCTATTCCGACAACAAAGCGTTCAGAACGACATTTAAAAAAATTACCGGATTATCACCCATCGATTATAGAAATAAGTACAATAAAGAAACGATGGTTTTAGAAGCCTGACACAACAATGACTACTAATCAGGAAGCTTATTTTCGTCTATATAAATACAGGCTAGAAAGGAGCTTCCTGACTTACATTCATTACCGCTTAAAATGCGTCAGGATATATTCGTAAAAATGGGCTGGATTGACATCGGTGGCTATTTTCACCGTATAGCCGTTATCATCCAGATACGTCTGTCCGGCGTTGGGCGGGCGCGTGCTGACGTTTGCTTTCACAATCTCGGTGGTGAACTTCTCAGGTAGCGCCAGATAGCTGGTCGCCAGAATATCCCACATAAAGTAGGTGTAATGATAGCTCGGAATGGTATCGAGCGTCAATGCCCACAACTGGCCCGTTAAATTCGACAACTTGTAGTCGATTTGCGTCGCTAAGGTTGACAGAAATTTCCGGGTAACGGGCACATGATTCGTTACGTCCAGCGGAATCAGCGTTAACGGCAATTCATACGAAACCAGCTTTTGGGAACTGATCGGGTCCCAGAACACATTCCATTCGGCCGTGCCGTCGTGTTGAAAGGTCTGGACATTTCCATGCACGCGAAATGCGCCCGCCATCCAGACAATCTCTTTAATTTTGTCTTTCAGCTCCGGGACTTCCTCTAGGGCCAACACCAGATTGGAGCAAGGACCCGTCATCAAAATCGTTACCGTTTCTGTAGCCGAACTCAGCCTGTCGATAATCAGATCGGGCGCGCTCAGGTACGTGTACGGATCAGGCGATTTCGGGAGATTGATCAACATTGGTAAGGCGTTTATAATCTCCGGTCGTGCCCGCCACTCGTTCGGGAACGCATTAATGCCGTAGTAGTCTCCCCTACCCAACGGAACCGATTCTTTCCCCATTAATTGAAGTAACTTATAGGTCGATTCCAGGGCTGGCTCGATGTAACAATCGGCGGGCGTTACGGTGATGCCGATCAGTTCAGTATCGGGCATTGTCAGGACAAGCAATTGCGATAGCAAATCGTCAATAGCTCCGTCGTGATCCATTAAAATAAGTTTGGGCATGATATTATTCGTTAAATGAAGTTCGGGCAACGTAGTATTGTGTTGCCCCGTTCACGCTTGGCTGAGGTTATCATTTTTGGGAAGCCATGCATTTTTCCACCATCTGCAAGGTATGCGCCAGCGCCTTGGTATCACCCCAATCCTGATGACCGGGTACCACAACTCGGGCGGTTTCAAATTGACTCAGCACCTTCCGCATGGAACCAGCCCAGGCGTTTACGTTGGCATCAGCCAGGTTCCCCATGCCAAAGGCAACGACACTTTTTACCAGACAGCCACCATACAGGATTTTCTGGTTCGGCAACCACACGACAATGTTATCGCTGGTGTGCCCCTCGCCGGGGAAATAACAGCGAATGGGCTCCCGGCCGATTTTAAACGTAGTATCGGCGGGCAAAATACCTTCGGGCGATTCAAAGCCCAGCTTGACCGATTTCCGGGCGGTCAATGGCGTACTGACAACCCGAATCCCTGACTTGTGGAGTTCACTGATTCCACCCACACGATCTTCGTGAGCATGCGTAACAATACAAAGTCGGACAGGTTGGTGCAGGTTACTGGAAACCCATTGAAGTAAGTCCCGGGTATTATCGGTGTTGGTATCGGTATCCCAGCCGGTATCAACCAGCACCACGCCGTCTTTCGTTTTAATGATCAGCCCATTGGATGGAAATGGCGTCTTGCCATACATACCATACGTAGTGTGGACATACACCTGCTCGTTGAGGGGGGTAACGGTTAATTTAGGCCTTATGGGCGGCTGAGCTTGTACGACATGGTGAGAGAAAAAAGCAAGAAAGAGTGCAATCAGACTACGCATAGGTCGGAGGAAATTGGCAATTTTACACTAAAACAGGCACGTTGATAACTTATTGCGCAAGGCTTATCGAGCGGTTTAGTTTCCTTCATAATGCTTGGTTATGACTAGTAAAAAAGTGGCAAAACAAGCCAAAACAGGGTTTAACAAGCTACAAAACAGGCCAGCGCCTATTTAATAAATCTGAATAGCTGCCGAAAACTATTTGGTCTACCACAGGTTTTCTCTGTAAACAACCCATTCATAATCATGGACAAGAAAACGACAACTTCACTGGGTATTGCGTTAGGAGCCGCCACCCTACTTGCCGGTGCTGGTTTTGGCATCTATAAATACTTCAAAAATAAAAGCGGACAACGTGCTGGTACTAGCACTTCGGGTGCAAGTACAGACGAGTATGCTCAACCCAGCGACTATATCGGCAATGGACTTATTAAAAGCATCAAGCTTTACGGAAGTAATCGGGTAGATAATGGTCTGGTAGGCGGTGGATTGTATACGGCATCATAGCTATCATGACTTCTCTGCTGAGCGTAGTCTCTGATTACGCTCAGCAGAGAAGTCGCCAGGATACTACGGATTCAGCACCCCAACTTTCAGGAAACTTGCACCCGATTTGCCATGATACACCCGATGCGTGGCTTTCTGATAATCAGCTTCTTTGGCGAAAAAGACGGGGACGAATGTTTGCGGATTACGGTCAGCCAGCGGGAAGCAAGAGCTTTGAACCTGCACCATCAGCCGGTGTCCTTTTTTAAACGTGTGTAGTACGTCCTGCAACTCCACAGCCACCTGGGTTGGCTGATTCGGTTTAAAAGCTTCGGGTTTGCTAACATTGTTCCGATAACGTCCCCGAATGATTTCACTACGTATCAACTGTTGATAGTCTCCATAAACGACATCGCCGTTTTGATGATTCTGGGGCATATCGGGCGGATATACGTCGATCACTTTCACCATCCAGTCGGCGTCGGTGCCGGTCGTTGATACGGTCAGTTGAGCCAGAATCGGCCCGGCCAGTGTTAAATCGTCGGTGAGTACGTCGGTTTGAAAGGTCAACACGTCGGGGCGGGACGACGCAAACCGCTGATCTTCGACCATATAATCAGCCGAAAAACCATCATTGATTTTACTGGAAAACGGAACCGGGTGTGCAGGGTCCGACGGGAATTCGGAGAAGGTGGTTCCGGTTGTGGATGGGGAGAAACCGAGTTTACCATTTCCCTGCAAATATAACTGTTTTTGCGCCGTTCCTTTCGGCGGATACGTATCGAAACTGCGCCAGCGGTTGGTGCCGGTCTCGAACAACGTAGCTTCGGGCAGCGCTAGCGGTGTTGTTTCATTGAACAGGTAATGCTTAAAAAATTTAGCTTCGATGTTCTCCTGATAATAGGGCGACGTCTTCGAGCCAAAATTCTGATCGGCCAGGATTTGCCCCGACGGACCCGCCCAGCCGCCATGTACCCAGGGACCTACCACAAAGATGTTTTGAATACCCGGATTCTGTTTTTCAATAGCTTTATACGTATTGAACGTACCATACAGATCCTGCTCGTCGTACCAGCCACCAACCACCATCACTGCGTGTTTGAGGCCTTTTAAATGCGGTAAAATATTACGTTTTTTCCAGTGTTCGTCGTAGTCGGGATGCTCGAAATTTTCGTGGTAATACACATTCCGACCCTTGTAATAGTTATTTTCCGAATTGGCCGTTGGCCCCATGTTCAGGTAAAAATGGTAACCATCCGGATCGTCGATGTTAAATAAAAGGGGCGGGCGCTGCTTCGTTGGCCCTTTCTGCTCCTGAAACGACGTATAGAACCCAAAGTTAGCTGCAATCTGGAAGGCTCCATTATGAAACGCATCGTCGCGCCAGAGATCAGCCATCGGCGCTTGTGGTGATGACGCTTTCAGGGCCGGATGTCCCGACACCGACCCCGCCGATGTAAAGAAACCGGGATAGCTGATGCCCCACTGCCCTACGTTTCCATTGTGACCAGGTATGTTTTTCAGCAGCCAGTCAATGGTATCATACGTATCGGAAGCTTCGTCATGATCGGCGTTTCCTTTTTTAACGTCCACATGCGGGGTCATTTCCACAAACTTCCCCTCCGACGCCCAACGTCCGCGAACATCCTGATACACAACAATGTAATTATCACGTAGCATGAACGCATTCGGCCCTACCCGCCGACGAAAGCGATCCAGTCCATAAGGCTGACAACTGTAGGGCGTCCGCTGCATGATAATCGGATGCTTCGTTACCTGATCTTTAGGCGCATATACCTGCGTAAAGAGCTTCGTGCCATCGCGCATGGGCACCATAAATTCAGACTTCTGATACGTCTCAGCCACATAAACCGAATCCTGCGCGGGCGTGTATGGATATGGATTGGCCGATGGCGTCGCCTGGGCAAGGACTATGGCTGGCAGTAACAGAAAAGCTAGTAGCGTTTTCAATGAGATTGAATGAAGTTGGTTTGTGGTGCAAAATAGCGTCTAATTGAACTGGTCAACGCTGGTAGGTACCAATTTTAATTAGTAGCCTATTCGACATGCATGATCCTGTTCCGTCAGAAGCTCAACAGGGCTGCGTCGGCAGGAAATCGGGTTATCTATACCCTGAGAGCATCCTCAGATACACAATCAGTTGTAAAAACAATATAGTTGCGTACATGACGGTACGCTAAATGAATCTTGAAAATTGCCTTTCCTACAGGCTCTGCGCTGTTGCCCCCTTGGTAAACTGGAAGATTTTCATTCCCCCGATGGTTGCTAAAAAAACCTTCTACCAGTACAAATTTATAGAGTCAATTAGCCCCAGGTAAGATACCACGGAAAAAATCCTCACCTCATCCAGGTAAGGAGTTACTTACTGATTAGCCATTTTTCATGCCCTTGTATTGGGCAAATAGTCAATTGCTGAGTCTGCCATCAATCAAGAACAATCACCGATTTTCCGATTAGTTTACCCCGACGGGCTTCCCGGTATGCGTCCCTGACGTTAGTGAAGGAATACGTTTTATCCAGCACGATCTGCAGGCCAGCTTCAGCTAGATTCGTCAACGTATTGAGCCCTTCAATGGTCGGTTTCACGATCAGGACCTTGAGTTTTTGCCCTGAAATAAGATTGTTAACGAACGAGTAAATGAGCGTCAACGGGGATGGAAGCGTAGTGACAAAGACGGCCTTTGGTTTCATCAGGATTTTTGCCTGGTTAAAGGAAAGCGTGGTCGATAAATCAATAACCGCGTCGAACCGTCGATTAAGAAGCTTAATATCCTGCTTTGTGTAGTCGATTACGGTATCTGCGCCCCATTTTGCTGCTTCGGCAACGCCTTTGGTACTGACAACCGCCGTTACCCGGGCACCGCGTTTTTTGGCAATCTGCACGGCAAACACACCAATCCCACCGGTAGCCCCGTTGATCAACACCTCCTGGTTAGCGCTGACGGCGGCCAGCTGATCAATGATCTGAATGGCTGACAGTCCGGTTACGGGTAGGGCTGCGGCCTTCTCAAACGAAATATTGGCAGGTTTTGGGGCAATATCAGACTCTTTAACGACAAGGAAATCGGCCAGGGCTCCGCCTTTAAATACGTCCAGCACCCCAATGACCGCATCACCAGCGGTAAAGCGTGTTACGGCGCTGCCAGTTTGTTCGACAATGCCGGAGAAGTCGATACCCACCGATTTGGGAAATGTAGATCCTGACATCAATTTCATTTCTCCCCCGTACACCTTCCAGTCCAGGGGGTTAATCGAAACCGCTTTTACCCGAATCAGCAGTTGATCTTTCTCAATACCTGGCACCGCTTGCTCGGTTACCTCCAGCACGCTTTCGTCGCCAAATTGCCTATAAATTACTTTTCTCATGTTGGTTGACTTGTTAAGTTGAACAAGAAGCCCGGTCATCCAAAAAGGTGCCGGGCCTTATAGGTTATACGAGTTGTGCCAATTCATCCAGTACAGGATAATCGGTGTACCCCTGCGCACCGGGGGTGTATAAAGTCCTGTAATCCACCTCATTCAGGGGGGCGTTTTTTTCTATCCTCCGCATGAAGTCGGGGTTTGACAGAAAGCTTCTGGCAAAGGCCACCAGATCGGCCGATCCGGCCTGTAATTTTGCTTCGGCTGTTTGGGCGGTTAGTCCATTGCAGTAAATAAGCGTATTGGAAAAGGCGCTGCGGATTGACTGATGCGTTTTTTGTGGTATCGAAGGATTGTCGGAAATGTGGATGTATGCAATGCCCAGGCGGTTCAATTCACCACTCAGGTAAGCGTAGGTCTGGTGTACGTCTGCCTCGTCGTACGCCGGCATATCACTTAGCGTAGAGTACGGCGATATACGCAGACCAACTTTCTCCCGACCGATGGCACTGGCTATCTTTTCGGCGATCTCCAGGGTTAAGCGGCTGCGGTTTTCAATACTTCCGCCATAGTTGTCCGTACGGGTATTGACATGGGGATTTAACGATTGTTCCAACAGATACCCGTTGGCACCGTGAAGTTCCACACCGTCAAAACCAGTTCTGACAGCGTTTATGGCAGCTTTTACAAAGTTGTTGATCACATTGACTATGCCTTCCGCATCCAGGGCTACCGGCACGGAATGTTCCTGCAAACCGGCGGTGTCGGTAAAGATTTCTCCGGCTGCTTTACGATCAGAGAGTCCTACTGGCTGATAGCCTTCCGGTAAATTAGCGATATGGGCAATCCGGCCAGTATGCATCAACTGTAGGAATATCCTGGAACCGGCCTCATGTACGCCCTTCGTTACCGCTTTCCAGCCATCAACCTGTGCTTCGGAAAAAATGCCCGGAATGCGCGGATAGCCTAATCCTTCCGGGCTAGGTGAGGTACCTTCAGTAACGATCAGGCCAGCGCCGGAACGTTGTCTGTAATAGGTAGCCATTAATTCATTGGGTAGATTGTTCAGTGCCCGGCTGCGCGTCATCGGGGCCATTACAACATGGTTTTTTAACCGTAGTGAGCCTTTTGTAAAAGGCATTACTAATTTTCTCATTGCCGTGTGTTTTAGTTTCTGCACAGCAAAGTTGAGCCTTCAAACGAACTGTAAATAGCGCAAAGAGCCAGAAAAACAGTCGAATCCGACGAGACCCGTCAATCCAGATATCTACCCGGCGGGTATTGTTATCGTATGATTATACAGGCTGATGAGCCGCATGATCCAGTTTGTCTGATAGGACTATAAATCAGTCCTATCGGAATATTTTCTAATCTGGAGCTTTCCGAGATTTGTGGCGTATTTAAATCAACTGGTATGGAAAATCACAAAAAACCGTTCACCGTGGGGGCCGAAGAGGGAAAAAGCATTTCCGTTGTGGGTGACACCTACCGAATCCTGATCAGTGGAAAAGACACAGCAGGAGCCTTCTCCACGATTGACATGCTAATCCCGCCCGGCGGTGGACCTGGGCCGCATGCCCATGCAGATTTTGAGGAATCCTTTTACGTGATCGAAGGCGAAATAGAAGTCAAATCCGAGTTTGGCGACTATGTAGCGGGTAAAGGATCATTTATTACCATTCCTAAAGGGGGGGTGGTGCACGCCTTTACAAATAAGACCCAGCAAACGGCCCATTTGCTTTGCACCGTGGTACCTGCCGGTTTGGAAACGCTGTTCGAAGAGATTGGCCAGCCGGTTGCTTCCGGCCAGTTTCTTCCTCCGCCACCGCTGGACGAAGCCGCCGTGAAAAAACTACAGGCCATAGCCGAAAAGCATGGTCAGAAAGTATTCCCACCCGATTATCTGGGGTAGACAGCGCGTTAGGAATACGAGTACCGCTTCGGGTTCAGGCCATAATGCTTTTCAAATAGTCGGCTGAAGTGGCTCAGGTTGGAAAATCCCAGCTCATAGCCCACCTCGCCAACGGAGTGCTTGCCCTGTTTCAACAGGAAGGCGGCTTCTTCCATTCTGGCTTGCTGGTAATAATTGTAGATTGTGGTGCCAAACGTTTGCTTGAAAAGCTGTCTTAGTTTGGTTTCACTCATGGCTGCCACCTGTGCCAGCTCACGGATTACTGGCGGCACACTCAGGTCGCTGATGATCTCATTCCGTATGTACAAGAGTCTTTCCACGTCGGCGCTGTTGATCGTTTGATGAGCAGCGCTTTCGCGGAAAGACAATTTATGGAAAACCAGATAAAGTAGCTCCTGCACCTTGATCTGCATGTAGAAGTGGCTCAAGCGATCATTCATGTCCACGGCGGCCATGTTTTTAAGCAACAGCTTGGTTTCGGCTCCCATGCGTTCGAAGAAAAGAAAGGAATTACCGCTGCCGGTGATGGTCTGGAGTACCGAATTAGGCTCACTGACAGCCAACAATTCAGTTAAACGGAGCGGCTTTATAGCGACAACTACATAATGAATAGTTTGATAGGCGGGAAAACGAATAGTTGAGCTGAGATCGTTGGAAGTAACCTGGATAGCCGACTCATCGCGCTGCGAAAACAGGACCTGGGTGTCATCATTGTAAGCGATCTCAAGCGCCTGCTCGTTGTTGTAAAAAAAGACAGTGATCAGGTCATTCCTCTGGCCGGATGCATTGCGTTTGATGATAAGATCTTCCTTGAGAGAGTAACGATGTATGGTGATCTTGAAGTCCGGCTCGAATACTAACTTGCGAATGTAACCCTGTCCAACATGCTCTGGCATCACCAGCAGGCCGTTCTGTACCGTTGCCTGTATATGACGGGCAAAGTAAGTCATAAAGTCAAAATCGGGTGTAGAGGTAAAGCTGAATAGCATAACGATAGAGCCTTATGTGCCAACGTTTAGCAATATCGCACATTCGTAATGTATAATTTCAGGTTCGGATTTGAAAATTGTTACGCTTTGATCAGCCAAGCATTTGTCTATATATCGTTTGGCATTCCCCTCTACCGGCAAAACAAGTAGTGTGTTGGAATCGCATCGAAACCTGCGATCCAGTACGTCAAAATGTAAGCCTGCGGCTATCTGTTCTTAGACTCGTCAGCAAGCCGGGGGCATCACCCTATGTATGGCCCGATAATAGACGCAGACGGACAATATCCATCACGAAACAATTCGCGCTACGTATCTGATTCTTTACTAAATCGCTAACGCTGTATTTTCCGTATTTTATGGAGATAACCCATCACCGTAGAGATGACCGGCTGGCCGAGCCTGTTCCACTAGAGTCAGACGTTTATGAGTAAGCTATTTTTAGTTCTGTTTGCCCTACTAAACGCCGGTACTGCTTTAGCTTCGGAAACGTTTTTCTATATCGTCAAGAAATCAGATTGGCTTTCCCGAGCGGACAAGGCCAGTTTTTGCCCATTGTCTCTTTCAGAAAGGGGATATATTCAGCTTTCAACACCAGAGCAGGTGATTCCAACCGCCAATACGTTGTTTTTGGGTCAGGCTGATCTGCTCTTACTTAAAATCGAAATTTCCGACAGCGATCCACTATTGAAGTGGGAAAACGTAGTAGGCTGCGAGGGTTCCTGCCCGCATTATTACGGTTCACTCGCAACAAAGTACGTTCGGAAGGTCTATGCCTTCCCACCAAAAAGAGATGGCTGTTTTACACTGCCTGCTGACCCTTTTCTCAAACGAATGGTGGCGTGGAGCATTCCCAAATCCACCATAAACCAATTCCTGTATTACCAGGATTGGCAGAAGACCGACCGATTGCATAAACTCCAGACAAAAAACTTCACCCAGCCTAAAGTTCAGTTACAGTGGTGGTATTTTGACTTTTTCCTCAGCGATGGCAGCTCAGTCGTGGTGGGGTTTATCCCTCAGGACTGGTGGAGTAAACCCGGATCGGGCCAGAAAAAGTCGGTATTCACTATGGCTCTGAAGACCAGGGATGGTCTTGTAAAACGATTTTTAACCGAAATTCCTCAAGCAGACATCAGGACTTCGGCAGACCGGCTGGAAGTCCCATCCCGATTTCTTATTCAGGCCAGCGGTTCCGGTAAACACAGAACGTATGCCATCAAGGTAAATTTCCCGGAGATAGCGGGCGTTTTTGACATTACCCCTACGAAACCGCCATTTGCTGCTTTCCCAACGGGCGTTATGCCGGGTATTCTGGTGAGCCTGATGAGTGGTGCGCGCCTAGGTAGCCCCAGCTTTAGCTACGTCTCCCAGATTCCCCATAGCAACGTATCGGGGTCGCTGGCCTGGGGGGATTATAAAACCAACATCAAAGGGCAGGCTTACCACGAACAGGGACGGCTGGACGACACACCCGACCGGCAGGGCGGTAGCTGGACCTGGTATCATTTCAGCGGAGACGGGTGGAATATTTTCGGCAGTCCGGGCAGCTATATTTACCTTCAGCAGGGCGACCAGATTATACGGGCTGGCTTTCACATGCTGGCCAGGCAGTATACGCTGCAAAATCGAACGTTTTCCAGCCCCGATCACACCAAGTTGTTGACCGGTGGCGAGATATCGTTTCGGCACGAGAACCTCACATTTCGACTGAAGCTCCCTCCTGCTACGTCGAAAACCCTGGTTTGTTATCCCTCCCCCGACCCAAATCAGGTCTGGGGAACCGTGGGCGGACCCGCCACCCTCTCAATTTCTGAAGGTTCCACCACCAGAACACTTGAGGGCCGAATGTTTCTGGAAACCTGCTCCTGGGAAACCAGCAAAAATCTTTAAACAAACGTGGATTGCTTGTTACAACCGTCTTGCTACGTATTGGGTCTTTTCAGCGAACCTTATTTCAACACAAATGAAAAATATGTATAGACCCTTACTTACAGCCTTATTGCTCCTGACAGGATTTACCTCATCGGCACAGAGTTCACCGTTTGAATTCGGATTAAAGGGCGGATTGAATCTATCTTCTTTATCCCTGAACAACACTACTTTACCAAATTATAACGTAAAGACCGGTGTCAATGCAGGGGTTACCGCCAACTACAAGTTTAGCAAAAACCTCTTTCTTCAATCCGGGCTTTCGTTTACCACCAAAGGGACAAAAATAAAAGGCGAAGCGCCCCTTGGCTACGAATACAGGATAGTAATGCCAGGTAGAGAAGCATATATGAAAAGCAATCAGCGGTATTTGCAGGCACCTGTCTATCTAGGCTACAAGATTGATCTAAAGCCGGGAACAAAGCTTGTACTTAATGCTGGGCCGTACTTTGCCTATGGCATAGGCGGCAAAACCCAACTAACTGGCGATATCATTTATGGCGATATGATTGATTACAGCACCGTTGAGGAAAAGACATTTGATAGCCGGGGTCTCAAGCGTTTCGATTTTGGCGTAGGAACCGGAATCGGGTTTGAGTTCGGCAGAACCGTTCTAGGCCTGACGTATGAATTGGGCTTGAAAAATATTGGACCAGCGGGTGACCCTTATTTTCCTTTCTATAAAAATAGCTACAAGAACAGAAATGCCTCTCTGTCATTGGAATACAAACTGTAGACAGAAGCGTATTCATGAAAAAAGGCCAGTGCTACGTAGCATTGGCCTTTTTTTTATGAATACGCTCGTGAGTCAACTCATTTATACATAAACTCCCGAATGCTTCTTGGAACGGGGTCCTTATCGGTAACGACAAACTCCCGGATGGGCCGATTCTTCGTATCAAAATGGTAGTAGTGGGTGAATACGGTAGTCGGTGATGCCGAATCAGCCAATGTCTGCTTAATAAGCAAATTCTGACTTGGCTTGCCCCGGTAGGTGAAAGGGGATGGAATACCGGGTTTTGTCAGGTCATATTCATAGGTATTGTATTGCACACTGCCATTCCGATAGACTGTTTTCCTGGCGATAACATTCCCGTTTTCTATGGTGTACGTATCTTCCTGGCCGTTTCCGTTGTAGCTGATCAGATACCCTTCGGCATTATAAATGTATTCGCCGGGGCCTGAGTTTCCTTTCAGGTAGCCTTGCTCGTTCAGCAGTAACGTATTGAGAAACTCCTTATTTTCTGAATTCTGGTAGCGCGTATTCAGATCTGGCGCATACTGATAGGAATATCCCTCCCACCAATTACGGTCGTAGCTGGCCACAGATTTTTCACCCGTCAGCCGGTTCTGTTCGTCGTAGTCATAATTGGTCGTACGGGTCCAGACTACTCTGAGTTGGTTTCCATTCAGCAGGAACGTTTTGTCGCCATTTGGGTCTACAGAATAGCCCGAAATCTGCACAACTGGCCCTAACTTCACAACGCCCGACTTCTCGACTACAGGCGGAGTTTGTGAGCCAGCCGAAGAAGGGTTCGTAGTATTCGTGGGCGTGATATCCTTTCGGGGTTCCTTGCAGGATAATACGCTCGCCAGTGGTAATAGGAACAGGATTGTTGTTTTCATTGGTGGAATGAGGTTCGTTACGTGTTCTGTAACTGCTACTGGAATGACACCGATTTAGAACTTATTTGTTGCAGACATAAGCAAAAATTTCCGTGTACAACAAAGAAGTAAGCTCATTCAATTTACCTTATTTTTGTCTTACGGCTAACCCAAACCCATCCCGTTTATGAGCTCGCTACATACAGAACAACTCATGCGATCCTTCATCGATCGATTCACCGGAGAAGCTTCGGTCCGCAAGGTTTACGGAGAACCCATTGTGGCCGGAGATAAAACCATTATTCCCGTCGCTAGGGTTACTCTCGGCTTGGGCGGAGGTTTCGGTGAGGGAAATTTGGCGGCCGGAAAAACGACCAGTGATGCAGCTGGCAGCAGCCAGGGAGACGGGGGCGGCTTAGGGGGCGGTTTAATGATCAGCCCACAGGGATTTATTGAAGTAACGCCCACCGAAACCCGCTACGTACCAATTGGAAGAGTGCGGTATGTAGCACTGGGCGTGGCCATTGGCCTTGTCGTCAGCAAGTTATTCAATCGTTGATCGCTGCTTATCCATGCGCCACGGCAATCAGGTCTAAAAACAGTTGGGCGGCTGGTTCGATCAGGTTATCGTTGAAATCGTAATCGTCGTTGTGCAGTGCCGGGGAGTCTTCGCCATTGCCAATACCAAACATAGCCCCTTTGTATTTTTGCGTAAAGAGGCCAAAATCTTCGCCCCATTTGAAGGGTTCCTGTTTTTCAACAAAAGCATATCCGAGTTTCAGGGCGCTTTGTTTGATTTGGGCGAAGGCATCAGGGTCGTTCTCATTGGCAAAAAACGCTTCCGTATAGCTCGTTGCTACGTCGATACCCGTGCCGGTCGACAGTTCCGTCAGTAAAGCCAGTAGTTCGGCGGTCAGCGCTTCCATTCGTTTGGCATTTCGGGTTCTGAGCGTAAGATGCACCTCTCCATAACCCGCCGAAATGCCGTAGGACTTCTCTCCCATTGTCGTATAAATTGGCGTGATTAGCGCAAAGTCATCAGCCTGATCCGCAGGCTGTTGCAAGGTGCGGCTCCTTAGCGTAAAATCTGCCATCACATACGCCGGGTTACGTCCTTTTTCGGGTTCGGCCGAATGGGATACGTAGCCCGTGAACGTAACGATCATACTCAAAACGGATGCTGTAAACGGGCCGGGTTTGCATACGATAACGCCCTGTTGAAAGCCGGGTAAATTGTGCAGCGCAAACGCGCGATCAGGCGTAATGTCGGCAAAAGCAGGATCGTTCAAAACGGCGGCAGCGCCCGCACCAGTTTCTTCGGCGGGTTGAAACAGCAAATATACCCGACCGTTCGCAACCGGATTTTCGGCTAACAAAGATGCCAATCGGGCCAGAATTGCAGTGTGGCCGTCATGACCGCATTTGTGTGACACGCCGTCGATCTGCGATTTATGCCCAAACGTATTGACCTCCTGAATGGGCAACGCATCAATATCGGCCCGAATCAACGTAACGGGACCCGTATTGCCCGGCCCGTATTGCAGTAATAAACCCGTTCCGCCAACCTCCCAACTGGCAACGGGATTAAACTGGCTAACAAACGATTTTATCCGTTTCTGGGTGTCTACTTCATGACCCGAAACGTCGGGAAACCGGTGAAGTTCACGTCTGAACTGGACGAAGCGGTCAGTTTGGTCTAAAGGCATGATTGGCTCAGGCTCAGTGAATATTCATTTTTTCAATCGAAGATAGGCAGAAGAACAAAGTATTCTTCTGCCTTAGGCGATATAAACATGGATATTACAACGTAGTAGAAGCTATTTCAGTAAAAGTTGCACTAAACCATCGCATCAGATAATCAACAGATTACTTTACTTATTTTAGCCCTTTACACAACCTGTTTTAGCGAAAAATACCTCATGAGAAAACTTGTCCTTCTTTGGCTGTTTGCCAGTTTTGGCGCGTCAGCGCAGTCACTTTCCAGACCCGAAACGGCGGTCATTGCCACCGTTAAGAAACACATGCCCGAAACCGAAGCGTTTCTGGAAAAAGTCGTCAACATCAACAGTGGCACGCTCAATAAAGAAGGCGTACGCACGGTTGGTAAATTGATGGCCGATGAATTTGATAAACTAGGCTTTAAAACCGAATGGGTATCGCTTCCTGATTCGCTCAATCGGGCGGGACATCTGGTGGCCACCCGGCAAGGTAAAAAGGGCAAAAAGTTGTTTCTGATTGGCCACCTGGACACTGTCTTTGAAAAAAGCCTGCCGATGGAGCCGTATACGCGGGTCAATGACTCGACGGTGGCGGGCCAGGGCGTCAACGACATGAAAGGGGGCGACGTCGTGGTGATTGCGGCTCTGAAAGCGCTGCAGGAGCAAAAACTGCTCGACGATACGTCCATTACCATCTACTTTACGGGTGACGAAGAGAGTTCGGGTGGTTCTGAAAGTCGCCGGGATTTTATCGAACGAGCGAAGAAATGCGATTTGGCACTGGCCTTTGAATCGGCTCAGGGCCTACACCACGTAACGACCGGTCGGCGGGGAGCCAGCGGGTGGACGCTCAACGTAAAGGCCCGGACAGGCCATTCGTCCCGCATTTTTAATGACCTGGGCTACGGTGCCATTTACGAAGCCGTTCGGATTCTGAACGAGTTTCGGCGGACGCTCGGTCAGGAAAAATACCTCACCTTCAACCCCGGCCTGATCGTTGGTGGCTCGGAAGTGCACTATGACGACAAAACGGCGAAAGCCGAAACGATTGGCAAAACAAACATCATTGCCGGTACGGCCCTGGTTAAAGGCGATCTGCGGTTTCTGACCGAAGCCCAGAAAGAAGCCGCCCGCGCTAAAATGCGCGAAATTGTCGATAAGAGCTTGCCGCTCACCAAGGCCACCATTTCCTTTACCGACGGCATACCAGGCATGGAGCCTTCTGCGGCCAACGACGAACTGCGCAAGCAAATAGACAAAATCAGTCGGGACATGGGCGTCGGCCCCGTCAAAGCGTTCGACCCGGGTGCGCGCGGGGCCGGGGACGTATCATTTGTGGCCCAATACATGCCCTGCGTAGACGGACTGGGTGCGTCGGGCAAAGGCGCTCACAGCATCGAAGAAACAATGAATATCAAGGAGTTCCCGATACTCATCCAGCGGGCCGCCCTGCTGATTTACCGATTGACACGGTAGCCCGAACGAACACCTTCCCCAAAGCTCAGAGCTTTGGGGAAGGTGCCTACTAATTGAATGCTACGTAGTGGCACGCTGTGGGAATACGGATTAAATCAATTACTCACTTTTTAGATAATGAACCGGATTGGTGCGGGCAGCTTTCAATGCCTGACGAGAGACGGTCAGGGCAGTTATCAGGCCAGTTAGAACGAGGGTTCCTATCAATAGCCAACCGTTTACCGAAATTCGATACGTATACTGCTGTAACCAACCCGACAACACCCAGGCCCCGAGCGGTGCCGCCACGAAGAAGCCCAGACCGAGTAGTTTACCGAACTCCCGCCCTAACAACCAAAGCAGCTGCGTCGTCCGGGCTCCCAGCACCCGACGAACGCCAATTTCTTTGGCTTTGGCCTCGGTCATAAACGTAACCAGCCCGTATAGACCCAAGCAGCTCAGACCAATCGCCACCAGGGCGAACGCCTGAACCATTCCCGCCAGTAAACGCTCCAGTTCCGTAAAGCGACTCATTAGGTCTGATAGGTTCTCTGCGTGATAAACCTGATCCGGCAATACCTTATCCCAGACCTGCTGAATGGCCTGACCAGTCTGGTCGGCGTAGGTTGGGTTCAGGCGCAGCATCGCTACCCGGCTGTGCGGAAGATCATGAATCAGCGTCATAGGCAAAATAGGCTGGTGTAAATCTCCGCTGCGAAAGTCCCGCACGACGCCGACAATAACCCGGTCACCGTCTTTCACCCGAATGGGTTTACCCACCACCGCAGCCGGAGAGGAGATACCCAATTGCTTCACCAGCGTTTCATTCACCAATACGTCGCGACCCGTCGTATCGGTAGACCGAATGTTTCGACCAGCCACCAGCGACAAATCGAAAACCGACAGGTAATGTTCATCAACCGCCCGCACGCGGGTTTCAAAGGGTTCGGGCTGGGTCGCGGTGTGATAGCTGAATGGACTGGGGTGATTGTAGGGCGATGCAGGCATATCGCTACCAAAGGCAACCTGCTCGACACCCGGCACTTGCAACCACTGCTCACGCAGGTGCGCGAAGGGAATGGATTGCTGCTGGGGCAGGAAAACAACTTGAGTCGATTCATGACGAAAACCCCATTCAGCCCGCTGCATGTGCTGAAGCTGCGTCGTGATGACCAGTACGCTCAGGATAAACAATTGCATCAGCACGAACTGACCAAGAATGAGGCCCTGCCGTACCGTTAGTCGACCTACAGTCCGAGTCGCCGGTTGGCTGGTGAGTGCCTTTGCCGGATTGAAACGGGCCAGCACGAGCGCTGGATAAAGGCCCGATAAAATGATTACGCTGATAATAAGACACAGAAACCACCCTACTGCCTGAGGCTGAACCACATCGCCAATGGATAGGTCCGGACGTAGCATTTCAATGGTAGCCGCCAACGTCTGATTGACTACCGGCAGGCTAAGTTGGGTCAGTACGAGGGCAACGAACGTAGATAGTATCACCAACAGGGCTGTTTCCAGCATAAACTGGCCGACCAACTGCCAGCGTGTACTGCCCATCACTTTGCGAACACCAACTTCCCGCGCCCGTTTCAGCGCCCTGGCCGTTGCCAGGTTAATAAAATTGATGCAGCCCGCCATAACCAGCAGTATGCCGACCCCGATCAGGACATAAAGGACCGGTCGCGGAGCCGTACCACTACGTTGGTGGTTGAGTTCAGCCAGGGGCAGAACCTGATAGTCAAACTGAGTAGCTTCCTGGGGCGACAGATTCCTGCGTCGAATAGCAGATAAGCTTTGGCTAAGCAAATCAGGATCAGTCCCTTCCCGCAACCGCACAAAGCACATCGCCTGTAGTCCCTGCCAATCGGCCAGGGCGGTCGGTCCATCCAATACCGGAATGGTAGCATACGAGACGAACGCGTCATACCGAAGCTGGGTATTGGTCGGTGGGTCTTTAACAATTCCCGTAACGGTCAGGTCGGTTCGGTTGTCTAAGCGCAGAGTCTTACCCAGGGCCGATGCCGTGTCGAAATATTTATGGGCGTAGCGCTCACTCAGCACAATTGTGTTGGGAGCCGCCAGGGCCGTCTTCGGGTTGCCGCTCACCCACTCCACACCGAACAGGTCGACGTATTGGGGTTCGGTAAAGCAGACGTTACGAGCCTCAGCAAACTTTTTGATCCAACCACCTTTCCCATTTGGAACGCTCAGGGTACGGCCAAAGAAAGTTTCTAACCGGACCGCGCTCTCCACAAATGCGTAGTCGCGCCGGAGCACATCGGCCAGCGGTCGCGGGGCGGCATCGGTCTGCATGGTTGTTTCCCGTTTGATATCGGTAACAATCCAGTACGTACGATCCAGGTGCGGGTGGTAGCGATCAAAGCTAAACATGTAGTTGACTACCAAAAAAATGATCAAACCGCTCGCCAAACCCACCGCCAGCCCCAGCAGGCTAATAAGATTGACATGCCAATTTTGCCACAGGTGGCGCCGGGCCACCGTGAAGTAGTGAACAATCATCGGAAAAGGAATTAGGTTGGAATGGGACTTTGCCAGTCTACAGATAAACGCGGAGTCAGACAGCCGGCAATCGCCTGGGTTTACGGCGATTACGAGCCATCCACCACCGAACGATAACTACGCTCATCAATCCCGCCAGCCCTGCTCCCCAGGCAGTTTGGAACGCGCCAAGTGGCACAGCCAGCGGTCGACTAACCAGGATCAGAAAACCCATCAATAGCAGAAAGGTGAGTACGCTGGAGAATAGAATGTACTGAAAAGGCCTGGTTGCCCGACGCCGTTGGGCCCGTAACCGAACCCGCAGGGCAACTGGCATAGCCTGCGAAGACTTACTGCTAAATTCCTGAAGATAGAGTTGTTTCAACTGCGCCAGCGCGTGCGGATTTGCCTGCTGCATAGCCTGATCGAAAGCAATTGAAAACTCCTGGCCCTGATCCATGCGTTGTTCAATCAGGGAGGCTATATGGTCCAGCAGTTCGGCTTGCAGTGCCTGATGCGGCCTGGTTTGCTGAATCTGCTGCGCTAAGTAGCTAAGTTGGTCGCGAGACAGTTTGTTCATAAATACGTAATGGAGCGAATGAGTAGAGAGTAATCCTCAATTATTGTCCGAAGGCCACATCTGGCGAAGGCCTGATAAGCAGGCGCATCAATTGAATAAACCGGTCAAATTCACCGGCTTTTCGCACGGCAGTCTCACTACCGGTTGGGGTAAGCCGGTAATACTTGCGTAGTCGCCCATCTACCTCCTGACTTTCCGTAATCAATAAGCCTTCGTCTTCCAGTTTGTGGAGCACTGGATAAAGTGCACCAAAAGTGAGCGTCAGTTCGCCCCCGGTACGTTCTTCGACGGCCTGCGTGATTTCATAGCCGTACATTCGTCCCTGCTGAGCCAGCAACTGAAGAACAATTGTCTTAAGAGTTCCCCGTAAAAATTCCTGATTAGCTGAATCCATAAGGTATGGTGATTACGCGCGCTTAATTTTTAAACAAAAATATATAAGAAAATTATATATACAAATACTATTACAAGTATCTGTTTTAATCCGGGTAAACGAGCTTACAGAAAGCTGGGATCAATAAAACGTTCGGGAAGTTTTAGAGCTTTGGGGAGGTCGGCTATTTCACTGAACGTGGGAATGATCAGGCTACAACTTGAGCGCAGCACCGTCTGACCAGTTTATTTTTTGCTTTTTATTGCGTTTTGCCAAACGGGAACAAAGTCATAAGTCGGGTAGAATTCGGTGTTATACGCGCCCCAGGCACCATTTTCAATCGACAGATTCAGGGTTCTGAGACTTTTGGCTGGAATCTTTACCGTTACCACCTGCCCAATGCCCATCATAACGTACCAGGATACAACCCGTGCTTCTTTGGGCGGAAACATCTCCAGAAACTTATTCTGATTTTGTATTTCCTGAATCTGTTTCAGGCTTTTGTCCTGCTGATGCTTCAGAAAAATCGTGATCATCAGGCTGTCCGATGCGGTTTGCGTAGTTGTAGCAACTTGAGCCTGGCAAGCGCTCCAACCGAAGAAAATGGCGATAAGAAGTAGAGTATGTTTCATGATAATTAAAATTTACGCTACGTAAATTTATTGGCTTTTGGCGGCTTCATCGCCAGGAAGAACGCATTCGTAGTACTTTTCGAGACAAAAATTGCATGAAGGCGGCAAACGTATAGAGATTCGGTTAAAGTGCTTATTTTTATGCATTTCCCTCCTGCTTACCACCATTACAGCACATGAAAAAACGGTACTCTGGCTGATTCCTGTTCTCCTGATCGTCGGTCCGGCTCAGTTTCGGGTAATACCAGCGTCGATCAGTCATTCTTTTGGGTGGCAGCCAATCAAAAACACGGGATTTTGACCCGGAATATCAGTACCAATTAGCCTGTTTACAATCAAATCAACCCAATTTACTTATGAAGTACGTCCTGATTTCCTTCCTCATTCTTGGTGCCAGTCTTTCTGGTATAGCGCAGCACAAACAGATCGTTAAACCCCGCAAAGCTGCGGCTACTTCCTCGCCCTACCCGTTTAGCCTGGGCGTTATCAGTAATGGGTTACTGTTTGTATCCGGGCAAGTGGGCACCGATCCGCAAACCAGCAAAGTCGTGGAGGGAGGCATTGAGGCCGAAACCAAACAAACCATACAAAATATCAAAACGGTACTGGAAGATGCCGGTGCCTCGCTCGACGACGTCGTGAGCGTAACGGTATACCTGAGCAACATGGACGATTTTGCCAAGATGAATACCGTCTATAAACAATTTTTCAAGGAAGGAAACTACCCCGCCCGAACAACAGTGGGCGTAGCCAAACTGGTATTCGGGGCGAGTGTCGAAATGACGATGACGGCCGCCATGCCCAAGAAGTAAACTAATGGATGAGGGGCGTGACCGAACTGGCCGGTGCCATCGGTTTACTCGTTCCGTGGTACACGCAGATTATCCCAATGCTGACGCCCATCGCAGTGATATGTCTAAAGTTATGCTACCGGCAGGGGTCATTCATTATCGTCGGCATGAACCACGAAACGTCTGGCTGAACGTAGTGATTCTATTCCTCTGCCTGTTTGTGGCTTATGACCGGTTTATATAAAAAATGTAGCGTTGAAACAATCGGGCAAAACTAACGTGAATACTGTTTGGCGTAGTCAGAGACTACGCCAAACCAAAGACGTCACCCCGTTACGTCGATTCAGCCTACTGACGCGTACCTTTCAGATACTTATCCAGAAACTCCCGTACGGCTTTGTAAGCCGTAATTTCGTTTTCCTTTTTTACAAAACCGTGTCCCTCGTTGGGGAACGTAACGTATTCGACCGGCACGCCGTTTTTCTTTACGTTGGCCACGATCTCGTCCGATTCGATTTTCAGTACGCGCGGGTCGTTGGCTCCCTGGATGACCAGCAATGGTTTTTTGATACGTTCGGTATGAAACAACGGCGACTTGTTGTACAAAGCCACCGAATCTGTCTTGGGATGGCCGATTTCCTTGAACATAGCCTCGCGCTGTGGACCCCACCACTCAGGCATACTGTTCAGCGTACGGAGCCAGTTGGCCACGCCGAAAATATCGACGCCCACGGCAAAATCATCGGGTGTGAACGTCAGGCCCGCCAGCGTCATGTAGCCGCCGTAGGAACCGCCCATAATGCCAATTTTAGCGGGGTCAACGTAGCCAGTTTGCGTCAGAAACTTCTTCGACTCGACGCAATCCTTCAGGTCGGCGTCGCCATGTTTACGATCATCAGCGGCAAAAAACGTTTTCCCATAGCCCGAACTACCCCGGTTATTCACCGCTAAAACGACGTAGCCACTGTTGACCAGGTATTGAACCAGGGGCGAATACGTTAGCCGGGTCTGTCCGCCCGGTCCGCCGTGAATCGACAGGATCGCCGGAAGTTTATCGCCCGATTTCGCGTCTTTCGGCTTATAAAGCAGCGCCGGAATTTCCATCCCGTCGAACGATTTATACCGGATCACCTCACCCGACACCAAATCCTCCGCGTTGATTTCGGGATTTAAACCACGTACCAAAGGCGTTGCTTTGCCAGACTTAAAATCGTAAGAATACAGCGTTGCCGGCGAATTCGAACTGTTGACGAAGAAAATCATTTTGCCTTCGCCATCAGCAATTGTCACACCCGTTACGTCGCCACCGGGCAAGGCGGGTAACTTAATCGCCTGATTGGATTTCGTGTCAATAATTTTCAATTCCGTCCGGGCGTCATTGTTAACCGACAATACCCGGTAGCGGCCTTTATGGGATAGATAATCCGCCGAAATATCCCAATTCGCTTTGTCGAGCACGGTACTCTGACCCGTTGCCAGATCGTAGGCTTTCACATACGAGAACTCATTGCCCTCATCTGTCGAAATCAGCAGTTTCTTCCCATCCGGCGTAAATTCTGCGGGACTATTATTCACGTCACCCGTATGTTTGGTAAGCAACTTGGCTTCTTTGGTCTGTGTATCATACAGATACGCGTCGCTGTTACTTGACGTAATGGTTTTGGCAAGTGCAACGTAGCGTTTGTCAGGCGAGACATCTCCCGGAAAGAAACCACCCGGATTTTCGAAAAGCAGCCTCGGTTTCATTGTCGCAATGTCCATTTCGTACAGGTCGAAAGCCGCTTTATTGCGCAAATTCGATTGGTAGAAAAAGCTCCTGCGGTCGTAACTCAACCCGCCGAACTGAAACTTCGCTTTTTCGGAGGGCGTAAGATCCGAAACGGCCCCATCTTTATCCCGCAAATAAATGTGAGTCAGCTCATTACCGCCCTGATCGCTGCTGTACAGGATACGGCCGTCGGGCAAATAGCCAATCGCGAAAATGGCGTTGGTTTTCGAGGATGTCAGTTGTTTGGGTTGGCCGTTACCGCCAAACGGAATTTCGTACAGGTTGAACACACCATCCTGGTTGCTGCTGAACAGCACCGTCTGCTCATCGGGCGAAATGTCGGCGCCACCAAAGCGAATGGTTTTCATGAATTGCTCAATCGTGTATTTACGATCGGCGGTTGGCTTAGGAGCCGGACCGGCTACCAGTGCGCTAACACTGGCCGAAAGGCTCAGCATCAGTATTGTTCGTTGGATGAATCGAGATTTCATAAGCCTGTTCCTGGGGAGTAGTTTCGAGTGATCGTTACGTCTGTACGACGAAGGCAGGTAAGTTAAACCACTGAACGCACATTCACACGAATGAATTGAGGAAAAGGTAATTACGCGATTTGGTATCCCAAGTTGGCCTCCTTCCTACGTTTTCAATGTTACGCAATTATTAACAGGCTTTTCAACAGATTATGAAATTGTTAACTCTACTCAGGCACTGGTCACGGCTTATTAACATCCCGTAGCTTTGTGTGATTGTACTACGTTTTGTCTTCGTGAACCGCTTCCAATTTACCCTCTGCCTGATTGCTTTCCTATCTGCTTTTAGCCTCAGCCAGACCTTCGCCCAAACATCGCTTACACCTACGACGCCCTGGGGAACCTGGCTGATTGGCACGATTCAATTACCCGCCAACGAGAAAAAATGGGGTGGATTTGCCGAGATACAGGCCCGTAGCAATGGCATGTTCAGGCAGTATTTTTACAATGAACTTAAGGCCGGAGTCAGTTACGACGTTGACCGTAATTTTTCCCTGATGGTAGCTGGTGGGCATTATGCTACGTATGATTATCAGGATTTGTCGGCTGGACCGCTGAATACTGAAAAGCGTTTGTGGGAGCAACTGATTATCAATCAGTACCTATCCCGAATAAAATTTGAACACCGGTACCGGGTCGAGCAACGGTGGTTCACGTTTCGCGATGGAACAACCCCTTACCGTAACCGTATTCGCTACCGGCTGAATGCATTTGTGCCAATTAATAACCGAACCATCACCGACAAAACCGTTTTTCTATCCGTTTACGACGAGATTTTCCTGAATCCAATCGGACCCACGTTCGAACGAAACCGATTTTACGCAGGCATTGGCTATCAACTCGATAAACAATGGATTGTACAGCTTGGCGTCGTTAATCAGACGAACTACAACCCCGCTACGTTCGAAAGCGGTGTATTCACTCCGCAAATGGCGTCCGGCAAAAGTAACGTAGTAGTTGGACTGACGTATCGACTGAAACGCAAAGGAAATGGGCTGGAGAAACTGCCGTCGCAGCCGGATTGACCAATGATCGAGAAGTGGTAACGCCTTTTCCAGCTATGGGTAGTCTTGGTGCGCTGCAACCAGCGCACCTCAATCCACGCTTTGATTTTCTTAACTTTGTATCATGAATACGCAGGAAAGATCGCAAGCCGCAGATTTCACTACCGAAGTAAAGCTACAAGGCTTCAAAGCCTACGAAATAGATAGCAAGTCGGGTGGTCACAGCTACAATCGCAAGGACTTTTACAAAATCAGCCTGAACACCGGGAAGTATATCTTTCATTATGCTGACCGGAGTTTTGAAACCGATGAGACCATTTTGTTTTTTGGGAATCCGCGTATTCCCTACTCCTGCGAGCTTGTTTCATCAATCAACGAGGGCTACGCCTGTCTGTTTACCGAAGACTTTCTAAAGCTAAGTGACCGCTCAGAGAGCCTTTTGCAGTCGCCCTTATTTAAAATCGGAGGCACGCCCATTTTACAAATAAACTGGGAACAAAAAGCGGCTCTTGCGTCTATCTTTCAAAAGATGATTGCCGAACAGGATGCTGATTACGCCTTTAAAGATGAATTGATACGTAACTACATCAACCTGATTATTCACGAGGCTTTGAAATTGCAGCCTTCAGAAAATACCCCGGAACACAAAAATGCGGCTGTGCGTATCACGTCGGTATTTCTCGAATTGCTGGAAAGACAGTTCCCTATCGAACGCATCGACCGTCCATTGGAACTTAAAACGGCACAGGATTTCGCCCGACAGTTGTCCGTCCATGTCAATCATTTGAATAGTTCGGTCAAGGAAGTTACCGGCAAACCGACAACCGCCCATATTGCCGAACGGATCATCAGCGAAGCCAAAGCGCTGCTGCAACATACGGACTGGACTATTGCTGACATTGCCTACGCGCTTGGCTTTGCCTACCCTACCTATTTCAACAACTTTTTCAAAAAGAGGACGGGGCATATCCCCAAATCGGTGCGAGCGCTTTCTCTTTGATTTTTATACGTTTTGCTTTGTATTTCTTTATTTCTTCGGTACCCCTTTGCTGACCTTTGCCTCGCCATTTAACAACAAAGGAGGAAGAAATATGACTGCTAATAAAGTTTGGTTCATTACCGGCGCAGGGCGCGGAATGGGCGTTGATATCACTAAAGCCGCACTTACTTCGGGTTTTAAAGTGGTTGCCACAGGCCGAAATACGGACAAGGTGGCTCAGGCCGTTGGAGAATCCGAGGACCTGTTAATTGTGACACTAGACGTTACAAAACCTGCCGACGCAGCGTCTGCGGTCAACGCGGCAATCGATCGGTTTGGTCGCATTGACGTATTGGTCAACAATGCCGCCAGTTTTTATGCGGGCTATTTTGAGGAGTTGACACCGGAGCAGATGGAGCATCAGTTGGCGACAAGCCTCATCGGCCCGATGAACGTAACGCGGGCCGTTCTGCCAGTTCTGCGTCGGCAACGTTCAGGCCTGATCATCTCGATTTCATCGACGGCAGGCCTTGTTGGCTTTGAATTTGGCGCTGCCTATGCCGCATCCAAGTTCGGTCTCGAAGGCTGGATGCAATCGTTACAGGCCGAGATTGAGCCGTTTGGTATCAGCACCATCACGGTCAATCCAGGCTTCTTCCGCACCGAACTACTCACCAAGGAGTCAACACATTTTGCGGAGCAGGCCATTGAGGACTACAACGAGCGCAGAGTTCAGCAACTACAATTTTGGGAAGGCTACAACGGTCAGCAGTCCGGCGACCCAGCCAAGCTCGCTCAGGCGCTGATTACGATCGCGAATCAGGAAAAGCCACCCCTACGTTTCATTGCCGGGGCCGATGCCATTGGTACTGCCGAGCAGGTGGTTGCCACACTTGAGCAGCAGCTCAATGCCTATCGTGACTTATCAACCTCCCTCGCACACGAAGACATGTAGCCGTCAGGGCTTGCCTCTGCCTGACAGTCACTTATGTGCGAATGTGTTCGGGACGCGGACCCATGCCGATCAGACGCGCGGGTAATCGCCGAAAGGCAGGAATGTGTCGGAACAGCCAGAGAATGAACGGTGGAATGGTCGAGGGGTCATTTACGGAGGCATTGATTAGCCGCTTATGAATAAAAATCTGCCCCGCCTGAATAACGCGAACCGGCCACTGCCGCCGTCGCTGGATGCGCGCTAACGTATCGACCGTCACCCGTCCCCTTTGTAAAGCGGGAATCAGCTGATTTGCCGTAGCAACCGCGTCCTGAACAGCGAGATTAACGCCTACACCACCGGCTGGCGACATAGCGTGGGCGGCATCCCCAATACACAGCAAACCGGGCCTGAACCATTGCCGCAATCGGTCGATCTTGACGGTGAGCAGACTAATTTTATCCCAGGCATCCAGTTCCTTCACATACTCGCCGACAAAGGGAGCCAGACTCAGAATATCGGCTTGCAAAGCGGCCAGCCCGCGCTGTTTGACCGACTCAAACTGACCTTTTGGAATAAGAAAACCGCACTGAAAATAATCATTTCGGTCAATAAGCACCATAAACTGGCCCGATTTTAAATACCCCAATGATTGTTCGCCAACGGCTGGATCTTTGGGAATCCGCATCCATAATACATCGATTGGAACACCAAAATCCTGAACGGCCAGCCCCGCCTTTTCCCGGATGGTGGAACGTCTACCGTCGGTACCAATGACTAAGTCAGCGTTGATTATTAGTTCACCCGTTTGCGTAATAGCCCGTACGCCGGTTATTTGTCCGTTTTCCTGCACAATATCGGTTGCTTCCGTTTGCAGGTGCAGGTGAAAGCTCGGGTATTGTTTTCCTTTTTCGGCCAGAAAGCTCAAAAAATCCCATTGTGGCATGAACGCAATAAACTGGCAATGCACCGGTAAGTGCGAAAAATCAGCCACGGGTACGGTTTGGCCATCGGCCGTGATCTGAACGCTACGTAGTTCCTGATGGGGCAGCTTAAGAAATTCATCCAGTAAACCGAGTTCGACCAGCAACTCCAGCGTAGACGGGTGGATCGTGTCTCCCCGAAAATCGCGCAGAAAATCTTTATGTTTTTCCAGCACCACTACGTCAACGCCGGACCGGGCCAGCAGAAAGCCCAGCATCATACCGGCCGGACCACCCCCCACCACGCAACAGCGGGTTTGTATGGTTTTCTGGTTTTCAGTTGCTGGGGTCATAGTTCAGTATGTTTGGTTAGCTAGCCAAACATACTGAACTCCCGTTTATTTTGCTCGCAGAAAGTAAAAACTATAATCCGACATGGGGGCATCGGTCAGGCCGACGTTGCGTCCGATGGTCACGACCTGCCCCCGATCCTACCTACAGTCGTATTGCGCTTGTAAAACGCCCGGATAGCCCAAAGTCCGGGCAAAACTATTTCATGAAGTAACTGGATTTTGTTTTGGCGATTGGCCCGAAATTCAGGTACGTTTGCGAAAAACCGTACCTATCAGGCAACCAAGGTTGAAACTGAGTACACACGCTTTCTATACATTTAATCTGCCTGCGTTATGAATGTAGCAATACCATCAGGACATGTAGTAAAGGCACGCATCGCCACCCAGTTGATTTTTCTGGTTTGCGGCCTGGGAATGGCTAGTTGGGCACCCATGGTTCCCTTTGCCAAAGATCGCTTAGCCCTGAACGACGCCAACCTCGGCTTGTTACTGCTGCTGTTGGGCGGTGGGGCCATGGTGATGATGCCTACCTCGGGTTGGCTGGTAAGCCGCTATGGCAGCCGCGTCGTCATAGCCTGTGCAGCACTGGTCATGGCTTTTGTTCTGCCGCTGCTGCTCATCCTCAAATCCATCCCTGCGATGGCGGTAACCTTATTTATTTTCGGTTCAAGCATTGGCACTATTGACGTAGCCATGAATGCGCATGGCGTACAAGTGCAGAACCTGTTCGGGCGGCCCATCATGTCCTCCTTACATGGCCTGTTTAGTGTGGGTGGCCTGTTCGGATCTCTGGGATTAGGCTTTTTGATTAAACTGGGGGTCAACCCGGTCTATGCCATCGTCAGTATTGCAGTGCTGATGATCGTCATTAGCTTAACTCAATACAAATACTTATTCCCGGTAACGGTAGAGCGACAGTCGATTGCTACGTTCTCTGCTTCAGAAAATCCTGTTGAGGGCAACCAGCGGTTCGGCTGGTTGAGCGGCAGCGTCTTATTCCTGGGCTTCATGTGCTTTGCTGTTTTTCTGGCAGAAGGGGCTATTCTCGACTGGAGTGCCATTTTTTTGCGGGACACCAAAGGGGTCGACCCGGCGTTTTCGGGGGCGGGTTATGCGGCCTTTTCCGTCGCTATGGCGATAATGCGGTTAGTGGGAGATAAACTAGTGGCTCGCCTGAATGGCAAAACAGTTGTGGTGATTGGTAGCCTGCTGGGTGCCGTCGGATTAGGCATTGCCGTCTTAAGCCCCTGGGTGGCCGGAATATTGGCGGGCTTTGTGCTACTGGGTTTGGGCGCGGCTAATATTGTCCCGATATTTTTCAGCGAAGCAGGCCGGCTGCCGGGCATAGCGCCGACGGTTAGCATAGCAGCCATTACGACCATTGGTTATACAGGTATGCTGGCGGGTCCTGCTGCTCTGGGCTTTATCGCTCAACATTTTTCACTCGCTACGGCTTTCGGCTCCTTAGCCTTACTGTTAGTATTGGTCGCGCTGAGTTATGCCGTAAAAGGGAAATAATCATTTATAGATCACTGACCAAAAGAGTTTTTTTTACCTACTCATCACCATACAATCGGCCTGTGTGTTAGGGCAAAAGCGTTAGCTTTGACCAATTTTGTTCTACGATAAACGTTGATTTGTAGCAGAACAAGGGCTACAGATCAATTGTTTCCAGCTTGGAAGTCTGGTTCACGTAGGTCCACTAAACATATTCTATTCATTATGTCTTTCTATTCAATCCCACCTGAATATTCCCTTTTCGATGCTGCCCGTAAAGGCGACGTAGCGCAACTTAACGAACTGATCAGCAAGGGCGTAGATGTCAACATGAAAAATGACAAAGGCTTTACACCCCTGGTTGTGGCAACCTATGGAGGTCATCTGGAAGCGGCAAAAGCGCTGCTAGACGCCAACGCCGAAATAAACGCACAGGATGCTAGCGGCAACACGGCGCTGATGGGCATTTGTTTTAAAGGCTACGAGGATATTGCCGAACTACTGATTCAACACGGTGCCGATTTGAACCTGCAAAATAGCAACGGTAGCACCGCATTGATGTTTGCTACGTTGTTTGGCCGGAATAAGCTGGTAAAAATCATGCTCGATCACGGAGCCGATACGTCCATTCAGGATGAAAAAGGATTGACAGCGCCTGCCCTGGCACATCAGCAGAAAAACGAAGAAGCCAGCAAGCTCTTTGCTGAGCGGTAATTCTTATTTTTTCGACAGGCTAAAACAGGTTTTTTTTATTCTTTACTCCTGTTTTAGCCTGTCGAAAAGTCAACGTCATTTACTCTATCTTTTTCTTAGCCGGAGCGTTGTCCGACGAAGACCCGGCTTTAGCGGGGGCAGGAGCCGCCGTGGTAGCTGTAGTTGCGGGATTACCTTCCTTGTCTAACTCGACAATTTCATAGCCTAGTCGCTCTAAACCGGGTTTAATAAGCGCCTTATCTCCAATTATGGCAATAATCATGTTGCTGACCGGCAGGTGTTTCCGGGCAATGGCGTTGATTTCCTCCTTAGTGATATTTTTGAGGATCGCGCTCTGCTGTTCCACAAAGTTTTTCGGCAAATCATATTCAATAATGCGACCCAGGAAAAACGCTTTCTGTAGGGAAGTCTCGTATTTCAGTGCGTCAACCTGACCGAGTGAGCTTTTTACGAATGTCAGTTCCGAATCGGTAATTCCCGTCTTACCGTAGTTCGTAATTTCTTTGACAAATTCCACCACCGAGCTATCGGTAGCGGCTGCTTTGACGCCGGCCTGCGCCGTAAATGGCCCGGGCGTTTTCGTGCTCGAAAATCCCGACCGAGCGCCGTAGGTCCAGCCTTTGTCTTCGCGCAGATTCATATTGATACGGCTGCTGAACGCCCCGCCAAGCATGTAGTTAGCCAGGCCTGTCCGGTAGTATTCGCCTGTCGCATCGTAAGGCATATCCGTCAGATAGCCGATTCGAATCTCCGACTGAGCCGCTTTCTCCTTATCAATCAGATAAATTCTCGTTTTATCAATCTTTTTCGCCGACACTAGCTTGGGCATCATTACCGGCTTAGCAGCCCATTTGTTCAGGAACGCCAGTTTGGGCAATACAGCCGCCTGTTCCACATCACCCACGATAACCAGATTCGTTACCGACGGCGATACGTAGCGCTGATAAAACGCCTTTACGTCGTCGAGCGTGATAGATTCCACCGTTTTGGCCGTACCACTAACTGGAATCGACCGAATGTTCCCGGCGCCATAAAGCAGTTGGTTGTACGCTTTATTGGCGATGACGACTGGCTGCGTGCTTTGATTCGCAATGAGTTCCAGTTGCTGCTTCTTGAGCCGATCGAAATCGTCGGGCGAAAACTTGGGGTGCAGGAGTTTCTCTCCCACCAAGGCCAGTGTCGAATCCAGATTCTTGGTCATTGACTCAACCGTGATGTTAATATCCTCGCTGCCCGCCCGAACGCTGATGCTGGACCCTAATTTCTCCAGTTTCACATTCAGTTCTTCGTTGGAATAATGCTGGGTGGCTTCGTTCATCAGCGCAGCCGTTAGTTGAGCAATACCTGCTTTCGATGGGTCGTTGGCCGACAGCAAATGCCCCCCCTTGATGGTGAACAACATCGTTACGGTCGGAATTTCGTCGTTGCGGGTACCAATAACCTTCAGACCATTTGGCAGTTTATCGGTCCAGAACGGCGGCACTTTCAGCGCTGGATTGGGGCCGGGTCCGGGTTTTTTGCTCCGATCGAACGAATCTTTCGCTTTGGCATAGGTCAATCCATTGTAGCCATAATCAGGCGCTTTGTAGCCCGCTGTCGAAACGGTATAGTTGTCGGGTTTCGCCACAATCTCCGATTTTCCCTTTGGGTAAACCGTCAGAATTACCGCGTGCTTTCCTTTGATATATTGATTGTATACGCGCATTACGTCGGCTTTCGTTACATCCCGGTAGCGTTTAAGCTCCTGAGGCAGGTAGTTAGGCTCCCCAAGTAAAGTCTGAAACTGAGCTAACTGCGATACTTTACCAGACACGCTGGACAGGCCGTCAATCAATTGAGCCTCTCGGGTGGCAGCAACTTGTGCAATGTCATCGTCCGTAACGCCCCGGCGTTCAAATTCGGCCAATGTCCGGCGGATGATGGCCTCCGTGCTATCTAACCGCTTATCTGGAAAAGGCAGCACCGTTAGGGTAAACTGGCCAGCCAGTTCTGTTGCCGGGTGCGATGCATTCGCTTGAACAGCTAACTGATTTTTCACAAAGTTCTTGTAGAAGAGCGAACTCTTGCCCCCGCCCAGAATCTCGGCCAGTGCATCGAGAGCCGCTTCGTCGGGGTGGAAATTCGGCACCGTTGGAAAGACCATCTGAAGCATCGGAAACCGGACATTGTCTTCGTAGGATACGTAGCGGTCTTTGTCTAAAACAGGTGTCGGCACCTGCGTTTTGGTCACTTCAGGGCCGCGGGGGATAGCGCCGAAATACTTCTCTACCAGCGGCAATACCTGCTTCGGTGTTATGTCTCCACCAATGGTCAGCACCGCATTATTAGGACCGTACCACCGCAGGAAAAAGTTTTTCAGATCGTTCACGTTAACCCGATTCAGGTCTTCAATATAGCCGATGGTCAGCCACGAGTAGGGATGACCGTAGGGAAACAGGTTTTTAGCAACGTATTCACCCGCCAGACCATAGGGTCGGTTATCGTAGTTCTGGCCCCGCTCGTTCTTGACCGTTGCGCGCTGGTTCTCGAATTTTTTCTGCGACACCGCATCCAGCAGAAACCCCATGCGGTCGGCTTCGAGCCAGATTGCCCGTTCGAGCTGGTTGCTCGGCAGCGTTTCGAAGTAATTCGTACGATCGCGGTTGGTAGACCCGTTTAACGTACCACCCGACTCGGTAACGATCTTGAAATGTTCATCGTCCGCGACGTGGTCGGACCCCTGAAACATCATATGCTCGAAAAAGTGGGCAAACCCCGACTTGCCGATTTCCTCCCGGGCCGACCCTACATGATACGTTACATCGACATGCACGACAGGGTCAGAGTGGTCTTCGTGAACGATCAGCGTCAGACCATTGGGCAATACGTATTTCTCAAAGGGAATCAGGAGTTCATTCCCTTTTCGGGTTACTTTCTCAACTAATTTGGTTTGCGAATACGCGCTATCTGTCACCAGCCAGGCCAGCAGCATTGATAGGTAAACGGTAACTTTTTTCATATTGGACTCTTACAAGAAATTAGCGTTAGCACCAAGATAAGACTATTTCCAATTGACAGTCAACCTTTTGGGATAAACGGCAAAACCTTGCTCATTGACCGTGATGCGTCACGGTCAATGAGCAAGGTTTTGTTAATGACTGGTTTATTGCACTGGCTTCCCCGAAACCAATTACTTCCCGCCCGGTCGTGTTGGGCGAACTTCAATCTTGCTGGGCAAGGTACGGGCAGGCATATGAATGAGGTCGGCGACGATCTGGCCAATGTCTTCAGGCTGAATTTTCCAGGCGTCTTTTTCGCTGGGTTCGTGATCATTGAAGTAAGTCGCTACCGAACCGGGCATAATGGTTGTCACTTTGATGCCTTCGCTACGTAGGTCGAGCATGATGGCCTGCGAAAAACCGACCAGGCCAAACTTGCTGGCATTGTAAGCAGCACCTTTCTCGAAGAAGTTCGTACCCGCCAGACTTGCAATGGTGATGAAATACCCTTCCGATTTCTTGAGTGCCTCCAGCGTGGCTTTGGCAGTATAAAAGACGCCGGTCAGGTTAATGTCTATCGTTTCGTTCCATTGCTCGGGCGTCAATTCCTGAATGGACGCAAAGTGCCCAACACCCGCGTTGGCAATAACGTAATCCAACTGCCCCCACTGTGCCAACACGGTATCGACCGCCTTTTGCTGCGATGCCAGATCACGCACGTCGGCGGCAAGTCCCAGCGCATAACCGGGCTTAATTTCGTTGAGTTTAGCCGCAGCTAATTCGGCGGCTACCGATGAGCGACTGGTAATCGCTACTTTAATACCGTCGTTGATGAGTACTTCGGCAATGCCGTAACCAATGCCTTTTGAGCCGCCCGTGATGAGCGCCGTTTTGATACTGTCTGCCATGAGAACCGTTTACTGAGTTGAAATTAGCTTTCGCCGATAACGCCGAAGCCGACCTAAAGGTTTTTCGCAGGAAGCAAGCGCGGTCGTTTGACAAGTCTACCTAAACTTAATGTATCTCGTTCAGTATCTGGGTAAAGTTCTGGCCTCCGACCCTTTACTATCTGTTCACCTCTTTAACAAAATCCATCCAATCATGATCGACATTGGTTCTATTGAAACTAAACAGATTAACAACGTAACGTATTACCTGCCAAAAACCGAAGACGACATTTCGACACTGTTGCAATACGCCTGCCAGCAAAATCTGAAAGTGGTTGTGCGCGGGGCGGCCCACTCTTTTCCGCTTATTGGCCAGGAAGAAGCGGCCCCCAACTCGCTGTTTATCATTCTGGCGTACTTAGCCAATGTTAACTTCGACGCAACAACTGGCCTTGTAAACGTGCAGGCCGGTTGTCATCTTGGCTACGATCCGTTCGACCCCACGGGTGTCTCGACCGTCGAGAATTCGCTGCTTTACCAGATCGACCCGACTGCGCTGGATGGTCCCAACGAAGGCCGACGCATCGGTTCTACCGGCTGGGCATTGCCCGACTTGGGCGGCATTAGTCACCAGACAGTTGGCGGGTTTATGGCAACCGGCTCATCGGGTGGTTCGGTCTTGTATTCATTCGAAAGCGCCGTTGTTTCCGTACGCATCATGCATCACGGCCCCAACGGTGTAGAAACCAATACGTATACACGCCCAACGCCCGCCAATCCTGATGATCCATTTTATGCGCTGGCGTTTGCACATCGGGGCCTGCTGGGCATCGTAACGGAGGTCGTGTTTCAGTGTGAACCGACCTTCGATATTACCGGAACCGAAACCGTAAGCACCCCTACCGATTGCAGCATCGATCTGTTCGGACCAGGTGATGCCAAACGGCTTAGTCTGGCCAATTTCTTCCGGGGGCTGCCTGACCCACAGCAGCACAAGGGTGAATATAGCCGTATAATCTGGTGGCCTCAGCCGGGTATGGAACGCATGGTGGTCTGGCAGGCGAACCGCACGGACCCCGCCAACGAACCCGCCGTTTTCCCGGTCCCTTACAAAGAAGTACCCTATATTTTCGGGTCGCCAACCATCGCTACGGCGGGGGCCGATATGATTTTCACGGCACTCGGCCAATGGCAATCCTGGATTAATACATTTACGGGTGATGATAAAATTCTTCGGGACTTCCTGATCGAAACTGGCAAAAAGCTACAGCCTAAAATCATGGAAGAAATTCTCAATGTTTTTGTTACGCTGCCAACGCCCGTACAGTCCTTCACCGATGTGTGGTGGGAAATTCTGCCGATGGATAATCAGATGAGCGATCAACTGTTTCCCGTCTGGTTTACGGAACTCTGGATTCCGCTCGACAAAACCGAAGTCGTCATGACAACGCTACGTGATTTTTATGCCGACGCCAGCCATCCCGAGCGGGCCGGTACGTTCTGTTGCGAAATCTACGCGGGTCGCAAAAGCGATTTCTGGATGAGTCCAGCCTACAACATTGACGTGATCCGGATTGACGTGTTCTGGTTTGCCAACAATACCGATGGCACGCCCCAGGATTATTACCAGCAATTCTGGGAGCTACTGGCTCCGTTTGATTTCCGGCCGCACTGGGGTAAATTCCTACCGGCTCCAGACGGGGCTCAGGGCGTATCGTATCTCCGCAGCCTATACCCGAAATGGGACGATGTGCTGGCGCTACGTGCTCAACGCGATCCGTATAATCTCTTCCTGACAACGTACTGGCAACAGCACCTGGGGCTATAGCTAGCTGGCGCGAGCATTGGCTCGTGCCAGAAGTAGTCCCAAAAGATGTGGAAGGAGCCCAAAGAAAAGGGCTCGTATTGCTTCAAAATCAACGGGTTGATGTACTGATAGCGTCAAGTTTCTAACAGTACGTCAGCTCGTTTGTTAACAATTTAGCCCTATTTTATCTAATTTGTGATCGGGTTTCCTTCCTCAAAACTGTTCATGGATTCGATCGTTACTAAAACACCAGATCAACCGCCCCAGGTAATCACAAAAACACCTTTTCAGTGGTTATCGCATCATTGGGAACGCTGGATAAATATTGGCGTACATAACGATCTATCGCTTTGGGAACGTAAGCGCGTTCGCGTCCTCAATGGCATTACGGCCATAGGGCTTAGCGTGTACTTTTCCTACATGCTGGCGTTTCTGGTATCGCCCGACCGGCCTACCTTCTGGTTTGCCGTGCTGGCATTCATGATCAGTTTCGAACCGGCCCTGCTCAACTATTACCGGCGGTATACGGCAGCGTCTTATTACATGATTCTGCAAAACACCTTTTTATATACGCTCATCCCCATCGCCAAACAAAATGACGGTAGCGAATATTTGTTGATCACGGCCAGCATTATGCCAATGCTGTTTTTTCGGAACATAAAACCAATCGCGTTTTTATTCATCCTGAACGTAGTGGCTTTTTTCCTCGTCCGGTACGCCCAAACCGTTATTTCACCTTTGTGGCATACACCCGAGTCAGCGAATGTCCACGACGTGAACCTGTTTCTGTTTATTCTGACGCTGTTTCTGGTGGTGTATATCTTTCGGATCGAGAATATGCAGCAGGAAAATCGACTGATCCGGCGAAACGAGCAAATCCGGCAATCGCTGGCTGAGTTGAAGGCCGCTCAGATGCAGTTGGTACAGAAAGAGAAAATGGCTTCGCTGGGGGAATTGATGGCTGGCATTGCGCATGAGATTCAAAATCCGCTCAATTTCGTCAATAATTTCTCGGAGGTGTCGGGTGAATTAATCAAGGAACTTCAGGAAGAGCTTGAGGCAAATCACCCGGACGACGTGAAAATACTGGCGGGTTTTCTGAAAGATAATCTACAAAAAATCGCGCACCACGGACGACGGGCAGAATCCATCATAAAAGGCATGCTGGACCACAGCCGTACGGAGGTTGGCGAGAAACGACCCACCAACCTGAACGCGCTGGCGGAAGAATACCTGCGGTTAACGTACCAGGGTTTACGCGCCAAGGATAATACGTTCAATGCCAAACTAACGACGAGTTTTGATCCGTCCATTGGCCGGATTGACGGGATTCCTCAGGAATTGGGCCGGGTGCTGTTGAATCTTTTCAATAATGCGTTCTATGCGGTAGCGCAAAAACAGCAGCTCACCGACGAGACGTATCAGCCCGAAGTTACCGTTACTACCCAGCGCGCCAATAATTGGGTAACGTTACAAGTGCGGGATAACGGCTCGGGCATAAGTCCGGCGGTGATCGAGAAGATTTTTCAGCCTTTTTTTACGACCAAACCCACCGGACAAGGGACTGGATTAGGGTTGTCATTAAGTTATGATATCATCACTAAAGGACACGGCGGTGAGTTAATGGTCAACTCGACTGAGGGCGAGTACGCTGAATTTATTATCCGTCTGCCCGTAAGTCTCGCGGCAGAAACCCAACGTTTAACGCCAACGGTGAATGAGTACTAAAATACTGGTTGTTGATGATGAAGAGGATATTGTATCGCTGATTCAGCAACTGTTTCGCCATAAAATTCAGGAAGGCGCCTACCAGTTTCGATTTGCTTCGGGTGGGCGGCAGGCGTTGGAAATGCTCCAGACAGAGGCCGACTTTGACGTACTGCTGGTCGATATCAACATGCCGGATATGGACGGGCTAACGTTGCTGGGCTACCTTCCGAATCTGCTCCCCAATGGCCGGGCCGTGATGGTATCGGCCTACGGCGACATGAACAATGTTCGGGCGGCCATGAATCGGGGGGCCTTCGACTTCGTCTTTAAGCCGATCAATATGGGCGATCTCGAGCTGACGATTCAGAAAACGGCCCTGCACGTTAGCCAGCTTCGCCAGTCGGTTCATTTGCAGCAAATTGCCGAACTTAAAACCCGGCTCTTCGACAACATAACCCACGAATTCCGCACACCGTTAACCCTCATTTTATCACCCGTTGAGCGATTGATGAGTGAACAGGACGAAAGCCAGCGAACGTACCGGGATCTGCTATCTATTGAGCGAAACGCCCGCCACCTGCTGCGCCTGATCAATCAGCTCCTGGATCTGGCAAAACTCGAAACCGGTCACCTTGAAGTATACGCAAAGCCGGGTAATTTACGGGAGTTTTTTGAGCAGTTGGTGCAGGCGTTTATCCCGCTGGCCGATCAACAGGGAATTCTGCTAACCTACCACACCGACGTAATGGGCACCTGGTTATTCGATGCGGAGAAAGTAGGGCAAATTATGTATAACCTGATTGCAAACGCGATCAAATTCACGGCGAGAGCCAATCATCAGGAAGGGTATATTGTGGTTCAGCTAGAAGCGGATGCTGGTATTCGATTAACCGTTTCGGATAGTGGCGTTGGCATTCCAGCCAGCAATTTACCGTACATCTTCGATCGATTCTATCAGGTAGACCCATCGACCAAGCGGCTGCAAAGTGGCACGGGCATCGGCCTGTCGCTGGTGAAAGAGCTAGCCGAACTGATGGGGGGTAACGTATCGGTACAGAGCACTATAGGCACGGCGACGACGCCCTCGGGAAGCTTATTTTCGGTTACCTTACCGATGGAGTGCTTATCGGCGGACGAAGAACCCGTTGACGATACGCTGGCCTTGTGGGACTGGTTTCCGGCGTCACCCATCAAACAGGAGGACAGCCCACTTGATGATACTGTCGCGGCCGACGCTCCGCTTGTGGTGGTGGTGGAGGATAACGACGAGCTCCGGTCCTTTCTGTCGCATGAACTGGCCCATCAGTATCGGGTAATGACAGCTGCTACCGGCGATCTGGGCTGGCAATTGATTCAGGCTGAGTTGCCCGATATTGTCATCTCGGATGTCATGATGCCGGGCCTGGACGGCTATGAGCTAACCCATTATATTAAAACTACGCCAGCTACGGACCATATCGCGGTCATTCTCCTGACCGCCAAAGCGGCCAGCGACAGCCGACTGGCCGGTTTACGGCAGGGCGCCGACGACTACCTCACCAAGCCATTCCAGTTTGAAGAACTATCGCTTCGGTTACGCAATCTGATCACCCGCCAGCAGCGGTTACGAACGCTTTATCAGCAGCAATTGGTAAAGCATGAATTGCCTCAACCCCTGGAAACCGTACAGACGGGCTGGCTCAAAACGCTTTACACCGCCTTAGAGACGCACCTGGACGATTCGTCGCTTAATGTCGAACGATTAGCCGGGATTATGATGATGAGCAGCAAGACACTGCTACGTAAAGTACATTCGCTCACCCAGTTATCGACCAATGAATTGATCCGGCAGTACCGCCTGCGTAAGGCGGCTGATCTGCTTCGGGCTGGGCATAGTGTATCAGAAACGGCCTATATGGTGGGTTTCGAGACACCTTCTTACTTCGGTCAATGCTTCAAGGAAGTCTATCAGGTGACTCCTAAAGAATTCGCCAGTTCCGTAACGGTCTGATACTACGTTAACTGGGTCCTATTTTACCATTCTGGTTGTCTATCTACTCAGCGTTGTTCGGTTAGACCCGCTTTGTCATCCAATAGCAAATTCCTCTCGCTGATCTTGTATCAGAATCCGACTAAATCGCTGAATAAGAAGGATGAGCGGGGGAATCATAAAATTTTCGACATTAACTATCAAAATTTCTGGCAACGCTTGCATAACTGTAATTTCTATCTTTACTTTGAAATTCAAAGTGCTTTTAAATGCAAGAAGAGCAGGATTATATTCGGGATATAGCACAGATACGTTCCATCATGGAGCGATCTTCCAAATTTCTGTCGCTCGCCGGTTGGGCAGGGATAATGGCGGGCCTTTATGCATTGGCAGGCGCCTACATTGCCTATGCAGTGCTCGATTTCAACCCTGACGAACTGGTTTATAGTCCAGCCCAATCAGGTGGGTCATCGGCTGGTTTAGTGAAGGTGATTGGTTTGGCCAGCCTCATTCTGGTACTGGCAATCGGTACAGCGATTCTGCTTTCCTATAATAAGGCGACGAAACGGAGGGAAAAACTCTGGAATGCTATCGTCAGGCGGCTTCTGATCAATATGGCCGTTCCGCTACTTGCCGGTGGACTTCTACTCCTTATTTTAATCGGGAAAGGACTGATCGGCTTACTGGCCCCGGTTGCGTTACTGTTTTATGGCCTGGCCTTGTATAATGCCAGCCAGTTCACGTATGAAGAAGTGAAAAGTTTAGGGCTTATCCAGATAGGGCTGGGGTTATTGAGCGCCTACTACGTTGAGTACGGGTTGGTGTGTTGGGCGTTAGGCTTTGGCGTAGCCCATATTATGTATGGTATTTATATGCATTACCGGTACGAAAGGTGAAGATATCGATCCATGGTTTACATAAAGCATTCGAAAGCCGGATCAAGCTCGGCATTATGGCGGCCCTGGCGGTTAATCATACGCTTGATTTCAATTCACTGAAGGAATTTCTGGATGTGACGGATGGCAATCTGGCAAGCCACCTGAAAGCTCTGGAGAAAGACGAGTTTATTCGGGTAGAAAAATCATTTGTTGACAAAAAATCGAACACCAGTTATGCCGCTACCGAGCTTGGCCGGAAAGCGTTCAGCGATCACCTAAATGCCCTGGAAAAACTAATAAAGGGAGTTGCTGAATAGCTGGGTGATAACGGCTTTTTTTTACTTACTCACTTTGAAATTCAAAGTGACTTTAATGAAACCGTTCAAAACTGTTTATAACGCTTAAAACCAAATGACCATGACACAGAGCAACAAGTTAACGACACCGCCGATTCATCCGGCTTCACCAGGTAAACGAATGGCGATAGGCGCCGGGATTGGCTTAATTCTGATCTCACTTTTTCTGCTTTCAGTTAGAGAACCGAATCCTGGCTGGGGAAAGCTATGGATGATCAGGCCCCTGCTCATTGTTCCTTTAGCCGGAGCCATCGGAGGGTTATGTACTTACTTCATTAGTCATTTTCAGAAGCAGTTCGGTATAAACAAGGCAATTGCTATTATCGTCAGTGTACTGGTCTGCCTTATCGGTTTATGGATTGGCTTTGTTCTGGGTTTAGACGGAACTTTGTGGAACTAAACGACACTAACTAGTTGACTTTCAAGAAACTATTCACTTATAAACTCATGAAAGAGCAAATACGCATCTACCTAGATGACCCCGGGCAACTTGAAAAAATGTACCGGGCGAACAAGGCCTCTTTTCAACGGGCGTTCCGTACACTCTATCCGGAGCTGAAAGGGAACCTACTGGCTGACGGCTGGCATGAACGACTCAATTACGAACCCGATGAGCTTAGCTGGGGCACAGGCCGTGAACTAGCCCTTGTGATCGTGGCTTCGCTGGTGGCCGGGCTTATCGCCAAGCTGCCAACGTTTTTGGCCATAAACCAGGAATTTTTCTACCCCAGAAACATCGGCTTTATCATTTTTCCGGTACTAACGGCCTACTTCGCGTGGAAGAATAACGTATCAACCCGCACCATGGCGGTTATAGCTGGCCTAACCCTCACTGGTCTGCTATTTATCAATTTCCTTCCCGATGTTAAAAAGAGCGACACACTACTTTTATCGTGCATTCATCTCCTTTTATTCCTTTGGTCGATACTGGGTGTTGCGTTTGTTGGCGAGACCCGAAATAATGAAGAGAAGCGGCTCAGCTACTTACGGTATAACGGCGACCTCATCGTCATGACAACGCTCATTCTGATCGCAGGCGGCATTATGACCGCCATAACCCTGGGTCTTTTCAAGCTAATCGGCTTTAAGATTGAAACGTTTTATTTCGAAAACGTGGTCGTTTTCGGCCTTCCTGCCGCACCCATTGTTGGCACCTACCTCACCCAGACCAATCCGCAATTAGTCGGTAAAGTGTCGCCGGTACTGGCTAAACTATTCAGCCCGCTCGTGTTAGTAATGCTGGTCATTTATCTCGTAGCCATTCTGTATTCGGGCAAAGATCCGTACAACGACCGGGAGTTTTTGCTGGTGTTCAATGCATTACTGATCGGTGTAATGGCCATCATTTTCTTTTCCGTAGCTGAAACCTCCAAGACAACGAAAAGCCTACCGGAAATTTGGATTCTCTTTCTGCTGTCGACGGTAACCGTGATAGTGAATGGGATTGCGCTGTCGGCCATTTTGTTCCGCATTTCAGCCTGGGGCATTACACCCAACAGGGCTGCGGTGCTTGGTAGTAATGTGTTGATTCTGCTCAATCTTTTGTTGGTAACTGCGCAACTTTTCAGGGTTCTTTCAAGGAAGGACACCCTACCTGGAGTCGGGAAGGCCATTGCCGATTACCTACCCATTTACAGTGTATGGGCCATCATCGTCACGTTTCTATTTCCGCTACTGTTTGGCTTTAAATGAGGAGTTCCAGGCACTGTCTACTTACAGAACATACTCATTATTAATAGGTAGTTCTCTGGCTGAGACTAAACGCTCAGCCAGAGGAACAACCATCCTTATGCTATTTGGATTTGAGTAGGCGCCTTTGGTTTGGCTTCCTCTTTTTTAGGTAACGTAATGTGCAGGATACCATCCTCATAACGAGCCTGAATCTGGTCTTGCTGACACGAATCAGGCAGCCAGAACGAGCGGGAAAAAGCGTGATAACTAAACTCGCGCTTGGTGTATTGACCTTGTTGACCCTGCTCTTCATGCTGGTTCTGCTGCTGCGTCGACACCGTGAGCTTGCCGTTATGCAGACTCAGGTTAAAGGCCTCCTTCTTCATGCCTGGCGCGGCTACATCAATTTGGTAACCATCGGCATCTTCCCGAATGTTGACGGCTGGCACCAGCGTGCCTACCTGGGAGCGGGTAATGCCCGGCCAGTTGCGGTTAAAGTTGAACAATTCGTCCATGTCTCTGCCCATGAATTCATCCAGTAGAGAGGGCAGTTGTCCGTTTCCATTGAATTTTACAGGTGACATAGTAATTAATTGGTTTAAAGGTTTGACATAAAACCGTGTCAAAAAGCCTCTAAACAAGCCGTATGCCAAAAGCTAGTAACGTTTTTACGACTCAGAAAAAAATGACATTTTGTCATTTTTTTCTGACCTCAGTTATCACCCGGACAGGATCTGAAATACAAAGGATAAGACAACACCTTTTTAATTCCCCCCGCCCACTTTGGTTTACCGAACAGGAGGACCATCAACGGGATTGGCAATATACAAACCGGGAAATTCATAGTGGAACGTATGCGTATCCTGCACTATCGTATCGACCCAATCAAACGTTTCAATTCCTTTATCCAGTCGCTCGAAGTACAACGAAAATCTCACCTGTTCAAAAGGGTCTACCTTGACTACATGGGGCAAAGTCCGGATGCCTTTGGCCTTGATCAATGAATAACTCCGGTTGCCCTGAGCAGCAACAAGTTTGGCACCGGAACTGACACAAATGTAGCCAATTGGCAAAACCTGTTTTTCGTGGGTATAAAAGGTCTGTCCTGGATTGGTAAATTGCACATCCAGAATCGTATAATCTGAGGTTAGCCGGACAGCCGTAACCTTTGTGGCATTGGGTTTTGAGACTTCTTCGACAAACCAATTCGAAAAGGAATGTCTGTTGCATCCAACCAAAAGTAAGCAAGCTAGGGGTCCAATACAGCCACAAAGTCTTATCCTCCTTAGCCAGCTATATGAACAGAGAACGAGCCTATCTATAGGCCACCAGGACTCGTTTGGGCTTTTCATAGTACAAGGCAGGGGTGAGTAACAATCAGTCATCAACCAATGGCCAGCCAGCTTTCTCAGGAAGCTCTCTTTTTAGTGAGGTAGCGGCCCTCACAAAAGTTTAAGTAAGCCAGTAGCGGTCCAAAAATTCTATTCACGATTGAAGGTATGATTTTCGTTTAGAGCCGTGCTACAGTTTAAAACCGTTGCACCCAGCGGACGTATCAGGAATATAGCGTTGAAGATGCGCGGATCACCAGGATTGACGATACGTATTACATGACCAACTATTCGGTAAGTTCAGAACGGCATTTCACTACGTTGTATACCTCAACCAATGAGCTTAACTACAATATGGAAGGCATCATTCTGGACCATCAAAACAAGGATATGGTCTTTTTTAAAGGCAAAATCGACGGAAAGTTTTTTGCCCTCACCCGGCCTCTGGGCGATCTGTATTTTGCTACCTGGCCGGATAGTCAATACTACGCCGGGCCAACGATCAACATTGCCCAATCGCCCGACGGATTGCACTGGAAACCGCTCGATGAACCGTTTATCCGCGCCCGAAAAGGCTCGGCCTCGACCATGAAACTGGGTGGAAGCACGCAACCGATCCCGACCGATCAAGGCTGGCTGATGCTTTACCACGGCGTTGAGTTGCAGGGAATCGTTGGTATCTACCGCACGTTCTGGGCGTTGCTGGATGCGCATGATCCAACCCGAATTCCACATCTGGAGGATACCAAACCGGTATTGGAAGCCAATCCGGCGCTGACCGAACCCATTAAAGACCAACTGTATTTATCGGACGTAGTTTTTACAACGGGACTTGTCGATGCCGGTGATCACTACGTTGTCGCTTCGGGAGAAGGTGACCTGGCCTGCCGCATCACGCACATTCCCAAAAACGTTTTCGCCTGACGATACGAAGTAAATGAACAATTGATAGTGAACCAACACAGGTAATTAGTTAACTGTCAATAGCTTATACTATTTTAAAAAAGCATTTTATATGATATATTCGTCATGCATTGTACATTATCCATTGACTCATAATACACCTGATTTCTCAATGTAATGCTAAAAAAACATCCATTACCAGTTGTTTTCGCGATGGTGTACATGGGCAACATAGTCAAATGAGTAGGACACAACCCTAATTGATTACCGAAGGTTGACGCGTCGGGTGGTTCTGGACCACAACCTTACACAGCCTATGTATGAAGGGCTCAAATCCTCACTTTCAGAGCGCTTCGCTGTACCCTTTCAGCCTAACTGAGGTTATGCCTATCAGTGAAGACGTACTAAATTCGAAACGACTATCATGATGAGCCCACATAGTAGGTATTATAGCCCAGATCAGGCTGCTGAACCAACAGGAGCCGGTTTACAACACGAAGCTACTGCTGAGGAACACACCATCGACCTGCCACAGGGTACGGCCGCCATGAGCGATAATGACAACAAGGTTGCTGCGGAGAACGTAATGAGCAGTGAGGACGATGAGCAGAGATGGAGCGATGACGATTCCACCATCCTGGGCGCAGGTGGCCTGTCCGGGGGCCTATCGGGGGATGGCGAGCGGACCGATGAATATGAAGCGGCCGTGATGGGTATAGATGATTAAACCGTGTAGCCAGCGCCTGACCGATCCGGCGAGACGCTGGCTGTGCGAATCCAACCGTCGGTCTTATTCATCATCGTCCAGTTCAACACCCGATTCCATGGCGACTGCTTCATTGTCGGTGGTAGCGGAATGAAATTCTATTAAATCGTAATCCGTTTGATCCAGTGTTGTCTCCTGAGGTTGCTGATTTTCCATACTCTTTTCCAGTGTTTTGAAACTTATTAACACGCCAAATTCCGGCTCCAGCGTAAAGGTGCCTTCACCGGATGTAAAGCTTCACCTTGTAAGGTAATGGTGTCTGCCTATTCTAATCTGCCTTTCCAATGTCTCCTGCAAGGAATCAACCCGTACGTTTTAGCTGATCGTTTACCCGCTTTTCTATGAATGACAATCGTTTAATTATTATTTCCTATCGGCTCCCGTTCTCGTTCAAGACCGAAAATCGGGTGACATCCGTCAAAGCATCAGCGGGCGGGCTGGTAACCGCCGTAAAATCGCTGGACCTGCCGCCTTCGGCTCCGAAACCCGTCTGGGTCGGCTGTGCGGATTTCTCCCAGCGCGTTTGGGAAAAGCATAAGCATCTGGTCAACGATGATTTTGAGTACGTACCGGTTTTTCTGGATAAGACCACCAATAAGGGCTTTTACAACGGCTTTGCGAATTCGGTTCTCTGGCCGCTTTTTCATTATTTCCCCGCGTACATTGACTACCACGATGACTACCTAACGGCCTACAAGGCGGCTAATCAGGCCGTTTGCGACAAAGTGGTTGAGCTTCTGCAACCCGATGATCTGGTCTGGGTGCATGACTATCACTTCCTGCCCCTGCCCATGCTGATTCGGCAGAGTCAGCCCTCGGCGACCATCGGTTTCTTTCTGCATATCCCTTTTCCCTCCTACGAACTCCTCCGCTTGTTGCCGGGAAAATGCCGTTCTTACCTGCTCAATGGGCTGTTAGGTGCTAACCTGGTCGGGTTTCATACTACCGACTACCGGGTTCATTTTCTGCAATCGGTCCGGTTAAGTCTGGGTTTCTCCCACCGGCTGGGCACCATAGTGACTCCTCAAACGAAGGTTCAAACGGGTACCTTCCCCATTGGCATCAACTACAGCTTATTTCATGATGCCAGTGCGGATGAAGAGGTGGTGCAGGAGCGGCTGGACCTGAAACGTTCCTATCCCGATAAAATAATTTTCTCCGTCGACCGCCTGGATTACACAAAGGGGGTTATGCAACGGCTGGACGCGCTGGAAGTGCTGCTAAAGCAACATCCCGACTGGATTGAAAAACTGGTCTTTATTCTGGTTGTCGTACCTTCCCGCGATCAGATTCAAACGTATTGGGAACGGAAGCAAATGATTGAACAGGCCGTCGGGCGGATAAATGGCCAGTTTGGTACGTTGACCTGGCTGCCCATTGTTTACCGCTATTCGGACGTAACGTTTTCTCAATTGGTCGCCCTCTACACGGCCTGTGATATCGCCCTGATTACGCCCGTTCGGGATGGCATGAATCTGGTAGCCAAAGAGTTTGTAGCTTCCCGGCAGGACCAGCAGGGCGTTCTGATCCTGAGTGAACTGACGGGCGCGGCCAATGAACTGGGCGAAGCCCTGTTAGTCAATCCACTGGACGAATACGAGGTTGCCGATCGGTTGCTGTATGCTCTGACGATGCCGCCCGACGAGCAACGGCAACGCATGATTACGATGCAGGCTCGAATTTCAGGGTACGATGTCAGGCAGTGGGCAAATGACTTTATCGACGCTTTGCTAACGACGCAGCAGGCCGATCAAACGGGCCAGGCGGTTGCCCTGGAAGGCAATGAGAGACAAATTCTGCTGGACCAGTATGCCCAGGCCAGGTCCCGGTTAATTGTACTGGATTACGATGGAACGCTGGTCGAGTTTACGCAGGACCCGGAGCTGGCCAGTCCAACGCCTGACGTTCTCAATTGGTTACGTGCGCTAGCGGCTGTCCCTCAGAACAACGTACTTGTGATCAGTGGCCGACCGGAGCAGACGCTGGAGAAATGGCTGGGCCATCTGCCGGTTAACCTTGTCGCTGAACACGGGGCATCCAGCAAACAGAACGGCGTATGGCATCGGAATGAGGGATCAAATGAGGTCTGGAAAGATACGATACGGCCAATACTGGCCGATTTTGTCAGCCGGTGTAAGGGCTCCTTTATTGAAGAAAAAGAAGCCTCTCTGGCCTGGCATTACCGGGGCGTAAGCGAACGAATGGGCTTTGACCGGTCCCGGGAACTGATCGACCTGCTGGAACATCTGTTGCCCACCGAACTCCGGTTACTGGACGGCCAGAAAGTAGTGGAAATAAAGCGAACGGACACGGATAAAGGAAAAATAGCCTACCAGTGGGCAACAGCGCAAGCGTATGACTTTATGCTGGTCATGGGAGACGACCAAACTGACGAAGACATGTTCGCTGCATTAGTGGGTACAACCCCATATACCATCAAAATAGGTACGCAACCAACCTACGCCCACTACCGACTGGACAGCGTAGCACAGGCCCTGGCTCTTTTAGCTGAATTCACCGCTCATACAGAAGCTGCGTATCCGGCTGGTGCGTCCTAGGTTGGTACGTCCAGCCATATACAGCCTCGAACGGCACTTTTTTTAGCCATGTACTTTTTTAATAATCCGCTATGCAGACTAACAATCTTCAAATAAGCTGCTTTGTAGAAGCTCAATGCTCGTTAGGGGAAGGTCCGGTCTGGGACACAGATCGCAATGGCCTGTGGTGGGTCGATATTGTCGGGCAGCAAGTCTACTTTGCTCAGGCCGGGGGGCGCTCGGTCCAGTGCTGGCTCATGCCCGAACCGATTGGCTTTGTCTTGCCTCGTGCCGATGGGCAATTATGGGCCGGTTTACAATCAGGTCTACACCTGTTAACTCTGCCGCCTACGCACACGTTTTCTATCCGGCGGCTGAACTACATTGATACGGACCACCCCTCTATTCGCTTCAATGATGCTACGTTGGATACGGACGGGAATCTTTATGCGACCACTATGGATATGGAGACACAAACGCCTTTAGGTGCGATCATTCGGTATTCGCTTCCAACGTCTGGTCAACGTTTATCCGAGACCGTTCTGGTCAGTAACTTTATGGTTGCCAATGGTCCAGCCCTGTCTCCAGACGGCCAAACGCTCTACATCCTGGAAAGCAGTGGCCATCCTGGTCGCACAAAAGGCATTTGGCGAATGTCTATCGGAGCTGATGGTCGATTGAAGACCGGTACGTTGTTATTCGGCTGGCCCTATGAGGGCTCCCCGGATGGGGGCACTACTGACTCGGCGGGCAACCTGTGGGTGGGGCATTACGGCGGGGACACTATTCGCCAGTATTCCGCCGAAGGCCAGTTGCTACAGGCGATTCAACTTCCGGTGGTCAACCCCACTAAAGTAGCCATCCATCCGGATGGAACCCTCTTCGTCACCAGTGCCCGGGAAGGAGCCTCCAACCAGCAACTAATCGATTATCCCTTAACGGGTAGCGTATTAAAAATACAGCTTGGTTAACTGACCTGTCTTTCGTTCTCAACGGTATGACTGTAACGCATCGATCAAACCTAAAAGCGGTCCGGTACTTCGTTATTGACTGAGTCCGTCGAACAGCTACCAATAAATTCAGGTTTTTCGGCTGAAAAATGATCCTAATTAACCGTTAAGTACCCAACATCATGGGAGACAAAACGCTGGAAAAAGTTGAAAAAGAATACGAAGATCAACGTATTACCGATAACCAGGTTAATGGAACCGGTCACGGCAGCAAAGGCAATGGACGTAGTTCCACCTCCCATAAAAGTTCCTCAAAAAGCAGCCGAAGTGCGGGTGGATCAACGGGAGGCAGCAAATCGGGACGTAATAAATAGAGCGTTAACCCAGTACAGCAATGAACTAATCTGTCAAGTACTACGCCCCGCAAAGTAACAGCGGCAATAGTCCTAAAAACCAGCAGGGAGAAGGGCGGGCTGGCAAATCAGGTAATTGGCAACGCTCAACGAAGAAGACCACCGAAAAAAGCGATCCGGATAAAGTCGAGCCAACCAAGGCCAACGCAAACCCTGTGGATTGACGCCTGGCAAGGTCTGCCAATGGCAGACCTTGCCTTTTCAACAATACGCCGGAAGTTATTAGACGAAGCCAAACCAGGTGAGAACGTGATAAGTCGGTAAAGAGCCCATGGGTATAATAGCGGCTCCCATTCACGAGTAAACGTAACGACGTGTCCTAGTCAAGTTTTAACGGCGGGCCAACCACCTGCATCTGGTTGGCACCGAATATCTTGGCAACCTCCTCTTTGGAAGGTTCATGATCCAGAGCCGCCATCGTGACAAAGAAATTTTCCAGTTTACCCGCTGGCTGGAGAATCACCATCATTTTGCCTTTGTCAGCTACCTGAGTCCAGGCATGAGGCACTTTGCGAGGCAGAAAGATGCTTTCGCCCACGTTTAATTCATATTTTTCATCACCTACCTGAAAGACATACTTCCCGTCCAGTACATAAAAAACTTCATCCTGATCGGGATGCACGTGCAAAGGTGTTCCTTTCCCAGGTGATAGCGACGTTTGCTCAAAAATCGCCAGATCACCCGCCGTATCACTTCCAGAAATTTTCACATCCAATACGTTCGCGTTGACGCCTTTAAGCTGAATATGGCCGTGTAATCGGCCTTCGCCAGCCTTGGCTTTAAAGCTTCTGGTCCGCTGGAATGGTTTTAGAAATCTGGCGAAAACAGGGGTGGTTGCCAGACTGAGGAGGGCTGTCATAAATCGGTTTCTGTTCATAGTTGTACCTGTATGGTGAAGGGGTTGTGTTTCCAGAGTGAAATCGCGGTCATTTCCAGCAGGAAAATAGAACAGAATCAAGGGGCAGATCGGGCAAAGATAGCTTCAACCCGGGCGAGCGGAGTTCCAGTAATTCTTCTGGCTTTAGGAATATCAAGACGGTCGAACCAGGCATCCTCAAAATTGACGTGCAGGACTGATACGTACGGCGAATAGCAGCTGTTGCTGTGAGGTTCCTGACTATGATGGTAGGTCAAAGAACCCGCGCTCAGGCTTCGTTCCTGTCGCTTATAAGATTCAATGAGCCCAGTAGAGATAAAGGCAAAATAAGGCTTTTCGTAATAATGCCAGGAACAGCTACGGGGGTTGTGATAGGCCGATTGAACGAGGGTCAATCCGTTTACTGCTATCTCCCTTCTCGTTACTAAAAATAACGTTCTTTTTGTCAGAATATCCATAACCGTTTACAGACAATAAACTAAGCTACAGTATATCCGCCTTACCTGATGAAGTCTTTTATTCACCGGTTTGTTCTTTTACCCATCTAATTCAGCGAGGCTTGGATTTATCTCAGGTCGTTAAAATGAGCAAACGAAATTACGCATAGCTTTTGATAGCCTTCCTTCCATACCGTTCAGTTAAACGTCCCAATGATTTTTAGGATAAGATAAGTTACAAAGTACTCCATTACGCTGTTAAGCTCTTATTTTCTGTCAATTTTTCGATTATCTGTTCAGCCGAAAACCACTCATTGTACCGAAAAATCGGCTATTTATACTGATTACCTGCTCACCTTTCCGCTATGTTTGCCCCAACCAAAAACTATGAACAGATTCATTGCAAAAAACGATTTAAATTTTTTTATCAAAAAGAAAAGCATAGAACAAAGTACTCTTTGACTTAAAACAAAACCTTGTATTATGTCACAAAATACAGTATCATTCAAGTATCAATTAGAAAAAGAACAACCCAAAATATTACCAGGTGGTATAACACGAGGAGCATCTGTTAAAGAATTTCCAGCCTCGCAAAACCTTGCCGGAGTAAGCATGCACTTAGACTCCGGAGCCATTCGAGAAATGCATTGGCACGCAAATGCCGCCGAATGGGGCTATGTCGTTAACGGGCAAATGCGTACCACATTAATCGACCCCCAGGGAAACGTATATGTAGATCTATTCAATACAGGTGATGTTTGGTATTTTCCCCGTGGATTCGGCCATTGCTTACAATGCGTTGGTACAACAGCCTGTCATTTCATTTTAATCTTTGACAATGGCGATTTCTCCGAAGACCATACCTTTAGTGTAACCGATTTTATCAGTTCAGTACCCGCTGATGTGGCCGCAAAATGCCTGGGCATTACAGAAGCAGAAGTAGCTCAGCTTCCACAAAAAGAAATGTATTTTGCCAACTGCGAATTGCCCAGCGTACACAATGGCATAGCACAAACGCGAAAAACCAACGACCTCACCACCACACATCGCTATCCCTTAGAAGCCCAAATGCCCATCATCATTCCCGGCTGCGGTACACAGCGGATCGTTTCACAAAACGAATTTCCCGTTGCCGCTACTATTACAGGAACCCTGTTTGAAATTGAGCCGGGCTGTATGCGGGAAATGCATTGGCATCCCAACGCTGATGAGTGGCAATATTACCTACAAGGCAAAGCAGAAATGGGTGTTTTTTTGGCCGAACAAACCTTCATAAAAGACGAATTTGAAAAAGGCGATATTGGCTACGTACCAATGGGCGCCGGTCATTACATCAAAAACATTGGCCAAGAAGTACTCATTGTCTTAATAGGGTTTAACAATGGTAAATACGAATCCATTGACTTGAGCGCCTGGATTGCCGGCAATCCCTCAGATATATTAAAAGGCAATTTTATGGCCAATGATGCACTGGTTGCTAAATTTCCAAAAGCCGACCGGTTTATAGTATAGTCCCATTTTGTTCATGCCTGCCTTAAAAAATGATACCACCATTGCCACCGGATTGCTAAGCCTAATCGCTGGCATTACCGATGCCTTTGTGTACCAGCTCAGTGCCATTTTTCCCGCAAATATGACCGGTAACTTTGTGGTATTTGCTATAGATAGTTCAAAAGGACATGTAGATGCCGCCTTTCTTAAACTAGTCGCTTTAGTCAGTTTCGTGCTGGGCATTGTAGTCGTCTATACTATTTTATATCAACTTAAACTAACTAAAAATGCCATACGATCCATCATCATTTTACACGCAAGTATTTTAGTCGCATTGGCCCTTTGCTTTATCTTTACTGTATCGCTCTCCATACCTGTACTTATCATTTGTAGCACCGTAGCTATGGGCATGCAAGGCGCATTTGCGGAAGAAATAGGCGTCAGTACACCCACCCTAGTTTTAACAGGGAATATCACGAAGCTATTCAGTAGCGAAATGGCTATTTTTTATGAAAAACGTGGCCAGGAAAAAGTAGTTCAAACCAAACGTCCAACTCGTCAATTAGTAGTTTGCATTGGGTACTTCGCCGGAGCTGCTTTATCCGTTTTGCCTAAAAATAGGGTGCCTTTTATTTGGCTATTTGTGGTGCTCCTTTGGCTGATTTATTACGTTAAATTTTTTAGAAAAGAAAAATCAAACCAACTATTTACATCTTAACGCCTAATTGAGGAATATTCTCAGTATAACTATTTGACAGTCAGCCATTTTTTGAATTTACTTAATTGTTGTAATCGCCTGAAAATTGACCGGAAGTGCCCAAAATTAATTTTGAACGGAATTTTCAAGCCTCAGTTAGTTTCGATTATTTTTGGGTGATAAGATTAGGCCCACCTCTCAAAAATTACTGGAGGAATGGGACTAATCATGAACCAACGTATATTAAGGGATTGATGACCAAATATTTCACCGCACATACGCGGTTCCATGCAAGTCAAGTTACTGACTTTATTAGCTTTCTAAATGCTTGTTTTCCTATACACCATCCTCATTTTTAACTGACCATTTCGGTCAATGAATGGGGCAATTAATTGTACTTGTCAGGCACTTAATCGATACTAGTTAATTAGTTGGGGTAATTCAATTTTAAACTAAAATCGTCCACGAACACATCCGGTTGATTTCCGGACAAGACACCCCTTTACTGTAAATGAAACTGTACTAAGGGATCGGCGCAAGCAACCGATTCGCTGGATACATCCTCCGCTTCTTCTAGGGGAAAGAATAACAACATGCCACAACCGATAGCCATACCAACAGCCGCAATTTTCAGTACCGTCAAGGTAGTAACCAGTTCTGATAAGTAGCCCCAACCCAGACTCGATAGGGCGATACTACCCTGGAATACCGTTACGTTGATGGCCAAAAAGCGCCCTTTCAATTCAGTAGGCGAGTATTGCTGGGCGAGCACATTCATCATGGAGGTCGCATTTATCCAGCCGATACCGGTTATAAATAAGATACCAAGGAGTAGATAAAAATTGGCCGTCAGCGATAAAAGGAAGAGGCATATGGCCACTAATTCACAACTGAAAAATATGAGTTGGGTCGCTTTTAAATAGCGGTTCCCAATGCCGTATAAATAGCTCCCCACCAAAGCGCCAATACCCAGACTAACCCACAACCAAGTATACTGGCCGCTATTCTGCTTCCATTCGTATTTCGACAGCTGCGGCAGAAAGGCGAAAAGAATGCTGACAAACGCCGTGAATGAAATGGTTCTGATCAGCAGATGGCGAAAGGGCTTTGATCTGTTTGCTGCCTGCAAGCCTGCAATGGCCGTTTTTCGAAACTCAATGGATTTTACCGGTGAAACAGCATTCTTCCAGCGGTAAAGGCCACCGATTAAGAACAGGAAGGAGACGGCATTGAACACAAAAATGGATTGAATACCCCCAAGGGTTAAAATGATGCCGCCTAAAGCGGGACCAACAGCTCGGGCCAGATTAAAATTGACCCCATTCAAGGCAATGGCTTCTTTTAATCGGGCTGGCGTGATGACCTCTGGGGTGATTGCCTGCCAGATGGGCGTTGTAAAAGCAGCGCCGAGGCCAATTAAAAAGGTGAAAAAAATCAGCAAATGGATGCCAAGGAGGTGCATCTCGGTGAAGAGAGAAAGAAGCATGACCACCACGAAAAGAAATACTTGCAGCGCCATTAATAATTTACGCCTATCCGACTGGTCTGAAATGACGCCCGCAGGATAGCTAAAAAACAGGGCAGGCAAGGAGGAGGCTGTTTGAATCAATGAGATCATCAAGGGCGATGTTGTCAGCGTGGCGGCTACCCAACTTACCCCTACATTTTGCATCCAGGTTCCCACATTGGAGATAAAGGCCGCTACCCAAAGAGTCCGAAACAACTCTTCCTGAAAGGGCGAAAAGATACTGGTCGATTTAGACTGGCTCATAAAAAGGGCTCGCTGATTGTAGAATCATAGGTTCAAGCGGGCTATCGCTTATACTATCTCTGATAAATGCTTGTAGTTAGCTTTCACGGTATCCAGTACCTCGTCCATACGGCCACCCAGCATGAGTTTGCTCATGGCCAGCGTATACCCTTTGACCTGATCCCATTCTACTTTTGGGGGCATCGCTAAGGAAGCTGGATTCGTAAAAACATCGATCAGAACCGGCCCCTCTTCGGCAAACGCTTCGGTTAACGCCTTATTCAGGTCGGCAGGTTGACGAACAGTAATGCCTTTGAAGCCCATGGCCTGAGCCACTAAGGCGAAATCAGGGTTTACCATATCGGTTTCATTATCCGGCAGCCCTTGCACCTCCATCTCCAGCTTGACCATGCCCAACGCCCGGTTGTTAAACACAATCACTTTTATCGGCAGACGATATTGCTGGATCGTGGCCAGATCGCCCAATAGCATAGAGAGGCCCCCATCGCCACAGAAGGCAATGACTTGTCTGCCCGGATACGTTAGTGACGCCCCAATGGCCATGGGCATCGCATTCGCCATGGAACCATGATTAAAAGAACCCAACAAGCGTCGTTTGCCCGTGGCCTGTATGTAGCGGGCACCCCAAACGCAACACATACCCGTATCGACCGTAAAAATCGCGTCGTCGCTGGCCAGATTATTGATTGAAGCGGCTACGAATTCCGGACTAATGGCGTTTGTACCGCCTTCATCCTCTACATAGGTATGCAAGTGACGTTTCACCGTATCGTACAAGCTCAGTTGGGCTCTTAGAAAACTGTCATCTACCTTTTCGTTGATCAGGGGCAGAAGAGCGACCAGCGAGTCGTTGATTTTACCACAAAGGCCCATGGCCAGCTTGGCCCGTCGGCCAAGCCGTTCCGGCTTCTCATCAATCTGAATGATTTTATTTTTGACCGGCATGAAGGGTGTGTACGGAAAATCGGTCCCTAATAACAGAACGACATCGGCCTCGTGCATACTGTGGTAAGCGGAGGGCAAGCCCAGCAGCCCGGTCATGCCTACTTCGTACGGATTATCATATTGAATGCCCATCTTACCCCGGAACGAATAACCGACGGGTGCCTTCAATAAAGCGGCCAGGGCGATGACCTGCTGGTGTGCCTGAGCGGCCCCAATGCCGCAATAAATGGCGACTTTGGTTCCTGAATTAAGTAAATGGGCAACTTGCACTAAATCGGCGTCGGTAGGCCGCATCACCACCTCAGTCCGGTAATTGTGCATGGCGCTGGGACTTTCCACAGCGTCCAGAGCGGCTACATCACCAGGGAGTCCGAACACGGCCACACCTTTCACGTGAAGCGCGTGTTGAATGGCCGCCTGCAACATACGGGGAGCCTGGGTAGCCGTGGTCGCGATTTGGTTGTAGCCACTGCAATCGTCAAATAGCCGTATGGTATTGGTGGACTGAAAATAATCGGTACCAAATTCGGATGTATCTATCGTTGACGCAATGGCAATGACCGGAACGCCGGAGCGATGGGCATCATACAGCCCGTTGATCAAATGAACATGCCCTGGCCCGCAGCTACCGGCGCAACAGGCTAATCCCTCCAGTTCGGCTTCGGCGGCAGCCGCGTAGGCACCCGCTTCTTCGTGGCGAACGTGTATCCATTTGATTTTACCGTTTCGGCGCACGGCATCGTTTAGTTCATTGAGACTATCACCTGCTACAGCGTAGATGCGTTTTACGCCGTTTTCGAACAGCATGTCAACAAGTTGATCCGCTATCTTTTTAGCCATTCCGTTATTTGATTAGTTTGTAATCAGCTCCGTCGTAGGCTGCCTGACTGGCCTCCACGTTTAACTCGAATGGCTCCATTCTCAGTAAATATGTTTAGGTACTCCCTCAGACGTAGTTGAATCCAGCGACATTTTTCTCCTAGGATTGCCGGTACAAACCTATCGATTACCCATGCAATCGATGCGGTACAAATTGAGGGTATTGCAGTAAAAAGCGTGGTTTTTGGCCAGGCAGCTTGCCTCTTATGTAGGCTTGATCAGCGGAGTAGGACCTCAGTAAACCCCTCAATTTTTACTGCAATACCCTCATTTTGTACCGCTTTCGTAGTTCGCACGTCCAGTATATTTGCCTACCGGTTTGGCGATTACGATCTACACCAGCCGGGTATACAACGAGCTAAACATGCCCGAGATGAACAATGACAAAAGGATATGGCTTACCTATTCCTGGTTGATCATATCCTTGGTTGCCATCGCCTTAACGATTGAAACGATCCGGGCCCAATCTCCAGCCGTTCGAAAAATAGCACCGTTTAAAGAGCTGCGTTTTGATGAAACGTATGCCTACCTGGCAACTGACTCCTTACGAACCAATGCTTATGAACGAGTGAAATTTATTCCCCTGAGCACCAACCGGAAAGCGTATCTCTCCCTGGGTGGCGAAGCGCGGACGGAGATAGCTCGGTTTGGCGGTGAAGACTGGGGCGAAGGAAATGAAGGAAATGTAACGTTCTGGCTTCAGCGCTACCAGCTTCACGCAGATATACATCTGGGATGGCGGTTAAGGGTATTTGGTCAGTTAAGAAGCGGTCTGGAACAGGGACGGCGAACAGGCCCCCGCCCCATTGATGAAGACCAGTTAAACGTTCAACTCCTCTTCGCCGATTACACGATTGGTAACGCAAATAAGTCATCCTCCATTCGGGTGCGGTTTGGGCGGCAAGAGATTAATTACGGTTCAGAACGTTTCATTTCCGTTCGCGATGGCCCTAACCTTCGGCTATCGTTCGACGGCTTAACGATCAGATACGTTGGTACTGGCTGGCAGGCGGATGCGCTACTGATGCAGTCGATTCAGGTACCCCCCGGCCTACTAGATAACTACCGGAGTGGTCAGATAAATTTATGGGGCATTTATGCTACTCGACAAGGGCAAGATGCAACGAATCATCTGGATTGGTATTACCTGGGGGTGTTCCGCCCACGTGCCATTTATAAAGATGGTCAGGCCACTGAAACACGGCATACGGTGGGCGCTCGGCTATGACGACTTGGCAGCCGGTTCACGCATGATCTGGAAGGAGCGTTTCAATGGGGTAGTTTTGGCCAGCAGTCAATTATCGCCTGGACGTTGTCATCTGACCTTAGCTATACCCTTAACCTTAATACGTCTCGGCAATGGCGACCCGTTCTCGGGCTCCGAACTGATGTGATTAGCGGAGACCACCAGGCGGGAGATGACAAGCTTCAAACGTTTAACGCGCTTTATCCGAAAGGTGGGTATTTCGGGTTCGATCCGCAAATTGGTCCGGCGAACCTCATTGATGTGCATCCCTATTTAAATGTGGGTATTAGCAGCAAACTGGTTCTTGGAGCCGAAGTAATCTGTAATTGGCGCTATTCTCTGGGCGATGGTATCTACCGGCCTAGTGGCGGTTTTCGCCAGGGAGCAGTAGGGTCAGATAGCCGATATATCGCCACGGCTTATCTACTAAAGGCTACATACCAAATTAATACTTTTATTAGTTTCAGTGGCGGTATACAGCGGTCTGTAATCGGTTCCTTTCTGCGGGATTTAGGAGCCGATCAATCCGGCCTGTTCAGTAATGTTCGGCTTCAGGTATATTTTTAATTAATTACTCCTAACTAGCTATTCGTATGACTTATTCACGAATGTCATTGTCTGTACAACCGGTACACTTATTTTTTAGCTTCTTACTGATCGTGCCAGGATCATTTAGCGCGGTTACAGCGCAAAACACTAAATCTATTGGTGGCACAACCGCTATAGGCACAGCCCAAACGATTGGTAAAGTTGGCAATACCGTAGCGGTGGAGCTAAAAGTTGCCGGCCCATCCGGTCAAAAAACGCCCTTGCAGATTGCCTGTTTATTTGAGTACACCGAAGGCGATATATTTAACTCACCACCTGCCCTGCCCGCTTCGGTTAATGGTATGGTCCATTTAGATCAAGCTTTACACGGACTCATTACGGAGGTTCGCAAAAGCGGTCGATTTCAAGGACATGCCCTCGAAACGTTGCTGATCACCCCATCGCCAGGGGTAATTCCAGCGACAAAGCTGCTGTTGATAGGTCTAGGTGACCGTACTAAATTTACGCCTGAACTCATGAAGCAAGTCACAACAGTAGGTTATCGGGAAGCCAGTCGGCTCGGTGTCGACAGCTACTCGCAAGCCAGCGACCTGAAAGATGCTGGCATTGATTCCCCTACAACAGAGGTTGCCAAACAAATAATTGACGGGCTGTCGGCGGCATACCAGACCCAACTTTACTTATATCAACATAAGCTTAGTTCGCCATCGCCCGTTCGAAAACTGACAATCCTGGCTGGCCCAGCCTTCTTTGACATTACCAAACAGGGCCTTACCGATGCACTGATTAACTTATCTCAAAATTGAACCTAAGCTACTGAGTATGATTGAACGTAAACTGAAAACCCGCAAATATGTAAGCACCCTTGAATACCGAGGACAACTTGAGATGGACAGCTTTAGCCAATTTCGTCCAATAAAAGGGTGGTTAAAATAAATTACTTTGTTAAAAGCCCCTGTAAATTAATAGGTTACTAATGGGCTATTGTCTTTTAGAATCGTCCATGAACCCCTCCGATTAGTCCAGCAAACACACGATACGCAGCGATAAGTAGTTCCATTTAGCTGGCTACAACAGGCTATAATCCGGATCATTAGACCCTGTTTTCTGGCATCTATACCAGCGATTTATTGCCTTTCAACAATGAATAGCCATTCGCCCCATTCCAGATTTCTCTTCTCGCCCGTATAGGGAGAAAATTGATCGACTCGAACTTGATTTAATCGACCATTTGTAGCCCAGACTTGGTCGGGCAAAAACCGCCTGGGCACAGTCACACTGACCCCATTGGAAGGAAGTACCGGCATCACTAACAGGAACAGGAAGGGTAAACGCACTTTGGTCCGTCTCATCAATCTTCTTCGTTTGTAGCCTTTTTTAAATCTACTAGTCGCAAAAACCCAATACGAGCTACTCGGCTAAGCGGATCATTGTCCTTAGGTGCAGAATAAAGGGTTAGGGTGCGAACTCAACTGAAATCTCCTTTCGCAGGCATTAAGCTTCTTAGTAGCAATCAGCCTTATACCATTTAACTCTAGCACGAGCCTTGAACAGACTTGTTCAATATTCCCGAAATAGGTTGTTTAGTCACCATCAACGTAGTTGGTGAGAGGTTACTTTTCCCCGCTGACAGCGGCCCGGTTGACATACAGGGTCGCCACCAGGCATTAGTTCCGACGCGGCTAAGTCAGGAACTAAGTCTCGATAAATCCTGGCTGCCCGGCCAAATCGAGGCCACGAAAAAGTGGGTGGCTGCCGGGAGCATACCTACTTGCAGCAGCCACAATAGCTAGCTATAGCGAAGTTAGAAACAGGCCATACCAGCGCAGAAGGAACGTAAACTCGGCGCCAGCCCAAGGGGCCAGCTGGCGGTAGTCGTCATTTATTAAAATAGTCGATCGTTTCGGCGTCCAGTTTGTTGGTGACCTGTACTTCCCCCCCACTGCCACCCTCCATAACCGCACTCACACTCAGCCGACCTCGCGTATTGCCCACCCCCAGACTGCTCACCAGCCCCACCGAAAGCTGACTACCCGACCCAATCACCTGACGCGTGCGCAGTACATAGACGTCAGGGTTGCTGCTGTCGAGCGACCATTGCCCGTTCTGAACCGTCCGAGCGCCAACCGTCGTGGCACTAGCCGGTAAACTTAAGAGCAGCATCGGGTCCCGGCTGATTCGTAGGGTGATGGACCCACTAGTGGCCAGGGCGCCCACATTGACCACCGACACGACCACACTCACTGAGCTGGGACCATACACCAGGCCGGGGCTTACATACAGCAACGGCACCAGGTCGGAGGCCGGGCAGTTGCCATCCGTGCGGGCCGTCAACGTAAAGTAATCCGACTGAACGGCCCCAGGCCGGCAGGCATAGTTGATGTAGACCTGGTACGTGCCGGCGTCGGCCGCACTCACGCTGGATAAGCTCAGCACCGGACCTGACTCGGCCAGCCGCTGTCCGTCTCGGTACCACTGGTAGCTGGCGGCCCCCCGGGCCACAAACGAGAAACTGAAAGGGCTACCCACGCAGGCCGTCGCCGAGCTGGGGGCCTGGCTGATGACCAGCTCACTGCCGGTGCCAGTACTACAGAAGGCGGCAAAGTCACCCCCACCGGGCAGGTTGGGGTTGCCCGAAAAGCTGATCTGGGCCCGCCTGCACAAGGCTGTATAATTGCCGGGAAAGCAGCCGCTGAGCTGGTTGGTATAGAGTTGCAGGTTCTGGAGCTGGGGGAGGTTGCCCAGGCTGGCGGGCAGCGTACCGGTAAGCGCACTCTCATTAAGCAGCAGGTTCTGCAATTGGGTGAGCTGGCCTAAACTTGCGGGGATGGTGCCACCCAACTGGGTGCGGCTGAGGTTGAGTGTTTGCAGGGCCGTCAGGCTGCCGATGCCCGAGAGTATGCCGCCCGTCAAGGCATTGGCCCCTAATTCGAGGCTTTTCAGGCTGGTAAGGGCCGACAAACTGGTCGGCAGCGTACCGACGAGGTTATTATTGATTAGATTAAGCCCCGTCACCCGGCCGTTGCCATCACAGGTCACCCCATACCAGCCGCAGGGCGAGCAGCCGCTGAGCCAACCCGTTTTGTTAGTCCAGTTGCCCCCCCCCGCACTATTGTAGAGATTCACCAGAGGTGGTACATCGGAGCTAGCGGGTGTCACGCTCAGACTGAAGGCGGTGGTGGAGGTGACGCTGTTACAAGAGCTGGTAACCACTACCGAGTAGTTGCCCGCATCGGCGGGCTGCACGTTGGTCAGGCTAAGCATAGCTGAGACCTGTCCATTGACCACACTACCGTTTCGATACCACTGGTAGGTACCCACTGCCCCACTGGTACCAACGGAGGTCGTCACGGTAGTACCAATGCACGCCGAGGCCCCGCTACTAGGTTGTCGGGTAATGGTTGTGGCCGGCGTGTTGAGTAGCACCGTCACGTCATAGTAGTAACCATTCGCCGTGACGATGTCCAGCCGACCATCGGCGTTGAGATCCCCCAGGGCTACGCGAAAAGGAAAACTACTCACGCTATAGGTGGTAGGCACGTAGCTCCCACCGGATTGGGCCAGCAGCACCGTCGCATTGGCGGGTTGACCGGTGGCGAGTTGAGCGTTGGCGGTGACGATGTCGAGTCGATTATCCCCATTTATATCGGCGACCGCCACATCCATGGGGCTGGCTGATAAACCGGTATAGTTTGTACCCACATAGTCGTTGCCCCCAGCTGGCTGGCCCAGCAGTACCGACACGCTGCTGTTGCTATTCGCGGTGATGATGTCGAGCCGATTATCCCCGTTCATATCGGCAATGGCTACCCCTGTAGGGCCCTCCGACAAACCGCTGTAGTTGAAGACGGCATAACCTCCGGTGGGCTGGGCCTTCAGCACTGTAACTGAATGCTCAAGCGGATTCGACGTGATGATGTCGAGTCGGTTATCCCCGTTCATATCGGCAATGGCCACATCGTTTGGCCTGGCGCCGATCCCATAGTTGGTGGTCGCATAGCCCCCAGCAGGCTGGGCCAGCAGCACCGTCACGTTGACGTCGTCAAAGTTAGCCGTGATGATATCGAGTCGGTTGTCCCCGTTTATATCCGCGACCGCCATCTCACGAGGCTTAGTCGTTGAACTGGTATAGCTAGTGGCCAGATAGTCCCCACCCGGCTGAGCCAGTAGCACTGTCACGTTATTGCTACCATTGGCCGTGATCATATCGAGTCGATTGTCCCCGTTTACATCCGCGATCGTCAACGCCTTAGGGCTATTTACCTCGAACCTTGACTGGTTGCCGTATATGCTATAGTTGGTAGGTACGTAGCTCCCATCGGCCTGGGCCAGCAGCACCGTCACGTCGTCGGAACCAGCGTTGGCGGTGATGATATCGAGCCGGTTATCCCCATTCATATCGGCCAGGGCCATATCTTTAGGGTCATCTACTCGCTGCCCCAAGCCATAGGTGGTAGGCAGAAAGCACTGCGCCCACCCGCCCAGGGGAACCGTTGCCAGGAGGCACAGCCATAGCCATTGCCGCCACCGGGCCGGAGGCAGCAGGCGGTGAAGATCAGGTGTGGAAGCCGACGTAACAGAAAAGCAGGAATGCGAGGTAACAAGAATAGGCTGTTTCATAACGTAAGATCCGCGTTGAGTTCAGGCACTAGCTTAGTTTAACTACGTCAAAAGAAGTGCATAAACCATGAAAGCCCTATTTTGGGGCGTGGACAAACGCGTGGACAACGCTATAATCACTTGTTAGTCAGGCAAATGTAACGTACCCTGCGGTTCATTCAGCAGGCTCAGCAGCGGAGAATCCCCGTGAATACCTAGTTTTTTGCGGAGCCGATACCGGGTTTTACGGAGCGATTCAGGCGAGATGCCTAGCATCCGGCTCATCTGCCGGGAATCTATCCGGAGTTGAGAAAGGGCCAGCAGTCGCTCTTCAGCGGGGCTGAGATCGGAGAATTGGGTTTTCAATTGCCAGAAAAAACCAGGATGCACCCGCTCGAACCGTTGGCGAAACTCGTCCCAGTCGTCGTTGGTCAGCAGGCTGGAGTTAACCAAATGCTGGTGGGTATCGGCGGTTGGGTGGGCCTTAGGGTTAGTCGTCTCTGAGATAGCGTGGTCTGCCAGTTGGGCAGTAATGGTATCGATAAGGGCTTCCTTCTGGCTTAGGTTGTGCATGAAGCCCGCTAAGTCAGCTTTGGCCCGGCTTAGTTCTTCCTGGATTAATTGCTTTTCTAAGCGTAGCGATTTTTCCTTTTCCGCGTCAATGACCCGCTCCTGTCGGCGTCGGATTTGACTGAGGGAATAGAGCCGTAAAAACAGCCCGGCCAGTACCGCCAGCCCGGTGGCTACCAGCCAAAATAGTGTTCGCTGGGTCTTTTTTTCGACTTCGATAGCAGCTACCTCCGACTGGTGCTGCTGAATCATGAGCCGTTGATTGACCAGCGATAGGCGTTCCGAGTTATAGCGTTTGTTAATGCGTTCCTTCAGAAACGTCAGGCTATCCAGGTATTCATAAGCAAGGGGCAAATTACCAACTGCATAGTAGTAGAGCCGGGACAGGTCATAGTAGTTTACTGTGCCGTATTCATCCTGTAGATTCGAGGCAAACTGGCGGGTTCTTTTTTGTTGACGAAACTGAGTGGTTCGTTCTAAGTAGTAACGGCAGCTGTCTAATTGACCAAGGCGAAAAAACACATTACCGATCCGCAGGGCCGCCCCGTCGGGCAATTCGCGCGTTTGGCCGAATCGGCGGATCAGGTCATACCCCACGCGGTATAGCGACAGTGCATCAGACCATCTCTTCTGGTATGCGTACTCATTGGCCAGGTTGGTGGAAATAATTCCTACCCACAACGAATCTCCGTAGTATATGGCTACTTGACGGGCTTTCAGAAAACTTCGTTCGGCCAGTATTGATCCGTCGGTTCCCGTCTTGGTATAATGGAGCATGTTATGCGCCAGCGCCAGTGTATTATAGCTTTGGATGGCCAGGTTCGAATTGAAGGGCGGGTAGTGGATCGCTTGCTCCAGTAAACGAATGGTTTTATCGTATTCCCTGAAGTAATGATAATCGAACGCTAGCTCGTAAAGATACCGGCTGATTTCGGGGATGTGCTGATAACCAATTTCCCGAAACGCTTTGTTAGCACTTAGTAAATACTCAAATGCCTTGCCGTATTCTTCATTCAGAAAATAATACTGTCCGGCAAAGTGCTGGCAAACGGCCGCAATCTGCGGGTCATAATCTTCGGCGGCCCGCTTGCCGACCGACAGAAACAGGGCGGCTTTCTGGGCGTTGCTTATAGCCGTATTTTTAGCGTAGGTATCTCTTAAATACCGGCTATAGCGGGTCAGTTGATCATCGTCGTTTTTTTTCGCCAGATCCTCAACCTCATTCAACAGCCGAAAGGCATAGGTACGGTTTTTGGTAACGACTACGGAGGTATCAAACTGATTTAACAGCAGAATCACCCGCCGGGCGGGCGTTGCTTTTTCTAGTTGATGCAGGAATGGAGTAGCTGATACAGATAATGAATAAAATACACTAAGAAGTAATAAACAGATATAACGAGTAGCCATGAAATCGTCTTAACTAAAACAGAGTTAACCAAATGCCCTAAAAGACGGCTGGTCTGCTAAAACATTGGATAAACTACGAATTGTAACCGATATATATACGGCCCGTCTGTATAAACTAGTTTTACCTACATCATGAAAAACCGGCATCTAATGGGCTTTTTATAGTCCTGGCTCCCTAAACCGGATTAGTTAAAAGGCCTGACGTGTCGTTGAAAATGACTTCGTATCTGCTGATAGCCGTCGTTTATTAAGCTTTCTTACAGGCTTCGATAATAGTTTACAGACTGTATAAGCTTGACTGGCCTGGAATCACCTACATCATCCATTAAGAGGTAGTCGTTTCAACTTATTGACTATGTAATAGCCTGTAAATCTGTTACATAAGTTTTTTTAAGCATTGTTTATGACCGTTCAAAAACGGCCGACTCGTTCAAGGATAAGCCATTCCAAGATGAGCCTTACCGGCATGCAAAAAAAAAGCCCCGATGGCTGACCATCGGGGCTTGAGACGCTTAATGAATGAAAAACGATCATTTAGCTCTTTTATTGTGCTCAACGAAACATACTAAGCCTTATTTAGCACTTTATTTCAGTCATGAATCAGCGATCAGGATTTGGAAACAATGTCGGCCAATACTAGTCCTGTTTTAACTTTGGCCCTACCCGTCAGGGAAAGTATTCGAGTTTGTCGGCGTCACTGTTGTTAGTGAGTCTGGCTTCCATTCCTGCGGGTAGTGTGCTTACCACCGTGATGGCCAAAGCTCCCTTTGTGGCGTTGAGTTGTAAGGTTCCGCTTAATCCGAACGACAGCTTACTTCCTGCCGTAATAAACTGATTAGGCAACGTAGTTAATTCGTAATAGTCCGGATTCGTACCATCGAAACGCCAGGCTTGATTATTCACTGACTTAAGGCCCAGAGTCGTGATTGTCGGGTCGAAACCAAGCGTTAAACGTGATTCCCGGCTGATCCTAACCGTGACCGGAGCCGTTGTACTGACGCCGTTGACCTCGAAGACATCTACCACTACGCTGATGAGCGTATTCCCATAAGTTAATGAAGGTGTGGTATAGATGATCGGGGTTAGATCAGCTTGTTTTCCATTTACGGTCAACATTGCTACTCCAGACGTTGCAGAGCAGATCCCACTGCTGACCAACAGGCGATATTGATAACCGCTTAGGGCCGTTGTTGCGTTGGATACCGTTAATGTGCCCGAATTAGCCCCCGAATACGTTGGGTCGTTGGTCAGGTTTGTAAAGCCGTTACCGGTATTTATCTGCCATTGATAGGTAAGGTTATCACCCGTAGTAGCTGCGGTAAAACTGACACTTTGGCCTGCGGTAATTGTGGCGCTGGCGGGCTGATCGTTGAGAGTGGGTGGGCTGGTTACCAGTAAGCTAAAGCTGGCGCTACCGGTCAGGCTTGTGCTATTGGTTGCAGTCAGGGTAATGACAACCGTACCACTCTGTCCGGCAACGGGCGTCACCGTAATGGTTCGATTCGATCCTGTGCCGCCTATCACTACGTTCTCTACGGGAACCAACCCCGTATTGCTACTGCTGGCCACCAGATTCACCGATGATACGTCATTATCCGTTACATTGAATGATTGGGTAGCACTCGCTACGCCCGAACAGGTTGTTGCATTCACCAGACCGCTGAGGACAGGCGCTGATGAAGTAGCCGGAATAATGGAAAAATCTTTGTTCGACAGGTCAAAGAAAATATTACCAACGGCCTCTACTTTCAACCGGCCCGTAGACGTAGCAACATTCGGTACGGTAATATTGGCCGTGCCGGTATTGGGCGTACTGGCGAGTAAAACCGTTGGAAATGTTTGCCCACCATCAGTCGATAATGAAATTTTCACATTAGGGGTAGTGGTGTTGGTGCCATTTACACTCCAGGTTACAGGTTGGGTCGTGTTGCCGGCAAAGGTACCCTGCCAGTCATTGGAGACTAAAAAGGGGCCTGTGTTACCATCTATCGTTACGGTAACATCGGTGCTGGCGACACCTCCCCCTTTGGCGCTGTTATCCCGTACGGTTAACCGGTGCGTCGTAGCAAAAGATACAGCAGGTAATTTCTCGCCTTTGACTACGTTGCTGCCGTCCAGTATGGCAGAAAGTATGGGGTAGGTACGCACATTCCCTGTCGCTGAAGGCGCATAACTCCTGAAAAATGGCGGCTTCGTTGGATCAGTAAATACAGTGGGGTCCGGCGTGGCGGTAGTCCCGATATCGATTCCTTCCCAACTGTAGCTGAGGGCATCGTTATCCGCATCGGTGGCGGAACCCATTAGGGAAAAGGGTGTGGATTTGGGAATGGTATAGGACGTAGTGGCTACGGCAACGACCGGAGGTGTATTACCGGTTGGGACAGTTGTTCCCACATTGGGAATCGTGGCCATGTATTGAGTGGCCAGTGCAAAACTGCCCGCGTGAAAATTGAGGATCGGGCCATTGGGTAAGCCTGAGGGACCGTAATTATCGTCTCCGATTGGCCCTTTGCCTGCCTCTGTGTTTTCGCAGGTGTAGCCGTAACTCATGATCGTTGTACCAGCTCCCGGCTCCACAGCCCCTTCGACAGTGCCATTGCTTTTACAGGCACCGAGATTGCTGTTGAACGTATGTTGCATCCCGAATTGATGGCCGATTTCGTGGACAAACACCTGGTCAGTATAGGTCTGAGAATAAGCGGTTCCATCTGCCTGCCAATCTCCTTCTTCCATCGCGTTCTTCGCTTTTTCTCCCGTTTGCCCCAACGACCGGAGTGCAGCAATACCGCCACCACTTGATGAGTTTCCCGATACGGTAGGGTATGTGGCCGTAACGACCATACCCAGATCGTAGTTAGCGTCAACAACTTGGGCATCCAGCACCGGCTGATTTTCGTTTAACATAACATCGGTGCTGTTGCCCGTGTAGGGGTCAGTGGCGGGGTTGGTATATACGACATTTGTGCTACTGACCAGCGAGAAGTTAACACACAGCTCATTCTTGTATACGGCATTTACCCGGCTGATGTAGGCCACAATATCATTGAAGGCACTCATTTGCCCACCGTGTTTCAGCGTGAACTCGCCAGTAACCGCCACAGCCAGTCTGAATGTGCGAAACTGAGCCCCCACGATGTTGTTGCCAATGCCTATATTGGCAGCCGCCCTGGCTCCACCTTTTAAAACAGGAGTCAGGCCCATCACCCCTACCGCTCCACAATGGGGACGCGTAGCATTACCCGTTTTTGTTTGAGGTACAATGGCATCTTTCGTGTAGTAACTACGGTATCGATCAGTCCTGCTGGTTCCCTGTATTTTTTCGATATATACAGGTCCTTTGTCAGTGTTAAGAATAATCGCGTTGAATCCACCTGACGTCAGGCTTATATGGATAGTTGCCTTTTTATTTTTCTGTCCATACCCCGAATAGGTTTTGATATCCGGGAATTGTTTAGCCACGGCAGGGGCCAGTAAAGGGCTCTCCACTATATTGAATACTTCTGAAGTGCCATCGGGCATGGGTACCAGCATCGGGATAGCAGGTGATTGGCGCTGACTTTCAAGGGGTGCCCTGGCTAACTGCTGGCGAATGCCCGCTACGTTGATTTCATACAGGTTTACGTGACTAAAGTAGGTTGGAGCCGATTGAAAAAAGGCGGGATCTGCCTTTTGGGACACAGCCTGGAAAAAGGGAGACTGGGCGAAGGCGCTGTTACCTAGTACAGTGAGCAGCAACAGAAATCCGGTAATCTTCTTTTTTGTGAAAATTGCGAAGCTAGAGATTCGACTCATAAAATATTGAGATTCAGTTTATGGCAAATGAGGACGTATAAATAATCAGGAATCAAAGGGTTGCTGGTAAGGGTGTGGGGTTACCCCTTCTTGTTCATCCGAAACATCGAGCATAAGCAGGGAACCATATTGTTCATACACGCGCCGACGGTAGAGCGCCAAAGAACGCTTAAATGAATCGTCAACCAGAATAGCCTGTTTTGGATACCGGTTCTTTGGGCCTTCATTCACGGAGTCTTGCTGTTTCATTGTCTACTGGGTTTTGTATGGTTCCCTGACGGAGTGAGTTGTAAAGTCCCTATCTGATAGAGCCACTGCGCTGCAGCACAGTCCCTCACATTTTGCTGGTAAGTGGAGTAGAAAGACGGATTTTTTATTACTTGATGTAACTGGGATGCAAACTTAGACCAGTCTTTTTGGGGAGAACATACCTGGTAGCAGGTAGATAGGTACCTTTTTTCATGAAAAGCAGACTACTTTCCGATTAGTTTATACCTGATGACAGGTATATGTTTACGTTTTGATTGAGGTGATCTTTGCAGCACAACAATGATTTTTGTGAAAGGCGGTCCTGTTCCGGTAGTAAACCTGTAGATCCATCAAACGAAACCCTGTCCACATCAGCACCAGAAAAGGGCTGCTACTTGCTACGTTGATCGGCATGGTCTGCATGGGCAAACTTTATGGGCAACCTGACAGACGACCGACGGCTCATCCGGCCAGACCGTTGGTCGTGGATAGCCAGTTTAGTACGACATCTGTCAACAATAGGGTGCTGGTTTACCAAGTACCCGTGAATAAAAAGCGACCTTTACTGACAATTTCGGGAATAATGTCAGCCGATTTTTTGCCTAACGTCGATCCCCAACAGGTGATGATTGGCCCGGCTTACGCGCATCCAGAGGCCTGGGTGTACCTGCCCCTCGTCAATCCATCGAACCTGCCTCGAAAAATGATCGTCGACCTGGACCATAATCGCTGTGATACACTGGACGCATTTTTACTGCGTGGCCAGCAGCGGGAACTGGTACACCTAGGGACATTATTCCGCCGTATGCCGCTGGTGCAGCGGGCCATTCCGGTCAGGGCATTCGCCCTGCCTTTTGAGCTGGCACCGCACGATAGCGCGGGTCTGTTATTACGAAGCCGACGTAGCACAGGTATCCATGAATTGACAATTGCACTTTCGACCGAAAAACAGTTTACCATCAAGCGGGATGAAGAAGAGAGTATCCGGCTGGTCGCTCTGTCGAGCGCGTTCTTTTTTATGTTTACGGTTTTCTCCCTCGGCCTGATCTTTAAACACCGGCTGCTAATTTATTTTGGCCTCTATGTTTTCCCGATTGGGTTGGGGCAACTCAATTACAATTACTTTTTTGATGCCTTCCCTTTTCCGGCCTGGCTGGGGCTGAATGCGAATTCAATCGGACTCTTCATCATATTCGCCACCAACTGTCTGTTCCATACCTTCGGCGTGGCGTATATCAAAAGCCTCAACGTGTATGGGCGATGGCACCGCTACGCCGTGCTATTTTTAGTGGGGGCCAACCTGATACCCATGGGATTGCTCCTGTTTCCGCTCACTCGGACCACGAATGCTATGGTTACAAATGCCAGTCTTATTTTGACGACCCTGAATATCGGCTGGCTATTCTATATTTCGATGCTGGGGTTTCGTGTAAAGCGGGAAAAGTACCTGCTGATTACGGCGACACTGGTGTTTGTTCCCATCCTTTATCGGACGTATGTGCTGGATAGCCCGGCCCTTAGCTACTCCTATTTTCAGCCATTTTATTACCTGCTTCTTTTTGGTTATCTGATCGTTTCCCTATTCCGCAGGGAACTGATAAGCCAGCAAATGACCGAGGAGAAAATCCGGCTGGTGCAGGGGAAATTGGAGATGCTACGAAAGTCCGAGATCGAGCAGATCGGTCGTAACCTCCACGACCAGTTAGGCAATACGCTGGCTTCCGCACTGGGGTACCTGAACCTGAAGGAGCCCCGGATACAGGTCGCCCGGGACATGATTCTGGATGCCATCAACGAAACCCGGGTGATTAGCCACAACTTGGTCAAAGATGATAATCGACCGCTGGACGAAAAGCTGGAGGATCTGGCCGAGCGGTTCAATGATTTCTCCACGATTTCTTTTGCTTACAGTGATTACACAGAAAAGAGAATCAATCAGTTACCATTACTCAAACAGCAGGGTATCTACCTGATCGTGCAGGAAGTGCTTAACAATGTTGTCAAGCATTCTCAGGCCAAAGAGGTCACCATACAGGCTTTTTTAAGTGAGGACGTAGTACGGGTGAGTATAGAAGACGACGGAATCGGGTATACGCCCAATCAGCCAACCAGTGGTATTGGTATGGCTAATATGTATAAACGGGCTGAGCTGGCCAGGCTGAAACTGTCCATTGATGGTAGTGTTAGTGGTACGTCGGTCACCATTGAAACACCCCTGGGTGGTTGACCAGTGGATATAGAAAAGGATAGTAGAAAAAGTTGATATTCTCTCAACCAGCTATCAGTCAAACCAGCAACAGCCAGTAAAAAATAGTATTCGATGAATAATAGAACCGTTATTATCGACGATCACGCCTTATTTAATGACGGACTGGCGCTGATCCTGAAGGAGTCGGATTGTTTTGAGGTAGTGGCACAGGTTTATGACAGCCGCCAGGCCATGTACACCTGTCAGCGTATGGTTCCGGATTTGATATTAGTTGACTACAACATGCCTCATCTGAATGGTCTGGAGGTGGTCGCCCAATTGAAAACCCTACTACCTAAACCGCGCATCGTGATCATCAGCATGTATGCTGAAAAAAAAGAACTCAACCTGTTTACGGCGGCCAATGTAGACGGGTATCTGGCTAAGACGATTCCGTCCACTGAGTTGATTGCCAGTCTACAAAAAATCATGGCGGGAGATCGTATCCTGAGTGTGGGCCACCAACAGAAAGCGAGTACGGTTAACGATTTTTTTGCGTTAAAACACCAGTTGACCAAACGAGAGTTTGAGATCGTCTTGGGCCTTAAAGACGGAAAGACGACGGAACAAATCGCCCAGGGGTTGGGGCTTAGCTATTTGACGGTGGAAACACACCGCAAAAACATTAACGCCAAATTAAAGCTCACCAGTAAACAGGCGTTTTATGATTTTCTACAGAGCCTTTAAGCTGTTGAAAAAGCAAGGATATTTTTCTGGTCATGATACACTGTTAGGTGAAAGTAGGGAGCCGACGCGGTTGCGACTGGTCAAGATGGCGTATTCCCTGCCTGTTCAACGCGGGGTGCACACGCTCCCGGTTGTACGTTGATGAGTTTTTTTGATAAACATGATGCAAATAAAACAAGTAACATCAGACTCTTTGAGCTTGACCCTATCAATTGAAATCAGTATACTTTCGGAATAAGTCCTACCTATTAAATCGTTTGGGATGATGGCACTCCGTCCAGTAAGCAATGATAGAGCCTAACTGAGTTTTCCAGGCAGCAAACGTTTCTTTTTTCTCAAACAGCCCTTGAATCGTCAACTCGTAAGCTTCTTCCACCAGGTAGTCTTCCACCGGATTCGTCATGAAAATAAAGGGAATACACTTTCGACGTAGTACAGGATCTTGATCGATTTGTTTACGAAGTTCTAACCCACTCATACCCGGCATACTGATTTCGGAAATAATCAAAAATGGGATTTCAGCGTTCGTCGTCAAGTAGTCCAAAGCCGTTTGGCAGTTGGAGAACAGTAAAATGGGATGAGGGAGGGCCAACTCCGCTAGGGCTTGCTTGAACATATCATGATCATCTTCATCAGCATCAATAAAAATGATAGGGTGTTCGTCCATGGCTACCATGCTTTAAGAATAAATGGTAAAATAAAAGCCCGGTTCAATACCGAGCTTTCAAAGTTTTTCTGTTTTTCGTAACGTTGAGTAAACCGGTATTCAATCTAAAGCAGAGCAGCTTGATAACTCGATAAGCAGCCAACAACTGACGATAAAACCCGTGTACTTTTTTATGAACCTAAATTGTGCCAACTCAATTACCAAAAATCAATTGCCTCATTTTCAGAATATTAATTCAATATTCACAAAATTATATTCGTGGAGGGCTGCGACTTTTTTGCCCAATTTTGTAGGCTTCTACCCACAGCTTGCCTGTAGTATACAATCGTGCGCTTAAGCTTCCTCGCTTACAATCTGTTTCGCGCTGATACGCTATCCTGCCTGTTTTTATGTATTTACTACATAGCGTGATACGTTACTAATCAGAGCTTCGCACGGTCAGATACAGACTACGAAAAAGGCGTTATAACCACTGCCGTTTAACGGTCAGGATCAGCTGATTCATCTGTTGCTGGGTACCCGGTTTGACTAAATAGCCATCAGCCTTCAGGTCATAAGCTTGCTGACGGTCACCGTCACTATCCGAGGTGGTCAGAATGACAACGGGCAACCGATCGTATGTAGGGTCGGCCCGAATATGCCTAAGGGCTTCCAAACCGCCCATTCTAGGCATATTTAAATCCAGTAGGACCAAATCAGGTAGGGATTGTTCGTCCGTCAGAGCTGTTAATAGTTCTTCGCCATCGGTCAATACCCGAATTGACGTGTTGGGCGTATACTGGATCAGGACCTGACGAAGGAGGAATTGATCGTCTTCGTCATCATCGACTACAAAAATATGTTGGTTGTTGGCTTGAGGCATCGACAAACGATGGAGTTGGTCAGTAAACAATCAACTGCGTCAGTGGGTTCCAGACTTGTACGCTATGATATAACTTAAATCTATCAGACAACACCATTACCTCATCATATTACTACGTTCAAAGCATCTCAGCGATACTCATCAAGCACTACTAGTTGCCAAATGGTTGTCCAAACTTTGACTCCATGCCTAACCGCCCTACAATTAATGTACTCTGGTTCAAGCGGGATTTACGCCTGCGCGACCACGCTCCCCTCCAGGCAGCTATTGCGATGGGACAGCGTGCGTCCAAACGTCCCCTACTCCTACTCTACTGTTTCGAACCATCTCTGATGGCCGATCCCAATTACGATCTCCGCCACTGGCGGTTCGTGCACGAGTGCCTGGCCGACATCAATCAGCAGTTGGCAACTTTGCCCGCGCCCCCCGCTTTCCAGTCGGAAACAAACCATCTGGTGTACGAGTGGCTGCCGTTTGAATTCGAGGATCACCAGGAAGATACCCAGCCCGAAACGGGTCAACCCACCGTTTGGGTATTTCACCGGGAAGTACTTGAGGTACTAACTGCCTTGCAGACGCAGTTTGCCATCGGTACGATCTTTTCCCACGAAGAAACCGGCCTGGCCGTAACCTACAACCGGGATAAAGCTGTTGCCCGGTTCTGCCACCAGCAGGGAATTAGCTGGCATGAATTCCAGCATAATGGCGTGATTAGACGCCTGAAAAACCGGGAAACCTGGGCTGCCAACTGGCAGCAGACCATGCAAGCTCCCCAGCAGCATCCCGACCTGGCCCGCTGGTACCCGGCCAATGTATCCAGTACGTGGTTTGAGACGGAGCGCGGCCCGGATCTGCCCACAGCATGGCAAATGCCGAACCCTTCATTTCAACCCGGCGGAGAACATAACGGGCATCGGTACCTGATCAGCTTTCTTAGCGAGCGAATCGGGCAGTATGCGGCCTCTATCTCTAAGCCCCTCGAAAGCCGACGAGGGTGTAGTCGCGTGTCGCCTTACTTATCCTGGGGTTGTCTAAGCATCCGGCAAGTGTATCAGGCCCAGCAGCAGGCCACCAAAAATCCGGGGTTAGTAGGTGTAGGACGGCAGTTCGGCGCATTTGCCTCCCGAATGCGCTGGCATTGCCATTTCATACAAAAGTTTGAGGGCGAAGATCGCATGGAGTTTGAGAATGTGAACCGGGCTTTCGATGCTCTCCCCAAAAACACCAATCCTGATCACTACGCAGCCTGGCGGGATGGGCGTACGGGCTTTCCGCTCATCGACGCGTGTATGCGTTGTCTGTCTGCCACAGGCTACATCAACTTTCGAATGCGGGCCATGCTTACCTCCTTTCTAACGCACCATTTGTTTCAGCATTGGCAGGAAGGGGGCTGGCACCTGGCCCGGCTTTTTACCGATTTCGAACCGGGCATCCACTACGCTCAACTTCAAATGCAGTCGGGCATGACGGGCACCAATACGGTCCGGATTTATAACCCCGTCAAGCAGTCGCAGGACCATGACCCGCAGGGAGTGTTTATCCGACAGTGGGTACCCGAGTTAGCCAACTGTCCGGTGGCCTATATTCATCACCCGTGGACGATGCCACCGCTGGAACAGATGATGGAACATTTTCAGATTGGCATCGACTACCCTGCTCCGATCATCGATGCTTCGGTGATGGCCCGCCAGGCCCGCATCCTACTCCATCAACCCCGCCAGACCGACGTGGGGCAGAGCGAGCAGGCCCGTATTTTGGCCAAACATAGCCTACCAGCTTCGGATCGGCTAAAAGAGACTGAGGGCCAATTGGGTAAGAATCGGAAGCAGGCGGCTACATCATCAGAAACAAAGGGGCCATACCCGCGTAACCAACTGGCTCTTTGGCAGTCAAGCGGCTTCATGTAGAGACCATGAACACTCATCATGCTACGTTGTTATGTAAGCATGAGTCACCTCTTTATGCTGCCCTCCCGGATACTACGGATCGAGCCTGTGACAACCGATGATGCGACGTATTCTTATTCGCTCCGGCACTATAGGCCCATCGCTTCTGAACGTCACATCGGTAACTTAGAATCAAGGCCTGGAAAGTCATTTAACCAAGGCTGGCTAAAAAGGGTAATCTCCGTTTTTAATTGTGTATAAAGCCAGAACGTTTCATAGCTGTCACCGCTTGAATCGGTTTGCCAAAACTGGCTACCCTTGTAGAACTATTTTTTACTCAGCGCACACCTAACTTATTACCTTCATGGCCCTCTCTCTGGAAGCTTTCACCCTTGGTGTGGAAGAGGAGTATCAGATCATTCATCCCCAAACCCGGCAGTTACGCTCCCGGGCGAAATCCGTTCTGGCCAACGCCCAGCAAACCCTGGGCGATCAGGTAACCCAGGAACTCTATCTGTCTCAGATCGAAATTGGCACCTCCATTTGCCAAACCCTCCAGCAGGTCCGACTTGAACTTCAGGTGTTAAGGGGCCAGGTTATCGCAGCCGCCCAAAAATCGGAGAGTCGGCTGGTGGCCGCCGGTACGCATCCTTTCTCCCACTGGCAGGATCAGCAGTTGACACCCACCGAACGCTACTTAGGTCTGGAATCCGACTTTCAGCAACTCACCCGGGAACAACTCATTTTTGGTTGTCATATTCACGTGGGCATCCCCGATCGGGAACTGGCCATTCAGGTGATGAACCGGGTCCGTCCCTGGCTAGGCGCCTTATTGGCTCTGGCCAGTAACTCGCCCTACTGGCTGGGTGACGACACGGGCTACGCCAGCTTTCGAACCGAAATCTGGGGGCGCTGGCCGACAGCGGGTATTCCTCAGTTCTTTGATTCACGGGCTGATTACGACCGCCTGATCGAGGACTTAACGGCTATGGGCAGTATCGCCGACGCATCAAAAATTTATTGGGACGTGCGCCCCTCGTCGCATTTCGACACCCTGGAATTTCGCGTCACCGATGTGTGTCTAACCATCGACGAGGCTGTTTTAGTGGCGGGTCTGGTTCGGGCATTAGTCCTAACCTGCGCCCTGGAGGCTGAAGCAAATGTGGCTTTACCGACGATACGTCCCGAAATCTTACAGGCAGTTAAATGGCAGGCCGCTCGGTATGGACTGGCTCAAACCCTGATCGATCCCCTGGCTGGTCGGGCAGTTGCCGCGTCGAGTGTCATTTATCAATTTCTGAGCTATGTTCGGTCAGCTCTGGAAGCGTATAACGACTGGGATGAAGTTTCGAGCTTAGTTGATCAGGTTATCCAGGGAGGGACCGGCTCGGCTCGGCAACGAGCGGCCTATGAACGCGGGGGTAAGCTTGAGGATGTAGTTGATTTGCTGGTGCGGGAAACGGCCATTGGAGCAGTTTTAAAGTGATGAGGAAGCCACTGACCGTTTACTACGTAAATCAGGTGGATAGCCGATTTTCTTCTTGATGCCGAGCGGCTGCATCATGCTGATTTGATCCTGAACGGTCGTCCAATTTTAAGCGGAGGATACTGACTACTGGAAAGGATTTATTGGTCGGTTCGAAAGGGGGAAGCGGGTAATCCTTCTTTATTATACAGATTGGGATTAACCGGGTTGTCGGCCCAGGCGTAGCGAACGTATTGGGGAGTAGCGACTTCATCGCTCCAAACCACTACGTTATTGCCCTCAATTTTGGCCTTCGCCCAAATGAATTTTTTGTCAGCACCCGCAATGGCAAACTCGCCCAACTCTTCCCCATCCTTAGTGATCAATCCACCGCCGACATTCGTAAAGCTAACCACGATTTTGTTGCCGTCGATGGCTGATGATTGGTACAATGGACCCGAAGAAACAAGGTTTTCTTTGTAAGCCGTTTTCATAGCCGACAGAGCCAGTCGTTCGCCGACATCTTTTTTGTTATCGGGGTGAATATCGTTCCATTCCCCCAGGTCAATGGCTACGACCATCGCCGTATTGGGAACCGACAGTGCCTTGCGTTGCGCTTCCCGAAGCACGGCCCAGTTGCTTTCCGTAGGCTGGTAATTATAGTCCATAAAGCCCGGAAGCTGGACAGACAGAAACGGTAAAGGTCCTTGTTTCCAGTGGTTTCGCCAGTCCTGGATCAACGCTACCTGTAATTTTTCGTACTCCTGGGGCTTACCGGCATTACTTTCGCCCTGATACCAGCAAAAACCTTTGATTGCATAGTTGATTTCCGGGGCTACCATGGCATTATACAACGCCGTCGGCTGGTTCTGGGCATTAATGCCCCCGGCTTGACTTCCCCCGGCAAAGGGCTGGTAGGCAATGCCCACTTTATACTGCCAGGTGCCTTTCAGATCAACTGTGTCGGCGTCAGCGAAAATACAGTAGGGTTTGTCGGGCACGAAGCCGCCTTTACCCCCGTTATTGGTGACCCGTACCACAAAAACATTCTTGCCGGCTTTCAGTACGTCAGCCGCAACGTTGTACCGACGTTGCGGATACATATAGGTGGTTTTCCCAACCGATTTACCATTGATGTATAGCTCATCGGCGTCGACAATGCGGCCCAGAAAAACCCTGGCGGGCTTGCCTGTCATCGAAGCAGGTAGGTCAATCTCTTTTCGGTACCACACGACCCCATTCAGGTCTTTAATTCCCTGATCTTCCCAGTAGCCGGGTACGTTGATCGGTCGCCAGCCTTTGGGTACGTATGCAACGTCGAACCACTTGGCAGTACCCGCCATCCCGAAATCAACGGGCGGGGCGGGTCTGTTTATCGGTGCGGTTGGTTTCCGAGTCAGACTATTGATATACGTAGTGTCTTTGTTCTTCTCAATGGTCGCATTCAGGTCAGAAAAATCCCTGAGTCCTTCTTCGCTTGTCCAGGCTTCGATGGGTGTACCGCCCACACTGGCGTTGATAATACCAATGGGTACCTTATATTTATCGTACAATTTTTTGGCGAAGAAATACGCCACAGCCGAGAATGGCCGGACATCTTCACCAACAGCCGATTTCCATTGCCCATTCGGCAGATCGCTTTGAGGACTTTGCAGGTTTGTCAGGGTCGGTATCCAGAACTGCCGGATCTGAGGAAAGTCGGCCTCCCTGATTTCTTTGGCATACGTTACGTCATGAATATTTAACTGGTGGACCATGTTGCTTTGGCCGCTGCAAAACCAGACATCACCCACCAAAATATCCTTTACAGTAAGCTGGGCATTCCCCACGATGTCCATGCTGTAGGGGCCACCTGCGGGCATGGGGGGCAGCTTTACCTGCCATTGCCCATTGGCCTCGGTTACGGTTTTGTAGTTGTTTTTATTGAACCGTATGGTGATCCGTTCGCCTGGGGTTGCCCATCCCCAAATCTTCAGCGTAGCATCCCGTTGCAGCACCATACCATCGCTGATTAATTTGGGCAAACGAACTTGAGCCTGCGCTATACTAGTGATTATCAACAGTAAACTGACGAGATACAGTCCAACGATGGTGGTTAATCTGGCTTGCATATGGTTAATTCGTTGCATTGTTTTTTACGGTACTTCCGGTCCGAGGTAGCTCTGTTCCAGATCACCAAAATCCACGACCAGCTTTTGCAGCACAACGCCGGGATTTACCATCCAGAATTTTATGGTATGTTTTCCGGGTTTGGCAATTTTATGGGTCGTGGCTTTGATAATAATATTCTCCGATACCCATTTATTCCAGATGCCCTTATCGCTGGTTTTGTCTTCTCTGTTGAGGCTGATAATCTGTGGCATTTCGTCGTCCACCGACAGGGCGTATTGCAAACCATTTTCATCCCTGAACAGATTCAATGTGGGTGAGAAATAGGCATTGATCGTAACCTCTCCCGCCCGATCCATGACAACATCGTATTGTACGTGTGGCGAATTACCACCGGGTTTCTGTCCGCCCGCCGTCACCGGAAAAGGCGTAAGGGCCGAACCGGTTCGGCCATGATCCGGCAAGACTTTCCACGTGACGCCATTGGTGTTTACGGTTTTGGCGTACTGATCGGCATCAATGGAAATCCCCCGTTTCGCAACCTGAACGGGAGTCGAGTTACCTGCCACCACTGAATCAGGCGAGATATAGCGTACGGCTGGCATTTTTTGCCGGTCGGGCTGTTGCCAGTACGTATAGCCAATGTGGGTCTGGCTCATCAGGTGATTCCACTTACCGTTGTTAAGTTGATGGTATTGTAGCGTGATCAGCGAATCGCTGGCGTATAATTCCTTTACTTTATCGGCATATTGGTTGGTTTCTTTCGATTTATGCTGATAAGCGTCTTTATTCAGCGCTACGTTGTAATACATCGCATTCAGGTTGGCGCAGGCTTTGATCGGATGCAGCACCAACTGAAAATAAGCGTCTTTATACGCAGCCGGTAATACGTTGTTTATTTCCTCCGCTTTTTTCAGCAGCGCCGTCCACTCGTCAACTACGGTTTTCCATTCGCCAGTGGGCAGGCTGTACGTGTTGGCATCGAGCAGTTCCGGCTTTCGGCGGGCATTATACTTTCCATATTTCGCCAGCAAGAAAGCAATGTCTTTGGCGTATTGTTTCCCGAACTGGTCTGTTGCCCAGTTTTCCGTGTAAGCCATCAACTCATCAGCGTCGATTTTTTCCGGATTCCAGGCATAGTCCAGAAAGAAGGAAATTGGGAATTCCATGGGCTTGATGTCGCCGACATTCACAATCCAGATATCCCGAACCTTATATTCCCAGGCTAAGTGCATCTGCTCCCAAATTCGGGGCAGCGGGTTGGTGTTCAGCCATTTGTAGTTACGGGGACCGCCGACGTAATCGAAGTGGTAATAGATGCCATACCCACCTTTGCGAGGCTTTTCATCCAGCCGGGGTAGTTTACGGAGGTTCCCCCAGTTGTCGTCGGAAAGCAGCAGGGTCACGTCGTCCGGCACCCGCATCCCTTTGTCGTAGTAATCCTGAACCTCTTTGTACAACGCCCATAGCTGCGGGGTTTCGGCCGCCGGTTTACCCGTTGCATCGCTGATAATTTTCCGTTGATCGGCCACGATACGTTCCAGCAAGGCCGTAGCGGTTTCCCTCGACATGGGCGCATCGCCATCGCCCCGCATACCTACACTTACGATCTTTTCATTGGTAGCCCGTTTGATGCCATCCCGCCAGAACTGTTGCAGCTTTTCTTTGTTGGTTTCATAATTCCATTGCCCTCCCCCCGTTCTGCGCCATTCATCATGCGCTCGCATCAGCGGCTCATGGTGCGAGGTACCAATAACAACGCCGTATGTATCAGCAACTTTGATGTTCAGCGAATCGTCCGCGTAAAAAGCATTACCCCACATGGCGGGCCAGATGTAATTGCCTTTCAGCCGAAGTATCAGCTCGAAAAACTTCTCGTAGAATTTGTGGTTGAATCCACCGAATTTTTCTTTAGTCCAGCCGGAGAGCGCCGGGGCTTCATCGTTAATGAATAAGCCCCGGTATTTAACGTTCGGTGCATCCGTTACGCGAACATCGCTCTTAATGTAAATCTCGTCTCGCTTCACAACGGGTACGTCGGCCCACCAATACCAGGGCGAAACGCCGAATTGTTTCGATAGTTCGAACACGCCATAAGCCGCACCCCGCCGGTCGTTACCCACCACGATCAAGGCCTGGGCTATGCCCTGAGCAGGATTACGAATCATTTGTGTCAGCGACGCTTCCCATTTTCCGTTGATAGCCTTCGTACTGATTTTGTTCTGCGAAGCCAGTTGTTTCAGGAAAGAAGACTGCTGAATCGTTCCGATAGCAATCACGTTTTTGCGCACTTGATTAACGTCCGTAACGATGGGTATCTCTTTCCCGGTAACCCGTTGAATGTCCTGCTGGAGAAGCGTTGCGGCTGTTTTTACAAGTTCAGGTTCGCTGTTATCGACGTAAATCGCAGCCTCAGTAACGGCAAAGGAAGATTTGTCACTGGTGATGTGTTGCGCCCATCCAGTTACTGAAAACCAAAGCGTTAGTAAGCCAGCAATCAGATTTACTTTCATTTTTTCGTTGACGTTGTGCTGCTAAACTGTTTTGTTGACATGATTTCTGCTTAGAACTTCACTACACTCTCATACGCCTTCTTGGGCTGGCCGTTCTGGTCGAACAGCAATGGATAATCTTTCCGACCCGGAACCGGAAAATTATCCAGCCAAGAGTACTTGTCGCTGAGGTTCCAGAACGTAACGCCGGTGATCTTGTCGCGGTGCTTGCGGAATACCTCGAACAGCATTTTGTAATGGGCTGCCTGCTGGTCGTTCATCGCGGGTGTAAATTCGCTTTTGTCTGTATCGCGACGAGCCCGGCGTTCGTGTTCTTTAGGATACACCGATACATCAACTTCCGTAAACTGAATCTTTAGACCCAGGCTGGCAAATTTGTTGATGGATTCCTCCAGTTCCTGTTTGGTAGGCTCGTAGATGGACCAGTGCGCCTGTAAGCCTACGCCATTGATAGGCACCTTTTTGTCCTTTAACTTCTTCAGCACCTGATAAATCCGGTCCCGCTTGGAAGCTGTTTCCGTGTTGTAATCGTTGTAGAACAATTGCGCGGACGGGTCGGCTTCATGAGCGTACTGAAACGCTTTTTCAATGTAGTCTTCGCCGATAATTTCGTAAAATTTCGATTGACGGTACAGGCTTGTTCCGGTATCGGGAACAGCTTCGTTCACTACGTCCCAGGCATAAATTTTGCCCTTGTACCGGCCCATTACGTCGGTGATGTGCCGTTTCAGGCGGGCTAGCAACACCTCCCGGCTCACGGTTTTACCCGTGGAATCGGTAAAAAACCAACGGGGTGTCTGGTTGTGCCAGCAGAGCGTATGGCCCCGCAGTTTGATGTTGTTCTGCTGGGCAAATTCGGCGATGGCGTCGGCATCTTTCCAGTTATAGCGGTTCTCTTCCGGATGAATGGGTCCCATTTTCATCGCATTTTCGGGCGTCATGCTGTTGAATTGGACTTTGATCAACTCAGCATCCGGGCCGGACTGCACCATGCGCGGGTTGACAGCCACGCCAATGGGAAAGTAATTTTTGTAATAATCTTTCAGCCCTTTTTCGGGTGCTACGAAGGCGATTGTCAGGGTAATCAGGGCGAAGCAGCTTAGTTTACGCATAGGTCAAAATGAGTTGAAAGGCTTACTACTTGTAGGCATCAATGGTCTTAATCGTACCGTCTGGATTGTAGGTCAGCTCGGTCACTTTTACATTACGGAGGTGGGTCTTTCCGGAAAGCTGCACATCGTGGTAAAATAAATACCACTTGCCTCCCACTTGCACGATAGAGTGGTGATTCGTCCATCCAAGAACGGGTTTCAGCACTACGCCTTTATAGGTAAATGGACCGTACGGATTGTCGCCGATGGCATAACAAAGGTTATGCGTGTCACCCGTCGAATAGGAGAAGTAGTACTTGCCGTTGTACTTGTGGAGCCAGGCTGCTTCGAAAAACCGTTTGTCGTTGTCCTTTTCCAGAAACGGTTTTCCGTTCGCATCCAGAATCTGCACCTCCCGAACCGGCTCGTCGAAGGATTTCATGTCGGCGCTCAACCGGGCAATGCGGGGTAGGTACGCGACCTCATCTTTCTGTTTCAACGCGCCTTTCGGGTCGTACTGATTACCACTCCAGCGCTGCAACTGCCCGCCCCAAATGCCGCCAAAGTACAGATACGCCTTGCCATCAGTATCCTGGAAGACGGTGGGGTCGATACTGTAGCTACCCTTTATTGGCTCCGGTTCGGCCTTAAACGGTCCAGTCGGACTTTTGCTGGTCGCTACACCGATGCGAAAAATATCCTGCTTGTCTTTAACCGGAAAATAAAGGTAATATATACCATTTTTGACCGTAGCATCGGGTGCCCACAGCTGACGACCCGCCCAGGGAATATCTTTCAGGTCGAGGGCTACGCCGTTGTCTTTGACGGGGCCACCAATCTTATCCATCGACAATACGTGGTAGTCGCGCATGGCAAAATGCCCGCCTTCATCATCCTCTTTGACGTCCTTCGCATCAATGTCGTGCGAAGGGTAAATATAAATTTTACCGTTGAATACATGAGCCGATGGGTCAGCCGTGTAGATATGCGATACCAAGGGCTGTGAAATCGGTGTTTTACCACCGCTGGTTTGCGCAAGGGTGGTCAGCGAGCAACCGGTTAAGGCTGTCAGGACTACTGTTGTGTATAGGCGTTTCATCAGATTTCGTTACGTTAACTCAGGCTTGACTGAGTATTAGTTGAAAAGAAATGGAATAGAAAAACAATTTAAACAAACATAACTCACTGAAAATTAATTTTTTAACGCAATCACCTTCTCAAAAGCGGGCTTGGGCTGATTCTTACGGTCAAATAGCAGCGGGTAACTGGTACGACCGCGAATGGGCCAGTTGTTTAGCCAGCTGTCGGCATCGTTAACACCCCAGAACGTGACACGGGTGACTTTATCTTTGTGTTTCAAAAACAGCCTGAACAGATTCTCATAATCGGCAGCCAGTTGATTTTGAACACTGTCGGGTAAGGCTTCAGGGTAGGGATTCGATTGGGCATTAGCGGTCATTCGTTGGCCCACATCGGCACCCTGAAAGTTTCGGGGCAGTACTTCAATGTCCAGTTCGGTAAACATGACTTTGACCCCCAATGCGGCATATTGAAGGATGCTTTCTTCAATGTCTTTAAACGGCACTTTGCCCACGTGCCAGTGGCCCTGAATACCAACGCCATCGATACGTACCCCGGCAGCCTTTATCTTTTTGATCAGCGCCATACAGCCAGCGCGTTTGGCGGGCTGTTCATTGTTATAGTCATTGTAGTACAACTCCGTTTTGGGAGCCGCCTGCTGGGCCAGACGGAACGCTTCCGTTACGAAGTCATCACCCAGGTATTGCAGAAATACGGATTTCCGCATTGTTCCGTCTTCGTTGAGCGCTTCATTGACAACGTCCCACGAAAGCACCTTTCCATCGTAACGCCCGGCAACTGTTTTGATGTGATCGGTAAAGAACGTTCGAATCGAATCGGCATTCTTAATCCCCCGAATGAATGATGGTAACTGACTATGCCAGATCAGCGTATGGCCGTTGATCTTGATATTGTGCTTCTTCCCAAAGACAATCAGTTTATCGGCCATCTCGAAATTATACGTGTCCCACTTTGGATGGATCAGTGCCGATTTCATGATATTTTCGGGCGTGGCCATGTTGAACTGGCTTGCAATAAAGGCTGTCGTGGCCGGGTCCCGTTCGTCGATTTGGGCGTTGTTCATCGCTGTTCCAATGCCGAAATCCTTTTTGAAGGTGTCTTTCAACGATGGTATTTTTTGGGCTGAAGCGGCATTCGGCAGGGACAGGCTTGATAGGACCAGTGCAGCTGCACCAGTGGTAAGAATGTATTTTTTCAGAAGCATACGCTATGTGATTTTTGAGTTGAGTGAATCTTGGTTGCGTATTTACCCCACCCCAACCCCTCCCCTAAAAAAAGGGGAGGGGTTGGGGTGGGGTAGTTAATTTACTTAAAAATCTCCTGCGAATACTGGAACAAATCGTGCCGCCAGACGGGCCATGTGTGCCCACCGGCATATTCGCTGTACTGGTACTTGACACCCATCTCATCGAACTTTTTCATCATCACCTGGCAGTTCTGATACGCGATATCTTCCTTGCCACCCATCGAAATCCACAGCGGTTTCAGGTTGGTATTGATGGCAGCCGCGTTGGTCTTCATAAACGCATACTGCGGGTCGGTCAGCGCGGGATTGTTGGCGAACCAGCCCGAGCTAAACACGCCCAGCGACGAGAACATGTTGTTGTTTTTGATACCCGCGTATAGTGTCTGCAACCCACCCATCGACAGGCCTGCGAGTGCCCGATGTTTCGCGTCGGTCTCGACCCGGAAATTACTTTCCACGAAGGGAATAGCCCCCAGCTTTAACTCGTTCTCAAACGCCTTCAGTACGTTCTCGTTGAAACCCGCCAGTCCACCGGCGCTTACGTTTCCGTCGAGCATGGCAATGATCATGGGTTTGGCTTTACCCTCGGCGATCAGGTTATCCAGAATCATGTCCGTTTTGCCCTGCGTCGACCAGCCGCGCTGATCTTCGCCCCCACCGTGTAACAGGTACAGCACCGGGTACTTGTCGGTCAATTTTTCATAGCCGGGTGGCGTGTAGACGTACATTTCGCGCCAGCTATTGGTAGCCTTTGAGAGGTAGCGTTTGATACGTATATCGCCGTGAGGCACGTCCTTTATCGCGTAAAAGGCCCCGTTTTTATCCGGAATTTCAATCCCGCTGGCCATGCGGCTCATACCGTAAAACGATTCGCTGGCCGGATCGGCAATGGCTACCCCGTCAATTAGCAGGGAGTAATAATGAAAGCCCCGGCTGATGGAATCGGTGGTGGCAGTCCAGAAACCGGCCGTGTCTTTCACCATGTCGTACTTCTTTCCCAAATCTACCTGCACTTTCTGCGCTTCGGGGGCTTTTACGCGAAATACAACGCGGTTGTCGGGCAGAATTTGCGGGTACTTCGCGTTACGGATGTTGGTCGAAGCGGGTGTTCCCAGAATGCTGTATTTCGTCAGCGACGCCACATCGACGGGCTTGAACAGGAACTGCGAGAACATGTACAATCCGTTTTTCCAGACCTTAAAATCGTGCCCGCCCGGCTCTACGTAATAGATGTGCGGCACGTCGTTCTGGTAAAGATAGTCGTGGGTACGTTTGCTGAACGATATCAAACCGTCGGCGTCACCGCACGAAATCCAGAGCAGTTTCAGTTGCTTTTTGGCATCGGCGGGGTTAGGCACTAGTTCCTGCGGGGTTCTAGTATTCGGGGCCGACGAGAAACCACCCACCCAGGCGAATTTGTCCAGATTCCCTAACCCAAAATTAAGCGACTGACCGCCCCCCATCGACAGGCCGGCAATGGCGCGGTGCTCGCGGTCGGTCAGCGTTGGGTACTTCTTTTCGACAAACGGAATCAGGTCATTCAGCAGGTCTTTCTCGAACGTAGCAAAGGCTTCGACTTTGTCCTTCTCAAATACGTTGCCGATGGCCCGGTCGTCTTTCATGGCGCGGCCGTTGGGCATCACCACAATCATCGGTTCCAGTTTATTTTCGGCGTACAGATTATCCAGCATGACCTGTGGTTGGCCGCCGTTCAGCCATTCTTTTTCATCGCCCCCAATGCCGTGAAGCAGATACAGAACGGGATATTTTTTCTTTTTCGAATAACCGGGCGGGGTATAAATCAACGCTTTCCGGGTGGTACCAACCGTCTTCGACGGATACGCAACCGAGTCGAGCTTACCGGTGGCAATGCCCGAACGTACCTGATCGAAGCCTTTCGGGGCTTCTTTCTCAATTTTCTGCGCGTAGCTGCTACTGCAAAAAATGCCGAGAGCCATCGCTAGTATAAGGAGTCGTTTCATAGTTTTAATGCTGGCTGACGGCCCAGCGGGCCGTCAATCGTGGGTTTATTTCTTAAAGATCAAGCCCGCATACTGCCGGAGCGAGCGACGCCAGGTTTGCCACTCGTGCAACGTACCCGGCGACTCGTAATACACGTGCCTGATGCCCGCTTTCTCAAGCCCTTCATGGAAGCCTTTCACGCCGGTGTACATCCGCTCCGGTTCTTTGGTGCCGATGCTCACATACACTAGTTTCATCTTCTTGTTGAACGCGTCGGGGTCGGCCCAGGCACCGTCGTAAAGCTCTTTGATGTCGGTACCGGGTTGCAAACGCCCCGCTCCGCTGAACCCACCGATGTAGGCAAACTTGTCGAGGTTGGTCATCGTGGTCTGGAAGGTCTGAAAACCGCCCATCGACAGCCCCGCCATCGCCCGGTTGTCGCGATCGGTCAGCGTCCGGAATGATTTGTCGATCATTGGAATAACCTCTTTTACCAGTAGCTCAGGAAACACGTTGGCGGACATGCCGCCAGTTGCGCTGACGGGTTTGGTAGGGTCGGTGGCGTAGCCGCGTTCCATTACCACGATCATCGGCGTTGCTTTGCCTTCGGCGATCAGGTTGTCGAGAATCATATCCATCTTACCCTGCGTTGGCCAGCCGGTTTCGTCTTCGCCCGAGCCGTGTTGCAGGTACAATACGGGGTAGCGTTTCTTCGGATTTTCGTCGTAGCCGGGGGGCGTGTATACATTGGCCCGGCGCCAGGCTTTAGTCATGTCGGAATAATAATTGACGGAACGTACCTGACCATGCGGCACGTTTTTGGGCTGATAATACTCCATGTCCTTGTCCGGAATATCGATCCCGCTGGCCATGCGCCCCATACCGTAAAACGTCTGACTCGCCGGGTCACAAATGGCCATGCCATCGGCAATGAGCGAGTAATAATGAAAGCCCTCACCGACGGGCTCCGTCGTGACCGTCCAGAAGCCGCTGGTATCTTTCACCATGTCGTACTTTTTCATCAGGTCAATTTGCATCTTGCGTGCGTCCGGGGCTTTCACGCGAAACACCACCCGATTATCAGGCAGTATCTGCGGGTATTTCTGCCCCGGAATGTTTGTCGAGGCCGGTACGCCAGTGGTTTGAGCCAGGGCTGGCACCGTCAGGGTTATTGCCCCGATGAGTAATGCGATTAATGGTTTCATGGTAAAGGCTTAGGAATTACTGAGGGATTTATTTCGATTGTAGCTTAATCATCTGGTATTTACCACTCAAGTGCATCAAGCTGAACACATACAGCAGCCCATCGTAGTACGGGTCGAAATAGCCATCCTCGAAGGGTTCCAGTTTGGCATTCCACAAAACATGCACAAAATCGAGGCTGTTCTTTTCCTTGTTGATCAGCGACAGCGTAGCGGCCGTTGAGACCAGCCCAATCGAGTGCCGGAGTTTTTTCACCGGTCCGGCCTGAAGAATAAATTCGGGCCGTGAGCCATCAAGGTTAAACTGGTCCTCGTAGGTGTCCATGCCTTTCGAGCGCAGGAAACCCTGGAATCGTTTGGCGTAGTCTTCCTGCCAGGCTTTGTCCTTGCCCGACCAGGTGTAATCCATGGCGATGTTCATCGGCACCCGCCACGAATCGTAGCGAAACGCCGAGGGCGACCAGCGGGTATCGTGCGGTTTGCCGCTGAACTCGGTATAGTCGGCATTGAGGCCCGTTACCGGGTGACAGGCCCGGTGCAGAAACACCCGCGACGTATCGGCGCACTCCTTATAAAATGCTTCGTGACCGTCTTTGGCATACAGCACCCAGGCATCGTAAAAAGCGGGCAGGTGATACGAGGGGTCGGTCCATTTGTAGTTGTTGCCTTCCGGAACAAACGAAATCTGTTTGGCATCGGTGTTGATGAGGTTGTAGATGTTACCGGTACCGTCTTTCTTCCACATCGCATCCAGAATCCGGCGGGCTTCGCCGTAATAATTGATGCCCGTATTGTTGCCCCATTTATTGGCCGCAAACAACAGACTGGTGACGTAATACAACTCGCCATCCGAAGCCGATCCTTCCGAATTTTTCTTCATCGTTTGCGGATTGATGCTCCAGGCGAAATACGCTTCCCGTGGTCCGCTCTGATGCTGCAAATACTTTTTAGACCACCGCCAGATGCGGTCGAACACGTCTTTTTTATCGAGTTGAACGGCCACCATCATGCCATACGAAAGACCCTCAGTCCGGGCGTCTTTGTTCTTTACGTCCGACACATACGCCATCGTATCGCCCACTTCAAAATAGACTTTGTTCGGCCCTTCAAACACGTCGTGGTACGCTTTCGCCAATTTCGCGTCGATGTCGGCCTGTTTGTAGCCCGCTTCGCGGAATAGGTTCCGATAGTTGGGGGATGGAGACGCTGTAGTTGTCTGGCTCTTCTTTTTCTGAGCCAAAACTCCTTGGGCGGTCATCAAACAAATACCTGTAAGCAAGGGCAGCAACCAGCGACTTCCCAACAACATGCTGTGTATCAATCTCTTTCTCATTTTTCTAGCCTATTACTTAAATAGCAACGGAGCCATCTCGTGCAGACTCCGACGCCACGTCAGGAATTCGTGTGCTGTGTTTTCCGACACATAGGAGACGGCATTGTAACCGGCCCCTTTCAGGTCGGTGGCCGACTTCTTCACACCATCGGGCCGTTCTTTGCTTCCGCAGCTAATGAACACAAGCTTTGGTTTTGCCTTGCCGTTGAGGTCTTCCGGCGCGTAGACCCCACCGCTCAGCAGGCCGTAGTAACCAAACACCTCAGGCTTGTTGAGGGTAATCATTTTGGTTTCCATACCGCCCATCGAGAGGCCTGCCATCGCCCGATTGTCACGGTTAGCCATCGTGCGAAAGTTGGCATCCACATAGGGAATCAACTCATCGGTCAGCACCGTCTGAAAAGGGTCGATCTTGAACTCCCTTATCTTACCAAACTTCACTTCGTTGGTCATGCCGTAGGTCATCACGATGATGAACGGCTTGGTTTTTCCTTCGGCAATCAGGTTATCCATGATCAGGTTGGCGTGCCCCTGATTACTCCAGGCCGTTTCGTCTTCGCCCCAACCGTGTTGCAGGTATAGAACCGGGTACTTTTTCGACTTGTCTTTCTCATAACCCGGGGGCGTATACACAAACGCCCGACGTGGTGTACCCGTGCTTTTCGAGGGGAACAGCACCTGCTGCACATGGCCGTGGGGTACGTCTTTTAAGGTATAGAACTCCTGATCGTGGGCCGGTATTTCGATGCCACTTTCCCAGCGGACGGACCCGTAGTAATTCTTGGCACCGGGGTCGTTGAATTTACCACCGTCGATCGTTACGTTGTAATAATGAAACCCTTCGTCCATTGGCCCCGCCGTAGTACCGGTCCAGAAACCATCGGCTCCCTTGGTAAGAATGGTACCTCCCCGGCCACCCAGTCCCAAACTTACCCTGACACTATCGGCTTTGGGTGCATTGATCCGGAATCGGGCGTAGCCCTGCGAGTTTACCTGCGGGTATTCCTGCCCCGGCTGATTCAATGAGGAGGGTTTGAAATCTTCCGCAAACGCCGTAGCTGTTTGCGAATAACTGCTTACGCTGATCATCGTGGCTACCACGAAGGCAGCTAAAGTTCTAGTAATCATCTAATTATTGAGTTATGTTAGGAAATTCAAACGGGTTGAATACATCATATTCTCGGTCTGTGAGGACACAGACCGAGGATACGGTTGGGGATAAGGGCTCAGGGTTCTATTTAAAAAGCTGTGGCAACGTATTGGCCAGGTATAGTTTGCAGTTCATCCAGGTATGTCCGCCCGGCACAATGAGCGGTTTGACGTTGATTTTCTTCTCGGTAAACATCGCAATGTTCTGCTTCACCGGCTCGTACAGAAAGTCTTCCGTACCGACGCTGACGGTGAATAGCTTCAACTGCTTGTTCATCTGCTCCACATTAGGCGACCAGTTGGCGAAGTTCGCTTTAAACTCGTCGGTGGCCGTGTAGGGCGCATAGGAGCACACATAAGCAAACTTATCGGGATTGGTCAGGCCGATGTTGAGCGTTTGCCCGCCACCCACCGAAAAACCCGCTACGGCCCGGCCTTTGCTGTCGGCGATGACCGGGTAATTAGCCTCCACAAACGGGACAATGTCGTTCACCATATCTTTAGTAAAATCGGGCATGGGAGCGGGGCGAACATTACCATAGGGCATCACAATCAGCATCGGTTTGGCTTTCCCCTGCGCGATCAGGTTGTCGGCAATCAGGTTGGCGCGGCCCACTTTCGTCCAGGTTTCTTCGGTGTCGGAGCCGCCGTGAATCAGGTACAGCACCGGGTATTTCGTTTTGCCGTTGGGGTTGAAACCCGGTGGCGTGTACACCAGCAATTGCCGCGTCGTGCCTAACGAACCTGACTTGTAATACCGGTAGCTGATCTTGCCGTGGGGTACGTTCTGGAGCGAATGCACCAGCGGCTGATCGCCGGGTACATCGACGATGCTGCGTTTGAAGCGTTCGTTGGCGAAGATGTACGTGTTACTCGGGTCGGCGATTGACACACTATCGACCATAAAGCTATACGGATAGATGTCGGGCTTAACCGGGGGCACTGTCACGCTCCAGATGCCCGACGTGTCTTTGGTCATGGCGACCGGCACCTTTAGAAACTCGCCGGAAACCATCACCCTTTTCGCGTTGCGGGAGAAGTACCGGAACGTGATGCTGTGGTCGGGATGAACATCGGGCGAACTGATGGCGGGCGGGCGTTGCTGGGCTGCACCCGTAACGCCCGAAACGACAACAGCCAGCAGAATAGATAGAATACGTTTCATGGTCGGTTGGGTTTATGGTTGGAACAGCAGTGGCGTGGTAGCGGCAACGTACGTTTTCACGTTCATCCAGGTATGGCCCCCGTCGGTAATCAGGCTTTTGTAATTCACCTTTTTGGCCTTTAGATAGTCCATAAACTCCACCGTGCCTTTGTAGAGAAAATCATCACTGCCGACGCTCACCCAGAGCAGTTTCAGTTGTTTGTTGGTCTGGTCGGGTTTAGTCAAAATCTGACTGAAGTTGCCATCCATCTCCTGGGGCGACAGGTACGAGCTGTAGGCGCACACGTACGCAAACTTGTCCATGTTGCTGAATGCTGCCCGGAGCGTTTGCCCGCCCCCGCGCGAAAATCCGCCAATAGCCCGGTTCTCCCGGTTGGGAATAGCCCGGTAGTTCTTCTCGACGTACGGAATGACGTTGCTCACCAGATCGGTTGTAAAATCGTTGGCCCGTTTCACCGCATCGGCTCCGTCCCGAACGGTCGGGTCGGCGGGTTTGGTCCCCCCTTTTTGCTCGGCTACACGGGCCGCAATGTTGCCGTAAGGCATCACAATGATCATCGGCTTAACCTTGCCTTCGGCCAGTAGATTATCCAGAATCAGGTTGGTTTTGCCAACTTTAAAGAAGGTCTCTTCCGTATCCGTTGTACCGCTGATCAGGTAATAAACGGGGTACTTCTTCGACGGCGACTGGTCGTAACCCGGTGGTGTATACACGACCACCGAGCCCGTTGTCCCTTCCATCGACGGGTAATATTCGTAGCTGATCGACCCGTGGGGTACGTCCTTCATGGCATGGACGAAGGGCGCGTCACCGGGTACGTCGACAAGGCTGGCTTTGAACCGCTCGTTGGGGAAGAATGCTACGTTGGCCGGGTCCATGACGGATATACCATCAACGCGAAAGTTGTAGGGGTAAATGTCCGGTTTGACCGGGCCGACCGTAACGCTCCAGATACCCTGCGCATCTCTGGTCATGGGTACGGGCGCTTTCTCAAATTGCGCGCTCAATTCCACCGCTTTAGCCTGCGGAGCCTGATACCGGAACGTAACGGTCTTGTCGGCGTTTACCTGGGGCGACACCACCAGCGGGCCGCGTGGCGGCTGGGCCCAAACTATATTCGACAGGGCTAATAAGCCAGCGAATAGTAAAAGTTTAAATATTATTTTCATTGACTTTAAAAGGTTTAAGTGGTTCATTTTTAAGCCTCTTTACCCCCAACCCCCTGAAGGGGCTTAGTCCAAATGTGAGCAAAGCCCCCTTCAGGGGGTTGGGGGTAAAGAGGCTCACTGGGTAACGATGTCAATTTCCGCGTAGCCAGATGCAGAACCCTCCTGCGTGTTTTTCAGGGCGCTGAGTTTGATGTATCGGGCTTTGGTTGGCTCAAACGATTTGGTTTGCCAGACCGGACTGTTTTTGATATTCGAAAACTCGCCTTCGCTGACCCGTTTCCAGTTGGCGTTATCGGCGGAAACTTCAAACTGATAGTGAGTAATGATACTGGCCTCTTCCCACCAGTTCTGGGCGGGTAAGTACCGGAATCCGACCAATGTTTCTTCCTTACCCAAATCGATGACCAGGTCGGCGGGCATCGTCAGGGACGCCTGCCGCTGGCTTTTGGGTTGGTGCCATGACGTACCCGGATTTCCATCCAGCGCCTGATAGGCCGACTTCGCATCGGTACTCACAACTTTCCAGTTGCTACGGGCAATGTCGAATTTTTCTTCACTGACCACGCTACTTTGCTTCGTAAACGGATTACAGGCAATCGCCTTTAAGTCAACTTTGCCGTTGTTGGTTTTTACGGGAGCCGTATACTTACTGGATGATGCCGTTGGCATACTCCCGTCGAGGGTGTAGTATACCTCCGATTCGGCATCACCCGGTTTGATTTGAATATCCCCGGCCTGATTGCGGGTGACGATCGGGGGCGTTAAGATCAGGGGAGCTTTGTACACTTCCAGATTCGAGATCAACGGGCTGCCTTTGGCGTCCAGAATCGTCAGGCGCAGTTGCGTGGCTTCGACGGTTGGGAACCGGAGAATGCGCTTGTAGCCAATGGTCGTTTCTTTGGCGATCTCTTTCCAGTTTCCATCGACCAAAGCCTCAACCGTGAACGATTTGACCCGCTGCCCTAACCGAATGGGTTCCTGTACCAGAAATCGATTGAACGCCGTGGGTTTAGCAAATTGAAGCGTCAGTGATGCGTTCCGAATGTTATCATCCGTAGCCCAGTAACTGTCCAGGTCGGCATCAATGGCTTTACCGGCATCATACGCTGCGCTTTTACTGCGTACCTGCGGAGCCGTCGCTTTCGCATTTCTAGCCAGATTCACGGCAAATGCTTCTTTCGTCGCGTTGGCAAAGGCCTGTACGGCCTTTTCATCTAACTCGTTAATCAGGCCATTCGGCATGATCGGAAAATTGAGCAGCAGCGTAGCGTTCCGACCAATGGAATTGTAATAAATATCCATCAGTTGAGGTAACGTTTTTACTTTTCTGTCCTCCCGCTCGTGGTAAAACCATTCGGGCCGGATGGACGTGTTTACTTCACCGGGAACCCAGGCATTGCCGTTTTCGACGCCGTGGCGCAATTGCTCCTCCGCCACATCGCCCGTTGCATTCAACAAACTCCAGTTGGTTTCGCCCACGTACCCGGCTTCGGTACCCACCCAGCGCAGGTCGGCCCGGTCGCCACCGTCGTTCCAGATGACGATGTTGGGTTGGAGTTTCCGCACGAGTTTATAGGTATCGAGCCAGTCGTAATACGTTTTTGAGTCAATTTTACGAGTTTCATTAGCCCCGCCATAATAGCCCGAACCACCGTTAGCCCCATCGAACCAGATCTCAAAAATGTCACCGTAGTTGGTCAGCAGTTCCGTTAACTGGTTGCGGAAATAGGTGATGTATTCAGGCTTTCCGTAGTCGGCATGGTTCCGGTCCCATGGCGACAGGTACACGCCGAATTTCAGGCCATATTCTTTGCAGGCATCAGCCAATTCGCGCACGATGTCGGCTTTCCCATTGCGCCAGGGCACATTTTTTACGGAGTAGTCGGTGTATTTCGAGGGCCAGAGGCAGAAACCACTATGGTGTTTAGCCGTAAAAATGATGCCTTTCATCCCAGCCTCCTTACAAATCCGCGCCCATTGCCGACAATCCATTTTGGTGGGATTAAACAGCTTCGGGTCTTCGTTGCCCAGTCCCCAGGCCATGTCGGTATAGGTGTTGATCGAAAAATGGATGAAGGCATAATATTCCATTTTTTGCCATCGCAACTGGTTCTCGCTGGGCAGCGGGCCAACGGGTTGGGGCGGTGTTGGCTGAGCAAATCCGGCAAGACTTGTCAGTAGAAAAAAGGCCGATCGAAAGAGTAAGGTCTTTGGCATAAGTAGGCTTATTTAGTGAGCCAGTTATTCGCTTTCATCCAGGCAAACAGTGGGTCAATCCAGCCGGGATGCCGGAAAATAAAACCGTGGTCGCCTTTTGGGTAGATGTGCATCTCGACAGGTACTTTCTGACGTCGGAGCTTCTCAAAAAACACGATACTGTTATCGACATCGACCAGCTTGTCGTCGGCCGCGTGGGTTAGGTAGGTCGGGGGCGTGTTGGCTTGTACCTGTAGCTCGTTGGAAAATAGATCGATGTCCTGGCGCGACGGGTTTTTGCCTAATAGGTTATCGCGTGAGCCGCCATGCGTCAGGCTATCCTGCATGCTGATCACCGGGTAAATCAGGATCTGGAAATCGGGCCGCAGACTGGTGTTGCTGGTGTTATCGACGTACGCTTTCTCAAAGTGCGTAGCTGCCGTTGAGGCTAGATGTCCACCCGCCGAGAAGCCCATAATGCCTACTTTACTAGCGTCGATGCCCCATTTAGCAGCATTCTCGCGCACCAGTTTGATGGCCTGCTGCGCATCCTGCAATGGGCCGATTTTCTTATCAGGCATGATCGCGTCACTGGGCAAACGATATTTCAACACAAAAGCAGCGACGCCTTTTTCCGCCATTGCCTTAGCTATATTGATGCCCTCGCCCTGGTACACTACTACGCCGTAGCCACCACCGGGAATGATGATCACAGCTGCCCCAGACGCCTTGCCAGTGGCGGGTTTGAAATATTCCAGCGTGGGTTTTGTTGTGCCCTTCAACACACCCGATTCTGCCCCCGTTTCCTGCACATCCGATGCTTTTGAATTGGGAACCGGGCCGGCGTATAACGGAATGATTTCCTGCGCCTGGGTGGCGTACGAGGCAAGCCATAATAGACCCAGTAACAGTGTTTTGGTTGTTATTTTTACGCCTTTCAACCGGGCGCTATCAGACGAAATCGACAAACTAAAACGCTTCATAGTGGTATGCCTTTAATTTGTCGCCATCGGTTTATGCCCCAGCAATGACAGCATTTGCGTAGCATACCGTTTGCCTAACTCCCGGTAACCGGCGGCATTGAAGTGTAGATTATCGGCCGAGTCGGTGCAGCCTGCCGATGAAATTACGTGCGCATTTTTGATCGTTTGTGGTAACGTAGCAATGATTTTGTTCATACTCGCGCAGATGCCACCCTGATCGGCGTTAACCGTTTCGCCCGCCAGCAACGGCACTTTTCTGGGTTTCAGATTCAGGTCGTGCATCAGGTTGTCGTACACCACCTTCACCTTTTGGGTCCACAGCGTATCGTTGGTATTCGACTCGCCCTGATGCAGCAGAATGCCTTTGATAACACCATCTTTCTGTGCCAGTTTCGCCATCTCGACCAGCCGGGCATATGGGTTTCCGTTGTATTGGCTAATGAAATTTTTCATCCAGCCCGGCACCGTCGTGACGTACGACTCGTAGTGGTCATTGTCGAATAGCTCGATTTTACAGCCACCAATGGACACGTTGATCACGCCCACCCGGACTTTTTCGGGAAGATTGGCCACCAGTTCACGACCAAAATAATCAGCGGGAGTTAGCCCCGTTTTACAACGGCACAAGGGTGGAATGGCCGTGTACCATTGGCCCATTTTTCGATTCAGATCGGGGCAGTCTACAGCCTCCATCACCTGAAAACGGGGGTTTATATTAACCGTATCCTGCGGTTCTATTTTGGCGTTTCCCTCCATATTGGATTGCCCGAAACAGAGGTAAATGTGGAAGTTCTTGTCCTGAGAAAAGGCACTTAAGCTCAACAGGAGCAGATACGCGATGGAAAAAACCTTTATGTGAATGTTCATTGAAGTTGGTGTTTAGGCTTAATTTGACGGCTATTAACTTCTTTTTCGTGCAGTCAATCGGTTAGCATTCAATTGTCTGTTTTGTCCAGGTTGGGCCTTTGATAAAAAACGACCGTCTTTGAAATACACGGGTTCGAAACCCATCTGGGGCGTCTTTTCCCAGGCCTCAAACGTCTGGCTGTAAGGATAGGGCCGCTTTTCATACATGAAATAGTGGCATGAACTCCAGAGCTGCCCGTCGGGGCCTTCAAACAGGGCGTTGCGGCCGGTGTCCTGATAGGAGTCTTCGGTGTCCTCGAATTTCAGATGATCGTAGCCGCCACCCTTCGCCAGTTCGGGGCGGTAGCCTTTTTTGCGGGTGCTGAAAATGGGTTCGGGCGACACCAGTTCCCACGGACCTAATGGCGTTTTCGATTTCAATAGTCCCACTTCGTACCCACGCGTCCAGGTCGAGAAAAACATGAAGTAGGTCCCTTCTTTCTTGATCACAAACGGCCCTTCGATGCCACCCACCATCCACTCGGGCCAACCGGGCTGTTTTTTATCGAGGAATTTCTGAATCGGCGTGGTCAGCTTGCCCGACTTCAGATCTATTTTGGCCTGAAAAAGGCCGCCACCGCTGCGATACAAGTACGTTTGCCCATCTTCATCCTCGAACAGTGTCGCGTCGTTATTGTATTGGTTCATCAATGGCCCGTTCATGAGACTGCCAGAGCCAGTCACCTTATCCGCCGAAAACAACCAGACGCTGTGCGTTTTCATGCCTTTCGGATCGTCGGCGGTCACTTTCCCGTTGTTAACTGTCAGCCAGTATTTGTTCTGGATAAAGTGAATTTCGGGCGCCCGGGACCTACCATTGTACGGGCTATTGAGGGGGAGTTTTTTCGCGTCGATCAGAAAGGAATGTTGCTTCCAGTGAATTAGATCGTCGGATTCCAGCAACCGCACCTCCGGATTATGTCCCGTCAAGACCAACTCGGACGTACCAACGCAATACCATTTATTATCCACCTTGATAATAAAGTGGTCGCGCATCGAAATAGCCGTGTCGCGGGTGATAGGGTTAGTATAGATGAAGCTATGTTTAGGGACCGCTGCCGATTGGGTGGTGGCCTGTATCGGAGCCAGACAAGAAGATGCAAGCAGCCACAAAGCCGCATTTTGCATAAATGTCAACCCTTGAAATAACCGCTTCATCACTTTGTTGTAGTTGAATTGGTAATTCGGAAATAATCGAAGTCGGCAAACCCACCTACGTTCTGGCTCGCGTAGTTGAACAGCCCAAACCGGTAGCCCATAAAATGCGGAATGGTGTAAGGCATCTTCAGCGGTTCGCCAATCGGTGTCCAGGATTTACCATCCAGGCTGTAAAAGAAATGAGCGGTGTCTGCGCGATCCCGGAAATCACACGCTGCTTTTAGATAGATCGTCTTCTGACTCAACGGAACACGCTGTACCTCCACCGGTTTTCCCGAACTGGCGCTGACCATGACAATCGATCTTGCGCCATTTTCGACCTTCACGCCGACCAGTCCGTAATTCTTCTGCAACAGACTCAGTCCCGCAAAGTCACCCTCTTTCAGATTCGATACGTCCAGCGCCGTCGAGCCTGAGCATTCGGGACCAATGGTACGTTGGGTCAGTGTGTTACGGGCCAGTACAAACGACGTATCGGTACGCCCGGTTTTAAGCCTCAGAAAACCTTTCCGTTCCGTAACCGACCAGAGGTTATTGTCGGGGTTGTGGTTCCATTGCCATACCAGAGGCAACGCAGCCTCCCCTTTTTTGCGGGTGAACTCGTCGGAAGCAACAATGCCGGGAATCAAGCCTTTACTGGCCGGAAGGGTAAGCGTTTCAGAGACTCTGCCATTGACACCTAGTACCGGCCAGTCACCTTCCCAGTTGACCGGCACCAGATATGGTATCCGACCCACCCCGCCGAAATCACGAAATAGATATGCGTACCATTTGCCATCGGGCGTATCGATAAGCCCGCCCTGTGCTACGCCCAAATCCTGTAATGCTACCCGGCCTTCCCAGGGACCAGTTAATTTGTCGGCGCGGTGAATGACCACCGTTCGCATCCCCCCTTTGGGCCAGGTAATGTTAAAGAGGTAATACTTACTCTTCACCTTGAACAGTTGCGAACCTTCGGCCGGGAGGCCGCCCGACGTTCCCGAGGGCGTACTGGCATTTTCGATTAAGGTTTGTTCGGTAGTGCCTGGCTTTACGCCCGATGCATCAGCGGTAAGTTCGACAAGTCGGAGTTTGCCCGCCCCATAAATCAGGTACACACGACCGTCGTCATCAAAAAACAGGCTATGATCGTGGTAAGCAGGTTTGAATGAGACCTCCTGCCACGGTCCTTTTTCAATGTCTTTTGTGGTGTAGATGTAAGTTTTCCCTGTCGTCTGAGCAAATGTGGTCACGTAGTACGTACCGTTGTGGAAACGCAGGCTACTGGCCCATGAACCTCGGCCGTAGGTGCTTTTGCCGTTGGTCAGATTCAGTGCATCGATAGTTGCCAACGTATCATACGCATATCCAACCAATTGCCAGTTAACTAGGTCTTTCGATTTCATGATCGGCAATCCCGGACTTAAATGCATGGTGGTGCTGCTCATGTAATACGTATCACCGGCACGAATCATGGCCATATCAGGCACGTCGGCAAAAATGATCGGATTCCGGGCGGTCTGACCCACCGCTGCTACGTATCTGAGCAGTAACCCAATTGCCAGCAGACTGTATCGGAACAAGGTGGTTTTCATCTAAAGGTAAAGAAGCGGATGAGTGAAATTAAATTGCTTGCCTTGGCTATTGGAGCGGGCCGATTAGCTCAATGAATGTACCATCGGGGTCCTGCACGAAGACAAAGTGCGATTTCGCATTCAACGGGGTGGGTGTACTGCCCAGAAACGGCACTTTCATCTGCGTCAGCCGGTCAATGACAGGTTGAAGGGCTTTTACATTGATGGTGATGTACTGCATGCCCGTGTCGTCCTGAATATTTTTGGGCGTCGGATGGGAGCCTTTTTTGCCGAAACTCATCAACTTCCAGTCGGTGGCTTCAGGGCTGTTTTCGAGTTTCAGGATCGTTACGTTCACCGGCACGCCATTTGTGAGGCCCGAGCGTTTGCCAAAATCTTCGTTGATCGTGAAGCTGCCCGTTTTGACCATGCCAATCCCATTTACGTAAAAATTCAGTGAACGTTCGAGGTCGGCGACAACCACCCCAACGCCAATTGTTTTGTTAGTGAAGTTGGATTGAGCATAGGTGCTTAACCCGCTCACAAGCACTAATAGTGTTATTCGGACACATTTATAGATAGTCATCATCCTTATTTCTTATTAAAAAGAATTATTCATTAACGCGTTAAAATTTTGGTTTAATTAAAGCGGGGGGCTTGTAGTCCATAAAAGCATGCATGTTTACGTAATTACCCGTCTGGTTTTTATCTGGCAATGGGCAGGTGATGTACGAACATCTTTACTGAATTCGGTACGCTTATTTTTTATACATCGGGTCATCGCCCTGATATTTCAGATAATGGAAAGAGGCTATGCTGGTGGTTGGCTCGCCCGATGATGTAGCATACATGCCATATAGGCAGCCGATAAAGCCGCCCGCTACTTTCGTGCTCAGAAATTTGCCGTCTACCTTGTCTTTCAGCGACATCCAGGTTTTTGAATCAGTGGAGTAATCGAAATTATAGCTATCCCCCTGCGAGCTAATACGCAGGCCTACTTTATCGACTTTTGCCTCCAGTGGTATTTCGTTCAGCAGTTCCATGGTCTTCTCTTTGGGAACGCTCTTGTAAAGTTGAAGCACATCTTTATCCTGCGCCTTCGATTTGCACAAGAAGTAGAAATGACCCTCATCCTGTAAAATCACGAAACCCGCTTTCTCTTTCTCGGATTTCGGTGTAAAAACCAGCTCGGTTTCGGCCGTGCTGTACAGGTGTTGCTGACGTTTCCCGATAAAAGAAGGATTGCCCATTTCCATGATGGTTTCAGGTTTCAATTTCAGCGTCAGCCCCTCCTTCTTCGACAGTGAATACGAACTTTTGTCAATTGTCCGCATGAACAAGAGCGCCGGATCAAGCTCTTTTTCGAAAGTCAGCGTATAACCGAAATTACCCGATTGCGGCAGCGCTCCCTTTTGTTTAGCTTCTTTACTATTGGTTGTATAGCTATACGCAATTGCCTTCTCGCCATGCTCGATCATGGGCCAGTCGTCTTTCCAGGTTACGGGCGCAATAAACGTTTCACGACCAGTGTTGTAATAATCACCTTCGTAAGGTCTTACCGCCAGAAAAATGCAGTACATCTTTCCATCCGGCCCATCCACAAATTGAGCATGACCCGCCGACGTAATGGCGTCTTTCCGATCGGCAGGCAACTCACGCTGCGTCAAGATCGGATTACCGGCAAACGGTACATACGGTCCCCAAACCTCTTTGCTACGTAATATAACTTCGGAGTGGTTGACCGACGTACCTCCCTCGGCCGCGTAGAGGTAGTACCAGCCGTTACGTTTCATAATGTGCGGGCCTTCAATCCAGACCGGCTTTTTAGACAGATCGACACCTCCGTTAACGAGTTGCTTTTCTTCACCAATAACCGTCAGTTTCGCTGGATCGAACTCATACATGCGGATCGTTCGGTGCCCCGAATACAAGGGTTTACGGTCGGGGGCGTCGCTGTTGTAAAGAATATAGGCTTTGCCAGCCTCTTCATCGAAATAAATGGATGGGTCAATGCCGCGTACCTGCGGAAGCTTCACAGGATTGCTCCACGGCCCGGCGGGATTTTTGGCCGTAACAACGAAGTTTCCGTCGTGATCGATGTCGGTGCAGGTCACGTAGTACGTCCCTTTGTAATAACTAATGGCTGGTGCAAAAAGGCCTCGGGTCAGTCGTTCGCCCATGAAATCCAGTTGTTCAGGGCGGTCAATGACGTTTCCGATTTGCTTCCAGTTTTTCAGGTCTTTGCTGTGCATGACCGGGATACCCGGAAAATAGGAAAAGGTCGAATTGATCAGGTAATAATCTGACCCCACCTTCACGATACTTGGGTCAGGATAGAAGCCGGTCAGGATGGGGTTGACCAACGTGGTCTGAGCCGATAGAGTATGGCTCAATACAAAGCAAATTGCCGAAATAACAGGAAAGAAAAGGTATTTTCTCATAGGGGTTATAGTAGATTACTGTAATTCGTTTGGCAATATTTTCGAACTGCCTGCCGGAACCGACTGAGACGGGGAAAATTAGCTGCTGTATTGCCCGGGTTGGTTTGCCAGATGCCATTTTATAAAACCAGACCAATGTCCCTGATCATTTCCAGGAAGACATTGGTCGGTTATAAATAGGGACACTACGTTATTGCCAGGGTTAATAACCAGGATTTTGTGGGAACTTGGGGCCCTCAACAACCCGGTCAATTTGCGTTTGCGGAATAGGACGTAGCATATGGTAATCCTGAATGTAGGGGGCCGCTTCCTGATTCCAGGCTTTTACACGACGAACCAGCGACCGGGTACGGACCAGATCATGCCACCGTTGCCATTCGCCAAAGAGCTCGCGAGACCGCTCATCCAGAATAAAGTCAACCGTTACGTCGGCTGCTGTAATGGCCATGGCCGTTGCTGCGGCAGTATTTTGAGCGGCTGTATTGGTTTTGCGGTAAGCAGCCCGTTGTCTAACCGTATTCAACATGGCAGCTGCTTTGGTAGCATCGCCTGCTTTCAGGTAGGCTTCGGCACCCGTCAGATATACGTCGGCAAAGCGGTACAACACACAGGGCCGGGTCGAGGGATCGTTGAAGTTGGCACCGCGGCTGGGGTCCATGAATTTCTTCAAGGCCGGAAAAATTCCGTTATCCCATAAGCTGGGTGGTACTACGATTCCCTTGAAGGGACGCGTCCCAATAAATTGTGGCGCACCAGCTACTTCAAAATCAGGCAACCAAACGGCAGTATCCGCTCCAACCACGGTTGTGTAACCGATTCCCCGGCTGTTATTGGCGGTCGTAGGCGTATTGGTAACAGCCGTATTGGCAATGTAAACTGTGTAGAAGGAATTCATAAACCGTGAATCGACAGTCCGGTTCGTAAACGCCTGATCCAGAAAGTAGTTCTTGCCGGCATTCGCCCCTGTCTTCAACTTGTCGCTGTTCGGGCGCATGCGCGTATAGGGACGGCCGTACTGCGAATCCCGGATCATCAGGGACGTTCCGCTGTTAACGTAGGCACCGGTTGCACTTTTGAAGGAGTTGATGCCGCTATTGTTCGGGTAATTCCAGTTTGTAAACCAGGGAGACAGGTTATTGGCAAATCCACCACCTTCGGCAGCGCCTACTTTATAATAGCCATATTTCGGATCGAGCATGTGATCGCTGACAAACATGGTTTCTTTGCCGTAGTCGTTTGCCGGTACAAACGCATCGCCATAATCCTGCCACAAATCGAGCCCGTAGGTTGATTTGTTGGCGATGATGTCGGCGCAAAGGGTAGCTGCCTGCGTAAAATCAGCGGCCGTATTGTTGAGCCAGCCACGGGTAAGATAGGCTTTGGCCAGCAGCAACTGAGCCACCGGTTTCGTGGCGGCTTTTCCCAGGAATGGAGCCGTGGGCTGGTTGGGCAAATCGGCAGCGGCTTCAGTCAGATCTTTGATAATCAACTCATAAACCTGAGCTACCGGTTGGCGGGAGGCTGCCTGAGAGGGTACCGTAATAAATTCAGTACTGAGCGGTACGTCTCCCCAGGTCTGTACCAGATAAAAGTACCAGAACCCACGCAGAAACTTAGCCTGTGCCAGGTATTGCTTGCGGGTAGCCTCCGGCAGATCGATCGTTTGGCCATATTTGAGTACGCCGTTCAGCGTGTTGATGTCCTGAAAGGCTGTGCCCCAGGCCGCACCGAAGTTACTCCCGTTTAGCCCATTATACGTATAGGGCGGCACTCCTCCGCTACTGGCACCCTGGATAAAATCGTCGGTACCAGCCTGCATTTCTACCGTGAAGCCTTCGGTACCCCACTGACCCCGGATGTCGTTGTAGACACCGGCAATGCCACCCAATACGCCAGAGGGACTATTGAAATAGGAAGGGACAATTTGGGACTGCGGGTTCTCCTGTAATATTTTTTCGCAGCCCGTGTTGAGCAATGCGGCAAGGCCAATGATGGACCAGATTTTTATTGTTTTCATGGTTCTATCAATGATTAGAATTTAAGGTTTACCCCAAGCGTGAATTGACGCACGGGTGGATTGTTCAGGTTGACGGAAATCTGACGCTCCGGCGTACCGCGTTCGCTGGCATTCTGTGGATTCAGCGTCGACTGACCACTGGCATAGCTATTTCCTTCTGGATCGATGGCCAGTTTCTGGCTTACCAGGGGCGAATACAGGATAAACGGATTAGTGGCGTTGAAATAAACCCGGGCCGAACTCATCCCGATTTTTTTGATCATTGCGCTGGAAAAGGTATAGCCCAGGTTAATACTTCTGACTTTAATGAACGAACCGTCGTAATAGCCTAACGTAGAGCCAAAGTTGGCAACCGCACCACCGGCATCGGGCGCCGGGAACGCATTAGTCGGGTTTGTTTCGGTCCAGTAATCGGTTTTTACCTGGTTTACCCGACCCTGGTTATAGAACGCAAAACCGCCCGAGCCCGTAGAGTTCCCCGTCAGATAGGGTACGATTACTTTCATGCCCATGCGGGCAAACGTAACAATGGACAGATCAAAGTTCTTGAAGCTGAAACGGTTGGTAATGCCTCCCTCCCAGTTGGGCTGGAAATTGCCAAGAATCTGCCGATCAGCCGGATCAATTTTACCATCGCCATTCACATCTTCCACCCGGATCTGGCCGGGGAACTGAACCGGTGAGGTTTGCTTAGCCAGCGTACCGTTTTCCTTATCCGATGTTTGCCAGAGGCCAATCTTCTTGTAATCGAAAATGACCGAAAGGGGTTGTCCCACAAACCAGCCTGCTCCTAGATTGGAAAGTTCAGTTGGCGTCGTGAGCTGCGTAATTTTTTCCCGGTTAAAGAAATACGTTACATCGGCACTCCAGTTGAAGCCTTTCGGGTTTCTGAAAATCTCAAACGTCAGCGCCGTTTCCAGGCCCTTCCCTTCCGTTCGTCCCAGGTTTTTCAAGGTCGAACCGGCTCCATTGCTGGGTGGTAACGGTACTGACAGCAAAATGTCTTTCGTTTGCTGGTGATACCAATCGACAGTTCCCGTAATGCGATTATTCAGGAAGCCGAAGTCAATCCCAAGATCCACCTGAGAGGTCGACTGCCAACCCAAATCTGTAGCCGGTAAACTGGTGACGGTATACGCCAGCTGCTGTCCGGCCGTACTCGTACCGAAATTGTAATAGCCAGCCGACAATGCACCCAGCGTCGCATAAGCACCTACGTTTCTGTTTCCGGATAAACCCCAGCTACCCCGTAATTTCAGGTTCGAAATGGCAGGGACTCCTTTCATGAAGCCTTCTTCGATAATATTCCAGCCAGCTCCAATGGCCGGGTAGTTAAAATACTGGTTACCGGGCGATAAGGTAGACGAACCATCCCGTCTCAGCGTCATGGTTAACAGATAGCGATCATTGTAGCTATAATTTACCCGACCCATGTAGGAAAGCAGACCAAGTTCTGAAAATGAGTTGCCAAAGTCCGACGGAGCAACGGGTGTTCCGGAAGCCAGCGAGAAATTAGACGTCTTGATGTAATCGGCCGGAACCCCCGTTATAGTAAATCGGCTGCCCAACGAATGGTTCTTTGTAATCTCATACAACCCCGTAACGCCTATTCTATGTTTCCCGATTGTCTTGTCATAGTACAACAGGTGCTGGAGGTTGATATCCCAGTATTCGGTGTTACTAACCTCGGCCGTAGAAGACGACTGAACCGTAGCACTATTAAAGTAAGTGAGCGGACCACCGTATCCATTGTAACTCGACTGGCTGTAATTCAACCCTGCATTCATCCGATACCGCAGGCCGGGCAAAATATTTACCTCGGCGTATATACTATTGAACGTTCGCAATGCGCGTGTACGGCCCAGATACGAATCGGTTTTAGTAATGATCGTTAAGGGGCTTATTCCCGCGGCATCAATGGAACCTTCCGATGGGAACAGGTTTACCGTACCATCGGCATTGTAAGGAGCTGCCAGTGGCGTTAATCGCACCAGACCACCCGGAACCCCACCACCACCTGGTGTATTGGTGTAGGTAAGGGTATTCAGCGTGTTCAAGCCAATCTTGATACGTTTGCCCAGGCGTTGATCGATCGTCGCCCGGATGGTGTAACGTTCAAACTTTTGACTGGGAATGATACCTGTCTCATTGAAATAACCCAGGCCCAACGAATACTGCGTATTCTCAACCCCGCCTGCCATACTTAACTGATGGTTGGTGTTGAAGCCGGGTTTGTACAATAAATCCTGCCAGTCGGTTGAAATACCAGCCGCCAGGGCATCTCTTTCTTTCTGAGTGAGGGGATAGGCGGTCGTGCCAGGGCTGGTACGGTTATATTTGGCCGCATCGTCTTTAAACCGGGCATACTCCGGGCCATTCATCACATTGAATTTACCCATAACCGTGGTAATACCATGATAGCCGTCGTAGCTGAATACGGGCTTTCCGATTTTACCCCGTTTTGTTGTGATCAGAATAACCCCCCCCGAGCCTCTCGACCCGTAAATGGCCGTCGCGGATGCATCTTTCAGAATCTCAAGACTGGCGATATCATCCGGATTTATATCGTTGAGTCCACCGTAGGGTATACCATCGACCACAACCAATGGACCATCAAGCCCATCGCTGTTCGACCCTTGGCCGTTTGTCAGGGTGCGATTACCCCTAATTCTGATCTGTCCCTGAGAGCCTGGCGTCGATCCATTACTGATAATCGTTACCCCCGCAGCCCGGCCTTTTAACTGATTGACCAGGTTAGGGGCAGGTACTTCCCGTAGGGTTGTTTCATTAACCGAAACGACCGAGCCCGTAACATCGCGTTTACGTTGAACTCCATACCCGACGACCACTACTTCATTCAGCGTTTTGTCATCCGTAGCCAACGTAACATTAAGGGTCGATTGCGAGCCAACGGGCACTTCCTGGGTAACGTAGCCGATAAAAGAGAAAACCAGTACGGCGTTTCGATCCGGAACACTGATTCGGTACGTACCGTTTCCGTCGGTCGTCGTTCCGCGCTGGGTTGACTTAATCTGAAGGTTGACACCCGGCAGGCCTTCGCCATTTTCACCCGTAACCCGACCCGTTATCTGGATATCCTGCGCCTGCTCTACGTTGATCTCGCCGGATGTCTTGTCCTGCTGGATGCTGGCAGGACTGACCTCTCTCCTTATCACGATCTGTTGACCAACGACCTCGTAGCTTAAATTGAGCGGTGTCAAAATATGATCTAATACCAGAGATAGCTGTTCATTTCTGGCCTGGTAATTAACTTTTCGTTTCGACTGGATGATCTCCCGGCTAAATAAAAATTGAACGTTAGCCTGTTTTTCAATTCGGCTGATCGTCACTTCAACATCCTCATTTTGAGCTGAGATACTAACTCGTCGACTTAGCAATTCCTGCGCCTTGCTATCGAAAGCAAAGCCGATGTTAGTTAAGGTTAGGGCAAGTAAGAGTTGCAGGCTTGAAATTCTCATAATCCTGATCCAAACATTGCGATTGGTGAAACGGTATTGCATACATTTATGCGTTTTTGTTGGTTTTAGGAAAAAATGACAAAAATCATGTCTCGTCTCTTCCTGAAGAGACAATGTGTGTGTCTGACACATTTGTAGACATTCGAGCGATAGTGTTGGTAGCACTATCGCTTTTCTGTTAAAAAGAGATAGTTTTTATACCATAAGTAGCCATTTTATTAAAAGTTAGGAGACGATCAATTACAACCGTGACTTTGGATAATCACTTGGTTGTCAACAATTTCGAAGGTAGACTCCGTAGTTAGGCAGATAAGCCGGATTTTCTCTAAAAAAGGGACATCGTTGAGCTGTCCTGTAAAAGTGCACTTGCTAAGCAGTTGTTTATCATAGTGAATAGGCATATGATAGCTGGCTGCCAATTGAGCAAATATGTCTGGTACGGGCGTGAATTCGAATTTAAATGGCTGATTGACAATAAGTGACGAATTTTCTTTGGCTAGAATAATGGTACGTTTAACAACCTTATCCGTTTTTGTTTCAAGACTGAGCTGTTCGTTTTTTGTCAGCAAAACCGTTTTGCCGGGTGAATCAACGGTAGTAACCGAAACTTTACCCGTCTTTACTTTCACATAGGCTGCCGTTTCCTTATCAAAGGAACGTACCTGAAAACTGGTACCCAGCACTTTAGTGGTCAGATTGGCCGTGTAAACGAGAAAGGGTTTAGCGGGATTTTTACTTACTTCAAAAAATCCCTCTCCCTGAAGATACACTTCCCGAAGCGTATGGGTGTTGTGTTTATGAAACCGTAACTGGCTTCCCGATGATAGCAATACGGAGGAGTTATCCGGCAGCAGCACGACCAGTGGCTGACCCGTTACGTTCTTTACTATCTTCCAGTCGGCCTTCTGTATGGGCTGCTCCACCCTTTTATTAAATACCGTCAGTTGCCTGAAACTGGAGTTATCCATTTGCCACCAGATCAGTAAACAAACTACCGATGCTACAGCAACCCAACGCCCCCAGTGCCAACCTAACAAAGGCTTTACTACGGTAACTGGTGGGGTAAGCTGATCCAGAATTTTTTTTGTATTTTCTTTACTGTACTGATCTGAAAGCTCGATTTGTTTTCCCTGAACGACCAATAACGTAGCTACTGCCTGTTCATAAAGAGGTCTTTTCTCGGGATATTGGACTAACCATTGTTGCCAATATACCTGATCTTCCAGCCGCCTTTCACGAACCCAAGTCCGAAAAGCGTCGTTTTCTAAAAAATCATCAACAGTAGAAAAATTCTCGGAAGGAAGGCCCATTAGTACTTTTCGGCGATTTTCATTGATAGTATGGAGAATCGCTTCAATGATACCCTCCTTAAAGCAAATTTTTTTACAAAAAAATGCAACTAGTTAAAAATGTGTGGACAAGCCACTGATTACGAAGCTTGTTAAGGGCTTTTTGTAGAAAATTGGAAACCGACTGCCGGTTTACATTCATCACTTCGGCAATCTCTTGTATGGATAAGCTTTCGTAAAAGCGCAGATAAAGAGCCTCCCGTTCACGAGCTGGTAAAGATGCTAACTGAGCCTGTATTGCATTGGTTAGTAAAGTGAGAGATTCCTGCTGAATCAATAGTGTTTCTGAGTCCAATTCTTCAGCTATCGAATCGTCCCAGTCCACCTCTTCCTGATTCAGCCGCTTCAGATTCCGCAGATATTGGAGAATATGATGCCTGAGTGCTTTTAACAAATAATACTTAACCGATTCAGTATCATTTATTTGCAAACGATTCTGCCAGAGTTGTAGAAACAACTCCTGAATACAGTCTTCAACGACAACGTCATCGACCATGAATTTCAGGCCATAGTGTTTCAGCGTGCGATAATAGCGTTCAGCCAATTGACCGAATGCCTGCTTATTACCCTCACGGTATAAGTGCCATAACACGTGGTCTTCAGGAGTCATGCAGTCTAGGGATATATACTTAAGCTAAAATAAGAAAAAATATAAATATACACTAAATTGTACAATAAGCAGAATATAAATTTCAAGATGATAGCCCTATATTTTTGCTTGCTTTATACATCTCCATTTTAAATCCATCAGGTGTACTATTTTTAAGAATAGCTCCACTGGATTCCAGTGGAGCTTTACAGATTACTAACCTATGGTGAAATGTATGTCGGCAATACTAGCCGCACAATATTATTTATAGCAGGATTCAAACTGGCCTAAGGTTAATCTTAATTACTTCTTCCGCTGAATAACCGCTAGTGCTTTAGCCACAATGGAAGCTGCCGTTAACCCATATTTTTCCATAAGCTGGTCCGGCGTGCCACTTTCCCCAAACGAATCGTTCACAGCTACCATTTCCAGCGGAGCCGGATGATTTAAGGACAAAACCTGCGCTACGCTATCGCCCAATCCACCATTCATCTGGTGTTCTTCAGCCGTAACGGCGCAGCCCGTTTTGTAAATCGATTTGAGAATCGCTTCTTTATCCAATGGCTTGATCGTATGAATATTAATGATTTCCGCATCGATACCCTGCTCGACCAGTAACTTACCCGCTTCCAGTGCCTGCCAGACCAGGTGACCCGTAGCGAAAATCGATACGTCAGCTCCCTCATTCAGCACGATGGCTTTTCCAATCTCAAACGGCTGATCGGCAGGCGTGAAATTGGGAACTACCGGTCGGCCAAACCGCAGATAAACCGGCCCTTCGTAGTCGGCAATGGCGATGGTGGCCGCTTTGGTCTGATTGAAATCGCAGGGATTGATAACGGTCATACCGGGCAACGATTTCATCATGCCGATGTCTTCCAGCACCTGGTGGGTAGCGCCATCTTCACCCAGCGTCAGGCCAGCGTGCGAGACGCAGATTTTGACGTTCTTGTTCGAATACGCCACAGCCTGTCGAATTTGGTCGTATACCCGGCTGGAACCAAAATTGGCGAAGGTCGTTGCGAATGGAATCAGACCGCTCAACGTCAGGCCAGCCGCCACACCGATCATGTTGGCTTCGGCGATCCCGCATTGAATAAAGCGCTCCGGGTTTTCTTTGATGAACGTATCGAGTTTGAGCGAAGCAACCAGATCAGCGCATAAGGCCACAACATCGGGATTTTTCCGGCCCAGTTCGGCCATGCCCGCGCCAAAACCGGACCGGGTATCTTTCTTTTCGGTAAATGTGTAGGTTCTCATGTTGCGTCGGGGTTAGTAATCACCGAGGGTTTCGTCCAGTTGAGCCAATGCTGCCGCCAACTGTTCGTTGTTGGGCGCGGTTCCGTGCCATTTGTGAGTATGCATCATAAAATCGACGCCCTGCCCCATTTCGGTTTTCATGATGATGCAAATCGGTGACCCTTTGCCCGAAGCCTGTTTCGCTTTTTTCAGCGTTGCTGCTACATCGGTCAGGTCGTTCCCATCCATGTGCAGTACCGTCCAGCCAAAGGCTTCATATTTTTTACCCAGGTCCCGATTATTCAGTACAACATCCGTTGGCCCGTCGATTTGCTGCCCGTTGAAATCGACAAACGCAATCAGGTTGTCAAGTTGCCGGTGCGGAATAAACGAGGCAGCTTCCCAGATTTGCCCCTCCTGCTGTTCGCCATCGCCCATCAGGCAGTAAACCAGATGAGGATCTTTACGCAGTTTTTTACCATAGGCAGCTCCAGCGGCTGCCGAAAGCCCCTGTCCCAGCGACCCCGATGCAATGCGGATACCCGGTAGATGTTCGGCGGTGGCCGGGTGCCCCTGCAAACGGGAATCCAGTTTGCGGAACGTAGCGAGTTCCGAAACCGGGAAGTACCCCCGACGTGCCAGAACGGAGTACAGCACCGGCGAAATATGCCCGTTAGACAAAAAGAACATGTCTTCGCCCGAACCGCTCATATCGAACACGACCGAATCCTGCTCATCCGTTTTCAGGTCCATTGCCTCAAAATACAGACTGACCAGCAAATCGGTACAACCCAGGGAGCCGCCTGGATGCCCGGATGCCACGCCATGTACCATGCGCACAATGTCCCGACGCACCTGCGAGGCTACTTTTTCTAAGTCAGTAGATTTCATGCGGAAAGGAGCGGGTTAACTTTTTTATGATCGCTAAAAAAAACCATGAGGTAAGATTGGAGAAACCAGGTTAAATGTACTGATTGATGATGCTTTCGAGCCATTCCTGCTTGCCACTACGTTGTTTTGGTTCGCCGTTTTCGAGTGTGTAGTTCCGCAGGTCTTCCAGCGTCAGCGAGCCGTCCTCAAATGATTTCCCCTGACCATTATCGAACGAAGCATACCGTTCCTGGCGGAATTTCAGGTAGTCGGAATCCTGTAGAATGGCATCGGCCACGATGAATGAACGGGCGAAGGCATCCATGCCGCTGATGTGAGCGACGAACAAGTCTTCCAGATCGGTCGAGTTCCGGCGAACTTTCGCATCGAAGTTTATCCCACCGGGTTTGATGCCCCCTGCCTGATGAATCACCAGCGCAGCTTCAACTAGTTCGTACAGGTTAATCGGGAACTGATCCGTATCCCAGCCGTTCTGGTTATCGCCCCGATTGGCATCGATACTACCCAGCATCCCCGCATCAGCAGCAACCTGCAATTCATGGTCGAACGTATGGCCCGCCAGCGTTGCGTGGTTAACTTCGATATTCAACTGAAAATCCTTATCCAGGCCGTACTGACGCAGGAAGCCGATGACCGTAGCGGCATCGTAATCGTACTGATGCTTGGTCGGTTCCATCGGCTTGGGTTCGATAAAAAACGTGCCTTTGAAACCCTGCTTACGGGCATAATCCCGGGCGATGGTCAGGAACTTAGCCAGGTGTTCGACCTCCCGCTTCATATTGGTGTTCAGCAGCGACATATAGCCTTCCCGCCCACCCCAGAACACGTAGTTTTCGCCCCCTAACGCGATAGTCGCATCGATGGCGTTTTTCACCTGCGTTCCAGCATAAGCCAGCACGGAAAAATCCGGGTTGGTCGATGCTCCGTTCATGTAGCGCGGGTTCGAGAATACGTTGGCCGTACCCCACAGCAGCTTCACTCCACTTGCCTGCTGTTTCTGCTTGCCATACTCAACGATCTTCTGCAACCGACTTTCATACTCACTTGCCGACGAGCCCTCATCGACCAGATCGATGTCATGGAAACAATAATAGGGTGCGCCAATTTTGGTAAAAAATTCAAAGGCCGCATCCATTTTCAGCCGGGCTCGCACATTGGCATCGTTATCCTGATCCCAGGCAAAAACGCGGGTGCCGGGGCCAAAGGGATCGCCACCAGTTCCGCAGAAAGTGTGCCAGTAGCTGATGGCAAAGCGCAACTGTTCGCGCAGGGTTTTTCCGCCGATAACTAAGTCGGGGTTGTACCATTTGAAGGCTAACGGGTTTTTGGATTTAGGGCCTTCGTAGCCAATAGCACCAATGCCTTTAAAATATTCCTGATCGCCTAATGTGATCGTCGACATGATTTAATAAGTGGTTTTATACAATTATCGTTGGGTTTACAAAATCAAAACGAGCATTCAACAGACGGGTAGCCGGGAAATCCGCTGCTAAAAATCGGCTGATACTGACGGTTGATTTATTAGTGTAAATTTGACACTAATATTTTAAATGTCAAATCGACACACAAAATTTTTACAAAATAGCTTGGTGATAGGTTCTGAGAGAAACCTGGAACCAGCCCTGCAAGAAGCTCAGGCCACAAAGTTAATCAGGAAGGAATAAAATTTAAAAAGGAGTCGGTAGTCTGCTGATACTTAGCCATATCAACCTGATAGTAGTATGCCCCACGTTTCGAGAATCCCTTCTGTTTCTCATCGAGCTTGATCAACAGATTCGTTGAAAGAATTTTCCGGCTGAAGTTACGCTTATCAAAGTCTGTGTTGTAGATAGCGTCGTACAGTTTCTTCAATTGGGGGATCGTAAATTTATCGGGTAACAGTTCAAAACCGATGGGGTGCTGTGCCGCTTTATAGCGTAACCGTCTTATTGCCAGTTTAACCATGTCACCGTGATCGAAAAGTAAAGGAGGCAAGTCGTAGATTGAAAACCACTGAGCCTGAAACGTCTCCGAAATTTTCGACTCATAGTCCGCAACTTTAACTAATGAGAAGTAAGCTACCGATATGGTGCGGACAATCGGATCACGATGTGGATCGCCAAAGGCAAATAATTGTTCAAGATACACATTGGTTAGCCCGGTAAGTTCAAACAGGATACGGGCCGCGGCTTGTTCGAGGCCCTCATCAGGCTGTAACCACCCCCCCATCAGCGACCAGGTTTTTTCTTCTACCCCACGTTTAACCAATAGGACCTTTAAGCTTTCACCATCGAATCCAAAAATAATGGAATCAAGGGCCAGTAAATAGGGATGCTGCTGTTTGTACTGATCTAACATGGGCGACTGCCAAGCCTAATTTTTTATTTTATGGACGAAAGTAAAGATAACCCTCATTAAAACTAAGAGAAACCACTTCAATTGATACGTCACTGTATCATACATGACCCAAAAGTCTGGTTTGTAAGTCTCCTGTGTATACTTCGCTCCCACTGTCTGCTTTTCTTAGTTGAACGCTGAGATAATGATATCCGAAAAGTGATCATCATTGTCTGAAATTTGAGCGTCACTCCTCTCCTCATACCCCACCTTTGTCAGGTCATTGACAAGCAGGAAATGATCCATTTCCCGGCTAAACGTCAATTGGCAAGTAAACTCTTTACTTCCTCTTTTTAGCCAATTACTCTCATGAATGACCCATTTCTTGGTATGATTGCCCGGTTTGGCTTCGGTTTTCTCCCACGTGGCTGGGCTGTCTGTGATGGATCGCTATTATCTATCGCACAAAATACCGCCTTGTTTTCATTGCTGGGAACTACCTACGGTGGCAATGGACAGACCACCTTTGCCCTGCCTGATTTACGGAGCCGCGTTCCGCTTGGTCAGGGTCAGGGACCAGGTCTATCCAATTACGTTATGGGTGAGCTGGCTGGTACAGAATTTGTTACCATGACCAATGCCGACTTTTGATGCTACCAGCCATCCTGATGCCTATATACTAACCACGAATACGGTAATCGGAGTCGGAAGCAAACTATCCTTTGGCCTGAATGGTGTATCTACCCCTGCTGCGACAAAAGGAACGCTTACAGTAAGTGCTGTTATTACGGGTAGTGATGTGGGGAGATAACGATCAATAACAATTCGGATACCGACAAAATCAACTATTTCAGCAAGTAGGTGTATCAGGGAATTTCCCGGACACACCTACTTATTTTTTATTGTAAGAAGGTCATCGACCATTAAGCGTCCTGCCCGTTCTGAAGCACCGGGCTCGCCCATTTTTTGCTGCACCTCAGCGTAGCCCGCTAGCTGGACACCCCGGCGCGGGCTACTGGGCAAAATGACCTTCAGCTCAGTAGTTATGTTGTCGATTGTGAGGTCGCTTTGAATTAACTCCTTGACTACTTCATGCCCGGCAATCAGATTTACAAGCGAGATAAACGGCACAGCAATAAGTCGTTTGGCAATGAAATAAGAAACGCCGGTGGTTTTGTAGCACACCACCTGCGGTACATTCAATAGCGCAGTTTCGAGCGTAGCTGTGCCGGACGTAACAAGCGCGGCTGTAGAAATATGTAACAGGTCATAAGCAGCATCACTGATGCGTAGTACATCGGGATAGTCAGCTAACAAGCCGTCGTATAAATCGTCCGGCAGATTACTAACCGTTCCAACGACAAACCGGTAGTTGGGAAATTGTCGGGTGGAACGTAGCATACTGGGCAGTATGGATATGATCTCCTGACGGCGGCTCCCCGGTAGTAAAGCTATAATCGCTTGCTCATTCAGCCCCAGCTTTGACTGAAAAGCTGGATCGGGACGAAAATCAGCGAGAGCGTCGAGCAGCGGATTTCCAACGTAGTCGACTTTGTAATCGTATTTGGCAAAAAACTCGGTCTCGAAGGGTAGAATCGTAAACAACCGATTTACGGTCGCTTTTATTTTCAGCGCCCGGCGTTGGTTCCAGGCCCACACTTTCGGCGAGATGTAATAGAAAACCCGAATGCCGTGTTTTTTGGCAAAACGGGCCATTCGCAAGTTAAAACCTGCATAGTCGATCAAAATAAGCGCATCAGGGCGGTGAGCCAGCAAATCGGCCTGACATTCACGCATAATCCGGCGAATGGTTCCGAGATTTTTCGCCACTTCCAGAAACCCCATAAACGCCATCTCCCGATAATGGCGTACCAACGTAGCACCGGCAGCTTCCATCTGCTCACCACCATACGCCCGGCACGTCGCATCAAGATCATGCTGTCGGATAGCCCGAATCAGGTTAGCACCATGAAGGTCGCCGGAGCGTTCACCGGCAATGAGATAGTAAGTCATGTTCTATTCTAGAGACGCATGATTGCCGGGGCCGCCCGTGCGGTCGCCTATGCGACAGCCAAACCGTCCGGTGTAAGAAGGCCGTACGGGCGGCCCCGGCAACTATGCGTCTCTACTCGCCAAAAAAATCGACAAAATTCTTCGGAGTTTCGTAGAGCCGAAGTTGGTGTAAATGAGCTTCGGTGATGGGCTCAAGGGCCCGTTCGAGGATCTTCCAGATTTCCATGATGAAGATTTCGCAACTGGCCATTTTGCCCTGCATGAAATCCACATCTAGATTCAGGTTTTTGTGATCCACTTTCTCGATCACCTCATTTTTGATGATCTCGCCCAACACTTTGAGGTCAATCACAAATCCGGTGTCAGGATCGGGTTCCCCTTTGACCGTTACGATCAATTCGAAATTATGACCATGCCAGTTCGCATTGGCGCAGGGGCCAAAAACTTCCTTGTTACGTTCCTCCGACCAAGCTGGGTTATAGAGCCGGTGAGCCGCGTTAAAATGTTCAATTCTGTTAATATAGACCATTTTTCTGGTTTAGATGGGGCGGTTGCCAGAAACGCCGGTTGTTAAAAATCGGTTGCAAAGGTACACACTCTTAAGCCGTGATAAAAACAAGTATCAATGGCTGACTACCTAAAGCGAAGAAAAATCCATATTGGAAAAACACAATTTAATCACCAAAAACGCTATTCATTTCTCCAATTTAAAACCTGTATCTTTACAGCTTATTTCGCTTCATTTCAAGCTATTAATACTTGATTTATCCTATAAACACGTTTACCACTACCACTTTATGATTATCGTTACGGGAGCTGCCGGTTTTATTGGAAGTTGTTTGATCAGTAAGCTGAATCAGGAAAATTTCAATTTTATCATTGCTGTAGATGATTTTTCATATCCTGAAAAAGAAGCCAACTTAGCCGGAAAACGGATTCAGGAGCGGGTAGATAGAGAAGTGTTTTTTGAGTGGCTTGACCAGAATTATCAGGAAGTTGAGTTTATCTTTCACATCGGTGCCCGCACGGACACGACCGAGTTTGATCGGCAGATTTTTGAGCATCTGAACGTCGAATACTCCAAGCAAATCTGGAAACGCTGTATTGAGTATCAAATACCGCTCGTCTATGCCTCATCGGCTGCTACGTATGGGTTGGGCGAGCTAGGCTACGACGATAATGAATCGCTGATCCCACAATTGAAGCCCTTGAATCCGTATGGGGAATCCAAAAACGAGTTCGACATCTGGGCGCTGGAGCAGGAGCAAAAGCCGTTTTTCTGGGCTGGACTGAAATTTTTCAACGTCTATGGTCCCAATGAATACCACAAAGGCCGAATGGCATCGGTAGTTTTTCATACCTTCCAGCAGATTCAGAAGTCGGGAAAAATGAAACTGTTCCGGTCGCATAATCCCGACTTTGCCGATGGCGAACAGATGCGTGATTTTATTTATGTAAAGGACGTAGTGGATGTATGTTCATTCTTAATGCACCACCGGCGTAACTCCGGTATCTATAATCTCGGTAGCGGCAAGGCTCGTACGTTTCACGACTTGGCCACCAACACATTTCACGCGCTTGGCCTTGAACCCGATATCGACTTTATTGACACCCCCGCCGATATCCGTGACAATTACCAGTATTTCACCCAGGCGAATATGGCCAAACTTCGGTCCATTGGGTACGATCGGCCGTTCTCATCCCTTGAAGATGGCATTGCTGATTACGTGAAGAATTACATGAACCAGAATACGTATTTGTAAAGACCGCTACTCTACTTTCGTTTCTGGTACCAGTAACCACAACACGGCCAGCGCAGCCAACGCAATACCCGATAGGGTCAGGAAAGCCGTAGTATAACCAGCCCGCTGGACGATACTTCCGGCGAAGGCATTGCTGAGAGAGGCCCCCAGCCCAATCGCGGTAGCAATTGCCCCCTGCGTCGTATTGAAGAGGCCACTTCCTTTGGTCAGATCGGAAACGATCAGGATAGACAGCACCCCAAACGTACCGGCACCTACACCATCCAGAATCTGAATAGCGACCAGCAAGACCGGATCGTTGGTCATCGTGTAGAGCAGTCCACGAATGGGTAATACGGCGAACCCAATGAGTAGTAAGTTCTTACGGCCTTTGGGTGCTAATCGCCCCGTGATATTACTAACCGGAATCATGACCAGTTGCGCCACAATAATACAGGCCGACATATAAGCAGCGGATGCGCCCGCATTGATCCCTTTGGCTAATCGCTGTCCCAGCAAAGGCAGCATGGCCGCGTTGGCAAAATGAAAGAGCACACACGCCAGTGCAAAGAACACAATAGCCCGGTTACTCAAAATGGCATGCCAGCCCGATGGTTTCTCACTGGCCGCATTTCCCTCTTCGGACTGGCCATCGCCCCGCGCCAGATCGTGATCAATGTCGTCTTCGCGGATGCGCCAGATGGCCACGCTGCTAATGAGTGACATTACGGCGAGCAAAATAAAGATGCCTTCATTATTAACGTAGTAGCCAATCAGTCCGGCCATCAAAGCAGCAAACACATTACCGGCATGGTTGAATGTTTCATTTCGGCCGATCCGTCCGTCGAGCACTTTATGGCCAACCAGGCCAAGCGTAATGGCGGCAACTGCAGGTGTAAACCAGGCCGCAGCTACGCCCATAATGGCCTGTCCACCCATCACAACGTTGTAAGTTGGCAACCGAATCGTCAACAGAGCCGCCGTTGCAATAAGCAGCGATGCTATGACAGAAAGCAGCCGTTTTTTGCGCGTTCGGTCGACAAGTATGCCAACAGGAGTCTGGGTAATTACGGTCGCGACACCCATTACCGACATAGCGAACCCGATGGTTTGGGCAGTCCAGTGCAGCGACGTAAGCAGGTAAATGGCCAGGTACGGCCCAAGACCATCGCGAACATCTGCCAGAAAAAAATTGGCCCAGTCGAGTGCTTTCAGGCTCTTATCCGACGGTTTGCGGGTGTCGGTCTTCCCGAGTGAGCCTACCATTTTTTGAAGATGAAGAACACCGCGATGACGATAAACACAAAGCCGACCAGATGATTCCAGGCTAGTTTATCAGTCTTGAAAACGTATACGGTAATGAGCGTAAAAACCGTCAGTGAAACGGCTTCCTGAATAGTTTTAAGTTGAAAAAGGGAGAAGGGCCCACCCGTTTCATCTGACCCGATCCGGTTGGCGGGCACCTGAAAAATGTATTCAAAAAAGGCTAATCCCCAACTCAGCATAATGATGCCGAAGAGCGACAATTTAGCCAGCGTAGGATACTGTTTTATCTGGAGATGGCCATACCAGGCCAATGTCATAAAAATGTTCGATAGCGTCAACAACAGGACGCAGTAAAGTGCTTTCATTTGATAGATATAGAGTTGAAAAATTAATGCGTCGACGTTGTTGTGAAACGTAACGTACTGGTAAACGTGAAGTTCTGCCAGTTGAGACTTAACTCTCCACCGAGTAGCCTTGTTAACCGATGACTGATCCACAAGCCAAGCCCATGCCCTTCTTTGAGCGGATCAGCCTGAAAATAGGGTTGCATCAAATTGAGCGTTGGGCCTGTTTCACGAACTGTCTGGTTCTGCACACGAACTGTCCAGCTGTCAAAATAGTGTAACTGCACACTAACGACGCTCCCCGAAACAGCGTATTTAATAGCGTTTTCGATTAAGTTCAGCAGAATATGCTCCAGTTTTAGTACGTCTGTCTGAAAAGTTTGGCTTACCATATTCGAATCATCAAACCGGGTCGTTACATCATAGTCAGTGGAAAGAATTTCTAGCTTATTTAAGCATTTTTTAATGAGTTCAGCTAGATCGACTGACACTATGTTGAGCGACGGAGCGGCACTATCGGGCCGACTAAGTGTCAGAAATTCATCGAGCAGGCGATTTAGGCGGCTTACTTCATCGAGTTGTCCAATCAGAAATGGTGTCGTCCGGCCGTCTACCTGACCACTACCCAAGGTTACTTCCAGACCCGTTTTCATGACGGCCAGGGGCGTTCGAAGTTCGTGGGCCGCTGCCCCGAAAAAATTTCGCTGCTGTTCAGCGCTTTCCCGAATCCGGGCCAGCATTCGGTTCAGCGTATCGGTCAATTGATAAAGTTCATCACGGGAATCTGGCAGCGAAATTGGTTCGATTACGGATGCGCTATCAATTCGATTGGCCTGATTGACAATACGTTGAATAGGCTTTAATAATAAACCGGCTACTACGTATCCACCCGCAAACGCCATCACTAAACTGAGTAACCAGCCTAGTCCAAAGACCCAGCGTAACTGGCTGGCATCCTGCCGTAAGCTCCAGTCAGGTACGGCCAGTGTAAGGCTAACCTGACCATTGGCCAACTGGTCGCGCGTGGTTTGCACTGTAATAAACCGATACGAACGCTGATGTTGGTCGCTGGACTGTTCACTGTTGATTTTTTCAGGGAAACCAGGACTGCGGAAGAGTTCCCGAATGCTTCCATAGCTGTTGTAGGTTACCTGCATGCGCTCCGTTTCTGTGGGTAAGGGTAGTATCACCGGGTCCATACTCACCAGCGATAGCAACCACTCGGCCCGCGTCTGAACAGCCCGGTCGAAGGCAGTTTGCAAACTTTTTTCAGCACGGCCCAGCATTAGCCAGCCCGCCAGCAGACTGACCGTTGCAAACACAGCCGTTACGGCCAGCACAATCCGACTACGCAGACTCATACCGTTTTGAGCCGGTAGCCCCGCCCGATAAGCGTTTCGATCAATCCCGTTGTCCCGACAGCGTCAATTTTTTTTCGGACCTGATAGATGTGGACTTCGATGACATTACTACCCATATCGTAGTCAACCTCCCAGATTTTCTCCGCGATCTCGTTTTTTGTCACGACATGTCCCGCCCGGCGCATGAGCAATTCAAGCAACGCGAACTCCCGATTGGTCAGCTCCAACGTAGTACCGGCTTTTACTACGTTGTGGGAGACAAGCCTCATTTCCAGATCGGCGACACGCAAAACGATGTTATCACTGGTATCAGTACGCCGTTGCAACACGCGAATCCGGGCCAACAACTCACTGAAATCAAACGGCTTGCGTAGATAATCGACCGCGCCAAGATCCAGCCCCTGCACCACTTTTTCGGGATCACTGAGCGCCGACAGGATCATGACGGGCACCGACAGACCAAAGGCCCGAAGATTCTGAAGCACTTCAAAGCCCGTTTGTCCAGGCAGCATCAAATCGAGCAGCACAAGGTCATACAGCCCTCCGGCAACATGATCGAGACCTTCCGACCCGGAGTGAGCCAGGTCGGCAACATGGCCATGCTGCTCCAGTCCCTGCTTGATAAACCGAGCCAGCTTACGTTCATCTTCAATAATCAGGATTTTCACGATGCTTAAAGAGTGAATGAGCGAAAGAATGAATGAGTGAAACGCTGAGCTAACCACTCCGCTTCGGTGGTCCGATTTCACTCATTCGCTCTTTCACTATCTAGTTACCGAACCAGGTATTGCTGGCCGTTGATGGTCAACACCGACGCATTCAGGATGTTTGTTTTCTCCAATTGAACCTGTCCGTCACGGAGGTTTTTCGCATAGCCCTGCACCGTAACGGCACTGCCTTTGGTAGCCAGATTTGTGAGCTGATACGCTACGTGCGGAGGAATACGGACAATCGTTTTGTCATCGAGCACGAGGCCGTTGACCCGACCATCGCGACCCAGCCGATAATCGCTGATTTTACCCGATACGGTTGTGAGTGTTGGAGTGGGTGGAGTGGTTGTCGGTGCCGCCGGGGGCGTGTCGGTAATAACGCTTTTACCAGCCGTCAGGCTAACCATCCTAAACGTCGACTCACCTTGTGGGTTTGTGTCAGTGAAGCCCGTTACGCTAATGCTACTCCCCGGTTTGATCGCTTTCTGAACCTGCTGGCCCAGATGCGGTGGAAATTTTACGGTTGTCGGTGCATTGGTCGTTCCGGTAAACGTGAAGCCGTCGAGAATTGCATCATCGTTACTAACCCACTGCCCTACAGTTCCAGAAACCGTGGTTAAGGAGGTCAGACCACGACGACCTTCGTCTGGGCGGCCTGGTTGGCCCGGCTGATGCCTCTCTCCCTGACGTCCACCTCGGTCAGGACCACCTGCGTGTGGGCCGCGAGGTCCATCCGGACCAGGTGGCGTCATGGCTACAGCGGGAGCGGATGCATCAGCCGCAGATTGATTCTGAGCCTTAATAAGGGGAGCGGCCAGAAGAGTCGCGACTAAAACGGCGGTGGTTAATTTTGCTTGAAGTTCCATAGTCAATTGTTGTTTACTGTTGATTACGGAAGCAAACCTACAGCCGCCAGGTAAAGCCGGTATGAGGTCGAAATTAATTTTCCTTCATTTCTATTCCCAAACGACCTCAATCACTTCTTTTTTCAGATCGACCGTTGTCTGTTTTTCATCGGCGGCTCGATGCAAGATCAACTTGCCCCCTGCAACTTTGGTGGCTTCCTGCTGTAATACGTGCGTCGCGTCTTTTTTGTGAAAGACCGATACGGATGTCTCGCTCGTCTCCACAGCCAGGGTAAAGGTTTTGCCTGATGCTTTCACCAATCGGTTTGTCGCGGGTAGTTCCTGATTTCGGAGCAACGCAATGGCCCGCGACGCCTGTGGAACCCCATAACCAATAAAGTTATTGCCATACGGATACAGATGCGAGGATTTTTCGATAATCTGCATCACCTGTTTGTTGGTCAACTTCGGATTCGCCTGCATCACACAAGCCGCAAAACCCGTAATGACCGGTGCCGACAACGACGTCCCATACAGCGAAAAACACGATACATTGGGTTTCAAATACGGTAGACTTTCAGGACCGATGCTGCTGTACCCGATACGATTCCAGAGTTTGGCGTTGGTAGCGCCAATGGCTAATACACCCTCTGCATCAGCGGGGGTGCTGATGATGCGCCACGAACGGTCGTCGCCCTCGTTTCCTGCCGACACGATGATCAGAATACCTTTTTTGTCGGCGGCAATCTGCGCGGCTCGACTGATAAGACTCGTATGCCCATCCATCTGGCTGGGCTCATAATTATCTTTGGGATTACTCATGCCTCTGGCATACCCCAGCGACGTATTGATAAGCCGAACGCCAAGGCTATCCATCCATTCCATAGCCGCCACCCAATTATCTTCTTCGCCCCGATATTCGCGGTTTCCCTGATCAGATCGAGCGAGGTAGAAACTTGCATCGGTAGCCAGTCCATATTGAATATGATCGGTAGGGTCGTTACCGGCAATGGCCGCCAATACTTCCGTACCATGAAAATCCGACATGGTCTCCAGTGTCCGGAGCAGGTTATTGTGCGTCTTTTTTTCATTCACATAATCACGTATCTGCTTCACGCCATCTCGGGCAAATATATGTTTGAGCGCGTTGGCCGAGTCGGCACCAAAAAATCCGGCATCGATCACGCCAATATTCACAAAACGACCCGTCAGACCCGCCTGCGCAAAGTCGGACGCCTGAATCTGGGTCATTACAGGAGCCAGCTGAGGGTTTACCGGCAAGTTGAGCGACGTAATGACAATAGCCGGATCTATGGCCCGAATTTCTTTCACAAAGGACATGGCGGCAACCTGTGCATATTGCTGAGCGGTTAGCTTTGCCGATACCGCATTGAGCCAGCGCGACTGACAAACGGGTTTAACACCGGCCTCGTTGAGTTGCTTCAGGTACGTAGCAGAAACCGGCTGATCGGTAGCATCCAGTGGAAGATTCTGAGTTTTCCGCTGATTGATCGATTGTTGGGACAAAGCGGGCGCCGATGCCTGATCTTTATCACGTAACAAAACCCAATATTTAGTGCCCGACTGCATGGGCTGGATTCCATTCGATACGTTCGGTTGAGGACGTACTACGTTGAGTTGGGCCTGCGTGGATAGCGACAGCAGGCAAAAGAACATGATCAGTCGAAACGTCATAATTCGTTCAGGAAGAAAACGGGTTGGGCCTTTGGCTGAAAGACCACGTAGTATATTAAACACAAAAACGCCCGGAAACTATTATAGCTTTTGGTTTTCTTTGCAAAATTAATCAGAAACTTAGCCCCAACGGCCCGATATATGCGTTATTTACCAATCGACAGTCAGCTATTTGTTAAAAACCGCCAGCGGCTCGTTAGTCTGCTGAAACCTAAGTCATTAGTCATTCTGAATGCGAACGATATTATGCCTACCAATGCCGATGGCACTATGGGATTCCGGCAAAATAGCGACCTTTTCTATCTAACGGGTGTCGATCAGGAAGAAACACAACTGGTACTTTTTCCCGAGCATCCGGACCCTAAATTTCGTGAACTTCTTTTTTTACGCGAAACCAGTGAGCTTATCGAAATTTGGGAAGGGCACAAACTGACAAAGGCCGAAGCCGAGCAGGTAACGGGCATTCCCCAAAAGCAGATTTACTGGAACAGCCAGTTTGAGCAGATTTTTATGCAGGTGATCTTCGAGGCTGAGCACGTGTATCTGAATACCAACGAGCATACTCGTGCAGGCATCGAGGTACAAACCCGCGATGCCCGCTATATCAATGAGTTCCGGCAGAAATATCCATTACATCAGCTAGAGCGACTAGCTCCATTGATGCACTATCTCCGGGCCATTAAACGACCGCAGGAGATCCCCCTTATCCAGACTGCCATCGACATTACCGACAAGATGTTCCGGCGGCTGCTTGGCTTCATCAAACCCGGCGTTTGGGAGTACGAAATTGAGGCCGAGATGATGCATGAATACCTTAGGAATCGGTCACGGGGAGCGGCTTATAGCCCAATTATCGCGTCGGGGGCTAATGCCTGCGTGCTCCATTACATTGACAACAGTCAACAGTGTCAGGATGGCGACGTAATTCTGCTGGACATTGGGGCCGAGTACGCCAACTATAATGCGGATATGACTCGATCGATACCCGTTAATGGTCGATTTACGGAACGTCAGCGGGCTGTTTACGACGCGGTACTACGTGTTATGAAGGAAGCCACACAAATGCTACGTCCGGGCAACCTTTGGGATGATTACCACCGCGAAGTAGGCAAAGTAATGGAATCGGAACTGATTGGATTAGGCCTGCTAGACAAAACTGAGGTGGAGAAGCAGGACCCGGATGCTCCTTTATACAAAAAGTATTTCATGCACGGCACGTCGCACTTTTTGGGTCTCGACGTTCACGATGTTGGCAACAAATACCGTAAAATGGAGCCGGGCATGGTATTTACCGTCGAACCGGGGATTTATATTCGGGAAGAAAAACTGGGCATCCGGCTGGAAAACAACGTACTGATTACCGAATCGGGCAATGTAGACCTGATGGCAAATATTCCACTGGAAGCCGCTGAGATTGAGGAGCTAATGAATAAATAATCAGTCCTGACCGGGCACTGGACAGTGAGTTAGCCAGCTTAAGCAACAGAAACGATTTTAGCTGACTAACTCACTTTTCTTAATCAAGCGATTTCTGCTTTCTTCGTCTGTTCAACTTCGAGCGCAGTATTCAAGCTGGAATATATCCGACGAATAGCCTTCTCCAGGCGCTCCCAGCCAGCATCGGAGCGAAGATCAATATCGCCAATGTGATCCCGCTGGGTACTGGTAAGCACCAGGTTAGTGACGGCTGCCGTCATTAGACTGTTGATAGCGATTGGATCAAAATCAGTATTAGGTGCCAGTTTAGACACCATATTTTTGTAGGATTGGTCACGAAAATCGGCCAGCCGACGGGCCAACTCGGTTTCCCCATTCGACATCTCCCAGCGAATCAACTCCTGCGAGGCTTTTCTGTCACGAAACTCGTTCATGAATTGAATCGTATAATCTGACCAGGCTTTGCTCCGGGCTTCGGGAGTCAAATTATCCGGTACAGAATCCAGATACTTTTCGTTAAACATTGACAGGAAAAAACCACGTTGCACGTAAGCTTCGAGCAATCCGTTCCATCCACCAAAATAGCGATAAATAAGCACCTTGTTTACGCCAGCACGTTCGGCAACGGCATTAATGCCAGCCTTCTCAGTACCTCGCTCGGCCATTACGTCGCCCATAGCGCGCAGAATACGCTCCATGGTCATCTGGCGGTTTCTCCGCTTAACAATTTTCATACATCTGGATCGTTTTTGTGTATTTAAAGAGGAACTAGTAAACTTATGCTATAATCTTAACTACTTAAAAAGTCGCCTATACTTTTGCTGTAGATACAAATATGCTTATAACACCTGATGTAATCAAGCAATCCGCTCAATAAAAAAAATCATACTAATAGCAGAAGGAATACACTTATTCCCCGTTAACACCAGCTATAGTCTACTTTCACGACACTGCAGATCGTCAAAATCTTCACATTATCAGCTATATACGCATAAAATCTAATAATGGATTCTAAGAGGTATAATTTGATACGCAAGTTGTTTACTATATTTAGTAATTCCTCTCCTCTATCCTTTCCAGGCAAATTTCTGACAGCTTTTGCCGAATTCTATTGGCAAGGCTGTCATTATACCGCTCCACTATAGCAATTTTGCCTTATAGACGTCTATTGATAACGGCAGAAGAAGGGAGTAGAAGCGTAGAAGTAGCGTTCGAAATGTTACCTTTGTGTATCAATCTGATTTAGCTCTTCACTCGCTATGAAATTTGGCGTTGTTGTTTTCCCCGGCTCTAACTGCGATCAGGACGCAGTCGATACGCTGGAACTGATGGACCAGAAGGTCGTAAAACTCTGGCATAAAGACCACGACCTTCAAGGGTGCGACTTCATTATTCTACCCGGTGGCTTCTCCTACGGCGACTACCTCCGCACGGGGGCTGTCGCCCGATTCTCACCCATTATGAACGAAGTTATCGCCCATGCAAATAGGGGTGGGTATCTGATGGGTATCTGTAATGGATTCCAGGTGCTGGCCGAGGCTCGGCTCGTACCGGGCGTGTTGCTGCGTAATTCAAACCAGCAGTATATCTGCAAAAACATTTACCTGACCCCCCAATCGCCCGACGCTCTGTTGACCGCCGGATTGGACCGCCCTGCCTACAAAATTCCGATGGCTCACGGCGAAGGTCGTTACTTTGCGGACAGCGATACGCTCAACGAAATGAACGATAACGGTCAGGTACTCTTTCGCTACTGCGACGAAACAGGAGCGATTACGGATGCCTCAAATCCGAATGGTAGTTTAGAGAATATTGCAGGCGTAACCAACCTGGGCAAAAACGTTTTTGGCATGATGCCACACCCTGAGCGTGCGGCCGATCCTGTTCTCGGCAATACCGACGGTCGACTGATTCTGGATCAGATTCTGAAAGCTGTTTTAGTTTAAGAAAGACTAAGAATAGGTAGAGAATGTAAAGGCTGTTCGGGATTGTCAAGCTATTAATTATAATTGACAATCCCGAACAGCCTTTACATTTCTGTGACAAATTTTGGCAGTTATTCCAGTGCTGCTACTCCTGGCAGCACTTTACCTTCCATATATTCCAGCAAAGCACCACCGCCCGTTGATACGTAGCTAACGCGGTCGCCATAGCCAGCCTGGTTGATGGCCGACGCTGAGTCGCCCCCGCCAATAAGCGAGAACGCGCCATTTTCTTCGGTTGCTTTCACCACCGCTTCGGCAATGGCATTGGTACCGTGAGCGAAATTCTCGAACTCAAAAACGCCCATTGGACCATTCCAGAGAATAGTTTTAGACTTGGAAACGACATCACTAAACAGCTTGATGGTTTCAGGACCAATGTCAAGCCCCTGCCAGCCATCAGGAATTTGTCCTGTAGGCACAACCTTCCGATTCGCATCATTTGAGAAATCGTCGGCACAGAGGTTGTCAAGCGGCATATAAATGTTAACCCCTTTTTCCTCAGCTTTTTTCAGCAGTTCAAGCGCTAGTTCCTGCTTATCGGCTTCGAGCAGCGAGTTACCGATTTGGCCACCCTTCGCTTTAGTAAACGTATAGGTCATCCCGCCCCCAATAATGAGATTGTCGACATTGTCGAGGAGTTTTTCGATGATCAGGATTTTGTCCGAGATTTTGGCTCCGCCCATAATAGCCGTAAAAGGCCGTTGCGCTTCTTCCAGAATCTTTTTAGCGTTGTCTAACTCTGCCTGCATCACGTAGCCAGCAACACGATCCGTCAAGAACTGCCCCATAACGGCCGTGCTGGCGTGAGCGCGGTGTGCCGTTCCGAAGGCATCGTTTACCCAAACATCACCGAGTTTGGCTAATTTTTCGGCGAATGCTACGTCCCCTTTCTCTTCTTCTTTGTAGAAACGCAGGTTTTCGAGCAACAGAATCTCGCCCGGTTTCAGGCTGGCAGCCAGATCAGTAGCGGATTGTCCAATGCAGTCGTCAGCAAATTTCACTTCGCGACCGAACGCTTTTTCCAGCGCGGGCAAGAGGTGTTTGAGGGAATACTTTTCTTCGGGACCACCCTTCGGCCGACCGAGGTGTGACATCAGAATAGCCGACCCACCGTCGTTTACGATTTTTAGGACGGTTGGAATGGTGGCTTTGATACGAGTGTCGTCAGTGATGTTGTACTCTCTGTCGAGCGGTACGTTGAAATCTACCCGAACGAGGGCTTTCTTACCGGCAAAATTGTATGAATCCAGGGTTTTCATGCGACTGCGTATGGTCGTTGGTTTGCGGGGCCAAACTTAGGGCTTTTTTGGCAGACACGAACGCGATGATCTCAATACTTCCCTTCGCTCCCGGCACCGCCAAACTCCCCTCCACCAAATCGAACATCGTCTCGTGGTGCGGGCGACGTAGTACCTGCTGCCTGAATCGCTACGACAGATGCCGCATTCGTAAAAAACTCATTGGGCGAATCGTCGTCAGGATCGTCGGTAAAGCTGCTGGTTGAACGATCCGCCGTTGCCGTCCGCAAATACTGAATGCCCAGAATGGAAAGGCCAATCAGCACCAATCCACCAATAGTTAGTGCTACGTTGAGCGGCACCAGCGCATGATATTCGTGTACCGTCATAAAAGCGGCAATTAATCCCAGCATACCGAGAATAATCAGCATCCGATTTCTCTTCGCTACGCCTTGCCACAAATAGATAGTTGGAATCAGAAAGGTAAGCAACCAGAATAGCCACGCCAGGCTAATTTCCGGTGCGACCGCAGCGTGGCTTCGAAGTATGGACGTTTTTAGCAGGACACCATTTAGCTCCCGCACTACGTAATAATTACCACTGGCAGCCAGAACAATCAGCGAAATCCACTGCGCCAGATTCAGCGGATCAGCGTAGTAGAGCTGTTTCGGATTTCGATTAATGATTTGTTTTGTCGCGGTATAAATCAACAGAGAAATGCCCATCATTACAAATGGAAGCATATTTTTCCCTCCACTCACCTTCAATATGCTATCAAAAACATAAGTATACAGCGTAGCTAGTGTAAAGAAGGCAATCAACGTATCGCCATAATACCAGAGCACCAGAAGCAATAAGGGCAATGTAATTAAACAATGCGTAGCCAGAGAAAGACCATTCGGAAAAAGCTGGTTCAATCCGAAAGCCAGAAAGCCGGTCAACGTAACGACAAAGGCGTTATCAATACCATTCCGGTACAGAAGCCGTCGGTTGATTAGGACATGCCCCACAATGCCCACGCCAATACCAAACACTATGTTGAAAATACCATAAGTGGTCTGGTCGCTCAGCAAGGTCGAAAAAATGCTGGCCGGTAGCAAGTAACAAGCCAGAATGGCAACCGCCGTAAACAGAAATAACCCAATTTCAATAAAGCCGTTTGTCTGCCGAAACTCCACCGGATAGGCTTTCTGCACCGCAACCAGTTGTTCATCCGTCAACAACCGTTGACGATGCCAGCGCGCTGCCTGCCCAAGAATTTCGCGGTTATAAATCCACTGCTCGTTATAGGCTTTCATTCGTTCTGTTTCCTTTAGGTAACTGACTCATCAGATAATAAACCAGGGCAATGCCGGTCAGAATGAAATACCAGTAATAGGCATCGTCGCCTTTTGGACGGAGGTAATGAAAAAACAGGTACGTAACACCAATGTATCCGTACACTACGCTCATCAGAAGAAACAGAAATGACCCATCAGCCGTGGTTGGGTTTTTGCGCATTCGGCGGGCGTATTGGTCGAACGTAACACACGTTGCCGCCAGTCCAAGTGCGAACCCGATTCGGAGGTCATCGAAATTGAACAGGCCGCCCAACAAGGCCACCATCAGCAGATTTCCGGCGATGGTGAGGTAGGTATAAGTAAAGTGTGCTTTGATACGTTGCCGCTCCAGCACGAACGCCAGACCAATCAGAATCAATGCCAGAATAACGGCAGAAAATACTGTTTCCCGCTCAAAAAAGTTAGTCTTGAAATACAATTCAAGCGGCCGAACGGTTAAGCCTACCCACGAGATAAGCGCGGTCAATGCCATACCCAACACACCCCGATGGTCGAAACGATACGCTAATGGCACAAACAGCACAGCTGGCAGCAGGGTTACCAAACCGTAGCGATTTCCAAAAATGGTATAGGCATATTGCGCATAGCCTTCCAGCGTAAGAAACAACAGACAGGCCATAATCAGAGCGTAATCGCCAAATGTCGAGCGGCTTTTGGCCTGCACCATGGTCCACTCCGGCCGGTAACGCCAGGCAAACACAAAGCAGCCTGCACAACCTGTCGCAATGGTTGCCAGTAACGCGCCGTGGCCAATTCGATCGAAATTATCGTAGACCAATAAGCCCAGCCCGGTACTCAACAGCAAAATGCCAATATAAAGCATCGACCGGAGTTCCCAATGCAGTGAAAAGGGTCTTTTTCGCTCGATTTCAGCGATTTCTGTCGGCTGATCGGCGCGTAAAATACCTTGTTTACCTAGTTCATTCAGTATGTCGTTCGGGGACATAAATGGCTGTTTTTTTGTTATGTAATGCGGGTGGAAACCCGTAAATTTCATAAACGTGTTGCGGGTTTCCGCCCGCACTACAGTATGGTTGGACGACAGAAACTTATCCTTACTCCCCGCTATTACCTCGACAATTTCCGCTACGTACTGGACTTTGTCAAACGGCTTTATGGTAATCTTCTGAATGAGGCCGAATGGGATTTCGTGCGTCGATTCGAGGCTCTTTCGCTCGATGCCCAATGCCTATATGTACGGTTCAGTAACCGCAAAGGACTCTTTTTTCGTATCAACAAACTACAGTATGCTGAAATAAGTGACGTAACGGCAGCGGCTGATGAATTAATTACAACGGGATTTATTGAGCGACTATCGGCCCAGCATGCTATAGTTGGTGAAGCCGCATTGAGCGTTTTTACCAAACCCGAACTACTCGACTTACTGCCTCTGGAACCCGAAGAAATCCGACCGTTAAACAAAGAAAAAAAAGAGGGCGTAGTCCGTTATGCACTCAATGAACTCGATTTCGGCGAGATAGTTACCAGCCTGACCACCCGCGAAACGGTCACGAAAATGAACTTCGAGGCCGAGGGTATGATGGTAAAATACCTGTTTTTCGGCAATCGGGGCGGTAGCATGACCGAGTTTGTGGTTCGCGATCTGGGCATGGTTAATTTTGAACGCTACGACGAGAGTAAGTTAACGGCCCGTTTCCGAACCCGGAAAGAGGTGGAGGATAAACTGCTGATTTCGCTCACGAGCGAAGAATTCTACGACCTCAAAGAAGCTGAAACACCCGCCGAAGATATTTACAACTGGTTTTTGAACTGGAACGAAACCCGCCCTGAACTCACCGAAATTGCGATTCCAGCCTATCAGAAATTGGTCGTTCGGGTGGGCGCTTACCTGGAACGGCAGAAATTGCCCGAGCAGGCCCTGTCGGTTTACGAACTTTCGGACCGTGTGCCGGCCCGCGAACGGCGTGTTCGGTTGCTGTTCAAAAACGGTTCTGTAGAGGAAGCCCTTGCTCTCTGCGACGAAATTGCGGTGAACCCACTAAATGCTGAGGAACGTTATTTCGCCACCGATTTCCGGGAGAAAATTCTGAGTGTAGGTGAAAAGAAACGTACCCGCAAAGCGACAACCCGCTTTTTGCTGGATGCCGACAGCGTTAACATTCCGGCGGCCTATCGGCATCACGTCGAAGCGGGGGTCATGAATTATTACCTGGAGAATGACTACGATGCGGCTTTTACAGAGAATTATCCCTGGCGCGGTCTGTTTGGGCTTGTGTTCTGGGATATTATTTACGACGCCAACGTATCGGCAATTCACCATCCGCTGCAACGTGCTCCATCGGATTTTTACCTGCCCGATTTTTACGTCAAGCGGGAAGATCTACTCAAAAAGCGGCTAGCCGAACTTATCACAAAAGATGAGTGGCGAAGGCATACAGGCCGAATGTTCAATGCCAAATACGGTATCACGAACGTACTGGTCGACTGGTCTGATGAGTTATTAACGCTCGTGCAGCGAATGATCGAACTACTGGATGTTGATCAGTTGCGATTGATTCTGCTCGAAATGGCTCGTAACCTCCGCGAACACACGCGTGGCTTCCCCGATCTGCTGATCTGGAATGAACAGGGCCAGTACGATTTTGTCGAAGTTAAATCTCCCACCGATCACCTCGGCCCGCAGCAACTACACTGGCTGGAATTTTTCCAGACGATTGGCGTCCACGGCAAAGTGATACGTGTCATTTGGGATGCCTAGCGCCAAACAAATGTATATATTTGGCACCTGATTTATATCTTTAGCTCATTTACACTACATACAAAGCACAATTTGCGTGCATAAAATCTACCTTTAGATGAAGCATATTTTACTAGTAATTTTCTTAATATTACACGCTACCTATGCATGTTTTTCCCAAAGCGATACCATTTATACAAATACAGAAAAAATTATCTGTATTGTGCATGAGATAACAATAGACTCTGTAAAATTTACCCAACTAAATGAAGCCCTTATAACCAGTATTCATAAAAACACGGTGCAGAAGATTATCTCCAGATCTGGACAAATTCAGATGTTTTCTGAACCACCAACTTACAATAAAGTAATTGGTCCTGATGATTGGGAAAATGTCTCAATGACTCGTGCAGCGAGTGAAGTACGGAATTTTCGTCAGGTCGGCACCGTGAATGCTGAGATGGAGGGAAGTGTTTCGGTTAATCCCGCAGGCGCACTTGCTGGTGCTATACTGGGTAGTATGGGAATAGCCAAGAAGCGGTTATTTCGTAAACTAAAAATGCAATGTGCCATGAGCGGTGGCAACCTGATCCACACTACCCAAATAGACTCTACGGGCGGTATATACATAGTTTTAGCAAACAGGACTGCCGCCATGAACGTATCAGGTATATCTTATACAACGATGTCCTTAAATGCCCAGGAATTTAGAGCTAAACTCAAGGAAAAAACGACGTTTACCTGTATCGAAAAAATGGAGATGTCGAGCAATGCTTTTCAATTTACTAAATCACAGTTTGATTCTATTTTCAAATTAAATTTTGTAGTTTTTGAATCGGACTTATTATATGCAAATGGCACATTGAATAACGTACCTATTACTCAATTTCGGGTAACAGGTTTTACAAACGAACATTTCATTTTAATGTGTAAGGTTAAATCGACTATCTACAACTACCGGATAAAGTTCTAAGAAGAATCTTGTCTGATTACGAGAAGTCGAGAAACCAGTGGTAGTCAAACCCGCCCCACCCGTAAAAAAACCGGGAAATTTACTTCGCGTTCGTCATCGCCCCAAGTAGGTGCAAGCTCCTCTCCCAGCCCAATTATAGGGTCTTCTTCGTTTTCGTGGATGTACTGCCGAACGGCTGACCAGGTTCTGAGGTAATTTAAAAATCGCTCCAGCGACCAGGTCCGGCGGGCGGTAAATTCAGCTCGTTGCGGATCGGCGAATGGAAATGGCAACGTAGCATAGGCATCATCAATGTAGGCACGCTGCGGGTCCCAGTACGGTCCGATCCGGTTGCGGTAGAAATCCAGCATGATTGGATCAAGGTCAGCCCCGAGTTGAACTAAACCGTAGCCCCATTCGGCAATCACGGCGCCCGGTTTAGCAACCCGCCGAACCTCCTGATGAAAGGCGGCCACATCAAACCAGTGCAATGCCTGCGCTACGGTAATGAGATCGAACGTATTGTCGGCAAAGGGCGATTGCTCAGCGGTGCTGATCTGGTAAGTAACATTTGGCTTTTTAATCGCCAGAATGAGTTGCGTTTCGCTGATGTCTGTAGCTTCTACCTGCGCAAAAAAATCAGCCAGTGCGCCCGCCACCTGCCCGTTGCCCGTTGCACAATCCCAGGCCGTTTGCCGATCTGTTGCGAAAGAAAGCACAAAATCATATAGGTCAGCCGGGTAGTCAATGCGGTATTGAGCGTAGAGATTGGCGTGGCCGGAAAAGCGATCGAGCGGTTGCATATTATTTTGTTTTGCCAATTTTAAACGTTTTTAAGGAACAACTGTCTAATGTTTTGTTTAATAGGAAAAACAGAAGCCAAAATTGGGTTATCGTCCGAAACCATCTATTTTTGCGAGGTTGCCTATTAACCAATTATTAATCAGTCAGTCCATTTTTTCGCTTACCTAGCTCATGAAAAAAACTTTTGGCATTCTCATCGCTTCGGCTGCGCTGGCCGTAGCCTCCATTGATGCTAACGCTCAGGCACCAGCCGACATTCCAGAGGAAATGAATACGCTGATGACGAAATATACCTGTATTGCCTGCCACCGTCCGAATCAGCGATTAGTGGGCCCAGCTTATGCAGACGTAGCCAAGAAAAAGTATTCCACTGAAGAAATTGTAAATCTGATTTATAATCCTATTCCGGCCCACTGGCCTGGCTACCCCCCAATGGCTCCCATGAAACAGGTACCTAAGGAAGATGCTACCAAGTTAGCCGTGTGGATTAACTCATTGGATGGCGGTGGAGCAAAAAAGAGCTCTACCAAAAAGACCACGAAATCAGCCAAGACCACGAAAAAAAGCGCCTAGATTTTCCTCAGCGTTTTCGATCATAAAAAAAGCACCAGACTTAAGTCTGGTGCTTTTTTTATGCCTATTCACTACGTCCCGTTATTGGCTGACAATCAACTTTTTCTCCACGGTTGTTTCGGGGGTTTTGCGGACTGGCTGGCTGGTCATCGTAATATGGCTCGTTGTTGGTGGCTCGATCGAAAACGTTTGAGTAAAGAGATCGTTCTTTTTACTGAGTTCGATCGTGTAGGTTCCAGCAGGCATTGATGCAAAATCGAACCGTCGGCGGTAAAGAGCGATCGACTCGAATTCTTCATACACAGGTTTCCCATTCTCACCCCGAATAACTACCCGAACAGCACCGTTCGTTCGGTTATTAAAGTTGATTCGGATCGTAGTAGGGCTGCTAGCAACCGGATAAACTACGGCCTCGAAGCTGGTGGGCGAGGCAGATAGATCTGCTTGACCCGTAAACGTCTGTGCCTGAATGGATGAGGCCGACAAAAGGCAGACAGTTGCTACAAAAAGCGTTTTGTAGTGGTCGAAACTGTGATTGATTTTCATTGTGTTTACTGGTTAAATGGATGTGGATAGATTCATCCGACTTTGTGCCGAATGAAGGGCAATTGGTTGAACCGTGGAAGTGCTGCCAATCACAGGTTGATGTAGTTACCTGCTAATTTGATCATTGCTCCTACAAACAGTTAGTCGTGCGAACGACATAAGCAGGAAACATTCTTTTTAAATCCATTACGTCCTGCTAGGCTATAGGTGCTTGTAACCTAGAAATCAACACCTTATATCCATAAAAAAGGCGCCGGATTCTTATTCGGCGCCTTTTTTAGGTTACTCTATCCAATCTTATCTACCACTTTACTGCTTTATCCCCCTCCTATTTCTTTTACTCATCGGCAATTTGACATTAATGCTTAAGGGAAATACGGATGCTATATTGATTATCTACTATTGAAAAACCAATAGGAATAAATTATATCATCAAATTATCATATTAATTTTTCAACGAGACTGGATATTTCTTCTTTTTTGTCAATTTATTCATAATATAAGTAAAAATACAGTTAGAACGCCGGAGTGCTTTACTTTAAGCATTAATACTTAATATTACACTGTTACTTAATTCTCCCCCATCCATGATGAACAAAGCTTTACAACAAGCCTACCGACAATTACCACTTCTCCTATTAAGCTGGTTGATGTGTACGATGGCACTCGCTCAGGACCGAAAAATAACCGGTCGAATTACAGACGGAAACGATAATAATGCGCTACCCGGAGCCAATGTCGTCGTGAAGGGTACACAAGCTGGCGTTGTTACCGATGCCAACGGGCAGTTTTCGCTGAATGTCGCTGCTGGTCGTGATGTACTGACCATTTCGGCAATCGGCTACGCATCGCAGGAGGTCACTATCGGTAATCGAACTGCCCTCACGATTACGCTCGTTCCCGACATCAAAACGCTGAGCGAAGTGGTCGTGACCGGTTATGGTTCTCAGGCCAAACGCGACATTACCGGGGCCGTTGCTACGGTAGACACCAAGCAATTACTGTCGGTTCCGGCCACGAACGTTGGGCAGGCCCTGCAGGGTCGCGTGGCGGGCGTAACAGTCGGGAATGAAAACGCACCGGGTGGTGGCGTCATGGTACGTATCCGTGGTTTCGGTACGATCAATGACAATTCCCCGCTTTATGTCATCGACGGTGTGCCAACCAAAGGCAACCTGAACACTCTTAACTTGGGCGACATCGAGAACCTGCAAGTACTAAAGGATGCGTCGTCAGCATCAATTTACGGCTCACGGGCGGGTAACGGCGTTGTCATCATCACGACCAAAAAAGGCAAAGCGGGCAAGCCCAAATTTACGTACGATACGTATTATGGTTCCCAACGGCATGGTAAATTACTGGATATGCTCAACACGCAGGAATACGCTAATCTCATCTGGGAATCGCGCAAAAACTCGGGTGTTGTAGGAGCTAACGGAAATCCGGTGCACTCGCAGTTTGGGAATGGGCCAACACCCGTAATTCCTGATTACGTTTTACCCAGTGGTGCATCAGCCAGTGATCCACGCGTTGCCCAAAACCCGGACGGTACGTATGTCAACTACAACAATGACATTAACTCCCCAAACTTCCTGCTGATCACCAAAGCTAATAAAACAGGCACGGACTGGATGGAAGAAATTTTCCGGACTGCCCCCATTCAGAACCACCAGTTAGGGGTTTCGGGCGGCAGTGAAAATGGACGCTATGCCATGTCGCTCAACTACTTCAACCAGGATGGTATCATGAAGTATACGGGCTACAAACGGTATTCGCTACGTGCTAACACGGAATTTAATGTCAACAAGCGCATTCGCGTGGGTCAGAATTTCCAGGTGGCTTATGGCGAACGTATCGGTCAGCCCAATGGAAACAATGCCGAGAGCAACCCCATTTCATTTGCTTACCGGATTCAACCGATTATTCCGGTTTACGACGTAGCGGGCAATTTTGCCGGCACACGCGGTGGCGACCTCGACAACGCTTTCAACCCAATGGCCGATTTGTACCGCAACAAGGATAACAAAGAGATTGAGGTTCGCTTGTTTGGGAATGCTTTTGCCGAAGTAGATATTCTGCCCAATCTGACGGCCCGCACAAGCTTCGGGATTGACTACAATACCTATAACTACCGTAATTACTCGATTCGGAACATCGAAGCATCGGAAGCCCGTGGCTCTAACAGCCTGGCAACCAGCAATAACTATGGCTGGACATGGACGTGGTACAACACCCTAACGTATAATCTGGCCCTCGGCGATCGACATCGTTTTAATGTGATTGTGGGTACGGAGTCGATCAAAAACTACTTTGAATTCTTTGATGCTTCCCGTACTAACTTCGCGGTAGATGATATTGAAAACCGTTACCTCAGTGCGGGTACGGGTGTGCAAACCAACAATGGTGGGGCATCGAACTGGCGGCTAGCTTCCGAGTTTGCCAAACTTAACTATGGGCTGGACGATAAATACCTGCTTGATCTGACGGTCCGTCGGGATCGTTCATCCCGCTTTGCGCCTGAGTTCCGGTCAGCGGTATTTCCGGCAGCGAGCGCAGGCTGGCGTATCTCGAAAGAGAATTTTTTCAAGCCTCTCACGATTGTCGATGATCTGAAATTCCGGGTGGGTTACGGGCAAACCGGTAACCAGGAGATTGGTAACTATAACTCGTTCACTCAGTTCAGCACCAACCCAATTACATCGTTCTACGACATCAATGGCACACGCACGTCAGCTGTACCGGGTTATGAACTGACTCAGTTTGGTAACGCTAGAGCCAAATGGGAAACAACGACCAGCCTGAACATCGGCTTCGATGCCAGCCTGCTCAAAAATCGCCTGACGGTTGGGTTCGACTGGTACACCCGTACTACGTCGGACATGCTGTTCCCCGTCCAACCAGCTCTGACGCAGGGCGTCGCAACAGCTCCTTTCCAGAATATCGGCTCGATGCGCAACCGGGGTGTTGACCTGATGATTAACTATGGCGATAAAATTGGTGGCGGTGGCCTGACCTATAACGTTGGCGTCAATTTCAGTACGTATCGGAACGTAGTGACCAAAACAACCGGCGATCCCAGCACACAGTATTTCGGTATCAATGATGAGCGGATTCAGAACTTCGTTGTTACGCAGCAGAATTATCCGCTGGCCTCGTTTTTCGGTTACACCATCGACGGAATTTTCCAGTCGAACGAAGAAGCAAAAGCCTACGTACCGCAGTTTGGCGATAAAGCCGCTGGTACGGCCAACAACCCGGAAAACGTAGCGGGTCGGTTCAAATTCCACGACACAAATGGCGACGGTGTAATCAACTCCCAGGACCTGAGTATCATTGGCAGTCCGCACCCAAAATTCAATTATGGGATAAACCTGAGTCTGAATTACAAAAACTTCGGGCTGACAATATTCGGGCAGGGTGTTCAGGGCAACCAAATTTTCAACTATACCAAATACTGGACCGACTTCCCAACATTCGGCGGCAACCGCAGCACGCGCATGTTGTATCAGTCGTGGCGTCCCGGTGCAACCGATGCCATTCTGCCCCAGCTTCGGTCGGCCGATCAGGTTAGCATTCAGCCGTCAACCTACTACCTCGAAAGTGGTTCGTACTTCCGCATGAAGAACATCCAGTTGACGTACCAATTGCCACAGGTCCTGCTGTCGAAATTGAAGATGGGGGCTACGTCGGTCTACATTCAGGCCCAAAACCTGTTCACGATTACGAAGTATTCGGGCATGGACCCTGAGGTTAACCTGCGAGCCTATTCGGCGGGTAACGACCGTCAGATCGGCGTAGATGGCGGCTCGTATCCAGTCGCTAAAACGATATTGATAGGTCTGAATTTAAGCTTCTAATGTAAGACATATGATGTATGATATTGGATGTATTACTTCTTGAATATACATCATATAGCCTACACCATACATAAAAACATCATCATGAAAAAAACAACCATTTTTATAACAACAGTTTGTCTGGCAGTGGCGACGTCCTGTTCTGACAAGTTCCTGGATGTGCAGCCTAAAGCCGCCTTAGCCGTTACGGTATTGCAGAACAAAGCGGGCGTTAACTCGCTGCTCATTGGCGCTTATTCGCTGCTGGATGGCTGGGCAACACCCGAAGGCGCCTACCGCTCCTACAATGTCGGTGCCGATAACTGGGTATATGGCAGCGTAGCCTCCGACGATGCTTACAAAGGCACGATTGCTGGCGACCAGCCGAATATCTCCCTAATCGAGCAAAACAATATTCAGTCCGACAATATATATTTCCGGGGCAAATGGCGGGGTATGTACGACGGGATCGCTCGGTCTAACGACGTATTACAGGCTATGGCTGCTGCCAAAGACATGACTGATGCGGAGAAGGCACAGGTCAATGCCGAAGCTAGGTTTTTGCGTGGTCATTACCATTTTGAGCTCAAGAAAATGTTCAATATGGTCCCCTACATCGACGAAAAAATATATAACCCGAACGATCTGGAAAGCACGAAATTGCCGAACAATGTCGACATCTGGCCTAATATTATGGCCGATCTGAAGGCGGCTTATGACATTCTGCCAGCCAAACAGTCGCAGGTTGGTCGACCTACCAAATGGGCGGCTGCCGCTGAAATGGGGAAAGCGTATCTTTTCCAGAAAAAATACGCCGAAGCAAAACCCTTACTCGAAGCCGTCGTAGCCAGCGGTCAGTACAGACTGGCAGACAGGTATCATGACAATTTCAAGGCGGTGACCAACAACAATGCTGAATCCATTTTTGAGGTGCAGTATTCGGTCAACGATGGGGCATCGGGCGGAGAAAACGGCAATATTGGCTCTACGCTAAACTATCCGTATGGTGGTGGTGGCGTTACGACTTGCTGCGGCTTCTTCCAGCCATCGCAGAACCTGGTGAATTCATTCAGAACGGACGTAACTGGTCTGCCGTTAATGGATACGTTCAATGCCACGGATGTTACCAGCGATCAGGGGATCGAATCGACAGCTGCTTTTACCCCTTATGCCGGACCCGTCGATCCGCGTTTAGACTGGACGGTTGGCCGTCGTGGAATTCCGTATTTAGACTGGGGCGTTCACCCTGGCAAAAACTACGTTCGCGATCAGTCGTATGGCGGTCCATTTTCGCCGAAAAAGCACGTCATGTATAAGTCTGACGTTGGCACGAACACCTTTGCCGGTAACCCCCGCCTGAATGCCAACAACTACCGAATGATTCGGTATAGCCACGTGTTGTTGTGGTTAGCTGAAATCGAAGTAGAAATTGGCGACCTGAATAAAGCGCGTGGGTATGTTAATCAGATTCGGAAACGGGCTGCTAATCCAGATGGGTTTGTCAAAACGGCGGATGGCAAAGCAGCTGCAAATTACGTCATCAGCGAGTACACGGCTTCCTGGACAGATAGAGATCTGGCACGCAAAGCTGTGCAATTTGAGGAGCGCCTGGAGTTTGGCATGGAAGGCCACCGCCGGTTCGACCTTGTCCGCTGGGGCATTGCGGATCAGGTACTTAATACCTACTACGTGGGCGAATCTGTACCCACAAAACGGACTTACCTGAAAGGTGTTACGTTCACCAAAGGCAAACATGAGTATTTCCCGATTCCAATTCAGGAAATCTTTAATAGCAAAAAAGGCAGCACGGCAACACTAACGCAGAATCCGGGCTACAATTAAATCGGATTACGTTGATCAACTTCCCGAAAGCTTGAAGCTTTCGGGAAGTTCTATTAATTACGGTGGGCAACAGACAAGTAAAGCTTGGTTGTTGCCCACTTTTTGTTCTTTAAATCACTACGCTCATGCACGACTCATTGGCTCAGCCAAACCGCCGGACATTCTTAAAGCAAGCGGCTGGTCTATCCGCTTTCTATATTGTTCCACGCCATGTGCTGGGGCGTGGTTATCTGGCACCCAGTGATCAAATTTCTATAGGTTTCATTGGTCTCGGTAAGCAAAGTGGCGGCTTACGGAATCAGTTTCTGAAAAACGATGCCCGCATTATGGCCATCTGCGATGTGGATCAGCCTAAAGTAACGGCGTTCTCCGAAGCCGTAAATAAATTTTATGCCGACAAAGCCGAAAAGACCTCTTACAATGGTTGTTTGCTCTATGATGATTATCGAAAATTGCTCAACAATAAAGATGTCGATGCTGTCGTGATTGCCACGCCCGACCATTGGCACAGCGCCATTGCCATCGCTGCGGCCAAAGCAGGAAAAGACATTTACTGTGAGAAACCGCTGTCGCTCACCATTCAGGAAGGGCGCGATATGGTGAACGCTACCCGGAAGTATAAGCGTGTGTTTCAAACGGGTAGCATGCAACGCTCGTGGAAAGAATTTCGGCAGGCGGTCGAATTGGTACGTAACGGGTATATCGGGCAGATAAAAACCGTAAATGTAAACGTGGGCGGTCCTCCGCACGACTTCGATCTGACAGCCGAACCGATTCCCGCTGGCCTAAACTGGGACGCCTGGCTGGGACCCAATGTAGTTGAACGACCTTATAATAATGTACTTGATCCCGTTCTTGGCGCTTCGTTCTGGGGAAAATGGCGCGACATCCGCGATTTTGGTGGGGGCGGCATGACCGACTGGGGCGCTCATATGTTCGATATTGCTCAATGGGGACTGGACATGGACAATTCCGGCCCCACAGAATTAACCCCGGAGCAGAACGGCAAAGGGCTAGTCTATCGTTACGCCAACGGGGTCGAAATGCACCACAATCCTGTCGATGGTCCGCAATTTTGCCAGTTTATCGGTACCGAAGGTGAAGCAAAAGTAAGCCGTGGTAACCTGACAACTACGCCCGATACGTTAAAAGACAAGGTCATCGGCGAAGGCGAAAAACATGGCAACCAGTCCGCCGGCGTGGGCCAACCTGTTTACTTCAGTGACAACCATTACAAAGACTTTCTGGATGCCATCAAAAGTCGTAAGAATCCCATTTGCGATGTGGAAGTAGGTCATCGTACGGCGTCGGTCTGCTCACTCGGCAATATTGCTTATCAACTCGGTCGCCCACTTCGCTGGAATCCGGGCACCGAAAAATTTGATAACGACGCCGAAGCGAACCGATTGCTCACCCGCCCCATGCGAACGAAGTGGACCTCCTAAAAATATGTATCTTTGCGGGCTGTTAACGTAACACGCCCATGAAGCTGGTTATTCACGAACTCAATGACCTCAATGCCGTAGCGCACCAATTACTGGCCGAAGGCCGTCATCAATCGGTATGGCTATTCGAGGGCGACATGGGGGCGGGGAAAACTACACTTATCAAAGCGCTCTGTAGAGCGCTGGGCGTGGTTAGCACCGTACAAAGCCCAACGTTCTCGATTGTAAACGAATATACCACCCACGAAGGCCACTCGGTTTATCACTTCGACTGCTACCGGCTTCGAAATGAAATCGAAGCGCTGGATATTGGTATTGAAGAATATTTCGACTCAGGCGATTACTGTTTCATTGAATGGCCGGAGCGCATCACGTCGCTATGGCCAGCTACGTACTATCAGGTTTACCTATCCGCAGATTCAGCGGGTAGTCGGACGGTAGAAACTAACTCAGTTTCATAGTTTACGGTTTTTAGTTCACGGTTGGCTGACGCAGAAAATGCTAACGCGTCAGCCAACTGCGAACTGAAAACCGGAAACCACAAACCTATCACAAGTGACTGGATTTGAGGAATTGGCCAAACAAACGGCCCTGTACCCAAAAGAAGCTCCGCTGGCGGTGAAAACCAGCCGAAATAGCCTGCTCATCGGTTTACCCAAAGAAGTATCACTTCAGGAAAACCGGATTGCACTCACGCCCGAAGCCGTATCAATTCTGGTACGTAACGGCCACAACGTAATCGTTGAGAAAGGCGCGGGCGAGAAAGCCAAGTTTCCTGATAATGAATATAGTGAAGCTGGCGCCCAGATTGCCCCATCGCCCCAGGAAGTGTATGACGCCAATCTTATTCTTAAAGTAGAACCCCTGGTGGACGGCGAGTTCGAACACGTAAAATCAGGAAGTACGGTTATTTCGGCTCTGAATCTGCCCTCTCATGATCGGGCATATTTCGAAAAAATCAACGAGAAGAATCTTACGTGTTTCGGGTACGAATACATTGAAGATCAGAGTGGCGGCTTGCCCATTATCCGATCAATGAGCGAGATTGCGGGGAGTACGGTCATGCTGATTGCAGGCGAATACCTGAGTAATGCCGATAACGGCCGGGGTATTATTCTGGGTGGCATCACGGGGGTTCCTCCCACAAAAGTGGTAATGCTCGGTGCCGGCACCGTAACGGAGTACGCCATTCGTACCGCCCTTGGCATGGGGTCTGACGTAAAAGTATTCGACAGGCATCTGTATAAACTTCAGCGGCTTAAATACGCGGTTGGCCAGCACGTTTACACATCCATTATCGACTCCGATACGATGGCAGAAGCGATTCAGCGAGCCGACGTGGTGATTGGCGCCATGCGGGCCGATGATGGCCTGAGCCCAATTGTGGTAACAGAAGAAATGGTTGGCCGGATGAAACCCGATTCGGTGATCATCGACGTATCGATTGACCAGGGTGGCAACTTCGAAACCTCGCGCATGACGACGCACAAAGACCCAGCCTACAAGCATATGGGCGTCATCCATTACTGCGTCCCGAATATAGCCGCTCGTGTAGCCTACACGGCCAGCATGGCTCTGAGTAATATATTTCTGCCCTTTCTGCTTGAAACGGGCACGACTGGCGGCATTGAACAGATGATGTATGCGAACCGTTGGTTTATGAAAGGTGTTTATAGTCATAAGGGAACGCTTACCAACGCCTACATTGCCCGGAAGTTCAACATGCGCTTCAAGGATTTAGACCTGCTGCTGGCGGCCCGATTTTAAAACAAGTCGTCAGTCAATAGTCATCAGTAACTAGTTGTAAACAGTTAACTATGGACTATTGACTGACGACTATTGACTATCAACTGATTTTATGATTAACCATAGCAACGAAAATACGCTCCTCGACGACGCGAACTCATACGATGTCAACCGAGAATTGATGGGTGCGATTTCGTCGGATTTCGTCAAAGTTGCCGATCAACTGAAAGAAGCCTCGTACCAAATTCGGAAACGTGGTTTTTCGGACTATCCGGTCTTTGTGGCGTCACGCCGTGAAATACCCGTCGGCCAGCTTCTGATTGCTGCCGATGAAATCGAGAACAAATGGAATTATAAGGCCTCGTTCGTCGATGAGTTTATCCAGCGCGAACTGATTGGGTCGAATTCTATCGACTTGTGGAAAGAGAACTACAAAGCGCCGGATGAATACTGCTGTTTGTTTGTGGTACACGGCGATTTTGCGGGCTTTGTCTACATTCCATATCCCGAAGATTAACGACTTTTTCACTACGTAGTACGAAGGCCGAATCAATGCGATTCGGCCTTATTTTTTATACCAATTTTTCGTTTGCTGCGTGCTTGTATCGCTGGATTCCAGTAGAAATAAGCTCAACTTACAACGTAGCAATTTAGGCTTATCAGAAGGCAGTCCTGTGTTAGGCACAATGATACTTTTTCGAGAAACAACGATCTGGTAAACAGGGGTTAAAAAATCCTTTTTTCGGTTGTCTACTCTGCGGTTGTGCATCCGTAAATTATAACAAAAGGGATAGTAAAGCGCTTAAAAGCTATAATTTATCCAATGGTTTGGGGATGAAAACATTTTTTTGTATATTAAAGCAATCTTGCTAAATACGGTAGGAAAAGATGATATTTTTTTGTATTTTTACAATCTATTAAATGTCCCTTGAAAGGGACGTTTACTGAGCCCTGAACAACAAATTTCCGACATTTCTCTATTTTGATATGACCAACGAATTAATTGAAGCAGACGCCCCCGTTGAAACTGCGTTAGGCAACTATGGTGCCGATAACATTCAGGTGTTAGAAGGTCTGGAAGCTGTCCGCAAACGTCCATCCATGTACATAGGAGACGTAGGTACCCGCGGGTTGCACCACCTGATTTGGGAGGTCGTTGATAATTCCATTGACGAAGCCCTGGCAGGCTACTGCGACAAAATTACCGTAACGATTAACGCCGACAACTCAGTTACTGTGCAGGATAATGGCCGGGGGATTCCTACCGGTATCAACACCAAGATGGGCGTTTCGGCCCTTCAGATGGCGATGACCATGCTGCACGCTGGGGGCAAATTCGATAAAGACACCTACAAAGTATCCGGTGGTCTGCACGGCGTCGGCGTATCCTGCGTGAACGCCCTCTCGACCGACCTACGTGTTGAAGTTCACCGCGAAGGCAAAATTTTTGAACAGGAGTATAAAATCGGTATTCCTCAATATGATGTACGCATCATTGGCGATGCCGATGATACGGGCACACGAACGCACTTCAAGCCCGACGGTAGTATCTTCACGGATACCGTTTATAAGTACGATACCGTAGCAGGTCGTCTGCGCGAACTGGCCTATTTGAATAAAGGCATTCATATTTTCCTGAACGACCTGCGCGAACTGGACGAAAACGGTGAGCCCGTTCGCCATGACGATTTCTTTTCGGAAGGTGGTTTGGTTGAGTTCGTACAGTTTCTGGACGAAACGCGCCCTGCCCTCGATGGTATGAAACCGATCTACATGGAAAGCACCAAGGGATCGACACCTGTTCAGGTTGCGCTGGTATACAACTACGAGGCTGGAGAAAACGTATTGTCGTATGTTAACAATATCAATACCCACGAGGGCGGTACACACGTGCAGGGCTTCCGTTCGGCGCTGACACGCGTGCTGAAAAACTACGCCGATAAAAATCCGGGGGTGTTGCCCAAGAACTCGGGCAAGGTGCCGTTCAGTGGTGAGGATTTCCGGAAAGGACTGACTGCCGTTATTTCGGTGAAAGTTCAGGAACCTCAGTTTGAAGGCCAGACCAAAACGAAACTGGGTAACCAGGACGTAGTGAGTGCCGTAAGCCAGGCGATGGCCGACCTGCTCGAAACATGGCTTGAAGAAAACCCAAAAACAGCCGCGGGTATTGTTAAAAAAGTGCTTGTATCAGCGCAGGCGCGGATTGCTGCCGATTTGGCCTACAAGCGCATCATGACCGATCGGAAGGATTTCATGGGTGGCATGGGTTTGCCTGGCAAACTGGCTGACTGCTCTGATACAGACCCCGAGAAGTGCGAATTATACCTCGTAGAGGGTGACTCCGCTGGTGGTACGGCCAAACAAGGCCGCAATCGGGCATTTCAGGCGATTCTGCCACTACGTGGTAAGATCCTGAACGTTGAGAAGGCGATGGAGCATAGGATTTACGAAAACGAAGAAATCAAAAATATCTGGACGGCACTGGGCGTGCGGCTCGAAAAGAAAGACGATGAAACGGTGATGAACTTAGATAAACTACGGTATCACAAAATCATCATCATGACCGATGCCGACGTTGATGGTAGCCACATCCGAACATTGATTCTGACGCTGTTCTATCGCAACATGAAGGCCCTGATCGACAACGGTTACATTTATATTGCTCAACCACCCCTGTATCTGGTTAAGAAAGGAAAGGAAGAGCGCTATTGCTGGACTGAAGCGCAGCGCGAAGCGGCTGTTAAGGAACTAGCAGGATCGGGTCGAGAAGAGAACGTAGGTGTACAGCGGTATAAAGGTCTGGGGGAAATGAATGCCGAACAACTTTGGAGTACGACGATGAACCCAGATTCGCGTACCCTGAAAATTGTTACGGTGGAGTCTGCTGCTGACGCTGACCACGTCTTTTCAACCCTGATGGGTGACGAAGTAGCGCCAAGACGAGAGTTCATCGAACGAAATGCAAAATATGCCCGAGTGGATGTTTAACCGAATGATAACATAAAGCGGGCTGAAATGCCCGCTTTTTTGTTTTACTTCAAAGCTTTAAACGAGTATGCGTTATTCCTTCAACCCCAATCGTACGATACTGGGCAATCTGGTTTCTCGATTCACGAATCGGCAGGCCAATGCGCCCGTCCCGGTTACCGATAAAATGGCAAAAGTTAGTGAGAAAGTAAGCAGTGTAATTGACCAAAGTGATTACCTCAGTCGTGATTTAAGTTGGTTAAAGTTTAATGAGCGTGTGTTGGATCAGGCCCGCAGCACGAACCGGACACTCATGGAACGGTTGAAGTTTCTGGCGATTTCAGCCTCGAACCTCGACGAATTTTTTATGATTCGTGTCGGAAGCCTGTACAACTACCTCGATTACCACAAACAACGTATTGATTACTCAGGTCTCCGCGAAGTGCCCTTTCGCAAAGCCCTCTATACGGCATCTCATCAGTTTTTTCAGGATCAACAATCTGTTTTTTCGGAGCAATTGTTGCCTTTGTTCGTGGAAAATGGCCTCGAACTAATTGGCTATGAAAGCCTGACCGAAGCCGAACAAGTTGAAGCAACGGATTATTTCGACCGGGCTATCTACCCGACCCTAACGCCAATGCTTTATGATTATACGCACACCTTTCCGGTGCTGCTCGCTAAAGTGTTGATTTTTGGAGTTGTCACACAAAATCCCGACGGATCGGAGATTAAAAGTTTACGTTCGGAAGATGAAGACGACCGGCAACGGCTCTCGTTTGTGCAAATTCCCGCTAATTTACCCCGGTTTGTATCGTTTGAACGGGAAGACTCGATTGCCTTCGTACCCATTGAAGAAGTAGTCCGGCAAAATATCAAGAAACTCTACCGTAACGTCGAGACGATTTCGGTAAATCTGTTCCGCATTACCCGTAACGGTGATTTCACCCTTGATGAAAACGACGACGACGAAGTAGATTTCATTGATGAGGTTCGGCAGAAAATCAAAAACCGGCGGCTTGGACGCGTAACGCGACTTGAGATCGAGACCAACGGCAACGGCGAGATTCCTTCGCCCTGGATGCTAAACCTGCTGAAGAAACGCTGGGAAATTGATGACCTGAACATCTTCGAGTCGGATACGTTACTCGACTTTTCGGCTTTCTGGCAGATCATTGGTAACCCGGAGTTCAAAGATGATATGCCTCTCCCCCACGCGCCGGTACCGCCATTGGGTTTAGGACGCGACAAAAACGACGATATTTTCGAGATTATAAAGCAGCGTGATTTGCTGCTACATCACCCGTACAACAACTTCGAGCCTGTGCTGCAGTTGCTCGAGCAGGCTGCTGAAGATCCGAACGTACTGGCTATCAAAATTACGGTCTATCGGCTGGCGAAACGGTCACGTATTACTGAGGCCCTGCTGAAAGCCGCCGAAAACGGCAAGCACGTATCGGTCCTGTTCGAGGTGAAAGCTCGTTTTGATGAAGAGAATAACATCCGCGAAGCGCAACGATTGCAAAAAGCAGGGTGCTTCGTTATTTACGGAATCAGCCGCTTCAAAACGCACACGAAACTGCTGCTGGTAGTACGTAACGAAGGCAGTCGCGTGGTGCGTTATGCGCACATGGCCACCGGTAACTACAATGAAGATACCTCAAAGCTGTACACGGATATTGGGCTGCTAACAACTAACGAAACGTACACACACGACATTTCGGAGTTTTTTAATGTGATCACGGGTCACTCCGTCCCAAACGAATACCAGTACCTGATCACAGCCCCACGCGACATGCGCGAACAATTGCTGCGATTAATCCGGATAGAAGCCGACAATGCGCAACGTGGTTTAGCGAGTGGAATCTGTATTAAAGCCAACTCCCTGGAAGATAAGCAGGTAATTGATGAACTGTATAAAGCATCGCAGGCGGGTGTACCTATCCGGCTGATTGTACGTAGTATTTGCTGCCTGCGTCCGCAGCGGGCAGGACTAAGCGACAACATTACTGTTCGATCCATTGTAGGCGATTTCCTGGAGCACACCCGGATATACTATTTCCACAATAATGGCGATCCCAAAGTATATGGGGGCAGCGCTGACGTGATGGTACGTAGTTTCGACCGACGCATCGAATCGTTATTTTATTTGGCAGACCCTCGTGTAACTAAACAGGCCATCCTGATCCTGCATTACAATCTGCTCGACAATGTCAATGCGTATGAGTTGAAAGAAGACGGTGATTTTAAGAAATGCGACGTACCGGAGGGTGGTAAGCCATTCAATATGCACCAGCGGTTCTTCGATGTGACGGATAAAGAAGTTCAGGCAGCTAAGTTATTCGATTTGGAAATTAAACCGTCTGAAGTAGCCAAGATTGAGGAAGAATACCAGGAAGGTGCCGAGCGAGCCATCGCCAATATTTAGCTGTAGATAGCGTATCTTTAAGACTGATTTTGTTCACTACGGTATGGAGTCAATACGGGTGCATTTGCCGGAAGATTTACGAATGAACGATGATGAGTTCACTCGTTTTTGTCAGGACAACCCGGACCTGAAGTTTGAGCGCCGAAAAAACGGTGACATTGTATTTATGGCCAATACAGGTGGAGAGACAGGTAATAATAATTTTGAATTAAACGTCACTTTTGGTATATGGAATCGAGAGGTCAAATTCGGCAAGTTTTTCGACTCATCGACTGCTTTCCGGCTTTCCGATACGTCTATTATGTCACCCGATGTTTCTGCCATTTCCCAAAGTCGCTGGGACGAACTAACACCTGAACAACGCAAAAAAATCGTACCAATCTGCCCGGATTTCGTCCTTGAATTACGTTCCCAATCTGATCGCCTAAAAGATTGTCTTGAAAAGATGGATGATTGGATGGATAACGGTTGTCAGTTGGGTTGGTTAATTGACCTATCCAATCAAATAACGTACGTCTACCGAGCAAAACAGGCGCCACAGCAAATAGTTGGCTTAGGTTTGTTATCTGGTGAAGACGTATTACCAAATTTTTCGCTTGATCTGTCAACACTACTCTAGACAGATTGTCCCATAAGCCAACAGGCATAGTTAACGAATATTATTCGTTAACTATGCCTGTTTTCGTGCTGCTCCCTTTCTATGGGCATGTTCCTTGCCTACTTTTTGTATCTTAGCCGACCTAACTGTAATTGTATCATCACTGAATGGAGCGTTTTACCGGACTAATTGGCATTGTTTTAATTCTGGGCGTCGCCTATGCTCTCTCCAATAATCGTAAAGCAATAAATTATCGTACTGTCGGTGTCGGACTTGCTCTCCAGTTTAGTCTGGCCATATTCGTCTTGAAAACCGACGTTGGACGGAATCTTTTCCAGGGACTCGGCTACTACGTTGACCGGCTACTCCAAAAGGCGAACCAGGGGGCAGAGTTCGTCTTTTCATCACTGGTTAGACCAGACGTTCTTCAAAAGGCTTTTGGTCCTGGGAATGATTTTATTTTCTTTTTCAAAGTTATTCCGACGATTATTTTCGTGGCCGTGCTGGTCAATATATTCTACCACCTGGGCATAATGCAACGAGTGGTAGCCGTGATGGCCAAGGCTATGAAGTGGCTGATGGGTGTGAGTGGTGCCGAAGCACTCTCAAACGTGGCCAGTACGTTCGTAGGGCAGGTCGAAGCGCAGATCATGATCAAACCGTATCTCAACGGTATGACCAACTCCGAATTGCTGGCCAGCATGACGGGTTCGTTTGCCTGTATTGCGGGTGGTGTTCTGGCCGTGTATATTTCACTTGGTGTACCGGCTCCTTATCTGTTAGCAGCCAGTATCATGGCGGCACCAGGCGCGCTGGTCATCAGCAAGATTGTAATGCCTGAAACACAAGTTTCAGAAACACAGGGAACAGTGAAGGTAGAAATCAAAAAAGCCCATGCTAACCTGCTGGACGCTATTGCTTCCGGAGCTAGTGAAGGTCTAAAGGTTGGTTTCAATGTTATAGCCATGCTTATTGGTTTCATCGCCCTCATTGCACTTATTGATAGTTTATTATTTAAGGTGGGGTTCTACGTCCTGGGAATGGATAACCTAAGTCTGAATTTCTTGTTGGGTAAGTTCTTTTCGATTTTCGCCTGGGCAATGGGCGTACCGGGTAAAGATATCGAAACGGCCGGAGCCCTGATGGGTACCAAAATGGTGGTCAACGAGTTTGTCGCTTACTTAGAACTGGTAAAACTCAAACCAACTCTCGACCCAAAAACAATTGCCATTGTTAGTTTCGCTCTCTGCGGTTTTGCCAATTTTAGCTCGATTGCCATCCAGGTAGGCGGTATCGGCGAGCTAGCCCCACATCGTCGAAGCGATTTGGCCAAATTGGGTTTTAAAGCGCTTATCTGTGGTACGTTAGCCAGCTACATGTCGGCCACTATTGCCGGATTACTACTGTAACACCGCGTTCTAACTCACACAATTATAAAAGAAGCAGGCAGCCCATTTAGTTGGGCTGCCTGCTTCTTTATGCAACAGAGTAGTCTGTACAAATTAGATTATCTAAACCTTATCAATTACGTGTAGACGCAGATGCCTACCCTAATTTGGTGTAATCATTTCTACGAATTACTATTTTTTCTTTACATTATTCAATCCTACCTTTAATTCCTGCGTTTTATAGGTGAAAACGTTCTCAAGCATGATTCAAACACGATTGATTCCCCGAACCGCCGAAGCTCAAGAGCCACCAATGCTCATAAAAACGTTGTTAGCTCAGTCACTCAGATATGAACCACAGCGCGAGATAGTTTACCGGAATTTATTCCGCATGAACTACGTGGACTTCAATCGGAGGGTTCGGCAGTTGGCTAACGTACTGGCAGACTCAGGTGTCGCGCCGGGCGATACGGTGGCAGTGCTAGACTGGGATAGTCATCGGTATCTTGAATGCTTCTTTGGGGTGACAAGCGTTGGTGCCATCCTGCATACAGTCAATGTCCGCCTGTCGCCAGCGCAGATTCTGTTCACGATGAATCATGCAAACGATAAAGTTGTGCTGATTCATGAGGATTTCCTGCCGATTTTGACGGCTATAAAAAGCCAGCTTACTACCGTTGAAAACTACATCATTCTCAGCGACAAAGTGTACACGGGATCAACCACCATAAATCGGCTAAGCGATATACCAACTGACTTTTTGGGAGAATATGAAGCATTGTTAACTAATGCGCCATCCGAGTATGACTTCCCTGATTTTGACGAAAATACATGGGCGACGAGCTTCTATACTACGGGTACGACAGGAAACCCAAAAGGTGTTTACTTCTCCCACCGGCAGTTGTTTATGCATACGATGGGCCTCCTGACCTACATTATCGGTTACGAAGCTATGCCATTCAGAGGGTCTTCAGACGTATATATGCCTATTACGCCCATGTTCCATGTCCACGCGTGGGGATTTCCCTTCTTAGCTACTATGATGTCGGCGAAGCAGGTTTATCCCGGTCGCTACGAACCCGAACTACTGCTTAAGCTGCTTATTACCGAAGAAGTAACATTATCGCATTGTGTACCCACAATCCTGAATATGCTTGTCAGCAGCCCAGCGGCTGAGAAATACCGGGAGAATCTTAGCCGTTGGAAAGTTCTCATTGGTGGTTCAGCCCTAACAAAAGGGTTAGCAAAAGCAGCTACAGAATTGGGCATAACCGTAATGTCAGGTTATGGCATGTCAGAAACAGCACCTGTTATGGCCGTTGGATATTTGAACGAGCAGGAGAAGGCACTCCCGACAGCGGACCAATTAGAATTACGCACGAGAGCAGGACGAATTTCGCCTTTTATAGATATGCGACTGATGGACGACGATGGAAACTTTGTTCCGCACGACGGTCACTCACTTGGTGAAATTGTGGCCCGTGGGCCGTGGCTTACGCAAGGGTACTACGAAGATCCTGAACGAGGAGCTGACCTTTGGAAAGGGGGTTGGCTACATACGGGCGACGTAGCCAGTGTCACACCCGACAACTGGGTTATCATTGCAGATCGGACCAAAGATGTGATCAAAACCGGGGGTGAATGGGTATCGTCCCTCGATATGGAAGATGTATTGTCCCAGGTTGACGGCGTAGCCGAATCTGCCGTTGTTGGTCTGCCCGACGACCGTTGGGGCGAACGCCCTCATGCGCTTATCGTTCAAAAACCTGGGTATACACTAACCACTGAGGGAGTCAAAGCAAATTTACAGGCGAAGGTGGAAAGGGGAGAATTGCATAAATGGTACGTACCCGATCGAATCCTGTTCGTGCCGGAGATTCCTAAAACGAGCGTCGGTAAAATTGACAAAAAACGAATCCGAAGCGAAATGAAAGACTTAATTTTGGGCGTTCAGTCTGCGTAGAAACCGGCCCGTCGGTCTTCCATTACAACCTGTTTTATGACACGTATTGGCTTACTTTCAGATACACACAGTTATCTCGATCCGAAAATTTTCACTCATTTTGACAACTGTGATGAGCTGTGGCACGCGGGTGACATAGGTGACCTTACTATTGTAGAACAACTACAAGCTTTTCGCCCGTTGCGCATCGTAAGCGGGAATATCGACAATGAGACTAATGCCTTACCCCTAAATCAACGCTTTTTGCTCGAAGGGCTGGACGTTTGGATAACGCATATTGGCGGGGCTCCACCAAAATACAACCCTCAAGTCCGACCACAGTTACAAGTGAATCTACCCGATATTTTTGTTTGCGGTCATTCCCATATTTTAAAGGTAAAGCGCGACCCAACCATGCATAATCTGCTTTATCTTAACCCAGGTGCAGCGGGGAAAACTGGTTTCCATATCATGCGAACCGCTATTCGGTTTACGCTCCAGGATCGTCAGATCACCGATATGCAGGTAATTGAGCTGGGAAAGAAATAATCACAAAAAAAGAGGGCTACACTTTGCAGCATAGCCCTCTTTTTTGTGATTACTTAAAGTATATCGGCAATGGATTCAGGTTCTGTTTCGGCAGGTTTAGATTCCTTTCCGATCTCTTCCTTAATCTCTTCAGCGACACCTTTGTTTTTGTAGGCCTGATAGACAGTCTCACGTTCAAACGGACGCTTACCAATCAATCGGACGAGATCATTTTGATAAAGAATCTCTTTCTCAAGTAATTCCTTAGCCAAAATTTCCAAGGCGTCACGGTGCTCTGTCAGCATCTCCTTCGTGCGTGTATAGGCCATAGCGACGATGTCCCGAACTTCCTGGTCGATGTACTTGGCAGTTTCCTCAGAATACGGCTTGTTGAAGTTGTAGTCTGACTGCTTGGAATCGTAGAATGATATGTTTCCGATTTTATCATTCATCCCATACATCGTCACCATGCTGTAGGCCAGTTTGGTAATTCGCTCCAGATCGCTCAACGCACCTGTCGACACTTTACCAAAAATCAGGTCTTCTGCTGCCCGGCCACCCAACGCCATACACATTTCGTCCATAAGCTGTTCGGTGCGATACAGATACTGTTCACGCGGCAGGTATTGTGCGTAACCAAGCGCCGATACGCCACGTGGCACAATGGTCACCTTAACGAGGGGATCAGCATGCTCCAGGAACCAGCCAGCCACCGCGTGACCTGCTTCATGGTAGGCAACGATTTCTTTCTCGTCTGGAGAGATGATTTTATTCTTCTTCTCCAAACCACCGATTACGCGATCCATGGCATCCTGAAAGTCCTTCATGTCAACAGATTCCTTATCGCTACGTGCGGCAATCAGGGCTGCTTCATTACAAACGTTCGCGATTTCTGCGCCCGCAAAACCGGGTGTTTGCGCAGCCAGTTCTCTTGGGTCAACATCGTTTGACAATTTGATTGGTTTCAAATGCACCCGGAAGATTGCTTCGCGACCGATAATATCTGGCTTGTCAATGCTGATCTGGCGGTCAAAACGGCCAGGGCGTTGCAGAGCCGAATCAAGTACGTCGGGACGGTTGGTAGCCGCCAAGATAATAATCCCTGAATCGGTAGCGAAACCATCCATTTCAACCAGCAACGAGTTCAGCGTATTCTCACGCTCATCGTTAGCACCCGGCATTGAACCGCGTCCGCGTGAGCGGCCTACAGCATCAATCTCATCGATAAAGATGATACAGGGCGCTTTCTCTTTCGCTTGCTTGAACAAGTCACGTACACGGGCAGCTCCTACCCCAACGAACATCTCCACGAAGTCGGAACCCGACAGTGAAAAGAACGGTACAGCCGCTTCACCTGCTACAGCCTTCGCCAGCAAGGTTTTACCCGTACCCGGAGGGCCGATAAGCAAAGCTCCTTTGGGAATTTTTGCGCCCAGCTTGGTGAATTTGGTCGGATTTTTCAGGTAGTCAACGATTTCCTTAATTTCCTCCTTAGCTTCATCCAGACCTGCTACGTCATTGAAGGTGATTTTCACCTTATTATCAGCGTCGAACAGCGCAGCTTTTGATTTCCCGATATTGAAAATCTGGCCACCCGGTCCACCCGCGCCCGACATCCGGCCAAGCAGGAAATACATGGCTAGAATCATCACGATCAGGAAACCCCAAGTGCTAATGATACTACCAAAGTCACTACGCTGTTCGAATCGGTATTCAACCTTTTCGTTAGCAGGCGTGTCTTTCTCCATAGCATCCAGGTCCTTTTTGAAGGTTTCGCCAGACGCAATCTGGATTTGAAAATGCGGCCCATGATTACTACCGAAATATGGTTTTTCGGCGAATAAACTTTTGTATTTAGGGCTTTGAGCAGCTTGTTGGGTCAGTGTGATTTCGGCAATTTTGTCATTGACTATTACAACATCGGCCACCTCATGCTCTTTCACCATTTGCTCAAACCGCTTCTGCGGTATTTCGCGGGTGGCTGAACTCCGGTTGAAGAATGTAATGCCAAGAATGGCAGCAATCAGCAACGCAACAATCCACCCTTGAAAGTTAGGCTTACGGGGCCCACTACGTGGTGATAACGGATTTCTATTATTATTCTCTGCCATTTCCTCAGGTTGTACAAACGGATTACATGGGTAACACCGTTTTGCGAATGAATGTTTCTATTGCTAAACGCTTGGGACAGACGGTCAATCGACCCCATAGACGGACCAAAACAGACCTGCTTGCCGACTACGTTGTCAAACTAATTCAATCTCTCAGGACGCAGCCGTAAATTCATTATCTTGAATCAAATGAATCTCAGCATCGCCCCAAAGTTGTTCGAGATCATAGAAAGCCCGGCGATCTTTTTTAAAGACGTGAGCGACTACATCGACATAATCCAGCAGAATCCATTCCCGGTTCAATTTCCCTTCTTTATGCCAGGGATCTTGTTTGCTGGCTTTATATACTTCTTCTTCAACGGAAGTAGAGATGGAATCAATCTGCGTATCAGAATTACCCGAACAAAGAACGAAGTAATCACAGATGGCGTTTTTAACATTACGCAGGTCCATTACAACAATGTCCTGCGCTTTTTTTTCCTGCATACCCTGAACAACGAAGTCACGGATCTGCTCGGCGGTGTACTCATGGTTTTTGTTACTTCTCATGCTTTCGGTTTAACATGGCACGATAAGCCAATCAGCGGGTACATTGGTTAAGATCACTTGACTTTCGCAGTACCATTCATCAGCTTTACTACTAAACTACACATTATTTTGTACAAAATCTATCCCAAAACACTTTTTCTTGGGCAAAAAATCCAATACCTGCCAAGCTGTCAGTCTACTAACGACGAAGCGTCTGCTTTGATTGTCCAAACAGACCCCGCTGAAGGAACCCTTGTCATAACGGATAACCAAACGGCCGGGCGTGGACAACGTGGCAATCAGTGGGAAGCTCAGTCGGGACAAAATCTAACGTTTTCGCTCATCCTCAAACCCTCGTTTCTCACGGCTACCGAACAGTTCTGGCTTAACATGGCTATTTCGTTGGGTATATACGATACGCTTCAACCACTTGTTGGCAATTCACTACGTATCAAATGGCCCAATGACATTTACGTTGGTGACCAGAAATTAGGCGGAATTTTAATCGAGAATACCCTGCATGGTTACGGAATTGCCTGGTCGATAGTTGGCATCGGTCTAAATGTAAATCAGACCGAATTTGGCTATCAAACCGCTACGTCCCTCCAACTACAAGCTCCACTTCCTAATACGTATGACCTGCCAGGACTGCTTAGCCGACTCTGTGAAACGCTGGAACAACGTTACCTTCAATTGCGATCAGGTAATCGGGATACGTTAAAAATCAATTATTTACAGATACTCTATCGCTTTCAGGAGGAACATGGGTTCGAGAGCGAAGGGCACTTTTTCCGAGGTATAATCATCGGTGTTGATGACACTGGTCGCTTAGCCATCGCCGACGACGGGAAAGTGCGGTATTTTGGGTTTAAAGAAGTAAGTTTTGTTTGGGATGTATGATGGAGGCTATATGGTATAGGCTGCGACAACTATTCGAAATCAATACATCCTATACCATACATCATACCGCGCGGGCGGCCCCGATCACTTACTAATCGCTTCCTCAACGGGGTTGCCGATGCAGCCACTGGGTTCGAGAAGACTTAACAGCGCCGTGATCGTTGGGGCAATATCGTGAACGTGCGTCCGGCGTAGGGTCTGACCGGGTTTTATACCCCAGCCATAGAGCAGAAACGGTACGTGCGTATCATAAGCGTAGACGGTTCCATGCGTAGTACCTTTGCTACGTCCCTCAATCCAGCCCGGAGGCTGCATCACGTAGAAATCGCCACTCCGATTCGGGTGGTTCACGTTTCGAAACAGATTAGCCTGCAATTCTGGCAGCGCTTCTGCCCCGAGATTGTGTAGATTTATGACGTTAACAATTGCCTTTTGCTTCAATAATACAGTACGTAACAACTCATAGACGTCCTGCATGGCAATCTTCTTCTCTGTCAGCAATGTATGGTTCAGATAAATCTGCTGGTTGATGTAAGACAGCACCCATTGTCCGGGTCCGTACGCTTTTTCGAGCGTACTTTTTACAAGATCGCTAATGTCTCCGTAGCCTCTTGTTCCGGCCGGAATACGGTTCATCTGTAGGAAGCCCGGTGCATCAACCGCACCATGGTCGGCGGATAAAAACGCCAGCCACTGTCCCTTGCCAACGGTCGCGTCCAGCTGCGCAAAAATATCGGCCAACTGCCGGTCGAGTCGAATGTAATTATCCTCTGTTTCAACCGCGTGCGTACCAAAGGCATGACCGATGTAATCGGGTGAAGAGAAGCTGAGGCACAGCATATCCGTTACGTCATGCTGACCTAATTGTTCACCTTTTATGGCAGCCAGCGCAAATTCTTTGGTAATCTGGTCACCATACGGGCTGGTACGTAGCGGCTCGTATTTAAGTCCACCTGCCTGAACAGCGAAGCTATGTGGAAAAACAGGTTTGTCTTCTCCCGCCATTGAAGCCTCGTATGGTTCATCATCGGGGGTACTTTCAGCGTATTGATTTGCCGCTAACGTTGGCTCCCACTTCTGGGTTATGAATTGCTCAGGTAATTTGCGGGCATTGAACGCCTGGACCCATTGAGGCAATTCCTTTTGATAAAAAGTACTGCTAATAAAATTGCCGTCTTTCGAGTCGAACCAGTAGGCTGCGTTCGCCGTGTGACCCGCCGGCAGAATAGCGCCCCGGTCTTTCAGAGCAATCCCCACAACTTTAGCACGCCCGTCCGTAGCCAGCTTAAGTTGGTCGCCAATGGTAGTCACCAGCAGATTCCGTGGCGACATTTTACCAGCCGTTCCGGTATTGCCAACTGTACTGACGGAGGTATCTTCGGCACAGTACATTAACCGACCAAGATTTCTCTCGTAGAAATCGTTACCAACAATACCATTGAGCGCTGGAGCAGAGCCCGTATACACAGCAGCATGACCAGGGCCCGTATACGTAGCAGCATAGTGGTAATGGTTATTACGGGCGTTGAACCCGCCATCCATCATCCGCCGAAAACCACCGGTTCCAAATTTGTCGTAGTAGCGGTATAGGTAATCATACCGCATCTGATCAACCACAATACCTACAACAAGCTTCGGCCGCGCCAGGCGTTGGCCATTTCCTGAGGCAGGAATCGTTACGGTACTTTTTTTAGGTTGAGCAATGACCGACGTGGTAAGCAGTGCAATCAGAATAAAGGGAGAAAAAAGACGCATATAGCCGTTTTAGAAGGATTGGGTCTACAAATGTACAAACAAATTACAGGGCCGATGTCGTTTGCTGTTCAGCAGCCAGAGAAGCGTATTTTCTTTATTTGCTCCGGTCAATGGTGTATTGTACCAGCTTATACAACGATTGCCGATAGGAAGAATCGGGGAACGAATCCAGTAGCGTCTGAGCCTCGGCAACGTAGTGATTCATAGCCTGGGTAGCATAGTCAATCCCACCCGAATTTTTAACGAAATCAATTACTTCATTAACCTTCTTTGGCTTTTCGCTTTCGTTTTTAATGATGTTAATAATTCGGCGCCTTTCCAAATAACCAGCCTTGTTGAGGGCATAGATGAGAGGCAACGTCATTTTTTTCTCTTTGATATCAATTCCCAGCGGCTTGCCCACTTCGGCCGTGCCGTAGTCGAACAAATCGTCTTTGATCTGGAAGGCAATCCCCACTTTCTCGCCAAACGTGCGGGCCTTCTCGATAATTGCCTGGTCAACACCGGCTGATCTGGCACCTACGGCACAGCAGGCAGCAATAAGGGAAGCCGTTTTCTGCCGAATAATATCATAATAAACTGTTTCGGTAATGTCCAGACGACGGGCTTTATACAGTTGAAGCAATTCGCCTTCACTGATTTCGCGCACGGCCGTCGAAACGAGTCGAAGCAAGTCAAAATCGCCATTGTCTACCGACAGCAACAGGCCCCGCGACAGGAGATAATCGCCCACGAGCACGGCTATTTTGTTTTTCCAGAGTGCATTGATGGAGAAGAATCCACGCCGGTAGTTGGAATCGTCGACTACGTCGTCATGAACAAGCGTAGCCGTATGCAGTAATTCAATAAGTGACGCCCCCCGGTACGTTGATTCCGTAATCTGACCACAAACCCCCGCCATCAGAAATACGAACATGGGACGGAGTTGCTTGCCCTTCCGCTTCACGATATACTTCATGATTTGGTCGAGAAGCATGACGTCGCTTTTCATTTGACCCCGAAACTTCTGCTCGAACAACTCCATTTCGGCAGCAATTGGGGCTTGTATCTCAGCAACGGTAATAGGCATATTGGAGTTGGTAGTCGATAGTCATTAGTCGACAGCCAATGGGTGACGCTACTGCTAGCGACGTTTGACGAACGACTGTCGACTAAATTTCTGGCAAGTATAGTAAGGAAAGTGCAGACGCCGAAAAGCCATTTTGAAAACCAGACTACGTTCGCACAACTATCCCATAACAGATTCGTTTTGTTTATTGTCCAAAAAGATTCAATTTTCCACCCGTGTGTTCCATTCCCGACACGAATAAAGGCTCTTTATGGTTGATAATCCAATCCCGCCGGTTCCGCAGCTCGACTCCGCTCCGCCAAAAACACAACTACCGTTGAAAGCGCTTGTGCTGGGGGGCGGCTCCCTTAAAGGTGCTTTTCAGGTTGGGGCCGTTATGGCACTTTTTGAATCGGGTTTTGTTCCGGACAGTCTTTATGGCATTTCGGTGGGGAGTCTGAATGCAACCTTCATCGCAAATGAAGCAGCCCGTCAACAAGCCGAAACGGGCCAGGTCGACTGGGTAAAAGTAGGTAAGTATTTGATTGAGTTCTGGATCAGGAATATCACTAAACCCAGCGACGTAGCGGTAATTCGGTCGCGGTTTCGCATGGGTTATAATACGATTATGAGCCGTTTTGATGGCTTACTGGACAATTCACCCATCAAAAACCTTATCCGCAGTCACGTCAATCTGGAGGCCATTAAAAACGGTCCGGTAAAACTGAAGGTCGGTGCCGTTGATATTATTGAAGGGGATATGTGCTACGCGGATGTTCATGACCCTAATTTTCTAGACTATGTATACGCCAGTAGCTCACTGCCTTTTCTAATGCCAGCCGTGCAAATTGGGGGCGATCATCGGCGGGCCTTTTTAGACGGCGGTATGCGGGAAGTCGCTCCACTACGTGTCGCTATCGAAGATGGAGCCACCGAAATTGCCTGCGTAGCCTGTCATGCCAAAAAGATTTATAACGAGAAATTCAATTACCGAAACCTGTTGAATTTGATGGATCGGGTCAAAGACATTACGGTCAATCAGTTAGTGAACAACGATATTGCCTGGGCCGAACGGTTTGCCGAACGCGAGCAAAGCCAGGGGCACCCCCTTCGCCTGACCGTCATTCGCCCTACCGAACCCCTCTACCTCAATCTAATGAGATTCACTTCCGAAGACATTGGCCGAATGATTGTTCAAGGCTACCAGGCAGGTACCGACATGCTGAAAACAAATCGATTAGCGAGTCATGCGTCTGTTTAATCCTGATGTACCAAACTCATTTTACTGCGTCTGATAGGGGCCGTATAGGGCCTTTACGCGCATTGACTCATCGGCATCATCTATAACCAGAACAGTATAGGTTTTGCCAGCCGGTTCAACGCGGATAACAACGTGGCCTGATGTACTTTTTAGGCGAGGCAACAGGTCACTAATCGTCAATTTCGCTTCGTCGAGGAGGTTGGTGGCAAACACATCCCGTTCGCCCGTATAAAATTCGTCGGAGTAGATTCGTTCCAAGACTTTACGGCCCGGATGAGACGATGCCCAGGCAGGAATGACCAGCACCCGCGGACGTAAACTCGCCAGTAGCGCTCCATTCTGAGAATCCTCATAACCATGATGATCAAGCAGTTGTACATCAACTGGTCCTACAATCTTGGCTAGCGGGGTTTCAACATCATGCCAGGCCGGTTCGCCAAATTGCAATACGCCGGTCAGGTCACCGCCCGACATATAGTCGAAATTTCCATACCGGATACGTAACGCAATGCTGCACATATTCTCGTTCGGGTACTGGGCCGCCGGTATCGACGACAGGTCTGGAAACTGCGATTCTGTGGCCTGTTCCCTACCTGTCCAGAATTCGCCATTAACGGCCAGGTTCCTGATTTCAAACGAATTTTGATAAGGCTTTGGATGATTCAGTAGCTTGATCTGATCGTTTCGTCCAGCCTGAAACCGCTCTGCAATAAGGCCTTTTTGCTGAATTTGCCAGGTGAGGAATCGCCGATAATTGACCACCATCGAATCACGCTCGAACGGGCGTGGGTAGGTATAATCCGGCCAGCTCCGATCCAATATTTTCCGGACCGGAATAAACTCGGTAACTTCCGTGATGCCCGCTGCTACGTATCCTCCCACTGATTTTTTGGTCACGTTTAACGGTGACCCCATATGGTCATCATGAAAATGGGTAATAATCGCGTAGTCGATAGCGGGGCTAGCCTGGAAACGTAGCGTTTGGCGAATGTACCGGGCAATCCACTCCCCTGCCTGCCGGTCATTAGTGGGTTTAACGGGTAAATTACGTGGCTTTCCGGTACGCCAGTCAAGCGTGTTAATGGCTCCGGCATCAATTAATAACGTAGTGCCATCGGGCAACACAGCGAACGTAGCATTGCCCTGACCCGTGTTAATGTGGTGAATATCGAGTTGCCCTTCCCGCCAGACAGTAAGCGGTTGCCCAACTGGCTGTGCGAAAGCGCCACCAGCAGCCAATAGAGTCAGTAAAAGAACACGTAAATGGGTGAGAGACATAGCGATCAGAATAAACCGGACACCTCAAGCGGGCGATCTGTAGTGAGTATATCTCCGCCTTGTCGAACGATCTCTCTGTAGCCAGCAGCCGCTTCCTGCATTGGTTTTTCATCGAGCTGGCCCGTTCCGTATGTTCCCACAGACGACAGAATGCCAAGCTTATGAAGCCGTTCATAAAAGGCAACTGGTTGCAACTTCTGGGGAGTAAGGGCAATTAACCGCGATTTGGGCAAATCACTGCGTTCAAATTTATCCAAATCAGCCAGACTATTGACACCCACAGCCAGCCAGAGCTTCGGATATGTAGTGCGCACGCGCTGCGCATCGGCTAGTGAATAACAGATAACAAAAACGGCATTTTGTGCCTTATATTTCTTCACCACCTCCATCACCCGAATTGGATCAGTTCCCGGCTTCACGTCCAAGGATAATAAGTAGCGATTCTGATTCCAGGCCAGTACGTCCGCAAAGGTGGGCATGTGCTGATTTGTCAGTTCCCCAGCAAGGGTTTTGAGTTGAATCGACTTTAACTCTGCCAGTGATCGTTCAGCTACAGCTCCTTTGGCATTCGACTCCCGATCTAACGTAGCGTCATGTAATAAAACATAGCCACTATCACGGGTCATACGCACGTCCATTTCCAGAATGGCATCAGGAAGAGCACTGGCTGTTTTATCAAATGTTATAATCGAATTTTCCGTATCTGCCGGTCCGGGACCACCCCGGTGCGCCAGAATAAGCGGGCGTTTCCGTTCTGGCGAATATTGGAAAAACGCATCGATCGTCTGGCTATCCCGAAAACGATTTATTGATTGTGCCATTCCCTCGCTGGTGAGCAGCACACTGATTAAAAAGAGAAGTTTTACTTTCATACGCAAATTTACATCAACAAAAATCCCCCGTCACAGGAGCTGTGCGGGGGATTTTCAGTTCTTCGACCAATCGTATTAGAACGAGTAACGAACGCCAAGCTGAGCCTGCCAAACGTTATCGATCGTTATGCTTTTAACCCACGAATCTCTTAGTAAAACAACACTACCATCTGGTAAGGTCTGCGTAGCAAGCCGGTATGTTGGCAAACCTGTAGCAGCATTAACACCAGCAATGGCTAATGGGTTAGCCGTTGTTGGAATCCAGCCTACACCCCATTTGTTGTTAAGAAGGTTACCAACATTCAGAATGTCAGCCCGGAACTGGATGCTGTGCCGTGTTCCTTTGGCACCTGTTTTGATGTAAAATTCCTGAATGGCCGTGAAATCGAAACGGCTTAACCAGGGAGCAAATCCACCATTCCGTTCTGCATACTGACCACGACGAGTTTTCAAATAGTCGTTGTTGTTAATGTAAGACTCGAAAGCTGCCTGTTGCTGTTCTACAGAAAACGTCTGCATGGCTGCTCCAGTACCCACAGTCAACGCAGAGAACGTCAATTCAGAGGCTGTCTTAGGAACATAAATCAGGTCATTCGTCTGGCCATCGCCGTTCAGATCACTACCATATAAGTAGGACCCTTTATAACCACTGGTAGAGGTACCGCCAAGAGTGAACGTAGTAGAACCACCAAATTTACCGCCGTAATTGATCCGGTAATTAACATAGCCAATAATCCGGTGACGCAGATCATTGTCGCCATACGATAGCCCTAAGTAATTTTGACCAGCAACCGTAGGTGTGTTACCAACAACCGTACTACCTACTGACATTAAATCACGAGCCAATCCATACGTGTAGGCTAACATGCCACCGAACCCATTATTGGCTGGCTTCTCAAGTTTCGCCGTAAACGTATAGGCGCTACCCTCAGTTGTGTTTTTCAGAACAAATACGTTCGTAACAGCCGTGTTATAGAAACGGGCGATATTGACTGTATTGTTCGCCCCTGTGCCTGTGCTTGTTACGCCCGATGCAGGAAAACGTCCACGCGTATCTGGGCCAGCCAAGACGCGATCCGGGCCTTTCAGGTTAGCATCAATGTAGCGAAGTCCCTGAATAGTTTTGTTATAAATAACTTCCAATGTTCCAATTAAGCCCCAGGGCAACCGCTGATCAATAGCGATGTTCGTTTTCCAAACCGTAGGATATTTCAAATTTGGATCGGTAGCATTAACGACGTACGGAGCTAAGTTTTCAAGCTTTATATTACCTGGATTAGGTCGGACAGCAGCAGGTAATAGACTTGGATCGGTAACAAACGGATAGTCTCTTGAGCCAGCAGGAGCGCTAATCAACGCCGTATTTACGCCGTTATTTCCCAATTGGTTAGAAACCAATACTTCTGGTATACGAGATACAAACAGACCGGTTCCTCCGCGCAACTGAGTCATTTTATCACCTTTTACATCCCAGTTAAAACCAACGCGGGGTGAAATCAGTAAACGAGCTTTGGGAAATGCACCTGTATTGACGCCGTAATTTGCTCCGTTTTCATCTTTGAAGGTAAGTCCACCCACTATTGGATTGTAGAAATCCTTGGCGGTTGAATTATCATACGCAAAAATATCGGCCCGAACACCAGCTGTCAGTTTAAAGGTTGGGCTAATCTGAAATTCATCCTGTACGTAGGCACTATAGGTGCTTCTGTGTAAGGTCTGCAACGGCTCCACACCACCTGGCAATAACGAATAACGCAAGTTATAACGTGCCACACCAACAGGCGATGTCGTAGCCGTTGGGTTCGTTATTGACGCAAGAGCGGCTGCCTTAAAATCGGCAATGGAATTATACACATATACACCGTTCGAAGCTGGGAAGAACACATTATTCGACGTGTATTTTTCGTAAGCCAGCCCAAAGGTGAGTGTATGCTTGCCCGCGAAATAGCTAAAGTTATCTGTGATATTCAGGGTCGAATAATTCAGTTTATTGTTAGGCGTAAATGGATCAAAACCAATCGAAGTATACGTAGTACCATCTTTCAGAATGTCGATGGTAGGGAAAACTCCTGTCAGGTACGTCCGGTCTTCAATCTGTTTGTTATACGTAGCAACCAGTTTGTTTGCAAATTTTCCTCCGAACGTCGAGTTCAATTCGGCAGCAAACGAGCGCGTATTGTCAGCAATTTTGTAGCCTGTATTCTGAGGAGACAGGGCTTCTCGACCAGAGTATCCAGAAGAGGAATAACCAGTACGGTTGCCATTACCAGCTGTATTACTACTATTACTGTTACTAATCGCTTGATCTGAATCAGAATCGTGGTGAGAATAACGTACCGACAGCTTATGGTTGTCATTAATGTTATAATCAAGCCGGATTAAGCCTTTCAAACTCTTGACCTGGTTGTTGAAGTTATCAATAGCCCCAAGATCACGGTTGAAATTCGTTTTCATAAACGCGCTCAGATCATCTAAGTCGGCCGCTGTCGTACGTGATACGTTACCTGTCGTTCCTGGTCCCCGGTCAGCTACGTAATCAAGAGCTGGTGAGCTACTCTTATATTGTTCGACGTTAACAAAGAAGAACAACTTGTTTTTAATGATCGGTCCACCTAAGCGGAAACCAGTTGTCTTTTTATCAAGAGTCACCGGAGGCAGATTTCTTCCATCAGCTTTTTTACCAGCTAAATCACTGTTCTGGAACAAATAATAAACTGATCCTGAAAAATCGTTCGTTCCTGAGCGCGTTACGGCGTTGATACCCGCACCCGAAAAACCAGTCTGACGAACGTCATAAGGCGCTACGTTCAACTGTATTTCATCGAGAGCATCTAACGACACAGCCGTTGTACCCGTACGTCCACCCGCCTGAGCCGATGAGCCTAAACCGAAACCGTTGTTGAAAACCGCACCATCAATTGTGATGTTGTTGAAACGAGCATCCTGACCACCAAATGATTGACCGTTACCGTACGCATTGTACTTGGTAACGTCAGCAATTGTACGACCAATCGTTGGAATCGTATTGATCGTTGCCCGATCATAAGACGTAGCGGCTCCCGTTCGGTTAGAGCTGATAACGCCGTTCTGGTTGCCTGAAACAACTACTTCCGACAACACAGTGCTGTTGTCAGTCATTTTGAAGCTTACATCAGACGATGTACCCAGATTTGTAAAGACCCCCTCGACAACCTGATCCTTAAAGCCAACGAATGTAGCCGTTACTTTGAATGGTCCACCTACGCGAACACCGGGAAGCGTATAGCGACCTGAGCCGTTTGTAGTTGTACCATACCGGCTACCCGATGGTTCGTGAATGGCCACAACCGTGGCACCGGGTAAAGCACCACCTTTATCGTCGGTCACCTGACCGTCGATAACAGAGGTTGTCACCTGTGCCATGGCTTCGCTCCCACCGAGCACGGCCAATAGCATACTGCCGACCAGCACTAAAGTCGCTCGCATTTGCAGTAGTTTTTTAGACATAGAAGTGTTTGATTTGGTTAGTACTATCTGAGATATTTATCCATTTGAACAGTTTCTCAAATAAGAAGCAAATATGCTATTTTTTTCGAAGTCTTAATGGGGGGTATCTTAAAAAAGTACCACTATATATAATCTTATAGACGTTATTCTAAGAATAACCCTATTTCAAGATGATTACGTTCTATAAACCACATTATCATATTGTTAATCACACGTAATCATATAGATAGCTCACTGACCGAAATAGAACCTTTCAACCCCCAAGAGTCTTAGTACTGTACGATAATGTGCATAGGTTACAACATTTCCCTCTTAGTTTTGTCCCTTTATGACACCAACCGAAACGACATCCGTTAAACTTACGCAATACAGCCACGGGGCCGGTTGCGGCTGCAAGATTTCGCCCAAAATACTGGACCAGATTCTGCATACGAACCAGACGTCTGTTCAGCCGCATTATCAAAATCTACTCGTCGGCAACGATTCCCGGGACGATGCGGCCGTGCTCGACCTTGGAAATGGGGAAGCTATCATCAGCACCACCGATTTTTTTATGCCTATTGTAGACGACGCCTTCGACTTCGGACGTATCGCGTCGGCTAACGCCATCAGTGATGTGTACGCTATGGGTGGCGAACCCATTATGGCTATTGCTATTCTGGGCTGGCCCATAAATACGTTACCTCCAGAAATAGCCGCCCAAGTGCTGGAGGGTTCACGAGCCATCTGCCGTGAAGCGGGCATTCCACTCGCGGGGGGACACAGCATTGATTCGCCCGAACCAATTTTTGGATTGGCCGTGACGGGTAAAGTCCGGCTCGATCACCTCAAGCAAAACAACACGGCCACCGAAGGGTGCCGCCTTTATCTGACAAAACCGCTGGGTGTTGGCATTCTGACGACTGCTCAGAAAAAAGGAATCCTCAAACCCGAACATGCGAATATCGCTCCTCAGCAAATGGCGCAGCTTAATAAATTCGGGGCTGTTCTGGGTAAATTACCCTATGTGAAAGCCTTAACCGACGTAACAGGCTTCGGGCTGCTAGGGCACCTTACTGAAATGGCCGAAGGTTCCGGTCTTAGTGCTGTCATCACCTTCGATGATGTGCCAAAGTTGTCGATTATAGCTGACTATCTGGCGCAGAAAAGCTTTCCCGGCGGCACAGTCCGTAACTGGGACAGCTACGGCCACAAGATCAGCGACTTGACCGAAACCCAACGATACACACTGGCCGATCCACAAACGTCGGGTGGGCTACTCATTGCGGTTGTGCCAGAAAGTACGATTGAATTTGAGCAGGTAGCCGCCGAAAACGGCTTTGCGCTCCACTCATTCGGTGAGTTGGTCAAGCAACGTGAAAAAGTTATTTATGTAAACTAAATGCTAAACGCAGCGAGTACGGAATTCGGCACAGAGGTCACAAAGCTTTTCTGTGGTCTCCGTGTTCAACTCAGTGTTCTCTGCGTTTGAATCAATATGAAATTATTCTTTCGTCAAACGGGCGAGACGGGACCGGCCATTGTCATCTTGCATGGTATTTTTGGCTCCTCCGATAATTGGTTGACTACCAGCAAAACCATTGCCGCACAGGGTTACCGGGTTTTTGCTCTCGATCAGCGGAATCACGGCCAGTCGCCCCGTGCCAATGAGCAGGATTACCAAAGTATGGCCGCCGACCTGCGCGAGTTTCTCATTGACCAAAAACTCGACGAGCCTATTCTGGTTGGTCATTCGATGGGTGGTAAAACAGTCATGCAATACGTAATGACCTACCCGGGTACATTCCAAAAACTAGTGGTTGTTGACATTGCCCCCAAGTTTTACCCAATACACCACGCTGAACTTATTCGTGGGCTCAACGCGATTGACCTGGCTGGCATCAGGAGTCGCACTGAAGCCGACGCGGTGCTGAGTCGTTACGAACCCGTATTGGCTGTACGGCAGTTTTTGCTTAAAAACCTGTTCCGGAATGAGCAGGGCTTGTTCGACTGGCGACTGAATTTACCCGTCATTGAGCGCGAATTGCACACGGTTGGGGAAGAGTTGACCAATCCACGAATTGTCATCGATCCAACGTTATTTATAAGGGGAAGTGAGTCCCCCTATATTTTGGATGAGGACCTTCCCATCATCAGACGCATATTCCCGAATGCTCAAATTGAAACGATTCAGGGGGCTGGACACTGGGTACAAGCCGAAAAGCCTGTTGAATTTGTTGAAACGTTGATGAAATTTATTAAAACGAATTAGTCCTAGCTGCCGTTTTAACCCAGCGAGCATGACAAAAAATGCCAACTCTATATCTTATTCCTACCCTCCTGGCCGATGATACCGCTCAACAAGTGTTGCCGTCCCACATTTCGATGATCATCGAAAAAACAGACGCCTATTTTGTCGAGAATGTTCGTTCGGCCCGGCGGTTTATCACTGGCCTGAAAACCAACCGTGTCATTGACGAAACAGCGTTTTTTGAACTTGATAAAGACACGCCACCTGCCGATACGCGCAAACAGATCCAGGAATTGATGGAGCGCAAACGTAGTGCAGGCGTTTTATCGGAAGCGGGCTGCCCTGGTGTTGCCGATCCGGGATCGGTGGTAGTCGGTATGGCGCATACGCTGGGTTGGAAGGTAGAGCCATTAGTCGGCCCATCGTCTATTTTGCTGGCGCTGATGGCGTCGGGTATGAGTGGGCAATCGTTTGTCTTTCACGGCTATCTCCCCATTGATCGGCAGGATCGTTCCCGTGCTATACGATTTCTCGAAAAAGAAGCACAGGGCCGACTCCAGACGCAGATTTTTATGGAAACGCCCTATCGCAACGACGCACTCTTTGCCGATGTGCTGGCCAATTGTCAGCCCAATACACGCCTGTGTGTGGCCTGTAACTTAACAGCGCCCGATGCCTTCGTCCGTACCCTGAGCATTCGTGAATGGAAATCCCAGGTGCCTGACTTACGCAAAAAACCAACAGTGTTTCTACTTTTGTAACGTAGTGTGGGTGTAAACCTACTTTAAAGCTACTGAATGCGGGTTTACACCCTCGCTACATAATGATTCAAGCGTTCGAATTCTCTCCGTTTCACGAAAACACCTACGTCATTGCTGATGATGCGACCGGTGAGGCTGTACTTATTGACCCTGGCTGCTATGAACAGGTTGAGAAAGAAGCACTGGGACAATTTATTGAACAGCACAAACTCAAGATCAAGTACCTGCTACTGACTCATTCGCACCTCGATCATGTGTTTGGCGTAGCCTACGTAAAGCGCAAGTTTGGCGTTAAGGCGTATCTGCATGAGCTGGATATGGTGATTTATAACGACGTACCCACCCGCTGTGCGCTCTACGGTCTTCGCGGATATGAACCCTCCGAAATTGATGAGTTTCTGAAAGAAGGGGATCAGTTCCGCTTTGGTAATACCGTGCTGGACGTCATCTTTGTACCGGGTCATGCACCCGGACACGTAGCGTTTGTCAATCACGCTGAGCGATACATAGTTGGGGGCGATGTGTTATTTAATGGAAGCGTTGGTCGGACAGATTTTCCGTACTGTAACCATGCCGATCTGATCGACAGCATCCGAACCCAGTTTTTCACCCTGCCCGACGACTACACGGTTTATGCCGGGCATATGGAACCAACAACCATAGGTAAAGAAAAACGTACGAATCCATTTGTTAACGCGATGTAAATACGGGCTTCAGCCCGCATGGCCGTCAGGCCAACAATTAATAGTAAGATAATTGGCCTGACGGCCATACGGGCTGGAATCGCTTCGGCGACCGACCCATATTTACGTATATGAACCTACTCAAACACCTTCCCAACGCCATGACCTGCGGCAATTTGCTGTGTGGTTGTGTTGGCGTGGTCATGGCACTACGTGGCCATCTGGACACGGCGGCCTGGTTAATTGGTCTGGCAGCTGTGCTCGACTTTGGCGATGGGTTTGTAGCCCGACTGGTTAACGTATCGGGGCCGTTTGGCAAGGAACTGGACTCACTGGCCGATGTCGTTACGTTTGGCGTGTTGCCCGCTACCATCGTATTTCAGCTGTGCTGGTTTCAGGATTTAGGCGCTATTTCGTATGGATCGTTTCTGATCGCCATTTTATCAGCCCTGCGCTTAGCGAATTTCAACATCGACACGCGTCAATCGGAGTCATTTATTGGTCTACCCGTTCCGGCTAATGCCATGCTGCTTGGAGCCTTTCCGCTGATGGAACGCTATCAACCCCAGTTCGATGGGATTTGGAAGAATGACATTGCAATGGGCATGATGATTGCCTTTTCGTTCATGCTCGTGTCCGAAGTGCCTCTTTTCGCCCTTAAATTTAAGACCTTCGGCTGGGCTGAAAACCGGATTAAATTCAGTTTTCTGATGGCGTCCGCGTTACTCCTGCTATTTTTGCAGTTCGCAGCCATCCCGCTGATTATTTTGCTTTATATACTTGTTTCACTTTTTACCCAGGAGCGAAAGAGCAAACTGTAATCTACGTACTCGCATTTCGCACATTCACTCTTTCGTTCTTTCACTCATTAAGTAATGAAATACATCGCCGAAATTAACATCATGACCCGCTCGGAAATTCTGGACCCACAGGGCAAAGCCGTTAAGTTGGGACTTCATAACCTCCAGATGGACAGCATAGATAACGTCCGTATTGGTAAGCATATCCGGCTTGAAGTTGATGCCGCCACCGAAGACCAGGCCCGTACGACAGTGGACTCGGCCTGCCGCCAATTATTGGCAAACCTCATTATGGAAGAATACTCATTCGAATTGCACGCGGTCTGAAAACAGGGGTCGCCTTTTGTTGGTATTGATAGCAAAGTCTGGTCAGCAAGATATTTGATACCAGAAATAGTTCTATTTTTATCGACTATTATTCTACTATCGAATGAATACGGTTTACTCAAGTATTAAGGGGCTAGGTTTCTACGTACCGGATACCATTGTTACGAATGACGACCTGACCCAATATATGGATACCTCCGATGCCTGGATTCAGGAACGGACGGGCATTAAGCAGCGTCGGTATTTTACTTATGGGAAAGATACGAACGCCAGCATGGCCACGGCTGCTTCGCGCATGGCACTCGACCGCGCCGGTCTAGAAGCCTCAGCCGTTGATCTGATCGTATATGCTACTATCACCCCCGATTATTACTTTCCCGGTTCTGCTTTTCTGATGCAGCGGGAATTGGGGTTGGAGGGCATTGGCGTTATCGACATCCGAAACCAGTGTTCAGGCTTTGTGTATGCCCTTTCCATTGCCGATCAGTTTATAAAAACCGGCATGTACAAGACCATTCTGGTGGTCGGTTCGGAGATTCAGTCATCGTTTCTGAACAAAAGTAACGAAGGGCGGGGCGTCGCCGTCATTTTTGGCGATGGCGCGGGCGCGGCTGTTCTACAGGCCACTACCGACCCGGAGCACCGTATTCTGTCAACGCACCTTCACGCCGACGGGCGCTACGCCGAAGAATTATACGTCCGTGATCCAGGTAGCAGCCGGGAAGGTCAATGGATTTCGGAGACTACCCTCGCCGACAAACAATATAACGTAACGATGAATGGTAACACGGTTTTCAAACATGCCGTGGTGCGGTTTATGGAAGTAATCAACGAGAGTCTGGCGGCCAATGGTCTCCAGCCCGACGACCTTGCTCTGCTGGTTCCTCATCAGGCGAATATTCGCATTTCGGGTTATGTTCAGCAGCAAATGAACCTGCCCGATGACAAGGTGTTTAACAACATTCAAAAGTACGGAAACACCACAGCCGCTTCCATCCCCATTGCTCTGACCGAGGCTTTCGAACAAGGTCGAATCAAGCCCGGTGACCTGGTTTGTCTGGCCGCATTTGGCAGCGGTTTTACGTGGGCATCGGCATTGATCAAATGGTGAGACACACGTAGAGACGCAACTATGCGTCTCTACAAAAAATCAATACGTCCCGATTGACAGCATAACCAGCGTGCAGGCTTCAATAGGTTCAATGCCTTCTGCCTGAAGCTGCTTCTGAAATTCTGGATTTTCGGCACCCGGATTAAAGATCACGCGCCGGGGATGCAGGCTTTTGATGTATTCATACAAATCTGGCTGATTACGTGGGCCAACGTACATCGTTACCGTATCGACATTTTCCAGCGAAGGTTGCCCTGTCTGGATGGCATGGCCGTCAATTTCTCCACTCTTCAGTCCAAGCAGTTCAATAGCATGCCCATGACGAAGTAAACTGTGGGCAGCCAGATTGGCGTATCGGCCCGGCTTCTCCGTAGCGCCAATTACTAATGTTTTCTTTTCGGGGTTGTCCATAATCTTTGTAAACAAATTGGGTGCATACACCACACGGTATATCGGGCGTACATACAACAGCGTTTCTTACTAACGAATTCGATCAACAAGCGGTTTCCATCGTTGACAAACGCACCAGGAAATAGTCCATTTTCGGCCGTACAGTAATAACAGCCCTGGAATAGACTTTATTTATACTGGAAAGACGAACATAGTATGAAGAATGGACAACCATTTCGTTGTATCGTTGTTAAAGACTCATCAACGAGTTTTGCTTTGTTTAGCAGTACGTCGGATAATCAGCAAAAGTAGGGCAGGCAATTGCAAAACGGATCGCCCGGATGCGTATTACACTAAATTAGCTTCGGTCATGGACGCCAAAGGAAACCAAAGTTTCTGGAATGAGAAGTGGGTGCCAATTATGTTTGAGGGCCTTGAAAAGCCACCTCACTATGAGGTTTCAAACTACGGGCGATTGCGCAGTTTCCAGTCATCTACCTCATCGCAGATAAATAATCCGAACGCCAAACCTATCAGCAAAGCTATAAAAGGGTCGGTTATTCAGGGTTATCGGTCGCTGAACATTCGGTCGGAAGGCAAAACGCTAAATCGCTACGTCCACAAATTAGTAGCCGAGCACTTTGTTACCCGGGCGCAGCCTGAGCAGACATTCGTTATTCACATTGACTACGATAAACAGAACAATTATTATAAGAACCTGCGGTGGGTGACGAAAGATGAAATGATTGCCCACAACCGGGAAAACCCGAGCCTCAAAAACCGCCAGCTACCTCGCCAAACACGCAATTACAAACTAACGGAGAGCAAAGTCAGAATCATTAAAAAGCTGTTGCTCAACGATAAGAACCGACTGAAGATGATTGCGAAACAGTTCGGGATCACGCACACTCAGCTCAACCGCATTCGCTCGGGGGAAAATTGGAAACACGTTACGCTCGATTAAAATATTTACAGTTTTTTTGTTCTATAAGCAGAAAATCCCGCCAGTTAAAAACTGGCGGGATTTTCTGCTATGACGGGATTATTCGTCTCTTATCGTCCCATCCAACCGCCGTCGACGGTCAAAATAGTACCATGAACGTAGCTGGCGGCATCGGATGCCAGGAAAACAACCGGTCCTTTAAAATCCTCAGGTTCACCCCACCGAGCGGCTGGAATTCGACTTAGAATAGACTGACTACGCGCCTGATCGGCGCGTAATGCTTCGGTGTTATCCGTAGCGATGTAACCGGGCGCAATGGCGTTGACGTTAACGCCTAACCCAGCCCACTCATTGGCAAATGCCTTTACCAGACTCCCAATAGCGCCTTTGCTGGCAGCATAGCCCGGTACGTTGATACCACCCTGGAACGTAAGCAGCGAAGCCGTAAAAATGACTTTGCCGCTTCCGCTGGCGATCATGTCTTTGCCAATTTCCCGCGTGAGTATAAACTGAGCCGTTTGATTGATGGCAATCACCTCATCCCAATAATCGTCGGGGTGCTCGGCGGCTGGTTTACGCATAATCGTACCCGCGTTGTTGACCAGAATATCAATGACTGGATGATCTTTTTTAACCTGATTTACAAAGGCATACAACGCTTCCCGGTTTCCAAAATCGGCCTGGTAGGCATAGAATTTCTGGCCGCGGGATTCAATGGCTTTTGCTACGTCGCTGCCTTCGAGTTCGAGGTTGGCCGATACGCCAATAATGTCGGCGCCAGCTTCGGCCAGCGCTTCGGCCATTGCTTTACCGATACCGCGTTTGCAGCCTGTCACCAAGGCGACTTTACCGGTTAATGAAAATGTATTTAGTACAGAACTCATTTATTTTCAGACTAGTGGATGACGGTTGAGGAGCGTCTTATCGAAAACCTCCTTTTATTTCAAATCAGTGATCGCACAGAAGTCCATGTCGCTGTAGTCGAGGTTCTCACCGGCCATACCCCAGATAAAGGTATAGTTCGACGTACCGGCCCCAGCGTGAATCGACCAGTTTGGCGAAATCACGGCCTGTTCGTTCTGCATCCAGATATGGCGGGTTTCCTGCGGTTGCCCCATAAAATGGCAAACGCTCTGCCCCTCCGGAACTTCGAAATAGAAATAAACCTCCATCCGCCGATCATGCGTATGAGCAGGCATGGTGTTCCAGACGCTGCCAGTTTTCAATTCGGTCATGCCCATTTGCAATTGGCAGGTCGGCAAGACGCTATTGACAAGCAACTTATTGATTGTCCGATGATTGGCTGTCCCCATACTGCCTAATTCCACTACGTCGGCATCGGTTCTGGACACCTTGCGGGTTGGGTAATTTTTGGTGGCGGGTGTAGAGTTCAGGTAAAACTTGGCCGGTGATTCAGCGTCGTAGGAAATAAACTGAATGTCGCGGGTTCCCTGACCGATGTACAACGCTTCTTTGTATGCCAGATCATGGGCCACGCCATCTGCTATAACCCGACCTGCGCCCCCAACATTGATCATGCCCAGTTCGCGCCGTTCCAGAAAGTACTCCGCTTTCAACTGATCGGGCGTCGTTAACGTAACAGGGCCGTCTACCGGCATAACCCCACCGGTTAGATAGCGATCGAAAAACGACAGTACCCAGTGAAATTGATCGGCGACAAACAGCGTCTCAATGAGAAAATTTTGCCGGAGTTGCGCGGTATCCATTCCTTTCACCTCGTTGGGCGAATTGGCATATCGGCTTTCAAAAAAAGTTTGCTGTTCAGCTTGGTTTTCCGCGAGCGTAGTCTGTTCGGTTTGCATATATGGATTGATTGTCGGCTAATAGCAGGGAGTTGTTGTGCGCCTAAAGATATGGGTTAACAGGCTGGATATCTTTCTCTATGCGGTTCATTTGACTAACTAGTTGAGGATGTTTCATCAAGAAATAGTCACCAGGAAGCCAGTAATACCCTTTAGGCGTCGAATTATTGCGTCTTCTACCGGTACGTGAACATGGATAATTTTATCGTTATCATACCCACTCGGCGGCCAGCAAATTTACGACCAACTTGATTAATTTCGAAAAATAAGGCCTCCGGCAATGCCAGAGGCCTTAAAAAATCCTAACCTATGATAAACTATAAAGCTGTATGTATTGGGTCATTATCCCGACCATCCTACGACAGATCAGCAACCAAAAAGCATCGCCGAAGTCGACGATGTCCTTCTATATAGCATAGAGACAGTACTATTGATTTTGTACTCTTTCCTTGTCCATTTTTTTGCAATTTTCCACATAAAATCAGTCATACAGGACTGGTGCAGAAGACTGTAGCCCTTCGAGTTGGCCATTAACATACATCAAGAAAGGCGATAATGGTCAGATTAATTTCGACTAGATGACAGCGCATTTCCAGCGGCTTTGTAAGTCTACTCCAGGAAACCACTACGTTTAATCAAAAGATGACGTGAGAGATGCCGAAAATTCTGTACTTACACCAAGCCCGATTTTCGGCATCGGTTCTGATTATGCGTTAAACCCTTACCTATCAACACCATTATGCAAGCTGAATCGTACTCAAATCCCTTTGTAACATCACCAGTTGCTTCCTTCCGACCCATTGCCCAGGCGGAACGTATTGAAACCGTTGACATCCTTCGGGGCGTAGCCTTGTTAGGCATTCTGATGATGAACATTCCGGTTTTTGCTATGCCGGAGTACTTCTCCAAAAGCTTCCGAAGTGATACTGATAACGTTAATTTTTGGGTAGATGCCGTCGTAACTGTCTTGTTCGAAGGGAAGATGCGTGCTTTATTTTCCATGATTTTTGGCGTAGGCATTCTGCTCTTTACCACTAAAAAGGAACGAACGGGAAAATCGGTTGTCGGCCTGTATTACCGCCGGATGGGCTGGCTGATTTTGTTCGGCCTCATTGATGCGCACGTATTGCTCTGGTCCGGCGACATTTTGTATCTATATGGTGTCTGTGGGTTGCTGGCCTTTCTATTTCGCAATGTCAAACCCGCTTATCTGGCCATTGGTGTGCCGCTGATTGCGCTTATCGACTTCACGTCTGGCACGCTGTTCTACCAAAACATGCGGGAAAAATTGCTGGGCTATAAAGAAGCCAAAGCTGCACAGGAACACCATCAGACATTGACCGAACAGCAAAAGAAAGCGATGACGGATTGGCGGGCCATTCAGAAAGAGTTCATTCCCAACAAGGCTGAAGTGGCGGAACATACACGTTCGATGAAATCAAACTACACAACGGTAGCCAATTACCTACGCCCCTTATCCTGGGATTTTCAAACCAAATACCTGGCCTACGCTATCTGGGACCCGTTGGCGTTGATGTTACTTGGGATGGCTTTGTACAAATGGGGCTATTTCGCGGGCAAATGGCCACGCAGACGCTACATTCAAATTATGCTGGTGGGGTACGGAATTGGCCTGCCTCTAGTCATCTTTAATTACTACAATTCCTATACTCACTTCCCGAACGTAGCGTCCCGACTGGCGTACATGGAAACACACGCCATCAGTTGGATGTCGTTGATTTATCCGTTCCAGCGTATTTTGCTGGTAATGGCCCATGCCAGTCTACTTATTTTGCTGATTCAGTCGGGAGCCGCGCAGCGTTTCCTGAAACGGTTGGCAGCGGTTGGGCAGATGGCGTTCACCAACTACGTTATGCACACCGTTATCTGCACGTTTATTTTCTTCGGTTATGGGCTGAATTACTTCGCCGAATTGCAATATTATCAACTCTTTTTTATCGTGGTGGGCATCTGGGTGTTGCAACTAATCGTCAGTCCAATCTGGCTGAGGTATTTCCAGTTTGGCCCGCTCGAATGGTGCTGGCGCAGTCTTACGTACTGGCAACGACAACCCCTGCGCCATCAGGAAACAGCACTGAATGCCTAACATGGGCGAATTCTCCCGAAGTTTTTTCGTCCCCTTCAGCAACCATCTGACGTTGTCACGAGCGATTTAATGCCCGCATTTCAGGCGCAACGGGTTTATTTTATCCTGTTTCGGGGCGCTTTATACAAGGTTCAGGCACAATCGCCAGAGCAGTTAATTGCTGATTTTCAGGCTATTTACAAAGCGATAAAAAATTTCCCTGTACTAACCAGCAGGTTATCTCCAACCGGGCGATGACTCTTTACGTTTAGCTCGCTAATATCAAGATTGAATTTATTTTACCTTATAAAACTTCGCGCCGAACAGGCCAATGACAACGTAGCAGATAATCGGCAGGTAGTAGGCATTGGCTACATCTTTCTCAGCAGCCATGCCCATCAAAAAGGGGAAAACAGCGCCACCAACCACGCCCATTGAGATAAACGAAGATGCTTGCTGTGTGTGCGATCCAAGATTTTTCAATCCTAAACTAAATATGGTTGGGAACATGATACTGAAAAAGAAATTGAGCATCAGCAACGCAATGAAGGAAGGCCAGCCCAGGCTTTGCGTAATGATCAGACACATAACAATATTGCAGGCAGCGAAAATAGCCAGTAAGGAATGGGGGGCAATGACCCGCATCAGGAACGTACCAACAAAGCGTCCGGCCAGCATGAGCCCCATAAACAACACCATGTAGTTGCCCGCAACGGCGTCCGAAAAACCCATTTTTTCGTGTCCGTAATTGATAAAAAAGGCCCAGGTTCCTCCCTGCGCGGCTACGTTGAAAAACTGGGCAATGACGGCCCACACGAAGTGTTTATGTTGAAAAAGGGTTTTACCAGGCTCAACATCAACGTTCGCGGCATCAGGATCGGTAACCACGGTGTGTGGGTCCGTAAGCGCAGGCACTTTTACGAATGAAAAAAGGATGGCAATCGTCGCGATGACACTACCGATGACAATGTACAATGTCTTAACGGAGGTCAGATCGGTACTTCCCACGGTATTGTTCCGCAATAGAAAATAAGAGCCGATGGCTGGTCCGATGATGGCCCCCAAGGCGTTGAAAGCCTGGGCGAAATTGATACGTTGATCGCTGGTACGCTGGTCGCCGAGGGCGGCCACGAAGGGATGAGCAACCGTTTCAAGGGTTGAAATGCCGCAACCCAGTATAAATAGGGCAATACCAAAATAAGTAAAAGAAGCAGCGGCTGCGGCAGGAACGAACAAAAACGAACCTACGGCAAAAAGCGAAAGCCCTAGCAATACTCCGTTTTTATACCCAAACCGCTTCATGAACAAACCAGCCGGGATACCCATGACGAAATAGGCCCCAAAAATAGCAAACTGAACAAAGGCTGATTGTGTCTTGGTAAGGCTCAGAACGTGTTGAAAGTGTTTGTTCAACACATCACCCATCGTGATGGCGACACCCCAAAACATGAAAAGGGAGGTAACAAAGACGAGCGTGATCAGGTATTTATTTTCGGTAAACGAGGCTGGCGTCGATTTGCTAGCTACGGGTGTTGCCTGCATGATTGAATTGTGTTTAGGCTGATTAGACAGTCGAGTAACCTGATCCTGCTTTAGTCAAGACACTCGTCTAGGGTCATAAAGTACTTTTCCACGCCAAATTACCCCTTTCGGCTTTAAGTTACTCGTTTGGGGCAGCTATTTTCTAAATATCGACCCTATAGAAGACAGGCCTATTAATACGACATAAATTGGGCCCAACTATTTATTTCCAGACGTCTAATTGTAATCCACTCATGTCTCATCCCTTAACTCCCTGGTTCACCTTTGTATCCCATAAACCCTCCGTTGCTGCTTATCTTGGCACACAATCCTTCGTCGCTCGTGGCGACAGATTGCCGGAACTATGTTACGTATATCCTTGTCCACCCAAAATTTCATTTTCTCATGGGTAAATTGCTCCTTTTGATGCTAATTGATAGCGCTATTCTACTGCCGGATACAGCTTTCGCAGCTAGTTTCATAACTCGAAAATCTGCGTTCACTACGTTAGTAGAGCCCAGCGTTCGTGATACGATCCGGCATGACGGGCAGACCAGAATCTACTGGATACACCTACCGCCTGCCTATAAAAAGAATGGGAGTTCACTGCCGCTGGTCATTGCGTTGCATGGCGGTGGTGGCAGCGGTCAGCAGTTTGAATCTCAGTCAAAGTTGAGCGAAAAAGCGGATCAGGAAGGGTTTGTTGTCGTCTATCCCGATGGCCTGCAAAACCCCGGCGTGTTGCATCTGCGAACCTGGAATGCGGGCGCCTGCTGTGGACAGGTGGCGTCGACACAGGAAGCAGACGACGTTGGGTTCATCAGCAAATTGATCTATAAACTGACTACTACGTATCAAATCGACGAGAAACGCGTGTATGCCACAGGTCATTCCAATGGAGCGATGCTTTGCTATCGACTGGCCTGCGAACTATCGGATAAAGTGGCGGCTATCGCAGCAAACTCGGGAACCATGCAGCTAAAAACACCTTGCCAGCCTAAGCGCGTCATGCCGATTCTGCACGTCCATTCCCAACTGGATCGCAATGTTCCGTACACGGGCGGTGTTGGTACGAAAAGTATTAACAAACAGTGGAACGCTCCGGTGGACAGGACACTGGCCGTTTTTGCCCAATTCGCGCAGTGCAAGACTCAGAAACAGGTCGTTCGCACAACAGATAAGTACACATTTTATAAATGGTCGGACTGCCAGGGCGGTTCGGAAATTCAATACTATCTGACAACAGACGGCGGACACGCCTGGCCGGGTGGGCAGAAAGGCGCTAGGTTTATCGGGGATGCCCCATCGGACGCGTTCGTCAATAACGACATCATCTGGAGTTTCTTTAAGGGTTACTCACTTCCATAACGTAACGTGGAATGGAAGTCCACGTTACGTTAACTAAATCACTGTAAAAAACAACGTAGTGAAACGCACGAAGCGCTATGATCGCAGCCAAGCGTCAATCTTCCCGCCCTTCTTTTCGATTGGCGTCGGCCATTCGAACAATTCTGGGCGTGAACTTCGCCAGTATCGATACCAGATCGCGCTGGGCGTCGATAACGGTATCAATGTTTTTATAGACCATCGGCGCTTCATCCAGATCACCACCAACGAGTTGAATATCAGCCTCAGTAAGGGCTTTATTCCATTGAGAACGCGTCAATGTATTGAACGCCTGCGTCCGCGACATCAACCGACCAGCCCCGTGCGAGGCCGAGTTAATGGAGTCAGCATTGCCTCGTCCACGTACGACAAAGCCCGGTTGCGTCATTGATCCCGGAATAATACCCAGCACATTGGTTCCGGCGGGGGTGGCTCCTTTTCGGTGAACCATCACCTCACGGCCATCGGCCAGTTGCTCTTTCCACGCAAAATTGTGGTGATTCTCGACCATTGCCAGTGGCTTCTCCCCTAGTGCTTTAGCCAGTTTATTGTGAATTTCGTGGTGGTTGGCAGAGGCATAGTCACCCGCCAGGTTCATCGCAATCCAGTACTCCTGCCCCTCTTCGGTGTTCAGGTCGAGCCAGGCCAGATGCGCTGCCTGTTTGGGCAGTTTGGTTTTCTGCATCGCCAGTTTCGAATAGTAATTCGCTACGTTCCCGCCAAATCCACGCGACCCGGAATGCGATAATAAAGCCAGATATTCGCCCGGTGGCAAATTCAAATGATCATCGTGTTCGTACACGTCAACAAGTCCCCATTCTACGAAATGATTACCCGTACCGGAGCTTCCTAACTGGCGGTGAGCTTTGTCTTTCAGGTCGCGAATCACTTTCGTGGCCCGCCATTCGGGTAGGTCCATCACGCTCTCGTCGAACTTTTCGCGGGTTTCGCCACCAAGTCCAAATTTGGTTTGCTCCATCAGCGACTTCTTCAATAAATGCGGTTCCCGTTTCAAAAATGCAGGGGGCAAATCGAATACCGATAAACACATTCGGCAGGCAATATCGACGCCAACCGCAAACGGAATGATCGTATTTACTTCTGTAGCCAGGACGCCCCCGATGGGAAGTCCGTAGCCCTGATGTGCATCGGGCATAAGTGCACCCGCCACCGAAACCGGCAGGCTAGCTGCTGTTTCCATTTGACGCAACGCCCCTTCCTCAATTTGCTCACGACCAAAAACGGCATACGGCAGTGGCCCGCTACGTAATTCGAACGCATTTTCCAATTGTTTTTTGGCAGAATTTAACACATACGGAGCTGGCTCGGGTGGCAGGTGTCCCACACCCGTTTCGCTCAACGGCACGGCAATACCCTGCTTGTTCATGTCATAAATTGACCGCGCCAGATTGGTGACCTTGTTCTTGGAATAGGCAAACTTCTTAGGATTCTGAAGCATCTGTGCCATCAATCCCATTGCCTTTTCTCTGGAGTAGTCAGCACGTTGCACGAGGCCATTTGCTACCCGCAGAAACGTTGTATGTAAATGCTCCGGGATTGGCCCCAGGGACAGAATATCGTCTAATGAAATTGGTGTTTCCATGTTGGTTTTTTGTTTTGTCATGCTGACGCAGCCTGCCGCCCGGTGCGTCAGCATGACAGAAAATAATTACGTATTTCGGCCTCGCCCGCGAACGAAAAGCTGCTTCAATTGATCGACCATTGAGCCATCGTTCGAAACGGAGATCGAGCTGATTTTGTCCGAGATTTTCTCTACGTATTCCATCTCTTTCAATTTCCAGAGCATTTCGTTGTCTTCCATCAATTTAGCGGTATTCAGTAAGCTACGGGTCGAAGCCGTTTCTTCCCGACGCATGATAATGTTGGCCTGCGCCTTCTTTTCAGCCATCAACACCTGATTCATGATGTCGCGCATGTCGCCCGGCAGAATGATGTCACGCACGCCACCGTTGCGAAGTTTAACACCCAGTTCAGCGGCTTTAGCCAACGTGGCGTTTACCACGAACGGCGCCAGCTCGCCTTTTTTGTCGAGGAGTTCATCCAGCGTCAAGCTACCAACGTACTCACGCAAAGCCAGTTGAATTGACACGTATAATTGCTTGTCGTAGTCTTTGTTGTCGACCAGTGCTTTGATTATATCCTGCACATGATATTGAATATAAAAACTCAGGCGCAACGACGCTTTGTCTTTGGTCAGGATTTCCTGTCCCGAAACTTCCATCTGCTGCTGGCGTGTATCGACTTTCAGTACATGGACAGGCGTATTGTTTTTCCACCAGAAATACGTACCAGGACTCAATAGCCGGTCAAATTTCCAGTCGATGAACAGAACACCCTGCTCATGCGCTTCAACGGTATATGTCCGCACAAAGGCCGATAAGGGTTGTGGCATTAGTGAAATCAAGTCAATAGTACCCGGAATTTCGAGTTGACTCAAATCGGCTTTTATGTACTGGTACTGCTTTAACCCGCTTCGGCGCTCCGACTTCCAGTAGGCATGACGGCCTTTTTGGAGGACTGTCTGAAAAAGCCCATTCTCGTACTGAAGGGCGATCTCGTTGTCTTTTACCTCAACCACATCGAGTTCGGCAGCAACCTCCGGGTACTCCAGCAGCATGGCCAGATCGTAGGGAGGATTCTTTAACAGCTCTCCCCGGTTGTAGACATAAACGGTTTCGCTCGACCAGACCCAATGGTTACCCGTCGAAAGCATTTTTTGGTAGCCGCCATGTTTGAACACTAACCCGATCTGTAGGGCCTGGATGCGTACAGTTTTCATCATCGTATTGGTTAAATAGTCAAAAAAATAACCGGTCCGAAACTATCCATTCAGCAAGGCGGAAGCTGGTTAGCCCTTATTTTGGTACGCTGCTTCGGAGAAAGGTTTCCGACTGGTAGATTGCCTGAGCAGTTGCAACGCTTCTATTCAACTAACCAACTTACCCGAGTACTTTCCAGAAACAGCATACGCCCGACAAAGGCGAGACCTGCCTGCTGGCTCTCACTAAACTGTTACGTCTCTGGCAAGCCAACTACGCCACCGGATAGCTTCTAACCGATTTTATTTAGCTGAGTGACCTTTTTAGAAGTGGTCATCTTCTTCCACCCCATGGATCAACGTGTCAGGTTGACAGCAGGATTCGAACCTGCATTCAGTGACAGAACCAATCTATAACCAACAGCACATCGGGATCAGCCAGGGGCTTCGATACTATGGGGCTATACAGAAACCCGCATCCGGTTTAGCTATTAATTCGAACCATCGCATCAAAGGTTAGGGACTACTACGCAGTGTTTCTGCGCAGGTAAAAAAAATTTTCATCTTTTTTACCTATTTTCTGTACTAGGAAACTTTACGACCGATAGTATAGTTAACACTGTTATAAAACAGAACACACCCACAATGGGAATTCTTGAGCGTCGATTACGGCAAAAAGTAGAAGTTAAAACCAGCATCTTACAGGCAGCGTGGCAGTTGGTTCTGGAGGAAGGCTGGCAGGCGCTTTCTATCCGTAAGATTGCCGATGCTATCGAGTATAGTGTGCCTGTGATTTACAGCCACTTTGAAAACAAAGACGCCATTTTGGCAGAATTCACCCGGGAAGGATTCCACTTGCTAACGGAAGAAGTTATTCGGCAGCGCGACAGCCAACCCGAAGCTAGTCAGCAGTTGGAGGCCATTGCACAGGGTTATTGGAACTTTGCTTTCGATCATAAGGAGTTTTACCAGCTTATGTTCGGGCTGGGGATTCCGCGCTGTGAAGAAGTAAATCAGGTTACCGAGATGAAGAAGTTTTCGAACGTACTCATCGGCGTTATTCAGGAAGCCATTAGCACCAGCACAAATCCACAGGTCGATGCCTTTCTAAAGTTTCATACGTACTGGTCCATTTTACACGGTCTGGTTTCAATCCAGTTGATTGACGGGAAAGTAACGACTAACCCATGGAGTCAATTGGTGCTGAAAGACGCTATTGATGGCTTTATAAAAACCTTAAAAGGATAATTTTTTTGCCCCTAAACTAACGGTGTTAGCATTTATATCAGCGTACTCAATAAACTACTACTGAGCCGTTACACGCGATAAACAGGAGCAAAAACAACTAGTAAAACAAGTCAAATCACGTAAACTAATCATGGCAACAACTAAATGGGTCGTAGACCCAATGCACTCCGAAGTACAATTCAAAGTAAAACACCTGGTCATCTCGACGGTAACCGGTACGTTCCGAAATTTTGATGGTGGAGCAACCACCGAACACGACGATTTCGACGGGGCCGAAGTTCACTTTTCGCTGGATGTAAACAGCGTTGATACCAATCAGGAAATGCGGGACACCCACCTGAAATCAGCTGATTTTTTCGAGGCTGAAACCTATCCGAAAATCGCCTTCAAATCGACCTCCTTCAAAAAAGTTGACGACGACGAATATGTACTGACGGGTGATTTGACCATGAAAGGCGTTACTAAACCTGTGACCCTGAAAGCTGAATATGGCGGAACAGCCAAGGATAATTACGGTAATAAAAAACTTGGGTTTGAAGTTACCGGAAAGATCAATCGTAAAGAATTTGGCCTGACCTACAATGCCTTGACGGAAACGGGTGGACTTGCTCTCGGCGAAGACATTAAACTCATTGCCAACATTCAACTGGCCCAGGCGGCTTAATCACGAAACGAAATGGACGTTGAAATCTGGAGCGATGTGATGTGCCCCTTTTGCTACATTGGCAAACGGAAGTTTGAGCACGCGCTCAATGAATTTGCCCATAAAGACCAGGTAAATGTTGTCTGGAAAAGCTTTCAGCTGAATCCGGACATGAAAACGGAACCCGGTAAAAACATTAACCAATATTTGGCCGACGTGAAAGGCTGGAGCCTGGACGAAGCCAAACGCATGAACGATCGGGTTACGGCAATGGCCCGCGAAGTTGGTTTATCGTATGACTTCGACAAAGCGGTTGTGGCTAATTCATGGGATGCGCACCGCCTGATCCAACTTGCGAAAAAACATAACCTGGGTGATGCCGCCGAAGAACGTTTGTTACGGGCTTATTTTACTGAAGGACGCGATACGTCCGATCACGCTACGTTACTTGAAATGGGCACTGGGATTGGCCTTGATGCCGCTGAGGTTCAGCAAATGCTGGACAGCAATCAGTTCGCCGAGGCCGTTAGCCGGGATGTGTACGAAGCGCAGCAGGTGGGCGCACGGGGCGTACCGTTTTTTGTACTAGATCGCCGGTATGCAGTTTCGGGGGCTCAACAGCCCGAGACATTTCTGGGTGCCCTCGACACAGCCTGGTCAGCATGGGAAAAAGCAAATCCTTTGGTTGTCCAAGGCCCAACCGATGGACCAGCTTGCTCACCCGGCGAAGTCTGTTAATAGCTTACCCAAAGAATACAACCCACTCTTATGGAATTACTGGAAGCAATGAACTGGCGGTACGCTGCCAAAAAGATGAACGGCCAGAAAATCCCGGCCGAAAAAGTAGACACGATTCTGGAAGCAATTCGCCTGTCGGCATCGTCGGCAGGTTTACAACCGTATAATGTTATCGTAATCGACAATCATGAACTGAAAGGCAAAATTCATGAACTGGCTTGTCCGCAACCGCAAATCGTTGAGGGATCACACTTGCTGGTTTTCGCCCACTGGGCGAACGTAGAAGCGGCACAGGTCGATGCGTATATGCAGTTGATTGCCGATACGCGTAACGTTCCGGTCGAATCGCTACGTCCGTTTGCCGATTCAATCAAAGGCAATATTTTGTCTAAAACCCCCGAAGAGCAGGCCATCTGGGCATCTCGTCAGGCGTATATTGGCTTAGGTTCCGCCCTGATTGCAGCAGCCACCGAACACGTTGACGCTACCCCCATGGAGGGTTTTAATGCCGCAGCCCTCGACAAAATTCTGGACTTACCCGCCAAAGGATTACGTAGTGTAGCATTAGTCGCACTCGGTTATCGGGATGCAGAAAAAGACTTCTTAGCAAAGGCGACCAAAGTGCGTCGTTCCAGAAAAGATCTGTTTATTGAACTAGCGTAGACTTCGGTTCCCTTATTGACATGTCAAAACCCTTGGTGAATTTCACTAAGGGTTTTCTATTTGAGCAGTCGGCGAAGTAGGCGAGTTAAAAATCAGCAGAAGGACTATAAATCGAGGCAAAGAACTTGCTTCATGAAGTGGAAAAGGTGTTACGTCGAAAAACTTAGCCCGCTTCAGAACGGAACGTAGCGCTGAATCCCCAATTGGGTGTTAACTGGGCAACAAATTCCACATAAGTAGCTAGCCTTGAACATTTTACGCAATAAATAGTTAGAGTATTGAACAACGAATAAACTTGATCATGAATATCATTGGCAACTTTTTACTTTCTGATACACTTGCCCGGCATTTGCAGGTGCGCCTTAATAATCTACCCAATACCGCCATTCAGGCCAGGGACGTCTTGCCGAATAATCCCACCCTACGGCGGGTTGTTATCAAAACCGATATGACTGGCTGGCAGCAATTTGGTCAGATCATTACAGAGTACGGTATGGCCTAGTAAGTAACAACATGTAGCATTAACTTTGGCGACATGGACGTTACACCTGATACACATGCTGTAGATGATCAGCAACCGTTGCCTGCGCAGCAACAAATTGACGCAGCCAACGACTTTCTGGACATCTGCGACCGTATATCCACGGGTTATGAAAGTGGTTTTTATTGGGAAGATGTTCAGCGAGCCCTGCGCATTGCTGCCGGTCTGGAGAAGTGGCCCGGCTAATGCGGTGGTATGCCTTTTAAGCTGGAAGATATATTCTATTTCGTTCCCTATAGGCTACGTAGTACTACGCTAAAAGTAGTTATTTAAGCCAACCTGGCTTTTCATAGTCGTCTATGAAAAACCAACGCATTTTACTTTCCCTTCTGCTCAGCGTTTCTTATGCGCTCGCCGTATCAGCACAACCCATAGCTACTACCGTACACAAAGTGCTTTTTCTGGGCAACAGCATTACGTACGCGGGCAGCTACATTACCGACATCGAAGCCTATTTCATTACCCGTTACCCAAAGCGGCAGATCGAATTCATCAACGTAGGCCTACCCAGCGAAACAGTTTCCGGGCTTTCCGAAGATGGTCATGCAGGCGGTCGATTCCCTCGGCCTGATTTGCATGAGCGTCTGCAACGTGTGCTGGAGCAGACAAAGCCCGATCTTATTTTTGCCTGTTATGGCATGAACGATGGTATTTATTTACCCCTTGAGGAGCAGCGTTTTCAAGCATTCAAAGACGGAATTCAGTGGCTACATGATCAACTGGCGAAAACCGGTGCCCGAATCATCCACCTAACTCCCCCCGTTTACGACGAATTAAGAGGGCCCGACAAAGGCTATGCAAGCGTCCTCGATACGTATTCCACTTGGTTACTTAGTCAGAAAGCGGCTGCCAACTGGGAGGTGGCCGACCTGCATTATCCCATGAAAACCTACCTGGATGCCCATCGCGCTGTAGATGCTCAATTTGCCATTGACGGTTTTGCGCTGGCCAACGATGGTGTACATCCCGGCGAAGTAGGCCACTGGATCATGGCCAAATCCATCCTGCTCTATCTGGGCGAAAAAAATGTTGCTCCTTTTTCTACTATAAAAGCGGCTATATCGACAGTGCCCGACGGAGAGCAGATTTTAAAGCTGGTCGGCGAACGGCAAACGCTCATGAAAGACGCCTGGCTCACCGCCACGGGCCATAAACGCCCCGAAATGAAAACAGGCTTGCCGCTCAAGGAAGCGCAAGATAAAGCCAGACAGTTGGAGGAACAGATACGGACGCTGGTGAAGTAGGAGAATTTATTTATACAATTTGTTTAGTCTTTGCCAATCAAGCCAATATTGTCATTCCGAGGAACGAGGTCTTTGGTAGCTGGACAAATTATCCCTACCCAATGATTCCTTGTTCCTCGGAATGACAAATTCAGTACCGCAACAGTAATTCGACCACTGCCAACGGCTAAGCCAGCGATAGATCATTCAAAAAAAGTTAGACGGACATTTCATTAGTAAATAAACATTTACTTACTTTGCTAAATCTTTTAGAAAACGAAGGAAAGCTCCTTATGAGACCCAAGAATTTAGAAAAAGAGGAAGCCATTCGGACCATAGCCCTGCAACTCATTGCGGAAGAAGGGCTGGAAAATCTGAGCATGCAGAAGTTAGCGAAAGCAGCTAACGTATCGCCCCGTACGATCTATATCAAGTATGAGAACAAGGAGGATTTTCTGATCAAGCTGTTTATCGACGACGTATTGGGCCCTTATGAAAAAGCGGTGCTGGACAACTTTAACCCTGACATGGATTTTGCCGATGGGGTAAAAATAATCTGGCTGAACACGTTCCGGTATTTGACAGACAACAAACACCATTTTGCCCTGATTCAACATGGCAAAGCTTCCCCCCTTCTGAATAAAGCCTACCAGAAAGCAAACATTCAACAAGGTCACTTCTTTGCGCCTGTTCACCGCTTTTGGGAACGTAATGTGGCAGCCGGTATCATCCGAAAATTTCCTTTTGATGTGTACCGGGCTTTGTTGTTTTCTCCACTTCTCGATCTGGTAAACGAGTACTTTGATTATCAGGAGCGACCTCAGCAAATCATCACCGAAGACCTGATTTTAGCCTGCTGCGACATGGTAATAAAAGGAATGCGATCAGAACAATAACTAACAGTAAACAACGACAATGAACACGATTAAACACAAGAAAATAGCAATTGTGGGCGGAGGTCCGGGCGGATTAACGCTGGCCAGACTTTTGCAAATGAAGGGTGCAGACGTAAACGTCTACGAACGGGATACGGATAAAGATGCCCGACCTAAAGGCGCTACGCTGGATTTGCATGAAGAATCGGGACTGGCGGCCCTACGCGAAGCTGGGCTGATGGATGCGTTTAAGGCGAATTACCGGCCGGGGGCCGACAAGCTACGTATCGTCGATAAAAGCGCCACTATTTTGTTTGACGATGATGTGAATGGCAGAATCGAAACGGATCGGCCAGAGATTGATCGCGGCCCGTTGCAGCAACTTTTGCTGGATTCCCTACAATTGGGTACTGTTGTGTGGGACAGTCATTTTGTGTCGCTGACACCGCACAATGATTCCTGGAAAATAGACTTTAAAAACGGGACGTCTGTCCTTGCCGACGTAGTGATTGCCGCTGATGGAGCCAACTCGAAACTTCGGTCTTACATCACACCAATCAAGCCATTTTATTCGGGCGTTACGGCCGTAGAAGGTGCCGTCTACCACTCCGAAACAGCCAGTCCGACGGTGCACAAACTCCTGAACGGCGGGAAAATATTTGCTATGGGCGACGAGAAATCATTGATTGTAAGCTCGAAAGGCGATGGTAGTCTGGTGTTTTATACCGGTGTCAAAACGGATGAATTCTGGAGTCGGGACAGTGGAATCGACTTCTCCGATAAAGCGCAGGTACTCGCCTGGTTCAAAGCCGACTATGCGGGCTGGGATGACGTATGGCTGGAATTAGTTGAACAGGCTGCTTCTCCTTTTGTGCCTCGTCCACTCTACTGCATGCCTTTCGACCAGACGTGGGAAGCGGTACCAAACCTGACGATGCTGGGTGATGCGGCACACTTAATGCCTCCCTACGCCGGTGAAGGCGTCAATATGGCGATGCAGGATGCGCTGGAGTTAAGTCAATGCCTCACCAGTGAGAATTTTCCGGATGTACAATCCGCCATTGCAGCCTACGAAAAACAGATGCGGGCAAGAGCCAGTGAGATTGCCCTGATTACTATGGAATCAACAGCGGCTCTGCATTCTCCCGATGCAATTTCCTTTCTTATGGGCGTAATCAGTTAAACTCGAGCGTCGAGTAAGCCTAGAGAGCATGAAACATAGCCCGGTCACATTGACCAAAAGAAGGCCCTCTGATGGTTCACAGAGGGCCTTCTTTTTTAGATCGGGCAAACAGTAAAGTTTATCTGATCTGTTGAAGTGCTTAACGCATGCAGGCGATGCGTGGCAGGAAGAGCCGCCAGTTGAGCGTCTACCAGCGCTTTCAATCTGGTTTGCAGTACCGGCCGAATTCCTTTTTCGATTCGATTGGCAACAATCTCTTCTATGATCTGCGAAACCCCTATCGTAACGACCGTCACCCACCAGGGCCAGCTAACATCGGTATTGAAACTGGCAATCGTCACAACAGCCTGTCCCGACGCGACACCCAGCGTAAACCGAAAATCAACATTAATGTCCGGATCAGCGAAATTATTAATGGCCGCCTGTAATCGCAGTTTTACGGTAATACCATTCGTCGCCACTTCGACCGTTGCCGGACTTCGTTGACTGAGCTGGTCATTGGATGGCAACTGAGTGGTAATCGTATCCCGAACGGTTTGCTGAATCGTCGATTCCGGGATCGAACTCGAAAGGCAGGCGCTCGTATCAACGTTAACCGTTACCGAACCCAGAATCCGCTGGAGAGTAGATGCTTTTGCCACAATTCGGTAAACGGTTGTCTGGTCCGGGCTGACACTACGTGTGCCCGTCGTACTGACGGTTGCTCCCTGAAGGAAAAGGCGAACGATTGATCCGGTAGGGCGCTGAATTTTCCACTTTAATTGTGAACTGGAACCAAAGGGCCGGATGCTGGCGGGCGTGGCGGTAAACGACTGAAGAGAAACCTCGGCTAACGCTTCGGCAGCCCGTTCGAGCATGTCTATTGTTGGAGGCATAGCATTATTAATTTTTAGGATTTAGGAATAGTCCCTCGTTTGAGGACGTATTCAAAAGTAAAAGCCCCAGTAAAAGCTAGCTTCCCTTACTTATTAATCGGTCATAATCAATAGCTTACGGCAACTATTACGCCCAGTTGATATGTAAAACTATAAAGACATCAGTGTTCGTCAATGACGATAGCCTGTCCGCCTTTGGCTCTTAATCTGATCGGGAACGTATCGCCCTGTTTCAGGGTAACCGTTCGCTTATGAATACCCCCTGCCGCATCATCTTCGTAGATGGTAGCGATATAGGACTTCCCTTTAGTCAGAAAATCAAATTGAACGGCATCTTCCCAATCGCTCAAACCGGCGACCGAACCGACGTACCAGCTTGTTCCTTTCCGCCGGGCAACGCTGATGTACTTCCCAATATCGCCCGTCAGGTAATGGGTTTCGTTCCAGACGGTTGGCACACGTTTAAAGAATTCCGTTTCCTGATCGTCGTTGTAATCGTTCGGATTACCGTACCAGAATATCGCCTGCAACGGACTGAAATACACCACCGACAACGCCAGTTGCTGTCCTTTGCTAACCTGCAACTTAGTCTTGTACAAGTTATCGTTGAAAAACCGGTTAGAGTTCGGAAAACAGAACGTGTAATCGGCGGCTCCGGCCAGAAATCGGGTGAAAGGCAGGACGGTGTTGTGATACGCATCAGGATTATTCTCGTTGCCCCGAATCCCTTCCTGCGTGAGCAAATTCGGGAAGGATCGGCTCAGGCCGGTAGGTTTGTAATTGTCGTGAATATCCAGAATAAAGCCATAGTCGTACACTTTTTTGATGGCCCCCGCCAGCCAGCTAATCCCCTCCTGGCTCAGGCCGTCCACGAATCCAAATTTCAATCCCGTTACACCCCATTTTTTGTAAAGTGGCAAGATGGTGTCCAGTTTGGCCCGAAGGCCAACGCGGTTGACGTAAAGAATGACGCCTATATTTTTGTCTCTCCCATGCTGAATAACCTTCGCCATATCAATTGCCGGGATGGGTTTTGTCGGATCGGAGCTACCCCGGAACTCGGCACCGTACCAGCCTGCATCGAACAGGATGTACTGAAAATCGTGTTTAGCCGCAAAATCGATGCAATCCAGACCGGCCTGTGTTGTCAGCGACGAACGGATAAGTTTGCCGGGTTTTATCCAGCTCTAAACTTCCTTCACGGGTGGCGTTAACCGCAGTGGCAAGTCGCTGAATTGATGCAGCCCGATAGCCGACGTGGCGATGCTGATCGTGCGCCAGGGGGTCTGAAAATCAGCGGACGTAGTGACCGAATCTTTAAGAAAAGCAACAGCCATCGAATTGGCCGCCGGGCCTTTTGCTAATACGGCTTTCGTGTAAGAATCGTTACTGGCTTCGCCAAGGGAAATGAAGAATTTACCATTGGTCAACGTAGCCGGAAAATCGCAGGTTTTGTCCAGCTTATTGACGGCAACCGGCGTAAAAACAGACTCTTCGTTGTACTGATAAATCGTGTAGGCGTCAGTCAGGGTAAATATAGTTCGCTCCTCCGGAATGACTTCCTTTCCCTTTTGTTGGGGAAGAACGTAGCGAAACGCCACACTTCCATCAAACACCCGGGCAATAATCTTGTAATGGAGTCCCCGAGACCGACAGTCCAGCGTTAGTTCCTGATAATTATTTTGAATGATATCCTTCTCTCCCAGTGGCCAGGCAACTTGTTCCTTGTTAGTCCGTTGGGTCTGTTTCGTAATAACCGCATTTTCCCCCACAGCCAGATTAGTTAGCTGAAACCCCAACGCCGACCAATCTACCACCGGATTGCCTTCGAAAGTCACCCGATACACCAGTTGTTTCTGGTCATTGACGGTTAGCTCCATACGTGTTTTGCCATCGGGCGATGTCGCCTGATACGGCGGTTTGGCTGCCTGTGCAACTCCCTGTATAAGTACCAGCGACAGAACCAGACCAACGTAGCAAAACGATACTATTTTTTTCATTGATTGCTTGTCAATAGGTACAACGCCCCCTGCTGAGAGGATTTTTTTCAGAAACTATGCCTGTATTTTTTCAAAAATTTCAATCGAAAACTTACCTGCTTAATCCACTCGCGGGCCATTAGTTCGTGGGCAAATACTGTCGGATGAATGCCATCCCAAACCCAGTATTCAGCTTTTTTCTGCGCAATGGCTTTGTCCAGCACAGCCGGATAATCGACGACAACGGCGTTATACTCAGCTGCCAGCTTCCGGACAACCGCCTGCCGGTTAGCGGTATCATCCCGCCAACGCTCCCAGTTTTCAGTGCGCTTGCCCACCGGGTACACAAACGGAATACCCAGCACGAACAGAACGTCTGGATTGCTACGTCGGCTTTCTTCCAGCAAACTGCGGTAGATCGTTTCGAACTGCTCAAGAGTAGTCGCTTCGGCGGGTTTACTGATGGTCGCTGCGGTGTCGTTGATGCCAATCAGGATACTGAGCACATCCGGCTTAAGGTCCAGTGTATCCGTTTGCCAGCGTTTTTGCAGATCAGTTATTTTGTTGCCGCTGACTCCCCGGTTGTAAAACGCAAAATCACGTTCCGGAAAATCGGCACCAATTCGACTGGCCACCGAGAATGCATACCCGTGTCCCATAATGTGATTGGGGTCCGCATTTCTTCCCCGGTTACCATCCGTAATGGAATCGCCCTGAAACAGGAAAACAAGACCCGTTTCGTTGACGGCTCCAGCCGATGATGCGTCGGAGAAAGCCGTATCTGGTACAACATGGGGAACCAATCCGATCAAAGCGGACGATTTGAGGAAGGTTCGCCTTGATGGGTTACGAGGCATAATAGGATATGACTACTTTACATTCCAATAGACTACGTAGCTTGCTGATGCACTTTGTAGTAGAAATCAGAAGTCAGAAAACCTCTGATTCTATTACCTACAAATAGTACTATCGATGGTAGGTATACCCTTTTTAAGGGTTGTTTTTTGAGGAGACGCAATCCCTTGCGTCTCCTCAGGCGTCAGCAATTTGATGCGTCAGCCTAAACTATCCGGGTGAGAGGCCATCCAGACAAGAAAACGCAAGGGGTTGCCGCACCGGCGGACCGGTCTCTACAAATTCAGCGTATAACTTTTTCCCGGTTGCGTCATGAAATCATACACCTGGCCAATTCTTGGTTTTGCCATGATCAGTTGGGCATCGGGCGATACGATGGGATCTTTGATAGCGAGTGCCTGAAAAAATGGATTCGGATTGGTAGCCGCATTGAGTACCGTTTTGAATCCTTTGGCTTTCATTTCGTTCGGGACGCGAATCCGGCAGTTGCCCCCCAACGTCGATTTGATCGTTACGCTTGCCACTTTCCCATCTTTCCAGAGTAAGGAAACAATTTCGAATCCACCCCGCGCCCGAAGGCCACTGACGCTGCCCGATGGCCAGCGATCGGGCAGAGCAGGAAGCAGGTGAATAGCCTCGTCGTGACTTTGCATGAGCATTTCGGCGATGCCCGCCGTGCAACCAAAATTACCGTCGATCTGGAACGGCGGATGGGCGTCGAACAGGTTCGTATATGTACCTCCACCCTGCTGGGTACCTACCGGCGAAAGTTGGTTCGTGATCAGTTTGTACGCGCGATTCCCGTCCAGCAGCCGCGCCCACCAGTTTACTTTCCACCCCATCGACCAGCCTGTCGATACGTCGCCCCGCTGTTCGAGTGTGTTACGTGCCGCCCTGAATAATTGTGGCGTTCGATAGGCCGATAACTGGGCGGATGGATACAGGCCGTAGAGGTGTGAAATGTGCCGGTGTTTGTCGTTTGGATCGTCGAGATCTTCGAGCCACTCCTGCAGTTGCCCATGTTTGCCAATCTGCATGGGCGGCAGTTTACTCAGAATAGTTTTCAGCGAATCAACAAAAGGAGTATCCTGTTTCAGTAATTCGGCCGCGCGAATGGCGTTGGTCAGTACATCGAAAACCAGTTGATTATCCATCGTAACACCAGCCGCAATGGAGGCTTTAGAGCGTCCGGCAGGCGAGTTTTCGGGCGAAATACTCGGCGACACAACCAGCCATTGATGAGTTGGTTCAGGAATTAGAAAATCTTTATAGAACGTAGCAACACCTTTCAGAACCGGGTAGTTGGCTTTCAGAAAAGCCTGATCTCCGGTGTACAGATAATGCTGCCACAGGTGCTGACTCAGCCACGCGCCACCCATCGGCCAGACGCCCCAGAAAGCGCCATCGACGCCCCCCGTACTCCGCCAGATGTCGGTATTATGATGCGCCATCCAGCCGCGGGCGCCGTACATCGTTCGGGCCGTTTCGACACCCGTTTTCGACAAATCCTGCGTCATATGCAGCAGTGGCTCGTGCAGTTCCGAGAGGTTGGTTACCTCGGCGGGCCAGTAGTTCATCTCGGCGTTGATGTTGATCGTGTACTTGCTGTCCCAGGCGGGTTTGACATCGGCATTCCAGATACCCTGAAGGTTGGCGGCCTGGCCCGTCGGTTGCGAGGCCGAAATCAGTAAATAGCGGCCAAATTGAAAATACAGACTCGCCAGTGCGGGGTCGTTACCGGTGGCAAACCCCTTGATACGTTCGTCGGTGGGAAGTTTTGCGGCTGGTGTTTCGCCCAGATTCAACGTTACCCGATTGAACAGCGACTGATATGCTTTCAGGTGATTGGCCGTCAGTTGCGTGTAGGGTATTTTCTCCGCCCGACTCAGGTAGTCAGCACACCGTTTCACTTCATCGGCAGAAATGTCCTGATAGTTATTGACGTTCGTGGCAATCGATACAAACAGCAACACCGACGACGCATTCTGCACCGAAACCGTACTGTCAGTACGTGACAACTGGCCGTCGGTCGGCACTAATTTCACCAGTGTATGACTCCGAACCTTCCCGTCAACGCCCTCATGACTGACGCCCAACCCCGACATAGCCAGTTGATTCGTCGTCGTTTTTAGACTGGTTTTATACGGACTCATCAGGTGCGTCGTAAACGAGACGCTATTTTTTTTATCGGCGCTGATACGTAGCACAATGACCTGATTCGGGACGGAAACGAAGGCTTCGCGTTTGTAATGAACCCCGTTGACATCGTAGGTGGTAGTGGCGATGGCCCGTTTCAAATCAAGCTCTCGGTAGTAATTTTGGGGCGTCTGGTGCGCTGGAAAATCGAGACGAACGTCGCCCACGGGCAAATACATCTGTCCGGAGTTCTTTTTGGCAATGATTGCTTTGCCCGCCAGTGCCTGCGCTTCTGCACTTTTCCCCTCGAAAATCAGCTTCCGGATTTCGGGCAAGGCCGCCAGTGCATCGGGATTATCGTTGCGCGACGGACTCCCCGACCAGAACGTCGATTCATTGAGTTTAATAATTTCCTGTTCAGGATTTCCATAGACCATCGCCCCCAACCGACCGTTGCCGATGGGAAGCGCATCGGTCCAGGATTGACCGGCGGGTTGTTTATACCAGAGTTTCAGAGCGGTGGATTGCTGAGCCTGAGCGATCAGGGCAACCAGGAAAAGAGCAGACGTAAAAACCAGTTTTTTCATCAAGGCGATATGGTTAAGCAGCGCGGGCTTCCACCCGCGCGACCTAATGATAAAGACTATTTACGGCTATTTCTCCGCTTCCTGCAATTTATTTAACCGCAATAACGCTTCAATGTAGTAGTAATCAGCGTAGTTGATCGATACGTCGATTTCAGAATTGTTGGGTTTGTGTCCCGTTGAGTGCAGCAAAAACGCATTGTTTACTGCATGGCTCTGGTACGTGTCGGACGAGAGCGACGCCAGCATGGCTTCAGCTTCAGCACGGTATTTCACCTGCAAGGCCTTATCCTTAACCAGCGTCGAGAGTTCGAGCAGCGCCGATGAAACGACAGCCGCAGCCGACGCATCACGCGGTGCATCTGGGATATCCGGCGCGTTGAAATCCCAATACGGAACGTGGTCGGCGGGGAGATTTTTGATGAATACGTCAGCGGTTTTCTGGGCTGTTTCCAGAAATTCGTTCCTACCCGATTCGCGGTACGACATCGTGAAGCCGTAGATAGCCCAGGCTTGTCCACGCGCCCACATGGAGTTGTCCGCATAGCCCTGATGGGTCACTCCTTTAATCTTCCTGCCAGTCTGTTTGTCATAAACCACTACGTGGTAGGACGTCCAATCAGGCCGAAAGTGGTTTTTCATCGTGGTTGTAGCATGGCTCACGGCAATGTCGTACAGCTTTTTGCTTCCTCCATTTTTCGACGCCCAGAACAGCAGTTCGAGGTTGATCATGTTGTCCATGATGGTGTTGTGCTGCGGCCATTCCATATTGGGTACGGGTCGGGGCCACGACAAAATTGTACCGACTTTCGGATTAAATAATGTAGCGAGCGAATCGGCAGCCCGGAGCAGGATTTTCTTGTAGGCCGGGCTTTTGGTCAGGCGGTACCCGTTGCCATAGCTACAGTAGAACTGAAAACCCAGATCGTGGTCAACAACGGGCTTATTCAACACCGTCGCCAGCGATTCGGTGAAGCCCTCGGCCTTTGCTTTCAGAAATGGATCTTTTGCGTATTCGTAGGCATACCAGAGCGTTCCCGGCCAGAACCCGCTCGTCCAGTCGGTCACGGCCACCGTGTTCCAGTTTTTCTGCCCAGCCGGAATCCGCCGGGGCTCCCGGGCATAATCGGTTTGTTCGGGTACCGCTTTTTTTAACTGAGCCACGCAGTAATCCAGTTGTTTGCTGGCGTTGACAGATGGTTTCTGCGCAAAACTCTGAAGGGAAATCAGGAAGGAAAACAGGAAGGTATATCGCATATACGTAGGGTTGCGTTCTTACAAAACCGGTGTTAACCAAACAGCCTGCCCACCTCTCGGCAGCAATTTCATGTCTAGCGACTGGCCGGCTTTCACTTTTTGGGTTGTTACCCGTACTTGGGTTTTGGTTGGCACGGCCGGGTCGTCGGAATAGATGTGAGCGGTGTAATTTTTTCCTTTTGGCAGAAAATCCAGCGGGAGTTTCAAACTGCGACCATCGTTATTGCTGATGGTCCCGACAAACCAGTCACTACCACTACGTCGGGCAATGGTCACGTACTCACCGATGGCGTCGTGAATCACTTTCGTTTCATCCCAGACAGTCGGTACTTTCTCAAAGAATTCAATTTCGGGTTCACCACCATACAGCGCAGGTTTGTCGTACCAGAACACCGATTGCAACGGGCTGTACGAAATTACGTTCATCGCTAATTGGTGGGCGTGCGTATTTTTCAGGCGCTTGTCGTAGTAGCAAATGGTGTAATCTCCAGCCCCGACGATATAGCGCGTAAATGGCAACACGGTGTTGTGTGTCGCATCCGGGAACTCCTCGTTGCCCCGAATCCCTTCCTGCGTCATCACGTTCGGGTAGGTGCGACTGGTGCCCGTTGGCCGATATTCATCGTGGACGTTGACCATTAGTCCGTTCTCCATTGCCTTGCGTTTGGCCTCGGTGAGCCAGGTCATCCAGCGGTGCGACCCAACCTGCACAAAACCAAACTTCACCCCTTTAACACCCCATTTTTTATACAAGGGAAACAGCTCGTCCATCTGTTTGTAAAGGGCTTGCAGATTGACGTACAGAATTATCCCAACCGGAGCGCCGGACCGTCCTTTCGACTTACCGTATTCGATGATTTTCTGGAGATCCATTTTGGCAACCACCTTGGTTGCATCCGAATTGAAACTAAAGGCCGGACCGTACCATTTCCAGTCGAACAGGATGTATTGCAGGTTATGGGCAGCCGCAAAATCAATGCAGGCATTGGCACCTTCGTCGGTGAGTGTTACCTCGCGCATCACCTTCCCCGGCTTGATCCAGTCGGTATTGACCAACGTAGTGGGTGGATTCAGGTTCAGCAGTATGTCGTTATTTTCGAGAAGCTGGCCGGGCCGGTCAGCTACCATGATCACGCGCCAGGGCGTGCCCACATCCGACATCAGATCGGCACTTTCATACATGGACGTTACGATGGTGTTCGGCTTGTCAGGTACCAGTTTATACTTCGTCATGGCGTAATCGGTCAGGGCGGCTTCGGCCAGACTGACACAAGGCCCATTGGGCAGTTGGAGCGTCAACGGGCGCTCAGCCATGTCTGGCCAATTTTCTAAGGGACGTAGTGAATATGCGCCCTGCGCCCAACCCGTGAACCAGGCTCTGGTATCAGCGGGCAGCGTAAACTCCGTGTTTTCAGCCATCACGCGATGATACAAGCCCTGCGGGTGTTCGGGGAAAAAGTAGCGAATGGCAATGCCCTCGTTATAAGCCCGGATAAAGACGCTCAGTTTGTAGTTGGGGTTGTCGTCTTTCTGAAGCTGAATTTCGATCTGGTTGTAGTGATCCCGAATCTGGCTTCGTTCGCCATAAACGGGTTTCCAGGTTGTATCGCGCTGCGTCCTAACGACGTTTTTGACCGATAGATTATCACACCAGCCAGCACCCGCTGCCCCCACCGGACTCGATACTTTCTGAGCCATCGCCTGCTCAAAAATGTGATTATCGACCTGAATACCCAGCCCCGATTCAAGAATAACGGGTTTAGTCTGAAAATCAACCCGATACGTCATCTGGCGTTTTCCAGGACTGATTTCTTTCTGCGAAAACACTACGTCCAGTTTGCCATCGGGGGATTGTAGCCGGATAGTTGGAGTAGTTTGGCTGAAGGCTAGCCGAGTCGATAAAAGCGCAAAAATCAGGAGGCTAAAACGTGTCATGTATTTAATAATAGAGAACGCAGATTTTTATGATAATTACGATTACTTGGTTTCCTCAATAGCAATCAGCAACATCTTATCGGTGTCATATTGCGGGGTTACGGCTTTGTTGTTGACGGTCAGTTTGTTGACTTTACCGAATCCTAAAGAGGCCCGTATCAGCGGTTGGCCCTGTAGCTGCACGTTTACCTGATTCCCAGACTCCTTCGCAGCATACATAAACACTTTGGACAGAGAGCTGAACAAAGGCTTGCCGTTTCGGCGGAGGTAACTGCCATTGCTGATAAAGAAAGCTGATAGCTGAGACGGGTCTTGCCGGTCAGCACCTTCGGGAAACGTAACGGCCGAGATATAGGCATCAGTCTCCCACCCGTTTATTGTTGCATTAGCATTGCGGTGCATCAACCGTCCATCGGCCAACAGATTAATGTACACCTCGGTTACCTGACCGTTTTGTGTGATACGTACGCCCATGTAATTTGTCCCTTCAAACTTTTCGATTACCGGCAGATTGCTACGACCGGCACCGCCACTGGCGCCCGACGAACCCGTAAAAGCTTTGACTGACTTGTTGGTTTCATCCAGCAGGATAATGGCGTTCACGAATTTGGTGCGGTCGCTTTTTTCGGGGGGCGATAGAATGTAGTACGGAATCTGCACATTGGTCGTCCGGTCTTTCAGCCCAAACTCGGTGCGATACTTCATTTTTTCGGGGAAATCGTGCGGGTATCCTAAGGGCAATGTTTCGGGATATAAAGGCCGAAAAAGGATGGCAGCACTGTCTTTCGTAATTTCCAGATCGGGGCCCCGCTTCACTGCCTTATCGGCAAAATGCAGGAGGTAATCAAACTTCCCGATCTCATAGGTCTTTACATCATCAATCACCAGAATCACATTCCCGATCCACAGGAAATTGCGGTAATTACGCAGGAAGTTTTTGGCGGTCGGGCCGGTGGCATCGGCCAGCAGATACTTTACATAGCCCCCATCCAGCATGTTGTCTAAATGGCCGGGATTTTTTACGGCGCCATACTGGTCGCGGGAGTCCTGAGCCTCACCATTGAACATCAACACGTTATGCGCCCGGCTGGTGACGAAATAACTGCTGTATTCCGGGTTGCCATAGCCTACATCGCCACCATCAATCAACAGATTTTCGCCTTTGTGATACAGCACAAACGAGCCTGCGTCAGCATGGGCATGGTTCCAGGTAAAGCCGCATTTCACACCCAGCAACGTAGCATCCAGCTTCCACGATGACCGTAGCATTCCCCAGCCCATTGATGAATAGAGCGCCGAAGCGGGTAAGGCCGGAGCAGTTGGAGCAGGCTTATTTTCCGGCTGATAGAGCAACCCCATTGGTGTATTTACATTCAGATCTTCACCAAATTTATTCTGGTCGGACCGTCGTACGGCTGTGTGTTTTAGGTACCAGTAATATTGGTCTTTACCCAAACCTAAAGCCATCAGCAACTTGGCGGGCCGGTCGCCATTGGCAAAGTCATTGCTGTCACCAAAATTCAGCGACAGCAGGGGTCTTTCCGTACGGGGGTACGAGACATTGATGAACCAGTCGACGGTTTTCTGCAGTAGTTCATCGTAGGGCATTTTTATCGCGCCCGTCGCATTTGTATACGCCAGCCGGAACAACAGATATTCCGATACGCCATAATTGGCGTAGCTAACACTCTCGTAAAAACCACCGGATGGGTCAAAGTTGGATGGCTTATTTTCCAGAATACTCCCCGCAAAGGCAAACCATTGTTTGCTATCCTGCATAATATCGCCCGCCCATTTTTTGGCTTCCGGCACATCGCTCATTACCGCGAGCGAGGCAATGCCCGCTTCAAAAACCACAGCCGCCCACCAGTTGTGCCCCATGTTGTTCAGCGACTGGATACGCTTGTCTTTCGAGACCCAGTCGGCGATGGATGGCTCGATGCCCAGCGTCACGATCTTACTGGCAATGTCTTTCCGCTCCGCTTTGGACAAGGCCGTATAAATGGCGTCGTAGGTGACGGAAGCGGCCCAGTTATTATGGCTGGTACCAAGTCCGGCGTTCCACCGGGGTGTCCGATCGTCCATGCCATCCCAGGCTTGCCTACCTACCAAGTCCGACAGCAATGCTTTAGCCCGTTCGGCGTAGCGTTTGTCATTCGTCATGGTGTAAGCCAGCGCCAGTTGCTCCATATTGCCTCCTTTGGCCTCACCAACCCATGTATCGCAGCGTTGCCGTAGGGCATTCCAGCGATTGGCCAGCAACGTATCAGTTTTGATTCGTTCTTTCAGCCGCTCGGTACGTTGTGGCGTATAAAAAAGGTATGGATGTGCCTTCTGGGCCTGCGCAGTTACGGTTAGACAAAGCGCGAATAACAGGAGACAGATTGAAAAGAACAGGTGGGATTTGAGAAGGTATTTCACAGATATTGGGTCAATTGATTAAGGTTAAGCAAATTATCTTGGTGCGGTTCCACCCCCAACCCCCTGAAGGGGGCTTAGCTTGACTATTCTCAACGAAAGCCCCCTTCAGGGGGTTGGGGGTGAAACCGCACGTGATTACGCGAATTCTCATCACTTGCTCTTACCCGTTATGAAAAACGCATGCTCAACCGGCATGGCCGATTGCACTTTAGCACCGACACTTGTGCCATATTGCCAGGCGACTACAGTTACTTTCATGGGTAGTTTACTACGGGGTGGAATTCTTGTAAAGACCAGTTGATTATCCTGAACGATGACAGGCCCCTCCTTCACGTAATACTGCACTGGCAGTAGCGCATCCGACGTAGCGTTGAGCGGCAACGAATTTATCCCGATCGTTTGATCTGGTATAGGCGGAAAGCTGATTGTCTGTGGCTTGCCTTCTTTATTCGTCAAGGGAAATCGCAAGTCGGCCTGTTGCACCATGCTCTTGTAGATTTGATCGCCGTTGGCAGACGCTAGCAGCCAGATATCGTTAGAGCGTTTCGGGTTATTGAATCCCATGCGGTAAAAGCTGAGCTGGAACGTAGTGTCATTGAGCTTTTTCACGGGACCGCAAATCCGATCCACTGAAATTCCCGTGCTGGCGTGATTCGCCGTGGGCTGCACCCGCGAGCTATCGGTAAACACGCTTTTCAGGTGGAACGTAATACCATCGGCGTCTGGCAAAAACTGTAGCTGATAATTGGCGTGCGTTTTGGTCGGATTCAGGAGTTTACCGGCCTGCTGAAAGCCGAGGTATTGCTGTTTTTTGCCTCGTGCTTTCTGGTAAATCGCTTCGGCAGCATCGGCCATTTCTTTATCGAAACACCAGACGGCCACGTCTTTTTTGCCCTTGTAGGAGCCGTAAGGCGCAGAACTGGCGGTCGGTAAGCTATCTTTTCGCCAACGGTCCATCAGCCAGCCGTTCCTGAGATTGACGGGTTTTAGAATGACGCTATCTTTGGAACCTGGCTTGTCGGGTAACCGATACGTAGCCGCTTTTTCAATGTACAACGCCAGAAAATCGACCAGCTCATCGGAATAGTCGAAATGGCCACGCCCGGCATCGGCGAGTAAGCTAAAGGGTGTGTTTGGATGTTTCGCTACGTAGTCAAACGCCGGAGTAAGCCGATCTTCCCACCACTCATATTCGCCCATGACCATTAAACCGGGAACGCCTTCGATGGTACGACTCCCCCAATCAGGATTGGGTCGACCGCTGCCGGTAAGTTTGGTGAGCGGTGCATCGCCGTGAATGGAAATGGCTGCGAGGGTACGCCCGGGATTCCAGGCTGCAAAATTCCAGGAATAGCTGGCCAGAGCCGAATGACCCATGGGCACGATGGGGGCCATTGTCAATTCGCCGTAACCGGAAATCTTCGCCAGCCGGGTCATCATGTCGTTAAATTCGGCCCCGGCTCCATTGTTAGAGCGGGATGTTACCCAATCGAATGGTACGTCAATGGCCGGTGTCACCCAGACTTCGGCAAAGCCCAGTTGCGTTAGTTTCTTACGGAAATTGGCATGCTCCAGAATGCCCTCTTCCAGCATGTTATGCTGACCAACCACGACGCCCCGTACGTACTTGCAGGACTCGGGAATCCACAGAAAAGCCTGCGGATGGTCGTTGGTTTCGGGTGAAATATCGGATTGAACAGCCGTTGACCATTGCCAGACCTGCGCCTGAGACGGACAAACAAATCCCAGACACATCCACAAGCATCCTAAGAAGAATTTATTGATCCACATGCTATTCGTAATCAAACGGTATCATTCAAAAACAGAAGGCTTACAGGCAGCAGCAGAAACGATGCACGCTGCTCATTGCCTGTAAGTAGTCATTCGTACGGCGGCCATACCCGCCAGCCCTGATTAGTTTTCCATGAATGACCGACAGGGACGCTTGATCAGCAGCCTAGCGCTGGAAATAATTGATCTGTTCGGCGTCGGCGTTATTGGTGTTTGTCACTTCACCTATATTATCGCCCTGCACCACAACACTAAGCGACAGCACACCTTTGGTATTGCCCGGCGTTATTTGCCCCATTAAACCGACAGAAAGTTTGCTGCCTGCTATGATCGCTGAATTGGTTGTCAGTATGTAGACATTCTGATCCGAATTATCCAGTGTCCAGACACTATTCTGCACATTTCTGCCGCCTAACGTAGTGAGTTCAGGATTCAAGGACAGACTGACCAGCGGATCTTTCGTGAGCCGGATCGTAATCGGCCCATTGGTGGTTACCGAATTGAGTTCCAGTACATCGACCACCACCGCGATGGAAGACGTTCCGTATAAAGTGGAGGGCAGCACATTCATAATGGGGACCAGATCTGGCACAAGGGCGTTCGCCACACGAAGTGCTACATCATTTCCAGTCCCGCCCAGGTAGGTGATCTGGAAGCTATTTGTTCCTAGAGTAACCATACTCCCCTCGGCTAATCCGTTGAACGTGCCGGTTACTGGCGAGCTACTCGTGTTATCGACAATAACATAACTGGTCCCCGTCGGCAACGTACCGCCCGTTCCTACATCCGTGATCGCCAACAGGGCGTTATTGATCGTGACCCCATTGGCAACGAGCTTATCGAACGACGCCTGATTGCTGTTGAATTCAAGTTGATACGTAGCATCGGCGTTTAGTAAAAGTCCTGCTGAGGTCGTGAACGTACCCACCGAATTACCGGGCGCAATGGCGGCCCCAGTTCCTGCCCCTGTTCCGACGGTTACTGAAGCGGTGCTGGTACCTGTGCCTGCCACCCCCCCACCACTAACCGCAATGGGGCTAACCAGCGACCCATTTACCACAAGCGAGCCACTCGTTACGGTCGTAGCCCCCAAATATTCATTTGCACCGTTCAGGATCAGTTTTCCATTCGTTACCGTTACGGTCGAGTAGAACGGCGTTCCGCCAATAGTTGTCGTCCCGTTCTTGATGGCTCCGGTGATAGTTTGGGTGCCCGTCCCTATTTTTTCGAGGTTCACCCGGCCTTTGTCGACAGCATCAGCGGTAGGTCCCGACCCAATGGTTCCTTCAAACGTACCATCCTGATTATCGGCACCAATCGCCAGCGTAGAAACGCCGTTCGTCAGCGCATTTCGGGAAATAATATAGGCCATATCCGTTCCATCCAGTGCGCCAATGGTTTGTTTACTGGTGTACAAATTGGCCCCGTTGAATACCAGAACGGCGGTGGCATCGGTGCCCATTGTAAACCGTCGGGGTGGCAACAACACGTCGTTGGCATCGGTGGTGCTGTTGGTGGTGTTGTGCAGTTCAATGGTGCCTTGTGCCAGATTAATTCCACCCATCATGCCACTCCAGTCCATCGCGGCCTGAATGCGTAAACCGGCATACGAGCCACTGCTGCCGTATATGGGCGTCATGATTTTCAATCCCTGCGTCCCGGCAATTTTCAACGGCACCCTCGAATTGTTGTTGGCATTTCCCATAAAAAGCTTCCGGGCACCACTGTTGATCATGTTTAGTAATGGTGTTCCCGAGAGCGTCTGGAAGGTTAGGGTGCCGCCATTCAGGCCGCTGGCCAGGTGCAACTCCCCCGTTCCATTGGCGGCATAGGTCAGGGTGCCGACGGTGATGTTGCCATCCAGCGTCACGCCCCCAATAGTACCAAAACTCGTTGGCCCGAACGTAGCATTCGATTGAACACCCCCCGGAATAATCGATCCACTCCAGTTGGTCGCCGTCGACCATTTCAGAAAGCGCAAACCGGTTCCATTAGCGATGGCAGACGTAGCGACAACAGCCGTTCCGCCCGGCCGTTGGGATAGCTGTATCTTGCTACCATTGACAGCCACTACGTTATAAGCCGTATTGGCGATGAAACCACCCGGAACCGTTCCCGTTAACCGAACCAGATCGCCCACTACGAAGGTCTGCCCCGGCCAGGTGAGATCAGCACTGCCAGCGGTTGATGAGATCGTGCTGGTCGTAATGCCTGCGGTGTTCGTCCAGGTGCCATCCGTCACACCGGGAATCTGGTTTACGGTCAGTGTTTGGTAAACAACCGGTGCCAGGTTGTACTGAGAATCACCCATTTGCTGGGCAATAATGGTCGTTGTGCCCGGTTTCGATACGTGAATCGTTCCATCCGCATTCACCGACGCGATGACCGGATTCGAGCTGGAATAAACGACCGGCAAACCCGAACTGGCCGTAGCACCCGGATTGAAATCGGCGGCACCGAATTCCTTACTGGCGATGGCGGGGAACGTAATAGTCTGGTTATTGGGCTTGACTGGCTCATCCAGCGAAAACGCCAGCGTTCCATAACCCAACTGGTCGTAGCCTCCGCTGTTGGGGCCGTAGTTACCGCCCCCGCCCTCGGGCCGCACGATCTGCGCAAAGCGAGTTATATAAGGGGCTACCAATCCTTTCCGATTGACGTAGTGATTATACACTAGTTCCCAAACCGGACGGATATTCCCCCGCCCATCTTCTGACACAATTGGCTGAACAACCCCAATGCAATTACTGTAGGTAGTGTACGGAACCTCATACCCCAGGTTGTATTTGGCGATATATTCAAAGCCTTTCAGCAGCCGGTTGTCGTCGTATCCATATAAATCATCCCCCTGATTCCAGGCCATTTCGCAGAACGTACCGGCCAGCGCAACGCCAAGCACTGTATGTCCCTGATCGCGACCGCTTTCCTGCCATTGACCAAGGTCGCCGTACACATACGGCACTACGTTCTTGATCGAACCCATGCCAGCCCCGTTTTTGAAGTAATCAACGGCTTCGTTGTAGATGTCCCGTCGGTCGCATAGGACGCCGATGCTGAGCATGGACGCCATGTTGCACAGATCCCAGTTGGCCCAGTAATTGCTGATGCAGGCACCGTTGTGATTGACCAGAAAGTCGTGGTTCATCGAATAAAAAACGGTCAGCATCCAGTTCTGGTAACGGGCAAGATCAGCGGGAGCCCAGCCGCTGTAGGTACGCATAATTTCGGCCGCATTCGCCAGTTGATACCCCTGAATACCCGCCAACAAAAACTTATCCGACGTACCACTAATGGTTGTTAGCGACGCAGACCAGGCGTTCATGATCGCGATTGACTTCTCGGCGTAGGCAGCATCACCCGTTATTTTCCACCGCAGGGCCGTTGCGTACGCCGATGCCGCGTCCCGAAAAAGAGACGCATAGTTCTCGGCATTCGTGCCATTAAACCCCCGGTAAATCGTAGCTGGTACAGGGTTGGTAAACGCCCGGGTCAGCGACGAATGAGAGTTCGCCACCAGAATGTCCCAACTCGCTTTCCAGGGTTGCGTGTTGGCATCAATTTTAGCTTTCATCCGATCCAGATCGGCCTGTTTATGCAGCAGACCTGGATGCACAAATGACTGCGCAAAAGATGTCTACGAAACGACAAAAACGAACGACAGGACCGTGATAATTCCGATCAAAAAGTAGGACTTTCTGGAAGGCCTTGAATTGGCAAGATCGGACGTAGTGGTGACGAAATTCATACGCGAGTTTTTAGGAGAAAGGAATAGAAGAAAGATGATTTTCAGATAGATTAGGCATGACAAACCCCATCGCCGTAGGTCAGGCGCCTGGCGTTAATGGTTTGAGCAAGCAGGGCTTTTAGGTTATTTATTCTAAAAGCCCTGCTTGCGTCACATGGGAAGAGTACATGAATGGATTACCAGCCCGGATTCTGGGTCAGTTGCGGGTTCAACTGAATCTGCTGGGAAGGGATTGGCAACAGGTAATTTTTCTCGCTGAACGACCGGCTACCGTCCACGATGAGGTTCCCTTGGGCATCCTTCGCCGTAGCGGCTTGCGACGGCCAGAGCGTCTGAAATTCAGTGCCCGTCCATTTGATACCTACTAACGGTTTGGTCAACACGTCAACAGCCGTTTTCCAGCGTTTCAGATCATCGAGCCGGAAACCTTCCATGTATAATTCGATAGTACGTTCCCGCCGAATTTCGGTTTGCATGTTGAGACCATTCGCCGTTACAAACTGATTGCTCAGTTTCGGCATGATTTTGTTTACCCGATTACGGACCAGATTCAGGGATTTGTCCAGATCAGCATCGCTGATGGTTCCGTTACGTTCATAAATGGCCTCTGCGTAATTTAACAGCACTTCAGCATACCGAATTACTGGATAGTCGAATCCTTCCTGATTGTCAGGCACCTGCCGTTCCCCAATAAATTTCTGACTGGAATAGCCTGACAAACCATTGGCATACGGCTTGAAAGGCGATCCATCGGCATTAGCCCGATCAGCCGGACCGTTCGTCCAGTCGATCCGCCAGTTGGCGTTTGACGACCAGTAATAACCACCCGCAATACGCATGTTGTACCGCATTCGGTTATCACGATTCTCGAACTCAGACGTCATTGTAGCATACCCTTTAAACAGGGGTGACTTCTCGATTGGCAGGCCATCTTTACTCAGGTACATGTTCACAAAACCCTTCGTCAGCCCCACGCCCGCCGACCGGGTAACGTTGTTGTTGATCATCCGTACTGTTTGGTCGTAGCGGTTCGCCAGGATGTATTCGTTGTTGGCCGACTTCTGAATACTAGCCGGATTCGACTTCTGGTTTTCCAGAATGAACATGTATTTCTGCGCCGAATCGCCCAGTGCCGCCGGCGCAAACAGGCTATACTGGCCGCCCGTGATCACGGCACCACTCGCACTGATCGCTACGTCCAGCAGCGCATTGGCCCGTGCGCCCGACCGAAATTTCTGCCACGTTCCCTCATACAACGCGACCCTACCCAGAAACGACTGAGCCACCTCTTTATTGATACGTCCCAGTTCGGCCGCCGTCTGACCCGTTTTATTCGGCAGATCGGCAATGGCTTCGTTGAGATCTTTGATGACGAAATCGACAACTTCATCGCGGGTATTGCGGGGTGCCTGTAACTCGGGCGAATTGGGTGCCAGCAACTTGCTGATAATGGGAACACCGCCGTAAATCTGGAGCAGATCAAAATAGATGTACGCCCGAAAAAACTTCGCTTCCGCTACGTATTTGCTGATCTCGGCCGGTGTCGGATAGGCTGGCGCCTTGCTCAGCAGGTAGTTAATATTCCGGATGCGGGAGTAGCCGTTGCTATACGGATTATCGGTCGTGGGTACGGTATTCAGGCCACGGCTGAAAATATTTTGTGAGGCCACGATATCCGACTTGTAATCCGAATGGTAATTCTGAGTTGTGGCGTTCGGCACGTTGTCATACACTACGTCGGCAAACGTCCGCATGTACGGATAGAACCCGTTGGCAGCCAGCAGAAAGTCATTCGGTGATGTCCAGTAGGCAGCATCCGAAAGCTGGTCCAGGGGGTCCAGTTCCAGTACTTTATTGCAACTGGTCTGTGTTAGGGAGAGCGCGCCCACTAACAAGAGCGTATAGAATAATCGAAATGGTTTCATGTCTTTGCTATTATTAACAAGCTTAACTACCCCCACCCCCTAAAGGGGGCTTGGCTTGAGAGTGAGTGAAGCCCCCTTTAGGGGGTGGGGGTAGTTAAGGTTCTGATTAAAAAGTGACGTTTACGCCGACCGTATGTAGACGATAGAAGGGATAGCGATCAACGGCGGTATTCCGGTTAGGATCAGCCGTACGACCCGCCGTTCTTGGCGCTTCGGGGTCCCAGCCATCTTTAATTTTGCTGATTTCCCACAGGTCGCTGCCCGAGTAGTAGATACGAAACCGGTCGATTTTCACCCGTTGCGTGAGGGACACTGGCAACGTGTAGCCAATCACCAGGTTCTTCAACCGAACATACGCGCCGTTTTGTACCGACCAGTCCGAAGCCTGATAACTGTAGGTATTGTAGGTTGTGCCGTTCTGGCCCGTTGACAAATTCGGGTAATACGCATCGGTGTTCGTTGGTGTCCAGGTTTTGCCTACCCAGAAATCGGTTTGCCCCTGGAAGATGGAGCCAAAGGGCACACGCCAGTTCCCATCCCGAAAAATGGTACGTTGTCCAACCCCCTGAAACACCGCCGAGACATCGAAACCTTTCCAATCGGCGCCCAGATTCAGCGCGAAACAATAGCGTGGATCATCCCGGCCCAGGTATTTCAGATCGCCCGGCGTCGTTAGTTTGCCATCGCCGTTCAGGTCTTTAAACATGTTGTCGCCTAATCGAACACCCGGCACGCTGGCCGTCGTTACGGGCATGCTGATGTTATTACCGGTAGCCAGCGGACGGTAAGCGGCCAGTTGCTCAGCCGTTTGAATACGGCCGGCATATTCCAGTCCGAAATACGAGTTCAGGGCATAGCCTTCTACGTTCGCATTGATGCCGGGGTTAATCAAATTGGCACCGCCGTAGCTCAGCAACTTGTTCTGGTTGTCGGTCAGCGAACCACCGATTCGATAATTTACGCTACCGATCTTGTCTCTCCACTGAATCGATGTTTCCCAGCCCCAGGCTTTCAGGTGGCCAATATTACCGGCCGGAGCCGTGGCCCCAATGACGGCGGCATAGGTTTGGCCCAACAGCATGTTGCGGTTATGCTTCACGAAGTAATCGAAACTACCCGACAGGCGCCGTTGCAGCACCGAATAATCGACGCCAACGTTGGTCGTTTCGATCTTCTCCCAGGTACGGTTCAGACTCACTAAACTGGCGGTTGGCCCCACATACACGACCGGAGCCGTACCGATAATCGGGTAACCGCTGCTGCTTGGACCAGACGTAGCACTTACGTTCAGTAGCTGAATGTAATCATACAGGCCGATCCCGTTCTGATTACCAACCGTGCCATAGGACGCGCGCAATTTCAGTTCATCCAGCCAGGTGAGTCCTTTCATGAACTCTTCCTGCGAAACGCGCCAGCCAGCCGATACACCATAAAAGGGTTTCCAGCGATTGGCCGCGCTAAACTTCGACGAACCGTCGTAGCGAGCGTTTACTTCGACCAGATATTTTTGTTTGAACGCGTAGTTGAACCGGCCAAAATAAGACCCGATGGCGTAGTGATTCTGATTTTCATTTACGCTCTTGGTGGTGTTATCGCCGATACCGAGGTTCAACGACGGTACGTTGTCATTGGCGATGTAGTTTGTCCGGGCCAGATACCAGTTGGCCTCATCGCGCTCGTAGTTCGTACCGATTGTAACGCCAACGTCGTGCATACTGTTGAACGTTTTAAAATACTCCAGGTAGGCGTTCAGGTTGGCATACGAATCTTTATTCAGCCTGCGCGAATAATACGTAAGGGCCTGTGTGGGATTACTGGCCGCCTGAATCGTTCCGAGGTAATTATACCAAGGAATCGACTTCTGCTGTTCTTTGATGTCGGTTGAGGTCCAGTTGTAACCCGCCGTACCCACCAGCCGCAGGTTTTTCCCCAGTTCATAAGTCAGCTTGAAATTAGTGAAAACCCGGCTGTTATACTCCCTATTTTCACCGCCCAATTCGGCCTGCCAGTTCGGGCTGTATTGCGTTCCCCAGGCATAGGGTTTGCCGTTTAAGGTCTCAATCGGGAAGCCAGGTTGCTGATACTGACCCAGTACGCTACTCAGCATAGTCGGTTGAACGATGTCGTTTTTCTCCAGCGAAATATTCGATTCCAGTTTCAGTTTGCTCGTAAACTGGTAATCGTGCGTCAGCCGGATATTGTAGCGACTGTTTGAGTTTTGACCCCATTGCAGAATACTGCCATCACGCAAATAACCCAGCGATACCCGATAACCCGATTTTTCACCCCGGCCCGATACACTCAGATTGTGTTGTGTCGATGTAGCTTTACCCCACAACACATCCACCCAGTTCGTATTGAAAAAGGTCATGTCTTTCACGTCGCCAAAGCCTGGATTCAGCGGGTGAGATGCCGGACTAACAGGCTGCCCGTTATACGTAGTGAAGTCGATAAAGCCCGATGCCGGAGGATTAACTTGTAGTTGCCCCAGCCGATACCAGAGAAACGAGGTGGGCGGAACGCCGTAAAAATCGTTCGTGGTCCCGTCGATCAGGCCCTGACCAAATTGCTGCACATCGATCAGATGCGGTTGAAGACCCAGTACTTTCTGGGAGACGGACCCATCGTACTGAATCTGCACTTTGCCCGATTTCGCCCGCTTGGTCGTAACCAGCACAACCCCACCAGCTGCCCGGGCACCGTAAATTGCCGCCGAGGCATCTTTCAGGACCGAAATATTGTCAATGTCGTTCGGATTGATGGAATTCAGGGCGCTTTGATTCACCAGCGGAACGCCATCCACGATGATCAGCGGTTCGGCTCCGTTGCTCGATGAGGCCCCCCGAACCTGAAAGTTCCAGTTGGCCCGACCGGGAGCCGACGATGTACGCGTGACGACTACGCCCGGAATCTGCCCTTGCAACGCCGATAATGGGTTATCGACAACCCCTCTATCCTGAAAAACTTTAGAATCGATGGTCGCCACAGAGCCCGTCAACGTAGCGCGTTTCTGCGTACCATACCCGACCACAACGACTTCATCCAAACCCCGAGATTCCGCTTTCAACTGAATGTTCAGGGCTGTTTGATTACCTAAAACTACTTCCTGTCGTTCGTACCCAACAAAGGAGTAAACCAGAACGGCTCGGTCGGGTACAGTGAGCGAGTATTTCCCATTGGCATCGGTCGTGGTGCCACGCGTGGTACCTTTCACAGCGATGGTTACGCCCGGCAGTGGTGCATCTTTTTCGTCGGAAACCGTCCCACTCACGGTTTGATCGGTCGGCGCAACCGGTGCTTCCTTCACCGGCAACGTAGCCGAACGTTGGCTGGTACTGGCGCTACGCAGAATAATTTGAGAACCAACAACTTCGTAGGTTACCTGAAGTGGCGTCAGCAACGTATTCAGCACCTCCGACAGCGGTTGGCTCTGAACGGACAGGTTCACTTTCCGATTCGAACGAATCACCTGCGGACTATAAATGAACTTCACGGAGGCCAGCTTGCCAATCTTTTTAATAGCCTGTTCAACCTGCTCATTTTCAATCGTGACCGAAACAGGGCGGTTTAGCAACTCCTGCCCCTTTCCGTCAAAGGCCAGCACCAGGCTGGAACACCAGGCCAGGATGAAGACCTGATAAAACGCCGTTCGCATGATTTTTCCGAAAATCACCCGTGGTTTTGTAGTGGTTAGCATAAAATTAATAGAAAATACGTAGTAAAAATTTGGCGCAAAGAATCCCCTTACCCAGTATTCACCTGGATTGAAAAAACTGTTGAAATCGGAGAGGATGGATAACGTAGTGGTTCCGCGCAGGCATCGGCTGCCCTAGCGACAGCGATAGGGCTAGGCCTGCATTCAGACGAGTGATTGGTACTGTTTTCTCATACGGGTGTTAGGTTGGTTCATACGGTACGTTGCTCAGTTGGCCGGTCGGCAGCCTTTGCTATAAATGACAATTTGGGCGTCGATAACCTCATAACGGGAGTCCGTTGCCCGGCAGATCAGGTCTAATTTTTCGTACATCGACTCCGTGCCAAACTCGGCGGTTAGCTCGCAGTTGGCCAGCAGGTCGGCGTCGTAATTAATGACAATGCCATAGGTAGTTTCCAGTTTTTTGAATACCGACACGACGGGCGTATGGTCAAACACAGTGGCTTGCGGCTGGGCCGACGTAACGGCTACGGGCTCGGGCGCAGCGACCAGCGACCGTTTCAGTTGTTTCTCCTCCCGGTCCAGTGTTACCTGCTGGTTGGGCGTCAGAATAAACGCCGGATTTTTATCATCGAACTCGCCTGGTTTCTTATCGGCTGGCGTGGTGAACACCGACACCTTACCCGTGCGAACAATTACTTTTGCTTCCTTGTCATCAGCGTAGGCACGTACCGTAAAGCTTGTCCCTAATACTCTGGTAGTCAACTGATTTGTATAGACTAAAAAGGGTTGTTTTGGGCGACGTACCACGCTAAAGAACGCTTCGCCAACCAGAAATACCTCCCGCTGCTTTGCCGTAAATGCACGAGGGAAACTGATCCGGCTGCCTTTATGGAGCGTCACCTGGCTTCCGTCTGGCAACGTAACGAGCTGGCTCGACGACGTTTCGTTCGTAACCTCACGTAGCGGTCCGGCATCCTGTTCGGCTTGTTTTTGATAAGCAGCCAATGGTGTATCACCTGGCCGCTGATTGACATAGACCAACGTACCGATGCCCACAACGACTACAGCCGCAGCCATGAACAACCAGTTCATAAATTCCTGTCGACCACCAGATTTATCCTCATCCGACACCTGTTGACGAGCTATTTTCAATCGATCTAATTCATTATCCAGCTCATCGTCAGACAGCTCGTCCTGCGCCTGTTGCATCTGAACGACAAACTGCCGGGCCGCCAGTACCAGATCCAGTTTGTCGGGATTTGCCCGCAACCAGTCATTCCAGAACATCTGATCGGCCGGAGCATCGGCCAGCGCCCACCGCCTGAAGTGGCTGTCCAGCACGAATTCGTCGAACGTATAGCAGGTATAATCAGGCATGCTCAGGTTGTCTCGGTTTCCCCTTTTACAGAGAAATAGACCGACTTACCGGGGCAATACTCTTTCTGACAGAAATTTTTTGAGAATTAGTTGCAGGATTTCAAACACAGAGCGGTCCGCCGGTGCGGGACAGAGAAGGCACGGAGGGCACAAAGATTTTTTATCTCTATGTTCTTCGTACCTTCTCTGTCCCGCACCGGCGGACCGCTCTGTGTTTGAAAAATTTAAGAAAAAATACGGGCGGGGAGATAGTTCCGCAATTGCGTCATGGCGCGATAGAGGAAGTTAGCAACAGTCTGCTTTTCTATTTCCATCACTTGGGCTATATCCTCATTTGAAAGACCTTCGTAAAATTTCAGGAACACAACCTCCTGTTGGCGCTGGGGCAACTGTCCCACAGCCTGCCGGAGACTTTGCTCGGTTTCGGTCAGGGCTTCAAGCGCAATCCATTCGGTTTCGGCTGTTTGCCCATCAGTAATGCTGGTTTCTGGTTCAATTCCTTCATCGGTAGTCGCTCGCCAGCCCTGCTCCTTTCGTAGTTTACGTAACAAATTGTTACGCAATGCCTTAATGAGATAAATTGTTACGTAGGGCGTGTCAACAATGGCTTTGCGCCGGTTCCAGAGTTCCAGAAACAGGTCCTGAATACAGTCCTTAATTAACTCCCGGTTTTTGGTGAAGCGGGTGGCATAATTAAATAGTACCCGATACCGTGCCCGAGTCAGTTGGTCAAAAGCTTGCTCATCACCGGCTTTGAATCGAGTCCAGAGTTCCGCGAGTAGTAGTTCATCCGAAGGAACCAGTGTTGACGTAGCCATGTCTGTTTTCAGAGTAGAGGGTTTGAACGTATCTATTTATAAGTGCCACACTACAGTTTGCAATGCGTGGATGCCGCTCCATTTAGTACCACTTATATTTTTAAATTTCTATATAAAATACAATTCCCAGTAATTTGAAAGCAAAATTGGGTTGGGGCTAACAAAACTCGCTTCCAGCCTATTTTCTGGGTATCATCTACTAATATACTCGCTTAGTACAACTTGTCAAGCCTGTTCGAGTGTAGCGATTATCTTTTTTCATGCAACCGTTACCGCAAACGTTTGCGGTAACGGTTGCATGAGCCCGGACTACCTTTAAAAGATTAAATTTTTCTTCGTATAATTGCTACTTCCGCTTATGCGCTTTTGGCTACTTCTCACTGATTCGAAAGACTTCATCTTGTAAAAGTTATACTTGCGGGCCCCTAGTTTAGCTGGATAAATTCTTTATGAAAAACACGCCGGTTACCATTAAAGATATTGCCCGGGCTCTGAACATTTCAATCTCAACGGTATCGAGAGCGCTACGTGGTATGCCCGAAATTCACCCCGATACACGGAAAGCTGTCACACAACTGGCCGAAGAACTGGACTATCAGCCGAACCAGTTAGCCAAAAATCTGGCCAAGAGCCGTACCCGAACTATCGGTGTTATTGTGCCCAACCTGAGTTACTATTATTTCTCGGCCATGCTCAATAGCATTGAGGAGGCCGCTTTGCAGTCTGGTTATAGTGTGCTGGTCTGTCAGACGAATGAGTCCTATTTACGTGAAATTACCAACATTCAGAACCTGCTACGTAGTCAGGTGGAGGGGTTCATTATTTCGCTGTCGCGGGATACGGATAATTACGAACACGTCGAACGACTGACCCGCAAGAACATTCCGCTGGTGCTCTTTGATCGCTATGCCGAAAGTATCAACGTGTCGAAAGTCATTGTGGATAATCACGCAGCCGCCTTCAAAGCCACGGAACATCTCATTGAAAATGGCTGCCAACGTATCGGCTTTCTGGCCGGTCCGGCTCAGTTGGTCCTGAGCAATCAGCGCATAAACGGCTATCGGGCGGCCCTGGCAAAACATGGATTATCGGTCGGCGATCAATACGTATTCAATTGCGATTATACGCAGGAGAATACGATCATGCAGACGTTAGCGATGATGAGTCTGCAACAACCGCCCGACGGTGTCGTCATCATTAGCGATCGAATGGCTTATTCGGCCATATATGCCATGCAACAAAAGGGCATTCGCATTCCCGATGATGTGGCGATCGTGAGTTTTAATAATGAACCTATTTCGGCTTATTTTTCGCCAACGCTCAGCAGCATTAGTCAGCCAATTCAGGAAATGGGCACCGAAACCGTACGGCTGTTATTGAGGGAAATAGAGGCTACCGACAATACGATTCCCAAAGAAACCAAAGTGATGGAAACCCAGCTCATCGTGCGTGGCTCATCGCTACGTCAGCGGAGTTAACTAAATTTTTACCGGCTCTCAGTCACTTTATCGACCGTAAATCCACCGGGTTCGTATCCAATTTCGGCCCCTAGTACGTAGAGTAAATGCTTCCGGTCGATAATGACGCGCACCTCATCAACGTTATACACTTCGTCGGCGGGGCCAGGCAAATCGAAGCCTAATAGCCAGGATGAGCCACAGCCCCCACCCCGGACACCGACACGTAATCCATATTCGCCGGGAATTTTATTAGCCTGCAACGTATCCAGAATCTGCTGGCGCGCTTCGGGCCGAACAAAAACGGGATTATCAAGAGTGAGCATACAACTAGATCGAAAACCTTTAGTCAAATTTACCCATTTTTATTGAACAACGTTCCCCTCTATGGACCTATTGAGTGACTTCCTGAAACTGATCGTACCGGCAGGATTAGTATTATATGGCATGTATCTGACCGTCAAATTGTTGCTGGAGCGCGAAGCCGACCGTCACCGCTACGATGTTAAAACCCGCTATACGGAAACCGTTGTCCCTATCCGGTTGCAGGCGTATGAGCGGATGGTGTTATTTCTGGAACGTATCAGTCCCAATAATCTCTTACTACGGCTGGGCGGCAGTTCGACCACCGTACTGGAATTTCAGCAGCGACTTTTGCAGGAAATCCGGGAGGAGTACAACCACAATTTGTCGCAGCAGGTGTACATGAGTCAGGGCGTTTGGGACCAGATTCAGGCCGCGATGAACGACGTAATGACGCTCATCAATCAGGCCTCGGGCGATACGCGCCCTGACGCACCCGCGCTCGAACTCTCAAAGCGAATTTTCGAACGTATCATTCAGAAAGACAGGCAACCAACGGCCGACGCTCTCCAGGCCGTAAAAGGAGAAATTCAAGCGATGTTTATGTGAAATAGCGTGGGGCCTGGAGCGAAGAGCATGGGGTAAGAGAAAGTCTATGCTCCTCGCTCCAGGCCCTACGCTCTAAAACACCCCTGCTGACAGGGTCATGGCTTTTTGAAATGCTTCCTTGTCGATACTCAGAGCGATTCCTTCGGCAGCAAGTTCCTGAATGATTTCCTCAGTTGGCAGATTCCCCGTAAGTTCGTCGGTGGCCATTGGGCAGCCACCAAAACCCCGTAGCGCTCCATCAATTCGTCGGACACCTGCACGCAAAGCCGCCTGCACTTTAGCGGGTGTCTCGCCCGGACGCGCATGGAGGTGAGCCCCAAACTCCACTTGCGGAAACTGCCCAATTAAGTGCCGGAATAGTGTTTCAACGGCTTCCGGCGTTGACGTACCGACCGTATCGGAGGGGGCAATAATCCCAATTCCTACCTGGATTAATTTCTCTGTGAACCCGGCAACCAGGTCGAGACTGTAGGGGTCACCGTAGGGATTACCAAATCCCATCGACAGGTAAACGACCAATTCTTTCCCAGCCCCAACGCAGCGTTCTTGCATCTCCCCTACTTCGGCGAATGCCTGAGCGATCGATTTGTTTGTATTACGTTGCTGAAACGTTTCCGAAACGGATAGCGGAAAACCAACGTACTGAATCTGCGGATAAGCAACCGCCTGTTCGGCCCCGCGAACGTTGGCAACAATAGCCAGGAGTTTGGTTTTTGTTTTCGCCAGGTAAAGTCCTGCCAGTACGTCGGCGGTGTCGCGCATTTGCGGGATTGCTTTGGGCGAGACAAAACTGCCGAAATCAAGCGTATCGAAACCAACCTGCAATAAGGTGTTCACATAGCGAATTTTGAGGTCTGTCGGCACAAAATGGTCCAGACCCTGCATCGCATCACGGGGACATTCAATAAGTTTCATCGGCGTATCGGTTGACGCATCAGGAAGGCCAGCAGCATCATGACAGTCGAGCAGATGGCCAGGCCACCCGCTTCACGCGCCATTTCGATGTTCATGCTCCGCATACCTACCTCGCTAAACAAAAACCCTTCAAATTTGGGAGGCCACTGATAGAAAGCCGCAACGCTGTAGGCGACGGCCATGGCTACGTATATCCACCATTGCCCCACGCCAGCAAAAACCATAAAGCAGGCCATGGCAGCTAATCCATAAATCGGAATCCAGACCTCCGGATCAGGATCGTTGTATTGAAAGATGGCAAACAAAACAAACAGCAGTCCGAAAAAAATAGAGATAGCTTTGCGCATAAGTGAGTCGGTAGTTGATAGTCAATAGTCATTAGTAGCTGACAACTACTGACTATCGACTAATGACTTTATTTACAGTATTCAGCCACAGCATTAGCAGCATCTTCGTAGCCCAGCGTCTGCGCTTGCTTTAAGCTTAAACAACCACTCTCGCGTTGATTGTTCAATAATTGCGCGATCCCCAGGGCATAGAAGGCTTTACCGAATTTCGGATCAGCCTGCACAGCCTGTTGAAAATCAGCAATGGCACCGGCAAGCTCCTTCTGTTGAAACCGAAGATTGCCCCGGTTATATAAAGCCAGCGCATTTTTGGAATCTAACGTAATAGCCTGCGAAAAGTCGGTTAGAGCCGGTTGAAGCTGCCCCTGCGTCGCAAACAACTGGCCCCGATTTAGAAATAATTCGGAACTGATAGAACGGCTTGTGTCGGGAGCCAGCCGAATAGCATCCGAATAGTCCTTCAGGGCACCCGTCAAATCGTTTTGGGCAACTTTGAGCAACCCCCGGTTGTAATAAGGCCGATAAAAATCGGGCTTTAGCTTGATGGCCTGGTCGTAATCGAGGGCCGCATTGGCATATTCTTTCAGTTCAAAATAAGCAACGCCCCGTGAGTTGAAAGCCTCGAAATTATGATCATCTGCCTCTACGGCTTGATTAAGTGACTGTACAGCCTCCCGAAATTTCCCTTCTTTCAAATAAACCCTCCCCTGTTCAACATATTTATCCGACGAACTACATCCACTGATACTGAGTACAATACTAAACAAAACAACCAACGAACGCTTCATAATTACTTAATTTGGCCGCAAAGGTACGGGTGAAATTTGGTCGTTTGATTAACTATTGTTTAACTTTGCATCGGCAAATCGGTGCTACCAGCTCCTGCTGAATCCCCCAGGTCTTGACCGAAGCAAGGGTAGGTGGTCGTAGCGGTGAGACATTGGTTTGCCATTTTTTATTTCCGTCCAGGCTGATCACTTCCGCAGGGGCGGTTATCTTGTTTAGCGGGTTATCCGTTTAGCTGTACCGCTAAATTCCCTAAACCCAACATGGATCTGCTTAGCCAACTTACCACAACGTTTCAGGATGCATTTCAGGCTGATCCGTTGCTGATTTGCTCTCCCGGACGCGTCAATCTCATTGGCGAACATACCGACTACAACGAAGGTTTTGTGCTCCCTGCCGCCATCGACAAGGCAATTTACCTGGCTGTTGGCCCTCGCTCCGACAATGAACTTCACTTCGTGGCCTATGACCTGAACAAAACGTATCAGGGCACTCTCAACCGATTAGAACCAACGCATACCTGGGCCGATTATTTATTGGGTGTTGTGGCGCAGTTTCGGCTGGCGGGCCATGAACCCGGTGGCTTCAACTGCGTTTTTGGGGGTACAATTCCCATGGGTTCCGGTCTGTCGTCGTCGGCGGCACTCGAAAACGGCGTTGGCTTTGCCCTTAACGAAGTATTCAGTCTAGGGCTCGACCGAATTACGATGCTAAAACTGTCGCAACGGGCCGAAAATGAGTTTGTTGGCGCCAAGGTGGGCATCATGGATATGTTTGCCAGCATGATGGGCAAAGCCGATCACGTCATTAAACTCGACTGCCGCTCCCTCGACTATACCTATGCTCCTTTACAAATGGAAGGCATCAGTATCGTCCTGTGCGACTCGCGGGTGAAACACTCCCTGGTTACGTCGGAGTATAATACGCGCCGGTCAGAATGCGAAGCAGGCGTCCGCTTTCTTCAAACATTTTATCCCGACATCAAGAGTCTGCGCGACGTAACGATGCCGATGCTGGATCGGCATCTCCGCGATACGGACCCATTGATCTACCGCCGGTGCGCCTACGTAGTGCAGGAAAACCAGCGTTTATTGGATGGCGTAGCCGCCCTCGAAGCAGGCGATGTGGCTCAGTTTGGCCAATTGATGTACGGCTCCCACGAAGGTCTAAGCCATTGGTATGAAGTCAGTTGTCCTGAGTTAGATATCCTGGTTGACATTGCTCACCAGCAAACGGGTGTGCTGGGTGCCCGAATGATGGGTGGCGGCTTTGGTGGCTGCACGATTAATCTGGTACGCGAAAACGCGCTGGATGACTTTACTGACCTGATTACAAAACAATACAAAGCCCAAACGGGGAAAGATGCGTACCTTCACGTCTGCAAAATCCAAAATGGGACGCACAGAATAAACCCGTAAAATAGTCAATGCGCCAGTCAGTAGCAGAATCATTATTTCGACTTACTATCTGATTGACACACCTTTTGAATGATTGTTTTACGGATTGACCAATTTAATTAACATTATTTACCATGAAATTTTTCATTGATACGGCCAATTTGGCTGACATTCGTGAGGCCCAGGACATGGGAGTTCTCGACGGCGTTACCACCAACCCTTCGCTGATGGCAAAAGAAGGCATTACGGGTAAAGACAACGTAATGCGCCATTATAAACAAATATGCGACATCGTAGGAAGCGATGTGAGTGCAGAGGTTATCTCGATCAAGTACGAAGAGATGATCAAGGAAGGCGATGAACTGGCCGAACTCGACGAGAATATAGTTGTCAAGATTCCAATGACGGCTGATGGTGTTAAAGCCATTAAATATTTTTCTGAAAAGGGCATCCGCACGAACTGTACACTCATTTTTTCGGCTGGTCAGGCACTTATGGCGGCTAAAGCTGGTGCGTCTTTCGTATCGCCGTTCGTGGGTCGGTTAGACGACATCTCGACCGACGGTATGGATTTGATCGAGCAGATCGTAACGATTTTTACGAACTACGGTTATACAACCGAAGTACTGGCGGCATCAGTACGTCACCCAATGCACGTTATCAAGTGCGCCGAAATTGGTGCCGACGTGATGACGGCTCCGCTGAGCGTTATTAAATCACTACTGAATCACCCGCTTACCGACAGCGGTCTGGCTAAATTCCTTGCCGACCACGAAAAGGCTCTTGCAGCCGTTAAATAATAAAAAAAGTCGTCAGTCGTCAGTCAATAAGTCGTAACTACCAGCGCTATCCGTCGTAGGTATGACTATTGACTGACGACTGATGACTTTATTGACAACTTTTTTTTATGCTTTCTCAGGAACCCGTTCTGACTCTTGACCACGCCGATATTTACCAGGGCAAAAAACTGGTTTTAGGGGACGTATCGTTTATCATTAACAACGGTGAATTTGTTTACCTTATCGGCCGCACAGGCAGTGGTAAGTCATCGTTGCTTAAGACATTGTACGCCGATCTATGGCTCCAGAGTGGAAAGGGACACGTAGCAGGCTATGCTTTGGACGCACTCAACCCGCGCGATGTGCCTCAGTTACGTCGAAAAATAGGGATTGTCTTTCAGGATTTCCAGTTATTTTTCGATCGGTCTGTAGAGGAGAATCTGAAGTTTGTGCTGAAGGCAACCGGCTGGAAAAACAAGACGGATATGGACGCTCGCATTGCTGATGTGCTGACTCAGGTTGGTCTGGGAAATGCGCAGCAAAAAATGCCTCACCAGCTTTCGGGTGGCGAACAGCAGCGTGTTGTTGTCGCCCGTGCCATGTTGAATAAACCACAAGTGCTCATCGCCGACGAACCAACGGGTAATCTCGACCCGGCCGTTGCCGATCAAATCATGAAAGTGTTCCAGGCGATCAATAACGCTGGAACGGCCATTCTTATGGCTACGCACAATTACGATTTACTGCACAAATACCCAGCCCGCGTGCTACGTTGCCAAGATGGGCAAGTAGTCGAATTACGCGGATAAACTGGTATAAATTAAGTTTTTCTATAAAAAGGCAATCAGGGCTATGTCTCTCTGAATGCCTTTTTTCTTATTCAGGCCGTTTCGCTTACTATCCATCGTGACATTTCTAGCCGTTGTAACGGATGCTACAGTTCTTCCTTTTTGATTATTAATCATTCTTTTGCCCGTAGAAAACCGTGAGAAACTACATTTATTACCATTCAGCCACCCCCTGTATTAATCCGGACCGAACAATTTCATTGGGATAAAATTTTCGCTAAACCTAAAATAACTTCGCTCAGGCCAATAAATAAATAAGTACGCAACGATCAAGTAAGTCAGGCTACATATTTTCTTTAGATATTAAAATAAAATTAAAAATTTCTTTACTAACTAAATTTTTTGAACGACTGAAGCTCTGTTTATAATGTCTGATCCTATTGGAAGGAAGCGTAAGTTCTTGAGTCGACACGCCCTTTTAATACATTAAGATGCAACTTTAAACAGTTCTTTGTATTTTTTCTCGTTTTCAGTAACGCATTCATCTACACTAATGAATCCAGATATAATCTTTGAAGAAGAATCGCCAACTCAACAGTCAGTTGTCGATTATAAAAAGAATCAAAAACAGCGTAAAGCGTTGGCTTATTTATATGCAGAGGGAACATGTACACTGGCCTATTTAACAAAAATGCTGCATAGCAGTGTTCCCTCTGTCACCAATCTGGTCGAGGAACTGATTGATAATCAATGGGTAACAGCCATCGGCACGGCAACTGGCAGTAATGGTCGACGACCGGTTTTATTTGGGCTTGACAGGAAACATCATTATGCAGCCGTGCTGGACGTTAGCACACATGACACCAAAATATTGTTTATGGATGCGCAACGGAGAGTAATCTTCAGGGGCGATTATGACCTGCGCTTAAACGACAATCCGGCCTTTCTCACGTCATTAGTTCAACACTTTACCACTGCCTTGAACGATTCTGGCTTAACCATAGATAATCTGATTGCTGTTGGGATATCGATGCCCGGTTTAATTGATTCACGTCGTGGTCAAAATATGACCTACAAGAATTTAAATCAGACTGATGAATCCCTGACGAAGTGGTTTTCCCAAAAAATTGGCAAACCCGTTTATTTAATTAACGATACCAAAGCGACTGTTTTGGGCGAAAGTCGATTTGGTGGAGCACGGGGCAAAAAGCAAGTACTCGCTATAAATATTGACTGGGGCGTTGGTTTGGGAATTATCGTTAATGGTGAGGTTTTTCAGGGTGCCAGCGGATTTGCCGGCGAGTTAGGCCATATTCAGGTTGACCCAGAAGGTGAGTTGTGTTATTGTGGTAAAATTGGCTGTCTTAATACCGTTACGTCGGCTTCGGCGCTGGTTCGGCGTGTACAGCGCGACATTCTGGCGGGACAAGTATCGAAACTGGCTGCTTTTCGTGATCGGGTCGACCAGATCGACATTGACGAGCTTATCAGTGCGGCCCATCAGGGCGATTCTTATGCAATCGACATTTTGCATGAAACGGGGTTTCAGTTGGGCAAAGGCCTCGCTATTGCGATCAGCTTGTTCAATCCAGAGATAATTATTGTTGATGGTGTGCTGATCCGGGCAGCGGCTTTTATTCTGAGCACCATTGAGCAGGCGATCAGTAAATATTGTTTGAGCGACTTCCGGAACGATATGACCATCGAGCTTACCAAATTGAATGGAACGGCCAAATGGCTTGGTACTCATGCCTATGTGATGGAGGACGTTTTTGCTACGTATTGATTCCTACAAGTAAGAAAAAGGACGAGCGGGAAGAAAGGGAAAAAGGGGCATAATGAATCCCTTTTCTCCCCTTCCTCCCGCTCGTCCTTTCTCTACCCTCCTATTTCGCCTTCAGATAGGCGAAAGGAATAATCATCTCCTCCAGCGATACCCCCCCGTGCTGGAAGGTATTACGGTAGTGATTAACGTAGTAGTTATAGTTGTTGGGGTAAGCAAAGAAATAATCTTCCAGTGTGAATACATAGGCCGTTGATACATGTGGCTTCGGTAAGAAAAGCCGCTCTGGCTTACGCCCGACAAAGAGATGGTTATCATCAAAACCAAGATTCTTGCCCTGCTTGTATCGAAGATTTGTGTTCGTCTCGCGATAGCCAACAATTTTGGCGGGTTTCTGAACGCGAATCATACCATGGTCGGTCGTGATGATAAGCCGTCCGCCTTTAGACGCAATTTTCTGTATAAACTCCAGCAAGGGCGAATGCAGGAACCACGACCGCGTGATGGAGCGGTAGGCCGACTCGTCGGGAGCCAGTTCTTTAATCATGGCCATGTCCGTACGAGCGTGCGACAACATATCCACGAAGTTGTAAACCACTACGTTCAACTGGTTCTGCAAGAGGTTATTGAAGTTATCGACAAGCGATTTCCCCTGATTGACGTTCAGAATCTTGTGGTACGACGATTTAATATTCAGGCGGCTTTGGTCAATTTGCCGACGCAGAAACTCGTCTTCGTGGTTGTTCAGCCCTTCATCTTCACTGTCATCATTAACCCACAAATCAGGGTGCTTTTTCTCCATTTCACTAGGCATCATCCCCGAAAAAATGGCGTTCCGGGCAAATCCTGTCGTGGTTGGCAAAATGGAATAGTACGATGACTCTTCCTCAACGGTAAAGTATTCGGACAACAGGGGCTCGATAACTTTCCACTGGTCATAGCGCAGGTTATCCACCAGAATGAAGAACAAGGGGGGAGCATTCGAGTCCAGCAATGGAAATACCTTCTTGCGCATCAGTTGGTGCGACATGACCGGACTCTCCATTTTAGGCTCATTCAACCAGTCTTCATAGTTGTCCATCACGTACTTGCAGAACTCCGAATTGGCTTCGCTTTTCTGCATGTTCATGACCTCGGACATACTCTTATCCTGCGAGCTATCAAGCTCTAACTCCCAGTAAATTAACTTTTTATACACATCAGCCCATTCCTCAAAATCCATGCGGTCGTTATACTGCATCGAAATATTTCGAAAATCCTGCTGGTAGCCAATGTTAGTACGTTCAGTGACGAGCCGTTTGTTATCAAGAATCTTTTTAACCGACAATAATATCTGATTCGGATTAAGCGGCTTAATGAGGTAATCGGCGATTTTAGAGCCAATAGCCTCCTCCATGATATGCTCTTCTTCACTCTTGGTAATCATAACGACAGGCAAATTGGGCCGCATTTGCTTGATCTGCGCGAGCGTTTCCAATCCTGTCATACCAGGCATCATTTCGTCCAGAAACACTACGTCGTAGTTGGTCTGTTCAACCTGATCGAGAGCATCGGCACCACTATTGACAGGTGTGACATCATATCCTTTATTTTTCAGGAACAGAATGTGTGGTTTCAGAAGGTCAATCTCATCATCGGCCCAGAGTATCGAATAATTTTGCATGCGTTCGGGGGGATTTTATCATACAGATTTCGCAGATCTGCCAGTTGTAGTAGAAAGCGAAACCATTCATTGTTTAACTTCAAACGCAGACTTCTGTTCCGAAAGATCATTGGAACTGCCTTTTTAAGAAGATTTAACAGATTTATAAGAAAGTCGTGTGTTAGTTACTTAATCAACGAACTCGGCGGCAACAAAATACATTTCTGGCAAAATCAGGCGTATTTTACGCTACTTTTACAACAGACGCCGTTTAATCAGTTGACAATTCGTGGCTCACAACGCCTACCACGTATCAACTGCGCTCTGGCTGACGATACCTATGAAAAAATTCGCTATTCGTTGTGCTTTGCTGGTAATGAGCGGCATTACGTTTATATATTCGGTTAAAGCCCATCCGACTTTTCCTGTTCGGGAAACAGTCATCGACTCCATTGGTGTCGAGAAAAAAAACGGAAAGCGTTTCGTGCTACACCGCGTCGACGAAGGCCAGACGCTCTACGCGATTGCCCGCAAGTATCATCGCTCGGTGGCGGATATTAAAGCCGCTAACCCCGATATCAAAGAGTCCGTTAAATACAGCCAGGTTGTTCGAATTCCTATGGCCGATGGTGCTCCAAAGCCCAAAGAAACCAAAGCCATTGACAAAGTCGTCTCGAAACAGGAAAAAGCAGGGAAGCTGGATACAACCCAGAAAGCGGTTTCGAAGCCAGCATCGGCAGAAACTCAGCCAGATGCCAAGCCTAAAAAAAGTGCCGGAAAAGAGCTAAAGAAAGCAGAAGATCCGGCACGAGCGGGTATTCACGTTGTTGAAAACGGTCAAACACTCTACAGCTTGGCCAGCCGGTATGGCGTTTCGCAGGAAGACCTGCGCAAATGGAATAATTTACCGGGCAATAACGTACTCATTGGTCAGGCATTGATTGTTTCGGAAAAAGCCCACCAGGCGCGTGTCCCGTCAAAATCAATGGCAAAGATCGCGGCTAAAACACCGGACAAAACACCCGAACCCGCGCCGAAAACCGTAGCAGTTCATCCGACAGAACCGCGTCCTGTTGAACCGAAACCTAGCGAGCCTCGCTCGACAACGCCAGCTACTGAACCCCATGCTACCGAACCCAAAGTCACACCGCCAGCCTCCGAACAAAAACCGGAACGACGTAGTGACGTTGCTCATAATGAAGTGGATGCAGCCAGTAAGCCAAGCTCTATGTCTACATCGGCCAAACCCGCTGAAGTGGAGATTGAGTCGCCCCGGCCAGGGAACGATGCGCCCATGCCTACCCACGGACGACGAATTTCGGACAGTGGGATCGCTGAAATGATTGAGGGTGCCGATGGGTCGGGAAAGTACCTCGCCCTGCACCGCACTGCTCCCATTGGTACGCTGGTACAGGTTCGTAATGCTTTCAACAACCAGAGCCTCTGGGTGAAAGTAATTGGTCGCTTACCGAACACAGGTATCAATGACAAGATTCTGATTAAATTGTCAACGCAAGCTTTTTCGAAACTTTCACCCGAAGATCGGCGTTTTCGAGCTGAGGTCAGTTATATTGTTCGATAAGGATTTATGGAAACCAAAGAAGAGCGCATTGCCCGGCGTCACCGCGAACGCGATGAGCAGATGAAAGCCACCCCAGGTTATTTGACGTTCAGCATTATGTTCACACTGGCGTATCCGTTCATTGCGGTCTTTACGTTCGTTATGTCGACGCTGCTGGCTGTTTTTTCAGGTATTTCCCGCGCCATGGCATGGATCGTTAGCGGAGGCCGTTCGCACTAAGCCTTCGCCAGCCACTACGTAGTTACGATGACACAACCCGAACTTATTGATTTTTTGAACCTGAAGGCCGATCAATACAATCGGCCTTCATTTATTGAGCACGATCCCATCAGTATTCCGCACCGCTTTAGTCGCAAACAGGACATTGAACTCATGGGCTTCTGGGCGGCCATACTTGCCTGGGGAAAACGCTCCGTTATTCTGAAGAAAACAACCGAGCTGGTCGAACTCATGGATGGCACGCCTTACGATTTTGTTCGCAATCATCAGGAAAGTGACCTGAGCCGGTTTCTGGCTTTCAAACACCGCACCTTCAACGCGACCGATGCGCTTTATTTCCTCCATTTCTTTCGGCAGTATTACCGGGAAAATGATTCGCTGGAGAATGCTTTTCTGAGTTGCGCGGCCAGAATGCCACAAATTGAAGACGGCAGCATTCCGGCCACGCAACGAACAATCGAATCAGCCCTCATGACGTTCCATGACCGATTTTGTGGCCTCACTGATTTTTTCCCGGAACGAACACGCAAGCACATAGCCACACCCGCCCGCAACTCGTCGTGTAAGCGACTGCTCATGTTTCTGCGCTGGATGGTACGTAACGATGAGCGGGGCGTTGATTTTGGGCTCTGGAAACAGCTACGGCCTGACCAGCTAGTGATACCGATTGACGTCCATGTAAACCGGGTAGCACGCCAGTTGGGCTTGCTCACCCGACCGCAAACCGACTGGAAAGCAGCGCTCGAACTTACTGAAACACTACGTCAATTCGACCCAACAGATCCAGTGCGGTATGATTTTGCCCTTTTCGGATTAGGTGTCGAAGGCGAAATGTAAGCTTTCTATTCGTTTTTATCGGTTGAATGGATACTCATTAATCCAGTGAAACCCCCGATTGACCAGCAAAAACTTATCCGTTGGCTGTTTGCGAAGTCGTGCATATACGGAGTCTTGCTTTATTCGACCATGCAACACCAGTGAGTTTGTATCGGGTCGCAGATAGGTAAGATGGTGTTTATGAGCCATATCGAAACGAACATATAATACCGCTTTTGACGTAGCCGAATCTGGCTCAAACTGATACCGACGTAGCGAGTCATTGGCGAGACGAATTGTTAGGTTAGAGGCACCCTTATAGCCTGCAACAATAACTTGCCGCCAACGTGTTGTATCTGCCGCCAGCGAATCGCCGTTCAGCATAAACCGCTCCACTTGATATACCCCATAAAGTGGTGGTTTGGGAGCCGTATCGCCATAGTTTTTAACGGTTTCCAGACTATTATTGATATTGAAATAAAGCGCGAACAGAATCAGTACGGCTTTAATCACAATACGTCCAATACGAGCCTTTTGCTGAGGAAAGAAGGGTTCCAGATTTCGGGCTGGGGTTGGTCGATTAAGGACAAACAAATCAAAAAGTCGACTTGCATCAGGTGCCAGCACAAACAATGTTATGATTAGCAGATGCGACGAAAATAGCTTGACCGGAATGTCGTAAAAGAAATTCATAGCCACGATATTGCCGATCACGCCAATCAGGACAAGGCATCCCAGCATGGCGGTTGTTCGAAACAAAAGCAGTGCTCCACCAACAACTTCGCCCAGGCCTGTAAACCAGTTATAACCAGTCGAATATCCCATAAACGTCCAGGCTAGCCCCATTGGCGATGACTGACCGTAGGGCTGCATTAATCGCCCCAGATTCGGAAATGGGAATTGAGTTTTGAACAGTTTCGCGAAACCATAGGAAAACATCGTAAATGCCAGATAATAACGTAGCAGTACCAATAACCAATAGAGCGTTGCATTGTAGTTTAGACGATTACGATCTAAAATCGTCCAAATAAGGGTGAAGATTATTGACAGAACAAACAGGCAAAGTACATACACGTAATCATAGGTCGTATCGCCACTTCCGTTTGGGAAAACTGTGATTTCGTAAGGCAAATTCAATAGATTCCGGCCTATCCACGGCACAATGAGATGCCATACGTTTGTGTAGTATCCAGATACATTATCCGTACCCGGAATAATATCGAGGGGAAAAGGGAATGTATACAAAACGAAGTAAGCGCAGAAAAACCGGAATATAATTTTTCGCTCTAATGACCAGTTAAGAGGTTCAGTAAACGTAGTTTGCATGGAGTGGGGAAGGAATGGAGCCCATTCGATTACCCTGAAATATAAGCAAAATGAGAGCAACGCTGTTATAATTCTCATTTTGACCCATATCAGCAAACAATCCTCACTTTAAACGGCTTATTATTCCACTGACCTTTGCGTATCCATTATGCCCTTCCAGATCACTACCCAGCCCTTTGGCCCGTTGCCAACCGGTACGGAGCCTCTCACTGAATTCATACTTGCCCACCCTGAATCAGGCGAGTTTATCACGATCATTCCTGAATTTGGCGCCATTCTAAGGCGGCTAGTCCTTCGGAAAGGCACAAAGCGGTTCGAGTTGATACAGGCTCCAGAATCACCACAGGCATTGTTGGCCGCGGAGAGTTATGCCAGCGCTTTACTCTACCCGTTTCCAAGCCGGATTCGGCATGGTGTTTACCATTTCGAGGGAGAAAGCTATGCCGTGAAACTGAACGAGATGAGACGCGACAATGCCTTACATGGCTTTGTACATGGGCGCGTATTTTCTGTAGTAAGCCAGGATATATCACCAACCCACGCGCAGCTAACCCTACGTTACGACTACGAAGGTGATACGTTTGGTTATCCGTTTCCGTTTGCGTTAACTGTTACGTATGAATTGGTTCAGGCCAATGCATTGACCCTTGGTAGCAGTGCTGCCGAAGACAAGATGTGCGCGCTTCGGATGAGTTATTCGGCACTCAACACGGGCGCAACACGTTGTCCGGCCGCTTTTGGCTGGCATCCTTATTTTACATTTTCAGACGAGCCCATTGCCAATCAAACGCTATCACTACCTATCCGAACGCCCATTGAGCTTGATGATCACATGATTCCGAAAGGTCGACTACCGCGTGAGGAAGCCGGAACAATTGGCCTGAAAGATCAAGAACTGGATACGGCGTTTGCCATTGAGCCAACGAGCCTCCCAACGGATACTGAGTCGTTTGCCGAAACGGTACTGACATCCTTACAAACGGGCGTCCGGTTGATTGTAGGGCAGGAGACTGGCGAAGGTAAACTCAACTATCTGGTGTGTTACACGCCCACCCGGCGTGATAGTGTAGCGATCGAACCGCTAACAGCCAATGTCGATGCATTCAACAACGGTGAAGGATTGGTTATCTTGAATCCAGGCGAGACACTGTCTGGCACCATATGGGTACGATTGGATTAAGGGTTACAGCGATCGAAATTTAATATTCCGAAACCAGACTGAGCTACCCCAATCCTGCAAACCGATTCGACCAGATAGTCGGCCTTTCGACAGGGGGCTATCTTTGAGTTTACTGGTAGAAATGCGCTGTTTCCAGTCAGAGCTGGTCACATCATGTTCCTGAATGCTGAAGCCGTTTAGCGAAACACTCAGCTTGTTGTTTTTAAAGATCACATGCACTTTGTTCCAGCTTCCAACGGGCTGGAGTTCGCGAACCCGCGCGTTAGCTACACTAAAAAAATCGCCGGCCCGGTGCTTATTTTCGGCGGCACCTTCGTAGATAGCGTCGTCCAGCACCTGGAGTTCCAACCCGGTATCGAAGATGTTTTTATACTGCGGTGCTTCCTGAACAAAGAGAAAGATACCGCTGTTGGTGAATCGTTCCACTTTCCATTCCACCTTAAACTCGAAGTCGCCGGAGAATACGGCATCGGTTACCAAATCGCCCCCATCAGATGCTTTATTCCCGACTCGATTAGGTACATCTAACTTTAACGCACCCTGATCAATTTTCCAGGACGCACCTACTGTTTTAGTGCCATACGTATGCCAGCCTTCTACATTTTGCCCCGTAAAGAGTAATTTCCAACCTTCCTTTTTTTCCTGAGGAGTCAACGTATTAAGCGCCTGCGCCTGTAAATCCGTTAAAGCGAGCCATATAAGTATACCGATTGTTGAGATTTTGATTAACATCGTTTTAGAAAAAGATTAGTTAGGCTAAAAAGACTACATTATTCATTAACTCCTCATACGTTACCGGCTAATCTTCCAGACTATAAACGTGACTAATCCGAAAAAAAAATACGGGAGTAAGTATTTTTACCCAACGTTCAGACAAGAACTATTCCCCCTGATTAGCAATAAATTCAGTCAAAAAAATTCGAGCGTAATGTTGTTTATACATTACGCTCGAATTAAAATTTTTCAGAAATCGAACCTTACTTTATCGCTTTTTCTTGCCCGAATAGTTGCCCGAAAATTTAGGCTTACCGTTACTTTCCATCTTTGGACTTCCCAATAAACGCTCTACTAAATCCGGCCGTTTGAGTGTATTCAGGCGATTCCGAATCCAGTTTTTATATTCAGGCTTATACCAAAAGAAATAGTTATTCTGCGCCTGTTTCTCTTCCCGCGTTTTTGCCGTTTTGACTGGTTTCAGCGTGTAAGGATGGACACCGGAATAATAGATCACTTCGGCGACTGTCATCGGGGTCGGCGTAAAGTCCTGTACCTGTTCGAGTTCAAAACCCAGATCTTTCGTTTCCGCGGCCAAATTGGCCATGTCCTGTTCTTCGCAGCCGGGATGCGACGAGATGAAGTAAGGAATCAGTGGCTGCTTGAGGTTATGCTTCTCCTGAATTTTGTCGTACTTCTGCTTGAATAACTTGAAATATTTAAACGACGGTTTCCGCATCACCCGCAACGTATCGTCGGAGGTATGTTCGGGTGCGACTTTCAACCGACCCGATACGTGGCGCGTAACCAGTTGCTCCATATATTCGTCGTGATTCCCGTCGGCGTTGTTTTTGTTGAAATCATCGACCAGCAAATCATAGCGAACGCCCGAGCCAACAAATGCCTTTTTTATGTTTGGGTTAGCATCGACTTTGCGGTACAATTCCGTCATAGGTTTGTGCGACGTATCGAGGTTGGAGCAAATGACCGGGTGAATACAACTTGGACTCTGGCAACGGGCGCATATCGATTCGTCTTTGCCCTTCATTTTGTACATATTGGCCGATGGACCGCCCAAATCCGAGATGTAGCCCTTGAATTCGGGGTGCTTCGTAATTTCATCGACTTCTTTAAGTACCGATGCTTCGCTTCGGGATGCCACGAATTTGCCCTGATGCGCCGAAATAGTGCAGAAACTGCAACCACCAAAACAGCCCCGGTGCATATTGACCGAGAACTTAATCATGTCGTAAGCCGGAATCGGACCCCGTTTTTTGTATTTCGGGTGAGGCAGACGCGTATAGGGCAAATCGAATGACTTGTCGATTTCGGCCTCTTCCATCGTCTTGAATGGCGGGTTAATCACCAGAATCTGATCACCTATTTTTTGGGTGATCCGGTTGGCCTGCCACTTATTTGATTCAACCTCAACAATTTTGAAGTTGGCCGCGTATTTGATTTTGTCCTCCAGGCAAACCTCATGACTCGCCAGTTCAACCGAACTCCAGTTATTATAGTCGCGTAGTTCGGTATTGGCGTCGTGCAGAAACGCCACCTGGTTGATGTTGCGCATCGACGAAAAAGGCACGCCTTTCTGCACCAGTTTCAGGATTTCGCGGAGAGGTTGCTCACCCATGCCATATACCAGCATATCGGCACCCGCATCGACCAGAATGGAGGGCATTAATTTGTCCTGCCAATAGTCATAGTGCGTTACCCGGCGCAACGAAGCTTCAATACCCCCAAGCAGCACCGGTACGTCGGGATACAGTGTTTTCAGAATATTGGAGTACACAATAGTCGCGTAGTCGGGACGAAAGCCCGCTTCGCCACCAGGCGTATAAGAGTCATTGGAACGCAGTCGTTTGTTGGCGGTATAGTGGTTAACCATCGAGTCCATACAGCCTGCCGTAACACCAAAAAAGTATTTTGGCTTACCAAATTTCTTGAAATCGCGCAGATCGTCTTTCCAGTTAGGCTGGGCAATAATCGCTACGCGAAACCCTTCACTCTGCATGATGCGCCCAATCACAGCCGTGCCAAAAGCTGGGTGATCTACGTAGGCATCCCCCGACACCAATACGACATCAACTTCATCCCAGCCTCTTTTTTCGACTTCTTTCATCGTCAGAGGCAACCAGTCAGTAAGGGGTCTTTCAATCATGAGTATGCAAAATTATCTACCTAAGAAACATCGAATTTACGAAATAATTCGATGAGCGATAAGTAATTATGCATTCTCAGTCTACACATGAGTCTATATGAAGTAGGTAAGGAACCAGCCAGTTACGGGTGATATGGGCCTTATGGCAATGCTACAGAAGTAGATTTTATTGAATAGCTGTCATGCAAAATTAGTTGGTGACTCGTTTATATTTTTCAATTATCACCCGGTCAATACCAAGTTTCTCAACTTTTTCAACACCTTTCTGGATCAACGTATCATTGGTTACTTTAACAACGAATGGAAATTTGTTATTCTCCCAGGCTTTGTCACTGTAATAGTCTAAGCTCTCTGTATAAACACTGTCAACTAGCGTATATTTTCCTCCACCCGCCGTAAATGCATTTGATGAATCTTTCGCCGTGTTTACAGCATGATTCAAAAAAGCGAAATGCGTTGGATTAATGATTTTAATCATTTTGTGGCTTGGATCAAACGTAGAAAACGTAGAGTCTTTTTCTGTCGTTGTTGCCGATGTCAACTCCCAGGTTCCGATAATTGGGCTGGAAGTATCTTTAGTAGCACACCCATAAAACGTAGTAAATATGGCAATCGAACTAAGTACACGGTTGAATTTCATGGTTCAAATTTTTACAGGGGTTCTGAGGTTACTGATTATTGAATTAGTTTAAAATATAGGGGCGTTTCCTCTGTCAGCCGAAACTTGAAACTCACAAACCTGACTCACTCAGACGTACCACTTGTCATACGCAACCCGAAAATGAAAGGCTAAACTTACCTAACCAGAGCGTATCCAGTGTCGCATGAAAGCCAGAAATGGAAACCCGGCATTTTCTATCACCCAACGCCAACGGGTGTCGGTGGCAGGCACAGAAGTTCATTCAAACACAATTACGTACAGCTTTACATACTCGTTTGGTCGGTCGGAAAACTTTCCTTTGAGACGCGCTTCCTGTCGCAGGAGACGACCCCACGCGGAGCCAATTAATCAATAACATCCCTGCGGCTGATTTCCGCTTCAATTGCCTTCAAGGTTTTTGAATATGTGGAACCGATGACAAGCGGAAGAATTAGTAAACCAAAAGTAAAGAAAGCCCCCCATTTGTGTGTTGCAGACCATACAGCAATGCCAACGATAAGACCGACTATCAGAGCAATCAGGGTTTTCTGCGATTTCATTCTTTTCTCTTCTGACACTAATTCGTCAAGTGTCATTTTAGAGTAGTCTTTACTTGAAAACATACTGATATTTATGGTAAGAAAAATTGTAAATATATTAAGCGTTCGCCCTGTCGACCGGAGCCCCGAATTGAAACCTAAACCTGCCTGTCGGAGACGTGCGGCCTGTCGCCCGAAACCCGGAAATAAAAGCACTTTTATAGACCCGCACCCAACGACCATGAGTGTTGATGGTGGGCACACAAGTCAGAACAAACGAGCTTACTCATACCTTTACACACTCGTTTGTTTGGGCTGAAAACCCACCCTCGGGACATGTATCTTGTCAACGGAAGCCGCCCCATGCAGAACGACTAAATGCCTTCCTCTGCATATTCCTTCGTCCTAACCCAGTTATCCAGCTTATAGAACACATATAGTGCGCCTAATGGTAGAGCAAATGAGATCGTTTCACCTGCTACAATCGGTTCAAAAGGATTGGACTGATAATTTTGAGCAACGCCTTTGCCAAACAGCAAGAAGTGCAATAACTGAAAGCCCACGCCTTGTACCGCCGTGTAAGTAAGCGTTGGTAAGTTAATGAGAATGGGAAGTAATATCTTCCACCATTTCGAGAATACATTGGCTTTCCAGACTTTATAAATCGCATAGAAGTTGACTGCCGCAACTACCCAACCCAGTAGACTAAAAATGATAGATGTAGTCATTGCGTTTTAAAATTACTCACAAGTTTATTTTGTCAGCGGAAAGCTGGCAATGGAAACCTAATACCTACCTAATTGGGCGTTTGATCTGTCAACCAAAGCCGCCTGACAAGCCCCGAAGCCTGCCTGTCAAGACGTGTCCCCTGTCTCGCGGAAGCTCACAAACACGCGCAACTTAGTCGGTTCACCCAACGACCATGAGTGTTAATGGATGAGGGCAAAATTCTCCAAAATGAACGTTCCTGCACCTTTACACACTCATTTAGTTGGGCTGCCAACTCTCCTTGGGGACGTGCTCGCTGTCACCGGGAAGCTGCCTCACGCGAAGCGAAACACGAGCAAAAAAACCCTTTTATTCTTTTTTCTTGACTTTTTGGCGAATCAATGCGGCTAAATCTTCACTGTCTGACGCAAATGACAAAGGCAAATAAATTGGCTCTCTGGGTTTTTCCCGTGGATAAAGCGTAAAATTCTTCTCAAATTCTTCGTATTCAGGAAAATAACTCCATTTTATTTCACTCTGCGATACGGCCGTTGCATAGATAATAGTCTCCTCATCCAATGTTATTGTGTATAAATGCCTATTGGGGAAATCAGCAATACTTTTCTTCACCAAGTTTCTTTTTACGAAAAAGAGCAGTATCCAAAAACATAGCACCAAAAAGAGAATGAAGGCAGCTACCAAATTATTAGTATTATGATTGGCAAAGTAGGCCAAAAGCAATAAAAATGGCACAATAAGTAAGACGATTGTCTGAACCCGTTTACGTTGAAAGAACTCTACTTTTTGCGAGTGATAAAATTGTCGCCAAATTAAGGTTTTATACTGGTCAGTATTCTCAGAAAAAACGAAACTTCTCATAATGACTGGCCGGACTTAAATTGGTTTTATACTTACGGTGGTTGACCTGTCGCACGATACGTAACAAACGAGCTTAAAAAGCTGGCCTGTCTGGGGCGATTCTCGTGTCAACCGGAACCCGCCCAACACCCACAGGGGTTGATGGATAAGGAAGCAAGATAACTGAACACAAAATACTTGTCACCTTTACACCTCTGTTTTCGTTGGGCTGAAAGCCTACCTTCGGGGGCGAGCAACCTGTCGCCAGAAGCGACCCTACGCGGGGCGGACAACTTAATTACTCATTCTAGGCAAGACTGATTTAGCATTACATTTCATGTTTTCAATTCCCTTATCTCTTTTGCTGAGCTATTTACACATACTGTATGTATATAAATAGTTAATTGGGTTAGAAATTGTGGAACCTGTAATCTGAGATTTAATAGGATAGCTGTCATTATTATACTCATAAATGGTACTTATTGCATTACCAGTATTCTCTACATAACTAGTTTTAATTACATTGTTTAGTTGTTTACCATACAAATCGTATTGAGGGAAGCCCTTTAAAGTCGGCACCAACGTTTCTGGACTTTTTTTATCATCGTATTCAACTAAATATTTACTTGGATTTTGATTATCAACTTTAGTTTCTATTGAGATAAGGCGCTGTTGGTTGTCATAATTCCTAATAGTAAGCCATTGTCTATTTATTACATCTTTAAACCGGATAGATTTTACGAAGCCTTGTTCATTTATTTCATATATACTGGAGTTTTGTATTGTGGGGTCAGTCGGAGTAGAAGTCATAGTTATGGGTAAACCTGAGCGAAAACTGATAACTACCGTTTCCGATGAAGTACGCAAAGTAGCCTGTGTTAATTGACCATTATTATAATCATAAGTATCAGTTAATGCAGGTTCAGATAAAAATTGACCTATTCCATAGTGCTCATTTTTGATTAATTGGCCCTGAGGATTATACATGTACGATTCTACACGTTTTGAAGGAATCTCTACTAATTTTCCGTCTTTAGAAAAAAAGCTAAGGGTGGTTTGGCTCTCTTTCAGATAATCATTTTTATCATATAAATAACTTACCTGTTTAATTGTATAAGATGAAAAATAACTAATAGTGGAGTTGCTAGAATCTACCTTTTGCAATAAAAGGCCAGTTAGACTATAGCTATATTTAGTAGTTGAAAAATTTATTCCATCAGTAGTATTAATAGATCCTATAAAGCAGGTTTGTTGAGAAGGTGTTATTTCATTCCCTTTTGGCGAACAACTAAAAATCATAAAAACGAAACAAATTAATACAATTGATTTCATGTTGAAAATTAGGCTAAAACAATTGATTTTTTATGCTGAGCCTTGTCAGACCATGACTGTCGGGGCGGCTCCACTTGCACAGGTAACCCGTCCTTTAACTCCCATTTTGGCCAGTTCACCCAACACATAGTATTGTACAAGATTCTGCGGAACCACTGACTTTTGAGCTACTAGCTATCAGCCTATCTTAGTTCCGCAAAATACGAACCTTGATCTGGCGAAAGATAGTACAACAAATGAATACCTTTCGCCAGAAATTAACAAAATTGGCATGACCAAGTGATTAAATGCTATGGACAAGTTGCCCTTACTAAGGCGGTGGGATATTGATGGGTATCATACCCACTTTTTCCGACGATAATGAACTCTACCGAATAACAAAACGGGGCGAACTCAGACGCATTCGGCGTAGTTTGAAACGATATACCCAAGGCTACGTACTTAAAAGTCGATTCTATAGTTTGACTCAATTCCGCCTAATGCTCCGACATCATCATTTCATAGATCATCCAGAGGGCTTTTAAGTGTACTGATCTTGTCGGCTGTTACGTGTGTACACCGCAAGGTTGTCAGGATGCTTTCATAACCCAGCAACTGCTGAATGTACCGGCTATCCGTGCCGGATTTCAATAGGTGCGTAGTAAATGAATGAGGCAAGGTATGAATTCCCCCTCGTTTAGTGCGCCCGCAAGCCGAACCGTGTCGCTGTATACCTGTTGAATGGAGCAATTTTGTAATGACTCATCGGAAACAACTACTTCGAAAAGGTATGTCTTTGGACGGTAACGCGCCATATACGTATCAAGGATCATTTCAAGTTTGTCGGTTAGCATTACTACGCGGTCTTTTTTACCTTTTCCCCTCCGAACATGAATAAGCCTTCGTATACGATCGAGATCAGTTAGTCTAAGATAAGCCACTTTGCTCAGGCGTAGACCTGTGGCATAGATCAATGTAAAAAGTGCACGGTATTTAAAGCTGGTTGTAGCATTGAAAATTTCTTTTACTTCAGATGCACTACACACGGTTGGTAGTTTTGTAGCCTGCCGGGGATAGGCGATTTCGTAATATTCTTTCTCGCGTTGTAAGACTTTTTCCTGATAGAACTTGTATGCGTTGATATGGACATTCAGCGTAGAGCGACTAAGCCGTTTCTTCTCAATCAGATACAGGAGATATTTCTAATACTGAGGTTTGGTCAATTCCTCGACGGGCTTCGGAGCAGCGCAACGAAGTAGGGCAACAAGAGCCTGTTTATAATTTTTGAGGGTTTTATAGCTGTAGTTCTGCACCTGAAGTGCGTCGGAGATCGCTACAATAACCGGGTGTTTGTCGAACTCACGCAGGGGTGGTACGTATCGGAACGGTCTGCGATGAGTACCAATGATGCGTTTGCTGAGTGGGACCAGGGCGGGTTTGTGGCCTGTTCTACCTCAACAGACGTAGCGGTGGTCTTTATCATTAATACGAATGGTAACCATAAAACAGATTTTCAGGATCAATGAGGGTTTATTGACCCCAAAAGTCTATTTCCAGTCACGACTTACAGTTCAAACGTGATACCCTGTGCCAGGGGCATGGTGGTACCATAATTGAGGGTGTTGGTTTGTCGACGCATGTAGGCTTTCCAGGCATCGGAACCTGATTCGCGGCCACCGCCTGTTTCTTTTTCACCGCCAAAAGCCCCACCAATTTCGGCACCCGACGTACCGATGTTCACATTGGCAATGCCACAATCCGATCCGGCAACTGACAGGAATCGCTCTGCTTCACGCAGGTTCAGTGTAAAAATGGCCGACGATAATCCTTGCGGTACGTCATTTTGCTGTGAAATAGCATCGTCTAACGTAGTGTATTTAAGCAAATACAGAATTGGCGCAAAGGTTTCGCGCTGCACCACGGGCCACTTATTATCAGCTTCGGCAATGCAGGGGCGAACGTAGCACTCTGACTCAAAACCCAACCCATTCAACACGCCCGGCTCAACGACAAAATGCCCGCCTAACTCTCGTATTTCATTAATAGCTGCTAAATAACTGTGAACAGCCGCCTGATCGATCACTGGCCCCACATGAAACAACTCGTCTAACGGGTTTCCTATACGTAGTTGCGCGTAGGCGTTTTTCAGCCGATTCTTTACGTCATCGTATATGCTCTCCTGCACAATGATTCGGCGCGTAGATGTACAACGCTGCCCGGCGGTGCCAACGGCCCCAAACACGATGGCGGGAACAGCCAAATCCAGATCGGCATGCTCCGAAACAATAATAGCGTTGTTACCACCCAGTTCGAGCAGACTACGTCCCAATCGGCTCGCCACCGCTTCAGCAACCGCTTTACCCATACGCGTGCTACCCGTAGCCGACACAAGCGCTATGCGTGGATCGCGAGCCAGCCACTCGCCCGCATCGCGCCCACCTGTAACGAGACAGGATACGCCTTCGGGAACATTGTTATTACGTAGTACGTCGCCAATAATCTGCTGGCAGGCCAACGCCGTCAGGGGTGTTTTTTCGGAGGGCTTCCAGAGGCAGACATCGCCACAAACCCACGCCAGCATGGCATTCCACGACCAGACGGCCACGGGGAAATTGAAGGCCGAAATTATGCCTACTACACCCAGCGGATGCCACTGCTCCATCATTCGGTGAGCCGGGCGTTCGGAATGCATCGAGAGGCCGTAAAGCTGGCGCGACTGCCCTACGGCAAAATCGCAGATATCGATAATCTCCTGAACCTCCCCCAATCCCTCCTGTAGCGACTTGCCCATTTCGTAACTAACGAGCGTTCCCAGTTCGCGTTTATAGTGACGAAACTGTTCACCCATTTGCCGGACAATTTCACCCCGACGTGGAGCTGGAACCTGCCGCCATTCGACAAATGCAGCCTGAGCTGTTTCGACAACACGGTCATAATCAGCACGGGTTGACGCATAAACACGAGCAATCAGTTGACCATCAGCCGGCGAATACGATTCAATGGTTTTCTGTGTGTCAGTATGCCAGAACTGCTGTCCAGTGCTAGTGCCGGGCTTAACGGGCTGGGTCGGAAGTGGCAGAATAGACTGCATATACGTAGTTCGTTCTTTGTTGAGATACGGGCAAATCTACCGGCCTTTGGCCAAACAATGAACACAAGCCAACAAACTTTTTAGGATACAACAGGTTAATCCATGACTGATTATTACTAAGCAATCAATAAACAACATTATGAAAATCAAGCAACCTATTGGCCTGATCGCGTTGGGAATAACGCTGGTCATCAGCCCTGGCTGGGCTCAGACGACGCCTACCAGTACGGCCCCTGCCACTGGCTATCCGACGGGAGCCATTGCGCCAGATTCAACCCCTGCAAAAACATCGCGCAGTCAGAAGAAAGCCATGAAACGGAACCGAAATTCCCTAAATCAGAACGCAAACAGCACCACAAATACATCTACTCAGGACGCTAACTACCGGCAAAGTTCAGCCAGCGAGGGAACGTCTATCAATAACAGCAATACTACAAATTATAATAGTAACAACGTCACCAATGCGCCTACCGGGGCGGGTAGCAATCCAAACACATTAAACAACACAACATCATCTCCCAGCACGGGCACACCCACGAATACGAAGGGAGAAGCCAGGTCTGATGCTGGCGCTGCCGAAGCCATCTCAGGTGCCAGAACAACTGAATCTCCCGCCGTGAAAGCAGGAAGTACGGTTCGAAACACCAGCATCGGCGACTTTGTGGCATCATCGCCCAATTATATAACATTGCAAAATGCTCTTCAGTCAGTCAAACTGGATGAGACCCTTAAAGGAACTGGCCCCTACACGCTCTTTGCACCAGCCAACAGCGCCTTCAAAAAACTTCCTGCGACTACGCAGGCTGGCTTGCTGGACGGCAGTAATCGTGACGCCCTGACACAACTGCTATCCTATCACGTTGTGAACGGTGCTTTAACCATCGACGAATTAACCCGGCAAATCAAAGCGGGCAATGGGAAAGCCCAATTAAAAACACTGGCGGGTGGTAGCTTAATGGCGCAACTTGGCGCAAACGGTCAGATACAATTAACCGATGAGAAAGGTGGAACCGCGGCTGTTGAAGGGAGTGGAAATCGCCAGCTTAACGGTGTTGTTTATGAAATCAGCAGTGTCCTGATGCCTAAGTCTGGGTCGGGTTCTTTTCGATAAAAAGAGTGAGTAAGTACTGGAATCCTTTGTTTATTTATTGGCTATATACAACGTATCAGCATAGTTAGTCATGTACCTTTTTAGTAATAATCTGAAGAGGCACATGGCTAATTATTGGTTTTTAACGTACATAATCGGTATAATGGGACACATATAGCTTTTATAAGAAGTGTAATAGCCTCTTACCTCATTCATAGTTTTGAATTTCTCTTATATTTGGCTCACTTAACACACCGTCTGCGTGAAACGCCAATCTTCTTTAGTTTCTGAAAGTGTCCTGATCGAGAAGCTTACTCGACGTGATCAGCAGGCCTTTCAGTGGCTCTATGACCAGTATTCGCCTGCTCTGTATGGGGTTGTATTACGCATTGTGCGTGATGAAGACCAGGCTGCAGATCTCTTGCAGGACATTTTCGTTAAAATCTGGAAGAACCTGGATGCTTACGACGCCAGCAAAGGCCGTTTGTTCACCTGGATGCTAAATGTGGCTCGCAATACGGCCATTGATTCCCTACGTGCTCAAAAAACACAACCCACCAGTGCAATCCGAACCGATGAGGAGAACGTACATATTGTTGATCGGCAACATAACACGGAACAACCAAATCCCGACCACATTGGTCTCAAAGAAGTTGTAAGCCAGTTACGCCCCGAACGGAAACAACTTATTGACCTGATCTATTTTGGAGGATACACCCACGAAGAAGCCGCTGAAGAACTGAAGTTGCCGCTGGGAACGGTAAAAACCCGAATTCGAGCCGCCTTACAGGAACTAAAGCAACTATTTAAATAAGTTATGAACGTCACGGAATATATAGCGTCTGGTATCTTAGAGTCTTACGTCATGGGTGCGGTGAGCGACCAGGAACGACGCGAGGTTGAGTGCCTATCGTCTATCTATCCAGATGTGCGACAGGAACTGGATCACCTATCGGTTGCGCTTGAACAGTATACACAATTATACAGTGTTGAGCCACCTGCTTCTGTAAAAGCGAAGTTGCTGGCACAACTCGATTTCGATCAGCCTCAGGAAACGGTCGTACGGCCAATGCCCGTAGATCTTACGACCGGACCAACCTATACGTACCGACTCACCTGGATGGTGGCCGCATCCATCGGCCTGTTAGTTTTATTATTTTCTTTTTATTTACTTTCTCAGTTACGGACGAATCAAAATACATTGGCATCGGTCCGGACGTCAAATAATTCACTTCAGTCGGAGGTACGGAAGTTGAAAGATCATCAGGCACAGGCCGATCAGGCATTGGCCTTATTGCGTCAGCCCGGTTTGCGAACGCTGGAGTTAAAGGGTAATGAGAAAGCCCCGCAAGGCAATATGCTTGTCTTCTGGAATACCCAAACGCACCAGGTGGCCGTGCAGGTTCAGTCGTTGCCCGCTTTGCCCGCCGACAAGCAGTATCAACTCTGGTACATGGTTAAAGGGAAACCCGTTGATGCCGGTGTTTTTGAAGCATCGAATGCCACTGAGCTTGTTCAACGCCTGAATCGCTCCGTTGATCGGGCGGAAGCGTTTGCAGTGACCGTCGAAAAACGTGGCGGCAGCCCTACCCCAACCCTCTCGACGTTGCTGGCGCTGGCACCTATAAGCTCCTGAACGACACCCGCGATTTTATTGTTATTACTACGTTAGTCAATGGCTTCGTATGGCGTCGGGAGATTTCAACAAACCCAAATCCTCAGGCGTAATCCGGTCGTATATTTTGTTATAACAAAGTCATAAGCTCATGAAAAATATTCTGTTTTTATTATTGCCTGCCTGTTTACTGGCTGGCTTCACCAACAAATTACCAGGTATGAACAGTCACGAAACCTCCAGTTCGATTAGCCGTGTTACACATGATGACCCACCTAAGAAGGTTGTCAAGACCGATGCTGAATGGAAAAAAATCCTGACGCCGAACCAATATTCGGTGCTACGTGAACACGGTACCGAGCGGGCGTTTACCAGTCCACTGAACGATATTCACGACCACGGTACCTTTTATTGCGCAGCTTGTCACAGTGCTTTGTTCTCCTCCGATACGAAGTTTGATTCGGGTACAGGCTGGCCTAGTTTCTACGCACCGATCTCTAAAACTGCCGTTAAGGACGTAACCGATAAAACCTATGGTATGGTCCGTACCGAAGTGCTTTGCACCGTTTGCGGAGGGCATTTAGGACACGTTTTCAACGATGGACCTAAACCAACGGGTCTTCGGTATTGCATGAATGGTGTCGCCATGACGTTTGAGAAAAAATAACGGATACGGCAAAATGTATCGCCCAGCAGAGACCGTTTATTGAATAGCGATACCGCTCATACAGTACGTTGCTGCTAACTTACTAAAAACCAGCCGGGTTGTTCACGCAACCCGGTTTTTGTATATAAGATCGGTCGAAAATACGTTATATTTGACGCTCGGCCAGTCTGCCGGTGAGGTAAATCGTCCGATCAATATAAGCTGAGTAAATCTGTCGAAGCGGAATTTACTGTACTGCTTTTCGGTAGCCGGATAGGTTAGTGGCTTTAGGACGACACCATGTATAGTTATCAGGTTTCTTCGACTAAAAACGCATGAGTCAATTCAGGGAGCGATTACGCGCTGTCCGGCACGCTTTTGGCGCATTCCGACAACGACTTCGACAACGCCCGAACAAGTTAGGCACGATTAGACAAGGAGTTGGCCAACGTATTTATCGGCAAACGGCGCGAATTGCTGGTGAGGAACGTATCAGTTCGTTGTCAAGTACGTACCATAAATACCGCAATCGTCTACGCTCGTTTGTTCATCAGTACATCGATCCTGATTCCTGGTATTATTCCTATCTTAAAACAGCGGTCAAGGTTTTTTTCTGGTCCTTTCTGCTTTTAGGGCTTTACGTTTTTACGCTCAACTACAACTTCCTGTACCTGACGGGCGAAATGCCCAGTGTTGAAGAGCTAAAGAATCCGAAGCTCAATCAATCGTCCGAAATTTATTCGCAGGATGGGATACTGATTGGTAAATTTTATGCCGAAAACCGATCGCCCATCAAGTATGAAAACATTCCGAAGCAGCTTATAAATGCGTTGATTGCCACCGAAGACGCCCGTTTCTACGATCATGGTGGAGTTGATCCGCGTGCTATTGGCCGGGCCGTCATTAGTTTAGGACGTGAAGGTGGCGGATCGACCATTACGCAACAGTTAGCCAAAAATCTATTCAAAACGCGTCGAAAAACCAATACGGGCTTATTGACCCGGATTCCATTTATTCGAAAAGTTATCTATAAATCGAAAGAGTGGCTGATGGCGCTTAAGCTGGAACGCAATTTTTCGAAACAGGAAATTATCACGTATTATTTCAATACCGTTGATTTTGGCAGCAATGCTTTTGGGCTAAAAACCGCAGCCCGAACGTTTTTCAATAAAGTGCCGGACAGCCTGAACGTGCAGGAAGGTGCGGTTCTGGTTGGCCTGCAGAAAGCCACCACAAATTATAACCCCCTTAAGCATCCGGACCGCTCCCGCGAACGACGAAACGTAGTGCTTGGGCAAATGGCTAAGTATAAGTTTCTGTCCAAAACCCAAGCTGACTCGATCAGTGCGCTGGCTTTAGTTACCGACTTCACACCCGAAAATCCATATTCGGGTCCAGCTACTTATCTCAAAAACGCCGTTCAGGATTATGTGAAGAAATGGGGTGAAGAAAACGGGTACGACCTCAATACTGACGGATTACGGATTATAACCACCATCGACTCGCGCATGCAATCTTATGCCGAAGAAGCGACCAGCGAGAAAATGAAGCAGTTGCAGCGAACGTTCGACAACCACTGGCGCGGCCGTAATCCCTGGACGGACGAGGATGGAAATGAACTACCGGGCTTCATCGATTCAGTGGCACGGCGCACGGAACGCTACAAAACTCTTAGCCGACGGTTTATGCCTCTTTACCCAGATTCGATCACGTATTACATGAAAAAAGTGAAATACAAAATGCGGGTATTTAGCTGGAACAGTAAGCGTGGGTACGATTCGACAAACATGACGCCTTACGACTCCATTGCTTATTATAAGCATTTTCTGCAATCGGGTATGGTAGCGATGGACCCGCACACGGGTTATATCCGGGCGTGGGTTGGGGGTCTGGATTACGATTATTTCAAATACGATCACGTTAAACAAGCCAAGCGCCAGCCAGGGTCGACGTTTAAGCCGTTCGTTTACACAACGGCCATCGACGATACATTGATTAACCTCAGTCCCTGTGACCGAATCGAGGATCGTCCGTTCCGTAAAGAATACCGGGAAAATGGCGAGGATAAAGTCTGGGAGCCCAGAAACTCGACGGGTTATTATACCTATTCCAACATGACATTACGCCGGGCAATGGCTCGGTCCGTAAACTCCATTACAGCCCAACTCACCGACCGCGTGACGCCCGAGCGGGTCGCTCAGTACGCGCATCGAATGGGTATAAAAAGCCGTTTGGAAGCGGTGCCGTCCATCGGTCTGGGATCATCGGATGTGTCTTTATACGAACTGGTTGCCGCTTACTGTACATTTATCAACGACGGAGAATCGACAGACCCCGTTATTGTTCAACGCATTGAAGATCGGGATGGGAACGTATTGGAAACGTTTACAAGCCAGCACAAACGGGTTATCAGTTCCGAAACGGCTTTTCTGATGCGGTACATGCTGCAGGGCGGTTTACAGGAATCGGGCGGTACGTCGCAGAACCTGTGGTCATTCGATCTGTTCAAGAACCACAATGAAATGGGTGCCAAGACCGGTACTACGTCGAATAACTCCGACGGCTGGTTTGTGGGTGTATCCAATAACTTAGTAGTGGGTGCCTGGGTTGGTGGCGATGACCGCAGCATACATTTCCGTTCGACTGACCTCGGCGAAGGTGCCAAAACGGCCCTGCCGCTTGTGGGTCGTTTTCTGGAAAAAGTGTACGCTGATCCTAAATTCAAAAATTTACAAGGCCCTTTCCCTAAGGCAGTTGGCATTACGAAAGAATACCTGAACTGTGGCTACTCGGGTGATGAGGAAGAAAGCAGTGAATCGGATTCGACGGATATAGGCGCGGTGAACGACTCGACTTTTGTTCCAACCAGCCCGGCACCAGACCCAACCGCGCCACCTGACACGACGATCAGACAGTAAACAAAAAATTAGTATATTGTGAAGTAAGCCCAACCTGGTTGGTCCTAGTTACTCAACACCCATGAAACGGTTCCTGAAAATTCTTCGCTGGTCCTTACTTACCCTTGCCGTATTAGCCGTTGCCGTGGTGGTTATTGCCTGGTTCGTTGACTCCCGCCAGAGCGATCAGGAATTGGCCGAAGAGTTTCAGGGACAACGCATTCGCCCAAGTGTGCATTATTATCACGTGGGTAAGGCTGGCGAATCACGAACCATACGGTTTATCGAAACTCCGGGTAGCATCGGCGATTCAGCCTTGCCCGTCGTATTATTCGTGCATGGCGCTCCAAGTTCCCTATCGTTCTTCAAGGAATTTTTCAAAGATACGTTGCTGCTTAACCGCGCTCAGTTGGTAGCGGTCGATCGGCCGGGTTACGGCTATTCCGATTTCGGTCAGGTGGAAACCTCTATCATCCATCAGGCGGAGTTACTTCAGCCGCTGATTGAGCGCTACCGGAAAGCTCCCTATCTGGTGGTTGTTGGATCGTCATATGGTGGTTCGGTATCAGCTCGGCTGGCCATGAATAATCCAGATTGTATCAACCATGTCGTCTTTGTTTCGTCGGCCTTGGGGCCGGGTCTGGAACGTACTTATCCAATCAGTTACTTCGCCGACAGCCCACTCATTCATTGGAGTGTTCCTCCTCTGCTTCGGCTGGCAAACGACGAGAAATTAGCGCATCGGAAAGCGTTGGAAGCTATCTTGCCTGACTGGCCCAAAATCCGCGCCAACATTACCATGCTCCATGGCAAACTTGATGAACTGGTGTATCCAACGAATGTTCTGTTTGCGCAGCGGCATCTAGTGAATGCACGGGTGAAGCAGTTTTTACTCCCGGAGAACCGCCACGATATTGTCTTTAACAAACGCGAGTACATCACTGAAATCATACTCGATATCCTGACCGGGCGCGCGGTTAAAGCAACTGTCCAGGCCGGAGGCATAGCCGTGAAATAAAGAAGGAAATGAAAAAAAGCTGAGTGCCTATTTCCCCTTTTCTCCTCTAAATCGTAATCTCGATACGGTTCTGTTCCGGGTCAAGCACAACACTTTCATAGTAGCCGTCACCCGTTCGGCGCGGTTCGCCTGCAATGACGTGTCCTGCTTGTCGAAGTTTCTCGGTCAACTCATCAACAGCGGCTATGCTTCCAACCGAGAAGGCAATATGTGCTAAACCCATGTATTGAGTCTGAGCATCCGTTGGCCTATCCAAAATGCCCGGCATCTGCATCAGTTCCAGGCGCGGCCCATCATCAGGGAAACTCAGGAAATAGGACGAAAATCCTTTACGCGGATTAACGTATTTATCATTGCTGGTGGCACCAAAATACGTTTCGTAGAAAGCTCGCATCTGTTCCAGATCGCGAACCCACATGGCAAGATGTTCAATTTTCATGCCGCAAAGATCCACTGATTTTCCAGCTACTGCTACGTCTCTATTGATAGGAATTGCTACGCTATCAACGTATTGAATTGGCTCTTCACTGCCTATTTATGTTGTGATAAGTAATGAACGGGGTGTTTTCTCTTTTACATAAGATCGCGATCAGCATATACCGAAACCTCTCTTTTCCAATAAATTCGTCTAGATAAGAATGATGTCTAAATTATTTTGGGGCGTAGCAATTTTGAGCTTCGCAGCAACTATCGGCATGGCTATTACGGGTCATCTTGCCCAGGCAGGTCCGTTGGCAATTCTTTTTTTCCTGGCCATCGCCCTGGCGTTTCGGGGATCAGAATCTCTAAAGGGGTTTGCCTATACAATTATGATTTTTGCCGCTGTTACCACAGCCTTGTATTACCCGACTTATTTTGTGGAAACGGGCGGCTTTAAATTCAGCAAATTAATTACACCCCTGATCCAGCTTATCATGTTCGGCATGGGTACGTCGATGAGTCTCGAAGACTTTGTTGGTGTAGTGAAAATGCCAAAAGGCGTACTGATTGGCGTAGTTAGCCACTTTGCCATTATGCCTACCATTGGTTTCCTGATTGCCAGCATGAGCGGCTTCCCTCCCGAAATTGCCGCCGGGATTATCCTGATTGGCTGCTCACCCAACGGCATGGCGTCTAATGTTATTTCGTATCTGGCGAAGGCAAATCTGGCCCTATCCATTACCATAACAGCCATTTCAACCATGCTGGCTCCGTTCATGACGCCCATGCTCATGAAGCTTTACGCGGGTGCGCTGGTTGATATCAACGTACTGGATATGATGTGGGACATTTTCAAAATGGTGATTTTCCCAATTGGGGCCGGACTGCTGTTCAACAAGTTTCTGAGTGGAAAAGCAAAGTGGCTGGACGATGCGATGCCGCTGGTGTCAATGTTCGGCATTGGGTTTATCATTGTCATTATTACGGCGGCTGGCCGGGACAAACTACTAACCATTGGCCCGGCATTGATCGGATTAGTACTGATTCACAATCTGTCGGGCTATTTCCTCGGCTACTGGTCTGGACGGCTGTTCAAAATGAGTGAGCGCGACTGTCGAACCATCGCTATCGAGGTCGGTATGCAAAATGGCGGACTCGCATCGGGACTTGCCAATCAGATGGGTAAAGTAGCCACGGTTGGCTTAGCGCCAGCTGTATTCGGACCGTTGATGAACATTACAGGTTCAATACTTGCGTCCTGGTGGCACCGCCGACCGCCGAAAGACGACGTTCAGGAAACCCAGCACGTAGTGACTGCGGAAGTATAAAGCAGCGAACTCACGTCCACGCGTTTCGCAGAAACCGCAGCCAGTTGCCGTGGAAAATATTATCAATATCATCGGAGCTGTAGCCCCGTTTTGTCAGCAAGCCATTTAGCTTTTGCAAATCAGCGATTGTGTCCAGATCCGTGGGCGATTGCTCAAGGCCATACGTACCGTCGAGATCACTGCCGATAGCAATATGCAGACAGTTACCGGTCATCTGGCAAATGTGGTCGTAATGATCGATGATGGTTTCCAGACTGATGCCAAAGTCCGCCGGATTGCTCGTACGTTGGGTGAAGCCCGGCTTCATCATCCAGGCATCGAAACAGCCGCCGATAACGGCTCCCCGTTCTATCAACTGCTTGATCTGGTCGTCGGTTAGTTGACGCTGGTGTGGCACCAACGCCCGGCAGTTGTGATGACTCGCCCAGACCGGCCCTTTGTAGAGAGACAGTGCTTCCAAAAAACCTTCATCCGTGAGGTGCGTTACGTCTAGGATCATCCCCAGGTGATCCATTTCCTGTACCAGCTCACGACCTTGCGGAGTTAATGGGCCACTTAATCCCGTGCCAGGAGCGTAACGTCCGGTGCTGTAATGCGCTGGTCCACAAGCACGCAGGCCATATCCGTAGGCTTTTTCGAGATACGATAGTTTAACAAATGAATCGGCGCCCTCCAGGCTTAGAATGTATCCAACGGGTTTCTGCTCATTCGGAACAGTTTCGTCAAACCAGAGGGCTAAATGGCGTTCCATCCCTGCACGATCCTTAATTTGGGTCATCTCGCCCGCATCCTCCATAGCCTCATACCAGGCTCGTTGTGCCTGAGTCATGGCCCACGCCTGCTCGGGCGAATTCCAGCCAGCACCGGGTAAATTGCCATTCGTCTGATTAAAGCGGGCAATCTGCGTAGCTACTACCAACCCAATATTTCCCCGTCGAAGATCGGGCAGCGATACCGTACCTTTCGCCCGGTCAATTTTATCGTTCATGCCAGCTTCATTTTCTCGAATCTGGTGGGCCGACAGCCGATAATCCCGGTTCCATTCCAGGGCGTTCAGCGACATATCTAAATGAGCATCAACAATAAAGGGAGATGTTTTCACGGTTATTTCGAGGGGTCTTCGTCGTTCTTTTGGGCTAATCTTGTTTTTACTACGTCGGTGGGGTATTTCAGCGCCAGCTTACGAATTTCGTAGCTAAACTCTTCGTAGGTCTTTTGCCATTCCTGGGCTTCTTCGGGTGTATAGTCGTAAAACCCTTTTGCGTTCAGGACACCTTTACCACCCGCCTTAACAATATCGTCGATCAATTTTGGCATGTCCGTCTGATTACTCAACGTAGGAAACAAATCCTTCATCACGGTATGATAAGCTGGCACGCCCGTCAAGTCCATCCAGCGAAACACGCCAACCAGCGTCATCCAGTAACCCGGACTATTTCGGCAGGCACGATCCACGTCTTCGACTGTAGCATATCCATTTTCAACCAGATTGAAAGCCTCCCGATACATGGCATACATCAGGCGATTGGTAATAAAACCCCGAATGTCTTTATGGACCAGGATAGGCTCCTTACCCCAACAGTGCGACAGTTCATAGAGCCATTCGGCATATTGAACATTACTCAAATCGCCACAGATAATTTCCAGAAAACGGGTCGTATGTGACGGTTCCATCCAGTGCAATCCCAGGAAACGGGAAGGCAGCCGCGTTTCGTTCTGTAGCAAGCTGATTGGAATTGCCGATGTGTTGCTGGTAATGATGGTCTCGTCAGACACCACAGCTTCAATTCTGGCGTAAACATCTCTTTTAATGTCAATATTTTCGAGCGTACATTCAATGACGAGTGCGCAACCTTTCAGCAGCCCATAGTCTTCCGTGATACGTAACTTTTCGAAATAAACGTCCGGTAGTTGAGTTATTAAGCCTTCCTGAAGCGCACCCTTCAAGTGGCCATGAATACGCGGCTCCGCCATTCCCATGTCGGACGGAATTGGCGCGACGGCCACCACCGGATGCCCGGCTATCAACAAACACGTAGTAATGCTACAGCCCATTAACCCTAAGCCTATTACGCCAATTGGTATCTGTGTCGGATTCATTGACTGATTTATTGTCTGGTTATGGTTTTGCGAATCTGGCACGCGTATTTACTCATGCCAGAAACAATCATAGTACTAACGCAGGCATCCAGAAGACTCCATCACCAAGCCAGCGGTAGCGTTCATTCCGAAGAAAATAAGCAGGATACCGTTGTATGACGTAGAGGGTTAAACTCATCAGCCCAAGCATCAGTGCAGAGCGTTGTGCAAACCGATCTGTTGTAAGAAAGCAAAGTGTAAAACCGGTTGCCACAATGACGGCGGTTAACCAGTTAAGTATAAGTTCACATCGTTCTTCACCCCAGACTGTTGCTAGTGAAAACGTAGATTGATCTGGTGTTTCGTGTTGCTCCATTACAGCAAACAAAAGCAGATTCTGAAACGCAATACCGAGAAACATCAGAAACTCAGCTATCTCTACCTTACTCACGGTGGTACGTTGCACCCAAACGCTGCCCCAGATACCGACGGCATAAAGTACCGCTACGAGTGGTTCTTTCAATAGCAAAGCCGGGTGCCGCGCCGGGAGTCGAAAAACTGCCCCGACATAGGCCACACAAATGCCTCCCAATACAAGTCCGAATTTGACTACGCTTCCCGGCAGAAAAAACGTCAGGACTAGTGCTAAACCAGCGGCTATGCCAACGACAGTCCAAAGCAACGTAGCGTAGCGTTGATGAAACCGATGCCGGGCCGTCATGGGTTGACTTGATGGATCAACGGTGTATTTTCGGACATCAAGAAGCCGATCAACAGTATAAATAACAAAAACGACTAAAGCCAGCACAACGGGCGTAGCCCAGTGAATCGGATCTACGTCAGACAGACGTGTAACCATTCGATTGGACAATACAGCCCCAATCACGACGGGGAAACTTAAGTAATAAAGGGTACGCAGATAAGTAAGCAACGAATCAGGAATTTAAAATCGAAATGGGCGTAGGTGGAGCCAGCCAAGGTTCCTGGCGGCTGATTATCTCAACTGATTGCCCAACACGCAGACTCCCTAAAGTGTTTTCGCCGGTCGATCTGGCCAGGACGTTCTGCCCGAACAGAATTTTGTGTTTCCACTGACGATAGGTCGTCAGCGTTTTTAGTGGTTCTTTTCCTTTCTGACCAGTCTCGGGATCAATAGTCGTCAACACACAGCGGGCGCAGGGTTTAACACCGTAGAAATCAATTTCACCAATTCGGAACTGGTCCCAAGCATCTTCGTCGTTTGGTACACTCCCACTTACGACAATATTTGGCCGGAAACGTAGCATCGTAAGAGGCTCCTCAAGGCGTTGATTGAGTGCGTCGAGCGATGACTGGCCGATCAGCAAATATGGGTAACCATCGGCAAAACTGACCGCATCCTGTTCAGGGTCGCGTGCATAATCCCGGTCGACAGCACGGGTGGTGGTTTCAGGCATAAACACCAACCGACAGGACGTACCAATGGCATTCGTAAACCACTGATCGGCTGCGTCACTAACCGTTAAGGCAGGCACATCTTTACTGTCCCAAATCTCGACCAGCATCGTTTCTCGGGACGTAGCAGTCTCATCCCTTAGCACTAATGGCAGTTCCACTACATCGTCGGGGTGGTTTCGATGCCAGACACGTAGCGTATCAGCACGGTCCGGCGTTTCGGTTATGGCTACGTCAATCAGCGCCATCTGCGGGTAGGCGCGTTGGGTTATAAATTTCCCTTCTGGCGTGACAAGCATGAATCGTCGATCATACCGAAAGCCTTTAGGCTCCACAATTACCTCCGTCATCGAAATGCTGCCTAGCGATTTGATGGGATAAATGAGCAGTTCTGAAATAGTCATGGTGGTAAAAAGTCAATAGTCTCTAGGCATTAGCTGAACGTTAATTTATCAAGGCTTACTCTTGACTATCGACTAACGACCAGCAACTTACATACTCATTCTCGGCAACGGACTTACGGTCTGGGCCGTAAAATCACCTTGCTCGTATTTGAATTTTGCGGCCATTGCAATCATGGCTGCATTGTCGGTACAATACTCAAATCGTGGAATGTATACGTTCCAACCCAACTCATTGCCAAGCTGCGTCAACGTAGTACGCAAACCGCTGTTCGCCGACACGCCCCCGGCAATGGCCATTTCGCGAATGCCCGTTTCGCGGGCGGCTTTCTTTAACTTGATTAACAGCATTTGTATCAGCGTATGCTGAATGCTGGCGCAAATATCCGGCAGATTTTGGGCAATAAAATCAGGATTTGCTCTACTATTATCACGCAGGAAGTACATAATGGCGGTTTTGATACCGCTGAACGAAAAATCCAGATTCGGCATCTCGCTCATCGGAAACTTGAAAGCCAGCGCATTACCTTCTTTTGCGTACTTGTCAATAAGTGGGCCGCCGGGGTAAGGCAGGCCCAGCAATTTAGCCGATTTATCGAAGGCCTCTCCCACCGCATCGTCCATTGTCTGACCGATTACCGTCATATCAAGCGGGCCATCGACACGTACAATTTGCGTATGGCCACCACTCACGGTCAGGCACATAAACGGAAAAACTGGCGTTGGTGACTCAATGAAATGAGCCAGTACGTGTGCCTGCATATGGTTGATCTCAATAAGCGGAACATTTAACCCCAGCGCCAGCGCCTTGGCAAACGAAGCACCTACCAGCAACGAACCCAGCAAACCCGGCCCCCGCGTAAATGCAATGGCCGATACGTCATTTTTCGATAAATTTGCGTCAGCTAAGGCGCGCTCAACCACCGGTAGAATATGCTGCTGATGCGCTCGCGAGGCTAATTCGGGCACGACCCCCCCATACTGCTCATGAATTAACTGGGTAGCAATTACGTTGGACTGGATAAGCCCGTTGGCTAAAACAGCCGCCGACGTTTCGTCGCAGGAAGACTCAATGGCTAAAATATTCACTGAACAAAAATAATGGATAATGATTTCCCCGAGAATAGACAATGGAAGTTGCCTGTAAACCGTTCCCTCATTTAGTGGTGTAACCTATACAAGGTCCCGTTATTCATTGTATATTAGGTCTTTCCATTCTGAATGCGTCAATTTTTTGCCATATTTCTTAAAACGCTGCTTTACTCGCTCCTCACGGTACTGGGTTTAGCATTAGGAATACTACTGAGCTTACAAATTCCCGCCGTTCAAACGAAACTCGCTCAGAAAGGCGCTACGTGGTTATCCGAAAAACTACAATTTCCGGTTGATATTGAGGGGGTTTCGATAAAATGGTTTGACTCGTTAACCCTCGAAAAGCTTACAATTAAAGACCGTCAGGGACGACCGATGATAACCATTGGCCGACTTGATGCCGATTACAATCTTCGGAACCTGCTCGATTCATCGGCACACAATCTCCACCTGGATGAGGTCGTGTTGTATAAGCCCGATGTCCGGATGATAAAAAACAAGACGAACGGCGACACTAACCTCGACGATTTCATTGCCCGAATTGAGCAACTAACCGCTGATCCGACCAAACCAAGTATCCCGAATCAGAATGTTCCCTTCACCATCGGCCATATCCATTTGGTCGAAGGAAAGTACACACTCGAAGACCCCCGCGAGCCGTTGATACGGGATAAAAAGAGTTTCGATTACAATCATTTTGCACTTCAGAATCTTACCGGCGAAGTCAGCGAATTCCTGGTCCTGGGCGATACCATTGCGTTCGATGTCAAAGGGTTATCGGGTATTGATCGGGATACCCGACTGAAGATTCGGCAATTGGACACGCGCTTTCTGTATTGCAATACCAAAATGGAACTGGCGCAGTTAAATGCCCATATTGGCAACTCCATCATCCGAAATGAGCTTACGTTTCTTTACGATAAACCATCAGCCTTCGGTGATTTCAATAGCAAGGTGCTCATGCAGGCGCGGTTCCGAAACAGCAAAGTGCAGTCTAAAGATTTGGGTTACTTTTCGGACTACCTGCGCGATCTGAACGAAACCTGGCTGCTGTCGAGCAACTTCACGGGCACGGTTAATGACTTCCGGCTTCGGAACACTGATTTACGATTTGGCCCCAACGGCCGCAGCCGTTTAGCGGGAACGATCGACTGGAAAGGGTTGCCCGATATGGACAAAACGACGGTCAATTTTGCCTTTACGCCCTCGGTGGTCAACATGGCCGACATCCGGCAGTATTACCCCGATTCGTCGTTTAACCACACGATTCAGAAACTAGGGACGGCATCGTTTAACGCTACGTTTGTGGGCGCTTTTGATAATTTCAAAACGAAAGGCACCTTCCGGACAGCCATTGGCAACGTAACGGGTGATCTTGCCCTAAGACTTGCCGACGAGTCTGATTTGACGACCTATACGGCTAATCTGCGGGGGGAAAACCTGGATCTGGGCCAATTAATCAATCAACCCGATCAGTTTGGCAAACTTGATGGTCAGGGACGTATCACCGGACGCGGAACCAACCTCGAACTAGCCACAATTGACTTTGATGGTCAGTTTGGGCGGTTTGGGTGGCAGGGCTATGCCTATAAGAACGTAGCGGCTCGGGGTAATTTGCAGAAATCCCTATTTGAGGGGCAGATGCATGTTCACGACCCGAATCTGTCGTTTGATCTCGATGGCGAGTTCAATCTAAAAGCTCCTCGTAATCATTACGATTTTCGCGGAGCGATAGAACACGCCGACCTGAGAGCCCTCGGTTTTATGCGTGACTCACTGACGGTCAAAACGAACGTAGACATTCGGCTGGAAGGCAGTAAACTTGATGATATTGTTGGAAATGCTACGTTCAATAATGCTACGCTCGAACTGAATAGTCGTACACTCAACGTAGATAAACTCACGCTGATATCGTCAATTGAACAACAGCCTGTTGGTGCAGTCAGTACTGACTCGATTACGACTATACCGAGTAAGCAGGCAACCGATAGGCAACGATATTTCAATCTCGATTCTGACTTTCTGACAACCCGTTTACAGGGCACCTTTCAGCCGCAACGCACGATTGACGATCTAAACCGATTAGTGCGCGAATATGAGCTTTATTTTAAGGGCGACGTGGCCGGGATGAATGGGTATTATGAACAGAAACGTCAACAGGCGGATCGGTTAGCTAAACAGCGGTCGGTAGCATCAGCACAACGATATGGCGTTGATTATCAAATCATAACAAAACAAAGTGAGCCCCTTCTGATCTTTCTGGGCATGTCGGCTTATGTAGCGCCATCAACCCGGATGGAAGGTCGGTTTACCGAAGATAATACGTCCTTTTTAACGGCTACGGTCAAAACCGATTCGATGCAGTTCGGGAAAATTGGCTTTGGCCCAAGCGACCTCGATTTAACGACATCTAAATTCACGTATAGTCAGGAAGTGCTGGCCTCGGCGGTTATTTCGTCGAAACGCCAATCCTTCAGTTCACTTCTGCCCACCCGAAATCTGCAGGCGGAAGCGTCGTGGGACGTCGACCATATTGATTTTACGAGCGCTATTGACCAGGCAGACAGCAGTGGTCTGTTCGCTAACCACGCTGACCTGAACGGCGAGTTGCGTTTCAAAGGAGATGCCATCGACCTGACTTTTCGACAGTCGAAAATACGCGTGCTGGATGGTAACTGGACGCTTAATCCAGAAAGTCTGATCCGCAAAGTAGGCGACGAATACACGATTCGGAACCTGTCCCTGCTGAACCAACATCAACTGGTTATGGCATCCGGAAAAATTTCACCGGATTCGATACAAAACCTCAATGTAGAAGCTCAGAATTTCTTGCTGGCTTCACTCAATTCCGTCTTGAATACAACGGTAGGCGGTACGTTAAACGGCACACTGGCGGTTCGTAATCTCTACGACACCCCAATTGTTGAAAGCGCGCTGACCGTTGCTGAATTATCGTACCAGAAAGCGCTGATTGGCGATGTGCGCGCGCAGGGCGAGTGGGACCAGCAGGCGCAGCGGCTTAACGTCGATGCACGTGTAAATCGCAACGGGGCCGACGTAGTGACACTGTTGGGTACCTATACACCCCAGCGCAGAACAAACCCGCTATCGCTGAAAGCGAAAGTCAATAATGCCGATTTATCACTGCTGGAACCCTTTACAACAGGACTTTTTTCGAACCTTGGCGGGATTGCCAATGGCGTTGTATCCGTTACGGGAAAACCAGCATCGCCCACATTAATGGGTCAGGTTGCCATCAAAGGTGGCCGCGGACGATTCGATTATTTGAAAGCGGACTTCACTTTCGACGATAACATTTATGTCGGCGAAAATGAAATTGTCACCCAGCAACTGACCCTGCGCGATCCGCAAGGCAATACAGCCGTACTGAAAGGTGGCGTTTACCATGACGAGTTCCGGCACTTCACCCTGGGTTTCGACGCCGATTTTAAGAACTTCAAGATCATGAATACGGTTGCGAAAGACAACGATGCGTTCTACGGACAGGCCGTCGTGACGGGTAAAGCCGAGCTTTATGGCCCAACGGATAACCTGACCATTCGTGCCAATGTAGCCAGCAACAAAGGCACTCGAATCTACATTCCGCTGGATGGTGCTACGTCGGTAGCGGCCGATGATCAGATTCGATTCGTGAATATAATTTCCGGGAAGCCAACCAGCCAGACCGCAGCTCATACCGTTGCGGAAAGCGATATTGATTTATCCCGAATTCAGATGGATTTTAACTTTGACATTACGCCCGATGCCTACTGTGAAATTCAGCTGGACCGCCAAACCGGCGACATCATTAAAGCGTACGGCCAGGGTCGGGTGGGCATGAAAGTCGATACGAAGGGTGATTTCACGATGACGGGTAATTACGAGATTCAGAAAGGAGATTACACTTTCACGTTCCAGAATATCATCAACAAACGCTTCCAGATCCGCCCCAACAGCCGTATTACCTGGACGGGTGATCCATATGGAGCGCTTCTGGATGTAACAGCAGCTTACACGCAATATACGTCTCTGGCACCTTTGCTGGGTAATCAGAAAACCAGTGCCGATCAAACCCGCCGGTATCCAGTTGATCTGGTAATCAAACTAAATGGTGAGTTGGGCAATCCAACGATCAGTTACGATCTGGATATTAAAGAATACCCGTCCTCATCCGATTTCCGGCAGGCTGTAACCGCGTTTGAGTCGCGGCTTCAAAGTAACGATCAGGAGCTGACCCGGCAAGTAAGCAGCGTTCTCTTATTCAATCAGTTACTATCTGAAAATACCAGTCTGTTCGAACAGGGGCAAGTCAACTCGGGTGTAGCCAACAGCGTGAGCGAACTATTGTCCAATCAGATTAGCCGCCTGGCCTCGAACCTGAACGAAAATCTGGACGTGGGCGTATCGTTCGGTGGTTTCACAAGCGGTACCCAAAACGAAAATCTGCTCAATAACCTTCAACTTCGGTTCTCGTATCGGCTGCTAAACGACCGGCTACGCATTAGTCGCGATGGTGGGTTTACATACGGACAGAGTCAATACAACGCAGCCAGTTTACTGGGTGAGTGGACGCTCGAATATTTCATTACGTCTGACGGGCGTTTTCGGGCAAAAGTGTACAACCGCAATCAGCAAAGTATTCTGAGCCAGTACAGTACCAACAGCACCATCACCACAGGTGGTGGGTTGAGTTTGCTTTATACACGTTCGTTCAACCGTCTTTTCGGCGGACAACGTAACGCACCCGGCCTAACGCCCAATAAACCCGGCGACGAGCCCGCCCCCGCTCCTACCGTCAGTCCTATTTCCACGTTCAATGGTACTAGCCGGGACGTATTTCAGTAGCTTCATACGCATTTCTTTTCTGTACGTCCTGGTATACTGCCAGTGAAATGCCTGTGTCCGATTGACACTAGCCATGTATTGATAACAGGCTGTTTTTGGGGCAGTTATTCAATTCATCGTTCATTTTTCAATAAACTTCTTCAATAAATTCTTGCGTCTATAAACTTCCTGAATTATGTTTGTTTAAAATTAGTCTAAATAGTATTTAGCTAACAAAGTAGATAAGGCGAAAGCAATGACTTCATAATCTTAAGCCCTGTGTACCGGGAAAACTAGTCTGGTTGAGATGCGCGAATCAACCCATTCCGGTCACAGGCACAAACTAGGCAATCCTAATTTCACCTGCGTATGAACCCTTGTAAACCAGCGGTACTGTTCGATAACGATCATTTTTGCATCGCCCAGTGCCATCATTGCCAACGAGTTGGCTTAACGTTTCAGAATCTTTTACTGGGTTTCTCACAGGATGAGTTCGTCGGATTATGCCGCATCATGGATCAGGCAGATTTCGAGCGGTGTAGTGCGCTCATGCCCGATGGTCAGTTACATATGATTGTCAACACGGGCCATCCAGATATTCAGTTTAGCTTATCACGAATAGAATTTGAGCGATTTCGAGTTGGCTTGTCGCAGGCACTACGTCGTATGAATCTTTATCAGCTGCTGAAAATTCAATCCAACTAGCTCATACTCAACATCACATACGTATGGAACATCAGCATCACCTGAAAACGCTGACCCAATATGAGAACGGGTACATAGGCTACTGCGCCGGGTGTCGATCCTACAACCTGGCTTACAAGAATTCGCTGTTCATTCTGTCGGAAGACGAATACACATATTACCGCGAAGTGATCGTCGAACGAACGGCCATGCGTCCTTTTTTCACGACACATGGTAAGGAATGGCTCCTGAAAACACCCATGCAGAACTACTTCATGATGTTCTCGGACGACGAAATAAACGAACTCATCCAACTGATAGACGAAGCCAGCTTATTGATGCAGGTAAACCAGCTTTTGCAAACGCCAACGGAAAAGAATAGCCAGAAAAACGGATGATCGAGCAACGTATTTCTGTACAGGACACCAATGCCAGCGATCTCCATCAGCAGGGCGTAATGGAGGTTTTGTTCAGAGGAATCCCCCTGTTCCTGAGTCGGCATGAAGTCGATGCGTTGCTCAATTGTCAGCAGCAATGGTGGTGGTCTGTATTTTACAGAATTGGCCTTTTAGACGTACGGGATACCTGCATTCGAGCCGGATTTCAGGGGAAAAACCTCCAGATAACGCTCAAGGAATATGACGAACTGAGCTTGGTCATACAGGAAGCCTATTTACGGCTCGACTGGTAGGCTTCCATAAGAAATATGATACGTGTACAACCACGATCTAGACGATAAATCATAGTTAGGTTAGTAGAAAAAGAAAAGGGATTGGTCACTGACCAGTTCCTTTCTCAACTTTAAATCAGACATGAACGAAACTCCTTCAATGCTTGCCACCGCCCGAGCCAAACTGGAAGAATCACTGCTGGCGAAAGGGTTACGTCGATCAGCAGAACGCTTCGCCATTTTAGACGAGGTGTATTCCCGCAACGACCATTTCGATGCAGAGGACTTATATCAGGCCATGCATCAGAAATCGTATCCAGTTAGCCGGGCAACCGTTTATAATACGCTGGAAGTCCTGGTTGATTGCCATTTAGTGCGACGGCACCATTTTGGTGATGATGATAATTCCAAAAGCCGTTACGAAAAATCGCTTGGGCGTCAACAGCACGCGCACCTGGTTTGCACGATCTGCCACCGGGTACAGGAATTTTGCGACCCGCGTTTACACCTGATAAAAACGAATGTAGGAAATACGCTTCAATTTGAAGTAGAGTCGCATTCGTTCGTGCTGTACGGGCAATGCATCGACGAAAACTGCGAAGCCAAACCTGGCAACGGAACGCCGGCGAATTGATTTAAGAAGCGTTAGGGGTAAAAACGGCGATTTTGGTCTTTTCTTACCAAAACTTCGTTTTCTGCATCATGACTTTTTCCCGAATTAAGTCCTGGTTTCTTGTCAGTGCGCTTCTTTTACTGATTCTCACGAACCATCACGTAGTAGCCCAGCGTACGTTCACCAACCCCATTAAAAACTCCGGTCCTGATCCTTGGGTACTGCAGAAAGATGGCTGGTATTATTACATGAATACTACCGGGCGAAATCTAACCCTCTGGAAGACCCGGAATCTGGCCGATCTCAATACGGCCGAAAGCAAAATCATCTATACCCCTCCAGCCGGGAAACCCTACTCACGAGAATTATGGGCGCCCGAAATCCATTCGTTCAATGGCCGCTGGTACGTTTATTTCTCAGCCGATTCCCTCAATAATCTGTCCCACCGTGTTTGGGTGATCGAAAACACATCGCCTGACCCCATGCAGGGCGAATGGACGATGAAAGGAAAAATTGGCGATAAAGGCGATCATTGGGCGATAGACATGTCAGTTATCGATTTCGATGGTCAGCTTTATGCCGCCTGGTCGGGCTGGGAAGGTCCAACTAACGGACGGCAGGATATTTACCTGGCTAAGCTGAAAAATCCATGGACTATCGACGGCGACCGGGTTAAGATTTCGCAGCCCGACCAGCCCTGGGAACAGCACGGCGACGTACCACAGGAATGGCAGAAGAACGGCGAAATACCTAAGATCTATGTGAACGAAGGACCGGAATTTCTGCGTCATGACAACAAACTGTTTATTGTGTATTCGGCCAATGCCTGCTGGCTCGACTATAGCCTCGGGTTATTGACCTATGAGGGCAAAGGCAATTTACTCGATCCCAAAAGCTGGACCAAAAGCGCGCAAGCGGTATTTACCCAGGCACCCGAAAATGGCGTTTGGGCACCGGGGCATGGTGGCTTCTTTCGCTCCTCTAGCCGCGACGGCGGACTGGGCCAGGACTGGATGATTTATCATGCTAATCCCTCCGCTACTGACGGTTGCGGCAACAAACGTGCACCCCACATTCAGCCCTTTACCTGGAACGCGGATGGGTCACCTAACTTTGGCAAGCCAGTTCCTAAAACGCCAATGCCCATTCCATGACGAATGAGCCACCATAACTAATAATCATTATTAACTTGTAATTTCCTTCATTCATTAATTGTCAATAGCCAAATGCGTAAACTTATTTTCCCGGTTATCCTGGCCGCTTTGTTTAGTCTGAATGGGTGTAAATCGGCGAACAAAAACGAACAGAGAGCCGTCGACTCCCTTGCGGTAGCCAACAGTGACACAGCGATTACTCCTACAGAACACTGGTCGGCCGAACGCGCAAATGCCTGGTACGCCCAAGAGCCGTTTCTGGTTGGATCTAATTATATGCCTGCCACAGCCATTAACGAGCTGGAAATGTTCCAGGCTGATAGCTTCGATCCAAAAACTATCGACAAAGAACTGGCCCTTGCCGAAGGTATTGGCATGAATACCATGCGCGTTTTCCTACACGATCTACTCTGGCAGGACTCCACCGGTTTCACCAAACGGCTCGATCAGTTCCTGACCATTTGCAACAAGCATAAAATCCGCCCGATGCTGGTATTATTCGATTCCTGCTGGGACCCTGCCCCTAAGCTGGGCAAACAACATGCGCCAACACCTGGAATTCACAACTCGGGTTGGGTACAAAGCCCAGGTGCAGCCGCTCTTAAGGATACAACACAATATCCGCGTCTGGAAACCTATGTAAAAGGTGTTGTGGGCGCATTCAGGAACGACAAACGGATTCTAGCCTGGGACATGTGGAATGAGCCTGACAACACCAATGCGAACAGCTACGGCAAGAATCACCTGAAAACTGAATTACCCGAAGACCAGAAGAAAGCTCTAATCAGGAAGCTACTTCCTCAGGTATTCCAGTGGGCGAGGGTTGCCGGAGCAACGCAACCATTAACATCGGGTGTATGGATTTATCGCACACCTGCCGATTGGCAGAATCCGGCGAAATGGTCGCCGATGGAAAAAATACAATTTGAAGACTCCGACATCATTACGTTTCACCAGTATTCAAAAGCATCTGATTTGGAGAAAGTCATTCCGGCGCTACGTACATTAGGTCGCCCGCTTATTTGCACCGAATACATGGCTCGAGGTGTCGACAGTAAGTTCCAGACCCACCTTCCCATTGCCAAAAAAGAAAAAGTTGGCATGATCAACTGGGGATTTGTGGCAGGCAAAACGCAGACGTTTCTACCGTGGGACAGTTGGCAGAAGCCTTACGTGAATGGTCGCGAGCCAGCTATCTGGTTCCACGAGGTTTTTAAACAGGATGGAACGCCCGTTGACTCAGCTGAAATTACGTCCATTAAACAGGCTACTGGAAAATAAGTATTAGTATTCGGAGCTAAATGCAAAAAATCCTCTGAACGAATCAACTGATTTCCAATGGATATGCCTAAACAGTACGTTTTAGGCGTAAAGTTTTTTCGGTAGACCCTTGCATGGAATAGCCAAAGCGCCTACTTTTGTGCCACGATTAAGGAAAACGGCAACGTCAACTGAAAATCAAAGTTGGTTCGGTAGTTCAGTTGGTTAGAATACCTGCCTGTCACGCAGGGGGTCGCGGGTTCGAGCCCCGTCCGGACCGCCACTGTAAATCAAGCACTTATCAGAAATGGTAAGTGCTTTTTTTGTTTTCGGTTTACACGATGGTTTACATAACTCTTACTGCAGGATTTCTTCTTGGATAGACCCGTCTAGGTAGCCATCTGCCAATTCTAAAAATCAAAACTATCTTCTACACTTCATGGCTTCACTGAATTAGTGGTTATAATAGTGGTTTGTTCACTGGCAAGGATGCTAAACCCACCTGATTATGGGGCTGATATTACAGTTGTCATTCAAAGTAGTTACATGATTTGATTGCCCGTATTTGAGGTATGGCACCAGCTTCGTTTGGCTTATCCCATTCAACAGGGCAACTATTGACTAGAACAACTGTCAATCGTTCGATCTGAAGTTCATTCGGTGTAAATACAGAGCTGGGCCGGAGTTCCTGTTCTGCCAATTAGCTGGCGTTAGGTGGCTGTTTGAGCAAATAGTCAGCAAGCTCTAATCCTGCTGTTTCTCCTCATCGTTGGCTTTATCTTCCAACAACGTCGAAATACTTATTTGATAGCCTTGTACATTCAATTCAATTGCTACTTGGCTCCACCGGGCATAGGCTTTACCATCTTTCGATAAGTCCGGGAACAGCATCACGGCGCGCCCCTGTATAGCGGTCAAGCGTTCAGAGTTAAGACAGTGCACCAACGGCCAACCAAACAAAACCCGCCCATAATCTCGGTGGCAACACCTGGCACTTGATACGTGTTAAAGAAACTCATCCGGGCAATGGAAGGGTCAACTTCGCTGATAAGGGCATAACCCTGTTAGACCAAATCGTGGGTCACCTGCTCATAATCCTCAATTGGCAACCGGAATGCCAGATGCTGAGTGCCCCCTGCTGGATGCTGGGCTAGATAATCATGAAACATGCTCTGACCTGACAGTGGCTGGATGAGCTCGATGAAGCTTCCTCCGGTATAGGCTGGGTCGTTAGCCAGTCACCAGCTATGAGCTGACCGTAGTAGCTCATGCTCAGATCCTGGGCGCGGATATGCTCCGGCTCAGGAAAGCCCTAGATACCTAACGCATTGGTCAGAAAGTTTACAGCGGCCTGAATGTCGGCAACTACCCAACCAATTTGGGCCAGTTCCAGGGAAGCAATGGTGGAAGGGATGTTGTTCATGATGGATTGCCTTTTTTTCACTATTATCCCTACGCGTTTAGGCTTCTAGCTTGATTAACGCTTGACCGCTCTGAGCATCGAACGGTACTGAACTGTGCTCATGAGTAATCAGCCATTGACCACTCTGTTTACGTAAACAAACCGTTGACCGCCAACGCATATCAATCTCATCTCCATTCGCCAATAATCCTTTTACATGGTTAAAGGAATACCCAAAGCCAAGCTCGTCGTTGGCCACAACGGAAAGCTTTTCAATCGCGTAGGAAAAAGTCTCTGGAAACTGTGACAGCCAGCTTTCTAAGCGTTCTCGGCAAGCCAGTATGCCTTCTTTTTGTAAGGTATCAACCACATCGAACGAAACGACATCCGTTGCATAGTGGGCCATTGCCCCATCGATATTCTTCTGTTGAACAGCCTGTTCCTGCCCTCGAATGAGTTGTTCGATTTGTTCTTGGTTCGACATTGACTTAGCGGTTTGATTACCTGCTATCAACTTGGTGGTGACCTAATGGTTTGCGCTTTCTTCTGTTACTAGAGGAGTACATCCGGCTGGTGTACGTTAATCAGGTGTATTAAGACTCATTCTCTGAAAATTAATTTCCAAACACATCCAAGCAGCTACTCTTGTTTGAAGAAGGAGCGATTTAGGAGAATCAGTAAAACCGTTTAAGGCTTCCTGGTTTTCGGTTTTGCCACTTTATCCCCGTTTTCCTCAACCCGCAACGTCACCATTCTGGCGATCAAATCCAACGGCATGGGCTGGGTGAGTGGAAATTGAATCGATCCCTTACCTTGTTTGTAAGCCGAAAGTTCGTTCTGAAAAGCGGCATTTCCTTTCGGTGTTCCGTAAAAACCGACGTGATTCCTGAATCCGGCGAAGTAAACTAAGTTACCGCTCAACGTGAACGTTGGCATGGCATACTTAATGGTTTCCTAGGCGTTGGGCGCTGCCTTTTTTATGGTTTGGCGAATCTGTTGCAACTTCTCCTGAATGTCTTCCGGAAAGCCAGCGATGTACTCCTCAATGGTGTTAGGTTTATCCATGGTCCTGTCGATGTATGGTTATTAATCGGTAATAGGATCGTTCTCATTTGATTTGCGATTTGTTCACCGTTAGCACAAAGTTAAATCGGAGGAGGGTAGTCCATAACGGGCAATCACGACAAAAAGCAGGTGTTTTATGACCATTTACAAGTGTTCTAAACTAGGCCGGACCGTCAGCGATTTAATAATGTTACAGAGGAATAAATAAGTCTATAAAGGGCGTGAAGAGGATTTTAGCCTCTACATCCTGAGTAATGTGTAGACACTGTAAAAGACTTTACAAAATTATTCACGGGGTAATAATGAGCAGATATATGAATTCCTGCGTCTCAATCGGGAGCCATTTTTGAGAATAAGTACTCACGGCTTCAGAGCAGGAGAACAATCAACTCTCAGCTTAAGTCGTAACTAACACAACTACCTTCAATGACTAATCACCCTGATGCTCGGATGTTCGGCAATAATGGACAGTATACTATCAAAATACGTTTCTCCACGGCCACTCTCCAGAGCGGTCAGCTTTTCTTCAAACAGTTTCTTATTATAGGGCGATCCGGGCCTCAGCTTTTCCAAATAGTAAACTCGGGTAGTCTCATAGCCTAACGCTTGCCGGCTGTGGTCAATGTTGTGCCAGACAAGTTCAGCCAATTGGGCACCTTGTAGGGCACCATAGCCACCAAACAGCAAATCATTAAAGGCGTCGAGGCTAGGACCGATCCGCCAACTTTCTCCGCTCATGAATACCCGGTTGATCTCTTCATAAAAGGAGGCAATGTCGTTGATGGCGTTGCCCTCAATTGCTATCTGTATGACCATTGTTTACTTGCGTACCCAGGCTATATCATTGGTTAGCCAAAGCACCTTATTTTGCCTGAAAAAGTACTAGCTGATAATTTGAGGGGCATGGGCTTCCTCAATACCCGACCTAAACTGTTTCTCTAACCCGTTATAGACCACCAACGTATCCTCATAGACATCCAACTCAGTAATCTTCCCCCACTTTAACGTAATGAAGTGCACGCCTTTGTTAATGTACGAATCCCCGTTGAGCAGCGTGGCTGTAGCTGTCCAACGAACGATGGCCAGCGTTTTATGAGGCCAGCCCTTCACCATGATGTTATTGACGGTAATATGCAGATTAGGCGTTAAACGAGCCAAGCGATCTAACCAGTCCCGCACAGCCGCCTGATCGTGGCGAACACCCCCCAGCGCATGGTCGCCCGCAAAACTATGGCGCACGTTGAGGGCCATGCTTTTGACTAGCTCATCAAACCGTCGTTCGTTGACCAGAGTAAATGACTTTTTTACCTGTTGTTCCACAATGTAGTTATACATGACCGTTTGGTTTACGTGATGCACAAAGGTATTTGAGCTACAGGCCTTCCCCTGTAACCTAGGTTACAAAGCGCTACAGACCTACGATTTTTCGACGGATGCGACTCAGCGAAGGCCGCTCAATGCCTAAGTAAGACGAGAGATGGGTCAGCGAGATACGGTTAAATAGGCTAGGGTTCTCTTGGATGAAGTCCAGGTAGCGTTGCTCGGCTGAATCGAACTGAAAGCTTTCAATTCGACGCTGCTGTTGTTGCAGAATCGCTTCGGCAATCAAGCGTCCATTTCGCTCAAAGCCCATAAACTGGTTGTATCCCTGCTGAACATGTTGGTAGGAAACCGTAACGAGTGTCGTGAGTTCCAAACACTGAAAGTAATAGCGGCTAGGCTTACCCATCAGCAAGGAGGGATAGTCGGTGACCCAACTATTTTCAGGTACGAAGGTGGTAGAGATTTCTTCCCCCATCTGGTTGAGATAGTAGCCCCGGATGAGCCCTCTGGTGAGAAAACCGATGAGTTGATTGGGCTTACCGGCTTCAATGAAGAAGGTTTTTGGCGCTAGAACACGTTCGGTCAATCCCTGCCGAAAGTACGCCCACTCCTGGGGGGTAATCCGCGGATTAAGCACCTGTATGGCTTGCTGAACTTGGTCAAACGGATTAGTCATAGCTTCCTTAAACACGCTTACAAAGCTAATCAATTGCTCACCCTTGATGGAAAGTCATTCAGTGTTGGTAGCCTACTGCAACTTATAAAATGGATGTGAGAAACCTATCAAAAGCGCGTCTAATATTTACGGCTTGGCTTGTGAATCTGAGCATATCGATACTAATGAGAGCCTTTCTACTTAGCTGATATGCACTTAGCCATCGACAAACTCGAGAAATGTTTCGGCAAGCGAGCCATCCTCAAACTGGAGAATCTAGCGCTAACAACAGGGGAAACGATCGGCATTTCCGGCCGAAATGGATTAGGCAAATCCACCTTGATGAAGATCCTGTTTGGAACCATGAAGGCAAATGCCAGCTCACTTTATCTGGATACTCTGCCGTTCAATCCCGCCACCAATATTGCTCGAAAGCTCATCGCTTATCTTCCCTAACATAGCTTCTTACCGGGTGGCCTCAAAGTCAGGGATCTTATTCCCTTGATGATTCCTGATGGGGAAGCTCAAAATCGGGTATTTTATTCGCCGGGTATGGCCTCCTTTGACAATCAACGGATTGGTTCGCTTTCCATTGGTCAACTAAAATTCCTGGAGTTTCTTTTAGTAACTTATCTAGATCACCCTTGCCTGATACTGGATGAACCGTTTTCCATGATCGATCCCCTTTATCACCCGATCATGAAGGACCTTATTGGCTCTTTAAGGGCTAGTAAGGATATTCTTGTAACCGACCATTATTACGAAAACGTCTGGGCGGCAACGAATCGGAACTATATCCTGGTTGATGGGTTATTATTGCCCATTGAGATGAAGGACGAATTGACTAAACATGGTTATTTGCCCAGTCGTAGATGATCCAACGATTACGTAGCTATTCGCAGCAAGCATAATAAGAAATAGCTGGTTTCTAGCATTAAATGGCCAATCCTTCGGGGTACCAATATATAAGCACTCCTTCGTCTTAAGCAGAGCGTTTTCGTGAGATATCTTTACGGTTAACAAAGAAGTGTGATCTACGAAATCCTAGTTAATTCCTTTTTACCGGAAACAGCTTCTCGTCCACTTCGGTGCCCTGACCAGCTACTCGACACCAGCCACTGGACGTCTTTTGGTAGACTTCCAAGCGTCTTACCTTCAAATCCACATCATGGCCGTCTACCACCAGTTGGACATTGGCCAGAAAATTAACCACGGCCATTTTACCCTCATAAATGCGAATAAATTCATGGCCTGGCACTGGCCGCACAGATTTAAAAACCAATTTTTCCTTCGCTTGTGCCCCTTGCCATTGTTGATGAGAAAAGGAAATGTCGCCTTTTGGGCCAACAGGGATGAAATCATCACAGTCAATAGATACATCTGGTTTTCGCTGACGCATGAGTTCCCTGATTTCCTGTCTTTCTTTCGGATAGCTGGTCGTATCGATCTGAGCAAAGGCCTTACAGTTGCCTAAAATTACGAGAAACAGGATGAGCATTCGTTTCATAGACGAGTCGTTTTTCTCAAAGTTAAAGGCAACTGTGGAAAGCACGACTCCTACTAATGCTTTTCGAACAAATTTTTGATGTTATGCCCTAACCTGTCGTCACTTTAAAAGCCCTATTTAGGGGAGAGACTATCCATCCTGTCTCAATAACGAGGGGATTTTGAGCATGATCCTTTTAAATTCAATAACTGTTCGACTCAATCCGGAGCTTACGAACTGCGCCATACTCAGATTTGGCCTCAATTCAAATAATGCTTTTTGTAGTGGTTAGGACTAACCCCTGTTTGTTTCTTGAATAAGCGGGAAAAGTAAGGTGGGTTGTCAAAACCAAGCCGATAGGCAGTTTCCACCACGGTATAATCTCCGCCATTGAGCAGATTCTTGGCCTCCGAAACCAAGGCGATGTGGATGAGCTCCAGCGCAGTTTTCCCAGTTTCCTGCTTCAGCAGATCGCTCAGGTACCGTGCCGACATGTTCAGCTCAGCCGCAAACATAGCCACGGTAGGTAACCCCTTTTTCTGTAACAATCCTTGGTCAAGGTAGGCTGATAACACAGTATTAAACTTAGTCGCTGTTGTCCCCGATACGATCGTACGGTTTAGGAACTGTCGTTTATAAAAGCGCTGGGAGTAGTTGAGGATCGATTCAATATGGCCCAGAATAATGTCCCTGGTGAACTCGTCCTGGTTGTTCGTATATTCGATCTCTATTTTCCTGTAAAGCTCCCAAATAATCTGCTGCTCCTTTGGGGATAGATGAAGTGCCTCATTTAGTTCGTAGTTGAAATAGCTGTACTTCTTAATGGCCGTATGCAGCGGATGCCCGTTTAAGTAATCGGCATGAAACCATATCTCGAAGCCATCACTTTCCAGGGCGATATCCCTCATTTGGATGGCCTGCTGTGGTTTCAAAAAATACATGGATCCGCTCTCGTGGTCGTAGCGAGTCCTGCCATATCGGATCTCCCCTGAGCGAAGTCGTTTCAAGGCGATAATATAGAAATCCGTCGTCACTTCATAGCTGGATACGCTCCGCAATGGGTTACAGGTAAAGAGCGTCAGGAGCGGATTTTCCGGCCCTGGATAATTATTGCAGCGATGTACATCACTCAGGCTTTTGAAATGCATCGTATGAAATGGTAAGATCAGCCTAGGCCTGTGCGTAGGCTGATCGGTTATAAACGGACGATTACTTGATACCACTAGAGGCCATGGGCTTCTATCGCAACCGTATTCCACTCTTCCCAACTAGCCAGCCGCTGCTGATAAACCGCTTTGGCCAGCGGGAGCGCTTTTTTGCCCAGGAACAGGCGCAGCGGAGGATTTGTTGCATCTACCAGCTTTAGAATAGCTGCCGCCGTTGCTTTTGGATCACCGTAGGTATCGCTTTCGGTCATGGCCGGATTTGAATAAAGCGCGGTCCGCACCTGATCGTAGGCTGGAAGGGGCTTACTTTGAATTGTTGATGCAGTAAAGTCGGTAGAAAATCCATTAGGCTCGACGATCGTTACATGAATACCCATGTCTTTGGTTTCCAGGGAAAGGGCTTCACTAAAGCCTTCGACCGCAAATTTACTGGCGCTGTAGATACCCACGGAAGGAAATGTATAGACACCCAGCGCACTGGATAGTTGCAGAATATGGCCGCTGCCCTGTGCTCTTAGTATGGGTAGGGCAGCCTGGGTGATCCATAGTGTACCAAACAGGTTCGCTTCGATGATGTCCCTCGACTCCTGCTCGCCGAGTTCTTCCACCATGCCAACGACACCCATAGCCGCATTATTGATCACGACATCCACCCGACCAAAATGAGATTTTGCCTTTTCCAGTGCTGAAAAGCAGGCTGCCCTGTTGGTTATATCCAGCTCCAGCGGCAGCACCGCGCTGCCATACTTTTCGACCAACTCGCTTAGTCCGCTTCCCTTTCTCGAGGTAACCACGACCTGATCACCCCGCTCCAAAAAAGCTTCCGCCCAAATTCGTCCGAATCCGCGGGATGCTCCCGTAATAAAAATTGTCTTAGCCATTGCCTCTTCTTTTTTTGATGAGGCAAAATTACCCTGTAGACCATCAGCGCTCCTTATACAAAACAGCAGAATACGGATACGTTTTTACGACGAAACCGAAGTAAGGCTGTTTCAGTACCAACTTGTAAAGGATGACTAGTGGCGGAAGCGTCACCTAAAAAGCCCACACCGGCCAACTATGGAGTCGATTCATGAACGCTCTTTCGTCTCAAGCAAAAGCCTTATCTGAAAACTGAATTCTACCTGGAGATTTCAGTATCTTTAACCAATGGGCCACTGCAGCCGTTAAATTCGTCTACAATAAACCACCATACGGCTCTTGGTTGGGGACATAGTCAATGAGCGACTGAAAGGCCAGTCCGCTCGTTGCGGAATTGGCTGGCCGACGTGGCAGGGTCAGTAGCACTGAAATTTCCAAGCTAGGTAGACGCGTAAGGCGTATTTACTTTTCCTCCCAACTACCTGCGTTGCTATTTTTGTAGTTGAAAACAAGGCGGGAGCGGCCGGTTGGATTAGTGCCTTTATCAACAAGAGCCTGTAGGGCGTCCCAATGCTCAGGCTAAACGAAATGTATGGAATCATATTCAACCCCGGAAGGCATCGTTCGCGTTGAGCGAATGAATAAAACGTTTACCAAATATCACCTAGGCGATGGCCGGGTACTGCATCATTTTACAGCGGCTAAGGACGAACTGTTTCATGACCACCCATGGCCCTTTCGCAGTACCGTTTTATCGGGCGGATACGTTGAGGTTGTGGCGGAGCTAAATGAGGATGGAAAGTTTGCCTTGATAACAGTGAAGCGCCTACCAGGGACAACTCACGAGGTACAGGCGGGTACAATACACAAGCTGTGTGGGTTATTGAAAGGAGATTGCTGGACGATCATTGAACCAGGCAAGCATGAGCGGAAATCCGGCTTTTATAAGGCGGATGAGGCTGGGGTCTGGCACCGTTTCTGGGACCAACGGAAATGGAGGTTGATCGTGGCTGTACCAAAATCGGCCTAAAAAATCAACGCTCCAAACCGGGGCAACCAGCTACATCTGCCACCCAAGCAACAGACTCCAGCCAATAGATGCTGAACGATAGGCCGGTCCACCACAATCGGTGGACCGGCCTTAATGAATACTGAATGCTGAAGTCTGCGAGATAACTGAAGGGACAAAAACTCCACCGAATACTGAGGCATCACGGCAAGCTTCCATCGTCTCTCTTAGAAGCCTTTTGTGAGATCGTTAGAGAGGAATGTGTTTCGAAAGCGAGCCACTCTCTGCCATAAGGTGGTCGTTGATCAGGGGACGGTTCGTTGCCGAAAAGATTATAAACATTCAGAAAGGGTGGGTCCCAGGGGTTGGCGCATTCGAAAATAAGTGGCCAAATCAGTAGAGGATAGGTTGGTGAAACCTACTTGACGCAGTAAGGTAACTAACTGCCCACGATGATACGTAGCGTGGTTGATGAAGTGAGCAAACGTCTGCCAAAAAGCCATCTGCCATTCCACTCCCCGCCAACTAAAGCGTACGGATTGCTGATAATTCTCCGGCGGATAGACTTGCACGAACTCTTTTAAAGCCGCTGAGGTCTGCATCCAAATCTGAATCAAATCCTCTTTCGTGCCCTCAAATTGGGTCGATAAAAACACGGGGTTAGGAACCTGTTGCCAATAGTCCAACCAGATTTTTTCGGCACTGACCAAGTGAAGGGTCGTTTGTTTGACACTGTCAAAGCTGCTGGTAATGACCTGGTTCCATTGTTGGTTGGTCAGCTGATTCAACCAACTGATAGCAATACCACTCGCCCAGAGGTTATAGTCCGCTACGTCCAAGAAATAATCTCTGCTCATTTTTATAAGGTATTCGTGATGAAGTTTTATTGAGTAGGGTTAATCCCGGCAACAGTTGATACCTGATACTGCTTAGGCGTCATGCCATACACTTGCTTAAAGGATTGGATAAAGCTCGACAGATTTTCGTAGCCCAGCTCGTCATATATTTCGCTGGCTTTCAATTTGTCTTGCCTGAGCAAACGGGCAGCTTTCTGCATCCGTTTCTCCAGGAACCATTTGGTTGGCGAGTTGCCATAAAGATGGGCGAAACGCCGTTTAAACGTTGATAAGCTGACGTGACACAAGAAGGCGAGTTCTTCGACGGTAACCGGACGATCCAGGTTAGCGGTCACGGCCTGCCGAATCAGTAGCTCATCGGTAGCTTCCTGGCTTTTCAGATGCAGCGTCTGTAAGTGGCCGGGATGGGTTTGATTCAGGTACAACAGCAATTCTTCCAATTTAACCGCCCGCATACCCGGTGATATTGACCCATCGGTGATCAATAGGTGATGAAGTGATTGAAGGTAATTAGTCAGAAAACCGTCTTGCTCAAACTGGAGAAAAGGCTCCTCGTCTACCTTGCTACTAGGCGCATGAAGAGTAGCCGAATGCCGTATGAAAAAATCGCTCAGTAGTTGGTTATCAAAAGAGATCAATATGCTTTGATAACGTCCGGCATTCCCCACTGTCTTTTCACTCATCAAGCAGTTTCCGGCTGAAAGCAACAGAAACTGACCCGGCTTGATCTGCACGCTGGCCCCCGCATAATAGACCGTTTTTTCGCCTTCCAACAGGAAACTGAACAGGTTCTGGCGGAGCGTAATCTGGTTCTTGATGCTGACCGCCTGGGACTCATAGTGAAAGATGGTGATCGATTCAGTTTCAGTTCCCAGACGCGAGGGCTGCTGTTCGATTTGAGGAGTATGTGTGTGCATGGGTTTTACTTCGTTCCAATTAATGCAGGCATTACCTAAACACCTTGAATGGGGGTTAGTGCTTTTGTCCATAAACCAGCAAGGAGGCTTTGGCTAGTGTGGCATAATGCATACTAAATCCGGCCAGAGCTGGCGTGGCCTGTTGATCCAATTCTAGTTTTTGAGAGAGGGCATAGACTGTAATCAAATACCGGTGAGCGGGTCCTTCTGGCGGGGCGGCCCCTACATAGCCAGGAACGCCTATATCTGAATTACTTTGTACGGCTCCCTGGGGCAGCAAGTTCTGAGTCGGGTCCCCGGCACCCGCTTTGAGTTCATGGACTCCTGCCGGGATGTTGAATACTACCCAATGCCATAAGCCGCTACCGGTTGGAGCGTCTACGTCATACATGGTCACCGCAAACGCTTTGGTGTGCTGGGGTGGATTTTCCCAGAAAAGCTGTGGGGACTGGTTTTGGCCAGCAAACCCCATTCCATTGCTGTAGTGTTGTTGGGCCAGTTGACCGCCAAGTTCGTTGCTTTTCAAGGTGAATGAGTGTTCGCTGGCCTGGCCATTCAGAACCTCATCGACTACTTTTGTCATTAGCTTGTTGGTTAGTGTTTTAATAGATTTCCTGACAAAGGTAGATATAGCGATACGTGCAAGCGGATGGGTCAACGACCAAAAAGTGTTGCTAAACGGTCAATTTATTGATAAGTAGGACTGGTTGTCTGGCCTAACTAGTAACAGGATCACGAAGCACGGGTCCAAAATCTATACGAATCGAATCGTTCTGATTGGACAGCAGCGGCTAACCCAGGGAAAGCCAGTTTGGGTAGCAGAGATTGAGTAGTGGCTAATCTCTTTTAACGACTCATTCAAGAAGCAGATATACGAAGGTCTTCGTCTCAAGCGGGAGCGTTTTTGTAAGACAGTTGTATAACCAACTGCGCCAAAATCCATAACTGAGTGTAAAATCGGCTTTTACGTTTTGTTAACCTTCTTTTACAGGTTATTAACAGACGACAGGATAGAAACTTTTAGCTTTGGTGAAATCCTTGAAAATAAAAAGAATCCTTAAACGGATTTGATTTATCTCCTGATAAATCTATGTTATTTAAATCGACAAAAAATATGAAAAAAATCATTTATGCGCTGATCCTACCGCTGGTTGTGGTCAGCGGACTCGTATTGGCTAGTCGTGAAGGTAAACATGAAGCGTCTAAAAAGTTAACAGCAAAGTCCCTCTCTGCTGAAAGGAAAGCGGCATCGAAAAAATGGGAGGCTACCCCTGATGGGATAAAGTACAAAAAATGGGAAGTATCTCCCGAAGGTAAAAAAGTGTATGCGGGTGAAGCTAAAATAAGGAAGCATATCAGTGCTTTTACCCATATGGAGGCTGTTGTAACCTCTCTATCTCTGCCGCCAGGCTCAAGAGTAGGTTTCGGCGTGATGGTCAGGATTAACGGGGAGGATTATATTCTTAGTTTCGGTCCGGAAAAGGCTGACAAGAATTTTACCAATGAATTTCAGCCATTGCATAGTCTGAAAGTTAACGACAACCTAATAATAAGAAGCCATAGTGTATCGCACGCACCCAAGTATTCCTATCCAATCGTATCGGGCGACTATGTAGAAAGAGATAGTACACTAATGTATAAACGTGCCCTTCGCAAAGGCGGTTGCTGAGTAAAGCATGATGGAATGACCCTCACGGACTTTAAACGTAAAGAGGATTAGCAATAAGGTAGGTGTATAGCTGTTTCTTAAAACGCCCATTTTTTGAGAAAGAAACCAATGTCATGCCCATAATCAAAGAAACTTTGTAAGAAAGCCCCAAATTGTTATCTCACAAATCAACGTTCCATTTTCAGCGTCGCAGATGAGTTCGTGCGACAGTTTTATGTACGCAAGTAGAATTAATTATGTGTGCCTGGCGAAATGCCGTCGCTATCAATTGACAGGTCACGCCAACGAAGTTGAGCCCACCGACATAGAACGAAGTGCGTAAGAGCCCGTCTAGTGGGAAGAGGTCAGTCAATAATCTGCTGCCCAGTAAGGTGGTATAGGTCAGATGTTGTAGTTTAGACTTTTACTACCTCATGTAAACTTGCCTACGTCTGCCGGTTGCCTGAGTATTGAAATAGCTTTACCTGTCACGCTACCGGGCAATGAACGAACCACTCATCACCAATGATGCCATCATTCTAGGCATTTTTCTGGTACTACTCACCCTGATTTTCCAAACGTCCCAGTCGAAACATCCTTTCTGGCAACGCGCCTACACATACGTACCATCGCTGTTACTTTGCTATATTTTTCCGGCTGCGATGAACAGCTTTGGCGTTATTTCGGGGGAGCAATCGAGCCTGTACAAAGTCGCCACTACGTATCTATTGCCAGCGGCTTTAATCCTTCTTACCTCTACCGCCGACCTGCGGGCCATTGTCAGGCTTGGCCCCAAAGCCCTGATTACGTTTATGTCGGGGACCGTGGGCATTATCATCGGCGCACCGATTGCCTTTTTTCTGGTCATGTGGCTGATACCCGGCTTTCGCGAACAGGCCATCGCCAACGAATACTGGAAAGGACTGGTAACCATTTCGGGAAGCTGGATTGGCGGCAGCAGCAGTCAACTCGCCCTAAAGGAAATATACGGTTGCAGCGAAGCACTTTTTGCAATTATTCTGGTGGTCGATGCCGTTGTATCAACAACCTGGACCGCCTGCCTGATTTATGGGGCTGCTTATAAAGACAAAATTGATGGTTGGCTCAAAGCCGATACTACCTCAATCGAGGAGGTAAAGCAGCGAATACTGGCCTATAAGGAAGAACCCGACCGGCCCGCCAATTTGCTGGATTTGAGCACCATACTGGCCCTGGGATTTGGGGGTGGTGCACTCGCTCATGGGTTTGCCTACTGGATTTCCACTACGTTGCAACCGTATAAAACGACCCTCGCTACGTATGGACTGGACCCGTTCACGTCTAATTTTCTCTGGGTTGTTATTCTGTCTACCTCGCTCGGTATTGGTCTTTCATTCACCCGATTGCGCAAACTCGAAAAACTCGGCACTACAGACCTCGCTACGTTGTTTGTCTACTTTCTGATCATGACCATCGGCATGCGACTTGACCTCTCCAACATAGGCGGCAACCTGGGCCTGTTTTTGGTTGCGGTCATCTGGATGTTCATTCACATCGTGATCATGCTCATTACGGCACGTATCATTCGGGCACCTTACTTTTTTGTAGCAGTAGGCAGTCAGGCTAACATTGGCGGGGTTTCAACTGCTCCGGCTGTCGCGTCAATCTTCCATCCGGCGCTGGCTCCTGTGGGTGTGTTGCTGGCCGTTCTCAGCCATGTATTGGGCGTATATGGGGGCCTGATTACCGGCTGGTTAATGCAGTTGGTAACGTATTGAAAAATATAAAAACTCATTGCTAACCAGTAATTTAGGACAAAAATACGATCAAAGCGATGACTATTTCCCTAAAAAAAGCACTCCTTTATGTAGCCTATGCCTTGATTATGGTTGTGGCGTTGTACGCCCTGACTTATTTCATTCCAAATTACCAATCGCCTTTTCTACAACACAAACCTCTAGATAATACGTTGTGGCGAGTTACCTTCTGGACGCACGTTGGCTTAGGTGCTTTAGCGCTGGCGCTGGGTCCGTTTCAATTGTCCGTTAAACGGCGGCAACGTAATTTAAATCTGCACCGGCAGCTAGGTAAGTTATACGTAATCAGCATTTTGGTGGCCAGCGTGTGCGCTTTTTACGCGGCCTTTTTCGCCGATACGGGCTGGATCGCTGGTTTAGGTTTCGCGATGCTGGCGCTTGCCTGGTTTTACACAACCCTACGCGCTTATCAAACCATCCGGCAAAAGCAGGTTGATCAGCATCGGGCCTGGATGTACCGAAGTTACGCCGTTACCCTGGCGGCAGTTACGTTACGTATCATTTTGCCCGTTGAGTTAGTGCTTTTGGGTTTACCATTTAGTCTGGCCTATCCTATTGTTGCCTGGCTTTGCTGGGTGCCCAATCTGATCGTCGTCGAATGGTGGTTAAGCCGTAAGCAGCTAGGAATGGGTACTTCTTAGTAGGTTGCCTGCGTAAAGAAGATATACTATTTTCAACAATAAGCCATCAAAGCGTAATATTCTAATAGCGAACCAATTACCAAAAAAAACATCGGGTAATCTTTCGACTACCCGATGCTGAAACAAGAAACAACAAAACGTAAGCTCTTTTCCCGCCCTTACTCCATCACCATCTCGGTATGAGCAGGTGCTTCAATTTTCTTACCGATAAACAATAACAGCAACGGCACGCAGACCAGGAAGAAACCGCCGATAACCAAAAAAGCGTCGGCATACGTCATCACTAGAGCCTGTTTCATAACGGCTCCCTGCATTATGCCATAGGCTTTGCTGGTGGCTGCCATCAGCGCATCACCTTTCGACAGAAACAGGCCAGTGTATTGCTTGATACGCTCGACTGAAAATGGATTATAAATCGAGACATTATCCCCCAACCGCGATGCATGAAACATGGTACGCGTTGAAATATAGGTCGTCATGATAGCCGTTCCGAACGTACCACCCAACTGACGAATCATACCAGTCAGCGCCGACCCCTGGGGAATTTCGATGTTTTTCAGATCCGATAACGTAATGGTTGTCAGCGGAATAAAAATCAACCCCATGCCAATACCCCGAACGATGAGCGGCCAGAAGAAATAATCAGGACCGGCCACAAGACTAATTGCCGACAAATCGAAACAGAAACCAAAGAACATTAAAAAGCCAATGGCGGCATACCAGATCGGCGAGATATAATTCTTACTGAGCAATCCTCCAACAATTGGCATCATCAACCCCGTCGCGATGGAACCGGGCATCAGCAGCAATCCCGTTTGGCTGGCCGTGAACCCAAGAATGGTCTGGCAGAAAACCGGAATAATAAAGACCGATGCAAACAGTCCAAAACCCAGAATGAAATTGAACAACGTACCCACTGCAAACCGGCGCTGAAGTAGTAATCTCAAATCCAGAATGGGGATTTTAACGGCCAGTTGTCGCCATATAAAGCCTATCAGACCAACACCGGCCGCAATAGACATACCGACAATAAAGCGTGAATCGAACCAGTCTTTTTCTTCGCCTTTTTCCAGAATGATCTGCAATCCACCAATACCCATGATTAGGAGTATCAGCGCCAGCCAGTCCATCTTACCGGCCGCAACCTTCTCGGCAGGCTCCTTGATGTAGGTATACGTCAGGAATGTGGCCAGGATACCAAACGGGATATTGATGTAGAATACCCAGTTCCACGACAGGTTATCGGTGATGTACCCCCCAAGCGTTGGGCCAATGGAGGGGCCAATGATGACCCCCATCCCGAAGATGGCGTTGGCAATACCGATATCTTCTTTAGGAAAGGTTTGAATCAGGATCGATTGGGCTGTGGTCAGCAGACCACCACCGCCAATACCCTGCACTACCCGGAAAAATACCAGCTCCCATACGTTGGTAGACGTACCACAGAATATCGACGCAATCGTGAACATGACGATCGACGCGGCAAAGTAATTTCGGCGGCCCAGTTTGGATGTCAGCCAGCCCGACATGGTGATCATAACCGCACTGGCGGCTGCGTAACCCGTAACAACCCAGCTGATATCGCCAAGCGATGCACCGAGGTTACCCATCATCTGGTTCAACGTAACGTTGACAATCGATGAGTCGATCGTTTGCAGCAAAGCAGCCATCGTTACGGTCAAAACGATAACCCATTTATCAAAACCTAACTTGAACATAATTTCAATGGTTTTCGGTTTATGGTATTCAATGTACGGGGTCCGTCGCTACGGTCCGCCATAAACCGAATACCGAAAACCAATACTATTTTTCCTGTAAATCCACGGCAACCGTCACACTCATACCAGGACGAAGCCGGGCGTAAAGCGGACTATTTTTATCCAGATCGATACGTACCGGAACCCGTTGTACGACCTTCACGTAGTTACCGGTAGCGTTATCAGGAGGCAGCAAGGTAAACTTCGCACCCGTCGCACCGGCAAACGAACCAACATGCCCCGTCAGTTTTTCGCCATCGAAAGCATCTACGTCGATGTCTACTTTCTGACCAGGCTGCATTTGGTTCAACTGCGTTTCTTTGAAGTTAGCCGTTACCCACAAGGTCGAGTTACTAACGATTGAACAAAGCGCTTGTCCAGCCTGAACCAGTTGACCTACCTGCACCGACCGCTTTGAAACAACACCCGAAGCCGGAGCCAGCACAACCGTATAGGAAAGCTGAAGGTTAGCCAGATCCAAGTCCGTCTGACGCTGTTTGATAGCCGCCTGAGCCACTGAAATCTGCCCTTTGGTTGCCCGACTCTGCGAACTGGTAACACCCGTTTGTGTACCAGCCGCATTCACCTGCGACTGAGCCGTTTGCAACTGAGCCTGAGCCGCTTGTAACTGAGCCTGAGCGGCATCCCGTTCGGCCTGCATGGCGTCATATTGCTGTTGGGGAACGGTTTTTTCAGCCAGCAATCGACCGTAACGTTCAAAATCCTGATTGGCCTTGCGAGCACGAGCCTGCGCTGCTGCTACGTTAGCCTGCGCAGTAGCTACCTGATTTTTAGCCGTCTGAACACCTGCCTGCGAGTTTTGTACTGTTGCCAGTGCTACGTTCACCTGCGAACGGGAAACCCGGTCGGAAGCCATCGCACTTTGCAAAGCTGCTTCGGCCTGAGCTACCCGGATTCTGTAGTCAGCATCGTCTAATACGACCAGCGTATCGCCTTCTTTCACGAACTGATTGTCTTTGAAACGAATAGCTTTTACATAGCCGCTTGCCTTGGGAATGACCGGATTTACGTCACCGTCAATCTGCGCATCATCGGTGGTTTCATGACGTTGCAGATACTTAAATTCACTGTACCCAAAAAAGAGGGCGATGGCCAGGACAATGATGCCCCCTACACGGATTAAAGTTTTGGTATTCATGGTTAGTCTATCGCTTTACGAAACGAGATTAATTAAGGTTGTTGCCCGTGGCTTTTAACAGGCGCTGATAGGCCAGTTGCGCATCGACGGTGGCGTTGATAACATTAAGTTGTGCCTGCAGCAGGAAGCTGTCAGCCTCCAGCAGGTCAGTCGAACCGACCAGCCCATTGCGAAACCGGGATTCGGTCAGGCGGTAATTTTCCTGCGCCTGCCCAACAGCGGTACGTATCACATTCTGTTGCTCCAGCGCCAGTTGGTAATTGTTATACGCCGTAACTACCTCCGACCGGATTTGATCGGTTTGTTGCTGGCCTTGCAGGTCAGCCTGATCAATGGCCGTTTTAGCACTGTTTAATTTGCCTTTCAGATTATAGAGCGAACCAATATTATACGTCAGCCCCAGTCCTACGTTCCAGGCACTTACAAACGAACTTCCTTCAGGAATGAGTTTGGCCGTTGGGTTGATGTAGTTATACCCTACCGATGCACCAAGATGTGGGTACATAACGCTTTTGGTGTTACGCAACAGAGCCTCGGCCGACTGGACACGTAGTACATTAGCCTGTACTTCAGGACGTATTTGCACAGCCTGCGTCAGGAAATTGCTTAGTGGTTCGACGGTAGTAATGGGATTCGTCAGCGTCGTATCAACCGCCACAGATTGTTCGGTCGGCAAACCAACCAGCAGATTAAAATTGTATAGTGCTGTCTGTCGGGCTTTGTCAACCTGTAAACGGCTCAGTTGCAGGTTATTCTTTTGCAGCTGAATTTTCAACACTTCGTTGGCGGTTACGATACCCTCCTTCTCCAGATTCCTGGCTTCGCGTTCTTTCTCATCGAACTGCCTGATACTCTGCTCAATTACAGTCGTTGACTTAATCAGCTTAACGATGTTATAATAAGCATCAGTTACCGTATAGACTAATTCCGAGCGATTCCGTTTCGCATCCAGATGGCTAGCTTGTGCTAATAAATTAGCCGACAATTCAGCCGACCGTTCCGCAAAACCACCAAATATTTCTTTGGCAACCGTAACACCCCCGATAGTTGCATTGAAGGCGCCAGCCGGAATGCTGGCCAGGGCTTTTCCATCGGCATCCTGCCCGAATGAGAACGGCCCCGTCAGGCTATAGCGGGAATAAGCCAGTGACGCATTCGCCGTTGGCAAACTACGATCCTTCGCTTCCTGCGAACGGGCTTCGGCCGACAGCGTGCGCGAATCGGCCAGTTTAATGCCCTTGTTGTTTTGTAAGGCCAGTTGAATGGCCTTGTCGAGCGGCATTACAGAGGGTGTTGGCTGGGCGGTTATATATCCCAAACTCAGCAACCACAAGCCCGCTCCTATTACGTACTTTTTCATTTTACCGATTTCTAATTTTTTCCAGGAGTGTGTTCATTGTGCGTACTTCGTCGTCAGTCAGGTGGCTCACGATCGATTCAAAATTCTTGAACTCTATAGCAACGGTTTCTACAAACCGGTAGGATTCTTCAGTGAGCCGTAGGTTCACCCGACGACGATTTTGCGGATCAACTTCGCGAACGATCAAGTTTTTGGCAACCAGCCGGTCGGTCAACCGAGTCATATCTGAGTTCACATCCGTCATTTTTTCCTTCAATTCCCCGGCGGTTAAACTGCTGGGATAAACCTCCGAAAGACGTCGTAAGGTAATGTACTGCTGAACCGACAGATCGAACGGAGCTAGCTTTTGTCCAAAATAGTTGAAGATATACCCATCGGTCATATGCAGGTTTTTAATCAGCCGGTGGTATTCATTCACTAGTTGCATTTCCATATTCAGTAGGGCGTGTCAAAGGTATAACCAATATTCGTTTAAACAAATTTCGTTTAAACGAGGAAAAGTAATCATCGAAATCCCTTGTAAACGTTAAGAAAGGCCAATTAGCTTTATTTAGTACAACAAAATGCTATTATAAGAATAATACAATATTATTCATTGGACAAATAGCCACTTAGCAGTATACTTTAAGAGGGATGACGACTGATTTTTTAATGAAATTTTAACATCATCGCCATGTTCACCTCGAACACGAAAAGAGGCTGGTCAATAGCATGACCAGCCTCTTGTAATACGTTTTATAAGTGTGCGTTGAGATGGCTTAATCTCCTGACACGTTGGACCGACCCACCATGTCCTCCGGCTTTACCCATTCGTTAAACTCGTCTTCGGTCAGATAGCCGAGTTGTAGCGCAGTTTCTTTCAGGGTCGAGCCATTTTTGTGGGCAGTCTGGGCGATTTCGGCAGCTTTGTAATAACCGATTTTCGTATTCAAGGCTGTCACCAGCATCAGCGATGAATCGACGTGCTTTTTGATATTGGCTTCGATGGGTTCGATGCCTTCCGCGCACTTGTCATTGAATGATACGCAAACATCGCCGATGAGCCGGGCTGAGTGCAGAAAATTAAAGATCATGACCGGCTTGAACACGTTCAGTTCAAAATGCCCGTTCATACCGCCAATGTTAATCGCTACGTCGTTGCCCATTACTTGTGCCGCCACCATTGTCATGGCTTCGCACTGTGTTGGATTTACTTTACCCGGCATGATCGACGAACCCGGTTCATTATCAGGAATATGCAGTTCACCGATGCCCGCCCGCGGGCCACTCGACAGCATTCGAATATCGTTGCCGATTTTCATCAGGCTGGCCGCTACGGTTTTCAGTGCACCATGGGCTTCCACAATAGCATCGTGGGCAGCCAGCGCTTCAAACTTATTTTCGGCCGTAATGAAAGGTAATCCCGTTACGTTGGCAATGTGTTTTGCTACGTTCTCTGAGTAGTTTGGGGGCGTGTTGATGCCCGTTCCAACGGCGGTGCCACCCAGCGCCAGTTCGCTCAGGTGAGCCAGTGAATTGTTGATGGCGCGCAGGCCATGATCGAGTTGTGATACGTAGCCCGAAAACTCCTGCCCTACCGTCAGCGGTGTAGCATCCATAAAGTGCGTTCGACCGATTTTCACGATGTTCATGAACTGTTTCGACTTGGCCGCCAGCGTATCGCGCAGTTTCGTAATGCCCGGAATCGTTACGTCAAGCAGAATTTTGTAGGCCGCAATGTGCATGGCCGTCGGGAACGTATCATTGCTCGATTGCGACTTGTTTACATCATCGTTGGGGTGCAGAAACTTCTTTTCGTCGGACAGTTGACCACCGTGCAATACGTGTCCACGATAGGCAACGACCTCATTTACATTCATATTCGATTGGGTGCCCGATCCTGTCTGCCACACGACCAGTGGAAACTGGTCGTCCAGTTTCCCAGCCAGAATTTCATCGCAGGCCTGACCGATAAGGTCACTCTTTTCCTGCGGCAATACGCCTGCGTCAAGGTTCGTTAACGCAGCCGCTTTTTTGAGGTACGCAAACGCCCTGATGATTTCGTGGGGCATTTTATTGATGTCCTGAGCAATTTTGAAATTCTCGATAGAACGCTGAGTTTGAGCGCCCCAATAAACGTTGGCCGGGACTTGTACCTGGCCCATCGTGTCTTTTTCGATGCGGTATTCCATGAAAATAGTCGATAGTGTTTAGTCAGTAGTCGTTAGTAACAGGTATCGGCGGGTTTTCCTGTCGACTCCCGACCAACGACTATACTTGCAAAGGTAGGCGGGGGCTTGTGTTTTACCATACGGTTCAATAGGTTTCCGTAATCTAAACCCTTTGGCACAAACTTGCATCGCCTACTGATAGAAGTGCGTATTTCCAATTTCGTTTGACGATATTGCTGCTAGCCGGATTTACTGCAAAATCATAGCTCAGTTCCGTATATTTTCCAACTTACTTCCTCTCATACAACCATGATCAACAAGTACCTCTTCTTTTTCTCGGCTATCTGGCTGGGATTGGGTTCGGCGCAGGCGCAGAACCGATATTATTTTCCCAGCTATACTGGTGGTTTTGATGCGACCATTCCAACTCCGGAACAGTTTCTGGGTTATCCGGTTGGATCGCATTATACCCGCTATGATCGAATCGTCGATTATCTGAAAGAACTGGATCGCCTGTCGGATAAAGTCAGTTTCAAGGTTATTGGTAAGACTTACGAAGAGCGGCCACAGGTTATTGCCTTTTTTACCTCAGTCGAAAATCAGAAAAAATTAGAATCGCTACGTACGGAGCACCTTCAACTGATTGATCCCAAAGCAGCCGCTCCCGACTACAAAAAGCTACCTGTTGTTGTGCATCTGGCCTACACGGTTCATGGAAACGAAAACTCCAGTAGCGAAGCGGCCTTACTGACGGCTTATTATCTGACAGCCTCTACGGCACCCGAAACCGCCCTGTGGCTCCAGAATGCCGTTATCAGTCTCGATCCTGCCGAAAATCCGGATGGACGCGACCGGGCTGTGCAGTGGTTTAATCAGCACAAATCCTTTCCGCCCGTAACGGACCCACTCGATCGGGAGCACAATGAACTTTGGCCGGGCGGGCGGTTCAACCATTACCTGAACGATCTTAACCGCGACTGGTTGCCGCTGGCTCATATCGAAAGCCGAAACCGAATGGCTTTCCACCGCGACTGGTACCCAAACGTAATGATCGACTTTCACGAAATGGGCACCAGCAGTACGTATTATTTTGAACCCTCGAAACCTTACAGCACAGAAAATGATTTGATTCCCCGCGCTACGTACGACGTACTGAATGTCCACCTGGCCAGGTATTTTGCGAAAGCACTCGACAACCTGGGCTCGTTGTACTGGACAAAAGAACAGTTCGACAACCTGTCGCCTATTTATGGGTCAACCTACCCTGATTTTACGGGCGGTGTGGGCGTAACCTTCGAAGTGGGTAGCTCACGAGGGCTGGCTCAGGAAGGTAGCAACGGTATCGTTACGTTCCCGTTCACTATCCGCAATCACCTGGCCACGGGATTGGCGGCCGTGAAAGGGGCCGTCGAAGAGAAGGAACTGTATCTGAAACACCTCCGCGATTTCTACGCTTCCGCGCTGATTGATGCACAGAAGTTTCCGACCAAAGCCTATGTATTCGGCAGCTCAACCGACGAAAATCTGACAAACCGGTTTCTGGAAACGCTGCTTCTGCACAAAATTAAGGTCTATGATTTACCCCAGAACGTAACGGTAGACGCTAAGAAATTTGACAAGGGGCGTGCCTTCGTCGTGCCAACGAATCAGCCGGAATACCGTCTGGTACACTCAATTTTCGAAGAAGTGACGGCTTTTCATGACAGCGTATTTTATGATGTAACGGGCTGGTCGCTGGTTCATGGCTATGGCCTCCCCTACGCCAAGTTGAAGGATGTTGCTTTAGTAAAAGGAGAACCTATTGGGACAAGACAGACCGTGGCCGGGCAGATACTGAACGGACCATCGAACTATGCATACGTATTGAACTGGAGCGATTTCCATGCCTCAAAAGCCCTGTCGCTGTTGCAACAGGCTGATGTACAAACCAAAGTGGCCATGCGGCCATTCAGCGTTGAAACAGGTGGACGTTCCGGATCTGGGCCTCAGATGACCAATGACTCCCGTATTCAGGACTTTAGTTATGGCTCCATCGTGGTACCGGTAGCCGGACAGAAACTGTCACCGGACTCCTTATATGCGTTGATTGGCCGGGTTAGCAGACAGGCTGGTGTACCTTTTGTTGGCGTACCTACTGGCTTGAATGCCAAAGGAATTGACCTGGGTAGCAATAATATTCGTATGCTAAAAAAGCCGGAAGTAGCCATGTTGGTGGGTCAGGGCGTTAATCCGTCTGAAGCAGGAGAAGTGTGGTTTCTGTTAAGCGACCAATTGAACCTGCCGCTAACCAAAATTGATATAAACAGTCTTAGCCGAGTTGACTGGACCCGATACAACACGGTTGTGTTAGTCGGTGGCCAGTACAATTCGCTGGATAAAACTATGGTGGGCAAACTGAAAAGTTGGGTCGAAAATGGCGGTACGTTAATCACAACTAAAAACGCATCGGAATGGGCCATTCGGCAGGGATTAGTAAAAGAAAATCTGTTGGCATCTGTTGTTCCCAGTCGGGCTGACACCGTAAAAACAGCAGGTGCGGCTAAACCCACAGACCAGACAAAAATGGTCAGTCCAGACCGGGTCAGTCCAGACCGGGTCAGTCCAGACCGGGTCAGTCCAGACCGGGTCAGTCCAGACCGGGTCGATTTTGCTAACATTTCGCTCAGAGAAGGTCCCCGAGCAGTGGCCGGCTCAATTTACACGGCTGACTTAGACCTTACAAATCCTATAGGTTTCGGTTTCAGCGACCGTAAAATCTTTATCTTTCGCAATGGCACTACGTTCCTTAAACCGAGCAGCAGTCCATATAGTACAGTAGTAAAGTATACGGCATCGCCTTACGTAAGTGGCTTTGTCTCCACTGAAAACAAGAAGAAAATCAGCAATTCGGCAGCGGTTGTGGTCAGTACAGAAGGTCAGGGGCGAGTAGTGCTGTTCGCGGACAATCCAAATTTTAGGTCGTACTGGCACGGCACGTCGCGGTTATTTCTAAATGCTATTTTATTTGGGCAACACCTGAGCGTGCCAACTCCGCCAGTGTCGTCGGACGAGAATTAATTGATATTCAAGCGCCAGGATATAAATTCGATGTACGTTGCCTTACGAAAAATCTGCATGAACACGTATCGACATTACCTGAAGGATTTCAATCTTTCAGGTAATGTTGATACGTATAACTTAACTTCCTGGACAATTCGGCTTTAAGCTTATCAGGGTAGTCTGACAAACTTAATCTACTGACAGCACTTACTGATCAGTTTCTCTATAAGCCAGGCTGGAGCGGCTGTCTTGTTGTTGACTAGAGAAAAACGGTTTAGGCTGGTTCAACCGGTACATAGTTTCATGCACTGCTCTTTTGTACTGAGCAAAACGAAGCTTGAACTCCGAAAAGCTTACAACTTCCTGGCAGATCGAATCGAATTTAAATTCATCGTCTTGATACATGGCAGTGAGCGTTAGATAAACATTTCTCCATATACGAAAACAACTATGTAACGGATTTACGATAATGATAAATATTTGGAAAATTTATTCTACCTAATCTAATACGCCTGAAGCAGTTTCTTGACTCAATCGACATTTTTAGCCGATATAGGTGATTACCGTTACGTTAAGTACTCATTATAAGCCCAAAATCAAACAACTCATGGATCAGCGAATCATTAACCTTTTCGACGAATACACGCACAAACCCCTTAAACGCGACGAATTCCTAAAACGGTTGGCTAGTTTAACAGGTAGTATGGCCTCGGCATTGAGCGTACTGCCGCTCCTGGAAGTCAATTATGCGCAGGCTGCAACGGTTTCGCTTCATGACGACCGTATCAAAACGGAGTCCGTTACGTTTCCGGGATCAGACACAACCATGAAAGGCTATCTGGCCCGTCCGGCAGCCGCTGGCAAGTATCCAGCCGTAGTGGTCATTCACGAGAATAGGGGCTTAAATCCGCACATAGAGGACATAACACGTCGACTTGCTTTATCTGGCTTTCTGGCGTTGGCACCCGACGCCCTCTCGGCATCGGGTGCCAACGCCAGAAAGCCAGATGCGGGAATTATTTGGCAAACTAGACGCTCAAAAGACGCGCGAGAACTTTGTGAAAGCCCTCGACTTCTTAAAAACCCGCCCCGATAGTACGGGCAAACTGGGGTGTGTGGGCTTTTGCTGGGGTGGAGCTATGGCGAATCAGTTGGCCGTTCATGACCAGGAACTGAAAGCAGCGATTGCCTTCTATGGTCGCCAGCCCGACGCAGCCGATGTACCAAAAATTAAATCGGCGGTGCAGCTCCACTACGGTGGTCTGGACGAACATATTAATGCCGGAATTCCAGCTTACGAAGAAGCGCTGAAAAAAGCCGGAGTGCCTTACGAAATCTATGTATATGAGGGCGCGCAACATGCATTTAACAACGACACCGCTCCAACGAGATACAATGAAGCAGCCGCCAGGCTGGCCTGGGAACGTACTATAACGTTTTTGAAGACAAAGCTGACGTAGTAAATTGCCCATTCAGTAATAAATAGTAACAATTTATCGAGTATCTGTTTATGTATCAGTAGCCTTATCTGCTTCTATGTGGTAGATGGGTATTGACCAAAAACAAACGACTACAACGTATGAAAAGCACAATAGAAGAAAATCCAGTGAAGGGGTTGAGCCTGGCGATATGGGCGGGTATTCTGGCGGGAATAGCAGGAACGGCGGCCATTACGGTATCGCAGATGATTGAAATGCGTCTGACCAAGCGTTCACCCAGCACCACGCCTGTGAAAGCGGTTTCTAAAGTTCTTAAGGTAAAGCCAACCCGAAAAGATAAACAAGAGACCGTCTCCCAGGAGATTCATTGGACCTATGGAACGTCCTGGGGAATTCCCAGAGGGCTCATTGCTCTGGCTGGTGTGCAGGGATGGCCAGCCACGCTGCTTCACTTTGCCGCGATCTGGGCCACTGAGTTGACGATGCTCCCTTCACTTGATGTTGCTCCACCCGTTACAAAGGAGGACCCAAAAACTGTGGCTATCGATGCGCTGCATCACGCGGTTTATGCTGTAGCCGCCGGTCTGGTATATGATGCGATCAGTAAAGAAGATTAAAGGGGAAATTATTGACTGATATCTGTTAAACAGGGATAAACAAATGAATTCCTAATGACTTATTTATAAATAGTTGGCAAAATTAGAAATTTCGACGCCCACAATGGGTTACTTTTCTTCTAATGGCGCATTAATAGGTTAAAACGTATCAACTCCTATAATTCATTGTAATCATGGTAAAATCTGCATTCTTCCTTCTATCGATGATGGCTTTGGCTACAGCTTGCTCTAGCACAAAAACTGAAACAACCGAATCAGCCACGACTGTAACGGATTCCACCTCAACAATGAGCATGGATTCGACGAAAATGGGTGGTGACAGTACGTCGACGATGTCAACTGACACAACCAAGAAAGATTCGATTAAATAGTTGATTAAGTCATTTTATAAGTTTGCAAAGGCTCTCACTAGTGGGGGCCTTTGTTGTTTGGCAGCCAGCACGGCCCTTATTTGAACCAGCAGTCGTATCCTTTTAAACCGACAAGCCTGAATAATTGCCGTTGGTTAATTATTCAGTCGGTAGCTAATTCCATTTTTGTTAACTTTAAACTGCCTTTTTAATCTACAGTGAGTAAAGATGATGCGGTACGAAACATGGCTGTTTCTTTTCCTGGGTATGATGATGGCAATACTGTTGTACAACCTTGTGCAATGGTGCCTTTACCGTGAACGAATCTATGGTCTTTACACGGTTTACCTGCTAGTCTGGCTCCTTTATTTTCCGTTGCGCGAGGCTGAGAATATTTCTGCCCATACCGCTGATTTTGTGCGAATTATTGGCCCAATGGCCGCCTACTTCGTTTACTATGATTTCACGATTGCTTTTCTTAACCTCCAGGATCGTCATCCTGCTTTATTACGTCTGTTCCGTATTACGCAAGCTGGCTTAGTCACCTATCTCGTAATAGAAGTCGTTTTTTGCTTTTTCTCCGATTACTGGAAACTGCCAATCCACGAACTCATTCACACGGTAGTGCGGACAGGACTAGCTGTTTTATCTGGCTACATTGTCGTTACCATTTACCAGAAGAAAGATATCATTTCCCGGTTTTTCATTACCGGTTCATCTATGCTCGTGCTGGGCGCCCTGGTAGCGATGATTCTGACAATGTCATTAGCCAACATCAGTTCGGGGGTTTTCTGGTTCACCCCATTAACCTATCTTCAAGCTGGCATCGTGCTGAAATTATTGTTTTTTTCCATAGGCTTAACCTATCGTCATCGCCGTGATGTGCTCAAAAAGTCATTAATTCAACAGGCACTTCTTCGGGAGCGCGAACTACGACATCATGATCATACGGAGGCCAATCAGACTGTGCAATCGCTACAGCAGGAGGTAGCCGAAATGCAAATGCGGGCGCTCCAGGCACAATTAAGCCCCCATTTTTTGTTTAATAGCCTCAATTCCTTGTCAGCCTTGATTGCTGATGAGCCAACAAAAGCGGAGCAATTTGTTGATGAGCTATCAAGTGTGTACCGCTATCTGCTTCAGGCTAATGATCGGGAGTTGACCTCGCTGTCTATGGAAATGAAATTCATCAATTCCTATTATCATCTGCTGAAAACACGCTATGGCCAGGGTATTCGTTTAGAAATTGCGATCGACAATGCGCATGAGGAATGCTTGCTCCCCCCGCTGACGTTGCAGTTATTGATCGAAAATGCGGTAAAGCATAATGTAGTTTCGTCTAGCAGTCCGTTGACGATCAGAATTTTCACGAATAGCGAGAACCTTTTGGTGGTACGGAACAACCTGCAACGTAAAGGCATTAATCGGTTTTCTTCCACCAAAAAAGGGCTTCAAAATATTAATATGAAGTATCGGCTCTTAAACCAGCCAACGATAGATATTTGTGAATCGGATGAGGCATTTGATGTAATTGTGCCCTTGATTCCCGCTAAAGCGCAATTGACTTTTTAGAAACCCTTCCCATCTAGCTATACCACCTATACGGCACGTAGCACTTAATAATTCATGGCCGTAATTATCCATATTCATTGAGTAAATTACGCTATTTCGCTTCAAAAACTGAAGTAGGTTTCTATTCGTATATACGTAGCAATACGGCCCACAACTGCCCATTATTTCAGGCGATCTCATTATCTTTGGAGTACAACTGATAAAATGCGGTGCATCTATCTATTAGCTTAAACTGTTTGCCACATTATTCACCACGCTTTCGTATTAAATTAAGGTGTGCTTTTCATCTTACCCAGTAGCACAAATCGGCTTAACGTATCGAACTAGACCAGCTCATGATTAGTCTGTCAAGGTGAAGAAGGAGCATCAATTTGCTAATTCGGTAAAGTTTACAAGCCCCTAAATACCTGTAATCAGCGTAAAACATTAATTTAGTTAGTCTAATATGAGAATTTGGTTACTATCGATATTGTTTATAGGATGTTCGCTGGCGGCAAATGCCCAGAGTCGATTTGCGAACGAATGGGTAAAGTATAATCAGAAATACATAAAGGTTTCAGTAGCTCAGGCGGGCATTTACCGACTAAGTTATCAGGACATTAAAAACGCAGACGCATCTTTTCTTGCGACAAATCCGGTCAACTGGCAATTATTTTTTAGAGGGCAGGAAATCTCCATGCGGGTGGTCGGTCAGCAAGATGGTCTATTTGACGTTCAGGATTATGTTGAGTTTTATGGCGAAGGAAACGATGGCAGCCAGGACTCTTTATTATACCGTCCTAAAAAACGATTACACCCTTACCAAACACTATATTCTGATACAACCGCCTATTTCTTAACCAATTCCACAGGAGCAGGCAAACGAGCGGTGGAACTTAACAATTCAGCACAGGGTCTTACTCCCGAAAAATTCCACGTTGAGGAAACCGTACAGGCTTTCACCAGCGAGTATACATTCAACAACCTTAAAGGCATTGAGCCGTATCTACAACAAAGTTATTTTGAGCCGGGCGAAGGTTGGTCAGGGAACAACCTCACGCTGGATTCGGTTGGCGTCGTTCAATTGAAATTGACAGGCCGCGTTGTGAACGACTGGCCAATCAAGTTGGATGGCATGATCAATGGCAGGGACAATTTGCCTCATAGCGTTCAAGTCCAAGTAGGTCCTACGTCAACCCTACCTTTATCTTTTTTGGGCTTTGCCAGTCAAACGTTTCAGCAAACTATTACGGCGTCGGCACTCCAAAATGAACAGCTCACATTACGTTTCACACCGGTTAAAACGGGCTACGCAACCAATAATTTTTCGATAACATACGTAAAACTCACCTACCCACAGGCATTGGATATGACGGGTAAGCTTACTAAAGCCTTTCACATCCTGCCGAATTCAGGGCTAACAGCCTTACTATCTGTTACAAATGCTCCGGCCTCTTCGCTTGCCTACGACATTACCGACAAGGCCAATTGCCGTTACCTGGCTACGCAGATAACAGCTACACAAACACAGATAGTCGTCAGTCAGGCAGATCGGAACCGGACTATTTTCGTCAGCAATCAACTAGCAAAACCAGTGGCCATTAAGGCCGTTCGCTTTTCGTCTACATTCCCAAAAGCTACTGATTACTTAATTCTTACGCACGCTTCGCTTCGGCAATCGGCAGCCACCTACGCTGCTTATCGGACATCGGACCAAGGTGGTCATTACACGCCCTTCATTGTGGAGCCAGATTCGCTCTACGATCAGTTCAATTATGGTGAAAAGAGTCCACTGGCCCTACGACGATTTGCTGATTACATGCTCACAAACACGGGCGTCAAGTACATGCTCCTGGTGGGTCGGGCATGTAGTTATCCCTATTACGTGAAAAACACGGCGAACGATCTGGTACCTACGATTGGCTATCCAGGTTCAGATATTTTACTGACGGCTGGTCTGGGAAGTTACCCAACTAATTCTCCGGCAATTCCGACGGGGCGGCTTAACGTAACAACGAACGATCAGGTGCTTGCCTATCTGGAAAAAGTAAAACAACTTGAGACACCAGCCTTAAATGGCTTATGGCGCAAACACATTCTACACATTAGTGGCGGCAACGGCAAGGATCAGGCACAGAGTTTACGATCGGCTCTGGTAGAGGCCGGTAAAACGTTTACCAATGGATTGCTGGGTGGACAAGTAACGTCGTTCAGTAAAACTATTGAAGCTGAAGTACAGAATATCAATATTTCCCCCCAGGTTAACGACGGCGTAAGCCTAATTACCTTTTTTGGTCATGCTGGGCCAGGCATTACCGACATGAATTTTGGGTTCGCTTCACCTCCGGAAAACGGATTTCACAATCAGAATAATTATCCGCTCATGATTTTCAATGGCTGCGGAGCTGGTGAGATTTTTTCCCGTTTCAACACGCTTTCAACGGATTGGCTACTAGCTCCCCAAAAGGGCGCAGGAATAGTACTGGCCCACTCCTACTGGAGTTTCGAACAACCAACCACCTTATATCTGACGAAATTATATACTGATTTATTTGCTGACGCCAGCACCCTCGGCATGTCGCTTGGCAGAGTGCAGCAACGATTAAACCAGGATCTCGACAAGGGAGCTATGGATGCCTACGTCGAATCAGTAATGCTTGAGATGATTTTGCAGGGTGACCCCGCTTTAAGCGTTTACCCCTTACCCAATCCCGATTTTCTGGTTAGTCAGAAAGGGATCTACCTCCAGTCCTCAGTAGTTGGCAGCGCTATCAAAAGCAGTGATTCCATACAGGTGGTTATACCCATGGCCAACCTGGGAAAATTTGTGTCTGGTCAATCCATCTCACTATCTGTGAAAAAGACTACTGCTACGTCTTCTACGAGTACTATAGTAAACTTTGGTTCATTCCGCTATCAGGACACGCTGACCGTCACGATTGCTAAAGATCTCAATCTGCAAAAAATAGAGATACTTATTGACCCCGATAATAAGGTTGTCGAACTAAGCAAAACCAATAATAGCGCTACGTTAGCTATCGACTGGACCCAGGTACAGGGGAGCAGTTACCCAACCACCGCTTTACCAGATGCGATAAGCCCAACAATTACGGTATTTGTGAATGGAGCCATTAAAGAAAATAAGGCTACCGTGGATGCAAACCCACACGTAGAAATTTATTTACTGGATCAGAATGCCCTTTCTGCGAAAGACACGTCGGCTGTCGATGTATACCTAAAGAGTTGCGACACCTGTACACCCCTCAAGCTTTCGCCGAAGACGTTTGAGATTTCATCAACTTCGGATAATCAGTTGCGCATAGCTACGAGTCTTTCGCTAAAGGCTGGCAGCACGTATCAGCTTGTTATTTTCGGTAAGGATGCTGCTGGCAACCGAACGTTATCGCCTTATACACTTGATCTTACCGTGTTAGGAAACGACGAGCCAATTATACTACGCGCCTATCCAAATCCTGCCACGACTTATGCAAAATTTGAACTAACATTAAATGTACAGGAGTTACCCGTGGAATCCCGCCTGATGGTTTATAACCTGGCTGGTATGCGGGTTTATGAGGATGTGTTTTCCTTATCAACCGGAAAGAACTCTCTTTTATGGCAGGGGGCGTCGCCAGGAATTTACCTCTATTCACTCTTACTAACCTGGAAAGGAGGTCGGATGGAAACCTATAAAGGCAAAGTTCTCTGGCAGAATTAAGGCAGCCGGTTACTAGCGAGCAACTCTATTTTCTTCCTAGTACCCGACTCTATTATAGCTTTGCCGATGCAGTCTGCGGACGACTGACAATAAGCCAATGATACGTTCTCCTGGTAAATCAAGCCAACATTCTGGGCGTATATCTGCCGGTATTTCTCCTGATTTACCAGGGTCGAATCATTCGGCCCTACCACTGAAATAGTTTGGTTGAAGTTCAACTTTCCTACGGCAAATGCTTTACCATTGTCTTGGTATTTAAGCAACGTATCGGGGTTAGCATTGTATGCATTGATATTCCAGGATGTTGCAGCGCTAATAGGGAAAACCATTTTTACGACTGGTACATTATGTTCCTGACTAACGACTTCTGTTAGATTTTTATACACAGTGTGAATGCCATTAAGTTGCCAGCCCGCTTGTTCTGTTTTCTTTATGGATTCTTCAACAAGAAAGAACAACTGGCCATTCTGGGTATATGAACTAGCAATTTTCTCTTGCAGCTGATAAGAAGTATTTATAACTGGGCTAGCAATTGCATAATTGGCCTGTGTCACCTGATATACCCAGTAATCACCGATCTCAAGTGGGAAATAAGCCGTGTCATTAGGTGCAGGATCATTATTAGTTTGGCACCCTCCGACAATGATGACTGAAATCAGCAAAACAATTGCACTATAGAGACGGGTATATACTATCATCGTCAAGCTTACGAATCGTTAATTTTGTACGAGCAGTGTTTAAATATCATCCTGCCGAGCGAAGATACGAAAGATGAATTGAACAGTGACGCTGAACAGACAAACTAACATTCCTTGGCCCTTATGTGGGCTTTTCGTTTCTTTGTAGTTACGTCATTACTATTGGCAGACTCACGCTCGTGATTGTCAGACAGTTATTTTTTGTTGTTTAATACTATGGGGGGAATAGCAGGACTGGTTCGATTTGATGGGCAAGCCATTGTTGAATCCGATACGTTGAGCATAACCAAGTTGTTGAGGCATCGGGGTAATGTAACAAGCTATCAAATAGACCAGGGTATACTTCTGGCATTTGGTGGCAAAATTGAACTGGATAAGCCTGCTCAAACCTTTGCCACCGTTGATGCTGACGTTTTTGGCAACGCTACACCTGATCAACCTTTTACCACAAAATATACTCGAAACGGGCCGATAGCTTTTAACGAACTTAATGCTGATTTCGCCGTAGCCATCTGGGATGCCAATCGTTATACGCTTTGTCTCAGCAGAGATACAATGGGCGTGAAACCCCTATATTATGTATACCAGCCTGGCCGCTTCTGCGCCTTTGCTTCTGAAATCAAGGCGTTATTAGCCCTTCATGAAGTTGTGGTGAAGCCTAATCAAAACAAGTTCAGAGAGTATTTAACCTGGCCAACACAATATATACCTTATACAATCGAAACATTTTACGAAGATATTTATAATGTTTTGCCTGGACATTATCTTCAGGTCAGTGCTCAGAACGTAAAGGCTCATTCTTATTGGAGTGTAAATACCAAAAAATTTAATGGTCTGAATACCCCTGAAGATTATTCATCACTGTTTAGAGAGTATTTTACGACAGCGATTTCTGATCGTATAGCCGGAAAAAAACTTGTTGGTTCTCATTTAAGTGGCGGGTTGGATTCATCGTCCGTGAGTAGTGTTTCCCAACGTGTATTATTGAGTCAACATCGACCCACCCTTCATACCTTTAATATTGATACTGAACAACCTTATGCTGAAGAACAGAAATATGTACAGGCTGTGGTCGATAAATACGCTACTCAGCATCATCGGGTTCGTCCATTACCTGACGTAGTGGATTCTGTGCTGAAGATAAGTCATATGTTTGATCGGCCCGAGCAGTTTATTATTCCCTCCAGTTTCCACTTTAGTGTATCTGTTCAGGCCCAACAACTTGGCTGCGATATTCTTTTAACCGGGCATGATGGCGACAGCGTTATTGCCAACTGCTTTGAATATCTGGATCAACTGTTTGATGCTAATGATTGGGAGCGCTTTCAAAAAGCCAGTCAGGAGTTTGTTACTAATTGTGGTTATAATCTTTCGTATATTCATCCTAAATGGCTTCAATTAAGCCATCAGATGAAATTGACAAAATATTTTGCACATACCATTACGTCTACTATAAAAAAGAATTTTCGCGGAAAAGCTTATTCAAACTTATTAGCCACATTCCAGGATCAAAACCGTTTTTTCGATATTCCAGCGACCGCTATTATTGCTTATTTTTATGATCGACTAATAAATAAATGGCAGTTCCGCGCTCAAATAGATGATGCCCTCACAGCCGATTTTAAACAACGCTTCCCTCACAGGCAGCAACAATCGACTGAAAGCCTGGCAACGAGCCTGTCGACTGACAAGTACGTTATTGGCAAGCAAATTCTAAATACAACTAATGTAACCTGCAACGAACAATTCAATCATATTGGAGCCTATTATGGCCATGATTATTCCTTTCCTTTTTTTGATAAAAATATTATCGAACTAGGCTTATCTACGCCATTAGTGGTCGGTTTTGATCACGGCCGCGGGCGAGGGCTTATACGTAATGGTTTACAGGGTATACTGCCGTCTATTATTGTAGAAAGAGTTACAAAAGCCAACTTCGTTGAGTACGGCAATATATCAGTCCGGGAACTATATGAGGCCACTCATGAGCAATTTGCATCACCAAGCCATGCTATATGGGAGATTATTGATCGAAAGGAGTTTGCAAAAATTTTAGGCTTTGTCATTAATCCCCATATGCCAATTGTGAAGAAAACGCGCTATAATTGGTTGTTAAGTCGCATTATTTACCTTGCATTATGGCTCGGTTCACTGCCTCAACCCAATACCAAACATATCAGGAAATAGATAAAGACTTATATACTCCGTAAATGATACGGAAAAATGCAGTTAAAAAACCGAATTGCCTGGGCAGGTAGAAGCGGTATCTACCAATTTTAATCAGGCTGGAACGGAACACGAAATGGCTGATATAGGCCGTATAAATTTTCAGTTTTTTCGTGAATTGAGTTTGAGCGCTTGTAAAAAGTGCGATTTGCCGTAACCCGGGATTGATTATGAGTAAAGCCTTCTCTACTTCCCAGTTTTTTTCGTAAGCTACGGCCATGGAATTCACTTGTTCAGAAGCGATTAATTCTTCTACTGAAGCTGGCAAAGGCAGATTCCATATCTGATGACACCATTGCACACCTACCAGAAATACCGTTTCGAGTCCATATTGACGTAACTCCTGTAATAGCCAGGACCAGTTAATATCTTTGTTATTCAGTGAAAAATAAAGATCATTTATGTAAATAATCTTTTGCCAGATGTTAATAACACCATGATGAATTACTAGTATAATGATCTGGTGTTCCTTGACTAAGAGTGGTGGGGTAAGTATATCTTGTAAACAAAAGGAAGCATATTGCTTATTCAGACAATCGATTTCCCAGTGCAGGTCAATATCGAAATGACTTTTGTTAAAGAATGGCTTAAAAAGACTAACTTCCTGTAAATCAGCCAATATGATACGTTTATTATATTGTAGATAGTGTTTATACTGATGCCCTAACTGATATTGGTCAGCTTCTAATAGCTGTATAACCTCGAAAAGGCTGTTTTTCTCTACGAGTATATCAAGATCCCCAATACTTCGCAGACTTCTATCTGGATAATTATTTTCAGCTAAGTAGACTCCTTTAAACGCTATATGCTTAATATTATGCTCGGAGAGCAATTTTGCAACCCGATGATACTCATGTAATTTGAGCATACTGTCCGTTGCAGTTATCTGACATTCGTGCTGTAGCCTCGTTAGAAATTTTGCAGGAATATTAGGCAAATCCTGGAGCGTTCTATACAAAAAAGGCGCTACACGATGCCGGTCAGCCAATGAAAAAAGAAAATCCCAATTCAGTTGGTATTTTCCTAAAAATTGGCTTAGCTGTGTTTTTTTTTCCAATGACAAGTCCATCGTACAAGTCATCAATAACAATTCTAGTTCAGAGGAGCGGCCAGCATTCATTTAAATCGTTGTTTTCATATAGTCAACAAACGCATAAAGCTTTGCAAAGTCTGCTGGACGACTCATTCTAAAAATCGGTGTGGTTTGCGCAATAGTTACACTCTTCTCAAAATGATCTTTCAGTTGTCCGCCACGAAGAAGCAAATCGGGCAAAGGAAAATAGCTGAGCAAAGCAACAGGACCTTCACTCTTGTCAAGTTGGCTAATTTCAGTGTTTTCTCCTTTTGGAGGGCTTAAAATAAAAATCTGTTCCAACGGTACAGCCGCTTCTTCAAATGAAACAGACTCATGCCACGAAAACTTAGTACTACCTGTACGTAAAACGTTTAAGTCATTTTTAGATAATTGTAGTCCCTCAACACTCTTTTCCCAAATTTTAATTTGAGGGAAAGCAGGTATCAATGAAGGTTTACCCATTTCATCGATTCGAATACAAACCATATCATCACTTATAATACTGACTCCTTTTTGCGCAAACGCGGCAACAGTGGTTGATTTTCCAGCACCCGGTTCACCAACAAACACAACGCCTTTATTATTTAGCTGAATAGCACTGCCGTGAAGCAATAAATAACCGTTTTGAAATAGTATCAACCCAAGCGCTTCACTTAAAATAAATAAAGACAAAATCTTCACATCAGTTTGATTTGTATCCACTATGAGCTCATTCCCGTTTGCAGCCATAAAGCATGCAATCGGTGACCAGTCTAACCACAATCGACCATCTGATTGGGCGAATTGGGCATCTAAACCAGCACGATGTATTTTAGTAGGGGCCAGCGGGGGAATTTCGGAGATGTTCCCAAACTTAACAGTTAGGTCAACTGTATCAGTTTGTATTTCTTTGAGAAGAGGTAATGAAATTTCGGAACCAATACGTAGGCCATAAGCCGTATAATAAAATTTACTCATTGCATACTTAATAGAAAATTTCGATGGCTATGCAGTTGCTTCGATAAGCTTTTCATTCAGCATACTTTCTAAAAATAGCTTTAGCTCGTTATGACAAACTGATTCTTCTACCTCAAATTCATTAAGTATTCCTTCTTGAAGTTCTTGAACAGACATTATTTTATTTACCTGTAATAAAGACCAAATAAAACCACCGATTTCATTCAATTCATAGTAATTACCCAATTCGTAATTTAACACGATAGTTTCTTTTCCGAGAACTGAAGATGACTGGCCCGATACTATCTGGACACGGGTACTAGGACTTATTATCATAGATTAAAATTAGTTGATAAATCATAAAAATAGCTTGCTTAGTCCAAATATGTGGCTAAGCAAGCTATAATCTATACTCTGTTTCTATTGCTTAAGCAAACCCAGGCTGTGATCCATCACTAATAGAGCCTAGTTTCAGCGTCAGTTCTTTTACGCTACCTAGAGACTTAACCTGTGGCGTTTGATAGTCTTTTTTCGCACTTGAAAGCTTGCTAATAGTTGTCTTAGTGGTCATAATGTTTTCAATTTAAGGTCTTTAAAATGGTGAATTTCAAGTTTCAACTTGCTAAGAAGCTCCATTAAACATACTACCGAATGGTAATTGTAAACCTGACCTAGCTTCTTGATGGTCAGTCAATAAATCTGATATATAACGTCTCAACTGGTTACAAATAAAGGATCTGAATTCGCTAAGAGGTTTTATAGCTTTTTCAATTCGAGGACAATTTAGCGACCTTAGAATAGAAAACAAAATTTATATGCTAAAAATCTCCAATTAGTTGACCGCAACTGAATTAGCATCGATATAGATCGAAAATATCAATTATGCCAAACCCCTCGTAATTTAATTCGATTCAGTAAATATTCTATAGTTACTGAACGACCAACCGGTGCAGGCGCACTTGACCACGCTCTTCCACCCGTAACAAATAGACGCCGGAAGACAACTTCTCAGTAGGCTTCAGCCCCACACTCGACGTACCAACCGTCGATTTCTCCACCTCAATCGAACGCCCAGTGGCACTGTAGAATTGCAGCACTGCGTTAGCGGGCTCATCCAGGGAGACCGTGAAGTTATTCGAAGCTATTGGGTTGGGGTACACGCCATACACCCCATCAAGCGTAACCGGTACGGCTGAGTAGGTCCGGCTAGTACCCGATAAATCCAACTGCTTCAAGCGGTAATAGCTGGTACCCCGATAGGGATTGGCATCCGTGAACTTGTAGGTGTTCAGACTGGTGCTGTTCACCGCCACATCATTTACCTCCCCAATAGGCTCGAAAC
>NZ_FOLQ01000044.1:13688-20356 GCF_900112365.1 Spirosoma endophyticum | reverse complement strand
TCGGAGACGATTGCGCGGAATCTGTTTAGCGGGCAACCAGCCCTGAACCGGACTATTCATGTCGAGAGTAACACCAACGGCATTGGTGATTACACCGTCACGGGCGTGTTTCGGCCGGGTACAGTTCCCTCCCACATCGACGCGCGGTTCTTTCTGTCGTATGCCGGGGGGGGGATGGCCCGACATATAAATAGTACCCCGAGCTTGGTAGTCAACACTATATTCTTTACCTATCTGAAGATGAAACCCGGTACCGACGCTCACAAGCTGGAAGCCAAGCTGCCCTCTTTTGTGGAGAAGTATATGCGGAAAGACCTGGCCGGCACGGGGCGAGATAATAAGCTATTTTTGACCGCCGTGCGCGACATTCACTTGCACACCGATCTGACCAAGAACGTAACGCCTAACGGCAGTCTGAGCTACCTGTACGTACTGGGGTCGATTGCTTTATTTACGCTACTGATTGCGGGCATCAATTTCATGAACCTCTCCACGGCGCGGTCGGGCAAGCGATCTGCCGAGGTGGGCGTGCGAAAAGTGCTAGGCGCTAAACAGACATCGCTGATACTACAGTTTATCAGTGAGGCGCTGTTGTTAAGCGTGTTTGCGTTTGCGCTGGCCGTGGGACTGGTGGGGTTGATGACGCCCATCTTTGAGACCGTATCGGGCAAAACGCTGCATTTTTCGGTGAGTCAGTGGCTGGGACTGCTCGTGGCTTTCTTTGGTATCTGCCTGTTTACGGGCTTACTGGCCGGCAGTTACCCGGCTTTCTATCTGTCGTCGTTTCGGCCCATTGCCGTGCTAAAAGGCGGGCCGGGGCGCCTGGGGGGATCATTGTCAGCCGCATCCTTGCGGAAGGGCCTGGTCGTCGTACAATTCACACTGTCCGTGGTGATGATGATTGCGTTAGTAGTCATTACCCAACAGATGCTTTACCTACGCTCGGCGGATTTGGGTTTCGCCAAAGAGCAACAGCTTGTCATCCCACTACGTAGTGAAACGGCGAAGGCCAGTTATCCGGTTCTCAAACAGGCACTGGCCAGCACGACACAAGTCCGTTCGGTGGGGGCATCGGCCTATTATCCGGGCATTTTCAACGCCGAAGGTGCCCAGCTCTACGGCGAAGGCCAAACCAAAAGTGATGGCGAATCGACGAGCCTGAACCGCGTTGACGCGGACTTTCTGCAAACGATGGCCATCAAACCTGTAGCAGGTCGGTTGTTTTCGGCAGCTTTCCCCGCCGACACCAACCACCGCATCATCCTGAACGAAAAAGCCGTGAAAGAATTAGGCTATCCATCAGCGCAGGTCGCTATTGGGAAACAGACCGTTGAGGAGGATTCCCGCTACACGATTGTGGGGGTGGTGAAGGATTTTCACTTTGAAGACCTGCACGTCCCCATTACCCCCTTTGGCTTCCTGCTCAACCTCAAGCCAACTTACAACTAGGTCGTGGTGAATCTTAACGGGGGCGAGATGCAGACTACGTTGCAAACGCTTAGCCGCGTTTGGCAGCGGATCAATCCGGCCGAACCGTTTGAATACAGTTTCTTAGATGCCGATTTTCAGAAGAATTACGAATCCGAAAACCGGTTAACGACGCTGGTTGGTTATTTCACCTTCATTGCTATTCTAATCTCGTGTCTGGGTTTATTCGGGTTGGCGTCGTTCAACGCAGAACAGCGGGTCAAAGAAATCGGTGTCCGTAAAGTACTCGGCGCGTCGGTCACCAATATTGTTGCCCTGCTCAGTAAAGACTTCATTAAGTTGGTTCTGATGGCCTTGCTCATCGCTTCGCCCATCGCCTGGTACGCCATGAACCGTTGGTTACAGCGTTTTGCGTACAAGGTTGACATAGAGTGGTGGATGTTCGCCTTTGCGGGTTTGGTGGCCGTTGGCATTGCGTTGCTAACCGTCAGTTTTCAAAGCATGAAAGCCGCGTTGATGAACCCGGTGAAGAATTTACGATCTGAATAGCGTCAGTTGTTTTTAGCCAATCACGGATGTATAATGTACTCCTTCAAGAATGATAGTCATTAAGGTACATGACCACTATCCATTGACAGGTTTCGATAATGACCCTTCGCAAACTCTACCGGTATATAGCGGCTTGACGATCTAGTAAAAGGGATAACAAGCCGAAGAAGTTGAGCAAGAAACGGGTTTCGTTAGCCATGTTGACAAGGTCAAAGCAGGTAAAGAATAGTTGCCTTAATCTCAGAAAACGCTCCGAAGTGAGACAAGAAGAGATACGCGTATCTGAAATCCGGGCGTTTTTTAATAACTATCAACTACTAGGTGTAGCATACAACTCTGAGAGAAGTACAAATTAAGTGTCAGCAGATTCAGTGTATTTATTCCGTCTTATTCACCTATTCACTAACCACCGCTGCTCCAGCTGAATTATTATATCTAATAATTGCCCTAGAGTGGGCGGCTTAGTTATGAAGCAGTTAGCGCCTAACTCACGGGCGAGTCTACGGTCAGATTCAGCCTCTGATGTGGTTAATATAACAATAGGAATAGCTGCATACGCAATACGGCTGCGTAACTGCTTAAGCACCTCAAATCCGTTCATTAGCGGCATATTCAGATCCAACAGGATCAAAGCTGGCAAAACAACCGAGTCATCCAACAGTTGAAACAGTTCTTCGGGCTTTTCTAAAGCTTGAAGCAGATAGGTTGAGCTGTAAGTCCTGAAGGCTTGATGGATCAAAAAGCGGTCATCTTCATCATCGTCGAGGAGAATGACCCATGGTTTAGTAAAATCGTTCATTATACAAATTACGGGCGAGTAAATGCTTAGCTATGAACCAGCGACTACATCTACCTCCTAAAAATAATACTATAAATCGATTTTAAATAAGCACGTCAAAAATTAGATTTCTTCGAGGCTCGTAAGCAACTGATTAAGTTGGACAAATGCACAACTAGTAAATTATCAGTGTCTAATAAAACCCGCCTTTATGAGACGAAAGGTTTCTCATGTATCTGCTACGTAAATGGGGCGTTTAAAGAGATAATAATATGCAGTTAAACTGTATTGGCCTGGAAAAAGTTGACCTTTTGGCCCAGCCAACTACGTGTCGGTTTCCTAACAAGTTGATTCGGTTATTGAGCACCAGAAGCAGAGTATGATTGGCTTTTGGCGTCAGCCCTTAAGTTCGCTGGGCCGATACCGGCCCTCTTCTTCCAACGGGTAGATTTACACGCTAAGCAACGAGTTTTATAGTTTAAAATGCCGAATTATTGATAATCAGTGCCTTATCAAAAAGGGTATCTGAAAAGTAGTCTCAAAAAGGGCCAATCGATTGAACTGGAAGGGGTAATTTAGGGTATCAAAAAGGAATTCCTAACTGATAAATCTCACCTAACGTCCTGATAAACAGGATTCAACTAAGATATTAGTTCAATAACGTGTAAATCTGCCCCGTTGGAAGAAGAAGGCCTTTATGGCTCAATAGGAGGGTCGTAACTTATGCAATCAGTATAACTACCACTCTACTCGTCATGAATCCGCCAGGCCTTCGTGCTTTGCTAGCAACAACTCGGGCCTGTTATCAACTTTATAGCATAATATTCCGTTATTTGTACACGTAGAAATCGACCTGTCATTTTTTGCATCTCAATTTCGACTAGTTTTTTTTCTCATCATATCTACGGACGGAGCGATGAATAAGCTAGAAACTCCCCAAAAGCCTAATGCGAATCTGGCAAAACGGCTAATGGCGAAAAAGGAAGAGCTAAAAAAACATTACCAGAGTAGTAATGAATCCCAGCCCTCAACCGGACCCCGGCCCGAAGTACCATGCCCCTTACCCCTTAAGTGAGGTTGAGAAGGGCTATGTCTTTACTAATGATAGTAGAGCTGAATACCTTATAGGTGTTGATTGGGATCGGAAAATTTTACCTGATGCCCCTTTTGCCGATCATCTTGTCGTTCTTTCGCTTATCCCCAAATCTGAATCAGACACTAGTTACGACCCCCGTATTCAGTCGACGGTTAGCTTTGCTATAGAAATAATTTTCGAGGATGACCCGTTGGCCGTTCTGTTCTATGTATGTAGCACAGAAGACGGTCAGGAAGAAGTCAGGTTTCGCCTGTTCAAGAGATGGTTTACCCGGTATGGACTCGGATACGAAAAGATTGATTTTACCTACGAAGAGGATCGCCTTTACATGGCCGCCATTTACCTTAAGAGCAATCCCGATCCCACTTTGCCGGAGATAATCAACTACACCGTTGAGGATAGTAAATAAAATAAGTAGCCAAACAGATTCGCCATAGCGCTTGGTTACTTCCTTGCCAACCGCACAATAGGATTACACGGTACATTCTTTTTGAGTCATCCCATAAAAAAATCGGCCACACCTTTGGGCCGATTTTTAAAATAAACCATTCATTTAGTACACTTCAATTTCCGAAATCTGATAACCATCTGTGCGCGGTTTCGCTTTTTATAATCCCGTGAGGGGGGTAATGACTTGGCGAAGAGCTGTGGCTGAAGGATATTAGGCTGGACTCATTTCGATGGCTAAACCCGGTTTGTTAGTTGGGTAGATGGTAATAGTCTACTTCACAAAAAACAATTGAGCAACCGAAATACGTCGATTGAGGACCGACTAGGCTTTAAGCAGTTGCTCCCATTCCTGTTGTAGCGCCTGTAAGGGTTCAGACAATGATACGCCATCGAAGGCCCCCACCGGCAGAGAAATTAAGCTTCTTTCTGCATTCAATAGATCGATGCGTTGCAACTGCCAGCCGGTGTTGACCAACTGGGTTAAAGCCTCGAAACAGGAATCTATGTCGGGTGCCCCATAATTACATTCCTGATAAGTGCCTTGGGGATCAACGCAGGCAAAAAATAGCATAGCCATATGAGTAAACCGGATGATTTGACAAAAAACGAACTCTTAACTGCCAAAATAAATACAGATGTGTTTAAATGAGACTACGACAATGTTATGGGACAGGATCAGATGGATTGCAGTATCGTCTTCCCCATAGCCAGAAATCACGTCTTTACTCGCCAGAATACCAGGACCTGGACTGTAGCTAAGCAAGAGAGATTAGTTGTAACCACATTCCAAGGTAAGGCTGGTCCCTAAGGCGCCTGATTCGATAGTGTAATACTTGGTAGCGGTATTAAAGTAACCGGAATAACCAACGCCAGAGCCACCCGATGAATACACTACTTGGTTTCCATGGCCATCATTCCCATAAACATTTATCAAAATGGCATAAACCATGGCCGGATTTAAAACCACTCTTTTCGTGACCGCGATGTCAAAGCCAACAGTCGTATTGGCCACACTTTTGAGTGGTTCGCTTTGATACAAGACCACACTGGGCGTTAGGGGTGGGCCCTGGTTATCGCGTTGACCAATCTCAATACTTAAATCAGCTCGTTTATCTCCCGTCCAAGTAGGCAGATTACCAAACGCATTCCAGGTGAGTCGATTAATGGTGATTTTCTTCAAGATTTGATCCACCACCTGGATCGATTTCGTACTTACCTGCTGAGTACCGGTTACGCTGGTTGTGGTCAGGGTGATAGTATACGTGCCTGATTTGGCATAGCTGAATGTCGGGGTTTGTTGCGTGGAGGTTGTACCATCGCCAAAGTCCCATAAATAAGCGCTGGCATTTGTACTAGTGTTGGTCGTTTTAATGGCATAACTCACCGGATAGACAGGAAGTAAACTGCATAAACCGGGATCGGCGAGGGTATAACTAAACTCAGCTGTTGGCACAATGTCGGCTTCTCGGCAAGCGGCCAAAAGCCTAGCGCCGACTAGGATGATCATTAGTTGAAAAATGCCTCTATGCTTCATACTTCTGATTCATTTGCCCTGTATTAACTTCGTTGGACTCGTTTGGTTTTCAATGCATTCAATTCGATTTCTAGGGAGATAATTCGAGAATCCCCCGTGTCTTAGCAGTGTGCGTTCCATACTGACAGAGGCAATAGCAGGAGGCCGGGCCATACTCCGGTTTAAGCGTATAGGCTTGGTCAAATAGTTGATCGTCAACGTACTTTTATCTGGCATGGACCAAGTTGGTACCTGCTGCGCCCGTTTCATACCTATCTCTGGGCGCTTTGGCGCAATCAATAAAACGATCCTGATCAATAACGAAATCATCTTCGGATAGCTTTCGGTATATTATTCAGAACAGCTATCACGACTCCTTGCATATTTCGCAGCGTTTGCTCATAAAGTGGTTCGCCCAAATGAAGGCGTTCCAAGAGCAACAAGTCAGCTTTGGCATTGATGTTTATCTCATGCCAGGCCTGACGGAAAGCCTCCGGATCTTCGGACTGTTCTACGTGATGCCAAACCAGTTCGCGAATTTGGGTGTAGTGCACATCGATAACTGGGAAATCCGTATCCATGGGTAGCAGGGCAAACACACTGCATTGGAGTAGCATCTTTTCGTACATTCCTCCACAACGGGCCCGCGTGGAAAAGGTTTAGCCTAAGAAGAATCGAGTCAAATCAAGGACGTTGAGGACTAAAAACATTTCAGCTTGAACATAGTTTGTTGTATGACGTATTTACTCAACGTTATGTAAAACCAACTGCTGAGGGCGTTGGTTTTTTGCTTTTTAAGCGCCGGTTAAGTAGTCCACAACCGGCAAATCAATTGAGAGATACTGAGTTTAAAC
>NZ_FOLQ01000044.1:0-13678 GCF_900112365.1 Spirosoma endophyticum | reverse complement strand
GTATAAGTGGACAAGGTTTCCAGATTGGATTCTCGGTTCGCGATTGCCCCCAACAACAAGTTCCACCTATGATTCCAATTAATTGAATGGTAGCAAAGAGCCATTTACGGAGCTTCATCAGTTATTCTATTTGAGGATTCAGTGTAAGAACGAAATAGAAGGAAAAGGTTGCTTTTAATACAATTGTAAGACAACAGAAGGCCGGGGCTGTTACAAGTAATCTAGGGAAGCAGTATGTCATAAAACGCCCCTTTTAAGAAGCATTTACATGAACCCTCCTTCATCTCACATGGGAGCGTTCATGTGAGCTGAAATACTTGTGGCTTCCGATCAGGGAAATCATCAACTTTCATTAACTGGCCAACAAGGATAAAAATGTATGGGAAAGAGTAGGACTGTCTATTCGGGCAAAAATGGATCTTCCAATCTCAACCATAAAGCAGGGCGCACACCGCCCCCGTCTCTAGGGCTGCCGAAGACCCCATTGCCACGCACGCAAATATGGCCCTGCTTACTGATGCTCGCACTCCTGCGCCCGTAATAGCCAGGCGAGCGTAGCCGCCACCCGTGAACCTCCATATCATAGCGGGCTTGCCGTTTAATATTGTTGGCGTTATCAATATGGCATCTTTGAGGACCTTTATACGCTAGGTTGGCCCGGCTATCGCCCAAATAGTGGCTCACCTCGTCCAGGCTTAGTAAAAATAGGTGGTCAGTGGTGTCTTGACCGCCTGGGGTGTTAAACTGGACTTGCTACTGTTTTCTGAACAAATGTTACTTAACTTTTTGTCCAGAAAACGGTAGCAAGTCCAGCTTTTTCAAGATAGGTAATTTAAACAAGATACCCTGCTGGTTTCACTCAAATCAATTCGCTTATTAGCCGTGCTCTCCCATTATTTCTTTTTAAAAATTAATTAAAAGCAATCTATACAATAGGACATTACGTACATAGGCCTGTTAATCTTTAAAAATTTAAACAAAACTAGATGTTACTTATTTATACACTTTACATAGTTAATGTGAATAATAAACTAATTAACTGGTTTCGTTTAACTTACCATCTTGCCACACACCTTAACCTCATCCAACTGGCTACTGTCTGCTAGGCCGTATAATGAAGCCGCCTTAGTCGCCCTGCTGAAAGCGGGAAATCGAAAAGCGTTTGAGGAGCTTTATGGCCGATTTGCACCCACTTTATTAACCAAGCTTATGCGTCTCATCGCCGATCAGCCACAGGCGGAAGATTTGCTCCAAGATGGCTTTGTTAATATTTGGCTCAACTTTCATCAATACGATCCGGCTAAAGGGCGCTTATTCACCTGGATGTGGCGAATCGTTCAGAATAAGGCGTTAACTCATTTAAGATTACCTGGGTTGACTCATGAGCGGTTGGAGGATTATTTAGCCGAAGAATTAGGCAGCGGCACACCCTCTTACCACGGCATTGGCATTGGCTATTGGCTTACGTCAACACTGCCTTCTCCGCATTGTCATTTAATCCAGTTAATGTACTTCCAAGGCTATACGTATCAGGAAGTTTCGGATGAATTAGGCTGGCCCCTGGGGACGGTCAAGACGCGGGTCCGGCAAGCGTTACAGCGGCTACGAAACTCTGAGTCAGCCGTGGAAATTAGACACGGATGAGCCTGAGGCCTTGAGTTACAGGTATACCTTGTTTGCCAAAGCGCCCCCTAGACCAAGATTTGCCTTGCGGCCAGGTACTCAACAACTCATCGGTATTCTATTCGGTGTGGGCTAAATTCGCGACGGTAGTACCCTTAGATATTACGCCTATTTCTCGCGTATTCGGACGCAATCAAGAAAACGTCCCTGATCCATGACGAAATCATCTTCGGATATCTTTCGGTATATTATTCAGGGCCGCAACCACCACACCTTGCATATGGCGCAGCGTTTGTTCATAGAGAGGTTCGCCCAAATGAAGGCGTTCTAACAGCAATAAGTCGGCTTTGGCATTGATGTTTATCTCATGCCAGGCCTGACGGAAAGCCTCCGGATCTTCGGCCTGCTCGAGATGATGCCAGACCAGTGTACGAATTTGGGTGTAGTACACATCGATAACAGGGAAGTCCGTATCCATGGGAAGCAGGGCGAAGGCACTGCATTGGAGTAGCATCTGATCGTACATTCCTTCACAACGGACGGGTGTGGAAATGGTTCAGCTTAAGCCAAATAGAGTCAGCACAAGGGTACGGAGAACCCAAAACATTTCAGCTTGTACGAAGTTTGTTCCTTGATGCATCGACTCAACGTTATGCAAAACCAACTGCTGAGGGCGTTGGTTTTTTGCTTTTTAAGCGCCGGTTAAGTAGTCCACAACCGGCAAATCAATTGAGAGATACTGAGTTTAAACAATCTTTTCCGATCCGGAACAATTTTTAACCATGGATAAGACCACCTACACCGAAATACCCGATACGTCCGACAGTAACTACTGGATTGTGACTCAGCATGAGCAGAACCGCTCAACTACCTTTGTACCTAGAGACAAAGAACTGCACCTCAAGCTCAAGAAAAAAGCCTGGGCTGTGATTCAGGCTTCACTCACCAAGCGGAATCGAAAAGGCGCCAAAAACTAATGTTGTCAAAGGTCTACAGTAGCTGAATTTTGTTAGGTAACGTCCCCAGCTTATCAGACAAGGGTCCTTGAAGTAGAGGTTCAGGACATCTAAACTAACCAGACTTTGCCAATTGGCCTTGTATAGCAGGGCTAAGTAAGCCAACGAGGATTTCCGTTTAATGACCTTTTAACGAGGTAAGGAGTCGGCAGGCTTCCAAACCCGTTCCATAATAAATAGCTTTGAGCCGTCTTATTAGACTTGATGCAGCTATGGAATGGGTATATACCTTACCAAACGGGTTGTTTTTTCTACTTTGTACTGGCACCACCATTGTCTTTGCCGCCCTGGGCCTATTAGCCTCCCGGCCCTGGGTCAGACGGCACGCTGACGAACACGCGGCCCAAAATGACCTGGTTAGTTATTTCTTAGGAGCCTCAGGGGTGGTGTATGGTATTGCCCTGGGCTTAGTGGCCGCCGGCGTGTGGACTAATTTTCAAACCCTATCGGGCCAGGTCGATCAGGAAGCCGCCATTACGGCGGCAATTTATCAGGACGTAAGTGCCTACCCTATGCCTCACCGCCTGGCCCTGCAGAGCCAATTACGTCAGTATGTTCAAGTCGTCATCGACCAGGATTGGCCCCAACACCGAGCGGGTAAAATGCCCGCAGCCAGTACGCGCTGGATCTATAAAGCGGCAATTTATCAGGACGTAAGTGCCTACCCTATGCCTCAGCGCCTGGCCCTGCAGAGCCAATTACGTCAGTACGTTCAAGTCGTCATCGACCAGGATTGGCCCCAACACCGAGCGGGTAAAATGCCCGCAGCCAGTACGCGCTGTCTGTATCATTTCAAGCGACAATTATTCGATTTTATGCCGGCTGATGCAGGCCAGCGCCTGATCCATGAGCAGGCCCTGGACCAGTATAATGAGTTGGCTAAAGTGCGCCGGTCTCGTTTGCAAGGCAGTGATACCAGTCTACCCGCGGTGATGTGGTGGGTCATTATTTTAGGAGCGGCCATTAATTTGATCGTCACCTGGTTTTTTATCAGTGATCATGTGGGATATCATTTAGCCCTGACGATTCTGCTGGCCTTGCTACTGGGATCGCTGTTATTCTTGACCGCTGCAATGGACAATCCGTTCCGGGGTGGTTTTAGCGTGGATGCGGAAGCCTTCAAACTTATTCTACCTCAAATGCCAGCGTCTAGAATTCTTTCGCTGAAATAGAGAGCGAGTCATCGCCCTACAGGTCGGGCCTCAAAAACACCATTGATGTTAAATTAGCCTTAAAATAAGGTAGGCTGCAAGCCTTTAGGCTCCACATCTAGTTAGGGGATTAATTCGCTCAGACTAAAACGCGTATTAATCAACACTAGGTTATGAAAAAGGTATTCATCTTAGGCGCCATGCTACTCGGCGTAGCGACTTTCAGCGCACAGGCGCAAACGACCACTGGAGCAGGCAGCACGGGTAGTGGCAATACTACCAACGGGTCAGCCTCCCGAAGTGGAACATCGAGCACAGGTAGTAATACGGGCTCCACTATGGGCACTGGTGGCACAACCGGATCTGGCTCCATGAATGGCGGGCAGAGTGGCCGGAGCAGATCAAACCGGTCAAACTCGATGAACAACGGCTCAACCAACGATAATAGCTCACAACGTGACAATTCAACCACCGATGGGACCAGTACCCAGCGTGGTAATTCGATGTCAACCCAAGATGGATCGATGGGCCAGGGTGGCTCAAACGCTGAGGGACGGGGTAATCGAAAAGGAAAAATGACAAAAGCCAAGTCAACAACATCCTCCAAATAATCCGGCTCCGGCTTTGACGTAGCGACCTTGCCATAAATCAGATGTGTAATACATGCCTAAGAAGGTTAGCACTTAGCTGTAGCTGACCTTTTTTAGGCATGTATATCTGATTTTAATCGGCAAGGCACACAGCACAATCGAATGCCCCATTAAATCAGCTTCTTAGAGTCACGATCTACTTAGCTAATAAGAGTGGCTAAGTGGAAGACAGAAAGCTGCCCAAAACGAACGGATGAGCGCCAAAGAAGTAAACCTATACTGGGTGGGGCTAAATGACTCGTCAACCCGATGGCTAATTCGGCCGTCTTGTCTGTTTAGACATAACTTAGAAAGCATTTAAGGAAATACTACGTGCTCTCATCAAAGCGAGTACCTTTGTGCAGAAAATCAATCCATATCATTGATGGCAGGTCTGCTCAGCAGACAAATAGCGCCGACAAGGACGTATTAACCGCTACCGGCAATGAATCACACCAATTCCTTATTTACGAATCTGCTCGAAGAGTATATCTTTGTGGTGGCCACTTTTATTGAACACGTCCCCCGAAGAAACCCAGAATGAACTCATTGCTCTCCTAAATCGAATTGAAGCCGTTTCGCCATCGCGGGGCTTAATCCCACCAGAGAGTAATACGCTGGATATCACTTCTCCACCGAACCTAAATTAAGCTGAGTTGTCGGCCAACTACACCAAATCTGCGTTGGTGCTGACTAAGGGTTGCCACCGACTAAGCAAGCGGAGAAGCTCCTATCTCCAGTCTTGCCTGCGCCTGCTGCGTTAAGCGCGTTAAAATTTACGTATGGGCCGCCAACTTTTGATACCCCCGCGGGGTGGGCGATTGCGTAAGCAACGCTAACTGATCCATGTCCTGAAGTAAAGTAGCTAGTTCTGCCTGCATCGCCATCACCAGGGTAAGCAACGGCTGGCGCGAAGCGTGAGCTAAGGGGGTGTCCCCCAATAAGTCGGCTTGATGAACTTGCTGGCTGGCTTGGCCCACTAGCTGGTGATAGTAACTATGAAACAGAGCGGCCGCCCTGAGCCAGCCTGCTAGGATCTGTTCAGGCATTTTCTCGCCTGGAATACAAGCACCACTGCCGAAAACTGTAGCCTTCATATGACCTGTCATTAGCTAGGGTCAAGTATACACCGTTGCGGTGAAGAAAGCTATAAATTCGTTTTATTCCTGGCCGAAATTAACTATACGGTTACTGGCCTAGCCAAGCGTTAAACGAAGTCACTTGGTTTATGGGTCCCCCCTTTATTGGAAACTAGAGAAAGTAGGACTAATACCGGTGACCATGCAGCCTTACGGGAGTAGCGTAACGACTTGGCCAACCCGATACGGAAGCGAGCGGAAGGCTTCTACGTATTTAAGGGGTATTCTGAATAACTGGTACATTACTTTCGCGTAGAGTAGTTAACTGACTATCTATCAATAATTTACAGCGAAGATTTCATTTTAACACGGGGCCGCCCGGCAGTCGATTGACTGAAACGGAAAGGCAGCTAACAATTGTGCATTTAAAGCTCTTAAAAACGTTTCATATTGCCGTTCGCGTAATCAAATTTCACTAAACTTACTCATTTATTGAGTTTCTTAAAAGAAAGTATACGGTTTGAGGGATCTGGTTATGAAAGCCTCAAAATTCTGATTGTAGACAGCTTAATTACAATAAGTTATAATCCCAGATGAAAGTATTTCAGATTACTGGACATAGAGCCAATCTGCCCAGTAATGCTTCCGGGTAATCAACTCAAGGTGTTCCATAAACATTGCCAGTGATTGGACAACACGTCGAAGCCGCGTTATACCCTGCCGAAAATAAGAGATAGCTAATTTCTGGTTGCCATCTCGATATATTTTGACTTTCTCTGAGGCCTCTTCAAAAACAGTCTGCAATGACAATACATAGGCCATGACAACAATGGCCACTAACAGCATAATTTTACCATTGTCCTTCAAATTCAGATCTTCAATCGGGGCCGCCCGCGCGGTTGAATCCTTGACTCTTGAATTGCTTGAAGCATGTTTCAATGCGCCAGCGTAGCCGGTAAGCCTGAGCAATTTTTTGCTTGTTGGTCAGACTTGAACCAAAGTGAAGAAGGGGTTCCTTAGGGTCATTTTTAGGGTTTTTGAGAATAACCGTTGACAAGCAACACTCATTCAGGATAAAGGACTTAATAACCCCGTGCTTACGATGAAGAGCCTGCCGACACAATTTTGAGAAAGCAGGGCCAGGCGCTTTACCAATGGGAATCTTGTAACAAGCTTCGGGCAACCGAATCACAAAATGGATGTCGGATTCGACCAGATACCGCAGCCATTTTTCGCCAATATATTCCCGATCGGCCAACAGAATTTTACCTGCCAGTTTGTAAAGCCGTAAGGCTTGGGCAATCAATTGCTTTCGCTCTATTTCGCTGCTATGGCCCTTTTTGTCTAGTTGAAGCCAATAGATTGGAATGGCAGTGTCACCAAAGAGAATGCACAATGTGAGCAGATGCACGCTTTTTTGACCGATCTGCCAAGTGGTGGCATCCATGATCAAATATGTGAAGTGGCCTTCGAAGAAGCGGAAGATAAATTGTAGGATACCAGTAACGAGCTGATTGGGCTTCTCAAAGCGAAAGAACCGAATAAGCCGTTTGTAATGAGAAGCGGGTTTGGTTAGCTGATTAGCTAGCAACTGGGGCAAATAGTCTTTGAGAACATTTAAGTTCGTTGAGCGAGCCAGGACGATAGCTGAACAGACGAGCATTAATATCTGCAAAACATGGTCAGGAACGCCAACAAAATACTTCTTACATTTGGTTAAAAGTGGGTGAGTCATGAGGTAAGTGCGATAAGTAATAGCCGACTTAAACTTATCAAAGACTGCCCACTTTTCAATTTAAAAACCTCATGTCCAGTAATCTGAAAGTATTTTACCACTCTTACGATTTACCCGAAGAACGTATATTTTTTACGGCCTACCTTTGACTAGTTACTACTGGCGTGTCTTATGACTGCCTTTGCGGTCTTTGCCCTGGTATCAATCGACGCGGTGCTGATGTATTTCACTAATAAACTTTTGCCGGCAGTTATATTTCTTGCCTCTCGGTGCCTGATCGTATCAAGGCTATTGCCGGCCTTATCGAAAAAGTAAACCTCCAAATCAATCCGGTGATAAGATTTAGTTTTTGAGTTATTAGTCAGCTCAAAGCTTGGCCCTTCGACAATTTCAGCTCTAAATGGATTGGTTTTAATTACGGGTTTCCACAGACGGGGTTTTATGCTCAAGTCACGTTGCGCATCGGCTATAACGGTACTATCTTCATTACTACCGCAGCTGGTGCAGATCATTACGAGCTGCCTTCCCTACTACTGCTTATACCCGCGGCTCCTCTTACGCCACGGGCTCCCATAAACGCGTACATTGCTTGAATGGCTTGCAGAAAAGCATACATCATTGCCCAGAATCCCAACATATCCACGAAGCCCTCGATGGTGCCTTTTGAAAATACGGCAATCGCGATGCCAAACCCTACATCCGTGACTCCGTGTAGGATGCCCCAGATATTGTTTTTATCCAGCCGGTTGGAAACCGAAAAGAGTAATTGCAAAACGCCCGCCAGAATCGCTATGAAGCCGATAAGTTGACCCGACTGCACGGAGTAGGTAGTAGCGAAAACAAACATAGTGGCCCCAATCAACATATAGAGGATACCCCTGGCAATCATCAGCCACCAGCGTGGCGCGATCAAATTCTTCATTTTCATGGCGTTGAGTTTGTGTAGGGCCCAACCTGCCGTAGAAGATATTTGTTTATTAATCCAAAATGTGGGAATCACTGAAAGGTCTGTTCTGGCTTTTAGAAGCTGGCAAGCGGATCACAAAAAAAGCCGACACCAGGAGCATCTGGCTTTATCAATACACCACTCTTAGAGAAAATGAAGCTTATTCACACCAAAGAAGTAAATAATAAAAGTACGGTCTACGCTTAACTAGACGCTACTGGCGTGTCTTATGACTGCCTTTGCGGTCTTTGCCCTGGTATCAACCGACGCGGTGCTGATGTATTTCACTAATAAACTTTTGCCGGCAGTTATATTTCTTGCTTCCCGATGCATGATGGTATCAAGGCTGTTACCAGCCTCATCAAAAAAGTAAACCTCCAAATCAATCCGGTGATAAGATTTAGTTTTTGAGTTATTGGTCAGTTCAAAGCTTGGCCCTTCGACAATTTCAGTTCTAAATAGATTGGTTTTAATTACGGGTTTCCACAGACGGGGTTTTATACTTAAGTCACGTTGCGCATCGGCTATAACGGTACTATCTTCATTACTACCGCAGCTGGTGCAGATCATTACGACGAAGGCCAATAGGGATAGGTGTTTCATGTGGTTAGTTTTTCGGCAAGTATAAGCAGAAAAGGCTCATGGATAGGCTTACCATTTGCTTTACCTCCCTTCAGACCTATTACCATTCGTTTGGCATGTTGCCGCAGGTTGGAGATCGGTTATTCAAGGAGGATACGGGCATGCTGATTCGGGACCGCTCCATTGACGGTGGGCTTAGGACCCTCACCTTTACGCTTAGCCGTTAAGGGATTGCCATTGCCACCAAGATTTAAAAATAGACTAGGATGGTCTGCGACCAGACCGACTAGGGATAAATTTAAACGAGCTTTAGCTTAAAACTTAATTAAAAACCATCTAAGCGAGTCAACATATCGTACATGTCCATTCAATCATATAGCACCTTAGCGTTCGTGAATGAGTAAACTAGTTAACCCAAAACGGAGAAAAGCTGATCAAGCGCCGATCTTAGTGATCGAGGATAATGCTAACCACTGGCTGATTATACGAGCCGCCCTCCAGCAGGGTTTCCCTGAGGTAACCCCCGTCTGGGCGAGTCATGCCACCCAAGCCTTAACTTACCTGCAAACAGCCTCCCAGGAGGTCAGCACCAACCCCGGCTCATTTTACAAGAGGTCTACCTACCTCGCCGGGATGATGGATGGGCCTTATTAAAGACCCTCAAGACGCATCCTGTCTATCAACCCATACCTGTCATTGTGCTGAGTCAATCAGCCGATATAGCCGATATTCAGATGGCTTATGAGTTGGCGGCTGCTTCTTACATTACGAAGCCAGCTACCTTTCATCAGTGGCTAAAGTATTTTTATACCCTTCGCAGCTATTGGTTGACTCTTGTCACCTTGCCGACGAGTTTAACCTGAGTTGGTCCAAAACTGTCGAATCGGTCAAGCTCCACCTGCCATGTGTTGGGCTTGACCGAGATTGGCACACAAGAACCGAATACGCATCGATACAGGATTGAGAACTCATTGATTAGTCTAATAATAACCTTTTCAACCGTTAACTGATCTGCTGCTGGGCAAGCTGGTGGTGGCTGATCTGACGCGTGTAGCTATCAATTTGCTGCTGTTAATGCTGGATAAGCGCCAGTCGAGTGGCGACCACCTGAATTTGCCCCTTGGCCCGCTCTTGGAGGATCTTAAGTCGATCAATCAACACGTTTTGGTTAGCCATATTACTCTGGCACAGGTGCAGCCGTTTCCGCGTCAGCTTGATCAGATCCTGATTGGGTTGAGATACTAACCGGGCAGTTTTTTTTACCAGTGCCTGCCCCTGATGGTGAAGCGCCTGCATGGCTGGCCGAAAGGGGGTACCATCACAGATATGGAGTGGCAGGTCGGTGGTTTTGTGACCCTTAGGGAGCCACGCGCTTAGCAACGTTTTCCTCTTGGCCACCAACTGACTAGCGAAGTCCAGCCCAGTCTCTAGGTCATTGAGCGGGATACTAAACTCGCGGACTTGCCCTTATTAGTCCAACATGGTTAAGCAACACAGCATAAATTCTCAACGGGTTAGTACAGTTTCAAAGCTCACCCTAAAATTCTACATTACCACTCAAGATAGGTATTACGATAACGCTTCAATCCACCTGGTATTTTCCTTTACCCGTTGCACATCGTCCCAAAGTACGTCCATCCGCAAGTCAAACTCAGGCACTTGCTGAGTTTGCTTCTCCCTTCGCTGGGCTATCTGTTCATTTCGATGCAGGATATTTTCTACACTTATCGAGGCCTTAAATCTAGGAATCTTGCCTTTAGCCATAGGTTCAATAACAGGCTTTTTAGGCGTATACCCTGCGTTTTTCTGTTTATTAATAATCAGGCGCAGTAAGTCCATCCGTACAAGGGCTTGGTAAGTACCATTCGTGAACTCCTGAATCGGTTAAAAGTCTGTTATTGGGTGACAAAGCCTGATTTGTGAGGAAATAACCTGAGCAAGTAGGCCTGGCATAGGTAATATTAGCGGCCTGAAAAAGGAGCCCTTTAACCAAGACGGGCCACAGTTGGTTATAGCTTATTTTAACTTTAGCGCAACGATGAAGCGGATTGAAACGAGTGTCCAGGCCAATCTTAGAAATGCCAAAGTACTCATTATTGAGGATAGTGAAGATCAATGGCTACTTATGAGCCAAGCCATGCAGCAATGCTTACCGGAGGTAATGCCCGTACGGGTAGCCACGATCCAGCAGGCCATGACGCGCCTTGAAGAGTGGTGCTATCAAGAATGGGAAATTCCTAAACTCATCATACTGGATCTGTATTTGCCCCAGAGGGTGGATGGCTGGCAGTTGCTGGCGTGGATTAAAGCCATGCCAGCTGCTATCAATCTGATTCCGGTTGTTATGTTTAGTTCATCGGCTGACCCGGCTGATATTGACCAAGCGTATGCGTCGGGTATAGCCGCTTATTTGGTCAAACCAACTCAGTTTGCCGCTTGGCTTACTTATTTCCAGGAGTTACGTTCTTTTTGGTGGGAGACGGCTTCGCTTCCTCCTTTATCGCTTGGCTTGTAAAGGTCACATTTTGGCTTTAAGAGGCGATCTTGTTAACAGATCATTCAAGATTGCAACGCCTTGTCGAACTTTTGAAGCTACCTAACGGCCTTCTCAACGAACAACCACCAGTCCTTTCACACCAGTGGTCCAGTCATGTTTAGATTAGGTTTGCAATTGATCTAAAAAGGTAGAGAATTTATTTAATCTACGTTAGGATAGAACATTCGTTAATGGCTGACTGGAATGCTTAAGGCAGTTTTTTGACGTTCTTGAAATAAGGCGAGTATTCTTGGCCTTGATCATCGCTCACCTTAAACCGCTTGCCCTTGATGTGGCCAAGTACGGTGGCCAGGTAGCGACCTACGTAAAAACCTCCTTTCTGGACACGGGTCACTTCTACTCGGTCTCCAGGATTGATTTCAGTATTCATAGGACGCAAGTAAGGCGAGTTGTTTGAGAAAAAATCGCCAGTTAATACCACTCAATACTTCATCGCCGCTCACAGGGCACTTGGGATCAGATTCAAGTCTAGCCAATAGCGACAAACAGTTGACAAGGCTTCCTGGAGAGAGGTAAAGTCGGGATTTTTTGACAAAAATGAGTTTACTCCTGACTCATAGCAGCCGTCAATCTCTTTCCGGGAAGCCTGGGCACTTATCATCACGACCGGTATCCGCTTATAAATAGGGTGCTGTTTCAACAGTTCGAGTGTTTGATGGCCATCCAAGCCCGGCATGTGGCGGTCCAGTAAAATTAGACTGGGTGGCGGGCTCATCTGGGGCAGGGCGTCTAACAAGGCCTGACCACTGGCAAAAAGAAGGATCGAATGCTGGGGACACGATTGCGTAAAAAAGTGGTGGATCAAAATGCGAAAATCCGGGTTGTCATCAACAATGCAGGTCAATCCAGAAGACTTCATAGGGTTATATCAGGTTGCTTGCTGATTATAACTGGCTAAGGCGTTTTGTTGAAGAACATTGTTTAAAATATTAGGGAATGGCATAATACCAACCCTATTGGTACATTATCAGTTATCAAACGGTCCAGTGCTAGCCCTGTCAAGAACTAGGGGCTATCCGGTAAAGCGTTTAACTTAGCGGTCCGGTATAAAAAAAGCCCGGACCACCAGGGTCCAGGCTAAAAAAGGAAGGAAGTCAGCTAGACCAGCAATCAGAATCTGAACAACGTGATCGGGTGGCCTGCGCCCTTGCAGGAGCAACGGCGCTTTGACGCTGAAATAAAGCTAAGTATTTAATTATCTGACCCCCTCTCCAAAGTAGTGAATGGCTGAAAATTGGGTGTAAACGACAAAAGTCGATAGACAAACTTACTTGATGGAGGTTATTTGGTGTTAAGCTTAAGCCATATTCGTCTGGACTTCTTTCTATTAGATTATTGAAAAGATAACCGCCACTAAAATGAGGTAGCCAAGCCGCATTATTGTTCTACAAGAAGAGCCTCTAAGGCTAACTAACTTATAACCTTATGCCCGAAACCGTTGGATCAGCTAGGCAATCGATTTAAAAATAGCTCCATCGTGACTTGCCTAGTAATAAATAGTCTAGGAGCTTATCCAACAAGCATGTCAACTACTACCTATGGAACACAATAAGCGTAACCGAGCGGCTACGACCCAACGTATTTTACAGGCCTTAGGCCAGGTATTGGACGAGGAGGGGCTGGTTGGCGTGCGAATCAATCGAATTGCTGAAAAAGCGGCCGTCAGTAAAGTGCTGATTTACCGCTACTTCGGGAGTATTGAAGGGTTGCTGGACTATTACCTACAGCAAGGTAGGGTACTACCTCAGTTTAGCGCAGCTGGCCTGGACCAGTTGCAGCCTGTTCAGCCCCAAGACGTCGCTTTAGTATGGTCGAGTCAGTCATTACAGCTTTTCGCCAGTGGCGAGCTTCCCGCTCCAGCCGACGCTTACTCAAGGCCACTGTGAAGACAAACGATTTGTTGGCTGATCGGGTTAGTACAACTCTGGATGCGGAGTTAGTCCGGCTGGTGGGGCAGCTTTGCTTCGTGAAGGGGGGCGATCCGGCTGCCATCTCCGCGGTTGTCTTGGGGGCGTTATCCTTTCTAACCATCCAGGCTCAACACGACCGGTCAATGCTTGGTATCGATCTGCGGAGTGAAGCAGGCTGGGGTCGCATTGAAGCAGCGGTCAAACTGATTTATAAAGGGCTAGCCAAATCCGCCTTGACTTCGTCTACCATCCAGGTAGTCATTAAGCCTCAGCCGACGGCCGGAGGTGTCTGGTAAATAGGGAACGTTTACTGGGTTGTTGAGCCAGCTATGAAGCCTCCATCCAGATGGCTATTCTAGATTTTACGTACACACATCCAGGCAATTGGCGCCCTTGTCCACGCTCCGTAATGGAGGTAACCTCATCGCTTTTTTACTATCATCAAATTAG
>NZ_FOLQ01000023.1:52781-89399 GCF_900112365.1 Spirosoma endophyticum | reverse complement strand
CATCCAGATGGCTATTCTAGATTTTACGTACACACATCCAGGCAATTGGCGCCCTTGTCCACGCTCCGTAATGGAGGTAACCTCATCGCTTTTTTACTATCATCAAATTAGAAATCATCGCTGGCATGTGGTTCAATACGTAGAAGCCTGCCGCTCGCTACAGTATCGGGTCGGCCAAGCCGTTACGCTACTCCCGTAAGGCTGCATGGTCACCGGTATTAGTCCTACTTTCTGTAGTTTCCAATAAAGTGGTGACCCATAAACCAAGCGACTTCTTTTAACGCTTGGCCAGGCCAGTAACCGTATAGTTAATTTCGGCTAGGAGTAATACGAGTTTATAGCTTTCTTCACCGCAACGGTGTATACTTAACCCTAGCTTACAACAGAACAGATGAAGACTACAGTACTCGGTAGTGGTGCTTATAGTCCAGGCGAGAAGAAGCCTGAACAGATCCTGACAGACTGGCTCACGGCGGCCGCCCTGTTTCATGGCTACTATCACCAGGTAGTGAGCCAGGCCAGCCAGCAAGTTCATCAAGCCAACTTACGGGCGGACACCCCTTTAGTTCAGGATCAGGCTTCACGCCAGCCGTTGCTTACCCTGGTGATGGCGATGCAGGCCGAATTAGCCACCTTACTTCAGGATATGGATCAATTGGCGCTGCTCACACAAGCGCCCACCCCGCGGGGGTATCAAAAGTTGGCGGCCCATACGGAAATTTTAACGCGCTTAACCCAGCAGGCGCAGGCAAGACTGGCAGTAGGGACCTCTCCTCTCAAGTAGTTAGTAGCCACGCTCGATCATCGCCAAGGTTGCCCAAGCGTAGTGGGTCGACTATCTGGCCGGTCTAATTGAGGTTCGGTGGAGAAGTTGTATCCAGCGTATGGCTGTCCGGTGGGATCAAGCCCCGCGCTGGCGAAACGGGGTCAATTTGATTTACCAGGGCGATGAGCTTATCCTGGGTTTCTTCGGGGACGTGTTCAATAAAGGTGGCCGCCACCAAAAAGATATACTCTTCGAGCAGATTCGTAAATAAGGAATTGGTGTGATTCATTGCCGGTAGCGATTAATACGTCCTTATCGGCGCTATTTGTCTGCTCAGCAGACTTGCGATCAATGATATGGATTGATTTCTGCACAAAGGTACTCGCTTTGATGAGAGCACGTAGTATTCCCTTGAAAGCTTTCTAAGTTATGTTTAAACAGACAAGACGGCCGAACTAGCCCCGGGTTGACGCGTCATTTAGCCCCACCCGGTATAGGTTTACTTCTTTGGCGCTCATCCGTTCGTTTTGTGCAGCTTTCTGCCTTCCACTTCGCTAATTCCTAGTAACTTAGCAGATCACGGCTCTAGGAAGCTGATTTAAGCGTACTGGACTTTCTAAGGGTCGTTCCAAGTAGCTGAAGAAACTCTTACACTGACCACTTTATCCGTTGGAGCCTTTCCGGTTCCGCTTGGTGAGTGAAGCCTGAATAATAGCCCAGGCTTTTCTCTTGAGCTTGAGATGTAGTTCCTTATCTTTCGGTACGAAGGTGGTACTGCGGTTGTGCTCATTTTGAGTCACAAGCCAGTAGGTACTGTCGGACGTATCGGGTATTTCGGTATGGGTTGGTTCGCTCATAGTCAAAGGTCGTTGCCGACCTGAAAAAAATCAACTAAACTCAGTATCTCTCTAATGATTAGCCGGTCTTGAACTCCTTAACGGGTGTTTAATAAGCAAACAACCAACTCCCTCAGCAGTTGGTTGTTTCATAACGTTGAGTAGATACGTTATGAAACAAACCACGGACAAGCTAAAATGTTTTCAGTCCTTGGCGTCCTTTATTTGACTCTATTTGTCTTAGGCTGAACCTTTTCCATACGGGCCCGTTGTGGAGGGATGTACGAAAAGATGCTACTCCAAGGCAGTGGACTTTCTGTCTTTTACTGGACACTACACTAAGAATCATCTGTCTAAAAAATGTAGTAAGTCCAATAGGCGCATTAGCGGAGAATCGAGACACTTGTGACTACCATACTTAGTCGCTTTTACCATTAGGTCGTTCCCCTGGTCAGTAAGCTCGTCAGGGCGGTTAAATCGACGGGCTTAACCAGAAACGAATCGAAACCAGCCTCCTGGGCTAGCCCTCTGTCGTCGTCCTGACTATAGCCCGTCAGAGCAATTAATAAATGAGGTTGCCAGGCCTTCAAACGCAACAAACGCGCGGTTTCAAAGCCATCTAAACCCGGCATGGCCAGATCCAGCAAAATTACATCCGGATGAATACCATCAGCAGCCTCCAAAGCCTACTGACCACTATAGCAGGCGTGAGTCTCATACCCGTTTAGTTGCAACAGCATCGCTAGGGTGTAGGCTGCATCCCGGTTGTCATCGACGACTAGAATCACGCCCCCGGTGGATGGCTTAGTGGTTGGACTCATGAGCCTTGGAATTGAGTACGGGTAAATGAGCACTAAACACGCTGCCCCGATCAGCACCCCCACTACGGGCCTCTACTCGCCCACCATGCAGCTCAATAAATTCTTTCACTAGGGTCAAACCCAGCCCTAGGCCCCCCTGGGATCGAGTGCGGGAAGCATCCACCTGGGCAAACACCTCAAAGATTCGTTCCAGTTGGTCGGCCGGGATGCCAATGCCGTCGTCGACTACCTGTAAGATAGCCTCTTCACCTTTTGCCTCCAGGCTAAGCCAGATATGCCCCCCCTCCCGGGTAAATTTAGTGGCATTGCTGAGCAGGTTGCGCACCACCTGGGTCAGTCGTACAGCATCACCCTGTAGAAACAGCGCTTGAGTTGGCAGCTTGACCGTGAAGTCTCGGTGTTCAACCTCAATCAGCGGGCGGGTGGCCTCAGTGGCCTTTTCCAGCAGCTCGACGAGATCCAGCGGTTCCAGCCGCAGGACAATCTTGCCCTGATTAATGCGGCTCACATCCAGCAGATCATCCACCAGCCGCACCAGTTGGGCCACCTCCCGTCGCATCATCGACAGGGCCCCCGCCAGCGGCATGCGTTCATCCTGGCCACCCGTCAGCTCCAGGATCAATAGCGTGTTGGAAAGCGTGGCCATAGGATTACGCAGTTCATGAGCCAGCAGGGCCAGAAACTCATCTTTGCGCTGGTCGGCCTGGTGCAGGGCTTCTTCAGCTCGTCGGCGCTCAGTAATGTCAAGCATGACCCCGCTCATGCGGGCAGGCTGGCCGTCCACTTCTTCAACTACCCGCCCGTAACCACTCATCCAGCGCTGGGAACCGTCTTCCATAACGGCGCAAAACTCGGTATCGTAGACGCCCCGGGTGGCAATCGTTTGTTGCAGCAAGTTGGTCAGCCGCTCCCGGTCGTCGGGGTGAACGTGGGTTAAAAAGTCGTCCGGGGTGAGGGGGTTAAGGCAGGGTTGCAGGCCGAAGAGTCGGAAGTGCTGTTCGTTCCAGTACACCTCATTAGTCAGCAAATTCCAGTCCCAGGTTGCCAGTTCAGTCGCTTCAATGGCCAGCCGCAGGCGTCGTTCCGATTCGCGCAGTTTGCCTTCGGCTAGCTTCTGGCCGGTTAAATCGCGCATAATCTTAACCAGACCAATCAGTTGTCCAGATTCATCCAGCAGGGGCGTAATGACGCCCGAGCCGTAGAGTTGCGAACCATCTTTACGGCAGTGCCAGCGTTCATTTTCGGCGCGGCCTTCGGTTTGTGCCTGCTGAGCTTCGTACTGGGGAACGCCTTGCTGACGATCTTCGGCCACATAGAGCACATCGGCCAGCTGGCCCAGTATCTCCACGTCCGGGTAGCCCAGCATCACTTCGGCCCCCGCGTTCCAGCTCGTGATCCGGCGCTCTAAGTCGGTAGTGAAAATGGCGTAATCTTTGGCGGCTTCCAGAATGAACCGCTGTTGTAGGGCATCCTGCCGCTGGGTTTCCTGGTTTGTTTGATTCATGGTGGCACTCAGCTAAGAATTTGTCGGCGTGCGGGACGGGATAGACCATTCGCTATACCATCACGCACGCCGAAAGGCACTGGTTACTCCACTAAGACCGACGAATCCATCTGGTTCCTGATTAGGCGCAGGCCGCCAGTTTCTTGAATACGTTTTGGTAGGTGGTCTCCTCGTGAATGCTTCAGAAAACAAGCTCTACCGGTCTCTTACCAGAATTCTCTACCGGCTAGATCTGCCCCATGAGTGCCCCGCCCCAGCGTTTATTTAACAAATCAGTAAGTTGTCTGTCTCAAGAATATTGGGAGCGGTCAACATTTGTACGATTGAATGGCACAGACGGTTAGCCAGTGCCCTGCGCGAAGCGAATGGTAGGATACCCCTTTAAAAAGGAATAAATACAGGTTAGCTGTGCTCGTCGCTACGGTCTTAGGTCCGCTCAAGCAGGCTGATTAGCCCGGAGTAAAGGAGGCACCAGTTGATGGGTAGGCTAATAAAATGGCCGTATGACGAGCGAAAAAATCAATTTCAGGCAGGTGATCGAGCTGGTATCTGGCTTTCGTTAATAGCTCGACTTCTTCCAGTACCTGGTCCAGGGCGCTCCTTATCTGCCCTTGCCAGCCCAGACCCTGAGCTGAATGGGAAGATGACTTGGCAGCTTGATGTTCAGGCTTAGGATCGTATCCACCGATAATACGTGTAGTAGCCAATTTCCCTCTTGGTTTGCTAGGCCTAGAGCGAAGAGATAGTCCGCCGGTAAAACCGGCGGTAAGGGAGGGTGTCATACCAAACTGATTTAGGATGTAAAACGATCACTCGTTCTAAATGGCCCAACGAAGGAAAGGCTGTAAGCTGGCCTAAAAGTAAGGGGTTCTTTTTGACTTAGGAGGTCTGTTTTTTGTCAAAAGTGGTCGTGTCGCCGTTTGAACTTCTGGATCTGATGATGCTTTCTCAATTCTAGACCTTCCGCCAACAACCTGACACCGCGTTCCACTAAGTATTTGGCCCGCTTCAGGGTCGATTTTTAGGAGGCGATGGTGGCAAGCATCTTTACTTTAGCTTGGTTGGTTGCTTCCAGGAGTATACTTACTAGAGCTAGCGGCCTATCGAAGACAGTCCGGATTTTTCAGTTAGTATCGAAAGTAAATACGAGCCAAAAATAATTACGAGAAGGTAAGTACAAGTTCGACAACAAAGCCCGGTGCGTTAACAGGCTTTGTTGTATTTATTTGTCAGTTCAACTAGTTGTTAACTACTCTTAGAGCGGGTAGCTAATTCCGCTTTTATCGCGAAGGCTACCCGTAAGGTCTTAGGCATTTTTCCGATGTTTTAGGGCCACCTATAATAAGATAAAAGGCGTGCTTGAATGGGCGAGCCTGAAGCATGTCAGACGCAGACACTACCAGTCAGTTATCAGAAATTACCCCGCGCTAGTGGTCCTCCCTTAAGCTCCTAAGGGACTCTTGTTCGTTCAGGCTCAATGGAGGTCCTCTGATGGCAAGAGGCTATACCCGTAAAGTACTGAAAGTGAATTAGTTAAAGCGATTTTACGCTGCTTCTGGCAGGTAGTGATCGGTCTTGTTCTTGCCGACTTGAGGGCAAATCCCCGTTTCACCCATCCCCCTCTAAACTCACGACTTGTTCTGCCGTCAGAGGCAACACACTGGTTTGCCACCAAAATTGCCGTATGGCTTTGTAGACAGCGATCTGTTGATCCATATCGATCCCTTTTACTACATACACGCTAGCTCCTGAGCGGTAGCTTTCCTGGACATCGAACGGGGTAGGCGATGAGCTCATCGCCAGGATGGGTAGTTGGGGACATAAACTTTGAGCTAGCCAATCGCGAAGTGCCCTGACTAAGCTTAAGCCGTCTGCTCGACGAGGCAGGTACAACTCGACTAAAATCAGCTTGGGTAAGGCTACCTCCTGGGCTAAGCAATTATCCAGGTAGGTCATGGCTTGCTGGGACGTAGACACCCGATCGAGCTGGATCTCGGGCAGGCTTGTTTCTAAGGCTAATCGAGTTACAATCCAGGAAAACTCCTGATTTTCAATAATCAGCAGTTTGGCTTGCTGGAAGTTACAGGCCATTAACGCGTTCGCTTGCATACGTGTTGAAGAGCCCTTTGAGTGGTACTGCTTGATTAGGTAAACCGCCCAGAACCAACGAAACGCTTTCGAAAGCCCTCATAAGTTAGGGAACGGGCGATGGATCAAGTTAATCTTGGCTGGATAACATCGATTCCATCGCCACTAACCCGTATAGTTGAGGGGTTATATTGTTTCGACCAAGCATTTCGGTATACCGTAGCGTCATAAAGGTAGACCATAACCCCTTCAAGCTGACTGATAGGTTTGTAATTAATCGTTTTTCTTGGCTACCGTCGAGTGTGGAAACCTACGAATTTTGTTTAGCCTATTTAAGCATTTTTTTAAACAAAACGTCTAAACAAGATGTGTTCCTCTATAATGAAACCACGTTACTTAGAGTCCTCAGTAAGAAAGGACAGATTAGACGAGCCTTCGGTACGGGTGTGGTGGATCACTCAGCGCCTGATCGGAATCTAACGATCAGTCATCGGGACTCGTTAACGACCTCGCGCCGACATACAGATGCTCCGCTCCCCAAAGCTGTTTTCATGCTCAACTTGCTTACTATATGCCAAACGTTTTACTAATTGAGGACTATCCCGTTTTACGAGACAACCTCAAGGAACAATTGGAACTGGCTCACTACCAGGTGCGCGCCGTTGAGCACGGCGCTCAGGCGCTAGCCCTACTCCCCCTGTTTCGACCCGATCTGATCATCTGTGATATCCTCATGCCGGAGATGGATGGACTCGCCTTTCTGCGAGCCCTTCAACAGAATACGCTCTACCGGTCCATCCCCCTGATCTTTCTAACGGCCAAGGAAAGCCCGGCCGAGCGGCTGGAAGGATTAAGCCTGGGGGCCGTTGATTACGTTTGTAAACCCTTCTCCAGTGCTGAGTTACTGCTCAAGATTACCAATCTGATTCATCAGCAAACCGAGCTGATCCGCTATCAACTCCAGCGGAAGATCGCTCAGGAAACACCGGACATTCAGTTTATCCGCCAAGTCAGTGAGCACTTGGAGCACGCCTATTCCCAGGCTTCATTCGGTCTAGACCAACTGGCCGAGGCCATGCACCGGAGTCCATCCGCTTTACAACGACAGCTCAAGCACTACTGCCAGCGGAGCTTCAGCCAGGTGTTGAAAGACTACCGGCTGCTGAAAGCGGCTAGCTACTTAGTCGATACGGATCGGCCCCTACAGGTCGTAGCTGTCCGGTGTGGGTTCAGCAGTTTATCGGCCTTTTCACACTGTTTCAAAGAAGCCTACGGGCTTTCCCCCCTACGTTATCGGCAAGCCAATTGGCTTCCGACTACGGGCAGCACTAAGGCGTAAAGAGACGGCCGTATTAGCGGTAGAGCGTCAGCTCGCCTCAAGCCTGATGAGTGGCCCCGAGCAAACGAGTTACCTGCTGGTTCATGTGCTGGAGGACTGTGGTATGGCGGGGTAAAAAGCCAACCGGTTTGGGGCCATTGACCCGGTGGCTGGCGGTCGTCGGCTCCAGTTCGGTTAGTAGTTGTTCCAGCGTGTGCCGCATCTGCTCTTGACAGGTAAGATACTGGGTGGTCAGGTGACTAGGTAATCCGACCGATAGATCGAGTATGGTTTCCAGTAGATAATAATTATGGTTGAAGCGCTCTAGCTCGGTTTGCCAGGAACGGCCCGGTTCTTCGTTAAGAAATAATGCCGGAGAGAAATTGGTGTTGATAGAAGGCGTCATAGCAATTAAGGTAGAAGTGTATAAACAAGGCTACTTCCCGGGCGACCTGACGACCCGAGAGCGGTTATTAGGATATAAATGTACGGGGGGCTATTTGACCCAGCAGGTCTATTTCTTGTCAAATACCAGTGATCAGACGTTGATCCAGTTCGCTCATGGTCAAAACGGTCGGTAGGCGCTAGCAACTTGGCGATCATTGCCTTACCTTAGTAGTAGTCTACTGGTCGAGTCAACCCGTTTTACCATGGATATTCCTGCCAATACCCAAGCTGAGTTAAAGCGGCTAGCCAATCTGGTCCACTATGACATTCTGGATTCGCTGCCCGAGCAGCATTATGAAGACCTTACTCAGCTAGCGGCTCACATCTGCCAAACCCCCATCTCGCTGATCACCTTCGTGGATCAAGAGCGCCAATGGTTTAAAGCACGCGTCGGTTTTAGCCAGTCCCAAACCCCGCGGACTAGTTCCTTCTGTGCGCACGCTATTCTGAACCCGGAGCAGCTGATGCTGGTGCCCGATGCCCGGCTGGATGAACGATTTGCCCAGAATCCCCTGGTGCAGGGAGAGCCAAACATCCTGTTTTATGCGGGCGTCCCCTTAGTGACCCCGGAAGGCTATGCCCTGGGCACCTTGTGCGTGATTGATACCAAACCCAATCGCTTATCGGAAACCCAGGCGCAGGCCTTAGCTTCCCTGGGGCGGCAGGTAGTGGCCCTGCTGGTCTTAGGCCGCCAGACCACGGAGTTACTGCAGGCGCAGAAACAGGGGCAGCGGCAGGTAATTCGACTCCAGAAAGCCAAGCTGCACCTCAGTAAGGCCCTGGCCCGGGAACGAGAGCTGCAGGTCCTTAAGTCGACCTTTGTGAGTATGGTCTCCCACGAATTCCGCACGCCCTTAACCACCATTGAAACCAGCATCGATTTGATTAACTCCTATGTGGGTCAGTTAGTGGGGGTCTCCCTGTCACCGTTTCAGCGGCACATCGGAATTATCCAACACGAGATCAAGCGGTTTGCAGCGCTGTTAAGCGGGGTGCTGACTCATAATCAGCTGGGTATGGGTAAGTTCGCCTTCCATCCCCAACCGGTGGATGTGGTGGGCTTGTGTAGAGAGCTACTGGCCACTCACTTTACGGATCGGCCCGATGGGCGCCAGGTTCAGTTCAGGCTAGAGGGTTCACCCAGGATGGTTGATGCCGACGCTTTCTTACTCACCCACACGCTCCTCAATATACTGGTTAATGCCGTCAAGTTTTCGTCCGCCGATCCCCGGCTGGTAGTTCGTTTCGGCGCTTCGGAGTTCGTCTTTGAGGTGACCGATCAGGGCATCGGGATTCCCGCCGAGGATATGCCCCATTTATTTGAACCGTTTCATCGGGCCCACAATGCGCGCTTGATTGAAGGTACGGGTCTGGGCTTGAGCATTGCTCGTCAGTTTATCGACCTGCACGGAGGCCGACTTCTGGTGGAGAGTCAGCAACACCAGGGAACCACCTGTCGGATCCATATCCCCCTCCAGTCAGCCTTCGCTAGATTTACCTAAACTAACTGACACTAATGCATGTAAAGGTATTTCGGGTGTCATTGAAAAATTGTACCGCTCCAGCGGCCTGGCGCAACGGCGGACCGTAAAAGTCGTCACTACTTGGCTGTAGCTCTACAATTCCAACTCTATTGCGGGCAGCTATTGTAAGCTGCCCGCTCAATCACACGGAAGGAGCGTGGCTGTTGCACAACTCCGCTTATTATATCGATTATTCAGTATCTGAATCGGCGAATAAGATTTTCTACCCTGGTCTACCCTTCTTAGTTGAGAAAAAGCACGCCAAAGCCCAGAAAAGAGTCTTGAGAAGACAATTACCATTCCACCCTTAGGGCTATGGCCTGGCTGAGAGTGGACTTGGTGGTGAACTTCATATACTTCTTGAGGTTGAAGGCAGTAGCCGCCATCAGCATCACCTTGTGGGCCCCAGCTTTACCCCGTACATTAATCTTTCGCAACCCATTGTACTCCACTAGACTACATAAGACGGGTTCCACCGTCCGTTGACGAAGCCGCTTCATGCGTTTGTGGAGCTGCTACATTTGACTGGACATTAAGTTAAGCATGATCTAACTTAGTGAACCATGAAAACCAGGAGACAGTACGACGAGGAATTTAAAAAGATGGCGGTGGAGTTGGCCGATGCCAAGGGGTCAATCAAAAACACTGCTGACGAATTGGGCATCACACCCCAGATTCTGACCCGATGGCGTAAGGAACACTCATTCGCACAAACAGACAACCTTAGTGGTCGAACTGGGCCAAGTCAAGAACAGCAAGAAATTTTACGTCTCAGAAAAGAGCTCAAACAAGCTGAATTAGAGCGCGATATTCTAAAAAAGGCGGTCGGCATCTTCTCCAGGAACGACGGGACATTTTTCAGTTCATAAAAGCTCACCAAGGTGAGTTTCCCGTTGAGACCGGTCCGCCGGTGCGGATGTGTAAAGTACTAAACGTGAGCCGCAGTGGCTATTACTATTGGTTAGCCCAGCGACCAACCAATAGGACAAGGGAGAACAAGACGATTATTGAGTTAATAAGTGGTTCATTGACAGCTAGTAAAGGCCGTTATGGTAGCCCTAAAATCACTCAGGATCTTCGTGCTCAAGGCGTAAACGTATCCCGACCACGAGTGGCCAGACTCATGAAGCAGGCCAATCTGAAGAGTATCATTCAGAAGAAATATGTGGTCACAACCACCGATTCAAAGCATGCTTACCCGGTCGCAGAAAACCATTTAAATCGCCAGTTCAACCCGGCAAAACCGGGTCAGGCATGGGTTTCGGACCTGACGTATATCCGTACTGGTGAAGGTTGGATCTATCTGACGATGATTATGGATTTGTATGATCGAAAAGTGATCGGTTGGGCCTTAAGTAAGTCCATGAGGGCCGCTGAGACAACTATACCAGCTTGGCAGATGGCGATAAAAAATCGGCCCATTGAACGAAACCTGATCTTTCATTCAGATCGAGGGGTTCAGTATGCCTGTCATGCTTTTACCAAACTGCTCAAAAAACACCCGTTGGTATTGCAAAGCATGAGTGGGAAAGGTAACTGCTGGGATAATGCCGTGGCGGAAAGCTTTTTCAAGACGTTGAAGTCAGAGTTGGTCTATCAGCAGAATTTCCAGTCGCGAGCCATGGCTAAACAGGCGGTCTTTGAATATATTGAAATTTGGTACAATCGTCAACGGCGACATTCATCGTTAGGCTATCTTTCCCCTTTCGACTATTATAATGGGCAACTGCAACATGTTGCTTAAAGATTTGTCCAGTATTTTGTTGCAAGTCCAGTGCCTGATCCCTGATAAGAAGCGGTCACTTTTTTGACCAACAATAGATCTTGCGGATCAAGCGAGGTTAATGCAGGGTCTTTACTACAAGCCCCTGCGAGGAGGGCAGCCGTGGTCAAAAGCAACGAAACGCGGCGTTGAGGTAGGTGCATAGTACGTGGGAATTTATTAGAAGATACACATTAAAGCTAGACCCGAAGATGCGTAAAGAAGTTGTCTCAGCAATGGACAAACACATTATTGGGTGCGTTTGCAGAATCGTACATAAATCCTCATGACTTGGTTAGAGCATTCTGTGATTTCAGAATAGCCGTTAACAAGATGCCATTGGTGAAATTTGAATTTGCGAACGACAATATGAAACGTTTTAAAAGAGAATGAACTAGATCATCAACCTTACTTTCCCTTTTCAATCAATCGACCGTTAAAATAAAATCTTCGTTGTAAAATATTGACAAATAGTTAATTAACTACTCTACACGAAAGTAATGTACCGGTTATTCAGGATACCCCACACTTGAACAAAACCGAATCTAGTTTTTATCCCTTTCCAACTTTTCTTAGCTAGTACGTTAGACCCGTATGGGCAACGCCCCAAGTTCAGTAGCAACGTCGCTGAATCCGCTTAACACAGTACTGACTAGGCAGCAAAATTTACCGTTGGCTAAATACTTTATAAGTAGCCTTGTAATATTTTACCTATTGAGGCTAAATACCAATTTTCAGTAATACGCACCACTGATCAAATTTATCTCCGTTCCGTTTTTACAATTACAGACTAACTTAAAGATGTCCGATTTATCTAATGTAAACTGGCGAAAAACCCAGCCCCTTGTCAAGTACGTACAAGAATTGGTGCCTGATTATTTCCCCGTAATCCCAAAGAATCATCCCGCCGGACGGGGTGTAGGAGGATATGTTAATAGAACAACGCACACAGGAGGATTCTCAGCGCATGCAGAAGGACGAGCGGCTGATATTTATTTGGATGCATATGACTTGGAACAACTACGAATTGGCAATGCTTTGATGGATGGTTTTATTGAGTATAGTCGAAACTTAGGAGTTGATCATATTATATGGAACGGACAAATCTGGAGCCTTACTAAGGGAGGTCCCCGTCCCTATACGGGAGGTAATGGGCCTCACACTAATCATGTGCACGTTGCATTTACCCGGGCAGGTAGTCAGTCTAAAAACGCCTACTTGAAGCAGATGCTAGACGAAATAACACTTTCGTTAACCATCAGTGAAATAGGTTACGCCTTCGGTCATATTTTTTAGAACCAAACTTTTGAAATTCTCAACAAGCTCTACAAATTATCAAGAACTAAAAGCTACCTGCTGTTGCACATCACAGCTACTGAAAATCAGCACTTAGCTAATGGTAAATTCTCAATGGATGATTGCTTTATTCTAACACGGTTCATCAAAGCTGAAGCTGTTTTTGGAAGATACTTTACGCGCAATTGAGGGCTCAATCTATATATATTCACGTAACATAATGCAAGACTTTCTTCTTCCCTTTCCAAAGGACAATCTGGCCTGTTTTCAGGGCTTGTATAGGGTATATGATCTTAGAATAATTCCTTAATATAAGATTGCTTATTCAAATTGACTAAAAATAGTACAAAACTAGTTGTTACAAAACTAGGTGGTGACATTGTATGTCACCACCTAGTTTTGTAACTTATTGGATCACATTTCCAACTACTTTCTGTCGGCTTTCGAGCTTCGAACCTGCTGAACAAATTCAGCACTCGGTTTAAAGCCCGGAATCGAATGGGCCTCAATCACCAGAGCCGTGTTGGCGCTGAGGTTGCGGCCTATTTTACGAGCGCGTTGTTTGGGGCCAAAGCTACCAAATCGACGAATGTAAATCGTTTCGCCTTCACTAACGGCCCCTTTTATCACGTCAAAAAAGGATTCCATAATGGTTGAACTGAGTTGAGGATCAATACCCGTTTGCTCGGTAATCCGTCGGAGTACATCTTGCTTTGTCATACCTCTCTAACGGCTTTGAGGGGATTAGGTTGCTAACTTCCGGCCAAATCCTACCTAGCCAAATTTTGCCCTTTGACCATTCCCTGATTAACCAGATTCAGGCATGTTATCGCTTATGGCATTTTACAAACGACCCTTCAAAAAATGCCCTAGACGTTTGGTATCCTTTTTGAGCTATCCCGCAATCAACAAATAGGGTCACCTTGGCCAGGACCGTTGGCTAATAAAGGGGGCTTCTTAGCAGCAAAGGGCTGAAATTAGCCTACAAAGCTAACCCTGTAGGTACAATAATGACTACTGACGAACCAATCCCTCTTTTCTCGACAAGGTCAATTGAAGCGTGATACTATACGTTGTTTCTTCGTCTAAGATGCGAAGCCTGTGGTCTGGATATTGAAGGGATAACCTCTTTTTCACATTCGATAACCCTAAACCACCCAACATAGGGTAGGGGTTGACGGGTTTACTATTGCTTAGCGACAAATTCAGTACATCATCAATGATCACCAAGCTCAGCTTTACCCAAGATTTTTGGGCGTTGTTTTGAACCCCGTGTTTAAAGGCATTTTCAAGAAAGGTAATTAATAAGAAAGGGGCAATCTGTAGTGATTCGTCCACCGATTCAGGTAACTCGCTAGCCAACGCTAGTCGTTTGGCCGTTCGGAGTTGTTCCAGGTTCATATAATTCCGAATGAAGCTTAACTCTTTACTCAGGGGGACCAACGAATCCGCCGTCTCATACAGCGCGTAGCGCATCATACCCGATAGCTGGAGCGTAATTCGGGCCGCCTGTGGACTCTCTTCCTCCGTTAGGGCATAAATGCTATTGAGCACATTGAACAGAAAATGGGGGTTAATCTGACTTTTCAGAAAATCAAGTTCCAGCCGGGTGTATTGCTGCTGAAGCTGACCATGGCGCACTTGTCGTCGATACACTTCCAGTACCAACTTAACAGCCAATGGGTAAAAGGCTCGCTCAATGATAAATAATAGATGAAAAAAGGTACCTAGATTAAACAACGCTCGCCCATACGGCAAGCGCTCGAAGTGGTTGATCGACCCCGAATAATCATCCGTCAGACCAAAATAATGCTTGACGATATAGGAGGAATAGTAATACACCGTAAACAGGACGACGTAATAAAGGGCCAGACCAAGAAGCAACACGAGCGGACGCCGACCATAGTGGGTAAAGAGATAGACCAGACTGTAGTACTGAACAATAACACTCAGTGAATCCCGTAAAATGGGTCCTGCATAGGTCTTTACCGGATAATGAAGGGATGGATTTGGATAAAGAAACCAGGGAATATAGGTCGAAAAAATCAGTAAAAACACGCCCAGTAAAAGCACCCCATGAAAGCCGATTCGGGTCCAGCCTCGATAGCGGGTTTCATCGGTCAGTAGAGCAAGTTGAGACGTTAGCAAGGGCGTAGAAGGATCAGTTAACAAAGTAACTCCGTTTGGACAGCTTCGCCCATTTTTTCGATAAAGGCCCCTTTTTATCCGACTAAACCCATCATCCGACTTTTATCGATTAAAACAATACCTCTATCGATTTAATTGAAGGGACCATTTGACCTGCACTACTTTCGCTCTCAACAGAAACTTACTTGATTCTCTGATGCGAACGGATAGACTTCAACCTTTTTTAGGAAACACAATGGTATTAGTGGCTAGTCCCACCGACTGCTCCCCTAAACGGCCAGCCATTTCTGAACCGCTTCTTTTACCTCGGCCCGGTAGTTAGGCCCCACAACCAACGCCTGCCCCGTAGAAACGTGGATGGTATTACCCTCTAGGGTTTGAATGTGACGCAACTGGACGATGCAGGATCGGTGAACCCGCAGAAAGCGGTCAGCGGGTAGGGTATCCACTAGCTTTTTCATGGTTAGCAGAACCACCAAGTAGCGATCAGCCAGAAAAATTTTGAGGTAATCCCCCAGCGATTCAGCAAAGACGAGATCATCCACCCGCACTTGTTCCAGTTTCCGGTCGGTTTTAAAGTAGATAAAATCAGTACCCGGCGTGGGCTTTCCAGCCAGAGGCGATGTTGTTGTTTGCTCCGGCAACGAGCCCACCAAAGGCGCACTCGTTTTCTTCTCTCCGGCGCGTCCAATCGCTTTGAGAAAGCGGTCAAACGGGATTGGTTTGAGCAGATAATCTGTCACGCCAAAATCGAATCCCGCCAGGGCGTGTTCTGGATCGGCAGTTGTCATGATCACCGCTGGATGCGGGGCTGGATAAGCCCGTAAAAACTCAAGTCCCGTCATTTTGGGCATCGTGATATCCAGAAAAATCACATCGACGGCTAGGTTTGGTAGCTGATTAAAGGCGGTAATGGCATCATCGAAGGTCGCCACCAATTCCAGCCAGGGAACGCGCCGGACATACTTTGCCAGTAACGCCTGGGCTAGGAATTCATCATCAATAATCGCGCAACGAAGTAGAGTTGTCATGGTGAGTGCGTGATCAGGTCAGTGATACGGTACGGGAATCGTGGCTTGGTGGTTTTACCCCCAGCGCCTGACTATTCGACCGCTTTTAGACTGAAGGGGCCAAACGCTTCCTGCTTCAAGTTAGATTCTTCCTTGCTTTACTCAGTATACCATGAAAAAAATTACATTCCTTCTGCTTTGTTTGGGGACTTGTCTGCCCGGCCTGGCTCAGTTCCAGCTACAAGGAACCGTCGTTGAAACGGATCATCAACCAGCGCCTTACGCCACTATTCGGCTTGCTTCAGCCAACGACTCCAGTACGATCAAAGGCGCAGTAACGGACGAAAAAGGCTTTTTTCGGATAAATAAACTGGCGGCTGGCACGTACTTACTCCACGTGCAATCAGTTGGCCACCAAGCCACGTGGCTCCCTGCCTTTACGTTACGTGAAACCGATCCGGCAAAGGATTTGGGCATTATTACGCTGACCGAAAAAACGGAGAATCTGGCCCAGATTAACGTCAAAGGGCAGCGAAGTTTAGTGGAGAACCAGGGGGATCGACTGGTGTTAACCGTAGCCAATAGCGTCATCGCCAAAGGCAATAAGGTAGAAGACATTTTGAGATATGCGCCTCTGGTATCGGCAACCCCGTTAGGTATTAAAGTGGGAAACAAGAGTAATGTCCTGATCTTGGTGGATGGTCGCCAGATGGGCCAAGGCACTCTGGACAATTTCCTGCAAAATTTCTCAGCCGAGGATATCTTAAAGATCGAAGTGATCCCTAATCCATCGGCTAAATACGATGCCAGTTTCGGAGCGGTCATTAATATTATCACCTTGAAGAGCTTAGAACGAGGCATTAATGGGCGGCTGAGCACCACCTACTCGCAGGGCCACTACGGGCGCTTCAACCCCAATGGCTCCCTCAATTTTCGATCGCCCCGGTGGAATGTGTTCACCACCCTCAATGGCCGGTTTGATCAGGTGGGTTCTGAGGAAGCCTCGGTACGTACGTATCAGGCCGGATCGATGGCGGGGCAAGCCTTCTCGCTCTATAAAACCAAGGGTTTCTCCACCTTCAGTGGTATTGACTTTTTTCCCAACCCCAATCATGTGCTAGGTATGCGGTTCAACAGCAGCAGCCAAACCATTCGTAGCACCACCGATGGGACAACAGTCTTTAGAAGCCATAGTCCTGGGGTCGATTCGGTACTGGTATTAAATCGGCTTGAAACGGATGACGGCCGGAATTATGATGGCAGTTTCAATTACACGGGTAAGCTCGACAGTGCGGGTAAAGAGCTGTCAGTGACGATAACCAAGAGCTTTTTCGATCGATCAAACACCCAATTTTTAACCTATCAGTACCAGAATGTAGACCGTAGTTCGCTACGCTCACCTAGCCGGGCTCGCATTCAAAATCCAAAAACGGAGGGTAATCTGATCGGTAAGGCTGATCTAACGCTGCCGTTAAAAAGCGGACGCTGGGAAGCGGGTTTCCAATGGACCACCATCAGCAATGATAATCTGGTAACCCAAGAGAATGAAGGGAGTACTGGAAAGTATGTGCTTGATTCGAGCTTCAGTAATTCTGGGAACTATACCGAGCATTCCTACGCGGGTTATGCCAGCTACAGTACCAAATTTAAACCCGGCTGGTCCCTGCAAACGGGTTTGCGGTATGAACGAACTTATCAGGAACTGGTCAGTTCAACGCTGAGTCGAACCTATTCTGGTTTTTTCCCTAGCCTGAGCCTGAGCAAAACGCTACCCAATGGCCCAAAAATAAGCGTATCCTATGCTCGTAAAATTTCTCGGCCGTCTTTATCGGCTTTGGTACCCTACCGCTGGCAGTCCGATCCCTACTTGATTTCGGTGGGTAACCCAGGCTTAAAACCATCCTTTGCCCATACGCTGGATGCCAACGTTACCTTGGGTGGACTGACCCTCTCTGTTAACTATTCAAACACGCAGGATGCGATCCTGAACACGGTCTTTTTTGATCCCGACACCAGGATTTACACCGTATCGTTTACCAACCTGGCCCAGCTTCACAGCGAGTTTGTGGGCCTTACCTGGGGGCATGAGTGGACGAAGTGGTGGTCCATGAACTGGAATGGGGGTCTTCGGGGCTCGCAAACCCAGTCGCCCATCGGTCAGTATGACGCCGGTTCGTTGACGGGCTACGGCGTACAGACGTATCTCAATAACGTGTTCTCCTTACCCAAAGGGTACAAAGCTGAATTGCTGCTGGTTTACGAATCGCCCAGTCGGAGTACAATTAATCAAAGCAAAGGGCTATTTTTTACGTTCATTAGTCTCAATAAACCCTTGTTTAGGGATGGGAATGTCAAACTTATTTTCCGGGATGTATTTCATACGCAACTCTATCGCTATGTAGTCTCTTACGGCAATGTGTCCTCGAGTAATCAATACTACAACGATAACCAGCGCCTTCAGCTAGCTTTCACCTATAATTTTGGCAAACGGACGGTAAAGGCAGCCAAAGATCGAAGCTTAGGCAATGACGCGGATAAAAATCGGATGGGTGGTGGTGTACGCTAATCTGGTGACTACCGCTTGTTGGCTAAGATTTAACGAACAACTTATTCATCAAGCGGTGTATTTGCACCCGCTGAAACAGATGCCCCTTAGCCGTTCGAAAGCCCGATGCGTTTAGCTCGTCAGCAATCTGTTGCAGGGTCTTATCTTGATTCAAGTATCCTTTGATGGTCAGCAACGCCCGCTGGTTATTTTCATTCGTAGCCGCTTTTCGCTTTATAGCTGCAACGCCTTTCTGTTGGGCTAACGGTGTCAGGTTCTGGGGTGATCCGAGTTGAAACCCTTGCTGCTTCTTAATAGCTAACGCCTTCTTGGTTCGTTCACCAATTAACTCTCGTTCATGTTGAGCGAGGGTAGCAAAGATGCCAATGGTTAGGGTGTTGGCATCGGGCATGTCCGCACAGACAAAATCGACTCCGCTATCTTTGAGGGCGAAGATAAATCCAGCATTACGGCTAAGCCGATCCAATTTGGCAATCACTAACCGGGCTTTATGTTGCTTCGCATAAGCCAGCGCTTCTAGAAGCTGAGGACGACTATCACGCTTACCGCTTTCCACTTCGATGAATTCTCGCACCAACTGAGTCTGGCTACCAATGAAACCCATGACCTGGGTACGCTGGGCCTCCAGGCCTAACCCACTTTGACCTTGCTGCTTGGTTGAGACACGGTAATACGCCACATGTAGTAAAGGCTGACTTTCCATAACGAAGGGGAATGAAAGGCCAATATAGGAGTAAATGGGGTTTTGTTACAAATCTTAAATGACCGTTGCTGATTTGTAACCTGGTTGCCTAGTAGCCTAAAGATAATTTTTGTTGAAACGTACAACCTGTTCAATGACTAACATTGGCTTATGGGTAAAGATATGGGGAACTGTCTTCCGAAAACCGCAGCCGTATAGTCCGCCAGGCCTTGACCAAGCTGCGCTGGGCTGCATTAAAGCGTTCGTGCTTCTGAGCATTTAAGATCGGTAGAGCCACCCAACCTAACCCCTTTATCACGCCTTCGTTTCTATGAAAGCTAACTTACAACTCGCCACCTTACCCCAACTGCTCGACCGCTTTAAAGCAGCAGTAATCAACACTAACGGCCATACGATTGATCCACTCATTTTGCTTACTTATCACTCGACCGCCATCGACGGGGCTAGGCTCACCCTGACCCAAACCAAGACATTGCTTCAAAGCGGTAGCCTACTGGCTGATCAGCCCCAAACGGACCAGTTGATGATCATCGATTACCACCAGACGTTGGGGCAGATCCTGACCATGGCCATTCAACATGAACCCTTGAACCGATTCGCCTGTCAACAACTGGCGGCCAACTTAATGCGCCAGACCGGCTGGCCGCTTGATTCGTTGTTGAGCACGATCGATACCCGTAAAGGAGAACTGCGCCTCGACAATGCCTTGGCGGGCCGAGGCAGGTTAGGCGATGCACACAAACTGCCTTTAGCCTTGGCGGAGTTACTCAAAGACATCAACACTCGCATCAACCAGCGCAAAACACCCCGCCAGCTGTACGATTTATCCTTCCAAGCTCATTTCATTTTGTTAAGTCTTCACCCTTTTGGGGCGGGGAATGGTCGGCTGGCCCGGTTGCTGATGAGTTATATTCAGCAGTATCATGGTTTACCCCTTAGTTTCGTCTACACGGATCAGGGCCCTCTTTATTTTGCGGCTTTAGCGGCCAGTTGGCGTCAGAAAACGTCGGAGCCAATTGTGAGTTTTCTCCACAGCCAGCTGACTCGTTACCTAGAGGAGGTCATTGCGCGGTAGCTTTAAGATCCTAAAATAGCTTGCGATTTGTTGAAAGGGGACAAAAATCACTTTTTCTCAACGAAAACATAGGGACGTTTAATTAAACGGGATTTGAGTAGCTAGGCATCGACGGGTGGTAAATCTAGTGAAGTAACTCCCAAACGATAGCCGTACTCTTTAGCCGTAACCCAGTTGAGAAAAGCAGCGGCTACACTTAATTTTTCCAGCAAGCTGTAGCCAAGGAGACGGTTGGGCCGTTTGATAGCGTAGGGCCTTCTAATTAATGTGCTTCCAAACTCGTTAACTACTTAGGAGGCGCAATATCTCAATCAGGCGCCTGGCCAACGGAAATGAAACTGATCCCCAAATCTGCTACGACACTGCTCAAACGCCTTGGTTTAGGTCTAGGGACACTTTTTGTACTCGTTAGCCTGTTGCCCTTCCTGTTTCCCGGATTCATTACCCAGAAACTCACTAGCTGGACTAAAACCCATTTGAGCGGAAAATTAACATTTGCCCACGCCACACTTTCCTTTTTCGCACATTTCCCCGATCTAACGCTAACCCTGGTTGAGGTGCGCCTCCAAGGGTCGGCCCCTTTTGAGCAGGATACCTTGCTTATGGCCAAACAGATTAGCCTGGGGGTTAATCTGGCTAGCTTGTTCAAGGAGCGCATCGTGATTGACAAAATCTTTCTGGCGGATGGGCAGATCAATGTACAGATTGATGCCCAAGGGCGGCCCAATTACAATGTCTATAAAAGCCCTACCGAGTCCTCAACGGCTCCGACTAACGATAGCCCTGGAACAGCCTTGACCATCAATCATATCCAACTGGATCGAACTAATATTGTCTACAATGATCAATCCATTCCGATGCTGATCCGGGCTAAGGGAGTCAATTACCAGGGAAAAGGTGATCTAGACAAAGCGGTTTTTGATTTACAGTCCAATACCCATATCGATTCGGTTGATCTGTTCTACAATCGACAGCCCTACGTCCTGGGAAAACGAGTAGATGCTAATCTAATCACCAATATCAATACCCACTCGCTGGTGTTGGTGTTCGCTAAAAATGAGCTCCGGCTCAATCGACTCCCTATTCAGTTTCGAGGAAAACTGGCCTTTCTACGTGAGGGCTATACCATGGATTTTAGATTCCAGTCCCTTAAAACCGATTTGCAAAACTTTACCACGGCCTTGCCCCCGGATCTGTTACCGTGGGCGCAAAAAACTCAGGTGAAGGGGCTGGGTGCTTTCTCGGCCTCACTAGTAGGCCATTACAGTGAGGTCATCCATGCCAAACCCACTCTCCAATTCCAGGCAACCCTCCGCAACGGCTCTATTGCTTACCAAAAGGCCCCGGCCCCCGTGCGTAACCTATGGCTTGATTTGACCCTTAGGCTGCCGAATCTGAATCCGGAAAAACTAAATCTGGTTATGGACTCGCTCCATTTTAGTGTTGAGAAAGACTTTTTTAATGCCCGCTTGCGGGTCAATGGCTACAGTCAACCCACCATTTACGCCAGGGTAAGTACTGACCTTGACTTGGAAAAGTGGGACAAAGCCCTGGGCATCCCCTCGGTGGATGTCAAAGGACACGTTCGCTTAAATTTCCAAGCCGACGGTCAGTACGCTACGATCCTCAAACAGACCAGCCTACGGAAGCAGGAGCGAGTTATTCGCCGCATACCGCGGTTTAGCTTAACGTCTTCCCTAGAGCATGGCTATCTAAAGTACACCGCGCTGCCAGAACCCTTGCGGGATATTACTTTTACCTTAAATGCGGGCTGTCCCGACAGTGACTACCGGCATGCCCAACTGGTCCTGGAACATCTGCAGGCTAAAGCCCTGACTAATGGGCTCAGTGGCTTTGCCCGGATTCGAAACGCCCATGATCTTATCATTGATGCCCAACTCAGTGCCCAACTCCATTTAGCGGATATTCCCTCCTTCTATCCCCTGGATAAACGAATTAAGCTGGCCGGGGAGCTGGCCATTGAGGCCCGTACGAAGGGTCCCTACCAGCCTACCAAACGCCAGTTTCCTGTTACCCAGGCTACGCTTCGGCTGAGGAATGGTACGCTGCAGACCCCGTATTATCCTCGTCCAATTGAGCGGCTTCAAGTTCTAGCTCATGTCCTCAGCCGAACCCCCACCCTGCGTTCGCTACAGGTCTCCATCCAGCCCTTCTCATTCTGGTTTGCGGGACAGCCCTTCGGGCTCCAGGCGGAGCTGCGCAATTTTGATAATCTGACCTATGCCATTACCTCCCGAGGGACCCTCGACGTGGGCAAACTCTATCAGTTGGTGGCCTTGCCCGGCTATCAACTCCAAGGCACCATTAAAACCAATCTGTCCCTGCAGGGTAACGAACGCGACGCGCTGGCCGGACGATATGACCGGCTGTTTAATCAGGGCACGATCCAGATTAATCGGCTCCAGCTGTCATCCGACTTATTTCCCCGGCCGTTTTGGATCCGATCCGGCTTGTTTCGCTTCAAGCAAGAGAAAATGTGGTTTGATCAATTCAGGACCAGCTACGGTTCATCAATGGTAGACCTAAAAGGATACCTAACCAATATGGTTTCGTATGCTACAAAGCCTCGGGCACCCTTGCGTGGCCATTTTAGTCTCAGCAGTAGGGCCATCAACGTGGATGAGTTTATGGCCTTTGCTGATACATCAACCGCCCGAAAGCACCCCAACCGCTCAAAGCGACCAGTTGCCCACGCCACTCAATCTTCAGGCGTAGTGCTGGTTCCGAGTAATCTGGCCATTGATCTAGATGCATCGGCTACGTTAGTGACTTATAAGGGCTTGGCTCTTCAGGATGCTCATGCTCAGATGCGGGTCGACAGTGGTCATTTGAGCCTGCAACAAACGGGCTTTAGCTTGATTGGGGCACCCGTGGTGATGGATCTTCGTTACCAGCCGCTAGCGCCTAACCGCGCCAAGTTTGCCTATCACATCCAGGCCCGCGATTTTGACATCAAGCGGGCTTATACTGAGATTGCTCTTTTCCGGGCCTTAGCCACCTCGGCAGACAAGGCCGAGGGGTTGGTATCGCTCGACTATCAACTGGGGGGCAATCTGGATGCCAACATGCAACCTGTTTATAGCTCGCTAACGGGTGGTGGGGTTTTAGCCGTTCGCCAGGTGAAATTGAACGGATTTCGCCTGTTTGGGTCGGTTAGCAGTAAAACCGGACACGATATTCGGAATCCGGACGTATCGGGAATTGCGCTTAAGTCAACGATCGCTCACAGTATCCTGACGATTGAGCGGACCAAATTAAGAGTTGCGGGCTTTCGTCCGCGGATCGAAGGGAAAGTAGGGCTAGACGGCCGTCTGGATCTGAAGTTTCGCTTGGGTCTTCCCCCTTTTGGCATCTTCGGGATTCCCATGACGATCCGGGGTAGCCAGGCCAAGCCGATGATTCATTTAGGGAAAGGAAACCAAGAGAAAGCAAAACCGAATCGATAAAACTTGTTTTTGCCTATGTCTTGTTTTGAAACGAAACGGACGTTAAAATGAGTAATAACCGAGTATGAGGGAAGGGCTCAGAAACAGCTCTTTTTACGTTCAATAAAACCGTTCATTTAAACGGTTCAGCGTTTTCAGTTAAGTTGTGACCTTGATGGACAGTTTATATGCTGAAAAGAAGTATCCTCGGTGGCATCCAGACGCTATACCTTATTGTCTTCAATCCAAGCCGTAACGCAGTTCACATAGTCGATAAAGGTTAGGTCTTCTACCGTCCAAGTTAGTTGTGCGCATATTTCAGGTAATTTAGCTTGGAAGGTTTCATACCGTTGAGTCAAGTAAGCCGATCCCGGCAACTTACGACGGGAACTCGTAGCTAAAAAGTCCCGAATGTTTTGTACAACACGACTAACCTCTGATCCATGGGCCTTTATATCTTGACCGCTTAGATCAGAAATGAACTTCTGATACCGATAAGGCTCAATATCCATGACCATTGAACGCTTGTTTTTGTTGTAGCTTTTAGAAGGAGCAAAATGATGAGCTCCAATAAAAATGCCCAACTCCAACGGCATGTTAAAACGGGCAAGTAGAGAGTTCTGATCTAGATCTGCTTTGGATATATCATGGATGCCGTATCTACATTCATCAATAATTTTAATAATTTTCGTGATTCGTACATCCCCAGCGTTGTCTTCTTCTTGGGCACATCTAGCCGTGAAATCACAGTCTTGAATCGTGAAAATAGTTGCCCAAAATAGCGGTTTGTAAGTTGAATCGAAGGGGCAGTTAATAAAAACGTTATCGTTATAGGCTGCTGGCTCCTTCATTTGCCACTAACCTTTTTGACGGCCTGACGTACTTTATTGAGATCCGCAGTTTTCGTTTTTGGATGAATTTTTATTTGTCGCTTCGAGGCAATTTTTTGATCGTCTGTTAAGTCAGCTTGCTGGATTTTACGAACTTCACCCAACGTTTTATCTTTACGAACTTTTCGTCCGTCAGCGCCATACAGTTTAACGCCTAGTTCTTTTTCTATACTTCCTACCTTTTTATCAGACCGAGTTTTCCTGGGTGTGCTCATTTAAGCTGTGCTTTATAATTAAAGATAAATCATGGAGTTGACAGTTCCAACAACTGACCAAAATCTGTAAAAGTATACACGCTGCTTACTGAGGCTTACTGAAGAAGCGAATTAGGTACTTTCAGGATTTATCTCGGTTTGTAAACATATTTTAGCAAGTTAGTGACTAAAGACTAAAAGACTGCGATACAAGTTCGGATTAGAAAGGCTTGACAAGCTTGTTAAAATGTTGAACGCTCGTTTAAGGCTAGCGAACAGGAGCTTCTCCCGGAACTCATTATAACTTGACCCAAATCAACTCTGATTAGAGAATAGCTTTTTGTTTGTTAGGAGTTTACAAACGCGGAGCCAGTCATCCATAGGCTTTTACTAATTTAGATTTATGCCGAACGTCACGCCTAACCAGGGTTTATGTTGGTAAATCCACAGATTTCGGTTCCGGTCGGCTAGTTGTTCAAGACCTAGCGCCAAGCCGGCCGAGAAGTTGCCTATACTTAGGGTCGTGGCCAACCCGTAATTGAGGCCCAACCCATAGTATTCATCCTGTAGTCGTCCTAAGGTACTAAAGGGGTCTACTTTGGCCGGACCTACACAGAAAAAACCGCCCAGTCCTAGGCTGAAAGTCGATATCTCAGATCGATGGTTCCGACGAAAATAGACGGTGCGATACCGACCTAAATCGTAGCGTCCCCCGATGTGAATACCCACGTTTAGTTTATCTTCTAATTGGCCGGGTTGATCGGCCGTTTTAAACCGGTACTTGAAGGGCAGGGTGAACAGATCTACGTCGAGACCTGTCGTTTGATACCGAAACCAGGGGCTTTTTTCTTCAATCTTCTTCAGGGTGGGGTTGTAGTGTAGAAAAAAAATGGCCAGCGAATCGGATTGATCGAGGGATTTGGGATCCGCGTCGGTGGGGCGTAGTGTCTCGGCGAGAAACTCCACGTAAAGGGTGTCATGCTTCTGGTAGAGGGCCGCTTTAGCCGGATGAAGGAGCGTTTTGGTTTTGACCCCTCCTTTTTTAGCATAGGCATAGAGTTCCTGCTGGCGGGGAATCTGAAAGACTTGGTTGAGTTGGGTGGTATCGTCTCGCTGGCGCAGACTAGCGCAAGAAGTGGTCAACAGCCAGAGAGCTAGTAAGTAGAGCGTCTTGTTCATACACACGAGGATGAGGTTAAACGGCTAACCCCTTTTCGAGGCTATTCTTTTCATGAAGTGCTACTAAGTTAGCATTAGGCCTATTAAGTCAAACTACAGGCTGGTCTACCTTAGTAATAAGGGGACTTCTTTTGCTACTGGTACAAATATTGGCGGAGATAGGATGGGGCGTAATTAACTAGTAAAGCGTTGTCACGTATGTTAAACGGACAGTTAAGATAAGGAACTATATAAATGGCAGTCCGGCCACTGAATAAACGTTTGCGTACTCATCAACAGAGACTGAGTAAACGGATAGGCTTGGAACGGTAACGTTTCGTGAGGCTTTAGCAACGGATTGACTTACCGCCATTTTCTAAAGTCATCAGAGCCTCTCCCGCGGGTGGACTACTAGCTTGTCTTCATAGAGACTTATACCACCAGACAGAGGGTACGCCACGGTAGATCATGCCTAACTTGATAGCTAGTGAATCTAACAAGTCCACTTTCACCAAAGGATCGGCTACGACCACCAGTAGACGCCCAAGGCCAGCAGTCCAAGAAGGAGTAGAGCCAGGGCGATTAAGCGATTCTTGTCTTGACGATGAGACATATGATACGTTTGTTAGCGATACAGTAAATGATAAATTAATTCGGTGGAAGTCCGACCAGCGTGTTGATTCATTCCAAACCACTAGTCGGACGAATGGCCACCCGGTTACGCCCTATTTTCTGGCCTTAAGCTGGTCAATTCCCCGTAAAATGAAAGCCGCCAATGACTCGTACTTAAGTAGCGAACTAACCAGTAAAATCAATACAATAATGGTTCCGATGATTAAAACGGCTCGTAGTAGTCTAGGGGACTTACTCATGAATGACTTTTTTTGGGTTTACACCAGTACTCCGGTCCTATGTTCTGTTTATTGGTCGATAAGACGTTTCTAAATAACCAACGACCCGGGGGCGTACCTGATCAGCTACGTCCGGAATCAACGCCAAAATCTGCTCCCTGGCCCCCTCTAGGCGGGGCAGTAATTCATACCATTCCAGAGTGAGTAAGTGCTGGCGGGTATCTTCCAGGGAATAGACAATTAAATGATGAGCCGCATTCGCATCGTTCTTAACAAAGACACGGACTTCCCGCAAAACGGCTTGCAGGGTCTTGTGGCGACTTGTCAGGTAAAACCGCAGGTAAAATTCAAACAGGTCGGTGGCGTTGAGTTGCGCCAGTGAGCCTTGATCGATCTGGTGAGCCAAGCCCCACTGATGATAATGGGGGGCTGTTTGAAAAAAACCTTTAACCAATACGGGGCTAAGGGTCGTTCCTGCTATCTGGTGGGCAATTCGTTCGTTAAGTTTCATGGCATTGGTGGGTGGTTAATAACGGTATGGGAGTAGCTACTCAGGAAGCACGGCAGTCTGAACGCTTTGGTACAGCTCTGTACGCTTTTTTTAGTAGATGGGATTAGTCTACGGGTTAAGCAAAAAAACGTAACTTAAACGGTCATTGCTGGTTATCCTTACCACGGATTACTCCACCGTGCAACACTATGCCTGCCCTCGAGCGCCGTCCGACCGATCTGTTGAATGCCCTACGCCTGGTAGTGTTTTGTGTTGGCATCGAAGGACTGGGGTATGCTTTTTCGGGTAGTTATTCGGTGGGCAGCGTGGTGGGGGTGCTGCTGGGAACGGTACTGGTTTATGGACTCCTGCGTCTGGTTCACCGGGGAGTCAATTGGGCCAGATTTGTTCTGGCGGGTGTGATCGGTTTAGGTCTACTTAGCTCACTACTCTCGTTTTCGACGGCCTACAGGCTGCATCCCGGAGCGACGGTGATCGATTTGATCTCGACGCTCTTTTCACTGATTGCCCTGTGGCTCTTATTTACTACCCAAAGTAATGCCTGGTTCCGGGCTCATCGAGCACCCAGAATAAAATAACCTCGAGCTACTCACGTCCGTTCATCTTACCTACCTAATAACCGGGCGTTTTTTTGTAACAGGATGGTCTGATTAAGCCAGTAGATGAGCCAGATCGTTCCCATTGGCAGCTACCCATTTCGGCGTAGTCTATAATCTATCTTACTAAATAGCGTGGTATACAATGGTTAGGTAATACCCAAGGTATTCACATGAAATCGATTCGCACTAAAGTGGTGCCGCGTGGCCACCATCTTGCCCTCACGCGCTTCAAGCAAGCCCCCTTAGTTGGGTGTAAAGGGCTTTACGAGCCGAACACTGGTTGTGTACTGACGGCTACCTAGTTGTGGCCAGAATAGCAATAGCACGACTAGCTCTTTCGTGGTTTGACCCGGCGTACAGAGAATGTGAAACCAACCACCATTACCCTTTGCCAAACGGACAGCTACCTGTTTGGCAAAGGGTAATGGTAGTCTGATCCGCTAGAGTTTAGTAATCACTACATCGATGCGACGATTCTTCTGGCGACCCGCCGCCGTTTGGTTGCTAGCTAAAGGCTTGCTGTCCCCCCGTTCCCGGGTGGTCACCCGACTAGCCTCAATGCCGCCCGCCAGGAGCGCCTGCCTAACGGCATCCGCTCGGTCGCCCGACAAGGGATCGTTGATCGCGTCGTCCCCGGTGCTATCGGTGTTGCCTTCGATGCGGATATGCAGACTCGGGTAGGCCTTCATAATTTGAATCAGATCATCCACGTTAGGACGGGCCTGGGCCGTAATTCGGGCGGAGTCCGTCTCGAACGTTAGGTTGTCGAACGTAAATACCTTGGGCACCTGGCCACCCTTGGTGGCTAAAAACTGCGCCAGCGAGTAGGTAAATGATTTTTTAACCAGGCTTAATTTACGCCCCCCTGGCAGATCAACGGCCACCCGCACGTCCGGTGCATTGCCGTCCAGATCGCTGGCCAGCGTATCACTCGCTACGCTCGTGGTAGACTCCTGACGGGGTTGGCTTTCCGTAGTCGTTTCGGTTTTGTCGCCCTTGCAGCTGCGCATCAACAAAAAGAGTAGCAATAATAACCCGGCCCCAATCAGCAGCCACCGCAGCCAGGGAAAGCCAGCGGCCTGCTCATTATCCTCCTCCCGATGGGCTTGGGTAATCCCCGAAGGGGGAAAGGCTGGGTTCACCGGACGAGGGGCAGGCGGGCCGATCAACCAACCCAGCATACCCGCCAGGGCGGCCGGTATCGCCGATCGGACGGGATCGGTTTCACTCCGCAGCTGCGCGGCCAGCTGAGCCTCGGTTAGTTTGTGAGTAATGAGTTGCTGATGTAGAAAACCCATCAGAATCGACATCGCCAGGCCCGTCAGGGTTGTGGCTGATCCCAAACTAACCCCACTGTACTCGGCGGTTGAGCTGGCTAATCGATCCGGCCGGTCCGGAAATAACTGGCCCAACAGGGCCGTACCCGATTTGACGGCCTGCTGGCGGTGGCTATCCGCATCGACCAGTTGTCCCACACTGGGATCGGTCGCAAAGGGCGTGCTGGTCAACAACCGATAGAGCGTGGCGGCTCCTTCACGCGTCTGAGCCTGGTTGATGACGCCAGTCGTCAAAGCAGGCAGTAGGCCGTCCAGGGCTTTTTGGGTTAGGGTCGCCTGTTCGCCGGTTGCGCGGGCCAGTTCATCCACCGCTTGCGTTGTAAAGACGGACCGCAGGTGGTCAAGTAAGAGAGTTGCCATAGATGAGAAAAGTAATCGATTTTTTAGCGGGCTATCCGGCTCCCCCGGTAATTCAGGCGAGACGGGTAAACCATAAGGTGCTCAAAAGGGTAGGGTTGCAAAAGGCAGTCGGTATCCAGTCAGGCTGGACAGGACAAATCAACTGTCTCGCTAGCCTAAGTGGCTGAAGGAACAGTCAGTATGGGTTTTTGGGAAGGCCTAAAGTGACAGTCCAGTTAGCGGACTGGGAGTGACTGACAACCAATCACCCCCAGTCCGCTCAATCACACTGGTTTATTTGGTCGAGTATGTGACCCCATCGGTATCCGTTCCGGCGGGGCGAATGGGTTGGTCCGTCGTTCCCAGATTTTCCACATCGACTTCCGTTTTACGGACCGTATCCCGGATAACCTCCTCGCGTTCGGTGACGGCTTTACCGACCGAAATTTCTTCCACCACATTCGCTGTTTTAGACACCACAGGCACCTCAGCGTGTTCGGTCAAGCTTATCTCGCCTTCCTGGAAAGCCTTAAGATCCGCTGCCGTGGCGGCCCGGTTCACCGGCGTACGGCTTACGGTGACCCGCTCTTCCCGCAGCCGGATGCTTTCTTCGACGGGCTTCGCTACAATGCGGCTGCGCAGTCGAACACCACCCGTTTCGATGATACGCTTGCCCACTTCCAGATTTTCTTCGATCACCTTGATGCTTTGATCGCTACCCGTTTCCGTAACGGGGGTTGTGGTATCGATCAGGGCCGTCGGTGATGTACTGACATAGCCGTACTCAGCGGCCCGTTCGTTGACGTCCACCGCGCCGGCTTCATCCAGGATGTCGGCGGCCTGTTCAGCCAGCGCATCGGTATCCGCGTGCACAGTTACAATTGAGCCGCGGTTCCCCACAGTGGAATACTTCTTGGTCTCCTCCTCGTCGTCACTGCCAAACAGCGAACTAAAGAAACCGCCGATGCCGCTGCCCACGTCTTTGGTGTCATCGATGATCTCTTCCGTCCGGGTGCCCGAGCTATTAACGTGCCGATCCGGGATTAGCTCGTCTGAGCCCGTGGCCGTCGGGTTCGTACCGGTTGAGAGGTCAATGTTGCTGCGGCTGAAGCCTTGGTTAACCAATTGATCGACCGCTTGTTGGGCTTCGGAGGCATTATCAAAAATGCCGATTACTGTGTGTGCCATGTTTTGGGATTTTACTCGGTTTAAACTGATTAAATTGATCTATAACGAAGGCCCAATCTCTAGGCCGGACGTTCTGGGGTTGGGATAGCGGCAGTCCGCTCAACGGTGATTTCTTCCCGGCGTAGCTGAACCGTTTGCGTTTCTTCGTGCCGAATTTGTTGTTTGGTCACCCGAATTTCTTTGACAAGCAACAGTCGTTTTTGGACCACCAGGACTTCGTTGACAACGGAGTAAATGGTCGTTTCGCCCTCCTGGCGGGTAACGGGCACTTCGTCTACGTATTCGTGGAGAGCTAACCGCTCAACGGTGTAGGCCTCCCGGAGTAGGGGAATAGCTACAGCCTCCCTAGTTTCGTGCACCGTTTTGGTGAGCCTTACCCGCCCTGTTTCGAGCGTCTGTTTGCCCACCTGGAGTTGTTCTTCGATCCGGGGAATAGTCACCCGTTCGGTCGATGAGGACTCGATGGGCACGAATACTGGACCGGCGTTTACTGCACTGGATTCGGGAGTAGCATTCATCGGGTTTGAAAAATAAACGGGTAGGAATATACTTTAGCAACCTGAAAAGATGAGACGGGGTCAGCTTAGTCGACACAATAGACTACAGCGTATCCGCCTTCGAGCTGCTACCGGCCTGCCGTAGCGCCGTGGACAAGCCTTCCAGTAGCGCGGGCATTTCGCCTTCTCCGCCCATCTCGGTGGCTAGCCGGGAGAGTTGATCAGCTAGTGGATTCAGTGCCTCTCGCACCGCTTCTTCGGGTAGTGGTCTGGCTTGCAGCAGCATCAGGAGAGCAGACAGTTCATCTGCCAGGGGTTTGGTATTATCGGCTGCCTGAAGAGGCGACAGCCACGATTCCATTAAATCAATACCTTGTTGGGGCGTCAGGGGTCCCGACGTTCCCATCAAGTAAGTGGTTGTCTGATCCAGTAAATCGGTTGTATCGGCTAAACTAAGCATTGGTTCTAAACGGTTTGGTGATCGAGTACACAAAGGTGAGTTGGCGGAAAGCCGGGGCACGCCCCGACTCTTTCTGGCCGTAATCCGTCTAAGGCTACTACCGTACGGGCCCGACAGGGCGATCGTATTGGTTATCGTCATCGGTCGAGTCGGTTCCCGTTTTGGCTCCGTAGCCCGAGGCGATCACCCCAATCAGTAAGCCGATAAAGCCAAAGATAGCGGCATTGGAAGCAGCCGAAGCGGTATCGTCCGCTACCTGACGGGCCTTGATTTCGGCCTCTTTTTTGGCCTGCTCAACTTTGACGCTAGCCTGCTGATACGTTTTGATCCAGCCATCGACCGTCTGCTGAGCCTCAGCCCGGCTCTTACCCGTCTGCTTCATCACCACATTAACGGCGTCTTCCCGATCGACTGCATTAACGGTGGCCTGCCCCTGCTTGAAGAGTCGGCTGAAGAGGCCACTGGCCATCTCATCAGCGGCCTGGGGATTTGAAGCGGCCCGTTCGGCCGTATTGCCCGCCTGATCGAGGGCGTTGTCGGCTTTGCGCGCTAAAGCGTTGGGATTTAACTTGGGATCGCCCGTCTGCCGCAGGATTTGGTCCACCTGCCCTTTCAGATCATTAAGGTCCAGGTTATCGGTATCAATGCCATTCGCCTTTAACTGGCCCTGTACCGCATTGCCAATGCTTGGTGCGGCTGAGGCTACCGCCGATCCGGCCGTGCTCACCAGCCCACCAACCAATTTTCCGGCTCCGCCAATGATACTGCCTACCGTTGTGGTTAAGAAATAGATGGTCAGTAGGGTCACCAAACACCAGGTCAGTACCCCGTGAATAATGCCGTCAAACAAACGGGGGGCGCTGGCAAGCCGGCCAGCGATCCAGCCGCCCATGAACAGCGACAGCAAACTACTGATGATATACCAGATAGCACTCCCGATGCCAAGACCTGCCGCTGGGTTGTGCTCCTGGAGTGGATCAATCGTTCCTAAACCGATGCCCAGCCCCAGCAGGGTCAACAGCATCTGGGTAACAATGGCAACTAGCACCCCGGCAAAGACCGCACTCCAAGAGATGCGTTTGAGTGAATCAAGGCCACCTGTACGGGGCCGCTGGTTATATACGATTTCTTTTTCCATGTTAGTTAATTTGTTTGATTCATATTAATAAGGCCATCGGGACTCTCCAATTTCAGCCCTGAATACAACTAGTTACTGGATTACTTTGCCCGCTGTTAATTCACGGGTCAAACTCTACAAACCCCTAGTTATATCTTGTTTAGGGACTTTTTTCACTGTATTGAGTCAATCAGAACGTGTACTTGTTTTTCGTCGGCTGTCGGTACCTGGTTTAGCAGCTCTCACCAACGCACTGACCGGTTGGTCGGTCTAAAATGAAGCATTTAGCGAACGAGAGTTGTTCGACTGGCAGCTTGTTTGTTAGTAAACAGGCTTTGGATGGAAAGACCCGTTTGAGATTTCACCACATTAGTAGGGTGGTTTACCTGGGCAACGGTTTCGGCCAACTGTTCTTTAATTTGCTTGTACCGTTTCGCCTTGTCCTTGGCAAAATCGACTAATGTATCACGGCTTGCTTTGCCCGGATTAGGGGCAGTCAGATAAGCGATGGCAAGTCCTGTAGCAAGGCCAGTTACGAAACGGATCATACTTGTGTGGTTTAAACAGCGATATCGGTACGAACTGACAAAATCATGCTGTCAAGGAAAAAGAGGTAATGCAGCCACTGGTCAATCTATGGTCCTCAGCTGACGTATCATCTCCCGCCCCACGTTGGGGCTTAAATACCCCAACGTGGGGCGGGAAAAGTACTATAATTTACAGAAGATAAGACACTTACGGAAGTATGATGATCAGCTTACAGCGCGTCAGTTGGCCATAACCAAGTCCAGCTAACGGGGCATCTGATCAGAATCAAGTAAAGGGTCTGTTTTTAACGAGGTCTACCGGCCGGGTTTGATGAATCAACATGAGTTTAGTAGTTTTGGTCGCGGCTCTAGTCCTTTTGAAGTAGAGCAAGAAGTGATAGGTTCTTACATATTAATTTAACGTTGACCTTTGGATGCATCATGAAACAGATCGGTTACTCACTAATGATCTTATGGAGTCTATGGCTCTCCATTGACGGGCTGGCTCAATCGACACCTCCCACTCAGAAAATGTCGGTCAACGACCGAATGGCCAAAGCACGGGCGGCCAAAGCTGAGAAAAATGCCCTCAAACCAATGCCCGCTGTGGCAACTGATCAAAAGGCGACATCCACTGATTATAAAGCCCCGGTCGTTAAGACGCAGAAAGGTCCGCACGGGGAGGTCGTGCATACGGGTGAAAAAGGGGGGAAATTTTATATCAATAAGAATGGGAATAAAACGTATTTGAGCAGTAATCAATAAGGGTCGGAGGGCTACTCAGGAAGCCACCGTTGAGTAGGGCAGCCTACAAACCCTCTGACCACGAATGGTTACGTCGGCGATGGACCAGAGTAAAAGACCAAAGCAGGGAGCAGTACCAAATAGCTCAAGCGCTGGGACTCACTGAATGCTGGATTAGCCAAACCTTGAAAAGTCAGGATGGGCAGATCCACTCAGTCTGGCCAACGCTCATTGACCCAACGCCGTCTAACCGATAACAATTGGATCAACTACTGGCTGAACTGGTTAAGGGGGCTGAGCAATCTAATTTTTCATGGGCGGTCTGGCCTCGGCCTCGAGTAAATGACATGATTAAAAATCGGACCGCCCAAGCGGCTGTTTGGGTGGTACGCCACCGCGGGTCAGTTACGACCCTTCTCCTCAAATAGGCCGACCAGTGAAGAAAGCGGTTAGAGCCCAAGAAAAGCACGCCAGCATGAGGCTCAAGCTGTTCAACAATGGAGAGAACAAACGCTACCCAAACTTGATCGGATCGCCAAAGCAGAAAGCAAAGGCTAAAGGGCAGGCTGTTCTACAAGTGGATGAACCAGCCGCTCGGTGGACCGTCTGTTATCTAATGCCTTTAATGCTGCAGACCAAAAATAAGTACGTACCTATATTTTGGTCGACTTTCGCCAATCATGAACGAGGAATAGAGACCTATACTGGTAAAGTGGTGTTTGTTATAAATGATAAACGGTCGTTCCTGTTTTGTAACCCCTATCCATTATGGCCAAATCCGGTCAGCGCTAGTCGGCTAACAACTGTTTTAGGTTCGCATACTCCTCCTTCTCTAAAAGGTCAATCGATCCGTTAGTGGCTAGACGGATTCGATCCCGGCATTTGCTGATCCGAGATAACAACGGCTGAATGATCGTATTACTATGATTCACGAAATCATAAAGATCTCCTTCACAGGATGGGATTTTGTAGCCTTTGGTGCTGCTGGCAATGATGACACCGGCATCCCGCAGCGGAGCAATCACCCTCGTCTGAAAATAATGTAGCGTAGGTAAACTGCCACGTCGTTCCTCAATGTGCGCTATTAATTCCCGGCTTGAAATGTATTGTGTGGGGTCAACATGACGGAAATGAAATAGTAAATAGCTTAAGCAGGTAACCTGATCAACTTCCTGAGGGGAACGACTGGTTAGTTTGCGATGCAAAAAGTCTTGTCCTAGACCTACACATAGTTCCGCTAAACCAGGATTGTAATTGGCTTGATCGGGCACACTCTGGGCCACCACGGGAGCAAATACGTCCGGCCAGTATTTGAGGGTTAGTAGCTTAGGTTTCAACAATTGTACAAAGCTTGCTCGTTCGGGTGATAATACCGTTTCATCATAACACCGGGCCAGGGTGCCCGCTACGAAATCTGCCGCTTGTACGAGCAAACTAGCTTGGCTGTTGACAAAGCGAAAACTAGCCTGGTTAAACAGGGTGGGTACGTGCCGATTATAAATGTATTGGGAAAAGCCTTGCATGAAACTTTCATCGCCGTGTCGATCCGCCACTAATTCCAGATTGGGGAAGCTCCGGTAGAGTTCTCGGTCAGCTAGCCCATGCAGAAACTTGTAAAATGAACCTTTGTAATAAAAGCCCTCCCCACGCAGCTCTCGTTTATCGACAACAAGAGCAAGTAGTTGAAAGGGAACGGCTAGTAGCTGTTTCAGGATCAAAATCCGACGCTTATCGTCGCTACCTACTTTGGCTGATTTAATAGACCCGGTTTGAAAGAAGCGTTTACGCACGGCTTCTAATTGAGCTTCAGCCTCACTCAACTGTTCTTTGCGTAAGGTTATGGCGGTGACGATAAAGTGAGTGGAAACACCTGGCTTAGTAAAGTCAAGGCCATTGTTTCCCCATTCATCCAGAAAAGCGATATGGTCATGCATGGGGTAGCGGACTAAATACGGGCAAGTTAATCAGTCAGCTAGTTTTTATCCCCTTTCCAACCCATTCAACCAAGTTTTTTAGCAAGTTGGATTTAGCGGCAATTAGAAAAACGTTGACAAACGTTTAGTAGAGTCCTTGCGACAATCCTTGGCTCTCGATACCATCAACCATGAATAAGGATCTTAACCAGTTAATCAGTATATACCGGCGTGTTTGGCAGTCCGTACGCTGGCAGCCTTACCCCTTCGATGAAGATTTGGTCTACACAACGGATGACACCGTCATTGAGAATGTATTAGTCCGACTTAACCAGCTCAATCCCGCTAGCAACCCCCATCCCAGTGTGATAAAAAAAATGGCTACCGATACCGAAGTACATTACATGATGGTCGGTTACGATGAAGCGATGATACTCTACTGGTTTACCTACTTTCCCAACGTAGGGGATAGTGGTTACAATCTGTACCGCATCACCAATTTTACAGGCCCGACGGTTAATCTATTAGAGTACGGTCACCGCTTTGGCTTACCAGAATCTTCGATGGCTGCGTTTTATATGGATGTCTTTAGTCGGCTCAATGAGTGGGCTAGACTGCTCGACCTACCTTATCGGTATGAGGTCGAGCTACAAGACGAGTATATGGGTTTCGAGCAAGTTGACAAGCCAGCCCGAGTCTTCCCTGAGCCAGAAACACCCCCTACCCGTACCCGTTCATTCTGGCGTAGGTTGTGGAATCATCTGTTCCGTAACTAGTGTTTTATCTGCTTGAGGTGTATTTGTCATCCTTCGCGGTACATGTACACATCGTTAGTTATCGCGCCGGGGCGCATTATTCGTCGCTTCGACTAATCAGTATGGCAAAAATGGAGGGTTTTATAAGACAATCAGTTTGGGTAGTTTGGAGACCACTTTTGCCCACTATTACTCCTCCTGCGGCACTTGCAGTATCCTAAGCACTTGA
>NZ_FOLQ01000023.1:26886-52771 GCF_900112365.1 Spirosoma endophyticum | reverse complement strand
AAGTTTCGGAAAATGTGCTCTGGAATATCCGGAAAGAACCGCCTACATTTGACAAAAAGTGGCTTGGCCATGGTGGTAGTTTTGATAAGTTTTAGCGAACTTAAACTTACCATCGGTCAGCCACTTTTCGGCTTTCTACCATCCATGTCCAGTAATCTGTATATCCGCCACCTGAAGCCTATAATTAACTAATAGGTAGGTAGTTACATAGATTTAACTACCTATTCTTAAGGGCAATTCCATCCTTTTGGCTATATGGTATACAAAACGACTCAACTTCGCTTTCAAAAGCATCATTTCGCAATGATTTCTCCTTAAAAGGTATTTTTGGCCTTAAAAGCATCAAAATTTTACGCTTTTACACGTACATAAACCGCATAATTTTTCTCTGCTATAATCGAACGTTAAAATCGAACCGCCGATGCGGCATACATTCCTCGGCAAATTGCTAATGGACAGGCGGTTAACTGTTTTCGGTGGCGGATATACCCCAACTGTGTCAGGTACCCCTTCCTTGTCCCTTGCTCAGTCCATAGAAACCGGAGCGGTTGAAAATTTGCCGAAGCGTCGGCGCAGCGGCAGCGGCCGTCCGTCTCTTTGTTCGTTTATGCCCTGTAGGGCGAATAAACATTAAGTAACGTAGACTAGCTGATTAGAGCCTGACTTACTCGCTAGGTTTATTCGATTCGCTTGAGGCTTCTGGCATTAACTGTACAGCTGCGGCCATTAATGTCAGGAAAGAAGTATCCAATTTAACGGCTAAATCCCAAACTACCGGCAAGCTCGGGTTTCTTAGTCCTCCTTCGATCTGGGAGATGTAAGAGCGATCTAATCCACTCTCATTAGCCAGATCATCTTGCGTCCATGCTTTTTTCAGCCGTGCTTGTTTAACCGCCTTTCCAAATGCCACTGATATAGGACTCACCTTTGTCATAGAACAGCAAAGATAATCGGCACTGAAGGCTCAAAAAGTGGCTTTAAGCCACTTTAGGTTTATTCGATTGAACGGATATAAAGCGATGACTTCCCATAGCTTACCTTTTCTGTATAGGTTTCCAACTCACGGTCGATGAGCTTATTATCGTACGCTACTGGCCGCGTGATAAATTTAGGATCTATAAAGATAATGTTGAGTCGCTCAATGGTGGACCGCCCGTCAGTGGCCTGCACATGCTTTAGGAGATGATCATTGGCCGTGCCGGTTTTAGTCAGCTCGGCATCTTCAAAGAATCGGAACGAACAGTACCAGTAGCGATAATAATGTTCGTAGTTGGAACTACAGAACTCAAATTTTTCGGGCGTTTGTCGAACGGCTCGTAACAGATTGTCAATGTCCTGGAGTTTCTGTTGCTGGCCAGGCGTCAGCTGATCCAAATAGGATTTTGTGTATAGATTATCCCTCTGTTCTTTCAAAATGGCCAGGGCTGATTCGCTCCTAATGCCCCGACTGATCTGGTATTTGTGCTTGTTATAAAAGGTGAGCGATATAGCCGGGCGCTCGAAGTTGACGAGCTTGAAGTTTTTATACGGCTTACCGGGCCGGTGGTATGGTCGAAACAGTTCCATATGTTCAGCCCGCACGAAGTAATACTCCAGATCGGATTCGATGGGCATGGCGCTAACCTGATGGACAACAGGTTGCAGCTCCGTTTTGTAGTGCTTTAATACTAACCGGATTGCGGGCAGTGGAGCCAGATCGGATTGCTTCGCTTTAGCCATAAGGAAATTATTAGCAAATTAGATAGCACTATTTCCCTGCAAGGTAAATAGTTATTATTAGATTTCACTTTTTACCCTTTTATATAATCAAGATTAGCGTTTGATTTTTTGATGTTTATCAATAAACCTTTTTGATTGATTTAGGGGGGCAGTAACTATCTAATTATTAGGGTTTTACAGGAAGAAAAACAAGTTTTAAGTGGCCTTATTACAAGTTTTAAGAGTAGTAATAAGCCTTACAAAACAAGTTTTAGGGTGGAGAAAAACAAGTTTTGAGGTGGAGAAAAACAAGTTTTAAGTGGTGATAGGAGTCATTACAAGTTTTGAGGGGAGCTATTACAAGTTTTAGGGGGTACAGGTAAATAGTTGGCTATTACATATGATTAATGTGACACACAGCCACTTTTATACCATCTTGTCCCCAAATTCGCTGGTTTTGTCCCCCAGATAGGGCACTTAGTCACCTAAACAACCTTGGACAAGACCCGATTTTAGGGGGAAAAACAAGTTTTAGGGGGAGTAGCTAACTCCTATTACAAGGTCAATGTGGGGCTGTATAACAGGTTAAAAACAAAAATGGCCTATTCATCCTTGTAATTGTATATGCTTTTTTTAATCTTTGTTTATGAAAGAAGATTCCGCAGGTCAACTTACTATTTTCGAGCGCCATTCGACTAATTATCAGTCGAATATCTTTACCCTATCCCGTCAGGAATTCACGGAATTAGAGAAGAAAATCGTCATTCTGGTTGTCAATCAATTGGGCAATATGGCTGTTAAAGGGAAGATTCAACCGGACCGGAATTTAGAATTTAGTATTCCATACGCTGAATTGACGAAAAACCACCATAGCCAGGTCACTGAAGCGGCTGAGGGCTTATCGAAAAAGCGAATTTCTTACAAAGATGAAGCCAAGGGGGAATACATTTTTGTTACCCCTTTTCCCTATGTCAGCTCCAGAATAGAAAATAATCGCCGGTATATCGACATAAAGGTGCTGGCCGACGTGGTCCCTCATTTTGCTGCCCTAGGCAAACGCTTCACCAAGTATGAGTTGGACGTGATGTGGTCGCTTTCGTCCATTTACGCCATGCGCATTTACGAGATCATGTGTATGCACTACCATGTACAAAAGAATACGTTCAGATTTCAGGTTGATGAACTGCGTTATATTCTTAATTGCCCGGAAAGTTATCGCTACAACGATTTCGTTCAGTACGTGCTTGAAGTTAGTCAGCGCGAACTGAAGCAAAAAGCAGAATATGTCCTGGATTGGTTTCCTGTCCAGAAAGTTGGTAAGAAAGTAGTAGAACTTGAGTTTGTGGTTAAGACTTTGAAGCATTTAGCTACTGAACAAGTAGAGAATGATGAAGCACGTCTTGCGACGCTTGATCCAAACCAACGGGTTATTTTGGGCTATCAGGTCATGGCTAAGTACGCCCTGAAACCCTGGCAGAAGGATCATATCATAACGGAGCCGGGCTTGCTGGATACGTTATTTCGACTGCATTCTGAATTTGAGAACCAGCGACGGCCAGAAGTAAAAGACAAAAGTAAATACATGGCCCGGAGCCTGGGCCTGGATAAGCTAAAAGCTCCTCGTAAGAATCAGATTGTGCCTCCTGCCTATGAGCCTCAAATAAGTTTTACTCCCACACCCACTGACAAACGAATAAAAGGAGACAGACCGGTTTCTGACATAATTAACCTTCTGCTCCCTAAGAATAGCTGATTTTAGAATATTAGGAACGTTTGTCAATTGCCTGAAGGAAGGTTTTCTTGTGCTGGATACTCAGCGGAATCGTGACGGTTCCCTCAGTTCGAGTTATACCAATCTGATCCTTTTCGACAAACGCAATTTTATCCAGGGAAACGATGTGAGATTTGTGAACCCGGATGAATTGACTAGCTGGTAAGTCTTTCTCCAGTTTATTTAAGGTGATTTTAGTAGCAATCTGATCAGCATCGCGAAAAATAGTCGCGTAGTTCCTATCTGCTTCAATGTAGCATATTGAATCAAATGATACCCGTTGCAGTTTTTTATCTGATTTTAGGAACAACGAATCTTTTGGTTTGGTAGCATCAACTGATTTACTACTTACTTCGTCTGGCGTTACAAAGTGCTGTGCTTTCTGCACGGCTTTAGCAAAGCGCTCAAACGAAAACGGCTTACGTAGGTAATCGACTACATTGTATTCATAGCTCTCCAGGGCGTATTCAGGGTGAGCCGTTACCAGGATGTACCGCTGGTCGGCTTTCATCAGTTTCATAAAATCAATCCCATCGATGTTTGCATTTGGCATCTCTATATCCAAAAAAATCAAGTCGACGGTGGTGGTCTGTAAAAAAAGAAGGGCTTCCTGGGGATCGGTGAAAGCCCCCACTAGCGTTAAGTAAGGGACTTTCTTAATGTTTCTATCAACTAAAAAATTAACGGCTAATTCTTCATCATCCAAAACAAGGCAGGTCATATTATTTTTATTTAATAAGAAAGTGGATCGGGTTATACCACAGTTTGAGACTCAAATCCACCTATTAAGTCATGCGTGTTTACTGATAAATTAATACAAAAGCTTTCTTCGTCCTGATCAATATCAAAAGAGTAATGTTGATACGTTAAATTCAGTCGCCGACGCGTGTTATTCAGGCCGATAAGCGTTGAGCTGACCTTCTTTTTTCGGTTTTTCTGATTGCAGGTATAAAATTTAAGGTGTGGAGGCGTAGCTTCAATAGTAATGATTAGAGGCTTATTGGCATTCAGCATATTACCATGTTTGAACGCGTTTTCTAACAGACCAATAAAGAGGAAGGGTAGTATCTGGATCTGGTTCACTGGCCCCTTTACCTTAAAGTCAATGTATAGTTTGTTGTTGTTACGTAGCTGGAGCAGTTCGATAAAGTGACGCATGTGTTTGATCTCTTCGTCCAATCCTACCCGATCTACGTTTTCCCGTACACTGTACTGCATGATATCAGAAAGCATCAGAATGGAACTGGCTAATTCCTGGGAGTAATCCAAGCTTTTCATGTAGAAGTAATTCAGGGTGTTGAACAAAAAGTGAGGATTAATCTGAGCCTTTAAGTTCTTCAGTTCTGCATTGAGCGCTTCCTGCATAACCAGTGAATTTGCCATATCCTGCCGGTGTGCTTCCTCGATAGCCACCTTCATATCCTTTTCGACAGAGGGGACAATATCATCCACCTTTCTGGCGCTCTCGGTAAAAAAATAGGCCGACAGATACGCTACCACAATAAAGCAAAACCACATGTTGAAATAGCGGGAAGCTTTGGGAGAATTCATATGCTGGCTCTTCAACAATTCTTGCCGGTTGAGGGCCCATTTTTCTCCCTTGGCCAACGCGCTTTCATACCGCATCGATTCAGTTTGCGTCATGTAGTTGTATTGGGAGGAATACCCTTTCTGGATAAAAGTCGTATATACCAGAATACTCAATACAATTGAAAACCAGATAAACGACGCTTCCCTACCCAGCAGCATTGCAACGAGTACGATAAGGGAATGCCCCAATGCAAAATCGGTCAGTAACGTATCGTTGCTGGGATTGCCTAGGCCAATCATAAAGCAGAAGCTCATTATCATGATGGCGATCAGGCTTGCCCACCGCAGGCGTTGTTCAAACTTATTAGTTGTTTCAAAAGCGATAGTAAACCCCAGTATCTTCCGGGATTTACTAGGGCTCATATTAACATAGGTATAGACGCAGGAAACGGCATTAGTAACGCCAACCAGCACATAGACATACCATAAAATCTGCTCGGGTACCGCCTTGCCAGTGGAGAACCATTCTGTTAGGATGTACTCAGCGGCCAGCACCAGATAAGTAATGTTAACGACTAACAATAACCGACGCTGACTTTCAGCTACTGGACGCCTTATTGCTTGAAGTGCCCGCGATAGTAGCTGTTGGATATTAAGTGGATTTTCTTGTGGTGTCATAGGCGTACAAAGGAATTTACCAACGGAGCTACATTTTATAGTGATTCAGAATCATTCGCTCATAAAGGGCCGTAGGCAGTAACTTCTTGAGCACCACGGAAAACTTTTCTAGTGGTTTACCAACCCGGTACAGTCGCTCGACCTGCTTCGACTCAATAATTTTCTCAATCAATGGCCCAAATACGTCGGCTTCGATCCCCCCACTGACGCTCTCGTCAATTATTTCATAGGTTCGATCAAATGTCTCTTTATAGACACTGTCGTCAGGCAGGGAAACGCGGAGTCTATTTTTATTAATGTCAGTCTTAGTCCCACCGGGCTGCACGTAACAGGCTTGAATACCAAACTGCGCAACCTCAAATCGTAGTGCTTCAGTCAGCCGATCCACGGCCGCTTTCGATGCGCAATAACCGCCCCGGAAGGGCAAACCCGCCTCGGCTGCTATCGAACTGACGTTAATAATTAGTCCTGACCTGTGGGTACGCATCGATGGCAATACAGCTTGGATGGTACGAAGGGTACCCATAACGTTAGTATCAAATACCCGCTGTACTTCTCCTAGTGGAAGGGCTTCGACTGGTCCAGCGATGGCCAGGCCAGCATTGTTTATGAGTACGTCTATTCGACCATGTTTCTCGATGATCTGTCGAACAGCATCCTGAATGCTTTTGTCGTCGCATACATCCATGTTCAACGTATTGAATGATTTTGGCAGGTGTTCAATGGACCTTGAGGTGCCATATACTACGTAATTTTTCTTGGTCAAGTAATTGGCAATGGTCTCCCCCAGGCCCGTTGAAGCGCCTGTAATCAAAATAATCTTTTCCATAAGAAAGTCCAAAACACGGAATTTGTAACTGTAAACTCACTATCGGCGGTTAACAATAGCTACCGCTATTCAAAGGAAACCTAAGAATGTCAATTTGAATTATTTCGGGCAACAATTATTCAAACAATGAAGTAATGGTAATGGAGCTTAAGTAAGGCTCTAAAGCGACCTTGTTGCAGAAAGATCGGCAACCAGTGATTTGATTCTTCGCTCGTTCGTAGCGAATCTCAACGAAAAAATCACCTAGCGCATACAGGCTAACGCGTGATTTGCCGACAGGTTGACTTAGCAAGAAAGAACCCTGGTCCCAAACACATTGGTACTGATCCTCACTTAATAACATATTGAATTCGAGATGAGTCAGTCTTAGTAAATACGCTTATGGACTCCCTAACAAAAGGGTATGAGATTACTAAAAAAAAGAGATGCCAAGGCAGTCATCTCTAGTTGCTCCCTTGGTGTATGCGAAAAATGAATTAGGCTTGGCCGTTCCCATCTACGTATTTATTAGATAAGGGATTGCCTAGTTTCAATTGGATGTCCTGGAAGGTGGGTCCGGAGCCGACTAAGAACGAGTGAACTTAGGGTAAATCTAGAAAAAGGGACCAAATTCGTCACTTAAGTTTGTTTTGCCTTTTTAGCGGAAAATTCACGGTCCGCCTTTGAGAAAGCCGTCGCACGAATAGAGGGTTTTATAAGACAATCAGTTTGGGTAGTTTGGAGACCACTTTTGCCCACTATTACTCCTCCTGCGGCACTTGCAGTATCCTAAGCACTTGAACATTGCTCGGGTATAAACAGCCGATAAGTTACTTACAGGCAAACAACTGATCGTTCCCACCCCTTTATGCGTCTGTACTACTTATGTTGCCTAGTTGGCCTTATGTCCTCGTCCAGCACTTTTGGCCAAGATCAAGATACATTGATTCAGCGGCTGGGAGCGGATTTTGTCAAAAGTCCTCAGGCGGCTGGTCTATCCATCGGCGTTCTAAACCTAGGCAAGGCAGGATTCTACAACTTTGGCATAACCGATAAAGAGACAAACCGGCGACCATCGGCCGCCACCCGCTACGAGATTGGCTCAAACACCAAAACCTTCGTCAGCACCCTGCTGGCGCACGCGGTACTCGAAGGGAAGCTGAAGCTGGAGGACGATATTCGCACTTATCTGCCGGGAAAGTACCCTAATCTGACCTATGGAGGAGAAACCATCAAGGTGCTCCATTTAGCTAACCTGACCTCAGGGCTTCCCAACTGGCTGCCTGATAAGCCCGAACTTTTTCAGCAGGCAACCCCCGATTCAATTCCTTACCTACTACTAAAGCAGCACCGTGGTTACACCAAGACGAACTTTTATAAAGATCTCCATTCGGTTCACTTGACGGCCAAGCCTGGCAGCATGCCCCGCCATTCCAACGTGGCCGCCCAGTTGCTGGGCTTTATCTTGGAAACGGTCTACGAGCAAACGCTTGAGGCTCTTACGGCCCGCTACATCACCGGTCCTCTAGGCATGACTCAGACAGCTTACTTGATGAAACCGGGCCCAACGATGGCGAAAGGCTATGATGCCAAAGGCAACCCGATGCCGTACATGATGTTGCCGGATACGCGCGGTTCCAGTGGACTAAGCTCAACGACGGCCGACCTGATCCGCTACATGCGCCTTCAACTAAGCGAAACAAACCAAGCGGTGATCCTGACTCATCAGCCAACGGTATGTACCCCTGATGATGCCATTGGCCTTAACTGGCATATCGACAAAACAGCAGCGGGCGAGCGGCAACTCTGGCACACAGGCGGGACGTTCGGTTTCAGTAGTTACTTGGTCCTCTATCCTGAGCGGCAGCTGGGCATTGTTATGCTCGCGAACGAATCAGATCCTTTGACTCAGAACCGATTAGTGGTTGTAGCCAAACAAATAGCAGTCTATCTAGGACAAGCCAAGAACTGATTCGTTAATCTGCCTTTACTAATCAACTACGTCTTTAACATCATGGTGCTCTCACTTAGTCCCCATTTATGAAGCAGACACAGACACATGAAGATTCTATCGCTTTAAGTAGGAGCGTTTTTGTAAGACAACAGGAACCGTGTCAATTTTGTATTATTCTAAAAGTTTCTCACCCTTATCAAGCAAATCGGTTAGCAGTTCAAATAGTACCGCTAAATCCACCGGTTTGACCAGATGCCCATCGAAACCCGCTTCCTGCGTTCGCTGACGGTCTTCCATTTGACCATAACCCGTCAGGGCGATCACCACTAGATTCCGCCCCCAGGACTGCTCCCGGATCAGCCGACACGTTTCGTACCCATCCAGCTCCGGCATGCCAATATCTAGCAGAATAACTCTTGGCTTTAAGCTCTCAGCCACTTCGATGCCTGACCGCCCACTGGTTCGAGTATGGACTTCATAGCCCTTGAGCTTTAAGAGCATCCCTAAGCTCATCGCCGCATCCGCGTTATCATCGATGACTAAAATACGTTGGGTGGTGGCTGGGTCTGTACCCAGCAAAGTGGATTTGGCCACCTGTTCAGCAGCGGCAGTTAACGACGGTAGATGAATCGTAAAGGTACTGCCTTTGCCCACCCCTTCGCTTCGAGCCGCCACTTGACCCCCATGCTTCTCCACCAGCCGCTTCACCAGCGTCAGCCCCAGGCCCAAGCCGCCCTTCGAACGGGAATACGAGTTATCGACCTGCACGAACAGCTCGAAGATGTTCGTTAATTGTTCGGTGGCTATGCCAATGCCATTATCCCGAACTTGAAGGATGGCTCCAGAATCACGGTGTTCCAAACTCAGCCAGATTTGACCACCCCAATCGGTATACCGAACGCCATTAGCCAACAGGTTCGTCACTACCTGAGTGAGGCGAGTGGCGTCCCCTGCCACATAAATGGGAGTTGGGGGCAAGGAGACCTGCAAGTGTCGGTGCTGCTCCTCCGCCAGGGGACGAACCGATTGGGCCGCTGCCTGGACCACTTCGACCAAATCCACCCGCTCTTTCTGGAGCACGATCTTGCCCCGGCTGATGCGGCTCACGTCCAGCAAATCATCGACCATGTGCACCAGGTGGTCAGTCTGCCGATTCATCATCGCGATGGTGTCCCTACTCGTCTCATCTTTTCCATCGGTGAGGCTCAGGATTTGCAGCCCCGAGCGTAGGGTGGACATGGGGTTACGCAGCTCGTGGGCCAACATGGCCAAAAACTCGTCTTTCCGCTGGTCAGCGGTTTTCAGGGCATCCTCGGCCCGCCGGCGCTCATCCACGTCAAACATCACCCCACTCAGGCGCCGGGGCTTGCCGTTTACCTCTTCCACGATGCGCCCGTAGCCACTCATCCAACGCGTCGAGCCGTCATCCCGGATGGCACAGAACTCAGCGTTGTAGGCACTACGCTCGGTAATGGCTTTTTGCAACAACTGGCTCACGCGCTCGCGCTCATCGGGGTGCACATGGTCCATAAATACCGCCGCCGTCAAGGGTTGGGGCTGGGGCGGCATGCCGAAGAGTCGGAAGTGCTGCTCGTTCCAGTACACCTCTCCCGTATCCAGGTTCCACTCCCAGGTGGCCAGTTCGGTGGCTTCGATGGCCAACCGCAGTCGTTTCTCCGACTCCTCAATAGCCTGGGCGGTGCTCATTCGCTCGGTGATATCCTCAGCGGTGCCCAGCAATAAGGTGGGCGTGCCGTCAGCGTCGCGAGCGTAGACGGTGTCGCGGCTTTGGACCCAGACCCAGCCCCGCTGGGGGTGGTTGATGCGGTAGGTGATGGCGAACACACCGGCGTGGTTTTCCCCCACCGGCTGACCCGAGCGAATGCGCGCGAAGTGGGCGTCCAGGCGGGGCCGGTCGTCGGGGTGAAAAAACGCCTCGAACAGATCCTGCTCCCGGGTTTGCATCTGGTCAACGGTATACCCAAAGAGATGGTTTACCTGGGGGCTGAGGTAACGAGGTTGGCGCTGGATGAGGTCAAAGAGGTAGATCACCAGGGGCAGCGAGCGAATCACGCCTTGCATAAACCGCTCTGATTCGTGAAGGGCTTCTTCCACGCGGGCTCGTTCGAGGGCCGCCTGAATGCGTTCGGCTGTTTCGGTCACCAGCGCAATTTCGGTAGTAGTCCATTGACGAGCCCGGCGCTGGTGCACCGCCAGATCAGCCACCAATTGCCCTTTTTTGAGGAGCGGTATCACCAAAGCGGCATAGACACCCACGGCCAAAAAGTTGGCCTTTTCCGCTTCCCCGTAGCTTGCCTGGTTCACATCGGGGATAACAACGGCTTGCCCCCTGTTGAGTGTTTCGGTCGTGCTACCAAAGAAGGAGAGCGGAAAGCGACCCACCACTTTTTGCACCTCATCGGTTACATAATTATCATTGATGAAATAGGATTGATCGGCGAAATTGACCTCCGCGTATAAGACCCGGTCGGCTAGTAGGTGTTGGCCCAACAGGCGTATGGCCGCTTGTTGAATGGCGATCGGATCGGAAAGCGGCCGCAGGCTATCGCTAAGCCTGAGTAGGTAAGCCTGCTGCTTTTCACTTTCCCGAAGGGCTCGTTCGACCTGCTTGTGGTAGGTAATATCCTGGGCAGTGCCGATAGTGCCCACCAACTGGCCCTGAGCATCTTCCACCAGCCGGCCCGACACGTGCAGCCATCTGATTTCCAAGGGAATGGCCCAGCAACGCACTTGGTAGTGAAACGAATCGGAACCCTGTTTTTGGGCTTGTTCAACCGCCTGCCGGGGTATGTGTCGGTCATCGGGGTGGAGCAGTTGCAGGTTTTCCGGCATCGCTTGGGCTGGGTGTCTACCGATAATCTGTTCAATATTGGGCGAGAAGCGCGTTTGATTAGTTTGGCAGTCCCATTCCCACCAATATACCTGGGCGGCCTGAGTAACCAGTTTTAAGCGATCTTCGGCTCGTAGCCGGGCTTGTTGATCCGAATCGGTGAGGGCGGGGTCCTTGGTTACTACTGGTGTCTGGAAGTCAACGGATGGGTGCGGCCGGTCGTCAGGATTAGGTATAATAGCCATTGAGTTAGGAGAGCGGATTCATGGCTAAATTAGAGATAAAAGTGAAAAAATTAGAAACTCCAAGTAACTAATTCTCGGCATCAACTAGCTATTATCTCACCAAACGCCCGTGGCTGTTGCAAAAGTCGATACGGGCTTAAAGGTTTTTTTAGTAACAGGACCGCAGGGCGGACCGGAATGAATTACGCTAAGCAAATTCCATATCTATTTTTATTAATTGTCAGCCGTTTACATAAATGAGCGAATTTTGAGAATAAGTCCATAAGCAGTTAATTAATCTGTTCTAGAATTTGATGGATCTTTTGACTGTAAACTCCTCAGTAAGCCTGTCAGCGCATCCAAGTCCACTGGCTTAACCAAATGGCCATCAAAACCCGTTGCCTGCGTCTGCTGGCGATCCTCTTCTTGGCCATATCCACTTAACGCAATCACAACCATGGCCTTACCCCAAGGCTGCTGACGGATTAATCGACAGGTCTCATAGCTGTCCATATCTGGCATGCCGATGTCCAATAGAATGGCCCCTGGTTGCAAAGCCTCGGCCGCGTCGATTCCCGCCCGACCACTCGTCCGCGTATGAGCCTCGTAGCCTTTCAACTTAAGGAGCAGACTCAGGGTCAAGCCCGCATCCACATTATCATCAATCACTAAGAGCCGTTGGCTAGGGGTCAGGGTAGTAGCCCGCTCAACGGGCATCAGCATTACGGCGGGGACCGTTTCTATCGTGGGTAAGTGAACATAGAATGCACTTCCTTTGCCGACCCCTTTACTCTGGGCTACCACCCATCCACCGTGCAGCTCGACCAGCCGTTTGACTAACGTCAAGCCTAATCCTAAACCGCCTTTGGACCGGGCCGTCGAGTTATCCACCTGCACAAATAACTCGAAGATGGCCATTAATTGATCAGGGGCTAACCCGATACCGTTATCGCGTACCTCCAGCAAGGCTTCCTGATGCTGATAGGTAAGGCTTACCCAGACCTGCCCCCCCTCTCCCGTGTAACGCGCCCCATTGGTTAACAAATTAGTTACTACCTGGGTAAGCCGGGTCGCATCGCCGACAACATAAATCGGGACGGTCGGTAAGTCAACCTGTAGGTGCCGACCTTGCTCCCAGTAGAAAGTGCGGACCGATTCAGCGGCCTGGCTGACTAACTCAGCCAGCTCTATTCGCTGTTTGTGCAGCTCAATCTTCCCTTGACTGATGCGGCTCACATCCAACAGGTCATCCACCAACCGCACTAACTGGTCGGTTTGCCGGGTCATCATGGCGATGGTAGCGTTACCGCCCGACGGTCCGGTAGTATGCTCTTGCCCAACGGTCAGCGTCAGAATTTGCAGCCCCGAACGGATAGTCGACATCGGATTGCGCAGTTCGTGAGCCAGCATGGCCAGAAACTCGTCTTTACGCCGGTCGGTCTCGCGCAGGGCCTGTTCCATACTTCGGCGTTCGCTTAGGTCGCGGGCCACTTTTACATAGCCCAATAGCTGCCCGTCGGCATTATGGAGGGGCGAGAGTACCCCCCATATGTACAGCCGGGAGCCATCTTTGCGCAGATGATCCCGCTCATCGGGAGTCTGCCCCTCGCGCCGGGCTCGCTCCATTTTCTTCTCCAATTCGCCCGTCGCCCGGTCCTCGGGCGTAAAGATTATCTGAACCGATTGCCCGATGGCTTCACCGGCTGGGTAATTAAATAGCTGCTCAGCCCCCGTATTCCAACTGGTCAGGGTCGTGTCGGGATCAAAGGTAAGGATGGCGTGGTCGGCGATGCTGTCGAGGATAAGCTGCAGGCGTTGCTGCGAGTCGCGTATTTTGTCTTCGGCCAGTCGGCGCTCGGTAACCTCGACCATTACCCCGCTCATCCGACTCGCCCGGCCATCGACCTCGTCGGTGATGCGGCCGTAGCCGCTCATCCAGGCCGTTTGCCCCGTATCCTCGCGCACAATCCGAAATTCGGCCTCGTATAGGGTTTTCTCCCAGACGGCCCGGTTCAGTTCGTCCATCACCCAGCCCCGGTCGTCGGGGTGAAGGTGTTGGCTGAAGGTGTCAGGGCTCTGAGGCTGGAGTTGGGGTTGCAGGCCGAATAGCTCGAAGTGCTGCTCGTTCCAGTATACCTCATTGGTGAGCAGATTCCACTCCCAGGTGCCCATCTGGGCGGCTTCGACGGCAATCCGGGTCCGTTCCTCCAGATGGCGTAATTGCTCCTGTTCCGCTTTACGGGTGGTGATGTCGCGACTGATTTTGGTAAAGCCGGTTAACTCACCCTGCCCGTCGTAGATGGCCGTCGCTATTTCATTAACGAAAATACGGTCCCCGTTTTTGGGTAGGCGCGGCCCTTCCCGCTCGGTGCGGCCTGTCCGGGCGGCTTGGGCCAGTTCGGCATCCACTTCACCCGCGGCGATGGCTTGGGGTGTATAAAACAAAGAAAGGTGCTGCCCAATGGCTTCCTCCGCGGTGTAGCCCTTGACCCGCTGGGCCCCCTCAGTCCATTCGGTGATGATACCAGCGGCATCCAAGCGGAAAATGGCGTAATCAGGCAGGTTCTGCACCAGCGTCCGTAATCGCGTTTCGCTATCCCTTAGGGCTTCCTCAGCGCGGGCTCGTTCGAGGGTGCCCCAGGTTCGTTCGGCGGTTTCCACCATCAATTGTGTTTCGACCGCCCTCCAGTGGCGGGGTGTGGACTGAACCAGACACAAAATGCCAGCGGAGTTTTCATGTTTGAGGGGCACCGCTACCATGGCGGTGACTTGTTCCTGTAAACATAATGCTCGCAAGGTTTCATCCAGTAGATCGGTGGTCGTCATATCGTGAACGATCAACGGTCGGCCTTCATCTATTACCTTCTTAACGAGCGCAAAGCTGCTCAGTGGATAGACGCCCGCCACCGATGCGAAATCTCCCCTAAACGCATCGTGCCTGATAACGACCTTACCGGCTTGAATGGTGCAGTACCAGCATCGGTCTACCCCGAAATACTGCATGGCCAGCTGAGTCACCCTTTCTTTAATGGCCACAGGGTCAGCTAGGGAACGGAGTACGTCACCTAGGGTCAATAAATAGTCTTGTTGCTGTTCATGCCGTTTTCGCTCGGTGACATTCGCAAACAGAACGCCAATTCGAAGCGGAGTAAACTCCCCGACGGGAAAGGCATCGACGGCCATCCACCAATCGAGGGCTGTCACATAATCCTCAAAATGGATAGGCTGACCCGTCAAAGCGACCTGGTCATAGTACTCCATAATACGTGCTTCGACCCCAGGCACCAGTTGGCGGAGGGTTTTGCCCACCGCCTGGTGAAGTCCGGCTTGCTGTTCAAAGGCCGCATTGGTCAGCAGATAGCGAAAATCGCTGAGATCCGTCGGTGAGGTGGCTACTTTTTCCAGCAGGCAAAAGCCTTGTATGCTGTTTTCAAACGCCGTGTGGTAAACGACAAGCAGTGAGTCGGATTGCGGTTGAGGCTGGACCATTAGGGAGTATAACAGGTTTAAGGCCAACCAACTAGTTCCTGAATGGTTTGGGCGTGTGGTAAAAGAGCAATCAACCGGTCTTAGGGGTAGTCGAGTAGGCAAGGGCATTTCAGCCCTTGCCTACTCGACTACCCCATACGAGAACGTGTATACGTGTTTTGTTTAACGAATTTGCTAATACCGTAGCCAGTAGGCTTGCTGTTGGTCAATTCAGTTAGCTAATTACATTACAAAAAAAGTGACTCCTGACGCGCTAAAGGAGCCTTTGAAGAGACGGATAATCTACCCGTGTTTAGTCTGAAGTTTCGTACTTTGACCCACGTATGGTCACCTATCAACCAATCAGTTAAAATCACGCATGTACAAATTGAGGGCTGCTTTACTCGTTCTGGGGTGTGCACTTCTAGGGATGTCCGTTGGATCGGCCTTGGCGCTGCTGATCGCCTTTTTGGCTGGCCATATCAACCAGATTAGTTCGCTACCGCGATTCATCCAAGAAGTGGCTCAACTACCCAACGGTTGGTACATCCTCATCGCTGTGCAAGCCGTCAGCCACTTATGCAGCTACTTGCTTCCAGCGTTGATTTATTGGTATGGCTTTGAGAAGGGTCGGTGGACGAACTTTCAGAGTAACTCGTTGAAAGCCGTTTCAGGACTATGGATCGGCTTGTTAAGCGTTATCGTTATTCTACCCTTGAATGAATTTATCATTGACTGGAATCAACACTTGCCGCTACCTAGACTGTTGGGAACCGTTGGGGAGTGGATGGATCGCAAGGAACAAGAAAGTGCCCTGCTCACCAATCAATTAATTGCGTTTAACTCCGGCCATCAGTTGGTCATAGCCGTGTTGGTGATTGGCTTGATTGCCTCCATTGGGGAAGAGGTATTTTTTCGCGGGGTTATTCAACGCAAGTTGATGGAGTGGACGGCGAATGCCCATCTGGGCATCTGGTTAGCGACTATTCTGTTTAGCGCGGTCCATTTTCAATTTTACGGCTTCTTCCCCCGGCTCTTATTAGGGGTGTTGTTTGGCTATCTATACTACTGGTCGGGGAACCTATGGGTGGCTATTCTGGCTCATCTGATCAACAACAGCCTAGTCGTTATTACGCTGTACAGTCAACAGCAACCCACTTGGCTAGCTACCCGATTACGGGTTGATACCACGACATGGTTTTGGATCGCGGCTTCCGTATTTGGAGGGATACTACTGCTGTTTCGCTTCTACCAACTGAACCGCAGAAATAGTGCAGAGCTATCCTAAAATGAGCGAATTGTGAGTTTAAGGCATAAACGTTTATCAATGCATTACCAAAACGGTCTTAAGAATATATGTAGATACGCTCCAACGGCTAACTGGACCTGCTGGGGTCACTATTCATACCGTAAAGCCCGTACAGCATTCGTACGAACTAACCGGATCGCATGATACCCTGTGGTCAGAGCCGCAATTAAGAAGGCGGCACCACCAGCCATGACAAATTCCCCAGGACCAATCGATACATGGTAAGCAAAGTCTTGCAACCAATGCTTCATGGCAAACCAGGCCAGCGGACTCGCTAATAGAACGGCTAAACCTACCAACAGGAGAAATTGCCTCGATAGCAGATAAATTAAGCTATGCGCCTGAGCACCCATCACTTTTCGGATACCGACTTCTTTGGTTCGTTGAGCAGTAGCCAAGGAGGATAAGCCGAACAAGCCCAGGCAGGATACGACGATGGTCAGCAGACTAAAATAAGTAAAAATTGTGACCAGGCGTTGTTCCTGTCGATATTGCTGGGCAAAGGTTGCCTCCAAAAACGTAACCTCAAACGCCTGATCCGGAACGATCCGCTTCCATTGGGTTTCGATTAAATCAAGTTGACGGGCTAACTCACCGGTAGATAGACGCACCAGCAATTTTTCAGGCCCTTGCCAAGCCGTGTTTTGCAAGACCATCGGCTCGATGGGCTTTTGGGGCGACTGAAAATGGAAATTCTTGATGACGCCAACGACTCGTCCGCGCCACGTTTCGGCTCCAAGGGGTCCTTGACTGATCTCCTCTCCGATGGCCAGTTCCGTCCTCCACCCCATCTTAGCCACTAAGGCCTCATTAACCAACACCTCATGAACTACCGGACCTGTCTTCTCACCAAGTAGGCTAGCATGGGCAAAATTTCTACCCGCCATCAGCGGAATAGCCAAGACGGTCAGGTAGTGTTCGTCCACATCGATGGAGCGTTGGGGCAGCGGAAGCATTTTTCCGCCCTTTGCCAGATTGAACGCCGACAGATTCATGTCCTGACTAGGCAGGGAATGGGAACCGATCAGCGCCACTCCCCATACAGACGCCAACCCGGAGAGCGCTTTCTGAAGCGTGGATAGGGCTCCGTTAGCGGCTGCTTCCCGGGGAACAGCTACCACCAACACCTGTTCCCTTTGAAAGCCCAACGGCTTATGCTGCAAATAGTGTAATTGTTTGTAGACCACAAGCGTACCGATGATAATGGTGATCGAAATCGTAAACTGAAGCACGACCAGCCCTTGTCCCATGTGTACGCTCGCTGAGTTCCCAACCAGGCGCAGTTTGCCCTTCAGCGCCTTCACCGGCTCAAACGAAGACAGGTAAAAGGCGGGATAGCTCCCGGCCAGCACGCCCACAATGACAAAAATAGCGCTCAACAAGGCTGCCATCGGCCAAGTCAGCAGGGAGGAAAGCGAGAAATGCGTATCGGCTAGTTGGTTATAGACGGGCAGTAGCAGAATGACCAAGGCTAGTGAGAGTACCAGGGCGATGCCAGTCACTAAGAGTGACTCACCCAGAAATTGAAAAAGTACCTGGTAGCGGGCAGCTCCAACCGCTTTTCGAACCCCCACTTCCCGGCTTCGCCCGACCGATTGAGCCAGGGACAGGTTGATGTAGTTGATGGACGCAATCAGTAACAGAAAGCCAGCTACCAGCGAGAAGATCAGTAAATAGGACCGATTGGCCTTTGGCGTGTCGAACAGTTTTGGCTCCCCCAAGTGAATGTCCTTCAGATTTTCGAGCGAAAAGGCAATGTGACCGCCCCTTTTGGCAAAGTCAGCCTGTATGGCCTGGGCAACCTGGGCCAGTTTTGGGGAAAAGCCGATACCATTAGCTGCCTGTTTAAATACTACGTAGCTAGTACACCAAGCCTGTTTCTCTAATTTCCCGGCTTCTTGGGCCAGCAACACCTGGAAGGGCATATCGGTATTGAATGGTATATCCCGTAGTACGCCAGTTATCTGATACGTGTTCTCTCCTGACTGGAGCCACTGGCCAAGTATGCCTTTTCCCAGGTTCCAGTCAGGGCCAAACAATTTCCGGGCTACCCGTTCCGTCACCACGACTGAACCGGGCCGGACCAAGGCGGTAGGCGGATCGCCTGCCAACAGGGGATAAGAAAAGACGGTTAAAAAGGCCGGATCGTATACGGTATACACCTGATCCAGGCTTATTACACGGGGTACTTGCCTTGTTGAGGGGGCGACTACGTTGAAAGAAATGTTGCCCGGATTGGCTTGCAGGCGAATGATCTCTTCAATCTCCGGGTAGTCTGCCTTTAGCTGTTGGCTGATAAAGTTAGGTGCCCAGGCGGTATGGTCTTCTTTTCCATCTACGGTTAATTGGGTCGTCAACCGGAAGATGCGGTCTGCCCTTTGATGGTAGTTATCGTAACTCAATTCATACTGAACGTATACCATAATTAGCACACAACTGGCAATGCTGACGACCAACCCCAGCAGATTGATCGATGAAGGCAGTTTCTGGCGTTTCAAACTTCGCCAGGCGCTTTTGACATAGTTTCTAAGCATGCCACCCGTAAAGTAGTTGCCATTCTGAGAGGGGATCATGGTAGCGATCGGTCGTGGTTATAGGACTATGGCTATAGATGTAATTTTCCTATAAAATCCACAACCAGTACTTATCTTCATGGCAAGTAGACGTTGATGCGCTTAATAGTTTGGGAGATTATTTAAATTATCGTCTTTTGAATAGCCCGTTGGGGCAACCAACCCGGTAATCCAGTTAGGGGATCAGCTATGGATCGATTCAACTGAATTACCTGGGGTTCGGCCAGACTGGTAATTGTGCCGTCAATGACGACCACATCTAAACGGCCTCGAAGCATCAGATCGGCCGGATCAACGCAGTTGGAGAGACTCAGGCAACTCCCTACATAAACGAGTAACCCACATAGACGGTTTGACAGGCGCTGATGAGCCATACTTCACTTAGTTAGTCAATTAGTCTGGCCAGCCGTCAGGCTTGATCGGGGTGCGGGTTTCGCCAGGAATACACGGGGCGGTTATATACCGATCCGGCCCACCCGGTACAAAGGGTTTGCCTTTGGCACCCGGTAAGGGAATACGGGTGGTCTGCACGAAGAATAGCTCATCGTCGAACTCAATAATCTGGCCTGACTCATCATAGGCCCCATAGGATAAGACCGTGGCATCCTTCTTATCCAGAAAGCGACGAGCCGTGGCAATCGAACTAGCGGTGAAAAAGCCCACGACGACTTCGCGCGGATTCGCCCGATTGGTTACATTGCCCACCAGGGCAGCGGGTGGGGTATCGGCGAGTCCCCCCGTTTTTTGGGTTTGCTGCTGCAGAAGGTCATAAAACCGGTAAGCCGATGCCGTTAAGGCGACCTGACGAATTTCAAGCAGGGCGGGTTGACGTGTCAGCAACGGCACCACCGCTACCTGCCGACCGTTGACCGCTCCGCCATTGGTGAGTTGGTCATCAAAAAGATGCAGGGTAGCATTCTGACTTATATCCCAACAGGGCGTTCGGCAGGTAAAATCATACCAGTGCTCGAAGTTGGTTACGGAGAAGTCTCGGGGTATCGGCTCACAATCTTCGACGGCCCTTCGGACCATTACCAGCACCCCGTTTTGTACATAATTCTCCTGCACGGAATCAATGTAGTTGCCCTGGTAACAACTCCGGCACCATTTCTGTTTTTCCCAGAGTTTCCAATCCCAGCGGTAATAATTATGCTGATCGACAGGATCACGGGTCGTCACCTGGCAGGTGTAACCCGCTCGAAACCCTTTGGGATACTGGCCGGGCGCAAACGCGGTGGCATTAAAGCGGATCGATACGTTATCGATCGGTGGCACCGGGGGCATAACCTGCTGGGTAGACACATACTCCGTTCCATCGTTAAACGTAATTTGTAGTTGATAGGCATGACCAGCCTGACCCCGAAAATCACCGGGCAATCGATAGGTGCCATCGACGGTTTCGGTAGCTGAAACCGTTTGGGCCGAATCGATGCGTACCTTCACGCTGGCTTTGGTAACGGGCAATACCCCAAAAAGCCCACTAACCGGATCGGCTCGCGAGCGGTTGAGTTTAATAAGTTGGGGCTCATCCAGATTGGTGATGGTGCCGTCGACCACGATCACATCGACCGTGCCGCGCAGCAGGATGTCTTCAGGATCGACACAGGCCATTGGCACTAAGACGAAGAGTAGCCAGCCCAACAGCGTAAAGGGACGGAACGACGAAAAGTAGGTGTTCATGAGGAACGTATGTTTATTGATTAATCCCGCCAACCGATTGGTTTGACCGGGGTTTGACGCTCGGTCGACTCGCAAATAGCGGTTGGTTGCGGTTGAGCCTTGCCTAAAATCTGAAACGCGGGGCCCGTCGGTGGGGACGGCTCCAGGAGGGGTTGCCGTTTGCTGAGCGCATAAAATAATTCGGCCCCTAACACCCCTGATCCACCGGCCGGGTCGGTCGCTCCCAGGGGTATTCCGGTGGCATCTTTTCGGTCCAACCAGTAGGGGGACGTGGCTACGGCCGCAGCGGTGAAAAACCCGACGATGCCTTCCCGGCTATCGGCCAGATTATGGACATTACCCCCTAACGCGGCCGGGGGTATGTCGGCCACACCGCCTGTTTTTTGCGTCTGATCGGCCAATTGCCTGAAATACTGATAGGCAGACGGGGTAAGCGCCGACTGGCGAATCTCCACCAGACAGGGGCTGTGCTGATAGTAGGGGATTTGAGCGACCTGCCGCCCGGTGATCAGCCGCCCATTGCTGTAGGTATCGGCAAACACATGGAGATCATGACTATAAAAAAGCGCCCAGCAGTGCGTACGGCAGGGATAATCATAGGCGAAATACTGGCTCGCGGACGGATCGTCGGCCGGGGGGTAAAAGCAGTTCTCAAACAGGGAATCCCCCGTTGTGAAGTAGCGAAACCCGTTGGCAGCATACTGCGTGAGTACATTGTTAATCGAATAGCGACCTTGAACGCAGGTTCGGCACACGCCCTGGGTCTCCCAAAGTTTCCAGTCCCACCGGTAGAAATTTGTCTCCCCCTGGGGATCTTGAAGATCCACATATACATCATGAGCGGCTGAAAAACCCTGTAACAGCGTGCTGTTTAAACTGCTCGGATTAAACCGGGCGTAGACGCGCTCAATGGGCGGAGCGGGGGGCATGGTCTGCGCATTGGACTGGTATTGCTCACCCCCCGGCAGCACAAATCGAAGTTGGTAGGTATGGCCCACCCGGCCCCTGAAGTCAGCCGGTAATTGATAACTGCCCGCGGTGGTCTCGTGGCTGGCGATGACCAGGCTCGAATCCTCGATCACCTGAAGGGTTGCCCCGCGAATGGGCGTTGTGCCCAAGAGCCCCGTCAGGCGATCAGCCGTTGAGCGGTTGAGTTTAATCAGCTGGGGTTCGGCCCCGTTGGTGATCGTGCCATCGACCACCAGGACGTCCACCGTGCCGCGCAGCAGGATGTCCTCGGGGTCCACGCAGGCCAGGGGCAATAAAAGCACCGCAAGGCCGCCAACTAAGCGCGGGAAGCGTGTTCGCATGGCTACAGGAAGTGGCGTTACTTGAACTCAAAATTGTAGGTCAGACTGGGGATGGGTGCGCCAAATATGCTCAGCCGGTAGGGATTGGTGGCCTGTCCTTCGGTGCGGTAAAAGATCGAATAGACATTCTTTCGACCGTACAGATTATACACCGTAAAGGTCCAGTGCCCCTGCCAGCGCCGGTTCTTCATACTCGGATTGTAGATATTCCAGGCAAAATCCAGCCGGTGATAGTCGGGCAACCGATATTGATTGCGCCCATTATAGTAGGGATAGGTCCGGTTTTGGTAGAAAATGAAACCCTCGGGGGCGGTATAGGTCCTACCGGTACTATACGCCACATTGAATGAAAAGCTGTGGTGCTTTCCCTGATTGAGGGTCAGGCTCAGGTTGACACTGTGGGGCCGGTCGTAGTTGGCCCGGTACCAGTTGCCCCCGTTGATCTGCTGCTGAAAGTCAACCCCCTGATTGACCTGGTTCAGCGTACGGGCAAAGGTGTAGTTGATCCAGCCCGTCAGCTCGCCCTTCTTCTTGGCTACCATCACTTCCAGGCCGTAGGCGTTGCTCTTTCCGGGCAGTAGCTGGGTTTCGGGGTAGGGTTGCAACAGAAAATCAGCCCCCGGTTTATAGTCCAAAATATGCTGGGTACTACGCCAGTACACCTCCGCCGACAGCTCGAAGATGTTATTTTTCGCGTTCCTGAAATACCCCGCTGACCAAAGCTGGCTGACCTGGGGCTGAATATGGGCATCGGCTGTCTTCCAGCGGGAGGTGGGCAACGGCGTGGTGGTATTGGTGATCGTCTGCAAATACTGGCGCATCAGGTTATATCCCAGCTTGATGGACGAGTTGGGCGTCAGGGCGTAGCGGAGGCCGATCCGGGGTTCCAGCCCGCCGTATTGCTGGCTCACCTGCCCCGCTCCATACACCGTCGAGTCCACCACCGACGTGGCCTCAGGCACCTCGCCATTGGCCGCTCCGTCGCTCCGGTACCGGCGAACAACCGACGGTCCCAGGTTCAGGAAGTGGGAATACCGCAGTCCGGCCGACACGGCCAGTTTATCGGACAGACTGATCTCATCTTCAACGTGGATGGCTAACTCCAGGGCCTGCTCAAGGGGGGTCTTCTGGTAGTTAACCGCCAGGCTATTGCCGGGGATCAACTCGCCGGGGTTGAGCCGGTAGTGCGTGCCGCTCATACCCACTTCGATCTTCTGATTGGCTAACTGGTAGTTGAGGTTAGACTTGATCTGCCGCTGGAGCAGTGACTGCTTCAGCACTACGTTGTTGGCATTACTGTCTTCAGTCGAAATGATGCGGGGAATGTACTGGGCCACCAACGCCGTTATTTGCACATTCACCCGATCATTCACCTGGTGAAACCAGCGCACCATGCCATTGGCCGTTTGCTGGGCGTACTGGGTATTCAGGGCGTTAATATTGGCCAGACTGCCCAAGAGATTGGTTTGAAACAAATCCTGGCTAAAATACCCCATCGCCGACACGGTGTTCCTGTCATTGACCCGCCAGAAGAGCTTGGCCGTGCCATCGCCAAACTTGGCCCGGATGTTAGCGAAACGGGGCGAAACGGCCCGCAATAGAAAGTCATTAAACGCGCCCCGGCCTGATACGAGAAGGGCCAGTTTTTCTTTCACGATGGGCGTTTCGAGGGTGAGCCGATTGGCCACCAGACTCACTCCGCCCGATAGCCGAAGGACATTCAGGTCGGGGTTGCGCAGGCTGATGTCGAGCACCGAAGCCGCCCGGCCCCCATACCGGGCTGGTACGTTTCCCTTGTACAGATCCAGGCTTCCGACCGCATCAGGCGGGAAGACCGAAAACAAGCCGAACATGTGGGTGGGGTTGAAAATGGGGGTATCATCGAGCAGAATCAGGTTTTGGTCGGTGGTGCCCCCCCGGATGTTGAGCCCATTGGCCGCTTCGCCCACACTGGTGACGCCGGGCAGCATTTGCAGACTCCGTAGGATGTCTACCTCACCCAGGGCGGCTGGCATCTTCTTCAGCGTGGCGATATTGATCTGACTCACCCCCAACAGGGGTTGACGCACATTGCGGTCGTAGCCTTTGCTAAGGACCACGACCTCTTCCAACTGACTGGCCACCGAAGGCAGAAAAATGGGTAGGTCTCTGTTTTCTCGCAGATACAGCGTGGTTCGAAACGGCACATACCCCAGGCTTCGCACGACGACGATATGCTGGCCCGCACTGGCCGTTATGGCGAAGTGCCCCTGGGTATCGGTGTAGGTGCCCCGGGTTGACTTTTCGTAATCGAGGATAACCGCCGCCCGTACAATGGGCTGTCCACTGGCTGAATCCCGAACGATACCCGAAAGGGTATAGGTAGGTTGAGCCAGTAAGGGACTACCCCCTAGAAGGATCAGAAAGCTAATCAGTAGACGTCGATGCATAAATCGGTGCAGGATTGACCGGCAAAAGACTGGTATTTACGCAACTTACTCTTTAAATAGTAATAAATCAACGGGTTTAATGCAGTTAAACTTTTGGTAGTAAGTAAACTGAACTAGCCAAAACAGATCTTTTTATTAATTGTACTGATAGGCAATGCTCAAGATTAAAAATACAGTCTCTAAGGGGTATTTTCTTCAAACGATTACCAGCTTAGAAGCTTGTGCCGTTCGGCTCTCGAGCTAGAAGTTCAATTTGAGGTATTGCAACATAAGCTTCGCAAAATGATCTTCTGGAAGAAGCAATTATTTAGTTTTATAACTCTGACAGACTTTCTGTTTGGGAACTTAATTTTTAACTTCCCTGAAACGACACACCTTATGTTTATCTGTCAGACTTTCATTATCAGCCTGTCCAACCACTCATCTATAACTAGTTGCCGTGCGTTGTCTCTACTCTATCTTTGCCCCGGTTGTTAACAACAGATAGTTGAAGATCACCCGTCTCATGCAGGAGCGTTTTTATAAGTCGATTCTTTTTGATGAATGTCAAGTGGCCCGCTACCGCAGTCCAGTCATTAGCATACGGACCGTAAAGCCACCCGTCGGTCTTTAATAGTATCCCCGGCTATAATTCGAGTAAGCGATGTCCCACTTCCGTATCGGGTAGCGGTTGATGAATAGATACTTGTATCCCTCCATTCTTGATATCAACCTTTTTGAAGGCAAGTGACGTATTTTACGGTATGCCGCAGTGGGACCGGCCGCCGCAGATCAATCACTAGCATACCATAAAGAGGGGTCTGCTTCCAGTTAAACAAGTTGTACGATTTAACGATTTAACGATACGGGTAGGGGTGCGACGGCCTAGGCTAACGAAATTAACCTAATCCTTAAACTTGTTCTTCTCTGGAAAACAAACGATGTAATGAACTACTTACCTTTAGGGCTTCCTCTCTATTGGACTTGCTACTGTTTACTTCGCACCCATTAAGATCGTCCTACACAGTGTCCATCAAAAGGTGGCAACTCCATTAACCCCACGTCAAGGATGTCAGATAGTTTAACGGTGCAAAAGGAATCCATCAGTCGACACAGAATACGCGTTGCCGTATCTTTTTTCTATTTCGCCCAAGGGTTGTGCTTTGGATCCTGGGCCAGCAGAATTCCAGAGATCAAAGTACAGCTACATTTATCAGACGCTCAATTGGGCAGCATCCTGTTGAGTTTACCGCTAGGTCAACTCTTGACGATGCCTTTTTCGGGACGATTGGTAACCGCTTTTGGTAGCCGCCGTATTTTAACTGCTTTTGCTCCGTTTTACGCCGTGGCCTTAACCACGATTGGTTTGGCTACCACTGGCTGGCACTTAGCCCTATGTTTACTGCTGTTCGGTATTGTGGGCAACCTGTGTAATATTTCACTGAATACCCAGGCGGTAGCGGCCGAAAAAATGTATGGATCGCCAATTATGACCTCCTTTCATGGGGTGTGGAGCTTAGGCGGTCTAAGTGGGGCCTTACTCGGCATGGGCTTAGTGAAGCTGCATCAGGTTCCCTTCGTTCATTTCTGCCTGATCACCAGCTTGGTATGGCTTCACATCTT
>NZ_FOLQ01000023.1:0-26491 GCF_900112365.1 Spirosoma endophyticum | reverse complement strand
TTTTTCGAAAGCGGTTGCCAAAGGGGAAGAAGTTGTTCCAAACCCATACGAGCCAGCCCCACGGCATCAATCGTATCATTCTTAGACCGCTCCGGCCTTTAGGTTTGAGTGCTGGTAAGAAACCAAGATTTGGGTAGCTTGCCAGACAGACAACCGAGCGGGCTTCCCTAGCGTCTCCGGCCAGGCTCGCAACCTATGCGGGGCCGCCCGTGCGGGCCGATTCAGGTCCCGCTCGGTCTTTCTTACTTAACCTCGAATAGAAATTAGGGTGTTGTGACCCATTAGCAAGCGGGGCGCCCCGTGGCGTAGCGAGTGATGAGTAAGCAGTCTGATTATCTAACCCTAAAATTAAGTACTCTAATGGATATTCGCCACTTCATTGGGATTGATGTTTCGAAGAACACGCTGGATTGGGCTGTTTATACTAATAAAGGTATTGTCTGGCAGACCCAATCTGAAAACTCACCTACTGCTATCCGAGCGGTGATCAAACAACTCCAGGCACTTCCTGATTTTGGTCGCTCAACCTGCGTGGTTTGTATGGAACACACGGGTCTTTACAACGCACACGCCTTGGACGTGTTTTTTCAGGCTCAGTTACCGATCTGGCTAGAAGCTTCCCTACATATTAAACAAGCTGGCGGGCTGCAACGAGGTAAGTCAGATAGTATTGATGCTCAACGCATTGCTGAGTACGCTTATCGCTTTCAAGACCGGACTCGGCTCTGGAAGCCAGCTCGGCCAGTCATGAAAAAGCTGGCGGAATTTACTCGTCTTCGTCAGCGTCTGCAAGGTATGATCAGCCAGTTGAAGGTGCCTTTAGCCGAACAAAAACGATTTGGCGACAAAGCCCTGACTACCCAACTAGGGCAGCATTGTAGTAGCTCACTGAAGGCGCTTCTGAGTGATTTAAAAGGGGTCGAAAAGGCAATCAAACAGCTTATTGCTGACGATCCTACTCTGAAAGCACTCTTTGAGTTAGTTACTTCTATCCCCGGTGTTGGTCAAGTCGTGGCCACTGAATTAATCCTAGCCAGTGATGAGTTCAAAGCTATTGATGACCCCAAAAAGCTAGCTTGCCATGCGGGTGTAGCTCCCTTCGAGCACTCCTCGGGCAGTAGTGTACGGGGTAAGACCCGGGTGAATCATCACGCTCGAAAATCACTAAAAACCTTACTTCATATGGCGGCCATGTCGGCTCTTCAAATGCCCGGTGAATTACAGGAGTATTATCAGCGAAAAGTCAAAGAGGGTAAGAATAAAATGCTGGTTATCAATGCGCTAAGAAATAAACTCATCCATCGAGTCTATGCAGTCGTCAAACGGGGCAAAAAATATAACAAAAATTATACGCCAACCCTTGTTTAATCCATAGAAATCGGCCCGGTTCTGTCCTAAACTGCGCAAGTAATGGTGGGCTTTAGTTGGTAAGATCACACTCACAGTTTGTTCATGCTGGTAGAGAAACCAGGCAATCTGTTCATGATAAACTCCTGTGGCTTCCATCACATAACGTAAAGGTAAGTTTTGCTTACAATGACCACCAACCCATTTCAATAGGGCAGAAAAGCTGGAGGCTTTATTGGCTACTTTAGTAGAAGCCTTTACCACAACGCGGCCATCCGAGTCAATGACCGCCAAACATACTTGTAGACTGTCTTTGCTAACATCTAATCCTGCACAATAACGGAGCAGCGTTTTCATAGCAGATAGTTAGTTTAGGTAAACGTATCAGCCTGGAAGGGCCTTTCTTTAGTTTCGCACATACATGCCTGGTCACCACAAAGTGCCAAAAGGTACTGTTGAACTTTAAAAGAAAGACAGGCCGGGCCGCCGGTGCGGTAAGAAGATAGTCCAGCGTTCCCATATCATCGAAAGATGTATAACCGGCGCACCTCAGGTTACTTCTTACCCCTGTCAGGCCTTGCCCTAAAATTGTACTACTTCTGACAATATCAAAGCACTTCAAAGATATGTCCGGCGCCCCGGTTATAGCCTAAGCTTTTTAGATAGTATTTTGCCTTATTAGGCAATAGAATGCTGATCGATTGATCATGCTGGTATAGATGCCAGGCTACAGCTTCGTGATAAACACCCGTCGATTCCATTACATATCGTATAAGCAGCTCCAGTTTGCGATGCTTATTTACCCAGCTCATCAAGAGGGTGAAGCCTGCTGGCTGATTAGTTACTTTAGTAGTTCCTTTAATTGTCACTCGACCATCGGTATCAATCACGGACAAACACACTTGCAGATCATCTTTGCTGATGTCCAAGCCAACACAGAAGCGCAGGAAGGGTTGTATAGGAAAGGGATAAAAAGTGAATAAATAAGGTTGACTAACGGCCTCTTCCCAACTAATGCACATTCATGCCAGGTCATAGTGCTTGCGCTTACGTATGCCTAAAGGTACTGTTGGAGTTACAGGGAAAAGACAAGGCAGCCAGAACAACCAGCGGTTGAATATCGTCAGAGACGTATTAGCGGCGGAACCCAAGCTGCTGGCTGCCTTTGTCAGACCTTTCGTCAAAATTGTACTTTTTTTGATAAATACAACCTAAGACAAAGATATGTGCGATTACTGAATTATCACTTCCCATTTTCACCGCAACGGCGGACCTTCCATTTTGTCCACTTTCATTTGACGACGTACAGTGGTCTACACCCGATGTAAGTCTCAGTCTAACCCATTGAGAGCAACACTCGCCCGTATCCAGCCTCAAACCACTTACTAGCAATTAGGCTAGTGATCTTTATGGGATCGCAATGCCCATTAGGTACTAATTTGACGCATTACTCGATAAGCACCCGATCAATTTATGGTAACTATTGTCAGTAAAGATCACGCGTTGAGAATGGTTAGTTTTTATAATGTTAAGTCGTATCAAGTCGCCTTTGAACGTTGACATATTCCCGATCAAAAATTCAAGCTCACTTTTACTTGTCGATTTAGGATCAATCGATTCTAGTCTAAATCTGTAGGTCGCTAGTAAATGGCTGACAGGCACATCGTCATAGTTGACAAGATCCTGACTACTCACCTCTTGGGCTAGCTCTGCTTGCTGACTTTGGCCTAAGAGATTATAAAAGGCTTCCTTCTCCTGATCTCTAAGGGTATCAATTCGATAGCAATCCACTAGAAACATATGCTAATTTTTAGTTTGGAATAGTCGTTAGAATTGTACGAAAACCTTTGGGAAAGCGAACCTTTCAAGTCAGCGGGAATAACCACGATCTCGGGCTAGGACGCATGTACGTCTTCAGCTAGCTTGAATAAACCTTTAAGCGTACAGGGTTTAGTAAAATAACTAGTTGCCCCTAACTCATAGGCTTTCTGGACATCCCTTAGATCATCGGAAGTCGTCAAGATAACGACAGGGATGGGCGATACAAAGTGGACAGCTTTAACTGATGAAGTAACTCAAAGCCACTCACGTAGGGCATATTCAAATCTAACAGAATCAAGTCGGGCAAGACCCGGTTGGTCCGAAGAAGAGCTAGGCATTCCCGTCCATGGGCGGCAACTTGCATATTGTACTGAGCTGAAATTCGCTCAAAAGCTAGCAAAATTAATAATTGATCATCGGGATCATCATCTACTAGTAACACAGTATAAGTCTTGTTCATTGGTATACAGTTGACGAGGTGAAGGCGAAAAACAGAAAAAGCAAAGACTAGTTTTTTGGTCTCAAAACAGCGTTCAAACACGCAGCGGGTAATCCCTCCTGGTAAGCCAACGTCAGGAGCCAAGACAGGAACTGGTTTTCTGGGATGGGCTGACTATCCGGTTGGTACTAAGCTTTGGAAAGAGTATTGATCGAAATAGCTTCTGCCTGGGGAGCTGGTAGATGAGCCAATAAAATCAGCCCCCACAACTTTGGCGCGTAGCCATCGCAAAATGAGTTAAAGACTAGTGAATACAGCGTGGTCATATTTACCATTAGAAAACGCAATGCGCGTTTGTCGATTAGTAAGACCTCTGAATAGCCCTATAAGCTTGCCTATTTGAGTAACCATATCGCCGAACCAATTGAACGACTACTAGATCATATAATCTTTTGTAAAACTAGACGTCGATAAATCGTTTAGCAATGATATCGATCATCTCCTACTATGATGGTTGACAGACTTTTTCATTCAGGACGTTCTATCACAGTTTTGGTGTCAGGCGCCAAGCGGCTAAGCGGCTCATTACACTCTCTACGTTGATGGACAAAGTCAACAAGCGCTATGAACACGATAAGCTACAGCTAGCTTCTCAGCTGTACAATCGCGAATTGCCGATGAAACCGCAATGGGTGTCAAGGCGCTAAACAACGCAGTGGGACAGTATATTGGAGGTAAGGTAACGCCCTTGGGACATTCTGACCACTATAATAGCCCCGCTTCTTTGCCAGGTTAGCCCCAGGGAACGTATTTGTGACTCTCTATTACCAAATGTTGTAAATGGGTAAATGCCATACTATTGGACTCCGTTTCAAGGGACAATTCCTGGAAATCTCCTATTTCTTTATCGGCGAATGACTTGATTATGCTCCAGCTCACATCATAGCGCTTCGGGTCAATGTCAAGGGTCATCGCATCGAACAACGCGTATTTGGACTTTAGATACGCGTTGGTGACGACCTGCTTTCCTGCGTCCAGGGACAAACCCGAAAACGCATCGGCGGCAGCGGGTAACCGCTCAATCGGGGTGGGCTCGGACGCGGAGGGCCGGCAACTCATATACGCATCCAATCTAGGATAGAGTGTTTGAGTTTTGCAAACTTTTCGGGATCGGCCTGACCATTTTCATAAACTTCTTTTGCTCGTCCAAATAAGATTCTACTTTCTTCGGTATCAACTTCAGAGTACAATCCCTTATTTTGAGTATTATATTGATAAAAAAGCCGATTAAGTTCAGCCACTTTACCTACTACGATCTCCTTTTCTGTATCAACAGTTAATGCACTAAACTCTAAAATGAGTTCTTTAAGTTTGGCTCCTTTTTCTTGATGAGTCATAGTAGTAATGGTTTTCCTTCACCCGTTAACACGTATTGAATATTAAGTGTTGGGAAGGCTTTAGCTAATTCGGCTAACGATTCAGCATCCGATTCCGCAGGCAGTCCCGTAATGCTCAGGTGCTGAGTGTATTGTGATGGATAAGTTCAAAAAGGGGTGATTAGGGGCCCTTTTCTATAGGAGCATAGTACGCAGGCCACTACGGGAGAAACGTCCTTTTATGGCGTCTTTTAAGTACGTTTAGCTTCATGTCTAGCATACCCTTTCGTAGGTTTTGTAGGGTAGTCATATAGGCGTTTTGAATAGAAAAATAAAGCCCTATAATGGTGGGAAGCTCATGCAGACCTCCACAGCCGCCGAGCCTCCCTGGCTAGTACTAGTGTCTTAACCCCCTGAATGGCTGGACAAAATTGCAAAAACAGTTTAGTCCTTTTACATTCAGATACCATGAGCAAACTAAGGCGGAGTTTTACTCCCGAAGACCGCTATTCCATCGTCCAGGAAGCAATCCGTGACGGCCATGCTGACACCTGTCGCAAATACAATCTATCCCCTTCATTGCTGCGCAAATGGCGATTGAAATATTTAAGCAAAGGCAAAGAAGGCCTCAAAGATTCCTATGCACGCGTCGATCCCCAGCTTCGAGTGCTGGAAGAAGAAAATGATCGCCTGAAGCGGATTGTAGCAAAACAAGCTTTGGAACTGGAGATCAAAAGCGAACTGCTAAAAAAAACGACTATTCAACCTCGGAGAAACTAGCACTAATGAAGCAGTTCGAACATCAAGTAAGTCGTACCCTGTTATGCCAGTGGCTTAGCGTGCCTCGGAGCGTGTCTTATTACCAACCTCAATCAGGTAGGCCTGGGGCAAAGCCCAGCCAGGTAACCATGAAACTGGATGGATCGTGGGTGGACAATCAACTGGTCGTGCTCAGTATTCGGCAACTGCTGGATGTTGAGTTCAATGCCCTTGGCTACGAATACATCACCCACGAGTTGAAAAAAGAGTACTTGATTAATAAAAAAAAGGTATATCGGCTCATGCAGGAGCATAATTTACTTCTGGGCAAAGTGTTCCGGCCGACAGGTAAGCGGGAGTTCGTTAAATTCAGACGAATTGTAGCTACCAAGCCCTTAGAATACCTATGTTGGGATATCAAGTACGTCTGGGTACAAGGGGAACGACGGAATTACTATCTGTTGAGCGTCATTGATGTGTATAGCCGCAAAATTCTGGATTGGCTATTCCAAGGCAGTATTCGCCAAATCGACTTGATCAATCTTTTTCGACGAATAAATCGGAGTCATGAACTGAAAGGGGTCATTTTGCGCAATGATAATGGCAGTCAATTCATTGCTCATTCAGTGCGTAACTTTTTGAAAAGCTCAGAGATCAAGCAGGAATTCACGCACGTAGCCACCCCTGAAGAGAACTCGTACATTGAAGCTTTTCACAGTATTCTAGAACATGATGTGATTGAGCGAAATGAGTTTGCCAGCTAGTATGAGGCCAAAGAAATGTTAGGGCGTTATTTTTCCCATTACAACCATCATCGATTGCACCGTTCGATCGGTTTTATTACACCGCAGCAAAAGTGGGAGGAAGCAGAGTTAGTTTTTGACACAATCTTTTCAGTAAATCTGTCCAGTTAATAGGGGGCTAAGACAGTCACAATCCACGGACAAGAATGGTAAAATAAAAGCCCCAACTAATTAGCCTAGGCTTGTCAATGCATACGGATACACCTCTGACGGCTAACGTTGCGACCTCGATGATCGTATTGGGACCCATTTGAATAGAGTCGTTCACAAGCTCCTATTGGTGCCCGACCTGCCTAAACTTCATTGAAGTAGTTGACGAGTTTGCTGTAGCCGAGTGAGTTTTTCTAACCACTCATCACGCCCCGCCTGAGCTTGTTCAAAATAGCGGTGCTGATTTATGAATTTACCCGGTTTCAAACCAGGGATTTGCTTTCTTGCAAAAATAGCCTGAGTCGGCCTACTTCGAAGCGTCAATAACTTAGGGGCTTTAGAAAGCCATCAAACGTTGAATGTGTTGCAGCAGCGTTCGCCTATATTGATGGAAATCTTCCAGGGTATTGACGCGAAGGGCTCCGGATGTTTCCTTTAACTGCTTGCTACTTGAACGCCGTAAACAACTCTTCATTCGGTGGCGGGGTGATGGCGTGAAAATAATGCCAGAGTGGGGCCTTACTCGGCATGGGCTTAGTGAAGCTGCATCAGGTTCCCTTCGTTCATTTCTGCCTGATCACCAGCTTGGTATGGCTTCACATCTTACTTAATTTTACCTATTTGGTGCCTAGTCAACAAGTAACGCTGGGTTCCTCCGCCCTAAAGCGTAAATTCTTCACGATGCCTCCTCGTTTTTTAGTCCACTTGGGGGCTATCGGCTTTTGCAGTATGGCTACCGAAGGGGCTATGTTCGACTGGAGTGGCGTCTACTTCAAGACGATTGTAAAAGCTCCGGAAGCGTATGTTGTCTTGGGTTATGCTTCCTTTATGGTGATGATGGCCACCGGGCGTTTTCTGGGCGATACGATGATTCAACGATACGGTCGCAAACGCTGGTTGCAAGTGAGTGGCCTACTGGTATCCACTGGCATGCTTGTTTCGGTATCCTTTCCCTTATTGGTGCCTGCTACCTTTGGTTTTATGTTAGTTGGCATTGGCGTTTCTGGTATTGTGCCCATGGTTTATTCCGTAGCTGGCCAGAGCAAAACCGTAGCGCCGGGCATGGCGTTAGCCCTCGTTTCAGGCGTCAGTTATTTTGGTTTTCTGCTTGGCCCTCCCGCGATTGGCTATATTTCTGAGGTAACAAACCTACAGTATTCGTATGCCCTTATTGGTTGTCTGGGCCTATTAATTACGCTACTGGTTGCCAGGGTCAAAGCCATCCATTGACCTTGTTGCTTACCTATCACGGAGCAAATCTAAAGGCATACGGTTTTACAGACTAAGACAAACTAGTTCCTTGAACTAGTTTGTCTATCGCCAAAAACGCCGTGTTTGAGTAGCAGCACCATGCATCCTCCTGTGTCTCACATAGGAGCCTTATGTGAGAATTTTTATTTCTCAATGGCTACTAGACTCGCTACCTTTTAGTGGATATAGGTGGCTGCTTAATCAACAAAGCCCACAAACTAAGGCAACACGTTGACCCGAATAAAGGAAGGGGTTGCCACGGACCGAAAGATGGTTTGGGTCGCGGCTTGATAGTCCTTGGCTCCGGCATGGTAGATGTCAACAAACGTCTGAGGATTGCGGTCGAACATAGGAAACCAGGAACTTTGGATTTGGACCATGATCCGGTGACCTCTGCGAAAGGTGTGAAACTTGTCCCCTAACGGAAAAACCAACTTGGTGACTTGGCCCGGCACGAGTGGTTCGGGTTTGGCAAAGCTGTTGCGAAACTTAGCCCGTAAGATGTCGCCCGTCAGCAACATCTGACAGCCGCCCATTTTCGTACCCTGGAAGGCGGGGGCGTCATCGGGGTAGACATCAATCAACTTGACAATATAATCGGCGTCCGTCCCCGTCGTAGCGATGTGCAAACTAGCTTCTATCGAACCCGCAATAGTGAAGTCCTTAGTCAGGGGTGCGCTCTGATAGGTGAGCACATCGTTGCGGACCGCAGCGAAGCGTTGGTCCTCCACCATAAACGTATCCCCTTCATTAGTACTGACCTGGGCGGAATAGGGCACCGGCTTCGCCGGGTCACTGCGATAGCTATCCGAACCGGAAGTAGAGGGGCTAGGCTGAAACGTAAGCCTTCCCTGCTCGGCCAGGTACAGATTTTGAGGGCGGGCTTGGGGCGGGGGCCATACATCCCCATTGTACCAGCGGTTTTGGCCCGTGATGAAGGCTTGCACTCTAGGCAGGGTTAAGTGGCCTTTGTCTTTGAGATAATAATTAAAGAACGGCAGTTCCATTTGGTAGCGGTAAGTACTACTGGTCGTTGAGCCGAAATCAATCGCGCCTAATTGGTCTCCCTTGGGGCCTGCGTAGCCGCCGTGGGCCCAGGGACCCAACACGAAGTAGGTCTGATTGGCGGGACTGTAGCGTCGCAGGGCTTCGTACATGCGGAACGCACCATAGAAATCCTGAGCGTCAAACCAGCCGCCCACCAGCAGCACCGGATGATGGACATGGCGCAAATCCTTGGGCACATTGCGGGATTGCCAGTAGGCGTCATACGTACCGTGGCGCATGTACTCATTCCAGGTCGGAAACTGGTCTAAAAAGAACTTCTGGGCATTGGCGGCGGAACCTAACTTGAGAAAAAAATCGTAGCCGTCGGACGTGCCATAATCGAACTGTTTGGGTGCTTTGTCGGTCGGGGTTGGTCGGGCATGGGCGTTAGCGGCCATCCAGGAGAAGGCATACATGAGCTGGAAGGCCCCGCCCGAATGATGGTCATCGCCCAGAAACTGGTCTTGGGGCGGGGATTGGGGTGAGGAGGCTCGTAGCGCGGGGTGGGCCTCAATCATGCCCTGAGAGACTTCCCAGCCCGCCCAGGAGATGCCCCATTGGCCAACCCGCCCGTTATTGTTAGGAATGTGCTTGATCAACCAATCGATGGTATCATAGGTGTCGGTAGCCTCATTGACCTGGCCGGCCAGGTAGGGCCGGTGATGGATAAATTCGCCCTGTGACTTAAAGCGGCCCCTCGCATCCTGATGCACGAAGATATAGCCTTCGTGGTCAAAGTCTTTGTTTGGCCCTAAGCCATTACTGAACTCGTCGGGGCCGTAGGGGGCAATGCCGTAGGCGGTGCGGGTCATCAGGATAGGGTATTTTTGGGACTGGTCCTTAGGAGCATAGACGATGGTGAAGAGCTTCGTACCATCCCGCATAGGAATCATATACTCGGTTTTGGTATAGTGAGTCCTAAGATACAGCTCATCACAACTGAGCAGGGTCATCGAACAGATCAGCGCCAGCAGCAATAGCATCCGATGAATCTTCATGAGCGGATCACATTAATGGCTATTAAGTGTAATGCAAGATACTATGCAATACATAGTTCACAAGCGTATTCGTAGGGATGGGTGCTACAAATGATGAACGGGTACATCGACAACCAGCTACACGGCAAGCCTTTCTGCTACTGGATATGCCGTCTTGTTAAACGCCCGAATTTTATTTTCGGGGTTTAGTCAATCAGATTCCGACTTATAACGGGACCATCATTTTTATCTAGTGTAGTTCTAGCTCTCTAGGGCTGACCGAACAGAAAGTAGATGCCTGCCCCCAGGAGAAGGGACTTTCCCGTACTACCATCGCTAAAAACGAGATGATAGCCCGCATCAGCGTTTAAGCCAAAGGCTGGTGAAATAGCATACTGCAACCCTACTTTGGGCGCTACGCCAAAATTACTACCACTGTCAGATACTTTAATGGTCTGGCCTCCGCTAGTAATTTCAACGGTGGCCGCAGATCTGTATAAACCGGCTTCCAGCCCAACATAAGGTCGCAAAGCGGATTCAGAGAAAAAGTATTCAGCCTGGCCAGTCACCAAAATTAAATTCCCAGAAGCTTTAAACGATCCACTACCGCCAATCCCAGGATCAAAATTTGCCGAGTTATTAGTTGTGAAATAGCGGCCGTTTAGACCAACGGCCAACTTGGAACTTACGAAATAGCGTAGCGTAACGCCCCCTCCCCATAGACCATCCGAGAATGAAGAGCCCGATTCAGTAGGCGCTAAGTAGTTGCCATTCACATTTACCTGAAACTGTGCCTGTGCTTGAGTTGACAAAAGAAAAGCGCAAACAAAAAGGAATAAGGAGGCCGTTACTTTAAGGGTGTTCATCATAATGAGCATATTGATTTGAGTTACGCGAAACTAAGGTTAATGAATAAAGCGGCCTGCATTCATTTAGCAAAAGGCGACTAATTTGAGTGCTGTTGCCGTTTCGTACAGAACCCACGGTCCGCCGTTGCGGTCACTTGGCCTAAAAGAATCCGTGTAACCCGAACGGAGCGTTTAATAAAATGGGAAATTAGACGAAAAAACCGTCAGATGAAGTCGTAATTAACACTCATTTCTTGTAAGCAGGAAGCTGCCTGCTGCATTATTGACTAGAATACGTCAAATAAGCCCCAACGTATCCAGGGCGCGGTTTAGTTGAATTGTCGCTGGTGAGCTACTGCGACGAATAAGTCAATTGTAAGTCACCCTGCTCACGTATCGAGTCTTTTTCTACTTCACGTCCAATGGCCCTAAACTTCCTACCATCCATCCCAATGATCCATTGAATCCCCTTGAGTGAACCATCTAAAATACTCGTCTTATAAGTCGTCACGCCCATGACTGTAGTGGCAGTAAATGAGCCTGGCTGCTTGACTGCGTTCTCAAAAGCTGTAATGGCGGTTTCCGTGAATAAGCCCTTGGGGTCTAACTTTTCAGGGGGTAACCGATAGACCTGTTCTTGAGGCGTACCGCCTATGATTTTTAATCCTGCACTTAACAGGCGTGCTTCTTGAGTAAGCGTTGGGGGTATGGTCGTTGTCGTCGCCCTTGAGTCGTCTTTACAACTGAGAATGAGCAGGCACCCAACCTGTAAGCCCAAAAGCAGTAGGGTTGTTTTCATAGACATACAACTGGATATTTCTGGGTTACAGAGGTATTACCTATTAATTTTTCAATTACAAGTTAACGGATTACCAATAAACTAAGCTGGTCAAGACGTCAATTAACACTTAATTACTACCAACAGAAGATTTATATTCTCAAAATACCCCCGTTTGTTTAAGACGCGAATTTTTGAGTCGTGACGATTTATGCACCCTTTTTTAAACGGACCCGACTGACACTACCATTTGTAACGCTGATTTACAAAAGGTCTGATAGATTTTAATTCGCTTCCAGGGGTGGGTTATACGTGCCTGAAACGAGTTCCGTGTTACAGGACTCAATCCCTTCTTTCAATTCCGAGATAGCCCGCTTATTTTCCGGCAAATCGGCTAAAGCAGTCAAGGCGGTTTGCAAGGCTACTTTCCGAGCCCAAACCTCTTTCGTCTGTTCTTGTGTCATGGCAATCTTTAGGGGGTAATTAAGTTTCTGAATTAATGTTGTCAGTGGCTACTGGGTAGGCTTATCGGTCAGATTCTTTACATCGTTACTATTGACCAGTTTCGATGTCTGGCGTTTATCCCCATCGAGCTGAACTTTGAGTTTGCCAGATGACATCCAGGCAATCACGGTGGCTTTGTAGGATTTACGCATAATGCCCTATTTGACGGGTGTGACGATCACGCGATCCCCTGGCGCAATGACTCGGTTCATAATCTAGCTGTCCCAGTTACCATTTAGCTGACAATATATCCTCCCAACGTGTCGTATATCTAGGAGATAAATACTTTTGCTTAATCGGCCAATTATTCCACTCTGCTTCACGATTTCTTAACCTTATTGATTTAGGTCAAGATGCTACCTTTCGAGGCAGTTGTACGCTAGCTGCCCTCATAGGTTCCTTATAGATTTGAAACACCTACAGCCAGCACCTGGTAGATGCTGGCTGTTTTATCTTTTAGCCTGACCGGATTGTAGAGCCATTTCCCTTTCCGTGTACAATAGGTTTACTGCTTATAGGTCAGCTACCAAACAGCCGGAAGCTACTGGACTCCGGCTGTTTTCTTCCCCGTAATACCTTCGATGGAAAACCTATAGCTTGGCAGCCGTAGTTCAAGTACCCTTAACTAAATTAAAATCGTTCAGCATTAGAAAACAGCAGGGATATTAATACTTCAGGATTAGTTACCGGAGACATGTTGTTTTGATACTTGATCGGATGTAGAACTAGATGTGGGTTTCGTTCCTCAACTTAATGAGTTAGCTGGAAACGCTTTTTTCTTAGCGTAAGGCCCATTCCTGACTCAATTGTTGAGCCATCAATCTTAACTGTTGGTGCGATAAAGGCTTGGTCAGAAACTGGTTAGCGCCCAGGGCCAGCGAACGCTGGCGGTCCTCTTCGGCCGAGGAGGTCGTTAACATGATGACCGGCAAATCGGCGAACGCAGGGGTATTTCTTACTTCCTGCAGGGTTTCAAAGCCATCTTTCCGAGGCATATTCACGTCCAACAAGATCAATCGGGGCAACTCTTTACAGGCGACTAGGGCAGCCAATAGCTCCTCGCCCCCATTCAGCGTTAGCACCGTAATGGAAGGCTCACCATCCCGGAAAGCTGAACAAATGAAATGCTGGTCATCTTCGTCATCGTCAACAAGCCAGACCGTAGGGGATTCAGAAGCGTTCATCAATGAAGGACGAGGTTACGTACACGGGTGAAAATAGAAGCAATGTTACTGATTTGCTGGGTGGTAAACAATGACTTACTAAATAGCAAGTGATCATTTGATTCCAGTTTGATTACTAAAAAAACTTTACCCCACGTCTTCAGGTTCTTTTTAAGGTATTTTTAATCGATGAGGCCAGCTACCCTCAGACCGTTACGTTTAAAGGCTGAGTGCAAGTTTGCCTTTGACTTTATGCTCATTCTTCTATGAACTACTCCGTTCTGATCGTCGATGACGACGAAGATGATTTTATTGTGCTGGCTGCTAAAATCAAGCAGTGTCCTCAGAATGTCAGTTTGACGTATGCCGCCAGTGGGGATGAGGCCTCCCAACGGCTGATTAATGGTTTACAAGCTGACCTGATTATCATTGACGTCCAGATGCCAAAGTCGGATAGTTACGAGCTATTGGTCTGGCTGATGAACTCGGAAGCGTGGCAACACATCCCCGTGGTGGTTTGGACAGGCGACATATCAAACCAGGAGGTGCAGCGTTACTACCGGGCGGGAGCCAATTCATTATTATTGAAACAAGATGCCTTCCAAGGCATAGAAACCTTTTGCCAGTACTGGTTTAAACTGGTTCAGTTGACTCAACTGGCTGCCTAACTTTGCCATGACCAAGCAACAGATCAAACAGGCCCTGGCCCAGGAAGCGGGGGAGCTTGAGAAGATTCAGTACGAAGATGACCCGACCATCTTATTGGAAAAAATCAAGACGATCGTTGATCTGGGCTGGCATTATTTTCACGCCATCACCCCGCCACCGAATGAAGAGTTATTTACGGCGTTCAAGCAGTTAAAGGAAACATCCGGAGCCCTTCGCGTCAATACCCTGGAAGATTTCCATCAATATAGGCGAACGCTGCTGCAACACATTCAACGTTTGATGGCTTTCTAAAGCCCCTAAGTTATTGACGCTTCGAAGTAGGCCGACTCGGGCTATTTTTGCCAGAGGACTTTTTACACTGGCTCAAGACCAGATAAAGTCACAAATGAACATCGTTCAGCAAGGAAAATGAGGAAGGAGTCATGCGTAAGTGGGATGAATGCCAGGCGTAATCGGGAATATTGTCTAGCGCCGTCATGGCTGGATAGCAACGGAACGGCTGGCAAGCGCAGCATGAATAGCCTTTCTGACTTGGGGGATTCGACGTCTGGCAATGGGTAGTTGGTCACCCCACACCATCGTTACATACTCATGAGTAGCATCTATTTGCGTCACCGACTCGACAAAATGCGGATTGATTAAATAGTGTTTATGAACGCGGATGAAGTGGGGTAAGCGTTCGGTATAGCGAACCAGGGGATCTGGGTGTAGGTGTGTTTCTCCTACTTTCAGGTGCAGTCTGGAATAACTCCTATAGCCCGATATATACACGATGAGTACATCATCAGTAGACGTTAGTTTGAGGGGCGACAATCGGAGCTTTTTCATCATGTAGATAGCATGCTTATCAACGAGATCGGCCATTCTAGGTTTCAGATAATCAGCTAGCGGTACCAGCGCGTCAAAGCAACCTGAAACGCCTAGGTTGCTTCACTACCTGAGTTCACTTCTAAATCAATGATGTTCTTGCCGAAAACAAAAAAAGTCGACCTCATCCATAAGTCGACTTTTTGGAATCCCTAATTTATCACACTAGTAGCTACAACGGTTTGTCGCCATTTTCGCTTATTTATAGGGAAGATAAGCCGGTCCGGCACAATCGTGTCGTAACGTGTTGTAAGAAGCAGGGATCAACAGGACTAGTAGGATAGCCCTCCGAAAGTAATGGGTTAATCTTTGTTTCCTGTTTTCCTTGATGTCCTTGAACAAAACATTCAGACACATGGTATACCTGTACTGACTTAATGGGTTTGACACACCGCCCACACGAGTCAATGAACGGGACTAGGTAGGGTGGGTAACGGGTATGAATTAACTATACGATGCTCACGCTCTACATAAAATCGATTGACAGCCAAAAGCAGCTTCGAACTTTTGAATGTCAACTCTACCAGTTAGAGACGGTTCTTGATACATTAAACTTGATTGCTGCTGCTGGAAGTATCCTCCTGGAAACGTATATCGTTGAAGATGGCCATCGGACCAATCTAGCCCATCAGGCTTTCGACGGCCAGGATGTGTTGCGACCCATTTGGGTTTTGCAAACGCAATGGGAAGCCCTGTTAAGCCAGCCCAGAGAAGTTATTCTGGCCCAGATTGACCAGTTCCTACTGGAGATGGTACTGCAACGCATTGATCAGTACGAAACGGTCATGGCTAACTACGATTGCTCTATTACTAAACTGGAGCAGCTCATGTTAAAAACCCAGCAGCGACTCAGAGCGAGTGGTCAACGAGCTTACCTACTAAGCCATTATCAGACCATCCTTACCCGTCAGCACCGCTATGTTGACCAGGCCCAGGCGGGGCGGGATGAATGGTTAGAAAAACTTACCCGGCTAAAGCAAGCTGGCCAACGGCTTTGACGAAGTTTAGAAGGGTCGGGCACCAACAGGAGCTTGTGAACGACTCTATCCAAATGGGGCCCAATACGATCATCAAGGTCGCAAGGTTAGCCGTCAGAAGTGTATCCGTATGCATTGACAAGCCTAGGCTAATTGGTTGGGGCTTTATTTTTCTATTCTTGTCCGTGGATTGTGACCTAACCAATCCGTGTGCAGTCTAGGTGAGTGCTAGTACTAGTCAGGGAGGCTCGGCGGCTGTGGAGGTCTGCTTGAGCTTCCCACCAGTATAGGGCTCTATTTTTCTATTCAAAACGCCCATACGACTATCCTACAAAACGGACAAAAGGGTATGTTTAGCAGGTTAAGGAACGTACTAAGCATACTTAAAACAGGCCATAAAAGGACATTTTACCCGTAATGGCCTGCGTACTATGCTCCTATAGAAAAGTCCTCTATACACCCCTTTTTATGCTTGTCCACAGCCATCCCCACCGCCCTGTGGATAAACATTGGTAAAAAGGAGAGATACCTGAATTTATGTACTTACTCGATGTACTCCGCCTGCGACCCAATGCCATAAGCCCACTACTTGTAACAAGCGTCAAAAGCCGCCACCACGTCAGTCGATACGCTCGTGTTGGGTTTTGGATCTGAATTGACCAACACCGCTACGTACACCTCGTTCTCGAAGCCAAACAGCCATGCCCCCACTTCGCCTGCGTTGTTCGAGGCTGGATAGCCCCCGTTTTTCTTGACGTATTTGAGGCCCGTCTTGATTAGATTGTTCGCGTTGTCGTAGCCCAGCGTGTCCCGGCGCATGGCGTCGGCCACCGTTTTAGGCAGAATCTTGTAGGTGTGGTGCAACGCGTTCATGAACGTTGCCATTTGCAGAGCCGACATGTTCCAGCCCCGCTCGGCGTTAGTCAGACTCATATCCCCCCAATCGGTGCCCTTGCCGTTGGGAGCGGCCCATTTGTAGCACAGCGCCGGGTTCACATCAGTGGGTTTACAGGCCATATTGGGGGCGATCCCTATCTTATCGAATACGTTGAGCTGGCAGTAGTTCATGTAGGCATCGGTGTATTCCTGGGCCTGTTTCTGCTCGACCTCGCTGATTTTCTGGGTGGAGGCATTGTTCGGCATGGGCGTAATGGAATAACCACCGGCCACATGTGGGATCAGAAACCGCATCAGGGCATAGTTCATATTCTGGTAGCTGAACGTCAACTGGGGCGAGGTGGCCCCAACGGCCATAGCCGCCTTCAACGAGTCATAACCCGAGGTTACGTTTTTGGGAAAGCCACTTCTCATGGTCAGGAGTTGACGGAAAGTAACCGTTTTGATGCTGTTGTGCAGGGGCCAGTGTTTGGGTAGATACGACCACATGGGTGAATCAGTAGCTAAATGGGTAGTGTGACGAATGAGCTGCCATCCCGTACCAACCGCAATAACGCTTCTTAACTGCTTACTGAAACCGCTACCGCATTTGCTTTACTGGAGCCAGCGGCCAGCAAGCAAATGGTCACGGATACGTATCTGGAGTACCAGCAGGCGTTATACGATGCGATGATCACTGACATCGATGCTAGTCGGTTCGATGTCTCCTGAAACATAATTAAATTGTTTGAAGACGCCGAAATTGCCGCGCTTCATCAGTTGCCAAACGGATCGGGGGAGCACAACCGGGCACTGGCGCATTTGCAACTACTCATCAAAGAAAGTCACCCCTACGTACCCTGGGGCTGATGTAGTGATCGGCTCAAAACGGCCCTTAGTCGGTGTTTAGGAGCGAGTAGTCTATTGATCGGGCACGTAAAATCGCTCGGTACTACCTTCGCCATCATTGTAAAGATTAGGTTTAGCTAAAGCGGACTGACTATGTTGGTTCGCTTTTTTTGGAAGGCCCATCCGCCGAGAAGTGGTGGCCGCTCCATGAAAAACAACTGGCTGCGTATCTGCCAGCTTTACAGAAAAAAGGATTTTTATAAAAGCAGTCGTCTATCCGTCTATATTTGATCTATTTCAACAATAGAAGTTCTTCCCATATCTGTTGAAGGGCTCGCAAGTGTTCCTCCACGAGCTCACCATCGAAGGCTTCAACGGGTAGAAGCATAGCCTTGCCTTCTATGACAAGTTTAACGGCACTTACTTGAAAGCCTGCTTTCACCAAGTGATTAAGCACGTCAAAATAATATTCAATAGCCTCATCGTCAATCGCATATTGCTGAAATTCCCTTTCTTGATCACGTCCCGAGACGTATAAAATAGCCATGCAATCGAGTTTAAATAAAAATCATGTTTCCTCTAACCAATGAAAGCCTCATAGAGGCTTTTATTGAGTAAGGGAATTCGCTAATGGTCCTTAGGCATTCAGCGTTGCCAAAAAAAGGGAGTATAAAAAAGCCCCACACTGGGGGCAGGTGGGGCGGGCGTTTAAATGTATATTATTTTTGTTAACGCTTCCAATCTTCGAAACGATTTATGGATTCTGCGAGAGCGCGATCAATTTCCTGTTGATTTAACTTGACTGGATGATCGTCTAAAAACAAATACTCTGGAGAAAGAAATTCTGCTACTTCTTTAGAATCATGCCCTTTCTTTAATAAGTCAAAAGCTGTTTCAACAACCTGTTCAAATAAGGCTTCGTTAGTTTGGGTAGGTTGATTTTGGGGAGACAAACCCTGTATATACTTTTTCTCCTCCTCCATTTTAGCATCATAGTGATTAAGACTCTTTCGAATGGCTTCGCAGTCATCTAATACACTACGGATGATAGAATAGGCCTGATCAGGTTTATAGCCAAAGTTACTCGATATGTAGCCTACAGCCCCTATTGAGTGGGACGAAGGTAGGCTCCCTCCTTTTACCATTTGAAGTACCCACTCCCTGGCAAAAAGGCTTTTTACAGCTTCGCTACTATTCTTGACATTTTGATATTCGGTAATAGGGTTCATAATGTGGAATTGTAAGATTCATGCACTATTGCATAACAAAGGATAGCAATTGTATCAATATGAAAATTCTGCGATTGGCGATCGGTCAGAAAAATAGGATGAATCGACAGGAATTCAGGGCGACGGGTAAATCGAATGGTTCTACGGAACACTATATTCCTTCTTGGCCATCTCATACGCCGACTGAAGAATAGCAAATGCCTGCTCCGATCCTCCTTTATCCGGGTTACATACTTTTACTTTCTCTTGGTAAGCCGTTCGAATATCCTCCCATCTGGCCGTTGGCGTAACGCCGAGTATAGTTCACCAACCCGGCTCGGTTGCCGTTTCGGGCAACGCTTTGAAGCCAGCGAACGTCCGCTTCAACATCTGGCTAACAGTCGAGGGCGGTCATTGTGATATGGTTAAATTTTATGGAATAACGTTAATTAAGAAGACCCCTAACTAGACAGTCATGTAACAATGAGTATTTACAGAGCCGCTTTAACTTAATTACCAATTACCCACTTCGATGGCCCGTTTGAATTAAATTTAATTTATTCATATCCGCTCCTGAATGCCAAAATTTACCCATCTACTAAAACCAATTTTCGTAGCCCTGTTCCTATGCATAGTCATACAGGTAAACTCCCAACCACTAGGGGCTCAACAAAGAAGCTTTGCCATTCGGGAGGGACTTAGTGGTGGTTTTGATTTTGGGCTTGCTGCCAAAGGAAATCACTTTAGCCCAAGCTTGGTTTATTATGAACTTACCCCTGTAACAAAAAGCAAGACTATTTTTTTGGGATGGACAGCACGAGTAAGCGCCTTCTATGGCAATGATTTGAACTACTATACGGCCCCAGCCCGGCTCACTCGTGTGGAAAATATTGACACGGTCCGCTTTGGGCGCCTGTCACAAACCTCGCTTAATTTGGGCATACGAGGGGAGTGGAATTTGGGTAGACTTCAACTGGGTGCCAGCGTTGACTTATTGGGCTTTACGTTTTTAGGGCGTTCCCGAATCGGACGGGTTTATTCCTCGACTGGTCTTTTTAGCCAGACCGATTCGCTGGGTCAAGACGTACAAAAGTCGTTTCAAGGCCCTGACGCTTTTCAGGCCGCATCACCTACCCGGCTTAATGTAAAGCTTTTAGGTGCTCATGATCGAGGTATGTTGACCACCGAAGTATATGCTCGTATGTATTTTGGGCCCAGCATCGCGTTGAAAGTTGGTTATCAATGGTTGACCACTGAAATGGCCCTTAACAACCGGGATCAAGTCGCTAACAATGATCGCTTTCGCCATCGAGCAGGCTTACCCTATGTAGCCTTGACATTACCGCTAAATCCTTGGTAAAATTTACAAAAAAAGCCAAATCACAACGTAGTCAAGCTTTACGATACAATACTGCTCCCCTCCTCATAAATACCCAACCCGTACCGCCCGAATCAACTCCTCCGGCACCTCAAACAATGGTTACTGTTCCCATTTGGCCAAAAATACTTCACATAATAGCACCTATTTCCCTTCGTTGTTGGGTCTTACACTCGAAACTGGCTTTCGATACGTATCCGGTCGAGGGCTTGACGCGCTTCTTCACACTTCTGCTGGTAGTAGTCAACCACCTCCACTTGAAAGGCGTCCAAAAGTTTATGGACAGTAAAGCCCTCTACATCGAGTAATAAATAATTGCGATCACGAGGCAGCTGAGTCCGGTAGGGTTCCGTCAGATCGACGCGATACTGGTGTGTACGGGGATTGTAGCTCAAATCGGCCACAAATTCAAGCTGGATGGCTCTGGAAGCCTCGGATTGTTGTGGAATCATAGTCTTCAAACTACTCAGCGCCAGAAATCTTTTCATATTTCTCCCTTTTATTTAGCTAGCGGGAAGCCGTGAACTCTTATGTCGTAAGTAGCACGGTCTTATTTCCTGATTATATAGAGCAACATCCTCCGTAATTGAACTATTGCTTTTACAGAAAAAGCCACACCGCAATGTAGCCAGGCTTTCCGATTCTATCCACACCATAGTAAGCCAAAGCTTACTCAGTAAACAAATGTACATCTGTATACTCTTACTATACTATTAGCTAGCTAGATTTCTTCCCCTTCTTCCAACTCCTTCACTAGCGGAGGCTTCTCAAATTCTGCTCACTGCTCCCCTCTTGCCACATACACATGCACCAGCAGGGCATTCTTGCCCGGTATGGCCGGATCGTCAATTTCCTCCGCATGCGTAAAATTAGCCACGTAGTACAGTGGCCATTTATCGTCCGCATAAGAACCTACTTGAATGGGTTGTGCATACACAAAGTTTACAGTACTATCTACGGGAATATCAGGGCAAAGTTGGGTAGTGAACTGACGGTCTGGCCCATTGTAGCACTCAAAGCGGAATTAATATTGCATAGGTGGTTAGCGACTTGTTAACGCCAACTCAAGATAGGCAATTTAAAAAGGATACCTTTCTGTTTTTTCTTTCAATTCGCTTCTCCTAGTAGCTTTATTAGCTCAATATTCCTGATAAAAGTCCATTAAAAACAACCTGTACTTTGTGAGGTAACATACCTATGATTGTTATTGATATTAAATTCAAATAAACTACCTATTACTTATTTGTATTATAATTAAACAAAATGTAAATTTAGTACTCTTTAGCTGGTTTTGTTTAACTTACCATCTTGCCACCCATCTTAACGTCACCCAGCCGGCTATTTTCTGCCAAGCAGTATAATGAACCCACCTTAATTGTCCTTCTAAAAGAGGGAAATCAGAAAGCATTTGAGGAGCTTTATAACCGATTTGCGCCCACTTTATTATCGAAGCTAATGCGCATCATCGCCGATCATCAACAAGCGAAAGACGTGCTCCAAGATAGCTTTATTAATATTTGGCTCAACTTTCATCAGTATAATCCGGCTAAAGGGCGATTATTCACCTGGATGTGGCGAATCGTCCGAAATAATGCATCAACTCATTTAAGATCATCTGCATTATCTTATGAACCGTTGGAGGATTTTCTCTTAGACGAACTAAGCAGCGGTACTCCCACCTACAACTGGGTTGGTCTGGACTCCTGGATTCAATCAACCCTGAATCCCCATCAGTGGCAATTGATCCATTTATTGTACTATCAGGGCTACACGCATCAAGAAGCTTCGGATGAATTAGGTTGGCCTTTGGGGACGGTCAAGACCCGGGTCCAGCAAGCCTTACAGCGACTACGAAGCTCTGAGAGATTGGTAGAAATCAGACATGGATAAGCCTGTAGTCGAGGGCTATAGTCAATATTGTGTTTGTCGATAGCCTCTATATCGCTGAGTGGCTGGGAGTAGAAGATTCTATAAGTTGTTAAATAGGCCGTTTAAGGTCTTCTTTTCCAGACTAGGAAGATCATAACCCTACTGAGGCAACGCTACGTAGTATTAATTAGCCCATAGGTGAGTAGAATAGCCGTGCCCATCAATAAAAGGGCGAACAGTGATAACTTGATCCGGCTTTGGATGTAAGTAGCTTTAAGGGCATCCCTAATGAAAGCACCACCTACCGATAATTGCAGCAGGATCGACAAGCCGACAACCCAATTGGTTGTTGTGGGCATTTGTACTGTTGTTTAGTAGGTGGTTGGCTCAGCAGATTGGGGGGCGGGCATCTAGAAAACACCCAATGAAAACTGCCTATTCTGAAGTTAATCTTTATTTTGATCATTTGCTCTAAAATTGATTAAGCGGATGCTCAGCAACAATAAGAACCAAAACAGTGATAGTTTTTTCAGAAGTAAACTGCCTGAATTTGTACAAAAAGAAATAATACCTGCACTTATTTGTTAAGGCGGGGTATACATCCATAAATATGTACACGGTATATATAGGTGATTTATCCAGGGGTATACTATCCCTAGTGTATTTATCTGAAGATTAGGTTGTTTAAAAAAAGCTTGATACTGTCAAGCTTTTTTTTATCTTGTTAAGGTGGCTTATATCTGAAAAAATTCGGGGCCGAGAACGCGAAAGAGGTCACTGTCCTTACATGGCATTATCCAGTTTGGGAGTGATGCAGTCACTTTATCGCAGAGAGGTAGTAGTATCTCCGTTTGAGTTATTTTTGGCAGCAAAGCTTATACGCTTATTCCCCCGAGATTTCGGGAAAATCGTCATTTAAACTTATGATGAACTTTATTAGTCGAGCCTGCATTTTTGCATCCACTTCGTCAATGTGAACTTCAGCTACCTTTTGCACATACTGTTCCAGAAGCTTAATGAACCGTTGCCTGTCGCTTTCCAATAGTTGTGAAGCTTGTAGGTAACTAAGGTACAGTCTTTTCTTTGCCCTTGCCCTGTACCTTTCTTTTGATTAGTATTCAACTTACATTTATGTAAAAAAAGTGCGATTATGCACAATACCATATATCAGATAATTCAGGAAAGAAATGCCTATATGGCAGAAACTATCCGGCAAAGTCAGGAACGGGCTAAACGTATCCTTGCGCTCAATGACCGGCTAACGCTACTTGGCGAGAAGATACATGCACTTAAAGGTTAGATTACAAGTTGGTGTAAATTGATATATCATCACCTAAAATTATATCCATACTCGACAGGTGCTTATTTTAATCGCGAGAATGTTTATTTTGAATTAGGCAACCTAACGGCTGCTTTACAGGATTATAATATGGTTTTAAAAATCAATCCAACTGATAATGAAGCTTACACTATATCACAAAAGAAAAAGTGGTTACAAAAAAGACAAAAACTACCCAACCCGCTATAGAATGGCGGCCTTTCATGCCAAGGCTTAACCGGCCAATTTATTCTCGACATGGATGAGCCGGAAGTATCGAGTTACGGTTTGGCACTACTGTAAACCAGTAGCGTCTGGGCTTGAATGATAATGGGTATAATACGTTTGCTCCAGAAGAAGAAAGAGGCATTCCAGAAGAAATAATGAGCGGTTAATAAACCTTGTGTTGCTGTATTATTAAAAGGTGGATATTATTATAAGTAATTTAATTATCCACATTTGTATGACCAACTTCTTCCCTTCACAAAAAGGGATTTGGCTCTTTTACGTTTCTTTCTATCAAACAAGCTTCAACGCTTTCTGGCGGTAAGCAGAGTAAACCAGCTAACATGCCCTCTATGTTGAGCGCAATCGTTAAACTCGCTCCAATTCTTCTTACGCTGGTTTGTTTACTCACTCAATGCAAATCATCCGACAGTAGTACGCCCGTAACTCCGAAGAGTTCCGCTAAAAGCATTGACAATCCAGCAGTGGATGGATTCACAGGAGCGACTACATCGTTTGATGCACCGACAAATTCCTACACCTTGACGGTACCGGGAGGAACCGACATTACCACCCTCAAATTTACCTTTACCCTGTCAACGGGCGCGACGGCAACCCCCAATTCGGGTAGTGTTCAGAATTTCACTAACCCCGTCATTTATACAGTAACCGCTGAAGATGGTAGTAAGCAAACCTTTACCGTTAGAGCGGTCTATAAAAGCACTTGGTCAACCAGTGAAGCCCGCTACGATGCTATTCGCCTTAAAGCCCAACGGGTAACAGGAGCAACTGTATCAGCCGCTGTTCCCTTTGGCTTTGCCACTAATGTTCCTATAACGGATGCTGATGTAGCTTATATTGCTAATACAGCTGATTTTGTAAAAAGCTATACGGACGCGAAAGCAACTAACTGGCAGGCGATTGACAAGACTAAATTAGAAGTTTTCTATGTAAGTCTCACGTTTGCGACTGGAGAGATTCGCGTTGACAAAGGAACGAATGTAACCTTTGACTCGAAAGGTAATTTTTATTCTTACAAACCTGTTTGGGCTCTGTTTTATTCAAAGTAAAAATGCTTTAAGCTCGACCTCCTAATATGGCTATATAAGCCGGGTGTTAATAATGTATATCGTCAACCGAAAGTGGACAGATGCGGGTGAAAAGAGAAGAGACGGTTTTAAACACTTTGTAGTTTCTGAAAAATATGACTTTTCCGCCGTTGGGCCATCGTTAGTTGCTTGATTTTTTTCCGTTCGGCTACAATTTGCTCTTGGCGGCCCCAGTACGCATCAGCGGGACGTACATTCTCGAGTGACTCATGATAGCGTTGGTGCGGGGCCGCCCGCGCGGTTATAATAATCGACCCATTCGGTTAAGCGCTTCCTCAACTCATCGGGACTGTAGTAATGCTCTAGTAATAACACATTTTTTATCGACCGGTGATACCGCTCAATTTTGCCGGCACCGGCCGCCCGGCTGCGTCATGGGATGAAATCGATCCGATCGAAAATCAAATAAGTCGTACCCTGTTATGCCAGTGGCTCAACCTGCCACGGAGCGTGAGTTACTACCAACCTCAATTAGGTAAGCCTGGAGCACGGCCCAGCCAGGTGACGATGAAGCTTGATGGATCATGGGTCGACAATCAACTGGTAGTGAACAGTATTCGTCAGCTGCTGGATGTTGAGTTCAACGCTCTTGGCTACGAATACATCACGTATGAGTTGAAAAAAGAGTATATCATTAACAAGAAAAAAGTATACCGTTTGATGCAGGAGTATAATTTGCTTTTAGGCAAAGTGATCCGGCCGACGCGCAAGCGGGAATTTGTTAAATTCAGACGAATTGAATCGACCAAGCCCTTGGAATACCTGTGCTGGGACATCAAATATGTTTGGGTAGAAGGGGAGCGACGGAATTACTATCTGTTGAGCGTCATTGATGTGTATAGCCGCAAAATCCTGGATTGGCTCTTCAAAGGCAGTATTCGTCAAATTGACTTAATCAATCTTTTTCGACGAATAAACCGGAGTCATCAATTGAAAGGCGTCATTCTGCGCAATGATAACGGCAGCCAATTCATAGCCCACTCGGTACGTAATTTTTTAAAAAGCTCAGAGATCAAGCAGGAATTCACGCATGTAGCTACCCCTGAAGAGAATTCGTACATTGAAGCTTTTCACAGTATTCTTGAACATGATGTGATTGAACGCAATGTATTTGATAGCTATTATGAAGCGAAAGAAATGTTAGGGCGTTATTTTTCCCATTACAACAACCACCGGCTTCATCGTTCGATTGGGTTTATAACACCTCAACAGAAATGGGAGGAAGCACAGATAATTTACGACACAACCGCAGCGGCGGCCGCCTTTTCAGAAAATCTGTCCAGTTAATAGGGGGCTAAGACACTTACCCGGTCGCAGAAAACCATTTAAATCGCCAGTTCAACCCGGCAAAACCGGGTCAGGCATGAGTTTCGGACCTGACGTATATCCGTACTGGTGAAGGTTGGATCTATCTGACGATGATTATGGATTTGTATGATCGAAAAGTGATCGGTTGGGCCTTAAGTAAGTCCATGAGGGCCGCTGAGACAACTATACCAGCTTGGCAGATGGCGATAAAAAATCGGCCCATTGAACGAAACCTGATCTTTCATTCAGATCGAGGGGTTCAGTATGCCTGTCATGCTTTTACCAAACTGCTCAAAAAACACCCGTTGGTATTGCAAAGCATGAGTGGGAAAGGTAACTGCTGGGATAATGCCGTGGCGGAAAGCTTTTTCAAGACGTTGAAGTCAGAGTTGGTCTATCAGCAGAATTTCCAGTCGCGAGCCATGGCTAAACAGGCGGTCTTTGAATATATTGAAATTTGGTACAATCGTCAACGGCGACATTCATCGTTAGGCTATCTTTCCCCTTTCGACTATTATAATGGGCAACTGCAACATGTTGCTTAAAGATTTGTCCAGTATTTTGTTGCAAGTCCA
>NZ_FOLQ01000020.1:19577-111054 GCF_900112365.1 Spirosoma endophyticum | reverse complement strand
ATTCAGATTTAGCCTGCACCAATGTGCATTCGGCCATTCAGGACACGCTGTATGTGGTCAATGGGAAATGGAAGTTGTTGCTACTTTCCATCTTGATTAATGAAGGCACCAAGCGTTTTGGTGAACTGGCCAGGGCCTCGGGCATTTCGCCGCGAATCTTATCCAAGGAGTTACACGAACTGGAACTCAACCAATTAGTGAGTCGGCAAGTATGCCCTACCAAACCGGTCACGGTGGAATATTCGGCCACCCCTTATGCGGGCACGCTGAAGGAAGTGATTGATGCGATGATTCGGTGGGGCCAGCGCCACAAACAAAAGCTGGTTCGGAGCTAATTGCTTTGGGCGAGCAACTGGCTGGGGTTGAACTCAGCTATCTCTTGTCTCATTTTACGCTCCCAACTGAGACGAAGAAGTATTCATGTATCTGCTTTATAAACTGGGTGTAGATAAAGATACCCGCTTCGGTAATGGCTTCCGCGACGGCGACCCGGCATTTGCGCTGGCGTCTCGCTTCGACTTTTGCTCTCAGTAGGTTACGCTAAATTAGCCAGTATAGCTGGTAATGTGCTTTTCCTCAATGCTCATATAAAGTGTATCTTTACACTTTACTATGGCTGAAAACCAATTCACTGAATACAAATAAAGCTGGCGTGACGAATACCTCAAATGGATCGCCGGTTTCGCCAACGCGCAGGGCGGCACGTTGTTGATTGGTGTCAATGACAAAGGGCAGGTTGTTGGCCTTGATAATGCTAAACGGCTGCTGGAAGATCTCCCTAATAAGATTCAGAATGCCCTGGGCATCATCGCCGACGTAAACCTGCGCGAGCAAGGAGGACAGGCATATATCGAGATCGTTACCCAACCTTATGAAATGCCCGTCGCCTACCATGGGGAGTATCACCTACGAAGCGGTAGTACCAAGCAGGTGCTCAAAGGGAACGCCTTGCAGCAGTTTTTGCTCAAGCGCTTGGGTAAGACTTTTGATGATGTCGTCGAACCCAAAGCCAGATTGGAAGATCTTGATCCCGAAACTATACAAGCGTTTGAGCAACGGGGGGTGGAACGACAGCGGTTGGATCATCATGAACCGCTACGGATCGGTTTGGCAACCTTTCTAGACAATCTCAATCTAACTGATGGCGAAGGGGGAGTGAAGCGGGCGGCATTAGTCTTGTTTGGCAAACACCCGATGCGCTTTATCTTAGGTGCTCACATCAAAATCGGCCGCTTTGGCCAGGATGCCACCGATCTGAAGTTTCAGGATGAGTTGAGTGGCGATGGGTTCCGGCTGGCTGAACGCACCCTACAACTGCTGGATAGTAAGTACCTACCTGGCCTGGTCTCCTATCAGGGCCTATATCGCCAGGAGCGGTTGCCATACCCACCCGATGCCATTCGCGAGGCCTTGCTTAACGCCATCATGCACAAGGACTACTTTGGCGGTCCTATCTTTGTGTGGGTGTATGATGACCGGTTGGTATTCTTCAACGAAGGCTCGTTAATTGAAGGCTTAACCCCGGCTGACCTGCAACAGCCTCATTCCTCTCGTCGGCGTAACCCTACCCTGGCGATGGCCATGTTTCGGGGTGGTCTGGTGGAAACCTGGGGTCGTGGCACGTTGAAGATGATTGCCGAATGTCGGGCGTGGGGGCTGCCGGACCCTTTGTTTGAAGACAAACAAGGTGGATTCTGGGTGACCTTCTTTGCCGATCGCTATCAGGAAGCGTTGTTACGACAAGCCGGGCTGAATGAGCGACAGACGAAGGGTATTCTTTATACCAAGCAGCAGGGACGGATAACGAACGCTGACTATCAGCGGCTCAATGACTGTTCGCGCAACACGGCTAGTACTGACTTGAAAGAATTGGTTCAACAGAATTGGCTCAAGCAGCAGGGCACGAAAGGGGCAGGCTCTTACTATGTAGTAAACCAGTAGAGTCATTGCACAAATTGCATAGCAATTGCACATTAATTGCACAATTGCGTTCACTAAACTATACAACGTATTGAATATAAACCTATTCTATTTGTAGCCCTACCTAATGGATACCATCATTCAAGTTAAAATCAGCCTGCGCGGCACCAAACCACTCATCTGGCGACGCATACTGGTGGAAAAGACCAGTACGTTTGAAACACTGCATGAGGTCATCCAAATCGCCATGGGATGGACCAACTCGCATCTGCACGAGTTTACCGCAGCTGGAGTACGGATTGGCCAGCCACTGGAAGAGTTTGACATGGATTATGGCGAAAAGTTGATCGACGAAGCGACAGTTACCCTGGAAAGCGTGTTGACACATGGTACTCAAACAGTTGACTACACCTACGATTTCGGGGATAGTTGGGAGCACACCCTTATAGTGGAACAATGGCTTCCCGTTGATGCTGATTTACAGTACCCTATCTGTACAGGTGGCAAGCTAAACTGTCCACCCGAAGACTGTGGCGGAATTCCCGGCTTCTATGAAATGCTACGCATCATAAATGACAAAGGACACCCTGAGCGGCAGGAAATGCTGGAATGGCTCGGCGGGATCTATGATGCTAAGGCGTTCGACTTGCAAGAGGTGAACCAGCAATTAACAGCTTTTTTTCACTCATCATAAGTTAACCAATTGAGGCGAATATAGTCAAGATTACCAATTGGGCAGTTGACAAATGCCGTATGTTACGGATTAGCGTTGACATTAATTTCCAAAAAGTCTTTGTCTCGCAAAAACGCTCCCTCTTGAGATGGAGAAGCGTACATAGGGCTGCTTCATCAGTAGAATGGGTAAAGGGACAGCTAATTTAGGAGTAACGCCAAAATCTTGTAAGCAAGGTTGGTCAGTTTGTGGATCCCGTTCCCACCCAACGGAGCTGGTGGGAACGGAACACCCTCGGTAGCGGCCTTCAGTCCGGTAGTTCGTCGATACTGCGGGGCTCGACCCTGGGCTGAGCATTCATCTGGTGACGATACTGACTCGAGGTCTCATACGCCAGTTGACGAGCCCGCATGATGCTGCCCAGCGGCCGGTGGGCAGCCAGGCAATGAAAAGGATTGAACGTCAACACATCATCGGCGTATACCCGCCGGGCCGGGCTGTAGGCATTCTGGGCTGGAATGACCAGTTTGCCAATCGGCTGGTAGGGACTTTCATCCTCAGCCCACTCCACCGACCCGTCTTCCACCGGCATACGGGTTAGATCGGTGCACAGCTGGGCGCGTAGTTCATACTCGGCCCCTTGGTTGACGAAAAAAGAGACCACTAAGTCCCGCAACGCCGAATCGTTACGGGCATCAATCTCCTGGCCCTGCAGGGCTTGCAGCGCTTCGGATAGGGGAACCGCCGATAGTTTGGCGATATACTCACCGTAACGTAAAGCGGCCATGCTGAAAAAGGTTTCTCCTAGAATGTGGGTATTGGCCTTCCCAATGCCTAGGTCATTGGGTTCCGGCTCCAGCCCCACCACATCCAGCAGTTTGTGAACGCCCGTGATCAGCTTTGACTGAGCCGCTTGCAGTTCTTCGGGTAGGCCAGCTTGCTTCTCCAGTTTTAGCTGCTGCTGGAGATAGGTCTCCACCGTACCGGTCGGAATGATGGGATGGTTGACCAGCAGAAAGTCCTGGGTGAGGGCATCCGCCTGGTCGGGCAAAAACTTGGGGCCTTCTACGCCGATCACCTTGATGGCCATGCCCCGAAAGGTGGGCTGTCCATCGGGCATGATAGCGCCCGGTGCGGTCGATAGACGAATGATAACCGGATACGTGGCAGGCCTTTTGAACAAGCCCTGGGCTAATGGTTGGGGTAGGTTATCATAAATCTGTAATTCACCCCGCAAAATACCATGGCTTTTGGCGTGGGCGTCGCGAATCGCATGCCGGTGCTTCTCGAACATGAGCCGATTGACGCGGGCCATCGAGTCGACGACCTGGCGGGTTTGTTCCTCCTCGTTAGGCTGTTTCACTTCAACCGCGTCCGAATAGGGGACATAATTGGGTTGGTTAGTTGTCATAATATGAATTGCTAGGATAAGGGCTAGAGCTAGTAGCCGTAGCTGATCCACCACGTGAACCAGTCACAGACCTCAGGGTTGGTAAATGAGTTAGCTGGCGGAGGGCATTTCTTCAGGCTTAGAAAGCATGCCAGCCATGATGCCAAAAACGCCTGCTACCAAAAAGGTATTGCGTGCTTTGGCATGGCCTGCAAAGCCAAACAACCAGGGAGCGCTCAAGGCGAATAGTCCCACGGCGGTGTCGGCTATCAGATGCCCCTTGAAGGGAATGACCTTGGCCAATCCCCACTCGGCTCGGGTTAAGAGGCTAGTTACCAGAATGCTACCGCTCAAGAGGCGGGTTAGGGCAACGGCTGTTGGTTGGTCGTCAAAGCCCACCAGGGTGGGAGCTGCCGCCACCAGGGGCACGTACGAGTAATCGGTGAAGCCGTGCTGCTGACGGCTCATTGGTTTTTTCATACTAGTTGAGTGGTTGTAGGGGGTGACAACAAGCTGATTGTTGACCCCTACGGCTGTATAGGGCGTCAGCTTACGGCTAAATAAACGTAGATGTCAAAACATGGTTTTAATTTTTCTGAAGAATGAACACACTTGCTGCCTTGGCGAACGGGGGTACATTGGTAAGTCTATAATTTGATTAGACTCAACAGGCGTGTCCTTATTGAATAAGTACCCTGTAGAGGTCAGCCCATTTTGTCCTTTTAACGCTCCAAATTGAGACGAGAAAGGTTTCATGTATTATCTCATGTAACCGGGCGTTTAAAGGCACAGCTTGTCTTCCAACCAGTTGTCAATTGAGCGTTCTGTACGCGTTCGGCGTGAAGCCTACTTGATGCTTAAACAAGCGCGTAAAATGCGAGGGGTACTTAAAGCCCAATTCATAGGCAATCTGACTAATGGATTTGCGCTCATCAAATATCTTTTCTTTGGCCACATCGATCACTTTTGATTGAATGTATTCTTGAGCCGATCGACCGGTTTCTTTCTTCACCAGGTCCCCAAAATAGTTGGGGGATAAATGGAGGACTTCGGCGCAATACCCGACCGAAGGCAAGCCCTCGCTCTGCGGTTTATCGGATGAAAAATAGCCGGTCAATAGGTCTTCAAACCGTTCCAGGATGCCTTTGTTGGCATCGTCGCGCGTAATGAACTGGCGGTCGTAAAAACGGATGCAGTAATTGAGCAGCAGCTCGATGTTGGAGGCAATTAGGCCTTTAGTGTGCTTGTCTATGGTTTGATCAAGTTCGTACTCAATTTTTGCAAAGCAATCCGTTACAATACTTTTCTCTTTCTCCGACAAATGAAGCGCTTCATGGACAGCATACGAAAAGAACGAATAATCCTGCATGTGTTTGCCTAATGGAGTGCCGTTTAGCAGGTCGGCATGAAAAAGCAAGGCCCAGCCTTTAGGGGCAAATAGATCAACGCCGGATTGTACACCTAACACCTGTCCAGGCGCGACAAATATCAGACTTCCTTCCTGGTAGTCATAGTGTCTTCTTCCATAGCGCAGTTGGCCATGGTTCAACTCTTTCAGACCCACCGCATACAACCCAAAGTTGAATGACCCCGCAGACATTGGTTGCGCTTTGGAGAGGTCAATCACCGCCACCAGCGGATGTTTAGTCGGTACGCCCCGCATGGTGTTGTATTGCGCGATGCTGCTAATGTTTACAATCTTGTTCATGCCGTTTTCTTTTATCATTACAAAATTACAGATTCCCTTAAGCCCTTTTCATATTGGCCTTCCAATCAGTAATATTGGTAAGGAAACCCGTAATCTGTATAAAAAAGGCTCGGTCGGCCGCCCCAATTTTGCAGCTGTAAACACACAAAAAACAGACAAAATGAAAACACGACAATTAGGAGCCTCAGGATTAAGCGTATCTGAACTTGGTTTGGGCTGCATGGGATTAAGCCATGGGTATGGCCCGGCCACCAATGAAAACGAAGCGATTACACTCATTCGACACGCGTATGAATTGGGCATCACTTTCTTTGATACCGCAGAAGTGTATGGACAAGGAGCCAATGAACAGTTGGTCGGAAAAGCATTGCACCATGTACGGGATAAAGTAATCATCGCCACCAAGTTTGGCTTTAACAACGGCCGGAATACAGATGGGTTGGATAGTCGCCCGGAACGCATTAGGCAAGTGGCTGAAAACTCGCTCCGGTATCTGAAAACCGATTATATCGACTTGTTTTACCAACACCGGGTGGACCCGAATGTGCCTGTTGAAGACGTTGCCGGAACGGTAAAAGAGTTAATCGCTGAGGGTAAAGTAAAACACTTCGGGATGAGTGAAGCCAGCGTGCAAAGTATACGTCGAGCGCATGCGATACAACCCGTGGCCGCCCTGCAAAGCGAGTATTCTATGTTCTGGCGCGAACCCGAAAAAGAAATCATACCCTTGCTGGACGAATTGGGCATTGGCTTCGTTCCATTTAGCCCGTTGGGCAAAGGATTTTTAACGGGTAAGATGACGGCGGCCACTGAATTTGACCCGACCGATTGGCGCAATATCATGCCTCGTTTTAGCAAAGAAAACCGCGAAGCGAATCAAACCATTGTTGAGTTGGTAACCAAGATTGCGAGCCAACAGAACGCAACGCCCGCGCAAATTGCCTTGGCCTGGCTGCTGGCGCAAAAGCCTTGGATTGCACCGATTCCGGGAACCACCAAACTAAGTCGCTTAGCCGAAAATATAGGCAGTGTAACCATTACCTTAAGCAATGATGATTTAGCCAATATCGATGAGGCTTTGGCGGACATCCGCCTTCAAGGCGAACGCTATCCTGCAAGTTTGGCAGGCCTACAAGGCAGGTAAGGTAATCATACTCTTGTGCTACGCCCCTGCCCTTGTACATGTCCTTACGTACAAAGGCAGGGGGCGGTAGTTATTGATAGCTATGGCCTCGTAAAAGTTTATGGCCAAAGAATTAAAAATGGCTTCATACTTTGGTTGCTTTTATAAATGTATTCACATGTCAATAAAAGTACTCATTTCAATAATTGCTGGTTTTATCAATTCTTAAATGATCCTGCACCGCTGAGTGCGGTTTAACTGGATAGAAAGCAAAACCGGTTACCAGGGCTCAATCCGTCAACTACGTACCTTAAGCGACTTACCGATCTTATTGGCCATCCTCTTTCTGGAACCAGATGGAAGGCAGGGCTACCGTCTCAAACCAATAGGTGTGCAGACCTCCCACATAGCGTTTCCAGGCCTGGAAACTAAAGGGCTTCCGGCTATACACCGTGGCCCCGCGCCGGTAAGCGTCCTGTTGATCCGTCTGGTCATCACTGCTCGACAGCATGATAATGGGCACCAGATGGCCCTGGGGATGCTGCTGCACTAACGATAAAAAGTCGAACCCGCTCAGCCCGGTGCGTAAGTTGATGTCCAACAGGATTAACCGGGGACCTCGGCCCGTCAAATCGCCCAGATACCTTGCCGCTTCTTCATAGGTGCTGGTATGGATAAACACAGCTTCGGGTGCTGACTGCCGCTCGGGTCAGCAACTCAGCGATGGTGGCATCATCGTCGACCAACAGAATGGGAAAAACAGAAGGCTTCATCAGTATTTAGACCGACAAACATACGAAAAGGCAATAGCTTTTCCGTTCAACATCTATCGGCCGATGGCTTCACGGCTACTTACTTTAACCCCCAGCTTTGTCGACTCTGCCTTAAAGGGCGTTGGTTGTTTTTAGCGATCTACTAGTCCTGCTCATCTTATCGCACAAAACGCTCAATTTAAGGAGTCCATACAGGTAGATATCTCCGTTTGCGTTCTTGGGGCAGCCTCAATCGCAAGCCAGCAATAGCAAATTCATAGATTCAGGTGGTGTCAGCATATAGAAAAAGAAACAGGGTTCTCAAAAAACGACGCTTAATAAAATGATTTTGCTGTCTGCTTCAAGAGGGTAACTTGCCGATATTCAAACCTTAATGGCCGATAACAACGTACTCATTCCAGCACTTTCGGCAATGGTAGGCTTTTATAGGAATAAACCGGGAGAAGAAACGAGCCAAACTTGAACGGGTAATACGTTCTTCATCAATCTTGCCACATTTCGGGCATTTTATAGAAAAGGAAATGTGCAGATACAGATAGGTCAGTGCTGCTAGAATAACCAATCCAGCAATAGAGTAAAAAACAAGTTTCATAGAATTCGAAAGGTAAACTGAATACATAACTAACCAGAGTGCTAGTTGAAAATTGGACTTGTTTATCTTCTAACTAGTCAAGTAATTCAGCTTCTTCAGAGGTAGGATATCCCTCTGAGCTTTCTATATCAACCAGAATACTCAAACACCAAGAGTAATCTTCCTTATATTCATAGTTTTTGTAATCAGCATTTATTGTAAAAACGACGTAATCCCCGTTAGAGTCAGTTGTTTTAAATAAGGAAAAATTCTCTTCAAAGTTTCTATCGTATGCGACGGATAGCATTGTACAGTTATTAAAAAGTAAATGTCTCGTAAAAACGCTGGATAATGTGACGCCCGCTGATCCGTATTGGTGGCATTACAAGCAATTCATAGCCGAACGGCAACAAATCAACTCGCACCGGCGCCCTGGAGCTAACGATAGCCAAAAGCTCAAAAATTATATGTATCAGAAATTACAAAGCGTCTAAAGCATCGCTTCTCTTTTCACTGCTCTGGCAGCCCGGCCGCAGTGGTCCATTTTGAGCTGACAATACACTGAACTAGACGCTCATTTATTTATAAGTATCCGGCAAGTACGCCAAACGATGAATGCGTGGCTGGTGGAGTACAATACGGAACGGCCTCATCGGACCTTGCCATTTATGACCCCGGTCGAATACCGACAGGCGGCTTAACCGCTACTCAAAACTGGCTCACCAAAGGGGCTAAGGACCTAATCTTAAGGTAGGCCAACAAATTATCAACTTAAACTGACTACTAGCCGATAGAAGAAGGTGGTTCTTTGTAAAGAAAACCTAGTTGAATAACACCATGAGCCAATCAGAGGAGCTTAGCAACCGGACCGCGCGGCCGTAACCAATTACGCCGGGCATCCTCCGCGACTGCGGGTGCTCCGCTGAGCAAGTAGGTCCATTAAGGTCCTACTATTTAATCAAGTTGGTCGCCAAATAGAGCAAACTAGTTTAGAGCGGCTGCTAGTTACCAGTATAGATACACGACTCGTTTCCACCTTGCCTTTCCTCCTATAAGCTATGCACCAAATCATAACTTCCCCAGTCTTTTACGAGGCAGACAGCCTGAAGATGGTCGCGCATCTTGCCCGGCCACAGGGCCAGGGTCCTTGGCCCGCCGTTCTCATTGGACACGACGGCGTTGGTCTTGACGACTACCAGCGGGGTCGCGCTGATGATCTCGCCGCGCACGGCTATGTTGCGCTCGCGATGGATTTTCACGGCGGACAGAACTTTTTTGGCCGGCCCGACGCCATGCTGGCTCGGACCATGCCCTTGCTGGCCGACGAAGGTCGGATGCGGGCTATTGGTCGCGTTGCGCTGAACGTTCTTCTGGCAACGCCTGATGTGGACGCCAGCCGGCTCTTGGCTCTAGGCTATGGTGCTGGCAGCCGGATCGTCCTTGAGCTTGCGCAAACAGGCGCCCCTTTCAAAGCTGTCGCGGTGGTCCACCCCGCCTTGCCGAAACCGGATGCCGATGACTGGCGCGATCTAAACAGCACCATTCTTCTCTGTACCGGCTCGGAGGACCCACTGGTCACTCCCGGCCAGCTGCTCGCCTTTGGTCACACCTTACAGGAAGCCGGGCTTGACTGGCGGGTAACCATTTATGGCGGTGCCCAGCACGCTTTTTGGGCTCGTCCGACCAATTCGGACGGATTGCTGGCCGAAGGGTCCACGCATGTTCAAGCAACGGTGCCCGGTGTGGGCTATCACCCCAAACACACTGAGCGGGCCTGGCGCGCCGTACTTGATCTTTTCGGAGAGGTATTGAATGACCGCTGTTGATGCGATCCGGGCGGGAGGAGAAGCTTTGCGTAGCGCCACAATGGGGCGGATACTAGAAATTGAAGTTGATAATTATTGAAACCTAATTGTCTCATTAAATGCTCCCCAACATGATATGCAGGGTCATTCCTAGTGCGAATGAAGCGGATAATAAGAAACGACGAGCTGCAGTCGGCCTGCTACGTTTAGAAGAATACGCTAAAGCTAGGGAATTTAAGGAGGCACTGCTGAAAAACTGAGCAAAACTAAACGCATTTGGAGCGGTTTGTTAGCTATTGAGTTCGATTAGCCAACACCATTTCTCAAAGCTGCCATACGTGCCAACAAAGGGCAGAGATTATGGCCAAAATCGGTGAGCGCATACGCTACCCGGGGAGGACGTTCCTTGTACTGTTTCCTACTGATTAAGCCATCCGCTTCAAGCGCTCTCAGTTGTTGAGTTAATACCTTTCTTGAAATAGCGGGTATCCGAACAAGGATTTCCCCGAAACGCCGATCATGTCTGAGAAGCACGTGCAGAATAGTCAATTTCCACCGTCCTCCAATCAAATCGATCGTCGCCGAAACAGCACAGTCATTGGTGTCTATCTTTTTTGCCATTAGTCACTTTTAGGTTACCACTTTTTGTTTTGACGCGAAAGGACAATGGTCACTTTTAATAATCTAGATCGGTTGTTCATGTGATAAGTAGGTTATCATTAATCGTACATAAAGATCATGATTTTAGTAACGGGTGCCACAGGCAATTTGGGTAAAGCAACCATTCATTCACTAGTAGAGAAGGGCATAGCTACATCCGACATTACGGCGTTGGTACGAGATGACACCAAGGCAGCCGACTTAAAGTCAAAAGGGGTTCAGGTGAAACTCGGTGACTACCAAGATGTTGAATCATTAAAAAATGCGTTCCAAGGCGTAGACAAGCTACTGCTAATATCTTCTTCAGCAGCTATTGCTTACCGGTTTGGGCAGCACAAGAATGCGATTGATGCCGCTACGGAAACTGGAGTCCGTCACCTGATTTATACGGGCTTTGAGATGAAAGATTTAAATCAAAGCACCATGACGGAAGATGTGCAATACCACGCCTATACAGCTGACTATTTAAAGCAGGCAGCCCTCCCTTATACCGTGATGAATAATACACTTTATGCGGATTTGATTCCTTTCCTTATTGGAAAGGACGTGTTGGATGCGGGTGTCTGTATTCCTGCCGGAGTCGGTAAAACCCCCTTTTTGCCACTAGCCGAAATGGCGGAGGCGTTGGCCGTTGTACTGACTACTCCGGGTCACGAAAATAAGGAGTACGTTATTGCGGCAGAAACCGCTTTTTCGTTTGCGGAAATTGCTGACCTGCTCTCAGCTAGTGCCGGGAAGACGATCGCTTGTCACCAACCTGAAATAAGTTTATACATTGCGCAGCTTATACAGGCTGGCCTTTCTGAAAATGATGCGGCCTACATTGCCAGGTACGCCAAGGCGATTGGGCATGGGGAGTTTGATACCGGTAAAAGTGATGTAAAGCAACTTCTGGGCAGGAGACCGGTCAGGTTAGAAGATTTTTTGAGAAACCTATACGGTGAATAAACTCTTTAAGAACGCTGTCATCGTATGCTACTACCCATACTTGACAGTTGTTAAAAAGACAATCGTCTCATAAATGGCTCCCGTACGAGACAAAAGAACTTCCACATAACAGTTTCGATAATGGGGGTTTTTAACGGTAAACAAAACAATCGATGGCTAGCGTTCGACAAATTTTATAAAGGCGCATAGCAGTAGCCTGTACTTCCCTACAAAACAACTAGTTAGCTATAGTCGCACTGATCCACATGAAACCAATCTCCCAGCTAGCCGTGGCGTACATATTGTTTGATGAATAGGTAAAGTCAACCGGAGGCATCACAAATGTGAACGACACCTCCGGTCAAACTGACCAAAAATGAAGCGTTATGACAAATGTCATAAGCCAGTAGTATCCGTTGTAGTCAATTTTGTGCGGTTCACCGGTGCCTACACGTGATTGGTAGAAATTCATTCTACAGCGTTTGGCATACCGAAGGTGAGCGGTCACTACTAAAGACTGCACGTATGCTCAATCAAGCGCAAAAAGAAGCTATTAAGGCGACAATTCCCGTTTTAAAAGCCAATGGGGTAGCCCTTACCTCGTATTTCTATGAGCGAATGTTTCGCCATAATCCGGAATTAAAACATATTTTTAATCAGGGAAATCAACACAGCGGCAAGCAACCCACGGCTTTAGCAGGGGCCGTTCTGGCTTACGCTGAGCATATCGATGACCCCTCCGTGCTGGCGAGCGCACTGATGGGCATCGGCCATAAGCATGTCAGCCTCAACATTCGCCCCGAACAATATGACTTGGTAGGCCAGCATCTGTTGGCCTCCATTGGCGAAGTGCTGGATTTACCCGGCGATTCACCCTTGCTGGAAGCCTGGGCACTCGCTTATGACCAGTTGGCAACCCTGATGGCTGGCGTGGAAAATAAGATGTACCGCCAAACGCTGGGGCAGACCGGCGGCTGGAGTGGCTGGCGACCGTTCATTATCCGGCAGAAGGTGCAAGAATCAGCCGAAATCACCTCGTTCTACCTGTATCCGAGCGACGGGGGACAGGTAGCGTCGTTTCTGCCGGGTCAATTCGTGAGCGTACGGCTGTTCCTGCCCGAAATTAATCTGTTGCAACCACGTCAGTACAGCTTGTCGAACGCGCCGAACGGAGCGTACTACCGCATATCCGTTAAGCGCGAAAGCGGCAGTTCCCTCCGGCCCGACGGCATGATCAGCAACCGATTGCATAATTTCACGCGTGAGGGCGATGTGGTTGAGCTAACACCGCCGGCGGGTGGCTTTACGTTGAAGCAGGACCAGCCCGGCCCCGTCGTCTTTATTAGCGGAGGAGTGGGACAAACGCCCCTACTTAGTATGGCCGAGACAGTGCTCAATACGCACAGCCCGCGGCCTATGATTTGGGTTCATGGGGCCAGGAATAAGACCAGTCACGCATTTCGAGAACTGCTCAACACCTGGAGCCAGCGCTCGGATACGCTCCGTTTTTTCAACTTTTACGAACAGCCGGATGAACCCTTAGCACCCAATCCAGCGGTTATACCGGGTCGCGTTGATCTTCACCTGATTAAAGCGTTTATCATTCTGCCCCAGGCTACTTATTACCTGTGCGGCCCGGAACCGTTTCTTCGCCAGCAGTACGGAGACCTGATCGCCTTAGGCGTAAAGCCAGAGAACATTAATTACGAAGAATTTGGCCCCCAAACGCTTACCCTACGCCAAGAATTTGTCGTAAACGAGGCTGTATAAGTACCAGCGTGTGTACGTGTATCGAGCGGCAGCATTCCTCTTCGGAGGATCATGCTGCCGCTCGATACACGTACACACGCTGAAAAATCAAGGAACTTAACAGACGGTATTACCGCCATATTTTACCCAACCGAATGGTTAATTCTCCCCGTTGCTCTAATCGCTTGACGGTCCTGATGACCGTTTCAACCCGCAAACCCAGTAGGTCCGCCAACTGCTGCCGTGTGTAAGGCACCGCGTACTGGCCGACGGGAATAGGTTGCCCGTTTTTCAATTGATCGATATAATGGAGCAGGCGCTCCTCGGCGTGTTCAATGGCCACTCGTTCGAGCAGCCGGGCTTTGTTCACCAGCCGCTCGCTGAGCGTTTGAGTAATTTGCCAGTGCACGTCGAAGTGGTCGGCCAGGAGCTGGCTGAACGGGGACCGGTTACAGCGCCAGAGCGAGGTTGGTCGCGTGGTCATGGCGCTGGCCGGATAAGGCTTACGGGCGAGAAAGGGCGGTTCGCCAAAGCTTTGACCATCCTCAAAAATGCCCTGCACAAACTCTTTGCCATCGCCAAAGTTGACCATTTTGATCGCCCCTGAGATGATCTGGTAATAAAATTGAGCTTCTTCTCCTTCGCTAAACAGCAGAACGGCTTTCGGGAGTTGACATTGAATAGCCCCGTATTGTTCCAGCAACGTTGCACTAATCATACGTACTTACGACGGTTATCCTGTCTTTTGGCAGTAGTGATGGCGTAATCCACAACGCAGAGTAACTGATTGCTTTGCGTTGACGGATTACGCTCCATTCCCTCCCCGCTAATTGGCTTATTAGCGACCATACTTGATTTGGGGATGACTGATTTTGGGCTAGTTAGTTAGCTCAGACGTAGTAGCCGACTCAGGACAAACGACTGGTGGGGATGAACTACTCATTCGCTGACTCTTTTTTTGAGAAAAGAGCTTTACTAACAAGGCTTTCAGCGGGTCATAGCCCCCCATGATGGTTACCAGTATATAGAAAGGCACTGGAACCAAGACCATCCATTCGAGATAAACAATGAGAGGAACTAAAAACGATATCCCTGCCAGCCGTAAAACGGGTTCCAGGTATCCAGTAACATTCGGTTTGATGTCGCTCATGGCTTGGTAGAATCTATAGGTGAAACCGTAGCGTCAGGCTAAAGAAGCTTGACGCTGTATTGAGCTAGAGGCCCTCAGAATGGCATTCAACTGCGCTTTTTCCCCAATCGTCAGCTTGGTCAACGGTGCTCTTAATTCGCCCCCGTTCACACCCAGAAGTTCTAACCCCGCCTGAATGGCGCGGGGAAGCCCTTTCTGGACAATGAATTGTAGCAAATCGAACTGTTGGTAAAACGTCTCCTGGGCTGCGTTCCACCGGCCGGCCCGGAACGCATCGTACAGCTCGATGGTCAATTCCGGGATTAGATTAGGCGCCGCTGTGCACCACCCCCGTGCCCCGGCCGCCAACGCGGCCAGCGCCAGTGGATTGGCCCCATTGAAGAAGGCAACTTCTTCACCTAGTTGCCGACGCAGGACGTGCATTCGCTGCACATCGCCGGTGCTTTCCTTAATCATGGTGACGTTCGAAATCTGCAGGAGCCGCTTTAGTAGTGCCGGTGACATATCCACCCCCCCGGTAGCTGGGTTGTTGTATGCCATGATCGGAATCGAGAGAGCCCCCGCCACCGCATCGTAGTGAGCCACGATCTCGTCGTCGGTGAGCCGCCAGTAGCTCATGGGGATAATCATAACGGCGGTCGCTCCGGACCGCTCGGCGAACCTGGCGTGGTAAATGGTCCGTTCGGTGGTCAGATTAGACACGCCGACCAGGATCGGCACCCGGCCATTGACCTGCTGAATGGTCGCTTCCGTGACGGCTTCTTTTTCTTCGTCCGTCAGGTAAGGCAATACCCCCGTGCTGCCCAGTGGAGCAATGCCGTGGGAGCCGCTGACAACCAATCGCTCGACCAACGACTTGAATAAATTCACATCGACCTTGCCGGCTCGATCAAACGGGGTGATGGGATAGGCAATTACGCCGTGAAAAGGTACATGGTTCATGAGGCATTCGTTAAGGCCGGGGCTGAAGTACCCCGGCCCGGTGGTTTTATAAATCGCGCCCTTCTTCTTCGCGCAGCGCAACACCCAGATTTTGCAACTGAGGGGCATTTTCGCAGGCCAGGTATTTGGCCGGTTCGGTCGAACTGGCGTTCTGATGGCGGTGCCAAGCCCAAGAAGGGATATAAACGGCATCGCCCGCCTGCCAGTCGATGCGTTCGCCTTCGATCTCGGTCCAGCCTTTTCCTGCCAGCACGTACAGCACGGTTTCGTAAGTGTGCCGGTGCCGGTTGGTGACCTGGTCGGGTAACAGACCACCGATGGTCAGGCTGACATTCTGGGTGGGTAAATCGACAAAGAAAACCGGGTGCTTGCGCTCGGTTGAGAACTGGTTGTGTTCACCAGCCTGCTCCACGTTGCGGTGAATTAACTTGTCGGGTCGCCGAAAATGGGGACGGGCGTAGGTTTTGTGAAAATCGTTCGAGGTGAATTTTGCACCGGTTACCAGGGCTTGCTGTGTATTCATATGCGTTGCTTGGTTTATTACTCTTCATTCGTTTTGTTGAACGACGGGGCAAAAGTGTCGTATATTTGGCCCATTCGTATCATCCAGTTTTTCTAAATACACATGGGCCAGTTACGACCATGGGTGCTGAACCTTTCCCTAAACTGGGAGGGAAAACAGCCGGTTTATCTCCAGGTTGCCGATTATTTGCGCGACGAGATTCGCCGGGGACGGCTCGCGCCGGGAAGTACGCTGCCGGGTAGCCGTAGGGTAGCTGACCAATTGAGCGTCAACCGGAAAACCGTCGTCATGGCTTACGAGCAGCTTTTGGCCGAAGGCTGGATTGTCTCGCGCGACAAAAGCGGCACGTTTGTCTCCGATCAGCTACCCCAGCCACCCGTCTTGTTCCCTATGCCTGAACCAGCGGCTGCCATTCAGGCTCCGTTTCAGCGGCCACCGGACCTGCCCGACCCGACGCCATCGGTAGGCCTAGCGCCCAGCATTGTTTTTACGTATGGGGTTCCCGACGTGCGCCTGGCCCCGCTGGACCAACTGGCCCAGGCCCACCGGCGCATCTTCAACCAGAAAGCCCGCTGGCGGTTGATGGGCTACGGCAGCGAACAGGGAGACGAACGACTTCGCCAGGCTCTGACAACTATGCTGGCTCTGCACCGGGGCATTCGCATTACGGCTGACCAGATTCTCATTACGCGCGGTAGCCAGATGGCGCTGTACCTGACGGCGATGACGCTTTTGCAACCGGGAGACGTAATACTGGTCGAAAATCCCGGCTACGCGCCGGCGTGGGAAGCGTTTCGGCAGGCCGGGGCCCGGCTGATTCCGGTGCGGGTCGATGAAGCGGGTCTTGTCGTTGAGCAGGTTCAGGCTATTTGTCAGCGCGAACGGGTTAAGGCGCTGCTGGTAACACCCCAGCACCAGTTTCCCACTACGGTTACGTTAAAAGCCGACCGTCGGCTGGCCCTGCTGGCGCTGAGTGCGCAGTACGGGTTTACCCTCATCGAGGATGACTACGACCATGATTTTCATTACGGTCTCAAAAGCCCGCTACCGCTGGCCAGTTACGAAACGGCCCAGCCAATCGTCTACATCGGTTCGTTGAGCAAACTGATTGCCCCCGCCGTCCGAATTGGCTTTATGGTTGGTCCACCGTCGCTGATTCGGTCAGTGGCCCAATTGCGGGCTATCATTGACCGGCAGGGGGACGTAGTGCTGGAGCAGGCTGTGGCCGGATTAATGGAAACGGGTGAAATTCAGAAACACGCCCGGCGAGCCTTATCCATTTACCGGCAGCGACACCGGGTAATGGCCGATCTGCTCCATCACTACTTGGCTGACCGCGTGATCATCCGTCCACCCGAAGGCGGGCTTGCGTACTGGATACCTTTCCACCAACCCGTCGATTTTGGACTGGTGCGGCAGCACCTAGCTAGTCAGGGCGTCAGTCTGATCGATACGAACCGGTTTTCCTTCGAGGGTCAGCCGCTCAACGCGTTACGATTGGGCTTTGCATCTCTGACGGAGCCCGAGATGGAACAAGGTATTCGTGCGCTAAAATTGACCTTAGACCGCCAGTAGCCGTTTGTGGAACTGCTGTGAATAAGATGCTCTGGAAAAATAATAACTTTTTTCTATATAGTTAGGAATCCTAACTATATTTGCAACGAATTTAAACTTTCAGGCTTCTACTCATGCAAGTTTCCGTTTATGATACCTACGTTACCCGTACTGACGGGTCAGTCATGCACTTCGATATTCTGGTGCCCTCCGCGCTAACCAGCGAAGCAACCATTCATCAGTACGGCAAAGCGTACTTAGCGACCAAAGGCCAGACCAGGCAATCCCTGACGACTAAAGAGTGCCAGTTCTGTCACATTGAGCAGGCTACCGATGAAATACAGGCCAGCATTTCCAATCAAGGTTTTCACATTATCGAAATGCAGGGCTGTTGAGTGCTCACGCTGACGCCTTGTTTTCGACCAGTTTTCCATAATCAAGTCTAACCAAGCCAAACACATGTACAATTTACGAAAAGCAACGCTGATCGCCCTTGCGCTGACCACCTCGGTTGCTACCGCTCAAACCCACAAGCCGGCTGCGGCCTATAACAACGCCGATTTTACCATTAAGGCGGCTAGCATCACGTATGATAATACACTGGATATGCTCATCTTCGAAATGCAGGTCGAAGGGGCTGCCGGGCGCACCGTCCCTAAAGACGTCGGTAGCATGAACGGGGCACCGGTACTAGCCTACGTGTTTCCGACGACGCTCAAACCAACCGATGTGGGCTTTTCGGCCACCGACGGCATTGTGGCCCTGGGCCTCACCTCGCACCCCGATATGGACGACACGCCGTTGTGGGACGAGAACAACGACGGTATCTTTGACAACGACGGCGTGGTTTGGCACCCCCACTGGGTGGTGCTGACCAAAGACAACCGGGTGCCGGGTGGTCTGAGTGTCAAGGAGTTCAAGAAGGAAGACAAGGCCGTCACGCTGCCCAAAACCGCTCCGGGCGTACCGATGTATTTTGACTCGCCAGGCTACAACGTGGTGACGCGTGGCAAAGCGATTCGGATGGGTGTTCCGGCTTACCGGGTCAATAACCGCAAAGATTTCAACTTCGATGCGGTCAGCTGCTACATGGAGATGAGCATGGGTGCTGATCACGCCAGCCACGAGCCATCAGCGGCCAAACCGACGCTGGGCGTGTATGCCGTGTACACGGTTCTGTCGGGTAAGTTAACGTTGCCTTATACCGTAAAAAAATAATTCACTCCACTAAATTGCCGCGCGGTCACTCTTCGGCTGCGCGCCCCCCCCATTTTATGGACGCAATCACGTTAGTTCCTACCAACAGCCTGTTAACGGCAACGCCGGAGGAAGGCCGACAATTAGCCATTAAAATGGCCCGACTCATCATCAAGGTTACCCAACCCGACGAACAGAAGCGCCAGCAACTCCGGGACGTATATGCCCATGACGCCATAATGCTGATCGCTATTGGACAAACCGTTGCCACTAAGTTCGCTACCATTGCAGCCGCTAACCACTACTGGCGATGAACGACCTAACTGTGTATCATACGTATTTGGATAGCTTGATGAGAAATCGCCGGTATGTAAAAGTCCAATATTTTACCGAGCTTCACGAGCTAATTACCCGCAGTGCGCTTGTAGCAAGCCTGCAAATAGAAGGAGATAATTCGATAGTCAGTCTTTCCTCTGGGGAGCATATTCCCTTAACCCAGCTGGTTAGTGCTGCCGGGCATTTTTCGCCTAGCTATGAGGGCTATGCACCTTATTGTGAAACCTGCGATTGTTAAATGAATGACTCGGTTTTTAACCTAGACCAGCAAAATAGTTCGGTCGATGCCAAAATTGTCGTGGGTCTGGAACGCCTGGGTGAAGTATTTCGGACGCTGCTCTGGCAGCAGAGCCGGGATACGGGTCTAAGTCCCATTCAAATTCAAGTGCTTCTTTTTCTGACCTTTCATGGGCCAGAGAAGCGTAAAATTGGGTATCTGGCTGCCGAGTTTAACCTAACCAAACCAACGATCAGTGATGCGGTAAAAGTGCTGGTGCAGAAGGGGTTTGTCATGCGAATCGGTGATCCGACAGATAGTCGTAGTCATAGTTTGCAGCTAACCTCGGCAGGACAGCAAATTGTCCACCAAACGAGTGATTTTGCGAGCGTGCTGAGCCAGGTAGTCGGCCAGTTAGACGTGTCGCATAAAACGGCGCTTTACGAAAGTTTGTTCACGCTCATTTATGGGCTCCATCAACGTGGTTTGATCACGGTCCAACGAATGTGTAAGACCTGTCTGCATTACCAATTCGATGGGCGGATTCATTATTGTGGCCTGTTAAAAATGCCACTGGAAGCCGACCTTCTCCGCCTGGATTGTCCGGAGCATACTCTTTTGTGAACAGTAAATGCCCCTAGTTGTCCCGCCCCGGTGGACCAGTAAGCCGGGGCGGGACAACTAGCTAAATATTAAAATAGTATGAGATCAAGTCGAACAGACAAATTCTCACCAAACGCTGGTTGATTTGAGTCAAAAACTAATAGGTATGGGAAAAGGAATCAGATCTTAATAAGTGGTGTTTAATCGGACAGCTTGTTTTAATAACTGTCAACCGCTATTCGTAGCCTACCGTATGCTACTGGTAGAGCTTGAAAGATATTAAAATTACATTCTTAAAAAATGCTGGTCTTGCGACCAATCGCTTCACGGGCAGCTTTGACGGAGCTTTCTTCTGTTACATCCAACTCGACGACTTCTACGTTGGTCAGACCCATTGATTTTAAATCGTCAACCGCTTTTAGCCCGTTTTGTAAGTCACGGCTTCCCAGATAAACATAAAACCCTTCTTGCAAAAGCTGTCTGGTGGTTTCCAGACCAATCCCTTTGTTGGCTCCGGTAACGAGTGCTGTTTTTATCGTATTGTACTATTTGTTTACTACTTGGTAGACTGTTTTATAGACCCAATCGTGATTCAATAGCCCGAATGGATTATTCGCTATCACCTTTGGTAGGCTGGTAGATAAACCTTGTTTACGAAATCCTCCGCAGTGGTTGGCGTGGTCGTTGACTTATCCCGCTGCTGATAATTCATAAAGCCCGTCTTGATCGCTGTTGCCATCTCCAGCAGATTGTTGACAAAATCCTCGGCAACCCCATTGTTGAGGAATGTTTGCTTTACCTGCGCCACGGGTAGCTGCACATAAGCCAGATCAGGCAAGCCAATAGCCGCCCCGATTAGGCTGGTAAACTCTCTGTAGGTATAGTCTCTAGGCCCCATCACTGGCTGAACGCTTTTCCCTGTGAAATCAAGGTTTGCTAAATGCGAAGCCGCGATTTCGGCTACGTCTTGTGTCGCTACCATCGGGACCGCGTGGTCGCTGTCGGCGGCTGTACCGTTGATCCCCATTTTTTTAACCAGACCGATCGTTCTTAAGAAATTTTCCATAAAATAGGCCGAACGCAGGTGTAGTACATTGACATTCGTCAGCTGGTTTAATCTTACTTCCTGCTCACCAGTACCCCCCATCATGCCATTACCCTCATGCATATGAGATCCCAGGCTACTCATATTAACAATGTATTGGATACCTGAATTTTTGATGGCTTTAATCAGCTTGCCGGTCACGTTTCGCTGATACGCTCTGGTGTTCTCCGCCTGTACATTATCCGGTAACAGCACGAACGCGCTGTCGGCCTCGCGGAAGGTATGAGTCAGTGTTTCTACATCGGTTATATCACCTGTTCTGACGTCAGCGCCTAAGCTGCGGTAATTCGCTAGCTTTTCGGTGTGCCTGGCCATCAGTATTACCTGATGACCTTGGCTTAAAAGGATAACCGCAATTTTACTACCTACCGTACCGGTAGCTCCGAGTATTACTATCTTCTTTTTCATGTTGCTGTTTTGACTGGGTTTTCATTAATCCCTGGGCAAAGGTAGGACGGCCAAAAAAAGGGCACTTGTATCAGATCACTGTTGTGGCTATATGCTTGCGCATTAGGGTGGTCCCACCGAAGAAGGGGTACTGATCACCGAATGACCAACCTCGTCTCCAGTCGCTGTTTCGTAAAGCGTTCCTTCCTTCTCCTCCCGTTTTCTAGTTAGGTCTAGCCTTCAAGCAATGAGCGCCACGCAGAGGAAGATTGAACCGATCGGTACAAGAGTATTGGCTAACTAGTCCGTTTTAGCCTGTTCAATCGTGAAATTTCAATCCGTCCAGCGCCTTATCTACCTTTTTATTATCGCCATAGACAACAAGGCCCACTAAGTCTAACGCATCGACAGAATGGCGGGCAATTTCGACGATATTTTCCTCACCGGATCGAGTCTCAAAGAGGGGGCGAGTGTAAATGCCGATAGCTAGATCTCGATCCCGAGCCCGGTGCAGGGCTCGGTGCAGCTTGTCTGTACTGTCGGCTTTGTAGATGAGGGTGGGATGCTTGCTGAAGGGCAGGAAGTTTACCTGATCCGACGTGGTGAATGGCTCACCGTGGGTCTCGGGAAACTGAATGGCTACGCTGCCAGCCAAAAAGGATACTACGTTCAGTTTCTGCCAGGCAAGCAGCTCGTTCAGAACCACAATGGCTACCTTTTTGTCATACATAATCTAAGCTTTTTGATGGTTGGTATAAAGCAGAGGCTGCCCCTACTTGCGTGGTAGCACTTCTTGCTGAGATAAAGTAGAAATAGGCGACGACGGCCAGCCAACTTCGTCTTTAGTTATGGCCTGGTATGGTTGAGCAAAGGCTGGGAGCAGCCTGGGACAGTCACTACCCATTGCTGCCCCCAGCCTTTGCTTGGGCTTAGTTTGCCTTAACAAAGGCGTCAATATCACGTAGCGCTTCAACGGATGCCTTAGAATCGATACTCGAAACCGGCCAAACGTGTTTCTGGCCCTCAAACTCTTTCAACTTCGCTCGTGGCTGGATGAGTTTAATCACCTGGTAGAAGTTTTTGGCGTCATCATTCAGTACTTCATCCGTACCGACCAATACCAATACCGGCGGAAATGTTTTGAACGTTAATTCACTCGGATCAGCCGCCTTGTTCGTGGCTGGGTTGTAAAGCAGGGCATGATCATGGAGCATCTTCCTGCTCAGGATTGGATCAGCGGCCTGCTTGCTGGCGTACGATTCATTTCGGGTCTTTAAGTCCACCCACGGCGAAATCAACGCTAGCGAAGCGGGGACTGGTAGCTTCGCTTCCACGCTGCTGTTCACCAACTGGACAGCCAGGCCACCGCCCGCACTATCGCCGATGATTGAGAATTTGTAGCCCGGATAAGCCTTTTGTAACGCCCGGTAGACAGCCAAATTCTCGTTAACCGCTGCCGGATAGGGGTGTTCCGGCGATAATGAGTACTCAACGTAGACAATGGGCAGATTCAAGCGTTTGGCTAGATGGCTCACCATAGCCCAGTAGGAATTGATACTACCCAGTGCGTACATACCCCCGTGCAGGTAAATGACAATATGTTTCTGGTTGAGCAGCGGTTTGTTGAACCAGTAGCTCTTCACGCCGGCAAGGCTCGTTTCGGCAACGGGGACCGAAGCGTCGGCTGGATAAATCTTGCCTAACGTTTCGTAGTAAGTCCGTTCCCCGGCAATCTTTTGCCGACTGCTGTCGGCGACGCTTTGCGCCGTGGCGCTGATATAAACCAGTTGGCTCAGAACGGCCAGCGAGCTGATCATCAAAAATCGTTTCATGAGTGTCTTGTTTAGGGGTGCTACCGCACCCCAGTTAATTAAATTTGGTAAGCGCTTTACCTTTCCACACAGGCGCAGGATAAAGCAGTGGGTTGCCGGTTGCGCAATCGGTCAGACCGCTTCCCCGCGTCGCTACAGGCGCCGGCTCGTCATCGGCATTTCGTCCAACCAGACTACTTAGTGAGCCGTTAGGAAGGGATAATCAACGTAGCCCTGTTCGCCCCCACCGAACATCGTGGCGCGGTCAGGCTGATTCAGGGGCGCATCCAGCTCGAACCGCCGGGGCAGGTCGGGGTTCGCTAAAAACAGAGTCCCGTACGAAATGAGCTTAGCAATCCCTTTTGTAAGCTCGGCTTCCCCCGAGGCTTTGTCGTAGCCGCTGTTGGCGATAAGCGTGTGGGTAATCTGCGGGCCGAACAGGTCAATTTCGTCCTCGGTTGGGTAGTGCGGCACGGGGAACAACGGGCTACGCTTCATCAGCTCTACGTAGGCAAAATCCAGTTGATTAAGCTGCTCGATCAAATACGCAAAGGTGGCTACCGGATCGTCGAATAGAATGCCGCCGTAAGGATGAAAGGGCGAAAGCTTGATACCCACTTTATCGCCACCGACGGCCCGGATCAACTCCTGCATCACCTCAAGGATGAACCGGGCTTTGTTAGCGATATTACCGCCGTATTGGTCCGTTCGCCGGTTTGTGCTATCAGCTAAAAACTGGTTGGGCAGATAGCCGTTGGCCGCGTGTAGCTCTACCCCATCAAAGCCAGCGGTGAGGGCATTACGGGCCGCCTGACCATAGTCCGTTATGATTTGCTCAATTTCGTCAAGGTCCAGCGCCCGTGGCGTCTCATAGTCTTTCGGTCCCTGTGAGGTAAAATGCTGCGCACCCGTGATCGCAACCGCCGACGGGGCTACCGGCAGCACGCCCTTGCGGTCAGTCGAATGCCCGGCCCGGCCCGTATGCCAGAGCTGAGCGATAATCAGGCCACCCTGCTCGTGTACGGCGGTGGTTACTTTTTGCCAAGCCTCGATCTGAGCGGGCGTAAAAAGGCCCGGGGTCAATGGACTGCCGATAGCATCGGGGCTGATGTTGATGGCTTCCGTAATGATTAGGCCGGCACTTACGCGCTGGGTGTAGTACTGCACCTGCAAATCACCTACGACGCCGTTCTGGTCGGCCCGGCTGCGCGTCATGGCGGACATGACCATCCGGTTCTTTACGCGCAGAGTACCTATCTGCGCTGGTTCCAATAATTTCATACTATGTTCGATTTGATGGGTAATGGGTTAAAGAATGGAGGTGGTATTTTGGTACGCCCGTTGTAAGAACAGTTTGGCAGATACTGGCTTGCGGCCCAGCAGCCTTTCCAGATCCGTTGACGAGCTGTAAAACTCGCCTACCCCAATAGCCTCGGCGAGACCGGAGATGAGGCTGACTAATTGGTTGGAAAGGCCACTCTTAACCATCGTCGCCACGTAGTCCGTCCGGGAAGGACTGGTGTAGGGAATGCTCGTGCCGGTCTGTTCACTCAACAGGCTGGCAATCTGGGCGAACGACACGTTTTCCGTGTTGCTGATCGTATATTCTTTGTTGAGGTGCCCAGCCTGGGTCACTACCGTCGCTACCGCATCGGCAATATCAGCCTGGGTGACAAAGGCCGCCTTCCCCGCTCCGGCGGGCAGATAAATACCCGCTTGCAGGACCTGCTTTCCTAGCAGCATCGGTAGCAATTCCAGGTACAGGTTGTCTTTAAGGAGCGTGTAAGGGATACCACTCTCTTTAATGAGTACATCCGTTGCGGTGACGGATGACGAGACAAACCCGAAGGGGGAGTCCTGCACGTGGTGCTCATCGAAGAAACTGGTGTATACTAGTTGCTTGACGCCTACCTCCTTGACGGCAGTGATGACGCTTTCGTGTTGCTCCAGCCGGATGCTCAAGTCCGTTCCTGATACGAAGATCAACTGCTCGACGCCTTGAAAGGCACGGACCAGCGTTGGGTACCAATCGTAATCGCCAACCCGCAACTCGATGCCTGTCGCCTGTAAGTCCTGAGCGTTTGCTTTTTCTCTGACCAACCCAGCGATGGTTTCAGGGCGGACGCCTTTTTCCAGCAGTGCATGGATGATGGCGCGGCCCAGATGACCATTAGCGCCGGTTACTAAAATCATGGTCTTCCTGGTTTAAATGGTGGATTAATTACGAAGCAAAACGGGCTGTTCGGCAATGGATAAACTTGTATCAGATCCCTGTTCGGACGGTTGGGTTGTCCAGGTCGTTCCGCCAGCCAACTGTCCACTTTCCAAATCATCTTTGGTAATCGTTAAGGCATCGACTAGCATCGAACGCACCGCCCGCATCAGGACCAATCGAACCACCAGACTAGCCAGGAGATTGGTCGGAATAGCCCGGTAGGTCCAGTCAATTTGGGTTCTGTCGTTGCCCAAATCCGTGAATAGCCACTCACCTTCCAGCCGTTGGAGTAATGCCGACAACACGAGGGAAGAAAAGTGCTCATTCTTGTAGGAAAAGGAGGTCGGGACATTCATGGTCAACAGGCTCTCCTGGGAAGTTGACCCATCTTTGAAATACACGGTTCTGACCAGACCGGCCCGGTTCCAGCCTTCTTTTACGCTGGTGTTAACGATGGCCGGAATCAGCGCATTTCCGCGAAAAATGTGCATCAGATTGATGGGTGCGATGTAGTGAAAGGCTTGGTCGATTGGCGCCTTAACAATCATGGTAATTGTCGTTTCCGGATTTCTTCTATTACCCTGCCCTAAATTTGTCTGCGTTTTCATGTCCGTATTAGGTAGTTTTTCCTGATTGATTACGAAGCAAAATTGGCTTGATAAATCTGGACAGACTTGTATCAAATCACTGTTCTCAAAAATTGACTCTCCGCAGCGCACCGTTTTTTCGATCGCGTATCAGTGGCGATGGAAGCGGAATCAATGAAAGTGCCGCAGCGCTATCGGGTGATTTAACCCGATAGCGCTGCGGCACTAAAACACGATTATGATGCAATGTTTGACTCTAGATTCCTACGTAAATCTTTTGGAACGGATGGCTAGTTTACGTCGATGGCTACTTTACCAATGTACCCCCCTTTTTCGGCGTAGTCATACGCTTCTTTGCTTTGCGCAAACGGAAATACGTTACTGACTTCAATGTCTAACCCATCGTTAATAGCTTTCACCAAAAAATCGATTGTTTCTCTTGCCGGTGTGCTCAGCAGTACCACGTGCTTTTTACTGCTGAATAAATTTTTAATAGGCGTGAGCAGAATGTCAACCGGATTGGGAATCGGATCAATAAATACGGAGTTGACGTTCATAAGCTGTTGGGCTTTTTTGTAGCCCATTTTTCCGGACAAATCCACCACCGCATCATACGTAATGCCTTTGGTCAGTACATTTTCCTTTGTATAATCCACCACCGAATTTGCGCCCCATTGCTTGACGGTGCTTAAGGCATGGGTGGCGGCTACGGCCGTGGTATTTGCGCCGTTCCGTTTGAGCAGCTGGAGTAAAAACATGCCAAAACCGCCAGCGGCTCCATTGACTAAAACCCGCGATTGGGTCGTGGTTTTACCTATTTTCTGCAACGCCATCACCGCAGCCGCCCCCACCGTAGGAATAGACGCAGCCTGAACGAAATTAATTGCGACCGGCTTTTTCCAAACCAGGGTGGACGGCACCGCCACGTATTCGCCCAGTACGCCTTCCTTCATGTTGTTTTTTACCGTACCAAAAACCGCATCGCCTTCCTTGACGCTAGTAACCGATGAGCCAATGGCCACTACAATACCGGCAAAATCGGTTCCGGTGTGCTTGGGAAAGCGCGAACCCGACATCAGCTTCATCTCGCCCTTTCTGATTTTCCAATCCAGGGGGTTAATGGCCACCGCTTTCACGTGGACCAACACCTGGTCAGCTTGGATAACCGGCTGGGGTTCATCGGTAATTTCTAATACATCTGTGCCGCCAAATGCTTTGTACGTAATCGCTTTCATGGTCTAGTCGGTTTTGTCTGTCTTATGATAGCACAAAGGTGGGCGGCTAGCGGTTAATAGACTTGTATCAAATCACTGTTCTGCTTCAGCGCGATGGGGGGCATACCAAACATGTCGTGCATGTACTTATTAAACTGGGGGAGGTCATAAAACCCCGTGTCATAAGCCACATCCGTTAAGGCTTGATCCTTTTGGGAAAGAATGGTATAGATCGCCTGCCGGAGCCGGGTCCACAGCAAATATCTGGATAAGCTGCTGCCGGTCTGCTCTTTAAACAGGGCGGCTAGCCGGGAAGGGGACAAAAAGACCATATCCGCAAATGTTTGGGGAGAGATGTCGCGCTCGAAATAGTGGGTTCGAATGTAGTTCACCATGCTGGTCACCCGTTCATCATAAGGCGTAGTCACTACGGTTGCCAGTAAAGCGCTGATGATGGTATGTATCGTAAACGGACTGGTGTCGAGCTGAAAGAACTGGCGAACGTCTTCCTTCGAATGAAAAATAAGACAATCCTGGTCGTCCGCAAAGCGGCCTGAAAGCGCCAAACCGACGTTGGAATAAGGCTCAATGTTCAAGACGCTCAGCGTCCCGTTCTCCGCTATGCACAGATGGGTAACTTGCGGCTTGATCAAAAAGCCACGAATAGCCCTATGTAACTGCCCATTTAGCGTTGAATCAAAGGACTCGTCATTGGACAGGACGATCTGGTAGGCGGAGTGCTGATGAATCTCGACGGTTAGATTGCGGGCCGTCAGGGCCAATATAAATGGATTGTCAAGCGAATTTTCCATGCAGATAACCTCGGCTGGCTAGCCTAAATAGTTAGGGGGGAATACTTGCTGGCCGTATTTCTGAGCAATGGCCGCCAACCGCTTGATGTCATCGGGACCCAGCGACGGCGGTGGCAAAAACGTCCCCGCTGCCACTGGCGTCCCCACTTCCTGAAAAAAATTTTCTAAACCCGCCGGTACGACTACGCACCACAGCCGAGCGAGCTGGTCCGATTTATTTTTAAACCCGTGGACCATGCCCCCGGTCGGTATGTTCAGGAAATCGCCCTTCCGGGCCTGGTACGTTCCTACTTCCGTCTTGACTTCAACTTCCCCCTCCAGCACGTGGAAGGATTCATGAAAATCAGGGTGGGCGTGGGGGCCAGGTCCGCCACCGGGCGGGATGAGCATGTCAATAACGGCGTAAGCGCCATTGGTTTGCTGGCCCGTAATGACGAGCCGGTAGGTTCCCCCCATCACCGATACACAGGCCCCCTGGTCAGCGGTGGTTGTTGTTAACAGATTGTCTTTCATTCTCTTCAACGGTTATCGTGTTCGTGTAGTCGCCAGGCGCCGATGGCGATGACGCTGTTGGATGCTAGTCAATTCCTCATGTCATGCGCCCATCCAGGTAATCGCTTCGCGAGTCGGCTGATGATAAAAATCCCTACGACGCCGGGGATTTCCCGGCGTCGTAGGGATACGATTGTACTGTGCAAATGTCGGTCAAAACGTAGGCATAAAATAAACCAATAAGCCGAATAAATAGTCTTATCCGCCGGAAACGTACTTTTTGGGACTAAGACCATGGTGCCGCTTGAACAGCCGGCTGAAATGGCTTAAGTTTGTAAAGCCGAGCTGATGACCGACCTCCGCTACCGAGCGGCCACCTTGCTCTAACAGAAAGGCTGCTTCATCCATCCGGGCCTTCAGATAGTATTGATAGATACTGTCTCCAAAGACCTGGCTAAATAGATCCTTAAGCTTTGTTTGGTTCATGCCGATCTGTCTAGCCAGCTGCTCCAGCTTAGGGGGTTGGCTTAGGTCCGAAAGGACTAAATTCCGAACGTTGAATAGCTTGTCAATATCATCTTTACGAATAGGCCGGTGACGAACTGGATCGCGCTTTAGAAGCTGCTCGAACACCAGCAGGAGAAGTTCCAGCACGCGAAGGTAATACGCCAAAAAGCTCAGTTCGTCCGTTTGACGAATGCTGATCAGCTGCTGAAGAACCCGTTGCGCTTGGGGACCCATCGTCTGGTAAAACAGAAATCCCTGCGCACTGCTCAAAATGGTTTCCACCGTTGGATTAGGCTGCTGAATATTCAGCAGGCTTCTCAACCGCTCGGTCGTAATGCCAACGACAACAAACTGGATGGCCGTACCCGCCGGAAAGTGGATCACGGATTCCAGGTCATAGGAGGAAACCTGAATGGCAAATGGGGTGGTCTTGGCAAGCGAAATAGGTACTTCCTCGCTCGGCGTGGCTAGGGAGGCCGGCTGTTCATTTCCATGGAAAATAAGGCTGACCAAATCACAAGTCTTATGGGCAGGATAGCGCTTGAGCACGAAATCCTCCTTCAAGGTATACTGGTGAATGACAGCTTTAAAGCCCGTTTCTAGATCAACCCTGCGAATGGTACCGTTACCCAACTTTGAAGGCAGCAGTATGCTGTTGCCGTGAACGGGAATATTGAATTTTTTGCCGAAGCTGGTCAAAAAGTTAAACGTCGGGCTGGCTGTAAATTCAAATACCATAGAACACGCTGGTCAATATAAGTGCCCGCTGTCATTGCAACAGCCTGGCTCGATTTGGCGTATATGCGTCAATGGAACAGCCATTTGGGCTTTCGTGTTCATGCCAGCGAAAGACAAGCTTGGCTATGCTGGATACGATGAGGTGCGCTAAAAAAAAGTAATCGTCACAGCTCGAAGATTTGCGTCTCAAATAAACGCTCCTAACTGAGATGCAGGAACCTGTATGGGTCTGCGTCCTGGTTATGAGCCTTTTTGATGGCTTAATTTAATAACTGTTAACTTCCAGCTCTAGCATACGGGTACTACTAAACCGATTTTTGTCGCAAGGCTGCTGTCGGTGGGTAGCCGTAGTGTTTCTTGAACGCAAATGAAAAATGAGACAAATTCTCAAAACCCGCTTCAAGAAAGATCTCTACGGGTTTGCGTTGTTTTTCGGCCAGTTGGTAATGGGCAAGCTCTAATCTTTTTTGAGTGAGCCACTTTTGGGGGGTGGTGTTAAACGCTTTGTGAAAGTCTCGCTTGAAGGTATTCAGACTGCGCCCGGTTAAATGACCAAACTTGTCCATCGTCAGATTGAACTTGAAATGGTTTTCCATAAAATTGGTCAGGTCAAGTTTGCCTGGCTCGGAAAAGTCGGATAATAGATCATCAATGTCGCTGTCCAACGTACGCAAAATGGCCAGGGTCTCCTCAAGTTTTAAGGAAACAATGGTTTCTGGCAATTCACTCGTCAGCTCAAAATAGGGCTCCAACGAGGCAAAAACACTCTCTAACAACGGATGATTTTGAAAGGCTCGGATTTTGTGCGTGTGGAGTTTTAGGGATCGGAAGCCTTCACTTGTATATAACGCCTTCAATCGGTCGGTGGTAAAGCTCATCATTACGGACTTGAAATACCGCCCATCCCTGGGCTTCTTAGTGACCATCGAAAGCTGATTTCTTGGCAGCAATAGCGTATCACCAGCCACAAAGGTGTAGGAATGATCTCCCTGAGTCACGTTCATTTCGCCCGAGATTATTCTAACCAAAGAATGGTGGTCCAGACTGATTTCTCGTCTTAAATAGTGATCTTCCAGACAGGACAAAACAATATGGGCATAATCAGTTTGTTGTTTTTGAGCCATACGATCAAATGTACAAAAGTTAGCGTATAAAGGCCTCAAAAGCCATTCTACTTCATACCTTATCCTAAATAGGCTAGCTCTTCCGGGGATAGCGAAATAGTAGCGGCATTCATATTTTCTTTTAAATGTTGGATGGACGTAGTCCCAGGAATTGGGAGCATCCAGGGCGATTGATGAAGCAACCAGGCAATATTGAGCTGCGCTACGGAAACCCCTTTTTGAGTAGCTAACTCGTCCATTTTGCTTGGCCCGGCAGGCAAGGAGGTCTGCAGGGAAAAGAAGGGAATAAAGGGGATCTGGTGTTGTTCGCATAAGGGCAATACCTCACCCCCTTGAAACCCGTAGGGGCTATTGGGATCGGTTACCCGCTGGGTGTAGCTGTACATATTTTCAACACTGGCTACTTTACCCATTCGGATGGCCGTGTTCAATTGGTCAAAGGAAGCATTCGACAACCCTATATGCTGGATTTTTCCCTCTTGTTGCAGGGCCAGCATGGTAGCGAAACCCTCCTCAAACTTTTCTGGACTATGGGCAGCCTTGCCAAAATGCACCAAAGGAAGGTGCTCTAGCTTCAATTCGTTCAGATTGTTTTCCACACTCGCTCTCAATTCATCCGGCTTGCCATAGGGCAACCAACTTTTGTCAAGTCCACGTTTTGCGCCAACTTTGGTGGCAATAATCAGATCCTTGTCATAGGGGTACAAAGCTTCGGCTAACAGTTTGTTGGTTACGCCTGGCCCGTAAAAATCAGCGGTATCAAAAAAGTTGACACCCAGCTCAGCGGCCTTTCGCAGCAAGTCAATAGCCCCTGTCCGATCGAGTGGCTCACCCCAAAAATCAGCGCCTGTCAGGCGCATGGTTCCATAACCGGGTAGTCGGGCCAATAGGGGGCTGGCCGTACCGGCCCCAATAGTGATGGTGTTATTTTGTCTCATTATCAATGATTTTAATAAGACAAAAGTAGGCGGTTGGGCAACAAGCAATTTTGTTTTAAAGCCCAATTTTACTTTGTTTTAAAGCCCATAAATTGTTCTGAGCACGATTAGCTAGCTTGATTCAGCTCATGAATGTATCGATCGATAAACGTGCTTGTTTGAGCCAATTCTATTCTCATGAAACCCTCCCACCTGAGACGAAGCAACCTTCATGTATCTGCTCCTCATACCGAGCTTTTTAAGCCAGTTTACTGGCCAGACTTAAGCCAAGAATAGTATCCTGTGAAGGCTGTCCTGCAAAAAAAGAAAAAAGCCTATGCAACGAGTTGGTCTTCCAGCGCATCCTGAAGGAAAACCGAACTAATTTAATGAAATACGTCTGTCAATTTTTAAGAAAGAATCATGGTGTATTTATCGCTATCTTAGGGCTCCTGGCTCAACGAGTACTCGCTCAGCCACCTGACTATGCTAGTAGGGCAATTCAATCATCCAAATCGTGGGTGGATCTCGATTATGTAGGTGATGGCATCATCGGCCATAAATTGGATATCCATTTACCCCTGAGCGGCAAAGCGCCTTTCCCCGTCATTATTTGCATTTATGGCAGTGCCTGGCTCGCCAATAATGCCAAAGGTGCTATCTTTACGGATGGATTAGGACAACGATTATTGAAAGAAGGGTTTGCCGTGGTCGCCATTAACCACCGGTCGAGTGGCGATACGCTGTTTCCCGCCCAGCTTCACGATGTAAAAGCAGCTATCCGATTTGTTCGCGCCAATGCCGCTACGTTTTCGGTAACCGACCAGTTTATCGGACTGACGGGCTATTCCTCCGGCGGTCATCTGGCTTCGCTGGCGGGCACAACCAATCATGTCAAAACAAAAACCATCGACGGTATTAAGGTCGATTTGGAAGGTCATTTAGGTCCGTTTACCCCTGTCAGCAGTCATGTAAATGCGGTCGTGGATTGGTTTGGTCCGACTAATTTTTTACTAATGGATTCCTGCGACCCCCGGATGCATCATAATGACCCCCGATCGCCCGAATCATTACTCATCGGGGGAGGCATAACCCAGCATACATCAAGGGTTGAACTGGCCAATCCCATCACTTATGTCAGCAAAGCGAGCCCGCCCTTTTTACTAATTCATGGGGATAAGGACCCTCTAGTTCCCTTTTGCCAAAGTGAGGAGTTGGCCAACAAGTTGAAGCAGGAAGGGGTGAAAAGCGACTTGATCCAGGTGTCGGGGGGTAGGCATGGCCCAGGCGTACTGAGTGAGTCTTACTACACGAAGATGGTTTCATTCTTCACTACTGAATGGAACCAAGTAAAGAACTAAACTGAATGTCTAAACGGTGAGCAGCACTCAGCCTGACAACGTGTAATCTCAGAAAATGCTCCTCAAAGTGAGACGAAATAGTGTTTGTGTGCCTACTACCCCAAACGGGGCAATTAAAGAGATGATCATTATGGCAATTAAATTCATCGAATAAATACGAGCCAAGAAGGAATAATCCTTATCTGCTTACCATGTAAGCTGATGGAGGTTAGCTTTGTGATCGAAATACGATGGCTCCCAAAAACAACCATATCCCGGTTATCAAGCTACCTACTGGCATGGGCCAAGGAATTATCATTGCCAGAGGGGTATTCAATGGGGCACCCGATTCTAAGGAAGTAGGGCGAGCGCACCGGGATAGTGGACATTCCTTTTTCTTACAGGAAAAAGGCCTTACTCAGATCGAAGTTGACTTTCAACTCTATCAGGTAGTAGCACCCGCTCTTCTGTACATGCATCCTAATCAAGTGCATCGGTTGGTCGAGTTTAAAGAAGCTACCATCAGCAGTTGGATCATCACCAACGAAAATCTCCTACCAGACTATCTGAAACTATTAGAAGAACTCACCCCAGTCGATCCGCTGCCGCTGCAAACAGACGCACTCACCCTTCTTTCACAAACCGCTTCGCTTTGCCTCCAACTAGCTGAACGAAAGCAGGAGAAACTGCATTACCAGCTCCTGAAAGAAAGCTGCAATCTATTAGTCGCCTTAGTGGCTTCGCAGTATCTGGCCCAGGCTAAACCAACCCACAACTTCACCCGGTTTGACGGGATTACCAAAGCGTTCAAATCCGAACTGGAACGTGAATTTACCACCATTAAAAGTCCAGCCAGCTACGCCGAACGCCTAAACTTATCGACGCCGTATTTGAATGAATGTGTCAAAACAGCGACGGGTCAGTCGGTTTCGTATCACATCCAGCAACGGATCGTCTTAGAAGCCAAGCGCCAGCTTCATCATTCAGATCAATCGGTCAAGGAGATAGCTGCCGCTCTGGGCTATGAGGATTACTCGTATTTTGTCCGGCTGTTTCGTAAAGTGGCGGGTATGAGCCCCCTGGCGTTTCGGAGCAAAAACCTCGATTAGTCCTATACTTACCACGTATCGATATTGCCTGCGCGTTCACTAGCCTGTTCCTTTGTAGCCACTAAATAGCTCAACTAATGAACACACAGGAAGGCGTAAATTTATTAGAAAACAAACGGATAGCTATCGTTGGAGGTGGCCCTGGTGGCCTAACTCTGGCCCGTCTATTACAACTCAAAGGAGCGGATGTGACCGTCTATGAGCGGGATTATAGCCCAAGCACACGGGTGCAAGGGGCCACCCTTGACCTGCATTATGAATCGGGCCTAAAAGCCCTGGACAATGCGGGATTGCTGGACGCTTTTAAGCACGCCTACCGGCCAGGGGCCGACAAAGGGCGGGTGGTCGATACGCAGGCGAACATCCTCTATGACGATCACGGCAAGGACGAGTGCAACGATTTTGACAACGAATCGTTTCGGCCTGAAATCGACCGTGGCGATTTGCGGAGTCTATTATTAGCGTCTCTTCAGGCTGACACCGTCGTTTGGGACAGTCAGCTCGTCCAGATCTCACCAAGGCTTGATGCCTGGCAACTAACGTTTAAAAATGGTACCACCGTTGTCGCCGATCTTGTCGTTGGCGCCGATGGTGCTCATTCCAAAGTCCGTCCGTTACTGACGTCGATCCAGCCTTTTTATGCGGGTACGACCATTGTGCAGGGAAATGTAGCCGATGCGGCCACGGCAGCACCAACCATTCATCAACTACTCCAAGGCGGCAAACTCTATACACATACGACGGGGAAATTTTTACATGTATCCGCTAAAGGGGATGGTAGTATTGATTTTTACGTGAGTTGTCGAGTCGATGAAGACTGGCTACAAACCAATGGGATTGATTTTGCTGATCAGCAGCAGTTGCGGGCCTGGTTAAAGCAAGAATTTAGCGGATGGGCCCCAGTTTGGTTTGAGCTGTTTGAGTCAGTAAGCCTGCCCCTTTTGATTCGCCCGCAATATTGCGTGCCCTTCGACCAAAGCTGGGCCTCTCAGCCAAGCATTACTCTATTAGGTGATGCGGCTCATCTAATGCCGCCTTCTGGTGAAGGCGTTAATTTGGCCATGCTGGATGCATTGGAGCTAAGCGAGTGTCTGACGAGTGAGCAGTTTGCCACTACCCAATTGGCCCTAGCCGCTTATGAGAAACCGATGCTAGAACGAGGAACTGAAGAAGCCAAAGTTTCGATGGAGGGGGTGGAGTGGATGCATACCGAATCGGCCAATGATAAGCTGGTAGCGTTGTTTAACGAATAATTTGGGGAAAGCACAAATCAGGGCTTATCTCATAAATGGCTCCTAAGTGAGACACAGGAACGTTCATGTGCTTGCTTCATCAGTTAAGCATTTCACGAATCAGCTTTTGATAAGGTATATAATCTAAGAAGACGCTAAGAGACGCTTCACTTCCTTTCGTAATGACTTATCTTGAAATAGGGTTACTGCACCCTACTTTAGCCTATATCTTGCTCCAGTCTAAATTGTTTCGGTACGTGTAAACCGGACAATTGTGTCCGTAATCGTACAGTATTCGTCGGGCTAATTAGCCTATATTACTCACCAGCGATTTTTCATAGACTTGGTATGATATTTGGCCGACGAGGATCATGACTTCATCTGGACTACGTAGGTCAACCCCGTATAGTCAGTACGATCAGAATAAACCTGGACGAGTATGCTACGAAATTATTTGATTACAACCTGGAGAAATCTGGTACGTAACCGAAGCTATACGCTTATTAACCTAATCGGGTTAGCGCTGGGGCTGGGCGTAGCGATTATGCTGTTTTGGATTGTTAGGTTCGAGTACAGTTTTGACCGGTATCACCGAAATACCGGCCGATTATACCAAGTTCGTAGCCACGACAAATACGGCGAAGCAAACTCCCATGTGCCACAGGGTATAATCAAGGCGTTGCAGACGCAGTTTCCTGGCGTGGCAAAAGCGGTTAGTGTAAAAGGCACCGGCAATACGGTGAGCGTAAAGATTGGCCAGCAGGTAGTGAACGCAACCGGCTTTTTCTATGCACCGCCGACACTGGCCGACATGATTGACCTAGTCTGGTTAAGCGGTTCGCCCAAGCAATCACTGACGGCTCCCAATCAGGTGGTGCTGGACGAAAAAACCGCCCAGGACTGGTTTGGGCATAATGCGTTGGGTAAAACACTACGATTGGATAATGTAGCTACGCTGACAGTTTCGGGCATTATTCGAAACGTCAAACCAAATTCAATGTTGCCGATTCGGGTCCTTGTCTCTTACGCGACCCTACCCATTGTGCAGGCGATGTACAAAAACGAGAATCACTGGGGCGGGGGCGATTCAAAATTTCATGGGTACGTACTACTCGAACCGGGTGCGTTGCCAACAACGATTGAAACGGGGCTGAACCGGCTGGCGGCCCGCCACAGAAAAGAATCGGATTATATATCCTACGATCTAATGCCATTACCGGATGCTCATTTCGATACGGACATAGATGCCTTCAATTATACCATCGCAGGCTGGATGGTGTATACACTGGCGGGCATTGGCGTGCTGCTCATTGGCCTGGCCGGTATCAATTTTATCAACCTGGCTACCGTGCAGGCGACGCAGCGCAGCCGCGAGATTGCTGTACGGAAAGTGCTAGGCAGCAGTCGTTCACAGCTCATCTCGCAGTTCCTCGGGGAAACGGCCTTGTTGGTTTTCCTGGCCATTGGCTTAGGTAGTTTACTGGCGACGCAGTTGATCCCGTTCGCTGACCGCTTGTTGAATACCCAGGTCGGACAGTCGACGATCTGGAATGGCAGCACCCTTCTCTTTCTGCTGAGTCTGGGCACGTTGGTAACTTTACTGGCAGGTAGCTACCCAGCCCTAGTCTTATCGGGGTTCCAGCCAGTGCGCGTGCTGCGCGGGCGTTTTTCAGGACCTCGCCGGGGCATATCGCTTCGGCAAACATTGGTCGTCGTGCAATTCGTGATTGCCCAGGTACTGGTTATCTGTACGCTGTTGGGTATTAAGCAGATTCGGTATTTGTACCAGGAAGACTTAGGGTTCGATAAACAGGCCGTCGTGACCGTCGACATGCCGGAACGAGACAATGTCGTTCTGCGCGAACGATTCCGGCAACAGCTGCGCCAGCATCCGGAAATCAAGGACGTAGCGTTCGGACTAACCACGCCGTCGAGCAGTCACAACTGGTGGTGGAATACGGTACGTCATCGTAATCTGCCAAACGGCGAATACACATTCCGGTTTCAGCACGTAGACACCAATTATTTTCAATTCTTTAAGATTCCACTGGTCGCTGGTCGGTCGTGGAACCGCGCCGACACGAACACGGTGGCTATCATCAACGAGAAAGCCGCCCGCGATCTGGGCTTCCAAACGCCGGAACGGGCCATTGGCGAACGGATCAATCTTTATTATGACAAACCCTTCACCATACTGGGGGTGGTGAAAGATTACCACTCGCAGAGCCTGCGGTCGTCTATCGTACCCCACATATTTCTATACACCGACGGGAATCTTCAGACGGCTAGTATCCGTATCGACCCACAGCAAACCACAAAAGCCATTGCCCACATTGAGCAATACTGGAAGGCCCTGTTCCCCAATGCTTATTTTAGGCCGACCTTTCTGGACCAGGACCTGCGAGCTTTTTACGATGACGAACGTAAACTGGCCAACTTTCTAACGCTGTTTGCCATCGTTGGTATTTTCATCGGCTGCCTTGGTTTATTTGGTTTGGTGTCGTTTGTGGTAACACAACGGACAAAAGAAATCGGCGTTCGCAAAGTGCTCGGCGCGAGCGTTGCGGGTATTGTCGCTCTGCTCTCTAAAGACTTTCTGAAACTAGTCCTGATCGCTTTTATGATTGCCAGCCCGATTGCGTATTACGCTATGAGCCAGTTTTTAAAAGACTACGAGTACAAAATCACGATTGAGTGGTGGGTGTTTGCCCTGGCCGGTTTACTAGGGGTTAGTATTGCCCTGTTGACCGTGAGTTTCCAGAGTGTAAAAGCGGCACTGATGAATCCAGTCAACTCGCTGAGAAGCGATTAATGGGTAGCCAATCTATAAACGGCAGCACCTGAACTGACTCCTGAAGTTAACCTATATAAATTATGTAATGATCGCCTTGCTTAATCTCACAAAATGCTCCTAAGTGAGATAAAGGGGCGTTTAACCAAGTGCATCTTAATCGGGGCATGTTAGCTCAAAGCCCTAACTTGTCCATCACCGGTTTTTCATACTCGCCGTCCTCGGCGGGGTAACGCAGCCTCTTGTCAAACCGGCCGGATTGTTTGGCTAAAGCCCAGATTAAACTTTCACCGGCGGGAATCGGGGTGGGTACTTCATCATAAATGATATCCTTATACGCTTGATCGGCGTCAATAACGTCCCACCCGTTGGCTTTAAAATGGGCGATCAAATCGTCCAGGAAAAGGGCGGCCGCTAGATTATGATGCAGCAGCAGTACGTGATGGATGCGCCGCTTGATGAGCTGATAGGCCAGCGAATCATAGTAAAGCGCCCGGTTCAATAAGTGGTTTTTATAGTAGTTTTTAAAACCGGAAAGATCAGCTTTCGGATTTTCTTTTAGTCGCTCGTTTAAGCGAGCGTCGATGTACCAATCGGAAGCGTCAATCGTAACGTGGCCATTTTTATACCCTTGCTGCTTCATAAAGGCTCTGAACCCCTCCACTTTTTCTTTCGTGTTGCCTTCCTTGAGGTAGGGAAATCGAAAGTAAGGGGCATAATTCGAGTAGGGCTTGATGAGGCTGTCATTTTTAGCTAGTTCAAGCTTGAAATCGTCCAGACTGACCTGTTTACTGTTAAAGTTGACATGCGAGAAGGTATGATTGGCGATCAGATGCCCCGCGTCGTTCCAGGAGCTTAGCACGTATTTCCCTTTGGGGCCAGACTTGTTGGCGCCCGCCGAAAATAAGATGGCCTTGAGCTTGTTTTTTTTCAGCTGGTCCAGCAGCCGTTGATTCCAGGTTTCCAATTTGTACTCACCAACATCACTGATTGAGCCGTCGTCAAAGGTAAGGGCTAACGTGGGCTTGATGGCTTGTGCTGGTTGAGCCTGGAGCTTAAGATCGACCGGATTGATCAGGCCACAAGCCGTCGCCAGCAGCAGGAGCATGAAGGGTTTTGTCATAACGATGCGGTTTTGCTGTTTCAAAGAAAGGTAATTGATTGAGGCAGGTTAACTCCTTACCCTTCACTACGAGTGAAAAAGCCGCAATTTGTCTTTTTTTTAAACCAGTTGTGTAACTTCTCACGAAAGGCTCCCGAATGAGACAAAGGAATGTTCATGTATATGCTTCTAAAATGGGAGTTTAATGGTATGGCTTGTTTTTTTAATACCTGTCAACGACTATCCGTCGTATACGAAGTACCTTCTTCCTAACTTTTGCAACAGCCACATAAGTTATTCAACTGTGCTCAGGATAGTGCTAACTTACTGTGGGACAATTTTTTGTACTAATCCAATTCTATTCAAGCAGCCATTTTACTTAATTAAAGGAATGAACTTCGGATAGGTCATGTTGGTAGAAAGCTTTACGTAGCTTGCTAGCCTGTATCACTTGCCCCGAATGCTTGTATCTCAATTCATACAATACTTCGTACACCTGCTGAGTGGGGCTCGCATTTTCATATTTCGCTTTAAAATAAGTTTCTTCTTTTGAAACACTCGTGTCTTGCTGCATTCGGCTTAATAAAGTAGCCAGTGAATCGGCTTGATGAGTGCCAGCAAGGCTATCCTGCTTTTGTCGATCAACCACGGATACCTCTAGCACCCGACTCATATCGGTCTTGAACTTTCTATGGATGTCATAAAACATCTTCCACCAGTCCTTAATGGGAATCAATCGGTATTGGAAAGAGGTAAACTGAGCCTCTGTTATGAGCCGTCCGTCTTTCTTGGCCTTATCAGTTTCTATTTTTAAAACCTTCATTTTTAGTCTCGCTTCAACGGATTGGGCGTTCGCGTATAAGCTACTCAACAAGGCCAGCAGGAGTACAAATAGCTTCATAGGAGTTAGAGTTATAAAGGGTAGGCTAATGAACGAAGAAATAGTATTCTGCTCTCAACTCTTTTAGGAAGTGGTGTAATGAGTTTCACTGATCAGGAGTCCGTATGCGACAGATTATATTTCACAGATATTAAAAACTGTACTGTCTTATATAAACGCTCCATCTTGAGACACGAAAATTTCTCCTGTCTGTGAATAAAATAGGGCGTTTGATAAAATAGCCCTAGCCCTTGCTAAAACATGAAAACCAGCCATAAAAAGAGTACGATTCGGAGGTGGTGCTTTTCTAGGAAACTAACGAGCGAATGTAGGATACGCCAATCTATACAGTTATAACCAACAGTGCATCAGCCTCATCGGCCAGTTGGTCGATCAATTTACCATCGCTATTCCAGGCAGCCGAGCCGCCAGCACTCAAGAAGTTGTCTTGATAGCCCACACTGTTGGCCATTAAAACGGTCATGCCAAACTCAGAAGCGATCTGGGACAGCCGTTTGTTTGCCCGCTCCACCCCAGTAGCACTTTTGGCAACGCTCGCCAGATAAATACCAGCCCTGTTTTGGTTGGCGATGGAGGCGTGTTCAGCCACAAATACTTCATAGCAGATGGCAAGAGCGATCGTTTTCTCCTTCCAAGTCAATAAAACTGGCTTTGTCCCTGGTACGAAATAAGGTTCTTCATCCGGATGAAGATACTGTTTAGAGTACACCTGTCTGGGCTGATGAGGAATAAATAGGAGCAAGCTGATCAGGATACCCCCCTGGCCATGAGTGGGTAAGCCAACGCCTATAACCAGGCCATGAGTGTCACTTAATTCCTGGAACGGCTGTAACCGATCATCCTTCAATTCCATGATTAGCTCGGCCGCTAACTCCGGTTCATAGCCTGTCAACGACAATTCGGGGAAGATGATGACATCGGCTCCTACATCAATTGCTTGTTTAATCAGCTGGATATGCTGCCTAATGTTGCGAGGGATGTCGCCTCGAATGGGCTTAGTTTGTGCCACACAAAGCTTCATGACTAGTAAAGGGGATCCAGCTATCAAGATAGACAAAGATCGTCGTAGCTTAACTGAGTGTACAACTTTTGTCGAAAGTTTATTAGTGGTTTTAGGGCTCAAACGGTCAGCCGCTGCTTCTCAGCATCATAGCGGTCCGTACTTTTTGTCAAAAGATGTAGGTTTGCACTAGAAGGAATATTAAAATGGTCAGCCAGTAAGGAAACTCTTTTGCCAAGGCTAGGGCTCGTTAAGTGCATTGGTTTGCTTGTCACAAGTTAGCTAATCCATACTAGCTTAAGTAACTCACGTTTATAATATTCTAATAAAATCCTCATAGAGAGACCATTCAAACACTGGCTACTTAAAGCTTATAACCTATACTAGACAATGCCAATTTCTATTCAATGTCTTTCAACCAGTAGACTAGGGAAAGCATGAGTTGATCGCCAGATTGGCCTTTGTCGTCTTGAAGGTACAGAAACTGACTTGGTTTGCGGCCAACAATTGCCTGAATGCCTTCTGTGATTGTTCCCAACTCCCGCATTAGCAAAGGGAACTTGGAATGGGTACGAATGCGAAGAATGACTGGCCGAATTAGTTTTGAAGTGGGCATTTGCTGCCTCAAAGCATCCACCACTAAAACTGTCGCGTCGTTTGCGCGGTTAGTACCCCCAGCTTGGTGCTCGATGGCATAAGCAGGCCCTTGGCATCCTTTCATCACGTATGGAATGGATGATGCATCAGTGGTACCCGCTACCGACTGGACAAGCTCAGCTAGGATTGTTTCGGCTCTATTCATACCGAAAGTTAGCACAAATTAGAAACTGTCTTTTTTATTCTCATTAAACGCTCCATTTCGCAAGACCCTTATTTGCGAGTCTTGCCGGTTTCTGTACCCTTTCATTAACGTGCCCAAACGTAAAAACTACGCCGACCAAACTAACTTATGTAGGTACACGTAACTGTAAGGCAAATAAAAAGCCCCCTGTAATTTACAGGGGGCTTTTTATTTGCAGTAATCAAGCATACTCAGCAACAGAAATAATTTCCGGCCTCAATTCAGCTCTAGGCGTCTGCATGTATTGCATACAAGGCTCACAGTGTTCGTAACCATATCCCGTCCGTATGTAATAATCAAACTCGTCAGCAGTATTAAAGACACGTACACCAGCGATTGATTTTCTATCCTCAACTTCCATGTACTCATGTACCCCTAAAATTAAACACTCGATCTTATTCGAGCAGGTATTATTGTCGGGCATACTTACGGTCAGTATGTATAATCCAGCGACCGCACCATCGTAGGCAGGCACCAGCGCTGCGCGGTCAACAATAGCCCCCTTCTGTTCTCTTAGGCTAACAAAGAGTGCCTTTAGCGCATTTACCAATGATTCTTTAACCATGTGATGAAGGTTTCTACGTTTGAAACAAATGTTGTAGCAACCGCAGGGTTGCAAGGATTCATGTTATAGCGAGCTTCTTCTGTCCAAGCGCCCCAAGTCTGTACGTTCGTTGGTGGGTTAACAAACTCGTTAACCGTAACCTGAAATGGCCCATTTAGACTGCAATAAGCACTCAGCTTATTAGATAGCCCAGCCAGAACGATCAAGTGATCTATTCTGTGCGTTTTAAAGCCTTTGTTAATCTCTGCGTTTTGATTAAATATTTCAATATCTAACGTCTTGCAGGCTACAGCCTTTAGGGCGCATTCAACGGCATAGCCAGCTAAATAAAACGCCCCTTCACTCATTCCGACAGCTAATAATGCCTTGGCTTCATCCAGTCTCTTTGTTGATAGGTTCTGAAAGTCTACTCCACTGGGCATAACTTACTTCGTAATGAAAAACGACCCCACACCTTGCGCCATTTGTAACAAACTTATAACAATTATAAGTAGTCAACACTAAAAATAGTGCTGACGTTACAAGAAATCGCGCTGAACACTCCAATTCGTATGCTACCAACCGAAGTTAATAGTTGGTTAGAAGATAATCGTCGTGTAAATCGCTTCCAGAAGTGAAGCGAGGATCTTTCATGAATCTGCTTCTTTATTCGGGCGTTTTGTGAGTCTGTTAACAGATCAGTTTTTGATGCTGGCCATACATCGTAAATATGTCGTGGCTACCTAGAAATGGGTGTTTGTGCGTGAGTGGGTTAAAAGTGCAGTCGAGTCGATTGCTTGATATAGCTCATTACGAACGAGCTTTGAATCTTGCTGATATTGGGAATGACCGATAGTTTCGTGGCGATAAAGGTATTATAGGTCGCCGGATCTTTGACAACCACTTTGAGCACATAATCAAAGATGCCTCCCGTCACATAAGCCTCTACCACCTCATCCAGAGCCGCTATCTGCCTGGAAAATTCCTCCACGTAGTTAAGACGCTGACTGTTAAGCGACACCGCGACAATGACCGTAAACGTCAAACCTACTTTATAGGGATCAACCAGGGCTACATACTCCTTATAGACCCGTGAATTAGTCCGTGAAGAAGGCAACCTCTTTTTTGCGAAAAAAGCAACGGATTCGTTGGTGATCCGCCTGTAAGTAATCAACCTCTTCCAGCACGGCGGCTTGGAGCGATTCCAGGCTTGTAAAGACCCGATTTTTCAGCGATCGCTTAAGTTGGCTCCAGACTAACTCGACCGGATTGAGCATGGGACTGTAAGCCGGTAAACGCTCCAAATGCACTCGACCAGGTCGATGGTGAAGCCAGTCTCTAACGGTTTGCGAACGGTGGATGGCCGCCCCATCCTAAATAACCAACAGGTTTTGACGTCGGTAATGCCAACAGAGCTTACCCAGAAACCAGCAAATCGCTTCGCTGTCAAATGCCTGATCTTGACCCGCTAGATACAAGCGACCATTGGGAGCAATAGCGGCAATTAGATTGAGGTGCGCCCGTCCAGCCTGCTCTACCAACAAGGGCGTTTGACCACGCGGAGCCCAGCTATGAGCCACAAAAGGTAATAAATAACAAGCCGCTTCGTCCACGTACAGAATCGTTCGCCCTTCAGTTTGGGCTTTTTTTGAGAGCGGGTAAACGTTCTTCCTGCCAATTGAGAACAGCCTGAGTATCCTGTTGTCGGGCTATCCGGGCGGGTTTTTGTCGGCTCCAACCTACTTTCTTGAGTAGTCGCCCGATTTGAGACGGATCGTAGCTGACGCCAAAGAGCTGATTGATAACCTGGTTGATGCGCGGCCGGGTCCAGACCTGGCCTGAAAAGCCGTGGTGCTGAGCGCCTTTAGCCAGTTCCATGGTTAGCTGGTCGAGTTGCTCCATCGTCAGCCGGGGTGGTGCTCCGGTGCGTTTGCCGGTTATTAGGCCGGCCTCCCCCTGTTGGCGGAAGGTTTTAAGCGTCTGACTAACCCAGGCGGGTGTCAGGCCGAAGGCTCGGGCAATATCGGCCTGCTTCCAGCCTGCCTGGTTGAGTTCGACGCAGCGATGCCGCAGCGCTTCGTAATCTGCCTGTTTGTAGGTAGCCATAAAAAGCCAAGGCACAAACGTTAATAAACTTACTCACTGATCAATAATGTAGCCTTCGGCGGCCACTTTTCCTAAATTCAAAGATGTGTTGGCTACGCTACAAGTTCAAAATATAAACAAGTTTAATCTGATCACCGGTACGGAGCCCCACCAGTGAGTTGGCTACCAGATAAGAACTGATCGATTACCTCTACTTATCCGCTTTATGAACCTACCTATTTGGTTAAAAAATAACGCTACCCTGATCAGGAACTTGGGTTTTACATTTAATCGAAGTCTACTGGTGGTGCTGACGCTGGGAATCTCGTCATCCATTGCCTTTTTCCTCACTGATTGCCAGTGGCTTGGCTATCAATACGGGCCTGCGCAAAGGGCCTGGTGGCTGGGTATTGACGATGGTTCAGTCAGGCCTTTTATTCCTGTCTACCAGTTATTTGTCTTTACCAGCCACCTGTTCATTCTCCAGGGTTTAAATTTATTAGCTCAATACCGACCCCTCCAGGTTGGGTTGAAAGGCGGTATCAATGTCTAGTCGCTACAACTGCCAGATCCCTCTATTCCTCACTACAATACTAATCCTTCAACTGGACTAGCCGAGTTTTATCACTGACCATGTGTCCGCATGGGGCCGCATAGTCAGGGTAGAGACCAACCCGAAACCAAATTTGTATGGGTGCGGTTTACTGGCCTGCGTTATTTCGTCAAGCAGGGTAGCGTTGAATTCCAGCAATAAGGCGGTCACCTCATCCCCAAGCTGTAGAGCAGCTACGGCATCAGCCGCTGCGTAGGTTAGCGCACGTGGAGTATTTCCAGAGGAGCTAGGCGCATAGGGCATGGAGGTATACGATCAGGAAAGGCTAGTTGAAAACTAAACTATCTAATGCCGTGAAGGAGATCGCTTTTCAGGAAGAAATTAGCTAATCCAATTGAATTTTTGATTTCAAGCGACTCAGCGTTTCGGGTGACATGTTCAAATACGATGCGACAATTTTGTTGGGTAATCGCTTGACAAGATGAGGATTAACAGCCAGCAAGTCCTTATATCGTTCGGTGGCATCCTTCATGATTTCCCGTTGAAAAATGGTCAGGTTATTTAGATAAGCAAACTCCAGGTACTTCCTGAAGAACGTCTCCCAGGCGGGAATGATGTTTAGTAAATAATAGAAATCGGGTCGGCTAATGCGTAAAAGTGTCGTGGGCTCTAATGCTTGTAAGGCTTCCTGGGAGGGGCTTTGTAAAATAAAACTGGCCAGGCCGGTGGCAAATTGATGATCGAATACGATGTGACGAGTGATTTCTTGGCCCTCTTCACTACTGAAAAATAAGCGTACACAACCGCTATCAATGAAATTCATGTACTGGTTTACCTCACCCACATCGACAATAATTTTATTTTTAGGGTGCTTCGATGGCTTGAAATAACCCAATACAAACGCCAACTGCTCATCGGTAAGCTGAACCGTTTGGCGGATGTAGGCGGCTAAATTTTGTTTGTCTACCACAGGTTAAAGAACTACTCAAGTAGCCCAGTTTGCTTTCTCACTACTTAATTCCTGATACGCGATCACTAAACCAACAATAGCCGCTACCGCTCCAAAAAGATAAATGTATTCATAATGGACGCCACCGGCTATCAATCCGGCTAAGGGAGCCGTTAAGCCCATGCCTAAATCAAAGAAGGCATTGTAAGCCGCCATGGCCATGCCTCTGTTCGACGGGGAGATCGCTTTAATCGCTAATTGGCCAAAGGATGGGAATACCAATGACATACCGCAACCGGTTAAAATCGCTCCCAGGATGGCCACCAATCCATTGGGGGCCTGCCAAATACAAGTCTGCCCTATACTTTCAACGACTAAACAGACGATGGCCACTTTGGCTCCGCCAAATTTATCGGGGAAGTGAGCAAAAAATAGGCGCATCACCAGGTAACCCGTTCCGAATGCACTTAACGCTAAGGGGGCATTGTCCCATCCTTTTTGCGCAAAATACAGGGTTATAAACGAGGCTATCCCACTAAAACCAATACTGGCCATCGCTAAGCCGGTACCGGCTTTCCAAACCAATTTTATAGCATGGTAAAATGGCAGCCTCTTTTCCAATTGGGGTAGGGGAATGCTGGGCAACAATAGCGTGAGCAAATAACCCAGAAAAGGCATCCCGACCATCGTGGCAAACGCGGTTTCATTACCAAATGAGGTGAGCAGGAACAGGCCTGCCGGAGCACCCAGGGCCATACCGCCGTGCATGCCTAATCCCGTCCATACCATCACTTTACCGGTATTTTTCGAGCCAACCAACACAAATCCCCAAGCAAACATCCCCACCACCAGATAACTCTCACCAACCCCTAACAAAATACGGGCCAGCATCAGAATAATCAGGCAGAGGATCGCATTGGCCGTAAAAAAAATGGCGATCAGGCAACAAAGGCCCGATAAGGCAGAGAGCGCCAGACCAATCGTGACCGTCACTTTCCCCCCTTTCATATCCGCGGATTTTCCCGCCAGATGACGGGTCAACAAAGTGGCTACGTATTGTAACCCGACAACTACGCCCACCATCACATTATTAAAATGAAGCGTAGTATGAACAAATCCGGGCAAGAGACCCAGGGAGATACCCATAATCAGGAATTCAAACGAAATTGTACCGAAAATAAGTAAAAGGATACGGGTAAGGGGGGTTCGTTCTGCCTGAGTGCGTTCGACCATATTGATAGGGATCTGACCAAGTTGTTAGGGCAAAATTAGGGAGCCAGTCATCGACTGTCATTGATGTGGATCAACAGATTTTCCGGGTAGTCGATTATAACGTCCAGGAAGCCTGCCATTTCTTTTTGACTACCTGTTGCACAAAGCTTTAGCGTACCTTTGCGTTTGTGAAATGGTGGACGACCCTACTGGCCTTATATCTGCTCGGTCTCTCCTTGTGGCCCTGTGCGGATGAAATGGACTCTCTCCCGGAGCAGAGTAGTGTGGCTGTATTGACTTCTGCCGCTTCTGAGCCGGGTACTTCCCATCACGAACACGATCAGTGTACGCCGTTTTGTAGCTGTGCCTGCTGTGCCGTTACAATTACAGTTATAGGCTGCTTCAGCTATGTTATAAAGCCTGTATTTCAGAGCATACCAGCTAGTGTAACTAGCTTTGACTACACGCTGATTCACTGGGCCGATCCCCTCACGGCCATTTGGCAACCTCCCAAACTCCGGGTCTGATCCCCATGCTGTTAATGCCTTTATCGCACCTTTTCCAAAAAGCGTGTGCTGAATAGCTATAACAGCATCTTCTCTTTTCTCACTTGTTCAGATTCGATTATGCTGGATCGTATTATTCGATTTTCCATCCAAAATAAACTCATTATTGGGCTTTTCACCCTCGCCCTAGTTAGTTGGGGGAGTTATTCATTAACTCGGCTGCCCATCGACGCCCTGCCCGATATTACCAATAACCAGGTACAGGTCATTACCCAAAGCCCGGCTTTGTCGGCCCTGGATGTCGAGCGGCTTATTAGTTTTCCGATCGAGCAGACAATGGCCACCCTGCCCGACCTGATTGAAGTTCGGTCTATTTCTCGCTTTGGTCTGTCGGTTGTCACCATTGTCATGGACGATGACGTTGATGTTAATCTCGCCCGCCAGCAGGTATTTGAGCGGCTGCAACAGGCCCGCGCTCAGATTCCTCTCGACGCCGGTACCCCCGAATTGTCACCCATGACTACGGGACTAGGAGAAATCTATCAATATGTCCTGCGGGCGAAGCCTGGCTATGAGAAACGGTATCAGACGATGGAACTGCGTTCGATTCAGGACTGGATCGTCCGGCGGCAATTATTGGGTACCAAGGGCGTAGCCGATGTCAGTAGTTTCGGGGGATTTCTCAAACAATACGAAGTCGCTGTCGATCCGCAGCGGTTAAGGGCATCGGGCGTAACGATGGATGAACTGTTCACCGCCCTTCAACGCAACAACCAGAATGCGGGTGGAGCTTACATTGACCGCCGACCAAACGCGTATTTCATTCGTTCTGAAGGACTCATTGGTACCCTGCAGGATATTGGTAAGATTGTCGTTCACCGAACCTCGGGCGGTATCCCGGTACTGGTGCGTGACGTAGCCCAGGTTCAACTCGGACAGGCCGTGCGGTACGGAGCCATGACCCGAAACGGGGAAGGCGAAGTGGTGGGGGCCATCGTGATGATGCTCAAGGGGGCTAATTCATCCCAGGTGATCGATAACGTCAAACAGCGCATTGAGCAGATAAAAAAATCATTACCGGAAGGCGTGGAGATTCATGCCTTTCTGGACCGCACCAAACTCGTCAACCGGGCCATTGGTACGGTTGAAAAAAACCTCACCGAAGGCGCACTCATCGTCATCTTTGTCCTGGTTCTGCTGCTGGGCAACTGGCGGGCAGGTCTGGTGGTGGCCTCGGTTATTCCACTGGCGATGTTATTTGCCGTCAGTCTGATGAATTTATTCGGCGTATCGGGTAATTTAATGAGTCTGGGGGCGATTGACTTTGGTCTGATCGTGGACGGAGCCGTGATCATCGTGGAGGCCACGCTGCATCACATCGCGTTGAAAAACTACCGGCACCACCTTTCCCAGGACCAACTGGACGAGGAAGTCTTTGAATCGGCCAGCCGCATTCGTTCGTCGGCGGCTTTTGGTGAAATTATCATTCTGATCGTCTATCTGCCCATTCTGGCGCTGGTTGGTATTGAAGGTAAAATGTTTAGACCCATGGCCCAGACGGTCGCCTTCGCTATTCTAGGCGCATTTATTTTATCGCTCACCTACGTTCCCATGGCTTCGGCGCTGCTGCTGAGCAAGAAGCCCATTCGGGAAGGGCGTAAGACGATCTCGGACCGGATCATGGCCTTTTTTCACTGGGGTTACGACCCGGCCATTCGCTGGACGCTGAACCATAAAGGGCTGGTGGTTGGGTTGTCGCTCGTCTTGCTGGCCGGGGCACTATTTATTTTTAGCCGGTTAGGCGGTGAGTTTATCCCGCAGTTGGACGAGGGTGATTTCGCGGTGGAGACCCGGGTGATGACCGGCTCGTCCCTTTCTCAATCCAGTGATGCCTCGCTTCAGGCGGGCCGGGTGCTCAAAGAAAATTTTCCTGAAGTCATTGAAACGATTGGCAAAACGGGCGCTAGTGAGATTCCAACCGATCCCATGCCCATTGAAGCGACCGATCTGATGGTGATCCTAAAGGATCGGAAAGACTGGACCTCGGCCAGCAGTCGGGAGGAACTGGCCGAAAAGATGCAGGCAAAACTGGCTCAAATACCGGGGGTCAGTTATGGTTTTCTGCAACCCATTCAGATGCGGTTTAGTGAGTTAATCTCGGGCGTCAAGCAGGATATTGCGATAAAACTGTATGGGGAAGATCTTGGGGTATTAGCCGATTATGCCGCTCGCATTGGCCGACTCGTGAGCCAGGTTCCAGGCGCGGAGGATCTCTACGTCGAACAGGTATCGGGCCTGCCCCAGATCGTGGTTAAGTTCGACCGGGATGCACTGGCCCGCTTTGGGTTGTCGGTTGAGGAAGCCAACCGGTATTTGGAGGCTGCCTTTGCGGGCACGTCGGCGGGTTTAGTCTACGAAGGCGAACGACGGTATGATCTGGTAATTCGCCTGCAGCAGCAAAGCCGCCAGCGCTTGGAAGACGTCCAGAATCTAATGGTAACGACGGTAGACGGTCAGAATGTGCCCCTCAGTCAAATTGCCGATGTTTCGTTTCAAAACAGCATTAACCAGATTCAACGGGAAGATGCGAAACGACGCATTACTGTCGCCTTCAACGTTCGGGGGCGCGACGTGGAAAGTGTGGTGAATGACGTACGGGGTAAGCTGGACACCCAGATTAAATTACCTGTGGGATACTATGTCACCTATGGCGGCCAGTTCCAAAATCTACAGGAAGCCAAAGACCGGCTTAGTGTCGCCGTACCGGTTGCCCTGGGGCTAATTTTTCTGCTTCTCTTCTTCACCTTCCGGTCGATCCGCCAGAGCCTGCTGATTTTCTCGGCCATACCGCTGTCGGCTATTGGGGGTATCATTGCCCTCTGGCTTCGGGATATGCCGTTCAGCATTTCGGCGGGTGTGGGCTTTATTGCGCTGTTCGGGGTGGCGGTGCTCAACGGCATCGTGCTGATCGGGGAATTCAATCACCTCAGGGATGAAACCGATTTGAGTTTACCGGAGCGCATTCTTCAGGGGACCGCCACGCGGCTCAGGCCGGTGATGATGACCGCCTTGGTGGCCTCACTGGGATTTTTACCGATGGCCCTGGCGACCACGGCCGGAGCTGAGGTACAGCGACCGCTAGCCACCGTGGTCATTGGTGGACTGGTGTCGGCTACGTTACTAACCCTATTGGTGCTGCCCTGCCTGTACTGGTGGGAACAGACAACCGCCGGTGCCTTGAGAAAGAAAAAAGAAACCCTGGCACCCACCATCGCGAGTAAAGTAGCTGGTTGGCTGCTGATTGGGGTACTGGGGGCGAGTTTAGCTCAGCCTGTTCGGGCTCAGGTGCCGCAATTAACGACGGGCTCTCCAGGGTCCGGGGCCCTGTCGCTGGATGCAGCCCTGCAACAGGCTTCCACCAACAACGGAACCGCTCGCATCAGCGCGCTGAGCATCAGCCAGCAGCAAACCGGACGCCGGACCGCCCGCGACATCGGGACGACCAACTTCTCCTGGATGGGGGGCCATTATAATGGCCCTCACTTCGATAACAATTTTACCATTTCACAAAACCTGCCCAATCCTAAACTGATTCGGCAATTGGGCCGACTGGCGGATGCCAACGTCGCGGGTAGCCAGCAGCAGGCTCGTATTAGCCAGAATGGACTACGCGCTCAGGTAAAGGCGGCTTATTATGATCTTCTGTACCTGGTCGAACGGCGTCGGCTGCTCAGGAGTCAGGACAGCCTGTTAGTAGCCTTTCGGTCGGCGACGGAGCTTCGACTGAAAACGGGAGAAGGTACGGCCGTCGAGGTAGCCACGGCTACCAATCAGTTGGGCGAACTGCGGAATACACTAGCCCAAACTGAAGCGGATCGACACATTGCGATGAGTCGGCTACAAACCCTATTGAATACCAATCAGCCCGTCAACTTATCGGATAGCACCCTGACGCGTCGGTCCCTACCGGTAATCACGGACTCGGCAACGCTGGCTCAGACGCCTGAACTAGCCTTTTTACGGCAGCAAATCGAGGTAGCTACCCGGCAAACCGACGTGGAGCAGGCCCGGCTACTACCCAGCTTTTCGCTGGGTTATTTCAATCAATCGCTCATCGGCACCTACACAGTGGACAATACCGAAGTGACCTACAGGGGGGGCAGGCGGTTCCAGGGCATTACGGCGGGGGTGGCCGTTCCCCTGTTTACCAAACCGCAGCGGGCCCGCATCGAAGCCGCCCGGCTTGGTCAGCAACTGGGAGAAGCTACACTGGCGCTGACTCAGCGCAATTTACAGGGTGATCTAACCACGACGATCGGGGAAATCCGCAAGTTACAGAGCAGTCTGACCTACTACGAACAAACCGGGCTGCCGACGGCCCGGCTACTGGCGGAAAAAGCGGGCATAGCCTTTCGGGCGGGTGAGATTGCCTATCTCCAGTACTCACTGGCCCTCACGCAGGCCTACCAGACCCGTGCCAGCTACGTCGATGTGCTGGCCCAATTCAATCAATCCATCATTCGCTTGGAGCAACTACTGGGCTTACCCTGATAAACGTATCATGAAACGAATTCTTTGCAGTATCGGCCTTTTATGGCTGACTGTCGCCTGCCGTGAAGCCAGCGATAAAGAAACGACCACCGCAACGGACGTTAAACCCACCGCCGAAGCCGCTGAGGGACAGCCCCACCATGATGAGGGGCCGGCCGATGTCGTAGAACTATCCAATGACCAGCTCCGCATCGGTGCCATCGGACTGGGCTCTGTCGAGTACCGCAATCTGGGTCAGTTACTCCAGTTGAATGGACGACTGGCCGTACCGGCCCAAAGCCAGGTGGCCATTACCGCCCTGCAAGGTGGTTTCGTCCGGAGTCTTCCGCTACTGCCGGGTCAGCCGGTGCGCAAAGGTCAAGTGCTGGCGCGCATCGAAAACCCGGATTTAGTGGCTATTCAGCAGGAGTATGCCGAAAATCAGAGCCGCCTGACGTATCTGGATGCGGAATACGCGCGGCAGAAAGAACTGAGTGAGCAGAATGTAAGCGCCCTGAAAGTATTTCAGCAAACGTCTTCCGAGCGCAATCTAATCCGGTCCCGGCTGGGTGGCCTGGCCTACCGGCTTCGACTGGTCGGGTTATCGGCGCAGGCTGCGTTAGACGGCAAATTCAGTTCGTATTACGTAATAACTGCTCCCCTGAATGGGGTGGTCACCAATGTCGCGGTGACGGTGGGCCAATACGTTCAACCCGCCGACATGATGGCCCAGTTGACCAGCAGCCAGGGGCTATACGCCGAACTGACCGTGTTTGAAAAAGATCTGCCCCAGATTCGCGAAGGCCAGCGGGTGAGTCTGCGGCTCAACAACGAGTCCGGCAAAGAACGGTCGGGCCGGATTACCTACATCAACCGGGCCATTGATGCGGATCGCTCGGTACGGGTAGTGGCCCGCCTTGACCAGCCAGACGTCCGACTGGCACCCAACACATTCCTGAAAGCAAGCCTGGATCTGGGAGACAGTCGGGTAACCGCCCTGCCCGAAGAGGCCATCGTCTCAGCGGAGGGTAAGGACTACATCTTTGTGGTAACCGACGAGAAAGCGCCCGAAGAACATGAACATAAGGAAGGTGAGGCTGGCCACTCTGAGAAAGAAGAACACAATCATGAAGCAGGCGAAGGGGAACAACACGGCACGACCTTTAAACAGATTCCCGTGCGAAGGGGGGTTACGGAAGGAGGCTACTCGCAGGTGACTCTTCCTGCTTCCCTTGACCTCAAAAAAGCACAGGTGGTTGTCAAGGGCGCTTACGCGGTGCTGTCGCAACTACAGGCCGCGGGTGGCGAAGAAGAAGGACACGCTCATTAACTCGAACGCTTAATCCGTATCACTCACCTACGTAACCGGCAACCAACTTACCATGACGCCCCTTTTCCAACAGATTATCACGTATGCCCTGCTGCCAACCCTGGCCCTGACGGGCGGAGGTTTACTAGCCTTGTCGATTCGATTGGGGGTTGAAGCCCGCTCGGCGATTCTGCATTTTGCCGCGGGCGTCGTTTTTTCGGTGGTGGCCGTCGAAATACTGCCGGATGTAGTCCGGTTGCATAACCCGTGGCTAACCATCCTGGGGTTTAGTTTGGGGATTGGCCTGATGCTGCTTATTCGCAGGTTTACGGAATCGCCGGAGGATTCGTCTTCGAGTGGTGAATTAAATCCAGGTTCCGCTACACCGACAAGTCAGCCAGCAGGGACGTTTCCGGTGGCTTTTCTACTAGCCATTGGCGTGGATCTGTTTATCGACGGACTACTGCTGGGCATTGGCTTTGCGGCTGGTGCCAAAGAGGGTATTCTACTGGCGCTGGCTTTGGGCGTCGAGGTGCTGTCACTGGGCCTGGCCACCGCCACGTCACTGGCTGATGAAGGCGTGTCGCGCGCCCGAATCATTCGCATGCTGCTAAGTTTATCGGCCTTGTTTTTCGCCAGCACCGTAGTCGGAGCTACCCTGCTTCACAATCTTCCCGAAACCGGGCTTGATATCGTGCTGTCGTTTGGCCTGGCGGCACTCCTGTTTTTAGTCACGGAGGAATTACTGGTCGAAGCCCATGAGGGACCGGAAAAGTCCTGGATGACGGCTACGTTCTTTGCCGGTTTCTTACTGTTTTTAATCTTGGGTATGACTGCCTGATGGGGTGTTCAATATTGACGGAGTGGTTTTGCGTGACAAACCTGGTTGGCTAATCCGGCGAGAGGACAATTTTAGTAAGCTTGATCATTTGCTAAACGACCCAACCGATGGTTTATACAATTCGTACGGTACAGGCAATTTTCGGATTAGTTATCCTGGTCATCATGGTGGGCTGGTGCCTCTGGCGCTTAGCGTGTTGGACTGGCCTTATTGCCAGGAAGATAATAAAGCGAAAGCCGTCTGAAAAACCGGGAAATGCGCCGGTGGGGAAAGGGCCGAAAAAGTCGCCGGGCAACCTATCTAAACAAGCCTATTACTGTGCCAAACGACACAATTAAAGCTTTTTTTAAGTTTAAGTGGCTCAACCTAACTTGGCTCTAACCAGAGACCAGTCCATGCAATGAATGAACTCCTGATGGGGAGTCTTACGCTTAGCCTACTGCACGCGCTGATTCCCAGCCATTGGCTCCCATTTGTGACCATCGGCAAAGCGAATACTGGAGTCAGCGGCAAACGCTGTTAGTCACTGCCCTGGCAGGACTCGCCCATACGCTCAGCACGACGCTGCTGGGAGTGCTGGTCAGTCTGGCCGGTTGGCAGTTGGCCGCCAATTATCACGAGTTGTCGGAGTGGGCGATTCCTTTATTGCTGCTGGCCCTAGGGCTGTGGTATCTGATTCGGACCGTCGCACGGCAGCACCTGCGGCACCGGTACGTTCATGACCACATCGATGCTGGAGCCATTCAAAAAGCTCGTTCGTTTGGCACGCTACTTTTATCGTTGGGTGTCGCTATGTTCCTGTCTCCCTGTCTGGAGATCGACCGGGTCGCCGGAGCGAACCTATTTTCTGAGTGCAGGAGCTAAGGGCTGGCAGGCGGTCCTGCTGGTTGCTTTGATCTATAATGTGATTACCTTATCGGGGATGCTGCTGATGGTAAGCGTAGGGCAACAGGGCCTGAGCCGGGTAAACCCGCATTGGCCTGGCGTGGCCCGGTTCGAACATAACGAGAATATACTTACCGGCCTGACACTGGTCGGACTGGCAGTACTTAACTTTTTTATTGAATTCTAATAGACTATGGCACACGACCACGATCATGACCACGACGACGTGGATCTGATTGAGGAAGGTACAACACCGGCAGCGGATGCCGCTCCTGCTAAAAAAGGCCCAGACCAAACTTGGCGCACCTATGCACCAGCGATCAGTAGCTTAGTGCTACTACTAAGCGGCATAGCCCTGGATCATTTCGCTAAAACCGTCCCTTCATTTCAGTGGTTCAACGATCCCATCCGGTTTATAGGGTGTGTCATCGCTTATTTGCCCGTTGGCTGGCCCGTGCTGAAGCGGGCCTGGAAAGGAATTGTGAGTGGGAACGTGTTCACTGAATTCTTTTTGATGGGCGTCGCGACGCTGGGAGCGTTTGGTATTCGCGAGTATCCCGAAGGGGTGGCGGTGATGCTGTTTTATACTATCGGTGAACTGTTTCAGGATGCGGCTGTGCTGCGGGCACGTCGTAGTATTAAGGCTCTGCTGGATGTGCGACCCGATGAAGTCACCGTTTTGCGCAATGGACAAGCACAAAGCGTAAAAGCATCTTCTGTCGCCATAGGGGATGTTGTGCAGGTTAAACCCGGAGAAAAAGTCGGTTTAGATGGTACCATGCGTACTGAAAGTGGCTCGTTTGATACTGCTGCTTTAACGGGAGAAAGCGTTCCGCGAACGATCCAAAAGGGAGAAGCCGTGCTCGCTGGGATGATTAACCGGCAGGCTCTGGTCGAAATGGACGTGACAACGCTCTATCAGGATTCCAAGCTGTCCCGGATTCTCAAACTGGTGCAGCAGGCCACCGGTCGTAAAGCCCAGACGCAGGAATTTATCGCCCGGTTCGCCAAAATCTATACCCCAACTATTTGTGGGTTGGCCCTTCTGATTACGATCGTGCCCTATTTTTTTACTCAAAATTATGAGTTTCGAGACTGGCTCTACCGGGGTCTGGTGTTCTTAGTCATTGGCTGCCCCTGTGCGCTGGTGATCTCGATTCCACTGGGCTATTTCGGCGGCATCGGGGCCGGGTCTAAACAGGGTATTCTATTTAAGGGGTCAGTGTTTCTGGATTTGATGACGCAGCTAAAAACGGTCGTCATGGACAAGACCGGTACGCTGACCAAGGGTGTTTTCAAGGTGCAGGAAGTCAAACCCGTTGGTGTTGATGCGGCTGAACTGACCCGATTAACGGCGGCATTGGAAAGCAAATCAACCCATCCGGTGGCTACGGCTATTTTGGAACACTCTGATCGGGGGCACGAGACGATGTCGGTGGAAAGCGTGGAAGAAATTGCTGGTCACGGCCTGAAAGGACGGGTAGAGGGGAAAGAAGTACTGGCCGGAAACGCTAAGCTGCTACGTAAGTTCAACGTCACCTTCGATGAAGCCCTGACCCAAATCCCGTACACCATCGTCATGACTGCCATCGACGGGCAGTTTGCGGGCTATTTCACCATTGCCGACGCGGTGAAACCCGATGCCGCCGACGCGGTGAAACGCCTGAAAGCCGATGGCATCCGAACGGTGATGCTATCGGGTGATAAGTCAGCCGTAGTGGAGATCGTGGCTAAACAGGTGGGGGTGGATGAGTGGCACGGCGATCTGTTGCCCGAAGACAAAGTAGCCCAGGTCGAACGACTCAAAGCAGAACTGGCTTCCAATCCAAAATCTAAGTTAGCATTCGTTGGCGATGGGGTAAACGATGCCCCGGTAGTTGCCCTGGCCGATGTGGGCATGGCGATGGGTGGGCTTGGCTCGGATGCCACCGTCGAAACCGCCGATGTCATTATTCAGAACGATGAACCGGCCAAAATCGCCACCGCCGTGGAAATTGGCCGGGCCACGCGCCGAATCGTCTGGCAAAATATCACCCTGTCGATGGTGGTAAAAGCGATTGTGTTGATTCTTGGCGCGGGTGGGCTGGCCACCATGTGGGAAGCGGTTTTTGCCGATGTAGGCGTAGCAATGCTGGCCATCCTGAACGCCGTGCGGGTGCAAAATCTGACGTTCAAAGAAGCCGATAACAGAACATCACCCCGCAATTTATAAACTGTGGGGTGATGTTCTATTATCGGCCATATAGGTTGCTGACGACAGTCAGGCTACTGGGTCGCTGTGGCCGCTGGTGTCATGCTTCTCAGCGTGGTGTTCCGCAGCCGCCTGCGCGTGCTGGTCGGCTAAATTGTGATGACCGTAGGCCACGTAAGCCTCGTGGGCTTCTTTCTCATGATCGCCTGCTTCATGCAGTTGCTGGGCGTTCTCGTGGTATTCAGCCGCTTTGCGGAAGTGATAAGCGGCTTCTTTATGATGTTCGTGTGCCATGATTGTAGGTTTTGGGCTAAACTGGTCCATTATCAACCCACGCCTATCCCGAATGTTTGACTATCCACCACTCTACAAGTGAATCACCTACCGGTTTGTCTTCATCAGTCCGGGACTGGCAGCCAGCACCCGAACCCGGATGATACCGGTCAACTGAATGGTGTCAGCCCGTTCAGCGGTGTTGAGGAGATAAACGGAATGATTGTAAAGAAAACATTCCCGGCTTAAGCCTCCGGGCCGGTACAGGTGCACTAAGAACAGCTCATAGACCCAGTACCGACCCGAGTAAACTTCCCAACCATTCGGATAGGGAAGGCCCATTTGCGCGTCAGGGATGGGCCAGTTCAGCCAGCGGATGTTACCCACGGGCCGTACACACCAATGGGTAATCCAAATCAAAAAACACTACTTTTTAAACTTGTATAAATAGGGTGCTTTGTTGGCGGCACCCGTGAATTTCTTCTCCAAACGCTCTAACACGTTCAAATCCAGAATTTTCTTTTGAAAATTGGTGATGACAAAAGGTCGGTTATAAACAGCCTCGTATAACTCCTGAACCTCCCGCATCGTGAACTTGTCGGGTAGCAGGTTGAAGCCGATTAGTTTCTGATTAAGGTTCTGCCGCAGGGCATCAAGCGCAACGGCCAGAATTTCGCTATGGTCATGAATCATGTCGGGAATATCACTGACACTGCGCCATTCGAGGCAGTCGTCAAACTCGCCTGCCTGCGGATTAACTTTATGAATATCGACAAGAGCATAATACCCGATGCAGACAAAGCGGCTGGTCAACCAGTCGGTCGCTACCGCATCGAACTGTTGGGCATCGAACGCTTGCAGTTCTGCCTTCATAGTTTCCTTATGGGGGCTGTCGACAATCCGATTTTCGTCGCCAAACACGCGGAACTGCTCCAGATAGATATTTTCTAAACCAGTACGTTCTTTCAAAATTCGGGTAGCCGCTTTATCGATGCCTTCGGTTTTGAGGACAAATCCGCCCGGCAGCGACCAGACACCCTTACCAAATTTGAATCTGCCAATCAGCACTTTTAACTCTTTAGCCTCGTAGCCAAAAATCACACAGTCAATCGACAGATGTGCTATATAATCGGCATCGCCAAACTTCTTCATCGTTTTGCAAAAATAGGGCTCATCCGCCTAATTAATCTTTTCTTCAAATATGACTATTTAAACACACAATAGTAAATATACTAACTATTTTATATTTTTTATAATATAAAAAATCTGATTACTTTTGTCCATGTCCATATTTCTAGTCGTTCCCTAAAACCATATTTCATGAAAAATTCGCTTCCAGTACGAATTACTCTGGCTCGTTTCAGCTGGCTTGGCATGTTTGCCTTTTGTATCCTCTGTTCGTTATGTTCAGTGGCACAAGTCAAAAAAGATACCACGAGTTATATCCAAACGCTCGACATCATAACGGGGAAGATCGATACCATCCTGGCTATCAATACCCATTTTGAAGCCCCCAACTGGCACCCCAATAATTACCTGATTCTCAACAGCAAAGGCAAAATTTATACCTTGAATTTGGCGTCTAAAAAAGTAGCCGAACTCAATACGGGCTCTGTCACCCAGTGCAATAACGACCACGGCATTTCGCCCGACCACAACTGGTTGGTCGTCAGCCATAATGACAAAAGCGACCCATCGACGAAATCCTACAAATCCGCCCTGTATATATTGCCTATTGCGGGCGGAGAACCCAGAAAAATTACGTCTGAAGTGCCTTCTTTTTGGCATGGCTGGACCCCGGATAGTAAGACAGTCGCCTATTGTGCTGAACGCAACGGCAACTTTGATATTTATACCATTGGAATTGACGGGGGTATTGAAAAACGATTGACCAGCACCGAGGGATTGGATGATGGACCCGATTATTCACCCGATGGGAAATACATTTATTTTAACTCCTACCGGACTGGGCATATGCAAATCTGGCGGATGCTAGCCGATGGGTCGAAACCCGAACAATTGACCTTTGATGAACAGTCGAACTGGTTTGCTCACCCCTCGCCCGACAATAACTGGATTGTGTACATCGCCTACATGAGTGATGAAAAGCAAGCCCATTTGTTTGGTAAAAACGTTAAACTACGCCTGATGAATACCAAAACCAAGGCTATCAAAGACATCACCCCCGTCTTTTACGGCGGTCAGGGTACGATCAATGTGCCTTCGTGGAGCCCCGATAGTAGAAAAATTGCCTTTGTCAGCTACTTAGTGAAATAGCCATCAATCCTTAACCAATAGTTCTCATGAAAAAAGACAACTCCTCCTCCAGAAGGCGATTTTTGCAGCAAATTGGGGCGACTAGTCTGGTGGCCGCGTCCTCACCCTTGTCGTCACTAGCCGCCCAGGCAAAAGCCGAAGAACGCATCCTGCAGTATGAAAGACCGGTTTCGTCAAATGACACCATCCGATTGGGGGTTATTGGGTATGGGGTGCAAGGCCATTTTGATTCCAATACGGCCCTTAAAGTGCCGGGGGTTGAACTGGCTGGCATTTGCGATTTGTACCCAGGCCGGCTAGAAAACGCTAAAGAAAAATTTGGCAATGAGTTATACACGACCCGAAACTATAAAGAACTGTTAGACCGAAAAGACATCGACGCGGTGATTATTGCCACGCATGATGTCTGGCATTCCCGCATCACCCTGGACGCATTAGCGAAAGGCAAGCACGTGTACTGTGAAAAACCGATGGTCTACAAAATTAGTCAGGGCTATCCGGTGATAGCAGCCGCCGAAAAAGCAGGTAAGGTGTTGCAGGTAGGCAGCCAACGAGTCAGTAGTATCGGCTATGCCAAAGCAAAAGAATTGTTGGCGGCTGGCGAAATTGGCAAACTCAACATGGTCAATGCCGTATATGACCGACAAAGCTCTATTGGTGCCTGGGAATACACGATTCCCAAAGATGCGGATGCCATGACGACCGATTGGGAACGCTTCATTGCCGTTACGGCGACGCCCAAAATGCCGTTTGATGCCAAGAAGTTTTTCTGGTGGCGAGCCTTTAAAGAAGTGGGTACAGGGGTAGCGGGCGACTTGTTTATCCACCTGCTAAGTGGTACGCATTTTATCACCAACTCCAAAGGCCCCAAAAGCATTTACAGTACCGGCCAGTTCAGCTACTGGAAGGATGGACGTAATCTGCCCGATGTGATGTCAGGTGTGATGCAATACCCCGACAGCCCCGAGCACGCTGCCTTTCAATTAACCTTACAGGTGAATTTTATCAGTGGTACAGGTGGTCAGGAGGTAATCCGGCTGGTTGGTTCGGAAGGTGTCATTGATGTGATTGGCAATAACATTACGCTTAAACATAGCCTGATGCCCGAATCCCCCGGCTTTGGCGGGTATGATTCCCTGTTCACGTTCTCAAAAGCGATGCAGGATGATATGCAAACCGACTATGATGCCAAATGGACAGCCGATCAACGAAAAAGGCCAACGAAGGAAGATATTGTCTTTAAAGCCCCTACGGGCTATGATGATCATTTAGACCACTTGACTAATTTCTTTGATTCAATCCGAACGGGGAAACCCGTTATTGAAAATGCCGAGTTTGGCTTTCGGGCAGCCGCACCGGCCCTGGCTTGCAACGCCAGTTACTTTAGCAAAAATATCGTGCATTGGGACCCCGTCAATATGAAATTGAACACCCCGAAAACGACGTAATTTTTGGCAATTGTGACTTAGTCTGATTTAGGACGGGTCAAAGACCTGACTTCCTGAAAGCGCAACTGGAGCGCCGGTCCGACGGAGCGCCGAGTGTCGGCCCAGCGGTCCGACCGGGACGCCGGGCCGACTTAATCTAGCTTAAGCTTATTTCTTAAGCTAGTTTATTGGCTCTCCTTTCCTGCCGCCCCAACTTTGCATTGTCACTTAACCACTTTGACAATGAAAGCAATCAACCTGTTAGTTATTCTTTGCCTTACTTTACTGACAGCCTGTAATCAGGAAACCAAACTTAAAGACCAGTCATTCGAGTTTGTAAACGTTAAAGGGTCTGTCGTTGAGCTTGACGGCGAGGAGGTTCTGAAAGTAGAACGGGATTTAGAAGTACTGCCGTTTGATGAGAAACATTTAGGGGCTACAGTGAATGGTCCGCTTTATACAAGACTAAAAAATTCCGATTTTGAAAACGGAACGATTGAAGTGAAAGTGCTGAGCCGGATACAGAAGAACACCCCCTATCGCGACTCCTGGGGATTTATCGGACTTGCATTCAGAATCAACAGTGACAATTCAGCATTTGAGTCGATGTATATACGGCCTAAAGTGGGCCGGGTAAAAAACCCAGTTGTTCGAAATCAGGCGATTCAGTATTACTCCTACCCCAACTATAAAATGGATAATATTGGCCGGTCGCCGGGCGGCCCCTTTGAAGCAAGTGCTGATATTGGTCTTGATGAATGGATAACCCTACGTATCGAAGTGGAGGGTCAGCAGGCATCCCTGTATATCAATGATAAAAAAGAACCTTCTCTTTCCATAAAACAGCTGAAAGGTAACCTAAAATCCGGGGCCGTTGGCTTGTGGGTAGACATCGGAACCGAAGGCTATTTCAAAGACTTGAGGATTACGAAAAAGTAAATTTGGATAGGCCCAATGTGAATTGAACTGGGTAACGACCTCTATTGACTGTTAACTTTCAGATCAGCAAAATAGCCTTCGGTGCCTACGTCAACCCACAAGCCAATGCCCCCTGACCGTCCCGCTGTTGCAACGCCTTCGCCATGCTTTAGATCCTTGACCAGCAGGGCGGGTTGCTTTGTGTCATTCAGGTAGAGTTCCGCTTCCTGCCCATTTACGACAATTCTCATTGTGATCCATTCGTTCAGGGTCATATCGGCATACGACTCGTACCGCTCCGGTGTTTCTTTCCGCAGGCGATCAAATTTGTAGTCAGGGTAGGAAAAGTACTGGATGGCGTGATTACGACGTACCTGATCGTCGGCCCGGCCATTGGTGGGGCGGATGTAGATACTCTCGAAGCTCGAATTGATTTCGTTGATCCGAAACGCAACCCCAACAAAACCACGGGCTGTTTCCGGTGCGTTTTTCAAGAGTCGACTCAGCACCTTGACTTCGATGGTACCGTTCATAAAATCAATGTCACTGATTCGAACAAACGTAGGCTCGTCCACCTGTTGCATGGTCGAATCCTTGATGACCCGGAGCGCATCTTTGCCCCTTATTCGCTCAAACGATATCGATACCAGGTTGGGAGCCAGTTTAGCTTTATTCAGCTTTATGGCTTGAGCGTTCACATTCATTGAGCCTAGCAGCAGGCTACTTATCAGCGCCGATAAGATCTGTTTCATATACTGAAATGCAGGTGGGTTAATTGATTATGAGTCAATCAAGGTATTACGACAAGTTTACCAGTGGCCAAATTACTATCCATAAATTGGTGGGCCTCTACGATCTGCCCCAGCGTAAAGGTTCGGCTAACGGGGAGTTTCACCCAACCCGCTTCGACTTGACGAATAAAGTCCTGAAACACGCTGGTCGGGCTGGTGATCTGACCGCTGTCATAGGTTGTCAGTCGAACCGTGGCGGGAATAAACTCCATGGGAGCGAAATCAGAAATCGTCCAGCTTTCAGCCAGCATACCGCTCATGCAAGCGGTGCCGCCGGGTTTAAGACAACCTAATGAGTCATGCAGCGTGGCCGTGCCAACCAGTTCCAGCACCTTATCGACACCCTGCGGAAAAATAGCCCGGACCGATTCGGTTACCTGACCCGAATCGATCAGCACATGCGTGGCCCCATTTTCCAGCAGTGCATTCTCTTTCTGGGGATTCCGAGTGGTCGCTAGTATCGTCAGCCCCACCAGGCTAGCGAGTTGTGCCGCCAGCATACCCACCGATGAAGTGCCCCCCCGAATCAACAATGTTTCTCCGGACTGAATACCCAAGGCTGGATACAACGAGCCGTAGACCGTTTGAAACATTTCGGGGATTGCTCCCAACGTTTCCCAGGGAAGCGTGCTCTCAAATGGATGGAGCAGGCTCCTCGGTAACAGCGTATACTCAGCATAGCTACCGTCGAAATCCCGGCCCATACCACCCATTAAGGCCATTACCGGCTGACCTTTATCATACTGGCCAGAGGGGTCATTTTCTACTTCGCCGACGCACTCGATACCGAGCACACGAGGAAGCTGAACCCCAGGTGAGTAACCTTTGCGCGTCATCAGTTCCGAGCGGTTCAGGCCAATCGCTTTCACGTTTATCAGTACCCATTCACCCGTTGGCGTGGGCAGGGGGCGTTCCTCCAGAACAAAGCGCTCAGGGCCTCCGGCTTGATATAATGCGGCTACTTTCATAAGGGGTCGGTATGTGCTACAGAAAGGATTGTCGCTGCTTCACGTTGGTAAACAGTTGGCAATCCATTTTTCAGGGTCGTTGATCCACCCACCAATCAACGACGTACTGGCTGGTTCGTTTAATCTTACTGCGATATTTACCCGTATTAATTACTTGGTCAACGAGGGGTCAATCAGGCCAGCCCCAAACTGAGGGTTTACCTTTTTGTAGAGCGTTGTTGGCTCAACGGTGAGAAACACTTCCAGGGTAGGGCCGGTAACTAGTTCAAGCAGATGCCCGCCCCGAACGGTGCCATCCTCGGCGGCCACAGTCGCGTGAATATGAACGATGGGTTTACCATTGAGTACGGCAATGTTACCCGTTAACGAGGACACTTCACTGGGTTCGCTAATGGGGATGCTTTTGAAGAGTTTACGACCGTAATCAAAGAAACCAAACGTAGCCGAGGTGGCATCGCCGATGGCGGTAAAGTGCGCCGTCTTTACCTGGTACTGTTGAGCAAATTCCGTCAAGCCCGACCGTATTTCATCCCCCATAGCGAAAATCAACACGTAATTTTTGAGGGGTCCATTGGTGCTCAATAACTTGACCTTGACGCCGGGTGCTTTGCCCACGTCAACGGGTTGCGTGGGCGAGATATATTCTTGTGAATAGACAGTCACCGGGATGCCAAGCATCGCCATGATGACGGTTAGTGTATAGCTAAATAAGCTAGTTTTCTTCATGAGATCGGGTTGGTTTTTGGGCAGCAGAAACGTTTCTGCTGCCCAAAAACCGCTATTTCATTATCCGGTAGTCGGCGACGGTGTGAACGATTATTTTATCGCCCTCCAAAAAGAACGTATCGGTTCCCATCGGGATTTGAGCAATGGCCGAATCACTAGCCCAGGCAACATACCCGACCTGATGGCTAACCGTCAATTGTTTCATGGTAAAGGCCGAACCCGTTGGTATAGTCAGAAAGTAATCAGCAAAAAACTGGCTGATAGCCGCTAATCCTTTCAAGGGGCCGTTTGGGGTCCATACCTGGGATTCTTCGGTATAGTCTTTCAGAATCTCCGCCAGGTCGTTGTTGCCAAAGGCCGTCAGGTGATGGCTAAGTACTTCGTTCGTTATTGCTTCGTTTGTGTTCATTGCTAAAAAAATGTTTGTGAATTAGCGTTTACTAGGCTGTCTTAGTCGGGAAACTAGCGCGGCAAAAAAGGCAGCATACTGGCCCAGACCGCCGAAAAATTCGTCAGGAACGCAGGATGAGGGGCATTGGGAATAATGCTTAGCTGTGCCTTTGGCATCATCTCATAGGCTGCTATGACCGTTTTCAGGGGGGCGTTTTGATCTTTTTCTCCCGCCATCACCAACACGGGGCATTGAATCTGGCCCAGTATGGACTTGCCGACACTGACGGCATTATAGTAGTGGTTAACCGACAGAAGCCACTCATCAAAGCGTTCGGGCTGGGGCAGTAGGGCCAATTGCTGGTTGACGTAGAGGCTGTCCAGGCCGAAAAGTGATTGGCGCGTATTGTCGAATGTTCGCCAACCGGTTTTCCACTCCCCGGCACCGATGGCAATCAGCTTTTTAACTTTATCCGGGTGCGAGCCGGCAAGATAATAACCCGTGTAAGCGCCATCACTGAAGCCTAAAACAAGCACGCTGTCTTTGGTTACCGCTTCAATGATGGCGTTGACATCCTCCGCTTTACGCTCGTAAGAAGGTACGCCAGAACCCATTTCTGATTTACCATGTCCGCGGGTAGAAATGGCGATGACCTGATGGGTTTTGGCCAGGCTATCAATAAATTGGGCCATCTCGTAGGTTGACCCCACGATACCACCATGCAGGACCACCAGGGGTTTTCCTTGTCCATAGACTTCGTAATAAATCCTGGCGTCTTTCGTCTGCGCATAATGGCCCGCTTTCGGATTGTTTCCATAGGGAATCGCCTGTGCCGGTGAAGGAGCCTGCTGCATGAAAGCACGCAGTCGATTGGGACTTTGGCTGAATGCGGCTGCGTTGGTGAGCAGCCATAAAAAGAAAAATAGGTGTTTCATTTTGGTATTGAAAACCAGGCAGAGCTGGGTCTTGCAAACTTTATGAGGAGTACGCTTTTTTAAGAATAAGGCCGGATGGCTACGTAGAGGAAATTCCCTTTGTTCTACGTAGCCAAGTCAGGGTTCAGGAGCTTTTCTTTAACCTCGTCTAAAAGGACCGTTTTGCTTAACGTCCCAAATTCATGAAGATCACCGAAGACTTCCAGGCGAATGGATTGATCCAGACCACCAACATGCAGGGGTTCAAACCCAGCATCGATAATCAATTCCTCGATGGCTGACTGAATAGAGTGGTCATCCGTGGCGTAAAATAGAACTGCCTGCTCCGGCGTTTGCCCGGAAGTCTGAGCCAGCGATGCCGCCCCTAATGTGCCGAAAGCTTTAGCGAGCGTCGCCCCTTTGGGGAGTAAAGAAGCGTTGATCTGACCGGCGGACTCGGTTTCGCCAATAATTTTGACAAAACCACCTTTGGGGTCCGGTGCAATTGGGTTAGACGGATCAATAATGATTTTGCCATCTAGCTGAGTGGCGTACTGCTGTAAAAACTCGCCAATGGCATCGAACCAGATGGCTAAAACAATAATGTCAGCTTCGTCAACAGCCGCCGATAGTTCCCTCGGTTGTGCGAAGTCTCCTAACTTGTTAGCCAAATTTTGTGCCGCTGTATAATCGCGGGAGGCTAGCATAACCGCCCGAAAACCTTTCGTTAGATTGATGGCTAGTGTACGGCCAATAGCGCCTAGACCAATAATAGCGACTTTTAATTCCTGGGCTTTTGACATGGTCTTTGTTGGTTAAATAATAACCAGACAAAGGTCCGTCCAACGGCCCAGGTACGCCAATAAGGTATCTTAAGAAATAGGCTTAAACTAGATTAAGATCAGACTGCTGGGTTGATACTTGGTGCTTCGTCGGACCGGCGCTCCGGTGACGGCGTCAGGAAGCAATGTCTTTCCTGATTTTGCTCAGAAATTCAGGCGTTATACCCAGATAAGAAGCAATTTGAGTATTGGGTAGCCGTAAGGCAAGCTTGGGATATTGGTCTAAAAAGGTAAGATAGCGTTCCTGAGCCGTTGAGCTGATGCTCTGCAAAACCCGGTTTTGCAACTCGACGTACTTGTTCTCAACGATGACTTTGAAGATCCGATCCAGCTTGGGAATATTGGTGTATAAAAAGTAAAGATCCTGCTTTTCGATTTGTAGTACAACCGCTGGTTCGATGGCTTCAATAAACAAAGCACTGGGCCTTCCGGCATGAAAGCTTCCTATATCAGCGATCCAGTCCTGTTCAGCAGAAAACTGTAGATTATGCTCGGTTCCTTTCTTATCGACGGCATACATCCGAAAGCAACCCTCAACAACGAATGTGTAGTGTCTACAGGGAAAGCCCTCCTGTAAGATGGCTTGTTTTCGTTTAATTTGCCGATGGGTTACCCGACCTTCTAGCAACTGTTCTTCCGTTTCTTTTAATGGAATGTAGCGTTCAAAATGAGCAATTAGGGGCTGTATAGACATTGGATGAAGGGTACTTTCCTACAAATCTAAAAATCTATTCACTAATAATGGTGCTGTATTAATTGTCTCAAATAATGCTCCCACCTGAGACATATTCTTACGTACGCATCTTGAAAGTTCACATTTTGTGAACTTTTTCTGTATCTTTACAGTAGCTTATGAAAGTCCATCTAATCAGAAAGGAAACGATTGAGGCTTATACCCAAAAGAACGCTCGTAGTAAAAGTTCGTTTAAGGTTTGGCTCACCGTTATCAAATTTGCCGATTGGCAGACGCCAGAAGCTATTAAAGATACCTTTGGGGCAGCCGATTTGCTGGGTAATGGCACCAACCGTGTTGTATTTAATATCGGCGGCAATAACTACAGAATGATCTGCAAATACGCCTTTGGGAAGAACCAGGTTCATCTGTTTGTCTGCTGGATAGGAACCCATGCCGAGTATGATAAGCTTTGTAAGCATAATGAACAGTATACTGTAAATCATTATTGAAATGGAAACACTCAGATATAAGGTAATCAAATCCGAGAAACAATATAATGACTACTGTACTGCTTTAGAAGAGCTAGTGACTGGAAGCGATCAAGGCGAAAATACGCAGGATGAAATCGAGCTGCTCACTTATCTAATTGAAAAGTGGGACGCTGAGCATAACTCATTCGAGGATGTAGATCCCATCGAGTTACTCACAGCCCTGATGAGTGAGAAATCGCTTAAAGCGAAAGATATAACTCAGATTTTAGGCGTAAGTAAAGGCCTTGTTTCCGATATTTTGCATTATAAGAAAGGGTTGTCCAAAGAGATCATCAGGACACTTTCAAGCTACTTTAGCGTTTCTCAAGAAGCGTTCAATCGGCCTTATAAATTAAGGGTGCCCGAAAATAGCCACTTCAAAAATGCCAGTGTTATGAACACTCGAAAAGATCTACAACTGGCTTAGCATCAATTTACAATAGCATCCAGCTGCAACTGCTGCTTTACTGGTAAAATCTGTCCTCCTCATTATACACTATCTAACCATCTAAGTGTATCTAAAAATGGGCGTTTTTTAATAACGGTCAACTATTATCCGTAGCATACGTGTCTTAACCCTCTAAATGTAAAAGGACAAAATTGTTAAAACAGCTGGTTCGCTGGTGCGATTAGTCCTTTTACATTCAGAGGGTTAAAAGAGGGTTATGTTGATATCCAGAAGTTGACATAACAATATAATTCTATTTTTTAAAAGGTATAAAGCGGCTGTTTTTCAGGGGCATAGTTGCCAATCAAGTAGTCAGTTTTTTATACCGCAACAAAGCCTCTAGAAAATAATAATCGGCATAGACCAGCGGTACATCTTTTTCAACGCCATGCGGAATGCTACCTACACTATGTTTCAGGATAAAATTCGCATTTTCGCCAGGGTTGGCCCGGTAAGCAGCACCAGCCAGCGAATGCAGCATCGTAATGGCAGCCGTGCGATAGCTCGCTCCAGTCTTACCCAGAAACCCACTCAGTTCCAGCAATGCGGAAGCTGTAATGGCGGCGGCTGATGCATCGCGCAAGGGCACCGTAACTTCGCGGGTATGTGCGTTCACGCCAGGCGTGTATCCTTCCTGGTTTACGTTAAAGTCCCATAAGGGTACTTTGTCGGCAGGTAGATTCTTATGGTTGAGGTAATAATCGGCCATTTTCTGCGCAGTATGCAGGTATTTAGGATCTTTCGTTTCACGATACATCGCTGAAAACCCATAAATACCCCAGGCCTGCCCCCGTGACCAGGTCGAATTGTCGGCGTATCCCTGAGCCGTTTCCCGACCCTGAACCCGACCCGTTTCAGGATCGTAGCAAACGACGTGATAGCAGCTATAATCGGGGCGTAGCTGATGTTTGATAACGTTGTCGGCGTGAGTAATGGCAATTTGCCGGAATGACGAGTCGCCGGTGACTTTCGAGGCAAAAAACAGCAACTCCAGATTCATCATGTTGTCGATAATGACCGGATAGGTGTACGTAGGCTGCCCATGCCACGAAACGAATTTATTCCACGATTTAATACTACCCGTTTTCGGGCTAAAACGCGTACTGAGCGAACGGGCCGACTGTACCAGAATGTCTTTATAAGCCGGGTTATTCGTGAGTCGATAGGCGTTTCCGTAGCTGCAGTACATCATAAATCCCAGATCATGGTGTTCGGTGAACGTCTTGAGGGGCTCCAGTTTTTCGGTCCATTGGATAGCTGCCCGTTTTAGCGATTCATCCCCGCCCGCTTCGTAGGCGTACCAGAGGCTACCCGGAAAAAAGCCCGACGTCCAGTCGTACATAGTGGTTGATTTTAGCTGGCTCGACTCATCGGCGGTGCGCGGGAAAGCCAGCCCGGAAGCCTCATTGAGCATGTTTTTTAACAGCGTATCGGCGTGGGCAAAGTTGTTCTGGATGAAAGCCTCTTCCCTGGGAGAAACCGTCATGGCGGTTAGCAGGCAATAGACTAGCAGGCCGGCCGTTAAAGCCAGCGGCAGAAGAAATCTTTTCATTGACTTTGTGCGTTACGTTTGCGAGCTCAAAAAAGGCTGGCAGGAAAACCACACCAGCCTTTCGAAACTTAACCTAAACCTATAATGAAAGCCTGTGCGTCCTACCTGGTCACTGGTCGTAACCCGATCTGATGACCAGCTATAACCACTATGAATTGATCTACCAGCCCGGATTCTGCGTCAGGTTAGGATTCATCTCGATTTCGGTCTGGGGGATGGGCCAGGTGGTGATATTATCCTTCCAGGTGTAGGAAACAGTTACGCTACCCCATATCTGATTAACGCCACTTCCCGGCGAGAACACTTTTTCTTTGAGCGAACCCCAGCGCAATTCGTCGAAGTAATTGATACCTTCGTTCACAAATTCCACCCGGCGTTCGTTACGGACGCGCTCGCGCAGATCAGCCTGGCCCCCTACGGTCGTAGCCGCTGAGGAGTTGAGCAGACCCACCCCCGCCCGGGCCCGTACTTCATTCACCAGGGCTACGGCTTCGGCGGTTTTACCCTGTTCGTTCAGAGCTTCGGCCCACATCAGCAGTACGTCGGCATAGCGAATGATGGGCAAATCGATGGGACCGTACTGTCGGCTCAGCAATTCGGTCGAGCCTTCGTATACGAACTTGCGGTGCAGGTAAAAAAGCTGACTGCGTGAGTCGGTGAACAGGTCGAGTACCGGGGGCGTTTCGCTACGCGAGGGCCAGCGATTCGTGTAAATCTGGTCGGCGTTGTTTTGCGGACGGCCCAGGTACGTAGCGTAGGGCACAATCACGTTGAGTTGCAGGCGGGGGTCGCGGTTCTGATAGGCTTTGGCAATACGCTCTTCGTTGCCGGTCGGCAGGTACAGCTTCATATCCAGTCCTCGGGCGGTTGCCGTGCTGATTTCCGCAGCGGTCAAATTATTGCGAAAAAAAAACACTTCCCGCTTATCGACCGGCATGGCGCTATAGCCCGGCAGCACGTCGTCCCAGTTGAATTTGCTGCCATCTTTGTTTTCGTACAGATCAACCACTTTGTTCGACACGTAATAGCTGTTCCAGCAGGAGCCAAACGAGGAACGCGTGCCGCAGAAAAATTGGGTCGTTGACCCGTAGGTATCGACACCGGTATGTTGCAGCGAAAAAATCATTTCGTCGCTCTGCTCATTGGCTTCCTTAAACAGCTTGCTATAATCGGCAAAGAGTTTGTAACCCGCTTCTTTCACTTTAGCAAAATCGGCGGCTGCTTCGGCGTATTTTTTCTGGTAGAGGTACACTTTTCCCCGCAACGCGTAAGCCGCTCCTTTCGTGATGTGGCCGTAGTTGGCCGCTTTGGCTGCGTACTTCTGGGGCAGGGCCGGTTCGTTGATCGCTTCGGTTAAATCCTTCAACACTACCTCCCAAACCGCACTTTCGGTTTCGCGGGCTTTGTTCATCTCGATTACTTCTACGGGCTCCAGATAGACCGGCACGCCTTTGAACAGCTGATTTAGGCGCAGGTAAAAATAGGCCCGCAGCACTTTGGACTCCGCTACCAACCGGGCTTTCTTGTCGGCGGCCGAAGGTGACCGGGTACCAATGTTGGCAATGGCATCATTGGCGCGGTGAACGCCTTCGTAGAGTTCTTTCCAGGTGTTGCTGAACCGGCCACTCGATGTGGTAGCCGTACCGTTAATCAGATCGTTGCCGCCCCGCGTCAGGGAGGTGAAGCCGAGGCCGTCCATCTGGTATAGTTCACGCTCGGAGGCTGAGGTGGTAACAATGCCCAGCCGAAGCGCGTTGTAGACGCCAGCCACCCCTAAATCGGTCAGGGCGTCACTCGTCCACATATTGGCCGAACTAATGGAGCCATACGGCACGGTATCCAGCAAGTCTTGCCGGCAACTGTTCAGGCTGCACAGGGCCAGCAGGAGCAACCCCATTTTCTGGAGGCTGATCGGATGAAGTTTGTCTATTAGTGAATTTCGTTTCATGGTCGTCTTGATGTCGATTAGAATGTCAGGTTAAGGCCCACCGCATACTGCTTCATGGTCGGGTAGGACAGATTGAAATTCTGATTCGTTATGGTCGATATGTTTACGCTTTCCGGATCAAGGCCTGGGTACGAAGTCAGGGTCAGTATATTCTCACCCGATACGAACACACGCGCCCGGCTAAGACCCACGCGGCTTCCCCACGTTCCCGGAATCGTGTAGCCAAGCTGGAGGTTTTTCAGTTTCACGTACGAGGCATCATACAGCCAGTACGTACTGGAAATATTGGTCTGATTATCCGTGCCGTTTTTCAAACGGGGAAATTTGCCATTTGTGTTATTGGCGGGATCACTGGTATTGGCATCGTTGTAATAATAGTGGTCGTCGGCAATGCGGGTACTAATCGAGTTGGTCAACGTCGTGCGGGTATTGTTCACACCCGACTGATTGTAGAGGTACTGCATCCCTAAGTTACCCGCCCAAAGCATCGAAAAATCAAATCCTTTCCAGGCAGCACTGAGGGTCAGACCCACGGTGTACTTCGGATTGGGGTTCGTGCCGGTAAACTTCTTGTCGAAATTATTGCCGTAGATACCGTCGCCGTTGAGGTCGGCGTAAATCAGATCGCCGTAGTAAAGCTGTCCCTTCCCGACCGTGCTCACCGGCTGAAATTTGTAGCCTTTGGTAATCATCGCCTGTACCCAGGCCATATCTTCGGGCGTACGAATCATCCCATCCGTTGGGCCCCCGTTGATGTTCGGGGTTCCGTCGGTATTGGAATGGCTGCCGTCGCCACGATACACGTCGAGCAGATAGTATTCGTTGATGCCGTGTCCTTCGAGGACGCGCGTGTCGCCACCGCTGGATACCTGTCCAACGTTGGAGTTATACGCTTTGCTACCAGTCGCATCGGTGGTATAGCCTTCGCTGAGGGTTCCCCGGTAGTTAGTAACCCGGTTAAGGTTATACGCCACGTTGCCACTGACCGAGAAATCGACGGGACCGATTTTGTCGCGCCAGCCCAGCGTGAGTTCAATGCCCTTGTTGAGTACCGAAGCCGTGTTCTGGGTGGGGGCCGTTTTCGTGCCCGCCGTAAGGTAAACCGGGGGAGTCGTCAGAATCCCATCCGTCAGTCTGCGGTAGAGGTCAATCTCAACGTTCATACGCCCCTTGAACAGGACACCTTCCAGCCCGATATCTGTAACGGTTGTGGATTCCCATTGCAGAAGTGGATTGGCGAATTTGGCCTGCACTAAGCCCGTGGTGGCAATGTTATTGAATGAGTAGGGTACTTTGCCGTAGGTAGCCTGATAGTCGTAATCGCCGGAGGCATTGTTACCCAGTTTCCCCCAGGATGCCCGCAGCTTCAGGTTCTGAATTTTATTGTTTAGCCCCCGCATAAACGGCTCTTCCGAAATACGCCAACCCGCTGAAAACGATGGAAATACCCCCCAACGGCTCTCTGGAGAAAATTTGGATGACCCATCGTACCGCAGATTAGCCTCAACCAGATATTTCGACTGATAGGCATAATTGACGCGGCCAAAGAACGAGCGTAAGGCCCGGTCGTACTCCTGGCCGCCCGCCGTGTTGGAGGTTTCTCCGGCTGAACCCAGCGTGGTGGTGTTGTAATCAATCAAACCGCGTTTAGAAGCGCTGAAGTCATAGTAGCGGAAATAAAACTGGTTGTACCCAACCAACGCGCCGAAGTCATGGTCGCGCCCGAAAGTGGTGCTATAACGTAGCACGTTATCGAACGTCAGCAGGTAATCGCGGTTGAACGAGTAGCCGGTACTGAGCTGGTCGGGCGTGGTGAGCTGCACTTTCTGGGTATTGGTCGAAAAATCCCAGCGTTCGCCGGGGCCGGGCAGCGAAAACGAATTGCCTTCGTTGAAGCGGGTCTGGTAGTTCACTTTTGGCTCTAGCGTCAGGCCCTTAGCCAGCGTCAGCACACCATACAGAGTGGTGTTGAAGCGGGTCGTGCGGTCCAGGCCACCCGTACCATCCAGGTACCCCAGAATATTATTGACCGTGGTTGGCTCCTCCACCGCCACCGGGAAACCATAGCGCCCGTTGTAGTAGGGATAAATACCCGGATTGGTCTGCCAGAGAAAATTAAAGGCGTTATCGGTATTGGCTTTACCCGCCGACTGCGTCGAGGCAAACGTCTGGGTACCCAGCGTCAGAAACTTCGTCACCTTCGACTCGATGTTAGCCCGGAGCTGATACCGTTTAAGGCCGGTGTTCTGCATCACCCCCCGATTGTCCAAATACCCCAGCGATACGTTATACAATACTTTGTCGCTGCCGCCATTCACGGCAATGTTGTGGTTCTGCACAATCTCGTTCCGAAACACCCACTTTGCCCAGTCGGTGTTGGGGTAAGCTACGTAGTTGGGTACGCCCCCGGCGCTCATGGCATCCGGGTTTTTATTAGCCTCCTCCCAGGTCTTGATGGTATTATCCGAATAGGTTTCAGCCACGCCAATGTTGCGATTGCTTTCGTTAAACAACCGCATGTAGCGCACGTAATCCGACACAAAATTGGGCACACTACTGGGCCGCGCCGACGACATCAGACCCGTGTACGTAACGGTTGTTTTACGGGCTGAGCCTTTTTTGGTCGTAATCAGAATAACGCCATTGGCCGCCAGCGAACCGTAAATCGAAGCCGACGCGGCATCTTTCAGGATCGAGATGGACTCAATATCGTTGGGGTTGACGGAATCCATTGACCCCTGCACGCCGTCGATAATCACCAGCGCATCGCTGTTATTGAGCGTACCCGTGCCCCGAATCCGAATAGTAGCTCCGTCGGAGCCCGGCTTACCGGACGCCTGCCGCACCGATACACCGGGAGCCAGACCCGCCAGTGATGACGATACGTTGGTGACGGGCCGATTTTCGATGTTTTTGGCCGTAACCGTCGCCACGGACCCGGTCAGGTTTACTTTCTTCTGCGTCCCATACCCCACTACGACTACTTCGCTCAGGGCCTGCGCATCGGGGGCCATCGTTACGTTAACGGTAGTCTGATTGCCAATGGCAACTTCCTGTTTTACATAGCCGATAAACGAGAACACCAGCGTAGCGCCCTTTTCGGCAACAATCCGATAATTCCCATCCGCGTCCGACGATGCACCGCGTGTGGTATTCTTGACCTGAATACTCACACCGGGTAATCCTTTGCCTGTTTCGTCGATAATGGTTCCAGCGATGGTTTCGTCGGCCAACAAATGACGAGTTGCCGATGGATCGCTGGTTGTTGGCGTCGCTTCGACCAACCCGGTCGTCAGACAAAAACTGACGAGTTGTAGCAATAGCGCGAAACATCGGTATGGCGTATTAAACAGCGCACGTACAAGTTGCTTCATAATTTTAGATATAAAGTTTATTGAGTAGTCAGGCTTCTGATATAGGGTAGCCTGCGGCCCGATGGATGGGAGCAAAATTGGCGTAGAGCGGAAAAAACAAGGGGGGGCAATCGTGTTGAAATAGGGGGTATTTTGATTTTTCTTGATTTTATCCCCGTTTTTTATGGATTAAAGCCCGTGGGTGTATCAGTTCGTTTTAACAATTTTTTGGGCTGTATGAAAGTCCGCCCCCATAACCCGCACCACATATACACCGCTGGCCAGGCCGGTGAGCGGCAGGGTTGCCTGCCGGGTATCGAGCCCCAACAGCTGAGTCAAAACAGATCCGTCGGTGTTTACAAGACTAATCGCGCGAATGGGTCTGTCGGCCTGAATTTCGCAGACCGTATTGACAGGATTTGGAAAAACGATCACTCGTACTGGCCGGACCGCGTCAGGCTGGGCCTCGTTGGGCTGACCTTCGTCCTGCCAACCAGTGCTGGTGCTTCCCCGGCGACCATTCGGACTGCTTTCTTGGTTTGTCGTAAAAATAAGGCAGGGGCGGTAAGAAGCCGTACCGGACTCTTTTGAGTAGAACGAGGCATCGGTCGCCGAACCGGTAACGGTCGAAATCAGCTTAAACGACAGCAGCCCATCCGAAGGCTGACTCTGCAACTGGCTCGTAACGTCCCATTCTGTATAGCCTAAAGCCGACTTTCCGGTTTGCGTAGCGACCAGTGTTGTAGTGGCTGGTTTGTTGTTCCAGGTAATGCCCGTTTCAGTCCAGGTATTGTCGGCTACTTTGTACAACTGCCACTGCGTGGTAGAGGCATCGGCCCCGGCACTGCCATACAGACGTACTTTTGCATTGACAACGGGCATTGATAGCGTGTTAACGTTGAATTTAAGGTACGTTTCACGCGCGTAGGACGAGCCATCTTTTTTAACGACCAGCGTCGTGGCGGTACCATAATTGGTGGTACCGTACGTGCCATCGCGCACGTACGCATCGGCAACCGTCGGCAGGCTGTCCTGCGTGGTTGCCGCGTAGAGCGCGCTAATCTGTACCGGTTCGCCTTCGTAAACCGAATTGGTTTTGGAAAGCGGTACCGAAAGTCGGGTGGTATCGGATGCCGGGGTAATGGAGCAGAACCTATTGGCGCGGGGTGGCGTAAACGAACTGGCCTGCAACCGGCGGTTGATGCCCAACTGAATGCTGTTGTTCGTGTAAAATCCATTGCGGATATCACTTACTTGCATAGTCAAACCGCCGGGACTTCGTTTCATAAGAACAGCCGCGTAATTGGTGGTCGAAACGGATACATTATCGGGCCCCAGATTCTTCGCCTGACTGACACCCGCTCCCGAAAAGAACACGCCCGTGTAGCCGTTATAACTGGCTGAAATAATTCGGCTGTCGTTATAATTGATATAAAGGGATAGTGAATCCTGAGTCACAATCTTATTCGCAACGAAAGCAATCAACTCCGCTTTCGACACGGCGGGCACGACTACGTAACGATAGGTTCGGTCATTCCAGCCGACACTCGACCCATGGTTGATGCTTAACTGGAAGACATTGACACTCACGGAGGCATTGGGATTTCGTTTGTCCAGATCATACCAATTGCCCGTGCGGGTTTCGGCTTTCAGAATGGCGCTGGTCGCTATCGTTGTTGAAGGAATAATGACGTAACCTATGCTGTCGTGCCAGAACCACGAAGGACTGGTAATCGAAAAATTCAGGTCAGCACTGCTGCTCAAAGAAATCGTCTGTTCGGACCCGCCATTCACTTTGTAGACTACGTCGGTTACGCGCTCGCACTGGTTCAGGGTTGTATGCACGTCGCCCGAAGCGGCATCGGTATCGTTGATGGAATTACCCAGGCACAGCAACATATCGTTGAAGGTGAAATAGGACTTAATCGCTTTGGTTGTATGGTAGGTGTTAGTGCGACTCAGGCTGAACATCCCCATAGAAACATCGCCGTCTGAAACGCCACCCGCTAATACGTTATCGCTTTCGTAGCCTGTTGACCAGGGTACTAAAGGGAGGTTACCCGTTTTCTGCTTAATGGTGGCCCCAGGAATGGCCCGCCAGTTCCAGCCTACGCGCGCGTTGGTATACTCGTTGCGGGTTCGGTAAATCATCGTAGAGCCATCGGCTACGTGGAAATTCATTAAGCCCTGACCCGAAGCCGCATCCGACGATTCAGCGCCAACTGTCCGGCTCGAGAGCATTTTAATGGAAGCAAAATAGCGAGGTGAATGGTGTAGAATTAGGTGCGAATTCCAAAGATATTTGCTTGAATCGAGCTGGAAATTTGGGTTGATGAGGTTTGCTTTCAGTGCATTAATTCGGGCGTATTGCGGTAAGCTTGCATCCGCTACGTTAACAAAGTCATTGAATAAGGAGTAGGCATTGCCCGACAACGACCCTGTTTTAGACGTGTGCCTCCCGACGATGTTATGAGCCGTTCGACCTTTATAGTACATCCAGAGCATACCGTTCAACAGTAGATCGCCCCAGGTTTGCTGCTGGACGGTAGTTAATTTCCATCTTGAGTTTTTCACGGCTCCGGCAAACCGCCCCAGCGCCGTCAGCCAGTCGCTCCCGTAGCCGACATTGAACGTTTGCGGGCCATGCTGGTGCATCGAACCGTCGTATAGAGCGGCTATCACAGGCGTGTTAGGCTTATTAATCTGGAAGGCAAACTGGTTAGCCACCATCGTCGACAGCGTATCCATCGAGGTGCTGTCGCCGGTGGCAGCCAGGATACCTGCGTACCCAAAGAGCCGGTAGCCCAGGTTACCCATCCGGTGCCAATCGTCAGTAAGAATAGTGCCCAGGTTTGGGTTGGTCAGCGTGGTTTTTGTGGCCCCGTTGCTCCAGCTATAGCGAATGAATCCGTTTGACCGGGCGCGAATGCCCGCAATTAGACTGGCGTAGGTCGGGTTTGCCTGGTCGGCCAGAAAGTTATCCGATAGTTTCAGCAGAATCACGCCCAGCGCCGAAGGCTGTTCCATGGCGGAGGTGGTCCAGGCAAAGGCCGGGTACTGACCAAGCCAGTAGTTCAGCGATTTATAGAGTTTGTCTTTGACTGCCGTAGTCTGATAATACGCTATTGAATCGGGTTTCTCGAACACATACATCAATTTGAAGATACTCGTTGTCAAATCAGCGATAGTCGGCGTGGGATTTGCCCGGTTAAAACTCCCATCGGTGTTGATACTGGCGAGAATCGTACTGGCGGGCGGAGCCGAAGCCGGGAGTACAAACCGGGAATTTAAATCATAACCCGCCAACATGGCCGATCGAACCTTTTCGATATTTGACTGTGCGAAAACAGATACAGAGCCAGCCAGGGCCGTAATGATCAGGAGGTAACGTACATTCTTTTTCATGGCAGATTGAGGGATGGGTTTTACTGTACATCGCTGGTTGTGGGTGGAACAAAATTGAGGAAGACGCTTGGAAACAAGGGTGTAAAATCAGTCTGTTCTAGGGTAAATTTTAGGTTTTCTTTAACTTTAGAGCTGTTTTTCAAGGCCATAATCTGCTCATCTTCATTTATGCGTTACTTTTTGTTGGCAGAGGCCTTAGTCATTCGCATGGGTTTGGTCATCAGTCTGATACTGCTGGCCGTAGTCCGGGCGGTCAGTCAGGCACCAGCGTTCGAGCATCTCAATACTGAGAGTGGACTGTTGCAAAACTCCGTCCTGGCTATCGCACAGGACAGTCGCGGGTTTATGTGGTTTGGCACCCGGCTGGGCGTGAGTCGCTACGATGGGCACCAGTTTCGAACCTACCGATACGAACCCGTCGACAGCAGCAGCTTAAGCGGGAATTACATTATCTCGCTGTTAAGCGACTCGCAGAAAGACCTATGGGTGGGTACTCAAAACGGACTGAACCGATATAATCCGCGTACTGATGCGTTTGAGCGCCTACTGGCTCATCCCAACCAGCCCGGTGCGCTTAGCCAGAGTCAAATAAATTGTTTGTATGAAGACCGGAAAGGAACACTCTGGGTGGGCACCAGTAACGGTCTCAACCAACTGATTGACCGACGGGCACTACGTTTCAGAAGCTATTTCACTACACCAGGGGTAGAGCAGTCCAATCATAACATTCGGGCTGTTTTTGAAGGCGCTGGAGGTATTCTTTGGGTTGGTACAGCCGATGGCTTAGTCAGGATGACCCCGAAAACGGGTGGCTACCGTGTTCAAACCTTCCGGCATGGACCAGCAGAACCGGAGAGTATAAGCGATAACTACGTTACGGCCATTGCGGAAGATCACCAGCATAACCTTTGGGTTGGTACACTGAATGGGGGGCTAAACCGCTATAATAAAACGACGAATACCTTCACACGATTCGTGCCCGGTAGTCCGTCAGGCCTGATTCACAACAACATCCGTCAAATCAACGTCGATAAACTAGGGCGATTGTGGATCGGAACGCAGGAAGGGCTAAGCCTGTTTAACCCCAAAACGGAGACGGCCGCATCGTACCGGCACGATGCGGCTAACCCGAAAAGCCTGAGCCGAAATTCAATCTACAGTATTTTTGAAGATAGCCAGGGGTCAATCTGGATTGGCACGTATTACGGGGGCATTAACGTCATCTACCCGCACCATACGGATTTTACCGTCTATCGGAACAGCGCCGACCGATTTAGCCTTAGCGACGATGTCATCAGCTCGATTGCCGAAGCTGACCCCGGACCGACCGCTCCCGGCCGGACTTCAGCTCATAACCTGTGGATTGGCACCGAAGGCGGGGGTCTGAATTTGTTCGACCGAAAAACGGGCGGGTTTACGGTCTATAAGCATAACCCGGCTAACCCGGCCAGTTTGGGGTCTAATTTAGTGAAGGTCGTGTACCGCGACCGGCATGAAACGATTTGGGTTGGTACGCATGGGGGTGGCCTGAATCGGCTTAATCCGGCGAACAGTACCTTTCAGCATTTTTTGTTTAAGGAGGGCGACGCCGAATCACTGAGTGCCGAAGTGCTGGCCTTGCTGGAAACCCGCGACGGAAAATTCTGGGTGGGCACCAATCAGGGCCTTCAGAGTTTTATTAGTACACAATCTCCTGTGTCGGCTTCGTTTGTCTCGGCGATTCAACAACGGGTTGGAAAGAATCAGGTGAAAACCCTGCTGGAAGATTCGAAAACCAATTTGTGGGTTGGTACCAACGCCGGACTGTACGTTGATGGTCCCGACGCTCCTGCCGTTGCACGTATGCAGAGCCCCCACTTAGACGCAACCGTTATCAACTGCCTTTGGGAAGACCGCGCCGGTCGGGTCTGGATTGGCACGGCTCAACAGGGGCTAAGTGTGTACGATACCCGGACAAAAACGATGGAAACCTTTACCACCGTCGACGGTCTACCCCATAATGAAGTGGTAGGCGTACTGGATGGTGACAATGGTTCGATCTGGGTTAGCACCGCCAATGGGCTATCGCAGTTCGACCCGAAAACCCGCCGGTTTATCAATTACACCACCCGTGATGGGTTAGCCGGAAATGATTTCAACTACAATGCGGCTTGCAAAAGCAGTTCGGGCGAATTGTTTTTTGGTGGCTATCAGGGTATTACTGCCTTTTACCCGCAACAGATAGGCGTAAGCCACCAACATAGCCCGGTTGTCGTTACGGCGTTGCGGCTGTTTAATCAGCCCGTAGCCATCAATGGACCCGATCATCTGCTGAACCGCGATATCAGCCTGACCCGCACCATCACGTTCCGCCACGACCAGAATGTATTCAGCCTTGATTTTGCCCTGTTGAGCTATATCAAATCCGGTAAAAATCAATACGGCTATAAGCTGGAGGGCTTCGATCCGGACTGGACGTACAAGCGGTCACCCTCTGCTACGTACACTAACCTGCCATCCGGCGAATACGTTTTCTGGATAAAAGGGGCTAACAACGATGGCATCTGGAGCAAGCCCACGTCGTTACACATCAGAGTATTACCCCCATTCTGGAAAACCTGGTGGGCCTATGCGCTGTATACCGCCCTTGTGGTGGGGATTATCATCTTCCTGATTCGGTTCTTCGTGCTTCGGGCATTGCTCCGGCGCGACCACGAGTTGAATCAGTTGAAGCTGAATTTCTTTACGAACATCTCACACGAAATCCGCACCCACCTAACGCTGATTTCCGGCCCTATCGAACGGCTCATGCTGGCCCGACGGGAGGACCCCCTTGTGCAGCAACAGTTAGGCTACATCCAGAAAGATGCCGAACGGTTGCTGCGCTTAGTTACCGAGCTGATGGACTTTCGCAAAGCCGAAACCAATCAACTCAATCTGCACGTGGCTGAGCATGATCTCGTTGAGTTTCTGAACGATATTTTTCTGTTTTTCAACGAAGTAGCATACGCTAAACACATCATGGCGTCCTTTCGGCACGAGATGGATACCTTAACGGCCTGGTTTGACCGGGAGCAGTTGGAAAAGGTGCTGTTCAATCTGCTGTCAAATGCCTTTAAATTCACACTCGATGGCGGACAGATTAGCCTAATGTTGGAACAGCAGGCCGATAAAATCTATATTCGGGTGATTGACAACGGACGGGGTATTGCCCCGAATCATATCAGTAAGTTGTTTACAAATTACTACCAGGTAACGGATCACGGCATTCAAAACACCGGCTACGGCATTGGCTTGGCTTTCTCAAAAACCATCGTAGAACTGCATAAAGGAACGCTGACGGTTGAGAGCCAAATCGCACCCAATGCCCACCAGAATCGAACCTGCTTCACCATAATGTTACGGGCGGGGCATAAGCATCTGGAAAACTATAGTAAACTGACCTCCCGACCAGCCCCCAATGCGCTAGAGGAGTCATTTTCATCAGACTTTCTACCGAATTCTGCTCTGCTCAACGACGCGAAGCTGGAAGAAACCGACCTACTCCTATCAACCGCGGTTATGGAACAAAATGCACTGGACGGGGCTGATATACCCAATCAGTCAACGGGTAAAACGTACACGATTCTTCTGGTTGAGGACAATCCGGCCGTACGGTCTTTTGTCAGCGGGTCGCTGGCCGGACGCTATACGATTATCGAATGTGTGGACGGCCAGGCGGGTTGGGAAACCGCCATTGAGCAGATTCCTGACCTGATTATCAGCGACGTGACCATGCCAGAAATGGATGGATTTACCCTATGTAATCAGCTAAAAGCCGACGAACGGACCAGCCACATTCCAGTTATTCTGTTGACGGCCAAAACCACTACTGGCGATCAGGTTAGCGGCCTGGCGTTGGGTGCTGACTGTTATCTGACGAAACCCTTCAGCCTTCAGGTATTGACCCTGAACATTCGGAATATGCTGGCTGCTCGCGAAATCATGCGGGAACGATTTAGCCGTCAGATTACATTGCAACCACAGAATATCGAAGTTAGCAGTGTAGATGAACAATTTCTGAACAAAGTGAAGCAAAGCGTTGAAACGCATCTGGACAACACCGGTTTTGATGTGGATCAACTGGCCCTTGAGGTAGGCATGAGCCGGTCGGTCTTATATAAGAAGCTCAAAGCCCTAACGGACATGTCGGTCAATGATTTTGTTAAGTCGTTTCGCTTACAGAAAGCTACACAGTTGCTACAGCAGAAAAAACTTTCGGTGAATGAAGTAGCTTATGCTGTAGGATTCAACGATCGTAAATATTTCAGTAAGGAGTTTAAAAAGCAATTCGGCAAAACCCCAAGCGAATATGCTATTGATATGTAATCATTTCCTAATCTATTAGTGGGCCGCTGCAATAATAGGATGGCTATCTTTAGCAAGATGACTCATCTCAAAATACCCTCTTTTAATTGACACGAGTAAATGTCTGGTCTAAATCGTTTCCCCATGTTTCGCCGTCTTCACATAGTTCACCTTTTCCGATAATGGTATTGCCATTATCCGTGATTGTCCAACTATAGCGTTGCGAAAAACCAGGGGCATTGCGCCACCATTTCACTACGTTGTCTTCCACGGAAACCTCATACTTTCTCGAAACCTTCCGCTCGTCAAAGAAGAGCATAAATATTTCTCCCGTCGCATCGTCACTACCGAAGATGCCAATGCCAACTGGGAACCCTTTTTCATCTACCTCCAAATAATATTTCAGAAAAGCACCGCCCTCGATCCATTCGAAGGATGATGTACCGGGCAAAACCTTATTGGGGACGGCGGGATGAGTGCTGGCCGTTTTCCATTCGCCAATCAAGTTGGCCAATCCTTTTAGAGCCGGATTTGGAATTTGAGCTTTTTGAATTTCTCGCTTTTTCATGGTTGTTCTGGCGGGTTGGTTTTTAATTCAAAGACAGCACCGACGTGTACTGTTCTGGAACCGTTTTGATTTTAGGGCGATCAAGTTTATGAAACTCTCTAATTTAAAGTTGGTTTCTATAAAGTGATTAACGAACTAACCAGGTGGCGCTGAGCATCAAGTATAGCAGCCAGGGCCGAAGAGCCTTAAAAATAGCGATCCGCTGCCCTGGCTCTCTTACAAGGTTCTCTTTAAAGCTTCCTATTTGAGCCAATAGAACTTCATGAGCTGCTTCTTTAAATGGGCGTTTTAAGTGACATCAATCACAGAGACCAACGCTGGGCTAATATAGTAAAAAGTAAATCCTGATAACGCCAGCCGATGCTGCGAGCCGCCATGGTTGATAAACTATCCTGATCGTCTCGACTTGGCCGACCGGCTCCGGTTATGTTTGGTTTCAGGTTTTCATCAAATAAAAAATACTGTCCCTGCTGATCTTGCCGATAGTCAATTCGAAGGAGAGACCTGACATTGACTGACCCAGCGGCTTTTTCGCACTGGGTCATCAGGGTTACGACAGCTAGTGAATCTTCAGCCAACAATATAAGCCTGACAAGTGACACACTTTATAAATCATTCAATCACGGTCGTTCTGTGATTGAATGATTTATGAGTTGAAAAGTATATTTAGTACATGCCTTCCTTTGTTTGGCTGGTGAACAACCAAATGACCTTCACTTCTTTACTTTTCTTATAACTGCTATCCAAACGTATGGGCATCAAACTTTTACCTACCTCTTTGTTGATGGGAGCCGCTCTACTGACGCTGCTCTCGACGGCCCAAGCCCAAACCGGCTCAGTTGCCGTCAATACCGACGGCTCAACCGCCGACAACTCGGCACTGCTTGACGTTAAAAGCACCACCCAGGGCCTGCTCGTGCCCCGCATGAACGCCCAGCAGCGGGGCCTCATCAGCAGCCCCGCCACCGGCCTGTTGGTTTACCAGACCGACGGTACGGCTGGTTTCTACTTCTACAACGGCACGGCCTGGACCTCGTTGAGCACCCCCGGTACAACGGGCCCACAAGGGCCGACTGGGCCGACTGGCGCTACCGGCCCGCAAGGTCCCGCCGGGCCGGGGGTACCTACTGGCGGCACGGCCGGGCAGGTGCTGACCAAGGTGGACGCCACCAACTACAACACGCAGTGGGCAACGCCCGGGGGGGGGGGATTAGCGGTATACGACGCCAACAACGTAAAGCTCGGTATCCTCATCGATTTGCCAGCCGCCAATATAGCCTCTTCAAACTACGTCACTGTTCAGACCAGCGCGGGGTATGTGGTAACGATCTATCTGACCAGGAATAATAATTCCGATTTTTTGCTGGGTACCCAGATTTACTGGACAGGGGCTAATTGCTCCGGTACCCCTTATCTCAACGCAGGAAGTTCGACCGCAAACTACCGCGCCGCGAAAGTGCTAACCTATTCATATAGCTCTGGCAGCTTATACAGCGCGAGCAATCCGAACTCGGACGGTACATCGCCCACCGTAACCATGCCAACTATTGCCACGAGCGAAAGTCCCACGACCGGCCTCTGTTCGGCTGTTACGACTCAACCGACCACGCTTGGCTATGCGTTAACGCCAGTTACCCGCGCAACAGCGGGGCTGCCCACTGTGATTGCCCGGCCGCTTGCTATTCGATAACACGTTACCGGAGTAGTCCGTAGCTTTTGGGCGATAAGAATAGCTTCTTCGGAATCAGCACTTAACCCTTTTTGACCGGTTCAACCTGCGGTTGAGCTCTACAGAGCAACAGGATGTCCATGCTGAAGTGCGCTGCGGGTTGTACGGTTCCGTTCCAGGACGTGTTTTGGTTCGGCAGTACAACCGCTATCACGTCGGCTCATAGCAAGACGGGCAGTGGCTCTGCCCGGTTGCCGTACGAAGCCGCTTCTGATCAACCCGTCGATTTCACGAATTTCCATTTCCTTTATGACGAGACTACTTTCACTTCTATGCCTGCTGACGCTGGTCGGCAGCGCACTCGCTCAGCCCACGTTGCGCATTGGTGGTAACACCCGGGTGGTGGGCAGCGGGGCCGTGCGGCTGGTTTACGGCGGTGGGTCATTGACCAACAACGGTTCGCTCAGCCTCACCACGGGGCAGTTTGCGGCCAACGGTTCCACCACCTACGGCGGGACCGGGGCGGCTACCGTCGCCGACCTCCGCTTCAGCCACAGCACCGGCAGCAGCACGCTCAATAGCCTGCTGTCGGTAACGAGCCACGCCACGCTGACGGCCAACACCGCCCTTAATGCCAACGGGCAGCTCTACCTGCGCACCGACCTGTTTCCCAGCGCCGACATGGTCAACGAGGGTGTACTGACCGGCACCGTGCAGGGCCTGGTGACCAAAGCCACCCTGACTACTGGAGCAGCGCCTTATAACAGTCAGTTGTCGGTCAATCTCAACGGCAGCGCCATGCGTTACCAGTGGCAGTCGTCGCCTAACAACAGTCAGTGGACCGACGTGCCCAATGCCACCGGTTCTACCTACACGGCCAACGTGACAGTTTCCACTTACTACCGCTGTCGTCTGACGACGACCAACAGCTCTTATGACCAGACCACACCGCCCGCCTTCCTGGCCTACACCGGCCCCTCGGCGCTGGTGCTGACCACCTCATCGAGTCCCAATCCCGTCTGCGCCGGTAGCACGGCCACGCTGTCGGTGACGGTCACCGGCGGATCGGGTCCCTACAGCTACACCTGGACCGCGCCCCAAGGCATTGCCCTGTCAGGCGGCAACAACCCAACCGTATCCGTAACGCCGGGTGCAACCGTGTCGGGTGTTCAGACGGTGACGTTGACGGTGGCCGATGCCGGATCAGGTACCAACACCGCTTTCGTGAACCTGACGGTCACTGCTCCGCTCACCGTTGCGCTCTCGGCCAGTCCTTCGGCTACGCTCACCTGCGGACAGATCAGTCTGACGCTCACCGCTGGGGGAGGCACCAACTATACCTTTACCAACCCCGACGGTAGCGTGCTGGCCGGTTCTGGTGAGACCCGCACGGTGAGCAGTCCGGGCACCTACTCGGTCACCGTAGTAAGTTCGGCTGGCTGCATGAGCACCACTACTATTACCGTCATCAGCAATACGGCTGTGGTGACGGTCAGTAACCCGGTCACCACCACGGCTACCATCAACGCGTCCGTCAGCCAGACCTTCACCGCTTCGGGTGGCAGTGGCCCCTACAGCTACAGTCTATCTAGTGGCAGCCTGCCGCCGGGGCTGAGTCTGGCCACCACGGGGGGGCTATCGGGCAGCCCCACCCAGGCGGGCAGCTTTACCGCCATCGTGCAGGCCACCGATGCCAACGGCTGCCGTGGGCTAGGGCTTCCCTTTGTCGTCACTGTGGGAAGCACCCCTTCGGACCTGGCCCTAGTGCTGTTTGCCCAACCGGCCCTGGTGTATGGCCCTACCTCGGTGAGCGTGGTGGTGAGTGTCTATGAGCTCAACGGGGTGGCGACTTCGGGTCCGGTGAGCGTCAAGCTGAGCGAGGATACGATGCTCAAGCTGGGCTTTGATCCAGCGGCCACCAGCGTGGGGGGCAAACCCGTGCAGAACCCGCTCTGGCGATTCAGTGGGCCGGTGGATGGGATGTACACGCTGACCTCCACCCAGCCTCTTCCGGCGGGGGGGCGACTCAGCGTTGGGCTGAGTGGCCCGCTCACACCGGGGACCACCCAAGGCCGGCTGAGTGTGAGTGCGACGGTGGTCGATCCGAGTGGGACCGAAACCCGACTGAACAACAACCAGGACGCCGAGGTGATCGAGTATTTTAAGAAATGATGCCGGTTGGCCAGCTGGGCTTATGGATTTGGCTGGCCCCTGGTTTACCCCCCCTACTACCTTGGTATGGCTCGCTTCTGTCTAAGCGATGGCTGGTTGCTGTGGTTGCCGCTGCTGCCAGGCACCTTGTCGGCGGTCAGCCGCTTCTTTGAGACTTCGATCCTGTCGGTGCTGGGCTGCCAGCCGGGCTTTCTGGCAGCGCAGTTTCTGACTGAGTCAGGCCATCACCGGTGTCCGGTGGTGACACTGTGGGCCAGTGCGGGCTGCTGTCAGGAGGCGGAAAGCAGCCATGCCTGTCAGAGGGTGATTCAGCAGTTGGCAGTCTATTTGGCGGCTCAGCCCGCGGTGGCCTGCTGTGAGCTGATGGGTTAGATCCGCTGAATTCATCTGGGCAGGAGGGGATCAGCGCTAGTTTATTACGGAGTAGGATGCGTTTTAGTTAAGGCATGCGTAGGAGGGGCTGAGCTGTATGCTACTTACGGGAGTTGACAGTCATTAAAAAATAATCGGCGTGTAAAATGCTCCTAACTGAGACGCTGTAAGTTTTAAGTATTTGTAATTCGGGCGTTTCGCAAGACGTTTCTAATAAGGTCTGGCTGAATTTTTAGGCTCTCACTCCCTTAAGCGGCCCGCTTTTTATACGCGCCTTGTGCTGTCCCCTTTTTTGTACAAGCCCTACTAATAGCCATAAAAAGATATTTATCGGCTAAGCTGTAACCTTTCCGCTACAGGGCAGTTTCATCGCGAAACCCAACCCCTTATGCCCATCAAAAACCTACTCACCAAAGCTAGCCATGTCCTTTGGGCTGTTCTACTCACCACTTCATTCGCCAGTAGCCAAGATAAACCCCGGCCCATCACGGTAGGCGAATCAACTCTACTACATTCGAACATTCTCCATGAGGACCGGACCATCCTGATTTACAAACCCGACGGCTACAGCGAAACCATAGCGCGCTATCCCGTCCTCTACTTGTTGGATGGGGATGCCCACATCATGCACACTGGGGGTATGATCAGTTATTTAGCTACCTTAGGCTTGATGCCTAAAATGATTATTGTGGGCATTACCAACTCGGACCGGGTACGCGACATGACTTCAAAGCCTCGACAAGGCGTGGATAAAGACTATCCCACGGCTGGAGGAGTAAGCCAATTTTTAGCCTTCATCAATCAGGAGCTAAAACCGTTTATCCAGAAGCATTTCCGAACCGAGCCTTATAAAATCTTGGCCGGGACATCGTTAAGTGGACTTTGTTCGATCAACGCTTTTTTGACTCAACCCGCTTCGTTCAATGCCTATATTGGTGTTAGTCCGGCCTTGTGGTGGGATGGGCAAGCTATTCCCTCCCTAGCCGATTCGATCCTCAAGCAGTCAATTATTAGAAATACCTTTCTCTACTTAACCTTATGCCCTGATGACTCGCCCACGCTTCAGCAAAGCACTCAGCGCTTAATTGATCTGTTAGCCAAAAGAGCCACGGATGGGCTAAGCTGGGATTATCGCTTCATCGCCGATGAAACGCACAATTCAGTGGTGCATCTGGGCTTGTATTTTGCCTTAAAAACACTCTATAAAGATTGGTCACTTCCCCAGATTGAGAGCTTAGCCAAACTCGATAGTCACTATGTCCGTTTGTCCACTCACTATGGCTACCGGATTACCATTCCGGAAGAGCAGTTGAATAGTTTAGGCTACGAGTTGTTGTTCAAAGGGCAAGCCGAGAACGCAGTCGTCGTCTTTAAGCGCAATGCCGAGCAGTTTCCACTTTCTAGTAATGTGTACGATAGTTTAGGCGACGCTTATCAGGGAGCGGGTCACTTAAATTTAGCGAAGAGAAGTTATGAGAAAGCATATGCGTTAGGGAAGCAGTCCAACAGTCCCAACCTAGCCGCTTACCGGAATAATGTCGAGAAAATCAACAAAGCGATCCAACAACAGAGGAACAAACCCTAGCTAGTATCATACGACGACATAAGGGACATAGACATGTAGAAAGCAATTTTCTCAAAATACGCTCCCATATGAGACGGGGAGCTTTCATGAAAAACTCTAAAATGGTTAGAGCCTATAGGGGGCGTTCGTTTAAATAAAATTTATGTAATCACTCCGATCACTAGTTTTGTCCTATGGACTTAACAGTGACCACAGCAAGTTTCAACGCCGTTGACTTTCTCAAAACTTTACTGCCCTTCTTTGAAGACGGACCAAGCCTTATATCTAGGTCAAACTAGTTCAAATCTAATCCCGAGTTCACGTTAATAAATGGTATTTTTTGGTCAAGGTTCAGGACCGTAACGGGTGGGTAAACGTTTAAAAACGAAGCTTAGTCCTGTTCTTGGCCCATATAAATGCAGGGTCTCCTCACAGACTTGAAGATTATTCTTATACGCATAGGCAAAGGGAATAGTAGGTCTGTAACGTAAGCCTGCCTTTTTGTCCAGCGAAGAGGGGAAAAACTTAAAATAGGCCGGATTACGCGTCTCGTCCAAAATGAAATGAACTTGCCCCTGATAGAAACTAAGTCGAAGCTGAAAACTTGTCAGCAGTTTGCCTCCCTGATAGACAACCCCATAGCCTTGGCCATCTAGGATCATTTCCGTATACTGATCTGGGGCATAGGGTGGAGTGAAACAAGCCCCCGCACCAGCTTCAACGAGTTGCCAGCGACCCGGTAAAAGAACCGCTATAGAGTCAAGGACAACCTGCTTTCTAAGTGAGTCTTTCTCGGCAACATAAACAGGTTTGAACTCACAGACTCTATAAGGTAAAGGAGCTATTTTCAATGTCTGCCCCCAAGAGAAAAAAGGCACCAATAGTAAACTAGTAATCCTCCACCACACCTTACAACTCATATCTTTCTAGGTCAATAAAGTACTAACTTATTGGCAAAAAGATTATTGTATCCTTTCAAAACCCGTTTTACAACTCCGATTAGGTTATGGGCGCATCTCTCCAGACCTGGCTATTGTTAGAGCGGTGCAATTCGTATGGAGTCCAATTGAAGATATAAATTCGTCTCCCCAGCCGTTTTTCGTTTAATGAATTTGTAAGCATGGTAAAATCTACCACTAAATTTAACTTTTAGCGTAGCCCGTTTAAATTTATCAGGCATGTTACAGACATAGCCAATTGTCTGGCTGTCCGAATCGTAAGGCGGAGTGGTCACAATACTGTATAGAGGAACATTACCTCGATAAGTTACGTACCCTTCTTTATCCTTCACGTGAAGAACTACTGGACCTGAAATGTGACAGTTTGAATCAAGACTGGTGGGAATGGAATCAATAGCCACAAGGGTTGAAGTAGTTTTAACGGGCAAAACAGCCTGGGTAGTATTTGCCGTTTTTTTTGTGCAGGATCCGTTTAGCAGCAGCATCAATACTACGTTCACTATACTAGAGTTGATTTCCATTTTTACCCTGAACGCTTTAGTATATAAAAGTTAGATGTTAGCTAAAGTAGGGCTTTAGGCTAAATACTCATCTTTTCTCCGTCTCTTCAAACCCTCCCGTTTGAGACGGAGGAAACCTCATAGATCTACTTCTTAAATGGGTTACTTCGCTAATCTTAGACCGAAATCATGGCGTGTATCCACCACTCGCTTGATGAGCCCAAGCTGACCACAGTGATACATGGTATGCTTGATAT
>NZ_FOLQ01000020.1:8255-19567 GCF_900112365.1 Spirosoma endophyticum | reverse complement strand
CAGCCGCAATGGCATCACCCACGCCAGGAACGGAGGTGATCCAGTCGAAAAGCTCTTTCAAGCGCTCATCGCTCTGAATAAGCGTATTTATTTGTTTTTCGGCATTTGCCAAATCGGCATTGATGGCTTTTAAAGAGGCCAGGCAGTTTTTCGTCAGTTGCTTTTGGAGTGACTTTTCCACGAAGCTCTGCTGTTCTTGAATAGGCTGTTGAAGTTGCTGGCGAACTCGAAGAAGCCGTTGACGAAGTGCACTGAGAGCTGCCAGTTTTTGCAGAACGGGGCGTGGCGGCTGCCACAGGCACAATTTATCTCGAAAACGAAAGGCATACTCGGCAATGCGGACTGCGTCAATGGTGTCGCTCTTACCGCGCTGAAGGCCCCCAGCCTTCTTAATTTGAAGACTGCTTTCCAGCCAAATCGGCAGCTTCAATTTGTAAAGGGAAGATAAAAGATGAGCACAATAAATCCCTGTATGTTCGAGGCAGCAGACCGATTCCGCTCCTATAAATCCAGGCAAAGCCTTGATTAATTTGACCGTTGCCCCAATCGCTGCTGGTGAGTTAGTCGATTGAATTTGCAAGACCGTGGTTTTGCCATCAAAGACGGCCCAGTCAAGGGTAGCTTTCGAAACATCAACACCAATGAAATAGCGAATAGTCATGAGAAATGATAATTTAGAGGTCCAACAAGTAATGACTTACCTACTTGCTCAAACCCTTGCTAATGGGGCTGCATCCCCGAATTTCCATTTGAGTCTGGGTAAGTAAAACAGGGTGGGTCCTGAATCCGAGCATAGAGCTGACACTCTGCGGCCCCATAGGGTAGCCCACCCTGTTCACTTATTAGCAAGCTACCAAATCTTGGAATCTTACCAAGACGCAAACCTAAAGGGCGGCCCCGGTATTTGCCTTTGGTTGATGGACATTGGGCTTATCTAGCCAGTTGGATGGAGTGGTCCGCCACCGCGGCTGTTTTCTCGTCGGATCGTGGGTTGGTGGGTCGACAAGCACATGAAACCGGGCCGCCGGAGCGGAAAGCCTAGTTGTAGAGGCCTTTGACCAGGCTCTTCAGCAACGTCAACCTAAGCCGGGTTTAATCGTCCACTCGGACCGAGCAGGGCGGCCTGTGCCGTGGTCAGTATTTCGGTCACCATTTCCGAAAGCGGCTCGATAAATGGCAGTGTAGGCAGAGCATGGCAGAAACCGATAATCCCTACCAAAACGCTCATGCTGAGTCTTTTTGGGGCAGCTTAAAAGCCGAGTTGCTGGAAGATGCGGGGCCGCCCGTGCGGCTGTTTTATCAGCCTAGAAGATGCCCGCCATGAGTTGTTTAACTATATTGAAGGGTATTATAACGTCCGTAGGTTGCACTCATCGCTAGGCTATCGGTCACCGATTAACTTTGAAAACCAATATTATCAAACTGTTTCTCTATTAAACTCTCAAAAGTGAAGTGTCCGGCCAAATAGGACCACCCCAGAGGGCTTATTTCGCTGATTTTAATATCTGTCCAACTCAATCAGTAGCATACGCTTGTTTACTTTCGAACAATTATTATACTATTTCCAGAGCGGTTGTATAACTCATTTTATGTTAATGAACTTCTTTTAGAAAGTTGCTTTTTTGTTTTCACCATGTAAACTTGAAAACGTCTAGTTTCGAGAGAATGAGTTTCTGAAATCAAAACTTCACATTTATTCATGTTGACCTTTCTAGAGTCTGGTAAGGCTGACTGGTAGTCACATTGATAACAAAGGCTCGACGACTGAACCACTAGGGCAATTGGAATTAAGGAAGTCGGTCTGATAAAATTTCTTAGAAGTAAAATCAACCCTAGTAAAATGGCGGGTACGCTCAAGAGTTGACCCATGTTAAGGCTCATACTGTCTTCAAAAGTAACTTGGTTTTCTTTGAAGAATTCCCAGAAAAAGCGGAGACCAAATATCCAAACTAAAGAGATGCCTAACATAGTCCCCGATACGGCTTGGTTGCGGTAGTTTTTCCAATACCAGAATAACCCAATGAATAAAATAAGGTAAGATAACGATTCATAAAGTTGGGTAGGATGACGAGGTACTTGGCTAAACTCGTGATCTCTCAAGAAGACGAAAGCCCAGGGTACATCAGTCGGTTTACCAAAAATTTCGGAGTTCATTAGATTACCGAACCGAATGAAGGCTCCTGCTAGAGCCCCTACAATGCAAATTCGATCACTAACCCATAAAAATGTTTGGCCACTGGTTTGGCTTGACTGACGACGTGAGTAAAGCCAAAGGCCAATTATGATGCCTAATACCCCTCCATGACTGGCCAGGCCACCAAAAGGGGGCGTTATGATGTATAACGGGTCTTGAATGAACATATACGGTTCATAAAACAAAAAGTGCCCTAGCCTCGCCCCTAAAATCGTCGATATAACTACCGTCATTAGTAACGAATCCGTATCAGCAAGGGGCCTCTTCTCAGTTTTAAAAATGTGGGTCATAATCTGAATGCCAATTAGGAATCCAGTAGCGAACAGTAAACCATACCACCTTACGGGCAAAGAGCCAATGCGAAAGATTTCAGGATCAACATTCCAGATGATATATTGAAGCATATTTTCTTGTTGTATAAGTGGCATTATAGTACGTTTGAACTGGTTGAAAAAATACTCAAAAAAGCAGTTCTTCCGCTGTGAATTGAGCCACTAGCAGGGCAAGTCCGAGGCATTATTAGCGAAACCTGTTTAACATGTGTTGACTCCTGCTAGTGAATTTTAAAGCCTGAACAGTTCAATTGGTGAAAAACCGTGTATGCTATGCTAGGGTCAAAAAATTCAAGGCGTCACTCCCTGTTATTCCTTTTTCTTTCCCCTTTGTAAACACCCTTCTTTATGACCACTTTCATTGGTATTGATGTGTCCAAAGATAGTCTTTCTGTGGCGGTTCCAAAACCCAACGCTGGCTGGAAAGTAGACGAATACACCAACTCTCCGGACGGTATTCGTACACTTATAGGTCAATTGCCTGACCAGGCTCATTGCGTGCTGGAAGCCACTGGCTCTTACTCAGTCCTGGTCACTTACATGTTGACTCATTCGGGTGTGACTATCTCGGTCATTAACCCCAAGCAGAGTCACCACTTTGCAAAAATGCATTTGTCGATTACCAAGACTGACCCACGCGACGCAGTCTTACTGGCAGAGTACGGTAGAGCTATTCAACCGCCTGTTTATCAAATGAGTAATGACAGTTTATTATTGCTTAGACAGAAACGAACGCTCCTGCGTCAGTATCAAAAACAACGGGTGTCCTTACTCAATTTGTTTGCTTCACTCCAACCTTTACCCCTAAAAGACTCTACTGTTCAGCAGAGCTTGCAGCAAATGATTGCTCATTTCGAAGCAGCAATTGCCCAACTAAAGGCTGAAGTTAATCAGGTATGCCAAGCTGATTTCACTGAGCAGTACAAGCGATTACGATCGATAAAGGGTATTTCTTATGCGGTCGCCACCGCCTTGATTGAAACGACAAATGGCTTTCGCGACTTTGCATCGGCTAAGGCACTGGCTAAGTTTATCGGCGTGGCTCCGGTTATCTATCAATCAGGGAAAGTCGGTATCACCAAGGGAATCAACCGATCTGGGGATGCTCACCTAAGGGGTCAGTTATATATGGCCAGCTTGTCAGCCATTCGCTATAATAAACCGTGTCGCGAATGTTATCAGCGGCTGAAAGCTGCGGGCAAAGTGACTAATGTGGCGTTAATGGCAGTTGTCAACAAACTGCTTCGTCAGGCGTACGCAGTGATTAAATTCAATGAAGATTATGATCCAAATTATCAGCCTATTTTACGTTCGATGGCTTGACTTTTAACACAGTTCATGTTATGTGACTCAATTGAGAAACTACTTACTATATCACAGTCGCCCCTACTTGGTATAGTTAAAAAATCATCTTGCTCGCATAGACACTATCTGAATCAATGGTGGTTGCCCACAATTTTCTACTGGAGTCTCTGGAGTCTTATAACGAATCCATACGGAGACTGGAAGTTTAAGCGTATTGAAATCGTTATAAGGGGCGGGAAGGTTCGTTGTGCGAGCCATATAGATCGCTTCAGTTTCAGGCTGAATAGTATAGCCGCCAGTACAGACGTACCCCGTAGGTTCGTACGTAAGAATGGTTGCTTTCACTTCTTGGGGTTCAACCTGACTCTTATGACAGCTTACTAAACCAAATAGGAGTAAAAGAATGCAACAGGTTTTCATAGCTACGCGCTTTCTCAAGAAGACCCAACTATTTGTTAGTTAGTTGTAAAAGCTGTTGTATAAGTGATGTGGCTGTTGCAAAAGTCGGTACTGCAACTGACAGGCCTGCTAAACAGACATTTTTTAGCCACTGATTGGGCCATAATGAACGGTTATTTAACCCAGTCTGGACTTTTGCAACAGCCACTGATTTTATGTTAATGAATTAAAATTAGATTATCGTCTTTCTCCATTTGAAGTAAAAATCTTAGTCAATTTATATTCCGTGACTATAATCGGAATTAAGACTAGTGCAGTTGAAAAACCAGCAACAACAAAGAAAAACGACTTGATACTACCAAACCATTCAATAAGGCCAGCTTTCCTCAGAATTAGTATAATCAGTATCAAGAGGGTTTCGAAGACTAGAGTAGTGTATAAAAGGCATACTGCTGATATCCGATTGGCAACACTCCAAGTGTCTTTATTTTTCATTGAAAAACCAGTTCTGTATCCGTACCAGAAATTTATTTCTTTAGGTTGTCTGTAATAGAGAATCACAGCTAATATTAGAATCGAGGTAGGGATGAAGAGGATAGTTAACATCCATTTGGAACTATTGATAGCATCCATTTTTCTGTTATATAAGTGGCATTATATAAACCTAGGCTTATGATATATTATCGGTTTTAAATCAGTTAGTCTCGCCATAAGCCTTTTCCCCAGCTTCAATAGCGATTGATACCCAATTCGCTTTAGGGGGTATAGGGCAAAAAAACGATGGATCATAAGCGCACCAAGAGTTATGCGCTTTATTAAAATCAAGTACAACCTGCCCGTTCTTGATATCAGCTGTAGTAATACCCAGTGAGCGACCACCCCCGTAGGTCTCTTTACCCGAGGTAGCGTCTTTAAATAAGAGGTTTAACTCACTGTCCGGCTGTTGGCCCTGTTTAGGTATATCTTGATAGGTTGTTAGTTGACAGCGTGTTCCCTTAAGCGTGAACGATAGCAGCGCGTAGGGTTTCATTTGCGACGTAGGCATACCCGCGAAAGCATAGGCTAAATCAATCGGTGCTGCTTCGGGCGTAAGTTGCACGGTGGCGACCACGCGGAAAGCCGCATCGGGGGCGAAATATCGGAGCTTGGCCAGTGCTTCCTGAGTTTTAAGGGGGCTATGGCTTGGCTTAGACAAACTAAGTTTTCGCTCTTCTCGGTATGCGCTTATTTGGTGGGCGTAGGTGTCCTGAGCGTACAGCTGGCCGCTTAGCAAAAATGAGGTCAAGAGTAGAAGGCGACTCATCAAGGAAGAGATTTGATTCGGAGATGAAGCTAACATTTAATTGATGAGTCAAGCCAACTAAGCTTGTAAACTGGCAGGGGATTGCTGATCGCCAACTGGCTGTTCATCGTTCTCTCCGTCCACAAATCGCAATTAGTCTACATAGTTACATACTGTGATTTAGCACCTTTTTTCCCCTGTTTTGCTTACTTTATTTTAGATTTGAATCTTGGAATAGTTTCTTAACATAACGTTGCATATGCAACTTGACTTAGAAAAGTACCATTTTTAAAACATTCAATTTATCGAAAGGATGTGCAGGGAACCGCCCTTTCAAGATTATAATATGACAAATAAGTTAATCTTTTCAGGAAATAAATGGTAAGCTAGTAAAATTTCTAATTATCAGATAACGCTCCCGTTTGAGACGGAGGAAATCTCATAGATCTACTTCTTAAATGGGTTACTGTCCTTACCCCGTTTTGTGAGCCAGTTTTGACTGGAATTTAAGCTGCCTGTCGGTACTCGATGGGCGTCATAAACTTCAAAGCCTGATGAGGCCGCTCCGTGTTGTACTCCACTAGCCAATCCGCCACCGTTTGACGTACTTGGCGGATACTCGTAAAAATATGGGCATCTAAAACCTCCCGGCGAAAAGTCCCATTGAAGCGCTCAATATAAGCGTTTTGGGTGGGTTTGCCCGGTTCGATCCAGCACAACTCAATCGATTGATCTTTACACCAATCCTGCAAAGCCTGACTAATAAACTCAGGACCGTTATCACTCCGTAGCCGTTCCGGTTTACCGTAGCGTTCCACCAGTTGAGCCAATAATCGGATGACTCGGCGGGCAGGTAAAGAGTAATCTACCTCAATACCCAAAGCCTCCCGATTGTAGTCGTCAACGAGATTCAGGGTGCGAAACTTCCGACCACCCGTTAAGTTATCGGAAGTAAAATCCAACGACCAGCACTGATTACACGTCATTGCTTTGGGCAACGGCTTACGTGCAGAATCGGGTAGCCGTTTCTTGGTCTTTCGCCGTAAACTTAAGCCTAAACTTCTGTACAAGCGCCTGATTCGCTTATGGTTAACCAACTTCCCCTGTTTACGCAACCGGCGATAAATCTTCAGGACGCCCCAATGTTTGTGCCGCCGAGCCAGTTGCTCAATCTGGCTTATTAGCGCCTTATCTTTTTCTTTGATGAGGACCGGTTCGACAAGGGCATTACGACTAAGACCCACCCAGCGACAGGCTTTACGTTGGCTAATCTGCTTCTGATCAACCATCCACCTGACTAATTTCCGACGCTCGGTGGGCCTTACCACTTTTTTGCCAAAGCCTCTTTGATGATTTCGTTTTGTAAACTTAACTCGGCATACATCTTTTTGAGTCGACGATTTTCGTCTTCGAGCTCTTTAAGACGCTTCACTTCAGACACCTGCATGCCACCGTATTTAGCTCGCCAATTGTAAAAGCCGGGCGGCCGGTGCCGTGGCTTCGCTGATACCATGTTCGCGGGTGATCTGAGCGACGGTTTGGCCGCTGTCCTGCTGTTTGAGAATCGCTACAATCTGCGATTCAGTGAATCGTGCTGCATTCATTTCCCTTTTGTAAACCTGTGAAAGTTAGTTTTTTTACTCTACTTTTCACTGGCTCACTTTTAGGGGTTCAGGACATTACTTCGCTAATCTTAGACCGAAATCATGGCGTGTATCCACCACTCGCTTGATGAGCCCAAGCTGACCACAGTGATACATGGTATGCTTGATATTCCAATCAACGGCCTCCCGTTTTGTGGTAGCGATTGGATGAGGAGTAGGGGTGGGTTCTAGCGGACTATCTAGTGCTGAAGTCTCCAGAGTCGCTAGGACAGCCAACGACTTTTGTTGCATGAATTGCAAGTCAGCTAGTAATTTAGCTGAATCTACTTTATCCACTGACAGAGAAGGGCCTGAGACGGTAAACCACTCACTATATTCTCGGATTGGAAGCTGGTGGAGGATATCCATTTGGTGCCCCCGAATGACCATAATCGAATGGAAATACTGACTGATAATCAAATGTCCAAGCTGCCAATCAATACTTGATTCTACGGTGGGGGGAATGATTTTCCACTTTTCAAGCGGCACTGGATCAATTAGCTTATTCGTCCATTGATACGCATTGGCGGTTTGATGGATCAACATCTGGATTTCAGTCATCGGTCGTAAACATGTTTGGCTTATGCAAAAGCTGTTGCACTCTTGTGGGCTAAGTTATTGTAAGTATCCCAATAACAGTGCGTGTACCCTTTCAGGGGTAAGACTTTGAGTTGTAAACGTGAAGAGTTTATCAATAGGGTCATCCTAGACCGGCTCACAAATCGCTCCCAACTGGGATTAAGGAGAGTTCATGGATTGGCTGTCTTCGTAAAAAGACTTTTGACGCTAGTTGGAGACTTTTTTGGCAAGCTCATAGCCTGAGGCTGCCAAAAAGCGTTTCGCATTTTCATCGGTTAGATTTAACTCGATCATGTCGCGAACAGCAGCTTGCTTATTGGACGCTTTCTGGTAATAATGCTTGCAAATTTGATAGCCCACAAAATAGCCTAAGTCCCGTACCTGCTGACTGTTAATCTCTCGCTTTCCGTATAACCACCCCCCTTTCCAATCAAACTCAGCGTACATCTCTTTTTTGAAAGCATCCCAAATCATCTGCTCGTGTTTTAATCCAAAGGCGGTATGGCCACCAGGATTTACGGTGGCTAAGGATTGTTCATAAACCAGTTCCGCAATGAAATCGGCCATGCCTTCTTCAATACATTTGCCCAACAACTGCTTGTGGGTTTCAGTGTATTGCTTCTCTAACTGAGCACTCTGGAGGATATAATCTTTATTGCGTTGAGTCCATTGCTGGGTATGTACAAATTCGTGCAAAACCAACGGAACCGCCCAGTTGGGTTGGCTACTGGCCGCGACTTCGGTACCAATGTAGACGGTTTGGTTATCAATGGTTCCCCCTGAGTTATTGATGCCCACACAAAAGTAGATGTCACCATCCCGGAAATTAGGATAGATGCGTTTAAACACGGCGATTCGCTTTCGAATTTCCGTTTCCTGATCCAATACCGACAAAATCCAGGATCTTTTTTCGAGTAGAACCGTCTTGTCTTTGTCAATAAAGGATCGCCATTTAGCGGTATTACCGCCCCGCAACTCCATAAATTCTTTTAGGCCCTGACTGGCCTTATCGACATAGAGCTTTTGGATGAAGGTGGCCTGTTTAGCGGTATCCCTTGTGGTCATTACAGAGTCAAAGGCTTGGTAGAATCTGGGCAAATCGACTGTGTGCAAGTTTATTTGTGCTTCAAGAGGAAAGGCCATCAGCAGAAATAGACCAATCGTACAGAGAAAAGAAAGGGCTTTTTTGAGGCTTCTCATTGGGCTACTGATTGCCATATAGTTGAATTGATTACAGATGAGTTGGTCAACGGACCGTTTATCCTGTCTTATGATCTTATGTCACAGAAGATGGAATATGTATGTAATAAGATAGTCAGTATGTATGAGCTTTATCGGTTCGTACTAGGCTCTAAGAAGTGGTTGTCGCTTAGCCAGTCAGCCATCCGTTGTGGCCAGGAGTTAATCGACTTCAACTCAGACCGATCTCCCATATTGAAGGCATGTTTACCCTGAGCATATATATGAACTTCTATCGGAACTTTGGCCGCTCGATACTTTTGTAGCAACATAACAACCAGTTCTGAGCACCACATATCGTCATTTGCGACCAGCAGAAAGGCTGGTGGGGCGTCGGCGGGAACACTTTTGGGAAGGCCCAGCGGGCCGGGATAAATCAGCATCTGAAAGGAGGGCCTTCCATCCAGCCGATCAATGGGATCAGGGGCATCCCTAGGGCCTTTGCCGGGTGTGTAAGCGACCAGGCTTACGACATCACCCCCCGCTGAGAAACCCAGCATACCCAGCCGGTTAGGGTCAATCCCAAACTCGTTAGCTTTGCTGCGAACCAGCCGCATGGCCTGGTAAGCATCCTCACGGGTGTGCTTGTCGAGCGAATAAGGGGAGTTTACTTCGCTGGCCAGCCGATATTTTAACACAAAGGCCGCTACCCCAAGGCTATTGAGGTACTGGGCTGGCTGGCGACCCTCGGCATTGAACACAAGCTCCCGATGCCCCCCACCTGGACAAATCACAACGGCAGCTCCCGTCGCTTTGTCTTTGGGTGGTAGATAAACCGTTATGGATGGATTATTGATATGGCGTATCCAATAGTCTTCCGCCTGTTCAGGTTCGTTCCGACGATCTTCAAAACCAGGGGCACCTTTAGGCCAAAGGGGTATCTCAGGGGGAGCTGTCTGAGCCAAAATCGTGACTGGAAACCCCAGTGCAAGTGCCAGTACGGCAAGGCGAAATAGTATTGATGTGATGTTAAGCAAAGCAGCGTTGTGTCAAACTGTACGTGATGGATAAAGTTGAGCAGTTAGTAAAACTAATCGTCTCAGGATACCCTCCCTCCTGAGATGGTTTGACTCAAAGTTTAATAACTGTCAACTGCCATTCGTAGCCTACGTAATAGATTAGTCGTCTTTGCCCTAATATATTTCTGAATTTTTCACCCTGTTGCCAGCATAGCTTCTATGTACGTTGTACTGTGGTGTACACGTGTGTTCCAAAAAAAAGGTTTGTGCCAACAATGTGGCACAAACCCATGTAAAACGACCAACTAGTTAGCTAACACAACCTACTACTACCCTATAAGCGGAATGAGTTTACAAGGTGGTAACCCTTGAAGCCAGTTACTTCCCTCTGATCACTTTTATGGTTTCATTCTTTTGGGTTGATTGTAACCTTAAAAAATACACACCCGATGGATTCGCTTTCATATCGATCTCCAGTTGGTTTTGTCCGGCAGTGCCATTGGTAAGTTTGTTCAGCAACAGGTTTCCTTCCGAGTTGATTAAACTATACTGAACGGTTTCGGCCGCCGCTAGATAGTAAACCACCTTCACCACATCCACGGTTGGATTAGGATAGACGACGGTTGCCAGGGTCTCTTCAGACGTTTCTACATGCCCCTCACCCATCCGGGCGGAACCGCTTTCAATGACAAAATACACCCGGGACTGTGCCGTAACACTGGTAAAATCGGGATAAAGTAATTCCCCGTCGGTTACGGTCTTTGACCAACTCAACGTACCATTCACGTATAGTTTTGCCGTTTTGCCGGTTTGCCCAGTGCCTACCGTTACCCGGTACTGCGTGGCCGTCGGGGTGTTTGATACGGGCAATAACATATCTTTTGTCGACGTGGGGTAAATGTAACAATTGGGTTGGCCGGCATATTGTTGAATACACCAGCAATTCCCTGATGCCGGCGCATTGCCAGAATCATTTGCTGATTTGGGTCCTGCCACAACCTCGACGGCCGCTGTTCTGAACATGATTTGGCCCGCCGGGATGGCGCTCGTCCAACAATAATTCTGGGGCGTGTTGCCACAATTGCTGCCTGTCACCGTAGTGCTGGTAGTCCCCGAAGTGATGCACAGCTTGTCCAACGCGAAGGCATGACCCGCACTGGTCCCCTGCAGCTGAATCGTGTTAGCTCCCGCATTCAAATTGACCGATACCGTTGTCTCCACAAACGGCCCCGACCAACTGTTGGTGCCCACCGCCGACGCGGTCTGTAAGACGCCGTTCACCATAATGCCAAACTGGGGGCTTTCCCCGCTGGCGTACCAAAGATGCAGCGGGTAGGTGCCAGCGGTGGGCACGCTGAACGCGTAGCTCATGAACTCCGC
>NZ_FOLQ01000020.1:0-8245 GCF_900112365.1 Spirosoma endophyticum | reverse complement strand
GTGTGCTTGTCGAGCGAATAAGGGGAGTTTACTTCGCTGGCCAGCCGATATTTTAACACAAAGGCCGCTACCCCAAGGCTATTGAGGTACTGGGCGGGCTGGCGACCTTCGGCCTTGAAAACAAGCTCCCGATGCCCCCCACCTGGACAAATCACAACGGCAGCCCCCGTCGCTTTGTCCTTGGGTGGTAGAAAAACCGTTATGGATGGATTATTGATATGGCGTACCCAATAGTCTTCCGCCTGTTCAGGTTCGTTCCGACGATCTTCAAATCCAGGGGCACCTTTTGGCCAAAGAGGTATCTCAGGAGGAGTTGTCTGAGCCAAAACCGTGACTGGAAAACCCACTGAAAGTGCCAGTATGGCTAGGCGAAATAGAATTGAAGTAGTGTTGAGCAAAGCAGCGTTGTGTCAAACTGTACGTGATGGATAAAGTTAAGTAGTTAGTAAAACTAATCGTCTCAGGATACCCTCCCAAATGAGACAATACTGTACTTTAAGGAACGGGCGTTGCAGGCAACAGCGTTTAGCCTCAACTTCCGTACTTTGGCTACCGTAAAATTATCCAAACAACCTTAACCAGCCCCACCAATGGCACAACACCCAACTAACGATCTGACAGTAGATTACCTGACTAGTGCTAAAAAGCAGTTTGCTTATTATAAACTACTGGGCGAGCAGACCATGAGTCAGGTATCCGACGAAGCCTTATTTTGGCAGTATAATGAGGAAAGCAATAGTATTGCCCTCATCGTCAAACACCTCTGGGGTAATATGCTGTCCCGATGGACCGATTTTCTACTTACTGATGGGGAAAAGGAGTTGCGTAACCGAGAGAGTGAGTTTGAGAATGATATGCAGACCAGAGACCAGGTAATGGCCCGTTGGCAGGCAGGCTGGGATTGTCTGCTCACGACGCTCGATGGGCTACAGCGAGAAGACTTCCAGCAAGAAATTTTCATTCGCAACATGGGCCACTCGGTCGTTGAAGCGATCAATCGCCAATTGGCTCACTATCCGTATCATGTGGGTCAAATTGTCTTCATCGGCAAAATGGTTTGCAACGAGAAGTGGACGAGCTTATCTATACCCCGTGGTCATTCAGAAGCGTATAATGCGGACAAGTTTGCGCAGCCAAAGCGAAAGGAACACTTCACCGACGAACTACTTCGATAAATGCCATTGGCAATATGCATGGCGGCACCTGACAGCTGGCAACGGTTCGACTGATATGGCAACCATGCATTTTAGAACCTCATAAATGGCTCCTACTTGAGACAAAGTGGCTTTTTTTTCGTAACCATTGGTACTATTGGCCTATGCAACTGTAAATATTTTTAAGATAAGTATTTGACAGGAAACTTCGTTTCGTTTATTTCGTTTATTAAACTAGCAAGAAGATAGATAGCAATAAACATGGAAGCTGTATTAGAGAGACCAACGTTACAGGACCAACGGGTAGCAAAAGAATCACTGCATAGTTTCACAGAGGCAATAGCAGAAACTAGGTCGGATAGAATGGTTATTCAAATACAAGAGAGTAAAGACCTCATCACCATTCCAGCTAAAGCACTTGACCTGCTTTCCTTCATTTTGTCAAGCATGGCAGAAGGGAAGGCTATTTCCTTAATTCCTTCGGATTCGGAGGTTAGCACTCAGCAAGCAGCCGATATGCTGAATGTATCAAGGCCTTATGTAGTCAAATTGCTTGAGGAAGGCAAAATTCCTTTCAAGAAGGTGGGCAGTCACAGAAGAATATTACTTGAAGACCTGCTTACCTATGAAAAAGAGCAAAAAGTGATTAGAAAAGAAAGATTACGCTTCCTTACGGAGCAAGCCCAAGAACTTAACCTTGGCTACTAATGATTCACTCCCCTAGATTTGTTGCTCTGATTGATGCTTGTGTTCTATACCCAGCACCAATCAGAGATCTGCTGTTAAATATTGCGGACTTAGATCTGTACACGCCTAAATGAACTGATTACATTAACGAGGAATGGACCAGAAACTTACTCTCGAACAGGCCCGATTTGACCGAAAGGCAATTACAAAGGACAGTCCGCGCCATGAATGAAGCCTTTCCTGACGCGAATGTTATAAATTATGAATCTCTTGTTCAATCGATAAGTCTGCCCGATCAAGATGATCGCCATGTAGTAGCTGCGGCCGTACGCTGTAAGGCTGATGTAATCGTTACTGCCAATATTAAGGACTTTCCGAATGAATACTTAAAGCAGTTTGATATAGAGCCCAAGCATCCTGACAACTTTATAATGGATCTAATCGATTTGAACCCAAACGGGGTACTCGAGGCGTTTAAGAACCAGGTATCAAACTTAAGAAGGCCACCTAAAACAGATGAAGAACTGCTTGTGAATTTTAGGGAGGTTGGCTTAGAAACAACGGCCTACGAATTGCATAGAATGTTACAGAATCGTTAGTAGTGGTTTGATTAGTCGCTTTTTCTAAAAATAAACACCCATAGACGTGTCTGGCCGACTAGTATACTCTAAGGCGATGCGCTTTCCATGTATTTGCTTCACAAATCGGGCGTTTCTCGATACAGTATATTGATAAGAATCTAATGGCTAAATACGTCAAGTAAAATGATCCTACAAACCCGATCATGGTTGACGTAAATTGACATTTTGACGCCGTTCAGCTCGCTCGGTTGACTCGCCACTCTCAAGCCCACCCAGCTCAAGGCTGTAGTTTGCCGAATCAGTCGTTATATTTGTAAGAACATAACGAATAGCTCAATTTGCTTTTATGAACTATAATTTCTACACGGCATTACTGGGGAAAATTATTCTTTGCACTTGGCTGACTCAACCGGCATTTTCACAACTTGCCATTCCCATCGATTCCAATCGAACATTTCGATTAGGCGAAGTAACGGTGCTGGGGCGACGTAGCCTGGACTCAACCAGTACCGCGCTGAGTCGGCAGATCGAAGCCTTCAATCGGCTTGATGTTGGACGGGCGCTCAACCTATTACCTGGAGTAACCCTCTCTAACGTCGGCGCACGCAACGAATCAATGGTGTATGTACGGGGTTTTGATTTGAGACAGGTGCCCGTATTCATTGATGGTATCCCAGTCTATGTACCCTACGATGGGTATGTGGATTTAGGGCGCTTCACGACCTTTGATTTAGCCGAGATTAATGTGTCGAAAGGGTTCTCATCCGTGACCTACGGCCCAAATACGCTGGGGGGAGCCATCAATCTGGTATCGCGCCGACCCCAGAAAGAGCTTGAGTTTGATGGCCGGGCGGGGTTGTTAAGCGGCCAGGGGCACCGGCTTAACCTCAACCTGGGCAGTAACCTGGGCAAGTTTTACCTACAAGGCTCCGCTTCGCAGTTGAAACAGCAAACGTTTCCTTTATCGACAGACTTTGTCCCCCAGACCCAGGAAGACGGTGGAAATCGGGAGAATGCCTACCGGAATGATCGCAAATACAGTTTGAAAGTGGGCTTTACCCCTAACGCGACGGACGAATATGCCCTCAGTTACATCAATCAGCAGGGAACCAAGGGCACACCGCCCTATGTGGGTAGTGATTCCCGGCAAGTGGCTCGTTTCTGGCAGTGGCCCTACTGGAACAAAGAAAGCCTGTATTTTATCTCCCGAACGGCGATTACAACCAACAGCTATCTGAAAGTTCGACTGTTCTACGACAAGTTTAAGAACCTGCTTAGTGCTTTCGACAACAATACCTATACCACCCAGACTAGGGGTTCCTCGTTTAACAGCTATTATAATGATGAAACTCAAGGTGGTTCGCTTGAATACGGCAATCGGATTGCGGCAAGTCATAACCTAAAAGCATCCGTTCATTATAAGCAGGATCGTCACCGCGAAAACAATGCCGGGGAACCCGTGCGTACCTTCATCGATCAGACTCTATCCGTTGGCATAGAAGATGTTTGGGCGCTCACTAAGAAATTATCCCTTGTTCCAGGGGTCAGTTATAACCGTCGCCAAAGCCTGCGGGCGGAGAATTACGAAAGCGCGACCAAAACTATTTCGTCGTTCCCCGGAAATAATAGCGATGCGGTAAATGCCCAGGTGGGTCTGTTTTATAATCCAGCCTTACAACGCCAGCTCAGTCTCACCATAGCTAAGAAAACCCGATTCGCGACGGTGAAAGACCGCTATTCCTACCGAATGGGCGCGGCTATTCCAAACCCGGATTTGAAAGCAGAATCCGCTTTGCATCTGGAAGCGGCTTATGCAGATCAGCTTACCCGGTATGTATCTCTACAAGCCAGCGCGTTCTACAGTCGCTTGACGGATGCCATTCAACAGGTCAACAATGTTCAACCGGGGATTTATCAATTTCAGAATACGGGGCAGGCTGAGTTCTACGGAGGGGATGTATCGCTCAAAATACCGGTCAATACCGTCTTTCAAGCCGGCGCTCAATACTCCTACATTCACCGCCAAAATGTAAGTAATCCCGATCTGAAATTTGTGGATGTGCCCGATCACAAACTTCTTGTCTATGCCCAGGCTCAGCTCCTACGTCGAATTAGTTTGATTGGCAATGTGGAGTATGATTCGGATCGCTATAGCACCAGTTACGGCACGCAGGCGGCTAGTTTTGTGGTCGTTAACGCTAAGGCTTCGCTTCGACTGCAGCGCTACATAAATCTGGAAGGCGGAGTAAACAATCTATTCGACCGGAACTATGCCTTGGCAGAAGGGTTTCCAGAACCGGGCCGCAACTTCTTTATTAATCTAGCCATCAGTAATTTATAAAAAAAAGCATGAAGACTATAAACGCACAACTTGCCGGTTGCTGGTCATTATCCGTACTAATCGTTTGCCTGCTAACCGGGTTGAAGAGTCAAGCGCAGACGGTATTGACCGTAACAGGAGAAGTCACTAAACCGTTAACCCTACAGACAGCCGATTTGACAGCCATGGCTCATACCCAGGTAACGGGAAAAGATCGTGATGGGAAGGACCATCAGTATTCAGGCATCCTGGTCGTAGACCTGCTGAAACAGGCGGGTGCCACTGTAGGCGGTGAACTACGGGGCGAAAACCTCACCAAATATGTCATCGTAAAAGCCATCGATGGGTATGAAGTCCTGTTCGCTCTGCCCGAACTGGATGCGGAGTTTGCTTCGCGATCTATTATTTTGGCGGATAGCGTTGATGGCGCGTCATTAGGGCCCGGCGTTGGTCCTTATCGAATCGTCGTTCCGGGGGAGAAAAAACCGGCCCGCTGGATTCGGGAAGTGAAATCGATTGAGGTACGATTTGCCAAATAAAGAGCTATGCGATTCTGGATAGGTAGTTTTATTGTTGCCGTTGTACTGAGTGGAGTATGCGCCTGGACCGTAGCTGACGACCCTGTGCCAGCGGGACCCTATACGCTACTCTATCCTGCCTCGTTTGGGGGTCGGTTCACTATTCCGGCTGATAACCCAATGACTCAGGAAGGGGTTTACCTGGGGCGACTGTTATTTTACGAGCCCAAGTTATCATCTACTCAAACTATTTCGTGCGCGAGTTGTCATCAGCAGGCGCGGGCGTTCACGGACGGGCTAGCCCTAAGCATTGGTGTTCATGGGAAAACAACCCGGCGAAATTCAATGTCGCTGACGAATCTACTGTGGGTGCGTCAGTTATTCTGGGATGGCCGGTCCACGAGTCTGGAAGAACAAGCCCTGGTCCCATTGGGACATACCGATGAGATGGGTTCCAAACCAGGCGAAGCGGCTAAAGCGTTACAGAAAACGATACCGTACCCAGTGCTATTCAAACAGGTTTTCGGCTCCGACACTATCACGGATGTTCGTATTAGTAAGGCCCTGGCTCAGTTCGAACGGACGTTAATATCGGCTAATTCTCGGTATGACCAGTATGCAGCAGGTCAGTACCAGCTAACCGAATCGGAACAGCGGGGGATGCAGCTATTTAACCGATCTCCTTCGCCGGAACGTAATGTTCGGGGTGGCAACTGTGCCCATTGTCATGGGGGGGCAAAACTGTTCCAGGAATTATTTCACAATAACGGGTTGGACAAGCAAGCTACTGATTCGGGTCGGCAAGCGATTACGGGATTAGCCCTCGATCAGGGCCGTTTCCGAGTGCCAACCTTACGTAACATCGCCCTAACCGCTCCCTACATGCATGATGGTCGGTTCAATAGCCTGGAAAAAGTGCTGGATCATTACAGTGAGCACATTCAGCCTAGTCCCATGCTGGCTCCTGAACTAGCTGGTCAGCCGAACGGGTTTCATCTGACAACGGGTGAAAAAACGGATTTAATTTCGTTTTTACGGCTGTTTACCGATAGTACTTTTATTCATAATCCCCAATTCGCCAACCCCCACTAGCGTTACCTTGTAATAAACTGATGGCAATTTTGAACCTGACCAAGCTTTTTGATTCATTCTCGTTATTGGCTGCCGGATCTTAACCCAGCCACAAACCCTTTATGGCTAGACAGGCTACCATCGACTCTGTGTCCGGGAGAATTTTTCGGATCCTTTAGGCTTCCCTACACGATACGGCTACTGGTACAATTATCTCTCAAATCCCTCCAACCTGAGACGAAGAGAAAATTGTGTACCAATATTTCGGGCGTTTTCTGAGACGGTAAAGCAACTCCCTTATCTGGTTATGCATCTAGTCCAAAAAACGATGAACGATGATGAATCTCTTGAAAATGCTGGTTGGCATGCTTCTGCTTCAAGGGCTACTCAGTTGCAGCCTGATGAAAGGGTATCGAGCTTTATCAATTGTACGATCTGGTAAGGCTACTCAGAAATCCTTCTATGCTGAAATACCCTTTCAAGAGCGAATGGGTAACATTCTTATCCCCGTCACCATTGGACAGCAGACCTATAGCTACATTTTTGATAGCGGTGCCCATTTCTCCCTAACCGATTCTATTCGCAAGCTTAATCAATTCAAACAGAAGCTCACCGTTCAATTAGGAAGTGCTAACCAATCAAAATCGACTGTAGCCGTCACCCAGATTGACAAGCTAGAGGCGGCAGGTCTAGCCTTTAAAAAGGTGGGTGCTTTTGTACTTGACTTCAACCAGGCCCCCCGGATTCGTTGCTTAACGAATGGTGGCTTATTTGGCAGTAGTGTTATTCGCAAATATGTATGGCAGGTTGATTACAACCGTAAAAAGATCATTGCTACCGATCAACTCAGCAAGCTTCATCTAGCTGACAATACCATACGCATCCCCGTCAGCCTAGATAAACGCGGCTATCCTTTTATCCACCTGCAAGTCAATGGGCAGCCCGTGCGTTTCCTATTTGATTTAGGTTTTGGTGGACTATTGTCCTTGCCGGAAGTAACGGCTCAGCAGTATGTCAGGGGTCCGATCATTGAGCGCGCCGGGATCGGTAGTGAAGGTGCGCACGGCTCGCTTCAGGAGACCATGAAATTTGCTTTATTGGACTCGGTACGGCTGAATCAACTGGTATGGTATAATGTGGCCATCAGTTATGCCAAAAGCAACAATTATCCATTGGTGGGCGCTGAACTGGCCAAATACTATCTCATCACGATGGACTTTAGAAACAAGGCCTTATACCTATCCCCCCTGGCGAATCATCCCTTCAAACCAGAAGGATTTACGCATTTCGGTTTATCACTGAGCTATCAGGCGGGGAAGGTAATAGTTGAAGCCGTCTACGGATCATCCCCCGCTCAACAAGCTGGCATTCAAGTAGGGGATGAAATTACAGCCATTGATGGCCAAAAGATTAGTTACTCCACCTACTGTGAGTGCTTTTTCACAAGCAATGACCAGTTGGCTACTGCTAAACGGATCGAATTGACGATTCGTAACCAAGGAACCGAACGAACCGTCGAGTTAGTAAAGCGAAGGCTATTATAAATGCTATTTTATTGCAGAAAGTCTTTGCGTAGTAGGAAAAGTCATTATAGTTGTTGCTTATGCGATAGTCACCCTAAATGCTCCCAAATGAGACGCATTAACGTGACATGTTGGCTTTCTAAATAGGACGTTTGACTAGATGAACTTGCTACATTTGACTGGAGACAGTTTTTAGGCACATTTGGGAACAAACCCAAAAGTACCCATGAAGAAAAGACGTGTGTTCGACGAGGCATTTAAACGGATGGCCATCGAGTTGTCCTACGCGAAAGGCTCTGTACAAGAAGTCGCTCGTGAACTCGGCATTGATTCGAGTCGGATCACCAAATGGCGGCAAAGCCATAAAAGCCTTGGTCAAGTTGCAACTGCG
>NZ_FOLQ01000011.1 GCF_900112365.1 Spirosoma endophyticum | reverse complement strand
GACAATCTCAACAAACGCCCCCTCCTGACCCCCATCCCCGACCTGTGCGTGGAGGCTGGCACCCTGATCAACCAGCCCGTCACGGCCACCGATCCCGATGGCCAGCGCGTCATCATCACCGGCTTCGGGGGCGTCTTCAACGTGGGCCAGGATGGCACTGCTCTGGCGCCCGGTGAGCTCATCCAGCCCGCCTACGCCCGACTGCTCAACGGGGGGGTGGCCCAGGCCCAGCCCGCCACGGCCACCTTCAGCTGGCAGACCAACTGCAACCAGCTCCGGGAAGCCCCCTACGATGTGACCTTCAAGGTCAGCGATGTGCCCCCCAGACCCACCCCCTCGCTGGTCTCGTTTCAGACCTTCCGGATTCGGCTGGTGGGTCCCTCGGTGAAGAACCTGACGGCCCGGGCCACGGCCACGGCTAACGGGCGGGCCATCCAGCTGAGCTGGGACGCTTACAGCTGCGGAGCGGCTGGCACCACCCTAAGCATCTACCGCAAGGAAGGCTGCGCGCCGATTGAATCTCAGACTTGTGTGACGGGGGCTCCGGCGGGTTACACCAAGATTGGGGAGGTACCCAGCACGGCCACTACGTATACCGATACGTCCAGCCTGAGACGGGGGGTGAGCTACTCCTACCGCCTGGTAGCGGTGTATCCCGACCGCAATGGCGGCTTCAATGGAGGAGAAAGCATTGCCTCGACGCAAGCCTGCGTAGAATTAGCCTTGCTGGCCCCGGTCATCACCCAGGTTACCGTTGACTCTACGGGCCCCGATGGCCCCCGAAATCCTCGCATTACCGTCAAGTGGACACGGCCGCTGGGGCTCAACCCCGGCGATCTGCCGGGTCCCTACCAGTATCGACTCCAACGGGCTGAAGGGTTAACTGGCACCAACTATGCCCCCATTGCCACCATCAACACGACACTATTAGCCACGGCTCCCGACACGATCTACGTCGACCGGGGCAGCTCCACCAGCGCCATTAACACGGTGGCCAATGCCTACCGGTATCGATTGGAGTTCTATTACACCCTCAACGGGGTGCTAACTCGCCTGGACGTGACCGAGCCGGCTTCCTCCGTGCGGCTGGCCGCGGCACCCGCCAACCGGCAAATCGTGCTGAGCTGGCAGGCCAATGTCCCCTGGAGCAATGATGGTCAGAAACATGACATCTACCGGAGTCGCAGTGGACCGGGGGGACCTTTCAACAAGATCCGGGAGGTGCAGGTGATGACACCTACGTATACCTTCACTGATGATGGAAGTGATACGTTCCTGGCCGATGGCAACACCAGTCGGGTGCTCTCCGTCGACAGTAGCTACTGCTACCGGGTCATGACCACGGGTGTCTACACCGACCCCCAGCTGGCTCGATTGGGGCCGCTGACCAACTACAGTCAGGTGCTCTGTGCCAGCCCCGCGGACACCACCCGCCCCTGTCCGCCCACCCTGCGACTCGACTCCCTGAACTGCGCCAGCCTCACCCCCGAGAGCTTCTGCAACACCACCAGCTTTACCAACAAACTCAACTGGACACCCGCCAGTGGACCCACCTGCGATAGCAGGGTTGCTTCCTACAAGCTCTACTACGCCCGCTATGCCCAGGACACCCTGGGCCTGCTCACCAGCGTGGCCGCCCCCACCACCTCCTTCGAGCACGCCAGCCTGAGCACCGTGGCCGGCTGCTACTACGTCACCGCCGTCAGCCAGCGGGGACTGGAAAGTCAGCCTTCCAACAAGGTCTGTAATGAGGCCTGCCCCTCGCTGGTCTTGCCCAATGTGTTCACCCCCAACGGAGATGGCAAGAACGATCAGTTTGTGCCCCTGAAGTGTCCCCGGTTTGTGGAGCGGATCGAGTTTGTGGTCTACACCCGGTGGGGGGCCAAGGTCTACGAGAGTAGTGGGGCGAGTCTGGCCTGGGATGGCAAGAGCAATGAGGGGGCCGAGATGCCCACGGGCTTGTACTACTATCAGGCCACGGTGCACTACGCTTTGCTGGAGCGGAATGCGCCCCCCCAGATTCTGAAGGGCTGGGTCCAGATCCTGCGAGAAGCTGTTTCCCTTAGATAAGTAAAAAATGAAGAAGGCCGGTTCGATAACCGGCTTTCTTCATTTTTTACTTCATGTTGTGATATACCGTCTGCACATCGTCGTCCTCTTCGATACGTTCGATGAGTTTTTCAACGTCAGCAACTTCTTCGTCCGTTAGTTCTTTGAAATCGTTTGGAATTCGCTCAAATTCAGCCTGTTTGATTTCGTAGCCTTTTTCTTCCAGAAATTTCTGGATACTACCGAAAGCCGTAAACTCACCGTAGATGACGTACTGATTGGTTTCCTCTTCGAACTCAATATCATCGCCCCCAACATCAATTAGTTCGAGTTCGAGCTCTTCCTGATCAACGCTATCTGCTGGAATCCGAAACACCGATTTGCGGTCGAACATAAAATCCAGCATCCCCTGCGTGCCCAGGCTACCACCCAGTTTGTTAAGGTAACTGCGCACATTAGCAACCGTGCGATTGTGGTTATCGGTAGCCGTTTCGATTACCAGCGCAATGCCGTGTGGGGCATAGGCTTCGTAAACGATTTCTTTGTAGTCCTCCTGGTCTTTCGACGATGCTTTTTTAATCGCCCGGTCAACGTTTTCCTTCGGCATATTAGCCGCTTTGGCGTTCTGGATAATAGCCCGAAGCCGTCCGTTACTATCTGGGTCAGGACCACCGCTTTTAACGGCCATTACAATATCTTTTCCGATGCGGGTAAAGGTCTTGGCCATCTGCCCCCACCGTTTCATTTTCCGGGCTTTCCGGTATTCAAATGCGCGTCCCATTCTAATGAAAATTTAAAACACGGCGGGAACGCAGGTTTACATGAAGAACACAGAGAACCTCCCTTACCTCCGTGTAAACCTCCGTTCCCGCCGTGTTTGACTTTACTATTTTTTTACGAGTTCTTCCTCAAATTCAATAATCTCCTGTCCACGTAACAAGTCGTCGAAGGTTTCACGCTGCCGAATCAGGTACGGTTTGCCTTCGTACACCAACACTTCGGATGGACGGAAACGGGCGTTATAATTCGAAGCCATACTAAAGCCATAAGCACCCGCATTTTCGAACGACAATACGTCGCCGGGTCGAACTTCGGGCAGTGGCCGGTCGGTGGCGAACGTATCGGTCTCGCAGATGTAGCCCACTACAGTATATATCTTCTCTGCTCCCAACGGATTTGAGATATTTTTGATGTCATGATAAGCGTCATACATCATCGGCCGAATCAGGTGATTTAGACCCGAATCTACCGCAGCGAACGTCCGTGTTGGGTTTTCTTTGACAATGTTGGTTTTGACCAGCAGGTGACCGCTTTCGCTTACTAAAAACTTACCCGGCTCGAACCATAATTCCAGGTCACGACCGTATTGCTGACAAAAATTCTGGAAGGCTTCTGACACCTGACGACCTAATTCAGCGACGTCGGTTATGTGATCGCCCTCTTTGTAAGCAACTTTAAAACCGCTGCCAAAGTCAATAAACGTTAGATCGGGATAATCGGTGGCGAGGTCGAACAGTACGTCGGCACCTTTCAAAAAAGCGTTGGCATTCTTGAAATCCGAGCCCGTGTGTATGTGCAATCCAGCAACCGGAATCTGATATTTCTTAACAATAGCCAAGATATCAGGCCGTTGCAAAATTGAAATACCGAATTTGGAATCAGCATGGCCGGTCGAAATTTTGATATTTCCCCCCTCGCTGATGTGCGGGTTGATACGTATACTGATGGCAACACGACTGCCGTAGGTCTGCCCCACCCACTCCAGCAGGGACAGGCTGTCTACGTTTAGTTGCAAACCCATATCAACGGCTTCGCGGATTTCCTCGAACGATACACCACTTGGGGTAAACATGATCCGTCCCGGCTCAAAGCCTGCCAGCATGCCCATACGCGCTTCGTTGACCGACACCGAATCCATTTCGACGCCCTGCTGGCGCATCAACTTAAGAATCGATACGTTGGTTAATGCTTTTGCCGCATATTTAATCTTTAGGTTAACCCCGCTGAAAGATGACCGGAGTAAGCCGATTTTTTCGATAATTTTGTCGGCATCATAAACGTAGACTGGTAAGCCAAATTCGTCGGCAATTGCCAGTACATCAACATCCTGAATTGTGTATCGTTGGTTTGAGAGCTGCATATTTTCAGTAAACGAGCCGCAAAATTACGCCATCTTTCCACCATGTACAAGATTCGTTCTTACTTCCTGATGCTTACTCTTTTGAGCATCTATTCGTCATTTGGTCAGAAGCCTCAGCTTGTTCCGCTGAGAATCGATCCGCCAGGCGCTTCTTCACCCAAAGACAACTCGTCCGTACTTCAGGCTGGCCCGATGGTGGGCTACTCAGACACCCGTGAAGTAAAGCTCTGGGTGCAGACCAAAAAAGCCGCTAAAGTTCAGATTCGATACCATGAGGTCGGCAAGAAAACACCGGCGTATCTGACCAACGAAGTCTATACGAACCGGCAAACGGTTTTTATAGCCCACCTGCTCGCCGACAAGGTGGAACCCGGAAAAAAATACACGTACGACGTGTTGGTAGCGGACAGAAAGGTGAGCCTGCCCTACCCGACTCAGTTCCAAACCCAAAGCCTGTGGCAGTGGCGGGTGGACCCACCGGCGTTTCGCTTCGCCGTCGGAAGCTGCACATACGTCAACGAACCTGAGGTGGACCGCCCCGGCAAACCCTATGGCGGAGGCTACGAGATTTTTTCAGCAATATCAGCGCAGAAACCCGATTTCATGATCTGGTCTGGTGACAATACTTACACCCGCGAGGTGGACTGGAACAGCCGAACAGGTGTTCTCCGGCGCTATACACACACGCGTTCGTTGCCCGAAATGCAACCGCTGCTGGCCAATACGCATAACTACGCGCTGTGGGATGATCACGATTACGGTCCAAATGATGCCGATCGGTCTTACTGGCTGAAACCGGTCACGCTCGAAGCGTTTAAGCTATTCTGGACAAACCCGAACTATATTTTCCCGGAAGGTTGCGCCGGTACGTTCTTCTGGAACGATTGCCAGTTTTTTCTGCTCGATGATCGGACATTCCGAGCGCCCAACGATATGCCCGACGGTCCCGAGAAAGCCTATTACGGTGAAAAACAAATGCAATGGCTGGTGGACGCGCTGACGTTCAGTCAGGCGACGTTTAAATTCATTGTATCGGGCGGGCAGATTATCAATCCAACCAAAGCGTTCGAAAATTATTCGATCTACGGCACCGAGCGCGACCGTCTACTGAAAACCATTACCGACGCCAAAATTCCGGGCGTATTATTCATAACGGGCGATCGACATCATTCGATTTTGCATAAACTGGATCGGAGTGGTACGTATCCGCTGTATGATTTGACCATCTCACCCCTAACGTCCTCCGTTGCTCAACCCCGCGCAGATGAACTTAAGCAGCCTACCTATGTAGAAAATACGGTAGTAACGGAACGCAATTTTGGTCTTCTGAACGTTAGCGGTCCCTTAAAAGACAGAGTGCTGAATATCAAGGTATACGACCAGAAAGGCGCCGAACGCTGGAGCCGCGATATAAAAGCGAGTGAATTGAAGTGAGTTTGAGGTTTACAGTATTCAGTTCACGGTGGCTGACGCAGGTATAAACCATAAACTGAATATTATAAACCGAATACCGTAAACCAGACCCCCATGACCATCCACCAATTTCCCGATTACAGTACGTTATCGAAGTACACGGCTGAGCACATTGCCGCTATTATTAATCAGAAACCGGATGCCTTGCTCTGCCTCGCATCGGGTGACACGCCCGTTGAAACATTTCGTCAGTTTGTCAAACTCGCGCAGGATGAGCGCGTCGATGTGAGCCAATGTACGTTCGTGGGGTTAGACGAATGGGTTGGTTTTGGACCCGAGGATGTTGGCAGTTGTTCCAATTACGTATTTCGTGACCTGTTCACGCCATTGAATCTCCGCCCGGATCAGATTCACGTTTTCGATGCCAAAGCGGATGACCTTGCGGCTGAGTGCACCCGCATAGACGCTGTTATTGATGCTCGGGGCGGCCTGGATTTGCTGCTCGTTGGTATGGGGATGAATGGCCATATCGCACTGAATGAACCCGGTACGTCCTTCACACTAGGCTGCCACGTGTCTGAATTAGCCGAAAGCACCATAACGGTTGGACAAAAATATTTCGAGAAAGAAACCGCGCTGAGCCAGGGCATTACGCTCGGTTTACGCCACCTAAGTGAAGCGAAAGAAGTGATTTTACTGGTTAGCGGAGAAAAGAAAGCTTCTATCTTACATGACGCGTTGAAAGGTCCAGTTTCGGAGCAGGTTCCCGCCAGTATCATGCAAACGCACGCGAACGGGCAGGTCTGGATAGACGAGGACGCCGGAAGTTTCCTGACCAATTTTTGAGATTGTGGCCTGAAGTTCGTAGTTTGAGGCTATTCGTAGGCGTTTTTTGTTAAGAAATTCCTACGAATAGCCTGTATATATCTCATTTTGAGGTGCTACATCAACAAACGGCAAACACTATTGACTACTTCTTCCTCTCCAGCGGTTCCTGTTGTCTCCCGACGTACTGAAGTTTTAGCCGGTATTTCAACGTTTCTGGCCACGATGTACATCATCGTTGTCAATCCCGCTATTCTGAGTCAGGCCGGATTACCGTTTAGTGGCGTACTCACCGCTACGGTCCTACTCTCCTTTTTTTGTAGTCTCATGATGGGCCTCTATGCCCGCAACCCGATTGTCGTGGCGCCGGGCATGGGCATGAATGCGTTTTTCACCTTCACGGCGGTAAAGGGGATGGGTCTCCGACCCGAAGTTGCCCTCGGAGCCGTGTTCTGGGCGGGTATGCTGTTTCTTGTCATGTCTCTCCTGAATGTCCGTTCGGCTATTGTAAGGACAATTCCAGTGCCAATACGTTATGCCGTTTCGGCGGGAATCGGGCTATTTATTACGTTGATCGGCTTCGAAAACGCGAAATTCATCATCGCTAATCCGGCTACGTTGGTCAGTATTGCCAGCTTTAATGATCCCATTGTGCTGACATTTGTTTTCGGTTTGCTGCTGACGAGTGCTTTAGTTGTACGCGACGTACCGGGCGCGATCATCATCGGTATTGTGCTGACTACGTTAGCCGCCTGGCCCATTGGCCGGTACTGGGGCGATGCATCAGCGGTGAATTTCGGGCAGAAAACATTAGTAAATTTTCAGGGCATTTTGGCCGCACCTGATTTCTCCTTGATCGGTAAACTAGACCTGATGGGATCGCTGCAATGGTCACTTTGGCCGGTCATTTTCGCTTTTGCTTTCACCGATCTGTTCGACAGCCTGTCTACCTTCGTGGGCGTTGCTGAAGCCGGTAATCTACACGATGCCGATGGGCAACCACGCAACCTGAATCGCTCCCTTCTGACGGATGCCGTATCGACTACGCTGGCAGGCATTCTGGGCACCAGCCCTGGTACGGCCTACATTGAGTCGGCGGTGGGGATTGCGCAGGGCGGTCGTACGGGGTTGACGGCGATAGTTGCTGGTTGCTGTTTTTTGCCATTTCTATTTCTTTCTCCGGTCTTATCGGTTATTCCATCCATTGCCACCGCTCCGGCTCTTGTGCTGGTCGGGGCCTTTATGATGAAGCCTGTTACGCGCATAAAGTGGGATCAGTTAGACGACGCTCTACCCGCTTTTCTAGCCCTCGCGTTAATTCCCTTTAGCTATTCCATCACCCAGGGCCTAATTTGGGGGTTTCTGTCGTGGACGGTCATAAAAGTGGCGGTGGGTAAAAGCCGGGAAGTACCCCTTGGCCTATGGATTGTAGACGTATTTTGCGTGTTGGCCTTGACGGCTGGCCATTGATTCTAAAATTGATCTATTTATAATGAGAAAACTGCCCCTGATTGCCTATTTTTTTACTCTTTCGACCGCTGTTGCGGTACTCTTTCCCTCTCTCACTTTTGCACAGCGGTACAAACCGCGCTCCATAACGGGTTTGCTGGGTGCTTTTGGCGCGGAGGTAGCATTGGTAAAAAAAGCCATCCACAAACCTAAAAACGTTATCGTTGATGGTTTATCCTTCACAACCGGACGTATTGGCAAGCAGCGGGTTGTGGTCGCAGAAACTGGCATCGGCAAAGTTAATGCCGCGATGACGACAGCTCTGATGCTCGACCATTTCCGACCGACGCGAATACTATTCACCGGCATTGCAGGCGGCACAAATCCAGACTTGCAACCGGGCGACATCGTTATTGCCAGCCGAACAGCTTACCATGACTATGGCTCCATTACAGATAAAAACACACCAACCAAACAAACTCGTAACGCAATTACCAAAGAGTTTAACCCAGTCTATTTCCTGGCCGATTCAGTGCTGTTGCATCTGGCCGAGAACGTAGTGAAACGTGTTCCATTAGAAGGTATTCCACTCGCATCGGGTGGCGTTTCAGATCGGCCGGTCAAGGTGATGACAGGAACGGTCGTGACAGGCGATGTCTTCGTTGCTTCGTCGGATAAAGGAAAAAGTCTTCGAGCTGATTTTGGAGCCGATGCCACCGAAATGGAGGGCGCAGCCGTCGCGCAGGTATGTTATCAAATTCAGGTACCCCACCTGATTATCCGTAGCCTGAGCGACCGCGCTGATGCCGAAGCACACATTGCCTACGACAAATTTTATCCCACGGCAGCCCGCAATTCGGCCAATGTAGTCATTGCACTTATTAAAGCGTTGTGACCTACGTAGCGTTTCAGACTGATGCTTAGCAATCAACTGAAATCTATAAGTGGGAAAGGCGAAAATTCCCTTTCCCTCACACAGTCAAACATCCGGGCCATTTTTCCAGTCATATTTAGTTAACACTAACCATATTACATTTGATACTCAACACAAATACGTCTCTTCAAACCAATCCATTTCAATCGTTCTGGTGGGCTGGTTTCGAATGCACAGATCAACTCAACTGTTTTGGTAACCGTGTTGATTTCCTACCGCTGACCGGGCATTTACAACTCCTCGAAACAGATTACGAGCGACTGAATCCGTTCAATATCCGCACCGTTCGGGAAGGGATTCGGTGGAGCCAGGTTGAAAAAACGGCCTATCAATACGACTGGAGCACGGTTGAGCACATGCTGACGGTCGGTCATCGCCACGGCATTCAACAAATATGGGATCTCTGTCATTTCGGGTATCCCGACGATCTGACGCCTTTACATCCGATGTTCGCCCGTCGGTTTGCGGCTCTATGCCGGGCATTTGTTCGCTTTTACCGTGACCGATATCCCCACGAAACGTTAATCGTTACGCCCATTAACGAGGTTAGTTTTATGTCATGGCTGGGGGGCGATGTGCGTGGTACGTCCCCTTACTGTACCAAGCAAGGTTGGGAAGTAAAACTCGGACTCATGCGTGCCTACATTGAGGGCGTAGCGGCTATGCGAGAAATAGATCCAACCATTCGCATTTTAACGACAGAGCCACTCGTTCATATGGTCCCGCCTATAAATGCAACCAGGGAGCAGATTATAGCGGCTGCCATCGCTGACGAAAATCAATTTCAATCGGTTGATATACTGGCTGGGTTCATTGCGCCGGAATTAGGCGGCTCACCCAAATACCTCGACTTGCTCGGATTCAATTACTATTACAACAATCAATGGATTAACGGCACAGGTCAATTTATGGGCTGGAATGATGCCATTCCTGACCCGCGCTGGGTGCCGTTCCGGCAACTTCTGATGACAGCGTATCGGCGTTACAAAAAACCCATTGTCCTGACCGAAACCAGCCATCCAGGTATAGACAGGCCGCAATGGATTGAGATGATTGGTCGTGAATGTGCCGCTGTTCTGCAGGCTGGCGTACCACTTTTAGGCGTATGTTTATACCCAATTATTGATCGTCCTGACTGGGACCATCTTGATCAATGGCACAAGGCGGGTTTATGGGATGCCGATCTTTCAACCGATCCGCCCGGCCGAGTGCTATATGAACCGTATGGGCGTGCTTTATTAAGGGCTCAGAACGAGGTGGAAGAAGCCCGTTTTTTACCCATTTAAGAAAACGAAAAAGCTCATAAGCAGTTATTCGACTAACTAATACACGTAATATGAACTTTCAATCGATTGGTTCTTTATTCGTAAGTTTGAGTTTACTGGTTATGGCCTGTTCATCCTCAAAGCCAGCAACGGATACTTTATCTTTAACAGAAACACGATGGGTATTGGTTGACGTGCAGGGGCAACCCGTTAAATCATCGGGCACCGATCGGGATGCATCAATTCAGTTTACAGACGCAGATCATAAAGTCACGGGATCGACGGGTTGCAATCGCATGTTTGGTACGTATGAATTACCTGACGCGGGTAAAATAAAGTTCGTCGGCATTGGTTCAACAAAAATGGCCTGCCCGGATATGAGTACCGAAAGTGCTTTTGTCAAAGCCCTGGAACAAACGAATGCTTACAGTATTTCGGGAAATGAATTGCAGTTAAAAAATGACCAGACGCTGGTAGCTCGCCTACAAGCTCAAGCATCGAACTAGCGTAACGTTGAGCCCAGACACTCTCATTTCAGGTATGCTTATGAAACACCTCATTATTGTTCTCGCTCTCATCAGTCTACCATTTTCGTTGTTTGGGCAAAAACTTAAACCGGGTTTTGATAAAGCCGAATATATTGAGTTACTGAAAGTATCGGCCCAAGTTGGTGACTCTGCTTACATCAAGGCCATTCCACTACCACAACGATTCAAATTTGCGTACCGCTCCCCCGTTGTCGGTCTGGAAAATCGCTGGGATCTTTGGATTGATAATCAATCGGTTGCTGTACTCAGCATTCGCGGAACAACTGTAAACAGTGTTAGTTGGCTGGGTAATTTTTATGCCGCTATGGTGCCGGCAAAAGGCGAGATCCAGATTAGCGATACCGAAAAATTCACGTATGAACTGGCAACAAGTCCCCGGGCCGCCGTTCATGTGGGTTGGTTAGTAACTATGGGTTTCCTGGCCAAGGATATTTTACCCAAAATTGACTCATGCTATAAATCAGGCATCAAGGACATGATCATCATGGGGCACAGTCAGGGCGGGGCGCTTGCTTTTTTGCTGACATCTCACTTGAAAAATCTGCAAAAACAGTCCCGAATTCCCGCCGATATTCGTTTCAAGACGTACTGTAGCGCGGGCCCAAAACCAGGAAATCTACCGTACGCGTATGAATATGAAGCCGCTACGCAAGGTGGCTGGGCCTATAATGTTGTCAACTCGGCGGACTGGGTTCCAGAAGTGCCTCTTACTGTACAAACGGTAAATGACTTTAACCCGACTAACCCATTTGCAAGTGCGCCCGCCCTGATAAAGAAACAGAAGTTCCTAAATCGTATTGCACTAAAATACGCCTACAATGGCATGAGTAAACCAGCGCTGAAGGCACAAAAAAACTACCAGAAATATTTAGGTAAGTTAGCCTCCAGGACGGTTAGCAAAAATTTGAATGGCTACGTATCGCCTGAATATTATAACAGCAGTGATTACGTTCGGACTGGTACAACCATCGTGTTGCTGGGAGACAGCGACTATTTCAAGAAGTATCCGGATAGCAAAGAAAACGTTTTTATACACCACCTTCATCCACCCTATTTATACCTGGCGGAGAAGTTGCCCTAATTTGATATGTACGGATTGGAAAGTTCAAACAACACCGAATAACGTATTGTCAACTTCATAGTTACTGCCTTTTATAGATACAGCTGCACCATTTTCTGCCAGTCGTTTGACTCATGAGCCCGACCATTCCAGACATGCATTTCGTGGTTAATGTTCTTGGATGCAAATGACGCGCTCAAGCTAACGTTGCTGTCCATAAACGGGTCTTCAACGCCAATCGTCATTACGATTTTCAATCGACGCAAATGCTCAAGAACGGCACTGTCGGCCAGATTCGGCAGGAAGTGATTGGGGCTATGGAAATAAATCTCCTCGTCGTAATAATCGTCAAATAAACCGCGGAATTCTGCCACTGGCTCCGACAAGTTATATCGCCCACTGAACGCCACTATTTTATCAAACCACTGCGGATTTCGGAGGGCGATGTTCACCGCATGATACGCACCCAGGCTGCAACCGTGCGAAATCATGAACGGCTGTGAGTTTTTTAGCCGGGAAAACGGTAAGACTTCATTCAGAATATACCGCTCATACTGCCCATGCCGACGAATACGGTTTTGCGGAGTTGTATATCGATTGTAGACACTTTCCCGATCCACACTATCTACGCAAAAAAGTTGGAGCCACCCATTCTCCAGTTGCTCCGTCAATGCGCTGACAAGACCCAAATCTTCGTACTCATGAAATCGTCCGCGCCGGGTCGGAAAGACCAGAACCCGAGCTCCTGCGTGACCAAATATAAGTAACTCCATATCACGATTTAGATTCGGGCTAAACCATTTATGATACTCACGGTGCATAACAGTAGCGTTAGTTAGCAGTGAAGTTGCAACATTTGGACTTAAATTCTACAAAGGCTAGGTAAACAAATCGTTAAAAAATTCGGGCTTCTCGTATCAATTGCTGCTGCCAGGCTCGGTAACCGGCCGGGCTCAAGTGCAAGCCATCACGCTCAAAAAATTCCTGACGTGGTCTCCCGTTGCTGCCAAGTAAGGGTGAGGTCATGTCAATATATTGATAATTCGTATTTTTAGCTAGTTCGCCACATATCAATTCGTTGGCCTGTCGTATTTCCTGAGCAATATTCCAGCGGGCAGGACTGATTTTAATGGACAAAAAAGCTAGTGGCACATCAGGCAGTGTGTTACGTAGTTTTTCGGCAAAAGCACAAAAAAAGAGATACACTTCTTCAGGGTGCCGACCATCACCAAGATCATTGTCACCTGCATAAAAGACAATAGACTTAGGATTTGCCGGAACAATCAGTCGCTCGAAAAACCACGCACAGGCAGCTAGTGTAGAGCCACCAAAACCTAAGTTGAGCGAATTAATTTGAGGAAAATCCTGACTCAATGTCGACCAGAGACGCATTGAGGAACTACCATAGAAAATAACTCTGTCTGTAGCCAGTGGCAACGTAGCTATTTTATCTTCCAATTGCCGAACTTCGGCATCATACCAAACCATACTAGACTATTTAACGTACTAACAGCCAATTATTTCAGGCTTAGTCGATGCGATACATTCGGCGAACTTGCGCTCGCCATCCATTTGCGAATAATTCCGGCCAACGGCCGAAATTCAATAAGAAAACCGTCGTGTCCGTAAAGTGAATCTATCTCTTCATAGGCTGCGTCTGGAATATGGCGGGCCAGAAACTGCTGTTCCGAGGGGGGGAAAAGCAGATCAGAGCGAATACCAACCACCAGCGTTCGAGCCTTGATCTGTCCCAGCGCATTGGGAATACTGCCCCGGTTGCGGCCAACGTTGTGCGAATCCATTACTTTTGAGAGTATCCAGTACGTGAACGCATTGAAGCGGTCAACTAGTTTCTCTCCCTGGTACCGTTGATAACCAGCAGCTTTATAGCCATCCAGTTGTTCGTTATTATCAAGCGCCTGCGTAAAGCCGTACGTATCATAGTTCCGGTACGAAATCATAGCCATTGCTCGTGCTGCTTTCATCCCTGCCAGCCCTGCGTCATCGCGTCGTTCGGCCCAGCTTGGATCGGCCTCAATAGCCATCCGTTGCGCTTCGTTGAAGGCTATACACCAGGGCGAAGCCATGGCACTGGCCGCAATCAACACCAGATTGTCAATGAGATCCGGCTGCAAAATAGCCCATTCAACAGCCTGTTCACCCCCTACCGAGCCGCCAATGCAGGTATGAATTTTTTCAATACCTAATTCCTGACGTAGCAAATCCAGCGCACCGACCATATCACGAATTGTAATAGCCGGGAAGTCATGATGAAATGGTTTACCAGTCGCCGGGTTTAGGGACAGTGGCCCTGTAGAGCCATAACATGACCCTAATACGTTGGCGCAGACAATAAAATCCCGCTCGGGATCGAAATATTTTCCCGCACCAACCATACCGCCCCACCAGTCGCCGACATCGGCGTTTCCCGTCAGGGCATGACATACCCACACAACATTCGACCGCTCACCCGTTTCAAGGGTAGATGGGTTTAGCGTACCGCGTGTGGTATAGGCCAGCCGAAAACCCGGCAGACTCTCTCCCGATTCGAGCGGGAACGAATATTTATAATCAAAATACTGGAGGCTCAATTAAAAAATGTTTACGGTTTTCGGTTTATAGTCTATGGTCTGCAAGTGTCATAAGTACAGACCATAAACCATAACCGGAAACCAACCCAAAAACTACGTTAGAACTGGTTCGGCAATAGCAGCAAAGGCCTGTTCGAAATCAGCTTTGATATCATCAAAATATTCGATGCCCGCCGAAACACGTAACACGCCCGACTCAACCCCGGCACTGGCCTGCTCCTGTTCACTCAGTTGCTGGTGTGTTGTCGCTGCCGGGTGGATAATGAGTGTTTTTGCATCACCAACGTTGGCCAGATGACTCACCAGTTTCAAACTGTTAACAAACAGGTCAGCTGCATCTTTGCCACCTTTCACTTTGAACGTAAGCACGCCACCAAACCCCCGTTTTAAATATTTTTTTGCCAGATCATGATATGGGCTACTTTCCAGACCCGGATATTTTACGGCTTCAACCTGTTCATGCTGTTCCAGCCATTGAGCCAGTGCCAGCGCATTCTGCACCGTTCTGTCCAAGCGCAACGAAAGTGTTTCCACCCCCTGCAACAGCAGGAATGAGTTGAATGGACTAATGGCCGGGCCAAAATCGCGCAGCCCTTCAACACGGGCCCGGATGATGAACTGAATATTACCAAACGGTCCACCAACGCCAAATACGTCGCTGAACACCAGACCATGATACCCTTCTGATGGTTCACTGAACTGCGGAAACTTGCCGTTGCCCCAGTTATAGTTACCGCCATCTACAATTACGCCACCTATACTCGTACCATGACCGCCAATCCACTTTGTTGCCGATTCGACTACAACAGCCGCTCCATGTTCGAGTGGCCGGAAAAGATAGCCTCCTGCACCAAACGTATTGTCTACGATAAGCGGTAAATCATGTTCTTTGGCAAGAGCAGCAAACGCATCAAAGTCAGGAATATTAAATTCAGGATTCCCAATCGTTTCGAGGTAAATCGCTTTTGTTTTTTCGTCAATCAATTTCGCAAACGCTTTGGGATCACTCCCTTCAGCAAATCGCGCTTCGATACCCAGGCGCTTAAATTGAACCTTAAACTGGTTATATGTACCGCCGTATAGAAATGAAGTCGTAACAAAGTTGTCGCCTGCGCCCAGAATATTGCTTAACGCGATAAACTGAGCCGCCTGTCCTGAAGCCACTGCCAGAGCGGCCACACCACCTTCCAGAGCCGCAATGCGCTTCTCGAACACGTCGGACGTAGGATTCATAATGCGGCTGTAAATATTCCCAAATGCCTTCAGTGCAAACAAATCAGCTCCGTGCGCCGAATCGTTAAACACAAAGGAGGTCGTTTGATAAATGGGAACAGCGCGCGCGTTGGTAGCTGAATCGGGCTCCTGACCAGCGTGTAGCTGGAGCGTATCGAAATGAAGTTCAGACATGATTTTTATCGTTAATTGTTAGGAATAAGTGATTGGTTTTATTTCTGGTAGAAAGTCTGTAAGCGGATTAATCCTGGTAGCCACATTTCTTACAGGAAACAGACTACGTATGATTAATAGCCAGACACACGACAAACCCTCCCGGTTTTCGTGGTGGTTGAAGATTGCTTAGCAGGCCCTGGTGGGCATACAGCGCTGATTGTCGTGCATGTAAGTTCAGATTTATAGGCCCTAAAATAGCTTTAGGCAGGAGTTAGCACCTTGCCGTGTGGTAGGTTGCCAGCGGTTCACAGAGCCTGATCTCTCCCCGCTTCTTTATAAATCAATGCGCGTCGGTGATCGAATAATAGACGCGTAGCAATTGACTTGATGGCGCAAGTATACTAGCCAGACGGCGTGAATCCAAACACGCTCTGTTTTTTCTAGCCTGGAAGTTTTTTTTGCTTCGTCTGGCAACCGGTCATTTGTTACGTCGATTCATTGTTTACTTTTGTGGTAAGACACCGACTTCATGAACCAGCCGTACCGCTATAATCGCGAAAATGCTACCCGAGTAGCCGGAGTTACGTCCTTAAAAGACGCGATCAATCAATTGCTCAAAACGTACCAACTCCAGACCCGCTTCAATGAAACCTATCTCGAAGCGTTTTGGGGTCGTATGATGGGACCTGCTATTGCCTCCCGTACAAACCGGCTTTATGTGCGCGATCGTAAACTTCATATTGAGATCGCATCGGCTCCGCTACGTAATGAACTCGTTAACGCCAAGCAAAAACTTATTCAGCTGGTTAATAAAGACATGGGCACCGATGTCATTGAGGATGTCATTTTCATTTAGATTTTTAGGGGTTGCTGATCTTCAAAAATTGATCAGAATTGAATCAGCAAGTTTTGCCGTTCTTGCTGCAATGTTAACGGTTCGCTGATAAACCGGGCCTCTACCCCTACCCTCCGGGTTATATCCAGCCACTCCTGCTTCGACAGAATCAAAAAACCATTCTCTTTGCGAACAGCGTAATAGGGTGAAAAACGTAACCGGACTAATAGCTTAAGCATAGACAGTAGCTGCCCTTGTTTAAGCGACCGTCCAATAATACTCAGTATATCTTTCAGTACGCTTCCTCCGACCATCAAATCGCAGATCAGCGCTTTTGCACCCGGTGCTGCTACGTGCTTGATTGATCTAATCAACTGTTCGACTTCGTCAGCGCTACGGTAATACTGCACAACGCTCATGACGATGAAGGCTCCAAACTTCTCATCCGCTATTGGACTAAAATTCAAATAATCGTCGGCCGACAGATCGTGAAAATAAACGTTTGGATGGCTTTTGTGTTTGACGCGCGCCATTTCGTTGTATCGTTTCGAAATATCAAGACCATGAATTTCGCACACCCGATCATGCCATGCATCTTCCAGATTGCCCGGTCCAGAGCCGATATCGAGCACTTTCAACGTTTTCGATAAAGGAATATAATCCTCTACTCGTGCCAGAAAGTAAGTATAGTTCGCTGACATGGAGTCGTCAAACTCATTCTCCTTTTGCCAGAAATCCAGCCAAGTTGATGCCATAAGTGTTTTGTATTTATGACAATACGCTAGTGATTAATATTATGAATGTGCCGGTAGATCTATTTGCCGATGCTCTATCAGCGCTGATACATGCATTAGATAAATTACCCGGAACCAGATTAGCACACAGGGTAATGCTTTTAGCACGTAAGGTTTGACAAATTGCTCGCGTAGAAAAACTGGAAAGATGTCGCTTGGTGAGAAAACAGTAAAGATCAAGCAACTGATAAGCAAGAACCAATCAAGCCATAGTTTGGGGCAATAAAACCACCAGACAAGTACACCCGTAACGGCTGTGATATAGGTAGGCGATTCAGAAACTGGATTGAATATGACCTGAAAAATCAGGATAGAGGCTACCATAAGCATCCGAAAATCAGTTTGCGTAAACTTTCGAACCTGAATATAAACCGTACAGAAGAGTACTATTCCCAGACCGACGATTACAGATGTGGCCACATCAGGCGAAATGAATACGTGGGTTAGCCGATGAATTGACGTATTGGCCCATTTATCATGGTCAGATTTAACGAATAATTCGCTAATCCATAAATCATATTGCCAGATAAGCTTATCAAATGATGTAAAGAAGAGCGGCAATAATCCAAGTAAGACAGCCCAAAGCGAGGCCGACACTAAAAAACGACCTTTTTGAGGATAAAGCAGAAATAATGCACCCGCCACCAGACTGTATATTTTAATATTGAAGCCAAGTACAATAAAAAACGCGGCCCAGAAAGGTTGTTTTTTTTCAAAACTGATGAAGGCAAACAGAGGGATTGCAGCAATGAATGGATTTGTCTGACTATTGACCAGGGAAGTAAAAAGCTCCTGTAAACCAAACCAATAGGCGAAAACTTTTTGCTGATGCGTGAAAGGCATTCGATAAATGGCCAGTACCCAGACTCCGGCAAACAAAAAATGCCATAAAAATAAACCTACCGAATAAGGCAGCGCAAAAACAGGAGAAAACAGGGCTGCAAACGTAGGGGCGTAATGGTAGTGATCACTGTATTCGGTTGGGTAAAGCGCATAAAGACTTTTCCCATGTATTAAATGCTCAAGTGAATAGTAAAAAATCTGGTAGTTGTTGGAGCCGTCAACCAGAATAATTCGAAGACTAACAAATAAGGTAAGTAGAGCGTAGATACTAAATATAACCCGATAGTTGCTAAAAAACGGTTTTTTAAAAAATGCTACCATCCGGTAAAATAACATAAAGACTGACGTCTAGCGCGAATGCGATTTGAGTTGCTGCGTAAAATCGCCCATCGTGCTGAATTCACCAAGCGGTTTCAGATAACGTAGTAAGTTTTCGACGCGGTCGAGCAACTGATCTTTAGAATGCCGACGTACGTAGCCAGGTATCTTCTCATAGTCCGACAAGTCTGTAAACTCCCATGGATGAACATATAGATTCAGGAAACCATCCGTTCGCAGCGTTTGGCGACAGAGTCGTTTGTAAAATGCAAATGGAAAGTTTTTCAGACTTAACCAGAACAATGGCAAGCGTAGTCGGGGTGTGACCGATGCCGGAATTTGCCAGACGCCCCTTTCCTGAAACGGGTGCCGAGGTTCGCCCCAGTGATTATACCGACCCGGCAACCAGGTTGGATGCAAAGATGAGTTATACTGATAACCAGCCTGTTGCAAGTCGTTTGGATCAACAAAGCCCATCCGTGCGCGACGAAAGCCCGTTACCGGCTGATTCAATAACTCCTCCAATGCCAACCGGGATTTGAGTAAATCGGCGGGTTCGAACGTCGTATGGTAATAGCCGTGCGACGCGATTTCGTGTTTTTGAGCTAGTTTCCGAATAAGTGATGGCTCATGAAGGGCGTAGTTAGCGGTTGTAAACAACGTAGTACGAGCCCCAATCATGTCAAACCGTTCTGCGAGTGATGTCAATCCTCGCGTTGAAACGGCCACTTGTTCACTAAGGGGAATATCATGGCCGAATTCAAGCGCCGTATCAAACTCTTCTACATCAACGGTGAATAAAATATCTCGTCTTCCTTGCTTGTCTGGGCTTGCCATGATGTTACAGTCTCCTCTATCTCGCTCGTATCGCCGATAATATAGGCTGGTCTGCCTTTCACCTCAACAAACGTTTTGCCCAAATATACGCCGATAATGCCGATCATGATGAACTGAACGCCCCCAATCAATACCATCAGCACAACCAGCGTCGTCCAACCAGATACTGTAGCGTTTGTGAAGAAATACTCGTAGGTTGCTTCAGCCCCAAACAGCAGGGCGAAGAACGACATACAGAAACCGAGCAATACTGATAGATATAATGGCCGTGTCGAAAAGGACGTAATGCCCATTGCAGCCAGTTTAAGCATTTTTCGGAATGAATATTTCGAGCGACCAGCGTATCGAGCGGCTGGCTCATAAAGTACACGACACTGGCGGAACCCTACCCATGAAATAGCGCCACGCAGGAACAGATCATTTTCTTTAAACTGTTTGATCGTGTCTACTACTTTCCGATCGAGCAATCGAAAGTCGGCCGCGCCGTCTTCAATAGCAAGATTCGACGCACTACGCAGCAGTCGGTAGAAGTACTTTGAGGTCGCCCGTTTAAACAAGGACAATTTAGGGTCTGGCGCACGAACGGTATACACCACTTCATAGCCTTCGCGCCACTTGGCAATCAGCGTTGGGATCAGTTCCGGTGGGTGCTGAAGATCAGCATCCAGGCAGATTACAGCGTCTCCACGAGCGTTATCATAGCCCGCTCGCAGTGCCATTTGGTGACCAAAATTTCGCGAAAACGAAATGAATCGTACAACCGGATATTCTTTACTCAACTCCCTCAGCACATGACGAGTCTGATCGGAGCTACCGTCATCAATAATCAGGATTTCGTAGGATTCGTACCGCTTCATAACGGCTATGAGCCGATGCACGAGTACAGGTAAATTTTCTTCTTCGTTGAAAGCTGGTACGACCAAACTAATCATACCTGAATGAAATTTCATGTTCTAATCGTTAAACAGACACAGTTACGGAGAGCCGTTTGTAAATTTCCGGTTAAATATAGGTATATATACCTAATAATTCATCACTATTTCGTGAAATTTAATGAGTACTGTATTTATTATACTTACTATAGACTAAAAATCAATCAGTTATCATAATTCACTATGGTCAACCTCATTTAATTCATCTGTAAATACAGCTTATGGATCTTGTTCCACTTTCAGTTAACACCCCTGTAGAGAAAGGAAGCAACGGTTATAGGAATTTAAAACACATACCTTCCATTTAGTTTATAAGTGATTTAGCAAAAAGTCTTAAATCATATGGATGGTTGCACTAACGAAAGGCGGGCTGCCTCCAAATCCAGCTCCTGCTCCAGTTTGCGAAGGATCTCATCGTCCAGCAAGCTACCCGAACGCTGCTCACTCAGCACAGTCCGCTCTATAGATAATAGTTCCAGTTGAAGTCGGATAGCCTGTTGGTAAAGTTCGGCCGGCCGTTCGGACAAACTGCTTGCCCGAAGCATGCCATTTAGCTCGTTAATACGTAGTTCGTATGTGTTTTTGACGTAATTCAGTACGTCATCATGAACGGACCCGGCTGAGTGATTAGCTTCTAAGTGCGTGATAGCCTGTTGCGCCATTTTCCGACGCAGCTTGCGTTCTTCCTGTTTCTCATCGACCGTCTCCCGCACATTCAGTTCGTCAATCAATACGGGCAGCGTTAATCCCTGGAAGACTAACGTACAGAAAATAACCCCGAACGTAATAAACAGGATTAAGTCACGACCGGGAAACGTCTGCCCATTAGGCAGCGTAAGCGGCAATGCCAGTGCACCAGCCAGCGATACAACGCCCCGCATACCCGCCCAACTCAGAACAGACACTTGTTGCCAGGAAGGTTTTGCTTCCCGTTTCCGAATGCCTGCGCTCAGCAAGCGAGGTAAATAAGCGCCGGGAAAAACCCAGACAATCCGGCTTACAATGGCCACAGCACTGATGAGCAACGCGTACGTGACCGATTCAGGCAACGTATACCCATTTAATTCGGATACAATAGTGGGCAGTTGCAGGCCAATCAGGATGAACACCAGACTGTTAAGGAGAAAGACAACGACGGCCCAAACAGAATTTGTTTGCAACCGGGTTTGGTACGTAAATATTTCGTCACTACGGGCCGACAGAAACAGCCCAACCGTAACCACCACGAGTACGCCCGAAATATGAAGTTCTTCGGCAATCAGGTAGCAACCGTACGGTATCAGCAAGGTTACGGCGGTGTTGATAACACTGTCTTTGTTAATGGCCTGATGCACCCGCATCATGATCCAGCCGATTACCAATCCCAACGCGACACTGGCCAGGGCAATCCCAATAAACTGAAGACCAGCTTCCCATAGGGAAAACTGGCTCGTCAGAATGGCGACTAATCCGTAGCGGTAAATAATCAAACTAGTGGCGTCATTCACTAAGCTTTCCCCCTCTAAGATCGTCGTAATGCGCTTTGGAATATTCAGCCCTTTGGTTACGGAAGAAGCCGCCACAGCATCGGGTGGCGCGACTATAGCCCCCAGCAGGTATCCCTGTGCCCACGAAAAGCCCGGAATCCACGTGTGAGCCACCCAGGCAATAATCGTAGAAGTGAACAGCACAAGGCCGACAGCCAGAAACGACACCGAGCGGCTGTAAAGCTTTAACTCCACATTGTCGATTTGCCAGGCAGCCGCATAGAGCAGCGGTGGCAGAAAAATAAGAAAAACAACATCGGGCGATAAAACAATGGAAGGCAAGCCCGGTATCCACCCGATAAACAAGCCAGTGAGGACTAGTAAAATAGGAAAGGAAATACGGAATCGACGCGATATAACCGCCAGTAATGTTGTTAAACCAAGCAGACCCGTTACGCTTTCAATGGGACTCATAAAGTAAATGAAATGAAGTATATGTCAGGCTACGTGACAAAGAGGTTGGTTGGCAAATTTGCGATAACTTTGTTAACCAAGCTATTCATTATACACGACCAATCGACTGACCGACTATGAATCCAAATCCGACAAAACGTCGTCTTTTTAATAAGGCTCCTAAAAGCAGCCAATTAGTCGAACAGGAAGAACGACGTAGTGATCTTGGTTTTGGCACAAAACTAACCGATTCAAGCTCTCGGCTGGTCAATCAGAATGGCACGATTAATATTGCCCGGGTTAACGGTACCCTCTGGGATCGATTAAATATCTATAACCGACTTATTACCATGAGTTGGGTGCATTTTTTTTTCTGGCTTTTAGCGGCTTATGTGTTCACAAACACACTGTTTGCGGGGATTTATATGCTAGCGGATGCCAGAACGCTTATTGGCATTGATGACAAAATTCTGAATGGCCCATTCTGGAAATGTTTCTTTTTCAGTTCTCAAACCCTCACAACGGTGGGTTATGGACATATTTCGCCCAATAGTTTCCTGACCAGTTCCATTGCAGCTTTTGAGTCGATGATTGGTTTATTGGCGTTTGCGCTGGCAACGGGCCTGCTTTACGGTCGGTTTTCGCGCCCGGTGGCCCATATCCGCTTTTCGCGACAATCGGTCTTCGCGCCTTACCTAGACGTGAACGCCTGGATGTTTCGTCTCATCAACACTCGTGATAACCAATTAGTCAACTTAGAAATAACCGTCTCCATGTCACGACTGGAGCCCAAGCCCGATGGTACACTTTACCGGCGATATTATGGCCTCAACCTGGAACGAAATAAAGTAGCTTTTTTTCCGGCAAACTGGACCTTGGTTCACCCGATTACAGAAAAAAGCCCCCTATACGGCTGTACGCCCGAAGAACTCGAACAATCGGACGCCGAATTTTTGATTTCATTACAGGCCTTAGATGATACGTTCGTACAAAGCGTCCATACTCGTTTTTCGTATCGCTACGATGAGATACTCTGGGGCCATAAATTTCGACCTATCTATATTGACGATCAGCAGACGAAAATTGACCTGAATAAACTCGACGAAACCGAAGAAGTTGAGCTAAACTGAGTCGACCTAACGACCGGCACCAATACGTATTCATTGATAACTATTTCCTGAATGCTCCCTCCTTTTTTGCGCCCCGGCGATACGGTTGCCATTGTGGCACCCGCCAGTTGGTTTCCTTACTCAGAACTCGCCGATGGTCTACATATTCTACGCAATGTCTGGCACCTTAACGTAGTTGAAGGTGATAGTTTGCACGCTATAAAGGGGCCTTTTGCTGGCTCCGATGATCTCCGCCGAGCCGACCTCCAACGCTTTTTCGACGATCCTGCCATTCGGGCTGTGTTTGCGGCTCGTGGTGGGTATGGCTGTTATCGCATTGCCGATGATCTGAACCTGTCGGGTTTACAGGCCAATCCAAAGTGGCTTGTGGGTTTTAGCGACGTAACGGTGCTTCTGAGTTTATTATATAATCATGGCCTCGCCAGTCTGCATGGACTTATGCCCCGTCAATTTGGTGACCCTGACCGGGCCGATGCACTAGAGTCCCTGCGGCAATGGTTGTTTGGCGAGTCCCCAACACATTATACGGTATCAGCTCACCCACTTAATCGTTCAGGGCGAGCGCAAGGTCATCTGATAGGCGGAAATCTGACGATGCTTAGCAATTCAATCGATACGCCAACGGACCTGGATTTCAACGGAAAAATTCTGTTTATTGAAGATATTGATGAAACGCTTTTTTCCCTCGACCGAATGATGACTCAACTTCGTCGGGCGGGGCGACTGGCCAGGCTAGCGGGTTTAGTAGTAGGTCAGTTTACGGACATGCGTGGAAATCTGTCGTTACCTTTTGGGAAAGATTCCTACGAAATTATTGCCGACGCCGTTGTAGGTTACGATTATCCCGTGCTGTTCGATTTTCCGGCCGGGCATGTTAACTATAACCTGGCCTTGCCCATTGGTCAAACAGTTGAATTAGCTGTTCAGAAAAAAACGGGACGTATCAATTTTATTTAAATACAGAGGCCCAGCGATGTTAGTCTCTGGGCCTCTATATTTAAACATTATTTTCCATGCACATTGGCGGTAAGCTCTTTAACGGCTACACCCTTATTGGCCAGTTCCATATAATCAGTGGTCAGGTGGCAGAGTGATTTCATACCCAACACAAAACCACCTTCGTCGATTTGGAAATCAGGGGTGTGGTGTGGAGCAACCTCTTCTGCTTTTTTTCCTTTCGCCATACCACCCAGAAAGAAAAAGAAACCTGGTACTTTTTCCTGATAGAATGCAAAATCCTCAGCACCTGTCACGGCTGGCGTAAGTTTAACGTTGCCCTTACCCGCTACAGCTTCGAGCGTGGGCTCCATCTGATCGGTCAATTTGGGGTCGTTATAAGTAACCGGGCAACCAACGTTAATGGTCACGTCCGCTTTGGCCCCTGCGCTTTCGGCAATATTCGTAGCAATTTCATTGATACGTCGGTGAACCAGTTGTTGCGCTTGCGGGCTGAACGTGCGGATCGTGCCGATCATATCGGTTTCTTCAGGGATAATATTGGTCCGAATGCCACCATGCAACGCACCAATTGATACAACAGCGGCATCGTCGGTTAGGGTAACATTGCGACTGACGATGGTTTGCAGTCCCATGACAACCTGCGCCGACGTAACAATTGGATCTACACCCGACCAGGGAGACGCACCGTGCGTTTGTTTGCCTTTTATTTTAATGGCGTATGAATCTACAGCCGCCATCGTTGCACCGGGCCGGTATTTGATCGTACCAACTTCGGTTTGCGAATTAATGTGCAGCCCGAAAATGGCGTCCACCTTCGGATTTTCCAGTACGCCTTCTTTAATCATCAATTTTGCGCCACCTTCTTCACCGGCAGGGGCTCCTTCTTCAGCGGGCTGAAAAATAAACTTAACCGTGCCGCGCAGGTCACTTTTAACCGAAGCCAGCACTTCAGCCACACCCATTAGTATCGCTACGTGTGTATCGTGTCCACAAGCGTGCATGATACCCGTTTGCTGCCCATTGTATTCAGTTCTAGCTTCCGACTTAAACGCCAAATCTCCACGCTCTGTCACAGGCAAGCCATCCATATCTGCGCGCAGGGCGACAACTGGACCAGGTTTACCCCCCTTAAGAAGGCCAACGACGCCCGTTTTACCAACACCCGTTTTCACTTCCATACCAAGTGCCTGAAGGTGAGCCGCAATTTTGGTCGCCGTCTGAAACTCCCGATTCCCTAGTTCGGGATGCTGGTGAATATCCCGACGCCAGGCGACTACTTTTTTCTCAAGGCTTTCAGCTGTTTTATCCATTCGGGCGTTTAGAGAGGCCGTTTGCCCAAAGGCCGTTTGAATAAATAGGCAACCAGAAGCTACCAGACCGAAGCCAATAGAGTGTTTATTCATAAAATTGTTCAATTTTAAGGCTGTACATTATACTGATAAGCAATTTACATCATATACAGAATAAAGTAGCGATCAAATCGAAATTTATACGTTTATATTTTAAATAATATTTTCATTAAATACAATATATTTCGCAAATGTAACATTTAGACAAATTATACAATAAACTTATATTTTATAATTTCAACAAATTAGCGAAAAGACTACAAAAAACTTTTTCCTTTAAAGTACAAAATCGACTATCACAGTGTATATTTGTTCCCTATTTTCTGATTTTTAATGCTTCTTTAATCTCTACTAACAAATGCGGAAAATTTTATTAGGCAGTTGGCTACTTTCGCTACTGTTTTGTTTGCCCGTTTTGGCACAGGACGTAGCAGTGAGTGGCCGTGTCACTTCATCAGATGACGGTTCCGCCCTACCAGGTGTAACCATACAAGTAAAAGGTACCACTCGTGGTACAACCTCAGATGTACAGGGAAATTACCGCCTGAACGCACCCGCTAACGGCACCCTGGTATTTAGCTATATTGGCTACACTAACCAGGAAGCCACTGTTGGTAATCGTACAACAATCAATGTCGCCCTGGTTGGTGATTCACAGCAACTAAGCGAAGTCGTGGTGACGGGTTATGGCACGCAGCAGCGCCGGGATGTAACGGGTTCTGTCGGGACCATCAAAGGCGACGGTTTTAAAAACATAGCCGTACCAAGTTTCGACAAATACTTACAAGGCCAGGTGGCTGGTGTACAGGCTTCGGTACCTGGCGGTATGCTGGGCCAGGCAGCTACTGTACGGATACGGGGTACAAACTCCATTTCGAATGGTGCCGATCCGCTCTACGTAGTTGATGGCCTTCCGTATATCACAGGAAACCAGGGTGCTTCGACAAGCAACCCCTATAACCCACTTGGTGATATCAACCCCAACGATATTGAGAGTGTTGAGGTGTTGAAAGATGGATCGGCCACCGCTATTTATGGCTCACGAGCCGCGAACGGGGTCATTCTGATCACGACCAAGAAAGGTAAAAAAGGGGCTCCCCGTGTTTCGTACGACGGTTGGCTCGCCGTGGCTGAACCATCGAAGCGCTTTGACCTGATGAACGCAAATGAGTTTATCACCGTTGCGAACGAAAAATTGACGAACGCTGGCTTAGCGGCTGCTGCTTTTCCAACGTCGAACACGGCTACAGGACAGAACTACGATACCAACTGGCAGGACGTTATTCTTCGCAAAGGATTCCAGCAGAACCATGCGCTGTCGTTCAGTGGTGCTACCGACCAGACGAACTATTACTTCTCGTTAGGGTATGCCAATCTGGAAGGTAACGTCGCTGCTAACAATCAGACTAAATACAGCTTCCGGGCGCGGGTCGATCAGAAAGCGTTTAAGGATAAAGTAACGTTTGGCATGAATGCCTTCGTTACGCACACGACCAATACAGGATTGAACCAGGGAACAAACGCCTTGTCAGGCAACATTGCAGGCGCTATCTATGCGTTTCCGAACGTAGCTGTTCAATTCCCTGATGGGTCATACAACATCGAAGCGCAGAGCTTGGGCCGGGGTTCCAACACGCGGGCTATTTACGGTAACTATACCAACCAGAAGTTCATTCTGGACAACAATATCTACAAAAACCAGAACCTTAATTTGACGGGTAATGCCTACGTAGATGTTGAAATTGTGAAAGGCTTAAATGCTAAATCGCAAATTGGTATCAACTACCTAAGCAATGAAGATTTTGTTTACCAAAATCCGGATCATGGTGATGGCGTTTCAATCAAAGGCTCGGTTGACCAGACTTACCAGCCTCAGTTCCGGTATAACTGGCAAAATACGCTGAGTTATAATCGCACGTTAGGTCAGCACAAGATTGGTGCTGTCGTCGGGTATGAACTCCAGAAAACGACTTCCCGGTATTTTGAATCATACGGGTATGGCCTGTCCGATAAATACTTCGGTACGAATGGCAATATCATTACTGGATCGTTGACAAACCAGCAGATTTATGGTTCAGCAAGCCAACGTGCCTTTGAATCGTATTTTGCGCGCGCCAACTACTCCTACGGTGATCGGTATCTGATCAGTGCGACCGTTCGGCAGGATAAAATCTCTTCGCTTCCTATTGGTAACCAGGCCGCTACGTTGCCCGGCATATCAGTTGGCTGGCGCTTGTCGGAAGAAAGCTTCCTGAAATCGGTTTCGTTCCTGAATGAATTGAAATTGCGTGGTAGTTATGCGCAGGTTGGAAACGTTGAAATCGGCAACTATCCCTACGCTGGTGTGTTTGCTGCTACTCAATATGGCGACCAAAACGGTATTCGCTACAACCAGGTAGGCAACAACAACCTGAAATTCGAAACCAGCAACAAGGTTAACTTTGGTGTAGACGCTTCGTTCTTTTCCAACCGCATCAGCATCACGGCTGAATATTTCCGGAACAATATCGATAATCTGATCCTTCAGGCGCCAACGCCACCGTCACTGGGCGTTCCAGGGGCAGGAGCTAACATTAATACCATTGCTCAGAACATTGGTAAAATGAAAAACCAAGGATTTGAATTTTCGGTGAGCACAGTCAACTTCCAGCGGAATAACTTTTCGTGGCGGACCAACTTTAACGTAACTTTTGTGAACAACAAAATTCTGCAGTTGGTAAACGGCAACGATATTCCATCGGCCTACAACATTCTTCGCGAAGGTGAAGCAATCGGTTCGTTTTTTGGCTACGTAAGTCGCGGTGTGAATGCCTCGAATGGTAACCCGATCTTCGAAAAAGCAGATGGGTCGCAGGTTCAGTACCTGATTGGTAAAGTTGTAACGGCAACCAATAACTTCGCCTGGGCTGCTTACGATCCCGCTAATCCGAGCAACGTAACGACGGCTGCGGCTGCATTAACCCAGAATGATAAAAAAGTTCTTGGTGTTGGCAACCCAACCTGGTATGGTGGATTCAATAACTCCTTCAACTTTGGCAACTTCGACGCGTCGTTGTTCCTGACATTTGCGGGTGGTAACAAGATTTATAATATCACGCGCCAGGAGCAGTTGAACAACCAGGTTTTTGCCAACGCAGGCCGGGAACTATTGAACCGCTGGACCGCCGATGGTCAGGTGACCGATGTACCTAAGTTATATTTCAACTCCGATGCCAACGTATTGCAGACGGGCAGCCTGAACAGCCGCTTCCTGGAAGACGGCAAATTCCTTCGCGTTCAGAACATCAGCCTTGGCTATACGCTGCCAACAGCGCTTCGTAGCAAGATTAAAGCGAATACCTTCCGTATCTATGTTCAGGTACAAAATGCCCACGTATTCACCAAATACAAAGGTCTTGATCCGGAATTGAACGGCATTACAACGTCGAACCTGGCAGCTAACGCTCAGCCTGGCCTTGACAACCGTACCAATCCGGTTCCACGTACCTATACCGTGGGGCTTAATCTGAACTTCTAATTAACAGACATCAATGAAAAAAGCACTAAAAAATCCATTACGCTTGGGACAAGTGGCAACGGGTACCTTGCTGGGTGCATTGTTGCTGGTTTCTTCCTGCAAAAACTTTACTGAGCTTAACCCGTTAGCTTCTCTTTCGGAAACGACGGCGTTTACCTCGCCCAATAGCATTGAACTGGTTGCCAATGGGGTATACCAGGCTGCTGCTGTCGGTTTATACAACGGTGCGGCCGGTCGTGGCTATCCGTTTGGCGCTGCTTCTATTGAGCAGGGTGAAATGCGCGGAGAAGATATGGTGAATTTGCAGGCTTTCTACGATATTACGTATCGGGCAACCTACAACACCACATCGGCCAACAACGTCAACCTTTGGGAGCAGTTATATGCCTTGATCAACCAAACTAATGTCTTGATCGATGGGGTTAGCAAAGCGGGTACCAGCGGCATTATTACACCAGTAGTAGCCATCCAGTATGAAGCAGAAGGACGCTTTCTACGCGCACTTTCGCATCATGAACTGCTGATCCACTTCTCTCGTCCGTTTGCTGACGGTGCCGGATCAAAACCTGGTGTTCCTTATCGTGAAAAAGCCATCACATCGACAACGTCTGTACAGGAAGGACTGGCTCAGGATCGTGGAACCGTAGCGCAAACCTATGCTAAAATACTAGCTGATCTGGATTTTGCAGAGACTAACTTGCCGGCTACCCGATCAGGCACTGGTTCAGCTAATGGTATTGCACGGGCTACATCTGGCGCAGCGATTGCCCTTAAAACCCGGATCAAACTTCACATGCAGGATTGGGCAGGTGTTGTTACGGAAGGCGCTAAGCTAGGCACAGCGGCTACAACTGGTACATTCACAAGCCCAATTGGTAGCTACAAACTGGAAGCTAGTCCAGAAACACCGTTTACCAGCTATCAGGCCAATACAGAATCCATTTTCTCGATTGCCAACAGCGCAACGTCCAATGGAGGTACAAATGGTGCTTTGCCGGGTATGTTAGGTCCTGTATCGCTGGGTGGTCGGGATCTGGTAGCCACAAGCCCAAACCTGTATAACGCTCCGTTCTGGGTGACTGGCGATACACGTCGGACGCTATTGCAAGTGAAACAATCGACAGGAAGCTATCCTTTCTATTTCAACTACAAATACCGTCAGTATACGACCCGGGCTGACTGGGCTCCTATTCTGCGCTATCCTGAAGTATTGTTGAACGTAGCCGAGGCCTATGCTCGTCAAAACACAACAGCGCAGGCATTCTTACTGCTGAATGCCGTTCGTAATCGGTCTGTGCCTGCCGCTGAACGTTTTGCAACCGCGCCAACTGATCTGATCCAGGCTATTCTGAATGAGCGTCGGATTGAATTTGCGGGGGAAGGCCGTCGCTGGCCCGATATTCACCGGTTATCGCTGGATACGAAATATTCAACCAATGGAATACCGGCTAAAGTCGATGTCTCGCAAATCAAAGCTACCAGCTATGACTTGACGGCTCGTCCTATGCTTGCTCCTATTATTGCTGCCATACCCTACAATGATTATCGGTTCCTATGGCCAATTCCGACGTCTGAAATATCGATCAATCCAACATTGAGAGCGCAGCAGAACCCAAATTACTAAGCGTTTTTCACTATTTACGAAAGCCCTCCAAAAAATTGGAGGGCTTTTTGTTTGCCGCAATTTTTCGCCAACCTTGCTCAGCTAGTAGAACCAGGAATCTTTTAGTAGTACACTCAAGCAACTAATCTCTTCTATACTGATTGCCCTCAATTGGCTTATTTAAAGCTTCTCAACTATTTATTCAATTGTATTTAAACCCGATTAAAAATCAATTGGGACCTGAAGCAGGAAACTTAAAAAAACTCTGTTTTCTACGCGTTTATTGAAACGACAAAGAACCCAAACGGTAAGTAAATACAGCTTATATCACTAAGTACTTTTCTATAAATTATCCAATTAATCTGAAAAACAAATATTTTAATTAAACAGTAATTCTTAAAATAAAATATTAAATCAATCAAAATCATTTTATAATTATTTTGCCTAATAAGTATTACTATTACATGAGCTATACTTTAGTAAATGACTATTATTCATCAAACAGTAAGTATTAATAACCTGGTACTAATCACTTCACTGGAATATAAAATTAGTGGTTTTCCTCTAAGCTACATAAGATTTATACATACTGACAGTAAGCCTGTTAAATCTAATTAAGCCTATTTTTCTCTAATTTATTAACTTAACTAGTAGTGCCATACAATTGCCACGGTGGATTTTACGAAGACCATCTATCCATTCCAAATTACCCTTATCAGACCACTACAATCAGGGGTTAAGAGGTAATCATTTAACAGGTTACTATTCCTACTCAACTACAGCCTGTATATTTTGTCCTGTATCGGAATATTACAAAAAAACCTCATGCTAAAATGATGGTAATTTATCCTCTCTACTTTAACTTTGTATTCCCGTTCCGGGATTTTACTATATGTTCTAACTTATATGTTCTTATGAGCAAAATTTTATTAGGGAGCTGGTTGCTTTCACTGATATTCTGCTTGCCTGTTCTGGCACAGGATGCAACGGTTAGCGGTCGCGTCACTGCATCAGACGACGGATCACCCCTGCCAGGTGTGACTGTGCAGGTAAAAGGGGCTAATCGTGGTACAAACACAGACGCACAGGGTAATTACAGAATAACTGCTCCTGCTAATGGGCAGTTAGTATTTAGTTCATCGGCTACACAAATCAAGAAGTTGCCGTAGGCAATCAGACAACCATTAATGTTGCGTTGGTAGGCGACGCTCAGCAACTGAGCGAAGTAGTTGTTATTGGCTACGGCACGCAGACCCGGCGCGATGCTACGGGTAGCATTGGTTCGGTGAAGGGATCAGCCATTGCCAATATGCCTATTCAGAGCTTTGAATCAGGTCTGGCGGGCCGTACGGCGGGGGTTCAGATTACGGTTCCGAACGGCGTATTAAACAACCCACCTGTTTTCCGGATTCGCGGTACAAACTCGATCTCGCTTAGCTCGCAACCGTTGATTGTAGTAGACGGAGTTCCCGCCTTTACAGGAGATTATTCATCGACAAGTGCACCAGCTAACCCGCTAGCCAGTATCAACCCGAATGATATTGAAAGCATGGACGTAGCGAAAGATGCGGCTGCAACGGCTATTTATGGTAGTCGCGCGGCAAATGGCGTTGTATTCATTACCACTAAACGTGGTAAAGCGGGTGCGGTTAAGGTCAATTACGATGGCTGGGTTGGCTTTTCAAACGCTTACCGATTACCACTGCTGCTGAATGCACAGGAGTATATTAACTTCAAAACGCAGGCCGTTGCCAACAACCCTACGGCAAGTGCGGTTAAGTATACACAAATAAACGATGCAAATGGTAATCCTATCGATACTAAGTGGTATGACCAAGTTTATCGGCAGGGAGTTTCTCACAACCACAATGTAAACATCTCGGGCGGTTCCGAAAAAACCAATTACTATTTCTCAGTTGGTTACTCGAATCAACAGGGCATTCTGAAAAAGAATGATTTTCAGCGGATCAATACGTTGTTCAATATGGACAGCAAGCTTGGCAAACTGTTTACGGTAGGCGGAAAAATTTCGTACTCTAACGAGAAGAACCTATCGTCTTCGTCGTCAGGTTCGCTGTACGGCGAAGCATTCAATACCGGTGGTCTTGGGCGTCTGGCCATTGTGCTGCCTCCGATTATTGCGCCTTATAACAATGATGGGTCGTACAATCTAAATGGCGCTGCCATTGGTTCGTCGAACATTAGTGGCATAAGTTCATTGTCGTACTATAACCCAGTCGTTCAGCTCGAAAATAACCGTTCTAACTCCGAAAGTAATCATATTCAATCCAACGTCTATGCGCAGTTCAAACCCGCCGACTGGATTACGCTACGAAGCACCTATGGTATAGATTATCTGTTGATTAACAACGATATCTTCTGGTCGCCCAAAGGTGGAGATGGTTATAGCTATAATGGATATGGTAGTGCTATTTCTGGCACTTACAAAACCTGGGTATGGACGAACACCATACAGTTCGACAAAACGTTTGCTGGCAGCCATAATTTTAGCTTGCTGGCCGGTCAGGAGCAACAACGTCGTACATCGAACGCGTTTGGTATCAACCGTCAGGGATTATCGGACGATGCTTACAATCAAATTCAGGCAGGTTGGGTTACCAACAACGCTACGGGTATGACGTATGGCGAAAACTATCTGTTATCTGGTTTCGGTCGTTTAACCTACAACTACAAAGAAAAGTACTTCCTGAGCGGCAATGTTCGTCAGGACGAGTACTCAGCCTTAGGCGAGAAGAAAGGGGTGTTCTGGGGTGCATCAGCTGGTTGGGAAATCGCCCAGGAAGGTTTCTGGAAAGCAGCCAAGCTTGATAATGTGTTCAGCAGCTTTAAGATACGTGGTAGCTATGGTAAAGTAGGTAACATCGGTGGTATAGGCGACTATACGCCATACTCTACTTATGCTTCTGGTTTATACGGTGGTGCAGCAACCTTGTATTTCTCGAACGTAGGTAACCCAAACCTGAAGTGGGAAACCAGTTTGAAGACAGATGTTGGCTTCAACTTCGGTTTGTTCAATGATCGGATTACGGGAGAAGTTGCCTATTACAAAAATGACATCGACAACCTGATTCTGTACGTAGGTCAGTCTCCATCAACGGGCTTGCCAACTAACCCTCCTCAGAACGTTGGTACGATGTACAATAAAGGGCTGGAATTGTCGCTAAACGCCCGGATAATTAACGCTAAGAACTTCCAGTGGAATTCGAACTTTAACATTACGTTCAATAAGAACGAGGTTACCTCACTGGCACCCGGCTTAAATTCGATTCAGACGTGGATTGGTGGCGGAACCAGCGAAATTGTAAACCAAACACAGCCTGGTTATTCGCTGGGACAGTTGTATGTCGTTCGTACGAATGGCATTGATCCAGCAACCGGAAAACGGATTTTCGTTAACTCTCAGGGGCAGAATGTGTATTATCAGTACTACGTACCAACAAGTACAGATCCAGCGCAAAAGCAGTATGCTTACTCGACAACTCCTGATGGTAAAACCCAATATATTAGTCCTACTGGTGGAACAAGCATCACACAGGCGGCAGACGGCGTAATGTATGCCAATGTCTTGCCAAAACAATACGGTGGTTGGGATAACACGTTCAAATACAAAAACTTTGATTTGAGTGTTCTGCTTACCTACCAGCTGGGTTTCTACGTATACTATGGCACTAACGCCGGTTTGCATGACCAACGCTGGTGGAACAATGCCAAAGACGTATTGACGGATGCCTGGCAGAAAGAAGGCGATACCGGTAAGAAATATGCAAGACCTGTTTATGGCGATAACGTGTCAAACGGTTCGTCAATGCCGCTGGATATGAACGTGTTCAAAGGCGATTTCTTACGACTAAGAAGTTTGTCGTTAGGCTATACGCTGCCTTCTTCGCTACTGTCGAAAGCTAGAATCAGCAATTTGCGGGTTTATGTAAGTGGTCAGAACCTGGGCATCCTGACAAAATATCCAGGGCCAGATCCAGAAGTATCCGCAAACGGTGCCAGCAGCAATAATAGTACCTCGTCGCAAGGTGTCGACAGAAATACAATCGGTAACGCACGCACAATTACGGTTGGTTTACGAGCAGGTTTCTAATGCGTTTCATCAAAGATTTTATGAAAAAGAAAATAATATATTCGGCAGCTTTATGCCTGATTAGCTGGGGCTTTAGCGCCTGTAATCGGGATCTGCTTAGTCCTATTCCACAAACGTCGGTATCAGATGCGTCGGCGTTCAGCACCGTCAGTCGCGTACAAACACAATTGCTGTCGCTCTACGGATCGGCCAATGCCACCAATATTGGCGGTCTTAAAGATGGTAACTTGTACGGAGGCCGCTACGTAGTATATGGCGATATTCGGGGCGAAGATTTCATCAACGAAACAGGTAACCTCATTACCGGTTCTGACGTGTGGGCTGAAAACCCGACCAATAGCGCAACTGCTGTTGCGACGCTGTGGAATGCTGGCTATTTGACCATCAACAAGTGTAATATCTTTTTGGATGGGATGGCCGCCGGTGGCGCTACAGTAGTAGGTGCCGATTTGGGGAAACAGTATGTGGCTGAAGCTAAACTGATTCGTGGCCTGGTCTACTATAGCCTGCTTCAATACTACGCTCGTCCTTATGCTGACGGAAGTGGTAGTAAGCCTGGTCTTCCACTACGCCTTTCAGGTATTAAAGGGGCAGGTCAGTCTGACTTAGTAAGAAGTTCAGTAGCGGATGTTTACGCACAAGTTCTGAAAGATCTGAACGAAGCAGAAACGGACTTGCCGTCAAAATACACGGCGGCTTCTGACAACGTAACCCGTGCCCATAAGAATACGGCAATTGCGCTGAAAACACGCGTTTATCTGAGCATGCAAAATTATGCCAGCGTGGTTACGGAAGCTAACAAGATGGTAAGTGCTACGGCCCCATTCTCGTCGCCTGCCAATGTTGCGAATGCGTTGCAGCCTGATATTACGGCGGTCTTCACGACGTATACCACGCCAGAATCTATTTTCTCGATGCCCATGACAGGCACTGCGGGCGACAATCCAGGTACGCAGAACCAATTGGCGTATTACTATTCCCCAACGCCTGCCAACGGTGGGGTTGGAAATGGAGAGTTTTCGCTGAATCCTAACGGGATCATTGCCAATACGGGCTGGAAATCAACCGATAAACGCCGGTCATTTATCAAGCAATCCGGCACAACTACCGTTAAAAACTGGCTCAATAAATACAAGACTGCCAGCCCGTATACGGATTACGTACCCGTCATTCGCTATGCCGAAGTACTGCTGAATCTGGCGGAAGCCAAAGTACGTACTAGCAATACAGTTGATGCGCAGGCAGTAGCTCTATTAAATGCCGTGCGCAATCGGTCGGATGCAGCGACAACGTTTACAGCCGCCAGCTTTGCCGCTCCTACGGATCTTATCAATGCAATTCTAACAGAACGTCGTATTGAGTTCTTAGGCGAAGGGCTACGTAACAACGACCTGATGCGTTTGTTGCAAACCATTCCGGCTAAAGGAACAGCCCAGGCTAAAGCACCCACCGATAATGGTTACATCTGGCCAATTTCGGCGTCGGAACTTGCGTTGAATAAGCTAGCCACGGATAACTAATTCCGAATTTAATTAGTCAGTAACAAGAGGCTATCTCGCAAGAGGTAGCCTCTTGTTTGTTAAATCCAATCCATAAATTTAGTCTCCAAAGTGAAAGCTTCACTGACTTGACGTAATGGATTGGTCGAAGGCGACGAACGGCAAAACCCATTTCTTTTCAGTCCTAAACCCGTACCTTGCCGTTGTGAACTCGCTTGTTATGCTACGTTCCAATCATGTTTATGAAAACTGAAACTCAACTGACCGAAAGCGATAGGCACGTTATCGCTGAGCAAGGTGATACAACAGGCCGCATTAATGTTTCCTCCGAAATTGGCACGCTCAAACGGCTGCTTATTCATAGCCCCGACCGGGGATTAGGCAAAGTAATACCGTCTAAAGCCCAGGACTGGCTGTTCGAAGACATCGTGCATCTGGACATGATGCGCCGGGATGAATACGACTACTACGTTAAAATTCTGCTGTACTTCTTAGACCCCGACAAAGTGCGCGGAAAAATTGCCCAAATAGGGCCAGACTCGGATCGGTCTTTTTTCAAACCTGATCATGCAGACTATTTCAAATCAGATAAAGTCGTTGATATTCAGTGCCTATTATCGGATATTTTAGCCGATGAAGTGATTCGTACGCGTCTGATTGCCGCCATCTGCGGAATTGAACGGACGTCGTTTCGCACCCAGCAGCAATTGAATGAATATGATTCTACTGAACTGGCCAAAATCATGATTTCTGGCTCGTTGCCCAACCTGACAATGTTATTTGCGCCTTTGCCAAATTTCATTTTCACGCGCGACATTGGCATTGTCATCAACGATCATATTTTGCTCAACAAACCAGCAAAATTAGCTCGCACGCGTGAGGCTTTATTGACTCAGTACATCTTCTTCAATCACCCATTATTTGCTGATTATCAGGATAAGATCATTGAGATTCCGGACAATGAACATGCCTTCCTCCTATCTGACGCCGATACGAATCGGGACGTAACTCGCTCGACACTCGAAGGGGGCGACGTAATGATGATTGCCAAACGACACCTGATACTTGGTGTCAGCGAACGTACTACACTCTACGCAGCTCAACAGGTGATGCGGCTCGTATTTAGCAAAGATTTGGTGGATACGGTAACCATCATTAAGATCCCGAAGAAGCGCGATTATATGCATATTGATACGGTCTTTACGCAGGTTAAACGTAACATTTGGGTACTATTGGGTTCACTGGCCCGAACCGGCGATGAAGCTAAAAAACGGGACGTATTGCATTTCTTCGCACCGAAAGACATGTCGGAAGAGTTAAAAATAGTTCAGTTTATTAAGGGTCAGGAACAAAAGCCCATCGAGATTGAAAACCTCGAAGATTTGTTGACGGGTATTAGTATAAACGATTTGGGTGCCACCGAACCAGTGCAGTTTATTTATTCCGGTAACAACGAGTTTCCGTTCGGAGCGCGGGAGCAATGGACGGACTCCTGCAATCTCTTAGCCTTGAAAGACGGAGTTGTAATTGGCTATGATCGTAACGAAAAAACCGCTGATGCGTTTCGGGAGGCCGGATTTGAGGTCATTGGAGCTGCCAAATTACTGGAACGGTTTGAGCAGGGCCAATCATCGCCAGATACGATTCAGCATACATTTATCATGCTTCCATCAGCCGAATTATCGCGGGCGAGGGGCGGTTCGCATTGTATGAGTTTACCTTTATTAAGAGAAGACGTTTGATGCATTCAGACCGGTAGGATTTCAAAACCTTATGGCTCTCTCACCTGTCTTTAGTTGAATTGTTGAACAATTCGGACATCAGTGTTAATTTGCTAACCCATTTGGCCACACTGGCCGACTTATGCTTTTTTAATTATGCAATCACAAGCGACATCCCGCATCTTAATGATCCGTCCCGTTCGATTCGGTTTCAATGAGCAAACCGCTGATTCAAACGCGTTTCAGGACAGTAAACTAGCTGCGCAAACGAAGGATGTAGCACAGGAAGATGCCCGGCGCGAATTCGACGAAATGACCTATCAGCTCCAGGCTATGGGCGTGGACGTAATGATTTACGATGATACCATTGATCCTGAAACACCCGACTCGATTTTTCCGAATAACTGGATATCATTCCACGCCAGTGGTACGGTAGTCCTGTACCCGATGCAGGCCGAAAACCGCCGACTCGAACGGCGTCAGGACATTATCGACGATCTTAGTCAGCGCTTTCACGTTGCCCGAATCATCGATCTGACCCATTTTGAGCAGGAAGGGAAGTTTCTGGAAGGTACCGGCAGCCTGGTTCTCGATCGCATGAACCGGGTGGCTTTTGCCAGTCTTTCGCCCCGCACCCACCCCGATGTACTAGCCGAGTTTGGTCGTCAGACGGGTTACCGGACTATATCGTTTTCCTCCGCCGATGCCAATGGTCAGGCCATTTATCATACGAATGTGATGATGTGTATTGCGGATACGTTCGCAATCGTCTGCCTGGCCGCTATCAGCGATCCAGACGAGCGGCTTATGGTCCGGCAGGAACTGGAAGGCCTAAATAAGCGGATAATTGATGTTTCGCTGGAGCAGATGGCCAATTTCGCCGGAAACATGTTAATGATTCTGACAAAGAAGGGCCAAAAATTACTCGTCATGTCCACCCGCGCCTATAACTCCCTGACACCAAAACAGATTGATCTGCTGGATGACTACACAACTCTACTTCACTTCGACTTATCGACCATTGAAGGGAACGGCGGAGGTTCGGCCCGCTGTATGATAGCCGAGGTGCATTTGCCAAGGAAATAACCGGATAACTTCTATTTTTCAGGTGATTATAAAAAGGCCGTGCTACTATATTGGAAGCACGGCCTTTTTATAATCACCTGAATTTTTTTCTACTACAGTACTATTTTTTTTAGTTGTTGCTTGCACATACAAATATCAGCACTTACCTTTGTCAGCATAATATGGAAACTGAATTAATAAAGGAAGCGAATTGCGTAGCTGGCACAGTGAAGAATACAAAGCCTTACAGTGCCTGTTTACTATTTTCAGCAAACGCGTTAGCCAGGGCTATTACTGCCATTGGTGACGAAGAGTTTGGTCGCTTTGGTCTCTGCTACTCACACGCCTATTTGCTGTGTGAAGTAGTTGCTCAACCGGGAATCAGCCCATCGCAATTGAGTGAAACGCTGTATTTAACACCATCCACTATTACACGGTTGGTGGAGAAACTAGAATCAAAACGGTTAGTTCGGCGGGAATCGGAAGGAAAGAAGACATTAATTTATCCAACATCCGAAGGCGAAGCCTTACAACCCATAGTTAACGAAGCCTGGGACCGCGTAGGTACCCGTTATTCTCAGCTAATTGGCGAAAAAGACGTTTGCCAGCTAACGCAGCAAGTATTCAAGGCTGCGCAGGCATTAGGTGAGGGAGAATAAAAAATTTGCCGTAAAATTTGTTTGCACATACAACAGAATCAACAAGATGAAAACGAACGAGGAAACTGTAGGACTGATGATAGGCAAAGGAAATGCCACGACAAAAGAAATCTGCCAGTCGTTGGCTAAGCAGGGCATTTCGGCCATTGTTGTGCAAAAAGAAGCATCCGTATCTGACATTGACGACAAACCCCACAACTGGTCTGGACAGCCGGGTAAAGACCTGTTCTTTAACGGCTGGAAGCTACTTTTTTAATATAGATTTTTAGCATAAGCCCTACCCTTTATTGACCCAAGCCTGTTTACTGCCACATCTGGAAATTCAGTCTTAACAATGCAATTACGTTACAATTAGTAAAGCCACACCACGAAATTAGAAAGTGCTCATTAGTGAGCACTTTTTTTATGTGCTGTATATCCTGTCGAATCATGATCATGGAAGCCAGTGCGCAGCTTCGAATCAATTTTTAGTATCTTGGCCTAGTGAAGCAACGTTTATGCTATCAACATCATCATTCAGCTATGTGGCCAACTGTTAAACTCATTTTACCAATGAAATCGATTAAAACCGCTTTTCTTATTTTCCTGACAATTGCGTTAAGTCAATCGATCTATGCGCAGGGTCAAATAGAAGGAAATGGCCAGGTTATCCAGCAACAACGTAACGTTGCGACATTCAACAAACTAACCGTGCGCGTTGGGATGCGCGTGCGAATTACACCGGGCGATCCTAGTAAAGCCGAATTGGAAGGTGAAAGCAATATTCTGAAACACGTAGTAACGGAGGTCAAAAATAATGAATTGAGGATTATGCTGGAGAAGGATAAAAGCTTCAACCAATCGAAAACCGTCACCGTTACCATTCATGTAGCGAAACTCGATCAGGTAGACGTCAGCACAGGTTGCTCCGTCGAATCGACGCTGCCTATTCAAAGTGATAATCTGGCTGCTACCGTCGAAACGGGAAGTCGCCTGACGGCCCCTATTACGACCAAAAAACTAAACCTGACCGTGAAAGATGGCTCTCAGGCCAATTTGCAGGGCACTGCTACTGAATCGTACATTCATTTGTCGGGCGCCGGTAAATTAAGTGCGGACAAGTTGACCATCGCTCGTGCCACCATTCAACTCGATGGTGCCAGCCGGGCCGATATTCACGTAACCGAAACATTGTCGGCCGAGGCCAATGGGGTTAGTACGATAAATTATACCGGCAGCCCAACCATAAAATCACAGGAAGTGTCGGGCATGTCCAAAATTCGGAAGCAGGAATAAGTACTTACAAACCATACTCATAGGACACAAAAATGGCGACGCCCAACGGTCGTCGCCATTCTAAAACCCACTCTATGAGAAATAGTTGCGGTTACCGTCCGCCCCCCAAGGGAAACGAATAGCCTATAGTTCCTTGTGCCAATACCGTTTTTGTAGAAGGGGTAAAGCCAGCTTCCAAATCGCCGAACTGATACAGACCACGCACTTCAATCGTAACATGACCAGGACCCGCTTTGAGTGCCGCGCCTACGCCAGCTGCTGCTCCAAACTGAAAACGCTCCGTTCCACTGTCAATTGATTCTTTCTTGCCATTGACACTGACGCTGGCTAAATAAGAGCCATACGGACCGACATTTACGAAAAACCGATTTCCTGCATACGTTCCGGTCGCTATTTTCAGAAATAAAGGCACTTCTATTTGGTCAAAAGCGCCTGTTATTTTCGTCCCGCCAAAATTGGGCACTTTCAAATTGTACCGCGCGTAATTTACTTCAGGCTGGAAAGAGAACGTACCAGCTCCAACGTTCAACATCACTCCGCCAACAAACCCAATACCCGGGTCGATGAGCGGCTGACTCTCCGTGAAAAATACACGCGTAACGCCCCCACGTACACCAATCCTAAGGTTAGACACATACTCATTCGACGACGTCTTTTCAGGACGACCGGCTGTTCCCGTCACGGTTGGGCGTGACGTGCCAGCATTCGTGGACTGCGGTTGCGATTCGCCACGATTCGTTACTGGCGTGGCGGAAGGAGCGCCAGTGGCTGGTTTTTTCGTTATGCCATGGTACTCATCATAAAGCTCCTGCTGACGGTTGGTACTGGTCGTCGCCGTAGGCTTAGTCGTCGTGCCGCTTGTTTGTGCAAACGATAAGCCAATCGATAAAAGGATAAAAGCCAAAAAAGAATAAACCGATTTTACTGGGTTCATGGTCGGTAAATTAATTGTGTAAGATTAGTCGTTTAACTACAAAACTTCATAACAGCACTTAGGAAACGGTCATTGAGTTGATCATACGGTCTGATTTGTAAACATTTTATGGATAAGTGAAGTAACTAGAATGTCAGGCTTTCAACGAGCTGTGTCCCATCAATCGTACATCGCTTGCCTTGAGAAGTCCCAAAAAGTTAAAATAAGTTAACGCCCCTTTCACTACGTAACAATCATGAAAACCGAACACCAGCGCACGGCTCTGATTACCGGTGCCAACAAAGGCATAGGCAAAGAAATTGCCAGGCAGCTGGCACAGCACGGATTTGCCGTGTTTATTGGTGCCCGCGATATGGCTAAAGGCCGCGAAACGTCGGAAGAACTTTGCCAGCTTGGCTACGAATCCACGTTTATTCATCTTGACGTAACAGATCCTGTTAGTATCAAAAATGCCAGTGGTGTGTTTTCGCAAAAAGCAGATCATTTAGATGTCTTGATCAATAACGCGGGCATTCTGGAAGATCATGGCGAAACCATTCTGAAATTAAATACTGAAATGCTCGACCGAACCCTGAAATCGAACGTTACCGGGCCTATTTTAGTGATTCAGGATTTTCTGCCCTACCTGCAAAAGAGTCCCATGGGTGGTCGCATCATCAACGTATCGAGCGGAGCTGGTGCGCTTTCCAAAATGGATACCTATGCACCGGCTTACAGCATTTCCAAAACCGCGCTGAACGCCGTAACGAAGCAGTTTGCCGGTGCGCTCAAGCAAGATCGCATCGCCGTTAACTGTGTTGATCCAGGCTGGGTCCGCACCGATATGGGTGGAGCGAATGCTTCCCGCCCCGTTGAGAAAGGGGCCGAAACTATTGTATGGCTGGCTACGGATGCACCCCAGTCTGAAACAGGAAAGTTTTGGCATGATAAACAGGAAGTAGATTGGTAGCCTTTTAGCAATAGAGAATAAAGCGAAGCACATCAACTTTTAAGTACCCGATTTTGTTATTTAATCAGGACTGATACTGTTTAGTCTGCTATCTTTGCGGCTTCATTTAGCCGGTACGCTATACTCTATTATGTTATCCATCAGTAATTTACAAGCCTTTATTGGCAAGAAACAGATATTAAAGGGGCTTGATCTGGAAATCAAGGCCGGTGAAGTTCATGCGATTATGGGTCCTAACGGAGCTGGTAAGAGCACATTGGCATCGGTATTGGCAGGTCGCGCCGAGTATGAAGTAACGGGCGGCAGCGTGTTGTTCGAAGGTAAAGATTTGTTGGAATTAGCGCCCGAAGAGCGGGCAGCCGAAGGTATTTTTCTGGCCTTTCAATATCCAGTGGAGATTCCGGGTGTTAGCACAACTAACTTCCTGAAAACGGCGCTGAATGAAATTCGGAAACATCGCGGCCAGGAATCCCTTGATGCCGTGCAGTTTTTGAAACTGATGAAGGAGAAGATGAAGCTCGTTAATATCGATCAGTCGTTACTAAGTCGGTCGTTGAACGAAGGCTTCTCGGGAGGAGAAAAGAAACGGAATGAGATATTTCAAATGGCCATGCTTGAACCCAAACTGGCTATTTTGGACGAGACCGATTCGGGTCTGGACATTGACGCGCTACGTATCGTGGCCGATGGCGTTAATCAACTCCGGTCGCCAGAGCGGGCTACGATTGTGGTAACTCACTATCAGCGACTACTCGATTACATCGTACCCGATTATGTACACGTATTGTACAATGGCCGTATTGTAAAGTCTGGTCCCAAAGAATTGGCGATGGAACTGGAAGAAAAAGGCTACGATTGGCTCAAAGCCGAAGCAATTTGATGTATGATGTATACTATAGGCTATATGATGTAAAACCAGGTTCATACGCGTGAATTTGTCTTTAACATCATATAACATAGTTGACCAGCCCTCTATCATACATCCTACATCATATATCATAAAATGACTCCTTCTTACGCATCCTATAACGATTTTAAAGACCAGTTGCTGGCTGCTTTCCGAACCAATGAGGAGCTTATGAATGGGGCCAGTAAAACCCCGTTTCATCAACTCCGACGCTCGGCACTTAAGCAATTTGATCTACTGGGCTTTCCTACGATCCGCCATGAAGAATGGAAGTATTCGAACGTCAATGGCTTGTTCAAAGAAGCCTTCGATCTGGATGATACGACTACGTTGACGGCCAACGATCTGGACCCACTGGAAATTCCGAACCTTGATGGTAACATTATTTACATTGTCAATGGTCGCTATCATCCTGAGCTTTCACGGATTATCAGCCCGGAATCACAAGTTCAGATCACGAGTTTTGCGGAAGCGATCAAAGCCGATCCCGATTTTATAGGCTCGCACTTCGCCCGCTACGCCGACTATCAGGAGAATGCATTCACAGCACTGAATACCGCTCTGGCTAACGATGGGGTAGTAATACGTGTGCCAGATAACACAACAGTCGAGCAGCCCATTATCCTGCGCTACATTACCGATGCCCGCGATAAAAATATTGCAGCTCAGCCCCGCAACCTGATTGCGGTGGGTAAAAACGCCGAAGTAATGGTGGCCGAAGCGTACCGGACCTTAGGCGATCGGTCGAGTTTTGTTAATGTTGTCACCGAAATCGCTCTGAGTCGCGATGCCCGGATGCAGTATTACAAAGTGCAGAACGAAACCGAAAAAGCGTATCATATTGGCACCACGCAAGTAAACCAATCGGATAATAGCCACTTCTATTCGGCTACCGTAACACTAAACGGAAATTTCGTTCGGAACAACCTGAACATTGTGCTCAACGGTCAGCATGCCGAAGCGTTCATGTATGGTTTATACATGCCCAATGGTCGTCAGCACGTTGATAATCATACCCTTGTCGATCACGCTATGCCCAATTCGTATAGTAAAGAATTGTATAAGGGTATTCTGGATGACAACAGTACGGGCGTGTTTAATGGTAAAATTTTCGTCCGGCCCGACGCCCAGAAAACGAACGCGTATCAGTCGTGTAAGAACGTAGTACTGTCGCCGGGTGCTTCGATGAACACCAAGCCCCAGTTGGAGATTTTTGCGGACGACGTAAAATGCTCGCACGGAACCACGACAGGTAAACTCAATGACGAAGCGCTTTTTTATATGCGCTCGCGGGGTATCCCTAAAGATGAAGCCCGGTCGTTATTGCTCTACGCTTTCTCACAGGACGTATTGAGCCAGATCAAAATCCAGTCTATCCGTGACTATCTGGAACGCGTTGTCACAGAGAAGTTAATGAAGTAACTGCCTCCATCGGGGCAATCGATATATCGGTCAGTTGAACAGTTTTTCCTGCTGTTTGGCTGACCGATTCGCTTCTAAGGGAATAGATGTTGTTCTACAAATTATCTATGAGAATACTGTTTTTACTTGCCTTTTCTCTAACTGCCAGATTTGCGTCGGGGCAACGTATTGAATTCACCTTTGAAGGCGATTCGACCACCATTCCACTTGTCAGCGATAGTCTGCGCGGCATTTCAGGGCTTGAGATTGTACCAACCACGGGCGAATGGCATTTCGTTAGTGACCGGGGCTGGCATTTTATTTTCAAAAACATTCGAAACATCCGTGATTTGGGCGATAAGTCACGGTTAAAATTGGCTCAGAAAACGCCTTTCTGGTTTGAAGGCGTTCGCTACAATGCCCAGGCAACTACTTATTTCTGGACAGATGAACACGAATTCACTACGTCCCTTCTGTACGGTAAATCGATTAGTGATACTGCAAATAAGGTGTTATTGAAAATGCCGCTACCCGGCCCAAACAAAGGTCTTGAAGGGATTGCGTTAACGTCCTCAGGTGCGCTCTGGGTAGCGCCCGAAGCGGGTTGGGAAGGCGAAACTCGCATGAATCAGGATACGATAACGTTTTTTCGTTATCCAGATCCGCTTTCTCCCGACCCAGTCATTGAGCGCTATAAGTACCCGATAAACCGCTGTCCGTTCACGCAGGGAGAAGAACTCCTAGGCGGCATCTCTGAAATAGTAGCTGTCGATGACAAACGGGTACTCGTGCTGGAACGATGTTATGACGCGGGTAAAAAGCAGGTTACAGCCAATTTATACGTAGCAACGCCAGACGAAGCAACTCATACGTTAACCAAAGAACTGGCTTTTGATTTTACCCGACAGTTCTCCGGTATTACCTGCAATCTGGAAGCAATGGCCTGGGCCGATGAGGCCAAACAGACGCTGGTCCTCGTTGCCGACGATAATTTCCGTCGAAATAGAACCCTACGAAATCAGGTGATTGTTTTGCACAGACGATAGGATTTATACGAACCTAACCGACCATTGTTTACGTTTTCAATATAAGTGCTCCATCTCCACTGTAAATTTTCAAGTAGAGATACGAGTAATTTATTCCTTCAATACCAGTACGTTATGCAATCGGCCATAGAGACTACCCTCGACATTCAGCAAATTCGCCAGGACTTCCCTATACTTCATCAGGAAATAAATGGGCGTCCGCTGGTGTATTTTGATAATGCAGCCACCAATCAGAAACCGCTTGCGGTAATCAACGCCCTTACCCAATATTATGAAGGGTATAACGCGAATATTCACCGGGGGATTCACCATTTGGCCGAACAGGCAACCGCTGCATTTGAAGCATCCCGCCGGGCGTTTCAGGAGTTTTTGAACGCGAAGCACTGGCAGGAAATTATCTTCACCTACGGCACAACGGACGGAATTAATCTAGTGGCCCAAACCTACGGCCGCCAGTTTCTGAAAGAGGGCGATGAGATAATTATCTCGACAATGGAGCATCACTCCAACATCGTTCCCTGGCAAATGCTGTGTGAAGAAAAAGGCTGCATTCTGAAAGTTATTCCGGTAAACGACGAAGGCGAATTGCTTCTGGATGAGTATGAAAAATTGCTTTCAGAACGTACCAAAATCGTCTCCTGCGTTCACGTATCGAATTCTCTTGGCACAATCAATCCGGTCAAAACTATCATCGACAAAGCGCATGAAGTTGGCGCTGTCGTTCTGATTGACGGTGCACAAGCCAGTTCGCACCTTGAGATTGACGTTCAGGCGCTTGACGCTGATTTTTACGTTCTTTCGGCTCATAAACTCTATGGCCCAACGGGCATGGGCGTTTTATATGGTAAAAAGGACATTCTGGACGCCATGCCACCGTATCGGGGCGGGGGCGAAATGATAAAAGAGGTTACGTTTGCTAAAACGACATACAACGATATCCCCTACAAATTTGAAGCCGGTACGCCCAACATTGCCGACGTAGTGGCCGTAAAAACCGCGCTGGAATACATGGCAGGTTTGGGCAAAGAGAACATTGCGGCTCACGAAAATGACCTGCTTCAGTACGCTACCGAACAACTTAGCGAATTGGATGGGCTACGTATCATCGGACAGGCGAAGCATAAAATCGGTGTCATCTCCTTCGTGCTGGACGGTATTCACCATCAGGATACGGGCGTAATCTTAGACCAGCAGGGTATCGCTGTCCGAACGGGCCATCACTGCACGCAACCACTCATGCAGCGCTTTGGTATTGCCGGAACTACCCGGGCATCGTTTGCGGTTTATAACACCAGAGACGAAATTGACCGACTTGTTGTAGGACTTCGCCGGGTTCAAAAAATGATGCTTTAAGCAGAATGACAATCAACGAAAAGCAGGACGAGATCATTGAGGAATTTGATTTGTTCGATGACCAACTCGACAAGACGCAATACATTATTGACTTGGGTAAAAAATTACCACCTATGCCCGAATCCAGGAAAATCGACGCTAACCGGATTATGGGTTGTCAGTCGAAAGTGTGGGTTGAAGGTGAATTGAAAGACGACAAGCTCTATTTTTACGGTGACAGCGAACAAACGGCACAGATTTCCAAAGGTTTAGTTGGTCTGTTGATCCGGGTTTTGTCCGGTGAAAAACCCGAAGATATTGCCAAGGCTGACTTGTATTTTATACCCCGAGTTGGGATGGGTAACTTAATTACCTCGTTGCGGGCCGGTGGGCTGGCTTCAATGATTGAACGGATGAAAGCTTATGGCCGAGCATATTCCGTGTCAGAAAATAGTCATTAATGACGCAAGAAAATGACAGACGAAGAATTAAAAGAACAGGTGGTATTGGCGCTTAAGGGCGTATACGACCCTGAAATCCCAGTAGACGTATATGAGCTGGGACTTATCTACGATATCAAGATATTCCCGATCAACAACGTGTATATCCTGATGACACTCACCTCGCCTTCCTGCCCTTCGGCCGGTTCAATTCCCGCAGAGATCGAAGATAAAGTACGGGCTATCGAGGGTGTCAACGATGTAAGTGTTGAGCTGACGTTCGATCCCCCCTACTCTACCGAACTGATGTCGGAGGTAGCTAAATTAGAACTTGGATTTATGTAAAAATTAAGTCGTCAGTAATTAATCAACAGCCGTTAGCAAAGAAACGGTTATTGCCTAACACTTACGACCAGCGACTATTAACTAATCACTAAAATTATGTATCCTCCTCATTTGCTTATCCCAATGCGGGAAGACCTGACCAGCGTTGGGTTTGAAGAATTGACCACTGCCGACGACGTAGTGAATACCATGGAAAATGCTGAAGGCACCATGCTGGTTGTTGTGAATTCGGTATGCGGTTGCGCAGCTGGTGCAGCTCGTCCGGGCGTGAAAGCGGCTTTGGCAGCTAGTCCCGTAAAACCAGATAAGATGGTCAGTGTATTTGCCGGTGGTGATCTGGACGCGACCGCCAAAATGCGTGAGTATCTGCTTCCTTATCCTCCATCGTCGCCTGCCATTGGCATTTTCAAAGACGGCGAACTGGTACATTTCATTGAGCGGCATCATATTGAAGGCCGTTCGGCGCAGATGATCGCCCAGCACCTCGAAATGGCTTTGGAAGAGTTCTGCACACCACAAAACGCATAAAAAAAGTCGTCAGTCACGAGTCGTTAGTAACCAGTACTTTTACTAACGACTCATGACTGACGACTTTTTTTACGTTACCGCAAATACTTTCGCCAGTAGACGCGAGAGTGGCAGTAGGCAAAATACCAGCATTGCTAGAGGGAACGATGCAAATGACGCTACCCAGGCCGCATTCATGACAATGAGCGATAATACCCCCGCTCGCACAGCCAGGCCAATGTTTGGACCGGTCGGGTCTTTCACGGCCCGCCAAAGTGGTGGAAAAATATAGTAGCCAAATAAAATAAGAAAAGGCAAGGCGGTTCCCAACTGCTGTTGCCGTTGAGCTAGTGCCGCTACGCATCCAATCACAAGCGCATAGAGCAGACCAGCTACACGTAGTATTGTGGGACTGCCGCCATGCACCTCTCCCCGACTAATCATTGTAATGGCTGCGATGTAAGCAATCGGCACCAGCCCGACCCAGGCCCACGGTAGCACCTGTTCGGGTAATACACTAACACCCAGCAACAAATTCAGACCTCGGCAGAGTCCCATATTAACGGGTCCCAGCCAGTTATGATGTTTACCAAAACGATCGTATACAAGTGAGGCTATACTGATGGCAATTGCCAGAAAACCAGCTGTCTGATTCACTAAAAACGACGTAGCAATACCGACAATCAGCAAAGCGCTGCCTACTAAAACAGCCGTGTTCTTGTTAATGATCCCGCTCGGAATTGGCCGTTCGGGCCGCTCGACAGCATCTAGTTCGGCATCAAAAACATCGTTAAATACTACGCCCCCACCATACAACCCAACAGTTGCCAACGAGAGCCATCCTACCGGAGCCAGAGCCAGACCGGGAAGCATAAAATACCCTGCAATAGCCATACCCGCCAGCACGTCAGCAATAGCCGTAACGAGATTAGCTGGGCGAGTTAGGGAAAGAAGTGCCTTTAGCATAAAGAGCGAAAGAATGAAGAAGCGAAAGAATGATCAGAGCTGCTTTCGCTCCTTCATTCTTTCGCTTTTTCACCGTTATTTAATAATCGTTGATTCTTTATCCACTCTCGGTGCCTGTCCACCACGTAGTATCGAACTGCCATTGTAGCGTTGGCTCTGGTCGATACCCACCGGTTGGATGAGCTCTTCGAGGCTGAGTTGACCACTTTGGGCGAAGGCCGTAACGGCATTGGTGAACGTAACAAGCCGGATCGCTTCATCCGAAATACCCCGTTGTTTCATTAAAGCCGCTGTTTTAGGCACCGCCAATGGATCGCTGATGCCCCAGTCGGCAGCGGAGTTGATCATGATTCGTTCAGGACCGTATTGTTTCACGATATCCACCATGCGTTCGTTACCCATTTTGGTGAACGGGTAAATTGTGAACCCTGCCCAGAAACCCCGGTCCAGTACCTCACGAACAGTCTCTTCGTTGTTATGATCGACAATAACCATTCCGGGCTCCAGGCCGTGTTCCAGCGCGATGTCCATGCTCCGGCTGGTACCTTGTTTTTTATCACGGTGGGGGGTGTGAATTTGTACTGGCAGCCCTGCTTCTTTCGCTAAATCCAGTTGCGCCCGGTAATATTTGTCTTCGGCAGCGGTTTGATCATCAAAGCCAATTTCGCCCACGCCCACAACACCCTCTTTATAGATGAAAAGCGGCAGGATTTCCATAACCTGTTCGGCCAATTCTTCCTGATTGGCTTCTTTGGAATTCAGGCCAATCGTGCAGTAATGGCGAATCCCGAACTGCGACGCCCGAAATCGCTCCCACCCGACCAGACTGGCAAAATAATCCCGGAACGAGTCAACGCCCGTGCGGGGTTGCCCCAGCCAGAAAGCCGGTTCGATCAGGGCTACCACGCCCGCATCAGCCATAGCCTGATAATCGTCTGTAGTACGGGAAGTCATATGAACGTGCATATCGAAAAACGACATACCCCGTATTGAATCCATAAAATCCATAATGTCTGCTACGTTAAGGGCGTCATAAAAACGTCAGTTGGGCAACAAAGTTCTCAAAAATCTGACTCCTTCCTGCACGATTTTTTATCAACATTTAATTCGTATTCAATAAACTTCAGAGTAGTCTATTCGTTTTATAGATAGTAGATAACATTCTGAGTTATGAAAACGCGTAAACAACTAAATGAAAAAAAATGGGCCAGTTTTTTGGTTCTAGCCCTAGTTATCGGTGGCGGGCTGATGGCCTGTCAGGATAAGGCGATCAACGACCTTAGCCCTGAGGATAGTAAGGTTTATATTACGAACTACGACCGCACAGCAAATTTCAGTCAATACAAAACATTTAGTCTGCCCGATTCCGTCGTAATTGAATCGAATGATGGCTACCGGCCTTCGCTGGGCTCCTTAGAAAGTCGTTTTGTGACGAACGTAGCCAATGCGATGACTGGCCGGGGCTTTCAACGGGCAAGCGCAGGGCAAGCAGCGGATTTAGGTGTGGCCGTTATTCGGGTTACGAACCTGTATACCGGCGTGGGCGTTGACCCTTATTCCTATTACGGAAGCTATTGGGGCGGAGGCCTGGGCGGATTCGGCGGCTATTATCCTTACTACCCATCGTATTACACGTACCAGGTATCAGATGAATATTGGCGGGTTCAGATCGTCGATCTGAAAAATCGTACAACAACTGGTACAGGTAGCAATCCTCAGCCCTTAAATGTCCTGTATGATGCGACCATTCGTGGTTCGGACATTACTGATGTACAAGGTGTAGATACGGCGATCACGGCAATTTTCAATCAATCCCCTTATTTACGGGCAACTGAATAAGCAATCATGAAATCGATAATAGCCCTATTTGCCCTTCTGGCGTTAACGACAACGGCCTGGGCACAGTATAAAAATGATAATACGGGGAATAACGGACTTCCGTCTCCGTATCAGGAATACGTTACGTTCAATATTTCGGCTCGGTATGGCGTCGCCTTTCCCATGGGCGGCCAGCAAGGGTATATTGACCGCGTTTCACCCACCAATTTAGTGTTAGATGGTGAGTGGTTATTCCCAAAACAGTTTTCAATAGGTTTGAAAACGGGATACCAATACAGCAACCAACGGCTGGGACGACAAGTGTACAGCTCTATGGATGGCAATAGCGGCCAGGATATTTCGGCTGTACAAACCCGAACATTGTCGATCATTCCGGCGATGGTTTCGCTTTCCTATTATTTTGCGGATAACGCAGCGGCTATCCGGCCTTACGTACAGTTTGCGGGGGGCGGTGCTTTCGTCAACTACACCAATTATTTTGGACCGCTGGCCGATAAGGAAACGGGTTTCAAAGGTGCCATTGCGCCCGCTATTGGCCTAAAATATTACGGCAGACGGGAGCAGGGATTGGGCGTCGAGGTTCAGGCCCAATATCAGAACGTATTTTTCAATTATGATTTGTTGAAAAATAATGCGCCTTCACTGATGCTGTCAGCAGGAATTTCGTACCGATTCTATTAACGTAACGCGGGTATTTCACCTGCGTTACGTTAACCGCTCAATATTGGCAGGCAAACTACGCCCGGCAGCCCGGCGTTCGGCAGCATAATCTGCCAGCGTTTGGGCGAGTCGGGCGTTTTTACGTTCGTCCAGCCCAATGATTTGTGTTACGTCTTTATCCGTGAAAAACGCTTTTAAAATCATCTGATTCCAGGATGCTTCGTCAAAGTAATCTGCCGGAAAGGGATTGTTAATCATAATCGCTGACTGCACATCAGCAATGTTATTCCGAATACCTTCTGTGGCCTGAAACAGCCAGGCGTCCGGATAAGCCAGCACGGGCAGCGCCGAATATAAGGCCACCAGTTCGTTAAGTTCACCGGCTTTAAATAGCTGGCCGATCGTGTTCACATAAAATGATTTGTCGTCGGCTGGGAGTTGGAGCAGCCACCAAACGCGTGCTAGTCGGTCAAGTGTCCAACCGGTGACCGAAAAGCCAGATCGAACACGTTTCAGGGCAAAGTTCATATCCGCTGGTAGGTCAATGGATTGTTTACCCACAAAGCGCGGCATGGCCGTAAAAACCCGGTAGAACGTAGCAACCTGCGGATTACGTTGAAACGCTTCCGTCTGCTGGCGAAGATAGGTAACAGCTTTTTCGGAATTAGCCTGTTGCTCAATCAGATAGAACAGCGTTTGGCTCATAGAAAGAATATTCATCGGATAAGCGTAAGCTGGAAAGCTAGAATAACATTACTTTTTTGCCTTAGGGTGGGCCTGATCGTAAGTCTTTTTCAATTGCTCCAGGCTCGTATGTGTATAAATCTGGGTAGCGGCTAAACTACTGTGCCCTAACAAATCTTTAATAGCATTCAAATCGGCTCCCCGATTGAGCAAATGCGTAGCAAATGAATGACGTAATACGTGTGGGCTTTTCTTTTCAAGCGTAGTGACAAGCGTAAGATGCCGTTTTACAATGCGCTGGATCAGGACCGGATAAACTGGAATGCCCTTATCACTTACAATTAAATAGATACTGTCCTCGCCCGGAAACTCCTGCTTTTTCAGGTCAATATATTGCTTGATAAGCGCAAACAGGGGTTGGGTAAGTGGTATAAGGCGGTGCTTATTGCGCTTACCTAACACGATGATCGTTTTGTCGTACAGATTGACATCGGTCGTTTTCAGGCCTGTTAACTCACTAAGCCGGATACCGGTTCCGTATAGCAATTCAAGGACTAACTTATCACGCATTCCCTCAAACGTATCAGGAAATTCGATGTCGCTCAGCAGCATCTCCATCGGCTTTTCCTCTACGTATTGAGGCAGTTTTTTACTGGTTTTTAGCGCCTGAATCTTAGTCATCGGATCAAGGGTAATCACCTTCCGACGTAGCAGGAAATCATAAAAATTCCGCAGCGTAGCAATCTTCCGATTCACCGACGATTTATCCATTCCGCCTTCAATCAAACTCACGATCCAGGACCGAATATGCCGAAAATCAGCCAGCTCGGGTTGACTGATGTTGCATTCCGCCAACAGGAACGTACTGAACTGCTCCAGATCGTTAGCGTAAGCAGTCACCGTATGGTGGCTCAGGCGTTTTTCGTAACGAATGTGCTGGAGAAAGTCAGAACCGGGATTTATGGGATTCATTTGCTTGAAGGAAGTCAAAACGGGGATTTTTCTGATTGATATTATTCCCCTGATTTTGTGGCAACACCATCAAATCTAATCATGCTAGTCATAGTAATCATAAAAATCCCCATTCTGACCAACAAAAAAGCAGCAAACATAGCTGCTTGCTGCTCCTGTGTCTTCGTTGGATAAAGATCGCTGACTGCGCATTCAACGATTTATGACCAACGGCTCACTACCAAACTTTCTATTGCTCGGTGTGATTGCCATACATACGTTCTTTGTACGTGGCTTTGATAATCTCGGTGCGACGCTTTACTGATGGCTTCTGGAAAGCCGTCCGCGACCGCAACTGCCGCAACACACCCGTCTTCTCGAATTTCTTCTTGAAGCGTTTCAGGGCCTTGTCAATCGACTCGTTGTCTTTTACGTTAATGATAAGCATGTTGTAAATTTTCTGTTTTAGCTAAAAACCGGACGGCAAAGGTAATAGATTTGCGACTATGAAACAAGCCATTATTGACTTAGGCACTAACACTTTTCATCTATTTATTGCCGAAAAAAGCGGTGATACGTATACAACACTCTTCCGCGAAAGCCGGGTTGCCAAAATCGGGATGGCGGGCATCAACCAGGGCATCATTAGGGAAGATGGCATCAACCGGGCGCTAGGCGTCCTGACCTACTTCCGGCAAGTACTCGATCAATACGGAGTAGACCCCAAACAGGTTATCGCCATTGGCACGAGTGCGATCCGGGTGGCTCATAATCAGGCGGAGTTTATAACGCGCGTTCGGGAGGCAACCGGCCTTTCAATAAACGTCATTTCGGGCGATCAGGAAGCCGATTATATCTATCAGGGCATTCGGGCAGCCGGAGCATTGACCGGTCAGACAGGGAGCGAAACCAGTTTGGTGATCGACATTGGCGGGGGAAGTGTTGAGTTCATTCTGGGCAATGAGTCCCGGGTATTCTGGAAGCAAAGTTTTGAGATTGGTGGCCAACGGCTTATGGAACGATTTATGCCGGAAACGCCGGTGGTGCGGCAATCCGACCGCTCCAACCCTATAAATCCTGGCAGTATTAGGCGGTTAAACGACTATTTTCAGGAGCAATTGCTGCCACTAGCCAACGCGATTCACCAATACCAGCCAACGGTTTTGGTCGGCTCTTCGGGTTCATTCGATACGTTGGTCGATATGTGGTTTATGCACACGGAAGGCCATTTGCCAGATCCAGCACAAACCACGTTCACCTTGCCCGTCGCTGAGTTTTATCGCGCGTATGAATTGCTCATCACCAAAAATCATGACGAGCGAATGCAGATTCCCGGCATGATCGAACTTCGCGTCGATATGATCGTGGTAGCCGTCTGCCTGATTGACTACGTCCTGAAAACTTATGGTATTTCGCAGATCAAAACATCAACGTATTCCTTGAAAGAAGGCGTCTTGGCGTCTCTGAATAGCTGAAGTTTATTTTACACCGGGTTGAAACCAAGTGCAATGCATATCTTCCACTAAAAGAAATTGTGTTGAACAAATAGTTTCCAGCTTTCATCCGGGTGATTTGTGCATTACTAATCGGCGTCTGTATTGAAGTTTAATGCTGATTATCGAGATTACAAAGACTTTATGAAGCGTAACTAAGTGCAACAGCAGGCCAGAGTTACTTACTAGTCTTTTAAAACCACCTATTTAAACCAGTTTTATAGGATGATTAACGAGATAGATCAGGAACACCGCACGCGTACCTATTCGTGGGAAGATCAAACGATTGGCGCTAAAGTTGGCGCTACGTTGTCGGGCATGGAGTATTTGCAGGGAATGATGAGTGGTAAATATCCGGCTCCCGCCATAGCCCATACGCTCGACATGGGCATTGAATCGGTTGAAGAAGGCAAAGTCGTTTTTTCGATTGTACCGCAGGAATTTCATTATAATCCCATTGGGGCTGTACATGGAGGGGTATTTTGTACGATGCTCGATTCTGCATTAGCCTGCGCCATTCACTCGACGCTCCCCGCCGGAATGGGCTACACGACGCTCGAACTGAAAGTGAATCTCGTTCGTCCACTAACCATTAAAACCGGCAAAGTGCTGGCCATTGGCACAATTGTACACGCTGGTCGATCGGTTGCTACAGCCGAAGGCAGAATCGTAGATGAGCATGGGAAACTCTACGCCCACGCAACAACAACCTGTATGATTTTTCCGTGGAAAGGCTAATCTACCATCATTTATGACCGAGCACCATCTAGCTGTTCAACGCACGGCCCGCTATTATACGATTGGCGAACTGACTGACCAGACCAAAAACATTTTATTTTGTCTACATGGTTTTGGGCAGCTGGCGAAATATTTCAGTCGTAAGTTTATGGACCTGGACGAGGGCCAAACGTTTACCGTCGTACCCGAGGGTTTATCGCGGCTGTATCTGAACGGCGAATATGATCGCATTGGGGCGTCGTGGCTGACGCGTGAAGATCGGGAGTACGAAATCAACGATTTTTTGGGGTATCTCAACACGTTGTTCGACCTGGTTCTGAACGGCCGCGACCCAGCCGAATTTCACATTACGCTGCTGGGTTTCTCTCAGGGTGCTGCTACGGCCTGTCGCTGGCTCAATGCCGGTCACATTCGCGCTGACCGTTTGATTTTATGGGCGGGCTACTTTCCCAACGGCCTGACTGACATGATTGATCCGGATAACCTAACCGACGTTGATTGTTACTACGTCTACGGAAGACAGGATGAATATTTAGTAGAGTTAAGCGATATCGATGGCTATCTGAGCCGATTGCAAACCGACGTACCAAACCTGAAATTCACTGCCTTTGACGGTGGTCACCGAGTGGAATCGGACGTATTAAAAACGGTTCTTACGAGTCGCTGATACGTATTGAGGCTACTTTTCTTTCTTACTTTTCGCCACTACATCTGCAATGTAACTTAGTAACGACGTAGCCCCCCGATCTGGCAAATCTGGCTGTAGATATCTTTTTTCTACCGTAATAAGGGTCATGTTTGCCATTGACTCGGCGGCTTTATCGGAGAAACCCATTTGCTTCAATGTTGGCGCCCACTGCTCACGTGAGGTTGTTACAGCTTCTACAGGCTTGTTTAAGGCCAATGCAAAAGCCGCAGCGACATCGGTTGGTGAATACGTTTCTGGCCCTTCTACGTAGTGGAGTCCTGTTTTTTCTGCGGGCTCCGTCAGAAAACGAGCTGCAAATTGACCAATATCATCGGGCGCCACCATCGGCAATTTAAAATCAGCCGGGTAAAGAGCGTGTACCTTACCTTCCTGCTGAGCCGTCTGGAGGGATGCGTCCCAATTGCTCATGTAATAGGCAGCCCGGATGATCGTGGTTGGAATAGACATCCTGGCAAGGCCTTGCTCCATTTTATAAAGAACGCCCAGATCGCCAATCAGGTCGCCTGATTGGGCTCCATAGGTCGATTCCGCTACTATCTTTTCCAGACCAGATCCGTCGAGTGCGCCCAGAATAGCCGTTATATTTTTGCGTTCTTCTGCAACTATATCCGTTGACGGTGCCGCGGGCGGATTAAGCAGAAATAGTCGTTTCCCCTGTCGGAAGATACGTTTTAGCCCATCACCATCATGTACATCGACAACAGCGGCTTGTGCCCCTTTCTGCTCCCATTCGCTCGCTTTTTGCGGATTATGAGTGATAATTATTATGGGTTCTCCTTGCTTAAGCAACGTATTGGCCACTGCTGAACCAACGTGACCTGTAGCGCCTAAAATGATATTCATAACGTTAAAGAGTTAGTTGGAAGTATATTCAGGCTTTGTCGCCACAGGTCAGTTTATGGGCGTAAATCCTGTCTAACTTAAGTTAACGAAACAAAAAAAGAGGTTATTTATCAGAGACGTTCGAACTACCTAACGGCTAGCCCGAAGTCGATTCTTTAGTCTTTTGAAGAAGGTGGGTTTTCGAGCGCATACCGTACCTGTTACCACTACCTGACCCAGCGCTACAGAATCTTCAGCAAGCGAAATAGCTAACGGTAACTTTCGGGCTGGATTAATTTCTATTTCCTGCGATACAAAACCAATACCCATAACCCTCAAAATAAATTGGTCATCCTGCAGTGGCAGCGTCAGTTTAGATGTTCCGTTTGCATCAGTTGTCGTACCTTGTTGTGTACTCTTCACAATGATATAAACGCCGGGTAACGGTGCTTTATCTGTCTCGGCAATTACCTTACCCTCAATTACCCACGTTGAATCTTTTGCTACTGTCGTTTCGTGTTGGTCAATATGCTCACTTTTAGCTGATAATTCAGGCGTAATACGTTTGCCTATCAGCACACTTTGTTCCGACAATTGGGTGGATTGTCCTTGCGTTGAACTCCAGCTTAGTAGTCCGGCTGTCATAAGCCCAAGCCATCGCTGTTTCAAAACACTGTTCGAGGCATTTTGTGCAAGTACTACGTCCCGGTTTAATTGACCAGCCGTAAACCGACCGCATACATTTTTTGGCTGATTAGAAAAATAAGCGCCAATCTGCTGATCGGTCATAGTCGTGAAGTCCACTACCGTTTTCTGGCAGCTATCGCAGAAACGGCCTGACTCTTTTGGTTTCATGTCCTGCTAACGCTGCTGACAAGGCGCAGGAATGGCAAGTTCAATTCGTTTGTTTGGCATGGAACAATGGATTACAAGCCATTCTTCTTTCTCACTTTATTAATTCTGCCCCCTATTTTCAGTAGATAATAGAGCCAGCCCAGCAGAACAATCATAATAACGACAATGACGACCCATAACTTACCGTCACTTCGTAAGGCTTCCATAAGACTATCCATCAGCAAATGGGTTTAGTTAGTTTCCTTATCAAGCACTGGTTTTGTAGTCTCTTCCAATTCGTCAAAATGAATTTCGACCCGACGTAACCGAACCCGCAACTGCGTAATCCAAAGCCCCAACAGCGTAAAACCAACAAAAGCTGGTCGGATAATCGACTTGATCGACGCATCTGAATCGTATTGATTAAAGCCCGGATTTCCGCCATTTCCAGGATGCAGCGAATCGGTTAGGCGGGGCAGAATAAGGATCAGGGGAATAAATACGGCGAAGGCAAATATGTTATAAACGGCCGAAATCCGGGCGCGTCGCATGTCGTCGTCGAAGGAGCCACGTAGCACAAAATAAGCCAGGTACAGCAGCATACCCACGGCGACGCCGTTCGTTTTTGGATCATTGGGCCACAAATCTCCCCAGGCAAAATAGGCCCATACCGAGCCGGTTATACAGCCTAAAACACCAAATAGAATGGCCGTACACACAAATTCATAAGCGATTACGTCATCATCGTTATTGCCTTTTCTGAGGTAACGGATTGAGAATATGGTTGATAGAAGTAACATCACCATCATGGCAATCCATAAGGGCGGATGGAAAAAAGTGTTCCGTATGGCCTCATGTAAAATAGGCAATTTGGGAACGGGCCGCATTAGACCGGCTACGAAAACATACGCCAGTATAATAACGGTTAGTGCTTTCCACCAATGTCTTCTCATAAAAATGACGTTTAAATGAGCGCCTATGCTGCTCATACTGAAGGCCAAAGACGTCTACTGACCAACTCTTACTCACTTCCGATAAATCGTCGTAGCGGCAGCCTGTGCGGAAGCCAGAATCGTCATATCGGCGATGGTGACGTGAGCAGGGGCCGTAACGGCATACACAATCGTATCGGCAATGTCTTCCGCTGTAAGCGGTTCAAATCCTTCGTACACTTTGGCCGCCCGCTCGGTATCGCCACTGAAACGTACTACCGAAAATTCGGTTTCCACGGCGCCGGGCGCAATGTTCGTCACTTTGATGCCGTGTTGGGTCAGGTCCAGCCGCATACCGGCGCTGAGCGCTTCAACAGCCGCTTTACTGGCGCAATAAACGGCCCCATTTGCGTAGGTTTGTTTCCCCGCCACCGAACTTAAATTAATAATGTGGCCGCGTTTGCGGGCAACCATGCCGGGCATAACGGCCTTCGATACGTAGAGAACGCCCTGCACGTTGCCGTCGATCATCTGATCCCAGTCGTCAACGCTACCCTCCTGAATCGGCGACATACCGCGGGCACTTCCGGCATTATTGAGCAGTATATCAATAGCTTGCCACTCTTCAGATAAGGTGCTGATGGCGTCGTTAACCTCGCTCCAGTCGCGCACGTCGAAGTTGAGCGTCGTGACGGCGGTCTTCTGACTTAGTTGTTCCTGTAATTCGTCCAGCCGTTCCTGCCGACGGCCACAAAGGATTAACTGGTATTCGAGATCGGCGAAGGCTTCGGCGGTGGCGCGGCCAATGCCAGACGTAGCGCCAGTGATGAGTGCAATGCGAGACATAAAAATGGGTAAAAACGTATGAGTTGGCAAAGATAACCAGATTAGTAAACCTGAATCACCTGCCCCGCCAGGGCCACGCCAATACGTCGAAAAACAGGTTGCGCAATTCTTCAATACGGTGTGTTGGCAAATGAGTTTGATCCAGCGGACTTTTTTGGCCACTACTGGTGTTTTTTGGGTAATTTTGAGTTTTTACATGATAATGAGATGAGCCATTTGCAGCAGTCTTTCACGGTTCAATTCGTGTACAACGTCTTTTTTACCGAGAAACTTTTCGATACAACCAATTCACTCTTTGCCGATTTCTTTCATCAACAAGCCACTTCGGCAACGCAAAAAAAACTCCTGTTTGTCATTGACTCGGGTGTTGTTGAGACGCATCCTGGTTTAGTAGCTGAGATTAAGGCATACTTTACACAACACGCTGACGTTGTTGATCTTGCTTCAGATTTTCTGATCATTCCGGGTGGCGAAATTGCCAAAAACAATCCCGTGTTTGTCGAGAAAATCGTGGACGCGGTGGATACCTATGGTATTGATCGACATTCCTACGTAGCGGCCATTGGTGGTGGATCGGTGCTGGATATGGTAGGCTACGCGGCTGCCATTTCACACCGGGGCATCCGGCATATTCGTATTCCGACGACGGTGCTATCACAGAATGATTCGGGCGTTGGGGTCAAGAATGGGGTCAACTACAAAGGCAAAAAGAATTTCCTCGGTACGTTTGTTCCGCCCATTGCGGTGTTTAACGACAGTACGTTCCTGACGACGCTCGATGATCGTGACTGGCGGGCGGGCATCTCCGAAGCCATTAAAGTGGCCCTTATCAAGGACAAAGCATTTTTCGAGTGGGTCGAAACCAATGCGCATGCGCTGGCCGCCCGCGATATGGACGCCATGCAGTATCTCATCCACCGTTGCGCCCAGATGCATTTGCAGCATATTTCGGGCGGAGATCCATTCGAGATGGGCTCCTCTCGACCGCTGGACTTTGGTCACTGGAGTGCACACAAGCTCGAACAGTTGACCAACTTCGAGCTTCGTCATGGCGAAGCTGTAGCGATTGGTATCGCGCTGGATAGTATTTATTCCCAGCAACTTGGCTGGCTTACCGACGCCGACACCAACCGTATCCTGACGACGCTACGTACGCTCGGCTTCTCCTTGTATCAACCCATGCTCGACGCCGACAACAGTGCGGGTGTGCTGAAGGGACTTTCCGAATTCCGTGAGCATCTGGGTGGCCAATTGACCATCATGCTGTTAAAAGATATTGGTCTGGGCGTAGAAGTGCACGAAATGGATGCTACCCTTGTTCGACAGGCAATTGCTACGTTACGTGAACATGAATTGTCCACCACAGTTTAGTTCTTTATTAATCAAAGATTTTATTATTGAACACAGAGCCACGGAGAACACAGAGTTTTTATCAATTTCTTTATGTTCTCCGTGGCTCTGTGTTCAATAAAATTCTATGAAAACTTCTCTAGGGCATCTTGGCTATTGCACAAATATTCATGCGGGCGAAACGTGGGCCGATCACTTTGCCGCTTTGCAGCAGGCGGTTCCTGAACTAAAGAGACGGTTATCGCCCGATGCACCCGACTCCAGTACGTCCTTTGGCATTGGCCTGCGGCTTTCCAACGTAGCAAGTGAAGAACTGGAAACGCCCGAAAACCTGGTCGCTTTTCAGCACTGGCTGGCTCAAAACGACTGTTACGTCTTCACAATGAACGGGTTTCCGTTCGGTGGTTTTCATGATACGGTCGTAAAAGATCAGGTACATGCGCCCGACTGGACGACCGAAGCGCGGGTCGAATACACCAAACGCCTGTTCCGAATCCTGTCGGTCTTATTGCCGGTCGATGATTTGGGCAATGCCATTCAGGGTGGTGTTTCGACCTCGCCCCTCTCCTATCGCCATTGGTTCGAGTGGGAGCAACCGGCAGCGCGCGATTATATTTTTTCGCAGACCACGCAAAATGTGCTCGAAGTCGTGGCTGAGTTGATTCAGTTACGTCGCCAAACCGACCGGTTGATGCACCTCGATCTGGAACCCGAACCCGATGGCGTTATCGAAACCGCCGACGAGTTCATTACCTGGTTTACGGATTATTTGCTGCCGATGGGCATCGAGCAATTAAGTGAACAATTTGGCCTGACTGACGAGGAAGCCGAAGCTACCATCTGCGAACACGTCCGGTTATGCTATGATGTCTGTCATTTCGCCGTAGGCTACGAACGCCCGGCCGACGTGCTGGATAAACTCAAAAAATATGGGCTACGTGTCGGTAAAATTCAGGTCAGTGCGGCTTTAAAAGCTGAATTCCCTACTGATACTGAAGGGCGTGAGGCCGTGAAACAGGCATTCGAACAGTTTAACGAACCGACGTATCTGCACCAGGTCGTGGCCCGAACCACGCAGGGCGATCTGCTACGTTTTCCGGATTTACCCGAAGCATTAGCGGCTCTGGACGATACACATGCCGAATGGCGGGCGCATTTCCATGTACCCCTTTTCGTGGCCGATTATGGCGTGTTGAAATCCACACAAGACGATATTCGTGAGGTATTGAAATTACAGGCCGACCGGCATTTCACCAACCAGCTTGAGGTCGAAACCTATACGTGGGGCGTATTACCCGACGATTTAAAGAAAGATATAGTTGACTCGATCGAACGAGAAATGAAATGGGTGTTTAAATCAATGATGAACGATGAATGATGAATGCCAGATCTGGTTTAGTTCATCATTCATTATTCATCATTCATCATCATGAAAAAGACCGTAGTACTCGATGTTGTGGGCTTGTCTTATTCGCTGATTGGCGAACACACGCCTTTTCTGAAACAGTGGTTTGCCAGCAAGCATCAGGCTACCATTGACCCCATGCTTCCGGCCCTGACAACGTCGGTGCAATCGACCTACGTAACGGGGAAGTGGCCCAACGAAACCGGTATCGTCGGGAATGGCTGGTATGACCGCACCGATTCCGAAGTGAAGTTCTGGAAACAGTCGAACAAGCTCGTTGCCGGCGAAAAGATTTGGGAACGAGCCAAAAAAATCGATCCAAACTTCACCGTTTCCAAGATGTTCTGGTGGTACAACATGTACTCATCCGCCGATTACTCGGCGACGCCCCGCCCGCAATATCCATCTGACGGGATGAAAATCGCCGACTGCTACACGCATCCCGGTGATCTGCGTGATCGACTTCAGCAAGAACTTGGTACGTTCCCGTTGTTCCAGTTCTGGGGGCCCGCTACGACCATCAAAAGTAGCCGCTGGATTGCCGACGCATCGATGCTGGTGGACAAATGGCATAACCCAACGCTAACGCTGATTTACCTGTCGCACCTGGATTACTGCCTGCAAAAATTTGGCGGTCCTGCGTCCGGGCAGGATTTTTCGAAAATCGCCAACGACCTGCGCGAGATTGATGATGTGTGCCGCGACCTGATTCAGTTTTACGAGAAACAAAACGCTGAAGTCATTGTGCTGTCCGAATACGGCATTACGAACGTCAGCAAACCAATTCACATTAACCGGATTCTGCGCGAAGCGGGCATGATACGTTACCGGGAAGAACGGGGTCTGGAAGTCTTCGATGCCGGTGCCTCGCCCGCCTTTGCGACACCCGATCACCAGATTGCGCATGTGTATATCAACGACCCGACGGTTTTTAATAAAGTGCGCTCTCTGCTGGAAAAGACGCCGGGCATTGAATTAGTTCTGGACAAGGAACAGCAGAAGAAATACCACATCGACCACGAACGTTCCGGCGATCTGGTTGTGGTGGCTGATGCCGACAGCTGGTTTACATATTATTATTGGCTCGACGACGCTCGCGCGCCGGACTATGCCCGCCTGGTAGCCATCCATCAGAAACCCGGCTACGATCCCGTCGAGATGTTTATGGACCAGACCAATCCGCTCATAAAACTCAAGGCAGGCTATAAACTTGGCCGCAAAATGCTTGGCTTCCGGTACCTGATGAACGTGATCTCACTCGATGCTACGCTGGTAAAAGGCTCGCACGGACGTATTGGCACGGCACCGGAACATCATCCGGTTTTCGTGAGCAGCCAGAACGTAGGCAAGTCGCTGTTGGCCACTGACGTTTACGACAAAATCTGGGAGACGCTCGCGGTAGATAAATTAGAAAAACAGACGAAGTAAGTTGTTTGTTATTTAGCTGAAAGGAAGTAATTTAACTCTATGAAAGCCTTCGTCGCCCTCCTTTTGTTGGTTGCTGCCTGTAAGTCAAATCGACTGCCGAACGTGAACGCTCCAGCCGATGGGGCGGAATATTATCAGGCCAATAAGCCGATGGAAGCGACCATGCCCCGGCTTTATCCAGACCCACAGGGCGGCCTCGGCCACTCGCAGGACCCCGACATACGGGTGACGGATATTCGCCTGACAGCCAGTTATACGGTCTTGTACCTAACCTTTGGCAAAGACCCGAACGATCGTGACAACAATTATTACGGCACCAGCAGTATTTCGTTCAATCCTAAAGCGGTGCTGGCGTCGGCTGATGGTAAACGCACTTACGCCCTGTTGAAAACGGAAGGAATCCCAATGTCGCCTGACAGTCGAGAGATTAAGAATGACGAAAAAGTACCGTTCATTCTATATTTCGAGCGATTGGACAAGGGAGTCGAAACCTTCGATCTGTTTGAGTGCCAGAGTGATAATAACAATTCGTGCTTCAACGTAGCAGGCATGAGTCTTCGCAATTCAGCGGAATCGGAAGCTAAAAATTAGCCATTTTGTCCTCAAAAAAACAGTAGGTTCAACACAGCCTAAAGGGAGGGGTCATGGGTAGCACGGAGTCATTTTCTTGATTTTTAATCATTTAAACTCTGTGCCTTCTGTAATCTCTCCCTTTAGGCTGTGCTTAAATAAAAAATCTTGCCAGCGTTTTCGGTCCATTGTTCGTCTATGTCTGTATAGACTCAACAACGTCTGGCCTTATGAAAACACGTCGCTCGCTTCTGCCCATCCTGTTGATTTTTTTGTTTAGTAGCTGGCTTACTGTGGGGTGCAACTCCAATTCGGACGATGCGACACCCCAGGGTACCTGCCGTATTCAACAATACGTATCGGTATCAAAAACTCCCGTCTTAAACACAACCGCCCTCAATCAGACAGACTACGTGTATGATCCGCAGGGCAATCTGGCGAAGACGGTTACTACGTTTACTAAGCAAATTACGGGTAGCACCGATATGCAAAACGAAACGACAACGGTTAGCTATACCTACGATGCAGAAGGCTATTTAACGAAGATGGATTCGCAACAAAAAGCAACGAACGTATTTGCGGGTAAAACCAAAAACGAACAGTCGTCGGTGGTCAGTAATTATGCCTACACAAACAGTCGATTGACCAGCATCAACACCAGACGGATTGGTGCCTACGGTGTAAACACAACAACCATCGAGTCGTATGAGTACGATGGGTCAGGCGATTTGACGAAGAAAATCGCCACCATTACGTATGATTATGATCCGGCCGTAGCAATTGAAATTCCTGTCGGCCCTTCTGGAGGACAACAAATTTCTACATACCAAAAGAACCAGTTGGTTGATTACGTTGAAAAATCGGGTAGTACTGAATACCGACCACTTACCATTCAAAATGGCCTCGTGACTATGTTCAGCACAACGCCCAATTTTCGAACCGTTTGGGAATATGACAATCAGAAACGTCAGGCAAAAATAACTGACTACGTGGGTGATACGCTTATCCGGACAACCAGTCAGACCTGGAGCGATGCCAAACCAGCCATTGCCTCTTTGCCAGCCTTTAAAGGATTTCCCGCAACGATTCCCTCGTCCGATTTTGGGCAGCCTGGCGTTCTGGCTACCTCCACGAATGCAAACTGGAACAGCATCAGTAAAAAAATGGAGACGTCTGTCGAGCAAACATCAGTTATTCAGACAAATAGCCAGGGTTTCGTGACCAGCGTAGTAAGCACGGCTAAACATCCGGGTGTGGTTTCGCAGGACTTTACAACTACCGAAACGTATACATACGCAGGTTGCCAGTAACACCTACTCAACACGATCAACTACTTGGCGGACTATTCATTAGCCGATATCATCAAGGATTGCCACCGGGGTCGGGAGGCAGCGATGCAGGTGTTTTACGAACGCTTTTATAGCTATGCGCTGTCCGTTTGTGCTGCCTATGCCAGTGATCAGGAAGATGCTCGTGAAATGCTAAACGACGGTTTTCTGAAAGCGTTTCGAAAGCTGGGTGACCTGAAAAATGAGGAAGTGGTGCTGCCGTGGTTACGGCGAATTATGGTCAATACAGCCATTGATTATTACCGCCGAAATCGGAAGCGGGCCCTCGATGTACCAGCTGATTTAGTGGAACACAGCCTTGAAGAACCTTACCTGAACGACGAAGCTATTTTTGCCCAGCTGTCTGCCGAGCACATTTTAACGGTACTGCATCAGCTACCGGCTCCGTATCGCATGGTATTCAGCCTATACGTACTGGAAGGGTATTCACACCGCGAAATCGCGGAGCAGTTGGGTCTAGCCGAGAGTACATCCCGGGCGCATTTAACCGAAGCGAATCGGCTGCTACGTCAGGCGCTACGTTCACAAACCACCATGAATCATGAGCGAACAAGACGATAAATTACTCCATGATTGGGTACGTCAGTCGCTAACGACCTATCGACCTGACTACGATCCAAGCGATTGGGCTCGTGTGCAGCGTATGTTGAAACGCCGTCGGTGGTGGCGAAGGGGTGCCGTAGGTATACTAGCACTCTTCATTTTGGGTTTACTACGCTGGCTAGTGCTCTATCCTGTGACAGATAAACCAGCGACCGTTACTGTCCCGACCGACAAACCAAAACAACTCGTCAACTCAGCTCCGGTTCGTACTGAAAGTCTGGTAATTAATAAGTCAATAATACGTAGGTCACACGCGGGTAGAAAAACGAAATTGCCCTTCGTTGCCCATTCATCCGGGCAGCATCAATGGTCTGCACTACGTATTACAGACATCCCTTTTTTACGCACATCAACCACTAGAATTAAGCCATTGAGCACCAGGCTGACGGAGCAGATTCACCGATCGCAACCCGTAGCGTTCAGTAAAGAAGAGACGGCCATTAGCCGCCAAATGACAGATGGAGATTTTGGGGATGATTCCACATCATACCAGATCTTAACCCGCAATCTGCGCCGTTGGCCAGACGCTGTCATTGTGTGCGACCTGACCAGCAGCATGTATCCTTACACTACGCAACTTTTCGCCTGGTTCAAAAAGAACGCCCGTCATCCATCCATCAAAGGCATTGTTTTCTTTACCGACTGTGATAGTCTGGGGCTACAGACTCGCCCCGGCGGACCGGCTGGCCGCATGTTTGTTACCCGATCGTGGGAATCAACAACTGCCTTACCAATGTTGCTGGAAGCCGCCCGGAACACGGTTCAAAATAAGGATGATGCCGAAAATGACGTAGCAGCCCTGTTGTTTGCGCAGCAGGAATTTCCTGACGCCAGGCATCTGATCCTGCTGGCTGATAACATCAGCACCGTGAAGGACATGGCATTGCTCAACACTGTCAGGAAACCGGTTCATGTGGTGCTCTGTGGCACAACGGGCAGCGATACAGCGCTGGCTTTTCAACCCGATTACTATGTCATTGCGAATCAGACAAATGGCAGTTTGCACACGCTCGAAGATGACTTTACGCCCAAAACGATCTCACGCACTACGTCCATTCGGGTTGGTTCGCGCTATTACCGATACGTAGCGCGTAAAAATCGGTTCAAGCTGACTCCCTTTGATCATCGCCCGAAGCAATTTCTGGGCTTCATCTGGCTGTAAACTGAAAGCATGACTCAGTCTGTATAGTTAAATTAGAATCCTTTTTTTCCAGCCAGCTACACACCGAATCCAGCAATCAGACGTTAGAGAGGTATTGTTACTATGTAGTTTATGTCTGATTATGTTGTTTCCCACGTTCAGTAAAAGTCGTTTTCGTACACGTCGCTTTCTCCTTTTTTTCGCTACCTGCCTCTTTCTGAGTCTCTTTACGCTGGCCCAAGTTACGCTTACTCACCGCATGCTGACGGGTTACTTTTTGAGTAACGAAGCCCCGGTTAACAAAAGCAAACCGACCTTATTTATATTCGAGCGAGCCGACACATTCGAGAAACTTTTCCAACCAGCCACCACCACAAGCCGCAAGCCTACTGTCCCGAATTTCAACAAAGAGATGGTCGTTGGCATTGCACTTCCTCCAACCAACAAACCACCCAGGCTCTCAGTCAGCAAAGTTTTTGTACAGGATTCGGTATTAACGGTGCGGTATATTCGTTTAGCCGATACAACGTTAACGAAGAATCCACAATCGTTTACAAGCCAGCCTATGCTACTGCTGGCGATTCCAAAGCAAAACGTATTAAAAACCAAACTCGTGGAGAATGGAAAAGTCGTGGAGACACGCAAGAAAGAAGTTACCGAATAAGCGCCAGCTAAATAAGATTTCATTGTCAGTTCAAAGCCTGGGATCGCACGGATTCCAGGCTTTTTTGGTTAAAGCGATACGATTCCGTCCATCCCTATGACAACCCATTTATGGCAAAATAGTGAGGCAACGGCACCCCTCCCTACAGAAATGATAGAGAAAGGATTGAAGCCAAACAGTTAGATACGACAGACCGTTACAAACCCTGTATCCTGAGAAGTTTTTTGGCTTTGCTGGCATCTAATAATGTATTAATACGTGTAGCAAATCAGTCGATAAGTCCATTCCAAAGAATACCTTAATTTTCATGAGCGTCATTAAACCAGCCCTGCAACGACCAGAATTGATTGCCTATTTTTTGGGGGCTAATAATTATAGCTGGCTTCATTTTCGAAATGGTGAAAAGAAACTGCTGGCCAAGCCGATAAGCTACATGGAGGGTGTGTTACCGAACTTCCTTCGGGTGCACAAAACAGCCCTTATCAATCCATTGTGCGTAAAAAACCTCCATCAGCCGCCCCGTCAGAAGATGGCAGGACAGATAGAATTACACAATGGCGAAGTATTCCCCGTTAGCCGTCGACGGTGGCTTCAGGTTGCCCAGGCTTTGTACGGCCACCTGTCTCCAACTGCTACTAGTGACATGCCTACTCAACCGGTAGTTGATTTGCTGGAGCAGCGCAACATTCGGAATAAAAACGCAACATTGTCGATACTTCTGATCACCAATGATACATCAAATGCATTGCTGGCTAAGCAATCGATCAATAAAAAGTGGCCTCAATATACGTTGCAGACGGAGCAGTCCAGTGTGCATTTACCTGATCTGTTGACCGACTTACCTAAATCGGAATGCCCAACGTTGTTACTGTTAGATGCCCGAACCACTACCCAGGAACGGCTGCATACACTGCAACGCATGAAATACAGTCAGCACCTATGCCGGATACCCATTATTCTATTGGTATCACCTTCAAATCAATCGGTTATCGACGGCTATAAGCGTCAGGCGAATTCAGTAGTCTCGTTAACGGAGGGGCATATACCGTTCGCTCAGGCAATCGAGCGCGTCTGTCAATTCTGGTTACAGGTAGCGGCCTTACCAGACGACACAGCCTGATGTTAAGCTAATTATTCACCCTGGATTAAACAGAGAATCGCATGGGTGGTAACGTAACTGTTTCCCACCAGTAATTACGCAATTCCTGAAAGTACGCTAACCACTCTGCAATCGTAGTGGGTTTGACCATATAGGACGAGCCACCACGCTGATAGGCGTCAGCAATATCTGCCGGATGGTCGGATGCACTCAGCACAACAATTGGAATTTGACTACAGGGAGCAGGCATGGCTTTTATCTGCTTAAGCAAAAACCAACCATGCTCCCGGGCAGGCATATATAAGTCCAGCAAAATTAATTTAGGCATCTCCCATTCCTGAATGCTCCAGTCATTCAAGAAATCCATTGCCTGATCCGGTGTTTTGGCCCAAACAGTGGTCACTTCCGACAGACAATGATACATGGCGTTTTCTATCAGTATCCAGTGATCTTCGTTATCTTCAATAACTAATATCTTGGCTCTTTTAAAATTAGCGCCAATTGTTTCCTGAGTTTTCATAACGGTTAAGTACACAAGCAAGGAATCTCTAAAATACAAATAGCTTGTATAGTAAACTACAAAATACGTAAGTTATTTGTTTTTGGATTTACGCCTAAAGTTGCTGATTTGCTATTTAAACAGATAGGTATAAAATTCTACCTATCTGGAAGGTTCTCAAAGTAGCGGCCAGACTAAGGTACATTCTCCTTGTGACGAGTCTTCCTATCAAACTCAAATACCCAACTGGCTCACTACGTGCCGATTAGCTAATCGGTACGTAGTGAGCCAGTTGGGTATTTGAATTAGGGGAGCGCGTTAGTAAAAAATCCGGAACGCTACATTTATAGGCGTTTATTCGAAAACCAGCGCACGTTGCGCCTGCATAAGTCGGCTCATTTCTTCCCAGGTCGTATCCCAGGAATTGGCCAGCAGGTATTCATCCACTGCCGTCCAATCGTCAGACTGAGTAAGCATTTTTTCAATAGCCTGCTCAAACGACTGGGGCGAATCGGCAATCGCTACCGGCGCCCAGCCGCCATACGTACGAGCTACATCCTGGATCGGCGTTGACACAACAGGCAATCCAGCTGCCAGATATTCGGGTGTTTTAGTAGGACTGATGTAGCGGGTGGCCTCGTTAATAGCAAATGGCATGATGGCTACGTCCCAATGACTGAAATAAGCCGGCAACTCCTTATAAGATTTCATGCCGAGGTAATGAATATTAGGCCCCTGAGGCAACGTAGCATGGTTGATTTTCACAACCGGACCCAGCAGGACAAACTGCCAGTCGGGTCGACTATTCGCTAAGTTACGTAATAAAGTAAGATCCATCCGCTCGTCAATCACTCCACAGAAACCAATACGTGGCCCCGGAATATTTTGCAGGTCAGCGGGTTCGGGCAAGGCGTGACGCGCTGGTTCAAAATGGCGATAATCAATACTGCTAGGGAAAGCAAATACATTCGGATGCCTTGCCTGCTTGGCTTCAAACAAGCTCAGGCCGCCGGTAAACACCAAATCCGCCTGCGTGAGCAGGGCCTTTTCTTTATCCAATAAACTTGCGGGAGCACCCAGAAAGGCCGACAACTCATCCATGCAATCATAGATCGTCATTCGGGGCTTAAGATGATTGCTAAAACTGAGTGCCATTGGTGTATAATACCAGGCAATGAAGTCCTGAATATTCTGTTGAGCCAGCAGTTGATCAACAACTTCCCGTTGCTGACGTAGGGCCTCATCAGGATTGGTTCCATGTCGCAGGTGAGGTACGACTACCGTCATATTCTCGCTGATGGTACGTACTTCTACCCGTTGGTTGTCGCCATAAATAGGCTCTTCGATAAACCAGACCCGCCACTGTTTGCTGGCACGACTTAACAAATGCTGGGGACGCTGGTAGACAAAGTTCCAGCGCAGGTGAGAAAAACAAATCAAATCCGTTACACCATCGAGCGATGAGCCAACAGGCGGGGTTTGATTGATAAACAACGAGCTTGTTACTTCTCTGGAAACTTGGGAATTCTTGGGGTCAGGTTGATACTGAGACATACGTTGATGATAAAAAAGATAATTTCATGGACCAATCCCTGCTTATAAACCAGTCAACCTGAGTGCATAATACCCTACGCGCCCCCTGGTAATAAAACGGAAAATCAAACGGAGACAACAATAAGAACTGCGTAGACTCAACTTTGTTGGGTATATGAGGCAGCGGTCCATCTGAATAATAGATAAATTATCTGGCGGTTCAAAGCAGATACGCATCTATCTAAACAGGTACTTTGAAAAATGCCAAATAATACCTTCATTATGCACAAACAGCGTTTATAAGCATCTTTTCGGGCAGTGAATAGGAGCCGAATGGTTAGCCATTCGAGCCGTCAGGGTGGGGTTTCATCCGCTCACACAGTTTATAAAACAATCAGCGGTTCTGTCGATTTATACGGGTATGAATGCCATTCACTCAGTCTCGTCGCCTACCCCAGTTTCTATTCCTTTCGATAGTCCAGGTCAGCTAAATCCCTTGATCCAGCAGATTGCGGAGGCCGCTCCTGAAACGGATACCGAAGGCGCATTTCCCGAAGAAGCTTTTAACTGGCTGGCCGAGGCTGGACTTCTGTCTATTACCCTTCCCGGTCACGAACTCGATTTCAATCGGGGACAAACGGCCCGGCTTTTGCAGTTGCTTAAACGTATTGGTTCGGCGAATCTGGCCGTCGGGCGGGTGTATGAAGGGCACATTAATGCGCTTTATCTGATTCACCTTTACGCGTCACCCGAGCAACGTAGCAACTGGTATACGGACGTAATCCAACACAAGCGGCTATTCAGCGTCTGGAATACGCAGGCAGACAATGGAGTTCGGATTGATGAATTTACTACGTCGACAGGCGACCCGGCCTATCGTCTGACGGGTACCAAAACCTTTGGCTCGGGCGGCAAGTGGATTCAGCGTCCCCTGATCACGGGCGACTTACGGGCAACGGATAAACAGGGCTGGCAAATGGCGATCGTCCCCACGGAACAGGTCGAACCAATAGCCCAGGATGAACGATTCTGGAAACCGTTAGGCATGCGGGCTTCCGCCAGTTTTAAGCTTGATTTCACAGGTATCCATCTGAAAGATAATGATTTACTGGGCCAGCCCGGCGACTATCTGCGTCAGCCGTATTTTAGTGGGGGAGCCATTCGCTTTGCGGCTGTGCAGCTTGGCGGAGCCGAAGCAATCTATGAAGCGACCCGCCAGTTTCTGGCTACCCTGAACCGAACTGATGACATTCTTCAGCAGACACGACTCGCCGAAATGGCCTGTTTGATCGAATCGGGAAATCACTGGCTACGGGCTGCCGGAGAAAACACCGATCGTTGGCTGGCCGAAGGCGTCGATTGGCAAAAGATCGTCGCCTTCGCCAACATGACCCGGACAGCCATCGAGGAAATCTGTTTGCGCGTGATGCCGCTGGCTGAACGTTGCGTGGGTGCCAGAGGTCTACTCCGACCGCATCCATTTGAGCGAATCCACCGCGATTTGACTCTTTATTTACGGCAGCCCGCCCCCGACGCTACGTTGGTGGACATTGGAAAATTCGTTCTCACAAACGCTCAATTGTCCGATGAACTCTGGCGCTAATCAGGCTATTCTGGAAGAGCGTGCGGTATGGCTGGACGATCTACAGACAATCGGCCCGGCGCTGATTATTGCCCCACATCCCGATGATGAATCCTTGGGCTGTGGAGGCACCATTGCTCAACTGCGCGCGCTAAACTACGCGGTACATGTCATATTCGTGAGCGATGGAACGATGTCACATCCGAACTCAGCATCCTACCCGGCCGAACGGCTTCGCAACCTGCGGGAAGCGGAAGCTCGCGAAGCGTTGCGCATCTTAGCTATCAATGATGCGGATTGTACGTTTCTGCGCTACAAAGACCGGCAAGTACCGATGCGTGACCAGCCAGATTTTCTGGAAGCCACTACGGCCGTCGCGACCTTAATCGATCAGGTAAAGCCGTCCACCATCTTTGTGCCCTGGCGACGAGATCCACACCCCGACCACCGGGCCTCCTGGCAAATCATGCAGGAAGCCTTGCGGCAGACCACCAACAGACCCAGAGTACTGGAGTACCTGATCTGGTTGTGGGAGTTGGGAAATCAGCGCGATATGCCCGATCCCGATGAAATGAATGTATGGGAAGTCGCTATTGACACTGTCATCGACCAACGCAACCGGGCCATTGCAGCTCACTGTTCGCAGGTAACCCGCCTGATTGATGACGATCCGACGGCCTTCTATTTATCCCCTGAACTGCTCACCCATTTCGAGAAACCCCGTGAACTGTTTCTGGAAGCCAACTCACAAAACTAGCTTATGCCTACTCAACCCACTACGTTAAATCAGACCTATTTCGACGATGTTTACAAAGCGAACAGCGATCCTTGGTCGTTTGAGACTAGTTCCTACGAGCGTCAGAAATATGAAGCAACGCTGGCCGCCTTACCCAATACGCAGTATGAAAACGCCTTTGAAATCGGATGCTCGATTGGAGTATTGACCCAGCTGTTAACGGAGCGCTGCCAACGAATACTGGCGGTCGACGCCAGTGAATTACCGTTAAAGACAGCGCGCGCGCGGTTGGCTAATCAACCGAACGTAACGATTCGTCAAATGGCTATTCCCGACGAATTTCCCGACGATACGTTCGATTTGATTCTTTTGTCGGAAGTAGGTTATTATTTTTCCAAGCCGGATTTAGGTCGCGTCCGACAGTTACTTGTTGATCATCTAGCGCCCAATGGCCACTTATTGCTGGTCCACTGGACGCCGGTCGTTCATGATTACCCTTTGACAGGTGACGATGTTCACGACTTTTTTCTGGAGTTGGCCCAGCCTGATGGTACGCTGACACACGTAGTCAATCAGCGAGCCGAAACGTATCGACTGGACCTATTTCAGAAGAAAAAATAAAGTCAGGCATTCGAGGTATCTGCTGTATTCAGGAAGGCACGTAATTCCCGAATAGCAGTTGTAATGGGGACAAGTTTCCAATACACGGCCCATGCGCCGGTTGCTATCTTGGCGTCTACCTCCTGCCAAAGCTGCCCAAAATAGCTTGCTTGTTCCAGCTGGCACTCGAGCCAGTCGGTGTCGATCAATAAGTTAGTCGCAATGAGTTGTACATCAGCAGCAGACGATTTAGTAGCGCGATTTTGCCAGATGCTACGTAGCCGCTGTCTGTTTTGAATCCGGCGAATAATTGCTCCGGCTGATTCGACCAACTGCGATTGATTGGTTTGATTGAGCGTTTCCCAATAGCGTAACTGCTCCGAAAAACCAATGGCCACCCGGCCATGCATCCGGGTTGAGGTTGTCACCCGAACAGTAGGACTTTTTCGAATACGCGTATCGGTACGTAATAAAGCGGTATACAAAGCTTCATCCTCCAGATGAGGCACTTTCGGTAATCCGCCTACCCGTTTGTAAGCAACACATGTCAGCGCCAGACTGGCCCCGAAATGCTGAAAGTGCCGGGGCCAGGGGTCGAACGGTAAGGGGTCAAGGTAGGCTTCGAGCCGGGCAATCAACATCCGATACGTTACGTCACGCAGGTGGTTAAGCCTGACCTGATTGCCATCAGGGCGGGTTGAAATTCGTCCAGCGACTACTTCGCAACCCTGGTTGATTTCGGCCCGTATTTGTTCAATCCATTGACAATCAACGATGGTATCCGCATCTGTAGACGCAATAATACCGTGCGGCCTGCCAACTTGCAGAAGTCGCCGATAGGCTTCATCCATCAGCAGGCGCCGTGCAGTGCCTACATTGGCATTTTCCGGCGCCAGTTGAATGGTGGCGATACGTAGTGGGAAATCAGGATATCGCTGTTGATAAGACTCGGCAACGGCAACCGAACGATCCGTACAATTATTAAGCAGGATTAACACCTCATACTGAGCCCACGGAATCAGCGATCCATCGGCCTGCCGTTGAATGCGCAGGGCGTTCAGCGTGTGTTCAAGGTTGTCGGCCTCGTTGCGGGCGGGAATAACAACAGAAACACATAGCTGGGAATCAGGTGGATGCAGGGCAAGAAAAGGATTTCGTCGGGTTAGAAAAACGGGCAATGAATCAGGCGCAGACAGCATACAGACTGGAACCCCGCTTTGATGGCTAGTACAATTAGGCAAGCGAGCAACTTTGTAACCATATGTGTGGCCTATTGTTGCCGATAACCGAGACAATATTTGTGCCGCAACAAAACCGTTTGACAGCCGGTTAGATAGTTGTGCAGTGAGCGAATCAAGTTGACAGGCTTGCTGTAACCTACTTAACGAGCTCATGGAAACTATTGAATTTCGCCCGAAATCTGGAGAGATTCCCGGACAACAATTGCCTTACCCTGCCCGCCAGTCGGACATGAATCCTGCACCCGACAGCGATTTATCCAACTATAAACCAGCCGGTAAACTCACCGACAAAGTGGCCATCATTACGGGGGCCGATTCGGGAATTGGCCGGGCGGTGGCAATTGCCTTTGCCATGGAAGGGGCTGATATTGCAATCGTGTATAACGAAAACACAGGCGACGCCATGACCACCAAACACCTGGTCGAAAGCAAAGGCCGGTCCTGTCTGGTGATTCAGGCCGATGTTCGCAGTTCGGCCGCCTGTCTGGATGCCGTGCGGCAAACCGTCGCTCAGTATGGCAAATTGAATATCCTGATCAATAATGCGGCCTTTCAGATGGCGCAGGAAAAAATCGAAGACATTACCGAAGAGCAATTCCGGCGAACATTTGAGACCAACATTTTCGGCTATTTCTTCATGGTGAAGGCCGCACTGCCACACTTGCAGTCGGGCGATGCAATTGTCAACACGGGCAGTATTGTCGGTATTGTTGGCAACCCCATTCTAGTCGATTACACCGCCACAAAAGGGGCCATTCATTCCTTTACCAAATCATTGGCGATTCAACTGGGCAAACGAAACATTCGGGTCAACTGTGTTGCACCAGGCCCTATCTGGACACCCAACATTCCAGGCACAATGCCCGAAGATGAGGTTAAAAACTTTGGCCATGAAGTGGCCCTCGCCCGCCCTGGTCAACCGGAAGAAGTAGCTCCGGCCTACGTACTGCTGGCTTCGAGCGAAGGAAGTTTCATTACCGGCAGCATTGTGGAAGTAACAGGCGGAAAACTAGGATAATGCTCATGCACGATCAGTATCCTGATGGCACCGTCCGTGCCCTGCTTGCCACCGACCAGGTTACCGAAGCAACCCGACTGGCACTTACGGAGCGACTCACCATTTCACCGCAGCCACCGCAGTTTTTCACGGCCTCTGAATTTTCTTTATTACAGGCCATTTGCGACCGATTGATCCCACAGGATGAACGTACCGAACGTATTGATATCGCTGGCAGGATCGACGAACGGCTCATTCTGAACAAATCGGATGGCTGGCGATATGATGTTATGCCTGCTGACGGCGATGCCTATAAACTCGGTCTGGCGGGCGTGGACGAAGCGGCCCGGTTACTGTTTCTACAGACGTTTCAACAGCTTTCGGATGAATTAAAGGACGAAGTTCTTAAAGCGATTCAACACCAGGAAGCACCCGGTGAAACCTGGCAAAAACTTCCCGCCAACCGTTTTTTTGAGGAACTATTGACCGAAGTCGCGAATACGTACTACTGCCATCCGTTAGCGCAGGAAGAAATTGGCTACGTTGGTATGGCCGATGTACCAACCTGGCAACGTATTGGCCTGAATCAATTAGAAGATCGCGAACCCAAAAGCACGGAGCGAGGAGCTGGGGGCATGGTATAACGAGTTAATCCAGCTCGCTAAACCATATACCTCACTCCCTGCACCTTGCTCCATGCTTTTATGAAACATTACAAAACTTCCGAAACAGTTGACGCTGTTGTGATTGGTACCGGCGCGGGTGGCGCTCCCTTACTGGCACGACTCGCGGCTGCGGGTCTGAAGGTAGTAGCACTCGAAGCCGGAAAACACTGGAACCCGGCAACCGATTTCGCCACCGACGAAAAATCCCAGGAAAAACTATTCTGGAACGACGAACGGCTAAGCGCGGGCAATGATCCGATTCCTTTTGGCAGCAACAATTCCGGTACGGGGGTTGGTGGATCGACTTTGCATTATACTGCCTACACCCCTCGCGCCCAACCCGACGACTTTCAACTCCGCACCGACTTTGGTGTGGGTGAAGACTGGCCTCTCGGATTTGATCAGATTGAACCTTATTACGATGAGGTTGAGCAGTTTCTGGGCATTTCCGGTCCATCACCTTACCCATGGGGACCTGCTCGTAAACGTGCTTATGCGCTGGGGCCATTGCCCATAAACGGCGCGGGTCAGTTGATGGAAAGGGGTTGTAAAGAACTCGGAATCAAAACCTCCCCAGCGGCCAATGCGGCCTTGTCGGCAGGCTATTATCAGGAGGGGGTCGGTTATCGGCCTGCCTGTGCGAATCGGGGATTCTGCCAGGCAGGGTGCAACATTGGAGCAAAAGCCAGTATGGACGTAACGTACATCCCTCTGGCCGTACACCACGGCGCAGAGATCCGACCCGAGAGTTTCGTTACGCAGCTAATTAAAGATGCAGCCGGTCGAATCAGTGAGGTAATTTACATCCGAAATGGGCAGGAAGAACGTCAACGCTGCCGCTACGTGTTTCTCTGCGCCGGAACGATCGAAACGGCCCGGCTGCTCCTCCTGAACAACCTGGCCAATAGCAGCGGTCAGGTCGGCCGGAACGTTATGGCGCATACAGGATTGCAGATCTGGGGCGAATTTGAAGAGGACATACGACCCTACAAAGGCATTCCCGGCGCCCTGATTTCGGAAGATACCCATCGACCCGAAAAGGCTGACTTTGCCGGGGGGTACCTCCTCCAATCCATCGGCGTGATGCCTGTCACCTATATTTCACAGATGGCACGGGCACGAGGGCTTTGGGGACAAGATCTGAAGCAAGCTGCACTGGCTTATAACCACGTAGCAGGCATCAATATTCTTGGCGATTGCCTCCCCCATGCCCATAATTATCTGGAATTATCCGACGAGAAAGACATCCGTGGACTACCCAAACCGCGTATTTATTTCTCGAATGGTGAAAATGAGAAACGGATGACGGCCCATGCAGATAAGATTATGCGAGACATCTGGTCCGCAGCGAGTGCCAGAAATATCTGGGCTTTCCCCCGTAATGCGCACGTCATCGGTACGTGCCGTATGGGAACTGACCCGGCTACGTCAGTGGTGAGTCCAGACGGGCAATCATTCGATACTCCTAACCTGTTTATCAGCGATAACTCAACGTTTCCTAGTGCACTGAGCGTTAATCCGGCCCTGACAATCATGGCTTTAGCGCTCCGAACGGCGGATCGATTTCTGGAAAAGCACAAGTAATGCGGTAGAAACCCGCAATTAGCAATAGTTCATTTAGGGTTCCCACCCGCGCTACGTATGGCTCAAAAAGGATTTTTAGATCGAATTAAAAAACAGTTTGGCGATGGCAACTACGAGGGCGACCAGTTCGGTGGCGCGGGTGGTCATGATGGTAGTGGATTGCCCGTCAATACACCTGGCAATTTCATGTTTGCCACAGGAATCGAGTGTTCCTATCCCACTATTCAGCACGGCAAGGTTCGTCGGGATTTGCTTCGGGAGTGTGGTCATTATGAGCGCTTCAAGGAAGACCTTGGATTGGTTAGAGAGATGGGGCTGAACGTTTTGCGTTATGGTTTACCGTACTACAGCATCCATCAGGGATCGGGCAAGTTCGACTGGAGTTTCGCCGACGAAGCAATGGCCGAAATTAAGCGGCTCAACATAACACCGATACTTGATTTGATGCATTTTGGCGTACCAGACTGGATTGGCGACTACCAGAACCCCGACTTGCCCGTTCTTTTTGCGGAGTTTGCCGGAGCTGTGGCCGAGCGCTATCCGTGGGTGCGCTATTATACGCCCGTCAACGAGATTTACGTAACGGCTCGGCTTAGCGGCAAAGAAGGTGCCTGGAATGAGCAGCTTAAAACCGACAAAGGATTCGTTACCGCACTCAAGCATTGCGTGGCCGCCAGCATTATGGGCAATCACGAAATCGTCAAGCGCCGAAACGATTGCGTGATCGTGCAAAGCGAAAGTGCCGAATATACGCACGAAATTAAGGCAACGCCTTCACCGCAAATTATGCTGGAGAATGAGCTTCGTTTTCTATCGCTGGATCTACTCTATGCCAATCAGCCGTCAGCCTCGGTTGCTATGTACATGATGGACAATGGGTTGACTCGTGAGGAATACGATTGGTTTATGGCAGGTAAACCGCCGGGCTATCAAGTTATGGGCAATGACTACTATGGCCGTAACGAGCGCATAAAACTTCCTGACGGGTCGATTGAGACGTCCATGGATGTGCTGGGCTGGTATGAAATTACCAAAGACTATTACGAGCGGTATCGAATGCCGGTTATGCACACAGAGACCAATGTATTTGAGGCTGATCTGGCGCCAATCTGGCTGTTGAAACAATGGGTAAGTGTTATGCGCATGCGCCGGGATGGCGTACCCGTAATTGGCTTCACATGGTATAGCCTGATCGACCAGATGGACTGGGATTCGCAACTCAAAGAGGTTAATAACCACGTAAATGCCTGCGGGCTCTATGATCTTGACCGCAAGCCCCGACCCGTTGCCGAAACGTATAAGATGCTGTTGCAGGAATTTGGGCAGATTACGATTGTGCCACATGCTGAGATGCTTGAGATTACAGAACGCCCGGCGCAGCTGAAAGTAGCCACCTAACCCACGCTTCCTGTGCTTTATTCCACCAATAATACCCGGCTCAATGTCCTCGACGTAGGCAGTGGGTCTTTAACGCTTGTATTTCTCCACTATTTCGGTGGTTCGGCACTGGAGTGGCAAACGGTTATCGGCCAACTGCCTGACGCGTATCGCTGTCTGGCGATTGATTTACGTGGACATGGCGACTCAGATGCACCAGCTACGGGCTACTCAGTGGAAACGATGGCTGATGACGTAGTGGATTTGCTTGATACGCTGGACGTTCACGACTTCGTACTCGTCGGTCATTCGCTAAGCAGCAAGGTTGCTTTCGCCTTGGCCAGTCGGCAACCCATTGGCCTTCAATCACTTATTCTATTATCACCCTCACCGCCAAAACCCGAACCTATTCCGGATGCGGATCGGGAAGAGATGCTCAAAACCCACGGTCTGCGGTCGGCAGCCGAGAAAACATTCGCCAAAATCACAGTCAGGCCTCTTTCGGAAATGGCGAAAGAACAGATTATCGCCGACAACCTGCGAACGTCTGAAGCGGCCTGGAAAGCCTGGCTTACATTCGGAAGTAAAGAAGATATTTCGGCGCAGATAAGCGGTATTAACGTACCGGTATCAATTCTGGTTGGCACGGAGGACAAGGCTCTTGCACCCGATGTTCAACCAACCCTGACGTTGCCCTACCTAAAAAACGCTACGTTCGAAACGATTGACAATGCCGGTCATCTCCTGCCCTGGGAAGCCCCCAATGACGTAGCGGCCTTTATCCAAAAAAAATTGGCGAGATTACAGTTAACGCCAAAATCGTCACAAAAAAATCCCTGACACCGTTAGGTATCAGGGATTTCACTATAGTTTAGGTTAGGTTATCCTAGTTGGCCTTAACAAGCTCGCCAGTTGCCCGAATTGCAATTTCGTCGCTAACAACAGCAGCAGGAGCTGTACCGACGGTGAAATCAGCCCGTTTTACTTCACCCGTTACTTTGAAACCCGCTAAGGTTTTCTTGCTCTGTGGGTTCGTTACCGGACCCGTAATCACGGCGTCAAGTGTTACAGGCTTGGTTACACCGTGCATCGTCAGGTCACCCATCAGTTTGTATTTATTACCCGATACTTTGCTGATCGACTTGCTTTTGAACGACAGGGTAGGATACTTGGTAGCGTCGAAAAAGTCAGGGCTTTTCAGGTGACCATCCCGTTTTTCCTGGTTCGTGTTAATACTGGCTACATCGGCCGTTAAGTCAATCTGAGCATCGGTGAAATCATCTTTCGACGACGTCATTTTCACATCGAAATTCTGGAATTTGCCATCTACTTCCGATAACATCATGTGAGTTACCGTAAAGCCCAGGTTAGAGTGTGCTTTATCGAGTGTCCAGTTCTGAGCAAAAGCGCCAACTGAAGAGAATAATAATGCAGCAAATAAGGTTGCCTTTTTCATTGTTGTAAATTAATTGATTTATTAAAACGTGAATGATGAATAAATTAAGCGCGCAGTCTGTCCAGTAATTGACTCAGGTAAGTAGCTTCGTCTTCGGTCAATTTGTTACGTTGTTCATCGTTCCATTCGGTTTGGTGAACATCCAGTTTCTGGAGCAATTCCAACCCTTTATCCGTTATGACAACATCAACCGCCCGTCGGTCACTTGGGCATTCGGTACGTAGCACCAGTTTCTTGGCAACCAGCTTATCGATTAATCGCGACGCGTTCGACATTTTATCGAGCATCCGCTCTGTGATATCACTCACTTTAACCGGATTAGGGTACTGGCCCCGTAGAATGCGAAGCACATTGTACTGCTGCAGTGTCAACCCAGATGGTTTTAACAGTTTCGTCTGGCTGGCGGCAATCCAGTTGCTGGTATACATCAGATTCACCATTAACCGATGATAGGGTGTTCTGAATGGAGTGGCTTGTTTGATGTCTGTTTCTATTGACATGCCACAAATATAATGTATTTGTATTTAATGTACCAACATTTAATGTATTTATTTTTTTAACGATAAGGAACAAGTTGGGGTGCCGATAGATCAAAATCGCGCAGTCGTAGTGCCGGAATACCTTCAACCGCCTGACGAAACGGGATTGTGTTGCCGGGAATATTGGGATAATAACTCAGCCGGATCTGAAAACTATTGAACGTTAAATTTTCATTCCGGAGTCGAAAACCGATACCATATCCCTGATAAAAAGGGCCACTCAGGAAAGCGTGGTTTGTAAAACTGACTAAACCGATGTTAGCGAACGTAATGAACGCCACGCGAAATCCGATCAGGCTCAATCGGGAAAACAGAATATTTTCGTAGTTGATCAGAAAACGTTTTGTGCCACGGAGGGCATCGCTGTTGATACCAATCCCATCGGTATTGATACCACTCCCACTGCTGCTCAGTGTAAGATATTCATTATCAAAGCGATTGATCCCGGTTGTAAACCGTGTATTGAGAAAATGACGCATGTTGCCCCACCTCGTTTTCATCAGTGGACTGAAATAGTTCGATTCAAAGGAAAAAATGCCCTGTTCAATCTTATTCTTCCGAATGTAGCCACCAAAATTAATTAAGCCATAGAGGTAACCAATCCGACGGACATATTTGCCCTGCGAAAAATTCAAACCCATATACAGGCGCTCACCCAGTTCGGCATTGTCGAACCCAGCGATAGCCGCGACGGACTCCCCGATCGGTACGTCCTCTGTGCGCCCAAACCCATAAATTAACACGTCACGAACATATTTGCGCCGGGTATAGCCGACACTGAACAGCGTGGTACGACTATTCTGATAAAGCTGGTTCGTATCCGCTGTCACATTGGGCCGGTTGAAATACGTGTAACTCGTGTTTCGCAGTGAAATAACAAGGCGGGAACGACCTTTCTCATCGGTATCGGGCCGACTGTAGAACAAGCGAAACGACCGCCCGATCCAGACATCGGAATAATTATACGTTAGCGGAACTAGTATAGCCGTATCATTACGTGTCACTTCATTTCGCGTGACAATCCGGTTGTTGACCTGCGTACGATTCAATTCGATAGAACCGGCATATTTCATGTCGGGGGTCAGAAACGGCCGGTATAATTTAACAGCAGCCTGCTTCAAATCGCGTAAGTACAGCATGTCAGCCTCGGCCGTGAGGAATGTTTTGCCGATAAAGGGCACTTTGTAGCGTGCCTGATATTCCAGCTTTTGCCTCGGATCAGTACCCGAATACGCCACCTGCGCAAAAAGCTGGTGGCCCAATCCTCTAAAATTGACCTGATCAAAGCCAACGCTGAAGTTAGTAAGCCCCCCAAATCCGCCGTTGGGAAGTAAGGACCAGACGTCCTGCGTGATTACATACACGTCCACAAACTGTTTACTCCCCGGGCGAGGGAGCACCAGAATCCGGGCATCGTGAAAAATGGATGTCGTTCGTAATAAACGCTCGTTATCGCGCAATACGGTCGGGTTCAGGGCATCGCCCTGCTGGAAAAGCAAATATGAATTGCGGATGACGTGTTCGCGGGTATTGGTATGCAATCGGTTACCGGTTCGTTCGATCCAGTTAGCGGGTTTACGGAGGGTATCATAAACCGTTTGCCCGAATACGCTGAGCCGCCGGATGTAGATATCGCCAATGATACGTCCCTCGAACGTCTTGAACGGGTTAACTTCAAGCTGACTGACTTCACCCGTCCTCACCCGGCTGTTATAAACATCCTGAAAAACAGCGTCATAGAGCTGTCGTGTTAGTCGATGCTTATACATTGAGGCCTTTAGCTTTGTGTAGAAAACACTGTCGCGCTGCATCAGAATACTGTCCGTTACAGCTACGTGATGAAGTGTAAGCGAATCGACCGGTCCTTCGCTGATTTTCACATGCAAGGTGGTATCCTGTTGTGGCACCTGGGCAACGGCGCGGGTAGCGCATCCGGCAACAAGCAGCAACCCCACCAAAATATGGAGCAGGGTTAGCTTATAGACGCTCGGGTACGGCTGATTCATTGGTAAATAAAACGACTATTAGACGCAAATCGGCATGAATAGTTTAATGACGACCGCCTGAGTTAACCCGGCCTGTCTGTAACTGTTTTTTCGAGCCAGAAATCACGCTGCCGTTCGGAGCCAAACTGAAAATAATGGAAGCCTATTTTCCTGAAACCCAGCCGCTCATAAAAGGCTATTGCCCGGGCATTACGCTCCCAAACGCCAAGCCAGACAGCCGAAAAACCCTGCCTGCGTGCCCAGTCGAGACAGTATTCCATTAGCATTCGACCCTGTCCCTGACCAATTTGCGACTGAAGAAGATAGATACGTTGAATTTCGATTGCGTTTCGATCAGCCATCTGCCGTGGAGGTTTATGTCGACGCAGCTTGGCATAGCCAACGAGTGTTCCATCGGGCAGTTCAAGTACAAAAAACGCGGAGCGTGGATCGGTCAGTTCGGTTTCTAAAGCAGCTTGTGTAATGGACGACTGGATATATTCATCAACCAGTTCGGCTGGATTATGAGGTGGCCCAAAGGCTTCGCGCATGGTTAATGTAGCAAGCTCCGTTAGCGGAGCTGCGTCGGCGGTCGTAGCAGGTCGGATGGTCATAAGGCAGTGCAAGAAACTTACCAATATACGTAAAACCCCTGTCTTTGGGTTATTTTTGTGATTCGTACTTCTGATTATATGCTCACATTACGCTATCCACTTGTGCTGGCTTCGGGGTCACCGCGCCGAAAACAGCTCATGACCGATGCGGGCTTCGTGTTCACCATTGAAACCCGCCCAACCGACGAAATATTCCCGGACGACATGCCTGCTGATGAGGTAGCTGAATATTTAGCCTGTCAGAAAGCTGACCAATTCAGGGCTGATCTGGGGAGCCGGATCGTTCTCTGCGCGGATACAGTCGTGATCTTAGCCGATCAAATCCTGAATAAGCCACAGGATGAGGCCGATGCCCGTCGAATGCTACGTGCCTTGTCGGAACGTACTCACCGCGTTCGAACGGGAGTCGCGATTCTATCGCCCGCCAATGATGGTGAGCCACATCTGGACTCGTTCACCGACGAAACCACGGTACAATTCGCTACGTTAACCGACGACGAGATTACGTATTACATCCGCGAATGCGCCCCCTTCGACAAGGCCGGTTCATATGGGGCGCAGGATTTTATTGGGCTCGTTGGCATCGAACGACTGGAAGGCTCCTTTTACACTGTTATGGGCCTGCCAACGCACCGGGTCTATCAGGCACTGAAAGCCTATGTCCGTTAAGACTTTCTGAGAGGAGTAACAGGATTTCAGGATTGGAAACCCTGTCGAAAAAATACGATCTTTTCTGTATGTGTTAGGACAATTGTAGTACATACATCTATCTTAGGTTAGTTTTCAAACTCACCGGTTAATTTCTCGGTTTGGTAACGAGTAGCAATTCTCTCTCTGAATGCAATCCAGTCCTTCTAAATCAGTCGTTTCGCAGTCCAACGTGTCGTTTGACCAATTACCAGTAAGCCAAATTCGTACGGGTTGTTCGGGAGTTCATTACGAAATTTTCGTTCGTTCATTTGCCGACTCCAATGGCGATGGCATCGGCGATCTCAATGGCGTTACCAACAATCTCGATTATTTGAAGAGTCTTGGCATTTCGGCTATCTGGCTGATGCCTATCAATCCATCCCCAACCTATCATAAATACGACGTAACGGATTACTACGGTATCGACCCGGAGTATGGTACGCTGGACGATTTCAAACGACTGGTCAGCGAAGCCCACCAGCGGGGTATTGCTGTCATTATCGATTTAGTGATTCATCACACCAGCATTCAGCATCCGTGGTTTCGGGAAGCATCCAAAGGGCCGGACAATCCATACTGGAACTATTACAAATGGCTGCTTCCCGAGGAAATTAAATCGCGCAATCTGGCTACCCGCGACATTACGGCTGATTCGGGTGAACGAAATCCTTGGCATTCCGTTCGCGGTGCTACGTATAGGGAGAAATATTATGGTATGTTCTGGAGCGGCATGCCCGACCTGAATTTCGACCACCGTCCGCTGCGGGAAGAAATCTTTACCATCGCCCGCTATTGGCTCAACGAAATAGGTCTGGATGGCTTTCGGCTTGATGCGGCCCGTCACCTTTACCGGGAATTCGATGAACCCAAAAACCATGAGTTCTGGCAGGAATTCGGGGGGGTGGTTGAAGCGGCAAACCGTGGCGACGGACCGTCTCGCGCCTACACGGTGGGCGAAGTCTGGACGCGCCCCGAACGGATCGCGCCTTATTTCCGGGGGCTTAAAGCTAATTTCAATTTCGACTTACAACTAATGATTCCCGAAATCGTTCAGCAAGAGGACGATACCGAAGATTTAGTTGAGTTTATGACGTATGTTCATAATACGTTCGCTAAGGTGAATCCAGATTTTATTGACGCACTTATTCTGTCAAATCACGACCAGAACCGCATTGGGAGCTTGTTAAAGGGCAATCTTAACCGGTTAAAAGTGGCGGCAAATCTCCTGTTAACCTTGCCCGGCCTCCCCTATCTCTACTATGGGGAAGAAATTGGCATGTTGGGCATGAAACCCGACGAGAGCATCCGTGAACCATTTCTGTGGGACATCCGTGCCCGTGATAAACAGCGCACATCCTGGCGACGTGGCCGCTATTCAACCAGCCAAACGGTTAAACCCGTGAGCGAACAGGAAAATGACCCCAATTCCTTACTCAATCACTACAAACGCCTGATTCAATATCGCAACAGCCATCCAGTTCTGAATGACAACCTAAGTCGGTTAGAGCAAACGGGTATTCGGCAAAAAGGCACTGTATCATTTATACGTCGTACAACAAATGGACGGCGTGTTTTGGTGGTCCATAACCTGACAAAAAAGCCGCTCGAAGTCGTGTTTTCTCCAGATGAATACTGGTGCCGGTGCATTGTCTTCGAAACAGTCTCAGGCGGTTCGTTCACCGGTAACCGGGTGACGGTGCCGGCCTATGCGTGCGTGATTGTGGAATGATGATATCTTTTTACTAAAGTCTATTCGCCAGTAAGCTGTTCGAACCGCATATTCGTTGGCTTATCTCTATATCTGGCGTTTGTCTATCTTCTGCTAAATGCCCAATACGATTGGTACAGGCGCCATCGGCGGTATACTATTTGGTAGATTGCTGAGCGTGTTTTTGATTCCTACGCACCAATTTGAAGCCGACGACTGAGGTTAAATACGCGGCTAACACAAACTTTACAGACGTACTGACGGAAGAGCCGAATTTATTTGCCGCCCAAATCAATAGCGTTAACGACCACCTACAGCAGTTTCAGGCAGCCGCAATACTTTATCGAGCTCCAGGCAGTGACTGATGCTAGATTTAGCAACGTTTTATTTGAGCGAACGGGCGACGAAATGTGTTAATTCGTCTACTTAAATCCTGATTCTGTCGGTTTCCCCATTGGTAGGAACACCATTATAGGCCATGGAGGCGTTGTTAAGGTAGCCAGATCGATTGTAAACCGCCGTTTTGATAAATACATCGCAACGTTTCCGATCCGGCTGGAGTACAGGCTTTACTACTGAATCTAACCTCGAATCAACATAAATTATGGAAAAGGTCCGGCACCGACCGAATTCGCAGTGAGGTGCCAAGATTTCACCCATTTTTCATTCATTACTAATCATCCGTTATGAAAAATTTCATGATTGTGCTTGGCCTACTGGTTGGCACCGGGCTGTTTCAGAGCAGCTACGCACAGGTAAACGTCAGTATTAACATCGGAAGCCAACCCATCTGGGGACCAACCGGTTACGATTACGTAAATTATTACTACCTGCCCGATCTGGACATTTATTATTACGTTCCCTTGCAACAGTGGATTTACTTTGACGGAAGACGCTGGATTACGACGACCGTTTTGCCTCCCCAATACAGCAACTACGATTTATATCGTATGCACAAAGTAGTCATCAACGACAAGCAGCCATACCTACGTAGTGCTGTCTATCGAAAGCAATATGCCTCATTCAAAGGCAAATACGATCAGCAGCCTATCCGCGACAGCCGCGATGCAAGGTATTATGTGATCAATAATCATCCCATGCATAATCAGGTCGCAGGTGGTAGCAATCGCCCACAACAGGGAAATAATAATCGGCCGCAACAGGGAGTCAATAACAGGCCGCAGCAGGGAAATATTGATCGCCCACAGCAAGGGCATAACAATGGCCAGCAACAGAGGCCGGGATCTAACGACAGACCACAAGGTGGTCGCGGCCCGCGTTAAGTAATCGTTAATCAACGTAGTAATCTCCTGATTTTGCCCCATAATTCTGGCAAAGTCAGGAGGTTTTTGTGGGTGGGATACGAATTTATGCTTATACCGCAAAAGTCACATGTGTTGTCGTGCCAGATTGCTTACGGCAAGCTATGAACCTCATTGATTTTCTGGATAGTACAGCGCTCCATGCGATTGTGATTGGTGGCCATTACAATCATTTGGGACTTGGTCGGCAGGAAAAATTCACAATGGGGCTGATGATAATGCGTTAGGAGTAGCTGGCTTACTGGAGTTAGCGCAGTATTTCAGCAACAACGACGGGAAAGAGCCGTATAATTTCGTGTTTATGGCCTTTGATGCTGAGGAGTTAGGCTTGCAGGGGTCACGGTATTTTCTGAACAACCCGACCAAGCCACTCGACAAGTTACATTTCATGGTTTGTATGGATATGACTGGACAATATAATCCAAATCGGGGTATCAAAATAGGCGGCTATAATACCAGCGATACGTGGCCAACGGTATTTAAAGGCGTCGAAAGTTCGATTAAGTTCTTCACTGATCGGGCGAGCAATGGCGGCTCCGACAACGCGGCTTTTTATGGCCAACAGATTCCGGTTTTATTTATCCACACGGGCGGCCACGCCGATTATCACAAACCCACCGACGATCCCGAAAAAATCGACGCTATTGCTGAAGAAGTCATTCTCCAGTTGGAAACCAAACTCCTCGGAATGCCATACAACAACCCAAAATGACGTTTACAGCTGTCAGGTAAGGTAGCGCGGGTGGAAACCCGTGGTTATGAATTCATTTAATTAAGCCAGCTGGTTTCTACCCGCGTTATTTCCAACCGTCTGCATTACTCCAAGCATGAAAAAACTCCTCTTTCTACTGTTTATCACGTTTTCCGTTTCAATTCAAGCGCAGGCTCAACCAGCCAGGCGACCCAATATTATTTTCATTCTGGCGGATGATCTGGGTTACGGTGATGTGGGTTTCAATGGCCAGAAACTCATTAAAACGCCCAACATCGACCGGCTGGCTACCGAAGGCATACAGTTCAAACAGTTTTACGCTGGTACGTCGGTTTGCGCGCCATCACGGTCGTCGCTCATGACAGGACAGCATACGGGCCACACCTACATCCGTGGCAATAAAGAAGTGAAGCCCGAAGGTCAGGAACCGATTGCGGCTTCGGTCATTACGGTTGCCGAAGTACTGAAACAGGCCGGTTATACAACAGCCGCTTTTGGCAAATGGGGATTGGGTCCGGTTGGTTCAGAAGGCGATCCACTAAAACAGGGGTTCGACCGGTTTTACGGCTACAATTGCCAGGCACTGGCGCATCGGTATTATCCTGACCATCTGTGGGATAACGAGCAAAAAGTGGTGTTGACGGGAAATCAGAATCTGGAAAAAACGAATGACTATGCACCCGACCTGATCCATAAACAGGCCCTGAATTTTCTGGATACCCGCGATGGAAAGCAACCGTTTTTTCTGTTTTTACCCTATACCTTGCCCCACGCCGAGCTGGTCGTTCCCGACGACAGTATCTTTCAACAGTACAAAGGAAAATTTGCCGAGAAAGCCTTTGCAGGTGCCAACTACGGCCCTAATGCCAAAACGGGCGGCTATGCATCTCAAGCCTATCCGCATGCTACGTTTGCAGCCATGGTAGCACGGCTCGACCGATACGTTGGTCAGGTAATGGCCATGTTGAAAGCAAAAGGACTTGACCAGAATACGCTCGTGATCTTCTCCAGCGACAATGGCCCGCATATCGAAGGCGGGGCCGATCCAACTTATTTTAATAGTAGTGGCGGACTCCGGGGTGTCAAACGCGATTTGTATGAAGGGGGTATCCGTGAACCCTTTGTGGCTCGCTGGCCGGGTAAGATCAAGGCTGGCAGCCGAAGTGATTACGTTGGCGCTTTCTGGGACGTATTACCCACATTCGCCGAGCTGGCCGGAGCAAAAACGCCCGCTTACATTGACGGTCTATCCATCGTGCCATCGCTGACGGGCAAGGGTAGCCAGAAAAAGCACGATTATCTTTATTGGGAATTTCACGAAAACGGCGGTCGTCAGGCGGTTCGGCAAGGCAACTGGAAAGCGGTACGGCTGCAGGCGACCGACAATCCTAACGGTCCCGTTGAGTTATATGACCTCGCCAAAGACCCAGCTGAAACAACCAGCGTAGCGGCTCAACATCCCGAAGAAGCCCGAAAACTTAGCCAGTTAATGAATCAATCACACGTAGCATCGCCCTTGTTTCCGTTTGGGAAGGAGTGAAACCAGAAAAGCATTTCAACGTGCCGAGAATTGCAGACTTCTTTTCGGAAGCAATTCCATTGTCCAAGAAGTCAATTTATCCGTTATAAACCAAGCCATTAACCTGATGTCGGAACTTTATTCCAGCCTTTAAAAACCTATAAGGTCTGCAAAGACCAGCGTTGTTTTTACGTGTATAGCCCTATCTTTGGCTAATTTATAGGTATACTGCTCTCATGGCCCAATCCCTCAGTGTCCGCCATTTGGTGGGTATTAAAGACCTGACCGAGTCTGACATCCAACTCATTCTGGACACAGCCGGGCAATTCAAGGAAGTTATTAACCGCCCCATCAAGAAAGTCCCGTCGCTTCGTGACGTGACTATTGCCAACGTTTTTTTTGAGAACTCAACCCGCACCCGGCTCTCGTTTGAGCTAGCGGAGAAACGGTTATCGGCCGATGTGGTCAATTTTTCGGCGTCGGGCAGTTCCGTCAAAAAAGGCGAAACGCTGCTGGATACGGTCAATAATATTCTGGCCATGAAGGTCGATATGGTGGTGATGCGGCACAGCAGCCCCGGTGCTCCGCACTATCTGACCAAACACATCAAAGCCAACGTAGTGAATGCGGGCGACGGTACGCACGAGCACCCCACTCAAGCCCTGCTCGACTCGTTTTCCATCCGCGAAAAACTCGGTGACGTAGCGGGCAAACGTATCGCTATTATTGGCGACATTACGCATTCCCGAGTGGCACTTTCCAACATTTTCTGTCTGCAAAAACAAGGAGCGGAAGTAATGGTTTGCGGACCCAAAACCCTCATCCCCAAGCACATTGAAGCTCTCGGCGTGAAAGTCGGCCACGACGTACGGGCAGCTCTGGCCTGGTGCGACGTTGCGAACGTACTACGTATTCAGCTGGAGCGGCAGCAGATCAAATACTTCCCGTCGCTACGTGAATATTCGCTCTACTTCGGCATCTCCAAACAGATGCTCGACGAACTCGACCGGCCCATTGTGCTCATGCACCCCGGTCCTATCAACCGGGGCGTCGAACTGACCTCCGACGCGGCCGATTCATCTCACTCAATCATTCTGGATCAGGTCGAAAACGGCGTTGCTGTACGTATGGCTGTGCTGTATCTGCTAGCGCAGTTGTGAGCCTAAATTGATTGATTTTTTATTCGTAACTTTATTCTGTCTTCGGCTTATGGCAATGAAAGTAAGAGAGGTCATCAAGCTTTTAGAGGAAGATGGATGGTATTTGAAACGGCAAAGTGGTAGCCATCGTATTTATCGGCATCCAACAAAGCCCGGAATTGCAGTCGTTCCTGATCATGGGTTGAACAAAGAACTCAAACCGGGAACAGAGCAATCAATATTAAAGCAAGCTGGTTTAAAGCAATAATTAAGAAGCCATTTCACTATGCAATACGTTGTTATTATTGAGGAAACAGAAGGTGGCGGCTATTCAGCCTATGTACCTGATCTGCCCGTCTGCTTTACGGTAGGTGACACGCTTGATGAAGTGAAGGCAAACATTAAATCAGCAATAGAATTGTATCTGGAAGAGGCCCGTGAAACAGGAATGGTGTTGCCGATGCCCAAAACCATGACAACTTTGATTGAAGTTCGGGCAGCTTGACACAGCTGTAAACTCTCTATCTTCTTTCTATTTTCCTCCTACTTTATCATTCTGGATCAGGTCGAAAACGGCGTTGCGGTACGTATGGCCGTGCTGTATTTGCTGGCGCAGTTGTGAAGTTAAAGTATGTTAAAACGTTAAACTTCAACCATCCTGACAATTCCTTCCTCTAATCGTGCTAAACCAAACGGCTGATCATTGCGTTGTTATTAATAGGCTTTTAATGCCTTTTTAATCTCAACATTTACGATCATTATGGCGGTTAGTACAAACCTGCAGCCACCACCGTCGCCTTTACAGCGACTGCTACGGCTACTGGGAACCGAACGGAAAGATATTGTCTATATCCTTCTGTTCGCCATTATTACGGGTCTTATTGGACTTACCCTTCCACTGGGCATTCAGGCTGTTTTCAATTTAGTCTCCAGCGGCATGCTCTTCAGTTCGGTCTATGTAATGATCGGACTGGTTATCGTTGGCGTTCTGGCTGGTGGCCTGCTCACTATTGTTCAATTTACGCTGGTTGAAATCATTCAGCAACGTCTTTTTGTCAAAGCGGCTTTTGAGTTTACATACCGGCTGCCCCGCATCGAACCGGAGGCTATGGCGGATTATTATCCGCCCGAGTTGATGAATCGGTTCTTCGACGTAGTAACCCTCCAAAAAGGCATGACGAAGGTCCTGATTGATCTCCCGGCGGCCGCGGTGCAAATTCTCTTTGGTATCATTCTGCTTTCGTTCTACCACCCGGTCTTTCTTGGCTTTGGTTTTGTTGTGCTGCTGGTTATTTATGGAGTCATCCGGCTATTCGGTCCGGAGGGAACACGTACCAGCATCAAAGAATCGAGCGATAAATACAAAGTGGTCGACTGGCTCGAAAAGTATTCGAGAGACTTGTCTGAAAACCGCTCGACAGCAGGCACGCAGAATCCTATCGACCAGATTGATTATCGGTTAGCCAACTACATAAGCCATCGAAATGACCATTTTGCGGTCCTGAAACGCTTCTTCTATAGTTCCGTCGCCTTTAGGTCGCTGGTTACGGGTGGTTTGCTGATCCTGGGTACGTCGCTGGTTGTTAGTCGGCAAATGTCGCTTGGGCAGTTCGTTGCCTCAGAATTTGTCATTGTCCTTATTACGGGTGCTGTTGATAAGCTGACATCCAGTGTAGACACAATATTTGATATGCTGGCCGGTGTCGAAAAAATTGGCACCGTGACTGATTTACCAATAGAAACTGATACCGCAACACATGCTTAATTTATCGAATCAGCAGATTGATGAGCAGATGTTCGCCGAATATCCGCTTAAAACGTTACAGGAACTGCCGCATCCCCGCAGTAGTCGCCGACTTGGCCGCTGGATGCTCTTTTTTCTTTTTCTGACTATCGTGATTCTGTTCCTGCCCTGGCGTCAGAACATCAACGGTTTTGGCAGCGTAACCGCTTTGACCCCACAGGACCGCCCACAAACGCTCCAGAATGCCATTGCGGGTCGGATTGAACGCTGGTCCGTTCGCGAAGGCCAGTTTGTCAAAAAGGGTGATACGTTGCTGGTTATTTCTGAAATCAAGGACGAATATTTCGATCCAAACCTGCCTCAGCGTCTTGGTGAACAGTTGGATGCCAAACAAGGAACCCGGCTGGCCACAGACGCCAAGATTCAGGCACTCGACAGCCAGATTCAGGCATTAAGCGTGGGCGTAAAAGTAGATTTGGCCGAAGCCAGAAACCGGGTTCGCCAGAGTCTATTGCAGGTACGTATCGACAGCGCCGATCTGACCGCCGTCCGGCGGAACTACCAGATTGCCGTTGATCGGCTCGAACGGTACGAAAAAGGCTACCGGGATGGATTATTTTCGTTAACCGACCTCGAATCCCGACGGCTTACCATCCAGCAGGATTATGCCAAAGTCGTTGTACAGGAAAATAAACTGAACGTAACGCGGCAGAGCCTGGCCAACGCCCGACTCGATCTGGAGTCAATTCAGGCAAAATACGAGCAGGAAATTGCCAAAACGTTATCCGACCGAAGTTCAGCCTTATCGAGTAAGGCGAGTGCAAACAATGAAATCGCCGTTATGCGCAACAAAATCAGCAATGTAAACGTCAGGCGCAGCATGTATGTCGTGCGGGCTCCGCAGAGCGGTTTTGTCGTGCGATCTCTAAAAGCGGGTATCGGCGAAACCATTAAAGAAGGCGAAGCCATCGCCACGCTACAACCCGCTAATCCGACCATTGCGGTAGAGTTATTCGTTCGCGCTATGGACGTACCGCTTATTCAGCGCGGACGCCGGGTACGTATCCAGTTCGATGGCTGGCCTGCCATTCAGTTCTCGGGCTGGCCTGCGGTGGCAGTCGGTACGTTCGGAGGAAAAGTAGCGGTTATCGACGCGGTGAGCAGCACAAATGGTCAGTACCGGCTCCTGGTTACGCCCGATGCACTCCCCGGTGATCAGCCCTGGCCCGAATTGTTGCGCGTGGGTTCGGGCGTAGCGGGCTGGGTCATGCTCGACGATGTGCCGATCTGGTATGAACTATGGCGACAGCTTAACGGATTTCCACCGAGTTTAAAACAGGAACCTGCGAAGCCGGAAAAAATATGAAGTCTTTCGTTTTTCTTCTCTGCCTCGTAAGCATGTTGCTTTGGGTAGAATCGGCACTGGGGCAAACGCTTCCGATTACCCCTGCTGTTCCCCAACAGCCAGCGGTTCCGGTCTCATCCGACGTTTTATCCCGGACAGCCATTGCTACGTCGGAAACATCGACCGGTGAAGCGACCAGGTCGTTGACTCCTCCGGCGGGGGTGGCCTTACCAGATACGGGCATTGTATTTACTGCCCAGGAATTTTACCAGGCCGTTTTGCGGCACAATCCAATTGTAAAACAGGCGGCTTTGTTGAACCTGGAAGCGCAGGCGCAGGTCCAGCAGGCCCGTGGCGCGTTTGATCCCAAGTTATTTTCGACTTATAACCGGAAGAATTTTGGCAATACGTTATACTACGACAAATGGCAGTCGGGGCTGTCTGTGCCTGTTTTACCGGGTGGTCTTGACGTAAAAATGTCATATGACCGCAACACCGGAAAATACCTGAATCCGGAAAACAACGTACCGCCTACGGGCCTGATTGCGCTGGGACTAAGCGTACCCGTCACGCAGGGGTTGCTCATTGATGCACGCCGAAATACGTTACGGCAGGCTCAACTGGCCGTTAACCTGGCCGATGCCGATCGAATTTCGCTGATCAACAAAACGATTCTCGATGCTGCCAAAGCGTACTGGGACTGGTATCTGGGATATCAGCAGTTCCGCTGGATTGGACAGGGGTATCAGTTGGCTCAGACGCGTTTTGTGGCTGTTCGGCAACGGGCGCTGATTGGCGACGCGGCTCCAATCGATACAACCGAAGCTCTGATTACAGCTCAGGACCGACTGGTGCAGTTTCAACAGGCGGCTGTCGATCTGCAAAACGCCCGGCTCAACCTGAGCACATTTCTGTGGAGTAGTCAGGACGGCGCTGCTCCTCAGCCCGTTGATCTGCCACTGACGGTTATTCCGCAGGCCGCCCCCCCCGATCAGACCAGTCAGATGCAGCTTCAGGATTTGCTTAGTCGAGCCGCCCAACAACATCCGGATCTGGTTAAACTGGTTAACAAACAGCAGCAATTAACTATCGAAGAACGTTACCGACGGGCATTATTACTACCGAAGGTGAGCGTTGAGGCCAGTTTGTTGAGCCGGGGCCCCCTGTCGGATGCCGCTTTTGACGGATCGAATTCCTACGGTTTTCAGACCGACAATCATAAGATCGGCGTCGATCTGGCCTTTCCACTGTTTCTTCGCGCTGAACGGGGAAAACTTCGACAGGTGCAATTCAAGAATCAACAGATAGGTCTGGAACGGCAACAGACCGGGCGCGACATTGTTAACGAAGTACAGCGATCCTGGAATGAATTGGCAACCCTTGAAAAACAGATTATTACACAACAGCAGACGGCAGCGAACCAGCAGACCCTGGTTCAGGCAGAAGTAAGCAAGTTTCAATTGGGCGAGAGTTCGTTGTTTCTGGTCAATAGCCGGGAAACCAAACTTATTGATTTACTGATAAAACTAGAGGAGCTACGTTCCAAACACCAGAAAGCGCTTGCCAACCTATGGTACGCGGCCGGTTCCAATGTAGGCACCCGGTAGTTTTTCAAACACATTACTACTACGTATCCACAAAGCAGACGCACCTGGCCAGGTGCGTCTGCTTTGTTTTATGCCTATAAATTTGCTAATTCACTGCTTCTCATCTCATCCCTACTAAATCTGGTAATGAAACACCGCTCCTCTTTCGCAAGGCTGGCAGTTGCCATCGTCTTGTGCTTTACTCAGTATGCACACGCTCAGGATGATCTTTTCAAGAAGCTACAGGAAATCGCCATTATCGAGCAGAAAGTCATGATGCCCATGCGTGATGGCGTTCGGCTGGCAACGGATATTTATCGCCCCAAAACGGACAAAAAAGTCCCGATCATTTTCTCAAAAACGCCCTATAATTTCAATGGCTGGGGCGACGGCGAGCAACGTCAAAACTCTTACCAGGGTGCTCTCGATGCGGTAAAACACGGTTATGCCTACGTTGTCCAAAATGAGCGTGGTAAGTTTTTCTCAGAAGGCGATTGGGACATTCTCGGGCCACCAACTACCGATGGTTATGACGCCTTTTCGTGGATGACCAAACAGCCGTGGTCGAATGGCAAGATAGGAACACTAGGCTGCTCGTCAACCGCCGAATGGCAAATGGCCGTAGCCGCGCTGGATCACCCGGCCCATGCCGCGATGGTGCCGATGGGATTTGGCGCGGGCGTTGGTCGCGTTGGTCCGTTTATGGAACAAGGCAACTGGTACCGGGGTGGTGCGCAACAGATGCTCTTTACGGCCTGGCTATACGGCACTCAAGTCGATGCGTTTGCCCGGCCGCTTTTTCAAAAAACGGCGACCAGCGAAGATCTGGCTCGTGTGTCACGCTTTTACGACCTGGCCCCCGAAATGCCCAAAGTCGATTGGGCGCAGGGATTGCGCTACCTGCCCGTGCAGGACATCATCAAAAACGCCAACGGGCAGAAAGGAATTTACGAGAAAATGATCGTCCGCAAACCGAATGATCCGGCGTGGTATAAAGGTGGATTATATCACGACAATATGCCCTTCGGCGTGCCCAGTTACTGGTTTGCATCCTGGTACGACGTATCGACCGGCCCCAATCTCGCCCTGTTCAATCACGTTCGCAAAAATGGGGTCGATGCACAGGTGCGTGACAACCAGTTTCTGGTCATTGCCCCTACGTTGCACTGCGCCTACAAACGCGCGACTGAAAATACCATCGTAGGGGAACGTAGCGTTGGCGATGCCCGACTGGACTACGACGCTATGACCTACGGTTGGTTTGATTTCTGGCTCAAGGGCGAGAACAACGACGTAGTAAAAAACATGCCCCGCGTCAAATACTACACGATGGGCTCCAATAAGTGGCAGACATCAGACGCCTGGCCCCCCGCTACGTCCGAAATGACGACGTACTACCTCTCGAGTGCTGGAGGAGCCAACAGTCTTTATGGCGACGGGAAACTTACGACAAAGGCATTGGGCAAAGACGAAAAACCCGATGCGTTCGCTTATGATCCGGCCTTTCCGGTCCCGTCGTATGGGGGCAACGTCTGCTGTACGGGAACGGCGGTGCAGGGTGGGGCTTTTGACCAGCACCAGATGGAAACCCGGCAGGATATTCTGGTATACACCACCGAACCCTTTGCCAGCGGAGTCGAACTAACGGGGTCAATTGAGACGACGCTCTACGTAGCATCTGACGCGAAAGACACGGATTTTACGGTGAAACTGATTGATGTTTATCCCGATGGAAAAGCATATAATCTGGATGAAACGATTCTCCGTGCCCGCTACCGCGATGGCTTCGACAAAGAAGTCTGGATGGACAAAGGAAAAGTGTATAAACTCACCTTGAGCCCAATGGCAACGAGTAATTTTTTCGCACCGGGCCACAGCATTCGCGTCGAAATATCGAGCAGTAACTTCCCGCGTTTCGACCGTAATATGAATACCGGAGGAGATAATTACAGCGAATCGAAGGGCGTAATTGCTCACAATCAGGTATTTCATTCGGCACAGTATCCATCGATGGTGCGGTTACCGATTGCGAAAAAGTAAAGTATTTCTCGCGGGCAGTTCACTGAATGGGGGAACCACTCAATCAGGCGAACAAATCCGCGAAACACACTGTTCTTTCGACATACCCAGAAACTGTCTGGGGCCTATTTTCGGTATTCGACGACCAACGACTGACTACTAACGACTTTACGCATGAAAGGCTTTCAATTCTCTGATTACGTACCGCCCGAACAGAAAGAAGGCAGCAATTTCGATAAACTGCTCAACATTTTTCAGCAACTGTTGCTGCTAACCTCCGGCGATGTAGAACAGGCTATGTCGTGGATGAGTCAGCTCGACCGGCAATATGGCCTGACCGACGATAAATACGGCATTGGCAACTTCTTCGACGACCTCAAAGAAAAAGGTTACCTGACCGAAGAAAATCAGGAAGGCAAGATCGTGATGACGCCTAAAAGCGAACAAACGATCCGGCGATCGGCACTCGAAGAAATTTTCGGCAAACTTGAACGCTCTAAATCAGGCGGTAATCACCAAACGCCTTATACGGGCACGGGCGACGAACTGAGCAGCGACGTCCGAACGTATCAGTTTGGCGATTCGCTGGAGCAAATTTCCATGACCGAATCTATTCGCAACGCGCAGATCAACAGTGGCGTGGAAGATTTCACGCTCATGGAGCGCGATCTGGAAGTAACGCAGAAAGAGCAGAAAACCCAGACATCGACGGTGCTTATGATCGACATCAGCCACTCGATGATTTTGTATGGCGAAGACCGCATTACCCCCGCTAAAAAAGTGGCGCTGGCACTGGTCGAACTGATCAAAATCAAGTACCCGAAAGACACGCTCGACATTGTGGTATTTGGCAATGATGCCTGGCAGATTCAGGCTAAAGATTTGCCGTATCTGGAAGTTGGACCGTATCACACCAATACCGTAGCGGGTCTGGAACTGGCGATGGATCTGCTACGTCGGCGGAAGAACAAAAACAAACAGATTTTCATGATCACGGACGGGAAACCGACCTGTTTGAAAGAAGGTATTAAATACTACAAAAACTCATTCGGGCTGGATCGCAAAGTAGTGAGCAAAACGTTGACGCTCGCTGCGCAAGCCCGTCGGCTGGAGATTCCGATCACTACGTTCATGATTGCGTCTGACCCGTATTTGAAGCAGTTCGTGCAGGAATTTACGAAAGTCAATAATGGCCGGGCTTACTACAGTGGTTTGCAGGGCTTAGGTAACATGATGTTTGAAGATTTCCAGCGGAACCGGCGGAAGAATATCAAGTAGGCAGTAAATAATATGCAGCCAAAATTCCTATACAAAGTCGGGGCAACAGTCCCGACTTTATTTTTGCTTCTGAGCATGACAATCACTGCACGGGGCCAATTGCTGTCGGATTCGCTAACGACTTATTTACACGGTCTACCAGCGAGTGCGCGAGTGAGTCTATCGGTTAAATCCCTCTCTGACAACAACGTAGCGTTCAAATACCGCGCCGACGAGCGCGTTCCATCGGCCAGTGTTATTAAGCTGCCCATTATGCTCGAAGCGATGGAACGGGTGAAGGCAGGAACGCTGAATCTGGATAAAATTTACTTCCTGAAAGCTTCCGATAAAGTAGGTGGATCAGGCGTACTGCAAAACTATCCAGACCAAAGCCGTGTGAGCTACCGCGAGTTGCTTCGGCTGATGATGATTGAAAGTGACAATACCGCTACGAATATTTTCATAAATCTCCTGAGCCGCGACGCTATCAATCAGCGAATACGAACAATTGGGTTGAAACAAAGTCAGCTCAACCGGATCATGATGGATACGCTGGCCGCCCGAGAAGGCCGTGAGAACTACGTTACCGCGCAGGAGATGAGCACACTCGTGGAAAAGATTTACCGAAATCAGGTGGCTACGCCTAAACTCTGCCTGGAAATGATTGACGTTCTGAAGCAGGTGCCTGGTCCGCTGACCATCTCCCGGCTATTGCCCAAAGGAACGGTAGTAGCCCATAAAACCGGTACGTTAACATACGTTCGGGGCGATGTGGGAATTGTGTACGCAAAAGAACCGTTTCTGTTATCAGTTTTTGTCGAAGGCGTTCCAACTCCCGAAGCCGAGCGCATTATTGGCGAACTGTCGTTGATCTGTTACACCTATTTTTCTCACCGATGACCACGTTTGCGGATAAAGCCATTGCCTATTACAATCACCTCTCCGCTCCTACTACGTTGCCGCCAGGTGTTGACGTTATAAATCCATATCAACAGCCGGACGTAGTGCGAATTGTTCAGGAATTTTACACGAAGTTTTTTCTTGATACCAACCCTCGGGTGTTTATGCTGGGCATCAATCCGGGGCGTTTTGGCGCGGGCGTAACGGGTATTTCGTTCACGACACCCCAGAATCTGCGTCGGTATTGCGGCATTGAAAACGTCCTGCGCGATACGCCCGAATTATCGAGTCGGTTCATTTATCAGGTTGTCGATGCATTTGGTGGCGCTCAGGAATTTTATAAGCAGTTTTTTCTAACGTCTTTGTTTCCGCTGGCGCTAACCAAAGAGGGAAAAAACTACAACTTCTACGACGACCGCTTCACAACCGAAGCCCTCTGGCCGGCCATTACCGACACCGTCCGAACGCAACTTGACTTTGGTGCAAGTCGACACGTAGCAGTTTGCCTGGGCCGAAAGAATGAAACGTACCTCCGCCGACTGAATGACCAACAAGGTTTCTTTGACCGTATCGTCACGCTCGATCACCCGCGCTACATTCTACAATACCGAAGTCGAGACCTGAACAGCTATCTTGATCTGTACATCAGAACATTAGCCGATTGTCTTCCTTAGAGATATAGTAACCTGTAAAAAGCCGTGCCACCTTTTTGAACGGTGGCACGGCTTTTTTATAGCTTACTATATCTATTACACCCGCTTGAATTCAATCGTTGTGGTGAGCGTATCTTTCACACCATCGTTATCAAGGTCTTCCTGCTCCTGAATACTCCAGGTCATCGTGCTACTATTAACGGACAGGTCATAGGTCTCCAGGCCATCTTCATCGGTGATGGTTAATTTATTGCCAGTCACTTTCCAGGTAGAATTATTGGCTGCGGGATTGTAGTCATCCGCTCCATCCGATTTGCACAAAGGCGAAGGTGTGCCAGTTATTTTAGCATTGCTGTTAAACGTAATTTTCGTATCTGTCAGACAGGCAACAACATCTGCTCCCCCATTCGTTTTTATATAATCCAGATAATCAACCGTTTTGCTACCTGCCGTTATCTTCATGCCCGAAATTTTCCAGTTACCCTCAACAGAATTTGGAGCGGGGTTAATGGTTTCATTACCATCTTTCTTACAGCTTCCAAACCAAAGTGGCATTGCTACAACCATTCCCCAGGCGAGTAAACGTCCTGCATTCATCGTTTTCATTTTAGTATTTGTTTGAGTTGTTTTGATTACGATGCAAATCTATCAGGGCATTCGGGCATCAATAAGGCAGACTTGTGCAGGCAGTCATTTTTGATGGATGAATTGACTATAATTTGGTTTGGACTGATAGAGGACCGTAGCGAAGATGAGCAGGAAGTATAATAGATGAAAATCTCCTATAGATGAGCCCGGCTATATTGATGAAACAACAGCTTAAGCGTTCACTTTAGCAGTTATAAGGAAAGGGGATGTGATGAACGGCGTTTAACTAAACCAACAACTGTATAAATTTACAGTCAGAATGCCTCATTGTTGTTTAACCCTCCAACTCTCTTATATGCTTATAACCACTACGTCCAATATTGAAGGTAAACGGATCGCCAATTATGTTGGTCTGGTCAACGGTGAGGCCATTATTGGTGCCAACCTGGTTAAAGATTTCTTCACTACGATTCGTGATGTAGTTGGCGGCCATTCGGGCGCTTATGTACAGGCGCTGCGTGAAGCCAAAAGTATCGCCCTCAAAGAAATGATTGATCAGGCCACGCGGCTAGGTGCCAATGCGATTATCGGTGTTGATCTAGATTACCAGACCATTGGTACGAATGGAGCTATGTTGATGGTAAGCGCTAATGGCACCGCGGTGATTATGGAATGAATCTAACCTGACTAATAAGCAGTTAGCCAGCTTTTTTCTCAAGAAATATTATCAACAAAAGTGCGGGAGTCGATTTCGTGAACGTAACTTAATGGCCATTTCACACTGGTACATACATTTATGAAGCACCTTTTTACTACTCTTCTGTTTCTCCTGTCTTTTTCAACTTATAGTCAATCTATTGTTTATGTAACGACGACTGGTGCTGGCAATCAGTCCGGTTCGTCGTGGAGCAATGCGTTATCAGGCAATCAACTTCAAAACCAGTTAGCCTCTTCCTCTTCGGGAACGCAGTTCTGGCTAGCGGGCGGAGTATATAAACCAGGGGTACTACGTACTGCTACGTTCCGAATTCCGTCGGGTGTGCAGGTTTATGGTGGATTCAGCGGATTTGAATATACCCTGGACAGCCGGAATCTAACTACACCATCCAGCACAACCCTTACCGGCGAAATCGGCGACCCAAACATAACCAGCGATAACATTTACCACGTCGTTTCCTTCAAAGACGCAGCAGAAACCACACGATTGGACGGGCTAGTCATTACGGATGGCAATGCCGATGACAGCACAGCACCACATAATTCTGGCGGAGGAATCTATAATGAAACCAGTACTGGGAGCTACAGCACAAATACCTCATTCACCAGTTCACCTACGGTGGTAAATTGTCTGTTTATTAAAAACTATGCAGTAAGTGGTGGAGCTTTTTACAATAAAGCCAATACAAACAGCCAGTGTAACCCGACAATTACTAACTGTATTTTCAAAAATAATAAAGCTTCATTAGGAGGTGGTGGGATTTTCACCAGTGCAAGTAGTGGCACATCCAGTCCTATTATTTCCAGTTGCAAATTTATTGACAACGAGTCAACTTCTGCTGGAGCTTTTGGTAGTACGGCATCCTTCGCGGCAGGCTATAATAGGCCCTCGTTTGATGCTTGTTCATTCCAAAACAATAAGGCTACTTCAGGAGGGGCCCTTACGTTTACTAGTACGTTCGGAGCTGCTACGTTTCCAACCTTCTTAAATTGTGTATTTTCAGGTAATCAGGCAATTACCAATGGAGGGGTTAGTACCTTATTTGTCTTCGGCAGTGCACAGATGAATCCTACCTTTACCAACTGCACGTTTTCTAATAATACAGCGGCTTCAGGAAAAGACTTGTTTAGTACGCGTTATGATGAATCATACATAACCATTCGTTTGCTTAACAGCATCACCGGATACGATGCTTTTGCATACGATAACGGTGCTAACAGAATAGCGCCCACCTATAACATTACGTATTCTAACGTCCGGGGTGGGTTTGCTGGAACAGGCAATATTGATGCCGATCCCTTATTCGTCGATGCGGCCAATGGCAACTATCGTCTGCTCCGGAACAGCCCGTCTATCAACACCGGCGATCCAGCCAGCACGACGGCCAGCGTATCGGCGATAGATATAGCCGGGGGATCACGCATCTATAGCAATCGAATCGACATGGGTGCTTATGAGTTTGCTCCCTTTGCTGATTTGCGCATGTCTATGAGCGTTAGCAACCGAACACCCTCTGTCGATCAGTCGGTTGCGTATACCGTAACGATTACCAACGATGGTCCCGAACCAACGGCCAACGTTACGTGGCAAAATCAGTTACCCGCTACCATGCTCTTTACGGGTGGCGCTGGCGTGTCAACTTCAGCTAATCTGGTCTATGCTACGATTGCGTCACTGGCACCTGGCGAGGCCAGCACAACTACTTACCAATTGCAACCAAGCCAGCCGGGTCAGTACATCAATGCCGCTCAAATCACGGCCAGCGACCAGCCCGATCCCGACAGTCAGCCTAATTCTGGAACTGGCGATGGTCAGGACGACGCGGCCCAGGTAGACCTGCGCACGATTCCCGACAACGGTACAGTATATAGGTCGCCCAACCCTAACCAAGTTCCTCTACCACCCGTTGCCTCGAATCAGCCCCCGGCAGACCCTACCAAAGCCGATTTAAGTTTAGCCATGATCGTTTCCACGCTAACGCCAAAAGTAGGTGACGTAATGTCGGTTACGCTACGGGTCGATAACGCAGGAGGTTTGACAGCAACAGGCGTAGCGATTAAGCTTACTCTTCCGAGTGGCTTGTCGTTCGTGTCAGGGAATGGATTTAGCGCATCCGGGCAAACCATCACGGGCAACATAAGCTCAGTTGGCTTCGGTACGTCGGCTACCCTAACTGCGCTGGTACGAGTCGATACGAATAATCCGGCTAGCCTGACTGCCGAGATTTCAGCCAGTAATCAATCTGATCCTGATAGCCAACCCAACTCCGGGGTTACTGATGGCCAGGATGATACCACTACGGTTGACCTGCGAATCAATCAATAATTTAAATGCAGATTTTGGCTGTATAACAACGTATCAACTATTTACGGGGCCCTGCGGCCCTTTTTTTATGCCGTTTCCTTTCCTTTCTGCTTTCTAAAAACGACTAACTATTTGACGAACAAATAAATACGTAGCGATTAACCAGACTTTAACCAGAGTCTTGCAACAGGATGCGTTCTCGACACGTATTTCTCATCAAACTAGTCTTATTCGAGCATGAACGTAGTGGTAATCGGCGGCTGCCATGTAGACAATTATGGCGTTCAGTCACATCTGGGCTTTGTTCAGCAGTGGGCAACCCACTTGAAAATAAGTACCCATGAAGCGGTTCATATTAACTGTCTGAGTATGGTCAAGGTTGAGCACATCCCCAGTTTGATAAGTCAATACCATGCTGAATTAATGGATGCTGATCTGATTATCCTACAATTGGGACATTATGAATTATCGTGGCGGAAACGATTCAGCGAGCTTTTTCAGGCAGAATCCAGTGAGCGTATCGCCAATACAATATACCGCTCAACGTTGCCAAAATCGTTAGCTACGGCGACTTTCTCCCATAAACCTACCCATACCTCACAGCGGGAACAGCTTAAAAATGGGATCAAGACAGCTATTTTGAGCACGTATTATCAGTTGGGTGGAGAGATTCCCTTTCTGAATCAGTTTAGAAATAAGCTTACCAAAGCGTTAACGTTATTGAGTGCCTATCAGGACAAAATCGTTGTGTTAACCCCATTCCCTACGTTAAATAAGCTCGACCAATGGCTACGCAAAAAAAACAACTCATTCATTATCGAATCGGCGCTGGAAGCAGGTCTTAACGTTGCCGATACGTTCGATGCAGTGCCACGCCAGAAAGCTTATTTTTTGGCCGACGGTGTGCACCTTAACAGCCTTGGACACATGATAATAGCCCTGTACCTGAGTGAGTTGCCACTGCTAACGTATCATGCTGAGCAACCGACCTAGAGCGCCAGAGGGTTAATTTGTTTCAATAGACTTGGTAAAGATGTAAAAAGGGAGCGCTTTGTGAGCAACTCCCTTTTTCTTAAACAAGAATAAAAACTACTGTTCAACCTTAGTTCTAGTACCGATCATCGTCGTCCTCTTCTTCCTCTTCACCAAATTTGTTGCCAGGATTAAACATGGAACCGAGAAGGTCTTTGAACGACAGACCGGTATCCATTGCTTTTTTCCCGACCAGCGAATGTTCGGCCAGACCGTGCAGGGCAAATTCCATCATGAACAGTTTTTCGGACTTGCTCAGGCGCGGATGATAGAAATCCACTACGTCGTCGAGACCATCAATCGTACGCAGCCGGGCTTCGTAATCACGGTTGGTCAGATCGTTCAGGATGTCCATCGTGTTGTTATCGCCAAACCAATCCGTAATTTTCTTGTACGGATTGCCACGCTTGTCTTTCTTGGCTTTTTCGGGATTCGGGAAATAGGCTAGAAACTGATTTCGGATGGCCTTGCCAATCAAATTCTGCGCCACAATCACCGGGCCTTCCACCTCACCTTCATAGACCAGTTCAACTTTACCGCAGATAGCCGGCACGACGCCGTAGAGGTCGGCAATGCGAACATACGTTTCTTTTTCGCCGTTGATCAACGCCCGGCGTTCGGCCGAGGAAAGCAGGTTTTCGTAGGCTGAAATCGTCATCCGGGCCGAAACACCACTTTTCGAATCGACGTACTCGCTTTCGCGGGCTTCAATCGCCACCTGTTCAATAAGATCCGCAATAAGGTCATTGGTTTTCACCATGCCTTTCTGTTCCGTTTTAATAATGGCTTCCTGCATCGTGATCTTCTTGCCGATTTCAATAGATTTCGGATAGTGCGTCACAATCTGGGAGTCAATACGGTCTTTCAGCGGTGTTACAATACTTCCACGGTTAGTATAATCTTCCGGGTTGGCCGTAAAGACGAACTGAATATCGAGCGGTAAGCGGAGTTTGAACCCCCGAATCTGAATGTCGCCTTCCTGCAAAATATTGAACAGCGAGACTTGAATACGGGCCTGTAAATCAGGCAATTCATTAATAACGAAGATACACCGGTGCGAACGTGGAATCAGGCCAAAGTGAATTGTCCGCTCATCAGAATAGGGCAATCTGAGCGTAGCCGCTTTGATTGGGTCTACGTCGCCGATAAGGTCAGCGACCGATACGTCGGGCGTGGCGAGTTTTTCGGTATAACGATCATTACGATGCATCCACGAGATTGGGGTTTGATCGCCTTTTTCGGTGATCAAATCGAGCGCAAAACGGGAAAGGGGTTCCAGTGGGTCGTCGTTCAGTTCAGACCCAGCCACCACCGGAATATACTCGTCTAACAGATTGATCATCAGTCGCGCAATTCGGGTTTTAGCCTGCCCACGAAGCCCTAGTAGGTTAATGTGGTGCATGGACAGGATAGCCCGCTCAACATCGGGAATAACCGTGTCTTCGTAGCCCCAGATGCCGGGAAAAACAACCTCTTTTTCTTTAATACGGTCAATCAGATTATCCCGCAATTCCTGTTTAATTGAGCGGGGTTCATAGCCAGCGGCTTTAAGTTCGCCAAGCGTAGTGATAGACAGCAATTTTGATGCTTTCAGGCTGCGGTAGTTCATTCTTAATTAATGAATAATGAGCAATGTATAATGAACCGCACAGGCGGCCCCAAATGAAACGTGAACAATCAGGAATGCACAGGAATTAAGCGAAAGGCCTCACAAAAGGTAACTGGGTTACCTTTATTAATTACATACCTATTCTGCATTATACATTCTTCATTCTATACTATTCCTAACAGGCATTCAAACGAAATGGTTTTTAGATGACGAAATTGACTAATTTTACTTATTATGCACCGGAGGCAAGTTGCCGTTGCTACTTATGAAACCAATTATATCGCTTTTATTCCTCTTTAGTTTCGTCTTTGGTTTATCTGGCTGCCGCCTGAAGAATAACCCTCCAGAACTGATTGGTTTATCGGTTAAGCAGGCTTTTGTTGGCAGGGAAATTGTCCTGACAGGCTATCAATTCGGTTCCGATCCGGTAGTCATGTTTGGTATAGGCACATCGACCGTGACGGCTTCGATTAGTAGCCACGACGATAAAACAATCAACATCAAGGTACCTTACGTATCGCCCGGAATCACGCAAATTCGCGTCCAGACAGATCAGGGAACGTCCGACCCCTTACCGTTCATCGTTCAGCAACCGGGGCCCGAGGTTACATCAATTACACCAACCAACGGGTTGCCGGGCACACCTGTCGTTATAACAGGCGACTTTCTCAACCAAATCAAAACAATAAAAATTAAAGATGTCGAGGCCGTTCTGAAAGATAGTTCTGCCAATAAGATCACGGTACTCGTGCCCCAAAATATAGCGCGTGGCCCTGGATTTTTAACCATCAATACAAAAGGTGGTTTGTCGTCCAATGATTTTATTGTCGCCGGAACGCCCCAGATCACCAGCATAAGCCCTCTGAAAACAAAACCGGGAGCGGAATTAGTCATTAAAGGTGTCAATTTACTAGATGGCGGTGTACGTGTCAATGGAAAATTCCCCAACCAGTCACTGACGAACGTGACGGATACGGAAATACGTACCGTCGTTCCAACGGATGCCACAACGGGACGGGTGACCGTTACTGTTTTTGATAAGCTGGTGGCAACCAGTACCGATACGTTACAGATTTACCAGCAGCCCTTCATTACGCACCTGCAGGCGCAGGACGGCGTTGCAGGCGAGAAATTGATCATAGAAGGTCGCAACCTTTCGGCCGTATCCATTGTGCAGATCGGCGGTGTAACCGCATCGTTTCGGGCACTGAGCGACACCCAGCTTGACGTTACGCTACCTGCGCTAACTTCCTCGGGTTCAGTAGCTATCTCTGCCACCAGCGTGGGTGGAACGGCTACGTCGCTGGAGCCTTTCTTCTTTTTTCTGGCGCCTTCTGCCATTGTCGTTACGCCAGCCAGGCAACTACGTGGACAGCAGCTTACCGTATCGGGCAAAAATCTTTATCGCATCACCGACGTCCGTGTGAATGGGATAGTAGCGCAAATTTCCAGCCGAACCGAAGGCACTGACCTTCTGATTCACGTACCCGATAATGGCACCAGCGGCCCGATTGTCGTTACGAGTCGAGCGGGTTCAGCAACTACCGTAACGCCTTTGGTGGTCGTTCAGAAGGCGGTAGTCACTGATTTTCTTCCGGCAAGAGCAACGCCTGGTACACGCGTCGTTATCCGGGGCGATTTTCTACTGAATGCCCAGATCGTCTTTGCCGGATCAGCCACCGCGGCTGTCGATGATGGTAAAAATACAGATACCGAACGCTGGGTGCTGGTGCCCGCCGATGCCCAGACTGGCCCCCTGCGCGTGACCAACGCAACAAACGAGACGACTATAACGGCTACTCCGTTTACGATCATACCAAATTAGTACTACATAATACTGGGTTGAAACCCGGCGCAGTAATCATTTTTTTGCATTACGCCGGGTTTCAACCCAGTATTGTGTGAATCATTAAGAACCTAAATTTCTTTCAATTGCCTTACTAGCACTTCGTTGATTCGAACGTAGCTTTCGTGCGTCCAGCCCGCAATGTGTGGCGTCAGTACGACGCGATCCGACTGGCGGAGGTAATCAAAATCGGCTTGCTGCTCGGGGGTGAGTTTCGCTAATTTTTCGTTTTCCAGCACGTCTAAACAAGCCCCGCGTATTTTGCCACTTTCCAATCCCCGCACAACAGCCGACAGCGACGTAATTTCACCACGAGCCGCACTGATCAGATAAAAGGGCTTATTAAATCGTTCGATAAACGTATCGTTAATCATCATGCGCGTATCGTCGGTTAGCGGGACGTGCAAACTCAGTACGTCAGCATCGTCCATAATCTGACCCATTGTGGCTTCTTCAGCATAGCTATCACCGTAGTTGGTCAGGAATTTATCGTAAGTTAATACCCGACACCCGAAACCGCTCAATCGTTGAGCTGTAGCGTGCCCATTATTCCCATAGCCGACCAGGCCAACCGTCAGACCACCAAGTTCGTAACCCCGATTTCCTTCACGGTCCCAGATGCCCTGACGGACTTCCCGATCCGCTTTTAAAATATTCGCTAGCAAACCCAGCAACATCCCTACTACGTGTTCGGCCACAGCGTCGCGGTTGCCCTCGCCAGCATGAAACACGCGTATGGCCCGTTGTTCGGTGGCGTCCAGATCAATTAAATCCAGTCCGGCCCCGGCCCGGCCAACAAAACGTAGCCTAGGTGCCTGACGTAGTACCTCTTCATCGACCGTGGTTTTGCTTCGGATAATGAGTCCGTCAAAAGGAGCTAATTGTGCCAACAACTCAGCCCGCGTGATTTTTGGGAGATATGTATACGTAAAACCAGCCGTATCGAGCATGGCAAAAAGCGACGAGTGCATCTCGTCGGCAATGAGAATAGAAGGCTGATTCTGGGACATCCGTAGTGTTTTCGTAACTTGCGACTGTATCAGTGAAAAGCGAAGCGTGAAACGTGAAGAATAAACAGGTTTATTAAACTTAGTTAGTAATTATTCTGCACGTTTCACGCTTCATTCTACACAATTTTAAACTTTTGGCGAAACTACAAAAAGTGCATGGAACAACGCCAACCTGAGGAGCCGAACCCACAACGTGATGTGCCAGCAAGCGGCCCAAAGCCTGATGCTCGGCCGGGTAACATACAGGCCCCAGAAACGCAGCCATCAACAAAACAACCGCCTGCGAATCAACCGGCTGGCAATCGGCAGGATGCTGCCCAGCCGGAAAATCACAATAATGGCGGTGAGTCCGCCCAGAGCGGACAAAAGCAACGGGATAACCGACAGCCGAGTGGCCGGAATGACGAGCAACGGCAAAGAAACCAGCGGGACAAACAGCAAAACAACGGCCAGCGACCCAACGAAGCCCGTCAGCGGGATAATCCCCAGCAAGACCGGGATCGCACGCCTACCCGCAATCCGTCACGCGAACAAAGTTCTATGGCATCAGGCCTGCGCGATACCGGCATTCAGGACGCTGCTGACGCTACGAACCGAAACGTTGTTCCAGAACTACGTGACGACCGGCTTGTTATTGGCATTTCGCTCGGCGATTATAACGGCATTGGCCCCGAGGTGATCCTGAAGGCGCTGCAATACAATCGGTTACAGAAAATTTGCACGCCGGTTATTTACGGTTCCATGCGGATTTTGAACCGATATCGTAATCTGCTCAACCTGAAAGACTGGAACCTGAACGGTGCTCAAACGATTGGCCAGATCAGCCATAAATTGACGAATGTCATTACGTGCTGGCCTGATCAGAATCAGGAGATTCAACCGGGGCAGGTAACGGCCGAAGCCGGGCAGGCTGCGTTGGCTTGTTTACAGCGGGCGGTTGATGATCTCAAAGATGGCAAAATCGATGCCCTCGTCACGGCGCCTATCAACAAATACAACATCCAGTCGGAGGAATTCAAATTCCCCGGCCATACAGAGTATTTAGCGCAGGAATTTGGCGTTCAGGACAATCTGATGTTTCTGGTTAGCCAGACCTTGCGTGTAGGAGTTGTAACGGGTCACGTACCGCTGGGGCGTGTCCGTCAGAATGTTACGCGGGAGCGCATTCTACAGAAGATCACCCTCATGATGCAATCGCTGAAACAGGATTTCGGCATCGAACGGCCAAAAATTGCCGTCCTGGGCTTAAATCCGCATGCAGGCGAAGAAGGGTTGCTGGGTAACGAAGAACAGGACATTATTAAACCGCTCCTCGATGAACTACGTAACAAAGGTCAGTTGGTCTTTGGCCCCTACCCTGCCGATGGGTTCTTTGGGACCAGGGCTTACGCAAAATTCGACGCCGTTCTGGCCATGTATCACGATCAGGGGCTGATTCCTTTCAAAGCCATTGCCTTTGAGGAAGGTGTCAATTTCACCGCTGGCATGCCCGCCGTCCGAACCTCGCCCGACCATGGTACGGCCTACGATATTGCGGGGAAAGATCTGGCAGATGAAACGTCTATGCTACAAGCCATTTACACCGCTATCGACGTAGCACGCAGCCGAAAAGAATATTTAGAACTGGAAGCAGGAGCCCTTAAATAGTTTACGGTTTTGGTTTACGGTTGGCTGTCGCAAAGTGCTGACGCGACAGCCAACCGTAAACTAAAAACCGTAAACCCAACACTACAAACTATGTTAAAATCAATGACTGGCTTCGGCAATGCAACAGTAGAGGCCGCTGGCTTGTCTGTAACGGCTGAAATTAAAACCCTGAACTCTAAGTTCTTAGATATTTATTGCCGCCTTCCCCGGCAATTTTCTGATAAGGAAATTGAACTACGGGCTTTGCTGACCCAACGGCTGGAGCGCGGCAAAGTTGAACTGTCGCTGAACCTTGCCCGCACGAACGCCATACGGCCGGGCGTGACCATTAACCGGCCACTGGTAATGGGCTACGTGAGTGACATAAAAGAAACCGCGAACACCATGCTCATGAGCATTCCGGACAGCGACGTGCTGCAAATGGCTCTGCAACAGCCCAATGCGTACCTCACCGAATCGGCCGATCCAACGGCCGACGTATCGGATTGGGTGACGGTGCAGCAAGCCGTGCAGGAAGCGCTCCGCCGGTGCGATGAATTCCGTCGGCAGGATGGGGCTGTGCTGGAGAGCAAGTTTCAGGAGTATATCCAGATCATTACCGACCGGCTGGCCGACATCGAAGAACAGGACGTCCGGCGAATTCCGGCTGTGCGCGACCGTATGCGTAACTCCGTGAAGGAATTACTGGATAACGAAAGCTTCGACCACAACCGCTTCGAGCAGGAGTTGATGTACTACGTTGAAAAGTTTGACATTTCGGAAGAAAAAGTCCGGCTCAAAAACCACCTGAGTTATTTCCTGGAAGTGCTGGCAACGGAAGAAGCGAACGGCAAAAAATTGAACTTCATTTCGCAGGAAATTGGTCGGGAAATCAACACGATCGGTTCAAAAGCCAACGACTCATCCATCCAACGGTTTGTGGTGCAAATGAAAGATGAACTGGAGAAGATAAAGGAGCAGACGATGAATGTGATTTGATTTCTAACGGAAAACAAGTTTATATATTTATAACCCATCAAGCAGCAAATAATTCTCCTGGCTTTAAGTCATATGTATCACCTGCGCTTACTCTGCTTTGTATTCTTATTAAGCTGTGTCTTATCAAGTTGCGCCAAACACGCTTTTCATTTTGTTTCGCCTGATTACCAGCCTGACAAAAAAAACCAGGTGACTCTACTAAGTCCTTACTTGTATCAGGGCATTATTAGATCAGGAAACAAAGTCGAGCTAAAAGATTCCTTAAACTATGCGATTGCCACAATATTAGATGAGCAATTGCCTAAGCATCTGGCAGGAGCCGAGAACATTCAGCCAATTACGGTCTCACCAAAAACGCGCCGTGATTTAGGAACGTATCTCTACAGAGTTCGGCTTGATTCTGAATACAATCGACGTAAAATACGACGCGTCAAAATACCCCAGCAAATTTGTGAAGAACTCCAGCAGGAGGGTGCTCAGTTTGTTACCGTTTTTGTTAGCGACGGACACGCACGAACGACAAATAATTATAGTAATATGGCCGCTGCCAGCCGAGCGGCTAATGCAACATTAGCGCTTACAACGCTGGCATTCACGCCCTATCAGGTAGGCAAAGTAGGAAAGATAGGTGCAAAAAATGCTAGTATTCAACCGTATTCGAGCAGCCTTGAGCTTTTTGTGCTAGATGTACAGAAACAGGAAGTGCTCAAGTACCAGCGAAGTATGCTTTATTTACCTCCTACAAATCCCTTCACCATCAGACAACACCTAACATCCCTCTTTCTGGAATGAACACGGGTAATGAATTGATAGTCCGAATCAAGTACAATGGCAAAACTCGCAATTGATTTTTACCAATCTCACGACACCCTAACGTTGGCTCAACTCCTTCTTGGTTGTGAACTGGTGCATGAATCCCGCGAAGGGACAACGGCGGGGATTATTGTCGAAACGGAAGGGTATCTTACGGATGATCCGGCCTGTCATGCGTACCGTCGACAAACTACACGCAATGCGGCCATGTTCGGGCCAGCGGGAACCCTCTATGTGTATCAGATATACAATCATTACAACTGCATCAACGTAGTGGCAGGGCCGGAAGGCGTGGGCGAAGCCATCCTGATTCGCGCCCTCGAACCGACAGAAGGCCTTGACTTGATGGGAATGCGACGTAATGAAGCCTTTAAGACGGGTTTCGAGCGTTACCGAAACAATACCATTGATCCAGAAACAGCCGACGGTCAGCGAAATCTGGCAAATGGTCCCGGCAAACTGACAATTGCGATGGGCATCAGCCGAACGGAGCACAATGCGTCGTCCCTGATCAGTGGCGAGATTTATATTCGGGGGCCAGTACTCCATGATTTCGACATGGTGACAACAACCCGAATCGGCCTGACGCACGGAGCCGACTTACCGTACCGGTATTACGTGAAAGGCAATAAATACGTGAGTAAAAAGTAGTGCGTTTACAAATGTTCTATGGATAACCGCTCTACGCCGGCGGCTACTAACGCTTCCATCTGGCTCTCCGTCGCGCCGTTAGCCACTATCTTAACACCCACCGAAGTTGGTACACATTGGCGGAATTGCAAGGCTTCATCCAGCGAAAAAACAGGCATCGGTAAGCCGTGCTGGCGAGCACCCGTAGCGTTCTTGACAAAATCCGCACCAGCATCGGCTGAGATTTTAATCATGTTCTGAAGTTGTTCCTGACTGAGCAGGGCTGTTTCCAGAATAACCGTAAAAAACTTCTCCTGCGCGTGAGCGAGGGTAACCAGTTTAGCAAATTCAATCTTCAACCAGACCGACGTAGGCGAGAGCAGCGCTGAGGTGTTCAACACGACCTCAATCTCAGTGGCACCATCTTTCAGCGCCCATTCGATTTCGGTTTGTTTAGCTTCAGTACGTTGATAACCATAAGGATAGCCGACAACTGTGGATAATATAGCTGGATGACTATCGCCAAGTTCGCGCCGGAATTTCTTCACCCAAAAGGGAGCCACCGTCAACCCGGCAAACCCAAGCTGCATCACTTCATCGAGCGTATCATACTGCTCGTTGATCGTTATATCCGGACGTAGCAGTGTCCGTTCGATGTAAGGGAAGAGATGATTCATATCTGGTAAATAGCGAAAGAGTGAATGAGCGAAAATGGTTTGCGCCAGCTATTCGCTCATTCACTCTTTCGCACGTTCACTCTTTACTATTTATGAATTAAAGTATTTCAACTTCACGACTTCTTTCGGGTCGAGGAAGCGCCACTTGCCACGGGGCAGTTCTTTCTTTGTCAGCCCAGCATACGTAGTACGATCAAGTTTGGTTACTTCGTAGCCAAAACTCTCAAACATACGACGCACGATGCGATTGCGCCCCGAGTGAATTTCGATACCCACCACATACGCATCGGGTGTAACAATACTCAGTGCATCGGGTTTGATAGGACCGTCTTCGAGTTCGATACCTTTTTTGAGGGCCTCAAAATGCTCGTCCGTAATGGGCTTATCCAACTCAACCTGGTAGATTTTACGGATATTATTCGAAGGGTGCGTTAGCTTATCAGCCAGCTCGCCATCGTTGGTAACCAATAGCAATCCTGTTGTATTACGGTCCAGACGACCTACGGGATACATCCGGAAATTACCAGCATCGGCGACTAACTCCATAACGGTTTTGCGCTCTTCCGGATCTTCGGTAGTGGTGATATAATCCTTCGGCTTGTTCAATAGAACATAGACGAAACGCTCTGGATTCAGCACTTTCGTACCGTATTTGACCGTGTCGCCTTCCTTCACTTTGTAACCCATTTCGGTTACAACCTTACCGTTCACAAAAATATCGCCCTGGGCAATCAGTTCGTCGGCTTCCCGACGCGAGCATACGCCCGAATTAGCGATATACCGATTCAGGCGCGTCGTGCCATCATTAGCCGATTCCCGTTTCGGCTTTTCCGAACGAGATTCCTCATCACGACCCCGTTTAGATGACGTGTTGTCGCGACTTTCCAGATTATAGTTTGGGGCTTTTACGAAGTTCCCGGTGCGTCGATCCCCGGACTCTTTGCGTTGCTTCCCCGAAAAGCGTGATTCTCCATCTTTGCGGTCTTCATCGCGATCATTACGTCGACCGCTTGGGACGTCGGAACGGCTGTTATTACGTTCGTCGGCATCACGGCTGAAACCACCTACTCGTTTGAAGGGTAATTTCTCCGGACCACCATTAGGGCTACGCGAGTAGCGGGATGGTGGTGCATCCTTCCGGGTACGTGGCCGGCGAGCATCGCCATCGGCCGAACGCTCAGGCCGGTTAGAGCTACGGGGAAAACTTGGCCGGGGAGCAGAGTCTCCCGATCCAGCCGTCCGATCATCGCGGTTATTTCGGTCGTTACCAAAGCGATCTGTAGTACGATCGGTGCGTTCAGTACTACGTCCAAAGCGTGGCGCTTCGTCTGACCGGCGGTCGTTACCGCGGTCAAAGGAAGGCCGACGTGACTCTGGCTTACCCGACCGCTCTTCTTTGTCGAAACGAGGGCGAGGTTTATCATCCGTTCGGTTATCGCGCCGATCGCTGTCAAAGCGAGGTTTAGCCGCTCCTGCATCCCGGTCGCGGGATTGATTATCTCTGTTAAAAGCCGGCCGGTCATTTTTGTCACGACTAAACCGTGATGAAGGACCCGGACGTGATCCGGTATTACGTGGGTGCGCTCCGGCGGACCGGTCGTTACGGCGTCGATCGTCAGAATTACCCCAATTTCTATCACCATCGGCACGAGGACCTGTTGGCCGTGAAGGGCGATCTGAGGAACTATTATCACGGTTTCGATTAAAACCCGGGCGGTCGTTACCACGAGATTCAGGTCGATCGGTACGTTCCCGATTAAAACGGGGCTTGTCTCCTCCGTTATTATTGCTTCGTGGGCCACCATCGCGTTCGAAACGGGGTGGTCCTGATGGACGAGAGGAACGGCTCGACGGAGCAGAACCACTACGTCCTTTTCCGGCACTTCGGCCGTCCTTGTCATTGCTGCGATTGAAACGTGGGGCGTCATCACGACGGCCAAATGAACGACGCTCACCGTCACGGCTCGCTCCGGCGTCCCGGTCGTTCTTATCTGAATCCTGATTCATGGAAAAATACAGTAAATCTTACTTTGTATTCGAAAAATAGCGCTGATTATCAGCACACTTATTGAGGCAACTATAAAATGGGATGCAAAGTTAGAGCTTTTAAACACATCCACACCATACCCATTTTTACCTCAACGCTTTTTAGCTAAAAAACAATCCACAGACCTAACAAGTCGTTTACAGGTAGTGAGCTAAACAAGTAGTGAATTTGTGCGTACACGCATCCGTGTAAGCTGAGTCCGCGACGCATCAACAAATTACTCAACTGGCCCACGGATTGATTAACTACCCTATGACGCGACCAACGCTTACACCGCTCTACACACCCGACCGTCGTACCGCCGACCAGTCGATAATGAAGCAGTACATCAACTGGTTATTCGTAAAAAAAGGATTGTATTTCCGAAACTACGATGACCTATGGGATTGGTCCGTCACCGATCTGGAAGATTTTTGGGAGAGTATCTGGCAGTTTTTCGATGTGCAGGGTCACAGTCCTTACCACCAGTTGATTTACCGGCCAAATCAGGAAGACATGATCGGAACGGAGTGGTTTCGAGGGTCAACGCTGAACTACGCTGAACATATTTTCCGTCACCGCACTACCCAACGCCCGGCCCTTCTGTTTGGGTCGGAACAACAGCGGTTAACGTCCATGTCGTGGGCCACGCTGGAGCAACAGGTAGCCTCTGTAGCAGCGTATCTTCGGCAGCAGGGTGTCGGCATTGGCGACAGGGTCGTGGCCGTATTGCCCAACTGTCCCGAAGCGGTTGTGGCCTTTCTGGCAACCAATTCCCTTGGCGCTGTCTGGTCAAGCTGTTCACCCGATTTTGGTACGTCCAGCATTGTCGATCGTTTTCAACAGATCGAGCCCAAAGTCCTGATTGCCGCTGACGGGTATCAGTACAATGGCAAGCTGATCTATAAAACCGATGCTATTTATAAGCTACGAAGCAATCTACCCACCCTCAAACAAGTAATCTGGGTACCGTATCTGGATCGAACAAATGACCTGATCACCAGCCAGATCGACCACGTTATCCGCTGGCAGGACGTACTGGATACGCCAGCGCCGGATGGGTTGACCTTTACGCCTGTACCGTTTAACGATCCGATATGGGTGCTCTATTCATCGGGTACAACTGGCAAGCCCAAAGCCATTACACATAGCGTAGGCGGGTGTTTGCTGGAACATCTGAAGGCGCTTGCCTTGCATCAGGATGTGCGCGTTGGTGAACGCTATTTCTGGTACTCCACTACGGGTTGGATGATGTGGAACTTCGCCCTGGGCTCTATGCTGGTTGGTGCTACGTTAGTACTCTACGATGGCTCGCCTGGCTATCCTGATATGAACGTACTTTGGAAACTGGCCGACGACGCCCGTATTAATCATTTTGGTGGTGGAGCGGCTTATTATCTGGCTTGTATGCGAGCCGGGCTAAAGCCAAATACGGCCCTGTCATCCGAGTTTCGCGCCAATGACGTGGGGAAACTTACTCATTTACGCACAATTGGTTCGACAGGATCGCCTTTGCCGCCGGAAGGTTTTCGATGGATTTATGAAGCCGTAAAATCGAATATATGGCTGATATCTTTTAGCGGTGGCACCGATGTTTGCAGTGGCTTTGTAGGAGGCAATCCATTGTTGCCGGTCTACGAAGGGGAAATTCAGTGTCGATTATTGGGTTGTCATGTCGAAGCGTTTGACGAAAATGCAAAACCAGTACGTGGCGAATTAGGCGAAATGGTGATTCTGGAGCCAATGCCCTCTATGCCTATTTATTTCTGGAATGATCGTAATAACGAACGGTATCGGAAGAGTTATTTTGAGGAATATCCCGGCATCTGGCGGCACGGCGATTATATACGCATCACAGAACGGAACGGCATTATCATTTCGGGTCGGTCCGACGCAACCCTCAATCGGGATGGCGTCCGCATTGGTACTGGAGAGATTTACAATGTGGTCGAGCGCCTACCAGAGATCGCCGACAGTTTGGTAGTGGGTTTGGAGCAACCGGGTGGGCACTATTTTTTGCCGCTGTTTGTGGTGCTACGTAGTGATTTTACACTAACGGATGATTTGATTGATCGTATTAAACAAACGCTACGTAGCCAACTGAGTCCCCGGCACGTTCCCGACGCGATTTATTCGATCAGTGAAGTGCCTTACACAATGAGTGGCAAGAAACTCGAAACACCCATCAAGAAAATTTTGGCGGGGGTCGATGTGTCATTGGCCACCAGTCGGGATACGCTCCGCAACCCGGCTGCGCTGGATCAATTTATTGCATTTACGACAAATCAGCTTAAGCATAAATAAGGTTAACGGATTATTAATCTCTGAACTTAGGGATCAATAATCTGTAAATCGCGGCAAATTTTACGGGCTAAGAAGTCGTTAATTTCTCGATGGCGCGGCACTGTCGATGAACGTTGTGTAGCCCGGTTTACATATAACGTGTGACTTCCGCCTTCACGAAGCAACTCGCAGCCTTGTTTTTCTAAGTGTCGAATTAAATCAAGACGCTTCATCAGGCAGCAATAGGCATTTGCTCCCGAATGAATTCCTGACCGATGAGCGTTTCCTCAACTAATAATCGGTTTGCTTCTAAAACTAACTGAACAGCCTCCTGCAAATTAATTCTGGCTTCTTCCAGCGTTTCGCCCTGCGTATTCGCCCCGGGTAGCTCTTCCACAAAACCAACATAGCCTTCAGGTACTTTTAAATATACAGCGGTTAGTTGCATAAAATTTAGTCTTCAATTTTTAGAATATATATCTTGGTTGTGTTCCACTAAAAAAAACCATTCTCAAAGTTAAGTAGAACCTCTCGTTTAGCCAAACCTGTAATATTTCCCTAAAAAGCTGTCTTTTCTAATGATCGTGCGGTAAATGGCGGCATTTTCAAAATTTTCAACAATCTTGCTATGTTGTTTGGCACTCTCCTGGCCTAAAGCTGCTTTTGTTGAGAATCATGAAAGATTATATCAAGCCCATTAACCGTTTACTTGTCGCTAACCGGGGCGAAATTGCCATCCGTATCATGCGGGCGGCCACCGAGTTAGGCATCACCACCGTCGCGGTTTACACGTATGAAGATCGCTATTCGCTCCACCGTTATAAAGCCGATGAAGCCTACCAAATCGGTCGTGATGAAGATGCATTGAAACCTTATCTGGATGTCGAAGGCATCATTCTGCTGGCTAAGCGCCACAAGATCGACGCCATCCACCCTGGCTATGGATTTCTATCGGAGAATGTAAAACTGGCCCGGCGTTGTCGTGAAGAAGGGATCATCTTCATCGGCCCATCGCCGGAAGCAATGGATGCGCTGGGGGATAAAGTTCGGGCTAAAAACCTAGCAACTACAGCGGGCGTACCGCTCATTCCTGACTCCCGGGAGGAGAATATGACGCCCGAATTCGCGCTGACAGAAGCCGAACGTATTGGTTTTCCAATCATGGTGAAGGCGGCAGCCGGGGGTGGTGGACGCGGTATGCGCGTGGTCCGTCAAGCAGAAGAGTTCGAAAAAGCCTTCGCCGAAGCGAAAAACGAAGCTCGAAACGCTTTTGGTGACGATACAATTTTCCTGGAAAAATTCATCGAAGATCCCAAGCATATTGAAGTACAACTGCTTGGCGATCAACACGGTAACATTGTCCACCTTTACGAACGGGATTGTTCGGTTCAACGTCGTTTTCAGAAGGTTGTTGAAGTAGCTCCATCGTTTGGATTGAAGCAGGAAACGAAGGAAAAACTCTACGCCTACGCGCTACAGTTAGGGCGAGCCGTGAACTACTCGAATGCCGGTACGGTCGAATTTCTGGTTGACAAGCAGGAGAATATTTTCTTCATTGAAGTTAATCCCCGGATTCAGGTTGAGCATACGATAACGGAGGAAGTAACGGGTATCGACATCGTACGAACGCAAATTCTGATCGCGATGGGGTATCGATTGTCCGATAACCGCATCTTCATTGCCAATCAGGAGGATGTCCCGCTCAACGGTTACGCCATTCAGTGCCGCATCACGACGGAGGACCCAGCCAATGGATTCAAACCTGATTTTGGTACGATTACGGCCTACCGCAATGCAGCCGGCTTTGGCATTCGTCTGGATGAAGGCAGCAGCTATGCGGGCATGAAAGTATCGCCTTATTTCGACTCGATGATCGTTAAGGTTTCGGCTCGGGGGCGTACACTAAAAGGGGCCACCCAACGCCTGACACGGGCTTTGCTGGAATTCCGGATTCGGGGAGTTAAAACCAACATCGGCTTTCTGCTGAACGTGATCGGTAATCCAATTTTTCAGCGGGGCGAAGCACGGGTGTCATTCATTGAAACCCACCCTGAGCTGTTTAACTTCCGTAAACCCCAGGATCGCTCGACGCGGGTACTCAACTACCTGGCTGACGTAATTGTCAATGGAAACCCAGAGGTTAAAAAGAAAGACGACAGCAAAATATTCCGCACCCCCGTTGTACCCTTATTTGATACGTATAGCGCTTATCCGGCCGGAAACCGCGATCGATTAAAAGAGCTGGGCCGGGAGAATTTTGTGCAGTGGGTGAAAGACCAGAAATGTGTACTTTATACCGACACTACGTTCCGGGATGGGCACCAGTCGCTGTTGGCAACCCGCGTTCGAACCCAAGATTTGCAGAAAGTAGCCGAAGGCTTCGCCAAGAATCACCCGGAGCTATTTTCGATGGAAGTCTGGGGCGGTGCTACGTTCGACGTGGCCATGCGTTTCCTGTACGAAAGTCCGTGGAAACGCCTGGAAGCCCTTCGGGAAGCGATGCCAAACATGCTTCTGCAGATGTTGTTTCGCGGCTCAAACGCGGTTGGCTACTCAGCCTATCCTGATAATTTGATCGAGAAATTCGTTGAGAAATCCTGGGAAACGGGCATTGATGTCTTCCGTATTTTCGACTCGTTGAACTGGATAGAAGCCATGAAAGTGAGCATCAAGGCCGTTCGCGAACGTACCGATGCCCTTTGCGAAGCAGCTATCTGCTACACAGGCGATATTCTGTCGCCAACTCAGAAAAAATATACACTCCAGTATTATCTGGATATGGCCCGCCAGTTGGAAGACGAAGGGGCGCATCTGCTGGCGATTAAAGACATGGCCGGTTTGCTGAAACCCCTTGCTGCCGATGTGCTGGTACGGGAGTTGAAAAAGGCCGTTAGTATCCCGATTCACCTGCATACGCATGATACGGCGGGTATTCAGGCCGCTACGTATCTGAAAGCAATTGATGCCAATGTTGACATTGTCGACTGTGCCTTAGGTGCCCTATCGGGTCTGACGTCACAACCAAACTTCAATTCGGTTGTCGCCATGATGGAAGGACATGAACGCGAATGTCCGATGAATTTACCCTCGCTCAATGCCTATTCGAACTACTGGGAAGATGTTCGGGAATACTATTATCCGTTTGAATCGGGTATGAAAGCCGGTAGCGCCGAAGTCTATGAAAACGAGATTCCTGGTGGCCAGTACTCTAACCTGAAACCTCAGGCCATTGCAACAGGATTAGGCGATAAGTTTGAGACGCTGAAAAAGAATTATTCGGTGGCGAATCAGTTGTTCGGCGACATTGTGAAGGTAACACCTTCTTCGAAGGTTGTGGGTGACATGGCGATTTTCATGACCGCCAATAACCTAACGGCCAGCGACGTACTAGAAAAAGGCGAATCATTGTCTTTTCCGGAGTCGGTGAAAGAGCTGTTAAAGGGCATTTTGGGTCAACCCGTTGGTGGTTTTCCGGCCAATATTCAGGAAGTTGTGTTAAAAGGCGAAAAGCCAATTACGGGCCGCCCGAATGAGCACCTTAAACCGATTGACTTCGACGCTGATTTCAAGACCTTCCAGGAGAAGTACGTTCATAACGATGGGTTTGTAGATTATTTATCCTACCAGATGTACCCGAAGGTATATGACGAATACTACAAAGCAAACGAGCAATACGGTAACGTCAGCATCATTCCGACTCCTGCGTTTTTCTATGGACTAAAGGAGAACGAAGAAATTCTGATCAACATTGAGGAAGGCAAAAACATCCTTGTACGGCTGCTGTTCAAATCTGAAGCCGATGAATTTGGTATGCGGACCATTACGTTCGAACTGAACGGCCAGAGCCGCCAGGTGCAAGTTCGCGACAGGGCCTCGAAGGTAGAAAAAGCCATGAACGCCAAAGTGAGTAAACCTGGCGATGTAGGCGCACCTCTACAAGGCCGTTTGACGCGCATTCTGGTCAAAGAAGGTGATGTGGTTAAGAAAAATCAGCCGCTATTTGTTATCGAAGCGATGAAAATGGAAAGCATAGTTGCCGCTCAGAAAGAGGGAAAGGTTGCCAAAGTAGTACTCAAAGAAAGTACGGTTGTCGAACAGGACGACTGCGTCGTAGAACTTTCGTAATTTTGCCGCCATGAACCCTCAACAACAACCCCCCGAAGGCGCGATTGACGTCGAGCTGAGTGAAGAAATTGCCGAAGGCATTTATGCCAATCTGGCGATGATTGCTCACTCAAACAGTGAATTTATTCTGGATTTCATTCGACTGATGCCGGGTGTTCCAAAGGCCAAAGTAAAAGCTCGTATCATTCTTACACCCGAGCATGCCAAGCGTCTACTGGAAGCCCTGCGCGAGAATATTAGCCGGTATGAAGAAGCGTATGGCGGCATCAACGAGCCGAATGACACCTTCCGGTTTCCACCTGGAGGATTCGGCGGGCCAGTTGGTCAGGCCTAGTTTAACCAGATACACGAGAAAAGGCACGAAATCAATCAGTTAATTACTTAACTAACCTTGATTTCGTGCCTTTTCTCGTGTATCTATCAGGCGCTTGATTTGGCATTCAAACAGTTTTCCGTATCTTTGCACCTCAAAATTCGGGAAGACTCTTTTTTTGTAAACAAATTTAATAATGCCTACTATACAACAATTAGTGCGCAAGGGCCGCGAAAAGCTGATCGACAAGTCGAAGTCGCCAGCTTTAGACTCTTGCCCGCAGCGTCGGGGCGTGTGTACACGGGTGTACACAACGACGCCGAAGAAGCCGAACTCGGCTCTTCGTAAAGTCGCCCGTGTCCGGTTAAGCAATAATAAAGAAGTTAACGCTTACATTCCGGGCGAAGGTCATAACCTGCAGGAACACTCCATCGTACTGATTCGCGGTGGCCGGGTAAAAGATTTACCGGGTGTTCGTTATCACATCGTTCGTGGTGCTCTGGATACGGCTGGCGTAAGCGGTCGTCTGCAAAGCCGTTCGAAATACGGTGCGAAACGTCCGAAACCAGGTCAGGCTCCAGCGAAAGGTGGCAAAGGTGCACCTCCAGCAAAAAAGAAAAAGTAAGTAAATCCGTATGATATAAGATGTATGATGTATTCTCAAAACATATATCGTACACCCAACATCTTATATCACAACTGACTGGACGCTGGAAAGACTACGTTCAGAGTAAGATCAAAAATCTGAAGAAATCATGAGAAAGGCGAAACCGCCCAAGCGTTACGTATTACCTGATCCTAAATATAAGGAGGTTCTCGTAACCAAATTTGTTAACAACCTGATGTACGAAGGCAAAAAAAGCCTGGCGTACTCCATCTTCTATGACGCACTTGACGTAGTGGCAAAACGCACGAGCGAAAGTGGTCTGGATACCTGGAAAAAGGCATTGAACAACGTAATGCCATCAGTTGAAGTAAAAAGCCGTCGCGTCGGTGGAGCTACCTTTCAGGTACCAACCGAAGTACGGGCAGACAGAAAAGTCGCGGTAGGCATGAAATGGCTTATTAAGTATGCTCGTTCGCGTGGTGAAAAAACCATGGTAGACCGTTTAGCCGCTGAAATCGTTGCAGCCGCAAAAGGCGAAGGCGCAGCCGTTAAAAAGAAGGATGATACGCACCGTATGGCCGAAGCCAACAAGGCGTTCTCTCACTTCCGGTTCTAAACCAATTAAACTGGCTAGAATCCCGATGGCCATTGAATTCGCAAAAGCCGTCCAATATTGGACGGCTTTTGTTATTTTTGGCGCGATGACAACTCTAGAAAACGACTATCTCCGCGTCTCCATCCGGCCCAAAGGAGCCGAACTGACCAGCCTTCTTCATAAATCGAGTGGTATTGAACATCTTTGGCAGGCCGATCCGGGTGTTTGGGGATGGCACGCGCCAAATCTATTTCCGGTGGTGGGCGGTTGCCTAAACAATCAGCTATTGATTGACGGCAAAACGTATCCCATAGAGCGTCATGGTTTCGCCCGGCAGTCGCTTTTTGAAACAACGGAATCTACGACGACTCACGCCATTTTCACCCTCCGATCAAGCGACGCGACACGGGTACATTTTCCTTACGAATTTGAATTCCAGATTATGTATGAACTCGATGGCCCACGCCTAAGCATTACGTATCGGGTAGTCAATCAGGATGAGCAAACGATTTTCTTCTCCATAGGGGCGCATCCCGCCTTTACCGTTCCATTTTTCGTAAATGAAGCCTACGACGATTACTTTATTGAATTCGAGAAGGAAGAGCCATTAGAAACCCATATGCTTTCGGCAGGTGGGTACTTTACGGGCGAAACAAAAGCAGTGTCTACAGAAGACAATCGACTTCAGTTAACAACGCATTTGTTCGATCAGGATGCACTAGTGTTCAAAAATCTGACTTCCCGGCGTGTGACGCTACGTAGCGATAGACACAATCATTCCGTTACGGTCGATTACCCTCAATTTCCTTATTTGGGTTTGTGGGCTAAACCAGGGGCGCCCTTTGTGTGTATTGAGCCGTGGTTAGGTTGTGCAGATAGTGAAGGTCAGCCTGAACCGATTCAGCAAAAAGAGGCTATTCAGAACGTAGCGGAGGGGGATATTTTTGAGGCTATGTTCTCAATTACAGTAGCTTAAAAATATGTTTACGGTATTCGGGTTACGGTGCTGACGGAATAAGCAAACTTTCGCGTCAACACCGTAAACTATTATTGCGTTTCTTCCAGCGCGGTGAAGTCTTTAAACGTCTTCTTCAACGCCTTGTCGTTGGCTTCCTTCTTGCTTTGCCAGTTCGCATCCAACTCTAAAGCAACCAACCCACTCAAGCTCATTGACGTACGAAAGTCATCAAGTTTCTTTACAAATTCGCCATTGCGTCGAGTCGATTTCAACGCAAACTCACGGGCAAATACGTCGCCTTTATTTTGTAGTTCACTACGTTTTCCGAGCACATAATTATAGCGATCAAGCAAATCCTTCATAGACTTACCAATAACTTCTGTGGCTTCCAGCGTTCCCATTGTTAAGACAGCAGTGCCACCAATAGCCGAAATTAGACGACCATTATTCTGAGCGGTTTGACTAGTGCTCGATCCTGTCACTGCGGGTGTAACACCGGTTACGGCTCCCAACGACGCATTGGTTACAGAGCGGTTTCGCTTGCCTCCTTTAGCTTTTTTATAATCGTGCTTAAGTTGCTCCTCTTTATCGCTTAACTGTTCGATTAGTCCCCAGGCCTGCACCAGTACTTGCCGATACTGGTTATAATAATAACGGTCTTTTTCAGCTTCATTGACCGTATTTAAGATGGTGAATGTAATCCGGCGTTCTTCGCGATTCTGCGCTTTGTCCAGCACATAGAATGTAAGCTGAACGTTTAACGTAGTATCGGGATCTTTCACAAATTCATAGCCCGGCTGCCAGATGAATTCATACTGATTATCTGTGTTTTTCACCAGGGCGGTTTTAGGAATTTGCTGGTTATCGGCCAGGAAGCCAAATGTAGCTACATCATCTTCACCATTAGGATCTGACAGGTAGAATTTAAGGTTTACCGTTGCATTTTCCTTTAGCCTATAATGTGTTTCCTTTGGAACGATCTGAATATCAGGGGCCAGATCCATTGATGTCACCTCTATTTTTAGCCGGCCCTTCGTACGCGTTTTGGCAGGCTGATCCTCTACCCAGAACTCCATGTACTGGGGTGCTTGCTTCAACTTATTAAATTGATTAAGTGACAACGTCCAGGTTAGTTCGCCCTGAGATGAGAGCTTGCTGCCTTCCGGCATTTGATCAGCAATTGGAATAAATACGATTGGATCACCATCATCATCGTGCACTACCTGCGGATCGATTTTATACGTATTCTGTGTTCGGTAGCTTACATAAAATGGCTGTAATTCGCCTACTACAGGCGGGCGGTTTACGTGCTGCACTTTAAAATCAATGGTCTGCGTAGCTGTTTGTCCACGCTGATTGCGCACTTCAAAACTCACTGGGTACGTTTTGGTTGTTTGAATACGATCGGCCAGACCGTAGCTGGGCACCCATTTAAAATGTCCCAGCGAATCAAAAAACATCGTATCCTGCTTATCACGTACAATCGAAAATTTCAATGTGTCGGTGGGCAAGCCCGTGGCTTTCAGATCAAATTGTATGACACTACCCTCTTGCACAACATTCCAGTTGGTTTGCGTAGGGAATACAAGTTGTAGTGGTTTAGAATCCTGCGCATAGGTGCTGGTAACCGTAACGATTGATAGCACCCATGCCATTATACCGGCAGTTCGGTTCATGGGCAATGGGGAGAGGTGGTCTGTCTTGAAAAACGTAAAAATAAGACGAAGATTTCGTCCCTATAAGTTTATATGCCTGTTTTGAAGTTTTCCCAGCTTTTTTCTCTGTTTGACTAGCAATAATTATATTTTTCAAAGAAAAAATAATAGCATAAAATAAGCAGTTTAGCTAGTCAATATGTTAAAATCACATTCTCACTGGAGCCTTGTAAATCGTTACTACGTAGGAATGGCTATAAAAAAGTCGCTCTCCAGCTAGTAGAGAGCGACTATCATTTATGCGTAACGATATACCAGGGAAAACCTTAGTTTTTCTTGGTTGGTGATGTTGCACTACCACCTGTCGTAGCGGCTGGCTTGGTGGCAGCTGGCGTACTACCGCCGGTCGTAGCTGGTTTGTTAGCAGCGGCCGCTTTCGCTGGATCGATACCCAGTTTTTTCAATACCAGTTCCGTAATGTTATTTTCTTCCGGCGCTACCAGCAAAATAGGAATTGTGTTAGCACCAGCATCTAAATTGAATACGTATTGATAGCTGTTTTCTTTCGCGACAGCATCAATCGCCTTTTGAATTTTCTGAACAACGGGATTTACCAACTGTTGGTATTTAGTCTGTAACGATTGTTCAGCTGTCCGGCCGAATTCCTGAATCCGTGCCTGAAGACCCTGCAGTTCCGTTTCGCGATCTTTTTTGATCACATCCGACATCTGGGCCGCGCCTTTTTCATAAGCACCATATTTTTCTTCCAGTTCTTTCTGCATCCGCTTCAGTTCGTTTTCCGATTGCGTCCGCTGAATGGTTAACTGGTTTTGAATATCTTTTGCTTCAGGTGTTTGCGACAGAACGTAGTCAATGTTCGTATAGCCTAACTTTAGCGGACCAGCAGAGGCAGTAGCAGCTGGCGTTATCGTTGGAGCTTGTGCCTGTGCGTTTAAACCGCCCATCAGAAGAGCTGCTGCAAACGCCATCACGAGGTTTTTCTTCATTTCGAATTGATTGTTTGTATTACTTAGGATTTGTGGTTGTTTTGTTTGTTGGATTACTGGTCGTAGCTGTTGGTTTAATATCTAGTCCCAGTTCTTCCATTACGTAATCTGAATAATCGTGTCGGGGATTTGTGTAGAGCATAACGAAATCAGATGCTTTGTCAAAAATGAAGTCAAGCTTCTTCTGAAGTGCTACTTTCTCAACCGCCCGATTCACCATATCCATCGGGACTTTCATCAGTTCTTTCTTTTTCTCAAAAAGCAGTCCCTGATACCCAAACACTTTGTTGTTGTACTCCCGGGCTTCGCGCTCTTTATCGCTGAGCACACGCTGCCGGTCACGTTTCATATCTTCTGTCAACAGAATTTCTTCTGCCTGATACGCCTTTTGAAGTTTGTCGATTTCAACGTATTTATCCTGAATGTCTTTCGACCATTTATCCGCGAACTTATCAATTTCGCTTAAGGCTTTCTGATATTCGGGCATTTTGCCTAGAACAAACTCTGTATCAACGTACCCGAATTTCTGCGCTTTAGCGGGTATTGTCCAAACAGCACACAAAAGTACGAAAAATAGGGCTTTTTTCATTGGTGGCCAGTCATTTTTTGCAGGAAGTAATTGATTGTCAAATGTGATAAGGACTTGATCAATTCAAATCCTTATCGTACCTGACTAATATATTAAAACGTCCGGCATTCCTAAATCTTATCTAAACTGCTGCCCAATAGTGAAGTGGAACTGGCCCGATGCCTTGTCTTTCACACCCGGTATCTTGTCGAAGCCGTAGCCATAGTCAATACCAATCAAACCAAAAGCGGGCATAAATATCCGGGCTCCGAAACCTGCTGAACGCTTTAGATCAAAGGGGTTATACTGCTTATAACTACCCCAGTTATTACCGGCCTCCAGAAACGTCAGCACGAAAATAGTGGCCGACGGATTCAGTGAAACGGGATAACGAAGTTCAGCTACGAATTTGTTATACACAACTCCACCCTGGCTTCGAGACTGTTGATCGACAGCGCGGTCATAATCAGCGGTGTAAACACTCCGATCATCATAACCACGCAGACCAATAATGTCTTGCGCCAGTGCAAACTGCCCTTGTCCAGCCAGACCCGAACCACCCAATACAAAGCGTTCAAATGGTCCAATCGTGGTACGTGAGTTGTAGCTTCCCAGGAAACCCATGTGAGCGCGGGTGTTCAGGACCAGTTTCCCAAACACCGTCTGGAACCAGCTGGCATCGAACATCCATTTGTGATACTCGACAAACTTGTACTTATCCTTTGGAGCCTCGGTTGCGGTCGTGGTACGCCAGGCCGAGTAAGGCGGTGTAAACGAACCACTCAACGTAAATGACGATCCATTACGAGGAAACTGCGGATTGTCAATACTGTTACGCGACAGCGTAGTATTGAACGTAAGGTTATTAGAAATTCCGTCTTTGTAGCCGATATAAAACAAATCGAGGTTGTTCAAATCATAGCGCTGATAGGAAATCGAGTTACTGAGGCTAAAATAATCATCCGGAATTTTAAGCTGCCGTCCCAAACCTACTGTGAAAGCTGTATTGGTATACGAGCCCGTTGGCGTCCGGCCCTGCAAACTTTGATAAATACTGGCTGGATTGTTTGCATCGTAGAACGTCTTATAAACTGTGTGGCTGGCACTAACCGATAACGCATTCGGCTTGCGTCCACCAAGCCAGGGTTCCGTAAACGACAGCGAGTATACCTGATATTGCGATCCATTCGCCTGGAAACGTAGCTGTACTCGCTGACCGTCGCCCGCAGGCAGTGGTTTCCATGCTTTCAGGTTTGGTATGTTGCGGGCCGAGAAGTTATTAAACGTCAAGCCCAGCGTTCCTACAAATCCTACGTAGCCACCCCAACCACCCGACAATTCGATCTGATCAGACGGTTTTTCTTCAACTGTGTACTCGATGTCCACCGTGCCATCGGCCTGCGGAACGGGGTTGATCCCGATTTTTTCAGGGTCAAAATAACCAAGCGTAGCCAGTTCTCGCTGGGTACGTATTAAAGCCGTTTTAGAAAATTTCTGACCAGGCAGCGTCCGAACCGTACGCATCACTACGTGGTCACTGGTTTTTGTATTACCGTTTAGAATAACCCGGTTAATGGTGGCTTGCTTTCCTTCAAAAATACGTATTTCCAGGTCGATGGAATCTCCTTCAATGGACTTTTCAATGGGTTGCGCATTATAGTACAGATACCCAAGGTCCATGTATTGCGAACTTAAGTCCTGACCCGGATTACCGTTCATGCGTTTTTCCAAATCCTCCGGGTTATATACGTCGCCTTTAGTTACACCCAGTACCGAACGAAGCTGAGCTGCGGTATACAGGTAATTACCGGAGAAATCAATGTTGCGGTAATAGTATTTATGGCCTTCGCTCAATTTTATATTAAGCGTAATGGCCCGTGCCCCGTCATTAATAATCGTATCATGCTCGATGGCGATGTCTCGAAAGCCAAGCTTGTTGTAGTATTCAAGTAGCTTCTGTTTATCTTCTTCGTACTTTTTAGGAACGAATTTCGAGGGCGAAAATACCCGACCGAAGCGCATCTCCTTCGTACTTTTCATCTTCATCCGCACAGCCGACTCGTCAACTTCATTCAGGCCCTCGAAATTGATCTTTGCAATCTTAACTTTCTGGCCTTTGTCGACTAACACCCGCATGGTTGCGTTGTTGCGGGTACTATCAGGGATGGTCGTTATTTTAACTTTCGTGTTTAGGTACCCTTTGTCTACGAAGAACTTACGAACAGCCATCTGGGTATTTTTCGTAATCGTGTTGGTCACGATTTTACCCAGATTGAGTTTTACTTTTTCTTTCAAATTGTCCTGCTCGCCTTTTTTGACGCCCCCAAAGCTAACCCGATACAGGCGGGGCCGCTCCTGCGCCCGAAACGTAAGCGATATTTTACCTTCGCCTGCATGGGTAGCAAACAGTTCAACGTTGTCTAATAAACCCGATTCCATTAGTTTACGTACCGACGAGCCAACAGCCTCTCCCGGAATACGTATCTTATCGCCAATTTTAAGGCCAGCTAGCGAAACCAGCGAGTTAGGATCAAGGTAGCGGGTTCCTGTTACGGTTAGCCCGGCAATTTCATATTCTTTAGGACTTGCATAATTAAGTAGCTCGTCGGTGCTGAGCGGAGCTTCTGTAGCTCGGCCGGCGCCAACGCCCACGCGTACCTGCGCCCGAATATGAGCAGGTAACAGGCCAACGAGCAGGCAAACGGCTCCCAATATGACTTTTATACGGTGTTCCAAGTTTGTGGTATTTAAATAATCATCAGGATTCCGTTCAGGGTCAAATAGTTGTAATCTATACAACGTATTTATCCAATACTGAACCTAAATCCCGGCTTCATCTTATTTTACTAATTGTTCGCTGATTTTGCCAAATCGGCGTTCGCGCTGCTGGTAATTCAAAATAGCTTCGTAAAGATGATTTTTGCGAAAATCAGGCCAAAGCACATCGGGCATATACAGTTCGCAATAAGCCAGTTGCCAGAGCATAAAATTACTGATACGCATTTCGCCACTGGTACGAATCATTAACTCGGGATCGGGAATACCACCCGTCGTAAGGTGTTGTCCAAACATGGTTTCGTCAATCTGATCTGGCGTCAGTATCCCATCGCGCACTTTGGCTGCCAGTTGACGAGCGGCTTCCAGAATTTCCCAGCGGCCACTGTAGCTGAGCGCCAGCAAGAGCGTCAAACCCGTGTTGGCCTCGGTTGCGCGGATAGCTTCGGCCAGTTCATTCCGACAATCGGTGGGCAGGCTTTCAATATTACCAATGGTTCCCAGCCGGACATTGTTATCCATCAATGTTTTAATCTCCCCCCGAATCGTATGCACCAGCAACGTCATCAACGTATCAACTTCATATTTTGGACGATTCCAGTTTTCGGTTGAAAAAGCGTAGAGTGTAAGGTACTTTATACCTAGCTCAGCGCACCCTTCTGTTACCTCACGCACGGCCTTAATGGCATTTTTATGGCCGAGCACCCGCGCAAGTCCCTGCCGCTTCGCCCAGCGTCCGTTTCCGTCCATGATAACGGCTATATGCTGAGGCAGATTGCTTGGGTCAATGTGTTCCTTCATCCCAGTGGGGGAGTTTTAACAGTATTTAAGAATTAATCTTACAAAACTAACACAATCACCCGGCAAACCCTTAACTAACAATAAAAACAGCGCACAGCTTTTGGATTTATCCCGTAAACAGGTAGCCAGGCAGGGGTTTTAGGCTAGTATAACTGGGTCATACGAACGCACTAACTATCTGTCGTATCTTTGTCGGGAGAAAACATAAACGGGTTCGCTACGTTCTGAGGGTACAAACCTGATATTTCATCTTTTACGTTACTATGACTAATTCGTTTTCATTGCTTCTGAGTCGGGTTTCAGTGATTATGTTGCTGACACTCATTTCGCTTGGTTGTAAAAAGAATGATGATACCGTTGCCATGCCTCAAACCATTACCGATCGGGTTCAGGAGGATAGCCAATTCACTATACTTAAGGCCGCCGTCGTTTATGGGGGTGTAAGTGACGCACTGAAAGCCGGGAATCTGACGCTGTTTGCGCCAACCGATTCCGCCTTTCAGGCATCAGGCATCAGCATTCCAGCTATTTTAAATATGTCGAGAGATCAGGTACGTAATCTGGTTCTCTACCACGTATTGTATGGCGCCGTTCAGTCGACGCAGATTCCGACGGGTCAAAAATCCGTAGAAATGGCCAGCAAAGGCATCGCATTCGTTACAAATACCAGCAACGGACCGATTTATGTCAATAATGCGAAACTAACGAGAACGAACATAGCTGTAGCGAATGGCTACATTCATACGATTAATCGTGTGTTGACCCCTTCGACCGGTAATTTGCTGATGACCATTCAGAGCAATGCTAACCTGACTTTTTTGGCAGCTGCCATCAAACGTATTACCACGAGCAATCCTACCTTAGTAGCCTCACTAAGCAACACAACCAATAACGTAACCATTTTCGCCCCAAACGATGCTGCGTTTAAAGCCGATAGTCGCTACAATACGATCTCGGCAATTGAATCAGCGGATGCGCAAACGCTCTCCAATACGTTGCTGTATCACGCTACGTCGGGTTTGTTATTTTCCAACCAGTTACAAACGGGTACGCTTACCTCTCTGTATAATAGCAATAGATTTACCCTGACTGTAACATCAAGTCAGACGACGGTTAAAGGCAATAAAAACCAAACGTCCGCTACCATAAAGCAGACTGACCTGCCAATGTCCAATGGTGTAATTCATATTATTGACCAGGTATTACAACCCTGATGCCTGTAAACGTGAATGGCCATCACAACGCTTTGCCACAAGGGTGAGTCCGTAAGCGTAGTGTTTATATCTTTTTAGTACGCTAATTTTTCATGAGTAACCTTCATTTATTCATTCTAGGCCTACTGCTGATTGGCGGGATGACTTCCTGTAGCAAGGAAAATGTTGATCCCGATGCAGACCCCGCGGTACTGCAGTCCAACAGAGAAGACATTACGAACTATGCCACCACCAAGGGGCTGTCAGGGTCGCTAACGACAACGGGATTATATTATGTCGTGACGAAAGCCACTTCATCGACGGCAACACCTGTGGCACCGGCCATAGGCCAGGAACTTGAATTTACGTATACCTTATATACATTGACCCGCAGTGTCAGCAATTCAGCCATTGTGACCGACACGAAGGTTGATTCGACCAACAGCGTGAACTCTGTTTTCATCCCTTATTTTTCCGGTATACTTAAGGCTGGATTGGAGGAGGGATTATTGAAGATGAATGAGGGTGACCAGGCGACTTTGTTGGTACCTTCTAACCTGGCTTTCGGCAATGTAGTCAGTCCAAGCCCACCTGTTCCAGCCAATTCAGCCGTTCGGTATGATGTTACGTTGAAGCGAGTCCGAACAGAAGATCAGCAGATTAATGAATACGTAGCAGCGAACAAATTAACGGTCACAGAGACAACATCGAGTGGTTTGCGGTTTATCAAAACAGTCACTAGTTCCGCTGTAGATTACCCACAGGCAAACCAGACACTCACCATACGAGCGACAGGTAAGCTATTACGAGCTTCCATTCCGTTCGATAGTACAGGGAGTACAATTACCACGGCTCTGGCAAAATCGCTCATGGCCGGATTCAACGAAGGATTGGCGAAACTTAAAGTAGGTGAAAAAGCAACGCTGATTTTCCCGTCCTCAATAGGCTATAAAGACAAGGGCCTTGGTGGCCAGGCCGAAAATTTTGTTGTTCCTCCTTATACACCCATTCGGTATGACATCGAGTTAATTTCGGCGCAGTAAAAGCAAACGCCAGATAAGTAAGCAATCACTTACTAATCAACATAATAATAGAAGAGCGTTGGTCGTAATTAAACAGATTAACTAGATTGCTTAAACCTGTTTTTTGTTCATTAGACACCGTTGAATGAGGCTGTGTCAGAAAAATAATCCGCTTAACATTCCATCGCTTTGCCACATGTGTGGGTCAATAAGCGTAGTACAATTTGTTTTCCTATTTTCATGCATAAACTTCAATCATTCATTTTTGGCGCATTGTTGCTTAGCACAATGGCGGCCTGTCACACAGATGACGTCGGCCTCACCGACCAGGAAATTTTTCAATCGGACGAAGCAGATATTCTTAATTATGCCACCACCAAAGGACTATCAGGGACGTTGACCTCAACAGGCGTATATTATGTATCGACTAAACCCGGCTCTTCCTCAGTAAGTCCTGCGAATGGCCTGGAAGTCGAATATAATTCTACATTTTATGCGTTGTCGCGCAGTAGCAGCACAACGGCCGTGACAGAGCGATTTGTTGATTCGACCTATGCCACCAAATCCAGTTACTCCTATATTGTAGCCACTAATCCGGGTATAACAGAAGGGTTACTACGTATGCATGAGGGCGAGCAAGCCACCATTTTATTGCCTTCTATTTATGCTTTCGGTAGAACGGGGACTACAAATGGGGCTGTTCCGCCCAATACGCCTGTTCGAGTTGACGTTACCTTGAAGCGAGTCCGAACGGAAGATCAACAAATTAATGAGTATCTGACGGCAAATAAACTAACACCTTCAGAGGTAAGCACGACCGGCCTTCGAATCGTCAAAACAGTTACGAACTCCACAGGAGCCACACCAGCCAGCGGTCAAACGCTTGTAATACGTTATAAAGGTAAATTATTGCGTTCTGCATCTGCCTTTGACAGTACAGGTACGGGGACATATTCTGGCGCTTTAGGAAACTTTGTCCCTGGCTTTAGTGAAGGCTTGGCGAAACTCAAAGTAGGTGAGCAAGCGATTATTGTGTTTCCCTCTAGACTTGGCTATGGTTCGGATGGCCGTTCGGTTATTCCTCCTTATGCCCCATTACGATTCGATATAGAACTGGTTTCGGTGCAGTAAGTTTCGCGAATAAATACAAAAAGGCCTGTGTTCATCACACAGGCCTTTTTGTTTATCCGAAAAGATGAAGAACCGACAAGGCCAGTAGGCCTGTAAGTGACCATTAAGGTGAAGATACGTCAAACTAGCGGAATCTGGCACCTATATTCGGTGAAAGTAGACTTAAACCAAATAATATAGCAGCTATTCTTACAGTTACTGAATTTTAACTTAACTTGCGCGCTTATTAACTTTATTTTTTATGGACAACCAGTACATATTGAACCGTTTTCTGCTGAGTGGAGCTCTATGGTTGCTCACCCTGACTGCGGTATTTTCCCAGGGCGTTCGGGGCCGGATAACAGATGCCGTCACCAAGGCTGGTATTCCAGGAGCAACAATCGCCGTCACGAATGCCAAAGCGGGTACGACCGCCGATTCAAATGGTGATTATACGCTAAACCTAGCTCCAGGCAGCTACACCCTTCGCGTTACGTTTGTTGGTTATACTAATCAAACAGTTAATGTAACTATTAGCGGCAATGAAAATACAACAGTAGATGTTGCCCTTACAGAATCGACGGCTTCATTATCAGAAGTAGTTGTAACAGGAACAAGAAGTGCAGGTCGCGTAAAAACAGAAAGTCCTGTTCCTGTTGATATTATCAGTGTTCAGCAGCTAACAACCCAGGCTCCGCAGAACAACCTGAATCAAATTATGAACATGGTGGCGCCTTCCTTCACCTCTAACACGACAACAGTGGCGGATGGTACTGACCACATTGACCCTGCGCAATTACGTGGTTTAGGCCCTGACCAGGTACTGGTGCTGTTAAATGGTAAAAGAAGACACACATCGTCCCTGGTAAACGTGAATGGCACGCCAGGCCGTGGTTCTGTAGGTACTGATTTAAATGCAATTCCTGCCTATGCTATAGATCGCATCGAAGTTTTGCGTGATGGTGCCTCAGCCCAGTATGGTTCTGATGCTATTGCCGGTATTATCAACGTAAAAATGAAAGAAGCCACCGGTAAATTAGCACTATCAGTTTATGGTGGTGGTAACTTCTCGCAAGGTTCCAATAACTTCAAAGGTGGCATGGACGGCGGCAACGTCCAGGTTGATGCCAACTACGGCGTTCGTATTGGTAAAGCAGGGTTCATAAACCTCACCGGCTCGGCGCAAATGAGGAATTCAACAAGTCGTGCAATGCCAAATACGGCAAGTTTGATAAACCGCTACAATGCTATCGAATACAGAACGTTACAAGCGGGTGGCAATGTAAATACGTTGCCTACGGATCTTGCAGCGATCAAAAGAGGAGCTTTGGGTGTCTCGTATTTTGATCCAGCTACGCAGGCAAGCATTGCCGGAGCAACCACCCTTACTGGTTTACAGTCAATTCTGGCTACCGACGTAACAGATAATGAACTGGCCGCCCGTGGCTTGCAACGAAGCGATTTCAGTATGCGTGTAGGTCAGTCGAATTTACAAAGCATTCAGTTTTTCGCAAATTCAGCTATTCCAATCAACGAAAATCACGAATTCTACGCCTTTGGTGGCTACGGCCGCCGGACAGGTGATGCGGCTGGTTTCTTCAGAACGCCTAATCAGGCACGTGCTTATACCGGCATTTTCATCAATGGTTTCTTGCCCGAAATTCATTCCGAAATTATTGATGGATCGTTCGCAGCCGGTTTCCGGGGAAAACTCGGTTCATTTAATTATGACCTGAGCAATACGTTCGGCTCAAACTCCTTCAATTATGGTGTGGAGAATACGGTAAACGCTACGTTGTTAGATAAGTCGCCGACTGTGTTTAAAGCAGGTGGATTGAACTTCAAACAAAACACAATCAACCTTGATTTGAGCCGCAAATTCGATGTGCTGGCAGGTTTGAATTTCGCCTTCGGGGCAGAGGGTCGTTTTGAAAGTTACCGGATTAAAGCTGGAGACGAAAACTCGTGGGCCAGGTACGATGTAAACGGAAGAGTAATTACTACGGCAACGCAGGTAGCTCCTTCTGATTTCTTCGGTAATGCTCGTCCGGGTGGTTCACAGGTATTCCCTGGGTTCAGGCCTGAGAATGAGGCTGCGACAAAAGATGCCAACCGCCAGAGCATGGCGGTCTATGCCGATGGTGAGTTAGACGTAACAGACAAATGGTTGTTAGAAGGCGCTATCCGTTTCGAGAATTACTCGGATTTCGGAAGTACGACCAATTTCAAACTGGCAACCCGTTATAAACTGACCAACAACATTAATATTCGCGGAGCAGCTTCAACCGGATTCCGCGCACCTTCGCTGGCTCAGATTTACTTTAACTCAACCTCTACTCAGTTTGTAGGCGGGGTTCCTTTTGAAGTGGGTACGTTCAGTAATACGTCCAGACCCGCAGAGTTGCTGGGTATTCCGAAATTGAAACAGGAGGAATCCAGGAGTGTTAGTGCTGGCTTTACGGCTAAAATACCGAGTGCCAATCTGACAATTACCGCTGATGGTTATTTTGTACGCATTAATGACCGAGTGGTGCTAACCGATCAATTCGCAAGGCCAAGCGGTACAGTAACTGGTTCGGCTCTTGTGCTACAACAGTTGTTCGATCAGGCAAATGCTACAGCTGCTACGTTCTTTACGAATGCAATTGACACCCAATCAAAAGGTATTGACCTTGTGATTTCACACCGAGCTACACTCGGTCAGGGCGTTTCGTTGAAAAGTGATTTAGCCGGTACGGTTTCGCAAACCAAGCAGATTGGTGATATCAAAGCGTCTAAAATTCTGGTCGATAATGGTCAGATCAATAACTATTACTCCGAAGCAAACAGAATTTATTTAGAGCAGGCAGTGCCAAGGGTTAAATTTAACCTGAGCCATACCCTGAGTATGAACAAATTTGATTTCTTCCTGAGAAACGTGTACTTCGGTAAAGTGACCGACCCAAACACCGTTGATGTGAATGGAGATGGTATAATCGGAGCAATTGTTGTGAATGGGAGAGCTGTCGAAAACGAGCATCCAACCTGGGGCGGACGCGTAATCACTGATCTTTCTGTTGGTTATCAAATCACGCCTATTCTGAAGCTGGTAGTCGGGGCTAATAATATCTTTGATATTTACCCGGACAAAAACTATGGTCCTGTAACAGCTAAACGACCAACGGGCGTGGAAGCTAATGGAACTATTATTTACGGGTCAGCCGCTTCAACGGTAGATTTATCAAACTCAAATCAGTTCGTATATTCAAGGAATACATCTCAGTTCGGTCAGAATGGTCGATTCCTGTTTGGTCGGCTGAACTTTACATTTTAATTAACCTTGTTGATAGAACTACAAAAAGAGTCGCTCGATCGAGCGACTCTTTTTTGGCCTGTATGACAATGTAAGTGGCTATCTGGGGGCCATCCGAATAGCACCGTCCAGACGTATGACTTCACCGTTCAGCATCGGATTTTCGATGATGCTCTTAACCAGCAGTGCATATTCAGTGGGTCGACCCAACCGCGACGGAAAAGGTACCTGTTGTCCCAGAGACAGACGGGCGTCTTCGGGTAAACTGGCCAGCAGGGGCGTCTCGAACAGGCCGGGGGCAATGGTCATGACCCGAATGCCCGAGCGAGCCAGGTCACGCGCAATGGGCAGCGTCATCCCAACAATACCACCTTTCGAGGCCGAATAAGCGGCTTGCCCTATTTGCCCATCGTAGGCTGCCACGGAGGCTGTGTTGATAATTACTCCGCGTTCACCTTTAAATACCTCATCACTAGTGGGCTCGTTGTGTTCCATGGCCAAAGCGGCCAGTCGTATTACGTTGAACGTACCGATCAGGTTAATGGAAATGACTTTCTGAAAAGCCGCCAGCGAGTGCGCTCCATACGCACCATCTACTTTACCAACCGTTTTTCGGGCTTCGGCAACGCCCGCACAATTGACGTTAATGTGTAACCCACCGAAGGTTTCGATGGCCAGATTAATTGCCGCCTGTACATCCGTTTCATCGGTTACGTTAGTTCTATGAAACCGGACATTCGCCCCTAACTCCTCAGCCAGTGCGTTGCCACGTTCGTCGTTTAAATCCAGAATCACTACGTTGGCCCCGTTCGACACCAGCAAACGGGTCGTTGCCTCACCTAAGCCGGATGCTCCTCCGGTTACAATGGCCGTTGAATTGGTAAGTTGCATATGAATTTTGTCATGCTGGAACGCCAGCCCGGTGCCGAAGGAAGCATCTTCGGGAAAGCAATGAATATTTTTAGGGACTGTAACTCTCAGCTAACGAAAATGCTTCCTTCGTCACCGGGCTGGCGTTTCAGCATAACAAAAAATCACTTCATCAATTGAGCACTCTGCGCCTGAATCAATCGCTGTAGTTTTGGTACGTCTATAGCCTGTACCGCTTTGTTATCGTCAATGGCCAGACAGGCTGCCTGCGCGGCTGACTGACCCAGCACCATAAAAACCGGTTCCATTCGAATTGATCCATAAGCGATGTGGCTCGCCGACAGGCAAACGGGTACCAACAGGTTTTGTATACTACCCTTCTTTGGAATAATAGCCCGATAACTAACCGGATAAGGTGGAAAGCCCCCAACCTGTACGTCACCTTCATTTCTCACCACTCCGTCTACGACCATCCGCTGGCAGTTGTGCGAATCCATGGTGTAAGCCGCCATCCCGACGGCATCAGGCACCGTAACTTTGCCCTCGCAATTCGCTTGTGTCATTACGTACTCACCCACTAATCGGCGCCCTTCCCGAATGTAAAGCTGGGGCGAAAAGTTGGCGTTATCGGTATATTCGTCTTTCGGATAGCCCCATTGCAGCATTTCGTCGCGCAGATGTTTGGGCATTCGTGGATCGTGGCCGATAAAATAAAACAGCCCTTTTGTGTACTGAGCATGCTCCTGGATAATTTGATCCCGCCGGACGTAGTCAGCGTTAGGATACTCATAATTTGCCCCAATCATATCGGTCGAAAAACCTCCGCAGTTATTGATGTCTGTTTTGTGATTGGGCATCATTACAAAATGCATCAGATTCCACGTCAACTCTTTAGGCATCTTTTTGGCAATCTGACGTAGCAATAATTCGTATTTCGTTGAGTCGTAGCCATCAGGACGAGTTATTAGAACCCGGTTGGCGGGGTCGTCGGTCAGGCACAGGCGGAAATTATACGCTTGCACCGTCTGGTCAGCCGTGCCATTCGATGCCAGTGTCTGGGTACCAATGCCCCACAGCAGCCCACTCTCGGGTTTTCCAGGAATCTTGTACGGATCAACGCCATCCGGAAACTGGTGTTTATCGCGAAATTGAACTCCATTAAGTGGTTCATTGTATTGACTGGCAGCTTCCCGGCCTACAGTGTACGCTACGCCCGCTTTAGCCATCAGGTCGCCTTCATAAGAACAGTCGATGAATTGTTTGGCCTCGATGAGCTTGGTTGACGGCGTTCCTGATTGCTTACCCTTTTCGTACCATTGTGTCGGCACCGGCTCAAGCTTGATCGCCTTTATTTTATTGTCAGCAATGTCGGCAGAAGTAATCCGATACGTGTACAATGGCTCAATGCCTGCTTCTTTAAGATACTGTTTGAAAATAGCCTCGGCAACATGGGGCTCAAACGTCCATTGCTCAGCCTTACCATAATGCCGGCCAATACGTCGGTAAAAATCTCGCGACAGCCCCGTAATGGCTTGTTTATTACCGATATCAGTCGCGCCCAGCCCACCCGACGACATACCACCCAGATGCCGCCCCGGCTCAATTAACACAACCGTTTTACCCGATTTTTTCGCCGAATAAGCCGCAATGACACCTGCCGATGTACCGCCATATACGCACACATCCACCCTTATTGACTGACTGTACAGGAAAAAAGGCATTACCCAGCAAATGGAAGAGAGGCAGACAAAGCGCTTCATAAAGAGACTGAAATTGCTTATTTCGGCTAGATTACAAAATTGTCATTAATTCCGTCCAGTGGCGAATATCGTAGGTGGGTTTATCATCCACGACTACGCCCTCCGGGTTATAAAAGACGGTGTCTAAACGTACGCTTTTGGCCCCGAGAATGTCAGCCTCGTAATTATCACCGATCATTAAACTCTCATTTGCATTCGTGCCACTGATTTCCATCGCATACTGGAAGACCAATGGATCTGGCTTCTTAGCATTTGCATTTTCGCTCGTAATAACATGCGTAAAGTAATGAGCAATTTCGGAACTCTCCATCTTAGTTGCCTGAATTTCAGCAAAACCATTGGTGATAATGTGCATGGTGTAGCGTCCTTTCAGGTAATCGAGTACGTCTCTGGCGGAGTCCAGCAAATGCGATTTTCGGGGCAGCAGCCGTAGATATTCGGCATTCAGATCAACGTGAACGGCCGACTCATCCACCCCCAACGCCCGGAAAACCATCGGAAACCGATGTTTCCGAATGTAGCCGTGCTCGATGAGATTCTTGTCATAGTCGGCCCAGAGCTGGCGATTTATGGCGATGAAATGACGACTGAATTCTGCGGCCGATAGAATACCCAGGTCGGCCAGTTGGAACGTATCGAAAAGCTCGGCGATACACTCCGCCGAATTCCGGTCGAAGTCCCAAAGTGTGTGATCGAGGTCGAAAAAGAGGTGTTTGTACATGATGAGAAGTCGTTGGTCGTCAGTCAATAGTTACTGTACACTGTTTATACCAACCACTATTGACTGACGACTGATAACTAACGACTTAATAGTTCAGTTTAAGCCGCTCAACCGGTTGGTCATTCACCAGATGGCTATCAACAATTTCGGCCACGTCGGCGAGTTGCACATTGCCGTAATACGTTCCTTCCGGATAAACGACCAAGGCTGGCCCAAACGCACAGGCATCCAGGCAACCCGTTTTTTGAGCCCGCATTTCTTTGAGCAGGCCACGTTCGGCGAGAGCCGCTTTAAACGCATCGACCAATTCGTTGCCGTGGGCTTCGCCACAGGATTTTTTAGGCGCAGCTTTCTGATTTGTACAGATGAAAATGTGTTTCTTGTATTTCATAGATTCCAATTGAATTCGTACTCAAAGGTACACAACGAACCCAATGCATGGTTATAGCCTTGGGACCCGAACAACTTCATGTAGCGATCCCCAGGCCTGCTCCAGCTCCCGGTTGATCCGTTGCCAGTCGGCTTCGGTAGCGCCACCCGGGTGACGACGTACCTCATCGCATAAGCGCATGGCATCGGCCCGCAACCGACCGTAGGTAGCAAATGATGCGGCAGGTTGATCATACAAAGCAGCACTTGTCTGGCCGAGCGCATTGGCCAGATCGTTATACGAGTATCGTTCACGCTGGCGGTGAACAATCCACCATTCGAGCTCCAGATTAGCCACTTTCGATACGTTAAATGAATCGGTACTAAGCTTCTGAATGGCTTCATAATAGGTTATTAAATCGGGTAGTGTCTTTTGATACTCAAGCTGGGACGTTCCTTTTTTGAAAACAAAAGCGGCTTTGGTTGCCTGAAATCCCAACGTGAACGATCGCCAGAAGGGTGCATGAAATTGTTGACGTAAACCGCTGGCTAACTGCCAGAATAAAAGCACGGGTTTCCTATCATAATATGACCGCCACATGGCTGTTTCAAGCTGGGCGACCTCCGTCGGATCGAACTCCCGGATGCTATGTGGTTGTGACACAAACAGATCAACAGAAATCCAGATAAATAGAAACAGTAAGGTTCCCCGACCTATCCACCATCCCGGCTTACGATCAGGTAAGCGAGTGGGTTTTGGCATAATTTTTTCCATAGAATTAAGTAAATTTGTCGGACTGACTGGCTCTCCCAAAAACCACTACGTTCATTCATAGAAGTCTATGCCGAACTCTTCGTTTCCCATTTTAGTAGTTGATGACGATCCACAAATTGCTGATATTTTGAGTCGGGCCGCCCAGACGAGCTTTCCCGAAGCTTCGTTTATTCAGGTTCAAAGTTTTGAAGCTGCCAAAACATACATCAACGATTTAGAAGGGAGAGGACCAAAAATCGTTTTGCTGGATATTGATCTACAAGATAAGGTTGATGGATTAGATTTTCTGGCCTTACTACGGGCTCACCCCAAAGGACGTTTATTACCCGTCGTAATGCTGTCGGCCAGCAAAACCCTTAAGCTGGTTGAGCAAGCATACGCATTTGGAGCGTCGTCTTTTACAGTTAAACCCTTCAGCTATCCTGAATGGAAAACTTACCTGATTAACTTACGAAACTATTGGTTTGAAACCGTTACGTTGCTCGACGTCAGATACCGAAACGACAGTTAATTAGTCTCTGCGGGTAAATACACCTGGAACGTAGTACCTTCGCCTGGATGGCTATGAGCGGTGATCGCTCCGCCATGATTGAGTACTACTTTCTGGCAGATGGCTAGACCAACACCCGTTCCGGCAAATTCATTTCTGCCGTGTAATCGCTGAAAGACCTGAAAAATCCGGTCTACATATTTTTCATCGAAGCCAATGCCATTGTCTGCTACGTCGATTCGGTAGTAAGCGGCAGCCAGTTGGGCGGGCTTTATCGAAGATGGCAGGTCCGCAGCCGCTACTAGTTCCGAATGTATACGAATGCCTGGGGGAATATCCGGCCTACGAAACTTAAGCGCATTGCTAATCAAATTCTGAAAGAGTTGACCGAGTTGCGATGGGTCACCCAGCACAGTAGGCAGCTCATCTATCTCAACGACGGCACCTGATTCTTCGATAACCATCTCCAGATCGCCCAGAACAGGGGTTATAACTTGAGTCAGAGGAACGAGAACAGCATTTTCCTGCTGGGTAGATATGCGGGAAAAGGACAATAGATCTTTAATCAGAATCGACATGCGACTGGCCGCCGACTGCATTCGGTCTATATAATCGACACCGCCATCCAGCTGAGCACCATATTGAGCCCTCAACAAGTCACCAAAGGCTTGAATTTTACGTAACGGTTCCTGCAAGTCATGGCTGGCGACATAGGCAAACTGCTGTAGATTACTATTTGACCGATTCAATGCCAAATTACTGACTTCCAGCGCAGCATTGGTTTGGGCGAGCTGTTCGTTATTTGCTTTCAGTAATCGTTGTGTTTGTTTCTGCACCGTCAGATCAGTCAGAATCATACTCATACAGATCCCTCCGTCCAGTTCCAGCGCCGTCATCGAAAGCTGGCACGGTACTGATTTACCAGTCTTCCCATTAATCGTAAGTTCAATTTTACGGTCTTCTTTCCAGCCTCCTTCAAACAGAGCGTCAAAAGCGGCTTTATCAGCACGATCAACAAACTGGTCGAACGATAAACTAATAACTTTCGATAAGGGCAACTCAACCATGGAGGCAAAGGTTGAGTTGCAGTATAAAATAAGCCCTTCCTGATTCAGCGTTACCGCTCCCTCATTCATTGATTCAATAAAAACCCGGTAAGTATGATCGGCCGTTTTCAGCGTATAAAGCTCGTGTCCGTCTGCACCCTGAACAACCAATGCATCAATCTGGCCAGTACGTATCGCCTGCATTGTTTCGGTTACTTCGTCGAGTTGCCAGCGCAAACTTTCATTCTCGGCTACCAGTTGCTCATATGTTTTAGCCCCGTTCATTCTTTTCACCTAGAAAGTCCCAATCCATTAAGTACTTTACCCGTGTCCGACAGGTCACCAATCAATCGTCGTTCAGGTAAGGGAAACCGTTTGATCAGTAAGGGCAGCGCGATAAGCTGTTCCTGTTCTGCCAACGCTTTTTGCTGATACACATCTATTATTTCCAGGGAGTAGTTGCCTGGAAGATATTGCTCACAAATATGCTTGATATTCGTGATTGCCCGCGTTGAATTTAAAGAGGCCCCGGTTACAAATAAATGTAAAACGTAGTGCTGGCCTTCGCCATCCGGATCAACGTCCTCTTGTAGTGATGGCTCGCTCATCTATTTAATGGCCGGACGAATATTCAATCCTACTAATACTTTTTCCTTATTCGATAGATCCCCAATAATCTTGCGAATTGGTTCAGGTACTTTTTTCACCAACGTTGGCACCGCAAAAATCTGGTCACCTTCGGCCAGTTGTGGCTTCACCAATAGATCGATGACCTCAATGACATATTTATCTTTCAGATATTCCTCACAGTATTTTTTCAGGTTCGTAAGGGCCGTTTGGGACTTGGGTGTATTGCCGGCGACATAAAGTCGCAACTCCCAAATTTCTTCTTTTGTTTCCATTCACATTCAGTTAGTCATGGTAGGATTACTCATTATGCCGGCTGCGGGTTATCTGTTCCCGATTCTTTTCCAGCACCTCTTTTCGCAGTTCATCTTCAATGTACGTTTTGTTCAGTTCTTCCTGCATTGATTCAAAGTCTTCTTTGAGGCCAGCTATTTTTGCTTCAAGTACTAGCCTTTTTCGCTCGATTTCCCGGTCTTTCCGGCTGACGGCATGTTCACGTAAGACATTACCCGTATCCTGCTGTAATTTCTGGGCCTCGCGGGCAGAACCGGTCAGTACGCCTTCCGGGCCTAAAAATACGTCGACCAACTCCAGTCCTTTATTAGTAATCATAAATTCCCGTACCTGATTGGAATGCTTCATGCCACGGGATTTCATGACATACATACCCCGGTTGCGTTCGCCATTCGATTCAATATCTCTGACCAGTAACCAGGCATCGACCAGCGACGAAACCCCTTCGTCTGTTTGCTCATTGATTATACTATTCAGGGCAAGCGCCGTAAACATAACGGTAATTTGCTCAGACTGGAGAAAATCGATCAAGCGCATTAACATTGACTTTACATCGCTGACCGAACCAACCGTGATCAAATTCGTGATGGGGTCCAGTACAACAACGGATGGCTTAAAGTCTTTGATTTGCTTGTGAATGGCAACCAGATGCATTTCCAGCCCGTTCAACGTAGGCCGGGACGCATGAAATTTCAACAGCCCCTCATCGATATGTTCCTGAAGTTCAAGCCCTATTGAAAGCATGTTGCGAATGATCTGTTGGGGTGACTCTTCGAAAGCGAAGTAAAGACACCGCTCCTTTCGCCGACAGGCTTCATTAGCAAACGTAGCAGCAATGCTGGTTTTGCCTGTACCGGCAGTCCCTGAAACGAGAATACTGCCCCCCCGAAAAAAGCCCCGGCCATCCAGCATTTTATCCAGCGCCGGAATACCCGTCGGAACTCGTTCAGACGAAACGGGGTGGTCCAGTGTCAATGACGTAACGGGCATTACCGAAATACCCTCTTCATTAATTAGGAAGGGGTATTCGTTCGTCCCATGCATCGACCCCCGGTATTTGACGATACGTAGTAGTCGGGTTGAAATCTGATTATTAACCCGGTGGTCCAGTAAGATGACACAATCCGATACGTATTCCTCGAGGCCATTACGGGTTAAAGTACCATCCCCTCTTTCACCTGTGATTATGGTGGTAACTTTCTTTTCTTTCAACCATTCGAAAAGTCGTCTTAATTCAGCCCGCAGAATCCCCTGGTTCGTCAGGCCCGAAAACAAATTTTCGATGGTATCCAGCACGACTCGTTTTGCCCCGATACTATCAATGGCATAGCCTAATCGAATAAACAGGCCATCCAGATCATATTCGCCTGTTTCTTCGATTTCGCTACGTTCAATATGGACATGATCGAGCTTGATGAGCTTGTCTTTCTGAAGCTGATCAAGATCAAACCCCAGCGACGCTACGTTTATGGACAGTTCCTCGGCTTTCTCCTCAAACGCCATGAAGACGCCCGGCTCATTAAACTCAAGCGCGCCCCGGACAACAAATTCGAGTGAAAACAGTGTTTTGCCGCTACCAGCGCTACCGCACACAAGAGTTGGTCGTCCTTTTGGTAGCCCACCTCCGGTTATTTCGTCCAGTCCCCTAATACCCGTCAGGGACTTAGACAACGATTTCAACGGTTTGTTAGCTGATTCTAAGCTCATTTAAATACAAAAAGTGGCTGATCCTGAAAAGGCTTATACTACTATTCTATATACTTCAAAACTCCAGAATAGTTTGAGGTACCTACGTATTAAGGGGCGGTTGGGTTTGCACATCAACCGGGAACTCTTCCAGAACCAAGTGGATGGCGGTGAAGCAACGTTTGTTACTAGCTGTTGAAGCCAGGAACGCTTAACGAAATCTGATTCATCAGCTTTAATGGTTCTGTAAAAAATTCATGGCTATAGACTTATTTCCGCCCCATACGAAAGAGTGAGCATAAGGCCGACTTTGTGAGGTAGCCGGCGTACTCCAAACACGAGCGAGTTAATACGTGTTTAGGATAAGTGGAGTGATTAAGACAAGGTTGAGTACAGCAGAGCCCATTTGATAACTCACCCCTGCCGACTGCCAACACAAGGAGGTTACTAAACGACTAACGCAATGTATAGTAGCAGGCCACAAAAACAGGTATTCTTTAGTGAGGCTGAACCGTATTTTTGGTACAGTGCCGGGGAGTCTATTAACGAAGGAGCCTTGTGGTATAATCTTGCCACAGGCCGTTTATTCTGTTATGATACGGGGGAATGGAAAGTAGAAAGCTCGGACAGGCTGACCCTGTTTCGGAAGTTTTATGCACAGGCATTCAACTTATCCAACGTCACGACTACGCAAGTCGGCGATGGTTTACGACCTCGTGAACAACATGTATTCGACGCTTTCGGCTATGATATTACGATTGTGGGCCAGCAGCCTAAAACCCTGTTTTTATTTCATGATCACCTACCAGACAAAAAGATAGACGTAAACTATTTGCGTAGTAACGAGGAATTGTTTGGGCTTTTGGCTGCCTATCTTGACAAGGTTGAGGGGCAGGAGATAGATGAAGCAGACCTGAAAAACTGGATTGAATCTGTCGGTTGATTTTTCCAGTTATCATGGCTGAAATTAAGGCTACAGGAAGTCCTGTCAGTTAGTACAACCGGACTTCCTGTAGCCTCCCTATTAACCAAAGACCTTCAGATACTTTTGGAACACGGCCTCATATTTAGTGGCCGCTGCCAATTGGTTGGCGTCCTTACAGGCGTCAACAATTGCCTGGAGCACATATAAATCGGTATTGGGATTACTAAACTGCCCTTCTCTGCGTAATGCATACGACAGGTTCTGGTCAGCGCGGGTCACCATCGTATCAGCAATAGTCAGCGCTTTCTTGTGGTCATTTATAGCGAACAGGAGCCGTACGTAGTTAGGCGAAACCTGGTCGTACGGTAGGCTCTTATCCGGCATGACTTTCAACGAGTAATCCAGTACCCGACGGGCTTTGTCGGTCTTTCCTTCCCGGATCAATTGATCGGCCAGACGCAGAAAAGCAATGCGGGCGGAGATAACGGGCGGGCCTTTGTAGGTTTCGTCGTAATACACATCCGGGTTATCGAATTCCCGCCAGAAGGTCTTGTGCATCATGTTGGTGTACATGATGTCCGAGTTGATATAGCCATCCGTAGCGCCCGGTACGGCAACTGGCATCAGGCGATACGTATACCCCTCCAACTGCATGTAATTCTTCAGGTTCAGGTAGTGATCGTTGGCCAGCGTACTTGAAAAATAGATTGGGCGCTGCCAGTTGTTAGTGGCAATCATGTCGAGCATAATCAGGTCAGGCTTGAACAGATCTTTTTTGCCCAGCGTCCACTGCAACGTATCTTTCATGAACGGACGTAGCGTGGGCGGCACAAACTTAGCCTGATCGACCGCCTTTTTGTCAATGGGCAGGAACAGTACGGACGAGGGTAAAATATTCGTCATCTCACCCGTAGTCAACGGCACCTGAATGGCGGGATTATTGGTCTTAACCAGACTGAGGTACTGTTGTAGATCAATGCCATTTTTCACCCCCGGCACTTCATAGAAAGGCACAATATCATTTTTACCCTTGTTGAACTGATCGAATTCCAGCGTCATGGGCACCGCATCCGACTCATAGGTTTTCCGCTTCATCTGCTGGATGTACCACTCGGTACCCAGCAGACTCAGATTACAGACCCGTATATCCCGACGGAAGCCTTCTACTTCCTGCACATACCAGAGCGGGAACGTATCGTTGTCGCCCTCAGTAAACAGGATGCCATTATACGCACAGGAATTGAGCATATTTTTGGCGAAATCAACGGAGTGAAACCGGTGGTCGCGGTTATGATTATCCCAGCTTTTCACGCACATCATAACGGGCACCAGCAGACACATACCAAGGACAAATTCGTTGCGAAACGTAACCGATTTAAACTTAAGAAAGAACGTTCGTAATACGTCGGCGACGGCCATAACGCCCAGCCCAAGCCAGATGGCGAAGAAATAAAATGAGCCTACGTAGATGTAATCTCGTTCGCGCGGCTCCGATGGTGGCGAATTCAGGAAAACCTGCAGGGCAATTCCCGTCAACAGAAACAGCAAGCCCACCACCAGAAAGTCATGCCGACGACGGACGTACTGAAATATACTCCCGAAGAGGCCCAGCAGAAACGGGAGCATATAAAAGTTATCGCGGGCTTTGTTCGCTTTCAACAGATCGGGCACATGCTGATTCGATGACCAGGGCATTAAATACCCTGCGCCTTCTTCGTCGCTCTCCCGACCGGCAAAATTCCACATCAGGTACCGCCACCACATGTGGTTTAACTGATAGGTAAACAGAAATCGAAGGTTGTCGATCATGGTCGGCTTTTGCCCTTCGGCCAGACCAAGCATTTGCCGGTACAGTTGCGGGTGGTTCAGGTGGCTGCTGTACAGGCGGGGAAACAGCATTTCATCGCCGGACGCATAGATATACTCGGGCTGATAATCGAAAATGACGTATTTGTCTTTCTCTTTCTTCCACATGGGCGCCCCCCGCTTCTGATCGATGGGGTGCGCCGTGAACACAGGCCCATAGAGCAACGAACGGCTGCCATACTGTTCCCGGCTCTGGTATGACCGAAAGTTCAGGATGCCGTCGGGACTGTTTTCGTTGATGGGTGGGTTAAAGCTCGCTCGCACCAATACCTGCATATATGACCCATAACCAATTAACAGGAATGTAAGGGCCAGCAACGCGGTATTGACCATCGGCCGTTGCTGGCGAACCGACCAGACGATTCCGTAGGCAATAGCTCCCAACAATGTAACGGCAAAGAAAACGGTACCCGAATTAAATGGCAAACCGAGGGTATTCACGAAGAATCGTTCGACGGCAAAAGCAATACCCAGCAAGCCTGGAATTGATGCGTTGATGATCCCCAGAACGACCAGACCAATAACCAGCGTCAGCACACCGCCCCAAAAGGTTGGTTTAGGGTATTTATGAAAATAGTAGATAAGCGCCAGCACGGGCACAATAACCAGATTCAGCAAGTGAACACCAATGGATAAACCCGTCAGATAAGCAATAAGAATAAGCCAGCGATTGGCCGATGCTACGTCGTCAATACGTTCCCATCTGAAAGCCGCCCATACCACAATAGCCGTGAAGAAAGAGGACATCCCATACACTTCGGCTTCCACGGCTGAGAACCAGAACGTATCGGAGAAGGTATAGGTCAGGGCACCAACGGCACTTGTACCAATGATCAGCCAACTATCCGTAGTTGTGTAGTCGCGTTTGGATTGACCAGCCTGCTGACTCGCCAAGACTTTCTGAGCCAGCAGGGAAATGGTCCAGAAGAGAAACAGAATCGTGAAGGCACTGGCCAGTACCGACCCCATGTTGACCCAGTAAGCTACACGAGTTAAATCCCCCAGCGACAGCATCGAGAAAATCCGGCCCAGCAGCAGAAATAATGGCGCACCAGGTGGATGAGGAATCTGGAGTTTGAAGGAAGAAGCAATGAATTCACCACAGTCCCAGAAGCTGGCGGTGCGTTCGACCGTCGTGGCGTAGGTGACGAACGCAATGGCGAAAACGAGCCAGCCCGTCAGGGTGTTCAGGCGTTTAAAGCTGGGCATACCGATGTAGAATTAGCGATGAATGTTTGTGTAAGTCCTCGCCAAAACTACGTTAGTGAACCCTTCAGCCCAGAATCGAACCCGTTAAATTATGTTAATAAACTACTGATTTACAAATAATTAACAATTTCATGATTTTTAAGAGCTGCCATATAGGGCAAACAAAAGCCCTAGCCAAGCGGCTAAGGCCCTGTACCTTCTCTCTATATAATCTTAACTCCAGCAACGCCCAAAAGTCACACCCTTGATAGAATTCTTCACAATCAGGATAGAATCGTTTACAACGATCACCCCGGGACGAGCCGCAGTCTAAAAAAACGATCCGCCTAACGTTAGTTAAGCGGATCGTTTGGCAGAAGGGTACGACTCAACGACGACCGCCACCGATATCTACGCCCACCTTGATGCCCAGATAAGCATTTTCGCTCGTGACTTCCAGACTGGATGAATTATTCTTGCTTGTTGGTACAGCATTGTATTCAACAGCCGCCACAAAGTGGCCCGCTTTGATACCCGCCCGAATCATGCCCCCAAATTTAGTGTCACTAACCAGTGTAATATTCTGATTAGCTTGCCCATTGCTAGAGATGACGACGGTACCAGCCGCGCCAATTGTGTATACACCTGCTCCCGCACCAATAAAAGGGCGAACGCCACCCGTTCCAAACAAATACGTACCCGTTACCAGATAAGAAACATAGGTTCCCACGTCCCCCGTTGTCGTGCTGCCGTTTTGTTGAACACCCCGCGCTACAGAAGCCAGTTCCAGGCGAAGGCCCAGGTCAAATCGGTCAGAAAGCCCGTATTTAGGCTCTATTGCGGCAAGAAAGCCACCCGATACGCCTGCATTGAAGGGTTTGGCATAGCCAATGGATACGTTTACTTTAAATGGTTTGTACTCCTGGGCAGTAGCCGATAGAGCTACCAGCATTAATAATCCGGCGAGATAATTTCTCATTAGTGTAGTTCTGATGGTTTATAAAACTGGCACTATAACTGCTCCCGGAAATCACTTGTTTAACTTTTAGGTAAATACCCGATGTTTAGCTGACCCCTTACGCCAGTAACTTCGTTTGACGGAGATGAAGCTTTGGTGCGGTTTTTTATGGCGAACCAGAAGATAATCTGCACCCCAGCAGAATAAAATGAGCTATTCAATACACAGCTAATAATACAATGGCTGGCAGCTGAATATGAGTTGGTTGGATCGCATAAACAACCCGATCTCCCCAGCTATCTATGCCCATTTGAGTAAGGCATGTATTTTTACCCGTCAATCTCAATCTGACAAGGTGGCTTTACGCTGGCAAAACAAGTGATTGTCTGAACACTAACCTGATTACGATGCACGAGGTAGCTTCGAAGAGTACCTGAAGATAACTCATTGTCAGTCAGAAGCTTCAACAATTATTTCTTCGAAATAATCATCGCCAGCGTTAGGCTCAACCGACCGTTTAGGCCGGTCGATGTACACCCGGATTTTATAAAATAAACTAGCTGGATTTGTCCAGTCGGATGGCTGCACAAGAAAGGGCTTTAGTACCCGATGGAGATGCTCGAAAACAACCCAGTCGGCAAATACCTCCTGATTGATTCGAAGCTGATACGTAGCACTCAACTGAGTCAGTTTGGCCATCAGTAACTCCTCGGGTAATTTTGAGGAACGATGCCGTTTGTGAAGGACGGACGGTCTTACCCGCGCGATCGTGCGCGTGTCCAGCAGCAGCCGGGCATAATCCATTACGTTGTACCAGACTGTATTTTGATGGATGATATAGCGGATGGGCTGCATAGTTGAGTTAGCGGGAAGATGCTTATTCTTCTTCGCTGTTGTTTAGTTTGGCTAGTAAACTATAGGCTCCGTTCAGCACAATCGGGCTGAGTTGGGGATTTACATCTGACGGCAGATTGATCGCTACGTACCCGTTTTCCCGAACGCCCGTTTTAATCTCAATCTGCCGAAACTGATACGTAGCGGGATTGGCCTGTTTTTTCTCCAGCACATAAATCAGTGATTTGCCCCCATAACTGACCACCGCCGATTCGGGTAGCGCCGATAGTGGCTGTGTTTTCACGTCAATCTGAGCCGATACGTAGCCCCCCGGAATAAAGTCGTCGGCATACCCGTCGGGATGGGCCAGCACAGAAATGGTCCGGTCGGCGGCAATAGACTTACCAATCAGGAAAATCTCTCCCCTGTGTACCAGCGACGCATCCCCTCCCATGCCAAACCGAACGATCTGCCCGGTATGAATCCGACTTATATCTTTCTCAAAAATGCTGAGCTGAACGTGCAGGTGATCGACGTTGGTGATCTCAACCAGCACATCGGCCGGGTTAACGAACCGCCCATTGTTAACGGGTACGTTGGTAATAAATCCCGATACGGGCGAGGGAATCGTGACCGTACGCGTAAGCTGGTCCGGGCTTAGCTTAGCCGGATTAATCCGTAAAATGGCTAATCGCTGGGCCATCCCCGCCAGTTGCGCCTGTAAACTCTGCCGGTTCGAGCGGACTTGCTGAAAAACCTTCAGGGCGCCGACATTTTCCCGGCTTAATTCCTGCTGGCGGGCAAATTCCAGGTCGGCGTATTCCAGCTTGGCTTTGGTATCCAGATAATCCTGCTGAAGCTGGATGTAGTCAGGATTTTCCAGCACGACAAGCGGCTGGCCTTTGCGCACCCGCATACCGGGCTCCAGGTTAATTTGTCGGATATAGCCACCAAACGGCACCGAAACCGACATCCTATTCTGGGCCGGAACGTCAATGGTACCGTTCACTTTCAGGGTAGTGCTCAGCGTACGGAGCGTCGGTTGGCCTAACTCAATGGCCGCTACGTTGTATTGGGCCTGCGTGAGCGAAACCCGGACAATGCCAGCCACTGAGTCGTTTTTTACACTCGTTGAATCCGATTTCTCGGATTGCCCTTTATCACCTTCAGTATCGGTCTTGGAACTACCTGATCCACAACCCGAAAGCAGGGGCAAGGCGAGGAGCAACCCGATGAGTAGGCGTGTACAACGACTAAGGACTATTTTATTCGGTTTGACTTTCATAGATGTGGTTAAGAATTGCCCAGCAGGTAGTTGATATAAAGGACGGACTGATTGTACTGATTGAGCAGGTCAAGATAGTTCGAGCGGATGGTAAGCGACTGTTGCAGCGCGAGCGAAAATTCGACGTACCCAATGTCGCCACCACTGAAAGCCCGGCGGGCGTTGGTCTGAATAAGTCCCGCCTGAGGCAGACCGTTCGCTTCATAATTCGTAAGTGTGCTGCGATACTGCTCATATTGTCGGAACGCCTGCTGTAGTTGCTGGTCGAGCGCAAACCGCTGATTTTCCAGATCCGTTTGCGCGATTTGCTCCCCGATTCGGGCGGCACTGATCCGCGATTTTTGTGCCTGACCGAGGAGTGGCAACGTAACGCCGATTTGTCCGCCGTTGAACCGATAACCGGGTCCGAAATACAATTCCTGCCCATTGATCAACTGATTACCCGTGAGCGTCTGACTGAAAAGTTCGACCAGAAAATCGGGTTTAAGGCGAGCCTGTTCGACCAGCCGATTTTGCTGGGCAACCTGAATTTGTTGCTGTAGCTGACGTAACAGTGGGTTATTCGCTAAAGCCACACTGTCTCGCAACGCCGTCAGCACCAGTTTCGGCAGTGGCTGGGGCGATACGTCTACTGGAGCCTTGCTATAGAGAAGCGTTTGCAATTGAGTCCGGCTAGCGGTCAGGTTTGCTTCGTTTTGTGCCAGCCGCACGCGCTGATCGGCTAGCTGACTTTCGGCTGTTGCTTTCTCCAGACTGTTGGTTTCGCCAGTTTTGACCCGAAGGGTCGCGGCTCTCACAAATTCAGCCAGAACCGTATCCTGCTGTTGATACAACCGGCTTTTCTGGTACAGGTAGTTCAGCGCGTAGAAAACTGACTTCACCTGATAGATCACCTCGTTACGGGTAACAACCACGCCTGATTCCCGTAACCGAACCGTCTGGTCATTTAACTCGGCCAGGCGACGCATCAGCGTAGGATTCGGAATGGTTTGGGTGACGGTCAGGTTATTATCGAAATGGCGGCTGTTGTACTGCCCCAGCATCGCCAGCACCGAAAGCCGTCCGGCGTCGTAGGCGGTTCGGCGGAGCGCCTGTTGCTGATTGACATTAAGTCCCGCAATCTGAAGCTGTGCATTTCGACTGCCCGCCTGTTGCAGCGCCTGATCCAGCGTCATAGCCTGCATGGGAGCCGATTGTCCCCAACTCTGTATTGACAGCAATAACAGGGCTACAATCGTTGCCGCTGCAACTGATTTCGGCCCCGTTTTTTTAGCGGCCTGTGCTTCTTTCTCTACCGACTTTCGCTCCGACAGCGAATACAAAATGGGCAGAACGATCAGGGTCAGTAACGTAGCGGTGAGCAGTCCCCCAATCACAACGGTAGCCAGTGGTTTTTGTACTTCGGCCCCGGCCGAGTTGGAAATGGCCATCGGGATAAAGCCAAACGAGGCTACCAGCGCCGTCATGATGACAGGTCGAAGCCGGACTTCGGCCCCCTGCCGGATAATTTCCGTTAAATCCGTTAGTCCTTCTTCGTGGCGAAGTCGGTTAAACTCGGCGATCAAAACAATCCCGTTGAGCACGGCGACCCCGAAGAGGGCAATGAACCCTACGCCCGCCGAGATGCTGAAGGGCATTCCCCGAATCAGCAACGCAAACACGCCCCCGATGGCCGCCATCGGAATCGCCATGAAGATCAGTAGACTCTGCCGAACAGAGCCAAACGTAAAAAACAGGAGGGCAAAGATCAGGGCGAGCGCAATCGGCACCGCAACGGTCAGCCGCTTTTTGGCATCCACCAGATTCTGAAACTGGCCGCCGTAGGTGATCGAGTAGCCCGGCGGAAACTTGATCCGCTGGCCAACTTTTTGCTGTAGCTCCGCAACGATGCTCTCTACGTCGCGGCCCCGTACGTTGAAACCCAGTGTGATACGTCGGTGCGTATCGTCTCGCTGAATCTGGTTGGGTGCCTGCTCCAGGCTGACCTGCGCAATCTGACTCAACGGAATCTGCTGGTTAGTCGGTGTTGCTACGTACACATTGCGGATATCCTCCAGGCTCTGGCGCTTATCGGCCGCCAGGCGAACAACCAGATCGAAGCGTTTTTCGCCCTCAAACACCAGCCCCGCCGATTGGCCGGCAAAGGCTGTGTTGATCACCCGATTAACATCTGCTACGTTGAGGCCGAACTTGGCGATCTGCGCCCGATCGAGTTTGATCAGAATCTGCGATAAACCACCCACCTGCTCAATATACAGGTCTTTGGCACCGTCGATGGTGCGGACAAGCCCCCCCACTTCTTCGGCCAGTTTGGTCAATTGCGCCAGGTCGTCCCCGTAAATTTTCAGTGCTACATCCTGCCGGGCACCCGTCATCAGTTCGTTGAAACGCATCTGCACCGGCTGCTGAAAGCCGAAGGTTACGCCCGGAATCACCGATAACGCCTTCGCCATCTTTCCGGCCAGTTCATCGCGGGTTGTCGCCGACGTCCATTCATCTCTGGGTTTGAGAATAACCATCAAATCCGACGCTTCAATCGGCATCGGATCGGTGGGAATTTCGCCGGAGCCAACCTTGCCAACCACCTGCTCCACTTCCGGAAACTGTTTCAGCAATATCCGTTGTGCCTTGGTAGTAGCGTCCACCGTTTCGGAGAGCGAGCTGCCTGTCAGCGTACGGGTATCGACTGCAAAATCACCTTCGTCGAGTTGAGGGATGAACTCCCCACCCATGCGGGTAAACAGAAAAACCGTCAGTACCAGAAGGGCCAAAGCACTACTCAGAATAAGCAGTCGGTGGTTCAAAGAACGTAGCAGCAGGGGTTCGTACACCCGCTGAATCCGTTTCATAATCTTGTCCGAAAACGTTTCTTTGTGCACGATGGTCTTATTCAGCATCAGGGCCGAAATCATCGGTACGTAGGTCAGCGAGAGAATAAACGCGCCCAAAATAGCGAAGGCAACCGTCAGGGCCATTGGACGGAACATCTTGCCTTCGATTCCCGATAAGGCCAGAATCGGCAGATAAACAATCAGGATAATAATCTCCCCAAATGCCGCCGACGAGCGAATACGACCCGCCGACAGGAAAACTTCCTCATCCATTTCGTCCTGCGTGAGGGTTTTGTCTTTGTTACGTAGGGTAATGTGGTGCAGCGTCGCTTCAACAATAATGACGGCCCCATCCACAATCAATCCGAAGTCGATGGCCCCCAGACTCATCAGATTACCCGATACGCCAAACAGGTTCATCATCGAAATGGCGAACAACAGCGCCAGCGGAATCACAGAAGCCACGACGAAGCCCGCCCGGAAGTTACCCAGCAGAAGCACCAGCACGAAAATGACAATGGTTGCCCCTTCCAGCAGGTTGCGCTCCACGGTTCCGATGGCGCTATTGACCATTTTTGTTCGATCCAGAAAGGGGATGATTTGTACACCCGGCGGAAGCGTCTTTTGGATTTCGGCGATTTTTGTTTTCACCCGTTTGATGACGGCCGAGGAGTTATCTCCCTTGATCATCATCACCACCGCGCCCACCGTTTCGCCCTCGCCATTGCGGGTTACGGCACCATAACGTACCGCCGAACCGATCGTTACCTGCGCCACATCGCGCACCCGAACGGGCAGCCCCTGAGTATTCAGATGGATAACAATGTCGGCAATGTCACTGGCCGACCGGATCAGGCCGTCGGAGCGAATGAAAAATGCATTGGGTTTTTTATCGATATAAGCACCCCCCGTATTCTGGTTGTTTTGTTGGAGGGCGTTAAAAATGTCTGTGATAGTAATGCCTACGCTACGCAGCCGATCGGGATCGACCGCGATTTCGTACTGCTTCAGCAAACCGCCAAAACCACTGACATCGGCCACGCCGGGCGTTCCGAGCAGCCCGCGCCGGATGGTCCAGTCCTGAATGGTCCGCAGGTCGGTGAGCGAGTATTTGTTTTCATAGCCTTTTTTGGGAACAACCGTATACTGGAAAATCTCACCCAGCCCTGTTGTGACGGGTGCCATAACGGGCGCTCCCACACCGGGCGGAATCTGCCCCACTACGTTCTGCAACCGCTCGGCAATCTGCTGACGAGCCCAGTACACATCAGTGGCATCGGTAAAAACTACGGTAACAATCGACAGGCCGAAACGCGAAAACGAGCGTAATTCGGTAATACCCGGAATGTTGGACAGGCTTACTTCAATTGGGAACGTAACCAGTCGTTCGATGTCTTCGGCCGCCAGCGATGGGCTGCTGGTGATAACCTGCACCTGGTTGTTGGTAATATCAGGAACCGCATCAATCGGCAACTGCGTCGCCGACCAGATTCCCCAGCCTACCAGCGCGAGGGTGAACAGCCCGATGATGAGTTTGTTACGAATAGAAAAATGGATAATCGCATTGAGCATATCCGTAGGATTTGTAGAGATTATGTGCAGGCCTGAGTCAGACTTTTATGGCTAACCCATAGCGTAAACAGCGCACGTAGTGAGGATGAACGAGTAGCTTATTCAGGAAGAGCCGACGAATTAACGCTATGGAAATGCGACAAAATCAGCACAGAGCCTACGTCAATTCGGAGGACCAGTAAATAGACAGAAATGAGGCAACGTAAGTAGGTTACGCATCCGGTTCGTGTGGACCCACTTCGGCCAGGGGCGCAGGAAAATTACGCTCGGGGAGGATTAATCAGCGCAAAAACCGTCAGAAAGGCGTATAAATCAGCCTTACGGAAATAATCGGCTTTTGTTGAAGTCAGGAACTGTACCGGGAAGATCGCGGCCAATCGAATGGCACTGGGTGTATAGGCGGGTACGGAATGACTGCTGGACGGCAAATTCTGATGCGAATGGTTGGGATGTTTCTGGTGTTCGGAATTTGCACCATAATGCATCACCATAAAATCAAGGAAGCTAAGATCAGGTTCTGTCTGTCGATGCTCCTGGTAATGCTGAACCAAATCGACCAGTTTGGCCGATTGATCGACACCAAAACCGGGTAGCAAACTGCTTCCCAGTACCAGGCCCGCCAGCAAAAAAGCAACTATTGATTTCATAAAACCTGTCCCTGATGTAGGCTATACAGTAAAGATTGGCAGAATGTTTGAGTAAGCCTAAAAAGCGGTCTAATTTAGAAATAGACAGAATTGACGTGACGTTGATTATGACCAGGGAACAGTACGTCCTGGACCGAATCCTCACATTTCAGCACAGGTAAACAATTTGTAGGTTATAGGACGACGTAACCTGACTCATTCTTATTCATTTTCTAACGTCTTTCACCTGAACGGCAACTATAGACAGACTACTCTTTATACTGATCTGGTATTGCCTGACGTATACTAAGACCAGCGCCATAATGGCAGCCAATCTTAAGCTTGAAAATATATTGAATAGTTACCCACGAAACCAAGAAGCTATTTGGGTGGCAGGTCCCTTTTGGCCCGTCAATTTGAAACAGTTCCTTCTGCTTACTCAACATCAAACTGAATAATTCTATGAAAAATCTGGTTCCACCAACCCTTTTTGTTGGTTTTGTCATGACGTCTTTACTCTTGGCCTGTAGTAAAAACGAACCTTTTGATACGCAGATTCCTGAAACGAACAAACAGCCAACGTCGGCTCAGGTGGAAGGAAATATATTTGAACCAGCTTTAGTTGATGCTACTGATCAACGAATAGCCCAGCTTAAAGTACCTGCCGGATTTAGCCTTGCAAAGTTTGCGGACCAACTCGGTAAGCCCCGGATGCTGGCCGTCAGTTCCTCAGGAAATGTCTACGCGACCAGCCGTGAAGCCGGTACCGTTACCCTGCTACGTGACACAAATGCCGATGGTAAGGCTGATCAAAAGCAGGTGGTAGCCACGATCAAAGACGTTCACGGCATTACGATTTATACCGACAAGATGTATCTGGTGGCCATCCACGAAGTCTATCGGGCCGATATAAAGTCTGATGGCACATTGGGTCAGCCGCAGGTACTAATTACCAACCTGCCCGATGCCGGCCAGCATCCTAACCGAACCATCGCCTTTGGCCCGGATGGATTCATGTATATCACCGTAGGTAGTACGTGCAATGCCTGTGCTGATTCCAACCCTGAAAACGCAACCATCCTACGAGCTAATCCCGACGGTACGGGCCGTATCATTTTTGCCCGTGGGCTTCGTAATACGATTGGTTTTGGCTGGCATCCTCAAACCAAAGAACTCTATGGCTTTGACCATGGCATTGACTGGCTGGGTGATGAACAGCAAAAAGAAGAGTTCAATCAACTCAAACAAGGGGCTTTTTATGGCTGGCCATATATTTATGGCGATGGCAATTACAACCCACATCCCCGGCCAATGGGTGATACGACCTACGCCCAGATTCTGGCTAAAACGACGCTGCCAGTTTTATCCTACAATGCACATGCGGCTCCGCTTGGTCTGGTGTTCTATACGGGAAGCAGCGGGGCGGCCAGTAATTTTCCGGCCGAGTATCAAAACGATGCGTTTGCTACCATGCGTGGATCGTGGAACCGCACACAGCCCTCGGGCTATAACGTAGTACGTGTCCATTTTGATAACGGTAAACCCACGCGCATCGATGACTTTATAACGGGTTTTCTAGTGGACAATAACCAGTCCCAGTTTGGCCGACCGGTGGGCATTGCCACGATGCCCGATGGCTCTCTGCTCTTCTCCGATGATAACAACGGCGTTATCTACCGGGTGAGCTACAAGCCGTAAGCGGTATAGCCGGAATAAAGTCATCCTGCGGGGTTGTTACTAGCGGGCTATGTACCAATCTGTTCAATGATTAGTATCAGAGCCGTATTACGTCCTGTATGAAAATAAATCAGCCACTTACAAGTAATTCTTGTAAGTGGCTGATTTATTTTCAACGTAACAACGAAAAGATTCGACCTGTCGGTCCATTGATTAAGACGGGGCCACCCGTAAGGCCAATTGCTCCACCAACTAAGCTACGAAGTCAATCAAAGATTTTAGGGTAACTATTAAATCTCAAAAAGAGGTACCATAACCGACGGTTAATACGTGCTTTTGGAGAGCGGGAAACAGCTACGTTTTTTTCGTCGTTGATTTTGTCGAAGCGATCGTCTTTTTCCTGGTAGATGTCGGGGCTGTCGGGTTCTTCTGCGTCATTGTAATGGGGTCCCAGTGCACCACTTTTTGCTCAAAAAAGCTTTCGTTGCAGGCCAATACCGGCGCGGCAGCCCGGAATCCAAACACAGGGTCTTCAAGGGTACCCTGACTTCCCTTGCGAACGTTGTCGAAAAAGTCGGCGAAGTGTTTAGCATGGGCATCGTCATCTTTGGGCGCGGTGAACTTCACCTCTTTTACGGGTTCGGAGGTACGGGTTTCGGGTGGGTATTTGGCGTCGTATCCTTTCACAAATTCCTGCTGCACAGGCTCCGTAAACGTAAAGAAACTGTCGTAGCCACCGTAGCCGGGAGCAATCGGCAGCTTCTTTTTGGTCATGATCAGGTTATTTTCCGAGAACTCGATCTGCCCTTCGTTGCCAATGATTCGCGTTACGTCGTTGATCTTACCCGCATTGGCAAAATTCACCCGCAACACCATCTGGAAAGCCTCGTGCTGCTCTGTTTTTGGGTAATCCATAATGCACGCCATGATGTCGGGAACGTCGCGGCCATCTTTCCAGTAAGCAAGGTTACCCGATGAATAAATACGGGTAGGCCCCATTGTGTTGGTCACGAAATGGACACCCGTGATGAGGTGAATAAATAAATCCCCGGCTACGCCCGTACCATAATCTTTGTAATTCCTCCAGCGGAAAAAGCGCTTCTCGTCGAACGGACGTTTAGGCGCGTCACCCAGAAAGCGATCCCAGTCGACGGTTTGCGTCGATGCATCGGGCGGGATCGAATAATCCCAGGCACCAATCGCACTGAACCGGTCATTGTTGGATTCGATGTAGTTGATCTGACCGATTTCGCCCGCTTCGACCAATCGTTTGGCTTCCTGAAAAGCGGCACTACTGATACGTTGGCTACCGACCTGCATCGTTTTACCCGACTTTTTCCAGGCGTCAATTACGGCTTTCCCTTCGTTCAAATGCTGTACCATCGGCTTCTCGCAATACACGTGCTTGCCCGCTTTGAGTGCTGCAATTGTGATGTGATCGTGCCAATGGTCGGGCGTAACGACCAGTACGGCGTCAACGTCGGAGCGAGCCAGAATTTCGCGGTGGTCGCGGGTAGTAAATAAATCCTTGTCTTTGCCGTAGGCGGTTTTGGCATGTTCGAGCCGTCCCGTGTAGAGATCGGCAACGCCAACTAATTCGACATCGGGATTGCGCAATGCAGCCTGTGTATCGAAGTTGCCCTGAATGCCCATGCCGATGGTCGCAAAACGAATTTTGTCATTCGGACTCACTTTCATCAGATTGGGAATATAAGCCGGTACACCGAATGGCTTGGCAACGCTCTCAGTAGCGATCAGCGCCGAAGCCGCCGACAGGCTTTTTATAAACGTGCGTCTGTTGGATTGCATGGGAACGAGTAATTTACAGATATGTCTGAAAAAGCGGGGCCGCCCTAAAATTTACCTACTCCACCTTCAATCTATGCACATTCAGAACGTATCACCTGAAACCTGTAAACACAAACAGGGCCCGTGACGAATCGCAGGCCATGTTTGGTGTCAATAGAGGAGAGAAAACTCGTTACCGTTCGAATCGCACGGCTACCCACTGCCGGTCGGTGGGAACCTTATGGGTAGCATTCCAGACAAACATAGCCTGCTCCAGTGCTACGTTCAACTGTAGCCTGGTTTGTTTGCGGTCGATGTTCAGGCTACGGTTCATGGTTTCCTGGTAAATGAGTTTTTGCTCGTTCGTATAAAACCGTACTGTACACTGGTGACTTTTGGGAGTTGTTTCAATAACCCAGAATCCGTCACGGACTACGGGTGGACTGTTTTTCGATTGTGCCTGCGTACCAAACGAAGCAACAAGAATCATGAGAACTGTAATGGCTAAGCGGGGTTGCGAAAGAGTGTTCATATCATGTCTGTTTAGTGTGTGCACTTTAGTCGGGAACTGAGTCAAAAGTAGAAACACGCCCAATAACCCGCCAGGATTATCGGCCAGTAACACCAGTGCGTCTACATACACCTATTCGTTGTCTGTTTCCGTCGTTTGTTGAGCTAAAACGTTGTTCATCAACTACAGCCCGTTGTTTGTCGACAATGGGGTTGATTGATAGGCCAATACGTTACGTTTGTCTATATTCGGGGGAGTAATTACCTGACCTATGCAGCGTTTGACCAAAGAGTTTGTCTTCTCGAATGAACCCCGTCATCGACTGATGCGGCATGGTTTGTTCTGGCTGGTTTGGACACTATTTTTCACGTTCACGTACGGTTTTTTACCCGCTGGTTATCTGCATGGACAAGGGCTGTCCTGGCCCATATCCTTCCTGAAAGGCTTTACCATGGCGGGCATTGATGCACTGCTGTTCATGCCCGCGCATATGGTATTCACCTATAGCATTATTTATAGGCTGATGCCTCATTTCCTGTTTAGAGGCCGTTACGGTTGGGCAGTGATTGCACTCCTTTTTATTGTCGTTGTCACGTCGATCTGTTCGGCAACACTATCCATATTTGTTGTGGACCCAATACGTTTATCCATCGGTGCCCCAACCGTAAGAAATACGTTTGTAGCGGCTATGATGGCAGGTATGCGCGGAGGCACCACGATTGGCGGTTTTGCGGCTGCCATTAAGCTGGTAAAGGTGTGGTATCTGAAACAGGAAGCCTATCAACAAATTGAGCGGGAAAAATTACAGGCCGAACTGCAACTACTTAAATCACAGATACATCCGCATTTTCTGTTCAATACCCTGAATAATTTATATGCCCTTACGCTCAGCAAGTCGGATCAGTCGCCAGCGGTGGTGCTGAAACTGTCGGAGTTGCTACGTTATATGCTCTATGAGTGCAACGCGCCCGAGGTACCGCTCACCAAAGAGATCGCGTTTATGCGCAACTACATCGGGCTGGAACAACTGCGCTACGGTGATCGGCTGGATATGTCCGTTACCATCTCAGGCGATTGCGAGGGCAAATTGATTGCCCCGCTCCTACTGATCCCTTTCCTGGAAAACGCCTTCAAGCACGGCACCAGCGAACAACTTGAACAGGCCTGGATGCATGTTGAGGTGTCGGTTCAAACTAACGTACTGAAATTCAAGGTGATCAATAGCCGGGAAGAGCACCCCCATAACGATACGTATGCTGGTGGAATCGGTTTGCAGAACGTACAGAAACGCTTGCAACTACTCTATACCGACCGTCATGAATTAAAAATTGTGGCCGAAGAAGAAACCTTCATGATTGCCCTAACCCTGGAACTTCAATCAACAACAGTCCCTTCTCTGCTGCCTGTCAACCAATTGGCCGAAATTGCCTAATCTGCCTAGATGTATGCCGATCCGCTGTCTACTTGTTGATGATGAACCTCCCGCGCTGGACATAATTGAGTCCTACGTCGCTATGGTTGATGGCCTGGACGTGGTGGGAAAATGCCACAATGCCATCCAGGCATTCAGTGTGTTACAATCAACACCCGTTGATTTGATGCTGCTGGATATTAAAATGCCCAAGTTGCTTGGTACAGACTTCGTGCGCAGTTTACGCCAGCCACCCAGAGTCATTTTTACGACGGCGTATCGGGATTATGCCCTGGATGGCTACGAACTGGATGTGGTCGATTACCTGCTGAAACCCATTTCGTTTGAGCGGTTTCTGCGGGCGGTTTCCAAAGTAATGCGGGTGGACCAACCCCTGGTAAATTCAGGACAGTTCCAGCCAACGAATATTCTCGCTACACAGTTGACTGATAAACAGACCAGTACGTCCTCCGAAAATACGTTTCTGTATTTCCGGGTCGATCGCAAGATGGTGAAAGTTTTTATCCGCGACATCCGGTACATAGAAAGCCTTCGGGATTACGTCAAAATTATAACCGTGTCGGCTCAGCCGCTGGTTGTCAAACAAAGTATCAGTTCGCTGGAAGAGATGCTTCCCGATGCCGATTTCTTACGTATCCACCGGTCGTTCATCGTGGCCATTGACAAAATAACGGCCTACACCCCCAGCCACATCGACATCGGCGGACAGGAGCTACCCATCGGTCGATTGTATCACAAAGAAGTGGGGCGCGTATTAAAGATTGGTATGGAGTAGCGAAAAAACGGCAACTGGAACCTAGCGTATTGACTCTCGATACGTAGCGGTTTTTCGGTGGGCATCATAGATTAAACGGTCTTGTGGCTTTTATAGACAACTGGCAAACCACAACCGTCCTTTCCAATGAAATTCATTGCTCGTCGCCGTTTTTTGCAGTCATCGGCTGTTTTAGCGGGTAGTCTGTTTATACCGTCTCTTCCAGCCTTTCGGCTGGCGCAGAAGCCGTTGCGGCTGGGTGGCCCAATCTTTCTCAAAAGCGACGATCCGGACGAATTAGCACGGGAACACCGACGATTGGGCTACAGCTCGGCCTACGTGCCAACGGTTGATGTGAAAGATACCACTAAAATTGACGCCATTCGGAAAGCGTTTGCGGCTCAGAATGTGATTCTTGCCGAGGTGGGTGCGTGGGTAAATATGCTGGATCAGGACGCCGAAAAGCGTCGAAAAAATCTGGCCTACGTAACCGAGCGCCTGGCTCTGGCCGAAGCTGTTGGCGCCCTGACCTGTGTCGATATTGGCGGCTCATACAACCCCACTAAATGGGACGGTCCTGACGCTCGCGACATTAGCAATGACTACTTCGATGCAACGGTCGAAAACTGCCGTAAAGTGATCGACGCGGTAAAGCCCAAACGGACCAAGTTTGCACTGGAAATGATGGGATGGAGTTTACCCGATGGACCCGATTCATACCTGAAATTTATAAAGGCCATTGACCGACCCGCCTTTGGCGCCCATGTCGACATGGCCAATATCATCAATACGCCAACGCGTTTCTATAACAATACAGCACTCATCAACGAAACCTTCCAGAAGTTAGGCCGCTGGATCGTGTCGTCGCATGCGAAAGATATCTACGGAAAAGACGGCCATTTTGCCGAAACCATGCCGGGACGGGGACAACTCGATTACGCTACGTATCTGCGTAACGTTACGTCCCTGCCGCAGGAAGTTCCCTTTATGCTTGAGCATTTGCGCACCCCAGAAGAATATGACGAAGCGCGGCAATACGTTATCAATCAAGCTACTAAAGTGAAAATCTCGTTGGCCTGAAATCTAAACGCTCAGGTTCATGCAACGTTTTGTTGATTAGTTAACTCTTACAGCATACTATAAACCAATTCGCCATGTCTATCAAAATCCTACTTTCAGCCATCATTTTACTCGTTGTTACGTTCCAGACAGCCCAAGCCCAAACGTCAGTTAAGAACGATACGTTAACGACCGTCGCGGGAAAATGGGCAGGTACCTATTCGGGCGATTCTTCAGGAAAATTCGAGTTAGTTCTTAATCAGGATAGTAGCAAGAAGCTAATGGGTCAGGTAACGATGATAACCGACGATGGCAACCGGCAAACTGCCAGCTTGAAAACGATTAGCTGGCAAAACGGGCAGCTCAGCGCTACGTATATGGACCCTGCTGAAGACGATGAAGTAAGCTTTACAGGTTCATACGCCAATTCGCTGCTAAAAGGAACCTGGAAATCAGACGGTGGCCAGGCCAAGGGAACCTGGCAACTAACCCGTTCAACCCGATAATGGTGTAGGCGAAAACTCGCTTTCAGCCTATATCTCTTTACTCAGCAACTGCGGACGTTCGTTCGCCACTTTCAGGATGAGTTCGCCGAAAAGCGTGTTCGCCCAGGCAAACCACTTGCGGGTGAATTTGGCCGGATCGTCCTTGTCGAACGACTCATGCATGAAGCCCGTACCCGCGTGGGTCTGCTTTAATTGGCGCAGTTGGGCCAGAATCTCCTGGTCATCGGTTGAGGTGAGCGCCCGCATGGTCAGGCTCATCGTCCAGATGTTGTTGATCAGCGTATGCGGACTCCCGACACCTTCAGCGGCTTTTCCTTTGAAAAAATAGGGATTGTCGGGACTGAGCACAAACCGTCGGGTAGCCCGGTAAATCGGATCAGCGGCAGGCATAGCGCCCAGATAGGGCAGCGCGAGCAGATTCGGCACATTCGCGTCGTCCTGAAGCAAATAATTTCCGTAACCGTCCACTTCCAGCGCGTAGATTCTGCCATATACCGGGTGCGTATAGATGGCGTACTTTTTCAGGGCAGCTTCTACTTCATTGGCCAGCGCGCGGCATTCGCTTGAAAACGTAGGTAGTTCGGCCTTCGGGCTGGGAAAAAGCTGATCGAGCATAGCCGCTAACTGCCGGAACGAGACAACAGCAAACCAGTTCGACGGCACGTAAAACGGAAACACGGTTGCATCATCAGATGGGCGAAAAATGCTGTGAATCAGCCCAATGGACCGAGTTGGGTTGCCGAATCCATCGCCCGGCACCGTATCGGTCGACCAGGCGGTTTCGCGACTAAATTTATAGGGACCCCGGCTGGTTTTTCGCTGTTGCTCCTGACAGGTTTTCAGGACCAACTGCATCGCCTGTAGCCAGTCAGCATCGAATGGGCTAGTATCTCCGGTCGTTTTCAGATAGTGATACGCCAGTCGGATTGGATAACAGAGCGAATCCAGCTCCCACTTGCGCTCGTGTAGACCCGGCTTCATGGTCGTTTTATCGCTTTTCCATTCGCCTTCCTTGGTCTGATCGGCATAAAACGCATTTGCATACGGGTCCCAGCGAATGCATTGCGCCTGCCGTCGAATGACCCCCGCAATCAATTGCCGTAACGTAGGGTCTTCCTTGATCAGCGGCAGATACGGCCACACCTGCGCCGTGCTATCTCGCAGCCACATGGCGTCAATATCGCCCGTAATCACGAACGTATCGGGTTGGTCATGCGTGATTTTAAACTGAACGGTCGTATCGAGCGTGTTGGGGAAGCAGTTTTCAAACAGCCAGGCCAGTTCCGGGTCGCGAATGGTTTTGTGCATCCGCTCAATCGTCTGCTCGACGAAGGCACTGGTAAATTTCCGTTGTCCAGCCGCCGTTCGAACCACGGGAAAAGCGGATGCGGGCATTGCCCATATTGGCTGGCTGGCTAGTGCTAGACCGGCCCCCACGGCCGATTGCTGGATAAAGTGACGACGATTCATAAGCAGAGGAATTGACCATATCGTACCGCCGAAGCGGAGGCACGAAGAACACAAAGAAAAATCAAAACTCTGTGTTCTTCGTGCCTCCGTGGTTAATAAGTTTATTTAAAGCGAGAACAGAGTAATACTTTTCCATGATTTGACAGGGCATTAGGTAGTTTATCCAGTAAAATGCCTTATCAGGCAATCACACGCTCCTGAAAATTAGCTACTCAACTTTTCGTTTTCTTATGTTATCAACATCTAGTACGTACTGGCACCGCCTGTTTGGCATCTCAGCAATTGCGCTCAGCTTATTTGCCTGCCTTAGTACGCAAAAGGCAGTCGCTCAACCAACACCAACGTCGGCACGAGTGCTGGTTTTCGCGAAGACCAAGGGCTGGAAACACACCTCGATTCCGTTCGGGATTGCCGCCATTCAAAAACTTGGTCGGGAAAATAATTTTCGGGTCGACACCACCAAAAACTCAGCTTATTTCAATGACGATAGCTTAAAGCACTATCAGGCGGTGGTCTTTCTGAGTACAACAGGGAACGTACTGAATCAAGTCCAGCAAGCGGCTTTTGAGCGGTATATCCAGTCGGGTGGCGGCTACATGGGCATTCATGCTGCCGCCGATACCGAATATGACTGGCCGTGGTACAACAAGCTGATGGGTGGTTATTTTTCCAGCCACCCCAGCAATTCCAACGTCCGCAAAGCAACGGTTGAGGTCCTTGACAAAAAACACATTTCCACGGCTCATTTACCCGACCGCTGGGAACGTACCGACGAGTGGTATAATTATCGGTCGCTCTATTCAGACCTGAACGTACTGGCCAACCTGGACGAAAACACCTACGACGGTGGCACCAACGGCAGCAACCACCCCATTGCCTGGTATCATGAATTCGATGGCGGCCGGGCGTTCTATACCGGTGGTGGCCATGAAGACGCAAGTTTCAGCGAACCCTTATTTGTGCAGCACGTATGGGGTGGTTTGAAATGGGCGATGGGAACCGGCAAGCCTCTCGATTACAGCAAGTCATACGCGGTAGTGATGCCCGAAGAGAATCGGTTCGTTAAAACCGTTCTGGTCAATGATCTAAACGAACCAATGGAGGTTGCCGTGGCCGATGACGGCCGGGTTTTCTTCACGGAACGTAGCGGCAATTTATCAGTCTATAACGCCAAAACGAATAAGCACCAACTGGTGCATAAGTTCACGGTACCTACCAAACAGGGGCACGGTGTACAGGGAATAACGCTTGACCCAAAATTCTCGACTAACCATTTTCTATACATTTATTACTCACCCGACGTTGAAAAAGATCCTTTCTATAACCTCTCGCGCTTTGTTATCAAGGACGATAACACACTCGATGTAGCATCCGAAAAAATACTGCTGAAGGTGCCGAGTTTGTTTGAGCCTGGGTCGCACCACGGCGGCTCGCTCACGTTCGACAAAGAGGGAAATTTGTACCTCTCCACGGGCGATCACACGAACCCTTTCCCCTCTAATGGCTACGCACCCATTGACGCCCGGCCCGACCATCTGGCCGCTGATGCGCGGGGGACAGCGGCAAATACCAACGATTTCCGGGGAAAAATTCTGCGTATTCATCCACAACCCGATGGTACGTACACCATTCCGGACGGAAACCTGTTTCCTAAAGGCACGGCCCAGACACTACCCGAAATCTACACGATGGGCTTACGGAACGCCTACCGAATTGCGGTGAACCCGAAAAGCTCCGTCCTCTACTGGGGTGAAATCGGACCGGATGCCGGGAAGGACAGCAGCACATTAGGACCACGCGGTTACGATGAGTTCAATCAGGCGAAAAAAGCGGGAAATTTCGGCTGGCCGCTGTTTGTCGGGAATAGTCAGCCGTATGGCGATCTGGACTTCGCCACGAATACCGTCGGGGCGCACTTCGATCCGAAAGCACCCGTAAACAACTCACCGAAAAATACCGGGCTAAAAAATCTGCCGCCCACCAATCCGGCCATGATCTGGTATCCCTACGCAGCGTCTAAAGAATTCCCGGAACTGGGTCAGGGGGGACGTAGCGCCATGGCGGGCCAGTTTTACAGCTACGACAAAAACTCGTCGTCCAAAAATAAATTCCCTGAGTATTACGACGGCTCGCTGTTTATTTTCGACTGGATGCGCAACTGGGTGTTGGCGGTCAAGGTCGATAAAGATGACAATTACCTTCGCACGGAGCCGTTTATGTCGGCAAGTGGCGATTTCCGACGCCCCATTGATCTGGCATTCAGCAAGGATGGCATTATGTATATGCTCGAATATGGCTCCGTGTACGGCGCTGATAACGACGACGCCCGGCTCGTAAAAATCGAATACAATACCGGCAACCGGGCGCCCATTGTCAAAGCAATGGTCATTGATTCTGTCGCAGCGGCCCAGTTCAGCGCCCGCTCCTACCTGACCTCCGACGGACGTAATGCGCCCGTGATCCATGAAGCATTCGGGCAGGCGCCCCTACGCGTGAAATTTGGTGGCCGCGGTACAGATCTGGATGATGACGACAAACTAACGTACCAATGGCTGTTTGACGGCAAAACGGTGGGCGATACAAAACCCAATGCTACGTATACCTACACCAAGCCCGGTATCTACAAGGCTATCCTGAAAGTGACCGATCAAACGGGTCTGGTGGGCATGGATACCATCGTCGTGAAAGTGGGAAATGCGAAACCGGATGTAGCGATTACGACACCGGGCAACAAATCATTCTTCTGGGGAAACAAGCCGTTAACGTATGCCGTAAAAGTGACGGACAAAGAAGACACGAAGATTGATCCCAAACGCATTAAGGTTTTCTATGAATACAGCGCTCAGGCAGGCAGTGCGTCATCGGCAACTCCGCAGATTGGGCATCAGGATGTAGCGTCTATTGGGAACGGTTCGTTAGGTAAAAACCTGATAGCCAGCAGCGATTGTAAAGCGTGCCATACGATTGACAAACCATCGGTTGGGCCAACGTTCCTGGCGGTTGCCGAGCGGTATAAAGGCCAGGCGGGCAGCGTGGAAAAACTAGCCAAAAAGATCATTGAAGGCGGTGGTGGCAACTGGAGCAAAGACCACCTAATGAGTGCCCACCCGCAAATTCCGGTTCAGGACGCTCAGGAGATGGTGAAATATATCTATTCGCTCACAGACGCCCGCAATCAAAAAGCGATTCCGCTACAGGGGGAGCTAGCCTTAAATGAACACAAGGCCGACGATCCACGCAGTCAGTATACACTGTTTGCTACGTATACCGACAATGGCGGCAAAGTGGTTGGGCCGCTCACGAGCACTGACGTCGTAACGCTGCGTAATGCCCAGGTCAAAACGCTAAACGCCGATGCTTATGTTGGCTTCCCACGGTTTGGCAATCGGCTGGGCGCGGGAAATCATAAATCATATGTGTTGCTAAAAGGCATTGACCTGACAACTATCAAATCGCTGACGTATGACTATTCATCGCTAAACAAAGACGGCGAAATCGAGGTACGGCTCGATTCCTACCAGGCACCCGTGGTCAGTCGAACAACCTATAAAGCAACTGGCGACTGGAAAACGGCGGGACAGGTAACCGCTACATTTGACAAGCCAATAACGGGCAAACACGATGTGTATGTAGTGGTGGTGAAACGGGACAAGCCAAACGACAGTATCATTCAGTTGAATAGTATTCAGTTTAATCAGTAACTTTTTTGTCATTCTGAGGAACGAGGAATCTGCGGGCGCGAATTCATGCTTACCCGCAGATTCCTCGTTCCTCAGAATGATAAATTCATGCCTGGTCTGAATCGATGAAACAGACTCTACCGAATGGATTGGAAATACTGGTAGAGGGACGCCAGCTCTTTATCGCTATACTGAGCGGTCATTTTCCAGGGCATGTTCTCGTTGTCGATCTGATGACCGCTGGGTGTTTTACCGGTACGTAGCGTCGCAAAAAACTGGGCCTTTGTCCATTTCCCTACGTTGCCAGTGCTGGTGAGATTCGGTACTGGGGGCATACCGGGCGCTAATAGCTCACCACCTTTCAGCGTGGGGCGATGGCAGCCAACGCTTTTCCATCGCGTTTAAAAAGTACACAGGTTCAACGCCCTCCTACTATCAGCACGGAAAGCAACGTAGTGGTATGCCTACGTCTTCACTTGGTTTTGCGTAACCTCTGTCGCCATCAAGCAGATAAAATCTGTTAAGCCTATCAAAAACGTATTGGCGCTCCACCATTCTTGATTGAACGCTTTGCCAACCTCATTCGATGAGCCAACGAAATAATAGTAAAGAATATGCCACATTCAGGTGCTGTTAACCCTACAGAGCATTTAAAACAAGCGTTTGATTATCAGCCCAATAGCAAGCGAAGACAATCTAAGTTAAATTTTCTTAATTACGTAACGGCAATACAACTTGTGGACGACACGAAGCATCCTGTTTCTGTAAACCCTGCTAAACAATGCTTCGTAACTACGTCAAAATCGCGCTCCGAAACCTCTGGCGGAACAAACTATACACCGGCCTGAACGTTGGTGGTCTGGCTATTGGTCTGACGGCCTGCCTAATCATGGTGCTGTATGTTAATCATAAGTTCTCATACGATACGTTCCATCCGAAATCGGAGCGGATTGTTCGGGTAACGACCGCCATGAAAACGCCGGAGTCACCCTTGTTGATAGCGTCCAGCCCACTGCTATTGGCGGACATGCTCATGCGCGATTACCCGGAAGTCGAGACGGCCATCCGGCTCCAGCCAATATCGGCTATCATTCGTACTAAAGACAAACTGCTTAGCCAACTGGATGTGTACTATGCCGATAAGAATCTGTTTTCGGTATTTGACTATAAATTTCGGGCGGGAAATCCGACACTGGCGCTGACTGATCCCCATAGTGCGGTTGTCACAGAAAGCTTTGCTACTACGTATTTTGGTCGACACGATGTGCTGGGCCAATCGATTCAGGTAAATAAACAGAATTACAAAATTACAGGCCTCATCGCCGACGTACCCAGCAACACCGATCTGCCCATCAGTGTGTTACTATCGAAGAAATTTTCGGGTACTTCCTGGGTGGACGATGATTTCCCGTGCTACACCTACGTCCTTTTTCGCAACCAGCCGAATCTGCCGGATTTTACCAAAAAACTGGCCTACATTGCCAGGACCTACGCCAACCCGGAGTTCAGGAAAATGGGTGCAGAAGGGTACTCCATTGGTTTTCCGGCTGAACTATTAAAGGACGTACATTATGGCAAGGGCAAGCTGGCCGATACGCCAAAGGGTGATAAACAATACGGCTATCTGTTCGCATTCCTGGCCGCCTTTATTCTGGCAATTGCCCTGTTGAATTATATAAACCTGCTGACGGCCAAAGCAACCGAGCGGGCCAAAGAAGTGGGCGTTCGAAAGGCGAATGGCGCTATGCGGAGTCAACTGGTTCGGCAGTTCCTGTTTGAATCGTTTCTATTGAGTGGCCTGGCCGTTGGTTGCTCAATCGTTTTACTACCGATTACTATTCCCTACTTTAACAAATTATTGACAATCCGGCTGCATATTTTCTGGCTTGATGCTATTCGGTTATTCGGGTTTACCTGGCTTGTGATCACGCTGCTGGGTGGCTTATATCCAGCCTTTGTACTCTCTGGGTATGATCCGGTTGCTGTGCTGAGAGGCACTGCGAGCACCCGGAATAAGGGGGCATGGCTGCGGAAAACGATCATTGTGTTTCAGTTTGTGCTGGCGGCTGGCATGATTGCCGGTGTGCTGGTTATTCATCGGCAGATGGATTATATGCAACGCTATGATATTGGGTTCAATACGGCCCAGATTCTCAGTGTCAACATACCCGACGATTCAACCGCCCGGGCTGGAGCATCGGCCTTCGGGAACAGCCTCAAACAACGTAGTGAAATCGATGCGGTAACCCTCGGATCAGGGTTGCAGCTGAATGGGTTGCTGCCAATGGCATCGACAAGTTTTCAGACGAATGGCAAAAAACGGGACGTCATGAGCAACTACCTGTTTGTCGATGAGACGTTTCTGCCACTCCTCGCCATTCAGTTGAAAGAAGGTAGGAATCTATCCGCTCAGTCGGCCGCCGACCGGAACGGTGGCATTTTGATCAACGAAGCATTTATGAAACTGGCGGGCTGGAAGACGGGTGTCGGGCAGGCAATCGGGGGATTTGGACACAAAGGCAACGTAGTGGGTGTAGTGAAGAATTTCAATTATCGCTCGCTGCACAACCCGGTCGAGCCCTTAGTTCTCGTCTACAATACGTCGCCCGTTAGTAACCTGATGCTACGTATCAAACCGGCTCATCTGCCGGTCGTAAAAGCGATCTGGCAGCGTCATTACCCAAACTATCCGTTTGAGTACACTTTTCTGGATGAATCGTTCGACGCTCAGTATCGTAAAGACCGATTGATGGTGGCCATCTTTAACGGTTTTGCCGGGTTAACCGTTCTGGTTTCCTGCCTGGGGTTGTTTGGCCTCGTTGCGTTCACGACCGAACGGCGCACGAAAGAAATCGGAATCAGAAAGGTACTTGGTGCGAGTATATTGGGCATCGTTACGTTACTTGCCCGAGATTTCTTAAAATTAGTGCTAATTGCTATTATCATCGCGTCGCCCATTGCGTGGTATGCAATGGATAAATGGTTACAGGATTTTGCCTACAAAATTGACATGGAGTGGTGGGTTTTCGCCCTGGCCGGATTCCTGGCTGCGGGCATTGCCCTCCTGACGGTCAGTTATCAATCCGTTAAAGCTGCCCTAATGAACCCCGTGAAATCGCTAAGAACGGAATGAGTAAGGGAGAAGAGTAATGGGAAGAGGGGAATAAAGACAAGAATAGAAAATACCTTTCGGCCCTCTCCTCCTCTTCATCCCTTTACGACCAATAAAAAACTATCTCAAAATGAACCTACAAACTACTGGTCTACTTCTCTTAAGTGTGCTGGGTATTCACCATCAAGGCCTGGCTCAAGCCAGGCTAGTGCCGTCGACAACGCTGCTGGCTAACTACGTAGTAACGACCGAAAAACAGAATAGCAACTGGTATATGTGGCAGGATTCCGCCAAACGCGAGTTAGCGACCATCACGACCACCATTCAGCCGGGTTTTCAGGGCGACAAAGTGCTTATTGTTCAAAAAATTGCCATGAAAGGAGCACCAGGCACTTGGGTCGATACGACGGTTGCGCTGCAAAAAACAATGGCGCCCATTTACCATTCCTCGTTTAATGGGCAACGCAACATGGTTTTGGCGTTCAATGGGCAACGAATTGAGGGCTATTACAAGAATCAGAAAGATGGAATAGTTACACTTGTAAACGATCAGATGAGTGAACCTTATTTTGATTCAAATATCTATCCGCACTTAATCCGATTTCTGCCGTTGAAGGCAGGCTATCAGGCAACTATACCTATTTACGACTTCAATCCACGCCAGCATGGGCTTCTGTTCGCTCGAGTCACAGATGTTAAAGAGACAATGTTGACGGATAAAAATGGCCAGAAAATACCGTGCTACGCTGTTCAGGTGACCGATGATCTTTCGCCCGACTCCCAAACCACGCATTATATAGCAAAAAAGGATCGGGCCGTCGTAAAATTAGAGCTGGTAGCCGGAAGCCGACGCATGAGTATTGAAGCTCAGTGAAACGTAGTTTGTAAATTTCTATCCCGCCCAGTTCTCCCGATCCAGACTCCGGTATTGAATGGCTTCGGCGAGGTGCTCAATACGTATTTCGTCGGTAGCAGCTAAGTCGGCAATCGTGCGCGAGACTTTTAAAATACGGTCATAAGCACGGGCCGAAAGGCCCAGGCGCTCCATCGCGGTTTTGAGTAAAGCCCGTCCGGCATCGCTGATCACACATACTTCCTTTACCAATTGCGAGGGCATCATGGCATTGGAATAGATACCCGGCTGATCGGCAAAACGGGCCGTCTGGCGCTCCCGTGCCCGTATAACCCGCTCACGAATGGCTTCACTGGTTTCCGATGAACGGTTAGCCGTCATCTGGTCGAATGATACAGGCGTTACTTCTACATGCAAATCAATTCGGTCGAGCAGTGGCCCGCTGATTTTAGCCAGGTACTTCTGAACGACACCCGCTCCACAAACGCACTCTTTTTCAGGATGATTGTAGTAACCACACGGGCAAGGGTTCATACTGGCAATGAGCTGAAAACTAGCCGGAAACTCGACCGCCCATTTTGCCCGCGAGATACTCACTTTACGATCTTCCAGTGGCTGACGCATCACCTCCAGCGCCGAGCGTTTAAACTCAGGCAATTCGTCCAGAAACAGGACGCCATTATGCGCTAACGAGATTTCGCCCGGCTGCGGAAAACTGCCCCCACCAACAAGTGCCGCATCAGAAATTGTGTGGTGCGGGCTTCGATAAGGCCTCGTAGCGATCAGATTGGCCTTTTTTCCGAGCTTCCCTGCCACCGAATGAATCTTTGTTGTCTCTAACGCTTCTTGTAAAGTCAATGGAGGAAGTATACTCGGCAAACGTTTGGCCAACATGGTTTTACCCGCGCCCGGCGGCCCAATCATGATCACATTGTGGCCACCGGCGGCCGCAATTTCCATCGCCCGCTTGATGTTTTCCTGGCCCTGCACGTGCGAAAAATCGGCGTCATAGGCATTGATCTGCGTCATGAACAGGTCTCGGGTATCGCTCACCAACGGCTCAATATCTTTTTTGCCCTCGAAAAACTCGACGGCGTCCTGCATGGTCGATACGGCAATCACATCCAGTTGATTGACAATGGCCGCTTCCTGCGCATTTTCGGCCGGTAGCACGAAGCCTTTATAGCCTTGTTTGCGGGCTTCGATGGCAATCGGTAATACCCCCTTTATGGGACGTAGCGTACCATCGAGCGCCAGTTCACCCATAATCACATAGTCTTCGAGATTCCGGGTTGTCGTGATCTGTTCTGACGCTTGCAACACACAGAGCGCAATGGGCAAATCATAAGCTGAACCTTCTTTACGAATGTCGGCGGGAGCGAGATTAACGACGACTTTCTGGCGGGGCATGCGATAGCCAAAGAACTTAAGTGACGCTTCAACCCGCTGCTCACTTTCTTTTACGGCACTGTCGGGCAAACCAACCAGATGAAAATGCAACCCCTGTGCAACAACCACTTCAATGGTAATGAGACTGGCATTAACACCATAAACGGCACCGCCGAAGGTTTTAGCTAACATAAAACGTTATAAGTAAACGATTAAGAGAGATGGGTATCAAAGCTACGGAACGAACGGGCAATAAAAAAGTCAGTATACAGTCGGAATATTGTACTATACTGCCATTTATACAAATTAAAGAATTGAGTATATAACTATTTGGTTGCTAATTTGCTTAGTCTTTAATACGACCAACGTTAATAAGGACAGCTATAATGATACTTTTTTTTTCTGCTCTGGATCACCAGGCTAATCATCGCGATTTTAGCTGTGGACTAAGTTCGTTAGAAGCTAACTGGGATTTATTGAGTAGCCTCGTCGCGCAAGGAAGTACCTTGCTAACGGCTTACGTAATCGATGATGATGTTCGGACAAATCTCCCGCTAGCTGCTTTCGATGGTTTTCCATTGTCAGTCGATATACAAGCGCTACAAACTGAGTGGCGAACCATCCTGAGCACACCACGTTCTGCTAACTCGATCCACCGAGAAGAACTGATTGCCTTAACCCGTCAGCGAGTCCATAACGCTGAAAGGGCTATAATTGCACAGGAACGGATGATCGATTATTTTGGCAAATGGCTTGAGCGCACTCAGAAGAAATCCATAAGTGAGTCTCAACGATCTCAACTTGTTCATCAATATGAGATGCAATTAGCTAAACATCGGGTGCAGTTAGGCAAAGCTCATTTTTATAGCCGGTTGGCAACTGATCGACTAAATCAGTTACTAGCCTGATATACATAACTTTAAGATCACACCTAGTGCAAAGTCCTTCATAGCTCTTTTATCGATCGCATAACATAATCCGAGTGGCTATTGCAAACGTCAATGTGGCCAGGAGCGGTCAGGTTGACTAGCCAACTTTTGGCCAATAGATGCACCAATTGTGGCCTACTATCAAGCTTATTTGACTGCTCCTGGACTTTTGAGCAAGCCATCTCACTTCATTTTACCAACATACAGTGACAAGTTCAGGCCCAGGAAAGAGCGCCTGGCGTTCAGATTTCCAAAAGCTGTTAGACCAATTCCCACATCTTTTGTCGAAATAATAAACCGAACCTCGGCGGGTAGACCAACGGTCGAGTATCGAACAGATTCGTACAAATGTTCACCATAGAGGAATGGGTCACTGACTGCCGAGAGATATTTACCCCGATTTCTACCCCAAACGTTGCTTACACCCGTTGAGAAGCGGAATTTACCTGTTTTAACGCCATACATTAGAGCGATTTCTTGTGCCATAATGCTGGGATCATTGGCAGAAAACAGTTCACGATTATCCGTATAGCGAGCAATCAGTAAAGTAGGCGTGTTACTAAATTCGTACCCTAAGGCTATCATGCCACTATGGTATTGGCTCTTTCCTAAACCTACCCCAAGCCAATAGTTGTTTCGGTCAGCCCGCTGTGCGTAACCAATTGTCGTGGTTAAGCAAAGGAGGGATAAAGCCCAATAGCAAGCGAAAGATTTTGTCATAACGTATTGCCAAATGTATATCACTGTAAAGGCATAAAAATGATAGAAATTGGATGCTATGATATCCTGAACCAGCAGCCTGATTGTGTTCGAAGGGGCGCTAAATTTTCTCCGCTATCCTGAGTTTCGCACTTCGGGCGCGAGGATTGCGGGCGATTTCGTCGGGCGTGGCTTCAATGGGTTTGCGCGTGATCGCATGCAGCGGCTTGAGCTCGTTGCCGAACAAATCTTTCTCAACTTCGCCCTGAAACTTGCCCTTGTTAATGAAGTTTTTCACCAATCGGTCTTCGAGCGAATGATAAGACATAACGACCAGGCGACCACCCGGTTTTAGTATGTCAGGCACCTGCTCCAGAAACTCCTCCAACGCCTGCAATTCTTCGTTGACTTCGATACGTAGCGCCTGAAATACCTGCGCGAAATACTTATTTTCCTTACCGCGTGGAGCGAACCGTTGAAGCGCATTTTTCAGGTCATTGACCGTATTGAGTGGGCGATTCGAGCGGGCCGACACGATGGCACCAGCAGCCGTACGGGCATTGGTCACCTCCCCATACATACCCAGAATCCGGTGTAATTCATTTTCGGGGTAGCTGTTCAGTACCTGCTTGGCGGTTTTGTCGGCCTGCTGATTCATGCGCATGTCGAGATCAGCATCGAAGCGGGTCGAGAACCCACGTTCGGGTGTATCGATCTGATGGGACGAAATCCCCAGATCGGCCAGAATTCCATCGACCTGATCCGCTTTGTAAAGTCGCAGGTAGCGCTTTATATTGCGGAAATTCGAGGCCACAAATGTCAATCTTGGATCGCCAATCGCTTGTGCATTCGTGCGAGCATCGGCGTCCTGATCAAAGCCAAACAATTTTCCGCCTTCAAGCTGATTCAGGATTTCGCGACTATGCCCTCCCCCACCGAACGTAATGTCAACGTAGGTGCCGCCGGGTTGTAAATTCAGCCCATCAATGCAGGCTTGTAATAAAACTGGTTCGTGGTAATTGCTCATTCAGCAATAAGATTAGTTGAGCACTTGTGCTTCTTCCTACGTGTTTATCGGGAGGCTGGGCGGCCGATAGGTATTGTTGCACTGAGATTAATCAATGGCTGAATATATAAGCTGTCTTGTTCACGGAAGCCGCTAAAAAGACCCGAAAAAACTGGATATCTAAGTTCCATTGAAATCATTTTTCGATAGCTTAACCCAACCCCGGTATCAAATGCGCCAAACAAAGTTGACAGACCTGTGTATATCTTTCCCTGAATAGCCCGTCGACCAAAGTATTGACCACCATATATGCCTATGATTATAGCAGATCTAGCACCTAAAACTGTTTCCTGACTTGCTTTACCAACATTAAGCATGATGAAAACGTTGTGAAGCCGCCGAGGGAGCAATACCTGCACGTTCAATCCATAAACTAAATGTTGCGCGTATGCACTATTCCAATAAGAAGCATATGGCCCTATGCCAATCATAGCTTTACCAAGTTCCTTTTGCTCTAAATATATTTTGGAATCAATTCGACAAAACGATAAGTAGTCTTTCAAGAGATTAATTAAACTAACCTCCGTATATTGAGTATTATCGGTATTCAGAGTAGGACATTCGTATAGGGCAGTACGTATTTTTTTACGATAAACGTGGCTTTCAAATTTAAATACAGTTCCACTTTTGATAAGTTGAACCTGAATATCATCTAATAAAATTAGGGAATCATATTTGGTGATGAGAAATCGGAGATGGTTATTGTTATCAAAAAAGCGGTAAAATTTTACCGGCTCACTATCAAGTAATAACTCGGCCAGACGATACGTTGAATCCGTATGATCGATGATATTACTTCCCGGCAATACAGGATCTGTAGAGTAATAAGGCACTTTCAAGTATAAGCTCTCATATAATGGGCCATCCTTGATGGATAGCTTTCGTATAGTTCGCAAGGGAAATGTATTCATCGATCCTGATGAATCTTCACCAAATTCTATACTTTTAGGACTCTTATCCCAATCATAGTATTTAACAAATCCAGATATTGTTTTTTCAATACGATCTGTCAATGTAGCTGACCTTATTTGGTATTGGGCTAACAGAGAAATTGGTAGTAATAACAAAAGGAGAGTAAAAAATGGCCGCATGAATAACCGTGAAGGTGATGGAAAATGATTTATTTGCTTTCGTCTTACAAACCTCAAGTTATTCAAGTCTATTCGCAAGCTATTTAAGTAAATCAATAAGTGTTTTTCATGAAAAAAGTAATTATTTATATCATTTTCCTTGCAGTTACAGCCTGCTCCGGGCAATCATCGCCAACGGTCAAAACCGGTACGTATCGGGCGGTTCTGAAAACACGTGGGGGCGAGTTGCCCTTCGGCCTCGATATTCAGTCCGCGCCCACCGATGCCAAAACGTATACCGTCTTCGCGCTCAATGGCAAGGAACGGCTACCGATGGACCCCGCCATCGTACAGGGCGACTCGCTCCGTATACCGATGGCGCTGTTTGATTCAGAATTAATGGCAAAGATAGACGGTAATATGTTGCGGGGCGTCTGGCGTCGCCGTCGGGCAGCACAACAATACCAGACGCTGCCCTTTGAAGCCCAATATGGTGTGAATTATCGGTTTGTGCCCGACGAAAAAACAGGCTCGACCACGACCAACCTGACCGGCTCGTGGGCAACTAATTTCGGCAGTAAAACGGGCAAGGTCGATACGGTCAATGCCGTAGGCGTGTTCGACCAGAAGGGGAGCCATTTAACCGGTACGTTCCTGACACCCACCGGCGATTATCGGTATCTTGATGGCAACGTTGTGGGTGACAGTTTGTTCCTTTCCTGCTTCGACGGGTCGCACGTTTATTTATTCAAAGCCAAACACGACCCAGCCACGAAAACCCTTACGGGTGGCCAATGGGCGGGTGTTTCGGGCTATGATTCCTGGGTAGCTAAGCTCGATCCCAATGCCAAACTTCCCGATGCCGCTACGTTAACCTACCTGAAACCAGGCGCAAAAACGCTCAATGCTTCCTTTCCTGAACCAACTGGCAAAATGGTCTCGTTAACCGATCCGCGTTTTAAAAACAAAGTAACAATCGTGCAGATTCTTGGCTCCTGGTGTCCTAATTGTATGGACGAAACCAATTTCCTGAGTCCCTGGTACAAACGGAACAAGCAGCGGGGCGTTGAAATTTTGGGGCTGGCCTTTGAACGATCGGCCGAAATGACCGAGTCTGGCCCGAAGATTGAGCGTATGAAGCAACGGTTCAACATAGACTATCCTGTTGTGCTGGCAGGCACGAACGATAAAGCACAAGCTTCCAAAGCATTACCAGATCTGAACGCCGTTGTCGCTTTCCCCACAACGATTGTTCTCGATAAAAAAGGACAGGTACGTCACATTCACACGGGCTTCTCCGGCCCCGGCACGGGTAAATTCTACGATCAATACGTAGACGAGTTTAATCGGCTGATGGATAAACTCATTTCCGAACTGTAACGACGGCCCGGCGGGATTTAATTGATTTTATTGACCGACTATGGTTTTCAGCGAAAGCCGATTCAAAAAATCATAGTCAGTCAAAAGAATCAAACGAATCCCGGTTCAAACGTTATGCATGCATACTGTTTTTCAAAAAAAATGGTAGATTTACGTCTTGAAGTTGGACAGGACGACACCTACCATGAAAAAAGAAAAAACCGTTGATTTTCATATAAAATGGGGTTGGCATGCCATTTCACGGATGTACAATGCCTACGCAGGCCGCTTCGACATTACGATGGCGATTGGCTACGTATTGCTGAATATTGACCTGGACGAAGGCACCCCCGCCACTAAAATTGGGCCGCTTCTGGGCATGGAACCGCGCTCGTTGGTCAGGATGCTGAAAAGTCTCGAAGAGCGGAGATTGATTCGGCGCGAAGTTGACGGCAACGACAAACGATTCGTCCGGATTTACCTGACAGAAGAAGGCAAAGCGAAACGCGAGATGGCCCGTGAAGGCGTCATTCAGTTTAATAACATGATCCGGGAGAAAATCCCGCTCGACAAACTGGTCGTTTTCTTCGACGTGATTAAAGAAATTAATCGGATGGTCGAAGACGAAAATGCCCGGATCAAGGCAGGTGAACCCGAAGAATTACCTCTCGACTAAGTACAAAGAGCTATGCGTACTATCCTCAACAACAGTGCGAAAACCCGAATCAAGGCGTTTACACGGTTAATGAGGACGGCTTCGAAACTTTACCACGCCAATCCCAAAAACTCTCCCAAAAACATGAACATTGCCGATGACGACGTACTGCAATTACTACGAAGTCTGCACCGATACAACGTTCAGTTTTTATTAGTGGGTGGTATGGCAGGCGTTGTCCATGGGCATATCCGAACAACGCAGGATATGGATTTGTGGCTAAAATCAGATGCTGAGAACAAGGTGAATCTAATCTACGCACTGGAAGAAAACGATGTTGCCGGGTCTACTAATCTGAAAGACGTTCCGCTAATTTTTGAATGGACGTCTGTTGCAGTCGGCAAATATGGATTCATGCTGGACACAGGCTATCATCTGAAAGCCTTTCGGGATATAGATTTTGACGCCTGTTACGAACGAGCCATCGACGTAACGTTTGATGGCGTATCGTTTAAAGTTATCCGATTGAATGACCTGATTACCGAAAAACTGGCCACTGGTCGCCCGAAAGACATAGGAGACGCCGAAGAATTAATCAAAATAAAAGATAGGAACGACGGTTCAGACACGTAGTACGCCATCTGTTTAATCCGTGTTCCCTCTAGTACAAAACCATGGAAGCAACCCTAGAAAAACCTAAATCGGAGAGTCGTACTCCGCAGACAAAGAATCGTACCATCCGGCGCGTGGCCGTATTGGGATCGGGCATTATGGGATCGCGTATTGCGGCCCACTTCGCTAATATTGGCGTCGACGTATTGCTACTGGACATTGTTCCGAAAGAGCCCAACCCGGTTGAACAGGCTAAAGGACTAACCACAGAAAGTTCGGCCGTACGTAACCGGATTGTCAATGATGCCTTTCAGACCATGTTGAAGGCAAGTCCGGCATCGCTTTACAGCCCTAAGTTTGCGGAGCGGGTCAAGCTGGGCAATTTCGATGACAACCTGAAAGAGATTGCTACGTACGACTGGGTGATCGAAGTGGTTGTCGAACGACTGGATATCAAACGTTCTGTTTATGAACGCGTTGAGCAATTCCGTAAGCCCGGCACACTCATTACGTCGAACACATCGGGGATTCCCATGCATTTGCTGGCCGAAGGACGTAGCGACGATTTTCGGCGGAATTTTTGTGGTACACACTTCTTCAATCCACCGCGCTACCTGCGTTTACTCGAAATCATTCCCGGCCCCGACACTGATCCGGCCGTTATTGATTTCCTGATGAACTACGGCGATTTGTACCTCGGCAAAACGACCGTATTGTGCAAAGACACACCCGGTTTCATTGCCAACCGGCTGGGAATCCAGTCGCTGATTCAGACGATTCGCGTGGCTGAAGAACTAGGTTTGACCGTTGAAGAAGTGGACAAACTCACCGGTCCAGTGGTGGGTCGGCCGAAATCCGGTACGTTCCGGTTGTCGGACGTAGTGGGGCTAGATACAACGGTCAACGTGGCCAGCAACCTCGTCAAAATGGAACACGACGAGTCGCGGGCAAGTTTTGAGTTGCCTGCGTCGGTGCAGAAACTAATGGAGAATAAATGGCTCGGCGACAAAACCGGCCAGGGTTACTACAAGAAAACGAAAGACGATAAAGGGCAAACGCAGATTCTGGCGCTCGATCTGAAAACGTTTGAATATAAGCCGTCTGAGAAGGTCAAATTCGCTACGTTAGACAGTACAAAAGCGATTGACAATCTCCGAAAACGCTTCCCGGTACTGATTGCCGGAAAAGATAAAGCGGGTGAGTTTTATCGTAAAACCTTTGCCGATGGTTTCCAGTACGCTACTCATCGCATTCCCGAAATTTCGGACGAATTATATCGGATTGATGCCGCCATTACGGCGGGTTTTGGCTGGCAAATGGGTCTGTTCGAGACCTGGGACGCGATTGGTGTTAAGCAAGGCATCGAGCTAATTGAAGCGCAGGGCAAGAAACCCGCTCAATGGGTGTATGATATGCTCGACGCTGGCTTCGATACGTTCTACAAAGTTGAGAATGGCAAGCGTAAATACTACGACATTCCGACCAAAAGTTACAAAGCAATCCCAGGCGTTGAGTCGTTCACGATTCTGGAAAACCTCAGCAATAATGTTGTCTGGAAAAACGCCGATGCCAACATCTATGACATTGGCGACGGCATTCTGAACGTCGAATTCCGGAGCAAGATGAACACCTTTGGGCAGGGCGTTTCGGAAGCACTCCTGAAAGGTATTTCACTGGCTGAAAAGGATTTCCGGGGTTTGGTAGTCGGCAACGACTCAGCCGAAGCGTTTTCGGCAGGGGCCAACTTAGCGACGTTGTTCATGTTTGCCGTTGAGCAGGAGTTCGATGAGGTCAACCTGATGATCGCTCAGTTCCAGAAACTCATTACGCGCCTACGTTATTCATCCATTCCCGTGATCGTAGCGCCCCACACGCTCACTCTTGGCGGTGGCTGCGAGGCTACCATGCACTCCGACCGCGCCGTAGCGCATGCTGAAAGTTATATTGGCCTGGTCGAAGTAGGCGTGGGACTAATTCCGGCCGGGGGCGGTACGAAAGAAATGGCGGCTCGGGCTTCCGATCTTTACCAAACCGGCGATCCCGAATTGAACATTCTGCAAAACATGTTCATGAACATTGCTACGGCGAAGGTTTCTACGTCAGCGCAGGAAGCGCGCGACATGAATTACCTACGTTCAACGGATCAGATCGTCCTGAATCGCAGTCGCCTGCTAGCCGAAGCGAAACAAGCCGCCATCGAGCTGGCCGAAGATGGTTATACTCAGCCTAAACCACGCGCTGACATTAAGGTGCAGGGAAAAACCGGGATCGCGCTCTTCAAAGCCGGCATCGCGGCCATGCGCATGGGTCGTTACATTTCGGACCACGATATGAAAATTGCCGATAAACTGGCCTATGTCATCTGCGGGGGTGATCTAAGCAGCCCACAGAACGTATCGGAGCAATACCTCCTTGATCTGGAACGTGAAGCCTTCCTGTCACTCACGGGTGAAAAGAAAACACTGGAACGTATTCAGAGCTTGCTGACAGGCGGGAAACCGTTGCGGAATTAACACACAAAAGTTTTGACCAAAGGGGCACGAAGAACACAGAGAAATGATATTGAAAGCTCTGTGTTCTCCGTGCCCCTTTGGTTAAAAAATTCTGTCAAAAGAAACTTCAGTTAGCTGCGCAACGCTAGTTAAATTTCAACCATTGTTTCAGGATATCATCATTAGCCAGGGCTTTGACGTCGGCTTTGATTTGTTTTACAGTCCGTTTCAAATGAGCAATATCGCTGTTGAGGCTAAACTCCAGCGCAGTACGCGACGTAACGGCAAAGGCTGGCTTGCCAGTCATGGCAGCTAGTTGATTTTGTAGCCCAGTTAGTTCGTCGTCCAATTCCTGCGCCTGTTCCCGAAGAATCTTGTTGTAATACTTGAGTTGGGTTTCGGCGAGATTTTCCAGATGAGTTTGGTCAATGCGTTCAAATTCAAGTTGAAGCCGCAGCAAAGCCAACAAATCTCCTTTTTCGTAAGCATCCGTCACACGATGCATGATCTCGGTTTTACGCTGTTTTTCGGTCTCGTCAGGTTCTCGATCGGGGTGAAACGCTTTCACCAAATCCATGTAAACGGTCCGAACGGCCTTCGTGATGTTACGTTCTTCAAGTTGTTTTTTCGCTTCACGCGCCTGCCGTTTCTCACTTTTGGGTTTGGCCGCCTTTTGTTCAGCCTCATCGGCCTTTACCGACTCTTCCTGCTCATCGGCCGGAAGTGCCAGCTTATTCGGTTCGGCGCTTATTTTGTCGAATCCCTGCGAATCATATTTATCATAAATGGGCTTGAGCTCATCAATGTCATGAGTAGCAATTAACTCAAAAGCCATACGCTGAATCAGGACTTCGAGTTTTTTTCGTTCCGATTTATTGAGGTCACTACGCTCGTAAGCACGATCGAGCAACCGGATTAAATCAGCTTGAAATCGTGTATATTGATCAATCAAAGGCCAGTAATCCGCCTGCATACGTTGCTGAACGTACTGAGTAATGTCGCGCAACTCACGTAAATCAGTGCTCGATTTTTCAATCTTATCAATGAGCCGATTAAACTCTTTCTGCGCTTTCGAGAGCGGTACTTTTTCTTTGTTCGTTTCAATCCGAACAATGTACTGTTGGTCTTGTTGGGGCATAAGGATTATCGACTCATCTCGAAGACAAAGGTAAGCTTGTTATAAACACTGGTTGATTGTTACTCGACCATTCAAACAACGCTGCTCTACTTCTACGTTCTTTATTCGTCAATATGTTAACTGCTTTAATACGTCGCATTGCCTGCCTGGACTCCCATCATCGGCTACTGATTGGCCTATTTGTATCGGCAATTGCCTATTTTATATTTCCTGCAAACGGCAATACGTCAGCTCATTTCGCCATCGTCTGGGTGAGCTTTATGATGACCGTATTAGCCCTGATGTGGACAACCATCCTCACGGTTCATCCGCGTGATCTACCGCAGCTTTCGCGTCTTCAGGATTCGAGCCGACTACTGATTTTACTATTCGTAATCGTGGCGGCCGGAGCCAGTATGTTTGCAGTTATTGATTTGATCAATAATCATACCCAGACCCTGCTGGCGATTGCAGCAATTATTGGCTCCTGGACTTTAGTTCATTCGGTCTTTTTAATCCGATACGCCCACCTTTATTATGGCAATACTGGGAAACAAACCAAGCCGTCGGGGGGGCTGGATTTTCCGCATGAACCCGAGCCTGATTACCTGGACTTTGCGTATTTCTCCTTTGTTATCGGCATGACCAGCCAGGTTTCCGACGTATCGATCGGCTCAAAAGCTATGCGTCGAACGGCCCTGGCTCATGGTGTCCTGTCGTTTGGATTTAATGCCATCATCATAGCCCTAACCGTCGGCGCTTTTTCGCATTGATTTAGTTCGAACGTCGTTCGCTGGTCCGGGACTGTTTTTTAGCTTTTTCGGACTGTTCGCGTTCGTAATCTTCGCGCTGGCGCTTGTCGGAAATCAGGGTACGATACAGGCCATTCAGTACGTAGATATCGTCTACTTCATCGATTAACCGATGAAGGTGTTCTCGGACTTGGGTAATGTTCATTCGATTGGACCGCTGAAACGGTACGTTTGTTGACTTAGCTAAGCTACTTAACTAACACAATTACGAGCTTTTTTGCTCAGTGAAAGAAGAAATAACCCAGCGCAATACCCGCGATAATGCCCATCAAATCGGCAAACAACCCAAATGGAATAGCGTATCGGGAATTTCGAATGCCAACCGAGCCAAAGTAGAGGGCAACGATGTAGAACGTAGTGTCGGCAGCCCCCTGAAACATACAGGCCAGCCGACCGACAAATGAATCAGGGCCAAACTGTTTCATCGCGTCGATCATTAATGCCCGCGATCCCGAACCACTTAGTGGCCGCATCAAGGCAACAGGCAGGGCATCTGTAAATTCAGTATTCAGACCGGTAAGGCTAAATACATACTTAAATCCATTGATGACGTAATCCATCGCCCCCGAATTTCGGAAAGCACTGATGGCCACGAGCATACCGACCAGATACGGAATAATTCGGACCGAGGTTTCAAAGCCACCTTTCGCTCCTTCGATAAACGTATCGAAAATATTCACCTTTTTGCGCATTGCCCCTAACAGGAACGATACGACGATACCCATCAAGATAAGGTTGCCCGTTACTTTCGAGATAACTTCAATCTCTTCCTTAGTTTTGGTAGACAGGAACCATAATATCAATGCAATCAGGCTAGTAATACCACCAAGCCAACCAATTACAGTGCTGTTTATCAAGTTAATACGTTGCTTGATGGCTACTGCGATCATGCTCACAACTGTAGCGACATACGTAGCAATCAGACACGGAATGAAAATATCGGATGGATCTTTGGCGCCTAAAATAGCCCGCTGTGCCATAATACTTAATGGAATAATTGTTAAGCCTGACGTGTGCAGCACCAGAAACATAATTTGGGCATTGGAGGCCGTTTCCTTCTCCGGATTTAGCTCCTGCAAGCTTGCCATCGCTTTCAGGCCGAAAGGCGTTGCGGCATTGTCCAGACCGAGCATATTGGCCGAAAAATTCATAATCATCTGTCCATTAGCCGGATGTCCTTTGGGAACTTCGGGAAAGAGCTTGTGAAAAAACGGACCAATGATACGTGCCAGTAAGTTGATGGCTCCAGCTTTCTCGCCAATGTTGAGCAAGCCCAGGAAAAATGTCATGACGCCGGCCAGCGGTAAAGCAATGTCCATCACGGCTACTTTCGATGAGTCGAACAGCCCTTCCACAACGATTTTGAATATTTCGGTATCGCCCAGAAAAATCAGTTTAGCCAACGCCACCAGAAAGGCAATCACAAAAAAAGCAACCCAGATGTAGTTTAGTGCCATCAGTAAGTAAAGAGCGAATGAGTGAAAGACCGGGCTGGCGTTCCAGCAAGCTAATAGATATGCTAATATCCACTAATACCTTTCAGGTTAGAAATCCTGTAAGTTTACAAGATCATTCGTCTCAAACCAACTTTGGCTTAACGTAGCAATGCGACATATTTCTGTTTTCACAATCATTCTTTCGCTCGTTTACTCATTCGCTCTTTCACTTTTTGCCCAGCCCAAAGTTGAGCAGGCGATGATCAAGCAGGGGCTTGTCGACGTGCAGAAAGTGGACCCAAGCATTCTGGTTGAACTTAAATATTCGACTACTGATAATTTTGTTGGTAAAGACGTGTACGACGACCTCACTCGGGCGTACATGCAGCCGATGGCGGCCCGCAAACTCGCAGCCGCCAGTAAGTACCTGCAAGACCATCACCCCGAGCTGCGGCTACTGGTCTATGATGCAGCCCGCCCTCGCACGGCTCAGTGGAAATTATGGAATGCGCTTCCCAATATGCCCGAACGTGAACGCCAGACCTACGTAGCCGATCCGCGAAAAGGCTCGATCCATAACTACGGTTGCGCCGTGGATTTAACGGTGGCGACCAAAGAAGGCAAGCCGCTCGACATGGGCACGAAATATGATTTCTTTGGGGTACTGGCCTATCCTTCCCGCGAAGACGAATTGCTACAATCAGGAAAGTTGACTCAGAAACAGATCGACAACCGGCACATTCTGCGGACCGCGATGCGGGAAGGTGGTTTCAGTTCAATCGAGTACGAGTGGTGGCACTTCAACGCTTTATCGCGCGAAAAGGCCAAAATGGCGTTTCGGATTGTGGATTGATACGTTACTGGTCAATTTAGATTGAATGGTTGATTCTAGATCAATTTGTTAGTCACCTTAGACAAAGCGCCTATTTATCGGCATTATATCGTTGTCCTAGTAAGCCAAACTCATCTATTATAGTGTGACGTTGAGGATGATTCCAGCGAAAAATAAGTGATACATAGTATGTTATATCATTTACATCAGGAAAGTTAGCGTCAATTTTCAAGAAGTGGGCATCCTTGAATTCACGAAACCAAGTGTCAAACTTACGAACCCGAGCCAAGTGGCGAACGTCGGCGGTTTCACAGATATAGAGTAAGATACGTTCTTTATCCGCAAAAAAATCTTTACAAATGGCAGCAATTGTTACGGCAATGGCCGAGTCTAAGCCAGATCGGATAGAAGCAGGGCGTATCAGTTCAATGACCAGCTCGTATACTTGGTCGGCAATCTCAGGATGATTCTCAAACAGATAGGGAGTCGGCTTAAATTTAATAGAATAAGCAGCCTTATAAACAGTGGTAAAGAGATAGCTATTTGTTAGCCCTAGTGTAAGTTGAAAACTATACGGCTTGACGTCTTTTTTCAGCATGCTGACTATCTAGTTTCTCTAGCGCTTTTTGTACCTCTGGGTCGGTGGTAAACGACTCCCGCATCTGTCGCTTTGTTTCGCGCTTTTCTACAGATAGCCGACGTAGCAACATAATAGTCGCATTAGGGGCTTCTTGCGTATTGGTCGATTTCATAGCAGTTGTTCGTTTAGTACGTAAAGATAACCATTTACCTCTCAAAACACCAGGTTGTCAATCAGTCTGACATTGCCCAGGTGCACGGCTAAACAGATGGCCGTTTGGCCCGGAGCCAGCACCTCATTAACTAGTTGGAGCGTATCGGCATTGACAACCTCGACGTATTCCAGGCGAAAATTGGGATTAGCTGTAAAAAAACCTGTTACGGCGGCTTTGGCCTGCGTTGTACTGTGCCCTTCGGTTATTAGTTCGTGAGCGAGTGTCAATGCCTGAAAGAGCGCCGGAGCCTGCGCGCGCTCCTCCGGCTTAAGATTACGGTTACGAGACGACATCGCCAGTCCATCAGACTCACGGACTGTAGGGCAACGTACTAACTCAATAGGGAAACTCAGATCACGAATCAGGCGCCGGATGACAGCGACCTGCTGCAAATCTTTCTGGCCAAAATAAGCGCGGTCGGCCTGTACAATGTTGAATAACTTGGCGACTACGATGCCAACACCGTTGAAATGCCCCGGCCGAAAAGCCCCTTCCATCAGCGTTTCCAGTTCGCCAAAATTCAATCGCAGCTTAGGTGGTTCAGGGTAAATTTCGTCGACGGATGGCGTAAAAACTATATCACAACCGGCCGCTTCGAGTTTCTGACAATCTTCTTCCAGCGTACGCGGGTAGCAAGCCAGATCGTCTGGATTATTGAATTGAGCTGGATTAACAAAAATGCTGCTCACTACGACATCATTCTCCTTTTTAGCTTTTTCGATAAGCGTTATGTGGCCTTCGTGCAAGGCACCCATCGTAGGAATCAGGCCAATTGTTTGTTCGGAGCGGATTTTGGCCAGATGTTGACGCAGTGAGGCAATGGTCTCGAAGCGATGCATAACGATTGATTTATTTTTTAGGCCGCAATGATAGTACATTTGCAACTTTTTTGCGCAAACTGTATTGAAATACGGGAAAAATTTGTATAATTTTGCAAGTTTTTTTGTTCTCACAGACAATACACACTTCCCTATTATGAGCAAATTACGTATCCTTTACGTTGCCAGCGAAATCAACCCTTTCCTCAAAACCTCTGATGTCGCTGACTTCGTCCGCAAACTGCCACAGGCTATGCAAGAGCGGGGGATGGAGATCCGAATTCTGGTGCCGCGCTTTGGTCTTATTAACGAGCGCAAAAACCGGTTGCACGAAGTGGTACGATTGTCGGGTATCAATATTGCCGTAGGTGATGACGAAAAGCCGCTGATTATTAAGGTGGCGTCGATCCCAACGGCCAAATTACAAGTGTATTTCATTGATAATGAAGACTATTTTCAACGGAAATATGTTTTTCACGACAAAGAAAACCGATTCTACGACGACAACGACGAGCGGGCTATTTTCTTCTGCAAAGGCGTGCTGGAAACGGTTAAGAAATTAGGCTGGGCGCCTGATATCGTCCACTGTAACGACTGGATGACGGCCCTGATTCCGCTGTATCTGAAAACGACCTACAAAAACGACCCCATGTTCAAGGACACCAAGTCAGTTTTCACGGTCTATAATAATTCATTTGAACACCGTTTCGAAGGCGACATCATCGAAAAAGCGCGGATGATGGATATCGACGACGAAATGCTGGCCGAATTAAAAACGGCTGATTTTGAAGGCTTTATACGTATCGGTTCCACATATGCCGATGCTGTCGTTCGGGCCGAAGAAGAAACGAGTGAAAGCCTGAATGCCATCTTGACTGATTTTCCGGAACACAAATTTGATTCCGTAGAAGACGAGGACGTAACCGACCGTTACTACAATCTTTATACGCAATTGGTAGGCTGAACAATACGTCCTAAATCACCCAACAGCGTAGACAGTCAGGTTTCGGCAGTGGACGTTGCACCAACTTATCAAAAAGCCGGGGATTCCCGGCTTTTTGCATTTACTTTACTTGTCGAACCAGCTTATTTATTCTGAGAAACTCGATTAATAACAGATAAACGTACCGGCGTTCCGGTATCAACTGAGATTATGTGCGGAATTGTGGCATATGTTGGACATCGGGAAGCCTGTCCATTGGTGATAAAAGGCCTGAAACGTCTCGAATATCGGGGGTACGATAGCGCAGGTGTAGCCCTGATGAACGGGCACGGCCTGGAAGTCTATAAGAAAAAAGGCAAAGTTGTGGCGTTGGAACAGGAATTGGCGGGAAAGGAACTCCACTCCACGATTGGCATGGGCCATACCCGCTGGGCAACCCACGGCGAACCGAACGACGTGAACGCTCACCCGCATTACTCATTTCATCGCAAGCTGGCCATCATTCACAATGGCATTATTGAGAACTACGCGGCCATAAAACAGGCACTGATCAAAAAAGGGCATACGTTCGCCAGCGAAACCGATACCGAAGTATTAGGCCAGTTTATTGAAGACATTTGGGAAAACAACGGCGGTACGCTCGAAGAGGCTGTGCGGCTAGCCTTGCAGGAGGTAGTGGGCGCTTACGCTATCGTGATCATGAACGAAGCCGATCCGACCCAGCTTATTGCAGCCCGCAAAGGCTCGCCCCTGGTAATTGGCGTTGGCGAAAACGAGTTCTTCCTGGCGTCGGATGCCACACCCATTGTTGAGTATACCAAAGACGTAATCTACCTGAACGACTATGAAGTTGCGGTTATCAAAAATGGAGTGCTCACCGTAGTAACCCTCGATAATGCTACGACAACGCCCTACGTCCACAAAATCGAACTGGAGCTGGAAGCCATCGAAAAAGGGGGGTTTGACCACTTCATGCTTAAAGAAATTTTTGAGCAACCACGTTCCATAGCCGATTCCATGCGGGGCCGCGTTCGGGTCAACGAAGGAACGCTGCAACTGGGTGGCCTACGGGATTATCTTGATAAATTGGCCAAGTCGAAGCGAATTGTTATTGTCGGTTGCGGTACGTCCTGGCACGCGGGTTTGGTGGCTGAGTACATTTTTGAAGAACTCGCCCGCATTCCCGTCGAGGTGGAGTACGCATCGGAGTTTCGCTACCGAAATCCGATTATCAAAGAAGGCGACATTGTAATTGCCATCTCGCAGTCGGGTGAAACGGCGGATACACTGGCCGCCATCGAATTGGCGAAGTCAAAAGGGGCAACAATTTTTGGCGTTTGCAACGTAGTAGGTTCGTCTATCGCGAGGGCTACCCATGCGGGTGCTTACACACATGCGGGACCAGAAATTGGCGTAGCCAGCACGAAAGCCTTCACGGCGCAAGTAACCGTCTTGACGCTGATTGCGCTAGCCGCAGCCAAGCGAAAAGGTACTATTTCTGATTCGCTATTCCGGCAATTGTTAGCCGAACTGGAGAGCATTCCGGCAAAGGTTGAGCGAGTCTTACAAGCTGCCGACAAGATCAAAGAGATCGCTTATATCTTTACATACGCCCGCAATTTCATCTACCTCGGCCGCGGGCTCAATTTCCCTGTTGCGCTGGAGGGAGCGTTGAAACTAAAAGAAATCAGCTACATACACGCCGAAGGCTACCCTGCTGCCGAAATGAAACACGGCCCGATCGCACTCATCGACGAAGATATGCCAGTAGTCGTAATTGCCACTAAAGATTCGTCCTACGAAAAAGTCGTCTCGAACATTCAGGAGGTAAAAGCGCGCAAAGGCCGAGTTATTGCCATCACAACCGAAGGTGATACGCAACTGCCGGGTATTGTAGACTTTACAATTGAGATTCCAAAAGTTCATGAAATTCTCATGCCACTTGTATCGGTAGTACCGCTGCAATTATTGGCCTACGACATTGCCGTGATGCGCGGCCGCAACGTAGATCAACCAAGAAATCTGGCGAAGTCAGTGACAGTGGAGTAAGTTTGTAGGCTTTATATTGAAAGGGTCTCCCATAGGTGTAAATCAACTACGAGAGACCCTTTCTCTTATTATTTATTACCACAATCGACTAAAATAGGTTTTTCTAAAATCTAATATTCATGCCTATCTGGGTTATATGGTCATCATTTTTGACGAATGGCCTAAAAGAAGTTTTCGTTGAATTAGTGCTATTATACAAGTCGACAACCTGTTTTAATGCATTATTAGCGGAAGCACCAAAAAGTAATGCAATCCCTATAGCACCAGCTCCGCCTGCTAAAAGCCCTCCACTAATCTTTCTACCACCAATAGCACTACCTAACGAATAGCCTATTCCAAATCCGCCGATAAATCCAAAAACCTGTGCTGCTCCTCTATTAGATTTGAATTTATTAAAAGCAGTCACTATTTCTGGAGACTCTTTCTGCAAAATGATTGGCAAAATCTCTTTAGGCTTTTGGATAGTTTTTCCCTGATATGAAATTCCACCGCCTTTCACAAACGTTATTTCTTGTGCATTGGAAGAACCCGACATACTGAGCAATAACATTGTAATCCAAAATAATACTGTTTTCATAAATACTTTTCGTTTTTCGCACCCGATGAAAGCTGAGATTGATGATCGGGTATATACTTATCTGACTCTTGATTGCGAAGTAGTGACATATCTCTTCTTTAACTGAGCCACTATGGAATCTAATAATAACAGGCTAAAATTCATCCGGTCACTAGTTGCTTCGGTAAGTTAAAGGCTATTGCAGACAGAATACATGGTCTTTCTGACATAGTCAATTGAAGATTGTAGCCAGTAACCACAATTATGAAACAGCACCCTTTTTGTTACGTTTCAATTCAACTGTTGCTAGAAGCGGCACTACGTTAGTAACGTGGGGTATCGAGCTGCAAGTAAGCTAAAAGCGTATGACTTTCCAATCAATCAGCCTGACCTAAGCGTTCCTACGAAAAGCACCGCGTGCGTTCGGGTGCAGGGTGCATTGACTGTAAAAGCCATCGGAGCGTTCGATGTTCACTATCGGATACCTGCGTAAACTCGGACGTATTGGTTTCCAGCACGTTGGCGCAGGAGCAAAAGAATTCCATCGTGACAACTTTCCGAAAGATTGAAGTTTTCGGGAAGTTGATCAACAGATCAATTATCGCCCGGATGATACGTCTTTTCGACGTGCTTCTGGACATCTTCAGGGTAAAATAATACGTCCTTAAACTTGCCTTCGCAGTAGAGCGGAGCCTGATCCGTGAAATGCTCAGTGCCGGGTTGGCTACTTTGTCCACCTGTAACCACCGATCGGGCTTTTACGCGTTTACCGAACTCCACCACAGCCACAAAACTATTGCCTACGCTGCCATAGCGCTTTTTGGTACCGGGATAGGTTCTGGCCGCAAAAGCCGCCAGTGACCCCCAGGCGGATGATGTAAACCCAACCGGAATGCTCGGCTTCTGGTCGTCGTAGGTTTCCTGAATTTTTCCCGTCAGACGCTGATACCGGTTGATGTCGCCCCAGGGGGTTTTCCAGGTGCCAAAATCGCGCGTCAGTTCCGTTAACACGTCGGTCAGCGCCGTCACTTTTTCTTGCGGTGATGTCTTGCTGATCGTAAACGCGGTGAGACTCAAGTTATCAAATCGCTGATCGCTGGCAGCACGACTACGAGCAAGCTTCTGTATTTTTTCGCCCCAGAAGATAGCCAGCGTCTGACCGACGGACGTAACACCATATGTTTTGTTCCAGCCTTTCAGAATCTGCATGGCTTCGGCCAGGTCTTTCGATTGGTTTACCGCATCGCTGGAAACCGTTTGGTAGGCACTTAATAGTGGTGGCAGCAGTTCATCAAACGCTACCAGATGTGGGTCGTTGGCGGCCGCAATCAACGTATCGAGTGTGTAGACGGATTTCTGACTTAGCACACGAACCGCATTGATGCCCCGGTAGTTTTCGGCATCGGGTGCCATGTAGTCCGGATACTTGCTCTTTTCCGGGCTGCTGCTACCCGACACCGTAAACGGAGTCGAATTGCAATTCTGAATCCAGCCGCTGGCCGGGTTACGTACCTGCACAATGTCATCAATCGAATGCAAACCCTTCCAATCGGTTGCAGGATTGCTGCCATCAACGGGCTGGCTCCAGTCAAATTTGGGGTCTCGCTTCGGCATAAAATTGCCGTGCCAGTAGGCTATGGTACCGTCTTTATCAGCAAAAATTGTATTATTGGAGGCATTGCCATTCAGTTTCATGACCTCTTTGAAACTTGCGTAACCCGTTGCTTTCGTGCGTAAATATGATTGTTCCAGCGCATTCAGGGGTGTATTCATCATATCAATGGCAATCCATTTTCCATCTTTTTCACCAGCTATAGGACCGTGTTGCGTGAAGTACATCGGAAACTCTTTGTACTGAACACCGTTTCCCGATTTATAGGCCAACCGGACTTTTTGCGTCCGAACGGGCTTGAGATCAGTACCGTGTTTGTAATAGATTACGTTTCCTTTCTTCTCGATCGTTTCCAGATACTCGTCCATCGAATCAGCATAACTGGTCGTGTGCATCCACCCACAATTCTCATTAAAGCCCTGATAAATAAAAAATTGCCCCCACGTAACAGCCCCGTACGCGTTCAATCCGCCCTGACTAACCATGTGCACCTCCGACCGAAAATAGAAGGACGTATGCGGATTAATCAGTAATAGTGCGTTTTTCGTAGCGCTTTTGGCCGGTGCGATAGCAAACCCATTCGAGCCAACAGATTCGCGTTCGTAATGATCGAAAGTATTGATCCACGACGTTGATTTGCGCTGCTCATAAAACGCTTTCAATCGCTCGATGGGGACTACACTGATGTTGCCACCAATACTGCCTTCGCTAAACATCAGCGGCATCCAGGGTTGGAAGCGTTTCAGCAATTTGGGCGTTACGGTCGGATGCGTATAGAGATAATAGTTGGTTCCATCGGCGAACGCGTCCAGTAGTTGTTTCATCCAGGATGGACTCTTTTTATACGTAGCAATCGCCTGTGTGCTATCCATGAATAACCGAGCTCGCAAATCATGATAGAGCGCGGACTCGCCTTCTACTTCGGCTAAGCGGCCAATTGACGTAATATAGTTTTCCTCAACCCGCGCAAAATCGTCTTCACACTGAGTGTATATGAGTCCAAAAACGACGTCCGCATCGGTTTTGCCGTAGATGTGTGGCACACCCCACGTATCACGCGTGATGGTGACCTGTTTGGCCTGCTGCTGCCATCGGGCGATTTCAGCTTTACCCAACGGTTGGCCTTGTGCTGAAAAGGAAAATAAAATGGCAAACAGGCTGAAAAATGAAATGATTGGATGCGACGTAAGGCGATTCATTGATAGTAGTCTGATGAATTGAATGTAGATCTGATAATTATTGACCAAGGGCTGGAAACCGTTTTGGCATTACACGGTGGTGAGTCGCCTGTTCATAGGCATACGTCAGTCGAATTAACGTTGGCTCATCGAACATACGACCCAAAAACTGAATTCCGGCTGGTAAATCGCCGGTTGTGAATCCCATTGGGATGGTGAAAGCAGGCTGACCCGTAGCGGGAGCAATCAGCTGACTGTTGTCCCCTTTGTAACCTTTTGCATCGCCAACCAGCGCAGGTGGATAATTCCAGCTTGGGTAAATCAACGCATCGACATGTTGCCGATCCATTTCGGCTTCGATGGCTTTACGGTACGCAATACGCAGTGGATCGGTAAACGCATCTCCGCACGGAATTTCGGGGTGATTAGCCCGACCTGTATGGGTTTGCTGATACGTTAACCGATCGCGGACAATGTCCGAATAACCGCCAGCCCGGATAATGTCCTCCAGCGTCTTCAGGGAATCCCGCTTAACAAACGTTCGGAGATACGTTTCAACGTCATTTCGAAAATCGGCGCACCACTGATTGGTCCGTAGCGAATCAAAATCAGCGATCGTTACGTCAACAACCTGGGCGCCCGCACGAGTCATATCAGCGATAGCCTGATCGAAAAGTGCTTTGATTTCCGGGTGAATATTCTTGTCGCTCAGCTGACGTAGCACGCCAATCCGGGCACCTTTCAGGCCATCTTTCCGTAAAAACTGCGTGTAATTTTTGGGGATTTTGCCCTGACTGTTTTTTGTGATTGGATCATTGGAATCGTAGCCTGCCGTAACATCCAGCAACCGGGCTGCATCTTCCACCGTGCGACACATCGGCCCGCCCACGTCATTGCGAGAGTAAAGCGGAATAATTCCGTAACGACTTACCAGCCCAAGCGACGTCCGAAAACCCACCAACGCGTTATGCGATGCCGGTCCACGTATTGAATTTCCCGTATCCGAACCTAAGCCAATTGCGCCTAAATTAGCTGCCACAGCTGCCGCCGTACCACCACTCGATCCGGCGGGCACGTAGGCTAAGTTGTAAGGGTTCCGTGTTTCACCCGCCATCGAACTCTGCGAGTGCATAGGCGTAAATGCCCACTCAGCCATGTTGGATTTGGCCAGTATGATGGCGCCCGCTTCACGCAGTTTCCGAACCTGATAGGCATCTTCAGCAGGAATAAACCCTTTCAGCGCAACGGAACCACCCGTCGTTTGGAGCCCTTTTGTATTGAAATTGTCTTTGATAATAACCGGAATACCATGCAGTGGACGCAGTTTTCCGGTTTTCTTAAACTCAATATCCAGCGCACGGGCCGTAGCGAGTGCTTCCAGATTTACGACAATAATTGAGTTGAGTTTAGTCGGCTGGTCGTAGGTTTTGATACGTTCCAGATAAGCGTTAACCAATTGTTCACTGGTTAGCGAACCCGTGCGAAAAGCCCGGTGAATATCGCCAATGGTAGTTTCAACAAGGTCAAACTTAACAGTAGACCCTGATTTAGGTAGCGACTGGGCAGCCGCTGGCCAAACTAAACTCAACAGCGCCAGAAAGAAAGAAATATATGGTTGATGAAGAAGACAAATAGGTCGAGGCATACGGTATATAAGCAAATGTTATAATCGTATGGCAAAAATAGTCTTTCTTAATAGGAATAAGCCTACAAGAGCATAAGTAAGCTTTTTTATATGGGTACTACCCTGATTATCGAAATAATAGAATAAAGGTAACTCCGGCCTTTAGTCCGTTTTTAATCTATTTTCAATTAGAAGAATGGCTTAAAAACGGACTAAAGGCTGGAATACCTGTTACAGACTTTTCAGATATGCATCCAGTCTAACAGGGGTACGGCCTAGCAATTTTTCCAGCGTCGGTGAAGGAACATTAAAATCGTTTTGTTTTATGCCTTCTGCCATGCCAGCGTAAATCTTAGCGGCTACCGGCGGCAAATGTTTAACCAGTTCTGCTTCGTAGGCACTGCCCGGAATATCGACATACTCAACCGTCGTTCCATTATGGCTCAGGCCATTTGCAATATCGCTGAATGACAAGGCCGTAGGTGCGCCGATGTCGTACACTTTATTCTCGTGTCCCTCAGTCGTCAGGGCGTTGGCCAAGCCTTCGGCAATATCAGTGCGTAGCACAAAATTGACTTTTCCTTCGCCAGCGGGATAATAGAGCTTACCCGATTGAGCCGCATCGCCAATAACCATCGGCAGTACGTCCAGATACAAGTTGTTGCGGAAAAAGGTGTACGTCAAGCCAGACTCTATAATCAAATTCTCGGTGCGAAAATGGTCAATAGCGGGCGTAAACAACGCGTTCGGCGAAGGGTTTGGGGCACTGGTGTAGAAAATATGTTTCACACCAGCTTCTTTCGCGGCATTGATAACGTTGCTATGCTGACGAACCCGATCATCGCCCAATACCGCACTGGAAATGAGCAGTAACGTATCAACACCGGCAAGGCCTGTCACGAACGACGTCTGATCCTCATAATCGCCCTGGCGAACCGCTACGCCTTTGTCAGCAAATTCGGCGATTTTTTGTGGGTCCCTAACAATGGTAACCAATGATTCAGGGTTTGTTTTACTAAGCAGAAATTCGAGTATGGCTTTACCTAAATGGCCAGAGGCTCCGGTTATGGCGATCATAGCACTGTTCTTTATAATTCCTTAGTTACTTTTGGTAACTCAAAGGTATTCAGTAGGTATAGCGCTCACAAGAGGGCATTTTTTAATTCGTCAGGCACATGGAGAGAACTATTGTTGATTATCAGGAAGATCGGCTGGAAGAAAAATTGCAAAAAATTTTAGGGACCGTAGAAACTCAAGGTGGTACGTGTCCGATTCGCCATATTCTAGCTCGTTTCAGCGACAAATGGTCGACCTTATCCATTTTCCATTTGGGCGATGCAGGCACACTTCGTTTTAATGAACTGAAGAAACGTATCGACGGTATTTCGCAACGGATGCTTACGGTGACGCTCCGCAATCTTGAGCGCGACGGCCTGATTACGCGCCGGATTTACGCTGAAATTCCGCCCCGCGTCGAATATCAACTGACTGATTTAGGCCACAGTCTTTTAATCCAGATAATCGAACTTGGCGACTGGGCCAGTAGCCACAGTAATCAAATTCTGGAAGCCAGAGCGCAGTTTGATTCTCGTGAACAGAGAGTTGTGAGCGCCGAGTTGGTTTAACGTATTTTTTGAGAGGATTTAATCGATTATTCGGGCCACTTCTTGCCAGTTGTGGCTTATTTTTTTGTCCCCAGGCAACCCTTTTACCAAACCCGGCATTTCTGTCAATGAAATCAATCGCAACTATGTCGCAGCAACTCGTCGAACAATGTCAACGGGGCAATTCATTTGCTCAAAAACGACTGTTCGACCAGTACGCGAATCGGTTGTTTCGAGTGAGTCTGCGCTACGTTCGACATGAGCCGGAGGCCGAAGAAGTGTTAATGAACGGGTTTCTGAAAGCGTTTCGCGCAATCAGTGGGTTCGCCTACCGCGACGATAACGGACTGGAAGCCTGGCTTCGCCGTATCGTGATCAATGAGGCTTTACAGCATCTGCGGGCAAATCGACACTTATCGCTTTTTCAGGCGGATGATGAAACCGAAGCGCAACCCGATCCCGAACCATTACCCGATACGGGATTAGATGCCGAACGGATTTACGCCCTCATTCGGGAATTACCGCCCGGCTATCGAACGGTGTTCAACCTCTACGCCATTGAAGGCTACACTCACCGCGAAATTGCCGAGCAGCTACGTATCTCCGAAAATACTTCAAAATCACAGTTAAGCAAGGCTCGTGCTTTGTTACAAACCTGGTTAGCACAAAACGGCTATGAAGCAGAAACCCGACGAAACGCTTGATCAGTGGGTGCGTCAGACACTGAGTCAATTGCCTGATACGCCCCCACCCGGTTCGTCCTTCGACCCCGCTCGGTTGTGGGCACAGCTTCATCCTGAACTTCAGGCCGCTCCCGTCCGTCGGAAGATTGGGATAGTGTGGTGGATCGCTGCCGCTTGTCTCACTGGATTGACGCTGAGCTGGTTTTGGATGAATCCGTCACCTGCCGATCGCAAGACAGTTGCCGTACAAAAAATTGATCGGAAAGAAGACGTAGCAACTGCAAGTCATCCTACCCCGAATTGGGCGGCTGAAGTCGTCAATTCAAAAACCATTTCTACCGAGAAAAATCGGCCAATGGTAAGTCTGAAGATACGTAGTCGTCAGAAACAAGGTCCTGATCAAGAAGTGATTCCAGTACGTAGTAAAGCTGTTAAAGCAGAGCCTCCGGCAATTGAATTACCAGCCGTTGCTGAAGTATTGCCAATTATTGAAAAACCAGTTGAACGTAGTAAACCGAACGTAGCAGCGACTGCCTTGAAGCGACGGTTTCGGGTTGTTCACGAAAACGAATTACAGGCCGAAGAGGAAGCACGTCCTAAACTTTATCGGACCGAACATTTTGTTCGAATAGGTACCGGAGAACGTAGCGAACCTGCACCCAACGAAAACCGTCCAGCCCTTAGGCTCCCATTAACGCATAAACCAAACCAATAACCATGCGCATATTTTGCCTGATTACTGTGCTCCTGATGAGCATAGTTGGGATTTCTATTGCCCAGCCGACCGGTTCACGATTAACAGAACCGGATGCCAAGCAGAAGTTTGTCGGCTTTAGCCACATCGAAGCAGATTTAGGCCAGCGCAATACGTTGCTGATTGGCTTCGACCGATACGCTCAGGTTCAAGCCCGGCAGAATATTGATTCGGTACTTCGCTTATTTGTGGCCGACTATCAGAAAGTAGAAGATACCACCCAAAGCCAAACTCGTGCGACTCATGCGCTCTTTCGGCTCGGCGACACCGACCGGGCGTTGGCATTACGTTACACGCCCCAACTAATTAATTCGTTCCGGTTTAGGGACGGCGAAGAACCGATACAGGTGAAAACAAATCAGGATACGCTGCAGATTGTCTGGACATCGGCGGTATCTCAGACTATTCACGACGATTTCAGTATGTATTTGTTTGTCAACAGTCTCCACGATATTGATCGACTGCTACGTAGTGGCGGTATTAATCAAAAGCTACAACAGGCCCTCGAATCGATACGGCAATACAAAGCGCACGACCTGACTAGCCCAAAAATGGCGTTCAACATGGTACAGGATGTCGCCAACAAACCCACATTTTTACAACCTGGTCTGGCAAAAAGCCCATTTCTGAGTCTCCATCCAAGCATCGGCGTTGGTCTGATACGTAACGATTGGGTGCCGTCACTCAATCTTGATCTTGAGTTCGTTCCAAGCCGATTCCGCCGGATAAGTTATAGTATTGGCTATATATCAAACTTCTTTTTCAGACAATCGGAAGCTGGTTATTACAATTTCCTCAACCTGGGTATCTCTTTTTATCGCTACAATAAAGATGGGCGAACAGTGGCATTTAATCGGCAGATTGGTTCATTTTATGTAGGATTTCCGGTTCATAAAAGTAACTCTTACTTTGAAAAAAATACGATCCGGTTGGGCGGCACGGTGTATCAAAATGGCTTATTTAAGGTTCAGCCGGAGATCTATATGAACGAATTTTTTAAGAACGTATATCCCGGCTTACGACTAGTGGTTGGGTTCTGATTATGTTTATGTTACGTCTTTGAAATCAGCGGTTTGTTGTGTATATTTACTACCCCAATTTCCAACAAACAACCATACTAATGAGTCGGGTTTTGGCTTAAAAACAGTGCCCGGCAACTCAATCCGCATGAAAAAAGGACGCTCTAATTCGAACCAACTCCAGATTGATTTTCTGGCAGCTTATCGCCGAATGCTTATCAGCCTAGGCAGTCCCGAAAACCTGCCCGTCAACGAGAGTTTATTTATGCGCATGACCGACCAGTGGGAAAATACGCGCGTCATGCCTAATGATCTTTTATTCCACAAAAGCCCCGTCGAAGCCGTTGTTTTCCGGCTTCAGAAAAATGATGAACCAGGCGAATCGGCTCGGCTAAACTTTCCGGATGAGCTGATTGCGGGCGAAATCAGGGGAGAGCAGGGATTAACAGGTTTTTCGGCTAAGTTCCGGGATCAGGGCTGGATTATTCTACCTGCCGAACTGTCGTCTACCTACAAAAATCTGTTCCTGAATATCCTGGCCGCGTCTATCGGCCTGGAACATCTTTATCCATCCCGAAAAGAATTGCTGGTCGAGGCCGAACGTATAGCACTGGCAGCGATGCTACCCGAGGCCGAGATGCGCAAGTTCTTCGGACTGCGGTTGTCCCGCTTTCCGGATAGTTTCCGGAGCGAAGTGGTCAACTATTACAACGTACCGTTTGATTACGTATTGAAACGGGCGAATCATCTAGGCATGGTATCGGAGCAGGTTATCGAAGAAGCGAATCAACCATTACGTTCCACGATTCTGCGCAGACCATCGAGCAGTCGGGCCGCGTAGTTTATAAGTTAATCCGCCTTGAATCAAGGTGATTTTAGCCGATTCAATACGTTAACGTATTGAATCGGCTTTTTTGTAGTAATAACAAAAAGCTATATAGACGTGTAGCAATTCTTTGGCAACAGTCCCATGTAGGATAACTATACTCTACTGATCCTTCTTATCAGCCGCGTTTAGCGCAAGACATTAAGCCTCCATACTGCTGGTCAACTTTTTCCTGTGGAAAAAATAGTGACGCGAGAGAATAGTTCGCTTGTGGAGTGAGTCCACCTTTGTTTTCAAAAGGTGGTACGCGCGCGAAAGCAACGGCAAGATAAGAAACGATTTGAGATAGTTATATAGGCAGGTAGATTTCTTCCCCTTCATACCGTTACACTATGATAGCTTCTTATAACTTGGGAAAGTTATGAGTAATAAGTGAAGGAAGTTATGGCTCAGGTTATGATCATTTTACCCTGTAACATCGCTGGCCGGAAGGAAGTATTACTTACTCAAAAAGCAATGTTTCTTAGCTGGCCAGGAGACTTCTTAGCAAACCCTAGTAATCAAACCAATCCAATTCTCAGTACCCTATTTTCAAACTATAAACTCACCCATCCATATGGGCACACCGCTGTTTCCGGGCATTATAAGAAAGACTAGAAGAATTAAGAGCTTGTTTAGAAATTTAGAATTTTAAAATTTCCAAACAAGCTCTAATTTTGTTACAGACTACAATCTCAATAATACTCAAACGAAAACATTGGCTACTCTATTAAATTCTTCAGCTTTTCTTGTACCAAAATAATAGATGTCACCGTTATTTTTTTCAACGATTATAGCATTATTACCGCTCATTGAATAAAGCTTTTTTTTACCCGACTTCCTTATTCCCCAACCACCAAACTCAGATATAGGATCATAAGCTTGAGCTCTTATTGTTTTAATCTCATCTATGCGTATTATTCGTTGATTTAAGATGAACGGAAAGTATCTGAACATAATCTCTTTTTCTGTTATCACCAAAATAAACTTTGAATTAGCTATTAATATAAGTATTGTCAAAATCAAAGTGAATAACAAAAATGAATATAAGTCAAATTGGTTATTTATAAGGAGATATAAAACTGCTATGATAATAGCAGAAATTGACAAATAAAGCAAATAAATAATTACTTTGTTTTGTTTTGCAACTTGAACTTCCGAAAAAATTACCTTTGGTTCCATGATAATAATCTTTTAAAATCAAGTGGTTGGTTAAGTGGTAGCAAATATAATATAAGTCCTCCACTCATTACTAGTGAGAAGCTATATAGACCTATTATTACGGCTATAAAAATATGAAATAATAAAGCAAATGGAAAAAGCTTGATTCGCATAGACGATTTCATAAACAAGGCTCCAAATAGAATTATTTCAAGCAAGACTACGCTCCATGTGAACAAGCTAACGAATGAAGGTTCAACAAGCAATTTATCAAAAAATAATTTTGACCATGCAGGGTAACCAAACAATGGATCATTCAAATAATAATATAAGGCTGTGCCGTTTTTCCATTCCTCAACCTTATATAATTTCTCAACTCCTGAATGTAAGTACAGAATGGCCATTTGAAGTTGAAGCAAGTAGAGGGGTATTAATGCGAAAAAGTTTCTTTCAGGACTACTTTTATGAGATTTACCCCAATGATTAATACGGTTATCGGATAAGGTTATTGGTATTAGTAACAAAGTTAGAATAGAAGCTATCTGATCGCCACCTTCAGTGATATTACCAGCCTGCTGAAAGCTAAAAGTAACCCACCAGTGTAGTATCCCGGTTATATAGGGATAAAAGCCACTGATTACCAATAAGCATATCACCACAACTATAATCTTCGCTATGTACAAATTTCCATATCCAACAAGAAAAAACAGATTAATTTTGTCGAAGATAGTATCCAATGATTGTATACCAAATAAATACTTATCAAATAGTACGTCAGTAGAACTGAACAAAAAAGTTATTAGCAAACTAAATGCAATAAAACTTCTCCCTAGTCCATATACGTTGTTAAATGGATTGGATTGGGCAATTTCATCAAGATATAATAAGAACTTTCTCATTGAATAATAATATATAATGAATCTATTTCTTGTTTAAAGTTCTCGGGGTATTTAGCCCATACCCAAGGAGTAGGTATATATTTTTTAATTTTATATTTACCAGATTTAATATATATTAACTGATCTTTAAACCCGTCTAATTTTAAAATTTTTATTTTGTATTTATTATCTATCCATGCACTATCAGGCAATTTTGACAGGATTCTTTGAAACTCAAGATTAACTCGTCGGCTTTTTCTTGAAAGTCCAAATAAATTTGATGGATCTGTATTCTTTACAGTAATAATTTCGGCATTAGGTTGTTCAAATCGTTCCATAACAAATTGAACTACTCTTGGATTTCTTGTAAAAAATCCCCAACCTTCAGGAGTAAAAATAGACACTACATATCTATGGATAAATAATGTATTTGTAGCATTAATACCCATACTTGCGGTGAATACCTTTATGGTTATATACGCCCAAAAAGAAACAATAGAGAGGAAATATATATTTTTCAATTGTAAGTTGATCAAAAATGAAATATGTGTTTCATATGGATGAAACACATATTCAAAATGAAATTATTTAATCTAGATCAAAGGCTATTTGTTTAATCAAAGTCTCTTTTTCCAAATTTGATGTATTATTCTCTTCACCATTTGCTCCCATGCGTAGGTAAGGAAGACTAGGGCCTCTAACTTTTGTGTAGGCAAATACACCCGCTACTACATTTATGGCCGCTACTACATTAATTGCTACTGCAACTTCCCAGATAGCTACTGCTACTACTCCCGCGAAAGTCAAGCACATCTGTTTGGCACCCTTTTGAGTAGCTTGTTGTTGGTTTTTAGTGATATCACCAAGCAATTTTTCAGAATCTTCTAAAAACTTCTGAGTATCTTCCTGTTTGGAAAAGTCATAATTGTTCAAATTCATAGTTGAAACAATATCTTTTCCTTTGAAATAATCTTCTTTATAAACTTCATTCAAAAGAATTGCTGATTGTGCTAGACCAGCCCCTTTGGCAAGGGACTTTTCGATTCTATTAAAGTTTTTCGATTCAATCTCACCCTTTAATTCATCGAAGAAAGAAGGATTCAGTGATTTTACACGTAGAGCAAGTTCATTGACCATCTTAGACTTTTCGGCTAAAAGACTAGGGTTAGTTTTAGCTTGATTTTCTAATGTGTAATTATAAACATCAAAAAAATGAATTTTTTTAGCTATTTCTCCCTCCAAGAAAAATATTCCTTTGAATAATTCTTCTCCTGAATAGTCGTTGGATTTAGAAACATTTGGTTCGATACGATTTGTAGGTGTACAACCGATGACAATGAATGTTAATGACAATAACAAACAAAAAATTTTAGCCAGAGACGAGTTTCTGATTTTTTGAACTATCATGATTAAAAGTGTTTAAAAGTTTGACATGTGTATTTAATTTTTACTCCACTACCTGTGAAATACCAACTCATGGGCCTTTTATTCTTAGACGCTATTTAAACTTGAATGGACACTATTTCGGGATATCTATGTATGAAATCACCATTTTCCCGGACAGAATCACCCTAATATCTTTACCTATAAATTTAGCATATTAATTATTATACAGTAATTCTATTTAATAGTCTTTGTGGTCTATCTAATCTATCTTTTATAGATTATAATATATTTTCAGTTACATACTAGATAATTTTATACGCCATACGCAAATAGGATTTATGTACTATATAACCCTATGCTTACCAATAGTATATTTTTAATATAAAGTCCAGTCATTTTAGTCAATATGGTTTCTTAGAAAAGTTTCTTAACATAATCTCCCTTATACAATAGCCCTCCAAAAAGTGCAACTTTCGTTTGCAAAACAAACTAAGCCAAGTACTGTACTTTTTCAGGATAACCCGTGCTTAATCACACATTTTTCCCAGAATTTTTGCCTCTCTACGATCGAACGCGTGAACTCAATTTTTGATCATAGAATGTCAGCTAAAACAAGCATAATATTGTCTTTTTTGAAGACTAATCATTTATTAGTCAAGAAAATCAGTCGACTTATTGACCTGTGAGTAGGCTTGTAAAGATTGACTCTTTGGTTCTGTATGGCAGCGTACAAACCATCTGACTACGAACTTTTACGTCGGCGATGTGCCGAATTGAAAGAACAAGGCTGGAAGCAGTCTAAAATTGCTCAAGCACTGGGACTGACCCAGGGCTGGGTCAGTCGAACTTTGAAAAAATATCGCCAAGAGGGCCAGGCTAGTTTAACTTGGCGAAAGCCCAGTGGACCCGACTGCCGCTTAACCAATGAACAAATCGTCCAACTGCTTGCTGAACTCAACAAAGGGGCTGAGCATCATGGGTTTTCGGGAGCGGTTTGGACTCGACCTCGGGTGAATGAGGTGATCAAGAAGC
>NZ_FOLQ01000041.1 GCF_900112365.1 Spirosoma endophyticum | reverse complement strand
GAATAATAGGGCATAATGGCTGAGGTACCAGCTTTAATCGCGGCTTTGAAGGGAATCAGGTTGTTGGCAAACCTGCCCCCTGGAAAGACTTCTTTCTTTCCCCAGTCGAAGTGAGGATCTTGTCCTCCCTGTCCAGACCCTCCCCCGGGAAAGTGCTTGGTGGTCACCGCCACCGAGCTAGGGCCGAGTGTTTTTCCTTGAAAGCCGTACACAATTTCGGTCATCATCTGACCTGCCCACTGAGCATCTTCCCCAAAGGTCCCTTCAATGCGCTGCCAGCGAGGTTCGGTGGCTAAATCGGCCATGTACATATACCCTTTTCGGAGGCCGACTGCCGACCATTCCTGGCGGGCAATGTCAGCAAACTCCCGCACAAGTGTCAAATCCCGCATGGCTGAGAGGCCTAATTCGCCGGGCCAGGCCGAGAAAACCGTTTTACCAACGCTGGTGCCGATGGCAGCTGCCCCGGTAATGTGGTTACGCGGATTGGATGCAATAATGGCCGGAATACCCAAACCGTCGCTTTCGCAGAGTGCCTGGAGTTTATTGGCCCATTCGGCTGTGGTACGAGCAGTTACATTCGCTCGTAAAATGAAGTGACGAAGGTGATATTGAGTAACGGCTTTGGTCGTACCCGCTGCGTTCATGATCGGCGTCGGCAGGGGTTTACGGGTAAACATGTTCTGGCTGGCCACCAAATCCTCTTCATTGAAATCGCTGGTAATGGGCTCTTTGGCTTGAGCCGTTCCAAACGACTGGTCGTTTTTCATGCGGGTGGTACTGATGAGCATGAAACCGACCTTTTGCTGGATTGACATTTTTGCCAACAAGTCGCGACTGCGCTCCTGAGCGGACAACCGCCAGTCTTCGTATTTGTCGAGCTGGCCATTCCGGTTCAAATCTTTAAACTGTAGTCCACCCTGTTCCAAAAGTTTCACGGATCGCACGCCCAGACGGGGTTGTTTAGGAGCAGATTTTGACTGGCTAATGGCTTGGTTGGTGAGCAACATAAAAGCCGCTACCAAAAGCCTTATCCTGGGTATCGGCATAAGGCTACAGGTTGGACCAAGGAGGGTTCTTTCCTGGCTAGCCTTCATGGGTTTCGAGCAGATCATTAGAGAAAGCAGTTAGACTAGGGATGGCGTTTCGTGCAGGGTAAGCTTCCAGGGAAAATTTAGGCACCTGGTTAGTTCATAAGAAAGTCCTTACGAATCCGATTCTAACCATAGTCTGAAAATTGTCGTTGACTCATTCGGCTACGGTTAAAACACAACCTAATGATTCGGCCACCATAAGCAACATACCCCAATGAAGCAAACTTAGGTAGAACGCAAACCTTTAATTCGGGAGTGAGCATAATCCGCGAATTGTAGTTAGCAGGCATTAAAATTTTTCAATTGATTTTTGAGTAAGAACCGGAGGTTTTTGTGAACGGTTTTTATTTAGCTTCAAATCGTACTTAGTTTGCTTCTTTACAGGAAGTTATGCTGTTCAGAAAACCTGAAGTATTGGCTATTAATTGAACGATTTTGAGTAGGGTAGGGGTAGAGTTGCTATTGAACGGTTTATACCTGTCAATGCTACCTGCGCAATCGAGCGATTCCAGGACAAGTCACTTCATCTGCTGTCCAGTAAAAAGTAGTAAGTCAGACCAACTAGGGACCGATTTACTGAAGACCTGGTTTCCTAAGGGAAAGGATGATCCGGCAATTAGCCTGTTACACCTGACGACCCAGGCGGGGAGCATGGGGATCGACCGGGCAGCAAGATGGGTAAGCTTTTCGAAATGGCCAAAGCTGCGCGTACTGGTAAAGCCGGTAAGACCGGTCGTAACGAAACGTTCGGCGACGAACCTCCATACGTGTAGCTGCAGCCAAAGGGGCCTGATTGTTATTCACACGAATTTTGGGTAGACGCATCAGAAGGTAAGGCCTGCATTTGCAACTGCGGGGGCAAAGGGGATACTCCGTAACGGGTTATGCCGGACTTGAGCTTCCCAATAGGCCGCATCAGAGGTATCCAGACTTTCAGTATATCTAGGGTGAGCATAGAGTTCCCCTTTTAAAACCAGTTATCAGCTACTAGGTAAAGAGGCTAACTTAGCGAAAGGGGTCCCTACTGCCTTTAGCCGCTCTTTTCCCTAACCGGGTTTAGTCAAGTGAGCCTGCGGGTCGAAAACAAAACAGCCATTACCCAACGGAGTAATGGCTGCGCTTCACGGTACTTTTTTACTTATTGAAGTACTCGACCTGATCGGCATCGGTGTTGTTGGTCAGGGTCATCTCCCCACCACTGCCCCCCACCAGCGTCGCCGTCACGCTCACCCGGCCCTTGGTTTGACCCGGTGTCAAGGTGCTACTAAGCCCAATGGAGCGTTTATCACCCGCCCCCATGGCCTGGGTCGTGGTCAGAATGTAGGCATCGCTGTTGGAGGTGCCGTCAAAGCTCCACAGCCTGTTCTGCACCGCCCGGCCCCCCAAGCTGGTCGCCCCCGGATCAAAGCTTAGACTCAGCAGCGATGACTTGGCGATGTACACGGTGATGGGCCCACTGGTGGGAGCCGAATTGATCTCAAACACGTCCACCACCACACTGCCCGTCGTAGTGCTGTAAGCCAGCGAGGGCGTTACAAACAGCAGGGGGGTCAGATCAGGCGGCAGGCTAAACTCGTAGGCGCCCATATCAATCGTCCCGCTCTGAATCCGCACATTGCCTACCAGATCGGTGGCAGGCCCACCGGCTGCGGTGTAGCTGAGGCTATTGCCCGCATTGATAGCCGGGGATCCAGCCGCTAACCGGGCATCGGCAGCACTTACAAAAGGCGAGATATCGGTGGTCAGGTTACCGGCCCCGGCCGTAAAGCTTGTCACCGTAGTCTCTAACAAACTGTAAGCCACTACACTACCACCATTTGCATTATAAAACGTATTGGCTCCTCCATTGCCAAACAACACGCAGTTGGTGAGTTGAGGAGTAGAGAGACCGTTGTAAACCGCCCCACCCTGGTTACTGGTGCTACTGGTGGCTCCCGAAACCAAATTGTTAAGGAAACTGCAGTTGATGAGTTGTGGATTGCTGCCGTTGCCATTGGCCACGGCCCCACCCCGGTTAACGTTACTGCCCGACGCCGAATTGTTGAGGAAACTACAGTTAATCAGTTGCGGACTGCTGTTCAAGTTGTTGGCTATTGCCCCGCCCTGATTTTGAGCACTTCCCGAAACCTGATTATTGACAAAATTACAGTTGGTGAGTCGAGGGTTACTGCTGTTTAAATTGGCCATTGCCCCACCAAAACCGTTTACGCCGGCTAAACTCGACGCCGAATTAGTAAGAAAATAACAATTGTAAAGTTGGGGACTGCTGCTGTTCCCGTTGTAGATGGCCCCACCCCGGCTAATCGTGCTTCCCGAAGCCGAAACGGAATTATTCACAAAGCTACAGTTGCGGAGGGTGGGACTACTGCCGTCGTTGAATAGGCCGCCCCCCAGAGTGCCGCCTGCCCCGCCCGTAATCACAAACCCGTCCAACCCCGCCGTCGCGGTCAGGCTCAGACTCGTTGGGTTGCTGATCACCCGGAAACTATTGTCACTGGTGTTGCCCACCGTGCCGATGTCCCCACTGAGCGTCGTGCTGGAGGGTCGGGCCGCAACGGGGTTGAGGGCCGGGCGATCCGTCAGGGTCGTTTCATTGCCCACAAAACCGCCGTAAATAGTTATCCCGTTCCTCAGGGCAAAGCTGGCATTGCGGTCATTCCCGGTAGTCGGTTTGTACGTCCCGGTAGCCACCCATACCTGCCCGTTACCCCCGCAGTCAGCGGCCGCATTGATGCCGAACTGGAGTTGGCTGCTGCCCAGCGCATTGGCCCAGCTGCTGCCGTCGCGCTGCCCGCTCCCGGTTTGGGTCACATAAATGACCGGGCTGCAACCGATGGGCGTAACGGTAATGTCCAGGCTGGCCACGGTTACGCAGCCGGCCCCGTTCCTGACCGTTACCGAGTAGGGGGCGCTGGTGGCGGGGTTGATCACGGTTGAGTTACCGGTGCTGCCCGTCGCCCAGATGAACGAAGTGAGCCCCGTGCCCGATGCCGTGAGGGTGACGGAAGCCCCCTGGACAACAGTAGCCGATGGGCTGGCCGTGATGCTGACGCTCGGTCTGGTGTCCGTTACGGTAGCCGTGGCGGAGTTGGAGCAGCCATTGGCCGCCACCCCCGTCACCGAGTACGTACCGGGCGTGTTGGCCGTCAGCGTGTTGCCCGTGGTGTTGTCGCTCCAGGTATACGTGCTGGCTCCGCTGGCAGTCAGTAAAACCGACGGAGCCTGGCAGATGGTGGCCGAGCCGGGACTGATGCTGACGGTCGGTTTGTTTTCCGTTACGGTAGCCGTGGCGGTGTTGGTGCAGCCATTGCCATCCACGCCCGTCACCGAATATGTACCAGCTGTCGTGGCGCTCAACGTATTGTCGGTCGTGTTGTTGCTCCAGGTATACGTGCTGGCTCCGCTGGCGGTCAGTAAGACCGACTTACCCTGGCAGATGGTGGCCGAGCCGGGACTGATGCTGACGGTTGGTTTGTTTTCCGTTACGGTAGCCGTGGCGGTGTTGGTGCAGCCATTGCCATCCACGCCCGTCACCGAATATGTACCAGCCGTCGTGGCGTTCAACGTATTGTCGGTCGTGTTGTTGCTCCAGGTGTAAGTGCTGGCTCCGCTGGCGGTCAGCAGAACCGACTTGCCCTGGCAGATCGTGGCCGAGCCGGGACTGATGCTGACGGTTGGTTGATTCACCGTCAGGTTGAAGGCCGTCGAGGTGAGTGAATTGCAGCTCCCCGTCACCACCAGCGAATAACTGCCGGCATTGGCCGGTTGTATGTTGGTCAGGGTAAGGGTGGCCGATGTCTGGCCCGTAACGGGGTTGGCAAAGCTGTCTTTATACCATTGGTAGGTCAGGTACTGACCGCTCACACCGACCGGTACCGACACGGTTGCCCGCCCGCATACCACCGAACTGGCAGCCGGTTGAGCGGTGATGGCCACGGCAGGGTCATACTGCAACTCATAGGCACCCATGTCGATGCGGCAGCCAACGATGCGGGGGTTGCCGGCTACGTCCGTCCCCTGCACATCGCTGCTACCCGCGTTGACGGCGGGGGAGTTGGCCGCTAATTCAGGGCTGTTGGGGCTGGCAAACGGGGAGGTATTGGTTAAAATGTTGCCTCCCCGATCCTGGTATCTCGTTGCGGAGGCCTCAATTAGGGTGTTGCTCAAATAGATAAGGCCGTAACGGTCTTGCGCTACCCTCCCGCCGAGAAAGGTTCCATCTCCCCCATTGCCAAACACAACACAACTAATCAGGTTTATATTGCTCGTACTATTCGCCTGGTAGCTTTCCACATAAATTGCTCCGCCCTGCGAGGCTGTATTCCCCTGAAAGGAACAGTTGGTTAACATGGCAGTGGTGATATCTCCTGACGTACTGAAATAAATAGCCCCGCCAAGCCTGCTACCCGCACCCGCTTTAATGGAGTTTCTCTGAAAGGAGCAGTTGATCAGTACCGGAGAAGAACTACCCCCACTTGCAGCGTTGTAGATGGCCCCGCCCGTCGATGTGGCCGAATTGCTCTGAAACAGGCAATTGGTTAGCCTGACGTTGGACTGGCTACGAGAACCACTGAAGTTTTCCATGGCTCCTCCATTATCAGCCGTGTTGTTGATGAAGTAACAATTGTCGAACTGAGGACTGCAGAAAGTGCCGTTACTTGCATTGTTGCTAACCGCCCCGCCACTTCCCGCTGAATTATCCTGAAAAACGCAGTTAATCAGGGTAGGATTGCACTCCTGTTGCCCCCCCGATGCATCGTTGAAGATAGCCCCGCCATGCGTGGCCGTATTGCCCTGAAAGGAGCAGTTACGCACCGTGGGACTAATCGCGCCTGCTGGTGGTCGGCATATGTTTGCCATGCCTCCTCCCCCCTCATAAGAATAACCGTCCCTATTGGCATTGCCGCCCGTAATGACAAATCCATCCAGAATAGCGGTTGAGGTCAGTCCATCGCGATTCAGGATGACGTGGTAGCTGTTGTCTGCGTTGTTACCCACCACCCCAATATCGCCGGAGAGGATTGTCGTGCTGGGGTTACCCCGGACGGGGTTGATGGTCGGTCGGTTACTCAGGGCCGCTTCATTGCCCACAAACCCCCCGTAGATGGCCACTCCGCCCCGCATAGCAAAACTGATGATGCGGTCGGTGTTGCCCGCCGGGCCGGGCTTATACGTACCGGCCGCCACCCAGACCTGCTCGGCACCGGCAACGTTGATCTGGCTTTGCAGGTCACCGCTGGCATTGGCCCAGCTATCGCCGTTGCCCGTACCGCCCGCTTTAACGTAGCGGATGGGCTTGCTGGACCGCACCGACAGGGTGTATGGCGCACTTAGTCCCGAACAGCCGGTGACCGGGTCCACAACTTTCACGGCAAAGGTATAGGAGCCAAACTGGGTGGGCGTTCCACTCAGTACACCCGACGTGGCCAGCGTTATACCCGGGGGTAAGCTGCCACTGGCCAGGATATAGGGGCCACTGCCGCCCGACGCGGAAAAAGTCTGATTGAATGTGGTACCTATCGTTGCAAAGTTCGCGCCGGGTGGGGTAATCGTGATACTCTGGGGAGCTGCCTGAAACTCAACCGCGCCCATGTCGATTTGTCCACCGCTGGGAAAAAACCGGGGGTTGCCCGCCAAATCGGTAGGGGTACCATTGTATTGATTGTATACATCGTTGTTGCCGCTGTTGATAGCCGGCGCACAGGCGTTGAGGGCCACCGAACTGGTACTGGCAAAGGGGTTGACCGTTACACCACTCACATTAGAACCAAGGAAACCATTAGTAAAGGCTGCATCGGCCTCGAATAACGAGTATATGGCCTCCACGTAAGAGTCCTGAGAATTACGAATTGAATTACTCCCCCCATTGCCGAACAGAACGCAGTTATTCAGTTGCGGACGACTGTAGAACTGATTACCATCATTGTAGAAGGCCCCGCCCTGGGGAGCCGAATTGTTCTGAAACGAGCAGTTGGTCAGCACCGGAGCACAATTGCTAAAATTACCGAGGTTGAAGATGGCCCCGCCCGATGTGGACGCCGAATTGTTCTGAAACGAGCAGTTGGTCAGCACCGGATTACCAACGGCCCCACTATTCTTGTAATTATAGATGGCCCCACCCTGGATAGCCGAATTGCCCCGAAACAGACAATTGACCAGCACCGGATTGCTGGTGGCCGAACCATAGTTAGTCATGGCCCCGCCAATGCCGGCAGAATTGCCCTGAAACGAGCAGTTACGCACTGTGGGGCTTGCCCCCAGTCCGCTATCATTACCCGGGTTGTACATCCCGCCCCCGCTCCCCGTCGAGCTACCGCCATTGGCGTTACCCCCGGTGATGATAAAGCCGTCGAGCACCGCCGTGTTGATCAGGTCCATCGGGTTGCTGATAACGTGGTAACTGTTGTCGGCTATGTTGCCCGCGGTGCCTAGGTCGCCACTGAGTATACTACTGCTGGGCGTGGTCGTGTTGATGATCGGCCGCTGGCTCAGGCTGGTTTCGCTGCCCGCAAAGCCGCCGTAGATAAGCACCCCGATTTTCATGGCAAAACTGGCGTTCCGGTCGGTACCGGTGGTGGGTTTGTACGTCCCGCCCGCCACCCAGACCTGATCCGTTGCCACGCTGGCATTGATCATCGCCTGTAAATTGCCGCTGGCGTTGGCCCAGCTACTGCCGTTGCCCGTGCCCGTGGCAGCGGGTTTAACGTAACGAATGGTCTGGGCCTGGGTCAGTAGACTAGCGCCTACCAGCAGTACTAGCAGCGGGATGACTCGCCCCAGTAAGCGGGTAAAGAAAGGTAAAGTAAATGTCATAGCGATGATTCGTTCAATAGATGATTTACGCAGAAAAGAAATTTGATTCATTCAGAAGCAGGGGCTGGCGGGTTGACCAGTTCCTGCGCTCTCTTCAGAACAACAACGTGGGGCGTCCCGACGGTGTCCTGGCAATACGTGGACCGCTGATTGGTCAGCAGGCTCACCCGTCAGGTAAGGGAGGCAAGCGGAACGGACAACCACCGGGTCAGGGACTATCCTAAACCGGTGTTCGCCATCCAGGGGAAAGGAGGGTTGGCGGCTTACTAACGGAGGTGGAAACAAGCAAACTAGTCATAACGGATAAGAATGAAAAAAGAGGAAGATTCGCAGGCATTCAACGCCGGATCACCACCCCAAATCAAGGATAAAAAAATGAGACCTTTTCGGCCCCGAATGCCTGTGCAAGATTAATCCAAGGCTGCCAGACCCATGTGCAGATTTCGCCCAAATAGGTACACATTTTGTGCAGTATGGCCCAAAAGGCAAAAAAAGCGACCCATTCGGCCTGTTTCTTCGAAAAAGCAAAAGCAGGGACCGATGGCGAGTTTCATAGCGAAACGGCCGGTGGCGGCTGCTTGGGATACCGTCAACGGGGCCTACCGGCAGCAATCCAATGGACATAGTCTATACGTATTAGAATACGATACTACGTACATTTGATAAACCAACCCCTCAAGCAGGCCTTAAACTAGCATAATTTGATTAAAGCAATCAACCTGGTTTTAGCCCTCTTCCTCGGTTGCTGCTCGTTGGTCAGGGCACAGCAATTTGCGGCATCCGTTCAGCAGTATGGACCTGAGCAGGGGCTGGCCCACCGCGAAGTGAACGCCATTTTCCAGGACCGCCGGGACTTTATGTGGTTTGGTACCAAACGGGGTCTTAGTCGCTTCGACGGGGCTACCTTCACCACCTATACCCAGGAAAAAAACGGGCTCGACTTTGATGATATCCATTCCATCGCTCAGGATGCCGATGGGCTGCTGTGGCTCATGGGACCCGTGGGCAAGTCAGCCATCACCCTGTTTGATCCCCTAACGGGCGTGGTCACCTCCTTTCAGAAACGCTTCCACCAATCCCGGCCCACGCATCCCCCCTCGGTAAAGCAGTTTCTACTGGGCAGCCAGGACGGATCTATCGTTTTTGTCGATTATCAGCCCGCAAAACTCCATGTTTACCATCCCAAAACGGGGTTGCGGACCGTGTCATTACCTCAGTATAAGACCCTGACGATGGCGGCTATTACGACTCGCAATACCATTTGGGTCTTTGCCGACGAAACCAGGCTGGTCGAAGTAACGATGGAGGGGCGCGTATTGCACACGTATGATCACCCAAAAGCAATCTATGCCTGTTTAGGCCAACCTCATGCCGGGGCCGAACTCTTTTATCGATACACAACGTCAAGTGGACCATTAGGGCCTATCGACAAGCTGTATAAAATTGACGGGGCGGGGCAGCGTCAGGCGCAGTCCCCTGCCTTAATCGAATCGGAGAAAATTCAATTTCCACTCGCCTATAACTTTGACCAGAGCGGTCTAACCTGGAATGGCTGTCAGTTGCATGAGGCCACCGGCCGAGTCGTTGTCGATATCACCGGCCAGCTGCCTGGCGGCCTGATTGACGACCGAAGTTTTTTTCGGGATCGAAATGGGGGTATGTGGCTGGGCACCAGCTTTGGGCTCTACCAGATCCGGATCAGTCAGAACTATTTTAAGCGCTTATTTTATCAACCTGGTGACGGGAAACGACCCGCCGTTCGGGGCATCACCGCGCTGGGGGAGACGCTCTACACGAATCTGGAGAATATGGGTTTATTCAGTAGTACGTATTCGGGTGGGTCGGCCCACAGGCTGCTGGCGAAACTAGATGTTTTCAACAGTTTGAGTGATCCGCTGGGCGGAAAGCTGTACCTGGGACAGGGGAATACGCTGGTGGGGTATGAGTACCAGACTACGAAAACCACCGTGATGCCCCTACCCAGCCCGGGGTTGATCTGGAGTATTCATTCGTTTTCAACAAAACCCCACCAACTGCTCGCGGGTGGCGATCCCGGTTTGTGGCTGGTCGACCCGGCCACCAATCAGGTAACTCCCTTCCGGGGCTATAACCAGTTCCCCGAATTAGCCCAGGCTCACGTCCTGCACATTGGCACCGACCGGCAGGGTACGATCTGGCTCTGCGCCACCACGGGGCTCTACACTGTTGACCCCCGACAGGGCGTCACGGCCCGCTACTGGCGTGGGGGCCGGGGTGCCTACAGGCTACCTGCCGATAGCTACCAGCATTTTTACCAGGCTCCCAACGGGCTTTTCTGGCTGGCCACGGCCAATGACGGGCTGGTGCGTTGGGATCGTACCCAGAGCCGCTACCGTTCCTTTAAACGGGCCGACGGCTTGAACAACGATAACATTTACGCCGTGTATGCCGACCGACGGGGACACCTCTGGCTCAGCAGTGACAACGGTATCATGCAGTTCGATCCGGTCCGGCTCACCACCCGGGCCTACACGGTGCAGGAGGGCATTACCCACAACGAGTTCAACCGCATCGCCCACTGCCAGGATGCCCAGGGGCGGCTTTATTTCGGGGGGCTGAACGGCGTAACGGCCTTTGATCCACGTAATTTTGAAGCCGAAGCCCCGCTGCCTGCTCTGCCCCTGCGGGTGGTTTCCTTTCGCCAGTTCGATGCCGATCGCAATACGCTGGTTGACAAGACCGGGGAACTACTCAGGACTGGACAAATCACCCTGCTACCCGACGACCGGAGCAGTATCCTCGAGGTCGCGCTGCTCAACTACACCGATGCCCAGAAGAATACGTATGCCTACCAATTCAAGGGGGTGGATAACACCTGGCGCTACCAGAGGGAGTCCTCGCTGCGGCTGGGCAACCTGCCCTACGGCGACCACGAACTGCTGATTCGGGGGCAGGCCGCTGACGGTCGGCTGTCGGCGGCCCCGCTCGCCATTGGGGTACACGTCCTGCGACCGTTCTATCTGCGGGGCTGGTTCGCCTTTCTGTTGATAGTTTTGTTGCTGGGTGGGGGGTGGGCCTGGGTTCGGTGGCGGGAATGGCGCTACCGGCAGGCCCAAGCACGGCTGCAAACCCAGATCCACGAGGCCACCCAGGTCATTACCCGGCAGGCGCAGGATCTGTTGCAGCTTGACGAGACCAAATCCCGTTTTTTTGCCAACATCTCCCATGAATTCCGCACGCCACTAACGGTGATCCTGGGCATGGCCGACGGCCTCCACCAGCAAACAGCCCCCCAGTTACGCCAGTCGGCCATGCTGATCGAGCGCAACGGCCGCAACCTGCTGCGGCTGATTAACCAGATTCTGGATCTCTCTAAACTGGAAGCCGGGGAAATGTACCTGCAACCCATCCGGGCCGATTTGGTCGATTTCACGCGGTACGTAGCCGAGTCGTTTCAGCCCATGGCCGCCGTCAAAGGCATTCACCTGCACTTCCAGGCCAACCACAAGCAAGTCGAAACTGATTTTGATACGGATAAACTGGGGGCTATTCTGTCCAATCTGCTGACCAACGCCCTCAAATTTACCCCCGCAGGTGGACAGGTTTTCTGTCAACTAACTACCCATGAGAAATGGCACCCCTTAGACAATGACTACTACGAGGCCGTCGCTCCAACCCAGCATCGCGATGATCCCTGGGTTTCAATTGGTGTACGCAATACGGGGGCCGGCATCGACGCTCATGACCTACCGCATATTTTCGATCGATTCTACCAGCAGCGGGCCGCATCGACGGATCCTAAGCAGCGGCTCGCTCAGACGGGCGGAACGGGCATTGGCCTCTCGCTGGTACGGGAATTGGTGGGGCTAATGAACGGTGGGCTTGCCGTGCGGAGCCAGCCGGGCGAGGGAGCCGAGTTTGTTATCCGGTTGCGCCAGACCCAACAGGGGCCACTGGCATTGCCGCTCATGACCGAGCCGGTCAGCCACTATCCGGATACGCTGGAAAAGGTCGACTGGATGGCTGATGCCGGGGGAGAAAAGCCGGTCCTGCTGTTGGTGGAAGACCATGAAGACGTAGCCCATTATATCGTTTCCTGTATCCAGGCTGATTACCACATCCTCCGGGCTGAAAACGGGCAGGCGGGTATTGATCTGGCCTTCGAGAAAATACCTGACCTGATTTTAAGCGACGTCATGATGCCGCTCAAAGACGGATTTGACCTCTGCGACACCCTGAAGAATGACGAACGTACCAGCCACATTCCGGTTGTCCTGCTCACGGCCCGGGCCGCGGTGAATGACCGGCTTACGGGCTTACGGCGGGGGAGCGACGCGTACCTGGTTAAGCCTTTCCAGCGGGAAGAGTTGCTCCTCATTCTAAGTAGTCTACTAAAGACCAGGCGATTGCTACAGCGCTATTACAGCCAGCGGGCACTGGGCCATGTGCCGCCTAGTCCGGATCTGGTTGCTGGGGCCGATACGCTGGAAGATCAGTTTGTGGCAAAACTGCACCGTACGCTGGAACGTCATCTGGATAACGTGGCGCTGGATACTGAGATGATCTGCCAGTTGATGGGCTTGAGCCGGAACACGTTGTATCGCAAGACCATGGCGCTGACCGGCCTGTCGGTCATTCCTTACCTGCGGGCTCTTCGCCTGCAAAAAGCAGAAGAACTGTTGAAGAAATCAACGTTGAGCGTTGCCGAAGTCGCTTATGCGGTGGGTTTCGATAATCCCCGGTATTTCAGCCGGGTTTTTTCGGAAGAAAAAGGCATATCACCCAGTAGCTTTCGGAACATAGAGTAACTGATCTGTTTTTTTTCGTTAGAACAGTTCTGCCTTTTTGGGGCACACTATTTACAGGTGCCATTAACCCATAGGGGTAATAAGCATGGTTTCTGTCAGACCTTTTTACACTATCGGCCATTTCTTATGGGCGGTCAGATAGTACATGTGTAGGGTATTTTTCATCTCGTCAACGAACCCCTACCCAAAGCACTTCACAAAAACGGATGGGTTGGTTGAAACATCAAGCCACTAACCGATGGAATATGCATCCGTATGTGTTTTATTGTTTGTTCTTTACGGGGGTGTCTTCTCCTGAATTTATTCGGACGTTTATTTGAATGATTTAGAAAGGTGCGAATGTATAGATAAGATACAGATTTACATGGCATAACTAGGCGGCCGAAGTTGTTACTTCTATTTTAAGAAAGAAGTACTATTTTCTAACACAATCAACGGTATAAACCCGTTCCATGTTGGAGTAAAACCTACTTCATTCAGGAATCCCCGCGAATAATTTCCCAGCGCAATATCCAGATCGCCATCGTGGTCCCAATCCTTTACGTCCATGCAGATCCAGCGCCCGTATGTATACACCGGAAGGGCATGGGGAATAAACGTTAGTGTCTTTTTCTGCTCAAAATAAATGAATGTTTCGGCAGGGTTATTTTTCAGGTCACCGAAAAAGGCAATGGTGGCAATATCCAGATCGCCATCTCGATCAAAGTCACCGGCAACAGCTTTGGTGCACCCATTTATCGGATAAAAATAGGTCTGTTTATACTGGTTACTTCCGTGATTTATAAAAATATAAACCCCGTGAAAGGGCTTCAGGACCCGTGAATAATCGCTGTTATCGCCACAGGTGTACAAAATATCCAAACGACCGTCTTTGTTAAAGTCCACTAACTGAAAACTGGTTGAACCGTAAACCGGCGGGAAGCGTAGCAGATTTCGGTCCGTGAAACCTCCCTGCTGATCATTGGTAAATAGCCAGATCCCTTCGTCGGCATGAGCGAACAGCGCCATAAAATCCAGCCAGCCGTCGTGGTTGAAATCCCCCGTAATCACCTGCGTGGCACCGGGTACCTCCTTGATGACAACCTTATCAAATTGATGATCGGCTCGTTGTTTGAGTAAGTACAATCCACCCGCATTATGGCCGAATCCGCAAACGATCCAGTCCGACAAGCCGTCTTTGTTAAAGTCACCCGCAGTCGATTGAATGGGTCGGGGAAGCTGGTTGGACAACGTAACGGGCGCCGACGTAGTCGATTTATCTAAGCCAATTTCTAATAGTTCGCCCAAAGGCTTATCAACGGCCAGCATCGTGCCAATACAGGTTAGCATCGCACGGTGAGAACCCGTACCATCGTCAACAAAATCAGCCTGAACAGCGGGCGACGGCAGGGTCCGAACCTGTGTTGGTTTTAACGTAGCACTCCATTTATACAGCGCTGGATCGGTTTCCTTACTGGTATAAATCTGACCTGTTGTAGAATCAATAGTGACCATCGTCGTGGTAGCGATTTCGGTTTTGATTTCAGCCGGTTTTACCAGTTTGAAAATAGACCAGTCGTTGACTAACGGAGTCGGTGGTGTCGCTTTTATCGGTTTTTCAGGTGCGAGTTTTTCATAATAATCCACCAGTTTTGCCCAGTTTTCCTGCGAGATGGTGGCACTGGGTGGGTGATAATAATGCGTCTGTTGCCATACTTCCACCCCTAATTTGGGGGCCATTGCCGGTAAGGCATGCTTGCGCCAGGTTTCTTTGTCGAGCGCGTCGGGCGCAACGAGCGAATGGCACGTACTGCAATATTGCTTCGCTAATTTCTCTCCTTCAGCAGTCGTCGGATCTTTCTCTGTTGTCGATGAATCAGTGCTGGACTGGCAACTGGCTACTGCTATACACAGCCCTAGTACCAGAAGAAACCAGGGCTTTTTAAAGAGAAAAGATAGTCGTTGCATTTTAGTAAAAGTTGCGCGGGTATTCAACAAAAAGAGGCAGCACAAAGACTGCCTCTTTTTGTTGGTTTATAAAACGGATTAATTATACCCCGGATTTTGCGTCAGTGATGACTTGCCACTCGATGTGCTCAGGTCGATTTGCCGTTGTGGAATCGGGAAATAATCATTTTTCCCAGCCGTGAAATGGCCACCCCGAATATCTGTTGTTACCGTACTTTCGTAAGTGAAGAAGTTATTCAGGGTTGTTTCAGCCGTTCCCCAACGTACCAGATCGAAGAACCGGTGCCCTTCTGTAGCTAACTCCAGTTTACGTTCGAAGTAAATGGCTTTCAACGCACCGTCTTTCCCCAGACTGGCAAACTGACCCGCCGGATAAACCGCAATTTTATAATTGGCTGCGGGCGTCGTTGAGTAACCCGTAAGGGGCGTCGCATCATTCGCATACTTATATACGTAGTTGACCGGATTAGCCGCTCTTGCCCGTACCAGATTGACATACGTCTGCGCCTGAGTCAAGTTGCCCAATTGTGCTTCTGTTTCGGCGGCCATCAGCAATACATCTGCGTAACGAATCACATTCAGGTTAATAGCCGTTCCAGGTGCCCAAGAATGATTATCGGCGTACTGGTTCTGCGTCGCCTGCATATAAATGTTCTTCTTTGGTGAATAAGGGCCTGCATACGTCTGGCCTGGGCTCCGAATCCAGTCGGCACCGGGGTGATTGCCCCAATCCAGATAGGGGATTCCGCGACGACCAATGGTCCAGTCGATACGAGGGTCCAAATTATCGGCATCGGGCGTAAACGCCTGCGTAGAAGCCACTCCCTGATCATTTTTCACCGGGTGCGTATTATAGGCATCCACGTACGGTAAGCCCGTCGCGTCGGTCCGGTACGAATTCGCGAGATCCTGCGAGGGCTGGAAGAAACCGCAGCAACGGAATGGACTGTTACCATACGGGAAGTTTAGCATGTCGCCCTGATTGGCGCTGGCAATAGTGCCTGTTCCGTCATTCGCTACCATCTGAATCACGAATACCGACTCTGAGTTGTTTTCTGTTGCGGCATCAAAATTGTCATGAAATTTTGTCACAAGTGCATATTTCAATCCATTGCTGGTAACGCCTGAGCTAACAATCTGATCGAAAAGCGCTTTAGCCTCCGTGTATTTGTGCTCATACAGATACGCCTTGGCCAGATACGTAGCGGCCGCCCATTTATTCACCCGACCCAAATCGGATTGAGTTGCGGGCAGATTGTCCATTGCATATTTGAAATCGGCTTCAATTTTGGGCCAGATATCGTCTGTATTGGGTTGAGCGCTGGCAGCAGCCGTTGCAACAGTCTCATCAATCCAGGGCACTTTATTAAACAACTTCTTCAGTTCGAAATAATAATGTCCACGCAAAAAACGAGCCTGAGCCGTAAAACTAGTCCGGTTGGCATCCGTAATACTCGTCGCCTGGGCTAGTACCCGCAAAGTGGAATTCGTTCGGTTCACACCCTCATAGACGGTCCGCCATTTTCCGTTGAAAAAACCATTGCTGGGATCAGACGTAAATTTAGCAATGGCATCAATGGCGGGCTGGTCACTTCCATCACTCCCTTTATGCGCTTCGCCACCGGCAATACTGCCATAGGTCCAGTTACTAGGCGAGGCCTGCCAGGCATCCGAGCCACTAAGGTTTAACGCTGAGCCATTATTATACTGACCATCCAGCGCGGCATACGCACCCGTTAGCAAGGCATCTACGCCACTTTGCGTGGCTAACGTCTGATCACTCAAGGCACCCTGTGCGGGAATTTCCAGACTTTCTTTACAGGCTTCAAACGTCAATCCAACCGCCGTGAGGGCCAGGATCGCTATATATTGTGTTTTTTTCATCGTTTGTTGAGTTAATAAGCGTTAGAACGTCACATTCAAACCGAATAGAAATTGGCGCTGGTTCGGATAAACCCCTTCGTCGATACCAAATGAGGTTGTGTTCGAGAAGGACTGGTTCAAGCTACCACCCGAGCTGTTGTTGGTGTTTGCTGTCGTGCCAATTTCAGGGTCCAGACCCGAGTATTTGGTGATCGTGAACAGGTTAGCGGCTTGCACGTATACCCGCAGGCGTTCGATACCCAGCTTTTTCAACGTAGTAACTGGTAGTGTGTAACCAAGCTGCGCATTCTTAGCCCGCAGATACGAACCGTTTTCTACGAAATATGAGTTAGGTACGTTAGCCGAACTGAATGAGCCAACTGTTTCCTGAATCGGTGCTTTGGCATTGTGATTCTCCGGGGTCCAGGAATCATACAGAGCGGTCTGGCTCTTGGCTCCCTGGAAGTTCGCGTTGAAATCGGTCCACCATCTTACGTTGTTCCAGATGTCGTTGCCCTGCGTTCCGTAGAAGAAAATGCTGAAGTCAAACTTCTTATACGTAGCGCCCAGGTTCAAGCCATAGCTGAATTTTGGATTCGGGTTACCCAAATATGTGCGGTCAGCATCCGTAATTTGTCCATCGCCATTCGTGTCGGCATAGCGGAAACGACCCACCGCTACGTCGCTTTGGTAAACGGCAGCCGAATTACCGGTTGATGCCTGAGCCTGTGCATTAGCCGTATTGATTTCTTCCTGCGAGTTCCAGAATCCAGCGGTTTTATAGCCGAAGAATTGCCCGATGGAATGACCCACTGAGTTGCGAACAATGTAACTGCCATTGAACCGACGACCTTCCTGATCGAAATAATCAACGCCATCGGCCAGCGACACAATCTTGTTGTTATACGTAGTGAACGTTGCCGTTGCGGTCAGTTTCAGATCACTGGAAATGGCAAAGTTGCTGGATGCTGCAATATCAAGACCGTGGTTACGCATTTTTGCTACGTTCACAGCCGGTGCTGTTCCCAAACCCGCCGTACCCGCTAATTCGAGGGTATACAACAGATCACGAACTTCCTTATTGTAATAGTCGACCGTCAGATCAAGTTTGCCTTTCCATAGACTGGCATCGAACCCGATGTTCGAATTGATGTTCTTTTCCCAACGCGCGTCGGGGTTGCCGATACGTGTCCGTTGGAAACCTAGCGTATTCGCCGAATTTGAACCGTCAATGGCGTAATAAGACGAGGTCCGATCGCCACCGTAGGTTGTATACGCATTCGCCGGATCAACGTTCAATTGGTTGCCCATAACCCCATAACCACCCCGAATTTTTAGGTCATTAAGCCAGGTTAGGCTGCTCATGAAGCTTTCCTGCGAAATCCGCCAGCCAGCACTCACCGCCGGGAACCAACCATATTGGTAGTTTAGGAAGCGCGACGAGCCATCGCGACGAATGGTAGCGCCGAATAGGTATTTGTCTTTTAAGCTATAATCGACCCGGCCAATCAACGAGAATAACGCATCGGCGTAGCGATTGCTATAGTTTGTTGGCGTTCCGGCACCGGTTGAGAGGTTCGTATAGTTCGGGTCGAACGAGAAATAATTCTGCGTTGTGCCCCCAACGTTACGGCCCTGATTCTGGTAGGCTTCCGTGCCCACCAGCACTTTCAAATCGTGCGTGTTGTTGAAGTTGTGCTGGTACTGCACCGTGTTGGTCCAGGTCCAGTTCGAGCCGTTAAACGTATTCTCCGTGTACGAGTTAGTCGTCGTATTCTCCTGGTTCTCGTAGGTTGGATAGGTGAACGAGTGGAAATTTCCCATGAACAGTTCACCCCCAAAACTAGAACGGGCCGTAAAGTCTTTCAGAAAGTCGACCTCGGCGTACATGTTCCCAAACAGGCGGTTATTCAAACCCCGATTATTCGCAGTCCGTTGCTGAACCGCAACCGGATTGTTGGAATTTCCCAGTCCCTGACCGTAGCCACCCGCATAATTCCCCATGATATCATAAACGGGAATAATGGTCTGCTCCCGAAACGCATAGCCAATAGCGCTACCTTCCTGCAAGGCATTGACCCGTGGGTTGTCGGACACGGAAAACGCAAGGTTTTCGCCAATCCGAATATTCTCACGAATGTTGTACTGGCTGTTAGACCGGATCGTGTAGCGTTTCAGATACGTATTGATCAACGTACCCTGCTGATTAAAATAGTTGAACGAGAACAGGTAATTCCCTTGTGGGCCACCACCGCTAACTGCCAGGTTATGGCTCATGATTGGCGCCGTTTTGAAAATCTCGTGGAACCAGTCGGTGCCCCCTTTGTTAGCCCGCGTAATCCGGTTAAACGCATTATACTCGGCTGCGCTCGTGTAATTTGGGTTCACATTGTACTTGGAAGGATCAACCGAAGGATCGCCCTCGTGTGCTCCCTGCGGAGAAATGTAGTCAGGCAATACGGGCGTCGTTCCGCTCCCATAAAGTGGATCATTGATAACCCCGGTTGGATTGGCATTCCGTAACGCATTGAATTTCAGTTGGGCTGTTTCCTGCGGATTGAGCAAATTCCAGACGTTCCCACCTTTGGGAATCTGCGTACCGTAGTAGGTATCGTACTGTACTTTTACTTTTCCATTCCCGCGCCGGGTTGTAATGATAATGACACCGTTAGCCGCTCGTGAGCCGTAGATCGAAGCCGAACCGGCATCTTTCAGTACCTGCATCGACGCTACGTCATTTGGGTTAATGTCGTTGATGTTCTGCGTTGGCACGCCATCGACAACATAGAGCGGCTGGTTATTTCCGAAGGTATTCAAGCCCCGGATACGTACCTGAGGAGCCTCGCCCGGCTGGCCCGAGCCAAGCACCGTAACACCCGATGCCCGACCCTGCAACTGGTTAGTTATCTGCGACGTTGGCTGCTGCTGCAGTTCTGCTACGTTAACAACGGCAACCGCGCCCGTCAGGTCTTTTTTTCGTTGGGTACCATACCCTACTACAACCACTTCACTTAACGACTTAACGTCTGTTGCCAGTTGAACGTCAGGCAATGTGGTCCGGTTGTTGATAGCAACTTCCTGCGTTGTGTAGCTGATCGACGAAATGACCAGCGTTCCATTACCGTCTGGTACGTTCAACGAGAACCGCCCATTAGCGTCCGTTGCCGTACCCAAGTTGCTGGTACCTTTCAGCAATACAGTAGCGCCTGGTAAACCAGCACCTTTTTCATCGAGAACCCGGCCCGTGACGGTAATAGGAGGAACGGGTTTTTCGACGTTTGGGCTGGATGTCGGATTTGAATTCGTTGTCGATGCATCGACGGCCCGTTTCAGGATTATTGTTTTCCCACCCACTTCATAATCGATAGACGCAGGTCCTAACACCACATCGAGCACAGCCGAAAGCTTTTCGTTTGTAAACGTAAGAGTGGTGATCCGCTGCTGCGTAAAAATTCGTGGGTTATACATGAATTTCACATCAGCCTCTTTACCGATACGGCTAATAGCCTGCTCAAGGGTCAGATTAGACAGTTGAAGACTCACTCGTTTATTGAGTAGTTCCTGACCATACGTATCGCTCGCCCTTGCTATCGTAGCAAACGCGGTGACTACGAAAAACAGGTGTAAACTGACTCGCATAATTTTGAGCAGCCTGGGCTGCATTTGTATCAAAATTGTCATACTTTTGGATTGGTTGTCGGTTTAAATCGGCAATAAAATTCCCTTACCCCAACACGGTGGTGCTTTTTTCGAAGAGAGCAATTGGGGGAGTAATTCTGGAGTCAGTGATGTTGGCGCATTACTGGCTCTTTTTTTTGGGGTTTACGTTGAGTGTTTTTTCAGTCATAGGCTAAGAAATTGAATTAAGTAATTTTATTGGCACCCCTTACTACTAATTAAGAGTTTCCCGTCCATCTGTTCGTACTGCGCATCCAGCGTCTGGCAGATCATATTCAGTTTTTCGAACAGCGGTTCATCATCCAGCGAGGCTGTCAAAAAGCAGTTTTTCATAACCTCAGCATCGAAAACAATCTCAACGCCATAGGCTCTCTCCAGCGAAGCAAAAACTGTGGAAATGGGGGTGCCGCTAAATTCGAACGTCGCCTGTTGAATGGGCATATCGAGTAAAGTAGGCGACTCGACTATAGATCTCAACAGCCGGTTTTCCGCTGGATCGAATTGCACTCGTTGATTAGGCGTCAGCACTAAACCAATGAGGTGTCTGGACTCCTGTTTCTCAACGCGCTCTTTATCAAAGCGTGTAAAAACAGAGACCTTACCAGTCTTTACGATGACATTTACCTGATCTTTTTCAGTTGCCTTAACCGTAAAACTCGTGCCAAGTACTTTGGTAATCAGGTTATTGGCATAGACAAAAAAAGGCTTCTCCGGGTTTTTTGCGACTTCAAAAAAGGCTTCACCGGTCAGGTATACTTCCCGCTTTTCGTGCTGATTGAATTGCTTCGGGTAACTGATGCGGCTGTCAGGCTGAAGCATCACCGAACTGCCATCAGAGAGCATGACCAGATGATTTCGGGAAGACGTATTGATAATCTCTTCCAGAGGGATTTCGGCCTTAGCTACCAGCTGCTGATAAATTCGCGTAGACGGATCGACGTTCCGCTGATTCCGTTGCCAACTAAACCACGTTATGCCCAGCAAAAGCACTGCAGCTGCGGCCCATTTCCAGCCAATGGACTGATACCAGGGCAGCAGTTGTCTGACAGGTGCCGGTTCGGTGGCCTGCATTATTTGCTGGATATTTTGCCGAACCTTTGCCGAAGGCAGGTCGAACGTATCACTCTGAATGGCCAGTAACGTTTCCTGGGCTTTTTTGAAGGTAGTTGCTTTATCGGGGTATAATAGCGGAAACTGTTCCCACTCTTGTGCTTGCTCGGGAGTGGACTTTCCTAGTAGCCATAGCTGAAATGACTCGTCTTCAAGGAAATCCTTTAGCTCAGAATGGTTAAATGTTTTCATCAAATAGCGCTAATTATCGGCCCTTTATTGAGACAATTAGCCAGATGAAAAAATATACCCTCCGTTTTTAGCTTTTTTTAAATCTTTTTGCAGGAATTAATGAATCCCCCATGAAAAGCACAAGAACAACAGGGGAATAGTAAAGTCTTCCCAATGTTCGCGCAGGTGGGTAAGGGCTTTATGAAGGTGATTGGAGACCGATTGTCGGTTAATTTGCATGATCTGGGCAATATGATCAACGTCCAATCCCTCGAAATAACGTAGGTATAAAGCCTCCTGCTGGCGGATAGGCAGGTGATTGATAGCTTCCCTGATTTTGTGAGCGGTCAACTGCTCTTTCTCCAAAACAAACAGCACATCCTGGAAATTTTGTTCCGGGGCTAGCTCGGCAGCTTCTTCCTCATCCACCCACCCCCGACGGTAGACACGCTGCAACTCCAGCAGCATTTTATGCCGAAAGGATTTGAACAGGTATTTTCGGATTGAATCGGTAGGACTGAGTGATGACCGCTTTTCCCAGAGATACACAAACATATCATGAAGGCAGTCTTCGATCAAGCCAATGTCTTTGGTAAATCGGGTACCAAAACGAAACAAGCTGTTATAATGATGAGCAATAATCTGCTCAAAGGCTACACGATCGCCTTCTCTAAACTGTTGCCAGAGTTGTTTATCAGATGGATAATCAGTAGTAAAAGCTGGTTTAACCATAAAATTTAAAAGTGGTATTGACTTATCAAGCCTTTGTATGAGTACCCATATAAAGGAGAAAAAGTCGCTTTATAGTTAAATCACTAAGAACAAAGGCTACTTTGTTCTTAGTAACCCCTCATTAGTCTTCGGTTACGTTGTGGCATATAAAAACGATTAGTTAAAACATACTTTAGTTACAGCTTGAATCTCTACTACTGTTTCGTACGAATTATTTCATTTACCCTCTACATAATTCAACTAGCTTTCTTTTCCTTTAAGTCACAAATTCACTGAATAGTTTAGTTTTCAGTGAAAGGACTCATTACCGATTTTCGGCATGATGAAATAAATCTTGTTTAAAAGGATTGAGTCAAATACGACCAAATGAAAGGAGATGTGCGGTTGCCAAGTCATAATTATAATCGCCCATCGTAAGTGTTGCTAATAAAAACGTATTGGAGATGAAATCATTTTAATCGCTACCGGGAGAAATCCGTTTCGCACACCGAATTTTTTCTACGATTTATCCGATGTATCTTGTCTAAAACCGAATGATTGTGCGGGTACCATTGAATACCCAAGACAACAGGAGTAGGCAGGACGCTACCGTATGCTACGGATTAGGGTTGACAATCATTGAAAATATGCATCACAAGCCAGAGGGGGATCGGACGTTTAATTGAACGGGTTTGATAGCTGATTATGAGACGTTCAATTAATAAAGATAACTGCCCCTTTTGTGAACAATCACAAATGACCTAATTTATACAAACCAATCAATATATGTTACATTACAAAGTTCCCCTTCATTTGACCACGTACAGGTTTGCTAATTGGATGAATTAGGGATTGTCCTGCTGCTAGAGCCGACGTTCGATGGGAAAAGGCTCTTGGTGGAGAAACCGGATTTGGCTAAAAGCTGAATGAGCAGGATGAAGCAAATAATTGTAAGACATCGGCACCACCACCGAGGGAACAGCCACCATTAGTGTAGTGGGCTCATTCAACCAATCCCGTAATATCCACTGGGTCCGTTCGTAGCTTTCTTCATTCCAGTAAGCAGGCAAGGCCTCCGGCGACCAAGTGGTTAACGAGTCATCGGGCACCTCTAGGGTAAACAGAAAGAGCTTAGGCAACTTTTCGTACTTAACCCGGGGTTGGTGCACTAACGATTCGACTAAGGCCAGAGCGGGAGAGGAGGTAGTATAGAGTAGGGGGTATCCCTTGGGGTTCCACCGGCCACCAAATAACCGGGCTCTTTCAGTAGCCAAGGGTTCATGGATGTATTTGGCTTTGACGGTTCGGTAAACGGTTAACATCAAGGTAGCAGGATAACTAGCCGACAATACCGTGTTCGATGCGCCCCAGCACATCATCCACGAGTCCAAACCCGGTTGTGGTGTCGAGTAGAGACAGGGGGGATTGGGTATTGAGTTCACGAATGGGTGAACGAAGCCATTCGGCTAGTGTCTGGGCATCCTCATCAAAGACATCCAGCCCATGTTGCAACAAGTTGGTTAGTAACAGCAGCCGCTCGGAAGCATCTCGGGCCAGTTTATCATTGGCTTTGAGCCGGTGTAAGTTGCGTATCGACATGTTCAGAATAGGGGCCAGTTCAACGTCGGTTAATCCGGCTAACTGGGCTACCTGATCCGCTTCTGCACGAAGCATGCCTTGCCGGGATTTATCAATGACGGTGTAGGGGGTATAAACAGCCGTCGGTGGCGGAAATGGTGCGAATGCCATAGGAAGCAGTGCCTTTTTTCATCACTACAACTGCAATATGGCAAGAGTCGTTCATTTTTGCCACAGACAGCTACGTTCGCAGTATGAACTAATGCCTTCTCCCGAAAGCTAACCGAGGTTTTCGTGGACGATTTTAATTAAAGGTAGTATCAGTGTAAGTTATTCATTTATAAAATATTACATAGGCCATAAGTAATTCTAAATACCCTTTTATTGGACGAAAATCTCGATGATGTGGGTAGTATTACACAAAAAGAAATAACTCGTCGTTTGCAATAGCAGTCAACTAAAACGTTCCAAGAATAGAGTACTTCGGGAGACGGCTTTTTTTTATGACTGTCAAGTGGCCCGCAGTCGGAACGCCGACCCCGGTCTAGCCGTCGCCACCTCGGCAATATGAGTAACATAATACTAGCTCAATTCATTAATTTATTAACATTTATTTATAAAAAACTAAGTAATCCTCGCTTATTGGTTTGCATTAAAAGCACTGAAGTTGATGCTTAACTTTCCACCCACATTCGTCAAACAGCGATTCAGGGCATAGGCTAAATCATCATTAGTCAAATAATCCTCGGGCCTCAACCACCCCCCTTTCAGATGTCGCCATAAGGTTTCGGCAAGGTTGAGATGGGGACAGTAGACAGGCAGGAAAAACAAATATAGCCCTCTGGCTTCCCAAATCGGCCGCATCATTTGGATGTAGCCCGCTGTGTGAATCCGGGCATTGTCCAACACAACCACCGTCGAGCGATGAATCAACAACGAAAGCTTATCGAGTTGCTCGC